>OZ220489.1:0-2358194 GCA_965115905.1 Tepidiformaceae bacterium
CACCGCGCAGACGCTGGAGCAACTCCTCGGAGCGGGAGAAGACGGACTCGATGTCGGCGGGCGCCTCGTAGGCGAGCTGGAGGATGCCAGTGGCGGCGTTGATGAGCCCGCGGTAGGTGCTGTCGCGCTTGACGATCCCGGCGTAGAACTCGACGCCGACGCTGGTGGGGAGCTGGCGGATGATATCGCCGAGATAGCTCTGGCCGCCGATCTCCTCGAGGCGCTCGCGGCGGTCGAGTTCGTGGGCGATGGTGATCTGGTTGATCGCCTCGTCCCGCTCCCAGAGTTCGCTGGCGGCCTCGTAGATCCAGCCATTCTTCTCGCGGAAGAAGTCCGGCGGCTTGAGGACGGACGAGACTTTGGAGATGGCCTCGGGATCGACGAGCAGGGCCGCAACGACGGCCTCTTCGGCTTCAACGTCGTGCGGGGGGAGGCGCTCCAGAAACGGGGGGGTGGTCATGCCGGCTGGAACGGCGGGGACGCGCCGCGGCGCGATAGCTGTTGGCGCTGGCGCCTGCCCGTCCCCGCGCTTCCGCCCCCTTCCCGCTAGCCGTCCGCGGGCTCTTCCGCAGGCGACTCCGCTTCTTCTTCGGCGGCTTCGACGGATTCGGATTCGGCAGCCTCGGCGGCTTCGGTCTCGGCAGCCTCAGCCTCGGCGGCGGCGCGGGCGGCCTCCTCGGCCTGCTGCGCCTGAAGCTGCTGGACGATCTCCTTCGAGTCTTCGTCGGGCTCGACGGTGACGGTGATTTCGGAGCTGACGTTGCGAGTGAAGCGGATGGTTACGATCTGCGAGCCCAATTCGCGGATGGGCTCGGCCAGCAGAATGACGCGCGAGTCAACCTCGATGCCGGCGTTCTCCTGCAGCTTCCGGGCGATGTCGCGGCTGGTGACGGAGCCGTAGAGGCGGCCGGTCTCGCCGACGCGCGCCTCGAAGCTGACGGTGTACCCATCGAGCCGTTCCTTGTGGACCTGCGCTTCACCATCGAGCCTGGCCTGGCGGCGCGCTTCCTTTTCGGCGAGGGAGCTGGCGCGCTGGAGGTTGGGCGGGGTGACGGGACCGGCGAGGCCCCGCGGGAGGAGGTAGTTTCGGGCATAGCCGTTCTTGACCACCCTCACATCGCCGACACGCGCGGCGCCCTCGACGTCTTCGAAAAACACGACTTTCATGGCTGTGACCCCTGCGTCGACCGCAGGAAGGCTACGGTCGACGATAGTGGCCTCATGGTAGGCGCTCAACGGACTACATCCCATTCGTGTGAAGCTTCGGGCGAATGGGACGCAAGGTTCACCCACCGCCTGCGCTTCTGTGAAGCCGTGGTGAAAGGATAGTACATATGTTCTCCCTGTCAAGCGTCGGACCTTCGGGGATGGGCCGTGGAGCGGCGCTCATCCTGCTGCACGGCGGCGCCGGAACGGGCGCGGCGGAGCGGATGGTCGCGCGCGCACGGCTGGCGGCGGCGGGCGTGACGGCGCGGGCGGCGCGCGCGGGCGGATTCGGGGCGGTCCTGCTGGCGACCGACGACCCCGCCGTGGACGGCGACGGCGCTTTCGTCGTTGACCGCGACGAGCCCGGGACGGCCTTCTCGCTGCGTGAGCGGGTGCGGGGACTGGCGGAGAAGCTGGACGCGGACGCGCTGGCGCTGATGGGAGCGGGAGCGCTGCCGCTGCTGACCGCTGCGGACTTCGGGGCGGTGCGGGAGGCGCTTGACGGGGGAGAAAACATCGCCGTCACGAACAACTTCTACTCATCCGATCTGACCGCGTGGGCGCCAGCGGAGGCGTTCTCGCGGGTGGGGCCGCTGGCGCGGGACAACGCGCTCGCGCGGCGGCTGCGGGACGAGGCTGGATGCAAGGTGACCGTCCTGCCGCGCTCCCTGCGGACCGCCTTCGATCTGGATACACCGGCGGAGCTGACGGCGCTTGCCCTGAGCGAGGCGACTCCGCCATCGCTGCGGGAATCGCTGCCGCCGGCGGACGCCCTGCCACTGGCGCCGTACCGCGCCTTCATGCCCCTGCTCTGTGACCCGAACGCCGAGATCCTGGCGGCGGGACGGGTCGGGAGCGCGACGTGGGCGCACCTCGAACGGGAGACGGCGTGTCGCGTTCGGCTCATCAGCGAGGAGCGCGGCCTGGCGAGCGCGCCCGCGGGATACGCGCCTCGCTCACTCGTGGGGCGGCTGCTGGAGGAGCTGGGAATGGAGCGGTTTATCGAGGAGCTGGCGTCGCTGGGCGACGGGGTGGCGCTCGATACGCGCGTCCTGCTGGCGCATCGCGGAGCGACCGTGAGCCGCGAGGATCGCTTCCAGAGCGACCTCCTCGCGGCGGAGCGGGTGGCGGACCCGTGGCTCCGCGACCTGACGGCGGCGCTGGCGGCGTCACGGGCGCCGGCGCTCGCGGGCGGCCATTCCCTGCTGAACGGGGGGCTGATGGCGCTGGCCGATCAGGCGTGGCTCGAACACGATCGCAGGCTGGGGCTGGCGCCGCCTGAGCCAGCCGGGCGGGACTAGCCCTGGGGACGGACCATGAGGTGCGTCCGCACCTCCCAGCGGCCGTTCTGGAAGCGCAGGTGTCCCTCGATGGCCTTGCGCTCCTCGTGGGTCGCGCGCCAAAGCCGCTCGGCGAGGGGGCGGTCGAAGTGCCAGCGGGTCTCGGCGACCTGGAAGCCGAGCGACTGATAGGCGCGGTGGGCGCGTTCGGCGAAGGTGTTGGTTGTGAGCACGAAGTTGGGGCCGGGGTACTCCGCCGTGAGCCATTCGAGGAGCGCGGTGAGCATGCGGCGGCAGACGCCGCGGCCCTCGTGCTCAGGGGGGACGTGCACCGACCACAGGTAGAGCCCGGCGCGGTCGTGCAGGTTGACGGAGACGCGTCCGACCGCGGTAGCCCCCTCGCAGGCGACGAAGTGACGGTGGGGGCCGGCCTCCTTCGCGCGCGCGAGTGCGGAGCGGGCGCGGACAGGATCGCGCAGATGGCCGAGGTCGAAGGCGTGGTAGGGGAAGCCGCGTTCGCCCCACTGCGCCAGCTGGACGACGAGCGCCTGATCCCAGGGGCGAAGTTCGAGGCCATCGCCAGCGATGGCGGCGGGGTAGGGGGCGGTACTGGTCGCTGCGCTCATGCTGACGCCAAGGGTACGACGTTCGGCGAACCGGCGGCGAGCGCGGCGGACGCGAAAGGGCGGCCCGGCCCTGAAGCGTGCGCCGTGGGCGTCATTAAGGGCGAGGGGGGAGATCCAGGCGAACTCCGAGGAAGGCAGTGCGCCCGTCTCGCTGCGTGAACCCGCCGACGATGAGGGCGGGCACAGTATCCCCATGACCGATCGCCCTGACCCACCACACGGCGTCTTCGCGGGGCAGATACCCGACCTTGAGCCCCTCGACATGCACGGCGATTGCGTTTGGGTCGTATTCGTTCGTTGGCTCCGGATGCAGTTCTGCGGTCGCTCGCTGACGGCGCTCGTCAACGGGACCGCTCTCCTTCGCGACAGTCCACAGGGCGGGCTGATAGAAGCTCTCCCCCGCCACATCCTGACGGTACCTGCCCCCGTCCTGCCAATGTCGCGCGGACGGCGCTTTCGTGGGCTCGCTGGCTGGGGTTTCGGCGGACTCGGGTGTGGCGGTGGGGGTGCGTGTCGTCGTGACTTGAGGTTCGGAGGCATCGCCGTCATCGTCCCCGCAGCCGACGGCCACAAGACCTGTAACGCCCGCAAGGCCCACCGCGCCTGCGGCGAGGAAGCGTCTGCGCGAGACACGCCTGCTCCCGTAGATCTTCTCTGGCATTGGCGTCCCCTCATAGCGAAAGGGCGGCCCCCAGGGGCCGCCCTTCAGCGCGCTCGTCGGTTCGGCGGCTAGGCGTGAAGCGCTTCCGCTACCTCCGGGAGGCCGAGCGACTCCAGCTTGGCGGCGGAGGGGGCGCAGGTCTCCGTGTCCCAGTCGCAGGCGTTGAGGAAATCGAGTTCGAGGCGCTCGGTGTCGAGCTTGACGCCCTCGAGCGGCCCCGTGTGCGTGGCCTCGTTGGTGGCGCCGGTGACGCGGGTGGGGACGGGGCGGCGGCGGGGATTGCCGCCTTCGCGCACCTCGTAGGCCATGCGCAGGTTGGCGATGCGCTCGCCGACCGCCATGGCCTCGTCGATGTCCATGTCCCAGCCGGTGACGGCGTTGAACCAGTCAGGGATGTTGGCGGTGTTGGCGGTCATCATGATGAACTGGCACATGCCGCCGGCGTTGACGACGTGCATGTACTCGCTCGCCGCCTTGTGGTGTTCACCCCGATCGTTGTAGTCGCGGGCGTCCTGGGGAGCGGCGGGGATGCTCCCGACGCGCTTGTTGCCCTCGTACTGGGTGTGGCGGCCGGGGGTGGGGTCGAGCTTGTAGGTTGTGTGGAATTCCGGCTGGAGTTTGGGGTCGTGCATGGGCAGCTCCTGCCCGCCGATGTGCATGGCGAAGGCCTCGGCTCCATTGCCGATCCTCTCGGCCGCGACCTTGACGCCGTCGGCGAGGACATCGCCGATGCCGCGGCGCTCGCCCATCATCTTCGTGAGCTCCACGATCGCTTCGGCATTGCCCCAGGTGAGCTCGAGGCCGTCGGTGTCCTCCTTCGTGAGGATGCCGGCTTCGTAGCACTCGATGGCGAAGGAAGCGGTCACGCCCGCGCTAATCACATCGAACCCGTACTCGTTGCAGAGATGGTTGAGGTAGATGAGGGCGTCGGGGTCGTTCATGAGGTTCATCGTCCCGTAGGAAGCCATGGCTTCGTACTCGGGGCGGTGGGTGTGGTGGGGGTAGGGGTACTTCTCGTTGGTGGATTCGACGGACTCGGCGCCGCAGGCGATAGGGCAGTGCCAGCAGCCGTAAGTCTTGTCCATCTTGGGGTTGATCACGCTTCCGCCGTCGATCTGGCTGGCGACTTCCTGGGGGAAGTCAACGACGCCGACGCCGCCCCAGTTCTTGACGGGGGAGTCGCCGTTGAGGGCGCTGCCAGCGGTGATGCCGGTGGTGCCGAAGTTCGCGAAGAAGTCCTTGAGCGGCTTGATCATGTCGTCCAGGTTGGCGCGGAGCATCTTGATGGTCTCCGGCGTCTGGGAGATGATCTTGCGCTCGGCGACGGCGACGACGGCCTTCAGGTTCTTCGAACCCATGACGGCGCCGACGCCCGAGCGGGCGGCGAGACGGCCGTGATCGTTGCAGACGCCGCTGATGAGCGAGAGGGTCTCGCCCGCCTGCCCGATGTTGGCGACGCTGGCGCGCTTGCCGTGGCGGCCCTTGAGTTCCATCTCGCTTTCGATGGCGCCGGTTCCCCAGAGATCGCTTGCGTCGCGGAGTTCGACGTTCTCGTCCTCGATGAGGAGGTAGGTGGGCTTCTCCGCCTTGCCGAAGAAGACGACGCCGTCCCAGCCGGCAAGCTTGAGCACGCCGCCGAAGTCGCCGCCGCAGTTGGCGTCGCCCCAGCCGCCGGTGAGGGGGCTCTTGCAGACGACCTGCCAGCGCTGGCCGAAGAGGGGCGTGCCCGTGAGGAGGCCGGGGAGCATGCCGAGCATGTTCTCGGGCGCGAGGGGGTCGACGCCGGCGGGGACGCGGTCCCAGAGCATGCGCGCGCCGACGCCGTAGCCGCCGAGGTACTCACGGTAGAGCGACTCATCGGGCCGCTCGGTGGTGATTTCGCCGTTCGTCAGGTCGACGATCAGCATTTTGCCGTTGTAGCCGGTTTCGACGGCTCCGTTCCCGTTCGTGTCAGCCATGGGCGCCCTCCTGCATCGCTGAGCGGATGGATTGCGTACGGGGGGATGTTACGGGATGGGGGGCGCGGCGCAATATGCCCGCGCTGGCATAACGCCTGACGGCAGCGTTCGGGCTATGCGTCCCATTGCCACCGCGCGCGCAGGTGGTTCAGCCTGTTGTGGGGAATGTACTTCTCGTGCTGAAGTCTCCCAACTACGATGCCGGGGGATATCTCCTCACGCTCTGCGTACGCTTTCACCGCCGCTGGCGAGAACGCCGATGCCCCCTCAACAAACTCCGCCCATGCACCAGGAGCGATAAGACGGTCGCGGGCATCCGCTTCGGCCGCCTCTTCATCCTCATCATCGAAGCCTTGGGCATAGATTTTTTTCCGGCGATGCTGCAGGACGTGGTAGGCCTCATGGAAGAGCGTGAACCACACAATGTCCGCCCATTTCCAGCGCAGATTCACCTGAACAAGGGCGCTTTCAGATGAGATCCAGCGAGTGCAGCCATTGACGCCTACTCCAGGTAACTCCGGGACGAAGAGCAACTGGACGCCTGCTTCCCGCCAGATTTCCTGTACCTCAGGAACAGCCTCCTGCGGATGCAAGGTAGTCAAACGACGGGTCTGCTTCAAAGCCTCCCGAAATTGAGAGGCAATGAAGGCATTCGCAACAGGCTGTTCATCCGCGAGCAGTTCCCCCTTGCGCAACCAGGCGGCTAACGCTCCCTTTTCCTTGGCCGGCCTACCAGTCGCCCGAAACGCAGCGAGCGCAGACGTGCTGAGAGCCCGATCAAGGCTGGCGACACCAAAGTAACGACGGAGCATGGACACACGCTCGTCGCGACCGGTACCTGACGGCAACCACCCGAGTTCCTGCATCCGCTTGATTGGGAACTCGCCAAGCCGTTTCTTATCACCTTCGACAGCATCCTGCTTGGCGGCACGGGCGAGAACGAGGCGGTAGTCCTCCTCCAGGCGCTGCCAAAACTGGGCAGGCAGGCCAAGCGCATCGGCAAGCTCCAAGGCCGTGTCAGCCGTAATGGCCTTGCGACCCTGAACAATGCCACTGATAAGCTGGGGGGGACGCCCCATCCGCTGCGCCAGGTCAAGCTGGGTCATCCTGCGAGCCGCAAGCTCCTCTGCGAGGAACTCTCCTGGCGGGATGGCGCAATCGGACTCGGGGATCATGGTCATCTCAGCGGCCATGGTAGTCACGCACCTCCTCAATTCGTATGCGTTGACCCTCTTCTCCGTCTGGAAGGCTGACTAGCAACCGCCAGGTTGCAGTAAGTGTGATACCATATCTGCCCTTGAGATCGCCCGAAAGCGCATGGAACCTCAAGGCCCGGGCCTGCCGAATCTCGGCCACAGTCGAGAACGCGGCAATCACCTTGATTCGCTGAACGTACTTTCTCCCAATTGCCTGACCCCATCGCTTCTCAGCCTCTGCGCTCTTGGCGTAGGCCCTACAGAGCTTTTTCGTTCGGAACTCAACCTCCAAACTGATTCAGCCTTTCGCTGATGCGATTATCCATCAGTGGAAGGCTGATGACAAGTCTTCGGCTCCCGCGAGGGAATATCCAGAGCATCATGAGGGCTGGGGCGAATCTGAGTGAGTGCTTTATGAGACCAGGGGCGCAGCGCTACCCGACCTTAGCCTAACCGAGACAGAAGCAACTGCGAGTCGCAGTTGCGTGCGGGTCGCGCAGATTAGCGCTTGGTGTACTGGGGGGCCTTGCGGGCGCGCTTGAGGCCGGGCTTCTTGCGCTCCTTCACGCGGGCGTCGCGGGTGAGCAGGCTGGGGGCGCGCTTGAGGGGCGTCTTCAGGGCGGGGTCGGCTCCGACGAGGGCGCGGGCGATGCCGAGACGGATGGCGCCCGCCCAACCTGAGACGCCGCCGCCTTCGCACTTGACCTGGGCGCTGAACTTGCCCTCAGCGCCGACGCGCTTGAGGGGCAACATGATTTCGTCGCGGTGCATATCGCGATCGAATACGTCCTCGAGGGGCTTGCCGTTGACGATGATGGCGCCGCCGCCGGGATAGAGGCGCACGCGTGCGATCGCCGTCTTGCGGCGTCCGGTCCCGTAATAGTACTGCTCGGCCATTATTTCTCCTCGGATTCGTCTGCGGGCGTGTCCCCTGCTTCCGCTTCCGCCTCGGGAGCGGGATCAGCCTCGGCGGCGGGGGCGCTTTCGGGAACGTCTGCGTCAGCGTCTTCGGGGAGGGCGCTGTCCTCTACTTCGGCGATGGCCTCGGCGTCAGCCTCCGCGACAGGGGCGCTTTCGGGAGCGTCTGCGCCGTCGGCGGCGTCTTCGGGGAGGGCGCTGTCCTCTATCTCGGCGATGGCCTCGGCGTCAGCCTCGGCGGCGGCGCGGGATTCATCGAGTTCAGCGAGCCAGGCGGCGACCTTTTCGCGGCGGGTCGGGCGCGGCGAGGGCATCTCGGGGACGGACAGGGGGCGCAGGCGGGGAGGCCTGGGCGGGTTCTCGATGGCCGCCTGAAGGGCTTCCGCCTGCGCCTGGGCGGCGGCCTCGGCGGCGAGCGCGGATCCCGTCACCTGCGCCTGATGGGGATGGTCGGGGCCGGCGTAGACCTTGAGGTGGCGGCGCATGCGCTTCCCCAGCGGTCCCTTCGGGAGCATGCCGCGGACAGCTCGCTCCAGAACGAGCTCGGGGCGGCGCGCCAGCTGTTCGGCGACGGTGCGCTTGCGCAGGTTGCCGGGATAGCCTGAGTGGCGGTAGTAGGCCTTCTGCTCAGCCTTGCGACCGCTGAGGCGCACCCTGGCGGCGTTGACGAGGATGACGAAATCGCCATCGTCGAGGTGCGGTTCATAGGTGGGCTTGTGCTTGCCCCGGAGGAGGGTGGCGACTTCGGTGGCGACGCGTCCGAGCGGACGGTCGGCGGCATCGACCACGTGCCAGCTCTTGGCAATCTCGGAGGCCTTGCGGCGCACGGTGGATGTCATGTTGCGTACCCCTCGTCGTACCAGACGCGCTGCAGGCAGAGACCGTGCGGCGGCGCCGGCGGGCCCACGGTGGCGGGCGTCGCGGCGGCGACGGCGGTCTCGAAGTCGTTGGCGGTGATGGCGCCGCGCCCGACCCGCACGAGTCCGCCAACGATGCGGCGGACCATCTGGGGAAGAAACGCGTTCGCCTCGATGTTGAAGGCGAGCAGGCAGCCCGCCTGCGAGAAGCTTGCCTCGGCGACGGTGCGCAGGGGCGAACGGCCCTCCTCGAGGGGCGCGGCGCAGGCGCTGAAGTCGCGCTGGCCGAGGAGGGCGGCGGCGGCCTCGCGCATGGCGGCCACATCGAGGCGGCTTCCGATGCGCCAGGCGGCGCGGCGCTGCAGGGGAAGGCGCACGGCGGAGGTGAGCAGGGAGTAGCGGTACCAGCGGCGGCGCGCCCAGCGGCGGGGGTCGAAGCCCGCGGGCGCCGCGCGGACATCGCGGACGGCCACGTCTTCGGGGAGATGCGCGTTCAGGGCGCGCTCGATGGTCGCGGGGTCGAGCGCGGTGGCGGCGGAGAAGGCGGCCACCTGCCCGATGGCGTGAACGCCGGCGTCGGTGCGACCGGCCAGTTCGACGCGCGTGCTGGCGCCGAAAAGGCGTTCCGCGGCCTGCTCCAGCTCGCCCTGAACGGTGCGGGCGTGGAGCTGCCGCTGTGAGCCGGCGAACTCGTGACCGTCGTAGCTGACGGTGGCGGCGAAGCGGGCCAGCTCAGGCACGGCTACCGTTCCTCGTCCTCGCCGACGGCGGCGGCCTCGCCATCCTCCGCGGCGTTCTCGACCGCGTCCGCGTCGTCGTCCATGACGTCGTCTTCGGATTCTTCAGCGGACAGTTCTTCGGCGGCCGCGAAGGCCTCGTGGTAGTCGACCGTTTCGATGACGGCCATGGGGGCGCCGTCTCCCTTGCGCGGCTCCAGGCGGGTGATGCGCAGGTAGCCGCCGGGGCGGTCGGCCATACGCGGGGCGATGTCGTCGAAGAGTCTTTCGACGACGTAGCGGTCGTAGATGTAGCGGAGGGCCTGACGGCGGGCGTGCAGATCGCCCCGCCGCCCGAGGGTGATCAGCTTCTCGGCGATGGGGCGTATCTCCCGCGCCTTCGCGTCGGTGGTGGTGATGCGTTCATAGCGGAGGAGGTCGGTCACGAGGTTTCGGTAGAGCGCCTTGCGATGCGCGCTATCGCGTCCGAGGCGCCGGCCAGCCTTGCGATGGCGCATGGCTATTCCTCGTCATCGGCGCCGAGGAGGTCGTCGTCGCCGACCTCGCGGAGCGCCTCGCGCAGGGCCTTGCCGAGGGCTCCCAGGCTCTCCTCGTCATCGTCCTCATCAAGGAGGTCGCTGGAGGCGGGCGCGGGCGCGTCGCTCGGGGCGGCGAAATCGGGAAGGATCTGGAGGCCGGAGGCGGCGCCGTCGATGTAGTTCATCTCGATGAGGCGGCCGCGCAGTTCGTCATAGGACTTGTGGCCGAAGTTGCGGAGCGCCAGCAACTCATCCTCGCTGTGCTCAAGCACCTGACCGATGGTCATGAGTCCGCTGCGACGGAGGCAGTTATAGGTGCGGACGGAGAGCTGCAGCGCCTCGATAGGCGTGTGGTAGCGCTCGGGGGAGATGGGGAGGTTGGTTGCGGGCGTGTGCGTGGCGGCGGCGGGAACGCTCTCGCCCCCCATGGTGTTGAAGAGGGCGAACTGGTCGATCAGGATTTTGGCGGCCTGACCGACCGCCTCGACGGGCGCGACCGTGCCATCGGTCCACACCTCGAGGATCATCCGGTCGAAGTCTGTGGCCTGGCCGACGCGGACCTTCTCGACGTGGAAGTTGACCTTGCGCACGGGCGAGAAGACGGCGTCGACGGGGATAACGCCGATGGGCATGTCCTCCACTTCGGTGGCAGGGGTGTAGCCGCGCTTGAGTTGCGCGTGGAACTCGGCGTTGACGCGGGCCTCGGGGCCATCAAGGGTGGCGAGGTGCAGGGTGGGGTTGACGATTTCGAAGTCGGCCGGAACCTGGAGGTCGCCGGCGGTGATTTCGCCGGGACCTTCGGCGTCGAGGGTGAGCGTGCCGGGGCGGTCGCTCAGGGCCTTGAGGCGGATTTCCTTCACGTTCAGGAGGAACTCGGTGCAGTCCTCCTGCATGCCCGCGATGATGGAGAATTCGTGATGCACCTGGTCGATGCGCACGGAGGTGATGGCGGCCCCTTCGAGGGAGCTGAGGAGGATGCGGCGCAGCGCGTTGCCGAGGGTGGTGCCGTAGCCCGGATCGAGGGGTTCGGCCACGAGACGGGCGTAGCCCTCGTCCTCGTTCTCGACGGTGAGTTCGGGAACGGGCGGGGGAAGCGGAGCGGGGGGCGCGTCAAGCGGGTCGAGGGGGTCAAGGGGCGTTTCGAGTGTCATGGAATCTGCTGACCTGCCTAGCGAGAGTAGTACTCGATGACGACGTTCTCGTTGAACCGGTGGGTTTCACCGGGAACAACTTCGAGCGGACCGGCGACGCGCGCGGTAAGAGCGCCGGGATCGACCACCAGCCAGGACGGGGGCGTCTTGGCGGCGATGGTCTCCTGGAGTACCTTGTGATGCTCGCTGCGGGCGCCACGCCGGGTGAAGCCGATGGTGTCGCCATCGCGCAGCTGGGCGGAGGGGATGTCGGTCTTGCGTCCGTTGAGGGCAATGAGCCCGTGCCGAACGATCTGGCGCGCCTGGGCGCGGGAATCGGCGAAGCCGGCGCGATAGACGGCGTTGTCAAGGCGGCTTTCGAGGATGCGCACAAGGTTGAGTCCGGAGACGCCGGGGCGGCGCACCGCTTCCTTGTAGTACCGCAGGAACTGGCGCTCGAGGACGCCGTAGGTGGCGCGGGCGCGCTGCTTCTCGCGCAACTGGAGGCCGCGATCGCTCACCTTGCGGCGGCGCGCGGGGCGGGGTCCGGGAGGGTTGGGGCGGCGCTCGAAGGCGCACTTGGGCGAATAGCAGCGCTCCCCCTTGAGGTAGAGCTTGTCGCCGCGGCGGCGGCAGATGCGGCAAACGGAACCGGTGTATCGAGCCATCGCTAGACGCGCCTCCGTTTCGGGGCGCGGCAGCCGTTGTGGGGAATGGGGGTGACATCGCGGATGGCGGTGACGTTGAGGCCTGTGGCCTGAAGGGCGCGGATGGCGGCTTCGCGACCGCTGCCGGCGCCGCGCACGAAGACCTCGATGGTCTGCATGCCGTGTTCCTGGGCGCGGCGCGCGGCGGCTTCGCCGGCGAGCTGCGCGGCGAAGGGCGTGCTCTTGCGGGATCCCTTGAAGCCCGTCTGACCGGCGGTGGCCTGCGCCACGACGTTCCCGTTGGGGTCGGTCAGGGTGACGATGGTGTTGTTAAACGAGCTCTTGATGTAGGCGCGCCCGCGGGGCACGGATTTGCGCTCACGGCGCCTGGATCGTCGGCTGGCCTCGGGCATTCGCTCGTTCTCCGGTTATTTCTTGGCGGCGGCGCGGCGGCGGCCGGCGACGGTCTTGCGGGCGCCGCGGCGCTGGCGCGCGTTGGTGCGGGTGCGTTGCCCGCGGGCGGGAAGGTTGCGGCGATGGCGCTGGCCGCGGTAGCAGTTGATCTCGACGAGCCGCTGGATGTTCTGGCGCACCTCGCGGCGCAGGTCGCCCTCCACCGTGAAGTTCTTCTCGATGTAGTCGCGGATGCGGAGCAGCTCCTCGTCGGTGAGGTCGCGCGTGCGGGTTCCGGGATCGACGCGCGTGGCTTCCAGCAGCTGGCTGGCGCGCGTGGGACCGATGCCATAGATGTAGCGCAGCGAGATTTCAACACGCTTTTCGTTGGGGATGTCGACGCCGGAGATCCTCGCCATGGACTAGCCCTGCCGCTGCTTGTGTTTCGGGTTCTCGCAGATGACCATGACCCGCCCGTGACGGCGGATCACCTTGCACTTGTCGCAACGCCGCTTGACCGAGGCCCGAACCTTCATAATCGCTTACCAATCCTCTGGTGTCCAGCCGAATACGCAGTCATGGAAGGGTCAGCACCTCGGGGCGCTGGCCTTTCCGGATCGCGATCGTGTGCTCGAAGTGACAACACAGGCTACCGTCCTCCGTGGCCACGGTCCAACGATCGTCCAGTTCGCGGGTGTGACGGGTACCGATATTGACCATGGGCTCGAGGGCGAGGACGAGGCCGGGCTTGAGCGGCGGACCGCGGAAGCGGCGGCGGTAGTTGGGAACCTGCGGCTCCTCGTGCATCTCGCGGCCGACGCCGTGACCGGTGTATTCGCGGACGATGGAGTACTTGTCGGGGATGGCGTCTTCAATGGCGGCGGAAACATCGTTCAGATGCCTGCCGGTCCCCATGGCCTCGATGCCCGCCCAGAGGGCGCCCTCGGTCACTTCCAGAAGACGCGTCGCCTCGGGGCTGATCGCCCCGACGGGCACGGTGATGGCGGAATCCCCGACGAAGCCCTTGTAGGTGGCGCCGAGATCGAAGGTGACGATGTCGCCTTCTTCCAGAACGCGGTCGCGGGGGATGCCGTGAACGAGCTCCTCGTTGACGCTGGCGCAGACGTTGGAGGGATAGGGGGGCTTGCCGGCGGGGTCATAGTCGCGGAAGGTCTCGATGGCGCCGTAGCGGCGGAACCGCTCGCTGACGAAGGCCTCGACTTCGAGGAGGTTCAGACCGGGGCGAACTATCTCGCGAATGCCGGCGAGGGTCTGGCCGACGATGCGGCCGGCCTCGCGCATGGCGTCCATTTCGGCTTCGGACTTGAGCATGATGGGCATGGGGGCTACCTGAGCGCCGCCAGCAGGTCGGCGGTGACGGCATCGAGATCGCGCTCGCCGTCGATCTCGCGGAGCGCGTCCGCTTCCCGATAGTGCTCGATGAGGTCGTCGGGCGGCTTCATCTTCTCCAGGCGCGTGCGCACCACGTCGGGGCGGTCATCATCGCGCTGGTAGAGCTCGCCTTCACACTTGTCGCAGGCGCCTTCGTGCTGCGGGGGATCGTTGCGTTCGTGGTAGACGGCGCCGCAGGCGCGACAGAGCCAGCGGCCGCCGAGACGGGCGACCAGCTCTTCATCGGGGACGGCGATGAGGAGGGCGTGGGCGATGGCGTCGCCGCGCTCGCCCAGGGCCTCGTCGAGGGCGACCGCCTGCACGACGTTGCGGGGGAAGCCGTCGAACATGGCGCCTTCGGCGGCGTCGGGGCGCGCGATGCGCTCAAGCAGCATCTTGATGGTGACCGCGTCGGGGACGAGCTCGCCACGGTCCATGTAGCTCTTGGCGAGGACGCCGAGTTCCGTGCCCTCGCGCACGTTTTCGCGGAACATGTCGCCGGTGGAGAGGTGGAGGAGGCCGGTCGAGGCGGCGAGGCGCTGAGCCTGGGTTCCCTTGCCCGCGCCGGGAGGGCCGAGAAGCACGACGAACATGGCTAGCGAATGAACCCTTCGTAGTTCCGCATGAGGAGCTGCGCCTCCAGCTGCTTCATGGTGTCGAGCACAACGGCGACGACGATGAGGAAGCCGGCGCTGGAGATGGTGAGCGCCTGGACATCGGTGATGAGCCCGATGAAGAACGGGGCCACGGCGACCGCCCCGAGGAAGAGGGCGCCCGCCCAGGTAATGCGGGTCACGACCCGCAGGAGGTAAGCCTCGGTCGGCGGGCCCGGGCGAATGCCGGGGATGAAGGCGCCCTGCTGCTGGAGGTTCTTGGCGATGTTCTGCTGGTTGTACTGGACGATCGTATAGAAGAAGGCGAAGCCCACGACGAGGACGAACAGCACAAGCCAGTAGATGCCCGTGCCGCTCCCGCCGCGACCGCCCTGGAACTGGTTGACGAAGAAGTCGGCGACCGTTTCGACCCAGCCGCCCGCTCCGGAGAAATAGCCCGCGACGACCGCGGGGAGGATAACGATGGAGAAGGCGAAGATGAGCGGGATCATGCCCGCCATGTTGACGCGCAGGGGGATAAAGCTCTGGCCCTGCTGGCGATACATGCGTCCTCCACGGAAGGAGGAACGGGCGTACTGCACGGGCACTCGCCGCTGAGCCTCCTGGAAGAAGACGATGAAGAAGATGAGGGCGACGGCGAAGATGGCGATGCCGGCGACGGCGATGATGGAACTCGTCGAGATGTTGGGGATGAGGCCGGGGAGCACGGCCACGATGCCGCCGAAGATGATGAGCGAGACGCCGTTCCCGATGCCGTGCTCGGTGATGAGTTCGCCGAGCCAGACGAGGAACATGGTGCCCGCGGCGAGCGTGAAGAGCGTGGCGATCGTCCCGATGAAATCGTTCTGGAAGCCGAAGTCGCGGATGACGGCGCCGCTCTGGTTATTGATAAAGACGATCTGGCCGTAGCCCTGCACAAAGGCGAGGGGCACAGCGAGCCAGTGGGTATAGACCTGGATGCGGCGTCGGCCCTGCTCCCCCTCTTCCTGCAGGGCGCGCAGGCGGGAGGAAAGGGGAGTCACGATCTGCATGATGATCGAGGCGGTGATGTAGGGATAGACGCCGAGGGCGGCGACGCTGAGGTTCTGAAGGGCGCCGCCCGAAAAGATGCTGAGAAAGTCGAGGACGGCGTTGCCGTCGAAAGCCTGTTCGAGCGCGTCGCGGTCGACGTTGGGGACGGGAACGTGGGCGACGAAGCGGAAGATGACGAGCATGCCGAGGGTGAAGAGGAGCTTTCGCCGCACATCGGCCTGGCGGAAGGCGTCGACCATGGCCTGGAGCAGGCGCGGGCGATCGGTACCCGGAGCAGTGGTGGTCTCGCCCATGAACGACACGGTTCGGCGCTCTACTCCCCGGCGGCTTCGCCAGCGTCTGCGGCGGCGTCAGCGGCCTCGGCGGCGGACGTTTCGATGATGTCGACGGAGCCGCCGGCGGCCTCGATGCGGGCGCGGGCGGCGGCGCTTACCTTGTGGGCGCGCACGTTCAGGGGGCGCGTGAGTTCTCCCCGCGCGAGGATCTTGACCGGCTCCCGCAGATGGCGGAGCACGCCGATGGCGCGGAGCGACTCAGGCGTGACGTCGGCGCCGTCCCCGAAGCGCTCCTGGAGCGTGCCGGTGTTGACGGGCTGATAGGGGACGCGCCAGCGGTTGTTGAAGCCGCGGAGGGTGTGCAGGCGGCGAACCAGCGGCATCTGGCCGCCCTCGAAGCCGAGGCGGATGTTCTTGCCGCTGCGGGACTTCTGACCCTTGAGCCCCTTGCCGGCGTAGGTGCCGCCGCCGGCGCTGTTGCCGCGCGCGAGGCGCTTGCGCGAGCGGGTGGCGCCGCGGGGCGGGGCGAGGTCGTTGGCGTGGATGCTCACGAGGCTTCCTCCGCTTCTCCGTCGCGCACATCCACGAGGTGCCCGACCCTGGCGATCATGCCGCGGACGGTGGGGCTGTCCTCGTGCTCGACGGTCTGGTTCAGACGGCGCAGGCCGAGCTTGCGGATAGTGTCCTTCTGACGCTGGTTGTAGCCAATGGCGCTCTTGCGCCAGGTAATGGCGAGCCTGGCCATTAGGTCGCCTCCGCGTTGGCTTCGGCGAGAATCTGGAAGCGGCGCTCGCGGGCGACGTCGGGATCACGCAGGATAGCGAGTCCGCGCACCGTGGCGCGGGCGACGTTGACGGGGTTACGACTGCCGAGCGATTTGGTGAGCACGTCGGTGACGCCCGCCGCTTCCATGATGGCGCGCACGGCGCCGCCGGCGATGACGCCGGTGCCATGGCTGGCGGGCTTCATGAAGACTTTGGCGGCACCGAATTCGGCCGTGTACTCATGGGGGAGGGTTCCGCCCTTGAGGGGCACGGAGAACATCTCCTTGCGGGCGATGGCGGCGCCTTTGCGGATGGCCTCGGGAACCTCGTTGGCGCGTCCGAGCCCGATGCCGACAGTGCCATGTCCATCGCCCACGACCATGAGGGCGGTGAAGCTGAAGCGTCGCCCGCCCTTGACCACCTTGGCCACGCGGTTGATATAGATGACTTTCTCGCTGAGTTCGTCGCCCGAGTTTTCGAAGTTCCCCATCAGAATCCCAATCCGGCTTCGCGCGCGGCTTCGGCGAGAGCCTTGACGCGGCCGTGGTATTTGTAGCCGCCGCGGTCGAAGACGACTTCGCCCACGCCCTGCTCGCGGGCGCGGACGGCGACGGCTGTCCCGACGATGGCGGCGCGCTCGGCCTTCGCCTTGCCGGCGAGGTCGTCCGCAAGGCTGGCGTCGAGATCGCTGGCGGCGGCGATGGTGTGGCCGCGGTCGTCATCGATGACCTGGGCGTAGATGTGCGAGGCGCTGCGGAACACGTTGAGCCGTGGCCGCGCAGCCACGCCGGCGAGGTTCCGGCGCACGCGGCGGTGGCGACGGCGGCGGGCGTGGTAGCGGTTGAGCGACGCCATCAGACTCCCACCTTTCCGGCCTTGCCCGCCTTGCGGCGAACGCGCTCGCCGAGGTAGCGGATGCCCTTGCCCTTGTAGGGCTCGGGAGGGCGAATCTTGCGGATATCGGCGGCGACCTGACCGACCTGCTCCTTGTCGATGCCGCTGACGCTGATGCGCGGCCCCTCAACGGCGAACGCAATGCCGGGGGGAGGCTCGACGACGACGGGGTGGGAGAAGCCCACAGCGAGGCGCAGGCTCTGGCCTTCGAGTTGCGCGCGATAGCCGACGCCCTGCACTTCGAGGGTCTTGATGAAGCCGTCGGTGACGCCCACGACCATGTTGTTCAGCAGCGAACGGGAGAGGCCGTGGAGGGCGCGATGGGAGCTGGCGTCGCTGGGACGCGTGACGACGATCTGGTTCTCCTCGATTGCGAAGCGCATGGCGGCGGGGAAGGTACGCCGCAGCTCCCCTTTGGGGCCCTTGACGGTGATGGCGTTGCCTTCGCCGAGGTCAACCTGGACATTGCCGGCGAGGGGAACGGGTTGCTTGCCAACGCGAGACATGGCGGCTCCTACCAGACGTAGCAGAGGACTTCGCCGCCAACCTGCTGGCGGCGAGCCTCCTGGCCCGTCATGACGCCTCTGGGCGTGGAGATGATGGCGACGCCGAGGCCGCCGTAGACGCGGGGAATTTCGCGGCGCTGCACATACACGCGCAGGCCGGGCTTGCTGACGCGCTGGAGTCCGTTGATGACGGGCTGCCGGCGACCGCCGTAGCTGAGCTCGACTTTCATGGTGGCCTGCGGCTGACCGTCCGCCTGCTGGACTTCGTAGTCGCGGATGAAGCCTTCATCCTTGAGCACTTCGGCGATCGCCACCTTGACCCTGGAGGAGGGGATGGCGACCGCTTCGTGGCGGGAGCTGACGGCATTGCGGATGCGGGTAAGCATGTCCGCGATCGGGTCACTCATCGTCATCGATTCATTGCCTCCGTGGCCTGCCGCGGGCTTACCAACTCGACTTGGTGACGCCGGGCAGGAAGCCCTTGTGGGCCATCTCGCGGAAGGTGATGCGCGAGAGGCCAAACTTGCGGATGTAGGCGCGCGAACGACCGGTGACGGCGCAGCGGTTGTTCAGGCGCGTGGGGCTGCTGTTGGCGGGGAGCCTGGCGAGCTCGAACTGGATGCGGGCCAGTTCGGCGGGATTGCCCTGGGCGGCGCGACGCGCGGCCTTGAGCTCCTCGCGGCGATGGCGGTACTTCTGGTACAGGGCGCGACGCTTCTCGTCGCGCGCGATCTGACTTTTCTTCGCCATGGCGTTTCCCCCTAACTGCGGGCGAAGGGCATGCCGAGGAGCTCGAGCAGGCGCCGGCCCTCGTCATCCGTGCGTGCGGTCGTCACGATCGTGACCTGGAGGCCACGCACCTTGTCGACACGGTCGTACTCGATCTCGGGAAAGACGAGCTGCTCGCGCAGCCCGATGCTGTAGTTGCCGCGTCCGTCGAAGGCGTTGGGGCTGAGCCCCTGGAAGTCGCGAATGGCGGGCAGGGCGGCGCTGATGAGGCGATCGAGGAACTCGTACATGCGCACGCCGCGGAGCGTGACGGAGACGCCGACGGGGTTCCCCTCGCGCAAACGGAAGTTCGCGATGGAGCGGCGCGCGCGCTGGATAACGGGCTTTTGGCCGCTGATGGTCTGGAGATCCTCGGCCGCGCGATCGAGGCTGTTGGCGTCGGTCAGGGCTTCGCCGAGGCCGATGTTGAGCACGACCATGGAGAGGCGCGGCACCTCCATGGGATTGCCGTAGCCGTAGTGTTCGCGGAGCTGGCGCACGGCCTCGTTCTCGTAGCGGGCGCGCAGGCGGGGGAGGGTCGCCTGGGTCATTCGATGTCCTCCCCCGTGCGTTTGCTGACGCGCACCATGGCGCCGTCGTCGCGACGTCGGAAGGTGACGCGCGTGGGCTCATCGGTGGAGGGGTCGAGCAGCATCACGTTGCTGATGTGCACGGGCCCTTCGCGCTCGATGATCGAGGACTGCTGCTGCGCCGAGCGCGCGCGCTGGTGACGCTTGATCATGTTGACGCCCTCGATGGTTACGCGCTGTTTTTTGCGATCGATGGAACGAATGACGCCGCGCGCGCCCTTGCTGCGTCCGCTGATCACCACCACCCGATCGCCCCGCTGAATCTTCGCTGGCATCAGAGCACCTCGGGGGCGAGCGAGACGATCTTCATGAAGTTGTGATCGCGGAGCTCGCGGGCGACGGGGCCGAAGATGCGGGTTCCCCTGGGATTCTCGTTGTCGGCGGCGAGGAGCACGGCGGCGTTTTCATCGAAGCGGATGTAGGAGCCGTCGGGGCGGCCGTACTCCTTGGCGGTGCGCACGACGACGGCGCGCACGACCTCGCCTTTCTTCACGGGTGAGTTGGGCTGGGCCGTCTTGACGGAGGCGACGATGATGTCGCCGGGGCGGGCGTAGCGCCGGCGGCTGCCGCCAAGCACGCGAATGCAGAGGATGGAGCGCGCGCCGGAGTTATCGGCGACCTTGAGGCGGGACTCCTGCTGGATCACGAGGCGTCCTCCGCGGCGGCGTCAGCCGCGGCGCTGGCGGCGGCGGGGGAGGCCTGAACCTCTTCCTCGATCGTGCGGCCGATCTCCTCGGGGGAGACCTCCGCGACGTTGCCGCGCTCGAGTATCTCGATGACGCGCCAACGCTTGTCCTTTGAGATGGGGCTTGTCTCGATGATGCGGACGACGTCGCCGAGGCTGCACTCGTTGGCGGCGTCGTGCGCCTTGAAGCGGCGGCTGCGGTTGATCACCTTGCGGTAGAGGGGGTGGGGCTGACGGCGCGCGACGTTGACGACGACGGTTTTGTCCATCTTGTCGCTGACGACGACGCCCTGGAGGATGCGAGCGCTCATTCGGTAGCCTCATCGAGCTGCGCGAGCTGGCGTTCGCGCTTGATTGTTCTGAGCCTGGCGATGGTCCGTTTGGCGTCGCGCAGGGCGCGGTAGTTCTGCAGCTGGCGCGTGGCCTGCTGGAAGCGGAGGGCGAAGAGGGCGCGGTAGGCCTCGTTGATTTCGCTGTCGAGGCGGGCGTCGTCCCATTCGCGCACGGCGGTGGCTTTCTCGTTGGGCATGGCCTAGATCACCAACTCATCGCGCTGGACGACTTTCGTGGGGATGGGGAGTTTGTGGGCGGCGAGGCGCAGGGCCTCGCGCGCGACTTCTTCGGGCACGCCCGCGATCTCGAAGAGGACGCGGTTGGGCTTGACGACGGCGACCCACTTTTCGGGGTTGCCCTTGCCGGAGCCCATGCGGGTCTCAGCCGGCTTCGCGGTGACGGGCTTGTCGGGGAAGACGCGTATCCAGACCTTGCCGCCACGGCGCATCTCGTGGGTCATGGCGCGGCGGGCGGCCTCGATCTGGCGGGAGTCGATCCAGGCGGGCGCCTGGGCCTGCAGGCCGTATTCGCCGAAGGACACGACGTTGCCGGTCGTGGCCTTGCCCTTCATGCGGCCGCGATGGTGCTTGCGATGCTTGACTCGACGTGGCTGCAGCACGGTCAGGCGTCCTCCTGGCTCTGGCGGGCGACGGCTTCCTGCTGTTCGACTGAAATCGCCGTGTGCTGGGGACCGCGCACCGCTTCAGGGACGGGCTCGACGGGGTCCACGACCGGCTCCGCCTCCTCCTGGACGGCCTCGACGGCGGGGGCTTCCGCTTCTGGCTCAAGGGGCTCCTCGACCTCGTCGGGGAGGATGTCGCCCTTGTAAATCCACGCCTTCACGCCGATGCGGCCGAAGGTTGTGTGGGCTTCGGCGAGTCCGTAGTCGATATCGGCGCGGAGGGTGTGGCGGGGGACGCGACCGGCCGTTTCGGTCTCGCGGCGGGACATCTCCGTGCCGCCGAGCCTGCCGGCGACGGAGATGCGGATGCCCTGGGCGCCGCGCTGCATGGTGCGCTGCACGGCCTGCTTGACCGCCCGCCGGAAGGCCACGCGGCGTTCGAGCTGATCCGCGACGGAGCGGGCGACGAGGTAGGCGTCGAGCTCGGGGGTGCGTATCTCCTGGATGTTGACGCGCACGCGTCCGCCGGTGAGCCGTTCGAGGGAGCCGCGCAACTCCTCAACGCGCGCGCCGCCGCGTCCGATGACGATGCCGGGCTTGGCCGTGTGCACGGTGACGGTCACGAGGTTGGCGTTACGATCGATCTCGATGCGGCTGGCGCCGGCGTCGGGCAGCAGGTCGAGGATATGGGCGCGCAGGTCGATATCGGCGCGCAGCCGGTCCTTGTAGTCCTTCTCGGCGAACCACTTGGATTCCCAGTCATAGATGACGCCGAGGCGAAAGCCGTGTGGATGGACCTTTTGACCCACGTTCCTATCCCTCGCGCTCGTCGAGTACGACGGTGATGTGGCTGTGCCGCCGCAGACGCGGGGCGGCGCGCCCGCGGGAGCGGGCCTTGTAGCGCTTGACGGTGACGCCCTCGTCCGCGAAGGCGCGCTTGATGTAGAGGTCGTCGACATCGAGGTTGAGGTTGTTCTCGGCGTTGGACGCGGCGCTGAGGACGACCTTGGAGACGTCGCGGGTGTGGGGAGAGGGCACGTAGCGCAGCAGGGCGAGCGCCTGATCGACGGAAAGGCCGGGCAGACGGTCGAGGATGAGCCGCGCCTTGCGAGCGGACACATTGACGTTGCGGGCGCTGGCCTGGACTTCCATGACTAGCGCACCCTCGTGCTGCGATCGCTGCGGCCCACGTGGCCGCGGAAGGTGCGGGTGGGAGCGAACTCGCCGAGCTTGTGGCCGACCATGTTCTCGGTCACGAAGACGGGCACATGGCGGCGGCCGTTGTGGACGGCGATGGTGAGCCCGATCATGTCGGGCAGGATGGTGGAGGCGCGGGACCAGGTGCGAATGACCTCGCGACTGCGCGAGTTCCGCGCCTCAATCACCTTCTTGTAGAGCGAAGGGTGGACGAAGGGGCCTTTCTTGGTGGAGCGTGACACGCCTGATTACCTCCCCCGCCTGCGGACGATGAATGCGCCCGTGCGCTTGTTGCGTCGGGTGCGGTGACCGAGGGTGGGCTTGCCCCAGGGCGTTTTCGGGCCGGGCATGCCCACGGGGGCGCGCCCTTCTCCGCCGCCATGGGGATGATCGACAGGGTTCATGACAGCGCCCCGCACCTGCGGGCGGCGCCGGCGGTGGCGGCTGCGGCCCGCCTTGCCCAGCTTGATGAGGGAGTGTTCGACATTGCCGACCTGACCGATGGTGGCCATGCACTCGATGCGCACGCGTCGCATCTCCGAACTCGGCAGGCGGATGAGGGCGTATTCGCCCTCTTTGGCCATGAGCTGGGCGGCGGCGCCGGCGGTGCGGCTCAGCTGGCCGCCGCGGCCGGCGGTGAGTTCGATGTTGTGGATCTGGGTGCCGGTGGGCATGTTCGCGAGGGGCAGGGCGTTGCCCGCGCGCAGCTCGGCTTCGGGGCCGCTCATGAGGGTTGCGCCCACCCGCAGGCCGTTCGGGGCGAGGATGTAGCGCTTCTCGCCGTCGGCGTAGTGGAGGAGGGCGATGCGCGCGGTGCGGTTGGGGTCGTACTCGATGGCGGCGACCTTTGCGGGGACGCCGTACTTGTCGCGCTTCCAGTCGATGCGGCGGTAGAGGCGCTTGTGACCACCCCCGCGATGACGAACGCTGACGCGCCCCTGATTGTTGCGGCCGGCGTTGCGCTTCTTCAGTGACTCGACGAGGGACTTCTCGGGCCGCTTCTTCGTGATCTCCTCGAAGGTGTGCCCGCTGGCGTTGCGGCGTCCGGGGGAAGTCGGCTTGAACTGCTTAATCGGCACGGCTATATCCCCTCGAAGAGCTCGATGGTATCGCCAGGCTGGAGCGTGACGATCGCCTTCTTCCAGTCAGGCTGCTTGGTGGCGTTGCGTCCGAAGCGGCGATTTTTGCCCTTGACGATCATGGTGTTGACGGCGCGCACCTGTACGCCGAAGGCGAGTTCGACCGCTTCGCGAATCTGCGGCTTGTTGGCGCGCAGATCGACTTCGAAGACGTACTTGTCCTGACCGGCGAGCGATGTGCTCTTCTCGGTGATGAGGGGGCGCAGAAGGACGGCGTAGGGGTGAATTTCGCGCGGCATCAGCTGGCCTCCCGCCGCCCGCGCGCGGGCTTGACGTTCTCGCCGCCCCAGAGCGTCTCGGCGCTGCGCACGGCGTCCTCCGTCATGACCACGTGGTGGGCGTCGACGAGATCGACGACGTTGAGCTGGGCCGAGGGCAGGGCGCGAACGTGGGCGATGTTGCGGGCGGCGCGCACGAGCGCCGGATCATGGTCGCCGCTGACGATGAGGGCGCGTCGCTCGACGCCAAGGGCGCTGAGCGCGTCGACGACCTGACGGGTTCTGGGTTCGTCCGGAGCGATGGCGGGAACGACGATGAGGCCGCCGCTGGCGGCGTGGCTGCTGAGCGCGGAGCGGATGGCGAGGCGGCGCATCTGGCGGGGGAGGGCCTTGCCGTGGCCGTGCGGCTTCGGGCCGAAGGCGATGCCGCCGCCGATGCGGATGGAGGCGCGATTGGAGCCCTTGCGGGCGGCGCCCATGCCCTTCTGGCGGCGGATCTTGGCGGTGGAACCGCGCACTTCGCCACGGCTGCGTGTGCTATGCGTGCCCTGGCGGGCGTTGGCGCGCTGGGCCACATACGCCTGGTGCATGACGGCGCGGTTTGGCTCGATGCCGAACACCTCGTCAGCGACCTCGATCTCGTGGCTCTTGCGCCCGCCGCGGTCGATCACGGGAAGGTTCATGATCCGCCTCGCGATCGCGAGACAGCGCGCGCGTGACGGACGCGAACGAGCCCGCCATTGGGGCCGGGGACGGTTCCCGCCACGAAGATGACGCCGCGCTCCTCGTTGCGGCCGACGATTTCGAGGTTGCGCACGGTGGTGCGCGCGGCGCCCATATGGCCGGCCATGCGCGTGCCCTTGAACACGCGTCCGGGCGTGGTGCCGGCGCCGATGGAGCCGGGGGCGCGGTGGCGGTCGCTCTGACCGTGCGTTTTGGGACCGCCGCGGAAGTGGTGACGCTTGACGCCGCCCTGGAAGCCCCGCCCCTTCGAGTCGCCGGTTACATCGACGAGCTGGCCCTGCTCGAATATCTCGACGCCGATCTGGTCGCCGAGGTTGAGTTCGCCGCTCGCGCGGAACTCAGCCAGGTGGCGGAGGTTGGGCGCGCCCGAGGCGGCAAGGTGACCGGCGGCGGGCTTCGTGAGCTTCTTCTTCTCGTGGAAGCCAAGCTGAACAGCGGAGTAGCCGTCCTTCTCCCCGGTGCGGATCTGGGTGACCCAGCAGGGGCCGACCTGGATCGCCGTGGCGCCGCGGAACTGGCCCTCGTCATCGAAGACCTGGAGCATTCCGAGCTTGCGGCCGAGGAGTCCTTCGACAGTCATGGCTACAGCTTGATCTCGATGTCGACGCCGCTCGCGAGCTGGAGCCGCATGAGCGTGTCGACGGTTTTGGAGGTCGGATCGAGGATGTCGATGAGCCGCTTGTGGGTGCGGATTTCGAACTGCTCGCGCGAGTCCTTGAAGATGTGGGGGCTGCGGATCACGGTGAACTTCTCGATGGACGTCGGAAGCGGCACAGGACCGGCGACGGCGGCGCCCGTGCGCTCGGCGGCCTCGACGATCTGGCGCGCGGAATCGTCGATCAGCCGGTGATCGTAGGCCTTGAGCTTGATGCGGATTTGCTGGCGCGCCATAGGTATTCCTGCAGCCTCCTACTCGATCACCGTGGTGACGACGCCGGCGCCGACCGTGCGCCCGCCTTCCCGTATCGCGAAGCGCAACCCTTCCTCTACCGCCACCGGCTGGATCAACTCCACCTTCATCGTCACGTTGTCCCCCGGCATCACCATCTCCGTCCCCTCCGGCAACTCGATCGACCCCGTCACGTCCGTCGTCCGTACGTAAAACTGCGGACGGTACCCCGGAAAGAACGGCGTGTGACGCCCGCCCTCGTCCTTGCTCAGCACATACACCTGCGCCTCGAACTTCGTGTGCGGCTTGATCGACCCCGGCAGCGCCAGCACCTGCCCGCGCTGCACCTCTTCACGGTCCATCCCCCGCAACAGACACCCCACGTTGTCCCCGGCCTCTCCTTCGTCCAGCAGCTTCTTGAACATCTCCACGCCCGTCACCACCGTCGTGCGCGTGTCCTCCAGTCCCACAATCTCCACCTCCTCGCCCACATGGATGCGCCCACGCTCGATCCGCCCCGTCACCACCGTCCCACGTCCCTTGATCCCGAACACGTCCTCGATCGGCATCAGGAACGGCTGGTCCAGCGCCCGCTGCGGCTGCGGCACGTACTCGTCCACCGCCGCCAGCAACTCCTGGATCGACGCATACTCCGACGACCCAGGGTCCTCCGACCCCGATTCCAGCGCCGCCAGCGCCGACCCTCGCACAATCGGGAGGTCGTCACCAGGAAACTCGTAGCTCGACAGCAACTCCCGCAACTCCAGCTCCACCAGCTCCAGCAACTCCTCGTCCTCCATCATGTCCACCTTGTTCAGGTACACCACGATCGCCGGCACCTCCACCTGTCGCGCCAGCAGAATGTGCTCCCGCGTCTGCGGCATCGGCCCGTCCGGCGCCGCCACCACCAGAATCGCCCCGTCCATCTGCGCCGCCCCCGTGATCATGTTCTTGATGTAGTCCGCGTGTCCCGGGCAGTCCACGTGCGCGTAGTGCCGCGCCTCCGTCTCGTACTCCACGTGCGCAATCGCAATCGTGATCCCACGCGCCCGCTCCTCCGGCGCGTTGTCGATCGAGTCAAACTCCCGGTACTCCGCCTCCCCCTTCAGCCCCAACACCTTCGTGATCGCCGCCGTCAGCGTCGTCTTCCCGTGGTCCACGTGCCCGATCGTCCCCACGTTTACGTGCGGCTTCGTCCGCTCAAATCGCTCCTTCGCCATTGGTCTGTCCCTTTCGCTCCTGTTGTGGTGTCAGACAGCGCCGACCGCCGACCGCTCGATGAGGGTGGCGGAGACACTCTGGGGCACGGGTTCGTACCGGTCGAATTCCATGGTTGAGGTCGCCCGTCCCTGCGAGAGGGAGCGGAGGTCGGTGGAGTAGCCGAAAGTCTGGGCGAGCGGCACCGTCGCATTGACGATCTGCAGCTTGCCCATGATGTCCTGACTGACGATGTGGCCGCGGCGGCTGTTGAGGTCGCCCACGACGGCGCCGAAGTGGTCCTCGGGGACGCGCACCTCGATGCGCATGAGGGGTTCAAGAAGCACGGGCTGGGCGCGCTTGAGGGCCTCGCGCACGCCGAGGATAGCGGCGTTCTTGAAGGCGAGTTCGGAGGAGTCGACGGCATGGGAAGAGCCGTCGACAAGGGCGACGCGCACATCCAGCACGGGGTAGCCGGCGACGGGGCCGGAATCGAGCGCCTCCTCGGCGCCGGCGCGGACGGCGGAGATGTACTCGGTGGGCACGGAGCCGCCGACGACGCGGTTCTCGAAGACGAAGCCCGCGCCGCTCTCGCCCGGTTCAATCTCGATGTCGACCACCCCGTACTGGCCGCGCCCGCCCGTCTGGCGCACGAAGCGTCCTTCGGCGGCGGCGGGCCGGCGGATGGCCTCGCGGTAGCTGACCTGCGGGCGGCCGACGTTGGCCTCGACGCGGTGCTCACGCTTCATGCGGTCGACGATCACCTCGAGGTGGAGTTCGCCCATGCCCGAGATGAGGGTCTGGCCGGTTTCGTCGTTGAAGCGCCAGTGGAAGGTGGGGTCTTCCTCGCTGAGCTTCGTGAGGGCGTCAGCCATGCGTTCCTGGTCGGGCTTGGAACGGGGCTCGAGGGCGACGCTGATGACGGGCTCGGGGAAGGCGATGCCTTCGAGCAGGACGGGCGCGTCGGGATCGCAGAGGGTATCGCCCGTGAACGTCTGCTTGAGGCCAACGGCGGCGCCGATGCCGCCCGCATAGAGTGCGTCGATCTCCTCGCGCTCGTTGGCGTGCATGCGCAGGAGGCGGCCGATGCGCTCGCGGCGCTGCTTGGCGCTGTTCCAGACGGCGCCGCCGGCGTGGAGGACGCCGCTGTAGACGCGCACGTAGGCGAGACGCCCGACGTAGGGGTCGGTGACAATCTTGAAGGCGACGGCGCTGAGGGGCTCATCGTCGTCGGCCCTGCGTTCGATCTCCGTCCCGTCCCGCGCGTCAACGCCGCGTACGGGGGGCACGTCCTCGGGGGAGGGGAGGTAGTCGATGACGGCGTCGAGCAGCGGCTGGAGGCCCTTGTTCTTGAGGGCGGAGCCGCAGAGGACGGGGGTGACGGTATTGGCGAGCGTGGCGCGGCGGATGGCGGCGCGCAGCTCGTGGCCATTTACGTGGTGCCCCTCGATGTAGCTGATGGCGACCTGGTCATCGACGTTGCCGATCTGTTCGACGAGGGTCTCGCGGGCGGCGGTGGCCTCGGCGAGGAGTTCGGGGGGGATCTCGCCCCGGCTCGCGTCCTCGCCGCGGTCGCCGCCGAAGGACCACAGGACCATCTCCGTGAGGTCGATGACCCCGCTGAAGGAAGATTCGACGCCGACGGGCATCTGCACGGCGACGGGATTGGCGTCGAGGCGGTCGACCATCATCTCCTGGGTGCGGTGGAAGTCGGCGCCGACGCGGTCCATCTTGTTGACGAAGCAGACGCGGGGCACGGAGTAGCGATCGGCCTGGCGCCAGACGGTTTCGGACTGGGGTTCGACGCCGGCGACGGCGTCGAAGACGACGACGCCGCCATCGAGCACGCGCAGCCCCCGCTCGACTTCGGCGGTGAAGTCGACGTGGCCGGGGGTGTCGATGATGTTGACGAGATGGCCGTTCCACTCAGCGCTGGTGGCGGCGGCGGTGATGGTGATGCCGCGCTCGCGCTCCTGGTCCATCCAGTCCATAGTGGCGGTGCCCTCGTGGACCTCGCCGATCTTGTAGGTGATGCCGGTGTAGTAGAGGACGCGCTCGGTCACAGTGGTCTTGCCGGCGTCGATATGGGCGATGATGCCGATATTTCGCACGCGTTCGATCTCATACGGCCGGGGCATGGCGTTCTCCTGATCCTTCAGCCGCGCGCTACCAGCGGTAGTGCACGAAGGCGCGGTTGGCCTCGGCCATTCGGTGGGTGTCGTCGCGCCGCTTGATGGCGGAGCCGGCGTTATTGGCGGCGTCAAGGAGTTCGGCGGCGAGGCGCTCGGACATGGTGTGGCCGCCGCGCGCGCGCGCGCCCTGCAGCAGCCAGCGCATGGCGAGGGCCGTGCGCCGCTCGGGGCGAATCTCAACGGGCACCTGGTAGGTCGTGCCGCCCACGCGCCGGGGTTTCACTTCGAGCACGGGCGTGGCGTTGCGCATCGCCTGGCGGAAGGTGTCCACGGGATCGCGTCCGGTGGCCGTCTGAATCTGATCGAAGGCGCCGTACACGACGCGCTCGGCGGTGCTCTTCTTGCCGCGCGTCATCACCTTATTAATGAGGATCTGCACCTGCTGATCGCCGTAACGGGGATCAGGGCGGATAGCGCGGCGTTCGGGACGGTTACGGCGCGGCATCGTTCCTATCCGTTCTTGCGTGTGCCGTACTTGCTACGGCCGCGGCGGCGATCGGCGACGCCGGTGGAGTCGGCGGCGCCGCGCACGATGTGGTAGCGAACGCCGGGGAGGTCGCGCACACGCCCGCCGCGCACGAGCACGACGGAGTGTTCCTGAAGGCTGTGGCCCTCGCCGGGGATGTAGGCGGTGACCTCGATGCCGTTGGTGAGCCGCACGCGGGCGACCTTGCGGAGGGCGGAGTTCGGCTTCTTGGGGGTCTGCGTGCGGACCTGGGTGCAGACGCCCCGCTTCTGGGGCGCGCCGCGGCCAACGACGCGTGAAAGGCGCCCGCGCTCGGAGTTGTAGTTGAAGAGCAGGGCAGGGGCGCCCGACTTCTTCGACTTGGGCTTGCGCCCCTTGCGTACGAGTTGGTTGATCGTCGGCACGAGCGATGATCTCCGCAGTCAGGCCGCGCGGCGCGGTCCGACGGTGTGTTTTCGGCGAGAGAGGGAACTCACGCCAGGCACGGAAACAGGCCGAAAAGCCGGTTTCAGAACAGCGCCCCGTATCGCCGGGAAACGGGACCGTTTTCAGCCCAGTGCCTTACGGCCTGCCAATGTCAGCCATCTGGCAAGGCAATAAGCGCCGAACCAAGAGGCTAGCACAGTACCCGAAACGATCAATGCCCCTCCCCGCGGCTTTCGGGGCGGGGCTAGACTCAGGCAATGGCGCGGGAAGCGGGCCCCGATCCCTACTTCAGGAAACGGCTGGCGCTGAGCCTGGACGGTGAGCGGCTGGAGTTCGAGGCTGGACATACGCTGTTCGCCTCGCACGAGGTGGACGCGGGTACGAGGCTCCTGCTGCGCTGCCTGGAGCTGGAACGCCCGCCGCAACGAATACTGGACCTTGGCTGCGGGTATGGCGTGCTCGGGATCGCCCTCGCGCGGCGCTTCCCGAGGGCGCGCGTGGTGATGGCCGACGCCAACCTGCTGGCGGTGCGCTATGCGGAGCGCAACGCGTCCCTCAACGGCGTCGCGAACGTCGAGGCGCTGGGCAGCGTGGGGCTGGAGCGCGTTCCCGCGGGAGCGTATGACCTGATTGTCTCGAACGTGCCCGCGAAGATCGGGGACGAGGCGATTGCGCGAGAGTTTGTACGCGGTCCGGTGGAGCGGCTGGCGGCGGGCGGGGCCTACTGGTTCGTGGCGGTGAGCGGCCTGAATCACCTGTTCAAGCGACTCGCGGGGCGGGGCGGGACGCCGCTGCGACAGGTGCGAAAGCGGAGCGGCCACGTGGTGTACCGAACAGAAGCCTGAGGAGAACTTACAGAAGCATTGCCAACCCCCAGGCGTTTCTGACACGATACGGAGCATGGCGGCTAGCCATGCAGGCCAGGAGATGCTGTGAGCCTCCCCGTTGAAAATGAAGGTTCGGAAGCCGCTGCCGTCTGTCCCTATCTGGGACTCGACGACAACAGCGACCTCCACGCCACCTACACGACCGACGCGCACCGCTGTTACCGCCTCACGAACCCGACCCGCATCGCGACAACGCACCAGGGACAGTTCTGCCTGACGGTCGAACACCCTTCCTGTCCGGTCTATCAGGGCGAAGGGGTGGAAGCGACGACGCAGGCGCCAGCGGCGGCGACCGGCGATGACCCGCTGGGGGCCGACGAGCCAATCGAGGAACGGGAGTTCGAAGCGGCGAGTCCGCTGCGAACGTCGCCGCTCACGGACGTCGCCTCGCGCTGGACCACGGGCGGGCTGCGGCGACCGGCGCTGGAAGGCGAGCTGAGCATGCGCGCGGCGACCGCCTCGCTCTTTATCCTGGCGGCGGTGGTGGTGGCGATCGCCTTCGTGGTGAACCGCCAGTTGGGGGACGACGATCCGGCGCCGCTCGCGCCCGCGGCGACAGCGACGGAGACGGCCACGCCGGCGGCGACGGCTGTCGCGACGCCCACGCCCACGGAAGCGCCTGCGAGGACGCCCGCGCCTACCCCGCCCCCGACCCCGGAACCCACCCCCCCGCCCACGCCCGCGAGCGCGGCCGGCGCCACCTATGAGATTCAGGCGGGGGATACGTGCAGCGGCATCGCCATCGCGAACGACGTCTCGCTGCAGGCGCTGCTGGACGCCAATGACCTCACTGAAGAGGGCTGCCTGACGATCCAGCCAGGCCAGGAACTGACCATCCCCGGCGGCTGATCAGCTCCCGGACGGAACCAGACCCTCTCGGCGCGCGGCGGCGGCGAAGGCCCTGCCGCTGACGCGTTCGGACAAGCCGATATCGCGGTGATGCTCCTCGACCCAGTGTTGGCGCGCGCGCCAGTGCGAGGCCTGCGTGCGATGACGGGCGCGGGCCTCGACGGTCCAGCGCCAGTCCGACCAGCAGAGGATGGCCGTATCCAGATCGCGGCGGGCGAGGCGCCGCAGGCCAGCAAGCTGCGTCGCGCGACGGCGCTTCTTCTTCTCGATCTTGTCGGCGATGAGCAGAATCTTGGCGAGCAGGCTCATCCGCGCGAGGCCCGCAGTGTGGTCGCGCACCGCCATGAGCGTCTCCTCGTCGGTCACGCCGAAGCGTTCGCGCAGAACGACGGCGGCGATGGGACCGTGGAGCAGGATAGGGTAGTCACGGGAATCGTCGTCGATGGCAACGCCGGCCTCACAGGCGAGGCGGAGTTGCCCGGCGGGAGGTTCCGAACGAAAGAGATCGTGCCCCCAGACCGCGAGTTCGACGCGCTCCGCGTCGGCGAGCCAGACGCGGGCAAGGGGCAGGGCCTCATCGAGAACGCGCCGTACATGGCGGACGAGCCCGGGCGGGCGCGTCAGCAGTTCCTCGCGCACAACGGCGATCTGGTCCGCGATCACCCTTCAGGACCAAGGCGCCGCCCGCCGACAAGGTGGAGGTGGAGATGATGGATCGTCATGCCCGCGTCGTCGCCGACGTTGAAGGCGAGGCGGTAGCCGGACTCGTGCACGCCCTCGGCGCGGCCAACTTCGCCGGCAAGGGTGAAAAGCGCGGCGAGCGCGGCGGCGTGCGCGGTCTTGAGTTCGCGGGCGTCCGCGATGTGCTCGCGGGGAATGATGAGGGCGTGCACGGGCGCGCGGGGGTTGATGTCGCGGATGGCGAAGGCGTGATCGTTCTCAGCGATCCGCTCGACGGGGATGTCGCCCGAGGCCATGTTGCAGAAGAGGCAATCAGCCACGGGCGGATTCTAGCGGGGGGCGCCCGCGCCGCAAGCGCGGTGGGATAACATTGCGGCCATGCGAATCAGACTGACAAGCGTGCTCGTTGACGATCAGGCGAAGGCGCTCGCCTTCTACACCGAGGTTCTGGGCTTCGTGAAGAAGCAGGACGAACCGGCGGGTGAGTTCCGGGCGCTGACGGTCGAGTCACGGGACTCCCCCGACGGCGTTGAGCTGCTGCTGGAGCCAAACGCGCATCCCGCCGTGCGTGACTGGCAGGAAGCGCTCTACCGCGACGGCATTTCGGCGGCGATGTTCTTCGTGGACGACCTCGATCGGGAATATGAGCGGCTCACGGGGCTGGGCGTGCGCTTTCCCCAGGAGCCTGCGCGCAGCCAGTGGGGCTACCAGGCCACGCTGGACGACACCTGCGGCAACCTGATCCTCCTGCACGAGGAGGGGTCTGAGGGTTGACCGGGGAACCACCGGTCGGGGACGCGCTCTCCTACTTCTGGGCGCCCCTCTGCGCCGTCGGAGCGGCGGGACCGAGGGGGCCAAACGCGCAGATCTGCGTGTCCGTCTTCGGAGCCGCGATCACGCCGGAGCGGCCGCGGCTGCTGGTCTCCCTCTCGAAAACGAACTACACGGAAGGGCTCATGCGCGAGAGCGGCCGGTTGGCGGTGACGCTGCTGAGCGACGCCCAGGCGGAGCTGCTGGAACCGCTTGGCCTGCGGTCGGGACGCGCGGAGGACAAGCTCGCGGGGATTGCGGTCGAGCTGACGGACTCGGGAGCGCCGACGTTCCCGGGCGGGGTGGACGCGTTCGACTGCGAGGTTCTGCGGACGTTCGATGTGGGGGACGCGACCGCGTTCCTCGTGGCGGTCCGCAGCCGTTGGGAACTCGGTGGGAAGCGGCCCTTGCCGTGGGCGGTCGCGAAAACGGTGGTCGGCGAGGACTTCCTTCAGCGCTGGGCCGAGAAGAGCGCGCGCGAGCAGGAGGCGGCGCGCGCGACGATGGTCTGGCGGGACTAGCCCTCAGCCGAGGAGGTAGCGGCGGAGGAAGCGCTCGATGGACGTATAGAAGGCGTCGACGGTCTCGGGCTTGCGCCAGCCATGCCCCTCGCCTTCATACACGTGGTATTCGTACGGGACGCTGCGCTCGCGCAGGGAAGCGGCGAGGGCGTCGCTCTGGTCGCGGGGCACGACGCGGTCCTCGGTCCCCTGGAAGAGCGCGATCGGATCCGTGATGGCGTCCGCGTGGAAGATGGGGGAGCGTTCGCGGTAGCGGTCAGCGGCCTCGGGGAGGGGGCCCACGAGGGAGTCGAGGTAGCGGGCCTCGAACTTGTGGGTGTCAGCGGCAAGCGTGAAGAGGTTGGAGATGCCGTAAAAGCAAATCCCGGCGCGGTAGAACCCGGGGAGCGTCTGGAGGGACCGCAATACCGTGTAGCCGCCGGCGCTGCCGCCAAAAATGGCGAGGCGGTTCCGCTCCGCGAGGCCGCGTTCCACCATGGCCTCGGCGCCGGAGCGGCAGTCCTCGACGTCGGCGACGCCCCACTGGCCGCGAAGCGCGAGCATGGTCGCGCGCCCGGCGCCGCTGCTGCCGCGGTAGTTGACCGCGAGCGCCGCGTATCCCCGACTGGCGAGGAACTGGATCTGCGGCCGCCAGCTCGCATCAACGTGATCGGTGGGTCCGCCGTGCACGAATACGACGAGCGGCGGCGGCCCCTCATCGATAAAGCGATCGCTGGCGGGCGCGTAGTAGAGGCCGCGCGCCTCGCCGCCGTCGGCGTTGGTCCAGGAGACGGACAGCGGTCGGGAGAGGCTGGCGGAGGGGATGACGAGGTCATCGCCGGGAAGCACCGGCGCCGTCACGGGTTCGGGCGCGGTTAAATCGAGGGTCAACAGACGCGGGCTCGTGGCGGGACCGCTGGCGATGACGGCCAGACGTTCTTCGCTGGGGGAGGCGGCGGGATTTTCGAAGCTGGCGTATTCAGCCGGGAAGGCGACCTCGACGGGAGCGTTCCCGCCGTCGATCAGGACGAGGCGGGCGAAGCCTTCGCGCTGCCGTATCGCGACGATCCGCCCCGAGGGAAGCACGGCGAACGTGGCCATGCCCTGACCCCAGGCGGAGGCGCCGTACTCGCCCTCGTCCGCGGTCAGGACGCGGCTCCCGCCGGTCGCGAAATCGTGGCGGTAGAGGCGGCCCCAGCCGCTGGCGTCGGAGACGTAGTAGAGGGCGGCGCCATCGGGAGCGAAGGCGGGCTGGAAGATGGCCTCGTCGGGGCCGCCCGCGACGACGTCCGAACGGGCGATGGCGGGCAGGGAGCCCTCGGGGAAGGCGAGTTCGGCGACGCGCAGTTCGGAGCCGTCCCAGGGCATGTTCGGGTGATCCCATTCAACCCAGGCAAGGCGATCGCCCTGCGGACTCCAGACGGGTTGCATGTAGAAGTCGCGGCCACTGGCGAGGCGCCGGGGCCAGACACCGCCGGCGCTGGAGGCGATGGCGATAACGTCCTCCTCCTCGTAGGAGTGCACGTAGGCGACCCAGCGCCCATCGGGGCTGACGGCGGGCGAGGAGGCCTCGCCAAAGGCGGGGGTGAGGGGCTGGGCGGGGCCGCCGTCGAGAGGCTGGCGGTAGAGGCGCTGGCTCTCGTGGGCGACGAACCAGGCCTGGCCGCTGGCAAGGACAGCGTCGCCGCCGCCGTAGCCCACGCCCGCGCGCACGGCGATATCGCCGCTGATGTCGCGGGTGGCGGCGCCTTCGCCGTCGGGGCTGACGACAACGGCCACGCCGCGTTCGCCGCGCCCCTCGAACCAGCCAAGGGCGCCGCCGTCGCTGTCCCAGGAAGGGCCGCGCAGACGGACGCCGCCAGCGAGCGTAGCGGGCGTGAGGGGGCTCTCCCAGTATCCGTAGGGGCGGCGCTCGGCCATGGGGGCATTGTGCCCGATGGAGCGATAGCGGCGCGCGGTAGCCCCAATAGCGGGGCGGCGGTAGGCTCATAGCCGCACATGAACGATCAAACTCCTTCCCCGAGCGCGCGCCCGCGGCGGGCGTGTGGCGGTGCCCCGTGACGCGCGAGACCTTCACCGGACGCTGGATCACCATCGGGGTAGTCGCCCTCGCGGGGATTCCCGGGCTCGCGCTGGGGATCGAGCTTCAGTTTGGCTCCAGCGACCTGCACCTCGATCCGGTGCTGGCGTCGGTCGTCTTCGGGATCGCCATTCTCGCGGGGGCGCTCCTGCTGAGCTGGGCCGTGGAGACAGCCCAGCTGGACATTTCGCAGGGGCTGGCGCTGGCGGTCATCGCCCTCATCGCGGTGCTGCCCGAGTACGTCATCGACGCCCAGCTCGCGTGGAAGGCGGGCAACGATCCGGTGGAGGCGGAGAAGGGGCTCGCGATCGCGAACATGACGGGCGGCAACCGCCTCCTGATTGGCGTTGGCTGGCCGGTGGTGTTCCTGATCTTCTTCTATCGCAAACGGCTGAAGGAGCTGGTCGTGAGCCGCACGCGCGCGCTGGAACTGACGTTCCTCGCGGTCGCGACGCTCTACGTCATCTTCGTGCCGCTGCGGAGCACGCTCACGCTGGCGGACACAATCGTGCTCGTCTCACTCTTCGTGCTGTACCTGATACTGACGAGCCGGCAGGAATCGGAACACGTGGAGCTGGTGGGGCCGGCGGAGGCGGTGGGCTCGCTCTCGACCTGGCGGCGGCGCGTGGTCGTGCTGGTACTGCTGGTCTACGCGGCGGTCGTGATCATCGCCGCCGCAGAGCCGTTCGCGCACGACGGGTTGGTGGAGACCGGCCAGAAACTGAACATCAGCGAGTTCTTCCTGATTCAGTGGGTCGCGCCGCTGGCCTCGGAGTCGCCCGAGGTGCTGGTAGCGGCGCTATTGGCGTGGCGGGGGCAGGCGGCGGCGGGGATGGGCGCGCTGATCTCGTCGAAGGTGAATCAGTGGACGCTGCTCATCGGGACGCTGCCGATCGCGTTCATGCTCGGCTCCGGAGACTGGGGCATCCTCGAGGGGCTCTCGCTGGACGGCCGCCAGCAGAACGAGATCTTCCTGACGGCGGCGCAGTCCGCCTTCGCGATCGCGGTCTTCGTGAACCTGCGCATGAGCAAGGGAGAGGCGTGGACGCTCTTCCTCCTCTTCGCGACGCAGCTCATCCTGAACGAGGAAGTGATCGGGGACGGCGCGCAGACGGTGCGCTTCTGGTACGGCGTCGCCTACCTGGCACTGTGCGTGGCGCTGCTGATCCGCAGCCGTCTGGCCATCCCCGGGCTCGTGCGGGACGCGCGCGCCACCATCACGGGGAACGCCGACTTCAGCGAGGAAAACGAACACTAGCGGGGGCCTGGCCGCTCCGGGAAGCCGGGGCGTGCGCGGCGGCGGCGCTCAGGATTCGGCGGGCAGGTTGATGGCGTATTCGAGGGCGTCGGCGAGGGCGATCCAGCTGGCCTCGATGATGTCCGTCGAGCTGCCCACGGTGGTCCAGTAGCGGGCGCCGTCCGTGCTCTCGATGAGGACGCGCACCTGGGCGGCGGTGGCGGCCTCGCTGTCGAGAATGCGCACCTTGTAGTCGACCAGCTTCACATCGAGCACGCGGGGATAGGCGCCGGCGAGGGCCTTGCGCGTGGCGAGGTCGAGGGCGTTTACGGGACCGTTGCCCTCGGCGGCGGTGTGGTGTTGATCGTCGCCCGCGCGAATCTTGACCATGGCCTCGGCGAGCATCTCGCGGCGCTGGTCATCGCCGCGACGGTGGCGGTGGCGCTCGACGATGACGAAGTCCTCGATCTCGAAGGGGCGGACGTAGCCGGGGAGCTGGCGCCGCACGAGGAGCTCGAAGCTGGCTTCGGCGCCCTCGTACTGGAAGCCCTCGCTCTCCTTCTGCTTGACGACCTGCAGGAGGGAGCGGATCTCGTCCTGGGAAAAGGGGTAGTCGACGCCGAGTTCCTCGAGCTTGACGAGCAGGTTGCGCTGGCCGGAGAGCTCGCTGATGAGAACGCGGCTGCTGTTGCCGACGAGGGCGGGATCGATGTGCTGGTAGGCGTTCTCGTCCTTCATGATGCCGGCCACGTGGTAGCCGGCCTTGTGCGCGAAGGCGCTCTGACCGACGAAGGGAGCCTGGGAATCAGGGACGAGGTTGGCGAGTTCGTTGACGTAGTGGGAAACCTCGGTGAGCCGCGCGAGCTGCTCATCCCCGATGACGTCGATCCCCATCTTGAGCTTGAGGTTGGCGATCACGGTCAGGAGGTCGGCGTTGCCGCAGCGCTCGCCGTAGCCGTTCACGCAGCCCTGGACCTGCCAGACGCCGGCCTCAACGGCGGCGAGGGAGTTGGCGACGGCGAGGCCGACATCGTCGTGGCAGTGGATGCCGAGGCGCGCCTCGGGGACGCGCTCGCGGACGGCCTCGATGGCGCGCAGGAGAACCGGGGTGGTCATGCCGCCGTTGGTGTCGCAGAGGACCAGCGCCTCAGCGCCGGCGCGCGCGGCGGTGGCAAGGCACTGGAGGGAGTAATCGGGGTTCTGGGCGAAGCCGTCGAAGAAGTGTTCGGCGTCGAAGAAGACGGTCTTGCCGAGGCCGCGGAAGTAGCGGACGGTGTCGGCGATCATGGCGAGGTTTTCCTCGTCGCTCGTCTCAAGGATGCGCTGGACCTGGTACTGGCTGGCCTTGCCGACGAGGGTGACGCCGTCGGTTTCGGCGGCGACCATGCTCTGGATGTTGGGGTCGGTCTCGCAGGTGAGGTTGGCGCGACGGGTACCGCCGAAGGCGCTTACCCGCGCCTGCGCGAGCGAGACTTCCCTGAGCCGCTGGAAGTAGGCGGCGTCGCGGGGGTTGGAGCCGGGGAAGCCGCCCTCAATCCACGCAACGCCGAGTTCATCGAGCTTCTGGGTGATGCGCACCTTGTCCGCGACAGAGAGGGAGACGCCCTCCATCTGGGAGCCGTCGCGGAGGGTGGTGTCGTAGAGCTGGACGCGGTCAGTTGGCATCGGCGGGAGGGCGCCTTCGGCGGCGCGGGGGTAATGCCGCGATGGTAGCACGGAGCCGCGTTATGGCCGCGGAGCAGGGCTACAGGCGCTGGTTGGAGACGACCGGTTCGGTGGCGAGCAGACGACGCAGCGGGGTCAGGTCGGGCAGGCCGAGGATGCGCGCGAGCCGTTCGTCGAGGCGGGCTCGCGCATGGCAGTCCGCCATGTCGGGGAGCCGCGCGAACTCCGCTTCGGCGAGTTCATCGAAGAGGTCCGCGAGCGCGTCGACCTGCGCGTCGTCGAGCGCGCGGACGTCAAGGACGGGCAGTTCTTCGAGGTCGGCCTTCTTCATGGCGACCCATCCGCCTCTTGTGGTCGTTCGATAGGCCAGGATCGTCAACAAGCCAAGACTCGAGTTCATCCAGAGGGCAAGGGCTTTCTCTGTCCGAGCGTCGTCGACCCGGACTGGCCACCAGACGTTCGCCAGTACCCGTGTCTCAGCCCGCATAGCCAGGACGCGGGCGGTATTGAGCCATAGTCGCTCGGCGATGAGGAGGCGGCCCGCCTGTTGCCAAAGGTGGGCGGCATGGCTCGATTTGCGTCCACCTTTAGGCTTCGCGAGCGGAGAAAGGTACAGGTCACTGAGGCATTGGAGGAATCGCCGATGATCGCTGTCGTGATCTACGACCATCGGGTACGGAGTTACCGCGCTCGTTCGCTCGAATACGTCAACAAGTCCCCGCCTGTCGGGACCAATGGCTCCAAGGACAGGGAGGGGGCAGAGATCTATCGGCGCTCTCGCAACTTCGCCCGGAATCCGCAGCACACCTTCGTCCAGCAATGCCAACGCACACCGGGTTAACTCCACACGGGCGAACTGCACGCCGCGCCACTGACGATGGGCAATCCCGTGTTCGGGTATTGAGACCATCTCTCCCACGTGCTCTCCGTCCACTTCCAGCAGGGCCGTGCCCGCGCCCTCGATATCCGCAGGCGGGGTCTCGGCGATGGCGTTCGCCATCCGCTGGGCCGCTAGCACGCTTTCCTCATTGCGCCAGAGGTTGATGAACACGGTGCGATGCCCAGCAGAATCCTCGCCCTCTGAGCGTCGCGTCGCGATGATCATCACCTCAGAGAGGCTGGTGCTATCCGAGAAGTTCCAGCGGAGCGGGTCATGCGAGACGATCACCATGTCGAGGACGAATTCCTGCTCGATCAGGGTGCGGGTCTGACACCAGGAGGGGCCAGTACAGAGAGTGACTGGCAGCACCAGCGCGAGGCGGCCTTCGCCCGGGCGCAGTCTGGGCGCGGCGGCGACCACAAAGGCGGGAGCGAGACCGCCGGTCGCGGACGCCCGACGCCGCTTCAGGCGGCTCGCCAGTTCATCCTGAAGTTTGCGCCGCTGTGTCGGCGGCAGGCTGCCAAAGAGCAGGTTCCCGCCCACAGAACGGGTGAAGGGCGGGTTCATGATCGCAAGGTTGAGCGATTCGGGAATCCTCGCTGTCTCGCCTTCGGCTACGCCGCGACTGCCGCTTCCCGAGACGCGTTCTGCACTGAGCGCCCCCCCCCGCTCGTTATGTCGCCTCCAAGGGCGAACTGGACAGGTACCTCGGCCTCACCGAGGAAGTCGAGCGAACCAAGCGAGGTCTTGTCGCCCTCAACGCCAAGGGGCATGACGTAGAGCTTCATCTGGTCAAACTGGATCTCGGGATTGAGCATGGCGAGGCTGGTCGCGGCGAAGTGGACGGCGGAGAGCTGGACGTCGTAGCCGTGGAGCGACTCCTCGACGAGGTTCTTGTGGAGCGCGGCGGCGGCGGTTCCGCCCGCCTCGACATGGCGGCGGCGCATCTCGTCGGCGACGGCCATGAGGAGCGTGCCCGTGCCGCAGGCGAGGTCGGCGACGTTGAGGGAGGAGGGCGACTCATGGTCGCTCCAGTCAACGCCGGAGGGCCAGTTCTCGAAGACGAGACGGGCGAGGAGCGTGGCCGCAGGGACGGAGGTGTAGTAGGCGCCGGTGAACTTGGCGTCGCTGAGGAGCGTATGGAAGAGGCGGCCGGAGAGGTCGTGCCCTTCGAGCTGGCGGGTCTCCTCCATGGCCTCGATAAGGAAGTCGAGGGCCGCGTGCGAGACTTCGTCCGGCGCATCGACCAGCGCATCGAGAATATCAGCGGCGAGGGAGAAGACGGGGACGTAGTCGATGCCGGCGCAGATCGCGCGCCAGGCATCGCGCAGGGCGGGGGCGCCGAGGCGACGCGCTTCGGAGACGGCGGGGACATCCTCGCGTAGAGCGGCGAGGCGGTCCTGGAAGGCGAGGGCGTTGAAGAGGACGAGGCAGCCGATACGGAGGGCGGCGGCGCGGTTCTGCTCCTGATCGGTCCTGGCGATGAGGTCGGCGATGCGCCGGGCGATGCGGGCATGGCGATCGATGGCGCCGGCGGCGCGCTCCAGGCCATAGCCGACAATGGCGGCGGCGGCGACCACGCGATCGCGTCCCTCCAGTTCGAGCGGCAGCGTGCGCAGTTGGCTGGCGAGACCGACGACGGAACCCGTGCGCTGGCGGCGCTTCGGCAATGTCTGGCCGCGAGAACCGTGGACCCACCAGCGCAGGTCGTTCGCCGCCTTGAGCGCGGCGAGCGTGTCCTCATCGCTCCGCAGGCGGTCGGGGTAAAGGACGCCGAGAACGCCAAGCGCCTCGGGGAACTGCTCCAGGCGCTCTTCGATCTGGGCCTCAAGGTCGCTGGCGGCGCCCTCCCATTTGCACTCGACGAGCACAAGGTCGCCGCCCCGCAGATCGACGCGGACATCGGGGATGCGCTGGCGGCTGCGCCGCTCGGCGCGCGTCTTCAGGCCATGCCCCTTCAGGAGTTGCGCCAACGATGTGTTGACGGCTTCTTCGCGGACGGTTTCGGGGGCGTTCCGGCCGGCCGCCATGCCTAGCTGGCGAGGCCGGTGAGGCGCTTGCGCTTCTGGGCGACGTAGTCGACGAGGATGTACTCGCCGAGCTTGTCGGGGGTGGTGTAGAAGACGCGGCCCTTGTTGATGCGCGCGACCTGGTTCACGAACTCCTTCAGGTAGTGGCTGCGATCGAGCATGAAGGTGTTGATGGTGATGTTCTTGCGCGTGCAGCGCTTCACCGCCTTGAGGGTCTCGCGGATGGTGATGGGGCTCGGCGGGTAGGCGAAGTAGCTGCGGCCGCGCTCGAGGTGGGCGGTCGGCTCGCCGTCCGAGATCATGATGATCTGGCGGGTTCCCTGGGTGTGCTTGGCGAGCAGGCGCTCGGCGATCATGAGGGCGTGGTGCATGTTCGTGCCGAGGACGGACTCATCCCAGCGCACATAGGGCAGGTCCTCGGCCTTGAGTTCGCGGGCGTAGGCGCTGAAGCCGATGATGTAGAGGCTGTCGCGCTGGAACTGGGAGGAGATGAGGTTGTTGAGGGCGAGGGCGACTTTCTTGGCGGCCTGAAAACTGCCGCGCAGGGCCATGGACCAGCTCAGGTCGAGCATGATGACGGTGGCGGTCTGGGTGACGAGTTCGCTGCGGGCGACCTCGAAGTCGTCGGGGCGCAGGTTGATGGGCGTGCCGGAACCCTCGCGGTGGAGGGAGTTCATGATGGTGCGCTTGATATCGAGGTGGAAGGGATCGCCGAACTCGTAGAGCTTGGTCTCGTCGATGCGCTCGCCGCCGAAGCCGCTCTCGTGGGCCTGGTGCTTGCCGAAGGAATCGGCCTTGAGCTGGGCGTAGAGCTCGACGAGGGCGCGCTGGCCGATTTTGCGGGTTCCGCGCGGGGTGAGCTCCCAGCCTGATCCCTTCTTGCGGATGTAGCCCGCCTCCTCAAGGATTTCCAGGAACTTGCGCAGTTCGTCGAGGGTCTGGCGGGCCTCGGGGCCGAGCAGTTCCTCGAGCTGGTCAGCGTCGATGTCGTCGATCTCGCCGCCGTACTGGGTGCGCTCAAGCTGGCGTTCGACCTCGTCGATGGACTGCATGTGGCGCATGAGTTCCATCGCGGCGTCGAGGTCGAGCTGCTCTTCGCCGCGGAAGGGGTACTGATTGCCCATGTCGCGCATGGGGGAGAGGTATTCCATGTTTTGGGCGAGCTCGTTGAGGCTCTGCTGGAGTTCGGGGTCGCCGATCTTGTCGGCGAGGAGGTCCTGGAGCTGCTGGCGCATATCGCCGGGGAGGCTCCCGAGGAGGCTTTGCATCTGGCCCATCTGCTGCTGCATCTGGGCGATGAGCTCGTCGAGTGATTGCGGCGGGTTCTCGCCGAAGAGGTCGCCGTACTCCTGCATGAAGCCGTCGAAGTCGGGCTCGCCGCCGGCCATCTTCTCCTGCAGCATCTGGTTGAGGTCCTGCGTCATCCGCTTCAGGCGTTCGAGGTCCTCGGGGGACATGTTGGCGATCTGGTCGGAGAGGTCCTTGAAGAAGGTGTTCATCATGGACTGGCGCAGGGATTCGATGAGCTCGTTGAAGCGGGCCTGCGCTTCGGGGTCCATGAACTCATAGTCCTGGAGCCGGCGGACCTGCCCGGCGGTGTCCCCGGGGAGTTCGTCGAGGAACTCCTGCTTGCGGTTGGCGATGTTGCGGAGCATGTCGGCGAACTCGCTGGTAGGAACGCTGCCCCCGTCGTTCGCGCCGCCCGCCTGTGAACCCTGTTCGCCCTGCTGATCCGCGCCGTCGGGCTGGCCTTGCTGACCCTGCCGGTTCGCGGGGGCGCCCTGTTCGGCGCCATCCTGCCGGCCATCGTTACCGGAGGGGGATTCGCCGGTCTGTTCGCCCTGCTGACCTTCGCCGCCGGCATCCCCGGGGGGCGGCGGCTCCGCCTCGCGGAGGCGCTGCTGGAGGGTATCGCGCTCCATGTCGAGGATCTCGTCGAGCTGGTCGCGGAGCTGGTCGAAGACGGAGCCGAGGTCGAAGCGGTCGAGCTGCTGGCGGCGTTGCTGGCGGAGCTGCTGGAGGAGGTCGCGCAGGCCCTGCGTGCGGTCGCCCATGGGGTTGCGCATGCCGCGCTGCAGGAGGTTGCGGAGGGCGTGCTGCAGATCGCCGAAGTTCATGAGGTCGTCGGAGAGGTTGTCCAGTATCTGATCAGGGTCGAGGTCAGTGACCTCCTGGGAGCCATCCCACATGGAGTAGCGGTAGCGTGATGGCATGTCCCCTCCTCGCCAGCGTGGCTGACGCGTCCGAAGCCTTACCGTAACCTACGCCTCGAGGGGCCACAATCGCCGCGAGACGTTCGCGTCAGGCGGCGATGGACTCCCGACTCCAAGCAGAAGGAGCGCTCCCATGCGCCATGAAGTGAAGTACCAGCCCTCCTACGCCCTCGCGCTTATCGATATGGACGCGGGTGAATCGATTCAGGCGGAAGCGGGAGCGATGGTCAGCATGTCGTCGACGATCAAGATGGAGACGAGCACGCGGGGCGGGCTTCTCTCCGGGCTGAAGCGATCGGTGCTCGGCGGCGAGAGCTTTTTCATTAACTCGTTTCAGGCGGAGCAGGCGGGGCAGGTCACCCTCGCGCCGGCGCTGCCGGGGGATATCGCGGCGCTGGAGCTCACGGGCGGGATGTCGCTGCTGGTGCAATCGGGATCGTTTCTGGCGGCGACGGAGGGCGTCGAGGTTGATACGACGTGGGGCGGGGCGAAGTCGTTCTTTTCACGGGAAGGGCTCTTCCTGCTGCGCTGCACGGGGCAGGGCGCGCTCTGGCTCTCAAGCTACGGCGCGATTCACCAGATCGACCTGGACGCGGGCGAACCGTACGTGGTCGACACCGGCCACATGGTCGCGTTCGATGATTCGGTGGGGTACGACGTCGGCCGGTCGGGGGGCTGGAAGTCAACGTTGTTCAGCGGCGAGGGGCTGGTGGTGCGGCTGACGGGGCCGGGACGCTTCTACATGCAGACGCGCTCGGAGGACAGCTTCCTCAACTGGCTCCTGCCGAAGCTGCCAACCCAGCGCAGCAGCTAGCGGAGCGCCCGACGGGCGCGCGAAGCGTTTACGGCCCACTGGGGGTCTGGTAGCGTTCGGGCGGCTCCGAAGGGGGCGGGGAGAGGCCGCCATGGATTTCCAGGACACACCCGAACAGGCCGCCTGGCGGGAAGAGGTGCGCGCGTTCATCGAGAACGAGCGCCCGCAGGAGTACGACCCCGACAAGGGCATGCAGGGCGGCGAGGGAGGGCCTCCGCGCGACGCTCCCTGGTACAAGCGCTGGCAGGAGAAGCTCTCGGAGCGGGGCTGGATCGCGCCCGCCTGGCCGAAGGAGTACGGCGGCGCCGGCCTCGGCGTGATGGAGCAGTTCATCCTGAACGAGGAGTTCGCGGAGGCGCGCGCGCCTTCGGGCAGCATCGGCAACGGCGTCTCCATGCTGGGCCCGACCCTGATCGCGCACGGATCGGAGGAACAGCAGGAGGAGCACCTGGGGCGGATGCTGCGGGGCGAGGTGATCTGGTGTCAGGGGTACAGCGAGCCGGGATCGGGCTCCGATCTGGCTTCGCTGCAGACGCGCGCGATCCGCGACGGCGATGACTACGTGATCAACGGACAGAAGATCTGGACCTCGGGGGCGCACTACTCGGACTGGATCTTCATGCTGGCGCGCACGGACCCGGACGCGCCCAAGCACCGCGGCATCAGCTACTTCCTGCTGGATATGCAGACGCCGGGGATCACGGTCCGGCCGCTGGTAAACATGGGGAACCTGCACAACTTCAACGAGGTGTTCTTTGAGGATGTGCGCGTGCCCGCGAAGAACATCGTGGGGGAGCTGAACCGCGGCTGGTACGTGGGCGCGACGACGCTCGATTTTGAGCGCAGTTCGATCGGGAGCGCGGTCGCCCACCGCCAGACGCTGGAGCGCTACTGCGACTACTGGCGCGATCACCAGGATCGCGTGTCGAACCCGGAGAGCGTGCGCGAGGCGCTGACGGAGCGCTGGATCGAGGCGGCGACGGCGAAGATGTTGAGCTACCGCGTGATCGGCATGCAGGCGGCGGGGGAGATCCCGAACGCGGAAGCCTCGATCGCGAAGATGTTCAGCACGGAGTTGTCACAGCGGATCGCGCGAACCGCGATCAAGATTCTGGGGACGGCGGGACAGCTGAGCGGCGGCGAGCAGGCGCCGTTCGAGGGGCGGCTGGGAGCGGGCTATGTAGCCTCGCCCTCGGCGACGATCGCGGGCGGCACGAGCGAAATTCAGCGCAATATCATCGCGACGCGCGGGCTGGGGCTGCCGCGGGCCTAGCGTCCGCGGACTGGACGGGGTGGCGCTGGTTCGCGATTCCCTAGTCGAAGCGCGTCGGGATATCGAGGCGCTCGAGGGGCCCTTCGCCCACACGCTCCACGATCGCTTCCCACTCCCCCAGTTCCCATTCGCCCACGAACGTGATCGCCGAACCTTCCTTGCCGGCGCGCGCCGTCCGCCCCACGCGGTGGATGTACTCCTCCGCGTTCTGGGGGACGTCGTAGTTAATGACGTGCGCGATATCGGGGATGTCGAGGCCGCGCGCGGCCACGTTCGTCGCCACCAGCCACTCAAGGGCGCCGCTGCGGAAGTCGCGCATCACGCGGTCCCGCTCGCCCTGGCGCAGGTCGCCGTGGATGGCGCGCGCCTGGATGCCGTCCCGCCGCAGGCCGTCGGTGAGGCGGTCCACACCGACCTTCGTGCGCCGGAAGATGAGCGACCGGCCGAGGTCCATGGCGTCGTGGAGATGCTCCAGCGCGTGGAACTTGTCCCTCGAGGCGACCTCGCAGTACAGCTGGCGGATCGTCTCGACGGGCTGCAGCTGCGTGGGCGCCGCCTCGACCCGTTCGGAGTCGCGCATATAGCGCCAGACAAGGCGGCTGATGCTCATCGGCATGGTGGCGCTGAAGAGGGCCGTCTGCCGTTCGAGGGGCGCCTGCCGGAGGATCTGGTCGATGTCCTTCGCGAAGCCGATATCAAGCATCTCGTCGGCCTCGTCGAGGACGACGAAGCGCGCGCGCCTGAGCGAGAGCGTGCGGCGGCGCAAGTGGTCGATGACGCGTCCGGGCGTGCCGACGACAACGTGGCCGCCGCGCTCCAGCGCGTCGAGGTCGCGGTTGATCGGCTTGCCTCCCACGAGGCGGATGGTGGTGAAGTCGTAAAAATCGCCGAGATGCGCGATCACGTCCGTGACCTGATCGCAGAGTTCGCGCGTGGGCACGAGCACGAGTCCCTGGATCTCGTTCCGTGAGGGGTCAATCGAGCGGGCGAGAGGCTCCCCGAAAGCGAGCGTCTTGCCCGTGCCCGTTTGCGCCAGGCCGACGACGTCCAGCCCCTCATAGAGCAGCGGCATCGCGCGTTCCTGGATCGGGGTGGGTTGCTCGAAGCCGAGGGCGCCGATCGCGCGCAGGCCCGCCCCGCGCACGCCAGCGGCATGGAACGCCGCCGGCTCCGTCAGGCGCTCGTCATCGGGTTCGGGCGAGCGGGCGCGTTCGGCGGCGGCGCGGGCGCCGTTCTGCCGGACGGGCTCGCTGGCGCCAGCGGGCCGCTTGCGCCGCCGTCCGCGGGAACGGCGCTGTCGCGCGGGGGGCGGTTCCTCACGGTCGCGGAGGGCGCTGGCGGGCGCCGCGATTGTGGCGGTCGCGGCGGGCGCATGGGCGTCGGAGGGTTGTTCGGGGGCGACCGGGGCGGCGTTCGCCGTCCTTCGCCGGAATACTCGGAAAGCCAACGGGGGGTTCTGTCCTCTCATCATCGCCGCCGCTTCGGGCGGGCGGCTGGCAGAGGCGTCATGTGTTCGTGCGCCGGGGCCATGGGGCGGTTCATCCGCCTGACTCGCCGCATCGGCGTCGCGCCTCGATGTGTTCCTGACCATACCACAGGCGACGCTAACGCCCAGAGCGGGGCGCTAGAATGTCGGACGCCCGCCCACCGTGGCAATCCCCAGGAGGTCTGCATGGACTGCGAGTTCATCATCTACGAAGTCGAGCGCGGCCGCGCGCGCATCACCCTGAACCGCCCGGAGAAGTTGAACGCCCTCTCCCTCCCGCTCCAGCAGGAGCTCAACCGGGCGCTCTGGGAGGCTGACAATGACCAGCGCGTTCACACCGTGATCCTGCGCGGCGCCGGGCGCGCCTTCAGCGCCGGCTATGACCTGACCCCGCGAGCGCCGGCCGCCCGCGATTCCGATGACCACACCCGCGAGGGACGGTCCTTCGACGACGACGCCTGGCGCATGGAGGAGAGCCAGCGCCTGCGGATGGCGATCTTCGATATGCACAAGCCCGTCATCGCCCAGATTCACGGCTATTGCGTCGCGGGCGGCACCGATGTCGCGCTTCTCTGCGACATGATCATCGCTGCCGAGGACACGCTTATCGGCTTCCCGCCAGCGCGCGCGCAGGGCGCCCTTCCGAACAATATGTGGCTCTACAACGTGGGGCCGCAGTGGGCGAAGCGCCTCATGCTCTCGGGCGATTTCGTGACCGGCGCCGACGCGGCCCGCATCGGCCTCGTCCTGAAGGCGGTTCCCCTTGACCTGCTCGAAGCGGAGGTCGAGGGGCTGGCGGACAGGCTCGCCATGATCGATACGGAACTGCTCTCCGCGAACAAGCGCATCATCAACGTTGGCCTGGAGCTGATGGGGGCGCGCACGCTGCAGCGGCTCGCCACCGAGAACGACGCCCGCGCCCACCTCGCCCCCAGCGTGGCCGAGTTCGGCGCGCGCTCACGCGAGCACGGCCTGAAGGCGGCCCTCGATTGGCGCGATCGCAAGTTCGGCGACCAGCGCGCGCTCGTCGACCGCCCCGAGATCCGCGATGAACAGGGCTTCTTCCGTGACCCTCCAGGCGACGCCAGCGCGTCCGTTCGCTAGCATTCCCCCATGACGAACGACGACGATCCCGACGATTTCGATGACGTCGACGATGAGGAGGGCGGCCTCCTGTCCGGCCCGGACGAGCGTGACCAGGATCTCCTCGATGGCTCCTGGGAGGAGCGGTACTACGCGAGTGAGCGCCGCTCCCGGGACTGGAACGCCGTCGCCGTCGGCGTCACGCTGCTGGTCGTGATGGGGATGCTCCTCCCGACCCTGTTCATCGCCCTCAGGTAGAACGCGCCATGCCGAAGGATGCGCTCAAGGGACTGGCGGTCGCCGCCATCGGGGGCGGCGACGCGCATCACCGCGCGGTCGCCGTGGCCATCGCGGAAGCGGGCGCGTCCGTCGCCCTCGCCAGTTTCAATACGCTCCCGCAACAGGAGTTCGGCGTGAACTCGGTGGCCAACGAGATCTGGGCCATCGGTCGCGAGCATTTCGCGGATACGCTGGAAGCGTCCGATCCAGAGCAGCTGGGGATCTTCGCCCGGAAGACCTGGCGCGAGCTGGGGCGCTGCGACGCCGTCATCGTCGTCTCCTCCCTGCCGGCGCCCGCCCCTGACTCCCCCGTCGAGGAGAAACGCGCCTTCGCCGGACGCCACCGCACCCCGCTCCTAGCCGCCCAGGCGTTTGGCCAGCTCATGCGCGACCACGGCGGCGGCGGGGCCGTCATCTTCGTCGCTCCCGAGCGCGACCCCGCGGACGAGAAGGCGCTGAACGCCGCGCTCGCCGCTCACCTCGGCGCGGGCGGCCCCCGCATCACCGTCATCGGACGCGACGCGCCCGACCCTGCAGAAGCGGCGGCGGGCGTGCTCGCCGCGCTTGTCCCGGAGGCGACGTCGTGAGCGCGCCCGACCCCGCCCCGCCGCCGCTCAGCGATGTAGTCGTGCTCGAACTGGCGACGGGCGTCGCCGGTCCTTACTGCGCGCGACTCCTCGCGGACCTCGGCGCGCAAGTCATCAAGGTCGAGCCCCGCGACGGCGATCCCGCCCGCGCGGAGCTGCCCCTTGTCGGCGGCGAAAGCGCCTTCTTCGCCTGGCTCGCGGCGGGCAAGCGCAGCGCCGCCCTCGCCGTCGACGACGCTCGCATCGAACGGCTGGCGGCCCACGCGGACATTGTCGTGCACAGCGAACGCGGCGAGGCCGCTGACCGCCTTGAGGAACGCCTCGCGGACGCGAACGAACGCGCCGTGGTCGTCTCCCTGTCGCCCTATGGCCGCAGCGGTGAGCGGGCGGACTGGGAGGCGACCTCGTTCACCGAGTACGCGACCGGCGGCTATCACTACTTCGCGGGCGACCCCGAGCGCGAACCCCTCGCCCTGCCCGGGCATCAGGTCGCCTTCCATGCTGGCTCCCACGCCGCCATCGGCGCGCTGGCCGGCCTCCGCCATGCGCGTGAACACGGCCGCGGACAGCGCATCGAGGTCTCCCATCAGGAAGCGATCCTCAATGACCACGCCTGGCTGACCACGATCTGGACGCACCAGGGCGTTATCCAGCGCCGCGCGGGGAGCCTTTTCGTGCCCTGCGCGGACGGCTTCGTCTTCCTCTTCAACCTCGCGCCCTATCCGAACCTCTTCATTCTCATGGAACGCTTCGACCTGCTCGAAGATGAATCGCTCCAGCAGCCCCTCGTCTGGACGGAGCGCTTCGATGAAGTGTTGGAAGCCTTCGCGCAGTGGACGAAGACGCGCACGAAGCAGGAGATTTACCACGCCGCCCAGGAACTGCGAATCGCGGTGACGCCGGTGAACACGATGGCCGACGTGGCCGCCAGCGAGCAGCTGGCCGCGCGTGAGTGGTTCGGGACGCTTGCCCTCGGCGGGCGTGAGTTGTCCGCCCCCGGCCTCCCCTGGAAGCTGAGCGAGAGCGCGCCCATCCCCGCCGCCTCCGCCCCCGCCGCGGGCGAGCATACGGAAGCCGTCCTCGCGTCCGACTTCCCCTGGGCGAATGCGGACAGCGCGCCGCCTCCCCCCGATTCCCCCTCACCCAGCGCAGGCGGGCCGCTGGCGGGCCTGCGCTTCATCGAGGTGACGGCGAACTGGGCGGGGCCGATCGCGGGGCGGCACTTCGCCGATCTCGGCGCGGACGTGATCAAGGTGGAGCTGCACACGAAGCCCGCGACCCGCACCCTTGCCTGGGCGCCGGCGGACATCTGGCCTGACCACTACCACCGCGCGGGCTACTTCAACAAGCTCAACCGCAACAAGCGCGCCATCTGCCTCAACCTCGCCACGGAGGAGGGGCGCGCCGTCCTCCTCGAGCTGGTCAGGCGGGCCGACGGCCTCATCGAGAACAACGCCGCCCGCGTCATGACCCAGCTCGGCGTGAGCTACGACGTTCTGCGCGAGGCCAACCCCGGGCTTGTCATGTGTTCGATGGCGGGCTTTGGCGCCACCGGCCCCGAGCGCGACTATTCCGCCTACGGCAGCAACATCGAGGCCATGAGCGGCCTCGCCAGCGTGCTTGGCTACGGCCCCGGGGAGTACTACGGCACGGGCAGCTACTACGCCGACCCCGTCACCGGAAACCATGGGGCTGTGGCCATGCTCGCCGCGCTCCACGGACGACGCGCAAGCGGACGGGGGCGCTGGATCGACGTAGCGCTCTTCGAGACGGTCCTGCCCTACTTCTCCCAGGAGCTGCTCACCTACGCCGTCAGCGGCGAGGCGCCCGAGCCTGCGGGCGCCGCCTCGCCCGTCCACGCCCCGCAGGGCGTCTATCCCTGCGCCGGAGAGGATCACTGGCTCGCGCTCACGGTGCGCGATGAAGCGGATTTCGCCGCGCTCACGCGCGTCATCGGCCAGCCCGAACTCGCCGCCGGCGGCGAGACCGTCGCGGGGCGCCGCGGCGCCGCCGCGCGCATCGACGCCGCCATCGCCGCCTGGACGCGGGAGCAACCGGTAACTGCCGCCGCCGCCGTCCTGCAGGAGGCGGGCGTCCCCGCCGCTCCCGTCATGCCGAACTGGATGGTTGTGAGCGATAACCACCTCAACGATCGCGGCTACTTCGTGGCGGTGCGCCACCCGGTCGCGGGGACGCACCTGTTCCCCGGCTTCCCCTGGCGTTTCGAGCGCACGCCCGGCGCCATCACGCGCCCCGCGCCCCTCTTCGCCCAGCACAACGACGAGGTCTTTCGCGACCTGCTGGGCATGGGCGAGGACGCGATCGAGGCGCTCTACGCGGCGGGCGCGACGAGCGACGCCCCCCGGTACGCCGCCGGCCCGAGCCTCTGATGGCCGCCATCCTCGTCATCCTGCCCGCGGGGACCGTCCCGCCCCCGCTCCCCGAATCCGTCGAGACGCGCGTCTGCGCGACCGCCGCCGAGGTCGCAGGCGCGCTCGCGGGCGCGACCGGCGACGTCGTCCTGTGCCTCGATGGGCTTGATGGGGATATGGCGGCGGTCGCGCGCGCCGCCGCCGCTGTCGACGGCACCGTCATCGAGGTCGCGCAGGACGCCTGGGACGGGGAAACGCACTCGGACGTGCGCGCGGCGTGCGCGGGCGTGATCGCCGGCTTCGGCGGCGTCGGGATTGCGGCGGCGGTCGCGCTCCTGGGCGACGGGGACTAGCTGGCGCGCAGGAGCGCGGTGATGGCGGCGTCGCCCTCGCCCAGCGCGCGGCCCCGCTCCGCCAGGCCCTTGATCGTGCTGCGGCTGCGCCCCCCGAGGAGGGCGCCGATCTCGCTGTAGCTGGAACCCCGCTGCCGGAGCGCGGCCGCCGCCACCGCCCGCGCTCGCGCGGCCTTCGCCGCGCGGCTGCGCCCCGCGACCTCGTCGGCGGCGATGGCGAAGTGGGCCGCGACCCGTTCGATCACCGCCTTCGCCGTCTCCTTGCCGGCGTCGCGCAGTTCAAGCGCTCCCAGTTCGGCGGCGAGCCGCATCTCGCTGAGGAGCCCGCGACGCTGGAGCCCCACGGCCGCGTGCACGGCCGCCAGGACCGCGCGCGCGGAGCCCTTCCCGCAGGCCAGTTCAGCGACGCACCAGGCCGGCAGCGCAACCCGCAGCTCCGTCAGGCGCCGTTCGATGAAGGCGCGCCGCTCGGCCCCCGCGAACGGCTCCACGGCGGTCACGATGCCCGCCTCCAGACGTGAGCAGAGCCGCTCCGGCAGGCCCAGCTCGCGGGGTCGGCGTTCGCTCCCGACAACCGCCCCGCCCCCCGCATGCGTGACCGCGTCGAGGGTATGCACCAGCTCCCGCAACGTGCCTGTCTTGCCCGCCAGATCGTGCAGGTCGTCGAGGACGAGGAGGCGCACGCTGCGCACGGCGTCCTGAAACGCTTCGACCGTTCCCTCGCGCAGGGCGCGCTGGTAGCGGGAGGTGAAGCCCTCGCCGCTCAGGCAGGCCACGCGCCAGCCCGCCTCGCTCGCTTTCGCCGCCAGTCCGTGGAGCAGGTGCGTCTTCCCCATCCCGGGGGGGCCATGGACCACCACCGGACTGATGGCGACGGCGCCGTCCTCGATCAGGCTCAGGCCGCTCTCGAGGGCGAGCGCGCTTCCCTCCGAGCGGAAATAGCGCGCCAGGGTGAAGGCGCCGTTGACCCCGCCCACGACGCGCTCCCGCCCCGCCTCGCTGCGGGGATCGCCACCGGACTCGGGAGGGGGTCGCCCGTTCGTCTCCGCCTCCGACCCCGGGGCGATGAAGCGCACCGTGAGACGGTCGCCTTCGATGGCGCCGAGGCAGCGCTCGACGACGGGCGTGAGGTTGTCGTTGAGCCAATCGGCGCGGAAGGCCGAGCGCGCCTCCACGAAGAGTTCGCCCTGCTGCAGGGAATGCGCCTTCGTGCCCGCCAGCCAGGTTTCGAAGTTGGCGCGGCTGACCTCGAGTTCAAGGCGTCCCAGCGCCGCCAGCCAGGTGCGCGCCAGCGCGCGGCGGGGCTTGTGGCTGTCATCCGGCACGGGCGCGCGCGCTCCTTCCGCGATGGGCGCGCGCGCCCACGGCGTTGCTCATCATCGGTCTGAATGCGAGGGCGTCGCGCCCCTTGACGCGACTGCCAGAGGCTAGCGCTCATCACTGGCGGGGGGCAACCGTTTTCGGCCTCCCGCGCTCGTTCATTAACGGACCTTTGACAGCCCCATTCGGGTTATGGTCTTGCGCCCCGCAAGACTGGCTGAACCCGGGTCCGTGATTCGCATTGACGCGCGTGCCGCCGTCGCTAGACTACAGCCACACTATGGAACGGGATGGCGGGTACCTCCAGATCGGTGAGGCGGCCGAACGGTCGGGGCTCACCCAGCGCACCCTCCGCTACTACGAGGAGCGCGGCCTGCTGCCCCCGCCCACGCGTATGGATGGCGGCTTCCGTCTGTACTCCTCGATCGATATGGAGCGCATCGAGCGCGTGAAGGAGCTCAAGGAACTCCTCGGATTCTCCCTCGCCGACATCAAGGAGATGCTCGAAGCCGAGGATGTGCGCATGCAGATCCGGGCTGAGTGGAACAAGGACGACGAGGCCGAGGAGAAGGCCAAGAAGGTCCGCATCGCGCGTGAGGTGACGCTTCGCCAGATCGCCCTCCTCGACCAGAAGGTGGCGAAGATGGAGAAGATGCGGGTTCAGCTCGCGGAGCGCCTCGCGAAGCACGACGAGATGCTGCGGCGTTTCACCGAGTCCGCGCCGCGCGTGACCGCCGACCGATAGGCCCGCGGCGGCACAGCGAATCCCCCGGACCGGTAAGCTAGCGTTGATGGCCCTGCGCGACTCCAGCGACCGACCCCTGCACGACCTCCGCGTTTCCGTGACGGACCGCTGCAACTTCCGCTGCGTCTACTGCATGCCCCAGGAGGTCTTCGGGCCGTCCTTCCAGTTCCTCGAGCGGGAGGAACTCCTGACTTACGAGGAGATTGTGCGCCTCTCGCGACTGTTCATCGCGCACGGCGTGGAGAAGATCCGCATTACCGGCGGCGAGCCCCTCGTGCGCCGCGATCTTCCCCTGCTGATCGAACAACTCGCGTCGCTCGACGGCCTCAGGGATCTGACGCTGACCACCAACGGCGCCCTTCTCCCCGCGCAGGCCCGCCCCCTGCGCGAGGCCGGCCTCACACGCGTGACGGTCAGCCTTGATTCCCTCGACGACGCCACCTTCCGCGCGATGAACGATGTCGACGTCGGCGTCGAGGTAGTCCTTGCCGGCATCGAGGCCGCGCGCGAGGCCGGGCTCTGGCCGATCAAGGTGAACGCCGTCGTCAAGCGGGGCCTGAACGAGGATTCGATTGTGGACCTCGCCCGTCACTTTCACGGGAGCGACGTGATCGTGCGGTTCATCGAGTACATGGACGTGGGCACGACCAACGGCTGGGCGCTCGACCATGTCGTGCCCGCGGACGAGATCGTGGAGCGCATCGACGCCGCCCTGCCCCTTGATGCGGTCGAGCCCAACTACCGCGGTGAGGTCGCGCGGCGCTACCGCTACCGCGACGGGGGCGGCGAGGTGGGCGTGATCACGTCCATCACGCAGCCGTTCTGCGGGGACTGCACGCGCGCCCGTCTCTCGCCTGAGGGCGCGCTCTTCACCTGCCTGTTCGGGGCGAAGGGGTTTGACCTGCGCGCGCTCCTGCGAGGGGGCGCGGACGATGATGAACTGGCCGCCGCCATCGCCCGCGTCTGGCGCATCCGCGATGACCGCTACTCAGACCTCCGCACGGAAGCGACGAGCGGCCTGAAGCGCGTTGAGATGTCCCATATCGGCGGCTGAGCGGTCCGCCTGGCCGTCGCGCGGCGCCCGCTAGTCCTCGTCGTCATCGCCGTCGGGCCAGAGCGTCTCCCAGCCGGGGCCGCCGAGGACCGCCGCGCGGATCGTGCGCCGCTCGAGCACCTCGAGGCGCGCCAGGGCCCGCGACATCGCCATGTCCGACTCATTCGAGACCGCGGCCATGCGCGCGCCCATGGGACCCAGCACATCGCGCTCGCGGATGAGCGCGATTGAGTGGGGCCAGAGCGCAAACGTGAAGTCGTCGGGCATGCCGAAGGCGCTCCGGTGCTTCGCCAGCCAGGCGTAACGCTCCTGCACGCTGGAGACGGGCGCGACCACCGCCACCAGGGGGCCTTCCGTGGGCGAGCTGCGGGCGTCCAGCAGCAGCCGCTCGGGGAAGGCGTGGAACCCGATCACGATGAGGTCGGCGTTTTCCAGCCGTTCCCGCAGGGCGTCGAGGTCGACCTGCAGGCCGTTCTCGGAGTGGGCCATGTGGCGCTGCTCCCGGACATGAAGCGAGGGGGCGCGGTTGCAGCCGCGCCCCCTCGCCAGCGTTCCTCGCGCGCCCGCTAAGTCGCGGGCGGCTGGAGGTCGGGCCTAGTACATCGGCGCCGGCGGAGCCGCGGGCGCGGCGGCCGCGGGCTCCTTCTTCTCCGTGACCAGGCAGTTCGTGGTGAGGACCATGGCGGCGATGGAGACGGCGTTCTCGATGGCGGCGCGGGTCACCTTCGCGGGATCGATGATGCCCTTCTCCACCATGTCGCCGAACTCGTCCAGCTGGGCGTCGTAGCCGAGACCCTTCTTGAACTCCTTCACCTCCTCGACCACCACGGAGCCGTCCTTGCCGGCGTTGATGGCGATGCGGCGGAGGGGCTCTTCCAGCGCGCGGCGGAGGATGCGCGCGCCCGTGGCCTCATCGCCGTCGAGCTTCACGCGGTCGAGCGCGGAGATGGCGTTCAGCAGGGCGACGCCGCCGCCGGGCACGATGCCTTCTTCCACAGCCGCGCGGGTGGCGCTGAGGGCGTCCTCCACGCGGTGCTTCTTCTCCTTGAGCTCGACTTCCGTGGCGGCGCCGACGCGGATGACGGCGACGCTGCCGGCGAGCTTGCCGAGGCGCTCCTGGGCCTTTTCACGGTCCCAGTCGCTCTTCGCCTCGGCGAGGATGGCGCGGACCTGGCCGACGCGCGCGTCGATGTCCTTCTTCTTCCCGCGACCCTCGATGATGGTGGTGTCCTCCTTGGTGGAGAGCACGCGGCGGGCGCTGCCGAGGTCGGCCTGCGTCACGCTGTCGAGGGTGCGGCCGATCTCCTCGGAGATGACCTGCGCGCCGGTGAGGGTGGCGATGTCGCCGAGGTTGTCCTTCTGGCGGTCGCCGAAGCCCGGCGCCTTCACGGCGAGGACGTTCATGGTGCCGCGCAGCTTGTTCACGGCCAGCGTCGCCAGCGCCTCGCCGTCCACGTCGGCGGCGAGGATGAGCAGGTTCTTGGACTGCGAGACGATCTTCTCGAGCAGGGGCAGGAGCTCCTGCACGGAGGAGAGTTTCTTGTCGGTGATGAGGATCAGCGGCTCTTCGATTTCCGCTTCCATGCGGTCGGGGTTGGTGACGAAGTAGGGGCTGATGAAGCCGCGGTCGAAGGCCATGCCGTCGACGTACTCGACTTCGGTCTGGATGCCCTTGGACTCCTCGACCGTGATCACGCCGTCCTTGCCGACCTTCTCCATGGTCTCGCCGATGAGTTCGCCGATGGTGGGGTCGTTGTTCGCGGAGATGGACGCGACCTGCGCCATCTGCTCGCGCGCGTTCACCTTGATGGAGTTGCGGCCAACGCGGCTCACGACGGCCTCGGCGCCCTTTTCGAGGCCGCGCTTGAGGGACATCGGGTTCGCGCCCGCGGCCACGTTCTTGAGGCCTTCCTGGACAATCGCCTGGCCCACGACGGTGGCCGTGGTGGTGCCGTCGCCGGCGATGTCGTTCGTCTTGGAGGCGATCTCCTTGGCCAACTGGGCGCCGATGTTCTCGAACGCCTCCTCCAGCTCGATGTCCTTGGCGATGGTGACGCCGTCGTTGGTGATGGTGGGCGCGCCGAACTTCTTGTCGAGCACCACGTTGCGACCCTTGGGGCCGAGCGTGATCTTGACGGCGTCGGCAAGCGCGTCGATGCCACGCTTCATGGCGTGGCGGGCTTCTTCATCGAACAGCAGTTGCTTGGACATGTACCTCTCTGGTCCTCTCCCGAAATTCGATGTCACGCATATTAGCACTCTTGCGGTAAGAGTGCTAATCGGCCTCGCTCAACCCTCCCGCCAGCTTCGCAGGAGCCCTCGCAGCCGCCTCCCCAGCCCCTCGCCGTGGCCCCGCCGCGTGATTCTGCTGGCGGCGGCGCGCGCCGCGTCCTCCAGACGATCATCCAGTGGCTCCAGCGTTGCGCCTTCGCCGTAGCGCCGCTGCAGCGCCTTCGCGATGAGGAAGTCAGCGACGGCGGGATTCTTGGGGAGCAGGCTTCCGTGGAGGTAGGTGCCGATGGCGTTTCCCGTGCGCGCGCCCTCGGATCCATCCCTGCCGTTGTTCCCGCGCCCGTCGAGCACGGCGCCGAAGCGCTCCTGACGGCCGTGCAGCCATGTGCGCCCGCCATGGTTCTCGAAGCCTACGACCTCGCCGAAGTCCGTCCGCAGCCGGACGTTGCCGATAAGCCGCTCCTCACCCACGGCGGGGGGCAGCGTCTCCATGCGGAAGACGCCGATGCCAGGCAGGACCGCGCCGCTGGCGTCAACGTAGCGCTCGCCGAACAGCTGGAATCCGCCGCAGACGGCGAGCGCGGGCAGGCTCTGCTCGATGGCGTCGCGGATGGCGGGCCCCTTCGCCATCAGATCGTCCGCGATGCGCCGCTGCTCGCGGTCCTCGCCGCCGCCGACGATGAGGATGTCGTACGCGAGCGGGTCAAACGCGTCGCCGACGCCGACGCTATCGACATCGAGGGCGACGCCGCGCGCCTCGCAGCGATAGCGAAGGGCGATCGCGTTCCCGCGGTCGCCGTACACGTTCATGATGTCGGCGTAGAGGTGCGCCAGGCGCAGCCGAACCCCGTCCTCCGCGGACATGGGGGTAGGGTACCCCGCGGGGGCGGTCAGTTGCCTACCGCGCGCTCAAACGTTCTATGATGCGCGGCGTGACTACCGCTGCCGCCCCCGTGACCCCTCCGCTCCACGATCCCCGCGACCTCGCCGCCGCCCGTGAACGGCTGCAGGAGGTCTTTGGCTACGATGAGTTCCTGCCCGGGCAGGCGCAGGTCGTGGCCTCCGTCCTCTCTGGACGCGATACGCTCGCGGTCCTGCCTACGGGCGGCGGCAAGAGCGTCTGCTTCCAGCTTCCCGCCCTCTGCCTTGACGGCCTCACGCTCGTCGTCTCGCCCCTGCTCGCGCTGATGAAGGACCAGGTTGACGCCCTCTCCCTTAACGGCGTCGCCGCGGCGGCCATCAACTCCACCGTCCCCCCGGAGGAACAGGCGGACATCCTGCGTCGCGCCGCCGAGGGCGAACTGCGGCTTCTGTACGTCGCCCCGGAGCGCTTCTCCGCCGGCCGCTTCAACGCCGCCCTGCGGGGCGTGAAAGTCGCACGCCTCGCGATCGATGAGGCGCACTGCATCTCCCAGTGGGGGCACAACTTTCGCCTCGACTACCTTGAGCTCGGCACCGTCCGTGCGCGCTTCGGGAATCCCCCTATCGTCGCCCTTACCGCTACCGCTGATGAACATGTGCGCAGCGACATTGTTACGCTCCTCGGCTTGCGCGAGCCTGATATCCACATCGCCGGTTTCGACCGCCCCAATCTCCGCTTTCACGCGATACGCATGCGTGGCAAGAAGGAGAAGTTAGAGCAAATCACGGAGTGGCTTAAGGCCCTCGACGGGGAAGCCTCCGCTATCGTCTACTGTGCAACCCGCAAGAACGTCGAGTCCCTCGCCATGGCGCTGCAGCGTAAACGCATTCGCTGCGCTCGCTACCACGCGGGCATGCCCAAGGAAGACCGCGAACGCATCCAGGACGCCTTCGCCCGCGACAGTGTGCGCATCATCATCGCAACGAACGCCTTTGGGCTCGGCATCGACAAGCCTGACGTCCGCCTTGTTATCCACCACGATCTACCCGGATCGATCGAGGCCTACTACCAGGAAGCCGGACGAGCCGGTCGTGACGGCGATGCGGCTGAGTGCGTGCTCTGCTACGCCCCCAGTGACCAGAGACTGCGCAAGTTCTTCATCGAGAAGGACCACCCCCCGGCGAGCGGCGTGGTCGGTGTCTATCGGGATCTTGTAGAACACAAGGGAGCATGGGTGCTCATCACCGATCTTGTTGTCCGCCACGGTCCCGGCGTGAACGCAGCCATCCAAGCGCTCGTTGAATCGGGGCTCGTCGAGCGCAGGGGAGGCTCTGCGCGGGCACTTCGTCCCAACGGCGAGGATGCGATCGATCTGGCCAATATCGAGGAGCACCACGACCGCGCCATGGCAAAGCTCAACGCGATGCAGTCGTACGCCAAGTCCGCGACCTGCCTGCGCGCTCGCATCCTTGACTACTTCGGGGAGACGAGAGGGGCGCGTTCCTGCGGGAACTGCGGTCCCTGCCTGACGCCTACCCACCGCACCAAAACCGCTTCACCCGAAGCGCTGCTCTTCATGGAACTACACGCCCTGCGACGCCGCCTCGCGGAGGAGGAGGGTGTCCCGCCATACCTCATCTTCAACGACGGAACCTTGCACGAAATGGTCGAGAAACGTCCAACCAACATAACTAGTTTCCTACGAGTCCACGGCGTCGGTCACGTAAAAGCGGACCGCTACGGCGCCGCGTTCCTGGAAGTCATCCGCGCTGCTGAAGGCCCCGCCCCGCAGGAGTTGGAAGAGGGGAGAAGTGATCCTCACAACTCTGAACCATGGTCAGAGGAGGATCGGCGCATGCTGGCAATGCGGGACCGTGGCAACACCGTGGAGGAAATTGCGAACAGGTTACAGCGCCCGCCAGACGACATTCGTTCACGGCTCCGACAGCTCGACAGGAACCCGAAGGAACGAGCGTCGCAGGAACAGGTCGCACATGGACCCGAAGAGCCGAGCGGCGCCGCTCGGCCACGGGCCATCCGGGAGAAGCATCCACGGGCCTACGAACTGTGGATACGGGAAGAAGAGCTGCGTCTGCTGGCAATGTTGGACCGTGGCGGCACTGTGGAGGAAATCGCAAGCGAACTGCAGCGCCAGCCATCCGCTATTCGCGCCCGGCTTCGACACCTTGGCAGAGATGAGCCTCCGCCTCTTCTCGCATGACGAGTGCCGGCGACGCCAGCATCAAGTATTGATATCGATGAATTTAAGAACGACCCGACCATCAGGCGCTATCTTGGGCCAAAACACAAAGGATGGCCAGGCCAGAACTCACTGCCCTTCAATGTCATGCTGGCTAAGATCATTGTTGAGGCGGCGTCCCGTAGCCAGCTTCAACGGATGGAGACTGAATCAAGAGACGCCTTCGATCTCTTTACCCGCCAGTGGAAGCTTATGCAAAAGTGGCTTCCCAATATCCATCGCGCGCTTGTGGCAGACGCTGACCTGAAAGATATTCGTGAAGGCTAGATTGCCCGCGCGGCGCTCAAACGTTCTATGATGCGCGGCGTGACTACCGCTGCCGCCCCCGTGACCCCTCCGCCCCACGATCCCCGCGACCTCGCCGCCGCCCGTGAACGGCTGCAGGAGGTCTTTGGCTACGATGAGTTCCTGCCCGGGCAGGCGCAGGTCGTGGCCTCCGTCCTCTCTGGACGCGATACGCTCGCGGTCCTGCCTACGGGCGGCGGCAAGAGCGTCTGCTTCCAGCTTCCCGCCCTCTGCCTTGACGGCCTCACGCTCGTCGTCTCGCCCCTGCTCGCGCTGATGAAGGACCAGGTTGACGCCCTTGCCCTTAACGGCGTCGCCGCGGCGGCCATCAACTCCACCGTCCCCCCGGAGGAACAGGCGGACATCCTGCGTCGCGCCGCCGAGGGCGAACTGCGGCTTCTGTATGTCGCTCCGGAGCGCTTTTCCGCCGGTCGCTTCAACGCCGCCCTGCGGGGCGTGAAGGTCGCGCGCCTCGCGATCGATGAGGCGCACTGCATCTCCCAGTGGGGGCACGACTTCCGCCCCAGCTACCGCGACCTCGGGGCTGTGCGCGCGCGCTTCGGGGATCCGCCTATCGTCGCGCTGACCGCCACCGCTGACCCGCGTGTCCGCGACGACATCGTCGAGCGCCTTGGCTTGCGTACGCCCGATATTCACATCGCCGGTTTCGACCGCCCCAATCTCCGCTTCCACGCGATCCGCGTGCGCAGCCAGAAGGAGAAGGCGGAGCAGATAGCGGAGTTGCTTGAGACCCTCGGCGGGGAAGCCTCCGCCATCGTCTATTGCGCCACGAAAAAGCGCGTCGAATCCCTCGCCGAGGCGCTGCAGCGGAAGCGCATTCGTTGCGCCCGCTACCACGCGGGCATGCTCAAGGAAGACCGCGAACGCATCCAGAACGCCTTCGCCCGCGACAGCGTGCGCGTCATCATCGCGACGAACGCCTTCGGGCTCGGCATCGACAAGCCCGATGTCCGCCTTGTGATCCACCATGACCTGCCTGAGTCCATCGAGGCCTACTACCAGGAGGCGGGGCGCGCCGGTCGTGATGGCGACGCCGCTGAGTGCGTCCTCTACTACGCCCCCCGCGACCGCGGGCTGCGCGAGTTCTTCATCGACCTCTCCCATCCCCCGGGGAGCGTCGTGCTCGAGGTCTATCAGGCGCTCGTGCGGCACAGAGGGAGGCGCGCGCTCATCGAGGAACTTCTTCAGGAAGAGCCGCCGGACTCGCAGCCGTCAGAGGAGCGCAAGGATACGCCCGGGGTGAACACCGCCGTCGAGGCGCTCGTCGAATCGGGGCTCGCCGAACGCCAGGGGCGCTTCGCGCGGGCGCTCCGCCCCAACGGCGAGGATGCGATCGACCTGGCCAGCATCGAGGCGCACCGCGCCCACGCCACGGCGAAGCTTGACGCGATGCAGGCGTTCGCCGAGTCCGCGACCTGTCTGCGCGCCCGCATCCTCGACTACTTCGGGGAGACGAACGGGGCGCGTTCCTGCGAGCGTTGCGGTCCCTGCCTGACCCCGACCCAGCGCCGCAAGGCCGACGATGAAGCGCCGCTCTTCATGGAACTGCGCGCCCTGCGACGCCGCCTCGCGGATGAGCAGGCCGTCCCGCCCTACGTCATCTTCAGCGACGCAACCCTGCACGACATGGTCGAACAGCGCCCGACGAACGAGGCCAGCCTCCTGCGGGTCCACGGCGTCGGTCGCGTGAAGGCGGACCGCTACGGCGCCGCGTTCCTGGAAGTTATCCGCGCTGCTGAAGGCACTGTCCCGCAGGAACGCGCTTCGCTGGAGGCTGTGTCTCTGGAACGCGCCACACAGGGAGATCCGTCATGGGAACGTGCGCCACGCCGTCCCCGGGCCACATCCTCTACCGCGCAGCGCACCCTCGAACTCCACCGCGAAGGCCTCAGCATCGACGAGATCGCCGCACGGCGCGGCTTCCAGACCAGGACGATTGCCGAGCACCTTGTGCATTTCGTCGAGCAGGGCGAGATCGAGAATGTGCGGCCGTGGGTGAGTGACATCGAGCTCGCTCGCATTCGGCGCATTGCCGCTGGCCAGCCCATTGGCGCCCTCCGTCCGCTCTACGAGGCCCTCGACGAAACGGTTTCCTTTGACCAGCTCAAGCTTGCCCGCGCCTATCTGAACCGCGAATTGCGCGGCGCTGGCTAGCTCGACGCCCACTCCGCCAGCGTGCGCAGCATCTCGCGCGGCGGGGGCAGGCGGCGGCGGTAGCGCCAGTAGAGGATCGTCGCGGGCGTCACAATCGCCACGATGATCAGGCCCGCCGCCACGAAGCGCGCCGTCCATGAGTGAGTGAGCGAGTCTCCGAAGTGCACGACCACCGCCGTCGGCGCGATTGACCCCAGCAGCACGAGCGCGATGAAGGAGCGGAAGGACATGGGCGTGAGGCCGGCGGCGTAGGCGGCGAAATCGAAGGAGATGGGCATCATCCGCCACCAGAAGACGAGCTGGGGGCCGATCTCGCGCGCGAGCGCGTCGATGCGTTCCGCGCCGCGTTCCCCCACCAGACGGGGGATGAAGCCGCGTCCGAAACGGCGCGATATCCAGAAGATGATGGCGGCGCCGATGACCTGCCCGATGACGGCGTACACGATCCCCATGGCCGTACCCCAGATGAGCCCCGCGGCGATCATGAAGGGCGGGTTCGGGATGGGCGCGAACACCATAGCGGCGGCCAGGATCACGATCAGGATCACGGGGCCCCACAGCCCCAGCCCCTCGCCCCACTCGCGGATGTCATCCGCATCGAGGCCGCCAAGGACGAATTCGCCGATGACGAAGATGACGGCCAGCGCGAACGCGGCGGCGCCGATGATGCGGCGGCGGCGCACCGGGTCAAGCAGCGCCGGTCCCTCGCGCGGCTCCCGTTCACGCCCGCCCCCCAGCCGGTCGCTCGCTTCTCCCCACACGATCCAGGCCATCACGACGCCCGCTGCGAAGGCCACGCCGGTGCTGTCGAGGGCGGCGCGGAGGCCCAGCGCAACGGCGACCCCTACGGCCAGCGCCACTCCCAGAATCAGCGTCCCGCGCATCCGCCCCTGATGGTACGCGGCGTGCGCTCAAGCCGCCGTCAGGATCAGGAGAGGAGTCCGTTGAGCAGGTCGTGATACTGGGCGAGGTGGCGGATGCCGAGGAAGTCGGCGCGCACCCGCTCGCGCGCGTTCGCCCCCAGCCGCGCCGCCAGCTCCGCGTCCTGCGTCACGCGGCAGAGGGCCTCCCCGAGCGCGTCCACATCCGCGGGGTCGTCCAGCAGGAGGCCGTCCTCGCCGTGGGTGACCTGATCCTGGAGCCCGCCCACGCGACTCGCGATCACGGGGCGGCTCTTCCACATGGCCTCCGTGAGCGTGAGCCCGAATCCCTCGCGCAGGCTCTTCTGCACGATCACGCTGGCGTGGCGCTGCAGCGCGTTCACCATCGCGGCGTTCTCGCCCACATCGTCCATGGGCAGCGTGGCGAGGTGCATGCGCGATCGCAGAGGCTCGGGGAAGGCCGCCCACTCCGTCTTCAACTCCTCCAGCACGAGGCCGCCCTCGGGGTCGTCCGTGACCCCGGAGACATCCGGTCCCGCCAACACCAGCTGCGTCCTTCCGTCCGCGTCGCAGCGTTCCACGAACGAGGCGAAGCCCCGCATCACGCCGCCGTGATCCTTGAGCGGATCCCAGCGCGAGACCTGCACGATGAGCGGATCGTCGGGGTTGGGCGGGGCGCCCTCGCGCAGCACGCTCGCTTCCCGCTCGACCGTCCCCGCCATCCCGTCCTCACGCGTGAAGTTGCGGGGGGCGTCGCCCGCTGGCCCGGCGATGAGGTCCGCCTGCGCCAGGATCGCCAGCACTGCGCGTTCGTCGAGCTCCTCGTTCTTCGCCGAAAAGGCATCGATGGAAGGCTGGACGACGACGCTCCAGCCATCGTCGAGGGCGGGCGGGATGTAGGCCTGTCGCGAAAAGACGCGGAGGGGAACGTCGCGCACATGGGGCGCGAGGAACGCCCAGCCGCGCTCCGCTTCGGGGGTGATGTCCTCCGTTCCGATGTGGCAGCGCCAGATGACGGTAGCGCTGTGGGCCATGAGCGCGGGTGCCATGCCCGCTGTCTGGGGGTCGTGCAGGAACACGGCGTCGCCAGGGCGCACGTCTTCGAGGAGCGCCTCGATGTTTGGCCTGAGGACCTCGCCGTAGGACCGCGCGGCCTGCGCGCCAAGGGGCGAGCCGTCTCCCGCGGAACCGTGGAGGGCGTGGTGGAGGCGCTTCGTGATGCGGAAGAACTCGGGCTCGCCCTCGATCACCGCCCAGCGCGCATCGACGCCCGCGCCGCGCGCGTAGGCCAGCAGGGAGCGCAGCATCTCCGCCACGCCGCCCCCCTCAGCGGTGGAGTTCACGTGCCAGACCGTGCGCCCCGCCAGCAGTTCGCGGCTCCGTTCGAGCGCGGCCAGCGCCCGCGCGTAGGCGGCGGGCGCGACGATTTCCCTGAAGCGCTCAAGGGGATACGCGCGAAGGTCGACCTGAAGCAGTGGGGACATGGCGTCTCGCAGCCTTGCGGGGGGTTGGCGGCAGCGTAGCGCAGTCGCTCGCTACGGGAACGGGGGCGCGGGCGCGGGGACTTGGGTACGATGCGGGCGCGAACCCGTCGCGGGGAGGGAGCCATGCCAGGCGCGCTCGCTGGAGTCCGAATCCTCGATTTCACCCGCTACCAGCAGGGGCCGTTCGCGACGGTCCTGCTTTCCGATCTCGGCGCCGACGTGATCAAGGTCGAGGAGCCCAAACATGGCGACCTCGGCCGCAGCCTCGGGCTTCAGCCTGACGGGTTCTGCGCCTACTTTCAGGCCCTCAATCGCAACAAGCGCTCCCTGACGGTTGACGTTCGCACCCCGGAAGGGCGCGAGATCATCCAGCGGCTCATCCCCGAAACCGATGTCGTTACCGATAACTTTCGGCCGGGGACGATGAAGCGCTTCGGGCTTGACCATGAGTCGCTCGCGGCCATCAACCCCCGCATCATCACCGCCAGCGCCTCCGGGTTCGGGCCGAAGGGGCCGCACGCGCACGAGCCTTCCTTTGATTCCATCGGCCAGGCCATGGGCGGCCATATGGTCGCGCAGGGGGGAGGGCCGGGTACGGAACCGCAAACGGTCATCGGGGGGATGGCTGACCAGGTCGGGGCCATGATTTTCGCGCTCGGCGTCTGCGCCGCCATCGCCGGACGTGAACTGCACGGGACCGGCCAGCATGTCGATACCTCGCTGCTCGGTTCCCAGCTCGCGTTACAGGGGCTTGGGCTCACGGGTTTCCTGCGCCAGGGGACGCAGCCGCTCCGCGATACGCGCTGGAATCCGCTCTTCACGCACTATCCCTGCGCGGACGGACGCTACCTGAGTCTGGGGCTGCTCGATCCCAAGTGGTGGCCCGCCTTCTGCGAAGCGCTGGAGCGCGAGGATCTGATGGCGGACGAACGCTTCGCTGAACCGCGGGGACGAACCGCCGCCCGGCTGGAGCTTATCGAGGAACTGACCGGCTCCTTCGCCAGGAAGCCGCGCGATGAGTGGCTGGCGATCCTGAAAGGGGCGGGCCTTCCCTGCGGCCCTGTGAATGACTACGCGGCTGTGGCCAGGGAGCCCCAGGTCATCGCCAACGAGTATCTGACGACGCTCGAGGATCCCAACCTCGGCGAGATCGGGATCGTGGGCACGCCCATCACCATGAGCGAGACACCCTCAGGCCCGCGCTCGACCGCTCCTGACCTGGGCCAGCACACCGAAGAGATCCTGCTCGAACTCGACTATGACTGGGACGCCATCGAGCGGCTCAAGGACGCCGGGGTCGTCTGAGGGTCGCTTCCGTCAGTCGCTGATCTCGTCGAGCCCTGCGTCCGTCAGGCGAATCGCGGCTGTGGGGAATTCGGGATTGCGCGGGTTGTCCTTGTGGTAGACCTCGATCAGATCGCGCGCAAGCACTTCTTTCATCAGGGCGTGGGTGAGCCGGTCATTGGCCCAGCCGGCGCCGGCGACGTGGGCGAGGCGATTGCGGCGGAAATGCTCGAAGCCCACGAAGGGCAGGCGCTCATCCATCTCCAGGATCGCCTCGAGGATCTCCCACTGCTGATCGTCCACGATCGCCGTGGCCACGTTGCGCAACGCTTCGTTCACTTCCGGTTCGGCCTCGATTGGCATCAGGGCCACCATCTGGTACACGCCCGGCTCGGTCGATTCGACCATCTGCCTGTACTTCAGATGCGAGAGGTTGGCGGAGATGCTGCTTGCGGGCGCATCCACAATCCTGGCGATCTCCGAGTAATGCAGGGTGCGGGACGTTCCCGCGAGCACGCCCAGCACCGCCATCTGCCGCGAGAGGTGGGAGAAGTCGGTAGCGGGCTTGGATTCGGGCCCTTCGCCCGCCTCATCCTCGTCGTCGTCGTCGTCGCGCTCGTCCTCGTCCTCGGTCTCCGCTGCGGGCGGCGCGAGGCTTTGCATCGCTTGCGCCGCTTCGGGATGAAGCACCTTGAGCGTTTTCTCCAGGGCCTCGACTTTTTCGTGCATATCCGCAAGCGTTTCGTGCTTGTCGGCGAGGTCGCGTTCAAGCCCCGCGATCTCCTCGAGGATGGCGTCGCGCTCGTTATGGAGGCGGGTAAGGGCTTCAGTCAGTTCACTGGCGGCATTGGAGGTCATGTCATACGTCCTCGATGGTGATGGCGCCGCTGGGGCAGATCTCGGCGGCGTCCTCGGCGGCTTCGAGGTCTGCTCCCTCGGGATGTTCGATCAGGATATCGGGCCAGCCCTGCGAATCAGCCTTGAAGACGCCAGGCTGGAGATAGTAGCACTGCCCAGCCTTTAAACAGAGCGCCCGGTCAACCACAACCTTCTTCATTGTGCACCTCGTGCAAGTTCTCCAAGCATAGCCGATGTGAGGTTTAGCGACGGTCAACGACGGAGTTGCTGAGCGTTCCCGCGCCGGTGACCTCGACCTCGACAGCGTCGCCGGCGCGGAGGGACTGGGGCTGGCCGGGGGTGCCGCTGTAGATGATGTCGCCGGGCAGGAGGGTCATGGCGGCGGCGGTGTAGCGGACGATCTCGGGAATGTCGAGGATGAGTTCACCGGAACGGCCGCGCTGGGTCTCGACGCCGTTGACGCGGGTACGGACTTCGAGCGCGTCGTGGGCAAGGCCCGTGGCGATGGCGGGGCCGAAGACGGCGAAGGTGTCGGCGCCCTTGGCGCGCCACCACTGACCATCGCTCGCCTGCCAGTCACGGGCGCTGACATCGTTGCCGGCGGTGTAGCCGAAGATGCCGGCGCGCGCTTCCTCACGGGTGGGGGCGGTGAGTTCACGGCCTATCACGATGACGATCTCACCTTCGGGGTCGACGCGCGCGGCGCCGGCGGGGAGGCGGATGGGGTCGCCGGGGCCAGCGATGGCGGAGAGGGGCTTGAAGAAGAGCGTGGGCGGATCGGGGGCGGGCCGGTCGCCGAGGTGGCTGGCGTAGTTGAGCCCCACGCAGACGATGGAGCGGGGCTGGCAGGGCGGCAGGAGGCGCACGCTGGCCAGCGCCAGCTCCTCGCCGATGCGCTCCACGCGCTCCCAGAAGGGTTCGGCGATGACGACGATGCGGTCGCCTTCGAGGAGGCCGGCGCCGGTCGAGCCATCGGGGCGGGTGAAGCGAACGTAGCGATCCATGGGGCCTCCCTGGGGGGCGCGGACTAGAGGAGCACGAGGTTATCGCGATGGATGACCTCTTCACCGTACGCGAAGCCAAGGGTTTCGGCGATGAGGTCGCTGCGAAGGCCGCGAATGCGGAGCACCTCGCCACTCGCGTAGTTGGTGATGCCGGCGGCGACGCGCTTGCCGTCGAGGTCGCGCACTTCGATGGCCTCGCCGCGCTCGAAGGCGCCCTCGACGTCCTTGACGCCGGCGGGAAGGAGGCTGCGGCCGCGCTCACGGAGGGCAGCCGCGGCGCCGCTATCGACAACGAGGTGACCGCTGACGCCGGCGTTCCCGAGAATCCAGCGCTTGCGGCTCTCGAGCTGGTTGGCGGCGGGCGCGAAGCGGGTGCCGATGGCTTCGTCGCGGGCGGCGGTCAGAAGGGCGTCCCGGGTATGGCCGTTGGCGATGACGACGGCGGCGCCGCCCTGCGTGGCGATGCGGGCGGCCGATATCTTCGAGATCATGCCGCCGCGACCGGGGCCGTCGCCCGCGGCGTCCTCGTGGGTCTCATCGATGGCCTCGACGCGGGGGATGAGGCGGGCGGCGGGGTCACGGGAGGGGTCGGCGGTGTAGAGACCGTCAACGTCGGTGAGGATGACAAGCAGGTCGGCGTCGATGAGGTTGGCGACAAAGGCGGAGAGGCTGTCGTTTTCGCCGATGCGGGAGGCGAGCACTTCATCGAGGGCGACGGCGTCGTTCTCGTTAATGATGGGGACGGCGCCGCACGCGAGCAGGTCGCGCAGGGTGGTGCGGGCGTTGAGGTACCCGAGGCGGTCGCTGAGATCGCGCCGCGTGAGGAGCACCTGGGCGACAAGGACGTCGCGCCACCCGAAGAGTTCATCCCAGCTCTGCATGAGGCGGCTCTGGCCCACGCTGGCAAGGGCCTGACGGCTGAGGTCGGGGGCGGCGGGCGGACGGCGTCCGAGGGCGTGGCGGCCGGCGGCCTGGGCGCCGCTGGAAACGACCGCGACCTCGCAGCCGGCCTCGCGCAGGCGCGCGACCTGACCGACAAGTTGTGACATCGCCACGAGATCGAGGCGATCGGAGCCAGCCGTGAGCAGGCTCGTGCCGAACTTGGCGACGATGCGGCGATAGCGCATGGCTTCATGGTAGCGGCGCGGGGCGCTGGCGCTACGCCCCGTCCGCTGCGACCGCAGATCGGAGAGGCCGTACCATGCCCCGCCATGGCCCTGAACGGCTCATCCACGGGAAGGCTGGAGGCGGCGCGCGAGGGGTTGATGATCGCGGGGGCGATCGTCGCCCTCGGATTTCTGGCGTCGCGCCTGCTGGGGGTGGCGAGAACGGCCATCATCGCCAACGAGTTCGGCGCCAGCCCGGAGCTGGACGCCTACTGGGTGGCCTTTCGCGTTCCGGACCTGATTTTTCAGGTGCTGGCGGGGGCCACGCTGGGCAGCGCGTTCATTCCCGTTTTTACGCGGCTGTTCCGGCGCGATGGCGCGGAGGCGGCCTGGCGGCTGGCGAGCAACGTTCTCACGATCGTGTTCGTCGCGACGGCGCTGCTCTGCCTGATCGCGCTGGCGCTGGCGCCGTGGCTTGTTCCCCTGTTCGCACCCGGGCTGGGCGAGGACATCGGGCGCGGCGAGGAACTGACCGCGGAGGCGGTAAAGCTCACGCGGCTGCTGCTGCTTTCGCCGCTGCTGCTCTCGGTGAGCGGCATGGTCACGGGGATTCTGAACGCGCGGCGGAAGTTCGCGCTGTCGGCGCTGGCGCCGAACCTCTACAACCTCGGGATCATCTTCGGGGCGGTGGCGCTGTCGGGGCGGTTCGGGGTGGAGGGGCTGGCCATGGGCGTGATCATCGGCTCAGCGGGACACCTGCTCGTACAGCTGCCCGGACTGGCGCGGGAGCGGATGCGCTATGGATTCCGCCTGAACCTGCGGGACGCGCCCACGCTGGAGGTGGCGCGGCTGATGGGGCCGCGCGTGCTGGGGCTGGCGGCGGCGCAGGCGAACTTCGTGGTGACGACCACGTTCTTCGCATCGAAGGTGGGCGCCTCAGCCATCTCCGGCCTGACGTTTGCGTGGCTCATCGCGAACCTGCCGGTGGCGCTCTTCGGAATCGCGCTTTCGACGGCGGCGTTCCCGCGACTCGCCGAACAGGCGGCGGACGGCGACGGACGCAGCCTGCTGGAGACCGTCTCGCGGGTGCTGCGCACGATCCTGTTCTTCGCGATCCCGGCGGCGCTGGGGTTGGCGCTCCTGCGCGAACCCGCGACAACCGCGCTCCTGGAACGGGGGGCGTTCGGCGCGGGCGATACTGCGATCACCTCGGCGGCGCTGGGGTTCCTCTGCCTGGGCGTCGTGCCGCAGGCCGCCATCGAGATTCACAGCCGTGGTTTCTACGCCCTCGGCGATACGCGCACGCCCGTGGTTCTGACGATCGGTTCGGTGGCGGTGAACATCACGCTGAGCGCGATCCTGTGGGATCGGTTCGGGGTGGAGGGGCTGGCGATCTCGCTCTCGGCGGCCTCGTGGCTGGAATGGCTCTTCCTGTACTGGCTGTATGTGGCGCGCACGGGTTCGGCGGCGGCGGCCATGCGGGATCTGTGGGCGATCTCGCGGATCGCGGCGGCGGGGGCGGCGATGGCGCTCTTCCTCGGGCTGGCGCTGCCGGCGTTCGACAAACCAGGCGCAGCGGCGGCGTGGGTGACGGTGCTGGCGGCCGCGATCGCGGGGCTGGCCGTCTACCTGGGGGTCGCCATCCTGTTGCGGGTGGAGGAGGTGGAGGAAGCGCGAAACCGCCTGCGCGCGCTCCTGAGGCCTGGCCAGCGCGGCGGCTAGACGCTGATGCGCTCGGTCTCGATGTCGACGATCTCGGCGTCGAGACGCCATTCCCCGACGGCGCGGGCGATGTTCTGGAGCTGGGAGTCGGCGTGGGCGGAATCGCGGGCGATGCAGGCGACGGCGATGGTCACAAGGTCGGGCGCGTCGAAATCGCCGGCTTCACTGATGGCGGCGTTGTAGCGATGGCGCAGACGCTGGACGACAGACTGCACAAGGGCGCGCTTCTCCTTGCGGGAGCGAGCCACGAAACGGAGGCGGATGCGGAGGAGACCGAGGACCATCAGCGCAGAGGCGCGGCTCAGACGTTGACCGTTTCGGGGGGTTCGTCCTCGGGCAGGGGGGGGAGGTCGGACGGCCCGAGGAGGCCGAAGTGTTCGTAAAAACGGGTGGAGGGACGGTAGAGTTTGGGCCGCCCTGGCGACCGCGCCGTGCCAGCCTTTTCGATGAGCCCGCGCTGTTCAAGGCCGGCGACGATGCGATCGGAGTTCACCCCGCGGATGGTCTCGACCTCGCCGCGGGTGCAGGGCTGGCGGTAGGCCACGATGGTGAGCGTTTCAAGGGCGGCGCGCGTGAGGCGCACGGCGGATTCATCGCCAAGGAGGCGGGAGACGTAGGGGGCGTACTCGGGGGCGGTGACGAGTTGGTAGCGGCCGGATTCCTCCTGCAGGCGCAGGCCGCGGGCCTCGTAGTCGGCGGCGAGGCGCTCGAGCGCGGCGCGGATGGAGCGCTCGCCGACCCCCGTGGCGCGGGCGAGGGCGGCGGGGCCGATGGGCTCCTCGGAGGCGAGGATGAGGGCTTCGAGCACCCAGGGAAGTTCCTCGCGGGAGGGACGTGGAGGGAGGGGCGCGTCGGTCATGCGAGGCCTCCCGGTTTCGCGACGAGGCCATCGTCGCAGGTTTCGCCAAGCGCGGCGGGCGTGATCCGCCCCGTAAGGTCGGCGGCGCTTTCCGCGTAGGCGGAGATGTAGTTATCGGTGAGGCCGTGCCAGCGGGAACCGTGCGGCGTCGCGCGACGCTCCTCCCAGAGCACAGGGCGGACCTCCCCCACAAAGCGGGCGCGGAAGCTGGCGGCGCATTCCCGCGCGAGGGCAAGGAGGCGGGCCATGCGCTCCTTGCGAACCTGAACGGGCGCCTGGTCGCGCATGGAGGCGGCGGCGGTGCGCGCGCGGGGGGAGTAGGGGAAGGCGTGGATGCGCGCGAAGCCCGCCTCCCGGCAAAGGGCGAGCGTCTGGCCGAAGTCCTCGCCGCTTTCGCCGGGGAACCCCGCGATGACATCGGTGGTGACGGCCGCATCGGGAACGGCGGCGCGGATGCGCGTGAGCGCGTCGCGATAGGAAGCGACGTCGTAGCGACGGCGCATCCGCGCCAGAACGCGGTCGCTCCCGGACTGGAGAGCGAGGTGGAAGTGGGGCATGAGGCGGGGGTCATCCCAGAGCGCGATGAGCGCGGGCGTGATGTCCTGGGGCTGGAGGGAGCTGAAGCGCAGACGGGGCGTCTCCGTGCGGGCAAGGACGCCCGCGATCAAGTCGCGGGGGGCGGGAGAGTCGGGGAGGTCGCGGCCCCAGGCGCCGAGTTGCGTGCCGGTCAGGACAACCTCGCGGGCGCCGCGAGCGTGGGCGGCGGCTACGTCGCGCGCGACGTCCTCGATGGAGCGCGAGACCTCGCGCCCGCGGGTGCGGGGGACGATGCAGAAGGCGCAGACGTCGTTGCAGCCCTCCTGCGCCTTCACGAAGGCGCGGGTATGGAGGCGGGGAGCGGGGCGGGGGTCGCCTGTGGGAGGCGGGGGGCCGGCGGCGGTGAGCCTCGCGACGAGGCGCGCCTGCTCATCCTCGCTCGTTCCGGCGACGAAATCGGCGCCGAGCGCTTCGATGAGCTGCTCGCCCGCGGAGCGCGGGTAGCAGCCCGTGACGGCGACGGGCGCGGACGGCGAGAGCCTGCGGGCGGCGCGGATAAGGCGGCGGGACTTGCGATCGGCGGCGTGCGTCACGGAACAGGTGTTGACGACGAAGGCGTCAGCCTCGCACATCGCATCGATGACGTCGTAGCCAGCGGCGCCGAGGCGGGCGGCGATCGCCTCGCTGTCAGCGAGGTTGAGCTTGCATCCAAGGGTGAGCACGGACGCGACGGGGCGGCGGGGCATGGCGGTATGGTATCGCCACGGGAAGACAGAGGGCAGGGACCGCCGCAAGGCGCAGGGAGGGACGGCGGCCAGATGACGCGAAGGCGGGGCAGGTCGCGGGTGGCGGTTCTGGCGCTTGACCGCTGGGGGCGCGTGCTGGCGGAGGCGGGGGGACCGCCCACGACGGAGTTGCGGGCGGGCGAGAGTCCGGACACGGCGGCCCTGCGCGCGTTCGAGGAAGCGACGGGCGCGCTCCTGGAGGAGCTGCGTCTCTTCCGTACGGGAGAGTCGGGCCGACACGTTTACTACTGCGATCCCGACCTGGAGATCGCGGATCTTGACCCGCCAGCGGGAACGGCGCTGCGCTATCTCGCGCCGGTCGAGTTCGACACAGCCGACCTCGAGGAGGAGGCGCGGGCGCTGTTGACGCGGTTCGTGGCGAGCAGCGCCTATCGGGCGATGTTCCACTAGGAGGCGGACGGCTGCGCCCAACGGCGCGGATCGTACGATGAGGCCTCGAAGGAGAGTCTTCCGTGTCGGATATCACAACGATCATCGGGTTGCTGGCGGTGGTTGCGCTGATCGCGGCGAACGGGGTATTCGTCGCCACCGAGTTCGCGTACGTCGCCGTGCGGCGGACGCGCATCGAGCACCTTGCGGAGCGGGGACACGCGCGCGCGCGCCTGCTGCTGGACTCGCTGCGAAACCTCGACATGTACATCGCAGCCACGCAGCTCGGCATCACCATGTCGAGCCTGGGACTGGGCTGGGTCGGGGAGCCGGCGCTGGCGCGCCTGCTCGAACCGCCGCTGGAAACGCTCGCGGGGGACTGGGCGGGGACGGCGGCGGCGCACACGATCGCGGTGACGCTCACGTTCATCCTCATCACCGCGCTGCTCATTGTGTTCGGGGAACTGGCGCCGAAGACGATGGCGCTGGCGCAGGCGGAGCGCACCGCGCTCTTGGTGGCGCCCCCGATTAGGGTTTTCGCGCGCATCTTCCGGCCGTTCATCTGGTTGCTGAACCGGATGGGTCGCGCGGTGGCGCGTCTGTTCGGCGTGCGGCCTGTGCCGGAGGGACACGCAACGCTGGCGCCGGAGGAGCTGGAGCTCGTGATGGAAGCGAGCGCCCGCGCGGGTTTGCTCTCGACGGCGGAGCTGCTGCTGGCGCAACGGGGGCTGGAGTTCGGCGACATTCAGGCGGACCAGATCATGGCGCCGCGAACGGACGTTGTGGCGATCGACGCGGAGTCTTCGCTGGACGAGGCGCTCGCCCTCATCGGGGACCGCCCACACCGCCGCTACCCGGTGTACGAGGGCGACCTCGACCACGTGGTGGGGCTCCTCGACACCAAGGATTTGATGCGGGTCGTCCGCGCGGGGGACGAGGAGTGGCGCTCGGTCGTGGGGCCGGTGGTCGCGATTCCCGAATCCGTGAGCCTGGAAGTGGCGGTGACGGAGATGCGGGCGCGGGGGACGAGCCTCGTCGTCCTCATCGATGAGCACGGCGGCACGAGCGGCGTCCTGAGCGGCGATGACGTGCTGGCGCGGCTGCTGGGGCAGTGGCACGGCGGGGCGCGCCAGCAGGCGGGGGAACGCGTGCGCGCGCTCCCGAACGGCAATCTCCTGCTCGACGGGCTGGCGCTGGCGTCCGACCTTGAGGACGTGGCCGCGATCGAACTGACCGGAGCGGGGGAGGACTTCGATACGGTCAGCGGGTTCGTGATGGAGCGGCTGGGCCGCATCCCCAGCGTGGGCGAACGGTTCGCCGAAGCGGGGTACGAGTTCCAGGTGACGGCGATGGAAGGGCGGCGCGTGGCGCGCGTCATCGCGAGGCGGGGCGAATCGAGAGATCAGCGCTAGCGGGAGGAACGGGTTGCGTCGGGGGAAAGCGCGGGCGCGCGGGCGCGCCGCACGAGCGCGGCCCGCAGGAGACGCAGGGCGCCGGGCTGGGCTCGCCGCATGGCCTCCGCGATGGCGAGTCCGGCCAGCGACACAATCGCGCCGAAGACGGCGTCGATGATGAAGTGGTTGGCGGTCATGACGATGGAGAAGAGCATGAGGACAGGCCACAGCACGCCCCCGATGACGACGAGGGCGTGGCGGCGTCCCACCCAGGCGAAGGCCCCGCCAAGCAGCATTGACCAGCCGAAGTGGAGGCTGGGAACGGCCGCGTAGGGATTCACGAAGGCCTGCGCTTCCTGCGCCTGATAGCCCACGCGGTCGAGGACGGCCATGGTGTCGATGTAGCCGGCGAAGGGGATGAGACGGGGCGGGGCGACGGGATAGAGCGCGTAGATGACGACGCCGATCGCGCCGGAGGCGAGGAAGGCCGTCCGCACAAGTCCGTAGGTGGAGCGATGCCAGATAAAGAGGAAGACGGCGAGGACCACGACGAGGGGCATATGGCCCCAGAAATAGATCCAGTTCATGACGCGGACGGCCCAGTACTCATCGATGATCCAGGACTGCCACTCCAGCTCCCAGTAGAAGCCGAGGGCGCGCTCGAGGGCGATGAGGTCGAGGCCGTTGGCGAGCGCCTCGCCGGCGCGGTCGACGACGGCGCCGCGGATGAAGAAGTAGACGAGGAAGGCGATAACGACGAGCACGGCTTCCTGAATGCCGTTGCGGCGGGTGAAGCGCCAGACGCGGAGCGCGTGCGCTCGTGCGGACTGTCTGTTCATGGCCATGACCGGTTCGGGGCGACCTTTGCCGCCTCCAGAGGGGCGGCTACACTCTCTGGAGCGCACGCTACCAAACTTCGGGAAGAGGACCAACGATGGACATTACAGCCGTCCAGGGCGACATCAGCGCGGCGGAGGCGGACGTTGTCGTCGTGAATCTGTTTGAGGGCGTGACGAGCCCGGGCGGCGCTACCGGCGCCGTGGACGAGGCCCTCGGCGGGGCCATCAGGCGCCTGATTGAGCTGGGCGATATCCGCGGGAAAGCGGGGGAGTTCACGACCATCCATACGTTCGGGAAGCTGGCGGCGCCGCGGGTGCTGGTGGCGGGGCTGGGCAAGGCGGAGGACTTCGACGTCCACGCGGTGCGGAACCTCTCGGCGGAGATCGCGCGCGCCTGCCGCAAGCCCGGCGTGACGCGCATCGCCACGATCGCCCATGGCGCCGGCATCGGCGGACTTGACCCGAACGCTTGCGCGCAGGCGCTGGCGGAGGGGACGCTGCTGGGCGCGTATCAGTTCCTGCGCTACAAGACGGAGCAGGACGGCGACAGGGGCGAGATCAAGCAGCTCACGATCATCGAGCGCGACGGGGCGCGGGTCGAGGCGATGGCGGCGGCGGCGGATCGGGGGCGCGTGCTCGCGGAGGCGACGAACCTCGCGCGCGATCTCGCGAATGAGCCCGCCAACCACCTGAATCCGACGGACCTCGCGGGGCGCGCGGCGGAGGTGGCGGCGGCGCCCAATCTCGAGCTGGAGGTGATGGAAGAGGAGGAGATGGCGGCGAAAGGGATGGGGGCGCTGCTCTCGGTGGCGCGCGGGAGCGCGCAGCCCGCCAAGCTCATCCGCATCAGCTACAAGGGCCGGGGCGGCGAGGGTTACGACCTCGCGCTCGTGGGCAAGGGCATTACGTTCGATACGGGCGGGATCAGCATCAAGCCAGCGCTGGGCATGGAGGCGATGAAGGCCGATATGACAGGCGCGGCCTCGGTGATCGCGGCCATGCAGGCGATCGCCGCGCTCGCTCCGCGGGCGGACATCCTCGCCATCGCGCCCTGCACGGAGAACATGCCAGGGGGGAACGCGAGCCGCCCGGGAGACGTGGTGACGGCCATGAACGGCAAGACCATCGAGATTCTGAACACGGACGCCGAGGGCCGCCTTGTGCTGGCGGACGGGCTCTGCTACGCGCGCGAACTGGGCGCGCGGCATCTTGTCGACGTGGCCACGTTGACGGGCGCGGTCAGCGTGGCGCTGGGCGAACACGCCTATGGCCTGATGACGAACAACGACGCGCTCGCGCAGCGGGTCGAGGCGGCGGCGGAAGCGGCGGGCGAGCGCAGCTGGCGGCTGCCGATGTTCAAGGAGTACGACGAGCAGATCAAAAGCGCCGTCGGCGAGATCAAGAACACGGGCGGGCGGCCCGCGGGGAGCATCACAGCGGCGAAGTTCCTCGAACACTTCGTCGATGAAACGCCCTGGGCGCATCTGGACATCGCGGGGGTGGATATGGCCTCGAAGAACCGTGGCTGGATTTCGAAGGGCGCGAGCGGGCAGGGCGTGCGCGCGCTCGTGAATCTCGCGCTCGGCTTCGCCGAATGACCAGCGGCGGCGGGGACCACGCCAGCCTGTTCCCGCGCAGCGCGGCCTACGACGAGGCGTGGGTGACCGCCAATCGCATGGGGCCGAACGTTCTCTGGCTGGCGGAGTCGCTGGCCGAACGCATGGAGCTGGCGGAGGGGTCGCGGGTGCTGGACCTGGGGTGCGGCAAGGCTATCAGTTCGGTGTTCCTGGCACGCGAGTTCGGGGTCGAGGTGTGGGCCACGGACCTCTGGATTAAGCCGACGGAGAACTGGGAGCGCATTCAGGCGGCGGGGGTCGCGGGGCGGGTCCACCCGATCTACGCGGAGGCGCACCAGCTCCCGTACGCGCATGGCTTCTTCGACGCGATCGTGTGTCTGGACGCCTACCACTATTTCGGCGCCTCGGACTTCTATCTGGAGTACGTGGCCCAGTTCCTGCGGCCGGGCGGGGAGATCGGGATCGTCTGTCCCGGCTACACGCGCGAACTCGGCCCCGACGACGTGCCCGACTATCTTGCGGACTACTACGGGACGGGCGCCTATTCGTTCCACGCGGCGGACTGGTGGCGCGATCACTGGCGCAAGGGCGGGCTCGTGGAGGTGACGTGCGCCGATGAGCCGCCGGAAGCGGACGCCATCTGGGAGGAGTTCACCGCGCACACCCAGCCGCATGAAGAGGCGACCATCGCCGCCGACCGAGCGGGGGAGCGCCTGCTCACGATCGCGCGTGTGGTGGCGCGCAAGCCGTAGCCGGACGTCGCGGGGCTGGGCGCGGTCCTCTAGGATGCGGCCATGCCTGATTATCAAGACATCCTCACGGAAACGCGGGATCGCCACGCGATCATCACCCTGAACCGTCCCGAGAAGATGAACGCATTGAGCCACAACCTTCGCGCCGAAGTGTTCGACGCGATGAAGCAGTTCGAACTGGACGAGCGCGTGAAGGTGATCGTGCTGCGCGGGTCAGGGCGCGCCTTCAGCGCGGGGTACGATCTCTCAGGAACGCCGGCGGATGAACACAGCTACGTGGACACGCGCAGCGGACTGCCGGGCGTGGGGCCGATCCACCCGGGACAGGGGCAGTGGCCGCAGCACCTGCTCAGCGGGTACTGGCAGATCTGGGAGCTGACGAAGCCGGTGATCGCGATGGTGCACGGCTATTGTCTGGCGGGCGGCACGGAGCTGGCGACGATGTGCGATCTGCTGTTCATCGCCGAGGACGCGATCATCGGGTATCCGCCGGTGCGGGCGATGACGAGCGTCGACGTCCTCTACCACCCATGGCACATGCACCAGAAGAAGGCGCGTGAGCTGCTCTACACGGGCGACAGCCTCACGGGGCTGGAGGCGGTGGAGGTGGGCTGGGCGAACCGCGCGGCGCCGGTCGGGGAGCTATGCGCGGTGACGGAGGCGTTCGCGGAGCGCATCGCGAACATCGATTCGCCGATGTTGCAGATGACGAAGCGTCAGGTGAACCGCGCCTACGAGATCATGGGGATTCGCACGGCGATGGCGGCGGGGGCGGACATTCAGGCGTTGAGCGCAGTGCGTCCCGGGGGCGGGGAGTTCGGCCGCATCTCGCGGGAGAAGGGACTGAAGGCGGCGCTGGACTGGCGTGACGGGCCCTTTGAGGACTACGGGAAGGCGCCGCCGGGGACGGCCCGCCCACGCGCCGCGACCTGGTGAGCGCCGCGCCCGTTGAGGGAGACTCGGGGGCGTTCGCGCGGGGCTTCGCGGCGCACCCGCTGCACCGCGCGCTGGGCCTGCGGCTGGAGGAGCGACGCGAGGACTTCGCGCGCATCTCGCTCGCCCCGAGCGCGGTCACGCAGGGAGGGGTCGGTGGCGGATTGCACGGCGGCGTCCTGGCGGCGCTGGTCGACATCGTCATGCTGGCGGCGCTTTCCACGGTTCAGCAGGCGGGGCGGGAGCCGGCGGGCACGGCGGACCTGAACATCACCTACCTGCGGCCCGCGATCGGGTCACGGATTTACGCGGAGGGGACGGTCGTGAAGCGGGGGCGGCAGCTGGCCATGATCGAAGTCAGCATCCTCGACGAACAGGAGCGGCTCTGCGCGAAGGGACGGACGCTGTACGCGTTTCGCAGCGCCCGGGAGGGCTAGGAGGGGTCGGGCGATTCCAGGTCGGCGAAGACGGCTTGCACATGCTCGAACATGCGGCGGGCGATGCGCACGCTGAGGCGAATGTCCTGGCTGCCGTCGAAGCCGCGCTGGTCGATGGCGTGCACGACGCGGCCGGTGCGGAAGCAGACGATCGTCCTGACGCCCCTTCCCATATCCGCGACCTGCTCGCCCATGAGCAGCCCCTGGACGCCGTCCCCGATATCGTCCACCCAGAACTCGACCACATCGGTGGCGGACCTCTCATCGGTGAGCGTGCCACAGTAGAGGCTGAGGGAGTCTTCGGCGGCAGCGACGTCCGTGTAGAGCGTGGACTGGACGGTGATGTAGAGCGGCCCGCCGACGGCGAAGGGGCCATCCCAGGAGAAGACGCGCAGGGCGCCGGTGACGCGGCCGCGGGCCTCGATCTGCGCGATCTTCCCGCGAAGGTTCTCGACGTCGAAGCTCTGGGCCCACGCTTCGTTCGAGAAGGCGTGTGTTTCCGCACTGTCCATGTCGATGGGAAGGTCGGCGAGGTCGAGCAGCATCTCTTCGAGCGGGTAGGCGTCGTCGGGGAGGTCAGCGGGGAACTCCTCCGTGTCGCCGCACGCGCCGAGCAGCGCGGCCCCGAGGAGCGCGAGGAGGGGGAGGAGCGTCAGCCGGAGTGAGGCGCGTCGCACGTCGAGGGTTCATCGTACCCGACATCGGGGGTGGCGGTTGCGGCGCGGGAGGGCGACGATCGGGCGTGCCGGTTCGCGGGGGGATGACTTGACAGGCTTTCTGGCGGTGGCGCTGATCGTGATCGCGGCGGGGATCATCGTGGGCGCGGTGGTCTTCCGCTGGCAGCGCGCGATCGAGGCGCTGCGGGTTCTGCGACGGGCGGGGTGGGGCTACGTCATCGCCATCCTGCTGCTGGCGGGGCTCTACGTGCTGCGGGATGGCGGGTTCTGAGCCATGCGCGTGCTGGTCGCTCCCCAGGAGTTCAAGGAGAGCCTGACCGCGGAGGAGGCGGCCGCCGCCATCGCCCGAGGCCTCAGGTCCGCGAAGCGCGGATGGCTGATCGAGGAGCTGCCGCTCTCGGATGGCGGGCCCGGGTTTCTGGCGGCGCTGGCGCGGGCGATGAACGGCCAGCGTCGCGTCGTGCGCGTGCACGACGCGCTTGGACGGCCACGGATCGGGCGCGTTCTCGATATCGCGGAGACGGGCGTGTGCGCGGTGGAGGCGGCGATGGCGAACGGGCTGGCGTTGATCGCGCGGGAGGAACGCGACGTCCTGCGGTCCAGCACGGAAGGGGTCGGCGAACTGCTCGCCGCCGCGTTTGCGGGGAAGCCGCGACGGGTGGTGGTGGGCGTGGGCGGGAGCGCGACCAGTGATGGCGGTTCGGGGATGGCGCGGGCGCTGGGGGCGCGTTTCCTCGATGGGGTGGGACGCGACCTGCCGGTGGGCGCGGCGCCGCTCGCGGATCTGGATCGGATCGTCTGGTCGCGGCCAGCGTTCCTGTCCGGGGTGGAGATACTGGTGGCGACGGACGTAACGAACCCGCTCGTGGGTCCACAGGGCGCGGCGGCGGTCTTCGGGCCGCAGAAGGGCGCCTCGAAGGAGGAGGTGGCGGTGATTGAGGCCGCCTTGCGGCGCTATGCGGACGTCGTCCAGCGATCGCTTGGCGTGGCCATCGCGGAGCTCCCCGGGGCGGGGGCGGCGGGGGGATTGGCGGGAGGACTGGCGGCGTTCCTCGGCAGCCGCATCAGGAGCGGCTTCGATGTCGTGGCGGAGGCGGTGGGGCTGAGGGAACGGGTGCGACGGGCGAACCTGATCATCACCGGAGAGGGGAGCGTCGACGCGCAGTCAGGGCAGGGGAAGACGGTGGGGCGGCTGCGGCGGCTGGCGGATGAGGAAGGCGTTCCCTGTGTCGTGCTGGCGGGGAGAGCGGAGGGGGGAGGGTCGTCGGCGAACGCGCTCACGCTGGCCGCACTCGAGCCCGACCGCGAGCGTTCGATGCGGAACGCGGCGGCGCTGCTGGAGGAACTGGCGGCGCGCTGGGCGCGTTCAGCCGCCCTCTGAGGCGCGGTCGAGGGCGCGCCTGGCCTGACGCGCGCGCGGCGCGTCAACCACCATCCCATCGCGACGGGCGACCCACGCGCCTTCGGGTCGGGACTCGTACGCCGCGATGTCGGCGCGGGCGCGCTTCAGGACGGAAGGCGAGGGCGCGAAGACGTCGTTGGCGACGGGGGCGAGGCGGGGGTCATCGAGGATGGCGCCAGCGAAGCCGTAGTTGGCCATGTCGCGGAGTTCGAGGGAACTGCCATCGATGAGGGCGACGGTCTCGTGGGCGGCGGCGGCGGCAACGACGGCCCCGCGCGCGTACGCAAGGCGCGGACCGCTTTCCTCGAGGCGCGCGCCGACATCGCGGGCGAACGGCTCGGAGGCGAGCACGAGACCGGCGACGCGGGGGGCGGCGGCAAGGCTCTCGGCGGCGCGCAGGAGGCCGCGGGCGGTATCGATGACGGGAAAGAGGGCGACCTGACCTGGTTCGAGGTCGCGGGTGTATTCGAATTCGCGCAGGAGGACGGCGGTATCGCGCACGTCCTGGGGCTCGACGCAGTGGGGGAGGAGGATGGCCGCCAGGTTCGCGCCCGTGATGGCGTCAAGGTCGCCGCGGGTGAGCTGCGCGCGGGGGTGGTTGACCGCGACGAGGGCGGTCTTGCCCGCCTCGGCGACGCGCTCGACGGACTCGGCGACGGCCGCGCGCAGATCCTCGCTGGGCTGCGTCTCATCGGTGAGCGCGAGGAGGATGGCGGTGGCTTCGGATTCGATGGCGGCGGCGAGGGAATCGCCGGGGGAAGCGCGCAGCACGCTGGGAAGACGCATCAGACGCCGCCCGCCACGCTGCGATCGAGGGCGGCGAGGCTGAGGTCGCCGCGCAGGCCCATCACGCCCTGGAGGTGGTCAAGGACATGGCGGTAGACGACCTCGGCGATCCACTGACACGTGACCGTGCCCCAGGTCTCGTCCTTCCGCAGACGCTGCCAGGCGTTGTCGTCGAGTTCGCGGAAGACGTCGTACTCCTCATCGCGCACACGGCTGAGTTGCTCCATGAGATCGCCCAACGGGAGGTCCGCATCGTAGCGTTCATCGCGCCAGACGCGGCGGTTATAGACGGCGGGTTCGAGCATTTCGGGGATGGCGGCCCAGCGGAGCAGGGGCAGGTAGACGCGCTCCTCCATGTCCACGAGGTGGGCGACGTGCTCGTGGATGGACCACTCATCGCCGTCGGGCGTCCAGTGGTGTTGGTCAGCGGGGATATCGCGCACGGCCCAGGCAAGGTCAGCGGTCGTGGCGCGGAGCCTGGCGATCAGTTGGGTGCGGTATTCCGCGGTAAGGCTCACGCCGCCCGAGTATAGCCCGGGATACGCACGGGGCCAGTGCGCGGGACGGGTTCGGCGGTCGCGCTAGACGAGCTCGAGCGGTTCTCCCTCGAAGGCGGGGGCGCCGCGACGCAGTTCGATCAGTTCGCCGATCTTGACCACGCAGTCAGTGACGGGCGCGTCCTGCACGCCGCAGACGTTGCAGGCGCCGTGGTGGCAATCGCCGACCGTGTGTTCGCGGAAGACATCGCGCCACTGCCCGCGCAGGTAGCTCTTGTTCACGCCGCTGGCGACGTGGTCCCAGGGGAGGGGCGCGAAGGTGTCCCACTCCTCGTGGGCGAACCAGGCGGCGTCGACGCCGGCGGCGGCGAAGGCGTCGTCCCAGAGATCGGGACGGAAGCGCTCGCTCCAGGCGTCGAAGGTCGCGCCTGAGCGCCAGGCGTGTTCGATCGCCTCGGCGACGCGGCGGTCGCCACGGCTGAGGATGGCCTCGATGCGGCTATCGGCGGGGTCGTTCCAACTGAAGTCGACGCCGGCGGCGCGGCAGCCGTCCTTGAGGAGGCGGTGCTTCGGGGTGAGTTCGGCGGCGGTCTCCTGGCGAGCCCACTGGAAGGGGGTGTGGGCCTTGGGCACGTGGTTGCTGGTGCTGACGCGGACGCGCGCGCGCTTGCCGGCGCGCTCGCGGCCAATCTCCTTCACGCGGCGGGCGAGATCGACGATGCCCTGGACATCATCGGTGGTCTCGGAGGGGAGCCCGACCATGAAGTACATCTTGACGCTGGTCCAGCCGCGGGCGAAGGCGTTGGAGGCGGCGCCGAAGAGATCATCCTCGCTGACGAGCTTGTTGATGGCGTTGCGGAGGCGCTGGCTGCCGGCCTCGGGGGCGAGCGTGAGGGTGTGCTTCTTGCCTTTGGCGATGGCGTTGGCGACATCGACGGAGAAGCTGTCAACGCGGGTGCTGGGCAGGGAGACCTTGAGGTCGGGGAAGGCGGCGGTGAGCGCCTCGACCATGGGCACGATACGGCTGTGGTCGGTCGTGCTGAGGGAGAGCAGGGAGAGCTCCTCGTAGCCGGTGTTGGCGAGGAGTTCACGGGTGGCCTCGACGACTTCTTCCGGGCTGCGTTCGCGCGTGGGGCGATAGATCATGCCTGCCTGGCAGAAGCGGCAACCCTGCGTACAGCCGCGCTGGATCTCGACGGCGGCGCGATCGTGGACGGTCTGGAGGAAGGGGACGATCGGCTTCGTGAGGGCTGGGGGAAGGGCCTCGACCACGCGACGCTGGATTTCGGGCGGGGCGGACGGATCGCCAGGCTCGAGGGCGGCGAAGCGGCCGCTGGCGTCGTAGCGGGCTTCGTAAAAGGCGGGGACGTAAACGCCGGGCATGGCGAGGAGGTCGCGCAGGCGGGCGCTGCGGGGGGCGCCCTCGCGCTTCCAGGCGCGCGCGCGATCGGCGAGTTCGCCGATCGCTTCCTCGCCCTCGCCCAGCACGAAGGCGTCGATGAAGGGGGCGAGGGGTTCGGGATTGAAGGCGCAGCTGCCGCCGGCGATGACGATGGGATCGTCCTCGCCACGGTCGCGGGAGCGGGGGGCGACGCCCGCGAGGTCGAGCATGTTGAGGATGTTGGTGTAGGTCAGCTCATACTGGAGGGTGAAGCCGAGGATATCGAACTCGCGCAGGGGGCGGCGCGTCTCGAGGCTCCAGAGGGGGACGCCCTCGCGGCGGATTTCCGCTTCCATGTCGGGCCAGGGCGCGAAGGCGCGTTCGCAGAGCACGTCATCGCGGGCGTTGAGCAGGTCATAGAGGATGCCGAGGCCCATGTTCGACATGCCGATGTCGTAGGCGTCGGGATAGGCGAGGGCGACGCGCACGGCGGCGGCGTCCCAGTCCTTGACCACCGAGTTCCACTCACCGCCGGTGTAGCGGGCGGGTTTCGTGACGCGAGGCAGAAGGCGTTCGATATCGACGGTCATTTCCTGATGTTCCCTCGGGCGGCGGCGTTCGCCGCGCCATTCACATGGTAGCGGGAGCGGGTGTAGTGTGCGGGGCATGCTGGTCGACGCCGTCGTGGTCGCCGCCGGACGCTCGACGCGCTTCGGGGACGGGGACAAGCTGCTGGCGGATCTCTGCGGACGGCCGCTGGTGGCGTGGTCGCTGGCCGCGCTCGGCGACGCGGAGTCGATCGGGGGCGTGGCAATCGTAGGGCGGGAAGACCTGCTGGGAACGCTGGAGGCGATCGGACGGGAGACGCTGGGGGAGGCGCTTGTCGGGGTGGCGGCGGGCGGGGCGCGGCGGCGGGACAGCGTGGAGGCGGGGTTGCGGATGGTCGCGAGCGAGTACGTCGCCGTTCATGACGGCGCGCGCCCGCTGGTCACGCCCGCGCTCATTGACGCGTGCGTGGCGGCGGCGGAACAGGCGTCGGGGGCGATTCTGGCAGGGCCGGTGACGGACACGATCAAGGAGGTTGCGGACGGCGCAATCACGGGGAGTCCGGATCGGGGACGGTTGCGGGCGGCGCAGACGCCGCAGGTGATCCACCGCGAGGCGTGGCTGGAGGCGGCGGCGCGCTCGGATGGCGATGAGACGGACGACGCGGCCATGCTCGCGCGGGCGGGGCTGGAAGTACGCATAGTCGAAAGCGACGCGGCTAATCTGAAGGTGACGCGCCCGATCGATTTGGTCGTGGCGCGGGCGCTGCTGGCGGAGCGGGGCGAGGGCTGATGCGGATCGGGATGGGGGAGGACCTGCACCGCGTCGATGCGACGCGGGCGCTTGTACTGGGCGGGGTGACGATTGCGGGAGCGGCGGGGCTGGACGGACACAGCGACGCGGACGCGCTCCTGCACGCGATCACAGACGCGGTGCTGGGGGCGGCGGGGAAGGGCGACATGGGGACGCACTTCCCCAGTTCGGACGAACGCTGGGCGGGGGCGGCGAGCAGCGTGTTTCTGGTGGAGGCGTTGCGGCTGGCGCGGGCGGATGGGTGGGTTCTCGCGAATGTGGACGCGACAGTGCGGGCGGAGCGTCCGCGTCTGGCGCCTCACCTGGCGGCGATGCGCGCGCGCATCGCCGCCATCGCGGGCGTGCGCGAGGCACAGGTCAACGTGAAGGCGAAGAGCGGGGAGGGGCTGGACGCGGTCGGGCGCGGCGAGGCGATCGGGGCGGCGGCGGTCGCGCTCCTGGAAGCGGCGCCGTAGCGACGCCCAACGCCGCCTCCGGGATTGCCGCTGGATTCCCCTGCCGGCGCCGGGCCGGCGTCAGGGGTCGTCGACGTCGATGGACCGCAGCGCGTCGAGGTCGGGGGTCTCGACCGCGACGGCGGCGCCGGCTTCGCGTTCGGCGAGCATGCGTTCCAGTTCGGCTTCCTCATCGAATTCGAGGGACTCGGGCAGGTCGAGTTCGGGGAGGAACTCGCGGCGAGGCACCTCGATCTCCGCGCGCGCGGGGATGAGTTTGCCGATGATGACGTTTTCCTTGAGCCCGATGAGCTTGTCGACCTTGCCTTCCACGGAGGCGTTCGTGAGCACGCGGGTCGTCTCCTGGAAGGAGGCGGCGGCAAGCCACGAGTTCGTGTTCAGCGAGGCCTTGGTGACGCCGAGCAGGACGGGCTGGGCGGTGGCGGGCTCGCCGCCTTCGGCGACCACGCGGGCGACGATCTCCTCGAACTCGCGGCGGTCGATGAGGTCGCCCGGCAGGAGGCCGGTGTCGCCCGGGTGATCGACGCGCACGCGGCGCAGCATCTGGCGGGTGATGACTTCGATGTGCTTGTCGTTGATGTTCACGCCCTGTGAGCGGTAGACCTTCTGCACCTCGTCGACCATGTAGCGGCGCACGGCGTCGCGGCCCTGGATGGAGAGGATGTGCTGCGGGTTCTTGGCGCCTTCGGTGATCTGGGCGCCGGCGTCGATGTTCTCGCCTGAGGCGACGAGGAGGCGGGCGGCGGCGGGGATCGCGTACTCGCGGTCCTCGCGGTCCTCGAAGGTGACCAGGAGCTTCTTGCGCCCCTTCTTGCGCACGATGCCGGGGATGCGGGAGACGAGTTCGGTGGAGAGCTCGGCGACCGCATCCGCATCCCCGTCCTCCTTCTTCTTGTCCTCGGGGACGGCGGCGAGAACGCTGCCAGCCATGACGTGGTCGCCATCGGCGACCTGGGGACGGGCGCCCACGGGGATTTCGTACTCTTCGGAGACGGTATCGACGTTGGAGACGCGGACGAGGCGCTGGTTGCCGTCCTCAAGCACTTCAACGACGCCGTCGATTTCGCTGATGATGGCTTCGCCCTTGGGGACGCGCGCCTCGAACAGCTCCTCGACGCGCGGCAGGCCGCTGGTGATGTCGGTCGTGCCGGCGACGCCGCCGGTGTGGAAGGTGCGCATGGTGAGCTGGGTGCCAGGCTCGCCGATGGATTGCGCGGCGATGATGCCGACGGCTGTGCGCGGGAGCACGAGTTCGCCGCGGGCGAGGTCGCGTCCGTAGCAGAGCTGGCAGATGCCGCGCTCAGCCTCGCAGGACATGGGCGTGCGGACGTAGACGCGGGCGACTTCGAGGGCTTCGAGGCGATCGGCGACGGTTTCGTCGAGCTCCTCGTTGCGGTCGACGATGATCTCGCCGGTGGCGTCGTCCGCGACGGGGGCGGCGGCGTAGCGGCCGACGATGCGGTCGCGGAAGTCTTCCATGGTCTCGCGCTCATCGCGCTGTTCGATCCAGAGGCCGGCGGTGGTCTCGCAGTCGCGGTCGCCGATGATGACGTCCTGGGAGACGTCGATCAGGCGACGGGTGAGGTACCCGGAATCGGCGGTGCGGAGGGCGGTGTCGGCGAGGCCCTTGCGGGCGCCGTGGGTGGAGATGAAGTACTCCAGCACGGTGAGGCCTTCGCGGAAGGAGGCGCGGATGGGCTCGGGGATGATCTGGCCGTGGGGGTCGGCCATGAGGCCGCGCATGCCCGCCATCTGCCGAATCTGGGTGATGTTGCCTTTGGTGCCCGAACTGGCCATGTAGTTGAGCGAGCCGTACTCGGAGAGGCTTTCGGCGATGTCGTTCTCGATGCGGCGCGTGGTCTCGCTCCAGACCTCGACCGCGCCCTGATAGCGCTCATCCTCGGTGATGAGCCCCATCTGGTACTGATCTTCGAGATCGGCGACCAGCTGGTCCGCCTCGGCGATGAGCTCCTTCTTGTGGTGGGGCACGACGATCTCGTGGATGGCGATGGTGACGCCGCTCTGGGTGGCGAAGCGGAAGCCGACTTCCTTGATGCGGTCCACGACCTCGGCCGTGGCCTCGCTGCCGAGTTCGCGGTAGACGAGGGCGACGAGCCGGCGCAGGGCGGGGCGGTCCATCGTGTAGTTCTGGAAGGGCAGAACCTCGGGGAGGACTTCGTTGAAGATGATGCGGCCGGCGGTCGTCTCCAGCAGACGGGGGGCGTCCAGGGGGGCGGCGCCAGCGGCTTCCTCGCTGTCGATGCTGCCAGCGGCGGGGCGATCGGTGCGCACCTTGATCGGGGCGCGCAGGTCGAGGGCGCCAAGGTCGAAGGCGAGCTTGGCTTCATCGAAGGACGCGTACACGCCGCGGGCGGGGGCGCCGTTGGACTCGACGAAGGCGCCGCGGGCGCTCTCGCTGACCTCGGTCATGTAGTAGGAGCCGAGGACCATGTCGAGGGTGGGGGTGACGGTAGGGTCGCCGCTGGCGGGGGAGAGCAGGTTTTTCGTGGAAAGCAGGATCTGCCTGGCTTCGGCCACGGCCTCGCGGCTGAGGGGGACGTGCACGGCCATCTGGTCGCCGTCGAAGTCGGCGTTGAAGGCGGCGCAGACGAGCGGGTGGAGCTGAACGGCGGAGCCCTCGATGAGCACCGGCTGGAAGGCCTGGATGCCGAGCCGGTGGAGGGTGGGGGCGCGGTTCAGCAGCACCGGGCGGTCCTGGATGACCTCGTCGAGGATGTCCCAGACCTCCGGACGGGCGCGCTCGACGATGCGCTTGGCGCTCTTGATGTTGTGGGCGAGGCCCTTGGCGACGAGTGAGTGCATGACGAAGGGCTTGAAGAGTTCGAGCGCCATCTTCTTGGGCAGGCCGCACTGATGCAGCTTGAGTTCGGGGCCGACGACGATGACGGAGCGGCCGGAGTAGTCAACGCGCTTGCCGAGCAAGTTCTGGCGGAAGCGCCCCTGCTTGCCCTTGAGCATGTCGCTGAGGCTCTTGAGCTTGTGGTTGCCGCTGCCGCTGACGGCGCGTCCGCGACGGCCGTTGTCGACGAGGCTGTCGACGGCTTCCTGCAGCATGCGCTTCTCGTTGCGGATGATGATCTCGGGGGCGCCGAGGTCGAGCAGCCGCTTGAGGCGGTTGTTGCGGTTGATGACGCGGCGGTAGAGGTCGTTCAGGTCGCTGGTGGCGAAACGTCCGCCATCGAGCTGGACCATGGGCCGCAGTTCGGGCGGGAGCACGGGGAGCACCTGGAAGACCATCCACTCAGGCTTGTTGCCGGAGTCGATGAGGTCTTCGACGACCTGGAGGCGCTTGGTCGCCTTCTTGCGACGCTGGCCGCTGGCGGTGGCGAGTTCGCCCTTGAGCTTGGCGCGGAGGGCGTCGAGGTCGAGGCGTTCGAGGACGCTGAGGATGGCCTCGGCGCCCATAGCCGCCTTGAAGACGTGCCCGAACATATCGGAGAGCTCGCGGTAGCGGGTCTCCGTGAGGAGCTCGACGCGGTCGTTGCGGACGGGATCGACGATGTTCTCGAGGTCGCTGAGGCGCTCCTGGAACTGTTCCTCGGTTTCCCGCCGGATCTCCGCGGCGCGCTCCTGGAGGGGGTGGAGCTCGTCGTACACGTTCGCCTTGGCGGCCTCCATGGCGCTTTCGGCGACGGTGCGCTCGGTCGCGATGAGCTTCTTGGTCTCCTTGTCGAAGGCGGTGAGCTTCTTGCGACCCTCGCGCTCGAGCTTGTTGCGGGCGGTCTTGGTCATCTTGGCGCCGGTGGCGACGATGACGTCGCCCTGGAAGACGAAATCGCGCTCGGTGAACTCCCCGATGATCTTGTTGGCGGCCTCGACGTTGCGGGCGGCTTCGGACTCGATGGCCTCACGGGTGGCGGCGCGCTCGGCTTCGAGGCTGGCGATGCGCTCTTCCGTGCTGGCGGTGAGCTCTTCGTGGGCGGCTTCGAGCTCAAGTTCCAGGCGCTCGCGCTCGGGGGTGATCTCGGCGAGGCGGTCATCGATGGCGCGGGTGAGTTCCTTCTGCAGGTTCTCGATTTCGAATTCGCGGGCGGCGTCGTCGACTTCGGTGATCAGGTACTGGGCGAAGTAGAGGACGCGCTCGAGGTTGCGGGGGGAGATTTCAAGGAGCAGGCCGAGCTTGGAGGGCGTGCCCTTGACGAACCAGATATGGCTGACGGGGCTGGCCAGCTCGACGTGGCCCATGCGCTCGCGGCGAACCTTGGCGCGGGCGACCTCGACGCCGCACTTGTCGCAGATGATGCCCTTGTAGCGGACGCGCTTGTACTTGCCGCAGTAGCACTCGAAGTCCTTGGTGGGGCCAAAGATCTTCTCGCAGAAGAGGCCGTCCTTTTCGGGCTTGAGGGTGCGGTAGTTAATGGTCTCGGGCTTGGTGACCTCACCGTACGACCAGGAGCGTATCTGGGAGGGGCTGGCGAGCCCGATGCGGACCTGGTTGAAGTCATTGACTTCGAGCATTGAAGAGATCCTCCGATTCGAATCCGGAAAGGTTGATGCCGAGCTCGGGCAGCTCTCCGGTTGTCTCCTCGGTGAAGGAGACGCTGCCCGAATCGTTGGAGACATCGATGGAGAGGCCGAGGCTCTGGAGCTCCTTGACGAGCACCTTGAAGGATTCGGGGACGCCGGGTTCGAGGACGTCCTCGCCCTTGACGATGGCCTCGTAGGTCTTGACGCGCCCGACGACGTCGTCGGACTTCACGGTGAGGAGTTCCTGGAGGATGTGCGCGGCGCCGTAGGCTTCGAGCGCCCAGACCTCCATTTCGCCGAAGCGCTGGCCGCCGAACTGCGCCTTGCCGCCCAGCGGCTGCTGGGTGATGAGCGAGTAGGGGCCGGTGCTGCGCGCGTGGATTTTGTCCTCGACGAGGTGGATGAGCTTGAGCATGTAGATGTAGCCGACGGTGACAGGCTGGTCGAAGGGCTCGCCGCTGCGGCCGTCGTAGAGGACGGTTTTGCCGAAGAGGGGCGGGACCGCGCCGGTTTCGGCGAAGACGCGCTGGGCGGCCTCCTCGATGCGCTCGATGGTGGTGGACTTCCGCGGCTTGCGGCCCGCCTGGGCAAGCCAGATCTCGAGGCAGGCGCGCTTGGCGGCGCCCTTTTCAGGCTGCTCGAAGATGGGGGCGGGATCGTAGCCGCGCTCCCTGAGCCAGTCGCAGGCGATGGACTCATCGAAGCCGTAGTCACGTGGGTCGATGTAGTGGACGGCGCCGCTCTCGGCCGCCATCCAGGCGCGCGCGAGGGAGTCTTCGAGGTCGCCGTCATCAGCGCCGTCGAAGACGGGGGTGCTGGCGCGGAAGCCGAGGGCCTTGGCGGCCCAGCCGAGGTGGGTTTCGAGCACCTGGCCGATGTTCATGCGGCTGGGGACGCCGATGGGATTGAGGATGATGTCGACGGGGGAGCCGTCGGGCAGGTAGGGGAGGTCCTCACGGGGGAGGATGCGGCTGATGACGCCCTTGTTGCCGTGGCGCCCGGCCATCTTGTCGCCCTCGGCGATTTTGCGGCGCTGGGCGGTGCTGACGCGCACAAGTTTGTTGACGCCGGCGGGCAGGCCCTCGTGGTCCTCACGGCTGAAGACGCGCACGTCGATGACCTTGCCGCGCTCGCCGTGGGGGAGGCGCAGGCTGGTGTCCTTCACCTCGCGGGCCTTTTCGCCGAAGATGGCGCGGAGGAGCTTCTCCTCGGCGGTCAGTTCGGTTTCGCCCTTGGGCGTGATCTTGCCGACGAGGATATCGCCCTCGCGGACTTCGGCGCCGATGCGGATGATGCCGTCTTCATCGAGATTGGCGAGGGCTTCCTCGCCGACGTTGGGGATGTCGCGCGTGATCTCTTCGGCGCCGAGCTTGGTATCGCGGGCCTCGATCTCGTGCTTCTCGATGTGGATGGATGTGAACTTGTCTTCGCGGACAAGGTTCTCGCTGATGATGATGGCGTCCTCGAAGTTGTAGCCCTCCCAGCTCATGAAGGCGCAGAGCACATTCTGGCCGAGGGCGAGCTCGCCGCCTTCGGTGCTGGAGCTATCGACGAGGGGCTGGTTGGCCTCCACGCGCTCGCCGCGGAAGACGAGCGGGCGCTGATTGAGGCAGGTGCCCTGATTGGAGCGCTGGAACTTGATGAGGGGGATTGCAACGGTTCCGAGCTTCTTGTCGTCGTAGTTGATGACGACGCGGGAGCCGGAGGCCTCAAGCACCTCGCCGCTGCCATCGGCGACGAGGACGTGGCCGCTGTCGATGGCGGTGCGTCCTTCCATGCCGGTGCCTACGAGGGGCGCTTCGGGGCGGACAAGGGGGACGGCCTGACGCTGCATGTTCGAGCCCATGAGGGCGCGGTTGGCGTCGTCGTGTTCGAGGAAGGGGATGAGCGACGCGGCGACGGAGACCATCTGCTTGGGCGAGACATCGAGGAAGTCGATCTCGTGCGGGGGAACGAGCTTGAACTCCTCGTTGACGCGCACCTCGACGCGCTCATCAAGGATGCGGCCGTCCTCGCCGACGCGGGTATTGGCCTGGCCGACGACGTAGCGGTCCTCCTCGTCGGCGGTGAGGTAGGTAACCTCATCGGCGACGCGGGCGTGGATGGGCACACGCAGGCCGGCCTTCCTGAGGCGTCGCGCGGCCGCCTTGTCGACGGTAGAGCCGGCGGCGGCGATGAGCTTGCCGTCAGCGTCAGTGACGTCCTCACGCAGCTGCTGGTCGGCGAGCTTTGGATCATCAGAGGCCAGTTCGCTGATGACGCGACGGTAGGGCGTCTCGATGAAGCCGAAGTCGTTGAGGCGGCCGTAGGTCGCGAGTGACCCGATGAGGCCGATGTTGGGGCCTTCCGGCGTCTCGATAGGGCAGATGCGGCCGTAGTGGCTGTGGTGGACGTCGCGCACGTCGAAGCCGGCTCGGTCGCGGGAGAGGCCGCCGGGGCCGAGGGCGCTGAGGCGGCGCTTGTGGGTGAGCTCAGCGAGCGGGTTGGTCTGGTCCATGAACTGGGAGAGCTGGCTGCCGCCGAAGAACTCCTTCATGGCGGCGACGACGGGGCGGATGTTGATAAGGGCGCTGGGGGTGGCCTCGGCCGGGTCCGTGATCGTCATGCGCTCGCGCACGACGCGCTCCATGCGAACGAGGCCGATGCGGAACTGCTGCTGGATGAGCTCGCCGACGGCGCGCACGCGGCGGTTGCCGAGGTGGTCGATGTCATCGGTGCCGCTGCGACCGAGGTTGACGTTGATGAGCTCGCGGGTGAGTTCGATCAGGTCGAGCGGGCGCAGCCAGCGCTGGTCGGTGGCGTCGGCGAGGGCGAGGCGCTTGTTCAGCTTGTGCCGGCCGACGCGGCCGAGGTCGTAGCGGCGGGGATTGAAGAAGAGCTGGTTGATAAGGGCGCGGGCATTCTCGTGGGTGGGGGGATCGCCCGGGCGGATCTTGCGGTAGAGCTCGAGGAGGGCCTCGTGCTTGCTCGCGCAGGGATCGTTGTTGCGGCCGCCGTCGCGACGGCCCAGGGTGGCGGTGAGGTAGGAAAGGTCGCCCTCAACATCGACTTCCGTGAAGAAGGCGAGGACGCGTTCGTCAGTGCCGAGCACTTTCTCGCATTCGCGGCGAGCGGCGTCGCGGGCCTTTTCGGCGGCGGCGGTACCCTCTTCGTCGAGGCGCTTCTGGGCGGCGAAGAACTTGGCGAAGGCGGGATCGTCTTCATCGCCGGGGAGGAGGCCGGGCTCATCGATAGCGCGGACGAGGACGGAGACGGGCATCTTGCGCTTGCGGTCGATCTTGACGCTGAGGATGCGCTTGGCGGAGGTTTCGAATTCGAGCCAGGCGCCGCGGTTGGGGATGAGCTTGGCGTTGGCGAGGCGCTGGCCGCTCTGGGCGTCGGTCTCGACGGTGTAGTAGACGCCCGGGGAGCGCACGAGCTGGCTCACGACGACGCGCTCGGCGCCGTTAATGATGAAGGTGCCGCGATCGGTCATGAGGGGGAAGTCGCCGAAGAAGAGGCGCTGTTCCTTGATCTCGCCGGAGTCCTTGATGCGCAACTCGACATCGACGAAGAGGGGCGCGGCGAAGGTTGTGTCGCGCTCGCGGCATTCTTCCTGGCTGTGCTTGGGCTCGCGGAATTCGTATTCGCCGAAGATGAGGTCCATCTTCGAACTGGTGAAGTCCTGGATCGGCGAGAGCTCATCGAGGAGTTCGCGGAGGCCCGCGCGCTTGAACCAGCCAAACGAATCGAGCTGGAGCTTGATGAGGCTCGGGATCTCGAGGATGTTGGAGATGGTGCTGAACGACTGGACGGTGAACGGGGCGCGTTCGCCCGTCCGCGTCCCATCAAGTGTCGCGGTCATGTACTGGCGACTCCTTCAGGCCCTGGGTTCTGAATGGCGCAACTCGGCAAGGTCACGAATCGGGGGTTCTGCGCAATGGCACAGCACGCCATAATGAGACTACGCGAACACGCGCGCGCCGTCAACCAGCATCGCCCCCATGATTCGCGGCCCGAACGCGGTGGAACTAGCCGACGGCCGCGGGCGAGATCACGGGCTTGATTACGAGCGCGTCTCCGTCGGGATCGCGATCGATGACCAGGCTATCGCCTGAGCCGAACTCGCCGGCCAGCAGCATCTCGCTGATCTTGTCCTCGATGTTGTCCTGGATGACGCGGCGGAGGGGGCGCGCGCCGAAGACCTGGTCATAGCCCTTTTCGCCGAGCCAGTCACGGGCGGCCTCGGTCACCTCGAAGGTGACGGCGCGGAGAGACAGGCGGCGCTCGACCTGGGACAGCTCGAGATCGACGATCTGGCGGATGTGCTCGGGGGTGAGCGCGTGGAAGACGACGGTGCTGTCGACGCGATTGAGGAACTCGGGCTTGAAGACGTTCTTGAGCTCGCTGAGCACCTTGTCCTTCATGCGCTTGTAGCGGTCCTCGTGCGTCTGCGCCTCATCGTGGGTGATGGCGAAGCCGAGCGTGGAATCGCGCTTGATGAGGTCGGAGCCAACGTTTGAGGTCATGATGAGGATGGTGTTGCGGAAGTCGACCTTGCGCCCTTTGGCGTCGGCCAGACGGCCTTCGTCGAAGATCTGGAGGAGGAGGTTGAAGACATCGGGATGCGCCTTTTCGATCTCGTCGAGGACGATGAGGCAGTAGGGGCGGCGGCGCACGGTATCGGTGAGCTGGCCGCCGTCGTCGTATCCGACGTAGCCGGGAGGGGCGCCGATGAGGCGGGCGACGGTGTGGCGCTCGCTGAACTCGCTCATGTCGAGCTTAATCATGTTGTCCTGGGAATCGAACATGAACTCGGCGAGCTGGCGGGCGAGGTAGGTCTTGCCGACGCCGGTGGGGCCGAGGAAGAGGAAGACGCCGATGGGGCGGCGCGGATCCTTGAGGCCGGCGCGGGCGCGGCGGACGGATTTGGCGATTGACTCGATCGCCTCGGTCTGGCCGATGACCCGGGTGCGGAGGGCGCTTTCCATCTTCAGGAGGCGGGCGCTCTCTTCGCTCGCGATCTGGGCGGCGGGGATGCCGGTCCACATGGCGACGACTTCGGCGATGTCCTCCTCGCTGACGACGGGGGTGGCGACGCCGCCGGTTCCCTCGCTCCATTCGCCCATCTCGTTGATCTTGGCGCGCAGCTTCTCCTCGCGATCAGCGAGCTCGGAGGCGTACTCGTGCTGCTGCGCCTCGGTGGCCTGATCGCGCTCGCGACTGAGGCTCTCAAGACCCTTGAGCGCCTCCTGCATGGAGGGCGGGGTGGCGGCGCGGCGGATGCGGACGCGGCTGGAGGCCTCGTCGATGAGGTCGATGGCCTTGTCCGGCAGGAAGCGCTCGGTGACGTAGCGGTCGGACATGCGGGCGGCGGCGACGAGCGCGTCATCGCTGATCTTGAGGTTGTGGTGCTCCTCGTAGCGGCGACGGATGCCGCGCAGAATCTCGACGGTCTCCTCGACGGTCGGCTCATCGACGACGATGGGCTGGAAGCGCCGTTCGAGGGCGGCGTCGCGCTCGATGTGCTTGCGGTACTCATCGAGGGTGGTGGCGCCGATGCACTGGAGTTCCCCGCGGGCGAGAGCGGGCTTGAGGATGTTGGCGGCGTCGACGGCGCCTTCGGCGGCGCCGGCGCCGACGAGCATGTGGAGCTCATCGACGAAGAGGATGCAGTTGCCCGCAGTCTTGATCTCCTCGATGACCTTCTTGAGGCGCTCCTCGAACTCGCCGCGGTACTTGGTGCCGGCCACGAGCGAGCCGATATCAAGGGTCAGCAGGCGCTTTTCGGCGAGGGTTTCGGGAACGTCGCCGGTGCTGATGCGCTGGGCGAGGAGCTCGGCGATGGCGGTCTTGCCGACGCCGGGCTCGCCGATGAGCACGGGGTTGTTCTTCGTGCGGCGGGAGAGGATCTGGACGACGCGCTCGAGCTCGGTGGAGCGCCCGATGACGGGGTCGAGCTGGCCGGCGCGGGCGGCGGCGGTGAGTTCGATGCCGAGCTGATCGACGGTGGGGGTGCGGCTCGCCTGACGGGCGCCGCCGGCGGCCGCGCCCGCGGCCTGGGGGGAGGACTGACTGAGAATACGCGTGGTCTCGGCGCGGACGCGCTCGATATTGACGCCGAGGCTCTCAAGGACGCCGGCGGCGATGCCCTCGCCTTCGCGCACGAGGCCGAGGAGCAGGTGCTCGGTGCCGATGTAGCTGTGGCCGAGGCGGCGGGCCTCATCGACGGCGAGTTCGATGACCTTCTTGGCGCGCGGGGTGAGGCCGATTTCACCGAGGACGGTGCGATCGCCGCGTCCGATGATGAACTCAACGGCGGAGCGGACCTTGTTCAACTCGACGCCAAGGTTGGAGAGCACCTTGGCGGCGACGCCGTCGCCCTCGCGCACGAGGCCGAGGAGGATGTGCTCGGTACCGATGTAGTTGTGATTGAAGCGGTGGGCCTCTTCCTGGGCGAGGGTGAGCACACGCCGCGCGCGTTCCGTGAATTTATCGAATCGGTCGGCCATTGCGTTCCCTCCTGCTAGTCCCTGGCGATGGCGTCGGCGCCGTTCTCGCCGGACGCCGTGGCTGGTTCGGCGGCGGGCGCTTCCGCCTCCGCGGGTTGTTCGGGCGCCTCCTCGCCGGACACGGCTTCAGGGGCGCTGGCTTCCTCGGCGGCGGCTTCGGGCGCGGCTACCTCTTCCTCGGCGACGGCCTCAGGGGTGGCTACCTCTTCCTCGGCGGCGGCTTCGGGTGCAGACACCTCTTCCTCGACCACGGCTTCGGGCGCGGCTACCTCTTCTTCGACAGCGGCTTCGGGTGCAGTGGCTTCCTCAGCGGCAGCGGCTTCGGGAGCAGCGTCGTCCTCGACAGCGGCTTCGGGGGCGGCAGAGGCCTCCCCGTCCACGGCTTCGGGAGCGACGGCGCCTTCTTCGTCGAAGCTGAGGGAGCGGCTGCCTTCGGCGTTCTCAAGCGCCTGGGCGAAGGCGTGGGCGAAGGCGGAGACGGGCTCGGGATCGTTGGCGACGGCCTGCTCGACGGTCTCCTGCGCGGTGCGGGGCTGGGAACGGGTCTGGGCGGCGTCGCGCTTCTCCAGCCCGAACTCCTCGCGCACGTCGTCGGGCCAGTCAACGACGGAGCCGTTGCGATCGAAGCCGAAGCCCATGGCCTCGGCGTCGTTGCGGGCCTGACGCAGGCTGAGACCGAGGCGGTGGCGGTCCTTCTCGATGCGGACGAGCTTAACGGGCACGACCTTGCCTTCTTCGAGCACCTCGCGGGGGTGCTGGATGCGGCGGTTGGTGAGTTCGGAGATATGGATGAGGCCCTCGATGGGCCCATCGAGGCGCACAAAGGCGCCGAAGGGCATGAGTTTGGTGACCCTGCCGATGAGCACCTGGCCGATGACGAAGCGATCGACGGCGTTGTCCCACTCTTCGGGGTGGGCGCGCTTGAGCGAAAGGGAGATCTTGCGCGCCTCGCGGTCGACGCGGAGGACGTAGGCCTTGACCTCATCGCCGACTTCGAAGAGGTCCCTCGCTTTCTTGCCGCGCTCCCAGGTCAGTTCGGTGAGGTGGGCGAGGCCGTCGGCGCCGCCGAGGTCGATGAAGACGCCGAAATCGGTGATGGACGAGACGCGGCCCTCGCGTATCTCCCCTTCCTGGAGCTCCTCGATGATGCGGTCCTTCTGTTCGCGGCGCCATTCGGCCATGGCGGCGCGTTCGGAGAGGATGGCGCGGTTCTTGCGGCGGTTGATCTCGACGACCTTGAGGCGCACTTCCTTGCCGACGAGGGTGGCGAGGGCGCTGGCGGCGTCGGGGTTGTCGCGGCGGATGCTGTCGATCTGGGAGAGGGGGATGAAGGCGTTGACGCCCTCGACGTTGGCGAGCACGCCGCCGCGGTTATGGCCGACGATCTCGGCGGAGAAGATCTCGCCGGATTCGAGGCGGGCGGCGAGGATTTCCCAGCCCTCTTCTCCGCGCGCGCGGTCGAGGGAGACGATGCCGTGGCCCTCGGCGCTCATGGGCTGGAGGACCATGACGCGCACGGTGTCGCCTGCCTTCAGGCGGCTCTGGCCTTCGGCGCCCATGGAGAGCATCTCGGTCTGGGGGATGACGGCCTCGGTCTTGGTCCCGACATCGACGATGACGCCGTCGGGGGAGGCGCCCATGACCACGCCTTCGATGATCTCGCCGCGGCGGAGGCTGCCTGACTTGGCGGCTTCCGTTTCGAGGAGGGCGGCCATGTCCATCTCGGCAGTGGGCTCGGATGGCGCGGGCGCAGGGGCGGGTTCGGGGGAGGCTGGGGGATCGGCGACGCCAGCGGGGGCGGGCGATTCGCCGGTGGCGGCCCCGGGGGCCTGTTCGTCGGTGGACACTGGTGGGCTCCGTTTGACCGCGTTGCCCGTCTGAAGATGAGGCGAGAGGACGGCCGTCGTTCTGAATGCGATTGTAGCAGCGCCGCGATCAAGGTGCGAAGCGAAACCGCTTTGCGAGGCAAGGCGGGGCGCCTGAGCGACGCGGGGATGGGAAAGACCCGGCGGCGGCCTATTTTCCCACCCGGTTACCCGGGCAGTATCGTCGGCGCTGAGGCGTTTCACTTCCGTGTTCGGGATGGGAACGGGTGGGGCCGCCTCGCTCCAGCCACCAGAAGGTTCAGTATCGAGCGGGAGGCGGGGACGCGCAAGCCGTGCGCGGGCGGGGTCCGGGGCGCGGGGGATGGGTGGGGACGGCTTCGATAGCCTTGACGCAGGCGGGGGGAAGGCGGTGTTCGCGGGCGCCTTCGAGGAGGATGTCGCGGTAGCCCTCGGTGGTGGGGCCTTCCTCGCCGGGATCGCAGATGATGTAGGCGAAGGCCTCGACTGGTTCCCCCGTGGCGGTCTGCACGCTGACGTTCTCGCGGCGGTACTGGCCGCGCGCGACGCCTTCGTATCGATCGAGAGCGGCGGCGTGCGCGTCGTTGACGTCCCAGAGGACGCCCCAGAGATCGCGTCCGGGGGCGGGGAGCGCATCGGCGACGAGACCGCCGCGACGATCGCTCCAGGCGTCGAAGGCGAGCCGGTAGTCAGGCAGGCGGGCGACGCCGAGGAGGGTCGCGCCCGGGCAGCGCGCGGCCATCTGCGAGGAGGCCATGTTTGAGCCGTAGGCGAAGTAGGGGGGAAGCGCGTCAGACACCGGAGACGGTCATTTCGGCGATGCGCACGGTGGGGGCGGCGGTAGAGCCGAACCAGGTGAGGTCGCTGCCGACAGCGTCGACGCGGGCAAGCATGGAGGCGGCGTCGCCGGAGATATTGGCCTCGGCGACGGGGTAGGCGATCTGGCCGTTCTCGATCCAGAAGCCGCCGACGCCACGGGAGTAGTCGCCGGTGGTGGGGTTGAAGCCGAAACCCATGAGGGCGGTGACGAGGAGGCCTTCGGAGGTATCCGCGACGATGTCCTCGGCGGCGGTCTCGCCAGGCTCGAAGATGAGGTTGGCGGGAGCGGGTTCGGGAAGGGAGGCGACGCCGCGCTGGGCGCTGCCGGTGGTGCGCGCGTCCATGCGGCGGGCGGTGTAGCAATCGAAGAGGAAGCCCTCGAAGCGACCCTCGTGGAAGAGGACGTTGCGGCGGGCGGTCACGCCTTCGCCATCGAAGGGGCGGGAGCCGGCGCGGGCGGGCTGGGTGGGGTCGTCGACGATGGTGACGAGCGGGGAGCCGACGGTCTCGCCGGCGCGTCCGGCGAGGAAGGTCGCCCCGCGGTAGAGGGCGCCGCCCGTGGCGCAGGCGGCGACGTCGCCCGCGAGTCGGGCGGCCATCATGGGCTCGAAGATGACGGGGACGCGCTTCGTGGCGGTCTTGCGGGCGCCGAGCTGGTCGACCGCGCGCTGGGCGGCGATGCGGCCCAGCGTCTCCGGATCCATGAGGCTGCGGAGGTTGCGTTCGGCGCTGAACCACCAGGCGTTGCGCTTCTTGCCGTCCTCGTCGTCGGCGAGGGCCTCGGCGGAGAGCGAGATGGAGGTGGCGGGGTAGCTGCCGGCGAACCCGTGTGAGTTGGCGAGCGCGACTTCGCCGGCGCGGGTGGCGAGGCTGGCGCCCTCGGAGTTGGTGATGCGCGGGTCAAAGGCGAGGGCGGCGGCCTCGCAGGCGCGGGCCATGGCGATGCGCTCCTCGAGGGGCAGGCTCTCGATGCGCTCGTCGTAGAGCTGCAGGGATTCGCCGCTGTCCGTGGCGAGGAGCGCGGGCTCGGGGAGGCCGGCGTGCTCATCGGGGGCGGAGATGCGGGCGAGCTCGACGGTCTCGGCGACGAACTGTTCGAAGGCGGCGGGGGTGAAGTCGGAGGTCGAGCAGAGGGCGGTGCGTCCTTCCGTGATAACGCGCAGGCCGAGGGAGTGGGAGGTGGCCTCGATGAGCTTCTCGATCTCGCCGAGGCGGATGGAGACGGTCGCCTCGGTGTGGGCGAAGGCGATGGCGTCGCACTGCGCGGCGCCGCGGGCGGCGGCGAGCTCGACGGCGCGGACGGCGAGTTCGAGGGGCGACGGCTCAGCCAAGCTGGGTGCCGCCCACGGTCATGGCGGAGACGAGGACGGTGGGGAGTCCGACTCCGACGGGCACGGACTGGCCCTCCTTGCCGCAGGTCCAGCGGCCATCGGAAAGGGCGTAGTCGTTGGCGACCATGCTCACGCGGGAGAGGGCCTCGGGGCCGTTCCCGATGAGGTTGGTGGTACGCAGCGGAGCGGTGACGCGGCCCTGCTCGATGAGGTAGGCCTCGGTGGTGGAGAAGACGAAATCGCCGTTGGAGATGTTGACCTGGCCGCCGGAAAAGGCGACGCAGTAGATGCCGCGTTCGACGCTGCCGATGACCTCTTCGGGCGTGGAGGGGCCGGGGAGCATGAGGGTGTTCGTCATGCGCGGCATGATCGGATGCTTGAAGGACTGGCGGCGGCCTGAGCCGGTGGGCGCGGTCCCGAAGTGGCGGGCGCTGATTTCGTCGTGGAGGTAGCCGCGGAGGACGCCGCCCTCGATGAGGGTATTGCGCTTCGTGGGGTTGCCCTCGTCGTCGACGTTGATGGAGCCGCGCGATTCCTCGATGGTGGCGTCGTCGATGACGGTGACGAGTTCGCTGGCGACGGCGTGGCCGATGCGGTCGGTGTAGTTGCTGGTTCCCTTGCGGTTGAAGTCGGCTTCGAGGCCATGGCCGATGGCCTCGTGCAGGAGGATGCCGCTGTCGCCGGCGGCGAGGACGACGGGCGTCTCGCCCGCGGGGGCGTCGATGGCGTCCTGCAGCAGCACGGCCTGACGGGCGGCCTCGCGAGCTGTGTCTTCGGGAGTGACGCGCTCGAAGTACTCGACGCCGAGGCGGCCGCCGCCGCCGGTGCGCGCGGTCTGGCGGTTTTCGCCGCGCTGTGAGAGGGCCATGACGTTGAAGCGCATGAGGGGCTGGACATCGCCGATGATCTGGCCATCGCTGCGGGCGACGAGGACGACCTTGCGCTCATCGGCGATGCTGGCGTCGACGCGGGCGATGCTGGGGTCGTAGTCGCGGGCGGCGCGGTCCGCGCGTTCGAGGAGGGCGACCTTGGCGGCGGCGGGCGCATCGCTGAGGAGGGCGTTCTCGCCGTAGTAGCTCTCGCTGGCGCCGGCGGGGGTGGCGTCGATGGCGGCGGGGCGGTCGCCGCCCTCGCCGATGCGCGCGGCCGTGGCGGCGGCCTGGCGCATGGCCTCCGGGTCAAGGGATTCGGTGTAGGCGTAGCCGATGCTGTCGCCCTTGACCACGCGGACGCCGACGCCCTGTTCGATGCTGCGGGCGGCGGATTTAATCCGCTGGTCCTCGAGGCTGATGGCGCCGTTGGCGCGGTGTTCGAAGAAGAGTTCGGCGAAATCGCCGCCCTGGGCGAGGGCGTCGGAGAGGAGCGAGGCGATGCGGGCGGAATCGATGCCGTAGCGCTGGGCGAAGAACTGTCGCGCTTCCAGAGAAAGGTCAGCCATGACGTTCATGGTAGCGCAGGCGCGCCAAAGCGGAGCTGGCCCGCCTGCCAGTTCAGGGCGAGAGCGTCCGGGCGGGCGTCAGGCGCCGGGCAAGAGATAGCGCAGGGAGCCCCAGGTCGAGCGCTGGGGGGTGAGTCGCGAGCGCTGCATCAGGTGGTCGACGTGGTGGTTCTCATCGCAGCCGTTGACGGATTCCTCCATCTGGATGGTCACGTGGGTGATGCCGTGTTCCTCGCGAGCGATGCGCTGCATGCGGGTGAGCAGCGCGTCCCTGTCGCCTTCGTAGGCGGAATCGATCAGGACGTGCGCGGTAAAGGCGTCGCTCTGGGAGGTGATGGTCCAGACATGGACGTCATGGACCAGGGTGACGCCCTCAACATCCTCGATGTCGTGGCAGAGCTTGTAGACGTCGACGTTCTCGGGGGTTCCTTCAAGCAGCACGTGAATCACGCTGGTCATCAGGCCCCAGGAGCTGACGAGGATCAGGAGGCCGATGACGACGCTGATGATGGGGTCGGCGATGCCCCAGTCCAGGGTAATGATGAGGATGGAGGAGATGACAACGCCAACCGAACCGAGGAGGTCGGCGAGGACATGCTGGAAGGCGCCCTCGGCGTTGAGGCTGTGTTCGGAGGAGCGATGCAGGACGAAGGCCGCGACGATGTTGACGACAAGGCCGCCGAGGCCGACGAAGAGCACGGGCCAGCCGGAGACATGGGCGTCATCCGCGACGAGGCGCTGGAAGGCTTCGTAGCAGATCCAGGCGACGATGATCCAGAGGGCGATGGCGTTGAGCAGGGCGGCGAGAATCTCGGTGCGGTAGAAGCCAAAGGTCCGCTCGGCGGAGGCCGCGCGCTCGGCGATCCACATGGCGAGCAGGGCGAGGCCGATAGCGGCGGCGTCCGTGGCCATGTGACCGGCGTCGGCCAGGAGCGCGAGGCTGCCCGAGAGGACGCCGCCGACGATCTCCGCCACCATGTAGGTAGTAATCAGGACGAGGGCGAAGGTCAGGCTGCGGCGGCTGAGGCCTCGCAGGTCGTGGGAATGGTCGTGATGGCCGTGATCGTGCCCGTCATGGTCATCGTGGTCGTGATGATCATGGTCATCATGATCATCATGATCATCACCTTCGTGCTCATGGCTGCCCACGATTGAAGACATCACACGCCCCTGGTGACTGGAACCGAGGGATTCGAAGGCTCAGGGAGCGCCCCTTCCAACCAGAGAGAAGCGCTCTGTCCTCTCAAATATAAGGAGGACTCTGCGGGGGATCAACTAGCTCGCAGCGTGGTGCTCGTGATCATCGCACTCGTGCGGATCGTGCACATGGCCAGGTCCGCCGTGGTGCTCATGCTCGTCGCACTCGTGCGTGTCATGCACATGACCGGCGTCCCCTTCACCCTCATGGTTGTGGTGCTCATGGTCATCGCACTCATGCGGATCGTGGACATGGCCGGGACCGCCGTGATGCTCGTGCTCGTCGCATTCGTGGATATCGTGTGGCATTGCCGCTCTCCTTCTGCGAGGTTCGCTTGCGGCACCCTAGCACAGAAGTAGTACCAATACCGCGATACTCCATATCAGTACTACAAGATGATACCGTGTATCTTCTGCTGCTACCGATACATTGTATCAACGCCCTGCATCGCTACAACGCGTCAGTACTGGCGCGCGATACACAGCAGGGCGCGGCGGAATGCGGAGGGGCCATTCCGCGCGGGGCGATTCCGGTAGCATCCTCAATCGATGGAGACACTGGAGGCGTTCCTGGAACAGGGGCGGCGCGCGCTGGCCGCGGACGGGACGCTCCTTCCGCGAACGGAGCAACACGACGGGAAGCCCGGAGCGACGCTGCTGGTCGTGGACCTGGAGATGAGCGGCCCCCACCCGCGCGAGCACGAGGTAATCGACGTCGGGGGCGTGCGGGCCACGGTCGGGGAGGGGTTTCCGGAACAGGAGTCGTGGGGGACGCGGGTGCGGCCGCTCCATATCGGCACGGGTCAGACGGGCGCGCTCAAGGTCGCGGGATATTCGGCGCGCACGTGGCGCGACGCGGCGCCCCTGGAGGAGGCGTTCGCGCGGCTGGCGGAGCTGGGGCGGGGAGCGACGATCGCGGGCTGGGGCATCACAAACGACATGGCCTTCCTGGCGGAGAGCGCGCGACGCACAGGGACGGCGTGGCCCTTCGCGAATGTGGCCATCGACGTGCAGCTGATCGCGCGGAGGACGCTGGGGAAGGATGAGGTGGATCGCTTCAACCTGGGGCACGTGGCGGACCGCCTGGGGATCGGACGGCTGGGGGAACACACGGCGCTGGCGGACGCCTATGCGACGTACGACGTGCTGGCGGCGCTGGCGACGCGCGCGGGGTTGGGGGGCGGTCCTTGACATTGCCTGCCGCGGGACTAACGATGGGGGCGACGTTCTCGGGGCGAGGTGAAAATCCTCACCGGCGGTGAAAGCCCGCGACTCCGCTTCGGCGGATTGATCCGGTGGAATTCCGGGGCCGACGGTCAAAGTCCGGATGGGAGAGAACGACCGAGCGGTCGCCCACAGCGGCGAGCCGCTGGCGTCGCCTTTCCCATCCACCGTCCCCGGGGCGCGTTAGTCGCGACTACGCGAGGCGGGGATGTTCACGGGCATCATCGAAGAGCTTGGGACCGTGCTCGAAAGCGGCGAGGGGCGCCTGCTGATCCGCGCCCCCCGGGTTGTGGGCGACGCCGCGCTGGGGGATTCGATCGCCATCAACGGCGTGGACCTGACCGTGGCGGAACTGGCGGGGGACGCCTTCTTCGCGAACCTGATGCCTGAGACGTACCGGCGCTCGGCGCTCGGCGACCTGCGCCCGGGCGACCGCGTGAACCTCGAACGCAGCGTGCGTCCGAATGACCGGCTGAGCGGCCATATTGTTCGCGGCGTGACGGAGGGCGTGGGCAAGATCGTCGCGATCGAGCGGGAGGGCGAGGCGCTCCTGGTACGCGTCGAGGCGCCTCCGCAGCTGCTGCGCTACACCGTCGTGAAAGGCCCCGTCTGCATCGACGGAGTAAGCCTCACCATTATCGCGAAGGATGCGTCGAGCCTGACGGTCTCGCTGGTGCAATACACGCAGGAGCACACCAATCTCGTGAGTCGCGGGGCGGGGGCGCGCGTGAATCTGGAGACGGACATCCTCGCGCGGTACGTGGAGCAGTTCGTGGCCGAGCGCGAGGCGGCGGAGGAACAGGCATGACCGAAGCGACGAGCGCGACGTCGATCAGCGTGGAGGAGGCGATCGAGGAGTATCGCCAGGGCAAGTTCGTCATCATCGCCGACGACGAGGACCGCGAGAACGAAGGCGACCTGACGATTCCGGCGGAGTGCGTCACGCCCGAGACGATCAACTTCATGGCGCGGTACGCGCGCGGGCTGATTTGCGTCGCGCTCACGGCGGATCGCGTGGATGAACTGCGGTTGCCGATGATGGTCGAGAAGGGCGCGAATGACTCGCACTTCGGCACGCCCTTCACCGTCTCCGTGGAGGCGCGCACGGGCGTTTCCACGGGCATCAGCGCGGCCGATCGGGCGCGCACGGTGCAGGTGCTGCTCGACCCGGAGACGCGCCCCGAGGATCTCGTGCGGCCCGGGCATATGTTCCCGCTGCGGGCGCGCGAGGGGGGCGTGCTGGTACGGGCGGGGCAGACGGAGGCGAGCGTCGATCTCTGCCGGCTCGCGGGGATGCGTCCGGCGGCGGTGATCTGCGAGATCATGAAGGGCGACGGGGAGATGGCGCGGATGCCGGAACTGAAGCGCTTCGCCCGACGCCACGGGCTGAAAATCCTGACGACGAACGACATCATCAAGCACCGCCTGAAGACGGAACAGCTGGTGCAACGGGTGGCGGAGACGCACCTGCCCACGCCCATGGGGGAGATGTCGATCGTCGCCTACCAGGCGAAGTACGCGAGCGAGGAAGAGGTCGCGGTGGTGAAGGGGGAGATCGATCCGGATGAGCCCGTGCTGGTGCGCGTCCACGATCAGTGCTTCACGGGCGATGTGCTGCACTCGATGCGCTGCGACTGCGGGGAGCAGAAGGATCTGGCGCTGAAGCTGATCGGCGAACAGGGGGGCGTGTTCCTCTACCTGCGGCAGGAGGGGCGGGGCATCGGGCTGCACAACAAGCTGCGCGCCTACAGCCTGCAGGATGACGGGCTCGACACGGTCGACGCGAATCTGGCGCTGGGGTTCCCGGCGGATGGCCGCGACTACGGCATCGCCATGCAGATCCTGCTTGACCTGGGGGTGCGCAAGCTGCGACTGCTGACGAACAACCCCGACAAGCTGACGGGGCTCGAAGGCTACGGACTGACGATCATGGAGCGCGTCCCGCTGGAGATACCCCCGAACAAGTTCAACATCAACTACCTGGAGACGAAGCGGAAGCGCATGGGGCACCTGCTGGATCAGCTCGGCGAGGAGCGGGAGCCTGAGCGGGAGTCGCAAGGATGAACGAGCTCGCCGCCGACAGCGACGGGGAGGGGTTGCGCGTTTGCATCGTGGTGGCGGAATGGAACGCGTTCGTCACGCACAAGCTGCTCGAGGGCGCGAAATCGGGGCTGCGCGAGCGGGGGGTGCGGACGGATGACATCACGGTGGCGTGGGCGCCGGGATCGTTCGAGGCGCCGGCGGCGGCGCGCTGGGCGGCGGAATCGGGACGCTTCGACGCGGTTATCGCGCTGGGGGCGGTGATTAAGGGCGAGACCGACCACTACGAACACATCGCCGAACAGGCGGCGGCGGGGATCATGGAGACGACGCAGGCGACAGGCGTGCCGGTGGCGTTCGGGGTGCTGACCTGCGAGACGCCGGAGCAAGCGCTCGCGCGGGCGGGCGGCGAGCAGGGAAACAAGGGCGAGGAGGCGGCGGAGGCGGCGATTCAGATGGCGCGGTTGCGCGCGCGGCTGGCCTAGCGGCGGGCCAGGTAGAGTTCGGCGGCCCAGCCGCTGATTTCGGGGGCGTCCACCAGCCACCAGTTCAGGGAGCCCTGCGCCACCGGCCCCTCCAGCACCGTCACATTCGTGCCGTCGGCGAGGCAGTCGAGGACCTCGGCTTCGATATCCGCCTGCGCGCGGATGTTGAGGCAGCTGTCGGTGCCGGCGATGACGGCTGCGTCGCCGGCGCTGAAGCGGGCGGCGGGCTGGGTGGCGGTCGGGGTGGGCGTGGGGACCGGCGTAGGCGTCGAGGGGGGCGGAGTTGGGGTGGGAGCGGGCGTCGTCGGGGCGGGCGTGGGGGTAGCGGCGGCCGCGGGGACAGCCGGCTGATCGCCGTCGCCGCCGCGGAGACGGTCGATTCCCCAGTAGACGCCGTAGGCGATAGCGGCGGCGATGAGAAACCCGAGGGGCGCGTACCAGAAGCGCGCGATGAGCCTGGCGGACGGGCGCGGGCCTCGGGCGTCGAGCGCGAGCGAGCCGATGTTGCGGGGGCGGCCAACCGCCTGACGCACGGCGACAGGCGTCGATTCGGCGACGGGCGCCTCGACAGGAGCGGGCCCGGAGGCAGGGGGAGGGGACTCGGGAGGGGCTGGCGCGGGCGCGGGGGAGGCGGCAGGGCGGCTGGCGGGCGGGGGAGGCGGCGGGCCGCCGAAGGTGCGGGGGAGTGGCTGGCTCTCATGCTCGCTGTCCGTTGAGCAGCCGTCGAGCTCGATCCAGCAGGCGGGGTGATGAACGGCGTGGCAACCGGAGCACTGCAGGACAGGCTCGCCCGCAAGGAAGGCTTCGCCACAGACCGGGCAGAGTCGATGCGACGGCTGTGTCATCGCCGCCTCCTCGCCCGCAGTATCGAGCGGGTCGTGGAGCCCGGCAAGGCGGCGCGCTGGTCCACGCAGGTCCGCGCGCGTAGGCTCGCGCGCCAGGCGCCGGAGCGCGGGAGGGGCGGGGCTGAAGGATGGCGATGAGTGCGAAGCGGCGACCTTCCGTCGGGGTCGCGATCGTGGTGCGGGACGCGGAGGGGCGCGTCCTGCTGGGGAAACGGGCGGTGGGCTGGGGAACGGGGCGCTGGTGTATCCCGTGCGGCTCGGTTGAGTGGGGCGAGGATGTGCGGGCCGCGGCGGAGCGGGAACTGCGCGAGGAGACGGGCCTGCGAGCGCGCGCGGGCGCGGTCGTGGCGGTTCACTCCAACTCACACGATGTCGAGCGGCTGACGGTCGGGATCTGGTTCGCGGGGGAGGATGTGCGGGGGGAGCCCGTTCCCGCAGACGGAGAGCTCAGCGAGATCGGCTACTTCGACCCGTCCGCGCCGCCGCCCCTCGCCTTCCCCACGGACGCGCTCGTGCTCGAACAGCTCGCGCGGTAGCGGTCCCGCTAGCGGATGGGGCCAAAGCGGGAGGGGGGCCAGTAGCGCCACAGCGCCCGCCCCCGCAGCTCCGACAGGGGGAGCGCGCCGAAGACGCGGCTATCGCTGCTCTCCTCGCGATTGTCGCCAAGGAGGACGACGCCGCCCCCCGGATCGAGGGCGGCGACGCGCTTGACGAGGGCGCGTGCGGGCGCGCGGGGGTCGCGGGCGATCACGATCTCGCCCGGGGCGGGCGCGCGGATGGCGTAGGCGCGGGCGTCGACGATGAGATAGTCCCCGGGGGCAAGGGCGGGGGCCATGCTCTCGCCGGTGACGGCGTAGCGGGACAAACGCCAGCGGACGAGCGCGACAAGCGCGACGCCCGCGGCGGCGGCGACGAGGGCTTTCCCGACCGGCGTCCGAACTAGCCGGCGGTGTAGAAGGGGACGTCGCTGCGGTTCTTGGAGGCCCAGAAGATAGTGTGGATCTCGCCGATGGCGTCGACGAGCGCCTGGGCCGCCTCAACGTTCACCTCGACCTTGTTCTGCGAGCAGAGCTTGGCGGCGTTCCAGAAGGTGTCGTGGAGGCCGGGGTTGGCTTCGAGGTGGGGGGGCTTGAAGTAGTCGGTCCAGAGGATGAGCAACTCCTGCTTGGCGATCTGGGCCTGCTCCTCCTTGATGGCGATGAAGCGGCTTCTGGTGTTCTCCGCGGCGAGGTCACGGCCATCTCCGAGGTCGACCAGCTTTTTGGCCATGGAGAGCACCGCCTCGGCGGCGATGCGCGCGGAGGCGGGGTCGTACACGCCGCAGGGGCCGTCACAGTGCGCGGAGGCGACGCGGGAGGGGCGAAGGATGCGATCGAGCAGGTTCATGGGGAAGCTCCCTTTCGGACAGGTTTCGGCGGAGGAGTATAGCGGGGCGGCGGATTGCACGCGTTCGCTTGCGGGCGGTGGGCGTAATTTGCCTAGTCGTTGCACTGGCGCTAGGCTGAGCACGCGTAGGGAGTTGGCTGCATGACGGCTCGCCTCGACATGACGGCTCGCCTCAATTTTGACGATGAGGCAGGGCCGTTGCTGGTACCACCATTCGAGAAACGTAAGGGCCCGCTAAAGGCTGCGGACTTCTTCTGCGGCATCGGCGGATTCCACGTCGCGGCTCGCAACACAGGCGTGGATGTGGTGTGGGCGTGCGACATTGATGCGGAGGCCCGGCGCGCCTACCGCGCCAACTTCGACCTTGACCCCGAGGGAGACATCCGCGAGATAGCACCTGTCGACCTACCCGATTATGATCTGTTATTCGCAGGCTTCCCTTGCCAACCGTTTTCTATCATCGGGAGCAAGCGTGGCTTCGCTGATCCTCGTGGGACATTATTTTTTGAGTTGCTGCGCTTCATCCGCGAACATCGTCCTCAAGCGATTATTCTCGAGAATGTCAAACAACTCGTTTCTACGCAGAAGGGAGCTGTGCTAAAGCGTATAGTCGCGGACTTGGAGAGCCTGGGGTACACTGTCGACTACCGCGTGCTGAACGCTCTTAATTTCGGACTACCTCAGAAGCGTGAGCGTACGCTGATAGTGGCAACTCAGAAAAAAGAAAATTTCTCGTGGCCGATTGGCAACATACCGATGATGCCTCTTGCTGAAGTACTCGAAGATGATCCTCCGAAGAAGCACTGTGTCTCTGAGACCATCCGCCTTTCGCGCCAACAGGCTCATACTCCGAAGGTGAAGCCTGCTATTTGGCATGAGAACAAGGCCGGCAACGTCAGCAGCCATCCGTGGTCGTGCGCACTCCGAGCAGGTGCGTCCTACAACTACCTGTTAGTAGATGGTGAGCGGCGGCTAACGCCCCGCGAGATGCTACGCCTGCAGGGCTTCCCTGACGACTACAAGATCGTGTGCTCGGACGCGCAGATTCGGAAGCAGGCAGGCAACGCGGTCCCTGTACCCGTTGTCGAGACCGTCATGAAGAGTTTGGTGGAGACCTTTGACCGAACCCCGACTACGCGGGAATCAACCGCGACGTAGAGGCCCATATCCCCTCGGTGAGATCAGCAACAGCGTGTTGATCTCCATCGGCAGGGACATCGTACACCGTCTAGCTGTGGGCATGGGTGATATCACCGGTGACGATTTTGGCACGATCTTCGCAAAGGCTGTAGATGGTCAGCACCACGCTAAGCCGATCGGTATCGGTGATGTGGAGTGGGACGGCTGCGCGTGGTCCGTCAAAACCGTCCAGGGGAAGCAAAACAAGAAGAGTGTGCGCCTAATTTCAGGCCGTAACTCCCCTGACTACTCCCACGGTATCTCCGATCCTCGTGCTGATCTGAACGCGACTGGCCACGCGGTCCTATCCATCTGGAACGCTCGTATCGACGAAGCTCTACACGAGTTTGACGAGCTAAGAATCATCGTATTTATCCGAGATATGGCCATACGTACATTCGTACTATTTGAGGAAGAAGCGCAGCGGTTCATACCTGAAGACTATGAATGGAAAATTAATAAGAATGGTAACTTCGAAGGTTACGATAAGGCAACTGGAGATCATTATTTCACGTGGCAACCATCAGGAAGTCAGTTTTCTATCTACCGCTCCGTCCCCGGTTCTGCGCGGCGGTTTCACATCGTTCCCGACGTACCGCTGGTCACTCCCGAGGTCATCCTTTCACACGTCAAATTCCAGCCAGATTGGATAAAAATCGATGGCTAAAATCGTGGTTTGTGTCGACTGCGGACGAACGCGCACCCATGCTGGGCATGGGCTTTGCGGTAGTTGCTATCACTGGTATCGCATGAAGACAGGTATCTGTCTCGCCTGCGGGCGCGAGAAGCCGATATACGCGAAGGGGGAGTGTAAGCCATGCCGTGATGCGGTCAGTCGAGGTCGGCGTTCGGATGGCTAGTAGTACATAGGTTCCATTCGCTTGCGGGCGGTGGGCGTGAAGCCTAAGATCAGGGGGCGCAGGAGGCGCCTGCGGCGGGAGAGGCGATGTCCTACAGCATCATCGAGACGTGTATCGGCTGCACTGCCTGTACGAAGCGCTGCCCGACAAACGCGATCACGGGATCGCGGAACGAACTGCACGTCATCGACCCAACGCTCTGCATCGACTGCGGGGCGTGCGGCGTGGTCTGCCCGCCGGAAGCGATTCTGGACGAACTCGGCGATGTGACGAAGTCGATCAAGAAGAACGAATGGCCGAAGGCGGTGGTGATCGAGGAGAAGTGCATCGGGTCAGGGTGTGAGCTGTGCATCAACATCTGCCCCTTCGACGCGCTCAGCCTGCAGCACACCGACCGCGTGGACGACTTCTTCGGCGTGAGCACGGTGGACGAGAAGAAGTGCACGGGCTGCCGCCTGTGCGAGGACGTGTGCGGGTGGGACGCGGTCCACATCTTCCCGCTGAGGGACGAGATTCTGAAGCCGCTGGAAGACCTGACGGACCAGGAGATCGCCCTGATGAAGCAGGCCAAGATCGCGCAGGACGCGGTCGGCGTCACGTAGCCGCGAGGGGCGCCCGAGCCTAGGCGTAGTGTTCGATCTTGCCCGCCAACTCGATGTCGAGCGCGGTCACCCCGCGAGCGTCGTGGGTGGTGAGGCGGATGGCGACGGCGCTGTAGACGATGGAGAGCTCGGGGTGGTGGTTCAGTACCTCGGCGGCCATGGCGACGCGGTTGACGAAGCCCATGGCCACAATGTGATCGTCAAACTGGAACGTCTTGCGGATGGCCCTTTCGCCATCGGGGGACCAGCCGGGAAGGTCCGCGAGGGCGGCGGTTACCTGGTCGGGGGTGAGTCGTTCGGCCATGTTGCATCTCCTTGGGGCGGGGCGCCCGCGCCCTGCGCGTACACATCGGGCAGGCAAGGATAGTACGGATGGCAAGGTCGCGGGGCAGACGGCGGTACAGCCGGCGGTGGTTCCTGGGAGCGCTGGGCGCTTCGGCGGGGGCGGCTGGCCTGGCGGCGCTGGGATGCGGGGACGAGGAAGCGCCAGCGCCGCCAGCGGAACAGATGACTCCGGAAGCGACGGCGCCGGCGGCGTATCCGACCCACCCAAGCACGCCGGCGCCGCTCCCGACGCGCGAGGGGCAGGCGACCCGACACGGGGGAACGCTCCGCTATGCGGCGGCGCTCACGAGCGACCGGGAGTTTGACCCGCACAAGACGACCTCGGGAGCGCTGCTGGGCGAGCAGGCGCTCATCTACAGCCGCTTGCTGACCTACGAGAGTCAGGTTGAGGGGCGGCTGGTTCCTGACCTTGCGACGGGCATGCCGGAGCAGCCGGACGAGCTCACCTACATCTTCCGGATCAACCCCGAGGCCCGCTGGCACGACATCGCGCCGCTCAATGGGCGGGCGGTGACGGCGCAAGACGTGGTCGCAAGCGTTGAGCGGCAGCGAGCGGACTTCCCGCGACGGGACCGCTGGGATCCGGTGGCGAGCATGGAGGCGGAGGGCGAGGACACGGTCATCGTGCGGACGGAGACGCCCTTTGCGGGAATGCTGGCGCGCTTCGCTTCGCCGGAGGGCTTCATCGTCCCGCTGGAGGCGGCGGATGACCTGAGCGCGACCGTGCAGGTTGGAAGCGGACCGTTCCGCTGGGTGGAATGGTCGGAGGGCTCGCATGCGAGCGTGGCGCGCAACGACGCCTGGCACGGCCCCGACGACGGTCCCTTTCTCGACGGGCTCGCCACGATCCCGCCGCGATCCGTGGACGAGTTGGAGGCGGACTTCCGCACGCGGGAGGTGGACGCCGCGGATACGGGCTTCCTGCAGGCGCGGGAGTTGAAGGAGCGCCTGCCCGATCTGCGGGAGGCGCGCTCGGCGCAGGCGCGGTTTTACGGGATGCGGTTTCTCAGCGTGGTTCCGCCTTTCGACGATCCCCGCGTGCGGCGCGCGCTCACGATCGCCATCAACCGGCGGGAGCTGCTGGAACGCTTCTTCCACGGACGGGGCACGCTGAACCCGTGGATCAGCGCGGCGGTGCAACGCTGGTCGCTTCCGCAGGAAGAGATGCAGCGGCAGGCGGGGTACCTGCCGGGCAGCGGCGGTCGCGAACTGGATATCCGCGACGCGCAGACGTCCCTTGCCGCCTACCGCGAGGAGCATGAGCTGACGGAGCCGCTGGAACTGCTGGTGACCGCCAACCTCGAGGAAACGCTTGGCATGGGCGGGGTCATCGCGCGGCAGATCGGCGCGGCGCTGCAGCTTGACGTTCAGGTAACGGCGGTCGGGATCAACGAGCTCGCGCGGCGGCTCCGCGAGGGAGAGGCGCCGTGGGCGCTGGGGGTCGACAGGGGCTGGATCGAGCTCGATGACTGGCTCTATCCGTACTTCCACAGCGGCGGCGGCGGCAATACGTTTGTGTTGCGCGATGAGGAGATGGACGCGCAGATCGAGGAGCAGCGCGCGGAGATGGCGACGGAACGGCGGCAGGAACTGGCCTATCAGCTGCAGCGCCGCCTGCTGCAGTTGAACGTGGCGGCGAATTTCGTCAGCCAGGACTCATTGACGCTGTTCATGCCGTACGTCCAACTCTTTCCCGTGGACGCGGGGGAGGCGCATCAGGATCGCTTCGCCAATACGTGGATCGACCGCACGCATCCCACCTATGCGCAGGCGGGAGGGGAACGGGGCGGAGGCTACGCGTTGTAGTTGGGCTCGCGCTTCTCGCGGAAGGCGGCGACCGCTTCCCGGAACTCATCGCCCTGCAGCAGATCGCGCTGGAGGGGCCACTCATACTCAAGCTGTTGTTCGAGGGTGGCCCACTGGGAGTGCTGGAGCATGCGGCGCGTGTAGGCGAGGGCGGCGGGCGGCTGGCTGGCGATTTGGGCGGCGAACGCGAGGGACTCATCGATCAGCTGGTCGTGGGGGACGACGCGTGAGACGACGCCGAGGCGCATGGCCTCTTCGGCTTCCACGATACGGCCGGTGTAGAAGAGTTCGGTGGCGCGTTCGTGTCCGACGAGGCGGGGGAGGAAGTAGGAGAGGCCGTAATCGGAGGCGAGGGCGCGACGGATGAAGATGGTCCCGAAGCGGGCGCGATCGCTGGCGATGCGGATATCGAAGGCGCTGCAGAGGCCGAAGCCGCCGCCGACAGCGGCGCCGTTCACGGCCGCGATCATGGGCTTGCCGCTCTTGTAGATGGCGAGGATGGCGCGGCCAGGGCCCATCGTGTCGAGGAGCGGCCCCTGACGTCGGGGGGCGGCGCCTTGCTCCTGACGCTGGCCGGCGTCCTCCAGGTCGGCGCCGGCGCACCACGCGCGCCCCTCGCCGGTGACGACGATGGCGCCGACGGAAGCGTCCTTCACACCCTCCGCGATCGCGTCCATGAACTCGGGGAGCAGCGTTCCGCCCATGGCGTTCATCCGCTCGGGGCGGTTGAAGCGCAGCAGCAGTACGCGGTCGTGTCGATCGACGATGACATCCGGCATGGCGTCCTCCAGGGGCGCGCGATGATACGCGGCCTGCGGTTATCCGCTCAGCGCGGCGGGTGCGGTAGGGTTCGGGGGCGGGAGGCGTGATGCGCGCGGTCGTCTGCACGGAGCTGGGGCAGCCGAGGGATCTGAAAGTGGGCGAGCTTCCGCAACCGCCGGTGGGCGCCGGGGAGGTGGGGATCGCGGTGGAGGCGGCGGGAGTTTCGTTCGCGGACGCGCTTTTCGTGCAGGGCAAACACCAGACGGAGCACACGCCGCCGTTCGCGCCGGGGATGGAAGTGGCGGGGCGGGTTGTGGAGACGGGGACGGGGGTGGAGGGGTTCCGGGAGGGCGAGCGCGTGGCGGCGCTGCTGTATGACGGGGGCTACGCGGAACGGGCCACGGCGCGGGCGAGCGAGTGCTTTCCGCTCCCGCGGGGGCTCGCGCCCGAGGTGGCGGCGGGGGCGCTCTCGGTCTACCTGACGGCGCACATCTGCCTGACGTGGGAAGCGCGCCTGGAGGCGGGGGAACGGGTGCTCGCGCTGGGGGCGGGGAGCGGCGTGGGGCTGGCGGCGGCGGCCCTGGCGGCGGCGCTCGGCGGAGAGGTCGTGGCGGCGGCGAGCAGCGCCGAAAAACTGGCCACGGCGGAGGCGGCGGGCGCGACCCATTTCATCAACTACCGCAAGGAAGACCTGCGCGAGGCGACGCTTGCGGCGACGGGCGGGCGCGGGGTGGACGTAGTCGTGGATCCAGTGGGGGCGCAGGGGGAGGCGGCCTTCCGGTCGCTGGGTTGGGGCGGACGTTATGTCGTGGCGGGGTTCGCGGGCGGGGCGGTCCCGCAGTTCAGGGGGAATCACCTGCTGATCAAGAACCGGAGCGCGGTCGGGATGGTACTGACGCATTACCGTGAGCGGCGCGTCGAACTCCTGCGGGAGTCGGCCGCGGACGTGTTCGCGATGCTGGCGGAGGGACGGTTGGCGCCGCCGCCACTCGAGACGGGCGCGCTCGCGGACGGGCCGCGCTTCCTGCAACGCGTGCTGGACCGCGAGGTGGTGGGGAAGCTCGCGCTGCGGCTCTGAGGGATGCGGACAGGGGGCGGGCGCGCTACGCTGCCGCGGCCGGCGCCAGGACCGGCGGAGGAGAGCGGCATGCAGTTCGGCGTCACGATGTTCCCAACCGACTACGCGATGGGGCCGGGGGAACTGGCCCGCGAGGTGGAAGCGCACGGCTTCGAGTCACTCTTCTTCCCGGAGCACACGCACATTCCGGCAAGCCGCAAATCGCCCTGGCCGGGCGGCCCCGAACTCCCGAAGGAGTACTCGCATACGCTTGACCTGTTCGTGGCGATGACGGCGGCGGCGGCGGCCACGGAACGGCTGCTGGTGGGGAGCGGGATCTGTCTCGTGATCGAGCGTGACCCGATCACGCTGGCGAAGGAGGTGGCAAGCCTTGACCACGTCTCCGGGGGGCGGGCGCTGCTGGGCATCGGGGCGGGCTGGAATCTGGAGGAGATGGAGAACCACGGCACGGACCCCGCGCGGCGCTGGCGGCGCATGCGCGAGACGATCGAGGCGATGAAGGCGATCTGGGCGAACGATGAGGGGGAGTACCACGGGGAGCTCATCGATTTTGACCCGATCTGGCAGTGGCCGAAGCCCGTGCAGAACCCGCATCCGCCGGTGATTATCGGGGGCGACGGACCGACGACGCTGAAGCGCGTGGCGCGCTACGGCGATGGCTGGATGCCCATCGACGGACGCACGCGCGCCGATTTCGGGCCCGCGATCAGGGAGCTGAACGACCTCGCCGCGGAGGCGGGGCGCGGACCGATGACGGTCTCGCTGTTCGGCGTCGGAAGCGACCCGGCGCGGATTGAGCGGCACGCGAGGGCGGGGGTCGATCGGGTCGTGTTCATCCTGCCGCCGGCGCCGGCGGACGTAGTACTGCCGAAGCTCGAGGAGCGCGCGCGGCTCGCCGAGCAGTTCGCCCAGGGAGGCTGAGCGATGGCTGGGATACAACCCTCCGCTGAGGAGATACGGGCGCTCGTGGGGTACGAGTTCCCCGGCGGGACGTACACGATCGCGCACTGGGAGAACTTCCTGCTGACGGAGTGCACGGGAGCGGCGCCGCTGGCGGATGACCTCGTCCACCCGGTCGCGCTCTTCCATATGCCGATTCTGGGGGCGGGGACCTCCATCGGCGGGATGTTCGCGCTGGGACAGGCGGAGTCGGACTTTTCCATCGGCATCGAGAGCTATGACTGGGAGATCGAACGGCCCCTGCGCGAGGAGATCGCGTACACGGTGACGGGCAGGGTGACGGAAGCGGACCGGCGGGAGGGGGAGCTGCGCGGGGGCGCGCGGGGCGTGTATGACCGCATCCAGTTCCGCTTTGAACTGCGGGAGCCGGAGGGCGCCTTCGCGGCCAGCTCAACCATCACATGGACCTACCGGAGGTCGGCGGCATGAAGGTACAGGCAGGGGACTCGATACCGGAGTGGGTGATGGAAAGCGTGCGCCCCGAACGGATGCGCACGATGGCGGCCATCCTGCGCGATCCGAATCCGGTGCACTGGGACCGCAAGGCGGTGGCGGCGCTGCCCTTCGGCATCGGCGAGCGGACGATCAATCAGGGGCCGCTGGGGCTGAGCTACATCCTCAATATGCTGATGGACTGGGCGGGGCCGACGAGCGTGCGCCGCATCACGATCCGCTTCCCCAAGGTTGTGCTGGACGGCGACCGCGTGACGGCGCAGGGAACCGTGACGGCTATCCGCGAGGAGGAGGGCGTGCGGCTGGCGGACTGCGAGGTATGGCTCGCGCGCGAGGGTGAAGCGCCCTGCCTGGAGGGGACGGCCACGGTCGCGCTCCCGGAGGACTAATCCGCTGGCGCGGGGCGCCTGATCGCGTGGGGACGACGGCGTCTGAGCGCGGGGAGTCCTAACGCAGCGCGCCCCTAGAATCGCTCCCATGACCCGCTCCTGGCAGCGGCTGCGGCGCGCCTATTACGGCTGGTGGATGCTCGCGGGATCAGTTGTCGCGGTGGCGCTGGCGGCGGGGGTCTCGTTCTGGTCAGCGGGCCTGTACGTCGATCCGCTGGAGCGCGAATTCGGGTGGTCGCGGGCGAACATCTCGGGGGGCTTTTCGGTCGGGATTCTGGCCAGCGCGCTGGCGGCGCCGTTCATCGGCTGGTGGATCGACCGCTCAGGTCCGCGCCGGATCATCCTGATCGGGGCGGCGCTGACGGCGGCGAGCTATCTGCTGCTGGCGACCGCGAGCGAGCTGTGGCAGTGGTTCGTCTATCAGTCCATCAACGCGGTGTTCCGGCAGATGATGTTCTTCATCCCCTTCCAGACGCTCATCTCGCGCTGGTTCGATCGGCGGCGGGGGCTGGCGGTAGGGCTGCTGGGAACGGGGTTCTCGCTCGGCGGGTTCGTGGTCGTCCCCATCATGGGCGCGATCATCGAAGCGGTGCAGTGGGAGGGGTCGTTCGTGGTGGTGGGGATTGCGATCGTGGCGGTCTTCGTCCCCCTCTCGCTGTTGCTCCTTCGCGATGACCCCGCGGAGATGGGCGTCGAGGTGGACGGCGGCGCCAGGCCCGCCGATCGCCCGGTCAGCGTGCGGGCGCTGACCGGCGCAACCGTTCGGGAGGCCCTGCGCACGCCGCTGTTCTGGGTGATCTCGGGGGCGCTGACGGCCTTCTTCTTCGGGATGATCAGCTGGATGATCCACGGCATCCCCTACTACGAGTCCGTGGGGTACTCGCGGGAGCGGGCGGCGTTGCTGTTTTCGCTCGCGGCGGGGGGCGGCGTGGCGGCGCGCCTGACGTTCGGCTATCTCGCGGATCGCATCCCGCGAATCGAACTGGCGGCGATGGGGGCGGCGATGTTCCTCGCGGGCGCCTTCGCGACGATGCTGCTCACCGGCGGGAGCGCCGTGGGCGTGGCGATTTTCCTGACGCTCTGGATCGTGGGATCAAGCGGGGGACCGATGATCGAACCGCTGCTGCTGACGCGCGCCTTCGGGCTGGTTTCGTTCGGGGCGCTGCTGGGAATCACCCAGGTCATCTCCAGCCTGCACCTTGTGAGCCCCGTCATCACGGGGGCGATCTTCGACGCGACAGGGACGTATGACTGGGCCCTTGTGATGCTACTGGCGTCGATGGGCCTCGCGGTGGCCCTCTTCTGGGTGGCGTGGCGGCTTCCACGACCGCGGTTCGGGGCGGGTTAGCGGGCCGGCTGGCGGGACGGGATAAAGGGGGACATCATCGTCGGGCCCCAGACGACGGCGCCGCTTTCATCGAAATCGAACAGGCTCAGGCGGCCGGCGTCGATCGGTTCATCGGTCCCGAGGGCGACGGGCAGTTTCTGGGTGCTCCACTTCGACATATCAAGCATGAGCTCGACGATCTGGGCTTCGGTGAAGTGGCTGAGGACCTGTTCGCGCAACTCAGCGCTGATGGCGCCGGGGGCGGTCACGAAGGCGTCCGTGAGGCGAAGGGCGACCTTCTGGTGTTCGGGCAGATCGCTGTCCTCGTAGCGGTCAACGCTCTCGGCCATGGTCTCATCGAGGCCGGCGTCCCGGGCAACGCCCAGGCGCAGGGACATTCAGGTATAGCACTGGTGCTGGCGGGCGCAGCGCAGGCGCACCAGCTCGGTGGTGACGGGATCGAGGCCGCCGAGGCGCACGACGGCGTCCTGGTAGGCGCCGATGGCGGCGGCAAGCCCGGGGGCGACGGGGGCGGTGGGTTCGGCGGGTTCGGGCAGGCGGCGTTCGCGGAGCGACGTCATGAGGGTTCCTCCATGGGCGCAAGGACCGTTCGCAGGCCCAGCGCCAGACGCTGATGTTGCTCGAGGGCGAGGAGGGCGCTGACGAACGCCTGTACCTCTCCCGGGGTGAAGTGGGCGAGCAGCGCGTCGACATCGCGCTGGGTAACGCCGGCGACGTCGCCGACGAACTGCTCGGTGAAGGCGAGGCAGGCGCGCTCACGCTCGCTGAAGAGGGGTGAGTCGGGCCAGCTGGCGATGGCCGCCGCCTTCTGCGGGTCGACGGGGGCGCGGGGCGCGGGACGGGCCGCCTCGCCGTCATCGCCCTGGAGACTGGCGATGCGAAGGCGGCACAGCTCCAGAATCTCGGGGCGGGGGGCTTGCCAGAGCTCGCCATGAAGCGCGCCGAGGACGTCGCGGACCTCGGGGGCGCAGCGCGCGAGGCGCTCATCAAGGTCGGGGGCGAGCAGGGCGGCGTCCTCGCTGGCTGGCATACAGGCAAGGTACGAAGGGGCGCAGGGCGCGTCAATGCCTGGCGGGTCGAGATCGGTAGGATAGGCCGCCCATGCCCGAGAACGAACGGATTCCCGCGCCGCTGATCGTGGAGGCGCTGAAGGAGGCCTTTCGCACCCAGCGGACGGCGCCGCCCGCCGAGGGGGAGCCGCTGGGCTGGATTCTCTCGGTTCCGGATACGCACCAGCGCAGCGTCATCGCCGCGCTGGAACGCGACGCGGAGTTGCGCGTGCTGACCTGTTCGACGGAGGACGAGGCAAACGCGATCGCAGCGGGGCTGTACATCGGCGGCGCGGAAGCGGCCTTGCTGATCCAGCACGCGGGACTGTACGCCTCGGTGAACACGCTGCGCGGGGTGGGGCTGGACGGGGGCGCGCCGCTGTTCGCGCTGGCGGGGCTCCTGAGCCGCGAGCCGGAACTGGCGCCGCGCGATTCGCCGCGCTCGATGGTGCGTTTCGCGGAGCCGCTCATGGATACGTTCGCGGTTCCGCACGCCCTGCTGGAGACTCGCGAGGACCTGGGGCTGATTCCGGAGTACTACGCGCTCAGCCGGGAGCGGTCGGGGCCGGCGGTGGTCTTCGTGGGGCGGGAGACGGCCTGATGCGGCCCGAGGACGCGCTGCGGGCGATCAATGAGGCGCGAGGCGAGGCGCTGGTCGTGCCGACGATGACGGCCGTGCCCGCGTGGCGCGCGCTGGCGCCGGATTCGCCAGGCGTGGCCTGCGTGGGCTTCATGGGGGGCGCGTCATCGCTGGGGTTGGGGTTGGCGCTGGCGCGGCCGGAGCGGCGGGTGATCGTGCTCGACGGGGATGGGTCGCTGCTGATGCAACTCGGCTCGCTGGCGACGGTGGCGGGGGCGGCCCCGACGAACTACACGCACCTGCTGTTCGCGAACGGCGTGTATCAGACCTCGGGGAGCCAGGCGATCCCCGGGGCGGGGACGATCGACTTTGCGGGGATGGCGGCCGCCGCCGGGTACGCGCACACGGAACGGATCGACACGCTGGAGGAGTTGCGCATCCGCTTGCCCGAGCTTCTGCGCGTACGTGGGCCGGCGCTGGCGGAGTTGGCGGTGGAGGAGGCGGAGCTCACGCCGATGACGGCGCCCGGCGGCGAGCCCCTGCGGACGCAGATAGCGCGGCTGCGGGAGCGGCTGGCCGGGGGCGGTTGACGGGTTGGTTTAGCCCCGCTCGCCTTTCACGGCAAGGGGCGGCTTGTCAGCGGGGACGCTCTCCATACGCAGCGGCGCGGCGAACGTGGCAGAATCAGCGAAAGACCGCATCGAAGGGGAGCCTGTTCCATGACGACAAGCGAGGCGAGTGACTACACCGACCTGATCAACGCGGTGGCGGAGTGCCCCGTCAAGCTGGAGGACGTGGACCTGTTCGCGCCCGGCATGCAGGAGCACTGGCCGGACGCCTACAAAATCCTCCATGCGGAGGCGCCTGTGCAGCGCATCCCGGGAGAGGGCAGCACGCCCGATACGGACGGCTTCGTGATTACGAAGTACCAGGATATCTACGACATCGTGCGCGACCCGTGGACGTTCCCGCAGCCGGGCTTCGCGGGGGCGGAGGGGAACAGCGCCGCCGGCATGAGTACGGAAGACGGCGAGTCCAGCGCGCTGGCGGACGCGATGGCGATGAATACGCTGCGCCCCAATCTGGAGCTGCACAAGGCGCACCGCGTCGAGCTCACGGACCCGTGGGTAGGGGCGACGGGCGCGCCGCGACACCGTCCCATGGTGACGAAGTTCGTGGACCAGCTCATCGATAGCTGGATCGACCGCGAGTCAGGCGAGGTCGAGTTCGTGGAAGAGTTCGCGGCGCCGCTGCCGCAGCTGGTGATGACGACGATTCTGGGGTGGCCGCTGGAGGACCTGGAGATCCTGCGGAAGTGGGGGCAGGCGCAGGTGCGGCGCTTCGTGTATGGCAAGGGCCACCGCAACATCATGTCGGACGAGGAGGAGTTCGAGAACGCGCGCGACCTGGGCGAGTTCATGGAGTACGTCCAGGAGCAGGTGACGAAGAAGCGCCAGGACCCGCAGGACGACATGACGAGCTTCCTGACGCAGGTGACCTATAAGGCGATGAACCGGAAGCTGACCGACAACGAGGTCATCGGCGTCCTCTTCGGGATGCACATCGGGGGGCTGGAGACGACGCAGTACGCGATCGCGGCGGAGGCGCAGCTGCTGGCGGAGAAGCCGCAGATCTTCCGGGAGCTGAAGGCGGACCCCTCGAAGGTGCGCTTCTTCGCCGAGGAGGGGATGCGCATCCACGCGCCCACGCAGGGGCTTTCGACGCGTCTGGCGGCGAAGGATGTGGAGATTCGCGGCATGCCGATTCCGAAGGGCTCGATCCTGCACCTGCGCTACGGCGCGGCGAACCTCGACGCGGAGGAGTTCGGCTGTCCGGCGGACGTCGATATGACGCGCCCCAACACGGGACGGCACATGACCTTCTCGCAGGGGATTCGCGTGTGCCCGGGGGCGGGCATCTCGCGGCTTGAGCAGAACATCGCCTGGGAGCGGCTGACGCAGCGGCTGGACAGCCTCGCGTTCGTGGAGGGCAAGAACGACTTCCGCCACCAGCCCGGGATCATGCTTGGCCTCTGGGAGCTGCACCTGAAGTTCACGAAGAGCGCCAACCAGGAGGGCTAGCGCATGCATGACGAGCGCAATCCGGGCGGCGTCGCGGCGGCGACGGACGCCGCCGCGTCATCAGGGCGCCGGCGATTCCGCCGTCCGCCGCCGCTCCATGGGCGGGAGTCGCATATCCGCATTTTCGACCCCGACAACGAAGCGCGGAGGGTATACGGGGAGACGCAGGTCTCGCGGGATGGGTCGCTCCCGCAGGAGGAGTCCGGCCCGCGCGCGGTCCTGAAGGCGCTTGACCCGTTCTGGACGCGGGGCATCATCCCGGGCGACGAAGCCGATGGCGGCAAGGATGGAACGAGCGAGGCCTGATACGGCCGCCAGCGGGTTCCCGCAGTTGATGCGGGGGCGCCGCCCCGTTCGGATGTCGTAGGCTACGCCCACACGATTGAATCGACAGGAGGGAGCCGATGACGGCGACTGACGAGTCCACAGGGTTGGCGGATGCCATCCGTCAGCAGCTTGCGATGGCGATCGAGCCGCAGGAGTTCGACAGCGCCGAGTTCCGGCGTGACCCGTTCCCGCTCTACAAGCGGCTGCGGGACCATCACCCCATCTACCAGGATCTGTTCCACAATAGCTGGGTGGTGAGCCGCTACGACGATGTCGTGGCGGTGTTCCAGAACAACGATGACTTCGACCGGGCGGCGTATGACCCGAAGGGGGAGTACGAGTTCGGGAAGAAGCACGTGTTCGGGCCGAACATCCTCGAATACGGCAACAGCGACGAGCACCGCTTCCTGCGCAACGTGGTGGCGGACCAGTTCGTGGGGAACCGCCTCGCGGGCTTCCTGCCCTTCATCGAGCAGATCGCGCGCGAACTGATGGGGAAGATCTGGGCGAAGTCAGCGGATGACATCGCACAGGGCTTTTCGGCCACAGGCGAGGTCGAACTGGTGAGCCAGTTCACGAACCAGTTCCCGATCCGCGTGATCTCGAACATGCTGGGGTTGCCGCGCGAGGACGAGGATATGTTCGTGCGCTGGTACCAGCACCTCATCGAGGGGCTGGGGTTCGGGGGCGAGCACTTCGCCCGCGGCATGCAGGCGCGCAACGAGATGTGGGACTACCTTGACCCGCTCATCCGGCGCGCGGAGGACGCGCCCGGCGAGGACCTGGTCTCGCGCATCGTGCACGCGGAGTTCCGCGGGCAGCGCATGAACGTCGACGAGATCAAGGGGTTCATCGCGCTGCTGCTGGCGGCGGGCGGGGATACGACCGACAAGGCCATCGCGAATATGTGGTACCACATGCTCTACACGCGTCCGGACCAGTTCGAGGCGGTGAAGCAGAACCCGGAGCTGTGGACGAACGTGTTCACGGAGATGATGCGGTATGACCCGGTCGTGCACACGCAGGGCCGCCGCACGACACGCGAGATCAAGATTCACGGCGAGGTCATCCCCGAGCGGGCCAGCATCATCATGTATCTGGCGGCGGGGAACCGCGACGAGCGCGCCTTCAAGGACCCCGACACCTTCGACATCTTCCGCGATGACCTGCACATGGGGCGTGAGCTGCGCTCGGGGCGCTACCCCGACGGGAAGCACGGCCACCTCGGCTTTGGCATGGGACAGCACTTCTGCATGGGCTACGCGATGGCGCGGCAGGAGGCGATCATCGCCTGTACGCGGCTGCTGGAGGCGATGAAGAATCCGCGTCCGAAGTTCCCGACGCACGAGGGCATCACCTCGCCGACCCTGGGCGCGGGCGGCTTCCGCGCGCCCCAGGAGCTCTGGATCCAGTTCGACGTCGACGGCGCCGACTAGGGGACAGGAGCGTCGCGATGCGAGTCAAGGTCGACCTGGTGAAGTGCACGAAAAGCGGGGAGTGCTACTACAACCATCCCGCGCTCTTCAAAGTCGACGGCGAGGGTTTCCCTGTCGTCCAGATGGACCCGCTCGAGGGCGAGGACATGGAGATCGAGGCCGTGCAGGCTTCGGAAGTCTGTCCGGTCGAGGCGATCACGGTGGAGGAGTAGCAGGACTCCCGCGGCCGCCCGATCAGTAGTGGATGGCGCGCCCGACGCCGCCGCCCGCGGCGATGGCGTCGCCATTGATGGCGATTGACTTCGGCGAGGCGAGGAAGGCGACGACGTTCGCGATATCGGATGCGTCGATGATGCGCTGGACGGAGTTGCCGCGCGCGGCGCGCTCAGTGGCCTCGGCGACGGTGATCCCCTGTTCGGCGGCGCGCGTCTCCATAAGGGCGGGCATGCGCTCGGTCCAGGTAAGCCCTGGGTGGACGACGGTGACGTTGACGCCGTGGGGGCCGAGTTCGTCGGCGAGGTTCTTGGCAAGGGCGGCGACGGCGACGTTGCGCATGCTGCCAATGGCTGTGCCGGACTGACGCGCGGCCATGCCGCTGATGTTGATGATGCGCCCCCAGCCATTGGCTTTCAGGTGGGGGGCGGCGGCGCGGGCGCAACGGAGGTAGCCGAGTACTTTCGTGTTCATCTCTTCCTCGAAGGCGGCGTCGGTGACGCCCTCGATGGACGGGGCAGGGCCGGCGGCGCCACCGGGGCGGGCGGCGTTGTTCACGAGGATGTCGAGCCGCCCGAGCTGGTCGACGGCGCTGGCGACCATGGCGTCGACGGCGGGGGAGTCGCCCGTATCGCAGACGATGGGAACGATGCGGCGGCCAGTCCCGGCGAGCTCGGCGGCGGTCGCCTCGAGGGTCGCCCGCGTGCGCGCCACGATGGCGACGTCGACGCCTTCCCCGGCGAGGGCGCGCGCGATGGCCTTGCCGATGCCCTTGCTGCCGCCGGTAACGATGGCGGTCTTGCCTTCCAGTTCGAGGTCCATGGCGCTAGCGGAGGGCGGCCCACCACTCAGGCACGGCCACGCGCAGGACTTCGTCGTAGGTTCTGGCGATCTCGGGGGCGTCGTCGGGAACGTCCTGCTGGTTGGTGGAGGGCAGGGGGGAAGCGCCCTGGATGGGGTCGACCCACTCGATGCCTTCTTCCTCGATGACTTCCATGAGGGGCGGGGTGGCGTCCTCGTGGTGGTCGCTGATCTGGTGCTTCAGGAGGAAGGCGTTGTAGTCGGGGAAGGAGAGGAGGCAGTAGTAGCTGCGGGGCTCCTGGCCACGCCACATCTCGTAGCGCAGGACATCGGGTTCGAGGGAGTGGGTCTTCTCGTAGAGGTCCTTCTGTATCTCCTCGTAGCGGGCTTCCATGCCCTCCTTGATCTTGAGTGTGATGAGCACGGTCGCCATTGGGCGCTCCTCCGGGGACAGGTTTGGCAGGCGGCACGATACGGCGGCGGGAATGGGGGCGGCAAGCGCCCTCCACGGCGCGCGGGCGCGTTAGGATTGGCGGCGCAAACTACGAACGGGCGGCCACCGCCGCCATCGGGAGGTCCACGTGGGGGAACGGGCGCTGGAGGCGGCTCGCCGTCGCGCAACGGAGTTGCTGGAGCAGGGCGAATCGCCTGACCTTGTCGCGATTCTGCGGGAGGAGTACGCGCTTGAGCCGCAGGCGGCGTACGAGCGCGCCGTGCGCGCGATCGCGGAGACGGCGGCAAACGGGGCGCGGCGGTCTTCGGATGAGCGAGAGGACGCGGTCGAGCGCTGGGCGCGGGGCGTGCGGGGGAGCGCGTCGCTGTACCTGGCGCTGGGGGACGCTCTCGACTGGTTGCGGGAGAACCCGGGGGAGACTGCAGGGGCGCAGGCGCCGGCGCTGTTCTAGGGCCTGTTCCGGTTCGCTGGAGGCGCTGGTAGAGGCGCGCGGCGTTCGGAGGCGTCCATGGGGCGCCATTCGTGGGCGGTGGCGAGTTGGCGTGGATACGCGAAGGGTGGCGGGCGCCGGGGATGGCGACCCAAGGGCGATGCGTACACACAGCCCGCTCAAGTCGATTGACCAACAGAGGCAGCGTACATTGCGAAGAGAGTTAACCGGAAATTGTTCGCGCGCTTACGTTCTATCGCCAGAAAACAAGGAAAAGAACACCAGGAATCAAAGCAAGGAGCGTCGACCAAGAGAAGACGTCAACAAAGACATCCAGCGCTGCTATCAGCAGCAAGAACCACCCGCCCAACAGCAGAACCCAGTCACCCACTCCAAAGAGCGTCCGGCGCGCAACAGTCAGGTTCGTCACCACGCCCTCCCCTTGCCAGCCAGATTACCAGAGGCAGGGTCCGCTAGCGGAAACGCTAGTAAAGGCGCGCGGCTTCGGCTTCGAGGGCGCGGCGTTCGGAGGCGTCCATGGGGCGCCACTCGCGGGCGGTGGCGAGGTTGGCGTAGATGCGCGAAGGGTGGCGGGCGCCGGGGATGGCGACGGAAACGCCGGGGTTCGACCAGACGTAGCGGAGCAGGTTCGCGGGGGTGAGGGGGCCGTCGTAGCCGCTGGCGATGCGTCCGCGCATGGCGCTTGCGCGTCCGGAACCGCCCACAGGACGCATGACGATGACGCCCACATCCCGCTCCTGCGCGAGCGCGATCAGGGGAGCGGTGGATGGATAGAAGGCGGAGTATTCGAGCATGACGGCGTCGAATTCGCCACACGCAATGGCCTGCTGAACGATTGCGGCGGCGTGGGAGGAAAGGCCGATGTAGTCAATGAGGCCGCGCTCACGGGCGGCCTTGAGGCCCGCGAGCGCGCCGTCCTCGCGCATGACGGCGTTCCACGCTTCGGGGGTCGAGACATCGTGGAGCTGATAAAGGCTGATGCGATCGCGTCCGAGGGCGCGGAGGGAACGATCGATGTCGTACTGGGCGCCGTTGGCGGTGCGGCTGAAGGTCTTGCTGGCGAGGCAGAGCGCGGGCGCTGGGGCGGTTCCACGGAGGGTCTGGCCAATGAGCATCTCGCTGCCGGCGTACTCGCGCGCGGTATCGATGAACGTGATCCCCTGCTCGATGGCGGCGCGGAGAGTCGCTTCGCCTTCGGGCGAGGTAGGGGTGTCCATGGCGCCGAGGCCGAGTTCGGGGACCATGAGGCCGGTGCGGCCGAGTCGGCGCCGCTTCAACCCGCTCATGGCTAGCCGAAGGTCATGCGGGGGACAGCGGCGGGCGAGGGCGCGGGGTACTTCTGGGGCAGGCGGGCGACGGCGGGCTTCTCTTCGCGGGGAATGCGGTTGAAGGCGACGCGCATGGCCTCGTAGGAATCGTGCCAGGCGCGGAGGGCGCGGGCGATGACGAGCGCGTTGGGCAGGACGGCCGCCTCGACGGTACGGGGCATGTTCGGCGGGGGCTCAACCGCGACGCCGGTGACGGCCACGCGGCGCCAGTCACCGAGGGCCTCGCGGGCGCCTTCCGTGGCGGCGAGCAGGGCGACGGCGCTGTCGGTGGCGGCGCGGAAGGTCTGGCGGGCTTCTTCATAGCTCGCGGCGAGGTCCTCGATGCCGACATACACACCATCTTCGCGGACCTCGACCGGATAGGCGGGCGGGCCCTCTTCGTAGGTGGGCGAGGGGTGGCCGTCATGGGGGTCGAACTCGTACTGGTGAAGGGGGCAGATGAGCCAGCCGCGGTCGATGTAGCCCTCGCCGAGGGAGGCGTTCTCATGGGGGCAGCGGTTATCGAGGGCGCCGTAGCGGCCTTTGTGCAAGGTAAGCGCGAGCAGGTTGCGTCCAGCGAGGACGGTCTTGACGTCGCCCTCTTCGAGTTCGTCGGTGGCGGCGACCCGGTACCAGTCAAGCGCGGGCATGGCGGGATGATAGCGGGAGGGCGCGTTTGTGAGCAGAGGGGCCCTGGATCGCCATCTTCCCGGGCCTCGCGCTGAGCGTCACGGTGCTCGCCTTCAACCTCTTCGGCGACGCCCTGCGGGATACGCTCGATCCGCGGCTGAGGGGTCAGCGGTAGGGCGGCGGCCGTATACTCGCGGGCTGTGGGGAAGCCACTTGCGGACATTACGATCCTTGACCTGACGTGGGTGCTCTCGGGGCCGTACGCCTCCATGGTTCTCTCGGACCTGGGGGCGGACGTGATCAAGGTGGAACGTCCGCCGTGGGGGGATGTGGCGCGCACGAGCGGCCCCTACCAGAACGGCTGGAGCGGCTACTTCTTCAGCATCAATCGCGGGAAGCGCTCGATTGCGATCGACCTCACACGGGAGGCGGGCAGGGGCCTGCTGCTCAACCTCGCGGAGAAGGTCGATGTGGTGATGGAGAACTTCACCCCGGGAACGATGGAACGGCTCGGCGTCGGGTACGAAACGCTGCGCGAACGGAACCGCCGCCTCATCTTCGCGAGCACCTCGGGATTCGGGCAGACGGGACCGTATCGCGACCATCCAGCGGTGGACATCATCGTGCAGGGGATGGGCGGGGTGATGTCGATCACGGGGGAGCCGGACGGCGATCCCGTGCGGCCGGGGGTCTCCTACGGCGATATCGTGGCGGGACTGTACACGGCCATCGGGATTCTGGCGGCGCTGCACGAACGGGAGCGGAGCGGCGAGGGGCAGGCGATCGACATCAGCATGCTCGACGCGCAGGTGAGCGTGCTGGAGAACGCGATCATGCGTTACTTCGTGACGGGCGAGGCACCGAAGCCGCTGGGGACGCGCCACCCAAGCGCGACGCCATTTCAGGCGTTCCCCACGGCGGATGGCTGGATCGTGGTGGCGCTGGCGTTTCGGGATGAGCAGTGGCCGATCCTGTGCGCGCTGCTGGGGGTTCCCGATCTGATCGATGACCCGCGCTTCGAGACGGGTCCGAAGCGGACGGCCAATCACGCGGCGCTGGAGCCACTGCTGTTCGAGGCGTTCCGCAGGCAGCCGCGCGACTACTGGCTACAGGAGTTCCTGCGGGCGGATATCCCGAGCGGGCCGCTGAATACGATCGCGGACGTGGTCAATGACCCGCAGGTGCGCCACCGCGAGATGATTCAGGAGGTGACGCATCCGGTGGCGGGAACCATGCCTGTGTCGAACACGCCGGTGCGGCTGTCGCGGTCGGAGACGGGCATCGCGGGGCCGCCGCCGAGCATGGGGGAACATACGGCGGAGGCGCTGGGCGAGCTGCTGGGGATGGGAATGGCGGAGGTGGAGGCGCTGCGCGAGGCGGGCGTGATCGCGACCGAGGGCGGTCCCGACATCTCGGAACTGACGGGGTAGGGGCCAGCGCGCGAGAACGGGCGGGCCAGCGGCGTAGACTGCCAGCGCATCGCCATTTGGCGCGCGAGGAGGACAGGATGGACGTCCCGGTCATCGATATCGCCAGCCGGCTCGACGATGAGCACCGGCCCGTCTTCGAGGCGATGCCGCCCACACTGCGGGACTGGTCAGACATTCCCGCCACGCGGGAGCGCTTCGGGGAGATGCGCGCGCTGCTTCCCAGGCCTGAGCTGCCGGGGAACGTGGCCATCGAGGACCGCGCGGCGCCCGGACCGGAGGGGTCGCCGGACGTACTCGTGCGGCTCTACCGGCCGGAGGGGCTGACGCGTCCGGCGGCGGCGCTCTACTGGATCCACGGGGGCGGGATGGTGCTGGGGGACATCGCGATGAATGACCCGTACTGCGCGAACATCGCCAGCGAACTGAACGCGCTGGTGGCGTCGGTGGAGTACCGGCTGGCGCCGGAGCACCCCTTCCCGGCGCCGCTGGAGGACTGCTACGCGGGGCTTGCGTGGCTATGGCGCGAACGGGAGGCGCTGGGGCTCGACGCGGACCGCATCGCCATCGGCGGGGCGAGCGCGGGCGGAGGGCTGGCGGCGGGGGTGGCGCTGGCGGCGCGCGATCGGGGCGAAATCGCGCTCTGCTTCCAGCTGCTCGTCTACCCGATGCTGGACGACCGCAACGTGACGCGCAGCAGCCACGCCATCACGGATGGGCGCACATGGAACCGCGAGGCGAATCTCGCGGGCTGGAACGCCTACCTCGCGGGGAACGGGGGCGGCGAGGGCGTCTCGCCCTACGCGGCGCCGGCGCGGGCGATGGACCTGGCGGGGTTGCCTCCCGCCTACATCAACGTAGGCGACCTCGATCTGTTCGTGGACGAAGACGTGGCCTACGCGCGGGCGCTGGCGGACGCGGGCGTGCCAGCGGAGCTGCACGTGTACCCGGGGGCGTACCACGGCTCGAACTCGTCGGTACCCACTTCGACGCTCTCGCGTCGCTGGGCCGCGGACGAACTGACGGCGCTGGGGCGCGCGCTGGGGTGAGGATTGGGGTGGTTAATCCGATCGCAATGCGATAGGGGCCGCCTCGATGAACTCCGTGGCGAGCTGCTCGCAGCCGTTTGTGCAGCGTTCTGAGAGGGCGTCACGCCACGCCGCCGCCCACTCAGGATGTTCGACAGCGGCGACCAATACCGCGTGAAGCGCCGCGGCGGTAAAGAGCCCGCTCAGCGCCTCCGCAAGGGGAAGCGCAACATCATCGATATCGCACCCGAAGTCAGGGCCGGGAAGGGCGCACATGGCTCCGTGGTCAAACGCCTCGACAGCGTCGGTAAACCCCTCTTCGAAATGGAACGGCATCAGGTTCATCCTGGCACATGGCTTCGTGACTAGCCACGCGTCGCGCGATCGAGGACCACGAATCTCCCTCCCCAACTGATCGACTACGGCAAGTTCCGTCTCACAGACCTTTAGGGCCTACGCCTCTAGGGGCTCCACCTGGCATCCTGGCGCCTTAATGAGGAGGGCGGCGCAATGCCACTGGAGTCGGGGAGAGTCATCAGCTACTTCGCCATGTGCGAAGAGGAGGGCGCCACGAGCCTCCAACATGGGATGAACTTCCGGCTGGGCGGGAGGCACAGCGTCATCCTGATGAGCCAGCATCAGGACGCGCCCTACGCGGACAGAGTTGTGGAAGAGGGGACGGTCATCGTCTATCAGGGCCACAACGTGCCGCGAGTTCACGCTTCTGACCCGCAAGCGGTCGACCAGCAGCTTCGGACACCAAGCGGGAGGCTAACGCGCAACGGACGCTTCTTCGAGGCAGCGGGGGCGGAACCTCCAGAATTCGTGCGGGTTTACGAGAAAATTCTGAAGGGGATGTGGGTCTACAACGGGATCTTTCAGCTGACGGACGCGTGGGCTGAGATATCGGATGGACGGCAGGTGTACATGTTTCGGCTCAAGGCGACGGATGAAGCCTCGACATCGTCCCCGCTACCGAGAGAGCCCTCGCGGGTGATCCCCTCGGAAGTGAAGAAGGCGGTCTGGCTGCGTGATGGCGGGAAATGCGTCCTCTGCGGCGCCAGCGATGAACTCCACTTCGACCATGAAATACCGTTCTCACGCGGTGGCGGTTCGACGACAGCAAACGTACGCATCCTCTGCGCGCACCACAATCTTGAGAAGGGCGCGCGGATCGAGTGACGCCTCGCGGACGCACGCTACAGGGTGGCGACTTCGATGGTGTGGCCGGCTTTGGCAGCGGCGTACACGCCGTGGACGGCTTCCATGGTGTTGAGGTTGTCGCGGCCGCTGCTGATGGGCTCCTTGCCCTCGCGGATACAGCGGGCGAAATGGACGATCTCGTTCGTGAAGGGATTGTCGCTGACGAGGCCCTCGCGGTCGGGGCCGACTTCGGTGAAGGCGTCGACGCCGTTGGCGCCCGGGCGGGTCTCGCGCGCCTCGGAGGCGATGCGGGCGGGAGCGTGATGCTGGTCGATGACGCTTCCTTCGAGCGGGGGCTCGGTGTAGATAGTCCCCTTCGTGCCGAGGATGAGGGACTGGTACATCCAGGGGGTGCGGGCGCTGTAGCTGGAGAGAAGCGTGCCCATGGCGCCGTTGGCGAACTCGAAGGTGGCGACGGCGCGGTCCTCGGCGCCGTTCCGCATGAGGGGGTGGTCGCCCCACGTTCGGGCGGTGACGCGGACGACGTCGCCGACGAAGTAGCGGAGCAGGTCGACCTGATGGGTGCTGACCATCATGACGCTGCCGCCGCCGTTGCGCTTGCCGTCGAAGCCCCACCAGTCATCGCGTGACTGGCTGTGGGGGAGGGCGGCGCCGAACCAGCTATCGGCGCGGCAGGCCCAGATGTCGCCGAGTTCGCCGGAGTCGATGATGCGCTTCACGTTCTGATAGTAGGGGAGGTAGCGCAGCATCTGCGCTACCATGAAGACGACGCCCGCGCGCTCACAGGCGGCGACGATATCGCGCGCTTCCTGAACGGAGCAGGCCATCGGCTTTTCGAGGAGGACGTGCTTGCCGGCGCGGGCGGCCTCGATGGCGTTGCGGGCGTGCTGGTCGTGGATGGTGGCGATATCGACGGCCTCGATGTCGTCGCGGGCGAGGAGGTCGGCGGCGTTGGTATAGACGGAGCGGGGGTCGACGCCGGCGTCGGCGGCGTAGGCGCGGGCGGCCTCCTCGCGGATGTCGCAGACGGCGACGAGCTCGACTTCGTCGCCGTGTTCGAGGAAGGCGGGCATATGCGCGCGGGCGATGCCGCCGCTTCCGATAAGGCCGATGCGCAGGGGTTGCATGGGGGGCTCCTGGGGGCGGGAGTCGTGGGTATCAGGCAGCACTATAAGCGGGAGCGAGGCGGACGGAATCCTCTGTATAGTGCGGGGTCATGCCGCTTGAAGACCTTCAGGAGACGATCGAGACGCTTCAGGAGCGCATCCGGGAGCACCGTGCGTTGCTAGGCCAGAACGAGATCCGAACGCGATATGCGTTGATCGACCCGCTGCTGCGGGCGCTGGGCTGGGACACGGAAAACCCCTCGGAGGTCGTACCTGAGCAGGACGCATCCGGCGGGCGCGCCGATTACGCCCTCCTCGTCAGGGGTCAGCCTGAGGTGATGGTCGAGGCAAAGAAGCTCGGCACCGCCCTCGAGGGCGCGGTGAAACAGGGCGTTATGTACTGCCTCGATAAGGGTACCCGCTATTTCGCCGTTACCGATGGGCAATACTGGGCCATTTACGACACTCGCAAGCACGGCCCGCTCCTTGAGCGAGTGGTGACCGAGTTCGAAGTAGGGAGCGCATCTGCGAAGGCAAGCCTGAAGGCGTTGGCCTTGTGGCGTCCGAACGTGGAGGGCGCAGGGGAGGAGAACCTCACTGAGGCGGAGGAACCGCTACTTGGTGAACAAGAATCCACTCCACCACCCCCGATTCCGACAGCGGGCTCTCCTTCGGGGACGGGGCAGGCCGCAGCCGACCTGGTAGCGTTCCCATCGGCACTCCTTACCCCGGAAGATCTCGGGCGTGGGAGATCACGCAGCAAGCCAGTTTTCATAGTGCTCCCATCGGGGGAGCAGTTCCAATTGTCTCGCACGACTTGGGTGTCTTTCATAACAGAGTTGGTTCAATGGCTGGTCAACAGCGGAAGAGTTTCCGAAAGTGATGTTCCGCTACAGCGGGGGAAAAGGTACCTGTTGGCACTTACGCCCGTACATCCCACCGGGAAGCCATTCAAGAGAGGTACCCGAGCGGGTCGACTTCATATCGAGACAGATTTTAGCGGCGAATCTACCGTCCAGAACGCGTGCGCAATCATCGAGCACGCGGGGATGGACCCCGCACAGTTCAAGGTGCAGTTCTAGGAGCCGCCGCCCGCAGGCTGACGGGCGCTAGCCTTCGCCCATGGCGGCCATGCGACGCATGAGCTCGTCCACCGAGACCTCCTCGATGTGGCTGGCGATGGACCAGGTGTTGCCGGCGGGGTCGAGGACGCGGGCGATGCGGTCGCCGTAGAACTGGTCCGCGGGCTCGGCTACGGAGGTCGCGCCCGCGCCTACGGCCTGCGCGTACACGGCGTCGACATCCTCGACGTAGAGGTGGATCTGGGCGCTGAGGGACGGGAATCCCATCTCCGCGTTGGCGCTTCCGAGCATCACGGGGGCGCCGCCGATCTCGACTTCGGCGTGGGCGATGGAGCCATCGGGCATGGGGACACGCATGCGCTCGACGGCGCCGAAGGCGTCCGCGAGGAAGGCGAGAAGGGCGGGGGCGTCCTCTGCGACGAGGTAGGGGGTGATGGCGGTGTACCCGTCGGGGATGGGCTTGACGTCGGACATGCGGGGCCTCCTGCTGTGGTCCTTGACGGGATTCGGTAGTATCGCTCTCAAATCCTACCGGGAGCAACGTAAATGGTACGACAGGAAATCCTCGACAAGAGCGCGGAACTGCAGAAGACGCCGATGTCAGAGCGCATCGCGAACATCAGGGAGGAGCTGGCGGCGGGCGGCGACGAGGCGCAGCAGCTGCGGCGTCTGCCGGACTGGGTCTCCAAACTGATGGCCGACACAGGGCTCTACCGCCACACCCTTCCGAAGGAACTCGGCGGCGAGGACATGACCGCGCGGGGGCAGATCGAGGCGATCGAGGAGACCTGCGCGATCGATGGCTCGGTCGGCTGGTGCGTGCAGATCAACTCGGAGATCAACGCGCTTGTGTTGCGGCAGATGGACCCCGCCTTCGCGCACGAGATCTGCGATGACTGGTACTACCTCGTGTGTTCCGGTCTGGGGACGCCGAACGGCGAGTTCCCCGGGCGGAAGGCGAAGCGCGAGGGCAGCGGCTGGCGCGCGACCTATCAGGGGGCATTCGCGAGCGGCTGCTTCAACGCGACCTGGAACCTCGTGCTGAATCCCGCCGCCGAGATGGTAGACGAGGATTCGGGGGAGATGGCGGACGTTTCCTTCATGGCGCCGAAGGGCGATTTCACACCAGTGGATACGTGGAACATGGCGGGGCTGCGCGGCTCGGGGAGCCATGACGTGCGCATCGTCGACCAGTACGTGCCGGAGAAGCATGTGTTGCCCCAGAACGCGCTCGACTCAACGGAGCACTGGGAGAATCCGACCTACCGCAATCCCTCGCAGGTTCCCTACAACAAGGCGGCGGTGGCGCTGGGCATCGCGCGGGGCGCGATCGATACGTTCGTGGACCTGGCGATGGTGAAGACGCCGTGGATGTCTGGCTCGACGCTGAAGGATCAGCCGGAGGCGTACATCCGGCTGGGGGAGATGGAGGCGACGCTGCGGGCGGCGCGGGCCTGGGTGATGGAGACGCAGGAGAACATCGAGGCGAATCTGGGGCCGCTGGACGGCGGGCGTTCGGTTCCGGAGTGGCCCTTGCTGCGGCTCGGCCTGCTGGCCTCGACGCATGCCGCGCAGGCCTCCCGCCACGTGGTCGACACCATCCACAACACGGCGGGGACGACGGCGAGCCGGATGGAGCATCCGTTGGAGCGGAAGCTGCGCGACGCGCATCAGGCGGCGGCGCACGGCGGCGTGAGCTGGCGCCACTACGGAGCCATGGGCAAGACGTGGCTCGGCGAGGAGATTCCACCGCAGTACGCGGAGGTACGGCGTGGCTAGCACGCCTGCAATCGTGGAGCCCAAAATCGTTCCCATGAAAGGGAATTCGCTCTTTGACGAGCGCTGGCTCCACGAGCAGTTGAAGGATCGCCCAACTCTCCTGGGGTTGGGCGATCTTGATGTTCGTGATTCGGAACGCCGGCAGCCTTCGGGGGGACGGCTGGACTTGCTGCTCACCGACCCGGAGCGGAACACTCGGTATGAGGTCGAGATTCAGTTGGGGGCGACTGATGAGTCGCATATCATCCGTACGATCGAGTATTGGGATGTCGAGCGGAAGCGTTGGCCTCAGTACGATCATGTCGCCGTAATCTGCGCCGAACAGGTAACGGGGCGATTCCTCAACGTCATCCAGCTCTTCAACGGCGCAATCCCTCTCATTGCCATCCAACTGCAGCTGGTGGAGGTGGGGGGGCGCCAAAACTTTAATTCCTGCGAAAATAGTTGATATCGTACAGCTTTCCACTGAAGAAGAAGATGCGGCCGTTACTGTAGATCGATCTTATTGGCAGGAAAAGTCTTCGCAGAGAATCCTTACTATTGTTGATGAAATGATTCACCGAGTGAATGAGATATTAGAGGGAACAGAGAGTCAGAATTATGATCCGAACTATACTAAAAACTATATCTCCCTTGCGCGTAATGGAAGACCAACCAATATGATGATATTAAAGCCGAGAGTACAGTACCTGTTAGCAGAGTTTAGGATCAATGAAGACGAAGCTGTTACCAAGATTCTCAATGAATCCGGTCTTGCACTCATCACATATGAACAACGCTGGGGATTATATCGGATGCGCCTTTCCCCCGGTGATCAAAAGGAATATTGTGAGCAGCTCGACCTTCTCATCAAGCGCGCCCACGAGCAGTACCACTCGTAAAGGAGAGTGCCATGCCGATACTGGGGATTGATAACCGGACCGAGAACTGGAAGACGGCGCGGCATCTTGCCCCGCTGTTCGGAGCGAACAGCGTGCGGCTGGCGAGACGGCTGTTACTCGAAGAGGAAGGACGCGAGGATCTTCAGCAGGGGGAGGTCACGCTTGAACTCTTCTGGAAAGGTCTGCGCGATTATGAGGACGCGCGCCGCAAGGTTTCAGACGAGAGCGTGAAGGATACATACTCTCGCTTGTTCCCTGATCTGCGCGAGAAGATAAGCGCTTTCGCCCCTGCCTTCCGAACCCTACAAAAAGGCAACTACGACGCCTCCACACCTGAACAGGCCAAGAGGCTAACGAATAACATTCGCAACACCGAGATCGACATCGTGCTGCAGTCTCCAGGGAGGCTGTTTATCGGCGAGGCGAAGAGTGAGTCGGCATTCGGGGGGAAGGGCAGCCTCGTGCTGGTCCATCAGCTCATTCGCCAGTATGTCACCGCGCGTATTCTTGTCGATTTTGTGGAGCCGACGGTGAAGGTAATCCCATTCGTCGTCGGGGAGTCCCGAACGGAGCTGCTGAAGCACAGCCAGGTTGAGTTCATGCTCCAGCAGGGGTGGATGCGCAAGGGGCATGTCCTTGCGTGGGCAGACATCGAGGCGCTTCGGTAGGAGACGGCTTGCCCCCAGCCCCCGCGGGACCGCGGGCAGGGGCGCTTACGGGAGCGGGTTCTGCTCGCCGGGGGGTAGCTCAACCTCGAAGACGTTGAGGGTGGCGGAGACGAGACCGTAGTAGCCGATCGTCCCGACGAGGTCGACGAGGCCCCGCTCGCCGAAGGCTTCGAGCGCCTCCCCGTAGGTTGCGTCGGAGACACGGGAGGTCTCGAAGTACTCGGTCACGAGGTGGTGGACGAGGGCGAGGTCGGGGTACCCATCGAGGTCGGGGGGCGCGCCCGTGCGCACGGCCTCGACGACGGACTCGGGGACGCCTTCCTGGATGGCGAGGCGGGCGTGCGCCCAGAACTCGAACTGGGCGCGCCAGCGTTTGGCGGTGAGGATGATGGCGAACTCGGAGACGTCGCGGGGGAGGGCGGCGCCGAAGCGGCAGTGGGCGCCGATCTCCTGGGCGGGGTTGGCGAGGGCGGGGCTGTAGAGCCAGACCCCGAAGGGGCCGGCGGTGACAGCGGCGCGGGGACCGCGGGGACCGCTGCGGATAGCGTCGGCCACGGCCGTCTGGTCGGGGGTCAGGTTCTGTTCGTCGAGGGTGGGGAGGCGCATTGCGGGGGCGCTCCTTTCCGGGTGGTGGCGCAAGCAGACGGGATCGGGGCGCTGGTGTCCAGCGGGCGGCGCGGGGGTTACAGCCAATCGGGGGTGGGGAGTTTGTGATTGTTCCAGGCATCGTATAACTGCTTATGCGAGAAAATTTCCATATCTAATAGCGTTTGAAAAAGGATATCTGAATCAACGAGATAGCCATGAAGACGCATGGGAAATGCCCTCGTTATTGGGGAACCTCCATGCTGATAACTGTCTATCAGTATAATCACACTTCCATCATCCATGTCTTTACGACCTGCAATGTATAGCTCCAAATCTATGAGAAGTGTTTCAGCTTGATGCTGTGGTATTTCCGCCATCTACGTCAGCTATTTCCAGCCATCACAAGTTGTGCTTTCCCTGAAATCCTTGGTCCTTCAGATACTCCAAGGGAAGAGGACTTCTGGATGTCTATCCCTCGGCTCAGGAGATATTCCTCTAGTTCTTGAAAGCTATACTTCTCTTCAATATACTGGAGGAATACGTTCATCGTTTGTGCGATACGTTCTTCCAGCTGCTCGAGCGATTCGGCCACGACGTACAGCGGAATTTGCTCGCTGGTCGCGAACCAGCGGTCATTCCTGGAGTTCCGCCTTGCCGTAGCCCTGAAATCGAAATGAAGCGTAGTCGCCATGTCGGAGCCTGCCTCTCCCCCAAGGGGCGCCCCCCAGGGTCTCCTACCTTGCCCACGGGGTAAGCAGGTGTCAAGCAAGGCGGCGCCAGGCAGGGCGGCGGTCAGGGGACGCGGAAGACCTTCATGACTTCGTCGCCGAGGTGGTTGATGACCTTTACGGCGATGCGACCGGACTCGGGCTCGGCGAAGGGGCGCGAGACGGCGCTGTTCAGCGTCTCCCACGCTTCCCGGTTGATCTCGGCCTTGAGGGAGGTCTTGAGCGCCTGGTACGGGTCGCTCCTCTGGCCGAGGAAGTAGGCGTGGCGGACGAAGAAGCTTTCCTCATTGTAGTCGGTGTCGATGAACCAGCAGGCGATGCCATCGGGACCGTCGCTGCGGATCTCGCCCGTGCTCGGGTCGTAAACGTCGACGCCGTTGACCTTGACCTGGACCTGTCCGGACGGGATGTCAGGGTCATCGCTGGGGCCGAGGATGTTGATGTCGGGCTCGCCGAAGATGACGAAGAGGTTGCCCTTGCCCGTGGGCTTCAGGTCGTCCGCCATGTGCAGGTCGGCGTTCATGCGCGCCTTGAGGACGGGGATGCGGCCGAGGCGCTCGAACTCGGTGGTGTGCGCCTCGTAGTTGAAGGCGCAGGCGATGAGCACGTCGAAGCCCGCTTCGGCGGCCTCGCGGGCGGCTTCGACGAGGTCCGGGCGCGTGACGGTGCCGAACTCCGGCCCGATGAAGACGCCTGCGCGCTTCTCGACGCCGCCGGTGGCGTCGCCGTCGTCGTTCTCCGTTGCGCCCTCGATGTAGCGCGCTTCCGCGCAGATGAGACCGCCGCCCGGCCACGGTTCCACCGAGGAGAAGACAATGCGGTCTTCCTTGTGCGCCTGTTGGACACCGGCCCTCTCGAGGTTCTCCAGGATCATCGAGGCGAAGTCCTGCGGCTTGTCGTAGGGGGCGGGGTGTTCGGCGAGGCGGTCGATCGGGTCACCGTTCGCGTTCACGGCGAGCATGCGGTGGGGCGAGAGGCTCTCGACGGTGAAGGGGCCAGCGACGCGTACCTTACGGTTGTCCACGTAGGGCTTGTCGTAGAGGTATTCGTAGCCGGCGTTGGCGGCGATAGAGGCGTCTATTGCCTGCTGGCGGGCGATGCGCGCCTCCCGCCACTTGGCGTGGGCGTCCGCGGCGTCCGCGGGCCAGTCCGCTTCCGCCTCCCACGGGACTCCCCATTCCTCCCATGTCTGGCCGAGGCTGTCGTTGAGGCGGGCGAGGAGCGGCGCCAGGGTCTCCTGCCAGCGCTCCCAGATGACGTCGATCTCGGCGTTGTTGGCGATGTCCCGCAGCATGATGTGGGGGACCCGTTCGTAGACGAAGCCCTGACGGATGTCGCCGTAGGTGGGCTTGTCGGAGGGGGCGCGCTGCGTGAGCTGCGCCTCCTTCTGCTGGCCCCCGGGGCTGTCGGCGAGCAGGTACCAGGGGTAGCGGGCACCCATGACGCGGGCGCGAGCGAGGGCGAGAGCGACGCGGGAGGTGTCGATGGTGATCCAGCGGCGGCCCCACTGTTCGGCGACGTAGGCGGTGGTGCCGCTGCCGCAGGTGGGGTCGAGGACCAGGTCGCCGGGGTCGGTGGTCATGAGGATGCAGCGCTGGATAACAGTAGGGATGGTCTCAACCACATAGCGCTTATCCGCCGTAAAGCCAGCTCGTGATGTGTCACTCCAAGTATTTGTATATCTGAATACAGGGAAGTCATTCAGGAAACGGACATAACTCAGTGTATTGCCAGCGGCGGCAAGTCTTCCTGAAGCATCCAATCGACGGAACCCATCGGGAGTGGTCTTCCACGATCCTGACCTCATACGATACGATCTACCTTGGAAATCAACGGGGGTATTGACGGCCGAATCACCACTTTGCGAGGTTATCTGATCTAACCTCGCAAAGTGGTGATTCGGCCGTCCGGAATTTTTTAATTGAGGTATTTTGGAAATCTCTCGATACGCAGTTCCGCCTTGCGAACCGGCTTCCTTCTCCCTCCAGAGAGTCCTGTATTTTACCCCCCCCCCCCCCGATTTCGAATACCAGATAATGCAGTCTGTTATCCTCGGAAGGTGGATGCTGGAAGAGTTGGCGGTCTTAACGAAACTGATCTGCGCCATGAAATTCTCTTCCCCGAACACCTCATCCATCAGTGACCGAACGCGGTGGACGTTCTCGTCGCCGATCTGGACGAAGATGGAACCAGAATCCGTGAGGAGGTCGCGAGCGACGATGAGGCGGTCGCGCAGGTAGGAGAGGTAGGAGTGGATGCCATCGCGCCAGGTATCGCGGAAGGCTTTGACCTGCTCAGGCTCGCGGGTGATGTGGTCGGCCTTGCCATCGCGCACGTCGCGGCTGGTGGTGGACCACTGGAAGTTGGAGTTGAACTTGATGCCGTAGGGTGGGTCGATGTAGATGCACTGAACCTTGCCGCGCAGGCCCTCGCGCTCGTCGAGGGAGGCCATGACCTGCAGGCTGTCGCCGAGGATCATGCGATTCTGCCAGTTGGCGTCGTGCTGGTAGAACTCGGTGCGGTCGGCGCCTTCGGGGAGGCCGTTGAAGTCGGCGAACATATCCGCCTGATGCCCGCCATCCGCGTCCTCGGCGTCGCGGCGGGAGTGGCGCAGGAGGTCATCGATGAGGGCCTTGGACTGGACCTTTTCCTGGATGTAGAGGGGCGCGGCGTTGACGACGAGGCCGGCGAGGTCCTGTTGCTCCTTGCCGCGCCAGACGAGCTGGGGGTCGAGGTCGGGGTTGCGGCGCTTGTACTCGACGGGGCGGGGACTGCGGTCGTCATCGCTCAGGAGGGGGCTGTCTTCGGCAGTGGGGATGTTGGTGCGCTTGTCCTCATCGTGGCGAATCGTCTGGACCTGTTTGGGGGCGCGGGGCTTCTTTGGGCGAGCCATGGGCGTTCGTTCCTCTCTCTTCTAGGCGCCGGAGAGCGCCGGCGTGGCGGCGCCTGCCTCGGCGATTGCGTTCTCGATGACGGCCGCGAACTCCTTCTCCATCTCGAAGGGGTCGGTGAACTCGGCGAAGGCCCAGCGGCCCCAGGTTCCGAGGTTGTTCACGCCAGGGATCCAGCGGGTCTCCATCGTCAGCTTCTTCTGCTTGGCGTCCTCGCCGCGGTAGCCCTTGATTTCGACGACAAGGTTGAGCAGGTCATCCTCGCCGTGGCCGTCGTCGACGCGGACGATGAAGTCGGGGATGTAGCGATGGGGCTCCATGCCGCGCAGGTAGGGGACCTCGAAGCCGAGGGCGTGGTTCTTGACGTAGGCGCGGACGCGGGGGTGTTTCTCGGCGACGCGGCAGAACTCGGCTTCCCAGTCGCTGTCGCAGATGGCGAAGTTGATGTGGCAGCGGTCGGGGTCGGTCTCATAACGGGTCGTCTTCGAGGTAGTGAAGCGCACGTGCCAGGTTGAGCCTGTGGGGTTGTAGGCGTCGAGCACGGCCTTGATGGGGCGCTCCTCGCGGAAGGCGGCGGTAATGCCGGCGTCGATGCGATTGCAGGCCATGTCGGCGAGTTCCTGGTAGAGCAGGTGGGCGGGGGAGGTTCCGCCCTTGCAGACGAGGTGGTGATCGAGCCACTGCGCGGTGACGCGCTTCATCTTCCCGAAGAGGTGCAGTTTGGGCTCGCCGTCGGCGTCGCGGTACTTCGTTTCGAGGAGGCGATGGGTGAGGCTGTAGAGGACGGTCTGCCTGCGGATGTCGGCGAGGTTCTCGGGGCGCAGGTTGACGGGGGCGCCGAGGATGCCCTTGTTGACGGTCTCGGACGGTCCGGTAAGCGCCGTTGTGAGCTCGAGGGTGGAGTCATCGTTGAACTCGGCCCGGAGGGTCTCCTCGGGCGGGTCGACGCGGTAGCCCTTGACGCGCGGGAAGCGGATCTCGAGGTGGTCGCGTTCGGGGGAGACGGCCTGCACGGTGATGACCTCGCGGGGCGGCGTTGGCGGGGTCACAGTCGGCTTCGCGGTGAAATCGAAGGGGATGCCGAGGACGTCGGCGTACTCGACGGGGAAGAGGCCGTCTTCATCGAGGTCGTAGGACTGACGGCGCAGGGCGCGCCCGACGACCTGTTCGCAGAGGAGCTGGGTTCCGAAGGCGCGCACGCCGAGGACGTGGGTGACGGTGTTCGCGTCCCAGCCCTCGGTGAGCATGGAGACGGAGACGACGCAGCGGATTGAGCCGCCGAGCTGGCCGGGCTTGCCGACGGTGTTCATGACCTCGCGCAGGAGGTCCTCGTCTGTGATCGTGTCGGCGGCGGCGCGGTCGCCGGTGCGCTGGACCTGATCGCGGCGGAAGCGCTCGATCTCGTCGGCGGCGGCCTTGCGGAAGTTCGCGTCAATCGCCTCGCCTGATTCAATGCGCGTGCTATCGATGAGGAGCGTGCGCGGGCGGGGAGCGGGTTCGCCCTGCTTGTCGAAGTTGCGGAACAGCGGGAGGCGTCCACTGACAAAGGTGGTCGGGTCCTCAGGATCCCTGTGGAAGCCGGAGACGTAGTCATAGACGAGCTTCGAGGTGGAGGTGTTGTTACAAACGATGATGAAGCAGGGCGGCGCCTCGGTATCGGCCTGCTCCCAGAGATCGAAGGTCTTTTCATAGTGGCTGTAGAGGGCGGCGAGGGCGATCTCCAGTTTCGTGGGGAGGCTGAGGGGGTCCAGCGCTTCCTTCTGGCTGCGCCCTCTCTTCGGCATCTCGCTGCGGATGTGCTCCCAGAGTTTGCGGTAGACGGGCATATCGCCCTCGGGAACGTCATCGGCGACGGGAACGCGGGGGAGCTTGACGATGCCGCATTCGATGGCGTCCATGAGGGAGAAGTCGGTCATGGTCCAGGGGAAGAGGGTTCCCTCGGCGTAGCCGGAGCCGCGGAGGAAGAAGGGGGTGGCGGACAGGTCGATGACGCGCTGGAGGCCGAGCCTGTCATTGACGGCCTCGAGGCCTGATATCCAGAGGCGCGCGGCTTCGCGGTTTTCTTCCGCTTCCTTGCGGTCGTCGCCGGTGAGCTTGCCCTCTTCGTCGTCGCCGGGCTTCTCGCGGTAGCAGTGGTGCGCCTCGTCATTGAAGGCGATGACGCCGCGCATGCCCATCAGTTCGGGCATGACGCGCTGGAGCATCTGCCCCTCGGTCTCGGTGGACTCGATGGGCTTGCCGCCGCGTCCCTGAAGGAGTCGGCGACCGCCTTTAGAGAGGTCGAAGGTCTCGCGGAGCTTGAAGGCGTGGTAGTTGGTGATGACGATCTTCGCCTGCCTGAGATCCTTGAGCATGTCCTGCGGGACGAGGTTGCGGTTCGCGTAGTAGTTATCGGGGTCGTTCGGCTGGAGCACGCGCAGGCGGTCGCGGATGGTGAGGCCGGGGGTGACGATGAGAAAGCCTTTCGTGAAGTTGCGGCTGGTCGGGCGCCTGACGGCGTTGACGGTCTGCCAGGCGATGAGCATGGCCATGACCGTGGTCTTGCCCGCGCCGGTGGCCATCTTGAGGGCAAGGCGGGCGAGTTCGGGGTTGGCCTGTTCGTTGGCGGCCTTAAGGCGTTCCAGTATCTCTCGCGCGCGGACGCCACGCTTCGGCGCGACCTCGGTGAGCCAGATGACGGTCTCGACGGCCTCGACCTGGCAGAAGAAGGGGCGGATGTCGCCGGCGCGGTAGTCCTGGCTGCGCCAGTGTCGGAGCAGGCGCGCGGTTTCGGGGGTGACCTGCCAGTCCGCGGAGTTCGGCAGGGCGCGCCAGCGGTCCACGTGTCTTCGCAGCACGTTGATGGTGGAGGTCGGGTCGTACTCTGCAATCGAGAGCCCCTTGCCAACGCCAAGCGGCATGGGCTTCTGTTCGGGCTGATCCTTCTGCTTGCGGGGTTTGGGGACGGGCGTGATGTACTCGGCGGGGCGGCGGGCGTCGTTCACCTCATCGGTGGGTTGCCGGTTCTCGTCGAGGCGCCAGTGGCGCTCGGGGTAGTCGTAGGGTGAGTTGAGAACGGGCTTCTCGAAGAATCGGGCGCTGTCTGCCATGGGGCTGCCATGGTAGCAGCGGGGGCGGCGCAGGCGCGAGGCGACGGCGCGGGGGTAGGATTCGGGGGAGGAGGAGACGTGGGCGGAACGGCGGCGCCGCTTGAGGGGATACGCGCGCTTGACCTGACGCGGGCGCGGGCGGGGCCGACGTGCGCGCGGCAACTGGCGGACTGGGGCGCGGACGTGATCAAGATCGAGCTGCCGCCGCGTCCGGGCGGAGGCGACGGAATCACGGGGGAGCGTCACGGGTTCGATTTCCAGAACCTGCACCGCAACAAGCGCAGCCTCACGCTCAACCTGAAGGCGGCGGCGGGACGCGACCTCTTCCTGCGGCTGGCGGAGGACGCGGACGTGGTCATCGAGAACTACCGGCCAAGGGTGAAGCGGCGGCTGGGGATCGACTACGAGGCGGTGCGCGCGGTGAACCCGCGCATCGTGTACGGGAGCATCAGCGGGTTCGGGCAGACGGGGCCGTATCGCGACCGTCCGGGGGTGGACCAGATCGCGCAGGGGCTGGGCGGGCTGATGTCGATTACGGGGCTGCCGGGGCAGGGGCCGGTGCGGGTGGGCATCCCCATCGCGGACCTGACGGCGGGGATGCTGCTGGCGCAGGGCGTGCTGCTGGCGCTGTTCGAGCGGGAGCGGTCGGGGGAGGGGCAGTGGGTGCACACCTCGCTGCTGGAGGCCCAGATCCAGATGCTCGACTTTCAGGCGGCGCGCTGGCTGATCGACGGGGAGGTGGCGCCGCAGGCGGGGAACGACCATCCGACAAGCATCCCCACGGGCGTCTTCCCGACGGCGGACGGCCACATCAACATCGCGGCCTCGGGGAGCGTCTTGTGGGAGCGGTTGTGCCGCGCACTGGGGCTGGAGGAGCTGCTTTCCGACCCGGACTACGCGGACAACGAACGGCGTTCGAGGAACCGCAAGGCGCTGAACGCGCGCATCGCGGGGGTGACGCCGTCGCGCACGAGCGCGGAGTGGATCGCGGCGCTGAACGAGACGGGCGTTCCCTGCGGGCCGATCAACACGATCGACGCGACGTTCGCGGACCCGCAGGTGGAGGCGCTGGGCATGGCGCGGCCAATGGCGCATCCGCTGCTGGGGGAGACGCGCGTGGTGGGGCAGGCGATCAACCTCGCGCGCACGCCTCAGCCGTCCAGCCACCGCCCGACGCCGGAGCTGGGCGAACATACCGACGAGATCCTGCGCGGCCTCGGGATGGACGATGACGCCATTCGGGAGCTGCGCGCGAGCGGCGTCGTCTAGGGGCGGCGCCATGGCCACGGGGGGAAGCGACATGGAACTGAAGACGGACAAGATGCTGGCGCGCAAGGAGGGCGGCGTTGGCTGGATGCTCTTCAACAATCCCGCGCGGCGGAACGCGCTCAGCATCGAGATGCAGCAGGCGATTCCGGTGATTCTTCACGACTTCCGGGACGATCCCGAGGTGCGGGTGGTGGTGATGGCGGGGACGGGCGACAAGGCGTTCGTCTCGGGGGCGGACATTTCCGAGTTCGAGAGCCGTCGCTCGGACCCGGAGTCGATCGCGACATTCAACCAGATCGGGGCGGCGGCGAACGCGGCCTACGCGGAGCTGGGCAAGCCGCTCATCGCGATGATCCGCGGGTTCTGTATGGGCGGCGGGCTGCTGACGGCGCTGCAGGCCGACATCCGCGTGGCGGCGGAGGACTCGCAGTTCGGGATTCCGGCGGCGCGGCTGGGGTTGGGGTACGGGTTCGGGGGGACGGAGAATCTGGTGCGGACGGTGGGAGCGGCGGCGGCGCGGGAGATCCTCTTTACGGGCGCCCGCTTTCCCGCGGAGGACGCGCTGCGCTGGGGCTTGGTGAACCGCGTCACGCCAGTCGAGGAGTTGGAGGCGACGGTGGCGCGCATCGCGGACGCGATCGCGGAGAACGCGCCGCTGACGGTGAGGCTGCTGCGCGCCTCGATTGTGGAGGCGGAGAAGGAGCGGGAGGCGCGCGATCTCGGCGCCATCGAGGCGATGGTGGAGGCGTGTTTCGCGAGCGAGGACTACGTCGAGGGGCGGCGTGCGTTCATGGAGAAGCGGCGTCCGGAGTTTCGGGGGCGGTAGGGGGATTAGGGGGTCACGAGCGCGTCCGCTGCTTCCGCCCCCGCAGCGCGGCGCTCCGCTACCATGCTATAGACTGACCACAAGTTTGAGTAGAGGGGTATAATGCTATAGAATTGATTCTGTCCTATCGAAGTAACTTTCAACATTTTGCCCTAGTAACACTGACTATACCTGTTACTTCATCAAAAAATGCCTCGATCTTAGGACGCCCACTAGGACCAGGGCGGTAAAATTCGAGGCTCACTCTCCATACACCATTAGAAAGTTAGCAGTTCGGCGGTAGAGGGCATCGAACCATGTTAGGCTAGTTCCAGGACAGGCATAGTTAATCACAATCGTCCATACATCCCCCATGCTATAGCGTGGTGTAATCGTAGGCGGCGGAGTGGGTCGCGGAGTAGGCGCGGGCGTTGGCGGCGCAACTTGCGGGGGACTCCACGCCCGCGCCTCGGCCTTCGCCGCCGCTGCGTCTCGCTCCGCTCCTGCAACCTCGTCGCAGGCCACTTCTGGGTTTGTGTAGAGGAGTCGCCATACCGAGCACTTTTCCCTTCTGTATTCAACATACACTTCTTTCACATAGAAACGCTTCCACAGCACACTTCCCCATGTAACTCTGGCGAGCGCATAGCGCTCCAAATCTGTAGCATAGGAAACGTCCGAAGACCAATAAGAGATAGCAGATTCGAGATATCTACTCATCGTGGCGTTCCGTGTGGACGGATCAGGACGCAACGCGATGAGGCGATCCACCATCGACTGTGCGAGGTCACGTTCTTGGCGAGCAATATTTGCCAATCTTCTTGATGGACTAGTATCATTTATTATTATGCTGTTCCATGAATCGGTGAGCACATCGATCGCATCAACTGTGGGATTCCAATCCTCGAGGACGCGATCTTCAAGTGATCCCATTTGTGCCCAAGTTGGAGTCACTCGATCGATACAGAAGTCGTACGGTAATGACCAGTGAGTCGAGAAATTTTCTTCATATACCTGAAGTTCATGGCAGCCCACGCCAAGCGCCTGAAGTGCAGTCTCTACGTCAGATGTATGGTAAGAGTTACCTCCTCTATTAAAGCGGTACAGGACGTTATCCCAGTCACTTACGCTGTGAGCCCATACATCCCAGCGACGGCCCAAGTCGAGGGAGGAAGAACGGCTGGCGCACATTGCCTGAACGAGATTCTCCGATGGAGACTTCGTGCAGAAGGCAGTGATCGTGAGGCGACTCTCTACTGGCGGGGCGTCGCTGTCACCCATATCGTCGTCACCTATATCCTGATCACCAGGATCAACAGGGTCTTCTTCGGCGTCGCTGTCGCCCATATCGTCGTCACCTATATCAGGCTCGGTGGGGGCTTCGGGTTCCGTGATGGGGATATCGACGGTGATGACATTGCTCTGGTGAAAGCGTCCAGAACGGCTGAGACGGGACATGTCGAGAGGCGCTTGCTCTGTCCGCCAAGAACCGCCTTCGAGCCGCGTGCTGATGTAGAGAACAGACGGGTCTGCGACGCTTCGCCAGACTGCGACCTCAACGTTTACGCGGTTGCCAGCCCAGTCCCTAACCTCGATCGTAACCACGCTGCTCTGGTGGAAGCGCCCTGAGCGGCTGAGACGGGACATGTCGAGGGGCTCCTGCTCCGTGCGCCAAGAGCCGCCCGCGGATCGCGTACTGAGGTACAGGACAGAAGAGTCCGCGACGCTCCGCCAGAGCGTTACCTCGGTAGCCGCGAATTCGGGATCCACAGGTTCGGCGGGCCCCTGCGCAGAGACTGCAGCGGCGCCTACCGCTGCGAGCGCAGCGAACGCCAAGCCCCAGAGCCACGCGCTTCTCACAACCGAACTGTACTTCACCACCCCCAAGTATAACCGTATAGCCGCAAACGGCCCCTTCCGCTCCCGACAGAACAGCGGCCCCGAACTGCGCGGCGTCTGGACCATCCTTAGGATGTAGGGCAATCGACGGGGTTGGCAGGAGGATATCTGTGAGCGGAAGCAGTGATGGGGGTTTCGTCTTCGAGGGGCGGGGCGAGCGCGAGATCGTGATGGCGTACCGCTTTGCGGCGCCGCCGGAGCGGGTGTTCGCGGCGTGGACGGATTGCGAGAGCATGGCGCATTGGTACGGTCCGGACGGGCATGAGTTGATCGTGTGCGATATGGACCTGCGCGAGGGCGGGGCCTGGCGGTTCGTGACGCGGGATGCGTCGGGGGAGGAGACGGCGCTGCGGGGCGTCTACCAGGAGATCTCGCCGCCGACGCGGCTGGTCAACACCGAGAGCTGGGAGGGGATGCCCGAATTCGTGACAACGGTGATGTCCACGTTCGAGGCGGAGGGCGAGGGAACGCGGCTGACGGCGGTGGTTCTGCATCCGGCACGGGGGTCGCGGGATGGGGCGATGGGCTCGGGGATGGAGGAGGGCGTGCGGCAGACCTTCGAGCGGCTGGCGGTGTGGCTGGCGACCACGGAGGCGTGAGCGGCGGCGGGTCCGCCTACCCGCGAGCGCTGGCGGTCCCGCTGGACGCGGCCGTGCGGGAGGGGGCGGACGGGGAGTGGCTGGCGTGGCGGGTGCGGGCGGCGGGGAACATCGACTACGGATTCGCACGCGGGGAGCGGCCCGAGGGGTGTCTGGCGGGGTTCGTGGCGCTGGAGGAGGCGCGGCTGACGGAGTTCGCGGTCTTCGCGCGGAAATGGGGCGTGCTCGGCCTCTGCGGGGAGCATGGCCTGCCGGGCGCGCTCGACGCCTGTCCGCCGCGCGACGGGGAGGCGGCGAATGACCTGTTCCCGCGGACATCGCTGACGGAGGGGTGGACGACGCCACTGCGCGTCTACCAGGAGCCGGTCGCGGGCTGGCGCGAGTTGGCGGGGAAGCTGGGTGCGGCGCTGCGCGTGGGGTGGGCGTTGCGAGCGGGGGAGGCGGGCGCCGAGGCCGACCTCGCACGGCTTGCGGGGGAAGCGGCGGGATGGGCGGGGGCGCTGTCGCGGGCGGCGGGGGAGCAGCGTGGTCGGCTGGGGGCGCTGGTCCAGGGGTGGCTGGAGGAGGCGGGGGCGCGGCCGGTGTTCACCTGGCCGTTCACGGCGGACGCGCCGGAACTGGCCTTCGACACGCGGACGGGGGCGGGGGACGAGGGCGGGTTCGCGTGGCCCGCGAGGTCGCTCTACCCGGAGCTGCTCACGCAGCTGGTCAGGGAGCTGACGGAGGCGTAGGCAGCGTCGCGCGCGGGGGAGGGCGCGGGATCGCGGGAATGGGCCGCTGGCCTTCTGGCAAAGCCCCGCCGCATCGCTAGAATCAGCGGGCTCATCCGAGCAAGGGGGCAGGTCATGCAACTGGAAGGACAGGTCGCGGTCGTGACGGGCGGCGCTGAGGGGATCGGACGCGGGTTCGCGGTGGCGTTTGCGGAACAGGGCGCGAACGTCGCCTCGCTCGATATCGACGGGCTCAACAACCAGGAGACGATCCGGCAGGTGCGGGCGACGGGGCGAGAGGGGCTCGCCATCGATTGCGATGTGGCGGACAAGGAGCAGGTGCGGCGCGCGATGAACAGCGTCCTGCAGCGCTTCGGACGGATCGACACGCTCGTGAACAACGCCGCGATCTGGGTCGATACCGCGCTGACGTCGGGGACGTATGAGTCGCAGGCGCGGGGATTCGAGGACTCGATGGACATCTGTGCGCTGGGGAGCTTCTACTGCGCGCTGGCGGCGGTCCCGGCGATGCAGGCGCAGGGGGGCGGGCACATCCTGAACGTGATCACGGAACACGTGCACGAGGGGCATCTGATTACGGGGCTCGCGCAGGCGACGGGCTACGACGCGGCGAAGTTCGCACAGGCGCGGCTGACGGAGACGTGGGCGGTGGAGCTGAAGCCGCACAACATCCGCGTGAACGCGCTCTGCATGGGCGCGACGGATTCGCCCATGTTCCGGGCGACGCATGACAGCCCGGCGGAGGTGCTGCCGGCGGACATCGCGCAGGCGGCGCTGAACGTGCTGGCGCACGGGCCGGAGGGGCCGACGGGCGAGCTGTACCTGTTCGCCGCGTCGGGAACCTCGCGGGAGCAGAGCCTGCGCGAGATCGCGGCGCTGGCGCCGGAGGCGTAGCGGGCGCGATGGCGGAGACGCAGGCCCATCATGGCGTCACGGTCAGCGATCTGGAGGCGATGACGGCCGCCCTCGCGGCGATCGGTTTCACGGAGATCGAGGGAGGCGCGACGGAGCCGCGCGCCTACCACAACGAGACGGGGGACGCGATCGGCCAGCTGATCGCGCCCACGCTGGGCGATGCGATTCGGACGTGGTTCGTGGAGAATCCGGCGAGCGGCCAGCAGATCGACCTGGTGGAGTTGACGGCGGAGACGACGCGTTGCGCGCGGCCGGGCGACCGACCCGCGCAGGGCGATCTCACGATCGGGATCGCGACGGATGACCCGCGGGGGGCGTACACGGCGATGCGCGAGGCGGCCCCCGGGCTGGCGTGCTCGGAGGCGGCGGCGTTCCCGGAAGAACAGGGCGTGGCGCTCACGCTGGACGGCCAGCGGTACGTCCTCACGCGGGGAGCGCCGTTCGCGTACGTGCACTACGCGCGGGCGGGGTTCGCGACGGCGTGGCGGTTCTTCCAGCGCGTCCTAGGGTACCGGCTGGCGACGCTTTCGACGCAGGGCACGGGCGACGAACGCTGGGGCTTGCAGGGCGGCGGCGGGAGGGTGGAGCTGGTGGTCGAGGAGGGGACGCCGGCGCCGCCGTCAGGGGCGGGGAAGCGCTATGTGGGCTCGAACCACTTTCGGCTCCTGCACGCGGACCTGGAGGCGATCGCGGAGCGGGTGGCGTCGAGCGGAAGCGGAACCTGGTTCTTCCCGCCGAACGAGGCTGGCTTCGCGCAGATCATCGGGCCGACGGGGGAGTTCATCGAGCTGTACGACCGGTCCGCCTCTTGAAGGAAGCGTTCAGGGGGCGTGGGGCGCGACCGACCCCTCGCCTGCGCGCGGCCGCGGGCGGGCGCTTCGGGGTCAGCAGCCGAGTTGCGTGGCGAGGTCGTGGAAGTCCGTGGCGTTGATGTCGAAGCGGTCATCCGGTTCGAGGTCGACGGAGACGGAAGGCCCGTGCTCGTGCGGGCGGGGGACGAAGGCGGCGGCAAGGCCGCAGGCGCGGGCGGCCTCGAGGTCGGCCTTGTGGGCGGCCACCATCATCACCTGGCGGGGTTCGAGGGAGAGGGCGCGGGCCGCCGCGAGGTAGGTCTCGGGATCGGGCTTGAAGTGTCCGAGGAGATCGGCGCTGAGGAAGCAGTCCCAGGGCAGGCCGGCGTGTTTCGCCATGTTCACGAGCAGTGAGAGGTTGCCGTTCGACAGCGTGGAGACGATGAAGTGCGCACCCAGCCGCCGCAACCCGCCGATGGAGTCCGGCCAGGGATCGAGGCGGCTCCAGACGTGATTAAGGCGCTCGGTTTGAGCTTCGTCGAGGGCAGCGCCGTGCTCGGCGAGGAGCGCATCGAGCCTGGCGCGATGGAGCGCGTCGGCGGTTGTGAAGGGGCGCTCCCCGCGGCGGATGGCGCCGATGCCGTCGATGTAGCCCTCGAAGCGCCAGCGGTCGGCGAAGGCTTCCCAGTCGCCGTCGAGGCCCATGCCCTCGCCGAGCGTCGCGGCGACCTCGCGAACGACGGCGCTGCGCCAGTCAACGACGGTGCCGAAGACGTCGAAGGCAAGGGCGCGGACATCAGCGAGGGCCATGGAGGGATTCTGCCAGATGCGCTTCCGTCAGGAGGGGACGGGGGAAGGGCGGCTGCGGCCATAGGCTATACTCGGCGCGGTGAACTCTAGCTTGCTTGCGCGGAACGCACGGCTTTGGGGACTGGCGCTGGCCGCGCTCGTAGCGGCGATGGTGGCGGCGGTCGCCTCCGCGCAGGGGCCCGCGGAGCCCGGCGAACCCGCCCTCGCGGACATCGAGGTAACCCTCTGGCGGAGCGTCACGGACCCGTCCATCCTCTATCTCAGTACGCGACCCGAGGGCGGCTCCTGGCGCACGGAACAAGCGCCTCTCGATATGGCCCGCCTCAGCCGTTCCGGACGCTTCCACCGGAGCAACGCCATCACGGTTACGGTTCCGCTCTCGGGCGGCGGACGCGTGAACGTGGATGTTATGGTCTGGCGGAGCGTCACGAACCCGTCCATCCTCTATCTCAGCACTCGGCCCGAGGGCGGCTCCTGGCGCACGGAACAAGCGTCCCTCGATATGGCCCGCCTCAGCCGTTCGGGACGCTTCCACCAGAGCAACGCCGTCAGGGTCGCGGTTCCGCTCCCGACCGCCTCTACGCCGACGCCGACGCCGCGCAGCGTTCGCTATTCAGGTGAGATCTTCACCTGGAAGAGCTACGGCGATGGATGGGTACTCGGGGATCCGCCAGCGGGAACAACCATCTCCGCAATTGTCGGCGGCCACGTCTGCGGTACCGCGACCACAGGGGCTCCAGGAGGGGGTCCAGGGTATGAGCCCGTAACGTACAGCCTCACCGTCGAGGAGGGCTGCGGTGGCGCTGAACCGGGTGTGGAAGTGACGTTCGCAGTGGGTGGCGCAGTTCAGGAACAAGAAACTATTCGTAACGTCTACTGGCGTCGCGATATCACCAGCGGATCGTGGGATACAAATTGGTATTTAAGGGGCAGTAGCCATCCAATCTACTGGGGAAATCATCAGGTACTCGACATTATCGTAGTGTTGGAAAATCCCTTTCAATGGATTCCACAGGGGCACTGATCGTCAGGGAGCGGTAGGGGGCCTGGCGCGGGGGCGGGGGGCGTAGGTCACGAGGGGGTTGGCGTCGCTGCCCAGGGTCACGAGGGGACGGACGAAGATGAGCATGAGGATGAGGAGGCCGAAGGGGATGGCGCCCATGATGAGCAGGGCCTCGCGGTCGCCGATGGCGTCGGCAAGGGCGCCGGAATAAACCCAGTTCAGCTGCATGAACTGGAGGACCATGAAGTAGACGGCGAGGACGCGGCTGCGAAGCTCGGCGGGCACGCGAATCTGCAGGATGGTCATCATGGCGACCATCCAGAAGGGCGAGCTCATACCCATGAAGAACTCGGCGCCGAGGCTGAGGGCGAACCAGGGCGAGACGGCGAACACGATCATGCAGCCGCACCAGTCGAGGGGGGCGAGCAGCAGAGTGAGGCCTTTCAGCTTGAGGCGCTCGCCAAGGCCGACCACGACGAGGGACCCGACGAGGCTGCCGAGCCCGAAGGACGCCTGCAGGAACCCAAAGCGCCAGGCGCCATCGAAGCCCCACGCGCCGGTATCGAGAATCTCCCTCGCGAAGATGGGGCGGAGGAGCAGGATGGCGCCGGCGAAGAGGGTGATGAAGGTGGCCGGCATCAGGATCCAGATGAGGAGGCGGTCGCGGCGGAGGTGATGGAGCGTCTCGACGATGTCGGTCCTGAATGAGGGCGTGGATGCGACGGCGCTCTCCGTCTTGCCCTTGACGGGGATGGCTATGAGGAGCAGGGCGCCGAGCACGAAGCCGCCGCCGCCCACGAGGTAGGTGGCCTGCGCGCCAATCGCGGCGATGATGGGGCCGGCGGCGGACGGACCCGCGACCTGGAGCACGCCGGTGACCATCGCGATCAGGGCGACGGCGGTGGGCAGGCGCCGCGGTCCGACAAGGTCATAGACGTAGCTCTGGGTGGCTGGCTGGCTGAGGGCGAGGAAGGCGGCTTCGAAGCCAACCGCCACGAGCACGATCCAGACCTGGACGCCGCCGCTGAGCACGATGAGCCCCATGGCGATGGCGACGACGGCAAGGCCAACGCGTCCCATGATGAGGAGGTCGCGGCGGGCGGCGCGATCGGCGATGACGCCGCCGTAGGGCGACAGCGTGATGACGACGACGGCGTGAATGCCGCCCATGAGGCCGACGATGGCGCGGGAGCCGGTGAGCTCGGTGAGGAGCCACTGGGCGCCCATGAGCATCAGCCCCTGCCCGAGGAAGAAGAGCGCGTTGCTCCAGAAGTAGCGCGCAAAATCGCGATCGCGGAAGGAATCTCCGGCGCTGCGGAAGGTATCGCGCAGGCCCAGGGGCGGCGTGAGGTCAGGAGCCTCGGTCTCCGCCATCAGCGCTCCCTCCGGGCCGGGCAGGGCAGGCTCACTATAGGCGGCGGCGGGCGCGGAGTCGGGGAGGGGCGGGTATCATCGCGGGCCAGTCCAACCAGGACGGGCGAGGTGATGGAGATGTCAGAGCCACAGGTAATGAAGGACCATGAGGTGGTCTCGATTTTCCCCTTCAGCGACGAGGAGCTCGATGAGCTTCTGACGGACGCGCGGGAATGCGTGTTGATGTGGGGGACGCAGGATGGATGGCCCGTGGGCGTCCTCCATCAGTACTTCTGGAAGGACGGGAAGTTCTGGATTACGTGTACGGCGAACCGGCATCGGGTGGCGGCGATCAAGCGCGACCCGCGGGTGTCGGTGTCGGTGAGCGCGATGGTGGCGTTCAACTTTGAGCAGCGCGGGGGCGTGACCGCGAAGGGTCGGGCGGCGGTGCGCGAGGACCGCGAGACGAAGGACTGGTTCTACCGTTCGCTGGCGACGAAGGCGCTCGGCGACGACGCGGCGGCCGTGGATGCGTTCGTGGAGCGCCTGGATTCGCCCCTGCGGGTGGTGATCGAGGTGACGCCGGAGAAGTGGATTACGTTCAATGGGACGAAGGCGGACCGGATGGTGCGGGGCGAGCTTCCGACGGAGGAGATGGGGCCGCGCCTGAGCTCGGACGGGCAGCGCATGCGCCAGGCGCGCGAGGAGCGCGGCCTGGACCCGGAGGGGCGGTAGAGAGTGACCGAACTGGGACGGCTTACGCGCGTCGACCTTCGTGAGGCCTGGGAGACGGAGGCGCAGGACTTCACGCCGTGGCTGGCGCAGGACGAGAACATCGGCGTCCTCGCCGAGACGCTCGAAATGGAGCTTGAGGTCGAGGCGCAGGAGAAGGACGTGGGGCCTTTTCGGGCCGATATCCTGTGCCGCGACGCGAACAGCCCGGACCACGACGCGTGGGTGCTGATCGAGAACCAGCTGGAGCGCACCGATCACACGCACCTCGGCCAACTGCTGACATACGCCGCTGGCCTGAACACGGTCACGATCATCTGGATCGCCCAACGCTTCACGGACGAGCATCGGGCGGCGCTGGACTGGCTGAACGACATCACGGGAGAGCGTTACCAGTTCTTCGGGCTTGAGGTCGAACTGTGGCGGATCGGGGATTCGCTTGCGGCCCCGAAGTTCAACATCGTGGCGAAACCGAATGAGTGGACGCGGAAAGCAGGCGCCGCTGCGTCTTCCTCAGGTAGAGACTCCGAGCGGGGAGCCCTCTACCGGCACTATTGGACTGAATTTTCCAAACACCTTAAGGAGCGTCACTCTCAGAGGAAGCCCCTACCCCAACAGTGGATGGACTTTGGGATCGGTCGGACTGGATTCTGGCTGACCGCAATGCTCCGTCGCCAAGAGCGCAGAGTTTCCGTTTATCTCGGTATCAGTGGAGAAGAAGCGAAGGCCCACCTGGAACTAATTCGGCAAGACCATGAGGTAATCGCTTCCGCTTTAGGCGATGCCATTCAGTGGAGAAATCTTGCCAAAAGTTGTCAACTTCTGCTCATCAACCCGAGGGAAGCCGATCTTGACGATCCTGATGACTGGCAATGGCAACATGAGTGGCTGTCGGAGACGCTCGAGAAATTTGATGCCGAACTTCGGCCGCGTGTGGTCGCACTCGACGCGACTGAGGTCGGCGCTGTGAGCGCTGAAGACGACCCTTAGACCCTGCCAACGCGGTTGACGGGGCAAGGGGCTGGGGCCCGCGGGGGGCGCTCCCGGCGCCTCCGTAGAGCAGCGATCGGCGATTTCTTCACGCTCAGGGGGGCTTGCGGGCCTACATCTTATGTACGAAACTGGATGGCACAGAGGCGGCCATGCGACAGGGGAACGGGGCAGACTCCGCTGGGCATGAAGAGGGGATGGGCGAGCGCCCGTTTCGCGTGGCGGCCTTCGGGCGCGAGGGCGTCTTTACCTTCCATGGAGTGCTGGTCGCGTTCGCCCTGCTGCTGCGCCTGTTGATGGGCTGGATCTTCCTCTGGGCGGGCTTCGACAAGGCGATCAACGGGTTCGAGGCGGATGGCTTCTTGCTACATGCCACGAGCGGGCCGCTCAAGGATTGGTTCGTGGATCTGGGCGGCGACGCCACAGCGCTCTCCGTGATCGAGCCGCTGGTGACCTACGGCCAGATTCTGATGGGGTTCGCCCTTTTCCTGGGCGTGGCGACGCGGCTCGCGCTGGCCTTCGCCATGGCCATGATGTTCCTGTTCTACATCGCGCAGTTCCCGCCGGAGCACGACCTGTTCGTGGACTACTACATCGTCTACATCGCGGTGTACCTGATGCTGGGGGCGCTGGGGGCGGGGCGCATTCTGGGGCTGGACCGCTTCATCGAGCGGCTGCCATGGATTCGGGAGCGCGGCTGGCTGCGATACCTGCTCGGCTAACGGGCGGACCCCTTGACGGCCTCTACGGAGATTCCTGCAAGGCGTCGTCGAGGAAGGCGATGATCTCGCGGGCGAACTGCTCGGGGTGGTCGCGCCAGTGGTTGCGCGCGGGACCGAGGCGGAGGCGGCAGCGGGGAATGCGCTCGGTGAGGAGGTTGGCGGAGCGGACGGGGTGGAGGGGGTCATCGGGGTGGGCGAAGACGGCGACGGGAACCTTGATGGCAGCGTACTCGTCGGCGCCGCGCGGGGAGGGGTCGTGCAGGCCGCGAATGATGGGCGCGATCGTGCGGGGGTTCTGGGAACGCAGCGTCTCGGCCATGCCCTCGGCGGCGGCGGCAAGGGCGGGCTGGCCGGCGATCAGATCAGCGGCGCCGGAGAGGCCGAGGGATTCGACGGCGGTGGCGAGGGTCGCGAGCAGCTGCAGGGCTTGCGTCTCGGATTCGTGGTGGAGCTCGCGGGGACCGAGGGGCGGGGGCGCGATGAGCACGAGCGCGCGGACGTCTTCGGGGCGCTCGAAGGCGCACCAGAGGGCGGCGTTCGCGCTCATGGAAGCGCCGCCGAGGATGGGACGCGTCTCGCCAACGTGGGCGGCGAGGGCGAGCATCTCTTCGCCAAGCTTCCGCCAGGAGTAGCCCGCGGGCTCCTGCGGTCCCTCGGATTGGCCGTGGCCGCGAACGTCGTAGAGGAGGACGCGGTAACGGCGGGCGAGGATCTCGAGGGCCTCGGGGTGCGCGGCGTACTGTTCGAGGGAGGAGAAGACGCCGTGGCCGATGACGGCGAGGGGCGCTTCGGCGCGCCCGTAGAGGCGGTAGCGGAGCTCGAGGCCATCGATTGTGACGAACTGGTCGGCAGGAGTGGTCATAGGCGCGCCGGCGGCGTCAGTGTAGCCGGTTTGACAACCGCCCCCCGCGCTCGGAGCATGAGCGCCATCCGAACCGGGGGCTGGCAAGCTGCAGCAGCAACAGGCTGAAGCCCTTGGGGGCGATGCGCTGGACGCCTACCTGCGACGAATCGGGCTGGAGGCGCGTCCGACCGCGGATGTGGACGGGCTGCGCGCGGTTCACCGGGCGCATCACTACGCCATTCCCTTCGAGAATCTCGACATTCACCTGGGACGGGGATACTCATTCTCGTCGCGGCTCCTCTGGCGGAAGATGGTGGCGCGACGGCGGGGCGGGTTCTGTTACGAACTGAACCTCCTGCTGGCGGCGGCGTTGCGGGGAATCGGGTTCGAGGTGGACCTGCTGGAGGGGCAGATGCGGCGGCGCGAAGGGGGCTTCGGACCGCCTTACGACCACATGACCCTGCGCGTCGCGCTTGAGGACAAGGACTGGATCACGGACGTGGGGAACGGCGAGACGTTCCAGCAGCCCCTTCCGTGGGACGGAAGCTGGACGCCGCAGGAGCGCGGGGGGGCGTATCGGGTGGTGCGTCACGAGGACGGGGAAGCGGCGGATGAGCCGCGCGCAGGCTCGGCGGGAGCGTGGCGGGTGGAGTACCGCGCGGACGAGGGGGCGGAGCGGGAAACGGTGTACTACTTCCGTTCGCAGCCGAGGACGGCGGACGGCTTCCTGCCGATGCTCGCGTTCCACACGACTTCCGCGAAGTCGCAGTTCACGAAAGGGTGGATCGTGACGCGTCCGCTCGAGGGCGGGGGACGGATCACGGCGGCGCGGGGCCTGCTGATGACGACCCGCGCGGGGGGGATGGAGCGACGCGCGATCGGTTCGGCGAGCGAACTGGAACGGATTCTGGCGAAGGAGTTCGGGATGCTGCCGGTGGCGGTACCGCCGTCCTGGTTCGCGCGGACGGGCTAGCTCGCGGACAGGAGTTCGACGGAATCGCCGGGGAGGAGGGGGCCGCCCCTGAGGACGCGGGCGTAGGCGCGGCTCCAGCCGGGGTTGGTGTTCTGGTTGATGCGGTTGAAGTCGCCGCCTTCGAAGTTGGCCTTGATCTTGTAGCAGGGGGCGGTGTAGCGCGTGATCTCGATGAGGACGGCGTCGCCGAGACGCAGGCGGGCGCCGGGGGCGACGGCGTCCCAGTCAAGGCCGGCGATGGTGATGTTCTCGCCCGCGGCGCCGGGCGCGATGGCGTGGCCCTCGGCCTGGAGCGCCTCGATGCGTTCGAGCGAGAAGAGGCAGAGGGCGCGCTCGGGGCCGCCGTGGTGCTCGGTGTTGGCCTGCTGATCGCCCTCGACTCCGAGCGCTCCGATGACGGCGCGGTCGATGGGGCGCTTGGGGACGCCGCCGCCGGAAACGTTGATCTGGCTCACGCAGGGGCGGGAGGTCATGGGGCTACGATAACGCGTCCGTTCTCGCGCGTGATCTCGAGGACGCCGGGGGCGCCAGGGTTGGGGCGGCCCTCGGACTGCCCGAGGAGGATGACCTCGGCGCGGATGCGCTGGGGCTGGATATCGAGGATGGCGGCGGTGCCGAGGCGGTACTCCTTGTGATGGGGGAGGGTGGGGCTGCCGGGGTTCACGAAGAGCACGTCATCGCGAAACTCGAGGCGCTCGACGTGGGTGTCGCCGGCGACGAGGACATCGACCTGCTCGCCGTTGAGCCCCTGTTCGAGGAGGACGGGGATCGGGCGGGACTCGGGGCGGAGCTCGTGGGTCATGCCGATGCGCCAGCCTTCGAGGTCGAGCAGGTGGCGCTCGGCGAGGCGGGGATCCTCGAAGATGTCGTTGTTGCCTCGGGCGACGAGGGTAGGGGCAAAGGCGTCGCACCAGTCAAGGACGCTCGGCGCCGTGACATCGCCGGCGTGTAGAATCAGGTCCGCTGTCGCGAGCAGCTCGCGCGGCCCTGTTCCAAGCTCATCGAGTTGACGGATGAGCGAAGGGAGATGGGTATCGGCGAGGAGCGCGACGCGCACGCGCGCACCGTACGGGACGCGCGGGCGATGGCGCAACGACGGCAGGATAGACATCCACCGCAACCGCGATCCGAGGAGGGATGATGGCGCAACAGCGGCAGGCGGCGATCGTCGGGATTCACGAGTACCCCCTGCGGGTGGCTCCGGGCGTCTCGGCGATGAACATCAAGGTCGATTCGATCCGCGCGGCGCTGGACGACGCGGGGCTGCAGTGGAGCGATATCGACGCGATCTATGACGCGCAGGACGGGGAGGCGGGGGGCGGTCTGCAGCTGGCCGCCTACCTGGGCTTGCGGCCGACCGTGCTCGACACGACGCAGGTCGGCGGCTCCTCGTACGAGTTTCAGGCGGCGCACGCGATGCGCGACATCGCGGCGGGGAAGTGCAAGGTGGCGGTGCTGAGCTACGGCTCCACCTCGGCCTCGAATCGCGTCGCCATCGGAACGGGGGGGCGAGGCGGTCCGGCGAACTGGATGACGAACATGGAGGCTCCCTACGGGGGGACGCTGATCGCGAACTACGCGATGGTGAAGCAACGCCATATGTTCGAGTACGGCACGACGGACGAGCAGCTCGCGGGCGTCTCCGTGGCGACGCGCCATCACGCGATGCGGAATCCCGAGGCCGTGAAGGCGATGACGGACCTGCAGTTCGTGGGCGTGAACGAGATTACGCCGCAGGACGTGCTTGATTCGCGCGTGGTGGCGGACCCGCTGCACCTGCTGGAATGCTGCATGATCAGCGATGGCGGCGGGGCCGTGATCATCGCCTCGGAGGAGGTGGCGCGGGACTGCCGGAAGCCGCCTGTCTGGCTCATCGGCGCGGGCGAGGCGACGAAGTACCGCGAGAACGGGGGCGACATCACGACGAGCGCGGGCGCGCAGAGCGGGCCGATCGCGTTCGCGGAAGCGGACGTGACGCCGGACGAGATCGACATCGCCATGATCTATGACTCGTTCACGATCACGGTGGCGGTCTGTCTGGAGGACCTCGGCTTCTGCCCCAAGGGCGAGGTCGGGGCGTACGTCGAGGGCGGACGGCTGGCCTTCGACAGCGGCGAGGGGCCGGCGCTGAACACGGACGGGGGCGGGCTTTCCTCGAACCATCCGGGGATGCGCGGCATCTTCCTGTTGCTGGAGGGGACGCGGCAGCTACGGGGTGAATCGACCTCGCAGGTTCCCGACGCGAAGCTGGCCGTGGCCCATGGCAACGGCGGCCTGCTGGGCGGCACGCACACCGGCGGCACAGTGATTCTGGCGAAGGATTAGGACGATGGCGAAGCGACCACAACCGCGATTTCCCGAGCCCCATACGGAACCGTTCTGGGAGGGCGCCCAGAAGGGTGAGTTGCGCTACCAGCGCTGCAACGCCTGCGAGGAGGTAGTGTTTTATCCGCGCCACCACTGCCCCTCATGCGGCGCGAACGACCTTTCCTGGCGCGTTTCGGCGGGGGAGGGCACGGTCTACACGTTCTCTGTGGTGCGGCAGAACCGGATGCCGGGCTTCATCGATCTGGGGGCCTACTCGGTCGCCTATATCGACCTCGATGAGGGGTTCCGCATGATGAGCAGCGTCGTGGGCGTCGACAACCCCACGACGGACATCGCCATCGGACAGCGCGTACGCGTGGAGTTCGAGGAACAGGAAGAGGGCGACTACCCGATTCCCGTGTTCCGCCCAATCCAGACATGAACGCAATCCAGCGAGGGAGGCGCGCACATGCCGACGACGCTCTGGCGGCTGAAGGTCGCTCCGGAAAAGCAGGCCGAGTTCGAGCGGCTCACGGCGCAACTCGTCCGCGATGTCGCCGCGAATGAGCCGGAGAGCATCTTCGAGTACCGCCGTGGAATCGAGGATCCGCTGACGTACGCGCTCTTCCTGTCGTTTGACGATGAGGCGGCGTTCGAGCGCTACTCGACGGCGGAGTACCACACGGGCGCTTCGGCGCAGATCATGGACTGTCTGGCGGAGCCGCCGATCGGAGACGAACTCGAACGATTCGAGGCGTAAGCGCGCCTACCGCGCGGCGGCGTCCGGCCGCCATGCGATGCGGTAAGCTGCGAGACACAGGGACGCTGTGATGCCAGACGGGGAACTGATTCAGGGATACGCGACGGGCGCGCCCGACGACGAAATGTTCGACGCGGCGGGAGAGTTGTGGCCTGCGTACCGCGACCTGGCGGGGACGCTGGCGGGCTGGTCGCTGGAGGAGTACGAGCAGCGGAAGGCGCGCGCGGACCTCGCCCTCCTGAGCGCGGGCATTACGTTCAACGTGTACTTCGAGGACGAGGGGACGGAGCGCATCTTCCCGTTCTCGCTGATCCCGCGGGTGGTGGAAGCGGAGGAGTGGAAGACGGTGGACAAGGGCCTGAAGCAGCGACTCCAGGCCCTTAATCTGTTCCTGCTGGACCTGTACGGCGAGCAGAAGATCCTCAAGGAGAAGGTGGTTCCCGAGGAGATCGTGCTGAGCTCGCCGGGGTACAAGCCGGAGATGAAGGGGTTTGCGCCGCCGCTGGGGGTCTACGCCCACGTCGCGGGCTGTGACCTGATTCGCGGGGAGAACCGCGAGTTCGTCGTGCTGGAGGACAACCTGCGCACGCCCTCGGGGGTTTCGTACGTCCTGGAGAACCGCATGGTGATGCTGCGGGTTGTTCCGGACCTGTTCCCGCGGCAGGGCGTGCAGGCGGTGACGGACTACCCGAACCAGCTCCTGTCGACGCTCCTTTCGGCGCGTCCGTCCGCGAGCGCGGACCAGCCGCGGGCGGTGCTGCTGACGCCGGGCATCTATAACTCGGCCTACTTCGAGCATTCGTTCCTGAGCAAGGAGATGGGGATTCCGCTGGTGGAGGGGTCGGACCTGAGGGTGGGAGACGATGACTTCGTGTACCTGCGGTCGACGACGGGACTGGAGCGGGTGGACGTGGTCTACCGGCGCCTGGACGATGATTTCCTTGACCCGCTGGCGTACCGGCCTGACTCGCTGCTGGGCGTTCCCGGGCTGATGCGGGCCTATCTGGCGGGGAAGGTGACGCTGGCGAACGCGCCCGGCGCGGGCGTGGCGGATGACAAGGTGGTCTACCGCTGGGTACCGGAGATCATTCAGTACTACCTGGGCGAGGATCCGATCCTGTCGAACGTGGAGACGTTCTCGGCGCTGATTCCGGCGGAGCGCGAGTACATCAAGGCGCACGCGCGCGAACTGGTGTTGAAGCCGGCGAACGAGTCAGGCGGGTACGGGGTGCTCATCGGCGAACAGGCGACGGACGAGGAGCTCGAAGACACGCTGGGGCGGATGGAGGCGGAGCCGCGGAACTGGATCGCGCAGCCGCTGGTGCACTTCAGCACGATTCCCACGTTCGAGGAGGACCGGCTGAAGCCGCGTCGCGCGGACCTGCGGCCGTTCGTGCTTTCGGGGGCGGAGACGTGGGTGATTCCGGGAGGGCTGACGCGGGTGGCGCTGCGCGAGGGGTCGTTCGTGGTGAACTCGTCGCAGGGCGGCGGCAGCAAGGACACCTGGGTGCTGAACGAGGAGCGCGCCTGATGCTGAGCAGGGTCGCGGAGAACCTCTACTGGCTGGGGCGCTACCTGGAGCGCACGGAGAACATCGCGCGGATGGCGCACGTGGAACAGGAGGTCTCGCTCGAGGGCGGGCAGGAGGTCTGGCATAGCCTCGTGAGCACGACGGCCGCGAACGACCTGTACTGGCAGGCGCTGCTGGAATCGCCGGACCTGACGCACTCGGAGTTCCTGCTGTTTTCGCCGCTGAACCCGGGGGCGCTGCGGCCGACGCTGGTGCAGGCGCGGGAACTGGCGCGGGGCCTGCGGGAGCACATCTCGCGCGAGGTGTGGGAGGAGATCAACGCGCTCTACCTGTTCCTCGCGCGCCGGCGGCAGTACATCGCGAGCGATCTGCATGAGCTCTGCACGGAGACAAAACGCCGCACGCAGACGATTCTGGGGCTGTACGACAACACAGTGCTGCGGGATGAGGGGCGGGAGTGGTTCCGCTGCGGGATGTACCTCGAACGGGCGGATATGACGAGCCGCATCATCGATGCGAAGTACCACATCCTGCTGCCGGGGGATGACTCGGTCGGGGGGCCGTTCGACCGCTTCCAGTGGATGGCGGTGTTGCGGTCGGCCTCGGCGGAGGAGGCCTACCGGCGGCTGGGGTACAGCGAGGTGGACGGCACGCTGGTGGCGCAACTCCTGATCTTCTCGATCGCGTTTCCGCGCAGCCTCGCGTTCTGCGTGCAGGCGCTTGGGCGGCACTACGAGCAGGCGACGGAGCAGACGGCGAAGCGGCGGCGGGCGGCGGCGGAACGGGGCGTTGCGCTCCTGAACCTGGACCTTGGAGCCTCCGAGATCGAACAGGTCGTTGAGGGCGGGCTGCACGAGTTCATCGACGGGTTCCAGGGGCGCCTGATCGAGATCGACCGGTCCATCACGGAGGATATTTTCCGGGCGGCGCCAACGAGCGCCCCGCCGGCGCGGCCGGTCGAGCGCTGAGATGACCTTCTGCCTGGGAATTAAGTGCGACGAGGGGCTCGTCGCAATCGCGGATACGCGGATTACGAGCGGGGCGGAGGTTTCGACGGCGAAGAAGATCGCGGTCCATCAGGGCGAGCGGCACGCGATGTTCGTGCTGACAAGCGGGCTGCGTTCGGTGCGCGACAAGGCGATCACGTACTTCGAGGAGCGGCTGGCGCGGAACGGGGCCGATCTGGAGCGCTCCTATCAGGCGGTGAACGCGCTCGCGGAAGAGATACGGCGCGTGCACAAGGAGGACAATGAGTGGCTCCTGACGGCGGGATTGTCGTTTGACCTGAACTGCATCGTTGGCGGGCAGCTGGCGGAGGACACAGAGCCGCATCTCTACCTGCTCTACCCGCAGGGGAACTGGGTGGAGGTCTCGCAGGGGACGCCCTACGTGATCATTGGCGATACGCGCTACGGGAAACCGATCCTCGACCGCACGCTGCGACACGAGGCTTCGCTGGAGAAGGCGCTGCGCGTGGGGCTGCTCTCGTTCAACTCGACGATGGCGAGCTCGACGAATGTGGGACCGCCCGTTGACGCGGTGGTCTACGCGCGGGACTCCTTCGCGATGCGGGAGCATCGGTTCAACGCGGAGGAACTAGAGCCGGTGGCGGAGTTCTGGCAGCGCGCGATCGAGCGGGCGGTCGAGGCCGCGGGGACGCCGGTGGCGTCGCTGGCGGAGGCGCTGGGCATCGGCGGCAACCGTACCCAGTAGGGGGCGCGCTACCAGGTATCGATGTTCGGGCGCTTCTTGCCTTCGCGGCGGGGCGGGGGCGGGACGGAGCGCAGGGCGGCGCTGATCCAGTCGCGGGAGTCCATGGGGTCGATGACATCGTCGAGCCCGAAGGCGACGGCCTGATTGAGGGCCTTGCCGCGCTCATAGGCGCGCTCCACGAGTTCCTCGTAGCGGCGCATGCGCTCCTCCGGGTTTTCCATGGCGGCGAGTTCGTTGCGGTAGCCGAGCTTGACCTGCCCCTCGAGGCCCATCCCGCCGAATTCGCCCGTGGGCCAGGCGGCGGCGAAGAAGGGCTCCTTGGTGTTGCCCCCGACCATGGCCTGCGCGCCGAGGCCGTAGCCCTTGCGCAGAAAGATGGCGACGTGGGGCACGGTGAGGTTGGCGCCGGTCACGAAGAGACGGGCGGAATGGCGCGCGAGGGCGGTCTTTTCGACTTCGGGGCCGACCATCATGCCGGGCGTATCGACGAGGAAGAGGATGGGGATGTCGAACGCGTCGCAGAGCTGCATGAAGCGCGCGCCCTTGTCGGAACCCTCGCTGTCGACGGCGCCGCCGAGGTGGGTCGCGTTGTTGGCGATGACGCCGAGGGGGCGGCCTTCGATGCGGATGAGCGAGGTGATCATGCCGACGCCGAAGTGGGGGCGCAGTTCGAGGACGGAGTCGCGATCGGCCATCGTCTCGATGATGGCGCGGACGTTGTAGGCGCGGAGGCGGTTCTCGGGGACGAGGGTGCGGAGGATGCGCTGGTCAGCGCACTCCCATTCAGCGACGGCGCCCTGGAAGTAGGAGAGGTATCGCTTCGCCGCGCGGACGGCTTCTTCCTCGTCCGCGACGGCGATATCGACGACGCCGTTGGGGACCTGCACGGACATGGGACCGATCTCTTCCGGGGTGAAGACGCCGAGGCCACCGCCTTCGACCATGGCGGGGCCGCCGAGGCCAATGTTGGAGTTGGCGGTCGCGATGATGACATCGCAGCAGCCGAGGAGGACGGCGTTGCCGGCGAAGCAGCGCCCTGAGGTGATGCCCACGAGCGGGACGAGTCCGCTGAGTTTGGCCATGGTGGCGAAGGTGGGGGTGTCGAGGGGACGGTAGCCGCCGATGGTGGGGGCTTCGGCCGCCGCCTGCCCGCCCTCACGGCGTCCGCCAGTGCCGGCGCGCCCGCCGCCACCCTCGGTGAAGAAGACGACAGGACGGCGCCACTTGCCCGCCAGTTCGAGCATGCGGTCGGTCTTGGGGTGGTTGACGGCGCCCTGCGTGCCCGCGAGGACGGTGTAGTCGTAGGCGAGGACGACGCAGCGGGCGGCCTCATCGTCGAAATGCTGACCGTTGACGGAACCGACGCCGGTGATCATCCCGTCGGTGGGGAAGCGACGGACGACCTCGTCGAGGGGAAGGCCGGTACCGGGGGTGAGGGCGAGGGAGCCATGCTCGACGAAGGTTCCGGGGTCGCAGAGGTCATCGACGTTCTCGCGGGCGGTGCGCTGCTTCGTACGGCGGCGGCGGGCGACGGCGTCAGGGCGGTTCTCGTCGAGGGTGGCGGCGTGGCGTTTATGCACTTCGGCGAGATCGGGGCGGACATGGTCGAGGTCGATCTCACGGGAGACGGCCTCGCCGACCTCATCGACTTCGCCTTCGTCGATGAGGATGAGGGGGTGGCCCTCGTAGATCGTGTCGCCGGGAGCGACGGCGACCTCGCGTACGACGCCGCTGGCCTGGGCATGTACCTCGTGCTCCATTTTCATGGCGTTCATCACGAGCAGGAGCTGACCCTTGCGGACGGCGTCGCCCTCGGCTACCTCGATGGCGACGATGGAGCCCTGGAGGGGCGCGCGGACCGCATGGACGCCTTCGGGGACATCGACGGCGGGGAGGACGGCGGGCTCGGGGGCGGGAACGGAGGCGGCGGGGGCGCCCTCCTTGCCATGGGCGAGCACGGCCAGCGGGTCGCTCGCGTCGACGGTGACGCCGGCCTGTCCGGTCGCGGGCGGGGCGGGGGTCGCGGGGGCGTGTTCGAAGAAGCGCCGTGGGTGGGTGGCGTTGATGGGATCGACGAGGGCGGCGATGTGGTCATCGACGAAGCGGGTATGGACGCGCCCGGCGGCGAGGTCGGGGTGGGCGAGGATGGTCTGGAGGAGATCGATGTTGGTGGCGACGCCCTCGATGCGGAAGTCGGCGAGGGCGCGGGAGGTACGGCGCAGGGCGTCGGGGAGGCTGGGAGAGGGCGAATGGCCGATGACCTTGGCGAGGAGGGAGTCGAAGCTGGGGCTGGCGCGGTAGCCGGCGTAGCCGAAGGTATCGGTGCGGACGCCCGGACCGGAGGGGATGTCGAAGGCGGTGAGGGCGCCGCCGGAGGGGCGGGTGGAGCCGTCCGCGGCCATGGTTTCCATGTTGACCCGCGCCTGAACGGCGTACCCGCGGGGGGCGGGGATTTCGTCCCGCGAGAGGCCCATCTGCGCGAGCGTTTCGCCGGCGGCGAGGCGGAGCTGGAGCTGGACCAGGTCAACGCCCGTGACCTCCTCGGTAACGGTGTGTTCGACCTGGAGGCGGGCGTTGGCCTCGATGAACCAGAACTCGCCGTCGTCGTGGCCACCGTCGTGGCCGTCGCCGGCGACGATGAACTCGAAGGTGCCGAGGTTGCGGTAGTCGCTCGCCTCTGCGAGGCGGATGGCGGCGGCGAGGATGCGCTCGCGGAGGGCGGGGGCGAGCGCGGGGGCGGGGGCGATCTCGATGAGCTTCTGGTGGCGTCGCTGGACGCTGCAGTCACGTTCGCCGAAGTGGGTGACGGCGCCCGTGGAATCGCCCGCGATCTGGACCTCGATGTGGCGGGCGCGGGGGATCCAGCGCTCGACGTAGAGGCTGGGGTCGCCGAAGGCCTGGCCCGCCTCGGAGGCGCAGCGCTCGAAGGCGGCGGCGATTTCGGAGGCGTCGGAGATGGCGCGCATGCCGCGACCGCCGCCGCCGGCCACGGCCTTGATGAGCATGCCCACCCCCGCGGGAAGGTCAGCGAAGAAGGCGCGCGCTTCCTCCAAAGTGACGGCGCGGGAAAGGCCCGGGACGACGGGGACGACGTTTGCTTCAGCGAGCGCGCGGGCCTGCGTTTTGGCGCCGAAGAGGTCGAGGGTCGCGGGAGCGGGGCCGACGAACGTAAGCCCCGCTTCCTCGCAGGCGCGCGCGAAGGCGGGGCTTTCGGCGAGGAACCCATAGCCTGGGTGGACGGCGTCGCAGCCAGCCCTCCGCGCGGCGGCGATCAGCTGGTCGATATCGAGGTAGGGCGCGACGCCGCGACCCTCGAGGGGGCGGACGGCGTCGGCCTTGCGGGTGTGGAGGTTGCGGGCGTCGTCCTCGGAGTGCACGGCGACGGCGCCGATGTCGAGATCGTGCGCCGCCCGCATGATGCGGATGGCGATCTCCCCGCGGTTCGCGACAAGCAGGCTCTCGATGGGCACGGTTCGTTCCTCCGGGGCGTGTTTCCGGCAGCGTTCGATCCTACACGCCGTCACGGGGGAGGCTCAGGCCCTGAGGGACAGCGCCCCGCGTATCATTCGCGGCCAGCGGCGCGCGACTGATTCCACGCGCGACAGGAGCGGGCGATGACGGCTACGGAGGAAGCGCCGGCGGCGGGCGGAGGGGTGGGCGTCAACCGCGCGGGGATCGTCAGCCTTGCGGCGCTGGCGGCCACACTCGTGTTCGCGATCGCGCTCGGCTTCACGCTGGCGTTTCAGAACGACGAACAGGAATCGCCCGAGGATCGCTGGGCGGCGCTGGGCGTGCAGGAAGCGGAGTTCGTGTTCATCGGGGACCTGACCCCCGCCGAGCAGGCGTCGATCCGGCTGGAACTGAAGGCCGCGCAGACGCTGTTCGCCGATCACTTCGGGGCCGTGACCTCTGACTTCGTCGCCTACGTGAGCACGGATCTGGGGGCGCTCAATGAGCGTCTGACGGAGGATAGGGGCGAGGACACCCAGATCTGGTTCCTGTGCGGGGGAATGGCGCTGGAAGGGCCCGCGCTCGTCCTGATACTTGATGGGTGCCCGGAGGACTTGCGCGCGCAGGGAGGACCGCTGGCGCACGAGTACTTCCACATCCTTCAGATGAAGGCCGGCCTCGACACACAGGAACAGGATGAAACCGTCCGGCAGCAGATCTGGTGGCTGGTGGAGGGCCCGGCGGTCTACGCCGGCGCCCTCGCCGATGCGGCACAGGGACGGGTGACCATGGCCGCCTCCCGCCAGGGAGCGCGACTCCGCGTCTCATCATCCGTGCGAGAGCCGCTCCCGCGCGATCTCTCCCTCGATTGGGCCACGTACGCCGCGTACGCCTACTATGTCGGCTTTCTGGCGACAGAGTGGCTCGTGGAGCGCGCAGGACCGGCGGCGCTCCTGGACTTCTTCCGTTTCGGCGGGCATCAAGCGGCGTTCGAGGCGGCCTTTGGCATGACCCTGGACGAGTTCCACGATTCGTTCGAGGAGCATCGCCAGGAGGTCGCCCCGCCTTTTGCGTGGGAGGCGGCGGGCACGGTCATTGACTCCGATGGGCGTCCCATCCCCGAATTGATGATGATCACGGTCGTGCGGATGAAAGGGAAGCCTTGGCCTGGGGAGGAGGGCCTGACAGGCACGGAAGGGGACTTCTCGCTTACAGTCCCGGGAAGCGGCTACACGATTGCGCTCGCCTGGCTATGCTCCCGCGAAGGCGGCGCTTTCGAACCTGTCTTCGTGGGTGAGTGGGGCGCGGACGGGTTCGTCGCCGCCAGCGACGGACAGGTGACGCTATCCGAACAGGGGGCGGCGCCGGTTCGCGGCGGGGAGCGGGATCGCACGGACCTTGTCATCGAGCTTCCGGAGACGCGAGTGTCGCTGATCGCGAAGCACTGCCTCGACGAGGACGACGACGTTTGATCTGACACGCCGTCACGGTGGAGGCTCAGGCTCGGGGGCCCTATAGTACATAATCAGCGGCGCGCGACTGATTCCATACGCGGCGGGAGGCGGGGCGATGGCGCCTACAGAGGAAGCGCCTGGGACGGGCGGATGGGTGGGCGTCGACCGCGCGGGGATCGTCAGTCTTGCGGCGCTGGCGGCCACGCTCCTGCTCGCGATCGCGCTCGGCTTCACGCTAGCGTGCGGGAGTGAGGAACAGGACTCGCTCGAGGATCGCTGGGCGCTGCTGGGCGTGCCGGAAGCGGAGTTCGTGTTCATCGGAGACCTCACGCCCGACGAGCAGGCGTCGATCAGGCGGGAACTGAAGGTCGCGCAGACGCTGTTCGCCGATCACTTCGGGGCCGTGACCTCGGACTTCGTCGCCTATGTGAGCACGGATCTGGAGGCGCTCAACGAGCGGCTGGCGGCGGATAAGGGCGAGGACGTCCAGAGCGGGATCCCGTGCGGGGGCATGGCGCTGGACGAGTACGCGCTTGTCCTGTCTCTTGATGGGTGCACGGAGGCCAAGCGAGCGCAGGGGGGACCGCTGGCGCACGAGTATTTCCACATCCTCCAGATGAAAGCCGGCCTCGACACACACAAACTGGAAGGAACCGACCTGCAGCCCTGGTTTCCCTGGCTGGTGGAGGGGCCGGCGGTCTACGCCGAAGGCCTCGCCGATGTGGCGCAGGGACGGGTGACCACGGCCGCCTACCGTCAGGCGATGCGACTCCGCGTCTCGTCATCCGTGCGCGAGCCGCTCCCGCGCAATCTCTCTCTTGCTTCGGCCGACTACGCTGCATACGCCTACCATGCCGGCTTTCTGGCGACGGAGTGGCTCGTGGAACGCGCGGGGCCGGAGACGCTCCTGGAGTTCTTCCGTCTCGGCAGACCACAGGAGGCGGCGTTCGAGGCGGCCTTTGGCATGACCCTGGACGAGTTCCATGATTCGTTCGAAGAGCATCGTCTGGAGGTCGCCCCACCCTTCGAGTGGGAGGTCGCGGGCATGGTCGTTGACCCCGACGGGCAGCCGATCCCTGAGTTGCTCCTGGTCACTGTCGTGCGGATCAAAGGGACGCCGTGGGTTGTAGGGGGGATCGCGACAGATCCGAAAGGGAACTTTGCGCTCACAGCCCCGGGAAGCGGCTACACGATCGCGATCACCTTGCACTGCCTTCGTGAAGACGGCGCTTACGAAGAGCATTTCGTGGGTGAGTGGGGCGCAGACGGGTTCGTCGCCAACAACGACGGACAGAGGGAACCATCCAAACAGGGGGCGGCGCCATTCCGTGACGGGGAGCGGGATCGCACGGACCTTGTCATCGAGCTTCCGGAGACGCACGCGGCGCTGAGCGCAAAGCACTGCCCCGACGAAGACGGCTAGCGGGATAGCGCCCGCGTCATCCTGCCGCCGCCTTCCTACAATAGGCGCGGAGGAGACACGATGACTGACAGCGGGCTTCTTGATGACGAACTGAAGACGGTACGGGACGGGTTCGCGGCGCGCATGCCGCAACTGATCGAGACGGTCGAGGCTGCAATCGAGGAGATCGAGGCGGCGACCATCGGGCGGGCGCTCGACGTGGGAGCGCGGGCGCCGGACTTCCGCCTGCGGGACGTCACGCACGAACGGGAGGCGAGCCTGTCGGAGGCGCTGGCGCAGGGGCCAGCGGTCGTTTCGTTCTATCGGGGTGAGTGGTGACCGTTCTGCAATATTGAGCTGCAGGGTCTGCAGCGACGGTACTGCGAGCTCCGCGACCTTGGGGCGACGCTCTTCTTCATCGGCCCCGAGCGGGAGGAGAGCGCGCGCACGCTGCTCGGCAAGGTCGGGACGGACATCCCCGTGCTGAACGACCGCGAGGGCGCGGTGATGGACGCGTACGGCGTCAGCTTCGACCTTCCTGAACGGCTGCGGCCGGCCTATCGGGGACTGGGTTTCCCCGACCGCAATCCGGAGACGGGGTGGCGGCTGCCGGTACCGGCGACGTTCGTGATCGACCGGGGCGGCGTGATCCGCTCACGGCACTGCCTGGCGGACTATCGCTACCGGATGGAGCCGCGCGACGTCGTAGCGGCGGTCACGGCGCTGGCGACGGGGGAGGGCTAGTGCGGGCATGCGGCGGTTCGCCAGGCGCCTAACGGGCTCGAACGGCTTTGAGTACTTCATCGTCGCGCTGATCATCGGGAACGGGGCGCTCCTGGGGCTGGAGACGGTTCAGGGGATTGCGGATGGGTACCAAGCATGGCTGAACGCCGGCTACCGGCTGACGCTGGGGGTCTTCATCGCGGAGGCGGCGCTGAAACTGTTTGCGCTCGCGCCGCGCCCGGACCGCTACTTTCGCGATCCCTGGAACGTGTTCGACTTCTCGATCATCGCGCTGTCGCTGATTCCGGCGGTGGGGCCGTTCGCGGTGGTGGCGCGGATGGCGCGGCTGATGCGCCTCCTGCGGCTGGTTTCGGCGATCCCGGAGCTGCGGCTCATCGTCACCACGCTGGTGCGCTCGATTCCGGGGATGCTGCACATCGTGGCGGTGATGAGCGTGCTGGCCTACATCTACGCGATCATCGGATTCCAGCTCTTCCACGAGCACGATCCGGAGCACTGGCGGAATCTCGGCGTCTCGCTGCTCTCGTTGTTCCGGATCGTCACGCTGGAGGACTGGACGGACATCATGTACGTGGCGATGGACCTGCACCCGCTGGCCTGGATCTACTTCCTGAGCTTTGTGGTCCTGGGGGCGTTCGTGACGATCAACCTGTTCATCGCGGTCGTCATCAACAATCTGGATGAGGCGAAGCAGGAACGCCTGCGGCATCTGCAGGATACGGCGGGGGGCTCACGCGAGGAGTTGATCGCCGAGTTGCGGGCGGCGCGGGAGGCCCTGGGGAAGCTGGAACAACGGCTCAGCCAGAGCGGGGAGGGGAGGAGCCCCTGAGGCGCGGGCGAGGTCTGCGGCGGGCGGTGGGCGCGGGTATGCTGTCGCCGCCGGGGGACGTATGCCGCAAGCGCTCGCACACCTGCGCATCTGCGACTTCACGGGGCAACTGGCGGGGGCGGGCGCGACCCGCTTCCTGGCGGCCTTCGGGGCGCAGGTCATCCGCATCGAGGATCCGGTCACTGAGGGGCGCTGGGACATCCTGCGGGGGATGCCGCCCTACGTGGATGAACGGCGGGGGATTGACCTTGGCGGCGCCTTCAACAACCACAATGTCGAGAAGCTGGGGGTCACGCTGAACCTGCGCACGGAGCGCGGGAAGGAGTTGCTGCGGGAGCTGGTGGCGATCTCGGACGTGGTGGCGGAGAACTTCTCGGCGGGCGTGCTGGAGCGCTGGGGGTTCGGCTACGAGGAGCTGAAGGCGATCCGCGACGACATCATCTACGTTTCGAACTGCGGGTTTGGACACGACGGCCCCTATCGCGACTTCAAGACGTGGGGGCCGGTCGTACAGGCGGTCTCGGGGCTGACGTTCAGTTCGGGGCTGCCGGATCAGCCGCCAGCGGGCTGGGGCTACTCGTACATGGATCACACGGGCGCGTACTACATGGCGATCGCGATCCTGATGGCGTTGCGCCACCGGAAGCGCACGGGCGAGGGGCAGTGGGTGGACATCGGGTGCACGGAGGCGGCGGCGAGCCTGACCGGTCCGGCGGTGCTGGACTACACCGTGAACGGGCGTCCGCTGCGGCGGCCGGGGGGCCCGCACAGCAACCGCAGCCAGCATCCCGCGATGGCGCCGCACGGCATCTACGCCGCGCGGGAGGAGGATACGTGGGTGGCCATCGCGTGTCGCGATAACCGTGACTGGGCGGCGTTCGGGGAGGCGACGGGGGAGGCGTGGGCGCGCGAGGAGCGCTTTGCGGACCTGCAGGGGCGGCTGGCGGAGGAGGACGCGCTCGACAGCCTGCTGACGGGGTGGACGCGGGCGCGGGGGAACTTCGAGACGGCGGCGCTGCTACAAGGGGCGGGGATACCGGCGACGGCTGTGCAGCGTCCGCAGGAACGCGTCGACGCTGACCCGAACACGGAGGCGTGGGGGCTGTGGCCAACGGTGCGGCATCGCAAGATGGGAGCGGTGCGGGTCGATGGGTTGCCAGTGCGCTTCTCGAAGACGGACTGGCGCCTCGAACGGGGCGGACCGTGTCTGGGGGAGCACAACGAGGCGGTGTTCGGCGGGCTGCTGGGGCTGAGTTCCGGGGAGATCCGCGCGCTGACGGAGCAGGGGGTGTTGTGATGGTCGCGGGGGCGCTGGAGGGGCTGCGCGTGGTCGAGTTGTGCGATGAGCTGGGGATGTTCGCGGGCAAGCTGCTGGCGGACATGGGCGCGGACGTCGTCAAGGTGGAGCCGCCGGAGGGCGATCCGACGAGGGGGCACCCGCCCTTCGTGGATGACGAGCCCGGGCCGGAGCGCAGCCTCTACTTCTGGCACTACAACACGAGCAAGTCAGGAGTCACGCTTGACCCGGAGAGGGAGGCGGATCGGGAGCGGTTGCGGGCGCTCATCGACAGGGCGGACATCCTGCTACAGAGCGGGGAGGCGGGGGCGGACCTCGACTACGAACGGCTGCGGGAGACGAACGCGGGGCTGATCATGGTCACGATCAGCCCATTCGGGCGAGGAATGCCGCGCGAGGGGGAGGCGGCGACGGACCTGACGATCCTGGCGGGGGGCGGGCCAGTCTGGAACTGCGGGTACGACGACCACGCGCTGCCGCCGGTGCGGGGCGGCGGGAACCAGGGCTACCACACCGCAAGCCATTTCGCGGTGATGTCAGCGCTGGTGGCGCTGCTCTACCGGGACGAGACGGGGCGGGGACAGCGCATCGATGTGAACGCGCACGCGGCGGCGAACGTGACGACGGAGGCGGGCAGCTACACATGGCTGGTCGCGCAGGAGACGGTGCAGCGCCAGACGGGACGTCATGCGGCGGTGAACCCCTCGATGCCGTCGCAGGTGCTGTGCGCGGACGGCCGTTACGTCAACACCGGCCTCCCGCCACGGCGGCCGGAGGCGTTCGCGGCGGTCTGCGAATGGCTGCGGGCGGCGGGGCTGGCGGAAGGGTTCGTGGAGTTTCCGCTGCTGGAGGAGGGGATGCGGCGGGAGCGCTTCGATATGTCGAGGCTGCAGCAGGATGAGGAGCTGCTGGCGATATTCGGGGCGGGGCGCGCGGCCATGAACCTGCTGGCCTCGCGGTTGACGGCGTACGAGTTCTTCACGGAGGGACAGCGGCGGGGGTTTCAGATCGGGATCATCTACGCACCCGAGGAGGCGCTGGAGGACCCGCACTTCATCGCGCGCGGGTTCCCGGTGGAGGTGGAGCACCCGGAGCTGGAGCGAACGGTGACGTATCCGGGGGCGCCGTACCAGTTCGGGGCGTCGCCGTGGCGGATCCGGCGGCGCGCGCCGCTGCTGGGCGAGGACAACGCACGCGTATTCGCGGAACTGGCGGAGGATACGGAGTAACTGGGACCGTCAGGGGAGGCGATCAGGGGCGCCGCTGGCCACGGACTCCTTCGTGACATCGTCGGGGAGCCAGTAGCGGCGGAAGGCCAGGTAGCCGGCGAGGGTCATGAAACCCGCGACGACGCCGACGAGGCGGATGCCGAGGGTGTTGTCCTCGGTGGAGCCGATGATCAGCAGCGCGCCAAGGAGACCAGAGGCGGCCGCGCCCGCGATCTTCTCGAGGGTCTGTTGCGTGGCGTAAAAGGTCGCCTCGCGGCGCAGACCGGTACGGACGGCGTCATAGTCGGTAATGTCCGCGATGAGGGCGTTCGGGAACGTCTGCACCGGGGCCAGGGGAAGCCCCACGAAGAGGGCGTAGACAATGGCCTGGGCAAGCGGCGGGATGCCGGGGATGAACCCCGCGATGGAGAACAGGGGGAAGTAGACGGCGGCGAAGAGCATGCCCCAGCGGTACACCTGCCGCTTCGAGCGGCGCCGCGCGAAGTAGACCACGGCGGGGAGGGCGAGGAGCAGCACCCCGATAGCGGAGCCGGTCAGGAGGCTGACGGTGGCGCGGTCGTCGCGGCCGAGGACCGCGTCGGCGTAAAAGGGGAGGGCGCCGGTGATCATCAGCACCGCCCCGCTGTAGAGGACGTAGGAGGGGAGGAAGACGAGAAATTGGTCATTCCCCAGGGAGGCGCGGACAGCCTTGACGGCGGAGCGCAGGGAGAAGGGTTCGGGAGCGCTCGCGGCCTGCATCGCCCTGGAAACCTCGACCGAGCGTCTCCACGCGCCGGAGAGCGCGACGTAGCGCGAGACAAGCGCAATCACGGCCACGAGGAGCGCCATTCGGGTGAAGCCGATCCAGTCGATAAGGGGGCCGCTGAGCACGAGGGCGATGACCGTCCCGAGCACGCCGAACAGCACCTGCCAGGAGACGATGTTGAGGCGGTCATCGGAGCGACGGGCGATCTCCGGGAGGAGGGATTCGAAGGGCCCGCCGGAGAGCGTGGAGAAGAGGTTGAACACCCAGAACATGACGAACAGGAAGATGACGTTGCGGAAGGACTCGCCGGGGTCGGGGGGAATCCAGAGCAGCACGAAGAAGATGGCCATGAAGGGAGTCGCCGCCAGCACGAAGGGGATGCGCCGTCCGAGGCGGGAGCGGGTCGTGTCGCTCCAGTAGCCGATGAGGGGATCGTCGAAGGCTTCGATCAGGCGCCCGACGACGATGACGGCGGTGATGGCCCAGGCGGCGCCGCGGCGCTCCGGATCGCCGTCTTCATCGCCGAGATAGAAGAAGATGAGCCAGAGGTCGCGGGTACGGCCGAGGGCGTTCCCGCCGAGCGAGCCGGAGGCGTAGATGAAACGGGAGGCGGGCGACAGACGTCCGGCCGGACTGGCCGTCCGGGGATGCGAGGAACCGCGTAGCCGGTTCAGCAGCCGGTTCGGGTAGGGAGTCATAGCCTCGGGCGGAGGCTACGCCGTCAGGGGAGCGCCAGCATCCGTTCGAGGGCGACCAGCGACCACTCGCGCGTCTCATCGTCCACCTGCACGCGGTTGATGACGCGTCCCTGGAGAAGCCCTTCGAGGGTCCAGCAGAGGTAGGCGGGGTGGATGCGGTACATCGTGCTGCAGGGGCAGACGACGGGGTCGAGGCAGAAGACGGTCTTGTCGGGGTTCTCATCGTTGAGGCGCTTGACGAGATTGATCTCGGTGCCAACCGCCCAGGCGGAGCCAGCGGGGGCGGCGCTGACGGTCTTGATGATGCGCTCCGTGGAGCCGCTGGCGCCGGCGGCCTGCACGACCTCTCGGGAGCATTCGGGGTGCACGATGACGTTCACGCCGGGGCGCTCGGCGCGGGCTTTCTCGATCTGCTCGACGGAGAAGCGCTGATGGGTGCTGCAGTGCCCCTTCCAGAGGATGACGCGGGCGCGTTCAAGCTGTTCGGGGGTGAGGCCGCCGAGGGGCTGGCGCCAGTCCCAGACAACCATCTCTTCGAGGGGGACGCCCATCTCGTAGCCGGTGTTGCGGCCAAGGTGCTGGTCGGGGAAGAAGAGGATCTTCTCGCCGCGCTCGAAGGCGTACTCGAAGGTCTTGGGGGCGTTGCTGGAGGTGCAGACGATGCCCTTGCGCTTGCCGACGAAGGCCTTGAGGCTGGCGGCGCTGTTCATGTAGGTGATGGGGATGACGCGGGCGGCGGGGAGGGCGGCGGTCATCTCGTCCCAGGCGCCGTAGACATCGCCAGGGTCGGCCATGTCGGCCATGGAGCAGCCTGCGGCCATGTTGGGGAGGATGACGGAGACCTCGGGGGGCGTGAGGATGTCGGCGGATTCGGCCATGAAGTGGACGCCGCAGAAGAGGACGAACTCGGCGTCCTTCTGGCTGGCGGCGTGCTGGGCGAGCTTGAAGCTGTCGCCGGTGAAGTCGGCGTACTGGATGACCTCATCGCGCTGGTAGTGGTGGCCGAGGACGACGAGGCGCTCGCCGAGCGCGGCGCGGGCGGCGCGGATGCGCTGGTCAACCTCCGCGGGGGGGAGGCTGAGGTAGCCGCGGGGGATCTCCTGCTGCCAGCTGACGAAGGCGGGCTCCTCGACGAGGGGGATGGGGTCGAGGCTGTCCGTGGGGCAGGTATCGGGGTCCGAGTAGCGTTCGAGCAGGGCCGCGCGATCGGAGGAGGGAGCGGAAGCGGTCATCGGACAATCCTCCCAGGGGATGAAGGGACGGACTTAGTGTCTCAAGTACACTAAGTAGTCGGTTCACTTTGCCACACACGGCGAGGATCGTCAACGGCGGGGCGCTCATGCGGGGGCGCGCTCCTCGAAGCGGTCGATGACGCCTTCGATGTGCAGGAGACGCAGGGAGCTGACGATGGCGGGGCGGAGCTGGTCGAGGGCGGCGGCGGGCAGGCGAGCGCCTAGCCAGTCGAGGATGTCGCCGACGGTACGGCGTCCGTCGATGCGGGAGACGATGGCGGCGACGAGGTCGCTGACGGGCACGCCTTCGGCGCGCTCGGCGGTGACGATGACCTGACCCCAGACGAACTCGCCCTCCCCGACGACGGGCTTGCGTTCGAGACGGGCGTGGGGGACGAGGGAGGGGACGGCGGTGAGGAGGCGGGGAAGGGCGCCGAAGCGCTCGTCGAAGGCGGCGGCGCGGGCTGCACGATCGCGTTCGACGGCGGTCACGGCTTCGGTGAAGCTGCGGGGCGTCTCGCCGTGCGCGAGGACGGCGCGCTCGTAGCCGACGGGGGGCTGCCCGGCGACCGCGCGGACGAAGGCGAGGCGGGCGGGCTCGGAATCGCTGGCGCCGCTGAGGCGGCGGGCTTCCCAAAAGTAGGAATCGACCGTGCGGTTGCCGCCGTAAAAGAGGCGGACCAACTCGCGGAAATGCTGGTACTGCTGGCGGTACTGCTCGGCGTAAACGGCGGCGGCGGCGCGTCCCAGTTCGGGGTCGTTGAGGGCTGAGGCGGCGCAGGCGGCGGCGAGCACGCCCGAGGAAAGGGCGAGGTGCACGCCCGAGGAGAAGAGCGGATCGATGAAGCAGGCGGCGTCGCCAGCGAGCACGAATCCCTCGCCGGCGAGCTCCGTGGAGGAGTAGGACCAGTCACGGACGACGGTCGGGCCAGCGACGAGCGTGGCGCTTCCGACGAGGGCGGAGGCGTGGGGGCCGCTGGCGACGCGCTCGCGGAAGAAGGCCTCCGCTCCGAGTTTGGCGAGGCGGTCGCGGCCGGTCACGCTATCGACGACGACGCCCGCGCTGACGAGGCCCGTATGGAGGGGGATAGCCCAGAGCCAGCCTTCCTCGATGGACTCGATGAGGATGTTGTTGGCGTCGGGTTCGGGCAGGCGGGAACCGCCGCGGTAGTAGCCATAGACGGCCAGGTTGCGGAAGAAGGGGTCGGGTTCGCGGAGGCCGCGGGCGCGTCCGATGAGCCCCGCCTGACCGCTGGCGTCGACGACGAAGCGGGCGCGCGCCGTGTGCTCGCCGCCCTCGTCGCTGCGGACGCGGAGGGCGGCGCCGGATGGGCCAGCGTCCGCTTGCAGGACGCGGTGGCCCTCGCGCACATCGACGCCGTGGTCGGCGGCGTTGCGGAGAAGGATGGCGTCGAACTGGGCGCGGACGACCTGGAAGGCGTGGGGATAGCGGGGGCTGGACTCGCGGAAGTACCAGCTCCAGGGGTCGGGGTCGCGGCCCCAGACCATGGTGGCGCCGTACTTGGGGAGAAAGCCGGCCGCCTCGATGGCGGGAAGGACGCCGAGCTCGGCGAGGATGGGCATGGAGGCGGGGAGGAGGGATTCGCCGACGTGCTCGCGGGGGAAGCGGTCGCGCTCGTAGAGGCGCACGCGCCAGCCCTTGCGCGCGAGCATGGTGGCGGCGGCGGCGCCAGCGGGGCCGCCGCCCACCACGAGAACATCAGCGTCGAAGGCGGTCACGCGGGGTATGGTCGCACACGGGGAAGCGTCCGCGGGCTGCGGGAGACGCGGCGCATGGCGCCTTTATGCGCGAAGGCGCCGCACGTACGAGTTGCGGCGCCTTCGGGACTGCGTCAGGAGCCGCCAGCGGCGGCGGTCTCTTCCTCGGCGATAGGCTCGTTGGTTTTGGCGTCGACCTCGAACGGACCCTTGAGGTCGAGCTCTTTGGCCATCTCGCGGGTCGCGGGGATGACCTCTTCGCCCATGAGACGGAGGCTGCGCATGGCGTCGTCGTGATCCATGGCGCCGTCGCCGTCCCAGAAGAAGATGCTGCCGGGGCGCAGGTATTCGAGCACGTGGCGGACCTTGGGGATAACGGTCTTGGGCGTGCCCGTGATGATGGACATGCGCTCCTTCTGGTTCTCGTAGCTGCCGAAGGCGTCGGCGGCCTCGGCGGTCTTGTCCGCGTCCGCTTCGCTGACCTGCTCGTGGGCGGCCAGACGGCCGCGGGCGCGCGCCTGCGTATAGCTCGTGACGGTGGGCAGGAGGTTGGTGCGGGACGTCATGCCGGGGAGATTCTGGAGGTAGGGGCGGACGATCCCCTGGTTGCCTTCGAGGAATGGATTGCTGGGGCCCTGGACGTACTTGCGGGCGGCCTGATCGGCGAGTTCTTCGGTCTCGTCGACGTGGACCTTGAAGAGGTAGCTGCGGTGCTGGGTTCCAGCCTCGTAGCCATTCTCTCGGGCGACCTCCGAGTAGTAGTCATAGGAGCCCTTGGTGGGTTCGAGATCGGTGGCGAGCATCACATAGGGGTAGCGATGCTCGGCGGCCCACTTGACGGTGTTGCGGCTCATGACGCCGGGAATCCATATCTGGGGATGGGGCTGCTGATAGGTTTTGGCCCAGGGATTCACGTAGCGGTAGTTGTAGTGCTCGCCTTCCCAGCGGAAGGGGCCGGGGCGGGTCCAGGCGGAGAGGACGAGGTCGTGGGCCTCCTGGAAGCGTTCCCAGTTGAAGGGGGACTGGGCGTTGTGGGCGACGCTTTCGCGACCGGTGCCGCGAACCCAGCCGGTCACGAGGCGGCCGCGGGAGATCATGTCGATCTCGGCGAGCTCCTCGGCGAGCCAGAGGGGATCGTCCCAGATGGGGAGGACGTTGCCGAGAATGACGATTTTCACGCGCTGGGTGATGCGCGCGAGGATGGCTGCCTCGACGTTGACGACGCCGCCCATGCAGAAGGGCGTGCTGTGATGCTCGTTGAGCATGACCCCATCGAAGCCCATCTGCTCGGCGTAGACCTTCTCGTCGAGGTAGCGGTTGTAGAGTTCCGCTCCGAGCCGGGGGTTGTACTCGCTGTTGCTGATGCCCAGATCGGCGATGTCGCGCCCGGTGGCGCCGAAATAGCCGGACTCGTGGTCCTGATACGGACGTTCGGTGAAGTAGCCGATGAACATTGCGTGCCCTCCGCGTCCAGCCCGCTCTTGCCTGCGTGGGAGCGTCTGGCGATCGCATCATACCCGCCCCGCGGAGGCAGCGGGGCGCCAGAGCATCAACCCTTGGGGATCCCCCGGAGCGTCACTTCTGTCTCCAGCAGAACGAGGCGCCGTTGTTGTCGATCCCGCAGCTGTGCTGATCCCCGACGGACAACGCCGTGAACGTCCAGGACGCATCCGTCTCGCCGAAGGCGTAGTTCCCGTCGCCCCAGCAGGCAATAGTCCCGTCAGTGCGCAACCCGCACGACTGCCAGAAGCCCGCCGAAACCTCGGAATACTGTCCCGCCGGGACATCGGCCTGGCCACTGCGACTGTCCCCCCAACAAACAATGGAGCCATCGGTCAGCAACCCGCACGTGTGCCGGTGACCGGCGGACACCGCCGCGAACTCACCCGACGGCGCGTCAGCCCGACCTTCGCCGTTGTTCCCCCAACACGCGACGGAGCCATCAGTGCGCACCCCGCACGTGTGCCATCGCCCCGCCGATACCGAGCTGAACTCACCCGACGGCGCAGCGGCCGCGCCATCACGGTTCCTGCCCCAACACGCAACCGCGCCATGAACATCAACCGCGCAACTGTGATGTCTGCCAGCCGATACCGCCACGAAATCCTGACCTGAGGGCACAGCCAGCTGACCGTGCTGGTTTCTGCCCCAGCAATTCACCGTGCCCTCAACGCGCACCCCGCACGAATGCTGATAGCCCGCAGACACCGAGATAAACTCGCCCGATGGAGCGTCAGCCTCACCGAACCGATTCTCGCCATCCCAACAGCCGATAGTCCCATCGGGATGCAACCCGCACGTATGCGATCCACCCGCAGAAACTGAAACGAACTTGCTGCTGGGCTCTACCTCATCCTTGGGTTCCACCTCATCGACGGGCTGCTCAGGTGGAGCATCCCCGGTAGTCATAAAGGAGGTAGAGGTGAAGGAGAGTACACAGTTCGACTGGCCTCCCCTCTGCGATACCAGAGGCAATAGATCGACTTTATAACGAGTAAGCGGCTTCAGATCGCTCACTTCAAAAGTTGTCACCGCCGGATGCTCGACGTACTCACTAATAATCAGTGCTTGATACGGAATATCCAAATTGGCATTCGCCGAGGGGGTGGCCTGGACGTAAACGATAGAGCCATCACCATCGACACGATACAGATCATCAGAGGCCAAAATTTCCCAGACTCTAACCAGATGCATCGAAGTGTTACACTCGATGCCATCCATAACGTCCCTCTCTATAACATCACGACCCCATATATCATACGTCCAGGTCACCCCTTCGTACGTCCAGCTCAAAAGCGCCCCGGTACTTGAAGGAACAATGTCGAGCTTCGCCCTGCCATTGGGCCATATAGCCCTGCCAGTACCCTCGTCCCACCTGGGAGGCCTGTTAGCCGGAGTGGCAGTAGGTGTAGCTGTGGCCGCGGGGGGCGGAGTAGCCGTGGCCGTTGGCGTGGGGGTAGGAGTGGCCGAGGGGTCGGGGTATGGCGCCACGGGCACAACCACCTCAGGGACAGGAGAGGGGGCAGGCGCAGGAGTCGGAGTGGCCGAGGGGGTGGGGGATGGCAGGGATGGCGCCGCAGGCACAACCGCCACTGGGACAGGAGAGGGGGCAGGCGCAGGAGTCGGAGTGGCCGAGGGGGTAGGGGGTGGCAGGGATGGCGCCGCAGGCACAACCACCACAGGGACAGGAGAGGGGGCAGGCGCAGGAGTCGGAGTGGCCGAGGGGGTAGGGGGTGGCAGGGATGGCGCCGCAGGCACAACCGCCACAGGGACAGGGGTGCTGACAGGCGTAGGAGTCGGAGTGGCCGAGGGGGTAGAGGATGGGACACTGGGCACAGCAGGGACAAGCACTACAGGGACAGGAACGCTCGCAGGCCCAGGAGTCGGCGTAGCTGTGCTGACAGGCGCAGGCGTCGGCGTGGCCGAAGGATCGGGGAATGACCCGCATTGCCCACGGCCCGGCTCCAAGGGCTCATCGCAGGGCCCAGGAGTCGGCGTAGCTGTGCTGACAGGCGCAGGAGTCGGCGTGGCCGAGGGGGTAGGGGATGGCGCCCCAGGCACAAGCACTACAGGGACAACCACCGCAGGCACAGGAGTGGGGGTGGGAGTCGGAGTAGCCGAGGCCGTTGGCGACATATCGACCCCGGCGACAGACTCCTGCGCCGAGCCGCTGGCCGTCGCGATCAATACCGACCCCAGCACCGCGACCGCAACCACAGCCACCCAGGCCGGCCCGCGCACACCACGTCCGAACCATCCTGCGCGCTTCCCGATCTTCATAAACCAACCTCTAGACATGTAAGCGCCCTCCAAACGACGATCCTGGCGTGCCTGAGTAGGATTGACTCCTCGGAAACTATACCCCCCCCCCCCCCCCCGTCAAGTCAACCCGCAAAAGGGGGCGGGCACTAGCCCCCCAGGTGCGCGGCGATACGCGCGGCGAGCGTGTCCGGCTCCTCGTAGTCGAGGTAGTGGCCGGCGCCATCGATGACCTCAAGGGCGGCGTTGGGGAGGGCGGCGGCGTACTGGCGGGCGCAGGCGAGCGGGACAACCTTGTCCTCGCCGCCAGCGACGATGAGGGCGGGGGTCTGGACTTCGCTGAGCACGGGCGCGAGGCGGCGGTTGAACATGTAGGGCTTCCAGCTGAGGCGGGCGGTCATCTCGCGGCTGAAGTCCCAGAGTTCGCGCACTTCCTTGGCGGGTTCCTCGCCGAAGAAGTCGGTGTAGCGCTGCTCATCGCGGAAGCCGGCTGCGATGTATTCGCCATGCCCGATGAGCATCTGGTCGAGGATTTCCCCCTCTTCCGGCTGCAGGCCGGCGGCGCCGACGAGGACGAGGGAGCCGATGCGATCCTGGTTGACGGCGGCGAGCTCGGCGGCGATGAAGCCGCCGAAGCCGAGCCCGATGAGCGCAGGGCGCGGGGGCGCGACGCGCGGGAGGAAGTGGCTCATGAGAATGGCGAGGTCGCGGGGCTCGCGGGCCCAGGCGGGGCGTTCGGACTGGCCGTAGCCGGGGAGGTCGGGGACGGTGACCGTGAAGTTACGGGCGAGGGCCTCATAAAACGGAATCCAGCCGAGGTTCCCCGAGGAGTGATGGAAGACGACGGCGGCGGGACCGCTGCCGCCCTGAAGGTAGCGGATGGAGAGGCCCGCGACCTCGGTGGTGGATTCGGTCCAGGTCTGCTCGGTTGTCGTCATTCGGAGGCTCCTTCGGACGCGTCAGGCGCAGGGCCGAATACTACGCGCCGCGCGCTGCTGACGGGGGGCGCGCTCCGCTGGCTCGCGGCCAGCGTCCTCTGTACGCTACCCCGCGCATGCCCGAGCCGTATCTGGTCGTCCACGTCGACAAGCGCCCCACTGTCTCGTTCGAGATCGAGCAACGCATCATCGAAGCGGGAGGGGGGAGGTTTGTGGCGACGAGTTCGTCGAGCGAGGAAGAGCTGATCGCGAACGCGGGGCAGGCGGACGCGATTCTGGTGTCGTCGGCGCAGATCACACGGCGGGTAGTGGAGGCGATGCCGGCGTGCAAGCTCATCATTCGCTACGGGGTGGGGCTGGACACGCTGGACATTCCGGCGGCGACGGATCACGGGATCGTGGTGGCGCACTTTCCCGACTTCTGCCAGCCAGAGGTGGCGAACCAGACGATGTTGCTGCTGCTGGCGTGCGCGAAGAGGCTGCCCGCGCTCGATCGGGCGGTGCGGGACGGCAGCTGGCGGCCCGGGCCGCTGGGACCGATGGGGCCCATCGGAGGGGAAACGCTGGGGCTGGTGGCGCTGGGGAATATCGCGCGGGCGGTGGTTCCGCGGGCGAAGGCGTTCGGGCTGAACGTGATCGCGTATGACCCGTATTTGGGGGAGGGCGTGTTCCGCGCCTTTGGCGTGGAGCGAGTGGAGACGCTCCCTGAGCTGCTGGGACGCTCGGACTATGTGTCGGTGCACACGCCGCTGAACGCGGAGACGCGGCACTTGATCGGCGAGGCGGAGTTGGCGGCGATGAAGCCGACGGCTTATCTGATTAATACATCGCGGGGGCCGGTGGTCGATCAGGAGGCGCTGATCGCGGCGCTCGATGGGGGGCGGATTGCGGGAGCGGGGCTGGACGTGTTCGAGCGGGAGCCGCTGGAGGCGGAGTCGCCACTGGCGGATATGGACAACGTGACGCTGATGCCGCACTCCGCCTCGTACTCGGACCAGTCATTCGAGAGCATGCGGCGGCGGGTGGGCGAGACGGTGGTGGGGCTGATGGAGGGGCGCTGGCCCCAGTTCGTGGCGAATCCGCGGGTTCAGCCGCGGGCGGCGCTGCCCGCGAGGGACTGAGGGCGAGGCTGAGGGGCTGGCGCCTAGGGTTCCTCACGGGGGCGGGTGAAGCCGCCGCGGAAGCGTTCGAGCAGCCCCTCGCGGGTGAACCCGGGGGACTTGGCGTAGTCGATGATGAGGCGCTCGCGGTCCTCGACCATCTGCGCGGCGGCGGGCACCTCGGCGGCGATGTCGTGGGGGATGGAGATGCAGCCGTGGAGATCGGCGTGGAGGAGATCGCCCGGGCGGACGGTGATTCCGCCGACGGTGACGGGTCCGCCTGTCTCGATCTGGTGGACGTAGGCGTGGGAGACGAGCACTTCCCGCGCGAGGAACTGGAAGCCGAGTTCGCGGACTTCCTCCATATCGCGCACGCCGCCGTTGGTGACGACGCCGACGCAACCAAAGGCGCGGTGGATGTTGGCGTTGACCTCGCCCCAGAAGGAGCCGAGGGGCGGATCATCGAGGTCTTCGATGACGACGATGCGGGGGGCGGGGATGGACTCGATGTGCTCGTACCAGGCGCCGCGCTCGACGTTGGCCTCGGGGTCCTGGTCGGGGGGCGCGCTGGCGCGAATCTTGCAGGTGACGGCGTAGCCGACGATGGGCGCCATTTCGGGGAAATGGCAGCGGATGTCGGGCGTCATGGCGCCGTAGTTGCGGGCGCGGACCTGGAAGGTCTCGATGGCGTTGGAAATGGCGGGGGAGGGCCAGGCGCGCAGGGCGGCGAGTTGCTCGTCGGTAAGGGGCTGCATGGGCACGGCTCCGGGGGCGGGGATGGCGCGATCCTAGGGGGCGTGAATCGTGGGCGCCATCTCCCGCATGGCGTCCGCGTCAGTCGCGCTCGATCCAGGTGCGGCGTACGAAGAGGGATTCGCTGACGACGGTGCGTTCGCGGCGGCGCGCGAGGGCGCGGCCTGAGGCCTTGCCGGCGGCCCGCTGGGCGAGCAGCTTGCCGGCGATGTTCGCGGTGATCTTGAAAGCGGCGCCGATGGCGATGGCGGTGGCGGCGCGCCGCACGGGCGCCGGCAGCCCGGGACGGCGCGGCTCCAGCGCCACGATCGGGCGGGGCGCGGGCAGGCGGCTCGCGGGGAGGAACATGCCGCAGTTGCGACAGTAGTTATCGGCGGCGTCATGCGGCGCGGCGCAGTCGGGGCAGGTGGGCGTCGCGGGCGCCTGTTCAACCATGCCGGGGATTATACGTCGCGCGAAAGGGCGGCTTCGACCTCGGCGGTGAGGTCGAGGGGGCGCGCGGGGGGGATGGTCAGGCGGCCTTCGCAGAGGGCGCGCAGGGTTTCGGTGAGAAAGGGGCGTTCGCGGGCGACGCCGCGGGCGCGAATCTCGCGGTAGCGGGGGAGCGCCTCGATGGCGGCGCGGGTGGCGTCGGGGGGGATGTGGGAGGCAGGGCCGGCGGGGAGGGGATAGCGGCAGTAGCTGAGCGCGGGGCCGCGATCGAGGTCGCCGGTAACGAGGTGGTACATACAGCCCGATTCGCGCGCGCCGCTCGCGATGAGGCGGGCGATGACCTCCTGGTAGGTCCCCGTGGGGCCGTCGGGGAGGGCGGGGTGGTCGTTGATGATAGGGAAGCGGTCGTAGAGGGCGTCGGTGGCGATGAGCATGTAACCGAACATGACGGCGAGGTCGAAGGAGTGGCGGGCGAGGCGTTCCGCCACGGCCTCGTCGAAGGCGCGACGCCACGGCGGGAGGGGGGCGCCGGGGCGGGAGCGCTGGCCGTTGCGGGCCTTGCGGAAGCGCACGGAGGAAAGGGTCTCGACGGGCACGCCGCGATCCTCGAGGAGGTCCAGCAGGCGATCGGTGGCGTCGAATTCGCCGCGCGCGCGATTGACGAAGGCGACGGCGATCCTGACGGGGAGGCCGTCGTCGATGGCGCGGCAGAGGGATTCGAGGGCGCCGTAGGAGCCGGGGCCGCGCCCGGTGGTCAACCAGGCGACGCGCAAGAGATCAGCCGGCGTCATCGGGTTCGGGCGGCTCATCGTCATAGGATTCCGCCTCCTCGCGGAGGCTGGCGCCATCCCCGTGGCCGACCTGGATACGCTGGATGCGGAGTTCCGCGTCATCGAGGATCTTGCGGAGCCGCTCCACGAGGGCGGCGCCTTCCTCATAGGTCGCAAGCGCCTCCTCGAGGGGGATGTTCCCCTCCTCCAGCTTGCGGGCGCGCTCTTCGAGCTGGGCGACGAGCGCCTCGAATGATTCCTCGGCCATCAGTTGACCTCCGCCCAGAATGCGCCATCGCCGACGGAGACGGCGATGCGGGCGCCGCTCTTGACATCGCGGACGCGGCGCACGACGCGGCGGCGGCGATCCAGGCGCTCGACGATGGCGTAGCCCCGCGCGAGCGTCGTCGCGGGATTGAGGGCGGTGAACTGGGCGCTCACGCGATCGAGGTTGGCGCGGTTCGCGGCAAGACGGGCGCCGAGGCGGTCGCCCATACGGGCGCCGAGCGCGTCGATCCGCTCGCGGGCGCCGGAGGGGCGGGGGGCGGCGTGGCGGAGAGCGGCGGTCAGGTTCTGGAGGCGGGAGGAGGAGGCTTGCATGCGCGCGCGCAGGGAGAGCGCCATGGCGCGACTGCGGGAGTCGAAGCGAGCGGCGACTTCGGCGGCGTCGGGGGTGGCGCGGGCGGCGGCGGCGCTGGGGGTGGGGGCGCGCAAGTCAGCGGCGAGATCGGCGAGGGAGGTGTCGGTCTCGTGACCGATGCCGGTGACGACGGGCACGGGGAAGCCGAAGACGGCGCGGACCACGCCTTCATCGTTAAAGGCGGAGAGGTCGTCGGAGGCGCCGCCGCCACGGACGAGGAGCGCCAGGTCGAGCCGCTCATCACGGGCGAGGGCGCGGAGGGCGGCGAGGATGCTGGCGGGCGCCTGTTCGCCCTGAACGAGCGCGGGCGCGACGACGAGTTCGGCAAGGGGCCAGCGCCGCGCGAGGACATCGCGCACGTCCTGAATGGCGGCGCCGGTGGGGGAGGTGACGAGCCCGATGCGGCGGGGGTAGGAGGGGAGAGGGCGCTTGCGGGAGGGCTCGAAGACGCCGTCTTCCTCAAGTTTCTCGCGGAGGCGTTCGAGACGGGCGGCTTCGATGCCGACGCCCTCGGGGCGGAAGAAGTCACACACGAACTGGAGTTCGCCGCGCACGGGATAGATGGTGACGCGGCCGTGGGCGAGGACGCGCTCGCCGTCGGGAACGGCGGCGCCGGGCATGTCATCGCGAAAGAGCACGGCGCGCACGAGGCCTTCGCCATCCTTCAGGGAGAAGTAGCGGTGCCCGAGGCGGGAGCGGTTGGAGTCAGAGACTTCGCCGACGACCCAGAGATCGGAGAGCAGTTCGCTGCCCTCCAGCATGTCCCGGAGGAGGTAGACGAGCTGGGAGACGCGGATTGGGTCCACTAGTTGGCTCGCTCGATGTACTCGCCGGTCTCGGTGTTGACACGGATGACCTCGCCCTCGCTGATGAAGAGGGGCACCTGGACGACGAGGCCGGTTTCGAGGGTGGCGGGTTTGGAAGCGCCCTGGGCGGTATCGCCGCGGACGCCGGGATCGGTCGCGGCGACGGCGAGGGCGACGGAGCCGGGGAGTTCGACGGCGATGACCTCGTCGCCGTAGAGGGCGACCTCGCAGATCGCGTTTTCCCTGAGGAAGCGGGCGGCGTCGCCGACCCTGGCGGCCTCGACGGGGATCTGGTCATAGGTTTCGGTGTTCATGAAGTAGTAGAAATCCTCGTCGGAGTAGAGGTACTGCATGTCGCGGCGGTCGACGCGGGCGCGGTCGAAGCGGGTCCCGGCCTGAACGGTGTGATCGATGATGGCGCCGCTGCGGACGTCGCGGAGCTTCATGCGGACCTGGGCGGAGCCCCGTCCGGTCTTGTTGTGCTCGTAGCTGAGGACGGCGTAGAGCTTGCCATTCATTTCGATGGTGACGCCGCGACGGAATTCGGCGGTGGATATCTGGCTCATGCTGGCGCTCCTGCTGGAAGTGTGGAATCGAGCTGGCTGAGCTGGCGGGCGCGGCCGCCGTCAAGGGTCACGATATCCTCGATGCGGACACCGCCCCAGCCCGGCAGGTAGACGCCCGGTTCAATGGTGAAGACCATGCCCTCTTCGAGCACGTCGGTGGAGGTGGGGCCGAGGTAGGGCGGGTAGTCGTGCACGTCGAGGCCGACGCCGTGACCGAGGCCGTGGGTGAAGGCGTCGCCGTAGCCGTGGCGCTCGATGACGGCGGCGGCGAGGGCGTGGGCGGCGGCGCCGGTCATGCCGCTTTCGAGGCGCTCGATGGCGGTTTGCTGGGCCTCGCGGACCACCTCGTACACCTCGCGGAAGCGATCGGGCTGCGGGCCAAGCGTGAAGGTGCGGGTGAGATCGCTGCAGTAGCCGGAGAGTTCGGCGCCCCAGTCAACGATGATGGGTTCGGAGGGGGCGAAGGGGCGGTCGGAGAGGTCGGCGTGGGGCATGGCGCCGCGTTCACCGCCGGCGACGATTGGCTCGAAGGAGAGGCCGCGGGCGCCGTGCGCCTTGACGGAGGCGTCGAGGGCGGCGGCGAAGGCGCGCTCCGTCACGCCGGGTTCGACGGTGGCGGTCACCTCGCGGAACGCGCGTTCCGCGATCGCGATGGCCTCCTGCAGGAGGGCGAGTTCCTCGGCGTCCTTGCGGGCGCGGAGGCGTTCGAGGACGGGCGGAGCGGGGACGAGGACGGGGCGGTCGGCTTCGGGCAGGCGATCGATGGCGTCCGTGAGGGCGAGGAAGTCCCCGTAGCTGAGGTCGGAACGGGAGAGGCCAAGGCGTTTGCCCGCGAGGCGGGCGGCGGCGATGAATTCGGCCAGCCAGGCGGTCTGGGGGCCTTGCGTGTCCAGGACGGCGAAGCCGGAACGCGCGACTTCGCGGCGGGCCTGGGCGCTGTAGCGGGCGTCAACGGCAAGGACGGCGTCGGTGGCGGAGACGGCGGCGTACCCGGTCGAGCCCGTGAACCCGGTCAGGTAGCGGCGGTTGGCGGAGTGGCGGTGATTGACGTCGTCGACGGGGCTGGCGACGTAGAGGCCGTCGAGCCCCGCCTCGTCGAGGGCTTCGCGCACACGTTCAAGTCGCCGGGCAGGGAGAGCGGGGGCGGTCACGGGGTCAGTGTAGCGCGCGACGATTGCGGGGGTTCGTCGCGATCGTCACGGTCAAGGTGGTCGAGGAGGAGGTTGGCGGCGGCGGTATAGCCCGCGCGACCGAGTCCGGCGACCTGGCCGATGCAGGCGGGGGCGATGACTGAGCGCCGGCGGAAAGGCTCGCGGGCGTGGATATTGGAGAGGTGCACCTCGACGGTGGGGAGGGCGATGGCCTCGATGGCGTCGTGGAGGGCGATGGAGGTGTGGGTCCAGGCGCCGGCGTTGAGGAGGACGCCATTGGCGCGGCGACGGTTCTCGTGCAGGAAATCGATGAGGGCGCCCTCATGGTTGCTCTGGAAACTGAGGACGGTCGCGCCGCGGGCGTTGGCGGCGGCGGCGACATCGGCTTCGATGTCGGGGAGGGAGTCGCGGCCGTAGAGTTCGGGGCGGCGTTCGCCGAGCAGGTTGAGGTTGGGGCCGTGGGCGAGGAGGAGCAGGGGGGCGGCGGGCGCGCTCACGCGGGGCGGCGCTTCGAGCGGGCGCGTTCGAGCGCCCGCTCGCCGGTCGCGCGCCAGGCTTTCTCGGTGGATTCCGCCTGGCGGGCGCGGCTGACGTGCGTGTAGATCTGGGTGGTGTCGGCGGAGGCGTGGCCGAGCAGGTCCTGAACGATGCGGATATCGGCGCCGCCATCGAGCAGGTGGGTGGCGAAGGAGTGTCGCAGCAGGTGGGGGTGCGCCTCTTCGGGAATGCCGGCGGCAAGGGCGTAGCGGCGCACGGCGTACTGGATGGAGCGGGCGGAGAGGCGCTTGCCGCTGCGATTGAGGAAGAGCGCGCGCTCGGACGCGTCCGCGAGTTCAGGGCGAACGGAGAGATAGGCCTGCAGGGCGTGGGCGGCGGGTTCGCCGAAGAGCGCGACGCGTTCCTTCGCGCCCTTGCCGCGCACGATGGCCTGACCATCGATGAGGTCAAGGCTGTCGACATCGAGCCCGACGAGTTCGGAGACGCGCAGTCCGGCGCCGTAGAGGAGTTCGAGGATCGCGCGGTCGCGCAGTCCCTGGGGCGTGCTTGTCTCAGGCGCCTCGATGAGGGCCTTGATATGGGGCGGCTCGATGACCTTTGGCAGGCGCTTCGGCTTCTTCGGCAGGGCGACCCCGTAGAGGAGGTCGCGGTCGGCGGCGCCTTCGCGCTGGAGGTAGCGGTAGAAGCCGTGGATGGTGGTCGTGCGGCGGGTAATGGAGGCGGGGGCGGCGCCGCTCTCGCGCAGCCTGCCGAGGTATGCGCGGAAGTCCCCGCGGGTGAGCGCGAACGGATCGACGCTTGTCTCGTCGCAGAAGCGGAGGAAGTGGGCGATGTCGGTGCGGTAGTTGCGGATGGTGTAGCGCGAGCGGTCGCCCGGCGCCTGAAGTTCGCGCAGGTAGGCGTCGAGGCGGGCCTCGGCGGTCCTGGGGGCGGGCGGGGAGACCATACGGACAGAATACGACAGGACGGGGAACGGCGACGACGAGCGCGCTAGCTGGCGCGACGGCGGCGGGCGCCGCCGGCTGAACGGCGGCCCTTCTTCTTCCCGCGGGCCCTGACCTTCTCGGCGGCGGCCTCGCGCTCCTCGGCGGTACGCGGGGGGGAGATCTTGTCGGGTTCGAGGCTGTTTGTCGTGTAGGTGCAGTCGGGGTAGTTCCAGCAGGCGTAGAACACGCCGCGGCGGCGGGCGTTCTTGGCGACGAGTTGGCCGGTTTCGGGTTCCTCGGGGCAGGCGACGTCCACGGGCTTCCCGGAGCGGAAGTCGCATTCCTTCGAGGCGCGCTTCACGCAGTCGAGGTACTCGCCGTACGGGCCGTGCTTGAGTTCGGTCGCGGACTGGCAACGGGGGCATTTCCAGTCGCTGGGCTGGGGGTCGGGGAGGGGCTGGGGTTCGCCTTCTTCGGTGAGGGGCATGGCGTTCTTGCACTCGGGATAGCCGGAGCAGCCGAGGAATTTACCGGTGCGGCTCCAGCGAACGACCATCTTCCGCTCGCCGCACTTCGAGCAGAGGATGTCGGTTTCCTCGACCTGTTTGCGGGCTTCCTGGCGGGCGGTATCGAGGGCGGAGCTGAAGGGCTCCCAGAAACCGCGGACGACGGCGGCGTAGTCGCGCTCGCCGGACGCGATCTCATCGAGTTCGCCTTCGAGTTCGCTGGTGAAGGGAACGGCGACGTAGCGGTCCATGTGCTGGACAAGGAGGTCGTTGACGGCGAAGCCGAGCTCCTGGGGCACGAGCGCGCGGCCATCGCGCACGACGTAGGCGCGGCTGAGCACGGTCTGGACGATGGAGGCGTAGGTGCTGGGGCGGCCGATGCCCTTTTCCTCCAGCGCCTTGACGAGGGAGGCCTCGGTGAAGCGAGGCGGGGGTTCGGTGAAGTGCTGCTCACCATCGACGGAGCGGCGGTCGAGGGCGTCGCCTTCGGCGAGTTCGGGGAGCGTGTCCACGGTCTCGGGGGCGCTGGCGTCGGGGGCGACGGCGGCGCGCTCCTCGGTGGCGTCGATGCCGAGCGCGGCGAGGTGGCCGGGGAAGATGAGGCGCTGGGCGCTGGAGCGGAAGCCGCCGCGCAGTTCGCCGGCTTCGTGCGCGTCGATCTCGACGGCGACGGTGGCGTAGCGGGCGTCCGCGAGCTGGCTCGCCATGAAGCGGCTCCAGATGAGGGTGTAGGCGCGGAGCTGGTCGCGGTTCAGGACATCGCGCAGGGATTCGGGGGCGCGGAAGGCGGAGGTGGGGCGGATTGCCTCGTGGGCTTCCTGGGCGCCGCGGGCGCGCGAGCGGTAGACGCGCTCCTTCTCGGGGACGTACTCCTTGCCCCAGCGGTCGGTCGCGTACTCGCGGGCCTCGCGGCGGGCGACGGGGGAGATGCTGAGGGAGTCGGTCCGCATATAGGTGATGAGACCGACGGGGCCTTCGCCGGGGATGGGGACGCCCTCGTAGAGCTGCTGGGCGAGCGCCATGGCCCGCTGGGCGCCGTAGCCGAGGCGGTTGTTCGCCGCCTGCTGGTAGCTGCTGGTGGTGAAGGGCGGGGCGGGACGGCGCTTGCGCTCACCCTTCTTGACGGACTTCACGGAGAAGTCGGAGCGGCGGAGGGCGGCGAGGAGGGCGTTGGCCGTAGCCTCGTCGGGGATGTCGCGCTTCTCATCGAGCTTGCGGACGCCGGGGAGGCGGGCGAGTTTCGCGCCGAACTCCTCGCCGCCGCTGGCGAGGCGGGCGTGGATCGTCCAATACTCGCGGGGGGTGAAGTCCTGGATCTCGCGCTCGCGCTCGACGATGAGGCGAAGGGCGACGCTCTGGACGCGGCCGGCGCTGGCGCTGCGCGCGACCTTGCCCTGCACGAACCAGCTGAGGGGGTAACCGATGAGGCGGTCGAGGACGCGGCGCGTCTCCTGGGCCTCGACCAGTTCGCGGTTGAGTTCGCCGGGGTGCTGGAAGGCGGCTTCGATGGCGGGCTTCGTGATCTCGTGGAAGACGACGCGCTGGGTCTTTTCGGCGGGGATCTTCGCGGCCTCGATGATGTGCCAGGAGATGGCCTCGCCCTCGCGGTCGGGGTCAGTCGAGAGGTAGACGCGCTCCGCCTTGCCAGCGGCGGTCTTGATCTGTTTAACGACGTCGCGCTTGTCCTTGAGCACTTCGTAGGTGGGTTCGAAGGAGCCGCCCTTGACGTCAACGCCGTAGCCGTAGCTGGGGAGGTCGCGAACGTGGCCGACGGAGGCGATGACGCGGTACTCATCGCCGAGGATGCCCTCGATGGTGCGGGCCTTGGCGGGGGACTCGACGATGACGAGGTCCTTGCCGCCGCCAGTCGCGCGCTTCGAAGCCTGCTTGCGGGTTCCGCTCGTGGCGGAGGATGTTCGTTTTGGCATGGGTTTCCGTTTCACGACGGACGCTGGAGGCCCCGTCGGCTTTCGAGCGTAGAAGGGAAGGCGCGGGTTTGTCGAGTCCGGCGTCAGGCGCGGGGGCGTGAACGCCAGCGGGCGCGCTGCTCGGCGCGCGCGGCCTCGTCGGCGGGCTGGTAGCGATCCAGAAACTCGCGCGCGAAGACGTCGAACTCTCCGTCGAGCACGGCTTCGCGCATCCGCTCGCAGAGGCGCTGGATGTAGCGAAGGTTGTGGATGCTGGCGAGGCGGTAGCCCAGCAACTCCTCGTTGCGGAAGAGGTGATGGACGTAGGCGGGGGTGGAGCTGACGCACATGGCGCAGTCGCAGGATGAGTCGAGGGGGGCGGTTTCCTCGCGGAAGCGGGCGGCCTTGATGTTGACGCGGCCAGCGTCGGTGTAGAGCGCGCCGGTGCGTCCGAGGCGCGTGGGGAGGACGCAATCGAAGAGGTCAACGCCGGCGGCGACGGCCTGCACGAGGTCCTCGGGGCTGCCCACGCCCATGAGGTAGCGGGGGCGATCGGCGGGGAGTTCGGCGCAGGCGATCGCGGTCATGGCGTACTGGTCAGCCTTGGATTCGCCCACGGAGAGGCCGCCGATAGCGTAGCCGGGGGCGCCGCGGGCGGCGAGTTCGCGGGCGTGCCAGCGGCGCAGATCCGCGTGCACGCCGCCCTGGACAATGGCGAAGAGCGCGGGCGCGGGGTCGAGCGCGCGGGAGCGGTCGAACCAGCGGAGGGTGCGTTCGGCCGCCTCCCGCTGGTCGGCGGCGGGGGAGTCGCCGGGGAGGACGCGGTCGAGGGGCATGGCGATGTCGACGCCGAGGGCGGCCTGGACCTCGATGGCGAGTTCGGGGCCGTAGCGATGCTCGGAGCCGTCGATATGCGACCGGAAGCGGACGCCCTCCTCCCCGACGCGCAGGAGACGGGCGAGGCTGAACACCTGGTAGCCGCCGCTGTCGGAGAGGATGGGGCCGCGCCAGCCCATGAAGCGGTGGACGCCGCCGAGGGCTTCGATGAGGCGGTGGCCCGGGCGCAGGAAGAGATGATAGGCGTTGACGAGGGCGATACGGGCGCCGGTGGCGGCGACTTCCGCGGGGGTCAGGGACTTCACGGCGGCGAGGGTGCCGACCGGCATGAACGCGGGGGTGGGGATCTCGCCGCGAGCGGTCGTGAGGACGCCGGCGCGGGGGGCGGTGGAGGATTCCCCGCCGCCGTCGAGGCGGAAGGCGACGGTCATATCAGGCGAGGACGGCGTCAAGAGCGGCCTCGACGGCCGCTTCCGGCGCGTCGCGGCGGACCGCGGCATGGCCGATGCGTTCGAGGAGCACCCAGGAGATGGCGCCCGCGCGAACCTTCTTGTCGCTGCGCATGGCGTTGACGACGGCCTCGCGAGCGACGCCTTCGGCGCGCTCGGGGAGGCGGCAGGCGCGCAGGAGCGTCTGCTGGCGCTCGAGGTCCGCGGGGGCGAGGAGGCCTATCTCGCAGGCGATGCGGGCGGCGGCGTGCATGCCGATGGCGACGGCCTCGCCGTGGAGGTAGCGGCTGAAGCCGGCGGCCGCCTCGACCCCGTGGCCGATGGTATGGCCGTAGTTGAGGAGCGTGCGGGAGCCTGACTCACGCTCATCCTCGGAAACGATGGCGGCCTTGATGGCGGTACTGCGGGCGATAAACGCTTCATCGGCGAGCGCGGCGGGGTCGCCGGCGCGGGCTTCCAGGAGCTGCACAAACGGTTCATCGAGGATGAGGCCGTGCTTGACGAGTTCGGCGAGACCGGCGTGGAAATGGCGGGGCGGGAGCGTCGCGAGGAGGGCGGGATCGGTGAGGACGAGGCGAGGCTGGGCGAAGGCGCCGACGAGGTTCTTGCCGATGGGGTGGTCGACGCCCGTCTTGCCGCCGATGGCGGCGTCGACGGCGCCGAGGAGGCTGGTAGGAACGTGGACGAAGGGGATTCCGCGCAGGACCGTGGCGGCGACGTACCCGCCGAGGTCGGTGACGACGCCGCCCCCGAGGCAAACGAGGAAATCGCCGCGCTCGACGCGCTCCCCGAGGAGCCAGTCATACACGGAGGCGACGGTGGCGAGCGTCTTGTGCTCCTCGCCAGCGGGGATGGCCATGCTTTCGGCCCGGAATCCGCGCGCGCGGATGGCGTCGAGGGCGGCTTCGGCGAAGAGGGGTCCGACGCCGGTATCGGTCAACACGAAGGCGCGGCCGCCAAGACCCACGGCCTCACAGAGGGCGCCGAGGTCGGCGAGGGCGCCTGCGCGCACGACGATGGGGTAGCTTGCGGCGGGGGTGCGGACGGTGGCGGCGACGCCCGCGATCGTCTCCGGCGGGGAGGGGCCGGCGTTCTTCCAGAGGCGCAGGATTTCGTCGCAGACCTGCCGGGGCGTGAGGTTGTCCACATCGACGCGGGCGTCAGCGCGGCTGTAGTCGTCGCGGCGCGCTTCGAGCAGCGCTTCGAGGCGCTGGCGGGGGTCGCCGTCGAGGAGGGGGCGGGGTTCGTCCGCCTCCTGCAGGGCGAGACGTTGGGCGGCGACGGCGGGGCTGACGGCGAGCCAGACGGTATGGCCTTCCGCGAGGACGTCGCGGGCGCGGTCATGGGCGGGGGCGCCGCCGCCCGTGGCGATGACGGCGTTGCCGGAATGGGCGGCGCGTGCGAGGGCGCGGGCTTCGAGCTCGCGGAAGGCGGCCTCGCCCCGCTCGCGGAAGATGGCGGGGATGGACTGGCCCGCGGCCTGCTCGATAAGGGCGTCGGTATCGACGAAGGTCCAGCCGAGGCGGTCCGCGAGGAGGCGCCCGACCGTGGATTTGCCGCTCCCGGAAAGGCCGATGAGAAAGAGGTACTCGGACACGGCGATCAGCCTGCGGGGGCGCGGGGTCCGAGGCTGGCGAGGTGGCGCTCGACGCTGTCGCGCATCTCGGCGAGGCTGTCGCCGCCGAACTTCTCGAGCCAGGCGTCGGCGAGCACGATGGCGACCATGGCCTCGGCGACGACGCCGGCGGCGGGGACGACGCAAACGTCGCTGCGTTCGTAGTGGGCGAGCACTTCCTCGCCGGTATGGAGGTCGACCGAGGGGAGGGGGTGGGCGAGGGTGGGGATGGGCTTGACGGCGGCGCGGACGACGATGTCCTCGCCGGTGCTGATTCCCCCCTCGATGCCGCCGTGGCGGTTGGTGCCGTGGGCCCACGGGCGTTCGCCCCAATGGTCGGCGGGGAGGATGACGTCGTGGGTCTGGGAACCGCGCTGTTCGGTCGCATCGAAGCCGAGGCCAAACCCGACGCCCTTGAAGGCGTTGATGCTGCAGATGGCCTGGGCGATGCGGCCATCGAGCTTGCGGTCCCAGTGGACGTAGGAGCCGAGGCCGAGGGGGACGCCCGAGACGCGCACCTCGACCTGACCGCCGAGGGTATCGCCCGCGCTTTTGGCGGCGTCGATGGCGGCGATCATGCGCCCGGAGGCGTCGGGATTGGCGCAGCGAACGGGGTCCGCCTCCACGGCGTCCCAATCGATGTCGCCAGTGTCAGCGGCGCGGGAACGCACGCCCCCGATGGCGAGCGTGTGACTGTGGAAGGAGAGGCCGAATTCGTCGAGGAGGCGCCTGGCGACGCCTGCGACGGCGACGCGGGCGGCGGTCTCGCGGGCGCTGGCGCGTTCGAGGACGTTGCGCACGTCATCGAAGCGGTACTTGACGGCGCCGGGGAGGTCGGCGTGGCCCGGGCGGAGACGGGTGACGCGTTCGATCTCGGCGTCGACGGGCGCGACCGCCATCTTCTCGGTCCAGTTAACCCAGTCGCGGTTCGTGATCCAGAGCGCGATTGGGGAGCCGAGAGTGAGGCCGTGGCGCACGCCGGCGGTGATCTCGGCGCGGTCCTTCTCGATTTTCATGCGGCCGCCGCGCCCATAGCCGCCCTGGCGGCGGGCCATGTCGCGGGCGATGTCATCCTCGGTGAGGGGCAGACCCGCGGGGATGCCCTCGATGAGGGCGGTGAGCCCCTGGCCGTGGCTCTCGCCGGCGGTGAGGAAGCGGAAGCGGCCCATCAGGAAGCCTGCCGATCGTCGTCTTCGTCCGCGCGGGGGATGGGGGGAAGGGCGATGGGGATGGCGCGCCCGTCCTCGGTGGGTTCGCAGACGGTCTCGAAGCGCGCGAGGATCCCGGCGGGGGCAAGCGCTTCCCAGTCAAGGCCGGCGACGTCGGCGCGGTGGGCGGTTGTGGTCAGGATCGGTTGCTGCAAGACGGCCCCACCGTCCACGGTGAAGGTGGAGTACACATCCACGCGAATGCTCGAAAGGCTGATGTTGGGGACATCGTACAGCATCATCTCGACAAGCTTCGCGGCGAGGGCGCGGGCTTCGTCGAGGGTGGAGGTGACTTGTTCGCGGCGGCCCTCGATCGTGTGGAACTCACCCTCGGCGGATGACTGCACGACGGCGAAGTCAGCGAAGGCGACGGCCAACTCGGCGCGCTGGACGCCAGCCCAGAGAAAGGCGGGAACGTCACGGGGGGGGCGGGCGCAGCGCCAGGCGGCCAGCGTCTCGAGGATGAGCGCCTCGACAATCTCACGGTCGCCAGCGGCCACACGCCGGCGCCAGCTGCGCTGCTGGAACATCTCGGTGGAGATAACCCAGCCGATCAGGACGAAGAACGCGAGTCCGAGAACAACGCCAAGGACGATCATGGCCGCTTCCCGCCGAGGGCCGCGCGGGCGGAGGCGCGCATGACGTCGAGCGGCGGCGGCTGGCCGGTCCAGAGCTCGAACGCGAGGGCGCCCTGATGGATGAGCATGGGCAGCCCGCCGAGAACGGGACGGTCTGCAGCGCGGGCGGCGCGGAGGAGGGGGGTCTCCTCGGGCGCGTAGACGATGTCGACGATGAGGGCGCCGGGGGCGGCGTCGGCGGGGGCGAAGGGGAGGACGGACTCCGCGCCGGAGCCGTGCATCCCGGCGGACGTGCAGTTCACGACGCAATCGTAGGGGGCGGGGGGCGCCTCGAAGGGAACGGCGCGGGCGCCGGCGGCTTCGGCGAGCGCTTCGGCGCGGGCGGCGGTCCGGTTCGAGATGGCGACGCGGGCGCCGGCGTGGCGGAGGGCGAAGGCGACGCCGCGGGCGGCGCCGCCCGCGCCCACCAGCAGGAAGCTCCTGTCCGCGGGCGAGAATCCGGCCTCCTCCAGGGCGGCGAGGAAGCCGCCGCCGTCTGTGTTGTGACCGCTGAGGCGGCCATGGTCGCTGACGATGGTATTGACGGCGCCGATCGCGGTCGCAAGGGGGGCGACCTCGTCGAGGAGGGGGAGGACGGCCTGCTTGTGGGGGATGGTGACGTTCGCGCCGAGGCAGTCGCGCTCGCGGAGGGAGGCGAGGCGATGGGGGAGGCGATCCGGGGGGGTCTCCCAGCGTTCATAGACAGCGTCGACGCCGGCGGCGCGGAGCGCGGCGCCCTGGATGACGGGCGAAAGCGAGTGCGCGACGGGAGAGCCAATAATGCCGAGGCGGGCGCTCACCGGTCGACCTTTTCACACCTGTTGGGGTTGTTGTGATCGTCGAAGGTGACGGCGAAGCAATGGGAGCCGTCATCGCTGCGGGTGTCGACGGAGTAGAAGTAGTACTCCGTGTCCTCGGCGTACACGACGGCTTCGATGGCGGCGAGGCCGGGGTTGGCGATGGGGCCGGGGGGCAGGCCCGCGAACCGGCGTGTGTTGTAGGGCGAGTCAATATCGAGGTCGGCGAAGGTGAGTTCGTCACCGGGTTTCCACCAGCCAAACTCCTCGACGCTGGCGGGGTCGCTGGAGGCGAGGGCGTACTGAACTGTGGCGTCGACGCCGAGACGATCGAAGGCCTCCAGGCGATTAAAGAGGACGCCGGCGACGACGGCGCGCTCCTCGGGGACGGAGACTTCGCGCTCGATCAGGGAGGCGAGGATGAGGACCTCGTGGGGCGTGAGGCCACGGCTGGCGGCGGCCTCGCGCAGTTCGGCGGAGAAGCGGATGTGCAGGGTTTCGGCCATGAGCGCGATAAGGTCCGCGGCGGTGGAGCCGAGGGGCACGATGTAGGTATCGGGGAAGAGGTAACCCTCGGGGTACTGGTAGTTCTCGAAGGCGGCGCCCTCGGGAAGCTGGACCGCGAGGCTGAGCTGGAGCTCGACGGCGCTGGCGGCGGCGATGAACTCTTCGGCGGAACCGAGGCCCGCCTGCTCGGCGATCGCGGCCATCTCCTCGACGCGCAGGCCCTCGGGGAAGGTGATGCGGACGGTGGGGACGACTTCGCCGACGGTCAGGCTGCTGATAATGGCGTAGGTGGAGGCGCAGGGATGGAGCGTGTAGACGCCGGTTGCGAGGCGGTTTTGCAGGCCAAGCAGGCCCACGAGCACGGTGAACCGGGTAGCGGAGCGGATGACGCCAATCTCCTCAAGCTGCTCCGCCACCTCGCGTGAGGTACTGCCTTCGGCAAGGCGGTAGCGCTGTGAGGGGGCGTCGGCGTCGCAGGGGACGGGGGTGGGGATGATGTCCGCGCCGAGGGTGGCGCCGGGGGAGCCCGCAAACAGGGCGGCGCCCACGACCACGCCCGCGATGACGAGCCCGAAGCCGAGGGCCATGAGCAGCGAGCGACCGCTGAGCAGCCAGCGCAGCAGGGGCGTCATGCGCGGCCCGCCCGCGAATCGAGGACGGACTGGAGGAGGAGGGCGGCGGCGGTGGAGTCAAGGGTACCGTCGCGGCGGCGGCGGGCGGGCGTGTAGCGCGCCGCCTCACGGCTGGAGAGGCGTTCGTCGTGGGTGGTCACGGGAATGGCGAGGCGCTCGCGGAGGCGCTCGACGAAGGCGCGTGTGGCGGCTGTCTGGGGGGAGTCGCCGCCAGTGAGGGCAAGGGGCAGGCCGACGATGACTTCCGCCACGCCCTCGCTCGCGACAAGCGCGGGGAGGGCGTCGAGGAGGCGGCGCGTTCCGCCCTTGAGGGCGGGGCGAGCGTGGGCGTAGAGGCCAAGATCATCACTGACCGCCACGCCCGTGCGGCGGGAGCCCAGATCAAGGGCCATCAGGCGGGCTGGCTTCGTCATCGGGCTCGGAATCTCGCGGTTCGAAGGCGCGGCTGGCGAATTCGACATCGAGGCGGAATCCGAAGCGGGGGAGCCGCGGCGCCCAGCCCGGGGTGAGGTCGATCTCGACATCATCAATACCATAGCGCGTTCCCAGTTCCGCGACCGCCGCTTCGGGGCTGCGTCCGCGCACGGCGTCCTCAATCCCGGCGGGGGAGGGGCCCCGGGAGAGCTCGGCGCTGATGCGGAACTCCGAGGTAAAGGAGCCGTCGGGGTGGTCGATCTGGCGGGCGCCGGTCTCGTGGACGCGGACGGTACCGGGGATGATCCCCGCGGATCCGTCGGGATTGTCGAGGAGGGCGAGCGCGAGCGTCTCGAGCGCGGCGGGCTCGACGGCGAGCGCCCTGAACGTCGTCCGGACTTCCAGAAAGACGGCGTCGGCGGCTGTACCGGGCTGGGCGCTGGGTTCGCCCGGGGCGACGACGGCGGTCGCGCTGCGGACGATGACGGCGTGGCCGGGAAGGGCGTCCGCGAGGATGGCGGCGGGAGGCGAACCCTCGCCGATCGCCGAGGCCAGTGACTCGATCGCGCGGATGTCGGCGGGGAGGACGGCGCGGCGCGTCTCATCGGCGCCGCCGGCGGCGGGGTCGGGATTGGTCGCCGTGAGGCCTGCGAGATCGGCGCTTCGCCAGCGGGTGATCGCATTGGCCGCAACGTTCCCTCCGGAGCCCGGGGAACGCGCCCTAACGGACGCGAGAACGCGACCGCCCGCAGGCACACGAACAGCGCTCTCGACCTCGAAGACGATGGAATCAGGGACCGCAAGGCCAGAATCCTGGACCGCGAAGAGAACGGCGCCGGCGGGCACGCTGATGGCGCTGGCGGTCGGGTTCTGGATGCTGAGGGTGGCGGTGGCGGGAGTCACGCCCTGGACGACCTCGCCCGTCGTGGGGACGGCGAGGAGGACGCGGCGCTCAACGGAGACGGACGTGGCCGGAAGCAGCCGCCGCTCGACGTCGACCTCGTCGAGGCGGGGGGATACGCGAACGACGGCAAGGCTCTCGACCGTGCGGGCAGGGGGATAGACCGTGACCGTGGCGGAAGGGCCGGCGGTGTAGAGCGCGGCGGCGACGAAGAGGATGACGAGGGCGAGGGCGACGTACTGGGCATAGCGTCCGAAAGGGGGGAGGAGGAGCGTGGCGACGCCCAGGCGAACCACGACCTTTCCACCCGACCCCCAATGCACGCGGCGGGGGCTGGAGGCGACGGGAACGCCAAGAGCGCGGGCGCGATGAGCGAGTCCGCTGGAACGCGTCGCGATGGCGAAGACGCGCCCCGAGGCCTCGACATGGCGGGCGACGCGGCGCAGGCCGAGTTCTTCGGACATGGCGCGGTTGCCGCTGGGCGCGTGCAGAACGACGGCGAGCGAGGGAGCGGCGTCGATGCGCCCGCAGACGCCGTCGATGGGCTCGTGGCGGCCGATGGGGACGACGGAGGCGAGGGTCTGCGCGGGCGGCGGGGCGGACTCCGCGGGCGGCGGGTTCTCCGCGGGGACGTCAGGGGGGGACGGGGGCTCCGGAGTCCCGGATTCGGGGGACCCGGACGCGGACGCGCCTTCCTTGTCGCTCATCGGCTGGCGAGGGCGGCGCTGGCCCGACTGCGACCTTCCGTCAGGGCGGCGTCGATTTGGCCCGGATCGCGGGCGCCGGCTTCGGCGAGATCGGGACGTCCGCCGCCGCCGCCGCCAGCCGCTTTCGCCACTTCGCGCACGATGTCGCCCGCGTGAACGCCATCCGCGACGAGGTCGGGCGTGGCGGCCACGACGAAGGCGGGGCGATCATCGATGACGGCGGCGAGGACGAGGAGGGAGGGGGAGAGACGGCGGCGGAGGTCATCGGCGAGTTCCTTGAGGGCCTCGCGGGAGGCAGCCTGCACGCATGCGACGACGAGGTGGGCGTCGCCGATGCGCTCGGCGGCGGCGGCGAGTTCATCGCCCTGTCCGGCGGCCTGGGCGCGCTGCAGGCCGGCGAGCCGGGAACGCAGGCCAGCGAGCTCCTGCTGAATGCCCTCGATGCGCGCCTCAAGGTCGGCGGGGGGCGTGGAGAGGCGCTCGGCGAGGCGCTGAAGGCGGGCGTGCTGTTCGAGCAGGAAGCGCTCGGCGGAGGCGCCGGAGAGCGCTTCGATGCGGCGTGTGCCGGCGGCGACGGCGGATTCGCGGAGGATGTGCACGAGGCCAAGCTCGCCGGTCTGGCGCACGTGGGTGCCGCCGCAGAGTTCCGCGCTGAAGGGCGCGCCGTCGCCGCCGATCTCGACGACACGGACCTCGGCGCCGTACTTGTCGCCGAAGAAGGCGAGGGCGCCGCCCTCGATGGCCTGCTGGTAGGTGGTCATGCGCCAGTCGACGGGGAGGTTCTGGCGGATGACGTCGTTCACAAGGCGCTCGACTTCATCGAGGGCCTCGCGGGGGGCGCTTTCGAGATGGGTGAAGTCGAAGCGCAAGCGTTCATCGGCGACGAGGGAGCCTTGCTGGCGGACATGCTGGCCGAGGGCGGCGCGGAGGGCGGCGTGGAGGAGGTGGGTGGCGGTGTGGTTGCGGGTGACGCCGCCGCGCCAGGCGAGGTCGACTTCGGCGCGCACGGAGTCATCGACGCGAAGTTCGCCCTCGGCGACCTTGCCGGCGTGAATGATGGCGCCGCTGGCTGGCTGAGTATCGGCGACGGCGAGGAGGCCGCCGGGGGCGCGAAGCTGGCCGCGGTCACCGAGTTGGCCGCCGCCTTCGGGGTAGAAGGGGGTGGAGTCGAGGATGACCTCGACCTCGGCGCCGGCGGGCGCGACCGGCACGGGCTGGCCTTCCTGCAGGAGGGCGACCACGCGTGCGTCGGCGTCGACGCGGCGCCAGCCGACAAAGGCGCTGTGGTCGCGGCCGATAGCGGCCAGCGCGGGGCGATCGTCGCCGCCGAGCAGAGCGGCGGCCTGGCGGGCGCTGCGGCGCTGGGCTTCGAGGGCCTCCTCGAAGCCTCCGGTATCGACGGTGAAGGCGCGGGCGGCGGCGATCTCGCGGGTGAGTTCGATGGGGAGGCCAAAGGTGTCGTAGAGGGAGAATGCTTCCTCGCCCGGGAGCGCCGTCTGGCCGGCGCCCTGAAGACGGTCGAGGAGGAGGTCGAGGCGCTGGGAGGCGGCGGCGAGCGTGCGGAGGAAGCGGTCCTCCTCGCCGCCGATGGCGCGCAGGATGAAGTCCCGCTCCTGTTCGAGGTGGGGGTAGGCGGGCGCGAGCTTGCGAATGGAGGCCTCGACGAGGCGGTGGAGGAAGGGTTCGTCGACGCCCTCGCGGCGCGCCAGGTAGACGGCGCGGCGGAGGATGCGGCGGAGGACGTAGCCGCGGCCTTCGTTGCTGGGGACGACGCCGTCGCCCACGAGGAGGGTGGCGGCGCGGGCGTGTTCGGACATCGCGCGGATGGCGCGGCCCTCGGAGGGGCTGGCGCCGCCGCCGAGATACTCGACCCCGACGATGGCGGCGGCCTCTCGCAGGATGGGGATGAAGATGTCGGTCTCGAAGATGGAGCGCTTGCCCTGCTGGATGGCGGCGACGCGTTCGAGGCCGCTGCCGGTATCGATGTTCTTCGCGGGGAGGTCGCTGAGGGAGCCGTCCTCGTGGCGGAAGTTCTGCATGAGGACGAGGTTCCAATACTCCAGAAAGCGCTCGCCGTCGCCGGCTGGGTCCGCGCCTTCGAGGCCGCGCTCGGGGAACTCGTCGTAAAAGATCTCGGTGTTGGGGCCGCAGGGGCCGACGGGGCCGCTGTACCAGTAGTTCTCGGATTCGTCGTAGCGATGGATGCGCTCGTGGGGGACGCCGGTTTCGCGCCACGCCTGATAGGACTCATCGTCGTCGTCGTGGATGCTGACGTGGATGCGTTCGGGGGGGAGTTGGTAGACGCGGGTGCTGAGTTCCCAGGCCCAGGCGATGGCTTCGGCCTTGAAATAGTCGCCGAAGCTGAAGTTGCCGAGCATTTCGAAGGCGGTGCAATGGCTGAAGTCGCCGACTTCCTCGATGTCCGTCACGCGGAAGGCGCGCTGGACCGTCGTGGCGCGTCGCACGGGGGGTTCGGTCTGGCCGGTAAAGTAGGGTTTGAACTGCTGCATGCCGGCGGTCGTGAAGAGCGTGGTGGGATCGCCGACGGGGATGAGCGGCCAGGGGGGAAGCTGACGGTGATCGCGCGCCGCGAAGAAGTCCACGAAGGCAGTGCGAATCTCGTCAGAACTGCGCGGCGGGGAGGGCATATCGTTCCGTCGATGCTACGAGCGCAACCCGCTGGGTGTCGAGTGAAGGGGGCGGATGACCGCTTGACATCGCCTTATGGCGCTCTAGCATGGACTGGCGCACACCGCCACACGTTTATGAGCGACGATCCCGATCCCCACGAACGCAAGTCCGCTCTCCCCGCCAGTGCTTCCACGGGCGCCTGCGCGCGTCCGCCTCGACGCGATCGATGAGGGCGGAGCTGGGCGTGGTCGTGCTCGCGGGGGAGCGCAGCGAGGGGATGTGGTCGGACACGCCGCCCGCCTTGCACACGGTCGCGGGCGTGGCCGCGGCGCAGTACGCCATCGACGCCGCGCGGGAGCTCTCGCCGGCGCGGATTGTGGTCCTGACGGACGGGGACGGAGACGCGGGCCTGACGGGCGCGGAGCTCGTCGCGGGGAAGGGGCTCGAGGCCTGCCGGGAAGCGCTCGCCGGGCGCCCCTCCATACTCGTGACGCGGGGCGACACGCCGCTTGTGGGCGGCGCCTTGCTGCGCGCCCTGGCAGAAGCGCGGGGCGCGGCGCCGCTCGCCATCGCGATGTCGGCGGAAGGGGAACTATCGGGCGCGTGGCATGTCGACGCGGCGTGGCTGTGGGCGCGCCTCGACGCGGCGGGGGGCGACGCGCTGACGGCGCTGGCGGAGGCGGCGCGGGCGGAGGGGCGTCCGCCGCGGGCGGTAGCGGCGGACGAGGACGCGAGCCTGCGTATCGAAAGCCGCGCGCAACTGGCGAAGGCGGAAGCGATCGTGCGAGAGCGCTTGATCGCGGGGCATCTGGCCGCGGGCGTGACCTTTCGGGATCCCGCGACGGTCTACCTGGATCGCAATGTGCGGCTGGCGGCGGACGTTCGCATCGAGCCGAACTGCTACCTGTACGGGGAGACCTCGGTGGCGGCGGGGGCGATCATCGGGCCCGGGGCGACGCTGCGGAACGCAAGTATCGGGGCGGAGAGCCGCATCGAGCACTCGGTGGTGGAGGATTCGAGGGTGGGGGCGGGAACGACGGTGGGGCCGTACGCGCACGTGCGGGGCGGGGCGGTCATCGGCGAGGGCTGTGAGATTCACAACTACGCGGAGGTGAAGAACTCGGTCGTGGGGGACGGGGTGAAGATGCACCACTTCAGCTACCTCGGGGACGCGGACGTGGGCGAGGGGGCGAACATCGGGGCGGGGACGGTCACGGTGAACTTCGACGGCAAGCACAAGCACCGCACGCGCATCGGGGCAAGGGCGTTCGTCGGCTGCGACACGATGCTGATCGCGCCCGTTGCCGTGGGGGAGGGGGCCTTTACGGCGGCGGGGGCGGTGGTGACGCGTGACGTAGCGGCGGGGACGCGCGTGGCGGGAGTGCCCGCGCGGGTACTCCCGGGGAAGGACAGGGGAGAGGCGTAGCGATGGAGACGGGCGAACTGATCGCCATCGTGGTCATCGTCGTGGCGTCGGTCACGCTGGCGCTGGCGGCGGGGGCGGAGACGGCGCTGGAGCGCACGAACGTGGCGCGCATCCAGTCGCTGGCGCGGCAGGGGAACGCGGCCGCGCTACGGATTGTGGGGACGGTGGAGCGTCCGCTGGAGCCGCTGGGACCGCTGACGACGGCGCGCATCCTGTCAGCGGCGGGGGTCGTCTCGGCGTTTGCCTACATCGGCGCGGTGGAACTGGGCGCGGGAGGGGCAGCGTGGATCGGGATTGCGGGGGGCGCCTACGCCGCGCTCGTGCAGATGACCGTGGGCGCGCTGGCGGCGCGGCGGCCTGAGTACTCGGTGTTGCAGCTTCACCGCGTGATCGTGGCGGCGCGCTGGGGGTTCGCGGCGCCGGCCTGGGCGCTGGGCGTGCCCGCGCGGGTGATCGCGGCGCCCCTGCAGGGCGTGGGGCCGGGGTCGCAGAACGAGGATATCCTGGCGCTGCTGGAGCGGGAGGAGGCGACCGGCGGCGTGGAAGAGGAGGAGGAACGGATGATCCGCGGGATCATCGGGCTGGAGGACAAGACCGCGCGGGAGGTGATGACGCCGCGCATCGACATCGTGGCGACGGCGGCGGACGCGGGCATCGAGGAAGCGGCACGGCTGGCGACGGAACGGGGCTTCAGCCGCATTCCCGTCTTCGGGGAGAGCATCGACGACATCGCGGGGTTGGCCTACGCCAAGGACATGCTGGAGGCGCTGCTCTCGGGGCGGGAGTCTTCCCTGCGCGATCTGTTGCGGAAGGCGGTCTTCATCCCGGAGATGAAACGCGCCGATCAACTGTTGACGGAGATGCGGGCGAACCGCACGCATCTGGCGATCGTGGTGGATGAGTACGGAGGGACGGCGGGACTCATCACCATCGAGGACTTGCTCGAGGAGATCGTGGGGGAAATCGAGGACGAGTACGACGTGGCGGGGCCGGCCATGGAGCGCATCTCGGAGGATGAGGTCTTGCTGGACGCGAGCATGCCGGCGGAGGTGCTCGCAGAGCTGTTCGACTACACGGCGGAGAACGAGGACTTCGACACGGTAGGGGGCTTCGTCATCCACGAACTGGGGCGCCTGCCAGCGGTGGGGGACGAGATCCAGGTGGATGGACTGCGGCTGAGCGTCCTGAGCATGTCGGGGCGGCGGCTGCGACGGTTGCGGGTGGCGAGGGAGGGCGCAGGCGCCTGACCAGCGACGGCGTTAGAGTCAGCGCGTCATGGTTGGCCCGGACAGGGAACGCGCGCAGTGGGTCGCCTTGCGACGGGCGGGGCTGGGATCGGAGAGCTTCCGCAACCTGATCGCGCGCTTCGGGAGCGTCGCGGAGGCGTGGGAGGCGCCCGCGGGCGAGGCGCGAGCGGCGGGGCTGCGGCCGCAGTACGCGCGCAAGTTCGAGCAGGCGAGGCGGGAGTTCGCGCCGGAACGGGAGCTGGAAACGATCGAGCGCAACGGAATGCGGATGTTGACATGGGAAGACGAGGCCTATCCCTCGCTCCTGCAGGAGATCCCGCAGAGCCCGCCAGTGCTTTTCGCGCGGGGGAGCGAGGGGCCGCAGTTCGAACAGGCGCTGGCGGTGGTGGGAACGCGGCGCGCGACTCCCTATGGGCGGGAGGTCTGCGAGCAGTACTGTGGGGCGGTTGCGCGCGCGGGGGTGGCGATCGTGAGCGGACTGGCGCTGGGGATCGACGCGATCGCGCATCGGGTGGCGGTGGATGAGGGGACGCCCACGGTGGCGGTGCTGGCGGGAGGGCTCGACCGCGTCTTTCCGCGCGAGAACGCGGGCCTGGCGGAGCGGGTGATGGCGCACGGATGCGTTGTCTCGGAATATCCGCCCGGCGTGCAGCCGCGGCCGGACTACTTCCCGCGGCGGAACCGGATCATCTCGGGGCTGGCGCGGGCGACGCTCGTGATCGAGGCGGGCGCGGCGAGCGGGGCGCTGCACACGGCGAACCACGCGCTGGAGCAGAATCGGGAAGTGTTCGCGATGCCGGGAAGCGTGTTCTCGCAGCAGAGCGCGGGGACGAACAGTCTGATTCGGGAGAGCGGGGCGAAGCTGGTGGGGTCGGTGGAGGAGCTGTGCGAGGAGCTGAATCTGCTCAGCCTGGCGGCGCAGACCCCAAAGCGGGAAGAACAGCCGGCGGAGGCGCCGGACTCCGCCGGGGCGGAGGATGCGAGCGAGGAGGAGCAAAAGGTGTTGCGCGGGCTGGAGGAGGGGCCGCTGCATGTGGATGAACTGGCGCGGCGGACGGAGCTGCCGGTGCAGGCGGTGACGGGGGCGCTGCTGACGCTGGAGCTGCGCGACCTGGTGCGGCAACAGGAGCCGCTGACGTATCTGCGGACGCGCTGAGGGGCGATCCGCGGTTTCGCGTTTGACAGGTTGGCGGCGCGCGCCTATTCTTTTCGTTCGGGCCTTTTGCGGGGCCCAGCGGACTTTAACAACTGGATAGCGGACGAAAGAGAACGTCTGGGAACCCGTCAAGGGAAATGACTCAGCCTTCGGGCTGAGCGCTCTTACGGAGAGTTTGATCCTGGCTCAGGACAAACGCTGGCGGCGTGTATTAGGCATGCAAGTCGAGCGAGAAGCCAGCCTTCGGGCTGGTGGAGAGCGGCGGACGGGTGAGTAACACGTGGGTAACCTGCCCTGGAGTGGGGGATAACCCGGCGAAAGCCGGGCTAATACCGCATATGACCCCCGATGAGAGATCGGGTGGTGAAAGCTCCGGCGCTCCGGGAGGGGCCCGCGGCCGATTAGCTAGTTGGTGAGGTAATGGCTCACCAAGGCGACGATCGGTAGCTGGTCTGAGAGGATGGTCAGCCACACGGGGACTGAGAACGGCCCCGACTCCTACGGGAGGCAGCAGCTAAGAATCTTGCGCAATGGGCGAAAGCCTGACGCAGCAACGCCGCGTGCGGGAGGAAGGCCTTCGGGTTGTAAACCGCTTTTGCGAGGGAAGAAGTTCTGACGGTACCTCGCGAATAAGTCACGGCTAACTACGTGCCAGCAGCCGCGGTAATACGTAGGTGGCAAGCGTTGTCCGGATTTACTGGGCGTAAAGCGCCCGCAGGCGGCTCGACAAGTTTCAGGTGAAATCTCCCGGCTCAACCGGGAGGGGTCCTGGAAAACTGTCGGGCTTGAGGCAGGGAGGGGAATGCGGAATTTCCGGTGTAGCGGTGAAATGCGTAGATATCGGAAGGAACACCAGCGGCGAAGGCGGCATTCTGGCCCTGTCCTGACGCTCAGGGGCGAAAGCGTGGGGAGCGAACCGGATTAGATACCCGGGTAGTCCACGCTGTAAACGATGAGTACTAGGTGTTGGGGGTATCGACCCCCTCAGTGCCGAAGCTAACGCGATAAGTACTCCGCCTGAGGACTACGGCCGCAAGGCTAAAACTCAAAGGAATTGACGGGGGCCCGCACAAGCAGCGGAGCGTGTGGTTTAATTCGATGGTACGCGAAGAACCTTACCCGGATTTGACATGCATGTGGTACCGATGTGAAAGCTGAGGGACCCTTCGGGGAGCATGCACAGGTGTTGCACGGCCGTCGTCAGCTCGTGCCGTGAGGTGTTGGGTTAAGTCTCGCAACGAGCGCAACCCCTGTCGTCAGTTGTACTTTTCTGACGAGACTGCCGGGAAACCCCCGGAGGAAGGAGGGGATGATGTCAGGTCAGCGTGGCCCTTACGTCCGGGGCTACACACACGCTACAATGGGTGGTCCAACGGGTCGCGAAACCGCGAGGTGGAGCTAATCCCATCAAAGCCATCCTCAGTTCGGATTGCAGGCTGAAACTCGCCTGCATGAAGCCGGAGTTGCTAGTAACCGCAGGTCAGCAGTACTGCGGTGAATACGTTCCCGGGCCTTGTACACACCGCCCGTCACGTCATGAAAGTTGGCAACACCTGAAGCCGCTCGGCTAACCGCAAGGGAGCAGGCGTCGAGGGTGGGGCCAGCGATTGGGACGAAGTCGTAACAAGGTAGCCGTAGCGGAAGCTGCGGCTGGATCACCTCCTTTCTAGGGAGTACGCCCCGCCGGCAAGACGCTCCGTAACGGTGTTACGGAGCGCGGCGGGGATGATCCCAGGTCGATGCGCCTCGAGTTTCGGTTCGGGGCGTTCCTGAAGGCCTCCAGGCGGCCTTCTTCCGTCCGCTATTCAGCTCTTAAAGGCCGTGCCGGCCCAAGGGGGGCCATTAGCTCAGCTGGTTAGAGCGCAGTCCTGATAAGACTGAGGTCTCTGGTTCGAGTCCAGAATGGCCCACCACTCTGGCGCTGGACGCGAGGGGCCGTAGCTCAGCTGGGAGAGCGCCGCCTTTGCAAGGCGGATGTCGGGAGTTCGAGTCTCCTCGGCTCCATACCATGGTTTGGGCTACGGCGAGAGCGGGTTTCGCAATCAGGGAGCGCCACGAGGCGCTCGCCGGCGGCGAAGCCGGGTACGGACCTTCACAACTGAAGAGCGATGAACTGCGAACGGGTTCGCTGCGGTTCCTTTCGGGGGAGCGCGGCGGAGCCGGGAGAGATTCATGCGTGCGAGCCTTAATTGAGGTCAAGCTACTAAGGCGCGCGGTGGATGCCTAGGCATCAGGGGCCGAAGAAGGACGTGGTAAGGCTGCGATAAGCTCCGCTCAGCTGCCAAACAAGCTCAGGCGGAGATTTCCGAATGGGGAAACCCGACCCGGGAATACCGGGTCACTCCAGGCTGAACACATAGGCCTGGCAGGGGGAACCGGGGGAACTGAAACATCTAAGTACCCCGAGGAGAAGAGATTATTCCCTCAGTAGCGGCGAGCGAACGGGGAAAAGCCCAAACCGGTTGGGTTCGCCCAGCCGGGGTTGTAGGGCCTGCCTGCTTTCGGGCACGGAGTTAGCAATCGCACACCAAGGGGAACGGCACTGGAACGGCCGGCCAGAGAGGGTGAGAGCCCCGTAGACGAATGGTGTGTGACTCCGGGCGGGAACCTGAGTACCACGGGACACGTGAAACCCTGTGGGAATCCGGGAAGACCACTTCCCAAGGCTAAATACCCCTGATGACCGATAGTGGACCAGTACCGTGAGGGAAAGGTGAAAAGTACCCCGGGAGGGGAGTGAAAGAGATCCTGAAACCGCGTGCTTACGTGCAGTCGGAGCTCGTTACGACGGGTGACGGCGTGCCTATTGAAGAATGAGCCGGTGAGTTACGCTACGTCGCGAGGTTAAGTGACGCAGTCATGGAGCCGTAGCGAAAGCGAGTCCGAACAGGGCGATTGAGTGGCGTGGTGTAGACGCGAAACCTGGTGATCTACCCATGGGCAGCGTGAAGTCCGGGTAAAACCGGATGGAGGCGCGAACCTTCTTGTGTTGCAAAACGATTGGATGACTTGTGGGTAGCGGTGAAATGCCAAACGAACCAGGAGATAGCTCGTTCTCCCCGAAATGCATTTAGGTGCAGCCTTGGATCATCTCCAGCGGAGGTAGAGCTCTGGATGGGCTAGGGGGCTTACCGCCTACCAAACCCAACCAAACTGCGAATGCCGCTGGACAAAGTCCGGGAGTGAGACAGTGGGGGATAAGCTTCATTGTCGAAAGGGAAACAGCCCAGACCACCAGCTAAGGTCCCGAAGTTCACGCTCAGTGTACAAGGATGTTGAATCGCAAAAACAGCCAGGAGGTTGGCTTAGAAGCAGCCACCCTTTAAAGAGTGCGTAACAGCTCACTGGTCGAGTGGTTTTGCGCCGAGAATTCAACGGGGCTAAGCGTGACACCGAAGCTGTGGGTCATCCGCATTTGTGCGGATGGCGGTAGGGGAGCGTTCGTTTCAGCAGAGAAGGGGTAGCTGCGAGGCGCCCTGGAGTGGAACGAAGTGAGAATGCCGGCATGAGTAGCGTAAGGTGCGTGAGAACCGCACCCGCCGTAAACCTAAGGTTTCCTACGGAAGGTCAGTCCGCGTAGGGTTAGTCGGGCCTAAGCCGAGGCCGAGAGGCGTAGGCGATGGACAGCTGGTTAGTATTCCAGCGCCACGATGGTTGCGTTCTAACGCAGAGGGGGGACCCGGAAGGGTAGATTCCGCGGATCCATTGGATATGGTCCGTTTCTGAGTCGTAGGCGTCCGGTGGCAGGGAAATCCACCGCCGGGGCAAGCCGAGGGCTCGGGAGAAGTAGAGACTTTTGTCAAAGCGACGGGATTGAGCCCAGGCCGGCAAGAAAAGCCTCGCTGCCAGTTGCCAACGTGCCCGTACCGCAAACCGACACTGGTAGGTGGCGGTAAGTACCGTGAGGCGAACGGGAGAACCTTCGTTAAGGAACTCGGCAAATTGGATCCGTAACTTCGGGAGAAGGATCGCCCCCGGCTGTGAAGCGGCTTTGCCCGCTGAGCGGCAGGGGGCCGCAGTGAGCAGGCCCAGGCGACTGTTTACCAAAACCACAGGTCTCTGCAAAAGCGAAAGCTGACGTATAGGGGCTGACGCCTGCCCAGTGCCGGAAGGTTAAGGAGAGAGGTGAGAGCTTCGAACCGAAGCCCCGGTGAACGGCGGCCGTAACTATAACGGTCCTAAGGTAGCGAAATTCCTTGTCGGGTAAGTTCCGACCCGCACGAAAGGCGTAACGATCTGGGCACTGTCTCGACGAAGGACCCGGCGAAATTGAATTGGCCGTGAAGATGCGGCCGACCCGCGGCAGGACAAAAAGACCCCGTGGAGCTTTACTGCAGCTTGGCACTGGGAGTGGGCCTTAGATGCGCAGGATAGGTGGGAGGCTTTGAAGCCGCGCTTGCGGGCGCGGTGGAGCCAACCTTGAAATACCACCCTTCTGTGGTTTGCTTTCTAACTCCTGATCAAGCAGGAGGACAGTGTCTGGTGGGCAGTTTGACTGGGGCGGTCGCCTCCCAAAGAGTAACGGAGGCGCACAAAGGTTCCCTCAGGGTGGATGGAAATCACCTGTTGAGTGTATTGGCACAAGGGAGCTTGACTGCGAGACCTACAAGTCGAGCAGGGGCGAAAGCCGGTCAAAGTGATCCTACGGTTCCGAGTGGAAGGGCCGTGGCTTAACGGATATAAGTTACCCCGGGGATAACAGGCTTATCTTGCCCAAGCGTCCATAGCGACGGCAAGGTTTGGCACCTCGATGTCGGCTCGTCGCATCCTGGGGCTGGAGTAGGTCCCAAGGGTTGGGCTGTTCGCCCATTAAAGCGGTACGCGAGCTGGGTTCAGAACGTCGTGAGACAGTTCGGTCTCTATCCGCCGTGGGCGCAGGAAGTTTGAGAGGCGTTGCCCCTAGTACGAGAGGACCGGGGTGAACGAACCGCTGGTGTGTGGGTTGTTCCGCCAGGAGCATTGCCCGGTAGCCATGTTCGGATCGGATAAGCGCTGAAAGCATCTAAGTGCGAAGCCGACCTCAAGATGAGACTTCCCATCCCGTCAAGGGAGTAAGACCACAGGAAGACTACCTGTTTGATAGGCGCCAGGTGTAAGCGCGGCAACGCGTTCAGCTGAGGCGTACTAATGGTCGAGGGCTTGACCTCAGTTGAGGCTCGCCATGAATCGACAGGTTCATCGCTCTTCAGTGCGAAGGTCCGCAAGGGCCATCGGCGCGGGGTGGAGCAGTGGTAGCTCGTCGGGCTCATAACCCGAAGGTCGGGGGTTCGAATCCCTCCCCCGCTACCAGACCCTCGCGAAGGGCCTCCCGAAATCGGGAGGCCCTTTCGTTTTGCCCCGCTTGTCCTGTGGCGGCGGCGGATGTGAACGGGGCGGGCTACTCATCGAGCAGGTCGAGGATGCGCTGGCGCTCATCGGGGGCGAGGCGTTCGACCTGGGGGAGTTGGGGATCCATGGCGCGCAGGGTCTCGACGATGATTCCGGCGACGGCGAGCCGCAGGTAGGGCTTGTTATCGGCGGGGAGGGCGTACCAGGGGGCCCAGGGGCGGGAGGTGGCGTTCAGGGCGTACTGGTAGGCGTCGAGGTAGGCGTCCCAGTGCTGCCGGTCGCGTACGTCGGCCATGGAGAACTTCCACTGCTTTTCCCGCCCCTCGACGCGATCGCGGAGGCGCCGCGCTTGTTCGTCTCTCGAGACGTTGAGCCAGAATTTGAGGACGGTGGTGCCGTTGCGGGCGAGGTGGGTCTCATGGTCGCGGATGGAGGCGAGGCGGCCTTCCCAGAGTTCGTCGGGGCTTTCGACGGGGGGCAGGCGCTGGGCGGTGAGGAGCTCGGGGTGGACGCGGACGACGAGGACTTCTTCGTAGTAGCTGCGGTTGAAGACGCCGAGCCGGCCGCGCTGGGGGAGCATGCGCGTGGTTCGCCAGAGGAAGTCATGGTCGAGGTCGAGGGAGGAGGGCTCGGCGAAGGAGACGACCTGGAGTCCGGCCGGGTTCACGCCGCGAAAGACGGAACGGATGGCGCTGTCTTTTCCGCCGGCGTCGAGGGCCTGGAAGATGAGGAGGAGGGAGCGGCTGTTTTCGACGAAGAGCCGGTACTGGAGGGCGTCGAGTTCCTTGACGCGCGCGCGCAGGAGCCTGCGCAGCTCTTTCTTGGAGGGGGGAACGGCGGGCGGGGCGGCGGCGTGGGCGCGGGCCTCGAAGGAGCCGTCGAAGGGCACGGTCCAGGGGCTCGGGGGCGGGAGAAACACGGGGATTCCTCGACTTCCAGCGGCGTTCTGAGGCGAGCGGGCGGGGAGCATGGTACCCGCTGGCGGCGGGCGCTGTTTGCCCGCCACGGTCGGGGCGCGTACGTTCACGTTCGCGAGAGCGTCAGAGGGCGTCCCTCGCGTTGGCGGGGACTTTGGCCAAACGCATCGACGGGCAGGACTCACGAACCGGTTTCGCGCGAGCGGCGGGGAGGCTCCTCAGCCAGCAGACGTTCGCGGCTTTTGAGTTGCGTGATTTCCGGCTGCTGTGGGGGAACAACTTCAGCTACGCGCTGGTGCAGGGCATCCAGCGCTTCGCGTTTGTGTGGCTCGCGGGGGACTTGAGCGAGCGGAATCTGGTCCTGGGGCTTGTGACGTTCGGGCTGGGCGTCCCTGTGTTCTTCCTGACCCTGCCGGCGGGCGTGCTCTCGGATCGGTGGAACCGGCGCTCGCTGCTGTTCGCGAGCCAGGTATGGGTTCTGGTCACGTCGCTCCTGACGGCGGTGCTGATTTGGGTGGGGGCGATGGGGGTGGGGATGGCGATCGTGATGGCGATTCTGGTGGGGGTAGGGGTGGCGGTCGGGCAGCCGGTGCGGCAGGCGCTGGTGCCTGTGGTTGTGCCGCAGGAGCGGCTGATGAACGCGATCACGCTGAACAGCCTGGGGCAGCAAACGTCCCAGATCATGGGGCCGCTGCTGGGCGGCGCGGCGATTGAACTGACGGGGAACGGCGGCGGGTTCGCGCTGCAGGCGGCCCTGATGGGCCTCGGCCTGGTGTTCCTGCTCCCGCTGCGGATACCGGCGGCGGAGCGCGTCACGCAGATCGGACGGCGGCTCTTCGGGGAGATGCTGGGGGAGATCGCGGAGGGGTTCCGCTTCGTCCGGGGGACGCTGGACATCCGCACGCTGTTCCTGCTCCTGCTGGCGTCGTCGCTGGTCATCATGGGGCCGTGGCAGACGCTGCTGCCGAGGGTGGCGGAGGACCAGCTCGGGGCTGAGGCGTTTCTGGCGAGCGCCCTGTTCGGCGTGATGGGGGTGGGCATGGTGATCAGCTCGCTCGTGCTCGCTTCGATTCCGCGGCTGGAGAACGCGGGGGGCTGGTTCACCGTCACGCTCATCGTCGGAGGGAGCCTGGCGGTGGGGATTGGACTCTCGCACAGCTACCTGCTGACGGTGTTGCTGATGTTCCTGAGCGGATTGAATGCGGGGTTCTTCATCAACCTGAACCTGACGCTGATTCAGGCGCACACGCCGGGCGATGTGATGGGGCGGGTGATGGCGATTTACACGCTTGTGCTGATGGGCGGCTCACCCTTTGGGGGGCTGCTGGCGGGAGGCGGGGCGCAGATGCTGGGCGCGGGTGAGTGGTTCGCGATCTGCGGGGCGGCGATGGCGGCGGTGGCGGCCGTGTTCCTGCTCACGCAATCGAGCTTGCGGCGCATGCCTTCGCATCCGGAGACGCCGGCGGCCACTCCCGCGGACACGGGTTCGGGGTAGCGCCGGGGCGCGGGGCTGGGCTACGGTCGCGCGGACGGCAAGCGGCCGCACAGGGGGAACGCGATGGCGAGCGTCGAGGAACGACTGCGAGCGCTGGAGGCGCGCCTGGCGATACTCGAGGACGAGCGGGGCGTGGTCGCGAACATGCACCGCTACGCGCACAGCATCGACTACGGGCTGGAGGCGGAGTGGGTGGATTGCTTCCGCGAGGACGGCGTCTTCGATATGCGCCGTCCGCCTGATTTCGACAGGCCCGGGAACCGCATCGCGGGGCGGACGGCCCTGCGCGCGTTCATCGCGACGCACACGCGCGCGCCGGAGACGTGGCACAAGCACATGATGGTGCAGCCCCGAATCGCGCTGGAGGGCGAGACGGCGAAGGTGGAGAGCTTCTTCACGCGGCTGGACGAGGACGAGACGGGAGCGCCGTACACGCTCGTGTTCGGACGCTACCGCGACACGGTGGAGCGTTGCGCGGACGGGCTCTGGCGGTTCCGCGAGCGCATCGTCGAGATTGAGGCGATCAAGGGGCGGCCGGCGCCCGCGCGGGGCGGCGCCTGACGGAGGGCGTCGGGGGCGCGCAGTCGCGGTTGCGGCGGGGCGGGTTTAGCCGGAGGCGCGACGCGCGCGGATGCGGTCGAAGGCGTCCTTCAGGCCAACGCCGATAAAGAGGAGCGCGACGAAGAGCAGACGGCCGCTGTCGCGTTCGATGACAGCGGCGACGGCGATGAGGGAGATGAGGGCGCAGGCGATGGCGATGGGCGTGCGGCGGGAGGCAACGAGCGTGACGAGGCCAACGGCGAGCATGACCAGCCCGGAGAGGGGGAAGAGCGCCCACCCAACGCCGATTGCGGCGGCGGCGCCCCGTCCGCCGTGGAAGGCGAGCCACGGGGGGAAGATGTGCCCCACGACGACGAGAACCCCGGCCGTGAGCGCGACCCACTCAGCGGTGGCCAGGGCGAGCGCGATGGCGACGGCGGCGGCGCCCTTGAGGAGATCGAGGATGGTCGCGACGACGACGGCGGGCATGCCGCCAACGCGCATGAGGGCGCCGCTGCCGACATTGCGATCGCCGATGACGCGCAGGTCGACGCCGTAGCGATAGCGGGCCAGGAGCCAGGAGAGGGGGACGGAACCGATGAACAGGGCCACGAACAGCGCGAGGATGTCAGCGGCCATGCGAGCTCCTGGCGGGGAATCGTACTCCGTCGCGGCGGGGGAGGGCGCGGGCGGCGGGGCCTGTTAACAGCCATTTAAGCGCGAGCGCCTAGTTTCCCCGTCGACCGAGCGCCGTCCCGATTGCGGCGGCAAATCTCTCGGGGGGCGTCACTCTTTCGTGCATTTCCAGAAGAACATCCTGACTCCTGAGCGGCGGCGCTGGCTGCTGCTCCCCTTCGCTGGCCTGGCGGCGTTCGCGCTGCTCCTGGTCGCGTGCGGCGACGACGACGATCCGGCGCCTGCGGCGACGGAAGCGCCCATGAGCGAGGCGGATCCGTACGCGGACCTTTCGGGGGAGATTCGCATCGACGGCTCCTCGACGGTATTCCCCATCGCCGAGGCGATGGCCGAGGAGTTCGGCTACGCCTCCGATGTACGCGTGAACGTGGCCTTCTCCGGGACCGGCGGGGGCTTCGAGAAGTTCTGTCGCGGCGAGACCCAGATCAGCAACGCCTCGCGTCCGATCAAGGACAGCGAAGTCGCCACTTGCGCCGATAACGGGATCGAGGACATCGTCGAGATTCAGGTCGCCATCGACGCCCTTACGGTGATGATTCACCCCGACAACGACTTCGCGCAGTGCCTGACGGTGGCGGAGCTCAACCAGGCGTTCAGCGCCAATGGCGCGAAGCGCTGGAACGAGATTCGCGCTGAGTGGCCGGATGAGAAGATCATCGCCTACTACCCGGGGGCTGACTCAGGAACGTTCGACTACTTCCATGAGGCGATTATCGAGGAAGTCGAGGACGCGACGCACCGCGGCGACGGCACGCCTTCGGAGGATGACAACATCCTGGCGCTGGGCATCGGGCGCGACAAGAACGCGATCGGCTACTTCGGCTTCGCCTACTTTGTGGAGGCGGGGCAGAGCCTGCAGGCGGTCTCGGTGGACGGCGGCGACGGTTGCGTGGCCCCGAGCTTCGAGGCGGCGCTCTCGGGCGCCTACACGCCGCTCTCACGGCCGCTGTTCATCTACACCCGCGCCAGCCTGCTGAGCGAGCGTCCCGAACTTGTCGGATTCATGCAGTTCGCGCTGGAGCACGTGGACGAGATCGTGCCGGAGGTCGGCTACGTGACGATGCCGGCGGATCTGCTGGCGGAGCAGATGGCGAAGATCACGCCGTACGTGAACTAGTCCGGCACGACGGGGGACGAACTCTCCCATCCCGTGACAGGGGGCGCAGCGGCCGCGCTGCGCCCCCTCTTTGCGTTTACAGGAAGCGTTCACAGAAACGGGACGGCGAACGGGGGCGGCGCGAAGGCCGTAAGATGCGCCCTGCGCCCGCACACTGGCGGCGCACACGCAGAAGCCACGGAGGGGGCGATGAGCGGTCCTCTGAACGATGTCCGGGTGCTGGACCTGACACAGCACATCACCGGCCCGTACGCGACGAAGCTGTTCGCGGATTTCGGCGCCGACGTGATCAAGATCGAGCGGCCGGGAGGCGATCCGGCGCGGCGGCTGGGGCCCTACCAGGGGGGCGAGCCGCACCCGGAGAAGAGCGGCACGTTCTTTTACTTCAACACAAACAAGCGCTCGGTGGCGCTCGACCTGAAGGCGGAGCGGGGGCGGGAGGCGTTCTGGCGGCTGCTGGAAGGGGCGGACCTCGTCGTAGAGAGCTTCCGGCCGGGGGTGATGGAGCGGCTGGGCGTGGGCTGGGAGGCGATCCACGAGCGGCGGGCGGACGCGCCGCTCGTTTCGATCGCGAACTTCGGGCAGGAGAGTCCGTATCGCGACTACAAGGGGTCTGACCTCGTGCTGTACGCCTTCGCGGGAGAGATGTTCTCGACGGGCCTGCTGGAGCGGGAGCCGGTGAAGATGTACGGCACGGCGGCGCTGGTGCAGTCAGGCTCGGCGGCGGCCACGGCGATGATGGGGGCGCTGATGGCGGGGCGTTACCAGGGGGTGGGGCAGCACGTCGATTTCTCGATTGCGGACAGCCATCTGGTGGGGGTGGACCGGCGGCATGCGACGGTGATGGGGTACCAGTACTCGGGGCGGAAGTCGCTACGCTCGCCGGGGGCGGCGGTGGGGATGCTGAACGGGGTATTCCCGTGCAAGGACGGCTGGGTGGACCTGCAGGGCGGGGGAGCGCGCTTTGCGAACGCGCGCGAGTTCCTCGGGCATCCGGACTGGATGGAGGACGAGAAGTGGGATGACCCCGCCATCCAGATGAACCCCGAGGCGATCGAGGAGTTCAACGCGTTCTTCTATGTGTGGCTCTCAGAGCACACGAAGCGGGAGATCTGGGAAGCGGCGCGGAAGGTGCGGTTCCTCTGCGGACCGCTGTTCACGATCGACGAGGTGTTCGAGGATGCGAACTTCCGGGCGCGCGGCTTCTGGGAGCTGGCGGAGCACGCGGAGATGGGACAGGTGGAGATCCCCGGACGCCCCTTCCTGATGTCAAAAACGCCGTGGGAACTGCGGCGGCCGGCGCCGTTGCTGGGCGAACACACGGCGGAAGTCCTCGGGGAAGCGGGCTACGGGGCGGACGAAATCGACGCGCTGGCGGCGGCCGGCGTTGTGGAGGCGCGATGATGGCGAGGCAACCACTGGACGGGATACGCATCCTCGACCTGGGCGGGGTATGGGCGGGAACGTTCTCGACGGTCGTGCTGGCGGACCTTGGGGCGGAGGTGCTGAAGCAGGAGAACCAGTTTGTATGGCAGCCCAACACGCGGGCGGTGCCGGGGCCGCGCATCCCGAAGGCGATGACGCAGGCGGGGGCGGGCTGGATCACGGGTCTGCCGAACAGCGACCCGGGCGAGCGTCCCTGGAACTATCACCCGATGTTCGTGAGCCTGTACCGGAACAAGCGGAGCTTCACGCTGGATATCCGGCAGCCCGAGGGCAAGGAGATTCTGGGGCGTCTGGCGGCGATATCGGACGCGGTGCTGGAGAACAGCGCGGTGGGGACGATGGAGAAGCTGGGCGTCTCCTATGAGTGGCTGCGCGAGCAGCGCGAGGACATCATCTTCCTGCGGGCGCCGGGCTACGGGCTGAGCGGCGACTACGCGAGCGCGCGCACGATGGGAGCCCACCTCGAAGGGACGATGGGGCACCAGATTCTGCGGGGGTACGAGGGCAGCGAGCCGAACTCGAACAGCGGCATCTTCGCGGCGGACTACATCGCGGCGACGCAGATCGCGCTCGCGATCATGATGGCGATCTGGCACCGGAACAACACAGGCGAGGGTCAGTTCATCGAGATGGCGCAGGCGGAGAACGCCGCCGCCATGTTCGCCCAGGCCTACATGAACTACAGCCTGAACGGCGAGGTGGAGCACGCGATCGGGAACCGCTCGATCTACGCGGCTGACGGGCAGGCGCCGTGCGGGGTCTATCCGTGCCGCTCGCCGGGCGGCGCAGAGACGGGCGACGATCGCTGGATCGCGATCACGGTGACGAGCGACGCCACCTGGGAGGCGCTGCGCGGCGTGATGGGCGATCCGGCGTGGGCGCGGGATCCGGAGCTGGGCGCGGCCGCGGGACGGGCGGCGGCGCAGGACCTGCTCGACGAGAAACTGGCGGAGTGGACGGCGTCCTTCGAGGACGAGGAGCTGTTCGCGCGGCTGCAGGGGGCGGGGGTGGCGGCGGCGCCGGTGCTGGAGGCCTCACGGGTACTGGATGACCCGCACGCGCAGGCGCGGAACCTCTACATCCCGCAGGAGCTCCAGGACGATATCGGGACGTACCGCTATCCGCGTCCGATCTACGACTTTCCCGAGTCAGAGGGGGGCATCCGGCGGCCGCCGGTCGCCTTCGGGCAGGACAACGAGTACGTCTACAAGGAGCTGTTGGGCGTAAGCGACGAGGAGTACGCGCGGCTGGAGGCTGGGGGCCACATCGCGACAGCGTTCAGCACGACGCTGTGAGCGCGGCGGTTCCGGCCAGCGCCATCCAGGGGGCGTGCGACGGGCGCTTCGAGCGCGTGCGCGAGGCGTTCGCGCGGAACTTCGCGGAGTCGGACGAGCTGGGCGCGTCGGTGGCGGTGGCGTGGCGCGGGGAGTTGGTCGTCGACCTGTGGGCGGGGCATCGGGACCGCGAGCGGACGCAGCCGTGGGAGCGCGACACGCTCGTGCTCGTCTACTCCTCGACGAAGGGCGTGGTCGCGCTGGCGGCGCACATGCTGGCGGATCGGGGGCTGCTCGACTTCGAGGCGCCGGTAGCGGATGTCTGGCCGGAGTTCGCGCAAGCGGGGAAGGAACGGCTTCCGCTGCGCTACCTGCTCACGCATGAGGCGGGACTTCCCGTAATCGACGAGGAGTTGCCGCCAGGGGCGGAACTTGACTGGGAGATCATGACGGCGGCGCTCGCACGGCAGGCGCCCGTCTGGGAGCCGGGGGAGAAGACGGGCTATCACGCGGCGACGTTCGGATGGTTGGTGGGAGAGGCGATCAGGCGGGCGAGCGGGCGCTCCGCGGGGCGGTTCATCAGGGAGGAGATCGCGGGGCCGCTGGGGGTGGACTTCCTGCTGGGCTTCGGGCCGGAGGAGGAGGCGCGCGTCTCTGACCTGCATCTGGCGCAGGTTCCCCCGGAAGAGCTGTCGAGCCTGGCGGCGGCGGCGTTACTGGACCCGACCTCGCTGGCGGCGCGGGCCTTCAACATCGCGCCGCGAGGGCCGAACAAGGGCCGCAACAGCCGCGCCTATCGCGGGTCGGAGCAGCCAGGCTCGAACGGACACACGAACGCCCGCGCCCTGGCGACGATCTACGGGGCGCTGGGGGCGGGAGGCGCGTGGCGGGGGCGCCGTCTGCTGAGCGAGGCCGGCGTGCGGCTGGCGGGGACGACGCAGACGCAGGGACAGGACGTCATCCTGCAGACGCCGGTGCGCCGCACGCTGGGGTTCATGGCGCCGGTCGCGGGACAACCTGACCCGCGGGGCGAGAACGCCTTCGGACACGCCGGCATGGGCGGTTCGCTGGGCTTTTGTGACCCGGACGCGGGGATCGGGTTCGGGTACGCGATGAACCAGATGTGGACGAGCACGCTGGATGGGGATGACCCGCGCGCGAACCGGCTGGCGCGCGCGGTTTACGAATCGCTGGGCTGACGGGGCTGAACCGCGAGGTCGAGCGGGGGAAGATCACAGCCGCTGAGGAAGGGGGGCGGAGGCCCGATGAGGCGCGGGGCGAGCCGCGCGAGGGGGTCAGAAGGGGCGAGGGGCGCCTGGGCGAGGACGAGGAGGGGGATGGCGGGAAAACGTTCGCGGAGCCAGCGCAGGTTCTCCCACTCAACAACGCCCGCGTCCCGCGGAAAGCCGCTGACGGCGATCAGCTCCACGTCGAGATCGCGGCGCCGGGCGGCCTCGATCGTGAGCGCGGTGTGGTTGAGCGTGCCCAGCGAGGGGCGGGCGACCACGACCAGCGAGGCGTCCAGGGCGGCGGCGAAGCCAGCCATGTCGTGTTCCCCGGTGATGGAGACGAGGAGCCCGCCCGCGCCTTCGATAATCGTTCTGTCGTTTTGACTGGCGAGGTCGCGACACGCAACGAGGACCGCGGCGACATCGATGGGCGCGCGGGCGCGGCGCGCGGCGATGGAGGGGGCGAGGGGTTCGGGCAGGGAGACGAAGGTGCGGATGGCGACGGCTTCATCGCCGATGGCGGCGCGATAGAAAGCCTCGTCGCCATCGACAGCGGGATCGCTGGCGCCGGTCTGGAAGGGCTTAATGAGGGCGACGCGCTGGCGGGGGACGAGGGCGGCGGCGAGCCAGGCGGCGACGACCGTCTTGCCGACGCCGGTATCGGTGCCGGTGACGAAGAGGGCGCGGCTCACGCGGGCGGGGGGGCGGCGGCGAGCACGCGGTCAACGTCGCTGGCGGTGTGGGTCGCGATCAGGTTGAAGCGGATGCGGGCGGCGCCTTCGGGGACGGTGGGGGGACGGATGGCGCGGGAGAGAACGCCGGCCTCGCGCAGACGGCGCTCCACCACAAGCGCGGCCTCCGCTGACCCGAGGAGAAGGGGGACGATGGCGGTCTCGGACTCGGAGGGGGGATGGCCGGCGGCGGCGAGGCCCGCGCGGAGGCGCTCGGCGAGCGCGTCGAGCTGAACGCGACGATCGGGCTCGTCCGCCACGATGTCGAGAGCGGCGAGGGCGGCGCCGACGCTGGCGGGGGGCAGGGCGGTGTTGAAGATGAAGGGGCGCGAGCGGTTCACAAGGTAGTCGATGACCGTCGCGCTGGCGGCGACGAACCCGCCAGCGGAGGCGAGCGCCTTGGAAAGGGTGCCGACAATGACAACGCCTTCGGGATCGAGGCCGAAACGGGCGACAGCGCCCTCGCCGTGGGGCCCGAGGACGCCGGTGGCATGCGCCTCGTCGAGGACCAGAACCGCGTCGTGGGCGCGGGCAAGATCGAAGAGGGCGGGGAGCGGCGCGATGTCGCCGTCCATGCTGAAGACGGTCTCGCTGACGATGAGACGGCGGCGGGCGGGGGTGGCCGTGAGGAGCGCGGCGAGGTGAGCGGCGTCGCCGTGGCGGTAGACGGCCACGCGGGCGCCGGAGAGGCGGCAGCCATCGATGATGGAGGCGTGGTTGAGGGCGTCGCTGAAGATGGCGTCGCCCGGGCGGGCGAGGGCGGTGAGAACGCCAAGATTGGCGAGGTAGCCGGATGAGTAGAGGAGCGCCGCAGGTTGACCCTTGAGGGCGGCGAGCCTCCCCTCGAGCTGTTCGTGGAGGGGTGTGGAGCCGCAGAGGAGGCGGGAGGCGCTGACGCTGGCGCCGTACTCGCGGGCGGCCCTGGCGGCGGCCTCGACGACGCGTGGATCGGCGGCGAGGCCGAGGTAGTTGTTCGAGGTGAGGTTGAGCAGATCGCGCCCCTCGACGCGGAGCCGTTCCCCCTGACCGTGGCGGGGGGTGAGGATGGCGCGGCGGAGGGAGCGGTCATCGAGCGCGGCGAGCTCCTCGCGCAGTTCGCCGAGCCAGCCGCTAGCCGCGGGGGACTCGGTCGAGGCCATAGGCGACCGCCTCACAGATCTGCACGAGTTCGTCCTCCTCGATGGAGAGGGGAGGCATGAGGACGATAACGTCCCCCAGGGGACGGATGAAGACCCCGCGATCGCGGGCGGCGAGGCAGACGCGCCAGCCCGCCTCGCGTTCGGGCGGGAGGGGCGCGCGCGTATCGCGGTCGGCGACGAGCTCGACGCCTGTCATGAGGCCCTGCTGGCGCACTTCGCCGACGAGGGGGTGGCCGGCGACGCGTTCGGCGAGGAGCGTGGCGAGCAGGGCCGCGCGATCGCGGACACGGGCGAGGACGTCTTCCCTCTCGAAGAGGTCAAGGCTGGCGAGGGCGGCGGCGCAACAGATGGGATTGCCCGCGTAGGTGTGGCCATGGAAGAGCTTCTGTCCCTCCTCGCCATGGAAGGCCTGATACACCTCCTCAGTGGCGACGGTGGCGGAGAGGGGCAGGTAGCCGCCGGTAACGCCCTTTCCGAGGACGGTGATGTCGGGGGTGACGTTTTCAAGGTCGCAGGCGAACATGGCACCGGTCTTGCCGAAGCCGGTGGCGACCTCATCGGCGATGAGGAGGACGTCGAACTCATGGCAGAGGGCGCGCGCGGCGGCGATGCTTCCCTCGGGAGCGACGAGGATGCCGCCCGCGCCCTGGACGCGCGGCTCGATGATGACGGCGGCGATCTCATCGCCGCGGGATTCGAGGAGCGCGCGGAGGGAATCACTGGAGGCGTTGGAGAAGCGGAGCGGCTCGAAGAGGAGGGGCTTGTAGACATCGCGGAAAGGGCCCTCCGCGCCGACGCTGACGGCGCCGAGGGTATCGCCGTGATAGGCCATGTCGAGGGCGGCGATGCGGTTCCGTTCGGGGCGTCCGCGATTGGCCCAGTACTGGACCGCCATCTTGAGGGCGACCTCGACGGCGGAGGCGCCGTTTTCGCTGAAGAACACGCGGGAGCGGCCGGGGAGGCGGTCGAGCAGCCGCCGCCCGAGGGCAATGGCGGGCTCGTGGGAAACGCCGAGGAGGGTGCTGTGCTGGAGTCTGGCGGCCTGCTCCTGGATGGCGGCGACGATGTGGGGATGGCTGTGTCCATGGACGTTCGCCCAGAGGGAGGCGACGCCGTCGATGTAGGCGCGTCCCTCGACGTCGATGAGACGGCTGCCTTCGGCGCGCGCGACGATGAGCTGCGGCTCGCGCTCAAAGCGCGCCATCTGGGTGAAGGGGTGCCAGAGGGGATAGACGTCGGGGGAGGACCGGGCGGGCATCCGTGGATCGTACCGCGCCTGCCGTGTGGCGCGAGGGCGGGGTATGCTTCATGGCCATGGAGAAGACCTTCGGGGAACGGCTGGGGGGGCTGGTCACGGCCAGCCTCGAGGGACGCGATCCCGGGCGCGAGGAGCTCGCCTGGCTGCTTCAGGCGCCGGATGAGCGGACGCTGGAGATCGTGGCGGCGGTGAGCCGCGTGCGGTTCGCGGCGTTCGGGCGGCGGGTGAAGCTGAACCTGCTGCTGAACATCAAGAGCGGGCTCTGTCCCGAGGACTGCCACTACTGCTCGCAGGCGCGCGATTCGACGGCGGCGATCGCGTCGTACCGCATGGTGGGGGAAGAGACGTTCTGCGCGGCGGCGGAGCGCGCGCGCGAACTGGGGGCGACGCGGCTCTGTCTGGTCGCCAGCGGGCGCGGCCCGACAGCGGGAGAGCTGGAACAGGTGGCGCGCGGGGTGGAAGCGGTGAAGGCGGCGGATGGGGCGATGGAGATATGCGCCTGTCTGGGGCTGCTGGGCGAGGGGCAGGCGGAGCGGCTGGGCGCGGCGGGCGTGTTCGCCTACAACCACAACCTGAACACCAGCGAGCGCTTTTACGGCGAGATCTGCGACACGCACACGTTCGCGGACCGGCGGGAGACGGTGACGCGCGCGCGCGCGGGAGGGCTCTCGCCCTGCTCAGGCGCGATCTTCGGGATGGGGGAGCGCGACGAGGACGTGCTCGCCGCGGGCTACGCCCTGCGCGCGCTCGACCCCGATTCGGTACCGGTGAACTTCCTGATTCCGATCGAGGGAACGCCGCTGGCGGACGTGAACGAGCTCACGCCGCAGCGTTGTCTGCGCATTCTGGCGGCGTTCCGGCTGCTGTTCCCGCGGACGGAGGTGCGTATCGCGGGGGGGCGTGAGACGCACCTGCGGGCGCTGCAGCCGCTGGGGCTCTACCTGGCGAACTCGATCTTCATCGGGGACTACCTGACGACGAAGGGACAGGCGGCGGAGGCGGACCTCGCGATGATCGCGGACGCCGGATTCGAGATCGAGGGCGGGGGCGCGCCGCAGCGGCGTGAGCAGACGCCCGCCGCGGTAACGCTCAAGCAGGGCGTTCTGGACTAGGGCCGCGCGCCTTAGCGGGCGGCAAGCGGAGAGGAGCGCACGGATGCAGATCGCCGGATTCGAGACGCAGGTGGTGGAGCTCCCCAGGGAGCGCACGACGCTGGGCGAGATTCCGGGGCAGGTAACGCCCTGGTACGTGACGCTGCGGCTGCGCACGGACGACGGAATCGAGGGCGTCGCCTACGCGGCGTATATCGCGCGGTCGGTGGCGCCGGCGCTGAAGGCGACGCTGGACGGGCTCTGCGAGCAGACGATCGGGCGCGACCCGTTCGCGACGGAGACGATCGGGCGGGAGTTGCGGATGCGGAACGGGGGGACGGCGCCGGCGGGGCTGGTGACGCGCGCCAGCTCCGCCATCGACGTCGCGCTCTGGGACATCAAGGGGAAAGCGCTGGGTCTGCCCTGCTGGAAGCTGCTGGGCGGCGGCGAGGGGCGCGCGCGGGCGTACGGGAGCGGGCACCTCTGGCGGCACTACTCCCTCGATGAGCTGCAGCAGTGGGGCGCGACGCTGGCGGAGGCGGGATTCACGGCGATGAAGCTGCGCTGCGGCGGGGAGTCCTCGGCGGATGCGGAGGTGGAACGCATGCGCGCGCTGCGGGAGGCGGTGGGGGACGGCGTGGACATCATGATCGACATCAACCAGGGCTGGACCGCGCACGAGGCGACGGCGATCGGACGGCGCCTGAGCGAACACCGCCTGTACTGGCTCGAGGATCCGATTCAGCACCAGGACTACGCGGGCATGGCGCGGATCGCGGCGGCGCTGGATACGCCCGTGTGTTCGGGCGAGTACCACTACGGGCTCATCCCCTTCCGGCACATGGCGGAGGCGCAGGCGATCGACATCATGATGGTCGACCTGTTCCGCGTGGGGGGCTTTACGGAGTACGTGAAGGCGGCGCATCTGGCGGAGGCGTTCAACCTGCCGGTGGTGACGCATCTGGCGACGGAGCTGTTCGCGCACGCGGCGGCGGGCACCAATACGCTGCTGCTCGAACACGTGCCCTGGGCGTTCCCGCTGTTCGAAGAGGCGCCGCGCGTGGAGGACGGGGCGGTGGTCCTGAGCGATGAGCCCGGACTGGGGCTGCGCTTCGACGAGGCGTATCTGCGGGCGAACGCCGTCGACGCCTGAGGGACCGATGAGCGGGACGGGGGACGGCGGCGCGCGGGCCTGGCTGCTCTTTGACGGGGATTGCGGGTTCTGCGCGCGGATGGCGGCGTGGACGCGGTCGCGCGACGCTCGCGGACGGCTGCGGATCGTCCCCGCGCGGGAGGCGCCGAGCCCGCCGATGACGCCCGCGCTGCAGGAGGCGTGCGCGCGGGCGCTGCACATCGTGACGCCGCAGGGGCGGGCGCTGCGGGGCGGGGACGCGGTGATCTATACGCTGGACGCGCTCGGCTGGCGCGCGCTCGCGCGGACGCTCTGGCGGCGGCCCCTGCGGAACATGGTCGATATCGGCTACCGATTCGTGGCGGAAAGGCGGAAAAGCGGAGGCTGCGGGCTCCAAACGCGCCCCGAACCTGAACGGCTGTCCATAGAATAGACGCGCCGGCCCGGCCAGGGGGTATGGGCGCGTGACGACGCCGATTCGCCAGCAATATCTGGATCTCAAGCGGCGCCACCCCGGCGCGATCCTCTTCTTCCGGCTGGGCGATTTTTACGAGACGTTCGAGGAGGACGCGAAGCTGGTGGCGCGCGAGCTCGACATCGCGCTGACGACGAAACCGATGGGGAAGGGCCTGCGCGTGCCGCTGGCGGGGGTCCCCCATCAGAGCATCGACGGACACGTGGCGAAGCTGGTGAAGCGCGGGCACCGCGTGGCCATCTGCGAACAGATGGCGGATCCCGCGGTCGTGAAGGGGATCGTGCCGCGCGAGGTCGTGCGCACGGTGACGGCGGGAACAGTGACGAGCGAGGCAGCGCTCTCGGCGGAGGCGCCGAACGAGCTGGCGGCGCTGGTCGAACGGGGCGGGGAACGGGCGCTGGCGCTGGCCGAGGTGACGACGGGCGAGGTGCGGGTGGCGGCGGGCGTGGGGGCGGCGGCGGAACTCGCGCGGGCGGCGCCGGCGGAACTGCTGGTCGAGGAGGCGGGCGCGGGACAGGGCGCGGCGGGATGCGAGGTGGAGCGTCCGCCCCTGAGCGCGGCGGTGGCCTCGGCGCTGGTGGCGGAGCAGTACGGCGAGGCGGCCCCGGAGACGCTGCTCGGGGGCGAGGCGGCGGTGGCGGCGGTGGCGCAGGTGCTCGCCTACCTGGGGGAGGTCTACCCGGAGGCGGCGGGCGCGCTGGGACGGGTGCGGACGCTCGCGAGCGATGAGACGGTGGCGCTGGACGGGCGCACGCTCACCAACCTGGAGGCGTTGCCCGCGGGCGACAGGCGGCCCTCGCTGTTCGCGGTGTTGAACCGCACCCGGTCGGCGATGGGGGCGCGGCTGCTGCGGCGCTGGCTGGCGCAGCCGCTGCGGGAGGCGGCCTTGCTGGACGCGCGCCACGATGCGGTCGCGTGGGGACTGGAGCGCCCGATCGAACAGGAACGGGCGCAGACGATCCTGCGGGGCATCCCCGATGTGGCGCGGCTCTGCGGACGGCTGGGCGCGCGCGCGGCGACGCCGCGGGAGCTGGCGGCGCTGCGCCAGGGTCTGCGCGCGGCGCTGGAGATGGGCGCGCTGCTGGAGACCTCGGAGCCGCCGGCGCTGCTGGCGGAGGCGCGCGCGGCGCTGGCGGAGGTGGCGGAGTCGCTGCTGGCGCTGGATGAGGCGCTGGCCGAGGATCCGCCGCCGACGTTCGAGGAGGGCGGGGTGATCGCTCCGGGACACGATCCCGAGATCGACACGCTGCGGGGAAGCGCGCGGTCAACGCGCGAGGCGCTGCTGGCGCTGGAGGCGAAGGAGCGGGAACGGACGGGCATCCGCTCGCTGAAGGTGGGGCAGAACAAGGTCTTTGGCTACTACCTGGAGGTCTCGCTGGCGAACGTGGATCTGGCGCCGGAACGCTACCAGCGACGGCAGACGCTCGTGGGGGCGGAGCGCTACGTGACGGATGAGCTGAAGGAGTTGGAGAGCGGGTTGACGACCTCGCGTGAGCGGCTGGCGGCGCGGGAACGGCGGGCGTTCGAGGCGCTGATCGCGCGGCTGGCGGCGGAACTCGAGGCGCTGCAGCGGGCGAGCGAGGGGCTGGCGACGATCGATGCGGCGCTGGGGCTGGCGGCGGCGGCGGCAGAAGGCGGCTATGTGCGGCCGGTCTTCGGGGACGGAACACGGCTCACGATTCGCGAGGGACGGCACGCGGTCGTGGAGGCGGCGCTGGGGCCCGGGCGGTTCACGCCGAACGACTGCCTGCTCGAGGGGGACACGCGCATCCTGCTGCTGACGGGCCCGAACATGAGCGGAAAGTCGACCTACCTGCGCCAGGTCGCGCTCATCGCCCTGATGGCGCAAGCGGGGAGCTTTGTGCCCGCGGAGAGCGCGGAACTGCCACTGTTCGACCGCATCTTCACGCGCATCGGGGCGCAGGACGACATCGCCGCGGGACACTCGACGTTCATGGTGGAGATGGTGGAGACGGCGCAGATCCTGCACCGCGCGACGGATCGGTCGCTCGTGATCCTGGACGAGGTGGGGCGGGGGACGAGCACGTTCGACGGGATGGCGATCGCGCGGGCGGCGCTGGAGTTCCTCGACGCGCGCCCGGAGGGGCCGCCACGGACGCTGTTCGCGACGCACTATCACGAGTTGACGGCGGTGGCGGCGGAGCTCGAAAGCGCGGAGAACGCGCACGTGGCGGTGCACGAGGAAGGGGGCGAGGTGGTGTTCGAGCACCGTATCGAGCCCGGGCCAAGCGACCGTTCGTACGGCATCCATGTGGCGCAGCTGGCGGGCCTGCCGACGACGGTGGTGGAGCGCGCGCGGACCTTGCTCGAAGAGCTGGAACGCGACTCCGCCGAGGCCGCGAGCCGCGCGCCCGTGACGCCCGTGGTTCAGGGAGCGCTGTTCAACGGCGGCGGACAGAAGAGCGCCATCGAAGCCGAACTGGCGGCCCTCGACCTGGAATCGATGACGCCGCTGCAGGCGATGGCCGCGCTCGCGGAGCTGCGGGCGCGGGTTCGGGGGACGGAGTGAGCGCGAAGCGTCGCATCCGCCAGTTGCCGCCGGATGTGGCGGCGCGCATCGCCGCGGGAGAGGTGATCGAGCGGCCGGTCTCGGTGGTGCGCGAATTGCTGGACAACGCGATCGACGCCGGAGCGCGGCGCATCAGCGTGACGATCGAGGAGGGCGGACTGCGCTCCATCGAGGTGAACGACGATGGACGGGGCATCCCGCCGGATCAGATCGAGATAGCCTTCGAACGGCACGCGACGAGCAAGATCGAGGGGGCGGGAGACCTGCGGCGGGTGGCGACGCTGGGGTTTCGGGGGGAGGCGCTGGGGGCGATCGCGGCGGCCGCGGAGGTCGCGATCGTCACGCGCGCGACGGAGGAGCCGGTGGGGGTGGCGGCGCTGCTGGTGAACCGCGAGGTGGCGCAGCGCCGCGCCCGCGCCGCGCCGGTGGGAACGACGATCACGGTGCGGGAGCTGTTCGCGCGGGTGCCGGCGCGCCGCAACTTCCTGGGGACGGCGGCCAGCGAGGGACGGCAGATCACGACGCTCGTCTCGCACTACGCGCTGGCGTATCCCGATATCGCCTTCCGGCTGGAGGCGGGACGGCGTCCGTTCACGACGAGCGGCGACGGCCGTCTGCGGCACGCGGTGGCGGCTGTTTACGGGGCGGAGCAGGGGGAGGCGATGCTGGATGTGGAGCACGAGGAGGAGGGGATCGCGGTCTCCGGACTGACGGGGCCGCCGTCGCTGCATCGGGGGAACCGCAGCGGCATCGCCCTCTTCGTGAACGGGCGCTGGGTACAGAGCGCGGCGTTGCGGTTCGCCGTCAGCGACGCCTACCAATCGGAGCTGCCGGGGGGGCGCTATCCGGTTGCGAGCGTGGCGCTCACCCTGCCGCCTGACGCGGTCGATGTGAACGTGCATCCCGCAAAGGCGGAGGTGCGCTTCCGGGATCAGCGGAAGGTCGCGCGGGCGCTGCGACGCGCGATCCTGAAGGCGCTGGAAGGGGCGGCGCCGGCGGGATGGTCGCTGGGGGATAACGCGACGCCCGCGACTGCGCCGAAGGAGGACGCGTCGCGGCCATCGTTGCGTGAGCGCCTGAAGCCTCCGGAGGCGAGCGCGGGGCAGGCGGCGCTGAGCGGCGACCTCGGGCGGGGGGCGGCGGGCGCCGCGACAGGGGAACGGCAGACGCAGCGCGAAACGCTTCCGCTCCTGCGGGTCGTGGGGCAGGTGGCGCTGACCTACGTGGTAGCGGAGGGGCCGGACGGGATGTACCTGATCGATCAGCATGCGGCGCACGAACGCGTCGTGTTTGACCGGCTGACAAGGCGCGCGACGGAGACGGCGGTGCAGCCGCTGCTGGAGCCGGTCCTGGTCGAGCTCGACCGCACGGCGCTGGCGGTGTTCGAGGAGCACGCGGAGCATTTCGGACGGATCGGGCTGGCGCTGGAGCCGTTCGGGGACGCGGCCTGCCTCGTGCGGGCGGCGCCGGCGGGCTTCGGGGACGGCGACATCGCGGCGGGGCTGCGGGCGACGCTGGAGAAGCTGGGGGATGAGCGCCGCGTGGCGGACCCGTTCGATCGGGCGGCGGCGTCGGTGGCCTGCCACAGCAGCGTGCGCGCGGGGATGGCGCTTTCGCAGGAGGAGATGCGCAAGCTCATCGAGGACCTTGAGGCGACGGCTTCCCCGCGAACCTGCCCCCACGGACGGCCAACGCTGGTGCACGTGCGCCAGGAAGCGCTGGCGCGGCAGTTCGGACGGTGAGCGTGGCGGCAGGACTGGCGGAGAGGGCGGACTGAATGGCGAGGGGGCTGTTCCCGATGATCGCGACCGCGGGGTTTGTGCTGGCCGTGCCCATCCTGCTGTTCACGACCAATATCCGCTTTTTGGCCAGCGACACCGGCTACATCGAGGGAGGGATCCGGCGGCACGACGCCGCAGAGAACACGGGGATCACACAGTTCGAGCTGGACTACGCCGTTGGCGAGATCGTGCGGTATTTCGAGGACGACGCGGAGACGCTTCGCCTGCGGGTGTGGATGAACGGACGGGAGACGGCGCTCTTCAGCGCGGAAGAGACGACCCACATGGAGGACGTGAAGGGGCTCATGCGGGCGATCTTCCGGGCGAACGAGGTCTCACTGGGCTTCGTCCTGGCCTACGTGGCGGCGACGTTGCTGTGGTCGGGGGAACGGTCAGGGCGCGACCTGGCGAGGGAGACGCTGGCGGCGCTGGGGGTAGGAAGCGTGGTGGGGGCGGCTGTGGGGATCACCGCGCTCATCGGGTTCGAGAGCGCGTGGGAGCGCCTGCACGAAGTTATCTTCACGAACGACTTCTGGCGGCTGGACCCGGACGAGGACCGGCTCATCCAGATGTTCCCGGAGAGTTTCTGGGCGGAGGCGACGTTCATCGTCGTGGGACTTGCGCTGGCGGAGGCGGTCGCGCTGGTTGGCGTCGCGGGCGGCTATCTGTGGTTCACGCGCCCGCCGCGAACGGAGCGCGCCGAGCCCGTGGAAGCTGAGGTGATGCGCGCCGGGGACGTCGACGAGCGGGAAGCGCCGCCCGGCGAGACGGCGCCAGAGGCGGACGCGGTTGAACCGGAGACGGACGCGGGGGAGTCAGCCGCGCCCGGGAGCGCAATCAGCGGCGGCGGGGCGGGGGCGGAGGTTCAGGAGGAGCAGCCGCAGCCGCCGCCACCACAGGCGCAACCGCCTGCGCCGCCAAATTCGCCGGACTCCATCTGAGCGACGGCGGCGCCACCGGCGCCAGCGACGGCGAAGGTGGAGATGGCGCGCTCAGCGCGATGGCCGACGGCGCACTTCGTCGCGGCGGTGGCCTCGGACATGGGGCGCCGCCGCTCGAAGGTCTCGCGACACGTGGGGCAGTAGTACTCGTAGATCGCCATGCGGGGAGTATAGCGGGCGCGGCGCGATCAGGCGGCGCTGGAGGGACGCTGTCCGGATGATTCGGCGCTGGACTCGGGAACAACGGGGGCGGGGACGGGGTCCGGCTCCAGGGGAAGGTGGGCGGGAACGCCTGTCTCGATTTCCCGCTCAAGGGCGCGCGTGATGGCGTTCCCTGGCTTCACCCAGCCACGCGAACGGGGGCGGGGAAGCGAGGGGCGGCGGAGGGACCATTTCGGCATGGGCGGGGAACGCTAGGGCATGACAGCGGGGGGTTCAAGATCAGATGCCTGATCACTATAGGCGGGAAGATCTGGTCTCGCCTTCTTCGACGCGGGCGAGGAACGCGAGGACATAGTCAGTGAACGCGGCGGGCCGCTCGAAGTACGTCGAGTGACCGGCGCCGGCCATTTCGCAAAGGTCGGCGCCGGGGATGAGGGAGCGCGCCTCGCGGATGAGTTCGGGGGAGGTGATGCGATCGTGTTCGCCGACGATAAAGGCGATGGGCGCGCCCGCATCGATGAGCAGCTGGTGTGTGCTGCCGCGGTAACTGGCGGGAGGGGGACCGAGGATGTTGCGCTCACGGGGCGGGTTGAGGCGCCGTATCTGGTGGTAGAGAAGGGCGAGGGCGGGTTCCCGTGCGGGAAAGTCGGGGGCGAAGGCGTGGGCGCGGAGCCCTCCCCCGCCACGCTCGACGCGGAGGGCGGCCTGGAGTTCGCGCACGCGATCGTTGGTGGCGCCGGCGGTGGTTCCGCAGAGCGTCAGCGAGCGGACGCGCCCGGGGGCGAGGCGGAGGAGGCCGGCCACGGCGCGTCCGCCCATCGACTGCGCGATGATGTGGGCGCGGTCGATTTCGAGCCGATCGAGGAGGCCAGCGAGATCGCGCCCGAAGACGCCGCGATCGTAGTCGCCGAGGGCCTGCGAACGGCCCCAGCCGCGGGCGTCGTACACGGTGCAGCGGTAGCGGTCGCCGAAGAGGGGGAGTTGTCGCCACCAGGAGAGGGCGTTGCCGCCCGCGCCATGGAGGAAGATGACATGGTCGCCCTCTGGGGCGCCGTGCTGTTCGTAGTAGATGCGGGCGCCGTCGAGTTCCGCGAAGGGCATCGGGGCAGTTTACGTGAGGCGGACAGCGTCGACGAAATCAGTGTCCATTTCATACTAAAGGGCCGACCCCTCCGCAGAAGCGTCGGCCATATCTTTGTCCAGCCTCTCCGTGGAAACGCTGGGGAAAATCTTCAAGGAAACGGTAGCGTCATCGCCGCCAGCCGTCAACCCTCGCCGTCAGGCGAAGCGGTCGCGGACGGCGATGGCGGCGGGGGCGACTTCGGCGCAGGCGCCGCAGCGGATGCAGAGTTCGTCGATGATCTCGTAGCGGTCGCCTTCGGACACGATGGCTTCGGTGGGGCAGATGGCGGCGGCCTCGGCGAGGGATGGGTCGCCGGAAGAGGCGACTTCGTAGGTGAGCATGCCGGGGAGGGAATGGGTGGGGTCGCGCTTCTCGCGAATGAGGGTCTCGAACTCCTCGCGGAAGTAGCGGAGCGCGAGCTTGACGGTGGTGGGGGCGAACTGGCCGTGCAGGCAGTTCGACCAGATCATCGTCTGGATCAGATCCTCGAGCTTGCCCAAATCGGTCTCGCGGCCGCCGCCGCTGGCGATGCGGCGGAGGATTTCGACGGCGCGCTGGGTCCCCTGGAAGCAGGTGGTGCAGCGGCCGCAGGATTCGTCCTCGGCAAATCCGAGGAAATAGGCGCAGAGGTCGATGACGCTGGTGGTCTCATCGAAGAAGACGAGGCCGCCGGAGCCGAGGAACATGCCGCGCTCGCGGTAGGGGGCGAGGGTGAGGGGGAGATCGGCCTCTTCCGCGGGGAGGACGCCGGAGAGGGGGCCGCCGGGCTGGTAGCCCTTGAGGGGAACGCCGTCCGGCGTGCCGCCGCCGTAGGTTTCGAGCAGGTCGCGAACGGTCAGGCCGAAAGGAATCTCCACGCAGCCAGCCTGATTCACGGCGCCGGAGAAGGTGAACATCTTCGTGCCCTTGGCCTCGTCCTCGCTGACGCCGGACCACCACGCAGGGCCGTGGCGCATGATGAGGGGCGCGTTGGCGTAGGTCTCGACGTTGTTGACGTTGGTGGGGAGGTTCCAGAGGCCGGCCTGGGCGGGGAAGGGGGGACGGATGCGGGGCATTCCGCGGTAGCCGTCGATGGAGTTGATCAGGCCCGTCTCCTCGCCGCACACGTAGGAACCGGCGCCGGTGAAGACGACGAGGTCGAAGGTCGTGTCGCCGCCGAGGATGTTCTCGCCAAGGAGGCCGCGCTCGCGCGCCTGGGCGACAGCGACGTTCATGCGCTCGATGGCGAGGGGGTACTCGTGGCGGATGTAGATGTAGCCCTCGACGGCGTGGGTGGCGAGGGCGGCGATAAGCATGCCTTCGATGATGAGGTGGGGATCGCCTTCCATGAGGATGCGATTGACCCAGGCGCCGGGGTCGCCTTCGTCGGCGTTGCAGACGAGGTAGCGGGGGTCGGCGGTGGCGTTGCGGAGGAAGTCCCATTTGCGGCCAGCGGGGAAGCCACCGCCGCCGCGTCCGCCAAGGCCGCTCTCGAGCATCGTCTCGATGATGGCCCCGGGCTCCATGTCGAGGGCTTTGGCGAAACCTTCGTAGGCGCCAGTGGCGAGGGCGTGATCGATGTTTCCGGGGTCGATCTGGCCGCAGTTCGCCATGAGACGGCGGACCTGGCCGCGCATGAAGGGGTGGTCCTCGAGCATGCCGATCCGGTCGCTGGGGGCGCCTTCGACGACGCCCAGCGCGAACTCGGGGAGTTCGCCCGCTTCGACGAGGACGGCCTGGACGAACTCCTCGACGCGGTCGGCGGTGAGGGAGTGATAGAGCACGGTGCGGGTACCGGCGGCGGAACGTACGGAGACGGTCGGTTCGAGCCAGCAGAAACCCCAGGAGCCGGTGGTCTGCAGGTCGACGTTGAGGCCGCGGGCGGCGATCGCTTCCTGCAGGGCGGCAAGCGTGGCGGCGGCGCCGCGGGCAAGGGAGGAGGTGTCGAGGCAGAGGCTGACCTGCTCGCGGCCAGCGGCGCGGGACTCATCCCAGCGGCTGCGGGCGGCGGCGGCGAGGGCGCTGAAGCGGTCGTTCATGCGTCTCCCCTCACTTCGCGGGCGATGGCGATGGCGCGGGCGACGGTGAGGCCGCCCACGACCTCGCCATCGAGCCAGACCTGCGGGGCCTCGCTGCAGGTGCCGTTGCACTGGCCCAGACGGAGGCCGTAGCCGCCGTCCTCGCTCTGTCCGTCGAGGGGGAGGGCGAGCGTGTACTGGAGCGCCTCGCGGATGCGGTCGCCGCCGCGGAGACGGCAGGCGGGACCGCTGCACCAGACGATCTCGCGCGCGGGCGGGGGCTCGGTGCGGAAGTCGGCGTAGAAGGAGACGGCGCCGTAGATGAGCGCGGGGGTGGCGCGAAACTGGCGGGCGAGCGCTTCGATCGCCTCGCGGGAGACGTAGCCGTAGCGCTCCTGTATTTCGATCAGGGCGGGGAGGAGATGGCCGCGTTCGAACTCGTACTCGGCGACGAACTCTCGCAACTCATGAGTGGTCGGCTCAGCCGCCATGGGCGCGGATCCCGTTTGTGAAATGCGGCACTACTATATGCGGACGCCTCGCGCGCCAGCAACCGCCCGGGCGCGTTCATCCATGAGGGCGGCGGCGCGTTCTCCCAGTTCGAGGCTGTAGTTCTGGCCGCGGTCCTCGGGATAGACCTGGGTGGTGTTGGCGAGGTAGAGGCCGCTCACGCCGGTTTCCATGGGGGGGATGGAGGCGGAGTAGTTGGTCGTGATGACGGGCTGGCCGCCGGGATCCCGGAAGAACCACTTCTCGCGCACCCAGGAGCGGTCGAAGGCGGGATTGATGCGACGGATGCTGTCCTCATAGGCGGCAAGCGCTTCTTCGGCGTCCATCTGGAGGACGGGGTGGTCGGGGGCGACGTAGTTGGAAAGGTAGACGATGTGATTGCCGCCGTAGCGTTCGGCGCCCACGAGGTTGGTGTGCTCGACGCAGGCGACGAAGGGGAGGTCATCGGCGATGGAGAGCCAGTAGAAGTCGCTCAGGGGGCGGTCGAGGGCGAGGACGAGGCAGCTCGCCCACTGGTACCGCACGCGGTCGAGGATCTCGACGTAGGAGGCGGGGAGTTCGGGGACGAGGCGCCTGGTGATGATGTTGGGGGTGGTGAGGAGGACCTGATCGAACTCGTGGAAGGCGCCGCCCGCGCGAATGCCGGTGACGGCGTCGAGTTCGACGCCGACGTTCTCGACGGGGGCGCTGAGATGTATCTGGCCGCCGGCCTCACGGATGTGGTCGGCGAGGGCGAAGTAGTAGGAACGGAAGGAGCCGCGGGGGTAGCCGAGGGTCTCCTTGGCGCCGAGGCGGCCTTCGCGTGAGCCGAAGCGGAGGCGGATTTTCCAGTGCAGCCAGGCCATGCCGATTTCGTCGGCGTGCTCGGCGAACTTGCCCCGCAGGAGGGGCCCCCAGAAGGCTTCGAAGGCCTGCCTGCCAACGGCGCGCTCCATCCAGTCACGGGCGGTGACCTGTTCGTAGGCTCGCCAGTCAGCCTGGCGCTTGAGCCAGAGGCTGGCGAGGCCGAGGCGGATGCGGCCGGGCAGGCTGACGGCGTCGAAGCGGAGGAGGTCGAAGGGGGTGACAAAGGGGTAGCTGCGGCCGTTCACGAAGTGGCCGTTGTAGGGCTCGATCCACTCCAGACGATCGCCGAGGCCAAGGTCGTCGAAGTAGCGAACGACGGTCGTGTCGTTGGTGAAGATGTGGTGGTAGAAGCACTCGATGGGCTCGCCGCCGACGTCGAAGGTGACGACCTGACCGCCGGGCTCATCGCGACCCTCGAAGATGACGACCTCGTGGCCGAGTTCCTGGAGGCGGCGGGCGGCGGCGAGGCCCGCGACGCCGGCGCCGACGACAACCGCCCTCACGGGGCCACCGCGCGGCGTTCTTCGACGGGAGCGGGGCGCATGCGCCCAAGGCGGGCGATGGGGATGCCGAAGGTCCAGAGAAGGATGAGGCCGACGATTGTGGCGGGGGCGACGACGACGGCGTGGGCGACGATGGCGTAGGCGGCGGCGAGCCCGCCGGAGAGGCCGGCGTTGACCATGACGAGCTTGGCCGCCCACTCAAAGGGGCCGGCGCCGCCGAAGAAGGTGGGGATGATGATGGCGAGGTTGGCGGCGGCGAGGAGGAGGACGTAGTGGGCGAAGCCGATCTTGATGTCGAAGGCGAGCCCGACGATGGCGTAGGCGCCGGCTTCGACGGTCCAGCCGAGGATGCTGAAGAAAGCGACCAGCAGCACGCTCTTCCAGTCATGAACGGAACGGAGGGCGCCGATGACGGCGCGTACATGGGGTGCGAGGCGGCGGGCCATGGCGGCGGGGAGGCGGGCGAGGAGGCTGTCGGCGAGGCGGTAGGCGCGCTCTTCGCGGAACGTGAGCCAGTAGAAGGCGATGAGGGCGACGGAGAAGAGCGCGGCGGCGACGATGGCGATGGCCTTCAGGCGATCGTCGCCGAGGCCGGCGACGGCGCCGGCGGTGAGCAGCATGAGGACGAGGACGCAGCCATCGAAGAGGCGTTCGACGGCGATGGCGCCGAGGGTACCCATGGTGGAGACGCGCTCGCGCTCGCCGAGGACGTAGGCGCGGATGAGTTCGCCGGCGCGCGCGGGCACGAGGTTGTTCGCCATGTAGCCGATGATCGAGTAGGGGAAGAGACGGCGGGGGGTGATGGCGGCCACGGGTCGCATGAGGATGGACCAGCGATAGCAGCGCAGGAAGAAGGAGAGGAAGAGCACTGCGGCGGCGGGGAGGACATACCAGTAGTTGGCCTCCTCGAAGGCGCTGACGATCTCGGAGAGATCGGTGGCGAGGAGGAAGAGGACGATGAGGAGAACGCCAACGGCGACGGCGGCCCAGAAACGGATCGAGCGAAACACGGCTGATCAGGGCTCCCCGACCGCGGCGATGTCGAAGGGGCGCACGCGCGCGTCCTCGCTTTCCGCGATCCCGAGCTTACCACCGGGCCTCGTGGGGGGTTCGGCGGGGCGCGAGAGGGGTTCGTCCACGGGGGCGCTGGTGAGGCGGTGGGTGTCGCGGTCGAAGTTGCGGGGGAAATAGGCGAATCCGTTGAGGGAGCCAAAGTCCACAGGCGCTTCGTGGTCGAGCCAGTAGGTAAAGGCGTCACGGGTCCAGTTCCCGCGGAAGACGCCGTCGCCGATTTGGCGCCAGGCTTCGCCGCTGAAGGGGCCGGCGGTGAGCGCGGTCTTGTACGTTTCGGGGAACCACCAGCGATGGGAGTAGGGGACGGGGGACGCAAAGGCGGGGCCGGCGCCTCTGGCTTCGAGGTCGAGCGCGACAACATCGGCGTTGCTCGAGATCACGAGCACGACATCGAAGTCGCGATCGGGGAGGCCTGACTCCAGGTTTGTGAAGGTGACGTTGCGGTAGTCGCGCAGATACCAGACCCAGGGCCACGCGAAGGAGGCGGGGGTATCGATGATGATGGACAGGTCAGCGCCTTTCCCGGAGGCGGCGGCGAGGGCGTCGATATCGTCCGCGAGGCGCGTGATATCGGGGGAGCTCTGGGTATAGATGAGCAGGTCGTGGGGCACGTCGCCACGCTCAAACGTGACGCTGATCATCGTGCGGACGGAGAGGGGCGCGAGGGCGGCGATCAGGATGAGCGCGGCGAGGAACGGGAGGCTGCGTCTCCCGAGGCGCGCGCCGAGGAACGCGGCGGCGGCGAGCGCAAGGAGCCCCAGGGGAAGCGCCATCGTGAGCGCCTGATCGCGGGCGAGGGCCAGCGTTAGCAGCGCGAGGGCGGCCAGCGCCAGCGCCAGGATCAGCGCGAACAGGGCGGCGGGCGCGAGTCTGGACGGGCGCCAATGGCTCCAGGCGCGCTGCAGCGACCAGGCGGCGAGGAGAATGGCGGGGATGGCGAGGTGGGTCGTGAGCCAGGGCATCTTCTCGCCGGCGAGGGAGAGGGCGGCAAAGACGACCACGAACCAGAGGACGAGGAAGCGGGCGAAGGCGGAGCCCCGCACAAGCGCCCAGATTCCTCCCGCAAGGGCAAGGAGCAGGGGCAGGAACTCGTAGGCGGGCATGAGCATGAGGTAGTAGAACCAGGGCTGCCCGCCGCGGCGGACGTCCTGCTGGGCCTGCCAGTAGTCGAGTGAGCCCCAGGCGCCGCTGCACAGGCCCTCGAGGTTCGTCCAGAGGCTTGTCATGAGGGTGGCGTAGATGAAGGCGCCGGCGACGGCGGCGATGAGCCACGTGCGGGGACGCCAGGAGAGCCCGGCGAAGGCGGCCAGACCGATGGCGGCCATGAAGGCGGCCCCGAGAGCGGCAGCGGCGTCCCCGGAGGGGTTCGCGCAGACTGCGGGGTAGTCGAGCGGGTCAGTGGAGAGGAGCTCGACGGCGCTCTTGGCGAAGGGGGTGAGCAGGGGCAGGGTGAGGGTTCCCGTGAGCACGAGCAGATCGCCGGTTCGGGGGAGGCGGCCCCATCCGAGGCGGGTCCGCAGTCGTATCAGGAATGGCCAGAGGCCAGCCAGCGCCCAGGCGACGGGATAGAGCGCGGCGGCGAGGGCGAGCCGGCGCCAGCCCCCGCGAGCGCGGAGACTCGCGCCCGCGAGATCGATGGCCAGGTGGCCATTCAGGTAGAGGAGCAGGAAGGCCACGAAGAGGAAGGCCGCTTCCTTGGTGCTGAAGGCGAGGGAGAGGGCCACCGCGAGGACGATGAGCCAGCGCGAGCGGCCGCTGTGGAGGTAGCTCCAGACCGCCACGACCATCACGAGGATGAAGACGGCGAGGTAGATGTCCATCCGCAGGAAGCGGCTGAAGTAGACGACGGTGGGGGAGAAGGCGAGGAGGGCGCCAGCGGCAAGCGCGCCGGTCGAGCCGAGCCAGCGGCGCAGGGCCAGAGGCGCGGCCACAACCAGCATCCCGAAGAGCGCGGGGGAGATGCGGGCGGTGTAGTCGGTGGCCGTAAAGACGAGGAAGGTGAAGCCCTGCGCGAAGTAGAGGAAGGGGCCGTGGAAGGTAGGGCTGTGGCGATAGGAACCCTGGGCCAGGTCCCAGGCCCACTTGGCGTGAATGCTCTCGTCGTGATGGAGCGCGCGCGCGCCGAGGTCCCAGAAGCGCAGGGCGAAGGCGACCGCGAAGATGACAAGCCAGGCGACAAGCGTCCAGTTCACCTCGAGGCGGCGGGCGAGGAGACGGTCGAAGGCGGTGGGGGCGGGGGCGGCGCTTTGCGGCGGCGACGTCATGGCGACCTCACATAGATGGCCACGAGCTCCTGCTCCTGCGCAAGGCTGTTTCGCTCCGCAAACCAGCGGACGAGCGCGAAGAAGCCATCGGGGGGCTGGAAGGCGCGGTCGAGCGCCCAGCGCCCTTCAAGGGCGGTAAATCCTTCGGGGGGAGGCGCTTCAAGCGGCCAGATCACAACGCTGGCGTCGCTCCCGACGGCGCCGCTGGAGAGAACCAGCCCGGGGGAATCGCGGAAGGGCCAGGTCAGCGCCTCGCGGTAGCGCGCGTGGATGACGATGGCGCCGCCCGGGGGGGTTCGCTCGATGGCGGCGTCGCGGATAGCGCGGGCGGAGGCGGGACTGACGGGCCCGGGCAGGGGTTCGCCGGCGGCGCTCAGGGCGACGCCGCTCACGCCCGCCAGCAGGAGGACGCCGCCCGCGGCGAGGATGGGCAGCAGCGCAAGCGGAAGGCGTTCGGGGAACCAGGGGAAGGGGGAGAGGGCGAGCGAGGAAACCGTCGCGAAGATGGCGAACAGGGACATGGCGATGAGCACGCGCTCATGGTCGTTGATGCGCTCCAGCGCCGCCCAGCCGCTGAGCGCGAAGAGCGCGATGGCGGCGAGTGCGAAGACGAACAGGACAAGGCCTGTCTGGAGGCCCCACTCCCACTTCGAGGAGAGCAGGGAACCGGCCGCGTGCGCGAGGGCGGGGCCCAGCAGGACGCAGGAGAAGAGCGCGGCGGCGGCAAGGGGGAAGGGTGAGTGGGTGGGGAGGGCCACGAGGAACCAGAGGAACGCGAAGGCGGCCGTTGCCAGAACAAGGCGCTCGGCGGCCGTCGGGGGCTCGCCCGCGGCGCGGCGTTTGGCCGCCAGCCAGCCTGCGGCGGCTACCCCTCCGACGAGCAGCGGCAGCGCGTAGAGGGGGGCAAGCGCGGCCACGCTGAGCGTGGACCACGTTTCCTCGAACCCCGTCACGAAGAGGATGACGGGGGGAATCCGGAGGCCATCGGCTCCGAGGCCGAACTGGACGCTTGCCAGCGCCAGACCGAGAAGCGCGCCGAGCGCGCCCCAGGCAAGGGCCGCAGTGGAAGGCCGCTCCCGCCGTCGCGCGGCGACGACGATCGCCGCGAGGACGACGGGCAGCGTGATGGGTCCGCTGGTGGCGGTCAGGAAGGCGAGGAGGAGCCACCCCCAGGGAGGGGGACGGCTGGCAACGAGCGCGATGACCAGCCAGAGGGCGATGGCGCTGTCCCAAGCGGCGGCCGTAGCGGTAACGCCCAGCACGAGGCCAAGCGGATCGAGCGTGAGCAGCAGAAGCGCGAAGAGAGCGCCGCCTTCGCCCAGCGAGCGGCGCAGGAGGAAGAGGGCCAGGGGAATGGTGAGCGTTCCCGCGAGCGCGAGGAGACGAGCGGGGCGCTCGGACTCCGTCCAGTTGAGCGTGAGCGAGACGGCGGACTGGTACAACGTGGGCACGTAGCGCTCATCCCCGACGCCAGCGCCGGCCTGCCAGGCGCCGGCGAGGTGGTCGAGCTCGGCGCCGCCGACGGGCGCGCGCCAGACAAGCCCCACGCGCAGGAGGATGAAGAGCGCGACCACGAGTATCCACGCCACCGCAGCGAGCGAGACCGCGGGCGCCAGGCGGGAAGCGGAGGCGGCGGGAGCCGTCATGGCGCGCTGACCCGCTCGAAGACCGGCAGGCGGTAGACGGTCACATCGCCGAAGGAGAAGACGGTATCCAGAAAGGTCTCGAAGGGAGGGATGAGGTCAGGGTAGTGGGAGCGCTCGAAGGCGCCAACAACAACATGGCTGGCGCCGATCTCGCGGAGGGCGGCGAGCGCCTCGGTCGGGGCGGCGGCGGTATAGACGCGGTCGACGAGGTCCTGGCGGCGGGAGATTTCGGCGCGGATCTCGGGGGAACGGCCACGCCAGGTCGCCTCGTGGTTTGACCAGCCGATCAGGGTCTGCAAGCCGGTACGGTAGCCGACGCGGTTCGCGCTGGGGCGGTAGGAACCGCCATCCCGTTGCAGCTGCGGCAGGCCATCCTCGCCACGGGCCCAGAGACGGCCGCTCGCCTCCACGACGATCTCGTCTCGCGCGACGTTGGCGGACAGCCATTCCACAAGTTCGTACTCGGCGGGGGTATCGCGCTGAACGGAGGAGAGACCATCGAGCCCGACGCTCTCCCCGAAGCCATCGGCGCGGTTGGCGGCCATGGAGACGAAGAAGACCAGCGAAGCGCCAAGCAGCGCCGCCATGGGAACGGCGGCAAGCGGTCGGAGGCGTCGGGGGGTGGCCAGCACGGCCGCGACCATGCCCACGGCGCCAGCGAAGGAAAGCGCGATCCACGCCTGATAGGAGAGCTTGAACACGGTGTTGAGCCGCGGATAGGAGGCGACGAATACGTCACGAAGGAAGAACAGCTCGGTTCCATAGAGCAACAGGACGCCCATGGCGGCGAGGCCGACCACTGGAGCGGCCGCGCGCTGGCGGCGGGCGAGGATGATCGTGGTCGTGGCGAGCAGCCCGAAGCTGATAGCGTACAAGGCGAGGGCGATCCAGGCGCCGGCGGTCCGCGCGCTGAAGGCCTGCGAGAACCGCTCGCCGGTGGCGATGTGATCGGCGGTTGGGTTGAAGGCGAGCAGCAGCGCCCAGACCAGCAGCGGCAGGAGGGCGGCGCTGAAGCCGGCGATGGCGGGCGTGAGGGACAGCGTCACATGGCGCCGCTTCAGCGCGTAGCAGAGGAGCAGGAGGGCGGACACGATGAGGACGCCCCACATGAGGAGCGCGTGCTCGATCTGGGTTCCGCGACCGGCATAGGCGTGGACGCCGCCGCTGGCGGGGGAGAAATCCAGCCACCAGGGCATGAAGACAACCACCGAGAGGAGGGCGGGGGGGAGGAGCCACGTGACGGTATCCGTGAGCGCCTCGGGAAGGGGTTGGACGCGCCGGTTCCGCGCAAAGACGGCGAGCGCGAGGAGCGGCGAGAAGACGATGACGTCCCAGACGTTCACGAAGGCGAGCGACCCGAAGATGGCGGCGACCACGAGGAGCAGCCACGGACGGCGCCAGTACGCGCGCCAGGAGAGGGGATCGCGCGCGCGCCAGAGGGCGGCGCAGAGGGCGAGGGCGAGAAGCACGCCGGGGATGGCCATGAGGTGGGGATGGAGATCCCCGAGCAGGAAGCTGAACGCGGGCGCCTCGGTGATGGTGGCGGTGGGGGCGCTGGAGCCATCGACGGGCTGGGGCCCCCACAACGACATGCGGGACATGCGCCACCAGCCCCAGGGATCGTCGGGGTACCAGCTGTCGGTGGACCCGCGGCGGAGGCCGGCGCAGGGCTCCTCTGGCGCGGGTCCGCAGCGGACAAGGCCCTCGGCGCCCAGGGCTCCATAGACGCCCTTGTGGGAGGCGCCGTGGGCGGAGGCGAAGTCGAGCGCGCCGGCGAGCGGTCCGGCGAACAGCAGCAGGACGACCGCGAGCGAGGCGGCGAGGGGGATCCATCGACGGGCGCGGCGGCCGAGGAACCAGCGCGCCAGCGCGGCGGCAAGGGAGGCGGCGGCGGTTCCGGCGCTGGCGAAGAAGGCGGCGAGGGAAAGGTTGTAGCCGGTCGCGGGCCATACATCGGAGACGCCCGTGAGGACAGCGGCCTGCAGATAGCCGCCGTAGTAGTAGCTTGCGCGCTCCCCCGCAAACCAGGGGTCGTGCGGGGGGTAGTCGGGGGAAACGAGCATGGCGTTGAGATAGAGGAAGTCCATGGGTTGCTCGGTGTGGGCGATGTCGGGCGTATGGGCGCGGATGGCGATGTAGCCGAAGAAGAGGAGGGAGAACAGCCCGACGGCGCCGACAAGGGCGGGAAGGGCGCGGGCGAGGGTCGCGCGGAAGCGCGGGTCACGGACGGCCAGCACGAGCGCGGCGACGGCGAACAGGATTATGACAAACGCAAAGCCGCCGCGACCGGGGGGAAGCGCGCCCGCGCTGCGAAGCAGGAAGTAGGCGGCGGAGATGAGCGTGAGCCCGAGCGCGGGGCTGAGGCCGGCGCCCGCATCGGGGAAGCGCGCGAAGAGACGGAAGGCGAGCGGCGCCGCAAGCGCGCCGATGGCGATCGCCACACCCCAGAAGGCCAGCGCTTCCGTCATCGGCGAGCCCTACGCGAGCAGCGCATCGACGAACAGTTCGGGCTCGAAGGGAGCGAGGTCGCCGAGACCCTCTCCGGAGCCGATGAGGCGCACGGGGACGCCGAGTTCGCTGGCGATGGCAAAGACGATGCCGCCGCGGGCCGTGCCGTCGAGCTTGGCGAGGGCGAGACCGGTGACGCCGACCGCCTCGGTGAACGCGCGCGCCTGGAGAAGGCCGTTCTGGCCGGTCGTGGCGTCGAGAACGAGGAGGGTCTCGTGGGGCGCTTGCGGGTGGCGGCGCTGGATGACGCGGGTGACTTTCTTCAACTCCTCCATGAGGTTGGATTTGGTGTGGAGACGTCCGGCGGTATCGATGATGGCGACGTCGGCGCGATCGGCTTCGGCGGCGGCGAGGGCGTCGAAAACGACGGCCCCGGGATCGCCGCCGGGCTGATGGGCGACAACGCGGACATCGAGCCGTTCTCCCCAGGCGCGGAGCTGGTCGATGGCGGCCGCGCGGAAGGTGTCCGCGGCGGCGAGGATGGGGGTGTGGCCGCCCTCCTTCAGGGCGGCGGCAAGCTTGGCGATGGTCGTGGTCTTGCCGACGCCGTTGACGCCGACGACGAGGATCACGAGCGGGTCAGGGAAGGGGGCGTCCCAGCGGGGGGGAGCGCCGGCGGGGGCGGCGAGGGCCGCGACAAGCTCGGCGCGGAGGAAGTCGCGGACTTCGGCGGCGGTCACGACGCGCTCCTCGCGCACGCGCTCACGGACGCGTTCGAGGATGCGTTCAGTGACGTCGACGCCCGTATCGGCGGCGATGAGGATCTCTTCGAGTTCCTCCCAGAGGTCGTCATCGAACTCAGGGCGGTCAAAGAGCCGCCCGATGCGGCCAAGGAGACCGGAGCGACTGCGGGCGAGGGCGCGGCCGGACTGGTCCTGGATCTCCTGCACCTGCTCGGGGGTAAACGCGGGCTGCTCGTGATCGGACTGAGGGTCGCTGGCGTCCCGCCGTCTTCGCCAGAACCGCATTGCTCACTCTCCCTGCCGCCAAAGCGGGCAGCGCTCAAGGATTCTCCCCAGTTCTTCGGGTGGGGGCTAGCCTGTCGCCGCGCCGGCGGTTTCTCTGGTTTCGGCGGGAGTCTCCTCCGCGGCCGTGGCCACGGGGGATGGCGGGCGGGCGGCGGGGAGGTCGGAGAGGCTGAGGGAGAGGGTGCTGGAGACGCCGCCGGGGGCCATGGAGACGCCGTAGATGGCGTCGGTGGCCTCGATGGTGCGACGGTTATGGGTGACGATGAGGAACTGCGTTCGGCTGGCGAGGCGGGCCAGTTCCGCGACAAAACGACCGACGTTGGCTTCATCGAGGGCGGCGTCGACTTCATCGAGAACGCAGAAGGGAGCGGGGTTCACCGAGAGCAGCGCGAAGAGCAGCGCGACCGCCGTGAGGGAACGTTCGCCGCCGGAGAGGAGGCTGAGGGCGCTGAGACGCTTGCCGGGGGGCTGGGCCTCGATTTCGATGCCGGAGTCGATGATGTCATCCGGGTCAAGCAGCTTGAGGCGGGCGGCGCCGCCGCCGAAGAAGGCCGTGAAGTAGCCGCCGAAGGCGGTGTTGACCTCATTGAAGGCGGCGCGGAAGCGGGTCCGGATTTCGCCGTTGAGTTCGGTGATAGCGGACTGGAGCTGGGCCTCGGCCTCAGTGAGGTCCTGAATCTGTTCGGTAAGGAAGGCGTAGCGCTCCTCGCTCTCGCGGAAGTCATCGGGCGCTTCCTGATTGATGGGGCCGAGCTTGCGAATGGCGGCCCGAACCTCATCGATCTCGCGGTCGAGGGCGGGCAGGTCGGGGGGAGGCTGGTCAGCGGCGACAGGCGCCTCGAGGCCGCCGCCGGGCGAGGGGCTGAGGCCCTCGCGGGACATCTCCGCCCGCAGCGTCTCGAGGCGCTCGCGGGCACGGTCGAGGTCGGCTTCGAGTTCGAGGCGACGGCGGCGGGACTCGAGCAGGGCGTTCTGCGCCTCGCTGTATTCGGTCTGAACGGAGCGCTCGTGCGCTTCCAGGCGGTGGAGTTCATCGCGATCGGGGGCGGCGTCGGCGCCGGAGTTCTCCTGTTCATGGCGCAACTGTTCGAGTTCCGCGGATTGCCGCTCGATGGACTCAGCGAAGTTGCGGGCTTCGAGTTCGAGGTTCTGGGCGCGAAGGATGCGCTGGCCAATCTGTGAGTTGAGGCGGTCGAGGGCGCGCTTCCCCTGCTCGCGGGCGAGGCTCTGCGCTTTGGCTTCGCCTTCCGCGGCGGCGAGGCGAGCGCTGGCGGCGGAGACTTCTTCCACGGTCTGCTCGACGCGGCGGGGAGAGGCTTCGAGGTCCGCCGCGAGGGCGTCGAGTTCGGCCATGAGCTCCTGCCGGCGGGCGGTGAGTTGTTCAAGGCGGGCGCGGGCCTCGCGGGCGGCCTCTTCGTCAACGGCGCCGCCGGGCAACTGACGGCGACGAACGACGATGGCGTTCATGTCGCGACGGAGGCGATGGAGGCGGTCACGCTCTCGCTCGCGGGCGTGGAGGGCCTCATCGAGGTCGCGACGGCTCTCTTCGAGGGCGTGGTCGCTCTCCTCGACAAGGCGGGGGAGGCTCTCGGCCGTTTCACGCGCTTTCGCGATCTGCTGGCGGTTGGACTCCACGACCTGCTCAAGCTCGTCGATCTGGGCGGGGATTTCGTCGATCTGTCGCTGCCGCGTGAAGCTGAAGGGGCTCTCGGAATCGGACGCCCGCCCGCCGGTAATGACGCCGGAGGGGTCCAGGAAGACGCCGTCGAGGGTGACGACGGCGCCGAGGCCGCGGCTGAGCATGCGCTTCGCGACGCGCATGTCCTCGACGACGATGATGCGCCCGAGGAGGGTATCGACGAGGTCGCGGAAGCGGCTCTCGCAACGGACGAGGCGGGAGGCGACGCCGACAACGCCGCGTTCCTTCTGCAGGTTCAGCGGATAGACCTTGCGCAGGGCGTTGAGGGGCAGGAACTGGGCGCGTCCACGGGCGTTCTCGCGCAGCAGTTCGACGGCGCGGAGGGCCTGTTCTTCGTGTTCGACGATGATCGCGTGCAGGTGGTTTTCGAGGGCGGCGTTGACGGCCGCTTCGAGGCCGGCGGGGACGCGCAGATGGCGGGAGAGCAGGCCCACGACGCCGGTGACTTCGGGGGCTTCGCCGAGGCTGCCGGGCTTCACGTTTTCGATGAGAACCTGGCCCATGATGAGGGCATTGCGGGTGCCGGTGGCGATGCCTTCGCTTTCGGCCTGAACGCGCTGCAGGATCTCGAGGCGTCCCTGCAAGCGGTCGAGTTCGCGCAGGGGCGCCTGCGAAGAACGCTCAAGGTCGCGCAACTCGCTCTGGACGCGGGTGAGCCGTTCGCGCGCCCTGGAAGCCGCCTCGCGTGCTTCCTGCACGCGCGCCTCCGCGGCGGCGACGCGCTCGCCAAGCTCCGCGCGGCGGCGGCGCCAGGCGACGAACTCCAGCAGTGTCCGGCGGCGGCGCTCATCGAGATTCCCGGCGGCGGGGCTCTCGGCGGGCGGGACGGAGGCGCGCTCAACGGCGGCGCCCTGCTCCGCGATGCGATCATCGAGGGCGGCGATCTGACCGCGCAGGGACTCGGCGCGGCGGTGGAGCGCGGCGTCCTCACGCTGGACGGCGCTGAGCGTTTCGCGATCGCGTTCAAGGGAGACGCGCAGGGCCTCGATTTCGTCGCTGAGGTCAAGGGCGCGGCGACCGCTTTCGAGGTCGGCGGCGGCGAGGGTGGCCTTTTCGCTTTCCAGCGCCTCGACCTCGGCGCGGAACTCGCCGTGGCGGGCGGTGGCCATGGAGTGGCGTTCGCGGTCGAGGGCGAGGGCGTGTTCGAGGGTACGAATGCGGTCCTCGCAGTCTTCGCGGTCGCCATCGCTGCGGGAGACGGCCTCGCGCCGTCGGGCGATCTCCTCGCTGAGGGTCTGGAGCTGTTCCTCGAGGGCGGCGACGCGGCTCTCGGCGGCCTCATCTTCGGCGCCGCGCTGATCGAGTTCGGCCTGCACACGAACGATGGCGGTGCGGGTCTCGCTCCAGCGGGAGGCGTAAACCTGACGGAGAAGCGCGAGGAGACGGGCGGAGAGATCGCGGTGCTCGCTGGCGCGGGTGGCCTGGCGGCGCAGGAGACGGAGGCGCGGCTCCAGTTCATCAACGATGATCTGGACCTTGGCCATGTTCTCGCGCGTGCTGGCGAGGCGGGTGTGGGCGTCGGCGATCTTCTGGCGGAAGGGCTTGACGTCGGCGGCTTCATCGATGAGGGAGCGGCGCGCCTGCGGGGAGAGGCTGAGCACCTCATCGACCATGCCCTGGCCCATGATGGCGTAGCTGTTCTGGCCGACGTTGGCCTTCTGGAGCAGGTCATGCAGGTCGCGCAGGCGGATGCGGGAGCCGTTGAGCAGGTACTCGGTGTCGCCGTCGCGGTAGGCGCGGCGCCCGATCTGGATTTCGCTGAAATCGAGGGGGAGCCAGCCGCTGCTGTTATCGAGCGTGAGGGTGACTTCGGCCATGCCGAGGGGGGCGCGATCACGGGAGCCGGCGAAGATGACGTCCTCCTGCTTGCGCGCGCGCAGGAGGCGGAGGCCCTGTTCGCCGAGAACCCAGCGGACGGCGTCGGCGACGTTGCTCTTGCCGGAGCCGTTGGGGCCGATGATGGCGGTGACGCCCGCGCCAAACTCGAAGGACGTTTCCTGGGCGAAGCTCTTGAAACCCTGCAGCGTCAGCCGCTTGACGTACATGGCTCAGGCCTCCACAAGGAGGCCGGCGGAGGCGCCGGCGGAGAGGGCGTCGTGGGCATAACGGGCGGCCTCGTTCTGGGCCGCGCGCTTGCTTGATCCGCTCCCGCGACCAAGGAGTTCGCCCGAAACACGGACCTCCACCACGAAGCGACGGCCCTCCTCCCCGGATTGCTCGTCAACGGTCACATACTCGGGAGGCTGACGCCAGCGGGCCTGCACGAGGTGCTGGAGCGCGGATTTGGGGTCGAGCGCGGGGCCGCCATCGCGCATGCGGTTGATCTCCGGCTTGAGCAGGCGGAGGGCGAGGGGGCGGGCGACGGTAAGGCCGTGCGCGCGATAGACGGCCCCGATAAGGGCCTCGAAGGCGCCGGCGAGGTTGCGATCGCGGTTGCGTCCGCCGGCGGCGTCCTCGCCGCGCCCGAGGATCAGGTGGCGGCCGAGGTCGATGCGGCGGGCGGCGGCGGCGAGAGCGCGACCACGCACGATCTCGGCGCGCATACGGGTGAGATCGCCCTCGGGGGCTTCGGGGTGGGCGCGGAAGAGCTCATTCGCCACGACCATGCCGAGAATGGCGTCGCCGAGGAATTCGAGGCGCTCGTTGGGGGTCGCTTCGGCGTCGCTCTCGTTGGGGTAGGAGGCGTGGGTGAGCGCTTCGCAGAGCAGCCTGGCGGGGATGGGCTTGACGCCAAGCCGCTCCGTCAGGTCATCGCTGTGGATGGGTGACTGGACCCGGGCGGGCGCGCGCTCCAAGATGCCCCCCGCCTAAATGTTAGGGTTTCTTGATCATATCGAGGGGCGCTTGAAAGTGTCAAGAAGTTGTCTATTCTCATCGCAGGCTCCCGCCGTATGACCGAGATTCTTCCACCAGCGGCCTGCTCGATCTGCGCGGAAGGCGTTGAGCCGCACACGGAATCGTACTGCAACGCCTGCGGGCGGCTGTTTCACCTGAACCAGCGCGAGGACCTGCCGGGGAGGGATTGCGGCACGGTCTCGCTGAGCGAGGCGCATCTGGCGCTCGTGTTCCTGTGCGACGCGTGCGGCGTGGAGGCGCTGGCGGCGCCTGCCGCCCCAACGCTTGCGGCGGTGCTGGACCTCGCGGAGGCGGCGCTGGCGGCGGGCATGAGCGAGGAAGCGCTGGCGGAGGCGGCGTCCGCGGGGCGTGTCGCGCACCGGCGAACGGCGGGCGGGACGCTTCTGTTTGAGCGGGAAGCAGTGGAGGCGCTGTTGCGCGCGCGGGGGCCGGCGTGAGCCCCGCGCGGAGACGAAGGCGGCGCATCCGCAGGGGCGCGGAGGGAGCGGGCGAGGACGCGGCGAAGCAACAGCAGCCGGCGCCGCCGCCGTTGCCGGAATGGCGCTGGCGGACGATGCCGGTGTTCATCGCGCTGTCGGTGGGGCTGTTTGTGGGGCTGTACCTGGGGATGCTGGCCACGGGAACGGGCATCGCGGCGACCGTCATCTTCGTGATCGTGGCGGGCATGCTCGGGCTCTCGGCCTCCCGCTATGTGATGCGGCTGCTGATGCAGCGCGGGATCATCAAGCCGCAGGTTCGCCGCCGTTGACGTTGGGGCGTCGCTGGCTGTGGCATGATTCCGCCACCCACGCGGGGGGAAGACGATGAGCTACTCCGGACTGGTCCTGCACGGGGACCGCGTGCGCGATCACATCGAGCAGGCGCAGGAGGGCGAACGGCGCGGCTTCAGCGGCGGCTGGGTGACGGAGGTGAACGCGCCGGACGCGATCACGGTATTGGCGTCGGTGGCGGCGAGCACGGAGCGGTTCGGGCTGGGTTCGGGGATCGTGCCCATCGGCCTGCGCGACCCCTATCTGGCGGCGATGTCGTTCTGGTCGCTGCAGGATCTGAGCGGGGGACGCGTATCGGCGGGGTTCGGCGTGAGCACGCCCGTGATTGTGACGAACTGGCACGGGATGCCGTGGGACCGTCCGGTCGCCCGCATGCGAGAGTACGTGGAAGTGTTCCGGCGGCTGACGGCGGGGGAGCGGTTGCGCCATGAGGGGCTCTACCAGACGCAAGCGCCCGCGATGGAGCCGGCGGAGCCGCCGATTCCGGTGTATATCGGGGCGCTGGGTGAACGGATGCTGGAGCTGGCGGGGGAGATCGCGGACGGAGTGATCCTGAACTACCCGACGGCGTCGGTGATCGAACGCTCGGTCGCGGCAATCTCGCGGGGCCTCGCGCGGGCGGGGCGGAAGCGGGAGGACGTTCGCATCGTGGCGTTCCTGCGGAGCGTGATCGATGCGTCGTATGAGCGCGCTTCAGCGCCGATCAAGGAAGAGCTGCTGGCCTATCTGATGGCGCCCGTCTACCGGCGGGTCTTCATCGAGGACGGCTTCGAGGAGGATTGCGAGCTCTTCGAACGGCGCTGGCGGGCGCGGGAACGGACGGAAGCGATCGCGGGCGTCTCGGAGGCGTTCGTGCGGGCGCATGCGGTGGTGGGGCGGAGCGCGGAGGAGTGCCGGGAGACGGCGGCGGGGTTGGCGGCGGCGGGGCTCGACGAGGCCTTCCTGTACCCGATCGCGGCGGCGGGGCGGGACAAGCAGGAAGCGATACTGGAGACGATCCGGGCGCTGGCGCCGCGCTAGGTAGGCGGGGGCGAGCCCGTGCAGGCGCGCCAGGCGGATTCGAGGAAGGCGCGCGCAGAGGACGCGCCCGGACAGTAGGCGACCACCGCGCGACCCTCGAAGGCGCCGTAGTGTCGGGTGAAGATGTCGCTCGAACCTTGCGCGCGGGCAAGGGCGTCGCGGTAGGCCTCGCGCTCGGCGGGCGCGGGCGCATAGGGCTCGCCCGCGACGGGATCGCTCCAGAGCACGGCGCGCATGAGCGCGGCGACGGAATCGAGGCCAGCGGTGATGAGTTCGGCGTCTTCGTCCGTCAGGCCGCGGGCGGCGGCGCGTTCGTGGACGAGATCGCAGGCGGCGCGGCGCCAGTTCTCGACGCGCGACTCACGGGGGAAGCGGCGCGCGCGTTCAACGGCGGCGGCTTCGAGCGGGTCGGGAGCGTCGAGGAGGGCAAGGCGCTCGATCACCTCGCCCACACGGGCGCCGAACCCCGGCGGGAACTTCGAGACGATGAGGCGGTCGTCGCTGGCGTGGGCCAGGCGGCGCGACCCGGCGAGGCCGTGCTCATGGGCCAGCCAGCGGCGCAGGCGGTCCTCTGCTGCGGTCACGGCGACGCGAGCGCGGAGCGCACGCCCGCGCGGCGCATGGTCTCGAAGGCGCGTTCGCCATCGCCGGGCTGGAGGTCGACGGCGCGGACGGCGTCGGTGAGAACGAAGACGGCAAAGCCGCGGTCGACCGCGTCGAGGGCGGTCGCGAGGACGCAGTAGTCCGTGGCGAGGCCGGCGATGGCGACGGTCTTGACCGCGCGATCGCGGAGCAGGGATTCAAGGATGGTGTTGGCGGAGTCGCCGCTGGCGGGGTCGCGGACGGTGAAGCCGGAGTAGCCGTCCTCGCCGCCGGTTCCCTTGCGGACGATCGCTCCGGCGACATCGAGGGCGGGGTGGAAGGCAGCGCCCCAGGTATCGCGGACGCAGTGGACGGGCCAGAGGCCGCCGTCTTTCTCGAAGTGGGGCGTGTCGGGAGGGTGCCAGTCCTGGGTATAGACGACGCAGGCGCCCGCCGTCCGCGCGTCGGCGATGGCGCCGTTGATGGCGGGAATAACGTCGGCGCCGCCGTTCACGGCGAGGGCGCCCTTTGGGTCAGCGAAGTCGTTCTGGACATCGACGACGATGAGGGCGCTGTGTTCGTCCCAACGGACCATGGGGCCACCTTGGGGAGGCTGCGGGCGGTCGTCAAGTACACGGCTGGGCGGGGGCGCTGGTAGGCTCGGAGCGGTGAGCGACGCCTGGAATCCGGAACAGTACGCGCGCTTCCGCGCTGAGCGGGACCAGCCCTTTTACGACCTCCTCGCGCTGGTGGCGCCAGTCCCGGGGGGACGGGTCGTGGACCTTGGATGCGGGACGGGGGCGCTCACGCGGGCGCTGCACGAACACACGCAGGCGGCCGAGACGGTGGGGCTGGACCGCTCGGAGGCGATGCTGGCGCAGAGCGGGGCGCACGCGGGGGGCGGGGTTCGGTTCGAACGGGGCGACATCGAGACGTTCGCGGGGCGGGGGCTGGACGTCGTCTTCTCGAACGCCGCGCTGCAGTGGGTCCCGGACCACGCGAACCTGTTCCCGCAGCTGGCGGCGACGCTTGCGGAAGGCGGGCAGCTGGCCGTGCAGATGCCCATGAATCACGACCACGTCTCGCACACGGTGGCGCACGCGGTGGCGCGGGAGCGGACGCATGCGGCGGCGCTCAGCGGGTACGTCCGCGAGTACCCCATGGGGGAGGCGGAGTGGTACGCGGAGCTCTTCGCGCGGATGGGATTCGTGGAACAACACGTACGCCAGCAGGTCTACCTGCACCGGCTGGCGGGGCCAGAGGAAGTGGTGGAGTGGATGAAGGGGTCGCTGCTCACGGACTACCGCCGGCGGCTCACGCCCGCCGCGTACGAGGCCTACCTGTCCGACTACCGGCGGCGTCTGCTGGAGGCGCTGCCGGATGCGCGCCCTTTCCTGCTGACCTTCAAGCGGCTCCTCCTCTGGGGACGGCTGGGAGCGGCGCGCAGGGCGAGGGGGTAGGCTCGCGACCATGTCGACCTTCGAGGTGAGCGAGCGGGAGGGCGAGGGACTGCTGGAAGTACGCTTCCGCATGGGGGAGGCGCCCGGGCTGCTGTGGCTGCCGCAAGGGAAGGAGGGGCCGTTTCCGCTGGTCCAGATTCAGCATCCGGGCATGAGCGGCAAGGATGACCCGATCGTGTCAGTGCCGGCGCGGGCGTGGGCAAAGGCGCATGGCTGGGCGTGCTTCGGGCTGGACGCGCCCGGACACGGGGAACGCAGGGCGCCTGACCCGCTCGCGGCGCTGCGCGACCCCGAACAGGCGGCGGCGATGGCGGCGCAGTTCGCGGGGGAGGTTCACGACGCCGTCACGGCGCTGGCGGCGCGTTACCCGGTCGACGTGGAGCGGCTGGGCTACTACGGCTACTCGCTGGGCGCGATGCTGGGAACGCGGGCGGTGGCGGACGACGGGCGCTTCCGCGCGGCCGTGCTCGCGGCTGTGGGGACGGGGCCGCTCACCGGCCCGGCAGAGGGAGAGGGGAGCCGTCTGGCGGGGCTGGCGGACATGGCGGTGCGGGTCATCGCGAAGGCGCAGGACGAAATCGTTCCCGCGGACGCAACGATGGCGTTCTACGCGGGCATCCCGGGCGAGAAGGACCTCGTGACGCTGGCGGGCGGGCACTTCGCCATCGGGGATGACGTGACGGGGGCGGCGGAGGAGTGGCTCGCGGCGAGGCTGTAGGCGGCGCTAGCGCTGGAGCTGTCCGAGCTTGAAGTTGTCCCAGCTGACGGTACGGTCGGGTTCGAGCACGACCCAGCGGCGCGTGCGGCCAGCGGCGGTACCGGCGTGGCGCCCGTCGGGCTGGCCATACTTGCGGCCCATCTGCAGGCGCGCTTCTTCGAGGTGGGGATCGGCGTGTTCGGCGGCTTCGTCTTCGAGGACGGTAGCGCGGCCCTGAAGCATGACGCCCTGGAGTTCGGGGTAGCGTTCGTTGCGATCGACGAGGACCGTGCAGGCGGGGTTGCGTCGCAGGTTCACGACCTTCTGGCCGCGACACATGGTGTAGACGCGGCCTCCGGCCCAGCCGAACCAGAGGGGGGTGAGGTTGATGCGGTCGCCGGGTCCGCTGGTGGCGATGCGCATGTTCCAGCTGGTGGACATGATCTCGTCGATTTCGTCGGGGGTGAGGGCGAGTTCCCTGGGGATTGGCACGGGCGGCCTCCGATGGAAGTGCGGGCAATGATAGGATGCGGGCGGCGCGAGCGGGCGTGGTTCAATGGCAGAATGCGACCTTCCCAAGGTTGAGACGAGGGTTCGATTCCCTTCGCCCGCTCCAAGGCCCTGTGGGGCGCGCCGCGCGGGGGTGGGGGTGGAGGCTACTCCAAGACCGCCAAGCCAGAGAGCCGCCAGCCCAGAGACTTGTTTTAATTGTTAACTCGCGAAAGCACTTGCATCGCCCATCTGTTCGGGGTTAGGCTGAGGCGTACAGCGCATACCCGCGCTGCCTAAGCAGGAGAGACTCACATGCCAGAATTTGACTCGACCAGTTTCGAAGATCTCGCAGAGATCAACGGCAAGGCCCTATGGTCCGCCAAAGACCTCTCTCAGGTGTTGGGATATGCGTCGTATAAGACCTTTGAGAAGGGACCAATCTCGAAAGCAATGACTGCCTGTATGGAAGCTGGCATCGATTGTACGGAAAATTTCCACATTGACCAAGAACTTCGGCTGACAAGATTCGCCTGCTACATGATAGCGATCAACGCAGACCCCAAAAAGCCAGAGGTCGCGAAGGCGCAGGCTTACTTCGCGACCGTTGCTCAGGACGTCGCCACCCTCGCAGACGTAGAGGAGGTTAAGCGCGTCTACATCCGCAGTGAAGTAAAGGACCGCTATAATGGGTTGAGTGCGACGGCCCAATCACACGGAGTAGAGGATTTTGTCTTCTTCATGAATGCCGGGTATCGTGGCATGTACAATATGGACATACAGAAGCTTCGTATCCTAAAGAAAGCACCAAGGAATCGGAGCCCTCTTGACTTCATGGGGCCTCGAGAACTTGCCGCTAATTTATTTCGATTCGAAGAGACTAAGGTGAAGATCACCCACGAGAATGTGCGAGGGCAGCAAAAGCTCGAACAATCAGCGGCTTATGTTGGTCGCCAAGTACGCGAGATTATGCGCGAGAACTCCGGGCAATACCCCGAGGATATTGAGCCCACTGACGATATTAAGCATTCTCACAAGCGACTGAAGGCTGCAAACAAAGGCTTCAAAAAGCTCGATACCAAATCCGGCTAGAGTCGCGCCTCCCTTTAGCCCAGCGTGTCCAGGTAGGCGGCGATGGCTTCGGCGGCGCGGCGGCCGTCGGCGAGGGCGGTGACGACGAGGTCGGCGCCGTTGACGTTGTCACCGCCAGCGAAGACGCCGCGGCGGGAGGTGCGACCGCCTTCGTCGATCGCGATGAGGGCGCCCCAACTGGTGCTGAGACCGCTGGTGGTGTCGGGGACGACGGGGTCGGCGCCGTAGCCGATGGCGATGGGGATGGTATCGGCTTCGATGACGAATTCGCTGCCCTCGATGGGGACGGGGCGGCGGCGGCCGGAGTCATCGGGCTCGCCGAGGCGCATGCGGATGCACTCGACGCCGGTGGCCTTGCCGTTCTCGTCGCCGATGATGCGGAGGGGGGCGGTGAGCATCTCGAAGTTGACGCCTTCCTCACGGGCGTTGATGCGCTCTTCGGCACGACCGAGCATCTCCGCTTCGGTGCGGCGGTAGACGCAGGTGACGCTTTCGGCGCCCATGCGGATGGCGGTGCGGACGCAGTCCATGGAGGTGTCGCCGCCGCCAATCACGGCGACCTTCGCGGGCGGGGGCAGCGGCTCCTGGAGGTGGGACGGGAGCTGGTCGGGACGGAGGTTGCCGCGCACGAGGTAATCGGTGGCGCGGTGGACGCCCTCGAGAGCCTCGCCCTCGATGCCGAGCTCGTTGCCGACGCCGGCGCCGGTGCCGAGGAAGACGGCGTCGTATTCGCCATCGAGCATCTCGTCGACGGTGATGTCGCGGCCGACGTAGGTATTGCAGCGGAACTCGACGCCGAGGGATTCGAGGTGGGTGATGTAGTCATCGACGATCTGCTTGCGCATCTTGAAGTTGGGGATGCCGTACACGAGGACGCCGCCGGGCTCGGGCCAGTACTCGAAGACGGTGGAGGCGTGGCCCTCGCCGGCGAGCATCTCGGCGACGGCGAGGCCAGCGGGGCCGGCGCCGATGACGGCGACCTTGCGTCCGCTGGGCGGGGGCGGATAGGGGATGCCGGGGTAGCCGCCGAGTTCGCGGCGCTGGTAATCGGTGACGAAGGCTTCGAGCTTGCCGATGGTGACGGGGGGCTCGGAGCGGCCGTCGGAGCGGATGGCGAAGCCGACGACGCAGGCGCCCTCGCAGAGGTTCTCCTGGGGGCAGAGGCGTCCGCACATCTCGGGGAGGTTGCTGGTCTCGCGGAACTTGTCGGCGGCGCCAAGGATGTCGCCCTCTTCGACGAGGGCGAAGGCGCCGGGGATGTCGTTACTGACGGGGCAGGCTTCCTGGCAGGGCGCGGAGGGGCACTGGATGCAGCGTTGCGCCTCGATCTTGGCGGAGTTGAGGTCGAAGCCGAGGTAGGTCTCGTCCCAGTTGCGGACGCGCTCTTCGGCGTCCTGCTTGGGGACTTTCTGAACTCCGATATCGAGGCGGCGGTGGACGATGTGGGTTTCTGGCATTGCGGATCACAAAACCGCCAGCGGGCGGCGCGTTGATCTTACCGCGTTTCCCTTCGCGGTTGGGAAGGGAGCTCCGGGGCGGTCAGGCGAGCTCATAGCGCGGGGGCTCGATCCATTGGTCAGCGGGCGGGTTCTCCTGGGCGCGAATCTCGGCGCGACGGGCGGCGGCTTCGAGGCGGCGGGCGCGACGGATGACGCGATCGCGTTCGCGCTGGCGGGCTTCTTCGCGGGAACGGCGGCGGGCGGTGGGGCGGCGGGCCTTGCCCGGGGAGGCGAGGACGCGGCCGTCGGCTTCGAGCTGGGCGAGGTGGGTACGGACGTTGCCGTCGGCGGCGCGGCGGAGGCGTGTGTCGATATCGGGGTAGATGGCGAGCATGATGTCCCAGCTGGTCTTCGGACCGCCCTCCTTCAGGGCGGCGAGGATCTGGGCCTCGCGCGCGTTGCGGTGATCGATGTAGGACCGGAGGCGCTCGCGGGGGTCGTGGACGAGGGGGCCATGGCCCGGGCAGATGACCGTGAGGTTGGGCAGGTCAACGAGGCGCTGGAGGGTGGCGCGGTAGGCGGCGAGGTCGCCGATGGTGGTCGTGGTGGAGCCGAGCATGGTGTCGCCGGTGAAGAGGACGCCTTCTTCCTCCAGGTAGTAGCAGACGGAATCGACGGAGTGGCCGGGGGAGGCGATGACGCGCAGACGGACGCCGCCGTCGAGTTCGATGACCCGGCCATCGGCGAGTTTGCGGACGCCCGTCGCGGGGAGGCGGCCCTTGAGGAGAGGGCGGCCGTTTTCGGGGATGGCGATCTCGGCGCCGAAGATCTCGCGGGTCCACTTAAGGTTGCCGGAGTGGTCGGCGTGGTGGTGGGTGACGGCGGCGATGGCGATCTCGGCCTTCTCGGTCGCGGCGAGGTAGCCGCGCAGCATCCAGCGGTAACGGTCGAGGGCTTCGCCGGAGTCGATCGTGAGCGCCTGGTCGCGGCCAACGAGGTAGATGTTGGTCGAGACGGGACGCATGGGGCTCTCATCGGGGACCTGGACGGCGCGAACGCTGGAAGAGACCTGCACGGCTCGCCTCCCGTGGTGGCGGGGATCGTGGGGGTCGCGGGCGAGGGGCGCAAGGGAGGGGCATACGCCCCCGGCAGGAGTCGAACCTGCGGCCAGACGTTTAGAAGACGCCTGCTCTGTCCGCTGAGCTACGGGGGCCGCTGGCTATTGTAGGGGGCGGGGGGAGACGGGACGGAGCGGCTTTAGGGGTCGCCGACAAGCAACGCTTCGACGAGCGCTTCGATGCGCTGGCCGACATCGGAGGCGGGGAGCCAGTCCCGTAACTCGCGGCGCGCGCTTCTAGAGTTATACTGCCCCCCCCCGATTTATGTATGGTTTCGAGGCGGGCGGCGGCTTCGCGCGCGGCCTCGGCACCCGCTTCGGCGAGGGCGACGTGAAGCGACTCCTGCGGGTCATACGCGGGGATGTTGAGCCGCCACAGGTGCTTCTGAACATGACGGGCGCCGAACTGTCCCTTCGGCATCAGTGGTTCGACCGCATCCCGAAGCGCATCGCTGTTGATAACGGCTGCGAGGTAGTCAGCCTCCGTACGCACCTCGCAGCCTATCCAGTACAACGTGGTGTCGGCGATGGCTTCGTCGTCGCCCAGCACCGCCGCTGTGGGGCGGCCCGATGAACTGTAGACAAGCCTGCTACCCGGACGCCGCTCAACCTGGTCGCTGAATTTGCTCATGTAGTCAAGCCACCCCAGCAAGTCGTACTTGTTGTTGGCGCTTCGGTTCTGGTCCCACAGACGGTTGACGATGCGCCAGCGATCACGCATGCGCTGGCCGAGGCGGTCCGGTTCAACGCCGTACATGGCGGTCTCTGAACGCGACCGCAAGGGCGTCTGCAACTCAGATCCCAACGGCAGGGGCAACACAGCGGAGAGCGGTTCGAGCAGCACAAAGGGAGCCAGCGTATCGCCGCGATGAACGGGCCAGACATGCTCTTCCTCAATCGACGTATTGCGGAGTTCGGGCGGCTCGAGGGCCTTCCACGGTGGCTTCTCCTGGCTGCTGCGCAGGGGCGAGGTACGCACAATGTCCGGCACGATCGCGGTATCGGAAGGCTCGACTTCAACGAAGAAGAGGAGGCGCGGAACGATAGTCGCGCCTTGCCGCGCGCGCTCATGGTAGGGGGAGCGCTCCGAGGCATCACCGGCGAGGGGAATAGTCTCGTACGTGAACGGTCCGCCTTGCGGTCCACGCCAGCGGCTGGCCGCGGGCGCGAGCGGACGGGCGGCGTCGCCGTCCACCTTGCGGGCAAAGATCACGCACGCGGGCATGGGGAAGAAATCGTTGGGCTCGATCCGCTCGAGATCCCATGGACGCCGCTGCTGCAGATCAACCGCTGTCAAGCCCCACTGCCCTTTGCGCCAGGGTTGATATTGGCCCGCCTGCAGGGCGCTATGGGGGAGGACCATGGCCGCCTCCCCGCCTTCCTTCAGGTAGAGGTCGACGCAGCGGGTGAAGAAGAGCCCGGCGACATCTTGATGAGTGGCGTACTGGCGGCCCGCCCAAATCCCGTACACGTCGGACTGGCTGAGCCGTCGCAGCTCAGTGCGGAGCGTTGCGTCGGTCCTGTTGTAGGTGAGCCAGGGCGGGTTGCCGACGATGACGTCCACGTTCCCGCCGTCGCTGGAGAGCCAGAGAGGACGCACGAGGTTGCAGGTGTAGTAGGCCCAGATGTGGTCGCGGCCCTCGGCGTGCAGCTGCTGCAGGACGGCGATCGGGGCTTCCAGCGCTTCCCTGTCCGCTTCTGAGTCGATGCCGGCTGTGTCGAGCGCCGTGCGGGGGTTCTGTCCTTGCTCGATGGCGTTGGCCAAGTGCAGCATGAGTTCGTCAAACCAGTCGCCCTGCTCAACGAGCGCGCGCGGGAAGCTGAGCTCGCGGTGGGGATCATCAGGAGCGTCTTCAGGGGGTTCGACCGAAATCGTGACCGTGTTCTTCGCGAACAGGTTGGAGGGATTGGTCCGGAGCTGGAGCGAATCGCCGAGATACACGGGGACGGTGAGTTCCTGGGCGCTCCTCCCCGCCTCCCTGATCACGTCGATGGCGGCAAGCACCCACGTCGCCCGCGCGAGGTGGACGGAGACGGGGTGAATATCGATGCCGTACACGGCCTCGCGCAGCCGGTCCACGATGATCTCAGCGGCAAGCCCCTTCGTCTTCGCCGCCGCCACGTAGGCGCGAACGGCGGCGCGCAGGAATGTGCCCGAGCCACAGGCGGGGTCGAGCACCCGCTGACTGAGGGGATCAGTAACGACCTCGCGCACGACCGCTTCGGCGAGCCAGTCAGGGGTGTAGTACTCGCCCAGTCTGCGGCGGTCCTCGGCGGGGACCACGGCCTGATAGAGGATGCGCACCACATCGTATTCGGCCTTTTGCCACGCGAAGCGGTCGACGCGCGCAGCGAGGCCTTCGAGCCAGCTTTCGCCGCCGGTCTCGGCGGGCCAGGCGAAGAAGTCTGACTCGATGACGCCGCGTATCCCCACTTCCGAAAAGAAGACGGAGCCATCGAGAAGCTTGAGGGGATCGCTTGCCGCGCGCTCGCGGATGTCGATGCCGAAGGCGGACTGAACGGCCATGCCAACCACGACCGAAAGGTAGGTATGCCGCGCGAAGAGGCGGTCAATATCGAGTTCTTCCTCGACAACGACGCCGAGGGCGGCCGTGAGGAGTCTCCGCCAGAGCTCGCGCTTGACCGCGACAGTGGGATTGTCACGGTGGCGCTTGTGGAGTTCCACGAGCTGGTTGAGGCTGCTTTCGAAGCGCGGTCCAGCGCTGAAGGCGCTGCGTATGGCTTCCTCCCTTGGCGGGCGGTCTGTCTGTTCAATGGCCTGTGACTCAGCGTGGAGCCACGCCCGCAGCCGATCCCACGAAGCCGCGTCCGCGAGGGTGAAGGCGTAGGGCGGCGTCAGTCGCACCTCCTCGATCGCGGGCAGGCGCAGCACCCAGTGGCGGCCATCGGTGAGGATGCCAAGGCGATCGGGCTTGCCCGCCTCACGCGCCTCACGCAGGTAGCCATCCAGTTGGGCGATGTTCGCGAGGTCGGGCTTCAATCCCGCGACGCCCCCGATACGGCGCTTGACCTCAATGACAAGGTTCTCGGACTGGATATCGATGCGATCGCCTTCAAGCCGCAGCTTTTCGGACTCGACCAGCTCAGCGGCGACGAGAAAGTCGCAGATGGCGCGGCGTACATCCGCTTCAAGGGCGCCCTCTTCGTAGCGCTGAAGCATGAGGCGAGCGGCTCTCTCCGGGTTCGGGGCGCTCGATCCTGGGGCGGCGCTGGACATTGACGCGGAGTTTACACAGGCGGGGCGCGGGGGCGGGGGGCGTGGTAGGGTGTAGTACTGCGTTGCGGCCGGGGGCCGCGTGAGCGTGGCCGTTGAGCGGGTCTCCACGCGCTCACTGAACCAACTTCACCGGAGATCGTGACTTGAGTATCAACGTGGCCATCATCGGCGTGGGCAACTGCGCCTCCTCGCTCGTGCAGGGGCTGGAGTTCTACCGCCATATCGAGGAAGGAGACGAGGTCCCCGGCATCATGCACCCCGTGGTGGGGGGCTACCACATCAACGACATCAATGTGGCGGTGGCGATCGACATCGACAGCGAGAAGGTGGGGAAAGACCTCTCGGAGGCGGTGTTCGCGGGACAGAACAACACGCTTCAGTTCTCGGATGTGCCCCATGCGGGCGTGAAGGTCGAGCGCGGGATGACGCACGACGGCCTGGGGCAGTATCTGGGCGACGTGATCGAGAAGGCGCCCGGGGGCACGGCGGACATCGTGAAGCTGCTGCGCGAGAACGAGGTGGACGTCGTCATCAACTACCTGCCGGTGGGCTCGGAGGAGGCGACGAAGTGGTATGTGGAGCAGACGCTGGCGGCGGGTTGCGCGTTCATCAACTGCATTCCCGTGTTTATCGCGCGGGATGAGAACGGCTACTGGCCGCGCCGCTTCGAGGAGGCGGGACTGCCGATCGTGGGCGACGACATCAAGAGTCAGGTGGGGGCGACGATCGTGCACCGCACGTTGGCGCGACTGTTCGCCGATCGCGGGGTGCGCCTCGATCGCACGTATCAGCTGAACTTCGGCGGCAACACAGACTTCCTGAACATGCTGGAGCGATCGCGGCTGGAGTCGAAGAAGATCTCGAAGACGTCGGCGGTGACGAGCCAAATCGACTATGACCTGCCCGCCAATGACGTGCATGTGGGGCCAAGCGACTACGTGCCATGGCTGGATGACCGCAAGTGGTGCCACATCCGCATGGAGGGCACGACCTTCGGGAATGTGCCGCTGAACGTGGAGTTGAAACTCGAGGTCTGGGATAGCCCGAACAGCGCGGGGGTCGTGATCGACGCGATTCGGTGCGCGAAGCTGGGGCTTGATCGGGGGCTGAAGGGGCCGCTGCTGGCGCCGAGCGCCTACTTCATGAAGTCGCCGCCGGTGCAGTACCACGACGATGAGGCGCGCGACATGGTCGAATCGTTCATCGTGGAGGCGTAGCTTTCGAGGCGGGGGGAGCGGGCACGTTCGCTTACGCTGGCTGGCGCGCGCTGCTGGCGCTCACGCGCGTGATCCCGCTGCCGGCGCTTTGCGCGGTAGCGGGGCTGATCGGGAGCGCCCTCTACTACTGCTGGCCGCAGGCGCGGCGGACGATGGCGCGGAACTACGAACGCGTCCTCCCTGAGGCGACGGTCGCGGAACGGCGGCGCGTCGCGCGCGCCTCGCTGGCGAACTATCTGCGCTACATGGTCGAGTTCGCGGCGAGCGGCGCTCTCTCGCCTGCGGAACGGCTGGCGGTGGGGGTAGAGACGCCCGGGTTCGAGGGGCTCGACCGCGGGCTGGCGCGGGGGCGGGGGGCATTGGTGGCGCCCATGCACTTCGGGAACTGGGACCTGGGGGCGACGATCGCGGCGGCGCGGGGCTATTCGCTGACGGTGGTGGGGGAGACGTTCGGCCACCCAGGGCTGGATGAGCTGATCGTTGGCGGACGGGAGGCGCTTGGGGTGCGGCTTGTGAAGATGGAGCGGGTGGGGCCGTCGCTGGCGCGTTCGCTGCGGCGGAACGAGATGGTGGCCACGCTGATCGACCGACCGCTGCGCGAGGGGGGCGTGCGCGTGCGCTTCTTCGGGGAGGAGGTGGAGGTGCCGTCGGGGCCGGCGCGGCTGGCGCTGCGCACGGGGGCGGCGGTAGGCGCGGTGGCCTTCCCGCGACGGGGACCGGGGAGGATCGACGTGCTCTCGAACTTCGACCTGGGGTTCGAGGCGAGCGGCGATCCCGATCGGGATGTGCAGGCGCTGACGCAGGCGATTCTGCGCGCGCACGAGGCGTACATCCGCCGGTACCCGGAACAGTGGTATATGTTCCGCGAGTTTTGGGAAGCAGACGTTTCCGCCGAGCCGTCCTCGGGACGCTGACGCTCGCCGCCCTGAAGGCGGCGGCGCCGGTGGCGGGACGCTTCCCGCGGCCGGCGTACGCGCTGGCGCGATGGGGCGGACGGCTTGCGTGGCGGCTGCGCGCGGACGCGAGGTCGCGGGTGGAAGGGAATCTGGCGCCGGCCTGCGACGGCGATCGTGAGCGGGCGCGGGAGGCGTCACGCCGGGCGTTCCAGCATGTAGCGAGCTACTACGTGGACCTCGTCACGCTGCCCTATCGCGACCATGCGAGCTTCGAACGGGAGCATCTGCGGGTGATGGGCGAGGAGCGCATTCCGGCGCTGTTCGCGCCCGGGCCGCTGATCGTGGCGAGCGCGCATACGGGGAACCCGGAGCTGGCCCTGATCGCGATTAAACAGCGGGGGCGGAGGTGGGTGGAGCTGGTGGAGGCGCTGGAGCCGCCTGCGCTCGGGCGGGAGATGGCGCGGCTGCGGGCGTTCGCCGGGGGACAGGTGGAGGAGGTGGGCCAGCGGGGCGTACGCGAGGCGCTGCGGGAGCTGCGGGCGGGGGGCATGGTGACGCTGCTGGCGGACCGCGACCTGACGGGCGGGGGCGTCTGTACGCGGCTTCTGGGGCGGGACGTGCTGCTGCCCCGGGGCCCGTGGGAACTGGCGCGCCGCACGGGGGCGAGGGTGGTACCGCTGTTTTTCTCGCGGCGCTTCGCGGATGATCAGGTCGTGTGGATCGAGGAGCCCTTCACGGTGTCCGCGGAAGGCGATCGGGAGGAGGCCATCCGCGCGGCGGCGCAGCGCTGGGCGGATCTGTTCGGGGCGCATCTGAAACGCGATCCGGGGCAGTGGACCGTGCTGGAAGCGTTCTGGGTGCGGCATGCCTGTGGGTAAGGCGGACCTTCATATTCACACCCGCGTCTCGGACGGGATGGCGTCAGTGGAGGCGATCCTCGAACGGGCTGAGCGCGAGACCGATCTGGATGTGATCGCGATTACGGACCACGAGGACGCGCGCGGGGGACTGGAAGGGCGCGAGCTGGCGGCGAAGCGGGGGTTGCGGGTGGAGGTGATACCGGGGGCCGAGATCACGACCCGCCACGGACACCTGCTGGCGCTCTTCATTGAGCGCACGCCGCCGATCTTCCGGTCGGTGGAGGCGACGATCGAGGCGATCCACGCGCAGGGCGGGATCGCCATCGCGGCGCACCCGATGAGCTGGCTGACGCGCTCGCTGAGCCAGCGCACGATCGATCGGGTGACCGCGCGGGGGGAGGAGGGAGCGCTGTTCGACGGGATCGAGTCAAACCCGAGCCCGGCGGGACGGGTGACGGCGCGGAAGGCGCTCGCGCGCAACGCCGCGCGCTGGCGCCTGCCTGTCTGCGGCGGGAGCGATTGCCATCACCTGCCGCAGTTGGGGACGGGCTGGACGGAGTTCGAGGGGAGTACAGCGGAGGAGTTGCGGGCGGCGCTGACGTCGGGAGCGGTGCGCGCGGGGCAATCGCAGCCTCCCGGGTTGCGGGACATCGGCCTGGGGCAGGCGGCGCTGGGGCTGGCGTGGGGGTTTTCGGCGACGCCCCGTAAGATGACACGACGAGGCGCCTGGATGAGCCGACGATGAGGATTGCGCTGGTATCGCCGTATGACTGGTCTGTGCCGAGCGGGGTGAACCGCCACATCGGGCAGCTGGGAGCGCAATTCCGGCAGTGGGGTCACGAGGTCACGATCCTGGCGCCGGCCTCGGACCCGGAGGGGGCGGACGGGGATTGCGTGGTGATGGGCCGTCCGCGCGCGGTGCCCGCAAGCGGTTCGATGGCGCGCATCAGCTTCACGTGGAAGGGCGCGGCGATCGAGCGGCTGCTGGCCGAGGGCGCCTTCGACATCGTGCACCTGCACGAACCGTTGATGCCGCTGTTGCCGTACCAGGTGCTGCGCCATTCACAGACGACGAACGTGGGGACGTTCCACGCAGCCAAGGAGGGGGGCAACCGCTTCTATGGCTACACGCGTCCGCTGATCCGGCGCTGGTTCCGGCGGCTGGACGGGAAGATCGCGGTCTCGGGGGCGGCGGCGCGGCTGGTGGGGCGGTACTTCCCCGGATACTTCAACCTGATCCCGAACGGCATCGATTTCGGGCATTTCGCGGCGGAGCGTGAGCCGCTGGCGGAGTTCGACGACGGCTGCTTCAACCTGCTGTTCGTGGGGCGTCCGGAGAAACGCAAGGGGCTGAAGTACGCGCTGCGGGCGTTCCGCCGCATCCGCGAGGCGGAGCCGCAAAGCCGGCTGATCGTGGTCGGGGCGGGGAGCTTTCAGCGGTATGAACGGATCGTGGCGGCGGATGAGAACGTGGTCTTCCGTTCGAACGTTCCCTACGAGGAGCTGCCGCGCTATCACCAGACGGCGCACGCCTTCTGTTCGCCGGCGACGGGGAACGAGAGCCAGGGGATCGCCCTGCTGGAGGCGATGGCGGCGCGGCTGCCGGTGGTGGCGAGCAACATCGAGGGGTTCGCGGGGGTGATTACGAACGAGGTGGACGGGCTGCTGGTTCCCCCAAAGGACGACGCCGCGCTCGCGGAGGCGGCGCTGCGGCTGCGGCGCGACGCGGATCTGCGCGAGGCGCTGGCGGAGCAGGGACAGGCGCAGGCGGCGCACTACAGCTGGGAGAACGTGGCGCGGCGGGTGCTGGCCTACTACGAGCGCCTGCTCTACGAACGCGGACAGGTGGCGGCGGCGCGGGAGGCGGACGAGGAGCTGGCGCGGACGTGAGTCAGCGGCGGCGGCGCCAGATCCTGCCAGAGCGCATCCCGGCGACGGTGAGCGGCGCCATCGGTCGGGGGATAGGCGGCCTCGGCGTGACGCCCAACATGATCACGCTGGCGGGGGTGGCGGGGAGCGGGACGGCGGCGTGGCTCATCCTGGAGGAACGGCTGCTGATCGCGGGGGCGGTGTATCTGGGGTTCAGCGCGATGGACTTTGTGGACGGGGCGGTGGCGCGCGCGACGGGGAAGGCGACGGCCTACGGGGCGCTGCTGGACGCGGTGATGGATCGGGTGGGCGAGGCGCTCGTGCTGGCGGCCTGCGTCTGGTACTTCGTGGAGCGGGGCGAGGATATGCAGGCGGGTTTCGGATTCGCGGCGCTCTTCGGGAGCATCGCGGTCAGCTACGTACGGGCGCGGGGAGAAGCGCTGGGGGCGGCCACGCGCGAGGGCTTGTTCCGGCGACAGGAACGGGTGCTGCTGTTGGGCGTCGGGCTGCTCGCGAACGGGCTCACGGTCGTGATCATCGTTCTGGCGGTACTGGCGAATGCGACGGCGCTCCAGCGCTGGTGGATCGTCGGGCGGGCGCTGCGCGAACAGGATCGGGAGGCGGCAGGCCCCTGACGGTCGCCGGGGTCGAACCCGGCGTCAGGCGGCGGACCGCTAGCCTGACCGTGGCCCCCACTCATCATCCCCGGATGGCGTCTCAGGCTCGGAATCGGGGGCGGGAGGCGCGGGTTCGGCGGGGGCGGGGACAGGGGCTGGAGATTGGCGTCGGTTCAGCCGAAGCGAAACCAGGAAGACGCCGGCGGCGAGCAACGCGAGGATGGCGCCTCCCCCGATAACGCCAATGGCCACATTGCTGATGTCGCGGCCGCCGCCGCGGTCGGTCGCGGCGCTTGTGGCCGTGGGGGTGGGTTCGGGGTCTGGCTCGGACTGTTCGGGAGCGGGGGTGGGCTCCGCCGTGGGGGAGGGAGCGGCGCCCCCCGGGGCGACGGTGGGAACGGGATCGCGGGGTGGAAGGTCATGACGGACGCGGAACGCGTTCTCGAACTCGTCGAGGGTCCAGCCATAGACGATCTCGATGGCGCGGTCGAAACGATTGCCCGCCTTGATGGTGGCGAAGAGGCGGGCGAATTCCGCGTCGCCGCCGGTTTCGATAAGAAAGACGACCATCGCGTATGACTGCCCGTAGTAGAGCCCGACCTGGTTTGGGTTGGTGTTGCCCGTGAGCATGCGGCGGAAGGGGATGAGGCGGTCGGTGACGGCGGCCAGCTCGAAGGGTCCGATGAAGCCATCGCCGGGTTCGGTCTGGGCGTACACGGCGACGCCCTCATCGAGCCAGGAGGGCACCTGGCCGAGGCCGCTCTGGCCAGCCGCTTTCGTGAGGATGTGGGTGAACTCGTGGCGGAGAGTGTCATCGCGGTCGCGCGTGCCGCAGTGGCGGTCGAGCACGAAGATGACGTTCTCGGCGACCTGGGTTCCGCAGAGGAAGGTGGCGGCGTCGTAGGCCTCGCTGCGGTTGGGCTGGGCTTCTTCCAGGTCGGACTCGGAGGCGAAGAGGACCGTATTCACGGGGATGATCTCGAGTTCGGTCTGGAGGAGGCGGCCGATGCGCTCGTAGGTGCGTTCCGCGGCGCTGAGGTAGCGGCGGGCGGTGGCCTCCTGATCCCCATGGTAGTAGACGCGCATGAAGTCGTTATGGACGCTGCTCCAGGTTTGGTTCGGGGGGAGGTAGACGTAGCGTTCTTCCGGCCCTTCGAGAACGGCGTCATCGGCGAGGATGAGCTCCCAGTGGTAGATGATCTCGCTGCCGACGGGGATAAAGCCGAGCCTGCCGGTGGGAACGCGGAGGGTAACGCGCACATCGGCGGCGGGCTCGAACGTCTCGGGCGTGGCGCGGGCGAGCGTCCCTGAGCCGACCACGCGGTAGCGGAGGGTGACGTCGACGACTTCGGCGGGGGCGGTGGTCGTCAGGCGGAAGCGGAGGAATTCGGGGAAGTCGTTCTCGATGGCGGTCGTGAATTCGGGGGTCTGGGCATTGGCGGAAGCGGGCAGGGCGGCGAACAGACCGGCGAGGAGCGCGACAAGGGGAAGGAGGAGGGCGCGCTTCACGCGTCTTCTCCCATGCGAGCGCGCAGGCAGGCTTCCATGAACTCGTCCAGGTCTCCGTCCAGCACAGCGGCGGCGTTGCTCGTTTCGAAGTCGGTGCGATGGTCCTTGACCATTTTATAGGGGTGGAGAACGTAGCTGCGGATCTGGTTTCCCCAACCCATTTCCACATGCTTTCCCTTGAGGCGGGAGCGTTCCTCCTCCTGGGCGAGCAGTTCGCGTTCGAGGAGGCGCGCTTCCAGCACCTTCATGGCGCTGGCGCGGTTGCGGTGCTGGGAGCGCTCGTTCTGACAGGTCACGACGATGCCGGTGGGGAGGTGGGTGATGCGGATAGCGGTCGAGTTCTTCTGGACGTTCTGTCCCCCGTGGCCGCTGGCGCGGAAGACGTCGACGCGGATCTCGTCGGGGTTAATCTCGATCTCGCTGGTGGAGGCGACTTCGGGCATGACCTCGACCTTGGCGAAGCTGGTATGGCGGGCGTGGGCGGCGTCGAAGGGCGAGAGGCGCACGAGGCGGTGGACGCCGCGCTCGGTGGCGAGGTAGCCGTAGGCGAGGGGACCGCGCACCTCGACGGTGACGCTCTTGACGCCCGCTTCCTCGCCCTCGGTCGTGTCGAGGATTTCGGTGGCGTAGCCGTGCGCTTCCGCCCAGCGGACGTACATGCGCAGGAGCATTTCGGCCCAGTCCTGGGATTCGGTGCCGCCGGCGCCGGCGTGGATGGCGAGGATGGCGTCGCGGTGGTCGTACTCGCCGGAGAGCTGGAGTTCGAACTCAAGCCGCTCGAGTTCGCCTTCGAGCGTTTTCAGGTCTTCGGCGGCGTGTTCGGCGAAGGACTCATCGCCTTCCGCGATGGCGAGTTCGAGGAGATCGACCTGTTCGCGGGCGCGGCGTTCGAGGGCGCGCCAGGTCTCGACGCGCTGGCGCAGGGCGGCGATCTCCTGCATGAGAGCGCGGGCGGTGTCGGGGTCATCCCAGAAGGCGGCCTCGGAGGATTGGGCGTCGAGTTCGGCGAGGCGCTCTTCCGCGCGTGGGAGGTCAAAGACGCACCAGCGTGTCAGAGATGCGCAGAAGCAGGGCGCGGGTCTGGCTGAGGAGCGGGCGCATACGGTCAGTGTCCCAAGGATTGGGGCGAGGGGCTAGCCAGCGGCGACGCGGGCGACGCGGACGGTGTTGGCGAGGAGCATGGCGATGGTCATGGGACCGACGCCGCCGGGGACCTTCGTGATGCGTCCCGCGACCGCCGAGACGCCCGCGAACTCGACATCGCCAACGAGCCGCCAGCCGCGCTTGCGGGAGGCGTCGTCGATGCGATTCGTGCCGACATCGATGACGGCGGCGCCCGGCTTCACCATGCCGGCGGTGACGGCGCCGGGGCTGCCGGCGGCGACGACGAGGATATCGGCGTCGCGGGTGTGGGCGGCGAGGTCGGCTGTGCCGGTATGGCAGAGGGTGACGGTGGCGTTGGCGCCGGCGGCCTTGTTCGCAAGGAGGATGGCGAGGGGCCTCCCCACGAGCGCGGAACGCCCGACGACGACGGCGTGCTTCCCCGCGGGGTCGACGCCCGCGCTGGCGAGGAGGCGCATGACGCCGTGGGGGGTGCAGGGGAGGGGGCCGCCGGTTTCGCCGCGCAGGAGGCGGCCGAGGTTGGCGGGATGGAGGCCGTCCACGTCTTTGGCGGGGTCGATGGCGTCGAGGACGGCGCGCTCGTCGATGTGTCCGGGGAGGGGGAGTTGCTGGAGGATGGCGTGGAAGCGGCTGTCTTCGTTGAGCGCCGCGATGCGCTCGAGCAGGGCCTCCGGGGAGATGGCGGCAGGGAGGCGAATGGTCTCGGAAAAGACGCCGATCTCGGCGCAGGCGCGGGCCTTGGCGGCGACGTAGCTGAGGGAGCCAGGGTCATCGCCAACGAGAACGGCGGCGAGTCCGGGTCTGACGCCGCGGGCGGTGAGTTCCGCCACCTCGTCCGCGAGCCGGGCGCGAAGGTCGGCGGCGATGGCGCGTCCATCGATGATCTCGGCAGTCATGACGCAAAGGGTACGGTCCAGACACAGGGAAGGACGAGGGGCTAGGATCGCGGGATGGCGCGCAAGTTCGCCCACGGCATCGACATCATCGAGATCGCGCGCGTGCGAAACGTGCTCGAGCGGCACGGGGAGCGCTTCCTGCGGCGGGTGTACACGGAGGACGAGGTGCGCCACTGTCGCGGGCGCGTGCCCGAGCTGGCGGCGCGCTTCGCGGCCAAGGAAGCGGTCATGAAGGCGCTTGGCACAGGCGTGCGCGGGGTTGGGTGGCGCGACATCGAGGTGCTTCCGAACCGGCGGGGGAAGCCGCTCGTGTTTCTCTACCGGCGGGGCGCGGGTCGGGCGGAGCGCATCGAACTGCGGGGGCTGGACATCAGCCTGACGCACTCAAAGGAGTTCGCGATGGCCTCGGTCGTGGGGGAACGGGCGTTGAGCGAGGCCGAAGACACGCCCCGCTTCGGCGAGGCGGCGCAGCGGCTCGTGCGCGAAGAGGGCCTCAGGTGACGGCCAGCCTCGTTCGCAGGCGGCACCGGACAGCGGGGGAGGCGTTCGCGTGAAGCTGGCGACGGTCGCGGAGATGCGCGCGATGGAGCGCGCCGCCATTGAGGCGGGGACGAGCGAGGCGCAGTTGATGGAGGAGGCGGGGCTGGCCACGGCGCAGGAGGCGTGGATGCTGCTGGGGACGCTCGAGGGGCGGCGCATCGTGGTCCTGGTGGGGCCGGGGAACAACGGCGGGGACGGGCTCGTGGCGGCGCGTCACCTGCATGACTGGGGGGCGGAGACAACGGTGGCGGCGCCGCGGGAACGCTCCCGCGATTCGAATCTGGAAGAGCTGACCTTGCGCGAGGTCACGGTGCTTCAGGGGGAGGAGGCGCGCGCGGCGCTTCCCCTGCTGGAGGACGCGGACCTCGTGATCGACGCCCTGCTGGGGGTGGGGAAGGCGCGGCCGCTGGCGGCGGATGAGCCGATCGGGGCGGCGCTGGCGGCGCTGGGCAAGGCGCGCGCCGGTTCGAGCCCGCCGAAAATCCTTGCGGTTGACCTGCCCACAGGGCTGGACGCGGACGGGGGAGGGGTTGACCCGCTGACCGTGGCGGCGGACGTGACGGTCACGTTCGGGCTGCCGAAGGTGGGGATGTACCAGGCGGCGGGCAGCGGCGTGGTGGGACGCGTGCAGGTGGTCGACATCGGGATTCCGGCGGAGGCGCTGGAGAACGCCTCGCTGGAGCTGCTGACCTCGCGCTGGACGCGGGAAGCGCTGCCGCCGCGTCCCGAGGACGCCAACAAGGGGACGTTCGGGAAGGCGCTCGTGGTGGGGGGCTGCGCGCGCTACCGCGGCGCGCCCGCGCTGGCGGCGCGGGCGGCCTACCGGGCGGGGGCGGGGCTGGTCACGATCGCGTGTCCGGAGCAGGTGATCGCCTCGATCGCGCCGTCAGTGGCGGAAGCGACCTGGCTCCCGCAGGAGGCGGCGGCGGACGGCGGCCTCAGGGGAGAGGCGGCGCTGGCGCTGCGGCGTGCGTGGGGGGGCTATGACGCGAGCGTGGTCGGGCCCGGGCTGGGACACACGGATGAGACCGAGGCGCTGGTATGGGCGCTTCTTCCCGACACGGAGGAGACGGCGACGGGAGGCGTCGTGATCGACGCAGACGGGCTGAACGCGCTGGCGGCGCTGGATGACGGGGCGGAGCGTACGCCAGCGCGGGCGGTGCTGACCCCCCACCCCGGAGAGATGGCGCGGCTGCTCGGATCGAGCGTGGCGGCGGTGCAGGCGAATCGGGCGGGAGCGGCGCGGGAAGCGGCGGCGCGCTACGGCTGCACGGTGGTCCTGAAGGGGGCGCACACGGTGGTGGCGGAGGCGGCGGGGCGGGTTCGCATCTCGCCGTTCGCGAACCCGCTTCTGGCGACGGCGGGAAGCGGGGACGCGCTGGCGGGGATGATCGCGGCCTACCTGGGCCAGGGGCTGGCGCCCTTCGACGGAGCCAGTCTGGGCGCCTATCTGCACGCCGCCACAGGCGAGGCGCTGCGCGCGGAGTATGGCGCCGGCGGGCTGCTGGCGGGGGAGATCGCGGAACGCCTCCCGGGCGTGGTCCGGGAGCTGGGTGAGGGCTGATATATTGCCAGACGGACACATGAGCAGACGCGTCGTTGTTACCGGTCTGGGCATGATCACGCCACTTGGGCTGGATGCGCAGGCCACCTGGAGCGCGCTGCTTGCGGGACAGTCCGGAGTCGGGCTCGTTTCGCAGTTCGCGGACGAACGCTTCGGCGACGTGGTCGCCGCCGAGGTCACGGACTTCGACCCAACGCAGTTCATGGAACGCAAGGAGGCGCGGCGCTCGGACCGCTTTGTGCAGTTCGCCTTCGTGGCCGCCGATGAAGCGCTGCGGCAGGCCCGCTACGAAGTCCCCGGGGACGATGGGAGCCGCGTGGCGACGATTATCGGGACCGCCATTGGCGGCGTGCACTCCATGGCGCGCGAGGCGGAGGTGCTGCGCGAACGCGGCCCCGGGCGCGTGAGCCCCTTCGTGATGACGCAGATACTGCCGGACATGGCCTCGGGCCAGCTGAGCATCCGCCTGGGGGCGAAGGCCGCCAACTTCTCGGTGACGAGCGCGTGCGCGAGCGGGGCGGACGCGATCGGGGTGGGGGCGGCGATGATCCGCCGCGGAGAGGCGGACGTGGCCGTGGCGGGCGGCGCGGAGGCGGCCATCTCGCCGCTGATCGTGGCGGGCTTCGCCGCCGCCAAGGCGCTCACGGAATCCCGCGATCCGGAGACGGCCTCACGCCCCTTTGACCTGAACCGCGACGGCTTCGTCATCGGGGAGGGCGCGGGCGTGTTGCTGCTGGAGGAGGAAGAACACGCGCTGGCGCGGGGCGCGTCGCCGCTCGCCGAACTGGCGGGATACGGCGCCACAAGCGACGCCTTCCATGTGACGCAGCCAGCGGAGGACGCGTCCGGCGCGGTGGGCGCGATGCAGGCGGCGCTGGACGACGCCGGCGCCACGCCCGACGACATCGACTACCTGAACGCGCACGGCACCTCGACGCCGCTGAACGACAAGTTCGAGACGATGGCGGCGAAGCGCGTGTTCGGCGAGTACGCCTACACGCTACCCGTCAGCTCGACGAAGTCGGCGATGGGACACCTTCTGGGGGCGGCGGGCGCGGTGGAAGCGGGGCTCTCGATCATGGCGCTCCAACACAGCGCCATCCCCCCGACCATTAACTACGAGACGCCCGACCCCAACTGCGACCTCGACTATGTCCCGAACACGGCGCGTTCGGCGCCCTTGCGCGCGGTCATGTCGAACGCGTTCGGGTTCGGGGGCCACAACAGTTCGTTGATCTTTCGGCGGCACGCGCGCCCCGCATGACATCGCTGCCGCGGGCGGCGCCGCGCTGGAGGCTGCGCCGCGCGTTCGCCCACCAGGAACGGCTTCCGAACCTGCCGCCGCTCGTGGGGACGGTGCTGGCGGCGCGCGGGATCACGACGCGCGCGGCGGCGGAGCGCTTCTACAAGCCACACCTGACAGCGCGCCATGACCCGCTCCTGCTGCCGGGCATGGAGGCGGCCTTGCGGCGCACGCGCGCGGCGATCGAGGCGGGGGAGACGGTTGCCCTCTTCGGGGACTTCGACGTGGACGGGGTGACGTCGATCGCGTTGCTGAAGCTGGCGCTGGAGCGGCTGGGGGCGACGACGATCCCGTACCTGCCGGACCGCTTCCGCGAGGGGTACGGGCTGAACACAGGGGCGGTCGATCTCCTGCGGGAGGAGGGGGCGAGTCTGCTCATCAGCGCGGACTGCGGAACGAGTTCGGTGGCGGAGATCGCGCACGCCAACAGTCTCGGGCTGGACGCGATCGTGCTGGACCACCACACAACGCCGCCAGAGCTGCCGGCGGCGCTGGCGGTCATCAATCCGAAGCGGGAGGATTCGCCCTATCCGTTCACGGAGCTGGCGGCGGTGGGCGTGGCCTACCGCTTCCTGCAGGCGCTGTATGAGTCGCTGGGGCGGGAGCTGCCGGAGGGGGACTTCCTCGACCTGGTGGCGCTGGGGACGGTGGTGGACGTGGCGCCGCTGGCGGACGAGAACCGCTCCATCGTGGCGGCGGGGCTTGAATCGATGCGGAACTCGCCGCGGCCGGGGGTGGAGGCGCTGGCGGGGATCGCGGGCACGCGCGTGGAGCGCGTCCGCTCGGAGACGCTCGGGTTCGGGCTGGGTCCGCGGCTGAACGCGGCGGGGCGCATGACGCACGCGCGCGCCGCCCTCGACCTGCTGCTCGCGGAAACGCCGCTGGCGGCGCGGCGCCTCGCCGAGGAGCTGGACGCGCTCAACCGGCAGCGTCAGGCGGAGTGCGAGCAGGGCCTGCTCGAAGCGGAAGCGTTGCTGGGGGCGGGCGATGACCCGCTCACGGTGGTGGGGAGCGAGCGCATGCACGCAGGCGTCATCGGGATCATCGCGGGGCGTCTGGCGGAGTCGCGGAGCCGCCCCGCGATCGTTTACGAGCAGGGACGCGAGACGAGCCGCGCCAGCGCGAGAACGTTCGGCGACTTCGACATCGTGAAGGCGATCCGCAAGGAGTCGGACCTGCTGGTGCGGCACGGGGGGCATCGGGCGGCGGCGGGCTTCACGATTCGCAACGAGAACCTCGAGCGATTCCGCGAGCGCATCGTGAACACGGCGGCGGAGCAGATCGCGGCGGACGACCGACGGCCCTCGTTCACGATCGACGCGGAGGCGCCGCTGACGGCGCTGGCGGGGGTGGAGATACGGGGGCTGACGCAGTTCGAGCCATGCGGGTACGGGAACCGCCGTCCGGTGTTGCTGAGCCGCAACGTGGAGCTGCGGGACGCGCGACGGGTGGGGTCGGACGGGAGCCATCTGAAGCTGAAGGTGCGGGACGGCGCCTCGACCTGGCCGGGGATCGCGTTCCGCATGGGGAACATCGAGCCAGCGGGGGAGCTGGACATCGTCTACTCGTTGAGCCAGGAGTGGCGCGGGGAGCGGATGGAGCTGGAGGTGCTGGATTTCGCGCCAAGCGCGGAGCGTCGGGTGCTGGAGCTACGCCAGGGGTGAGCGCGGACGCGCTGGAGAAGGGTTAGGCTCAACTATAAGTGCCTCTTAGCTTCTTCCTCAGCATGCATTTTTGAAAAAAGGACCACTTTTAAGGCTGTGTCAATTTCAGTTTTGAGCCAAGAAGAATCGAATCCACAGTATTCGAAATAGCGATATGAAGCAGCACCATACCACTTAAGCAAAGAAGTGATGAAGTACTTATAACTTTCAAAGTTCATACTAGGAGAGAAGACCCTTTGCCGGTTTCCGGGAATTTCACGCATTCCAAGTTCAAGCAATGGGGTAGAATTCTGGTGAACAAATCCAGAGAGCATGCGATACTCTTTTTCCGATTCAAGAAATTCATTCGCAATTGATACAGATGTTACATTTAATGGTATTGAACCGATCTTCAGGACTCTACCACTTTCCTTGCGATCAACACCTATTTTCAAACTTGAGGCTCTAAGAACAATTTCTTCAACTCGGGAATGAAAGTTTTCCAATTCACTTTCTGAAGTAGAGGGCAGTGGTCCTTGCGCATTCGCGAATTTCGCTTGGCCATAAACATCAAGGATTCTTCGGACAAGACTTTTAGCGATCCTGTTCTGCGGTGATTCTTTGGGATCCAGAAGCCAGTAAACAAGAGCCGATGCTTCAAGAACTGTGCGTGAAATAGTCCAGGGAGAAATAAAAAGGACTGGACCATCCAATGCACGCGATATCGCGTGCATATGGTCTGCTGCAGACATCAATGCTAGTTTGACTTGTCCAATGAGTGTTTCGATTGCCTTATCATCGAATAATCTTGCATCCTGATATCCCATAGATTCAGGAAAGTACTTAGCTTCAACTTCGGATTCGTATTCAATCACTCTATCTGGAATCCAGATCAAAGACTGTCTCATTGCCACTAGCGGTTCTATATTCGCATCCATGGTCCCATTGGGAATCGCTCTCTGTACACTCATGATGTCCTTCCTACCAGCCTCCGCATCTATTGGCGAGGGGAGTTACGGTGATCGCAGCCGCACACGCCAAGGATGGCCTTAGCGCAAGTGTACCATGGCCAGCGGTGCCGTACAATGATCTTCTTACCTGTCGGGAGGGGTGACCGCATGGCGAGCATCGAGACCTTTCCGTGGGATGTGACGGACCACCTCCAGACGGACGCGGAGCAGGTGGCTTTCCTGGAGGCGGCGATGGAGGGGGTCGCGCGCGAGGGCGGGCCTGAGTTCGTCGCGCTTGCGCTGGTTGCTATCGCGCGAGCGCGCGGGATCCTCGGGCCGCTGGAGGAGGCGCTGCGCCGCGATGCGTCCGCGCCGCCAGCGCCCGCCAATCGCTGACCCCCTACCAGTCCGTGTAGCGGTTGGCGATGGGAAGGCGGCGGTCGCGGCCGAAGGCGCGGGGGGTGATCTTGACGCCGGGCGGGGACTGGCGGCGCTTGTATTCGTTGCGGTCGACGAGGGCGAGGACGCGGCGGACGGTGGCCTCGTCGAAGCCCATGGCGACGATCTCGGGGCCGCTCCTGTCGCCTTCGACGTAGGCTTCGAGGATGGGGTCGAGGACCTCGTAAGGGGGGAGGGAGTCGACGTCGAGCTGGTCGGGGCGGAGCTCGGCGCTGGGAGGCTTGGCGATGACGCTGCGGGGGATGAGGTCGCGGCCGGCGGCTTCGTTGCGCCAGCGGGCGAGGGCGTAGGCGAGGGTCTTGGGGACGTCCTTGAGGACAGCGAAGCCGCCGGCCATGTCGCCGTAGAGGGTGGCGTAGCCGGTGGCGGTCTCGCTCTTGTTGCCGGTCGTGAGGACGAGGGCGCCGAACTTGTTGGCGAGGGTCATGAGGATGTTGCCGCGCTGGCGGGACTGCAGGTTCTCCTCGGCGAGGCCGGGGGCGGTATCGGCGAAGGGTTCGGCGAGCATCTCCAGCATGGCGGCGTGGGCGGGCTCGATGGGGATGGTGAGGCACTCGATTCCGAGGTTGCGGGCGAGCGCGTGGGCGTCGCTGCGGCTGTGGTCGCTGGAGAAGCGGCTGGGCATGGAGACACCGGTGACGTTCGCGGGGCCGAGGGCGTCGACGGCGATGGCGGCGACGACGCTTGAATCGATGCCGCCCGAAAGGCCGATGTAGACGCGCGTGAAGCCGGTCTTGGCGAGGTAGTCGCGGGTTCCGAGGACGAGGGCTTCCCAGACCTCCGCCGCATCGGGGAGCGGGGGATGACAGGGACGGGCGGGGTTGGCGGGAAGGGCAAGGTCGGGGGCGAAGTCCAGGTCGAGCGCGCGGATGTCGTCATGGAAGGCGTCGGGGGAGGGGCGGCGCGGGGCGGGGGCGGGCAGTTCCATGTCGACGATGACGAGTTCCTCGCGGAACTGGGGGCCGCTGGCGACGACCTCGCCAGTGGCGCTGACGGCCATCGAGCGGCCATCGAAGACGAGTTCGTCCTGCCCGCCGACGGTGTTGACGTAGGCGATGGCGACGCCGTGGTCGGTGGCGCGGGCGGCGAGCATATCCGCGCGCTCGGCGCTACGACCGCGGTAGTAGGGGGAGGCGTTGATGCTGACGCAGAGTTCGGCGCCGGCGCGGGCCATGCCGCCAAGGGGGCCGTCGCCGTCCCAGATGTCCTCGCAGACGCTGACCCCGAAGGTGAGGCCGCCGGCGCGGTAGAGGGGCGTCGCGCGACCGCGTCCGAAGTAGCGTTCCTCGTCGAAGACGCCGTAGTTGGGGAGGCGCTGCTTGTAGTAGGTGTCCGTGTGCACGCCATCGACGAAGACGGCGGCGGCGTTGAAGGGCGCGCCGTCAGGGGCGTCGACGAAGCCGACGATGGCGATGAGGCCTTCGGTGGCGGGGGCGAGGGCGAGGGCGGCCTCGCGCGAGGCCTGGCGGAAGGAGGGGCGGAGGATGAGGTCTTCGGGGGGGTAGCCGGTGACGGCGAGTTCGGGGACGGCGACGATGGCGGCGCCGTCCTCACGGGCGGCGCTGATGGCCTCGCGGATGCGCGCGCAATTGCCGTCGATATCGCCGACGACGGGGTTGAGCTGGGCGAGGGCGACGCGGATGGAGCGCATGGCTCCATGGTAGCGCCCGCCCCCGATGGCGGGGGCGGGCGGATCAACTAGCGCAATTCACACGCATAAACGTGAACGTTGGCTCTACTCGCATCGTTCTTTTCGCAACGGAAATGGGTTGGGTTCCAAGGGCAGTCAATGCAAGCACGCACGTCCGTGACTTGAGTAATACTAAATTCGGGAGTAGCGCAACTCAGCTCCTGTGGTTGATTCTGAAACATCTGTTCAGCATTACAGAAAGTGTCCGTCCGTATACCTGCTGCGACCGTTACATCCAATTCAAAGATCGGTACATCTCTAGAAGTTTGAGCACTGGCCTCCATCCAACCGTAATCTCCGTCCCAGATAAAGACCCAGATGGAGGCTCTATCGGTATTTGACAATGTTCTCTCTACACAATTCTGCGACCTCGCCTGGGAGGCACTCATGTCATCGGGATCGTAGGTATATGGATCACCCCTGTTGAGGTACTGGGCAGAACAAACTGCGGTCATAGGTGCCAGTGTTCCACAGTATTCATCGACTGCTTCCGACTCATCTTTGTCATCTGGGTCAAAGGTGTATTCGAGATCTGCATTATCATACTGAGCCGGACATACTCCGGCCAAGGGAGAGAGGGTGCCACAGTTTACAGTGAATGCTTCCTCGGATGTTATCACGTCAGGATCGAAGGTATATTCATCCCCAGCATGATCATATGAGTCAGGACAAACGCTACTAATTGGAGCAAGTGTCCCACAGTTGGATTCCTGTGCATCAGCGAGGCTTTGTTCAGCAGGATAATAGGAGAATTCTACACCCGCACGATCACGCTCAGGCGGGCAATTCCCAACTCGGGAAGTTGGCGTCGGGACAGGAGTATCTGACGTTGAGGTAGGGGTATTTTCGGGGCTAGCGGTTTCGTCCACAGCAGCAGGCTGATCGTCAGAATCGCTTTGCCCGAAAATACCGGCAATGATGATAAGAACAATAAGAGCGCTAAAGATTCCAAGAACAATCTTGGCCCATTTGGGCAGTCGCGCAATCGCATTGGGCAACACGGGAGCCTCCTTGCGGCACTGATGGCAACTACCTGACAGAGCCGCTACCACTTGCGTCCGAGCCACAAGGAGGCGGGGAGCCCCAGTAATTCGGAGGCAAGCATTGCGGAGGCGCAGTGCGCCTGGGTGGCCCTGTCAGGCGGGGGCCACGGTATACGACAGGGCGGGTTGGGGCTACTGCGCGGTCTGCTCACAGACAGGGGCTAGAATGCAGGCATGCAGGATGTGCTGGCGCTGATTCTGGCGGGGGGGCAGGGGGACCGGCTCTCGGTGCTCTCGGAACAACGGGCGAAGCCGGCGGTGGTGTTCGGCGGGCAGTACCGGATCGTGGACTTCGCGCTGAGCAACTGCGCGGCCAGCGATATCGATCGGGTGGCGGTGCTGACGCAGTACCGGCCGCGGTCGCTGGTGAACCACATCGGCGCCGGGCGGGCGTGGGGCTATGACACGCCTGACCGGCAGATCGAAATCCTGCAGCCGTACCTGGGGCGGGACGATATGGACTGGTACCAGGGGACGGCGGACGCGGTCTACCAGAACCTCTATCTGATCGCGCAATCGCGGGCGGAGGAGGTGCTGATCCTCTCGGCGGACCACGTCTACCTGATGTCGTACCGCAACCTCGTGGCCTATCACCGGCGGCAGCGAGCGGACGTCACGATCGGGGTGTACGCGGTGCCGCTGGAGAAGGCGCATCGCTTTGGGGTGCTGGAGCTCGATGCGAACGGACGGGTGGTCGATTTCCAGGAGAAGCCGTCGCAGCCGCAGTCGACGTGGGCGTCGATGGGGGTCTACTGCTTCAACCGCGAGGCGCTGATCGAGACGCTGCAGGAGGACGCGAGCCTGGGGGAGGCGAGTTCGCACGACTTCGGGAAGGACATCGTGCCGCGCATCTTCGGGAACAAGCGGGTGTTCGGCTACCAGTACCTCGACTACTGGCGGGATGTGGGGACGATCGAGGCCTACTGGCAAGCGAATATGGACCTGATCGAGCGCCGCCCGCCGCTGAACCTGGCCAATCCCGAGGCGCCCCTGCGAACGTCGCGGGTGTCGCAGGCGCCGTCCCGCTTCGGGGCGCGGGCGGCGCCGAGCGAGGCGCTTATCTCGCCGGGCGCGCAGATCGAGGGGGCGGTGGAACGCTCGGTGATCTCGCCCGGGGCGGTAGTGGAGGAGGGGGCGCTGGTGCGGGACTCGATCGTCTGCCACGACAGCGTGATCCGTTCGGGGGCGGTGGTCGATCGCGCGATCCTCGACAAGGAGGTGGAGGTCGGGCGGGAGGCGACGGTGGGGATGGGGGATGCGGCGGTGGTGAACGAGGAGCGGCCCGACATCGTCAACTGCGGCGTCTCCATCGTGGGGAAGCGGGCGGTGATCCCGCCGGGGATGACGATCGGGCGGAACGTGGTCATCGGCCCCGGGGTGGCGGAGGAGCTGGCGGGGCGCGACGCGATCGCGTCGGGAGCGACGGTGCAGCCGGAGCGGATGCCGCTCCACCTGTTCGTCTGATATGCGGCTCTTCACGGTGGAGGAGGCGCGGGCGCTGCTGCTCCAGGCGCGGCCTGTGCTTGAGCGCCTGCGGGAGGCGTTTGTGGCGCTGCGGGGCATACGGGCGCTGGAGGCGGCGCAGCGGCGGGGCGCGATGGCGGACGGTCATCCGCTGGCGACGCCTTCGCGCGGGGATGAGGGGGAACGCGAGCGGCATGAGGAGACGCTGCGGGAATGCGTGGAACTGCTGGAGGGCTGGGGCGTCCAGCTGAAGGACGCGGAGCGGGGGCTGATTGACTTCCCCTGCGAACGGGACGGGGCGGTGGCGCTCCTCTGCTATGAGCTGGGGGAGCCGGAGCTGGAGTACTGGCATCCGCTGGACACGGGGTACGCGGGACGGCGGCGGCTTTGAGCGGCGACGCTTGACACGGCGGGGGATTCCGTACAATCGCGGCAAGCAGAACTGGAGGGGCAGGCGATGACAAGCGCGTTCGGCGTCCGGGATATCTTTGTCGAAGCGAACGGGCTGCGGCAGCACCTCATCGCGCGGGGTTCAGCGACGGCGCCGAGCGTGGCGCTGTTGCACAACCTGGTGGGGCAGGCGCGCATGTTCGATCGGGTGGCGACCGATCTGGCAGAGCGGTTCCAGGTCTTCGCGCTGGACTTCCGCGGTCGGGGCGAATCGGCGTGGGGGCCGCCCGACGAGTACACGCAGGGCGTGTACGTCTCCGATGTGGAGGCGGTGCGGGAGGCGTTGGGATTGCAGCGGTTCGCGCTGGTGGGGACGGCGATGGGCGGCGGAGTGGCGATGGCCTACGCGGCGGCGCACCCCGAACGCGTGACCGCGCTCGTGATGAACGACATCGGGCCGGATGTGGACGGCGGCGGCGTCAGCCGCATCAGCGAGCGGACGGACTCGACGCCGACGGCCTTCCCCGACCTGAAGGCGGTCGTGGACTACTACAAGGAGCATTTCCCCGCGGCGGCGCGGCTGCCGAACCAGCGCGTGGAGGATTACGCCCGCTGGAATGTGCGGCTGAGCGATAACGGGCTGTATGTGTGGAAGATGGATCCGGCGGCGCGACACGTGGGGATGGGCGTGCCCGACCAGGAGGAGCTGTGGCGGCAGTATCGCTCGATCCAGTGTCCGATTCTGGTGCTGCGCGGGGAGCACAGCGACATCCTCAGCCGCGAGACGGCGGAGAAGATGGGGCGGGAGCATCCCAACGCGCGCGTGGTCGAGGTGACGGGAGCGGCGCATCCGCCGTTGCTGACGGAAGAGGACGCGATCACGGCGCTGAACCGGTTCCTGCCGTCGGCGTAGCCAGGGTCGCCGTGGGGGCGCCGTATTGACCAATCGCGCGCGCGGACCTAGGCTCGAACGACAAGTTCATCGGGAAGCGATGATCGGGAGGAGTACCCGCTCGGACGGGCCGTGTCAGCGAACCGGGGATGGTGAGAGCCCGGCGGGCGCGTGAGCGGTGAATGGACCCGGGAGCTCTCTTGCTGAAGCCGGAGTCGGTGGGTAGGCAAGGGCGGGATGGGCCCCGTTAGCGGCCTCGGGCGCGATGTCCGGAAACGGAGGCGCGCCTGCTGAGCGCCCCGGCCCGTTGGGGTCGGGGAACGAAGGTGGCACCGCGGGAACCCCCGTCCTTTGGGACGGCGGGTTCTTTTTTGTGGCCACTTCAGGAAATCAGGGAGGTTTCGGGATGACAACAACGACGACAACGGAAGCTGGAACGGGAACGGCGCTGGAGCGGCGCCTGCGGGAGGCGATCGGGAAGCGGTCGCTGCTCGATCACCCCTTCTATCAGGCGTGGAGCGCGGGCTCGCTTGAGCGCGAGCGGCTGCAGGACTACGCGCGCCAGTACTTCCACTTCGAGCGGATGTTCCCGCGCTTCCTGAGCGCAATCCACGCGCGCACGGAGTCGCCCGCGGTGCGCCAGTTGCTGCTGAGCAACCTCTGGGACGAGGAGTACGGCGAGCGCAACCATGCGGCGCTCTGGCTGGAGTTCGCGGAGGCGGTCGGCGTGCCCGCAGAGGAGGTCGAGGACGGCGCGCGGCGCCCGCAAACGGAGGCGCTTGTCGAGCACTACGCGGAGGCGGCGGAGCAGGCGCCGGTGGCGGAGGCGCTGGCGGCGCTGTTCGCGTATGAGTCGCAGGTTCCCGCGATCGCGTGGGAGAAGATCAAGGGGCTGAAGGAACACTATGACCTGCGTCCGGAGCAGTTCGAGTTCTTCTCGGTGCACCTAGTGTCGGATGTGGCGCACTCGGGCGCGGAGCTTGCCGCAATCGAAGAGCTCTGCGAGGACGAGGACGCGGTAGTCGCGGCGGCGGAACAGGCGAGCGAGCGGCTGCTGCGCTTCCTGGACGGCTGCTACGAACCAGCGGCGGCCTAGAGACGTCGCGCGACGGGGGGTTCGGATGAGCGAGCGGAAGCGGATCCTGACCGGCATCCGGCCGACGGGGGCGCTGCACCTGGGCCACTACGCGGGGGCGCTGGAGAACTGGATCCGCCTGCAGCGGGAGTATGACTGCCACTTCCTGATCGCGGACTACCAGGTTTCGGACTACGCGGACGACTTCGAGCGCGTGCGTGAGTCGGTGTGGGAGGTGGCGCTGGACTGGCTGGCGGTGGGGCTTGACCCGGAGGGGAGCTGCTTCGTCATCGAGAGCCTCGTTCCGGAGCACGCGGAGCTCACCACGTGGCTGAGCTGGTATGTGCCGCTGGGGATGCTGCAACGCAACCCGACGCTAAAGTCGGAGATGGCGGACTTCGGGAAGAAGTCGGTGCCGGTGGCGTTCTTCACGTACCCGGTGATGCAGGTCGCGAACATCCTGACGCCACGGGCGCACCTGGTGCCGGTGGGGGAGGATCAGCTGCCGCACATCGAGATGACGCGGGAGATCGCGCGGCGTTTCAACCGGCAGTTCCGCGAGGTGTTCCCCGAACCGGAGGGGCTGGTCGGGCGCGTCCCGAGGCTGGTGGGGCTCGATGGCAAGGCGAAGATGAGCAAGTCGCTGAACAACGCCATCGAGCTCAAGGACAGCGCGGAGACGGTGGCGAAGAAGGTGCGGGGCATGTTCACGGACCCCACGCGGCTGCGGGCGACGGACCCGGGTCATGTGGAGGGAAACCCCGTCTTTCTCTACCACGACGCGTTCAACCCAAACGTGGACGAGGTGAACGACCTGAAGGAACGCTACGTGGCGGGGAAGGTGGGCGACGTGGAGGTGAAGCAGAAGCTCACGCTCGCGCTGAATACCCTGCTTGACCCGATACGGGAGCGGCGCGCGTATTACGAAGGGCGTCCGGATGAGGTGCGGGAAGCGCTGGAATCGGGGACGTCGCGGGCGCGGGCGACGGCGCAGGAGACGCTGGCGCTGGTCCGTGAGGCGATGGCGATCAACTACCTGAACGGGCCGCCGCGAGGGGGTTAATCGTGCTGCACCCAACGCTCGACGAGGTAAAGGCGCTCGCGGCGGCGGGCAAGGGGAACCTGGCGCCGGTCTACCGCGAGGTGGCGGCGGACCTGGAAACGCCCGTCTCGGCCTACCTGAAGGTGCGCGAGGGGCGGTACTCGTTCCTGCTGGAATCGGTGGAGGGGGGCGAGCGGCTGGCGCGCTACTCGTTCATCGGGACGAATCCCTATCAGGTCATCCGGACGGGTCCGGGGGAAGCCTGCGAGGGCGATCCCCTGAAGCCGCTGGAGGAAGCGCTGGCGGGCTTGCAGGCGGTGGAGGCGCCGGGGTTGCCGCGCCTGACGGGCGGGGCCATCGGGTACGTGAGCTACGAGGCGATCCGCCACTTCGAGCCGCGCGTGCGCGCGAACGAGGCTGATCCGCTGGGGATTCCGGAGGCGATGTTCCTGCTGTGTGACTCGATGGTGGTGTTCGACCACGTTCGGCACACGATTCGGGCGGTCGCGCACTGCCGGCTGGACGGCGACATCGAGGCTTCCTACCGGCAGGCGGCGGCCACGATCGACGGGATCGTGGAGCGGTTGAGCAAGCCGCTGGCGGCGCCCGTGGAGGAGATCGCGGAGGTGGCGCAGGGCAGCGCGCAGGGCGTCTCGAACGTGGGGCGCGAGGGATATGAGTTGATGGTGGAGCGCATCCGCGAGGACGTGGTCAACGGGGAGATCATTCAGGCGGTGCCTTCACAGCGCATCCGGCGGCCGACCTCGGTCCACCCATTCACGATCTACCGGCAGCTTCGCACGGTGAATCCCTCGCCCTACATGTTCTATCTCGATCTGGACGGCTTCCAGATCGTGGGGGCTTCGCCGGAGATGCTGGTGCGGGTGGAGGACGGGGTGGTGACAACGCATCCGATCGCGGGGACGCGTCCGCGGGGGGCGACAGCGGAGGAGGACGACACCCTCGCGGCGGAGCTGCTCGCGGACGAGAAGGAGCGGGCCGAACACATCATGCTGGTGGACCTGGGGCGGAACGACGTGGGGCGTGTGGCGGAGCCGGGGACGGTGCAGGTCGATCAGCTCATGGAGATCGAGCGCTACTCGCACGTGATGCACATCGTGTCGCGCGTCTCGGGGCGGCTGCGGGAGGATCGCACGCCCTTCGACGCCTTCCGCTCGGTGTTCCCGGCGGGGACGGTCTCGGGGGCGCCCAAGGTGCGGGCGATGGAGATCATCGCGGAGCTGGAACAGGAACGGCGGGGCGTGTACGCGGGGGCGGTGGGGTACGCGAGCTTCGCGGGCAGCCTCGACACCTGCATCGCCATCCGCACGATGGTCGTGAAGGACGGGAACGCCTACCTGCAGGCGGGCGGGGGCATCGTGTACGACTCCGTGGCGCCGACAGAGTACCAGGAGAGCGTGGACAAGATGCTGGCGCTGGAGCGCGCCATCGACCAGGCGGAGCTGGCGGCGGCGCAGGCGGCGGGCGGGTAGACGATGGCGCAGCGCATTCACCTGGCGGCGATTCTGGAGCGCGACGGGGAGCTGTTGCTGCGGCGCGGCGCGGGGGAAACGGCGTGGAGCCTGCCGGGAGGCGATCTGGCGCCCGAGCACGAAGACGTGGAGGCGGGGATGGCGGCGATCCTCGCGGCGATGGGGATCGCGGTGGAGGGGATCGCGGAGGCGTTTTCCGAGACGCTGTTCATCCCCGAGGGGGCGGGCCATCTGGTCTATAACCTGTTCGTGACGAGCGCGTGGGAGGGGGAGCCGGCGGCGGCGGGGGCGGAACTGCTGTGGCGGCGGCCTGAGGCGCTGGCGCATCTGGAGATGGACGCGCGCGTGCGCGAGGGAATCCTTGTGGCCTTCGGGCTGACCGCGCCGCGCGATGACAGCGCCGCCATTCTGGAGGCGCTCCAGCGCGAGGCGGGAGGCGCGGCGGACGCGGGGGACGGCTTCCCGTTCGCGTCGCGGCGGGAGGCGGGACGGGATGTGTTGCGCACGCTGTCGGGGGGCGGGGACGCGGACGCGCGCCACGCAGGACTGCGCGCGAACGCGCCCGAGCTGGCGGACCACGTGGTCGACTTCGCGCTCGGGGAGGTCTGGGGCGGCGCGAATCTGGACCGGCGCACGCGCAGCCTTGAGGTGGTCGCCATGCTGGCGGCGCTGACGGGCAGGCCCGCGCAGCTGCGCTCGCATATCAACGGGGCGCTGAATCACGGGGCCACGCCCGACGAGGTGATCGAGACGCTGCGGATGGTGGCCGTGTACGCGGGGTTCCCGGCGGCGCTGACGGCGTGGCCGGTGATGGAGGAGGTCTTTGCGGAGCGGGGCGTTCCGCGACCGGAGCGCGGGCCATGAGAGCCGTCTTCTGGGACCTGGACGACACCGTGCTGAACACCCTCCCTGGCCGCATGGAGGCGCTCGCGGGGACGTACGAAGACTGCCTCGGGACGCGTCCGGACGCGCGCAAGCTCTGGCGGGAGCACAACGGCCGCACGCTGGAGGCGCTCTCGCGGGAGCTGCTGGGCGAGGACTGGCGTCGCTTCGCGGAGCGGTATCGGGAGCGGTACTACGCGATCGAGTTCGACCCGGAGCCGTTCGCGGGCGTGGTGGAGACGCTCGACGCCTTGCGCGCAGACGGGCTGGAGCTGGCGGTTGTGACCTCGAAGATCTCGTGGGGGGCGACGGGCGAACTGACGCGCATGGGACTGCTGGATCGCTTCGCCACGGTGGTCGGGCACGATGACTGCGAGCGGCACAAGCCTGACCCGGAACCGCTGTTCGTGGCGATGGAGCGCATGCTGCTCGATGACCCGCGCGAGATCGCCTATGTGGGGGACACGCCCGCGGACGTGAAGGCGGCGCGCGCGGCGGGCTGCCACGCGATCGGCGCGGTCTGGGGGTCGCTGGACGCGGAGCGGGTACGGGCGGAACGTCCGGACCTGACGGCGGAGCATCCCGCGGAGGCGCTGGCCTACGTGCGCCGTCTGGCGACAGGAGCGGAGACATGACGGGCGCGGCCCTGACGAAGGCGGTCACGCACGTGGCGGCGCGCTTCTATCGCGCCAATGCGATCGACCTGGCGCTTGTGCCGCTGCTGGAGGAAACGGCGTCGTTCGCGCGGGGGGCGGGGGAGGGCTACTTCCTCGTGACGCTGCTGGGAGAACCGGGGACGGCCTACCCGCTTGACTTGTACTCCGCGGGCGCGTTTGACGCGGACTACCTCGCGCAGAAGTTCCATCTGGACCGTCGCGGCTACGGGTACACCGCCGGGGAGCTGGTGGTCGCGCTGCGGGAGGTGGCCGCCGACCTCGCCGCTGAAGGAGGGCTGGACCGATGACAACGCTGCTCATCGACAACTACGACAGCTTCACCTACAACCTCTACCAGTACCTCGCGGAACTGGGCGCCGAGATCGTGGTGCACCGCAACGATCAGGTAACGATCGAGGCGTGCGAGGCGCTGGCGCCGGAGCGGGTCGTGATCTCGCCGGGGCCGGGACGGCCGTCGGGGGCGGGGCTTTCGGTGGAGGCGGCGCGGCGCTTCGCGGGGGTGGCGCCGGTGTTGGGGGTGTGCCTCGGGCATCAGTGCATCTCGGAGGCGTTCGGGGGGGAGATCGTGGGGGCGGGCGAGATCAAGCACGGCAAGACCTCGGCCATCAGCCATGACGGGAAGGGCGTGTTCGCGGGGCTGCCGGATCCGTTCACGGCGGTGCGCTATCACTCACTGGCGGCGGACTCCGCCAGCCTGCCCGACTCGCTCGTGGTGTCGGCGCGATCGGAGAGCGGCGTCATCATGGGCGTGCGCCACAAACACTTCACGGTGGAGGGGGTGCAGTTCCACCCGGAGTCGATCGCAACGGAACACGGGAAGGCGCTGCTGCGGAATTTCCTCGACCTGCGCGGCGGGAGATGGGAGCGGTGACGGCGATGCAGGCGGCGATCGGGGCCTTGCTCGACGGGGGCGGCATCGCGCCGGAGACGGCGGCGGCGGCGCTCGAGAGCGTGATGGCGGGCGAGGCCACGGCGGCGCAGATCGGGGCGTTTCTGGCGGGGATGCGGGAGCATGGCGAGACGCCGGAGACGGTGGCGGCGTGCTGGGCGGTGATGGAGCGCCACGCTGAGCCGATCGCCGTCAGCGACGTCGTCGATCTGTGCGGCACGGGCGGCGACGGGGCGGATACGTTCAATGTCTCGACGGCGGCGGCGTTTGTGGTGGCGGGGGCGGGGGCGCGGGTGGCCAAGCACGGGAATCGCGCGGCCTCCTCGAACTGCGGTTCGGCTGACCTGTTGGAGGCGCTGGGGGCGCGTATCGACCTGGGGGGCGAGGCGGTAGCGGGGGTCATCGAGCGGTGCGGCTTCGGGTTCCTGTTCGCGCAGCGCTTCCATCCCGCGATGCGACACGTGGGAGCGGCGCGCCGCGAGATCGGGACGCGCACGATCTTCAATGTGCTGGGGCCGATCTCGAACCCGGCGCAACCGCGCGCGCAACTCACGGGAGTGGGGAGCGCGCGGCTGGGACCGCTGCTGGCGGAGGTGTTCCGTCTGCGCGGGCTGGAACGCGCGGTGGTGGTTCACTCCGAAGACGGGCTGGACGAGATCAGTCCGGCGGCGCCGACGCACGCGTGGATTCTGGAGGGGGGCGCGCTGCGGGAGGAGGAGCTGACCCCGTCCACCTTTGGGATGCACGCGGGTTCGCTCGCTGACGTGGCGGGGGGCGGGCCGGCGGAGAACGCGGAGACGCTGCGGGCCACGCTCGCGGGGAAGGGGGGGCCGGTCGCGGACTTCGTGACGCTCAACGCGGGGGCGGGGTGCTGGGCGGCGGGGCTCGCGGACAGCTTCGCGGAGGGAGCGGCGCTGGCGCGGGAGGCGCTCTCCTCGGGGCGGGCGCGACAGGTGGCGGAGGACTACGTGCGGTTGACGCGGGAGGCGGCGTGAGTTCGCCGGACATCCTCGAGACGATCGTGGCGCAGCGCCGCGAGGACGTGGCGGCGGCGAAGGTCGCGACGCCGCCCGCGGAACTGTTGCGGGCGGCGAGCGCGGCGCCGCCGCCGATCGACTTCGTCGCGCGGCTGGCGCAGGCGCCGCCGGCGGTGATCGCGGAGATCAAGCGGGCTTCGCCGAGCAGGGGCGACATCGCTCCGGGGATGGACGCGGGGGAGCAGGCGCGGCGCTACGCGAGGGGCGGGGCCGCGGGCGTCTCCGTGCTCACCGAGCCGACATGGTTCAAGGGGACGCTGGAGGACCTGCGGCAGGCGCGGGAGGCGGTCGAGGAGCTGGGGGACGCGCGCCCGGGATTGCTGCGCAAGGATTTCCTGATCGATGAGTACCAGCTGCTGGAGGCGCGCGCGCACGGGGCGGACGCGGTCCTGCTGATCGTGGCCTGCCTCGACGACGAGACGCTGGGACGGCTGCTCGGATGCGCGCGCGAGCTGGGCATGGAGGCGCTGGTGGAGGTGAACACAGCCGCGGAGATGGAGCGCGCGGCGGCGGCGGGAGCGCGGCTGACGGGGATCAACAACCGCGACCTGCGCAGCTTCACGGTGGACCTCGGCACGACGGAGCGGCTGGCGGGGAGCGCGGCGGCGACGACGCTGCTGGCGGCGCTGAGCGGCGTCCGCACGCGCGAGGACGTGGCGCGCTTCGAGGCGGCGGGGGCGAAGGCGGTGCTGGTGGGCGAGGCGCTTATGCGGGCGGCGGACCCGACGGCGATGATCGCGGAGTTGCGGGACCGATGACGCGGGTCAAGATTTGCGGCGTGCGCGACGCGGGGACGGCGCGGGAAGCGGCGAGGGAGGGCGCCGACTTCATCGGGATGGTGTTCGCGGAATCGGGGCGGCAGGTCACGCCGCAGCAGTGCTACGAGATCATCGAGGCCGTGCGCGAGACGCGCGGGAGCGCCGATGCGGCGCGCATCGAGGGACCCGGGCAGGACGAGGTCAGCGGCGCGAGCTGGTTCGGGGCCTGGAACGAGGCGATCGATGACGCGCTCGCGCGCTGGCGCCCGCTGATCGTGGGGGTGTTCGCCGGTCAGAAGGCGGAGGACGTGAACGAGATCGCGGACGCCGCCGGACTGGAGCTGGTCCAGCTCTCGGGCGGGGAGGAGGGCGGATTCGCGCGCGCGGTGCGGACGGCGGCGCTGCAGGTGATCCACGTGCATCCGCAGACGGCGGCGGACGAGGTACTCGCGGCGGCGACGCCGGGCGCGGCGGCGGGCGTGCTGCTGGATACGGGGACGGACGCAGGGCGGGGCGGGACGGGGGAGACGTTTGACTGGCGCGTGGCGGAGGAAGTGGGCCGGCGACTGCCGCTGATGCTGGCGGGAGGGCTCGACCCGGAGAACGTGGCGGAGGCGATAGGGACGGTCAGGCCATGGGCGGTCGACGTCTCCAGCGGGGTGGAGACGGACGGCGTGAAGGACATCGAGAAGGTTCGCGCGTTCATTCGCGCGGCGAAGAAGGCGGGACGATGAACGGTGAGGCGAACGGCGGCCTGCCGCCACGATTCGGGGAGTTCGGCGGGCGCTACATTCCCGAGGTGCTGGTCGCGGCGCACGAAGAGCTGGAGGAGGCCTACGCGGCGGCGCGGGAGGACGCCGCGTTTCAGGAGGAGCTGGCGGAACTGGGCCGTCACTACGTCGGGCGGCCGACGCCGCTGTATCTGGCGGAGCGGCTCACGGAGGAGGTCGGCGGGGCGCGCCTCTGGCTGAAGCGGGAGGACCTGGCGCACACGGGGGCGCACAAGATCAACAACGCGCTGGGGCAGGCGTTGCTGGCGAGACGGCTGGGGAAGCCGCGCATCATCGCGGAGACGGGAGCGGGGCAGCATGGGGTGGCGACGGCCACCGTGTGCGCGAAGCTGAACCTCGAATGCGCCGTCTACATGGGCACGGAGGACATCGCGCGGCAATCGCTGAACGTGTTCCGGATGAAGATGCTGGGCGCGGAGGTCGTGCCCGTGGATTCGGGGAGCCGCACGCTCAAGGACGCGATCAACGAGGCGATGCGGGACTGGGTGACGAACGTGCGCACGACGCACTACCTGATCGGCTCAGCGATCGGGCCACACCCGTTCCCGACAATGGTGCGCGACTTCCAGGCGGTCATCGGGCGGGAGGCGCGCGCGCAGATGCTGGAGCAGGCGGGGCGGCTGCCGGACGCGGCGGTCGCGTGCGTGGGCGGGGGGAGCAACGCCATCGGGCTCTTCCATCCGTTCCTCGATGATCCCGTGCGGCTGGTGGGCGTGGAGGCGGCGGGCGAGGGGCTGGCGCAGGCGGGCAGGAACGCCGCGACGCTGGTCGCGGGGAGGCCGGGGGTGCTGCACGGGACGCGGACGTATCTGTTGCAGGACGGCGCGGGGCAGATTCTGGACACGCACAGCATCTCCGCGGGGCTGGACTATCCGGGCGTGGGCCCCGAGCACTCATGGCTCAAGACGAGCGAGCGGGCGGAGTATCTCGCGGCGGACGACGCGGAGGCGCTCGCGGGATTTCAGCGGCTGACGCGCAGCGAGGGAATCATCCCCGCGCTGGAGCCGTCGCACGCGATTGAGCCGGCGATCCGGATCGCGCAGGAGGTGGGGCGCGGGGGCGATGTGCTGATCGGGCTGAGCGGTCGCGGCGACAAGGACATGCACACCGTCGCCGGGGCGCTGGACGTCACGCTCTGAGCATGCAGGACACGACGCCGGAGGCCCTCGGGGGGCAGCGCGGGATTCTTCCCTGGGGGCCTCGCCATGTCCTCCTCGGGGCGCTGGCGGGGGCGGCGCTGGTGCTGCTGGTCAACCTGCTGCTGGCGGGGCTGGTGGAGGCGACAGGGGCGGAGTTCCAGACGCGCGACATCGGCGACATCTTCGAGAAGGCGGGGGAGATCGCGACCTACGCGCGCGAGCGGCTGGAGGCTTCGGCGACGGGCGCGGAACTGCCCGAACCGCCGGTCATCCTCGCGGACCAGACGGCGCTCACGCTCACGGTGGCGACGACGCTGGCGCTCAATGTCCTGCTGATCGGGGCGGTGGCGGGCGTCACGCGGCAGGAGTTGGGGGGGCTGGCGCGGCGGCTGGGGCTGACGCGCTTCAGCGCGCGGGGGCTGTGGCGGCCGGCGCTGGCGGTGCTGGGCGGCTACGCGATGGTCCTGGCCTATAACGCCATCGTGACCGCGCTCGACATCGAAGCGCTTCAGCCGGAGAGCACGGTGCCGATCGAGATCGCGCGCGAGCCCCTGACGGCGGCGCTGGCGGGCGTGGCCGTGATCGCCGTTGTGCCGCTGGCGGAGGAGGTGTTCTATCGGGGGCTGATCTTCGGGGGACTGCAGCGCTGGGGATTCTGGCCGGCGGCGATCGTCTCGGGGGCGGTCTTCAGCGCGGTTCACTTGCGGGTGGGGCTCCTGATCCCGTTCTTTATCATCGGCGTGGCGCTGGCGTGGCTGTTCTGGCGGCGCGGCAATCTCTGGGAGAGCGTGGCCTTCCACACGCTGTTCAACGCAGTCAGCTTTTCCATTCTGGTGGCGACGGAGGCCTAGGGCATGTCGGAACGGTTACGGGCGCGATTCGCGGAGGTGAACGGCGCGGGGCGCGCGGTCTTCATCGCGTACGTGATGGCGGGCTATCCGCGGCCTGAGCTGACCGCGCCGCTGCTGCTGGGGCTGGAAGCGGGGGGCGCGGACGTGATCGAACTGGGCGTCCCGTTTACGGACCCGCTGGCCGACGGGGCCACCATTCAGCGGGCGAACGAAGCGGCGGTGGCGGCGGGCGTGACCTTCGCGGATTGCCTCGCGATGGTACGGGAGGCGCGGGCGCGGGGGCTGACGGCGCCGCTGGTCCTGATGGGGTACGACAACCCCCTGCTGGCGTATGGCGAGGAGCGGGCGGCGGCGGATGCGGCGGCGGCGGGCGCGGACGGGTTCATCGTGGTGGACCTGCCGCCGGAGGAAGCGGGCGCCTTCCGGCAGGCCTGCGCGGCGCAGGGCGTGAGCTTCGTGCCGCTGGTGGCGCCGACAACGGCGGATGAGCGGATGGGGGAGGTGGCGGCGGCGGCGGATTCGTTCATCTACTGCGTGAGCGTGACGGGAACGACGGGCGGGGCGGAGGTTCCCCGCGAGATTGGCGACCTGGTCGCGAAGATTCGGCGGCGCACGGAACTGCCCATCGCCGTCGGGTTCGGGGTCTCCACGCAGGAGCAGGTCGCGCGGGTGGGGCGCGTGGCGGATGGCGTGATCGTGGGCTCTGCTATTATCGCGGCCATCGAAGGGGGAAGCGTCGAAGGTTGCGTCGACCGCGTGCGCTCATACGTCGAGCGTGTGACGGGGCGCAGCGCGGAGAGCGCGTAATCTCGTCCCCGGGGAGTGGCTGTCCCATGGCGGTTCGCGGCATCCGCGGAGCGATCACGGTGGAAGCGAACGAGCGCGAAGCGATCATCGAGGGGACGCGCGTGCTGCTGGAGGCGATGGTCGAGGCGAACGCCGTGGCGGTGGACGACATCGCCTCGTGCCACTTCACGACCTCGACGGACCTGAACGCGGAGTTTCCCGCCGAGGCGACGCGGCGACTGGAGGGATGGAAGTACGTGCCGCTGCTGTGCGGGCACGAGATGAACGTGCCGGGCTCGATGCGGAAGTGCGTGCGCATCCTGCTGCACGTGAACACGGACGTGGCGCCGCAAGACATCCGCCATATCTACCTGCGGGAGGCGCAACGGCTGCGCGCGGACCTGGCCCCGGCGGAGGGGGCGGCCTCGACGGCGGGGGAATGAGACGCCTTCGCGCTTTGCCGTAGGGGCGAATCGCGCGATCATGCAGCCTGTCCGTCGAGCCGCTGCAGTCGAGGGCATGGCGTCCGAGCGAGGAGCGCCAGCGCAGCGGGACGGGGGAGTCGCGCCAGCGGGGAGCGGCCTTCGAGAGGCCATGCTCGAGATACGCCTGCCGACATTCCAGGGTCCGCTGGACCTGCTGCTGACGCTTATCCAGCGTCAGGACCTCGATATCACGACGGTATCGCTGGTCGCGGTCGCCGATCAGTACCTGGCGGCGGTGCACGCGGATGAGTCGCTTGATGCGGGCGCGCTGGCGGAGTTTGTCTCGATCGGGGCGAAGCTGCTGCAGATCAAGTCCAGGGCGCTGCTGCCGGCGCAAACCCTGGAGGAGGAGCCGGAGGAAGAGGGGGACGCGGGCGAGGAGCTGGTGGAGCTGCTCCTCGAGTATCAGCGCTACCACGAGGCGGCGGATGCGCTGGGGGAGCGGATGGAGGCGGGGTGGCGCACGTTTCCGCGGGGGGCGCCGCCGCCGGAACCGCCGCCCGGGAACGCCCTCGACGGCGTCACGCTGGAGGCCATCTATGCGGTGATGCTGGAGGTGCTGGAGCGGTTGCCGGAGGAGCCCGCGGGCGCGATCGAGCGCATCGACGTGAGCTTGGCGGACCGGATCGCGGCGCTGGAGGCGCGCTTGCGGGGGAGGGAACGGTCGTTCTCGTTCCGGCGCGTGATCGCCTCGTGCGTCTCGCGAACCGAAGTGGTGGTGACGTTCATCGCGCTGCTGGAGCTGTTGAAGCAGGGAGCGTGCGAGGTCGAGCAGACGAAGGTCTGGGGAGACATCCGCGTGCGGCCGCTCGCTCAGCCCGCGGTGAGCGAACGCTGAGGGCGGCGCGGCCAGAGAACGGCGACAAGCGTCCAGAGCAGGAGCCCGCCGGCGACGCCGACCGCGTCGAACGCCAGGTCGGCCGCGTCCGCCTGACGGTGAGGGAGGAAGGACTGGTACCACTCCTGCCCCACGCCCACGAGGATGGCGACGGCGCCGGCGAGCGTCAGCGAGGCGAGCGCGGGAAGGCGCGGAAGCGTGGCGCGGGTGAAACTGAGCAGGATGATCGTGAGGACGGCGTACTGGACGGCGTGAACGGCGTTGGCGAGGGCCCCGCTGGAGGGCTCGTCGGGGCTGGGGGCGCTCGCGAGCGCGGCCATCACCCCGAGCCACACGATCGCCAGCAGGAGCCATCGATGCATGGAACTAGTGTAGCGGGCGGCATCGTGCGAGAGTGGAGGCGGCGGGGAGCGCTCGCGCCCCCCGTCCGGGAGGCGTGACCGTGTCGTTGCCATCGCTGACGGTGGCGCAACTGGAGGCGGCGGCTCCCGCGGGCGGGAGCGCGCTCGTGGTGGGCGTCTTTGACGGGGTGCACCGCGGCCATCAGGCGCTCCTCGCGCGCTTGCGGCGGGAGGCGGAGGGCCGCGGCCTTGCTCCCGGCGTGGTGACGCTGCACCCACACCCAATCACCGTGCTGCGACCCGACATCGCGCCGAGCTACCTGACCTCGCTGGAGGACCGGCTGCGGTTGCTGCGCGAAGGGGGCGCCGCCTGGGTGCTGCCGCTCACGTTCACCTCGGAGCTGTCGGAGGTAACGGCGGAGGAGCTGGCGGAGGCCTTTTACCGGCTGCTCGCCATGCGCGTCATGGTACTGGGGCCGGATGCGTCCTTCGGACGGGGGGCGCCCGCGGACACGCCCGAACGGATGCGCCGCACAGGCGCGGAGCTGGGGTTCGAGGTCGTGCAGATCGAGCCGCTGCTCGCGGACGGGGAGCGTTGCAGCTCGACGCTGGCGCGCAAGGCGCTGGGGGACAGCGACATGCGGACGGCGGCGGACCTGCTGGGACGGCCCTACACGCTGGCGGGGCCAGTAGTTCGGGGCTTCGAGCGGGGGCGCACGATCGGCTTCCCCACCGCCAACATTTCGGTGGCGGCGGACCGCGCGCTGCCAGCCCTGGGCGTGTATGCGACGATCGCGACCGTGGCCGGACGGGAACTGCGGGGGGCGACGAACATCGGGCGGCGGCCCACGTTCGACGAGGGGCACATTTCGATCGAGACGCACCTGCTCGACTTCGAAGGCGATCTGTACGGAGAACACATGGAGATCGCGATTGTGGAGCGCGTGCGCCCTGAGCGGGCGTTCTCCGACGCGGACGCGCTGCGGGCGCAGATCGCGGACGACGTCGCCCACGTACGGGAGCTGCTCTCGTGAGCCGCGCGATGGCGCCGGTCGAGGAGCAGCTCTTCGTGCTCATGAGCGGGGTGGAGTACGGAGACGAGGGGTTGCGGCAGGCGTTCGCGGCGGAGCTCAGGGAGCGGTTGGAGGAAGACCGCCCGCTGCGGGTCTACCTCGGCGTTGACCCGACGGCGACGTCGCTGACGCTGGGACACGCGGTGCCGCTGCGCAAGCTGCGCCAGTTCCAGGACTTCGGACATGAGACGGTGTTTCTGGTCGGCGACATCACGGCACTGATCGGCGATCCCTCGGACAAGAACAAGCTGCGCCCGCAGATCGACCGCGAGACGGTGAAGGCGAACGAGGCGGCCTACCTCGCGCAAGCCTCGAAGATTCTGGATCCGGCGCGGACGGCGCTGCGGCATAACTCGGAATGGCTCGGGGCCCTTGAATTGACCGATCTGATTGCGCTGCTGTCGCGCTTTACGGTGGCGGAGATGCTGACGCGGGATAACTTCCGCGAGCGCTACCGGCAGGGCGAGGCCGTCTACTTGCACGAGTTCCTGTACGCCCTGCTCCAGGGCTACGACGCGCAGGCGCTGGCGTGCGATGTTCAGGTAGGCGGGGCCGAGCAGCTGTTCAACCTGATGGCGGGGCGCAAGCTGCAGGAGGCGGCGGGGCAGCGCAAGCATGTTCCGGTGACGATGCCGATCCTGGTGGGGATCGACGGCGTGGCGCGGATGTCGAAGTCGATGGGGAATTTCATCGGGCTGGATGAGGCGCCGGAGGAGCAGTACGGCAAGGCGATGTCGATTCCGGACGCGGCGCTGGCCAGCTACTTCGAGCTGGCGACGAACCTCGATCGCGCCGAGGTCACCGCGACGATCGAGGGACTGGCGGCAGGCGAGCGGGATCCGATGGCCGAAAAGAAGCGGCTGGCGCGGACGATTGTGACGGAACTGCACGGAGCGGAGGCGGCGGCCGCGGCGGAGGCGCACTTCGAGCGGACCGTCCAGCGTCGCGAGGAGCCAGAGGCGATGCCAGAGGCGCCGGCGCGGGAGGGACAGGCGCTCATCGACGCGCTCATCGAGGCAGGGGCGGCGCCATCACGACGGGAAGCGCGGCGCCTCTTCGAGCAGGGCGCGGTGACGGTCGATGGCGAACCGGTGCTGGACGGGCGTGAGCCGGTCAGGATTGGGTCGCGGGTGCGGGTGGGGAAGCGTCGCTGGCTGCGCATCGTCGACGCGGGCGCCTGAGGCTCGCCCGAAGCGGGGTTCCGCGCGACGATGGCGCCATCAGCCCTTGCATATCCCCGACGAAAAGCGTGCGCCGAACGGGATGCGACGAGGGAAAAGCGCCCGCGAGCGCCAAGGTTCCGCCACAAGGCGCGGGAACCCTCTGGCAAAGAACGGCTCATCCGCCTAGGATGATGCCTCCGCGCCGAGGGGCGCTTTCCCAACCTTTACCTTTGAGGATTGCTTTGGATGGATATCCGCGTTGATGAATTCCTGACGTTTCTGGCTGTTGAAAAGAACGCCTCCGAGAACACGATTTCGGCCTACCGCAGCGATCTGGCCCAGTTCCAGAAAAGCATCAGCCGCGCGACCCGGGAGCCTGGCGTCTCCTGGGAGGCCATCACCCTTGAGATGCTACTGGCGTTCATCGAAGAGCTGCGTGAGCGCGGTTACAAGGCGGCGACTGTGGCGCGGAAGGTGGCGGCGGTGAAGTCGTTCTTCAGCTTCATGGCGGCGGAGGGCATTCTGGCCTGTAACCCGACAGAGGATCTGCGCTCGCCCCAGGCGGGAAAGGCGCTCCCCCGCACGCTCACGCCTGAGGAAGTGGACGAATTGCTGGAGCAGCCAGCACGCAAGAGCACGCCCGTCGCGCAGCGCGACAAGGCGATGCTGGGGCTGGCCTACGAGACGGGGCTGCGCGTGACCGAGCTGGTCTCGCTGAACGTCGAGAACGTGGCCCTGGAGAGCAATCCCGCGACCGTGCGCGGCATCGGCAAGGGCGACCAGGAGCGGATCCTGACGCTCCGCGAGCAAGTGGTGGACGAACTGCGACGGTACATCTTCCACGTGCGGACGAAGATCGTGCGCAACCGGAGCGAGGCGGCGCTGTTCGTGAACCGCCGCGGGGGCCGCCTGACGCGACAGGGCTTCTGGTTGATTCTGAAGAACTACGCGCGGGAGGCGGGCCTGGACGGGATCACGCCGCACACCCTGCGGCACACCTACGCCACGCATATGCTCGCGGGCGGGATGCAGCTGCGGAACGTACAGGAGGCGCTCGGTCACGCGAGCATCTCGACGACGCAGATCTACACGCAGCTGACGGACCAGCAGAAGCGGGAGCAGTACGATCGGGCGCACCCGCGGTCGTAGCCGCGGACGGCGGTAGACTGCGTCCATGACGCCCCCTGCGGAGCTGCTCGACGCGATCACGCATGAGGACGCGGAGCGGCGCCTGCGGGCCCTCGACGCAGACGGGAAGCTGACCTCGGCGCTGCTGCCCGAACTGGAGGAGGGGCGGGGGTTCGAGCAACCGGCGCTGCACGCCTACACCGTGCTGGAGCACAACTTCCACGCGGTGGGCGCGCTCGAACGGGCGCTGGGCGAGGGCGTGGAGGGGCTGACGATGCCGGCGCTCGCGGCGGAGCTGGCGACGGATGTATGGCTGGCGCGGGAGATCGACGGGCGTCCCCTGCGCGTCCTGCTGCGCCTCGCCTGTCTGACGCACGACATTGCGAAGCCGCGCACGGCGGTTGTGCGGGAGGGACGGCTGCGCTTCCCCAGGCACGGGCCCGAGGGGGCGGAACTGCTGGAGGAACGGCTGGCGGCGCTGGGGTTCGAACAGGCGAGCGTGGACTTCGTGACGACGATGGTGCGCTATCACCTGCGGCCGGGGGAGTTCGCGCGCTCGTGGCCGCCGAGCGAGCGCGCGCTGCGGCGGTTCGCGCGGGATGTGGCAGGGGAGACGCTGCCGTTGCTGTTGCTGCAACTCGCGGATGGCATGGCGACGCGCGGCCCCGCCTACCGCCGCGAGCACTTCGAGCGGCACATCAGCTTCCTGCGGCATATCGTGACGCGCACGGAGGAAGCGCTGCGGGAGGAGGAGCCGGAGCTCGTGGACGGCGAGGAATTGATGCGGGAACTGGGGCTTGCCAGTGGACGGCTTCTGGGGGCTGTCCTAACATCGGTGCGCGAGGCTCAGCTGGCCGGCGACGTGAACGATCGCGCAGCCGCGCTCGCGCTCGCGCGCCTATCGCTCGAGCGCCTGAACGCCGAGGGCTAGTCCGGAGGACCGCCATGGCCGTGATGTTCAGCGTCATCTTCTACACCGTGCTCGCGGTGGCCGCGTTCTACTTCATCCTGCTGCAGCCGGTGCTGAAGCAGCAGCGCCAGCGGAAGAAGGCGGTGCGCGAGTTGCGGATCGGCGATGAAGTCGTGACGACGGGCGGGATCATCGCTGAGGTGAAGGACGTCCAGACGCCGCCCGACGGCCCTACGGAACTGATTCTGGAAATCGCGCCCGACATCAGGGTGCGGGCGCTGACGGACGCTATCGAACGGCGGCTGTCGACCCTGGAGCCCGCGCCCGAGGAGGCGCTTGAGACGGTGGCGGCGAGCGCCGGCAAGGCCAGCGACGGGCATGCGTAGTCGCACCAATAACATCCTCCTGCTTGCGATTCTTGCGGGCAGCGTGTTCTGCCTCTTTGTCGTGTGGCCAAGCGCGCCGAGCCGTTACCTGCCGGGGGATTTCTGGCCCGAGGGGCGAGGCTTCAGCATCGGCGATTACGAGCGCCGCACGATGCGGCTGGGGCTGGATCTCCAGGGCGGCGCGCATCTGGTGCTGCAGGCGGAGCCGCCGGCTGACTATGAGGGCGACCTGACGGAGTCGCTGGAAGTCGCCAAAGAGGTGATCGAACGGCGCGTGGACGCATTCGGCGTGGTCGAACCGGAGATTCAGATCGCGAGCGGCAACCGGCTCGATGTGCAGGTGCCGGGGATGAGCCTGCCCGACGCGGAACGCCTGATCGGCCGCACCGCCTCCCTGTCCTACCGCGTGTACAACGAGAACGGGGAGCTCGTGCCGGCGACGGGCGTGATCGACGGCGTCGAGATCGCGATGACCGGCCAGCACCTGAAGAACAACACCTTCCCCGAACGGCGGGGAACCACCTTCGCGGTGAACTTCGAGACAACCGGGGTGGGCAACGAACTGATGCGCCAGATTACGACGAAGGCGCTGCAACATCCCGCCGGGGATCCGCAGAACTTCCTGCTCGTCTACCTGGACACGGACGTGATCTCGGAGGCGTCGGTGCGGGGCGTGATCGAGGACCAGGGCACGATTACGGGACTGGACAGCTTCACGGAGGCAAGCGACCTCTCGAGACAGCTGAACGCGGGCGCCCTGCCGGTGCCGTTGCGCACGATCCAGGCGAACGAGGTGAGCGCCTCGCTGGGCGATGACTCGGTGAAGGCGTCGGTGAACGCGGCCGAGATCGGGCTGCTGGCGGTGCTCGCGTTCATGATTCTCTACTACCGCCTTCCCGGCGTGCTGGCGGCGCTGGCGCTGATCGTCTACACGCTGATCACGCTGACGGTCTTCAAGCTGTGGCCGGTGACGCTGACGCTCTCGGGGATTGCGGCCTTCATCCTCTCGGTGGGCATGGCGGTCGACGCGAACATCCTCATCTTCGAGCGGATGAAGGAGGAGCTGCGGCGGGGACGGCCGCTGGCGACGGCGATCGAGACGGGGTTCCGGCGGGCGTGGCCTTCGATCCGTGACTCGAACATCGCGACGTTCATCACCTGCGCGATCCTGTTCTGGTTCGGCGATCAGTTCGGGGCGTCCTTCGTGCGAGGGTTCGCGATCACGCTGGCGATCGGCGTGGCCGTGAGTATGTTCTCGGCGATCGTGGTCACGCGGACGTTCCTGCGGACGCTCGCGGGGGCGCGGCTCTCGCGATCGCGCTGGTTATTCAACGCTGAGGAGATCGCGTCCCGCGAGGGCGAGGAGGAGGAGGGAGCGCCCGCGGCGCCGGCCCGCCCAACGTTCATCGCCTTCGCGCAGCGGCGCTGGGCGCCATTGGGGCTCTCGCTGGTGGTGTTCATCGCGGCGGCGATCACGCTGGCGACGCCGCCATCGCTGCGGGCGGGGATCGAGTTCACAGGCGGGTCGACGTTCACGCTGCAGTTCGAACAAGAGGAGGAACCCGCGGCGGAGTCGCCAGCGGAGGCAGACAGCGCGGAAACAGACGTGGAGACAGAGGGGAGCGCGAGCGATGCGGCGGCAGACGGGGAGGCGGCCGCTCCCGAAGCCGAGGCCGAACCCGAACCCGTGCGGGTGGTGCAGTCAGATGAGCTTCGCGAGGCCCTGAACGCGCTCGGCCATGAGGGGGCGCGGGTCCAGGAGGCGGGGTTCAACACGTTCCTGGTGCGGACGGTGGAACTGGAGGGGGCGCCGCCGCTCACAGCGGCGGCGGGGCCGGTACCGCCCGGGGAGATCGACGCGATCCTGGCGGCGCTGGAGGAGGAGTTCGGCCCGGTGCAACGGCTCGACTTCGCGACAGTTTCGGGCACGGTCTCGACGGAGATCGCGCGCGACGCGACGCTGGCGGTAGCGGCGGCGGCGGTGGCGATCCTGATTTATGTAGCCTTCGCGTTCCGGCGGCAGCGGGGGGCGTGGCGCTACGGGCTTTGCGCCGTGATCGCGCTGGTCCACGACTCCGTGGTGGTGCTGGGGCTGTTTTCGCTCCTGGCGAAAGTGGCGGGCACGGAGGTCGATACCGCCTTCATCGTGGCGATCCTGACGGTGATTGGGTTCTCCGTACATGACACGATCGTGGTGTTTGACCGGGTGCGGGAGGTGACCTCGCGGGACGCCTTCGTGCCGTTCGCGGAAGCGGTGAACGTGAGCCTGACGGAGACGCTGGTGCGCTCCCTCAATACCTCGTTCGTGACGGTGCTGACGATCATCGCGATGTTCCTGATCGGCGGGGTGACGATCCAGAATTTCCTGCTGGTGCTGCTCGTGGGCGTGATTGCGGGGACGTACAGCAGCATCTTCGTGGCGGCGCAGGTGCTGGTGGCGTGGGAGAACCGCGACATCGGGCGGTTCTTCGGACGGCTCACATCACGGGGTGAAAGCAGCGCCACGCCCGCCGAAGGCGCCTGACCACAGGGGCGAAGAGCGCGCGCGTCGCCCCACCTGAAGGCTGATTAGCTCGCGGGGGCGCCGAAGAGCGCGGCGGCGGGATTCGTTTCCTCGCGCTCGGGAAGGCCGAGGCGGGCGCGCAGGGAGGCGCGGGCGGCGCTGGCCTCGACGGCGTCCGGGGTCTGGACGACGACCGGCATGGGCAGGGCGTGGCCAAAGACGAGGGTCTGGCGCTTGCTTTCGAGCGCGGCGATGACCTGACGCAGGCCGCCCCTGCCGGAGACTCCGCCGACGAGCGCCTCGACGTCGTTGTCGCTATCGAGTTGCAGGCAGAACTTCGTGCCGATCTGGGAGAGGACTTCGGGATCGATCTGGCTGGGGCGCTGGTCGATGACGAGGAGGGTGACGTTGTACTTGCGCAGTTCACGCGCGATCTGGCCGAAGATGCTCTGGCCGGCGAGGGAACGGTCAACGAACTTGTGGGCCTCCTCGATGACGATGATGAGGCGGTTGGGGGCCTCCCGTTCGCGCGAGCGTTCGGCGCTGTCGCGGTACTGCTCCCAGATGCGGCGGGAGAGCATGTTGGCGACGAGCATGTAGCTCGTGAGGTCGTTGCCAAAGCGGCCGAACTGGACGACGACACTCTTGCCGCCCTGCAGGGAGTTGACGACCTGCTTGATGGCGTCGCCGAACTGGGAGGCGTCGGTACGAACGAATTCGCGGCGCGCGAGGCGTTGCATGCGACGACGAAGGCTCTCCAGGGAGCCTGAGTAGCCCATCGCGGCAGCGGCCTGTGACCAGTTGACGCTGTCGCCGTCATCGGGGGGCGCGGACCAGAGCTCCCTGATGACGGCGGGGGAGGGGGTATCGGCGATGATCTCGTCGATCCAGCCCGGGCCGAAGCGCTGGCGGCAGGCGTGGGCGGCGTCGATGGCGAGGTCGGTGAGGTTGAGGGTCTCGCGCAGAACCTCGATGTCATCGGGGAGGATGTCGCGCGTGCCGATAAGGATGCGGCCATCGGCGCGGTCGGGTCTGTCCTCGAGGGTATAGAGCTCGACGTCGGTCTGATGGCGCTGCTTGAGGGAGCGGAGGCGGGTGGTGGCGGTCCCCTGGAACTTCATCTCCCAGCCGTAATCGTCGTGCATGTCGAAGACGAGGGCGACGGTGCGTTCGCTGTTCGTGGGAACAGCGGCGGAGCGCGTGAGCATGGCGTCGAGGAGGTGCAGGACGAGGACGCTCTTGCCGGTGCCGCTCTTCCCGAAGACGCCGGCGGAGCGCTCGAAGAGGCGCTCGAAGTCGACATCGACCTCGAGGTCAGCCATGCCCAGCGGGGCGCCGACGGGGATGCTGGGGCCATCGGTCGCGAAGGCGCGGTCGAGCGTGTCCTGGTCAGCGGGCAGCACGGGCGAGAAGTGGCCGGGGAGTCGGCGGGCGCGGGCGGGCTCCTCGCCGTCGCTGCCGAGTTCGAGGTAGGGATCGACGGCGAGCACGGTATAGACCCCGGTATCCTGCAGCACCGCGCGGAGGAGGTCGGGCGCGTCCTCGCCCGGGGGCCAGACGGTGGGGCCGGAGTCGACGGACTTGAGGGTGATGTCGGTGACCATGCCGAGGAGGCTGAGGCCGCCGCCGATGTCGGTTCTGGCGTACTGGCCAAGCTGGGCGGTCTGTCCGGAGTCAAGCCGCACCTCGAGGCCCTTCGTGAGGGAGCCTCCGACGACAACGCCGAGCGGGCGGAGATCGGGATTGGTCTCGCTCATGCTTCCGCTTCCACGGCCCTGAGGATACTCGTCAGCTGCGAGGGTTCGGCCTTGAGGAGGCGGGCCAACTCCTTGCCCGCGGCCACGAGGAACGAGCGCGCATCGGGGCCGGCGGCGCGGGCGACGGCGCGCAGGGCGGCGACAACGACGGCGTCATCGACCGCGGGGTTGGCGAGGAGGGGGACGAGGAAGCGGCCCTCGGCGGCGACGCGGATCATCTCCTCATCGGTGGCGGCGTGCGCCTCGGCGAGGAGCGGGGGAGGCATGGGCGGGAGGATGGGGCGCGGCGTCTCGCGATCGATATGGCCGCAGACGGCGACGGTGAGGGTGGTGCGAAGGAGCAGCGCGATCTCGGGGTTGTCCTCCATGACGGCGGCGGCGCTCTGCCCCGGGGCGCCGCGCGGGAGGAGCGGGCGGGAGGGGTCTTCGGGGCCGCTTTCGCTGCCGGTGACAACGCCAAACGTCAGGTAGCGTCCCTCGCGGACGGCGAGCATGCGGCCGAGGGCGAAGGGCTCGCTCGTGTAGCGCGCATAGGCGCAATCAAACGAGCGCACGCTGGCCTGGACAACGCGACAGGTCTCGCTCAAACCGGCCTCCTCTGTTTGCTCTGCTGTTTGCCGCTGAGGCGTTCGTGGATTCCGGCGTCGCCCGCGAGTCGCGCCAGCAAGCGTTCGAACTGCTCGCGGTCGGCGGCGGAGATGACGGCTTGCTCATGCGCTTCCTGGAGGGCGCGGGGGTAGCCTTCGCAGCGCTCGCACTGATCGACGAGGGCGGCGTGGAGGCGCTCAACCTGCATGGGCGTAGCGGCCCAGGCGGGGAGTTCGACGCGCGCGACGTCATCGCCGATGCGGAGGTAGAAGAGGGAAACCTCGTGGCCGGGCAAGAGGGACTCCACGCTGCCGGGGCGGCGGCTGCGGGACTGGAAGAGGGCGCCGCGCTGGTCGGGGGCGAGGAGGCCGCGGAAGACGGCGCCGTCGGCAAGGGGCGGGGCGGAGGGCGGGGATGGGGCGAGCACGTTGAGGCTGGCGACGACCTCGCGGGCGGCGGAGGCGGAGATGTAGGCGCCCACGCTGAGGCGTTCACCGCAGGACTGCAGGCGTTCGAGGGCCGCGAGCGTGCGATCGCGACAGGGCGCGAGCGCGGCGTCGGACGCTTGGCGGGCGTGGAGGTCCCAAGGGAGGAGCGTGCCGTCAAGGAGGAGGACGGCGGGGCCCGCCTCGACCGCGGCGGCGGCGAGTTCCGCGCCGCGCTCAAGTTCGCGGACATCGCGAAGGAGGCGGGTGGCGAGGCCGCGGGGAGCCTCGCGCATAGCGGGCGCGCCCTCGAGCAGGTCGCGGTCGAGACCGACCTCGGCGACGGCGGCGAGGGTTGGCGGGATGGGGACGCCGTAGGGGAGGCGGGCGTGACCGATGTTGATGGCGTAGCAGGGGACGGTCGCGAAGCGGTCGGGGGCGATGGAGGAGCCATCGACCGCGACAACCGTGACGGGACCGCGGGCGGGGACAGGGAAGACGGCGGTGGGATCGTCCCCGCAAAGCGCGTAGGGCGCGGCCTGACGGGCGAGGGCGCGCTCGATGCGCGCGTTCGCGCCCTCGGGGTCGGCGCTCCACTCGCGGAGGGCGTTGCGCGCGACCGCAATGGCTTCGGCGGCGGCGGCGCTGGTCTCCTGATGGCGGGCGATGAGCGCCGGCAACTCCGCGGCGACGGTCTCCATTCGCAGGGTCACCGGCGCGCCTCCGCGGGAGCGCGCAGGACGCGAACATCGCCGGTGCGGCGGGTGACGTGGGTGGCGTCGAGGTGTTCGAGGAGGGCTTGCGCGTACTTGCGGCTGGCGCCGAAGAGGTCGCGCGCCTGGGCGAGACTGACGGATCCGTGCGCCTCGATGTGCTCACGGATGCGCGCGACAAGGTCGGCGTACACGCCCGCCTCGAAGACGACGCCGGCGCCGGTGTCCTCGACAAGGCCCTCACCGGCGAGGTAGGCGAGGAGGTCGGGGGGCGGGAGGGAGTCGGTAGGCGGGCTGGTGCCGCCAGCCTTGACGGCGGCGACGAAGGCGGCCGCCTGTCGCTGCTGATCGTCGGTGAGCGTGACGGCGTAGTCCGGTGGGTGGAGCCCCCCGCCGGCGCGCTCGACGAGGTCGCCGGCGGCGACGCTCTCGGCGGCAACGAACTCGAAGAGCTGGGTTTCGAGCGCGAGACGGCTGCGGAGATGCTCGCGGGGAGCGGAGGGACGCAGGGGATGTTCGGCGAGGTAGTCGCGCACGGCGGCGGAGAGGCCGGCGGCGGCGGCCGCGAGCCAGGGACGGCCCGCGAGGAGGGCGCCGCGCTCGATCGCGCGACCCGCAGCGGCAAGGTCGGCGGCGGCGGCCGCGACCTCATTCGGCTCAAGGCCGAGGGCGGGGCCGAGGGTGGAGCGGGGGAGGGGGCCAGCGGCAAGCAGATCGGCGAGGCGTTCGGCGGGGGGCGCCTCGAGCTGCCGGGTGAGGGCCGCGAGGGTGGGGGCATGGTGGCGACGGTGGCGGCGCGGGTTGACGGCGGCGATGGGACCGCCCGCGACGGTCTCGTTGGGGGTGCGCACGATGCAGCTGTCGCGGGCGAGTACGGCGACCGGGGTTTCGAGCACGAGTTGGGCCCAGCCGGTCTCGCCGGCGGCGAGTTCGTCACGGTCGAGGAAGCGCACCCTCGCTTCGGATTCGGCGGTGGCGGAGAGAACGGTGACGCCCGCGTCGTGGGCGAGGGGATGGGTGAGGAGGTCGGTGGCCCGGAGGCGGACATCGAGGGCGTAGGCGGGGGTGAGGGCGTCGCGGGCGGCGAGGACCATGCCGCGCTGGAGCTGTTCGGCGCGAATGCCGCTGACGTTGACGGCCGCGCGCGTCCCCGGGGCGAGGCGCTCGACCTTCTCGCCGTGCCGCTGGAGCCCGCGGATACGGCCGCGCAGACCGCCGGGCTGCACTTCGATTTCCTGGCCGGTCCGGAGGCTGCCATCGAGGAGCGTTCCCGTGATGACGGCGCCGAAGCCGCGGATGGTGAAGGCGCGGTCGATGGGGAGGCGGGGGCGCCCGAGATCGCGCTTGGGGGGAGTGGCGTCGAGGGCGGCGTCGAGGGCGGCGACAAGGTCATCCAGTCCCGCGCCGGCAAGGGCGGCCGTGCGCACGATGGGCGCGTCTTCGAGCACGGACCCCCTGAGGGTTTCCGCCACTTCCTCCTCGACAAGGTCGACATAGTCCTCTTCGGCGAGATCGCACTTGGTGAGCGCGACGACGCCCGCGGGGACATCGAGGAGGTCGAGGATGGCGAGGTGCTCGCGCGTCTGGGGCATGGGGCCTTCATCGGCGGCGACGACGAGGAGGGCGAGGTCGACGCCGCCAGCGCCGGCGAGCATGTTCTTGATGAAGCGCTCATGGCCGGGGACATCGACGATGCTGACATCGCGACCGGAGGGGAGGGCGAGCCAGGCGAAGCCGAGGTCGATGGTGAGGCCGCGCTCCTTCTCCTCGCGGAGGCGGTCGGGGTCGATGTTGGTGAGGGCGCGAACGAGGGCGCTTTTTCCGTGGTCGACGTGACCAGCCGTGCCAACAACGTACATGGGCTGTGCGGCGATTATGCCACGCCCGCGGGGCCGCCTCGCGCAGGCGCCGGGGAGCGTTCCGCGCGCTGCTGGAGATGGAGCATGGCCTGAACCGCGACCTCGCTGTGCAGCAGGCGCCCGCGTGGGGTGAGGCGCACCCGTCCGCCGGAGCGTTCGAGCAGGCCGGCGGCGCTGCAGGCGTCGAGGGGCGGGCCGAGCGCGCTCTCCAGCGATTCGCCGAAGCATACGGCGAACTCGGCGGGCGCGAAGCCGTCAAGGAGGCGCAGGCGCAGGGCGAACCAGTCAGACATGGAGGTGGCGGTATCGGGGCGTACGTCGCTGGCGAGGGCCGCGCCGGAGCGCTGGACGGCCTCGATGTAGGCGCGCGGGTTGGCGATGTTCGCCAGGCGGCGGCCAGCGAGGAAGCTGTGCGCGCCCGCGCCGAGGCCGAGGTAGTCGCCCCACGTCCAGTAGACGCGGTTATGGCGGCTCTCATGGCCGGGGCGGGCCCAGTTGGAGAGCTCGTAGTGGCGGTAGCTGGCAGCCGCGAGACGGACGGCGGCGGCTTCGTACATGGCGGCGACCGCGTCCGCGTGGAGCGGGACAACCTCGCCGCGCTCGACGCGGCCCTCGAGGGGCGTGTCCGGCTCGATGGTGAGGGCGTAGAGCGAGAGGTGATCGGGGGCGAGTTCGAGCGCGCGATCGAGGGTGGCGTCCCAGGCGGCGGGGGACTGGCCGGGGAGACCGTACATAAGATCGAGGTTCACGCTGGGGATGCGCGCCTGCCGGGCGAGACGAAGCGAAGCGGTGGCGGCCTCGGGGGTGTGAATGCGATCGAGGAAGGCGAGCTCGGCGGCGTCAAAGCTCTGGGCGCCGAATGAGATGCGGTTGACGCCCGCGGCGGCGAGGGCCTGGAGGGCGCTGGCGGAAGTCGTGCCGGGGTTCGCCTCAAGGCTGATTTCGGCGTCGGGGGCGAGGGGCGCGAGGGCGCGCACGGCCTCGATGACGGCTTCGATGGATGCGGGCGGCATCTCGCCGGGGGTGCCGCCGCCGAAGGCGATGGAGGCGATGGCGCGGCCCTCGACGCGAGGCGCCCAGGAGGCGACCTCAGCCACGACGGCGGCGGCGTAGGCTCCCTTGAGCGCGTCCATGCCGGCGTAGGTGTTGAAATCGCAGTAGCCGCAGACACGCACGCAGAAGGGGATGTGCACATAGACGGCGAGCGCTGGCGGCGAGGCGCTCACGGGGAATCGTCGAGGGCGGCGCGTATCGCTTCAACCCGATTGGTGGTGATGGCGTCGACCCCCCAGCGGGCGAGCTCACGGGCGCGTTCACCGCCGTCAACGGTCCAGGCGGCGACGGCAAGGCCGGCGTCGTGGAAGCCGGCGATGATCTCGCGGTCGAGGAGCGTGTGGCGGCAGGAGACGCCTGCGGGAAGGGGATCGCGCAGCATGACTGACTGGAAGAGGTCGAACTGATCGAGGGTGTCGATGGAGTAGTAAAGGTCGAGGGTCGGGCAGGCGGTTCGGACCTGACGAAGCAGGGGCCAGTTCTGGGAGGACACGATAATCTCGGCGCCGGCGCCATGGGTCTCGAGGATTTGCCGGAGGATGGGGGGGACCTTGCCAAGGCCGTTCTTCAGGTCGAGCAGCAGGCCCGCGCGTCTCTGGCAGTCGCGCAGCAGGTCCTCGAGACGGTAGGGAGGATGGGGCGCGGCGGTGAGGTACCAGAACTCGTAGAGGATGGGGAGGGGGCCGGGAAGGCGGCGCTCATGGCGCGCCTCGAGGCGGCCGCGATGGAGCCACAGATCGACCTCGATGAAGGCCGGTTGAGCCGCGAGGGCGGCGCGGGCCTGGCTGGAGCCATTCCCGCCGCCATGGGCGATGAGCGCCGGGCGCGCAGGGGCGTCGGGGGAGGAGAGCGAGCGGCCGCGTCGGGGAACGCTCAAGATTTCGGGGCGCGCGGTTGTCCCCGAACGGGGTGGCGGGCGGAGACGGTGACGTCGCCGCTGGAGATCTCGCGCAGCAGCTCCTCGTTGGCGAGGCGGTAGCCCTCGGGAGCGGGCTCAATGACGCCGAGGACGACGAACCGGCTGAGGAGGGCGGTGACCGTCTCGCGACTGGCGCCAATGGTCTGGCCGAGTTCCTCATGGGTGAGGCCAAGGCGGACGTCTTCGCCGTTGACGCGATCGAGGAGGGCGTCGGCGAGGCGACCGGAGACGGGTTTGGAGGCGAGGTTCATGAAGGCGCGCTGCAGGCCGGTGAGGCGGCGGGCCATGATCTCGGCCATGCTGAAGGCCAGTCTGGGGGAGCGCTGCGCGAGATAGACGAAGTCCTCCCAGCAGATGGCGACGGCGACGGTCTCTTCGAGGGTTCGGGCGTAGATCGTGTGCTGCGCGCCCTCAAGGATGGCCATGTCGCCGACGAGGTCGCCCTTGCCGACGATATCGATGATGGACTCCTTGCCGTTATCGGAGACCTGGTAGAGCTTCACCCGCCCCTTGAGGACGAGGAAGACGCGCTCGGGGACTTCGCCCGCGCCGAAGAGAAGCTGGCGGCCCTGAAAGCGGCGCTCGATGAGGAACGGAATCAGGTGGTCGAGCTCATCGTCGGTGAGGACGTTCATGAGGCGGGAAAGGCGGCGCAGGGAGCGGGCGACGCGGATGTAGGCGTCATCGAGAATGCGGTGGCGGAGGCGGGGCCGTTTACCGGGGGGATACAGGGCAGAACGCTCGTCATTCAGCGCCCCCTTCGTGTCCAAACCGCGATCGAAGGTCATCGAGCATCCGCAAGGCCTGAGGGTTCAGGTCGGGCTCCCCGCTGTCAACGTACCTTTCGAGATCAGCCAGGGCAAGCGCCGCTTCACCGTGTTGATACCGCAGGAACCCGCGCTCCAGATAGAGGGCGGCGTTCCATGGTTCAAGGTGAAGGCGGAAGCCGAGGGCCTCGATCCAGCGGCTGGCGTCGCCCTGTCCCTGGTAGGCCACGCAGAGGTTCACGAGCATGCGCTGGAGTATCTGGCGACGCGTGACCGCGGCGAGGAGGGAGTCGAGGGCGGGGAAGGAGGCGTGGCCCTCGATGCGCTCCAGGAGGTCTTGCCGCGTGGGCTGTTCGCCGGCGTTGAAGGGATCGAGGTAGAACCCGCCCTCGCCGCCACAACGAACGAGGAAGTGGCCGGGGAAGCCGACGCCGTCGCACTGGAGGCCGACGCGCTGGGCGACTTCCATGTAGACGAGCGAGAGGGTGATGGGGATGCCGAGGCGGCGTTCGATGACGCGGTCGATGTAGCTGTTTTCGGGGTCGGCGTAGTGTTCGCGGTTGCCGCGAAAGCCGCGTTTGGCGAAGAGTTCATCGCTGACGGCGCGGGCCAGGTCGCCCGGGCGGGAGGGCGCCAGGTCGCGCGCGCGGACAGCTTCGGCAATGAGATCGAGTTCGCGGGCAAGGGCGTTCGCGGCGACGTCGTCGTGGCCGAGGCGGGCGATGGCGACGGCGCCGCCGAAGAGGTCGACTTCGTGGTCGTGACCAGCGATCGCCCTCGCAAAATCGCTCTGGGGGCTGTTCTCCACCGCGTGATCAGGATAGGCGCGGCCCCGGCAAGGGACCAGCGAGCGGGGCGGGCGAGGCCCACAGCGGGGAGCGCCGGTAGAGTCTCGGGGATGCGCTTGTGGCGAGCGACGCGCGAGTGGCTGAGGGGAGCGCCGCACGCGCTGGGGCTGGGGATTTTCTGCGCGCAGGTGGCGCTGGGGATCGTGATCTTCGCGATCTTCCAGGAGTTCGTCCCGAACAACCTGGGGGCGAGCGACGGGTTCGGGGGCTACCTGCTGGCGTTGTACGGCGGGGCGCGCTTCCTTTCGGAGCCGCTGGCGGGGGCGATCAGCGATCGCATCGAGCGGAAGTACGCCCTCCTGCTGGGGTTCGCGCTGATGATCCCGGCGCTGACGCTGATGGGGGCGATCCAGGTGGAGTGGGCCTACCTCGGGTTCGCCGCGCTGCTGGGCGTCTCAACGGCCTTCATCTGGCCGGCGACGTACGCGATCGGGGCCGACCTCTACCCGCCGGCGGAGCGGGGCAAGGTGGTGGGGTTCCTGAACGTGGGACAGCTGTTGGGCTTCGGGCTGGGCGCGCTGGTGGGGTCGCAGCTGGTGGAGACGGCGCCCAACGCCCTCTTCATCATCGCGATCGTGGCGACGGCGGGCGCGCTCGTGACGGGACAGGCGGGGGTGCCAACCTACCGGCGGGAACAGGGCGGGGGCCATGAACAGCGACCGCCCCTGCGGAGCGCGCTTTCGAAACGGCTGGTGTTCCTGAGCGCGTTGATTCTCTCGGCGACGGTGGGGATTAGCTCACTGGTGCCCGCGATTCGGCCCTATGGCGACAACGTGCTGGACATCTCCTTCGCGCAGCTGACGGTGTTCCTGATCCCGGCGGTGGTGGCGGGCGGGATCCTGTACGTGCCCTCGGGGCATCTTTCGGACCGCATCGGTCGCACGATTCCGCTGCTCCTGGGGCAGGCGCTCATCATCGCGGGGGCGCTGACGGCGGCGGCGACGGGGAATATCTTCCTGGCGGCCTTCGCCACGGCCGTGATCTTCTGCGGACACGTGCAGCAGGTGCCCGCGCTGAACGCCTCGATGATGGACCTGGCGCCGGAGTCGTACCGGGGGACGCTGATTGGGTGGTCGGTGGCGCTGAGCGGGCTGGGACTGGCGATCGGACCAGCCCTCGGGGGGGCGGTGGTGGACGCCTATGACGCGCCCATGGCGTTCCGCGCGGGGGCGATGGTGGCGGGCTTCACGGCCCTCCTGACAATCGCCTACGGACTCGTCTACGGGTACGCGCGACCGTCCCGTGCGGGAGGCTGAGGGAGCGCGGTGGCAGCGGGACGGGGGCTCAGCTCTCGGCGATGGTCACGGCGCTGATGGCGACGGGCTCGACGGGGCGGTCGTTAGGGCCTGTCTCGGCGCTGGCGATGGCGTCGACGACATCCTCGCCCTGGGTGAGCTTGCCGAAGATGGTGTAGCTGGGGGGAAGCGGGTAGTCGGCGTGCATGATGAAGAACTGGCTTCCGTTGGTGTTGGGGCCGGCATTGGCCATGGCCAGCGTGCCGCGATCGTAGGAGCGCGTGACGGGCTCATCGTCGAAACTATAGCCGGGGCCGCCGCGACCGGTGCCGGTGGGATCGCCGCCCTGAATCATGAAGTCGCTGATGACGCGGTGGAAGATGACGTCGTCGTAAAAGCCGTCACGGGCGAGGAAGACGAAGTTGTTGACGGTGTTGGGGGCGTCATCGGGGAACAGTTCGGCGACCATGGAGCCGGCGGATGTCTCGATGGTGGCGGTGTAGGCGCGGGCGGGATCGATGGTGAGGGCGGGGGGCGCGTCGTACTGCTTCAATGGGATCGCTCCGATCGGTGGGGTGGGGACAAGCATACGAGAGCGGGGGCTTCTGCTCGCGGGACGAGTCAGGGGTTCTCGGATATCCAGCGATCGGCGTCGCGGGGCCAGTCGATCAGTTCCCCTTCCGCGAAGAAGAGGGCGACTTCGCGGACGCCGCTCTCGGGGCTGTCGCTGGCGTGGACCAGGTTGCGTCCGACTTCGAGGCCGAAGTCGCCGCGGATGGTGCCGGCGGCGGCCTGCGAGGGGTTGGTGGCGCCGACGCTGGCGCGCACGGCGGCGGTCGCGGAGTCGCCCTCGAAGGCGGCGGCGATGACGGGGCTGCTGGTGATGTAGTCGACGAGGGCGGCGAAGAAGGGCTTGCCTTCGTGCTCGGCGTAGTGCTGGCGGGCGAGGGCGGCATCGACCTGCATGAGCTTGAGGCCGATGAGCCGAAGGCCGCGCTGCTCAAGGCGCTGGAGGATGGTTCCGGCGAGGCCGCGCTGCATGGCGTCGGGTTTCACGAGGACGAGAGTGCGTTCACTTGCCATGACGCTATCGTGCGGGCAGGCGGTCCTGCGCGCCAGCGGGACCGAATGGGCTGCGGGGCGCGGTGATGTTCGGTTCGCGGAGGTAGATGGGGGCGAGTTCGGCGACGGGCTCGAGGGCGCCGGCCTGGTAGCGTTCAAGGGCGGCGGCGGCGCGTTCGCGAGGGAGGATCTCGCGTCCGCCGAGGACGGCGGCGCCTTCGCCGGCGAGGACCGCGTCGCCGAGGTCCTCGGGGGAGACGATCCGTATGGGGCCGGCGGGGACCGAACGGCGGAAGTCGCGGGCGGCCAGCGCGCCGCGTCCGGCGGGGTGGATGGCGGTGAGATCGGGGAGGTCGGGGCAGGCGGCGGCGACGGCTTCGAGGGTGGAGACGCCGGCGAGGGCGCACTCGCGGGCGAGGGCGAGGCCCTGCGCGATGGCGACGCCCGCGCGCAGCCCTGAGTAGCTCCCCGGCCCGCAGACGGCGACGACGGCGGCGAGCGGCGTCCCGCGGAGCTCTTCCTCGACAGCGGCGAGCAGGGAGGCGTGGCTGAAGTCGGCGGCGCTCTCGAAGACGCGCGGCGTCTCGGCGGGCGCGCGCTGCAGCGCAAGGGCGAAGGAGGGCGAGGCGGTATCGATGACGAAGATGGCGCTCACGCCGTGTCCAGACCCGCGAGGATGTCGCGGCCGCGGTCGCCGGACGCACGCAGATGGAAGTCGCGCCCGGTTCCGGCGCCGCTGGCGATCTCGATGGCGAGGGTGGCCTCGGGGAGGCTCCCTCCGGCGCGGTCGGGCCACTCAACGACGAGGACGCCGCGTTCGGCTTCTTCCCACAGGCCAAGTTCGGAGAGGTCGGCGGCGCCAGCGATGCGGTAGAGGTCGGCGTGGAAGAGACGTTCGCGTCCGATGTGTTCGTTGACAAGGACGAAGGTGGGACTGTTGACGGGGCCCGGGCAGCCAAGTCCGCGACCAATGCCCTGGGCGAGGCGGGTCTTGCCGCTGCCGAGGTCGCCGCGCAGGAGGACGACATCGCCCGCGCGGAGGCGCGCGCCAAGGCGTTCGCCGAGGGCGCGGGTGGCTTCTTCGCTGTGCGATGCGATGGTTGTCTCGATGGCGGCGGTCATGGCGGGTCCGGTACCGGTCCAGTATAGGGAGGGGCGTGACTGCGCCCCACGCCGCGAGGGGGAGGCTTCGTGCGGATCGCCATCATCTCGGACGTGCACGCCAACCTTGCGGCGCTGGAGGCGGCGCTGGCGGACGCGGAGGTGCAGGGCGCGGGCGCGGTCTGGAACCTCGGCGACACCGTCGGGTATGGCCCCGACCCGAACGGCGTGGTCGCGCGGTTGCGGGAGGCAGGGGCGGTTTCCGTGCTGGGGAACCACGATGCGGCGGCGACGGGGATCATCGGGACGGAACGGTTCAATCCGCTGGCGGCGACGGCGGCGAACTGGACGCGCGCCAATCTGGAACCGGAAACGGCGCGCGCGCTGGCGGGGCTGAACACGGTGGCGCAGGAGGGAGCGTGGAGCCTCACGCACGGGACCTTGCGGGAGCCGCTCTGGGAGTACCTGATGACGGAGGAGGCGGCCAGGGAGCATTTCGCGCGGCAACAGACCCCCTACAGCGCGGTGGGACACACGCATATCCCGTTGCTCGTGCGTCAGGGGTCGGGGGGAATCGCGGGCGAGGATGCGGTACCGGGGAAGGCGGCGGCGCTGGGAACGGGACCGCTCTGCGTGAACCCGGGATCGGTGGGGCAGCCCCGCGACGGCGATCCGCGGGCTTCGTACGCCGTGGTCGACACGAGGGAGGGAACAGTGGCGCACCGGCGGGTGGCGTACGAGGTGGCGGCGACGCAGCAACGGATGGAACAGACGGGACTCCCGCGCGCGTTGGCGGAGCGGCTGGGGGCGGGGAGATAGCCACCGCGGGGCCATCCACGGGGCGGCCAACGGGGGAAGGCGTCTTGACCACAAGGATGCGCTTTGTACTCTCTTTCACAATCTTCTCTACCCCCAGCGGGACATGAAACCCGGGGCGAAAACGCGCTCGGGAGCAATGGCGGAATCGTGAGCGAAAACGGAACCGGAAAAGACCCGACAGCGGCGATCCTGGGGAGTCGCATCCGCCAGGCGCGCAGGGACGCGGGCCTGAGCCAGGTGCGTCTGGCGCAGTTGCTGAGTACGACGCAGAGCGCGATCAGCCTGTATGAGGCTGGGCAGCGAGCGGTGGGCATCGACATGCTGCTGAACGTGTCGCGCATCCTGAACCGCCCGCTGCACTACTTCCTGAGCGCCATTGACATCGTGCTGTACGTGCGCGACAGCCGCATCGCCGACCTGGCGAACGAGCTGGAGAAGCGGCCGCAGGACATCGAGGAGTTGCTGGACTACTGGGAGTTCATCCGCTGGCGGAGCGCCGGGGGGCGCGAGCCGGCGATGGATCTGGCCGGCGGCGGCTAAGATAGGCGCGCCCGCGCAGGGGAGCGGGGGCCGCAGCAACGTCAGGAGCAGCGCGGTGGGGCGGCGCCTCTACGATCCGACGGACGCCCGCAGGCTGCTCAATCCGGGGCCGGTCAGCCTCGTGACGGCGAGCTGGCGGGGCGCGACGAACGCCGCGCCGGTGGCGTGGACGGCGCCGCTTTCGATGTCGCCGCCGCTGGTGGGCGTGGTCCTGCATCCGATCCGGCACACAGCGGACATGATCCGCTTCAGCGAAGAGTTCGCGCTGAACATCCCCGGACCGGAGCTGCTGCGGGAGACGGCCTACTTCGGGAGCCGCTCGGGGGCGGACGAGAACAAGGTCGAGGGCAGCAAGCTGGATACGTTCAGCGCATTGCGCGTGGACGCGCCCCTGCTCGATGGGTGCCTGGCGTGGATCGAGTGCGGCCTGCGCGACGTGATCCCGACGGGCGACCACGTCCTGTTCGTGGGGGAGGCGATCGCCGTGCAGGCGCTAGAGGAGGCGTACGCGGAGCGCTGGCGGCTGGAGGAGCGGAACTTCAGCCCGCTCGCCTTCCTCGGAGGCGCCTGGTACGCGCAGACGCGGGAGGCGAGGGAGGCGGCGTTCGAGGTGGACGCGCAGGGCGGTCTGATGGACGAGAGCGCCGAGCAGCGGGAGGAACGGGAGGAGCTGGAGGCGCGCGAGGCGGAGTTGCGCGCGCAGGAAGGCGACGAGGGCTTCGAGGAGATGCTCAGCGCGGAGTAGAGCGCTCGCCCTGCCCGCGGGATTCGATCGGTTCGTAGTGGCGGAACTTCTCGCCCGCGTACACGGCGTTGGGGCGCACGAGGCGGTTATCGGCGTACTGTTCGAGCAGGTGGGCGCTCCAGCCAGCGATGCGGGCGACGGCGAAGATAGGCGTGTAGAGATCGTGGGGGATGCCAAGCATCCGGTAGACGGAGGCGCTGAAGAAATCGACGTTGGGGTAGAGGGGGCGGCCGCTGAGGCGCTCGGCGAGGTAGTCGCGCACCTTGCGGGAGAGATCGAAGTAGCGGCGATCGGGAGCGGTTTCGGCGAGTTCTTCGCCGAGCGCCTCGAGGATGATGGCGCGCGGGTCGGTGGTCTTGTAGACGCGGTGCCCGATGCCCATGACGCGCTCGCCGCGGGCGAGCATGGCCTCGATGTGGCTCTCGATGTTGGACTCATCGCCGATAGCCTCGAGCATCTCGAAGACGGCGCTGTTGGCACCCCCGTGGAGCGGTCCCTTGAGCGTGCCGATGGCGGAGGCGATGGCGGAGTACATATCGCTCATGGTGGAGGCGGTGACGATGGCGGAGAAGGTGGAGGCGTTCATCTCGTGTTCGGCGTGGAGGGTCATGGCGACGTCGAAGACCTTCGTTGCGAGCTCCGTGGGCTCCTCGCCGGTGAGGGTGTAGAGGAAGTTGGCGGCGTGACCGAGGTCGTCGCGGGGGGCGAGGATCTCGAGGCCCTGGCGCTGGCGGTGGAAGGCGGCGACGACGGTGGGCATGCGCGCCGTGAGCCGCGCGGCCGTCCACCGGAGCTGTTCCTGGGAGAAGTCGTTAGCCTTCGGGTCGAGGGCGCCGAGGGCGGTCACGCAGATCTCGAGCGCGCGCATGGGGAGGGCTTTGCCGGCGAGCTCCTGAATCAGGGTGCGGTTGAGGTCGGAGAGGGGGCGCTCGGCGATGAGCAGGGCCCTGAGGTCGGCGAGTTCCCGGCCCGTCGGCAGGTTGAGATTCCAGAGGAGGAAGGCGGTCTCTTCGAAGGAAGCGTTCTCGGCGAGGTCGTGGATGTCGTAGCCGGCGTAGATGAGCTGGCCCTTCTGGCCATCGATGGTGCAGAGCTTGGTGGCGGCGACGTTGACGCCCTCAAGCCCTCGCTGAATTTCGGCAGTAGTCACGGGAAGCCTCTCTCTCTGGCGGGATGCGGCGGCGCGGCTGGAGGCGCCGGTGGATGAATCAGGCAGGGGCTTATCCTACCAAGTTGGCAGGGGCATGGCGTCGCCGCCGCTCAGGGCAGGAGCCGCTCAGCGATGAGCGCGCCCATGCGGGCGGTATCGACGGCGGTCCCACCGGCGGATTCGATGTCGGGCGTGCGGTAGCCCTCGGCGAGGGTCGCGTCGACGGCCCGCTCGATGGCGGCGGCCTCCTCCTCGAGGGCGAGGGAGTGGCGCAGCATGAGAGCGGCGCTGAGGATCATGGCGATCGGGTTGGCGATGCCCTGTCCGGCGATATCGGGGGCGGTGCCGTGGATGGGTTCGTACATGCCCATGCCGGTCCCGTTGCGCCGGCGCCGTCCGAGGCTGGCGGAGGGGAGCATGCCCATGGAGCCGGCGAGCACGGAGGCTTCATCGGTGAGGATGTCGCCGAACATGTTGCCGGTGACGATGACGTCGAAGGCGGCGGGGTGGGTGATGAGGTGCATGGCGCAGGCGTCGACGAGGACGTGTTCCAGTTCGACCTCGGGGTAGCTGGCGGAGAGCTCGGTGGCGATTTCCCGCCAGAGGCGGCTTGTGTCGAGGACATTGACCTTGTCCACGCTGGTGAGCTTGCGGCGGCGCCCGCGGGCGAGTTCGAAGCCTGTGCGGAGGATGCGTTCGATCTCGCGTTCGCTGTAGCGCATGGTATCGACGGCCTGGCGGCCGCGGCTGTTTTCCCAGCGCTTTTGGGGCTTGCCGAAGTAGATGCCGCCGGTGAGTTCGCGCACGACGATCATGTCCACGCCCTCGAGGATTTCGGGCTTGATGGCACTGTCGCCGAGGAGCAGGGGATTGACGCGGACGGGGCGGAGATTGGCGAAGAGGCCAAGGCCCTTGCGCAGGCCGAGGATGGCCTGTTCGGGGCGAACGGGGGCCTGGGGATCGTCCCATTGGGGGCCGCCGACGGCGCCGAAGAGCACGGCGCGGGAGCGGGCGGCGGCTTCGAGCGTCTCGTCGCGGAGGGCGACGCCGAAGCGGTCGATGGCGTCGCCGCCGACCGCGGCGCGCTCGTACTGGAACTCGTGGCCGAAGCGGCGTTCGACGGCGTTGAGAACCTTCAGCCCTTCCTCGAGCACTTCAGGGCCGATGCCGTCGCCGGGGGCGAGGAGGATGGAATAGGCGGGCATGGCGGGGAGTCTACCGGCTGGCGGGCGCAGAGGCGCGGGCGGCGAGTTCCAGATAGCGGCTGCGGGAGATCGCCTCGACGCCGAGAGAGGCGAGGTGGGGGGTGGGGAGCTGCACATCGATGAGGGAGACGCCGGCGCGGGGGGCGTACTGGCAGAGGGCGAGCATGGCGATCTTGGAGGCGTCGGTGGCGCGGTGGAACATGGATTCAGCCCCGAACAGGCCCTCCACGCGCAGGCCATAGAGCCCGCCGACGAGGGCGCCCTCGGGGTTCCAGACCTCGAAGCTGTGCGCCCAGCCGAGGTCGTGGAGGCGTACGTAGGCGCGCATGAGGGCGGGCGTGATCCAGGTGCCCTCGGGGCGGACGGCGCAGGCGGCGATGACCTGCGCGAAGCTGGCGTCGAGGGTGACGCGGAGGCGTCCCTGGCGGAGGCGGCGGGCGAGGCGGCGGGAGACGTGGAAGCGCTCCGGCGGGAGGATGGCGCGGGGATCGGGGGACCACCAGGAGGCGTCGACGCCATCGCCATGGGGCCAGGGAAAGAGTCCCGCGCGGTAGGCGGCGACGACCGTCTCGGGGGCGAGGTCGCCGCCGTCGACGACGAAGCCGCTGGGGGGCGCGCCGCGGGGATCGGGGAAGACGAAACGGGCAGGGGGAAGGGGCTGGGGCGGGCGGCGCGTATGGACGGTGAGTTCGAGGGCGGGGGGCGCGGCCATGGGGGAGCTAGGTCGGGTTCTCGGGGCCGTCCGCACCGGACGGCTGGGGGCCCACTCAACAGCCCGGATCGCCGTAGTTCCCGCAGCACTCCTCGACGTTGCGGACCTTGAGCCAGTTATTCCGCAGGCCGAGCCGCGTCCGCGCTACGAGGGCGAGCGTGGAGCGGCGCCAGTTTCGCCAGAACCAGACAGCGCTGGGGCGGGGATGCCGTCGCTGGCGCCTCATGCGGGGGCGGTGGAGGGGTAGCGATCGGGGCGCGCGGCCTCGAAGGCGGCGATGTCCGCTTCATGCGCGAGGGTGAGGTCGACGGCGTCGAGCCCTTCAAGCAGGTTGCGCTTGACGGCGGGATCGATCTCGAAGGCGCGCACGAAGGCGCCGTCGGCGGTGGCGACGGTCTGGGATTCGAGGTCGACGATGGTTTCGGCCTCGGGAAGCTCCTCGGCGCGGGCGATGAGGAACGCCACATCCTGCGGCTCAAGGGTGATCGTGAGCAGGCCGATTTTGGCGCAGTTATTGCGGAAGATATCGGCGAACGAGGGGGCGATGAGGGCGCGGAAGCCGTAGTCATCGAGCGCCCAGGGGGCGTGTTCGCGGGAGGAGCCGCAGCCGAAGTTGGCGCCCGTGAGGAGGATGCGGGCGCCGCTGAAGACGCCCTCATTGAGGACGAATTCGGGGTCCTTGCGCCAGTCATCGAAGAGGAATTGGCCGAAGCCGCTGCGCTCGATCCGCTTGAGGTACTTCGCGGGGATGATCTGGTCGGTGTCGACGTCGGCGCGGTTGAGGGGCAGGGCCTTGCCGCGGATGGTCTGAAAGGTTCGCATCAGCGCATCTCCCATTCGCGGATATCGACGAAGTGGCCGGCGATGGCGGAGGCGGCGGCCATCTGGGGGCTGACGAGGTGGGTGCGCCCGCCCGGTCCCTGGCGCCCCTCGAAGTTGCGGTTGGAGGTCGAGGCGCAGCGCTCGCCGGGGAGCAGGATATCGGGATTCATGCCGAGGCACATGGAGCAGCCGGCGTCGCGCCACTCAAAGCCGGCGGCGCGGAAGACCTCGTCGAGGCCCTCCGCCTCGGCGGCGGCCTTCACGAGGCCGGAGCCGGGCACGACCATGGCGCGCACGCGGGGGGCGACGCGGCGGCCGCGCACAGCGGCGGCGGCGGCGCGCAGATCCTCGAGGCGCGAGTTCGTGCAGGAGCCGATGAAGACGCGGTCGAGGGGGATGTCGGCGAGGGCGACGCCGGCGGTCAGGTCCATGTAGCGGAGGGCGCGTTCGGTCTGCTCGCGGGCGGCCTCATCGGGGGCGTCGGCGGGGTCGGGGACGCGGCCGGAGACGGGCGCGCTCTGGGCGGGATTGACGCCCCAGGTGACGCAGGGCTCGATGCCGGCGCCGTCGAGCGCGATGGTCGCGTCGAAGCGGGCGCCGTCATCGGTGACGAGCCCGCGCCAGTGATCGAGGGCGCGTTCCCAGGCGGGGCCGGCGGGGCTGGAGGGTCGCCCTTCGAGGTAGGCGAAGGCGATGTCGTCGGGGGCGACGAGGCCGGCGCGGGCGCCGGCCTCGATGCTCATGTTGCAGATGGTCATGCGGCCTTCCATGGTGAGGGCGCGAATGACCTCGCCGCGGTACTCGATGACGTGGCCGGTCCCGCCGCCCACGCCGATGGCGTTGATGATGGCGAGGATGACGTCCTTGGCGGTGACGCCGGGGGAGAGTTCGCCGTTGACCTCGATGGCCATGGCGCGCGGGGGGGCCTGGGGAAGGGTCTGGGTGGCGAGGACGTGTTCGACCTCGGAGGTGCCGATGCCGAAGGCGAGGGCGCCGAGGGCGCCGTGGGTGGAGGTGTGGCTGTCGCCGCAGACGATGGTCATGCCGGGCTGGCTGAGCCCCTGCTCGGGGCCGACGACGTGGACGATGCCCTGGCGGGGATCATCGATGTCGTAGAGGGGAACCCCGAACTCGGCGCAGTTGGCGCGCAGGGTCTCGACCTGCTGGACGGAGAGGGGATCGTCCCAGGGGAGATCACGGCCCTCGGTGGGAACGTTGTGGTCGACGGTGGCGAGGGTGCGGTCGGGACGGCGCACGCCGCGCCCGTCGAGACGCAGGGACTCAAAGGCCTGGGGGGAAGTCACCTCGTGGACGAGGTGCAGGTCGATGTAGAGGAGATCGGGGTGGCCTTCCTCCCGCCGGACGAGGTGCTCATCCCAGATCTTCTCAGCGATAGTGCGCATGCAATCCCTCGGGCGGCGCGCGCCGCGGGGGCTATTGTGACCCGCCGGCGCGAATCCCGCACGTTGGGGCTCAGGCTCAGGAGAGGGGACAGGCGCCGCAGGCGCCGCGAGCGCAGTGGCGGGCGTGGAGCCGCAGGGCGCCCTGGAGCGCGGCGGCGCGGGCAAGGGGATCGCTCCCGTCCGCGCCTGACCGGAGCCAGCCCGCGAGGGAACGGAGCTGGCCATAGGGAGCGGGGGCGGGCAGGGCGCGGAAACGGGCGAGGGCGGCCTCCTCCGGCCAGAGCCGGCGCCCGAGGGCGACGGGGAGAACGGCGTTGACGGCGAGTTCGAGGGCGGCGCCGGCGCCGATGCCGGGGACGCGCAGGGCGCGGGGGATGGCGGCGGGTTCGGCGAGGGCCGCGGGCCAGACCGGCGCGGTCGCGGGCCAGAGCCGGTCGGCGAGGCGGGCGACCGCTTCGAGGCGGCGTTCGGGAGCGGCGGCGGGACGGCCGCCGTGGCGAACGAGGGGCAGGCCGCCAGCGGCCTCGCGCAGGGCGGCGGCGAACCGCTGGGGGCGCTCCTCGCCGCTGGCGGCGCCGCGTTCCAGAAGGGCGGGGAGGGGCAGGCGGCGGGCGATTTCGGCGAAGGTCTCGCGGTTGCGCCGGCCGGCGAGCGTCTCGAGGGCGAGGGCGTAGAGCACGGCGGCGGGACCGCGCGCCGCCGCCCAGTTCGCGGCGCGGGAAGCCTTCGCGCGGAGGCGTTCCTGGCCCAGCCGTTCGAGGGCGGGGACGGGCGAGAAGCGGGCGGCGCTGGCGGCGCACGGGGGCGAGAAGCGGGGCAGGGGCGGGGTGGAGGCGGGAGGCGGGGCGACGGCGAGGGGAATGGCGCGGCCGCTGGCGTGCGCGGTCACGAGGGCGCCGCCGTCGTTCTCCTCGACGACATGGAGCACGACGCGCGCGTAGGCGGGGTCATCGTGGTGGCCGTGAGCGCGCCAGCCGCTGGCGCGCAGGTGGAGCTCAACATCGCCGCAGAGATCGGCGCCATCCAGCTCGATCACGGCGTCGCGGGCGTCGGGGCCGTAGCCGGGGGCGGGGACGCCGGGGAAGCGGATCCGCAGGCGGCGTCCGTCCTCGACCCGCGCGGGGGCGGGCAGGCCGGCGAACCAGCGCTCGGCGAGCGCGGCCTCGTTGTGGTCGGGCGCGTACACGGCGCGCTCCTCGGCGAGCGCGCGCCAGTCACGGACGCGGGGCGGCGCGAGCGCGCTCACGGGAGCTCCTTTTTCGCGGACGAGGACGAGGGCGGAGAGGCGTCGTAGGGCGCGATTGCTTCTTCAAGCAGGCGGAGCACGGTGAGGCTGGCGCCGCGGGGGGCGTAGCGCTCCCGCTCCCAGTCGCTCACTGTCTGCTGGCGCACGCCGAGACGGCGGGCGAAGGCGGCCTGGCTCAGCCCCGAACGGCGGCGGAGGTCGCGCACCCAGGCGTTCGGAAACGGTTCCGGCATGGGGAGAGTTTACACGGTAGCGTGTAGCGCGGGGGAGGCGCCCGCGGACACGCAGCCACGGGGGAACCGGGGCCTGACGCGATGGCGGGCGTCTAGGACGTGGCCGCGGGAATGGGAGCCCGGGAGGACTCCGACACGGCCCCCCGACGGGCAAGTTCAGCGCGCAGATCGAGCAGGGCGGTATAGGTGAGCAGGACCGTGACGGCGCGCTCGCCGGGGGCGCTGGCGAGGGCGTCGAGCAAGGCCCCGGGGGCGTCCGCGACGAGGGTCGGGGCGGGCCAGCGGGCGTAGCGGAGGCGCAGGGCGGCGTCCTCGCCGCGGACGCCGCCCGCCCAGCAGCGCTCAACGCGGTCCGCGAGGCGCTCGAAGTCGACGTCCCAGATCCAGCTCACGTCGCGGCCGTCGGCGAAGCGGTCGTTGAGGACAAAGGCGAGGCGGGCGCCCTCCCCTTCATCCTCGAGGAGGCGCAGCGCTTCGCTGGCGCCGGCGGGGTTCTTGCAGAGCAGGAGACGCAGGCGGAGGCCGTCGCTGGCGACGATTTCGCCGCGGCCAAAGGCGGGACGGGCGGCGGCCAGCCCCCGGCGCACGGCCTCGTCCGGCAGGCCGAGGACGCGCGCAAGGGCGATCGCGGCGAGGGCGTTGCCGGCGTTGTAGAGCCCGCCGAGGGGAAGGTCGAGGTCGCCCAGCCCGCGCACGGAGAGGCGCAGCCCGGCGGCGCTGGACCGGACCGCGGTCGCGACCGTGTCGGGGGCGGGGCTGGCGCGTCCGCAACCATCGCAGCGCCAGCGTCCGAGGTGGGCGGCGTAGCGCTCCTCGTACCGGTAGGCGCCGCCGCAGGCGCGACACCAGCGGGCGTCGGCGGGGCCGGGGGAGGCGGCGTCCGCGCGCGCGCCGGCGAGGGAGCGCCAGCGCACGGCGCCGGGCCAGTCAAGCGCGAGTTCGGCGACGGAGGGGTCATCGGCGTTGAGCGCGAGCGTGGCCTCGGGGGGGAGGAGGGCGAGGGCCTGGCGCCAGCGCGCGGCGACGCCTTCCACCTCGCCGTAGCGATCGAGCTGATCGCGGAAGAGGTTGGTGAAGGCGACGGCGCGGGGGCGAAGGGCGGCGACGGCGGCGGGCAGCGTCGCCTCATCGGTCTCCATGAGGACGAACGCCTGCGGCTGGCGGGGGCGGCCCCGCCAATCGACAGCGGCGGCGAGGGCGGAGGCGACGCCGCGTGTGAGGTTGGAGCCTTCGCGGTTGTGCACGACCGCGCGGCCGGCGGCGGCGAGCATGTCCGCGAGGAGGCGCGCGGTGGTGGTCTTGCCATTGGTGCCGGTGACAGTTGCGGCGCCGCCTTCAAAGCGCGCGGCGAGGGTTGCGATGAAGGCGGGATCGACACGCTCCGCGACGAGACCGGGGAGGGCGGTGGCGCTCCCGCGCCCCAGACCGCGGCTGAGGGCGGCGGCCGCGCGCGCGGCCCAGAGGGCGAGCAAGAGACGGAGCGGCGGCGCCTTCATGAGCGGCGGGCGGCGCGGGCGCGGGCGGGAAGGGCTCAGGCGCCCGTGGCGCTCGCGACGGGCAGCGGCTGCGCGGGCACGAGGCCGGCGAGCACGCGTTCGACCGCCATCGTATGGCTGCAGATGGACCATTCGCGAAAGAAGTCGCAGGCGCAGGTCCAGACCTCGTTGGCGAACTCGACGCAGTGGTCGGTGTTGTCGCCGTGGACGGTCACGCGGAACCCCTCGACGTGGAAGCGCTCGGGCTCGGCGGCGTAACGCCTGGCTTTCTCGATCTTGCCGATGATGCTCGACTGCATGGTCGCTGGAACCCTCCTGGCGCGCGCGGTCCGGGCGCAGAAACGGCGCCATCGCCGGCGCCGTTCAGCCTCTGTGCACCGCTTGCGCGTCCATCACGCCTCTCACGCTACGGGCGCGCGGGAGGGGCTGTCAACAGCGGCGCCGGGCGCGTCCGCAAACGACACGACCATCGCCGCGGGCGCGCTCACCGTGACCCGCTCGCCAACGGCGGGCGGCGGGGCTCCAACGGGGAAATTGACGGCGATTCGCCCGCCGCCGCTGGTCCCGACCACCTCAACCGTCGTGACGAGGTCGGTCACCCGCTCGACCGTCAGGAAGAGGGCGCGCTCGCCCGCGCCGGGGCGCAGGGCGCCGGGGGCGAAGGCGACCAGCGCGTCGCGGTCGCGCACGAGCGTGTAGCCGAGGAAGGCGGCGGTCTCGGGGTCGGGGGGCGCGGCGATGACCCGCCGCGCGGGACCGCTCGCGCGCACGCGGCCTTCGCGCAGGAGGACGAGATCCCCGGCCAGGCGCAGGGCCTCATCGCGGTCGTGGGTGACGATCAGGGCGGCGCCGGCGAAGCGGCGGAGCAGCGCGGGGAGCTCATCGAGCATCTGGCGGCGGCCATGCTCATCGAAGCCGGCGAGGGGTTCATCAAGGAGCGTGAGGGGGGCGCGCAGGGAGAGCGCGCGGGCGAGATTGGCGCGCTGCGCTTCGCCGCCGGAGAGCTGGTTGGCGGGGCGGTCGAGGAGATGGCCGACGCCGCACGCGTTCGCGGCCTCGGCCAGGCGGGCGCGGCGCGCGGAGGGGGAGAGGCCGCGCAGGCGAAGCGCGAGGTCGAGGTTGGCGCGCAGGGAGCCGGAGAGGAAGACCGCCTCCTGGAAGGCGTAGGCGACGGCGACGCGGGCCTCGCGGGCGGGCTTCCCCCCGATGAGGACGCGTCCCGCGCGGGGGCGCTCAAGGCCGGCGAGGAGCCGGAGCAGGGTCGACTTCCCCGAGCCGTTGGGGCCAAGGAGCGCGGTGACGCGGTCGGGGGCGAGGCGCAGGTGGGGGACGTCGAGCGTCTCCTGATCGCCGTACGAGAAGCGCACGCCCTCGAAGCGCGCTTCCATCAGCGGGCGCCCCGCTGCTGGACAACCGTGAGGACCGCGACGATGGCGAAGGCCATGGCGAGCAGCACAAGCCCGTAGGCGATGGCGCGTTCGGTATCGGCGCGGCTGGTTTCGGTGACGATGGCGGTGGTGAGGACGCGCGTTTCACCGGCGAGGTTGCCGCCGACGGCCATGGAGGCGCCGACCTCGGAGACAACGGCGCCGAAGCCCGCCGTGACAGCCGCGAGGAGCCCGAGGCGCGCCTCCCGCGCGAGCAGCCAGAGGGTCCGCAGGCGTCCCGCGCCGAGGACGGCGAGGAGGTCGGGGAGGCGGGCGGGGAGGGCCTGGATGGAGGCGGCGGTGAAGGCGATGACCAAGGGCGTGGCGATGAGGAACTGGGCGATCACCATGGCCTCGCTGGTGTAGATGAGTTCGAAGCCCCCGAAGGGGCCGCTGCGCACGAGCAGGAGCCAGATCACGAGGCCGGCGACCACGGGGGGCATGCCCATGCCCGTGCCGACGGCGGCGAGGATGAGGGTGCGCGCGGGGAAGCGGGCGCGTCCCAGGAGATAGCCGAGGGGCACGCCCGCGAGCATGGCGAGGACGGTGGCGGAACCGGAGACGAGCAGGGAGCGCGCGGCGATGGCGTAGAGCTCGCCGTCGCCGGTCACGATCAGGCGCAGGGCCTCGCGCAGCCCTTCCCCGATGGCGTCCATCAGCCGCCTCCGGCGGGAAGCGCCGCGGCGGGGGTGAAGAGCGCGCGCCCGAATTCGGCGGCGCGGAAGCGGCCGATGAGGCGCTGCGTTTCGGGTTCGAGGAGGAAGGCGGCGAAGGCTTCCGCCTCCCGCGCCGCCACTCCTGCGTGGCGTTCGGGATTGACGACGTGCACGTGATAGACGTTGAGGAGGCTGGCGTGGCCCTCGACGAGCACGACGAGGTCGAGGGCGGCGCGCAGGACGAGGTAGGTGGCGCGGTCGGTGAGGGCGTAGGCGCGGCGCTCGGAGGCGATGACCAGCGTGGCGCCCATGCCCTGGCCCGTCTCTTCGCGGGCGAGGGCGGCGGGATCGACGCCGGCGGCGGTCCAGAGGGCGAGCTCCTTCTTGTGGGTGCCGGAGTCATCGCCGCGGGAGACGAAGCGGCCATCGGCGGCGATCGCGGCGAGGGCGGCGGGGAGATCGCGGGCGGCGGCGGCGGCGGGGTCATCGGGGGGGCCGACGATGACGAAGTCATTGGTCATGACAAGGCGGCTGGCGATGAGATCGCCGCTGGCGATGTAGGGCGCCTCGGCCTCGGGGGCGTGCACGAGGACAGCGTCGACGTTGCCTTCCCCGGCCATGCGCAGGGCGGCGCCGGTGCCCACGGCGATGACCTTGACGCGTACGCCGGCGCGCGCCTCGAAACGGGGCACGATCTCGTCGAGGAGGCCGCTGTCATAGGTGGAGGAGGTGGTGGCGAGGATGATGGCGCCGGGGCCCTCGCCGGCGCCGCCGCAGGCGACGGCGAGGAGGCACGCGACCGCGAGGGAGCGGGGAAGCAGGCGTCGGGCATGGAACACAGGCCGCCCCCGTCAGGGATATGCTGGCGTCAGCATAGCGACGGGCGACGGGCGGGGCTAGCGGGGCGGGCCGCGCCGCAGGCGGCGGCGCAGGGGTTCGGGGTCATCGGGGGCGGCGTACATCTCCCACCAGACATCATCGAGCCACCAGGTGGCGCCGGCGCGCCCCCAGCGGTCCGCTTCCGCGCGCGCCTCGTCCGCGCCGAGGGCGCCGAGGCTGCGCTCGATGACGATGTCATACGGCCCTTCGCCGGCGCGTTCGCGTTCGATCCAGGCGGACATGGCGCGCAGGTCGTCGGGGGAGGCGTCGGGGATTAGCTCGCCGTCAGGGCCGAAGACGTTAGGGAGGAGGCCATCGCAGCGGAGGGCGCGGCGCATCGAGCGGCGGCGGGGCCACATGGCGGGGTCGCGGGGCCAGGCGCCGACCATCCAGATGGGGATGCGGGGGCGCTGGAGGGGCGGCGGGAGGAACGTGACCTCACGCAGGCTGAAATGGTCGCCTGTAAAGGCGAACGGCTCACCGCTCCAGAGGCCCCGGATGACGGTGAGGGCCTCATCGAGCATGGCCGCGCGGACGCGGCGATCGGAGGCGTCGCCGCCGAACCAGGGGCCTTCGTCATCGGGGGCGCCGAGGCCGGCGGAGAGGGTGAGGCGCCCGCCGGAGAGACGGTCGACCGTGGCCGCCTGACGCGCGATGAGCCAGGGGCGGCGCCAGGCAAGGGGCGTGAGCATGGTCCCGAGCCGCACGCGTTCGGTGCGGATGGCGGCGCCGGCGAGCAGCGTCCAGGCGTCAGCGAACGCCATCGGGGGCTCATCGGAGGCGGCGGCGTAGGGCGTATCCCAGAAGAAGACGCCGTCCCAGCCGGCCTCTTCGGCGTCAACGGCGAACTGGATGAGGGTGGCGGGGTCGCCGCCATAGCCGGCGTTGGGGAGGGTCACGCCGAAGCGCATAGGGGCAGTGTAGGGAATCGGGCGATTGTCGCGCCGCCGCAGGTGGACGAATACCCTGACCTGGCAGGGCGAATCCCGCCCTGCGGATTTGGATTTGCAACGGCTCCATACGGGCCCATTGTGAAATGGCCCCCGTACGGGAGCCATTTCCTTCTTATCCGCTTGCGGGGGTTGAACCGCTAGCGGCGGCGGCGCGCCCAGGCGGAACCGCCGAGGGTGAGGGCGAGGGCGATGACGCCGGTGATGGCCGCCAGCGTGACGCCGGCGCCTGTCGTGAGACCGCGGCCGTCGCCGGCGGAGCCGACGGCGGGGTCGCCGGCGCCCATATCGCCGCCAGCGTCCATGTCGGGCTCGGCGGGGTCGCCGCCGGCCATGTCTCCCTCCCCGTCGCCTGTGTCGGGTTCGGTAGGCTCATCATCGCCCATGTCGGGCTCAGCGGGGACATCATCGTCCGTGTCGCCAGCGCCGATGTCGGGCTCGGTGGGTTCATCCGGCTCATCGCTGGGCGGTGGCGTGGGTTCGGGCGTCGCCATCGGCGTCGGCTCCGGTGTGGGCGTCGCCGTTGATGTGGGCGTCGGAGTTGGTGTGGGTGTCGGTGTCGGTGTGGGAGTAGGCGTTGGCGTGGGTGTGGGCGTCGGAGTCGGTGTCGGCGTTGGCGCCGTCTGTGCCGGCACGACCGGCACCGTACCGGGTAGCACCGGCCCCGTCGCGGACGTGGCTGTTGGTATGGGCGTCGCTGTGCCCGTGGCCGCGGTCGTCGAGGCGGTGACTTCGTTCGAGGCGGGCCCATTGCCGGTTGCGTTCACCGCCCGAATCTTGAAGGCGTAGTCGGTCGAGACCGACAGGCCCGTCACCGTGTAGCTGATTGTGGACGCGCTCGAACCGGTCATCGCCGTCCACGACCCGTACTCCCCGGTCCCTTCCTTTTGCTGGTACTCCCAGCGCGTGATGGCGGAGCCGTTGTTCGGGTTTGTCCAGGTGAGGGCAACCTGCTGCGCGCCGCCCGTGGCGCTGAGACCCACGGGCCTTACCGGGGCCGTTGTGGCGGTGGCCTCGTCTGAGTCGGGGCTGTCACCCGCAGGGTTCCGCGCCCGAATCTTGAAGGTGTACGCGGTTCCGCCCGCCAGACCTGTTACGGTGTGCGTGATTGTGGACGCGTCTGAACCGTCGATCGACGTCCGTAACACAGGATAGCTCCCGGTTCCTGTCTTCTGGTTGTACTCGTAGCGGGTGATAGTGGAGTCGTTCGGGTTTGTCCAGGAGAGGGTAACCTGCTGCGCGCTGGCTGTGGCCGTGAGACCCGTGGGCGTCGCTGGTTTGCCGGTGGTGCTGAACTCGCTGGTCACAGCATTGGCGTACTCGTTGCAACTGTCGCCGTAGGAACTGAGTATAACCTGGTACCTGCTTGCGCGTGAAAGTACGGTGATCGTCGCACTCGTCCCGGTAAGGTCAGTGTTCCTCCAGATAACGGCGCCGCCTACCACCCGAATGGCTAAATCGTACGAAGTCGTCGCACAACCGCCGGCCGCTCCTGCGGTCCAGGAAATGGTGGCGCCGGTGTCCGTGATGGCGCTGGCGGTAATGCCGGTTGGCTGGTTCGGCTTTGTAATCGTGGGCGTGGCCGTGCTCGGGGCTGTGCCGCCGGTGGTGAAGGTCGTCTCCACCCACTCGGAGTAGTTGTCGCAGGCGCCGCCGTAGGTGTTGATCGAAGCCGTGTACCTTGTCCCCGGGGTCAGGCCACTGGCGGTCGCGGTCGCTGTCGACCCCGCCCCCTCGGCATCAACCGGACTTTCCCCGACGTGCTCGGTGGACCAGTCGGTCTGCCCGTGAGGATCATCGACGTCGATATGGTAATCCCACGGCACACAGTCGCCATCCGCGGGCTCCGTCCAGGTAAAGGTGGCGGTGGTGTTCGTGCCGCTGGTGCGGGCAAAGTTTATGGGCGGGTTCGGCGTATCAGTCGATTCAGGCTCCGGCGTTACGGCGGAGCCGTCCTGATTGAGCGTGGTGAAGCCCGTATGCACGCCAGAGGAGTACGCGGCGCCGCAGAGGGCGTAGAGACTGAAGGCGTACGTCGTCGCGGCGGTCATTCCGGTGAAGGTATGCGTCTTTGCTGCGTTGCCCTTAATGCTCGCGTGGTGGCCTGGCAGGGCGATGTTGAACGAGGAGGGCGTGCACGAAGCCGACGTCGGCCATTGCCACGTAACCGTCGCCCCCGTGGCGGTAACGGAGCCAACGGTCACATTCGTTGGATTCGGCGTCCCTGCCTGGCCCTCTGCGGTGTTCGAGAGCGAGGCCAGCCCAACGAGTCCGGCCACCAGACCCGCTACAACCAGCAGCCCCCAGACGGGGAACCGCCGCCTAGCCGCGGACAACGCCCGCCGCCTTTGTCGCGTTGAATTTTCGGGGGGGGTAGACATAGTATGACTCCTTCCGGTGGTTAAAACGCACCAGCGCCCCCACACCCTGCCAAGGGGGGACTTGAGCAGCCATTCTAGCGGCAACCTGCGTGAACGCAACAATGCGTGAACGCCGCAAGAAGAAGGTCCCCTCCCGGCAGGGGACCCCTCCCTTTGTCTGCCCCTTGCGGAGCGCTGGGCGGCTAGCGGCGGCGCTGTCGCCCATGGATGGGCTAGTTGGCGTCGTCGTCCGTGATCGTGCCGGTGACGAAGAGGCGTTTCGCTCCGCCCGTGAACCTCACGAGCCCGTCATCGGTCCGCAGGTTGTTCAGCCGCAGACTCAACGTTTCGTCACCCTCGACGACGGCATCGCCAAGAATCACGACCTTCACCGTCTGCGTCAGCGCGGCGCCCGTGGCGCCCGCTGCGAACACGACGTCGCGGTTCGAGAACTGGATGAAGTCGCGGCCCTCGCCCGCGGTTCCCTTGGCCGTTGGCGTCGTCGCCAGCGTCGCCTTGATCCCGGCGCCTCGCACCGTCGCGCGGATTTGGACATCGTGGCTCGGAGTGGCGCTCAGCGTGATCGTGAACGTCATCTCCGTTCGGTCGCCTTCGTCGCCCTCAGCCACGCTCACGTCCGATACCGAAATCTCGCGCGGCGTCTTGCCATCGTCGTCATCGGTGATCGTGCCCGTCGCTTCCAGGCGCGTCTCGCCTCCCGCGAAGGACACATTCGTGGCCTCCGTCCGCAGGTTGTTCAGCCGCAAGATCAACGTCTCGTCGGCCTCGTCGAGCTCGTCGCCGTAAACGACCACCGTCACCGTCTTCGTCAGCGCGGCGCCTGTGGCGCCCGCCTCGAACACCAGGTTGCGGCCCGTGAACTGGAAGAAGTCGCGGCCGTAGCCCGTTCCACTCGCCGTCGGAGGCGTGCGGCCCGGCGCCGTCGCCATGCCCACGCCTCGCGACGTCGCGCGAATCTCCACCTTGTGGCTGGGGCTGCCGCTCAGCGTGACCGTGAAGTTCAGCGCCGTCGTGCCGCTGTTCCCCTCCGTCACAGTCACATCCGACACCGATATTGTCAGATTCTCTACTGTCGTGAAATATGCTACTACACCGCTACTCTGCCCACTGCAGTTGTTACCGAGAGCATTCACTTGAACCAGGTACGCTGTACCAGGAGTCAATCCATTGACTGTCCAACTCAGCGGCGCCGGTAGAGAAATCGTTGTGTGCTTGAGCAATACGCCTGTGTTTGCGTTTGCGACAAGTCGGACCACGTACCTGGTAGCTGGACAGCTGCCTGTCCCTGCCTCCCACCTAAGCGTAGCGCCCGTCCCGGTAATGCCGCTGACCTGAAGGTTCGTCGGAGGAGCCGGTGGCTCTAGCTCTGGAGTTGGGGTTGGAGTTGGAGTTGAGGTCGGGGCTGGGGTTGGCTTCGAGGGTGGGAGCGTGGTGGAGGTAGTGGTGAATCTCCTGTCCACCCATTCGGTGGAGTCGTCGCAGTCTTCGCTGTAAGCGGAGACCCCGACCCTGTACCTTGTCCCCGGGGTCAAGCCGCTGACGGTCACAGTTGTCACGTTAACCGCATCCTCGAGAGCGTACCGCCCGCGAGGATCCTCGACCTCGACATCGTACCACTCCACCGGACAGTCACCGGGCACGCTCGCGGTCCAGGTGATGGTGGCGCCGGTGTCCGTGATGTCGCTGATGACAAGGCCGGTCGGCTTATTCGGCGCGCCTCCCGACGCCGCCGCCGCCATGCCAGATAGAGGCGCCGCCGACAGAGGCGCCGGCGCCGCCAACAGAGCGCCGCCGGGGGCGTCCTGATTGAGTGTGGTGAAACTCCCCCACACGGCAGAGGAGAACGTGCTGTCGCAGAGGGCATACAAAGCGAAGGTGTACGTCGTAGCGGGGACCATTCCTGTGAAGGTATGCGTCCTTACGTTGCCCTTAACGTTCGCGGAGTAGCCCACCAGGCTGATGTTGAACCAGGAGGGCGTGCACGAAGCCGTCGACGGCCATTCCCACGTAACAGTCGCCCCCGAGGCGGTAACGGGGTCAACGACCACATTTGTTGGACTCGGCGTCGTTGACTGGCCCTCGGCGGTGTTCGAGAACGAGGCCAGGCCAACGAGTCCGGCTACCAGGCCCGCTACAACCAGCAATCCCCAGACAGGGAGCCGCCTAGCCGCGGACACTGTTAGCCGCCTTCGTCGCTGCGAATTTTCGGGGGGGGGGGGGGTAGACATAGTATGACTCCTTTCGGTGGTTAAAACGCACCACCACCCCCACACCCGCCAACGGGGGACTTGAGCAGCCATTCTAGCGGCAACCTGCGTGAACGCAACAATGAAGAAGGGGCCCCTCTCGGCAGGGGACCCCTTCTTTGTCAGGCCGCTTGCGGCGTCGGGACCGCTAGCGGCGGCGGCGCGCCCAGGCGGGTCCGCCGAGCGTGAGGGCAAGCGCGAGCGCGATCATGCCGGCAACGGCCGCCAGGGAGACGCCGGCGCCAGGCGCAAGCCCGCTGCCGGTATCGCCGATGCCGGGTTCGTCACCGGCCACGTCCCCGTCATCGTCCCTGTCGCCGTCTCCCATGTCGGGCTCAGTGGGTTCGTCATCGTCCCTGTCACCAGCGCCCGTGTCAGGCTCGGCGGGTTCTTCGTCGTCCCTGTCGCCGTCGCCCGTGTCGGGTTCGGGGGGCTCGTCGTCATCTGTATCGCCAGCGCCTGTGTCGGGGGTGGCGCTTGGCGGGGGCGTCGGTGTCGGCGTTGACCCTGGCGCGGGTGTCGCTCCCGGTGTTGGCGTCGCCGTGGGTGTTGGTGTTGGTGTTGGCGTGGGCGTCCCCGTTGGCGTCGCCCCTGCTCCCGCCACCGGTGTCGCCGTCGTTTCTCCCGGCACGAGGACGAACATCGGCGTTGTGGCCGTCATCTCGTCCAGGGCGGGGCCATTTCCGCCGCCGTTCACCGCCCGCACCCTGAAGCCGTAGGCCGTCTCGGCCAGCAGGCCCCTTACCGTGTAGGTTGTCGTGGTCGCGCCCGAACCGGGGATCGGCGTCCATGACCCGTAGCTCCCTCCACCCTGCTTCTGCTGGTACTCCCAGCGCGTGATGGTGGCGTCGCCCGGATCCGCCCAGGCAAGGATCACCCGCTGCGCGCCCGCCGTGGCGGAGGCGCCCGCGGGCTTCGCGGGGACTGTCATGGCCGTGACCTCGTCCGAGGCGGGGCCCCACCTCGTGGGGTTCACCGCCCACACCCTGAACGCATAGGTCGTTGAGTCTGACAGGCCCGTCACGGTGTAGGTCGTCGTGGTCGCGCTCGAACCGGGGATCGCTATCCATGACCCGTAGCTCCCCGTCCCCGTCTTCCGCTGGTATTCCCAGTGCGTGATGGTGGCTTCGCTCGGGTCCGTCCAGGAGAGGGTGACCTGACGCGTGCCCCCGGTGGCCGTGACGCCCGTGGGCTTCGAGGGGTGCGTCGTGGCCGTGACCTCGTCCGAGGCGACGCCGTTCCCGCCTGGGTTGACCGCCCGAACCTTGAAGGCGTACACGGTTCCGTCCGCCAGGCCCGTCACGATATGGCTGATCGTGGTCGCGCTCGAACCGGGAATCGCCATCCATAACCCGTAGTTCCCGCTCCCCGCCTTCTGCTGGTATTCCCAGCTCGTGATGCTGGCGTAGCGCGGATCCGTCCAGGAGAGGGTGACCTGCTTCAGGCCGCCATCCGCCGCAACGCGCGTGGGCTTTGCCGGGGCGGTCGCGGCTGTCACCTCGTCTGACGCGGGGCTGTTCCCCGCGGGGTTCACGGCGCGCACCTTGAAGGCGTAGGTGGTTCCGGCCGTCAGACCCGTCACGATGTGGTTCGCCGTGGTCGCGCTTGAACTGGGGATCGCCGTCCACAACCCGTAGCTCCCGTTCCCCGCCTTCTGCTGGTATTCCCAGCTCGTGATGGTGGAGTCGCCCGGGTCCGTCCAGGAGAGGGTCACCCGTCGCACGCCTCCCGTGGCCGTGACGCTCGTGGGTTTCGCCGGGGCGGTCGTGGCGGTGACCTCGTCCGAGGCGGGGCTGTTCCCCGCGGGGTTCACGGCGCGCACCTTGAAGGCGTAGGTGGTTCCGGCCGTCAGACCCGTCACGATGTGGTTCGCCGTGGTCGCGCTTGAACTGGGGATCGCCGTCCACAACCCGTAGCTCCCGTTCCCCGCCTTCTGCTGGTATTCCCAGCTCGTGATGGTGGAGTCGCTCGGGTCCGTCCAGGAGAGGGTCGCCTGCGTCACGCCCCCCGTCGCCGTGACGCCTGCGGGCTTCGCCGGGTCGCCAGTGGTGGTGAACGTCATGAGCGCCACGGGGGAGTAGGTATCGCAATCGTCACCGTAAGCCTTTATGTCAGCCTGGTAGACTGTTGCGCGCGAAAGCCCGGTGACTGTCAAAGTCGTCGCGGTAACGTCATCCCGCTCCCAGATGACCGGTTCAGTTGCGAACTTCACGATGTCGATATAGTATTTAGTCGCCGCACAATTGCCGGCAGCCCCCGCCGTCCAGGAAAGGGTGGCGCCGGTTTCCGTGATAGAACTGGCGGAAAAGCCTGTTGGCGCATTTGGCTTGCCTGTCGCTGTAGGCTCGGGCGTGGGTGTGCTCGTGGCTGTAGCCGTGCTGGTGGTGAACGCTGCATTCACTCGTGCGGCGTAGGAGTCGCAACTGTTGCCGTAGGCGAGTACTTCAGCCTGGTACTTTGTTCCCGCGCTCAATCCGGTGACTGTCACAGTCTTCTTTTTAACTCTATCCCGCTCCCAGATGATCGTATTCGTTCCGAAAATTAAGACGTCGATATTGTATTGAGTTGTTGGGCAGTTTCCTTTCGCCCCCGCCTTCCAGGAAAGGACGGCGGTGCTGTCCGTGGTGGAACTGACGGTAAGGCCGGTTGGCGGGTTCGGCTTGGCCGCTGCGGGCTCGGGCGTGGCCGTGGGCGTGGCCGTGGCTGTGGTAGTGGCCGCAGCCGTGGTCGTGGTGAACGGCGCGGACGGTTCGGTAGACCACCTGTTGCATTTATTACTGTAGGCGCGTATATAAGCCCGGTACGCTACTCCCGCGCTCAAGCCAGTGACGGTCACCGTCGTCTTTTTAAGTCTATTCCGCTCCCAAGCTACATTATAAGTCCCATCAAGCATGACGTCGATATTGTAGTACGTTGACGGGCATTTGCCTTTCGCCCCCGCCGTCCAGGAAAAGACGGTGGTGCTGTCCGTGGTGGAACTGAAGGTAAGGCCGGTTGGCGGGTTCACCGTGTTCGCCTGGCCCTCCGCGGAGTTCGGGAGCGAGGCCAAGCCAACAACCCCCGCCACCAGACCAGCTACGACCAGCAGTCCCCAGGCCCGGAAGCGGCGCCCGCCTGCGCCACCGCTGCGCATCCTAAAACGCCTTCTTATGTTCGGGGGGGGGGGGGGGGTAGACTATAGTACGGCTCCTCTGGTCGAAACGCTTCTGCACTGTGGACCCCCTTGGCAGGGATTTGGGATAGGCATTGTAAGCAGCCGCCTGCGCGAACGCAACAGGAAGGCCCCCCGGAGGAGGCCTTTCCTTTGTTGTGCCCCTTGCGGCGGGACCGCTAGCGTCGGCGTCGGGCCCAGGCGGTTCCGCCGAGCGCGAGGGCAAGCGCGATGACGCCGGTGATGGCGGCCAGCGTGACGCCGGCGCTTGTCGTGAGACTGTGGCCGTCGCCGGCGTCGCCGACGGCGGGATCGCCGGCGGCCATATCGCCGCCAGCGTCCCTGTCGGGATCGGCGGCGTCGCCGACGGCGGGATCGCCGCCGGCCATATCCCCGTCGCCTGTGTCGGGTTCAGCAGGCTCATCGCCGCCGGTGTCGGGCTCGGCGGGTTCATCGCTGGGCGGGGGCGGGGGCTCGGGAGTAGGCGTCGGTGTGGGCGTCGCCGTAGGAGTCGGAGTCGGAGTCGCTGTTGGGGTAGGCGTCGATGTCGGTGTGGGCGTTGGTGTGGGTGTCGGCGTGGGTGTCGGCGTGGGCGTCGGTGTTGGCGTCGGTGTTGGCGTCGCCGTGGGCGTCGGTGTGGGCGTCGCCGTGGGCACAGGCGTCTGTACCGGCACGACCGGCACGGTACCGGGCAGCGACGGCCCCGACCCCGTCGCGGGCGTGGCCGTCGCTGTCGGAGTGGGCGTGGGCACCGGGGTGGGCGTCGCCGTGGCCGCGGTCGTCGTGGCGGTGACTTCGTCCGAGGCGGGGCCATTGCCGGTTGCGTTCACCGCCCGAATCTTGAAGGCGTAGTCGGTCGAAAGCGACAGGCCCCTCACCGTGTAGCTGGTTGTGGACGCGCCTGAGCCAGTCATCGCCATCCATGACCCGTAGTTCCCGGTCCCCTCCTTCTGCTGGTATTCCCACTTGGTAATGGCGGAGCCGTTGTTCGGGTTTCTCCAGGTGAGGGTAACCTGCTGCGCGCCTCCCGTGGCGGCGAGGCCCACGGACCTTACCGGGGCCGTTGTGGCGGTGGCTTCGTCCGACTCGTCGCTCCGCCCCCCGGGGTTCTCCGCCCGAATCTTGAAGGTGTACGAGGTTCCGCCCGTCAGACCTGTTACGGTGTGCACGGTTGTGGACGCGTCTGAACCGTCGATCGCCATCCACCCCCCGTAGCTCCCGGCTCCCGCCTTCTGACTGTAATTCCATTTGGTGATAGTGGAGTCGCTCGGGTTTGTCCAGGAGAGGGCAACCTGCTGCGCGCTGGCCGTCGCCGTGAGGCCCGTGGGCTTCGCTGGGCTGCCAGCGGTGTTGAACTGGCTTGTCGCAGCGTCGGAGTACTCGTTGCAACTGTCGCCGTGGGAACTGAGTACAACTTGGTACACGGTTCCGCGTGAAAGATTGGTGATCGTCGCACTCGTCCCGGTGAGGTCAGTGTTCCTCCAGATGACGGCGCCGCCCGGCACGCTAATAGCTAAATCGTACGAAGTCGTCGCACAATCACCGTCCGCCCCTGCGGCCCAGGAAATGGTGGCGCCGGTGTCCGTAATGGCGCTGGCGGTAATGCCGGTTGGCCGGTTCGGCTTTGTAGGAGTGGGCACGGGCGTGGTCGGGGCTGTGCCCCCGGTGGTGAACGTCAGCTCCACCCAGTCGGAGAAATTGCCGCAGGCGCCGCCGTAGGTGGATATCGAAGCCGTGTACCTTGTCCCCGGGGTCAGGCCAGTGGCGGTCGCGGTCGCTGTCGACCCCGCCTCATCGGCATCAACCGGACTTTCCCCGGTGGTCCAGTCGGTCTGCCCGTGAGGATCATCGACGTCGATATGGTAATCCCACGGCGCACAGGCGCCATCCGCGGGCTCCGTCCAGGTAAAGGTGGCGGTGGTGTTCGTGCCGCTGGTGCGGGCAAAGTTTATGGGCGGGTTCGGCGTATCAGTCGAGTCAGGCTCCTCCGTCGCCACCGCCGTCGGTTCAGGCGTTACGGCGGTGCCGTCCATATTGAGTGTGGTGAAGCTCTTCTGCACGACAGCGGAGCCCGCGGAGCGGCACCAGGCGTATAAACCGAAGGTGTACGTCGTAGCGGCGCTCATTCCGGTGAAGGTATGCGTCCTTCCGCTGCCGCTAATGCTCGCGTGGTGGCCCGTCAGGCTGATGGTGAAGAAGGTGGGCGTGCACGAAGCTGACGCCGGCCATTCCCACGTAACCTTCGCCCCCGTGGCGGTAATGGAGCCAACGGTCACATTCGTTGGACTCGGCGTCGTTGGCGCTTGGCCCTCCGCGGTGTTCGAGAGCGTGGCCAGCCCAACGAGCCCCGCCACCAGCCCCGCTACAACCAGCAATCCCCAAACAGGGAACCGCCGCCTAGCCGCGAACAACGCCAGCCGCCTTCGCCGCTGCGAATTTTTTTTTTGGGGGGGGGGGGGGGGGGGGGGGGGTAGACATAGTACGAACCTTCTGTCTGGGACGCTTCAGCATGCGGAACGCCTGACGGGGATAGCTTTGAAGGGGCATCCTAACGGCAGCCTCCGTGAATGCAACAATGCGCGAACGCAGCAAGAAGAAGGGGCCCCCTCCTGGGAGGGGATCCCTATTCATAGCCAGCGTTGGGGAGGATCACGCCGAGGCGTATGGGGCAGTGTAGGGAGTCGGGCGATTGTTGCGCAGCCGCAGGTGGGTAAGTATCCTGGCCTGGCAGGACGAATCACGCCTTGCGGATTTGCAATGGCCCCATACGGGCCCTTTGTAGAATGGCCCCCGTACGGGGGCCATTCCCTTCTTGTCCGCTTGCGGGGTTGGGCGCTAGCGGCGGCGGCGCGCCCAGGCGGAACCGCCGAGAGCGAGGGCGATGACGCTGGTGATGGCGGCCAGCGTGACGCCCGCGCCAGTCGTGAGACCGCGGCCGTCGCCGGCGGAGCCGACGGCGGGGTCGCCGGCGCCCATATCGCCGCCAGCGTCCCTGTCGGGATCGGCGGGTTCGTCATCGTCCGTGTCTCCGCCGCCTGTGTCGGGCTCGGTGGGCTCGTCGTCAGCCACGTCGGGCTCGGCAGGCTCATCGCCGCCGATGTCGGGCTCGGTGGGCTCGTCGCTCGGTGTGGGCGTCGCCATCGGCGTCGGCTCGGGCGTGGGTGTGGTCGTCGGAGTAGGAGTCGGTGTGGGCGTTGGTGTGGGTGTTGGTGTTGGCGTCGGTGTGGGCGTCGGTGTGGGCGTCGGTGTGGGCGTTGGTGTGGGCGTTGGCGTCGGGGTTGGTGTGAGCGTCGGCACGGGCGTCTGTACGGGCACAATGGCGGGCGGCACGACGCCCGGCGACCCCGTCGCCGGCGTGGCCGTCGAAGTAGGCGTGGCTGTGGGCGGCGGCGCCAAAGTGGTGAACGTCACGTACTCGTATGTGTCGGAGTAGGCATCGCAACTGGAGCCGTAGGCGAGGACCGAAGCCGTGTACTCCGTTCCCGCCGTCAGGCGGCTGGCGACAGTCGCGGTCGTTGTGGTAATCCTCCCGCTCCTCCAGACAACCGACCCGCCAGGATCCTCAAGATCGGCTTCATAGTGCGTGGTCGCGCAATCGCCGTCCGCCCCCGCCGCCCACGAAAGCACAACGCCGGTCCGCGTAATAGAGCCCGCGGCGCCGCTTATCGGCTTGTTGGGCACTGCCGATGGAACCGCTGTGGCTGCGGGGGTAGGCGTGGCCGTGGTCGGGGCTGCGCCAGCGGTGGTGAACGTCACGTATGCGTACTCGGCGGAGTAGCTACCGCAACTGGAGCCGTAGGCGATGATCGAGGCAGTGTACTCCGTTCCCGGGCTCAAGCCGGTGACGGTGGCGCTCGTCCCCGTCACCGGCGATTCCCCGCTGTTCCAGTCAACCTCACCGTGGGGATCCTCAGCATCGAGCTCGTACCCTGTCGCCGGACAGTCGCCCGGCGCGCTCGCGGTCCAGGTAAGGGTGACGCCGGTGGTCGTGGGGGTACCGGCGGCAAAGTTCGTGGGCGCATTCGGTACGGCATCTGAGTCCTGGCCACCCTGGCCATCATCGCCTGCAGGCGTCGCGGTTGCGGCGCCGGTGGTGGAGAATAGCACCTCCGCGTACTGGGAGAGTAGCCCGCACTGTGCGCTGCTGGCGGCGACGAGACCCCGGTAGTCTGTTCCCGCGCTCAGACCGGTGACCGCCACGCTCGTCGTAGTACGAACATTCGACGCATACTGCTGCTCCACATACTGCTGACCCACAGCGTCCGTATTCGCGGGCGTGAGAACACGGACAAGGTATCTGTTCACCGAACAACCGTCGACTGCAGCCCCCGGCGACCAGGAAATGGTGACGCCGGTGTCCGTGATGGAGGAGGTGGCAAGAGAGGTCGGGGCGTTCGGCGGCGTCTGCGGTTGGCCGCCATCCTGGCCCTCTGCGGTGTTCGGGAGCGTGGCCAGCCCAATAAGGCCGGCTACCAGACCTGCTACAACCAGTAGGCCCCAGACGGGGAGTCGCCGCCTAGCCGCGGACAACGTCCGCCGCCTTCGCCGCTGCGAATTTTCGGGGGGGGGGGGGGGGTAGACATAGTACGGACGCTCTGTCCGAATCGCTTCAACACAACGAACACCTCTTCCGAGAGATTTCGAGGGGTAGCCTACGGGAGGAGGTTCGCGGGCGCAAGCATACCAGAAGCCCTGAGCCGCGCTATCACCACCAGATCATGTCGTCGACGTTTTCGGGGAGGTCGTCCCAATTGGTGGTCCAGAGACCGGAACTGAGGTACTTCCAGCCGCCGTCGGCGAGGAGGCAGACGATGTGCTGCTCGCCCTCGAGGCGCTCGGCGGCGCGCTGGGCGGCGCGGACGACGGAGCCGCTGCTGACGCCCGCGAAGACGCCCTCTTTCTCGGCGAGCTCACGGGTGAGGGCGAAGCTGGTCTGGCTGTCGACGACGATCTTCCCGTCGAGGACGGACTCATCGAAGATCTCGGGGATGAAGCCTTCTTCGAGGGCGCGCAGGCCCTGAACGTTGTCGCCCGGATGGGGGGCGGCGGCGATGACGCGGATGTGGGGGTTGCGGGCCTTGAGGCCGCGCCCCGTGCCGGTGAGGGTTCCGCCCGTGCCGAGGCCGGCGACGAAGGCGGTCGTCTGGGGGAGGTCGCGCAGGATTTCGACGGCGGTGCCGCGCTCGTGGGCGGCGGGGTTGGCTTCGTTCCCGTACTGGTAGGGGAAGTGGTAGCGGCCGGGGTTGGCGGCGACGATCTCCCTGGCCTTGACGATGGCGCCGTTGGAGCCGAGTTCGCCGGGTGAGTAGATGATCTCGGCGCCGAGGGAACGGAGGAGCAGGGAGCGCTCTTCGCTCACGTTCCCGGGCATGACGCAGACGACGTGGTAGCCGCGCAGCTTGCCGATGAGGGCGAGGCCGATGCCGGTGTTGCCGGAGGTGGGTTCGAGGATGGCGTCGCCGGGCTTGAGCTGGCCGCCCGACTCAGCGGCGTCGATCATCGCCAGGGCGATGCGGTCCTTGACGGAGCCTGTGGGGTTCTGGCCCTCGAGCTTGGCGTAGATGTGGACGTCGGGGCGGGGCGCGAAGGCGCGCAATTCGACGAGGGGGGTGTTCCCGATGAGGTCGAGGATGGAGCGGTAGAGGGCCACGGCGGGGCGGGGCTAGCCCCCCGCGAGGGCGGGGAGGATGTCGAGGATGTCGCCATCGCTGAGGGCGGTGGCGGGGCCGCCCATGTAGCGGATGTCCTCGTCGTTGAGGTAGACGTTGACGAAGCGCTGGAGCTGGCCGTCCTCAGCGTACATCTGGGCCTTGAAGCCGGGGTAGCTGGCCTCGATGTCATCGACGACCTGGGCCACGGTCGCGCCGCGCGCCTGGATCTCCTTCTGCCCGCCAACGAGCTTCTGGAGGACGGCGGTCACGCGGATGCGGACGGTGGGGGCGGGGGCTGAGGTCACAGTGCGCTTCTCCTGCTGCGGGTTCGCCCCGCGGGGCTACACGGCGGCTTCCGATTCCTCCGGATGGGGGAAGGGGGCGCCGCAGAACTCCTCGTAATCGATGAGTTCGGTGATGGCGGGGTTGTCGCCGCAGAGGGGGCAGTTGGGGTCGCGGCGGATCTTGACGGTGCGGAACTCAAGGGAGAGCGCGTCGTAGAGGAGGAGGCGGTTGACGAGGGGTTCGCCCTGTTCGAGGACGAGCTTGAGGACTTCGGTGGCCTGAATGCTGCCGATGGTGGCGCACATGGCGCCAAGAACGCCGGCTTCGGCGCAGCTGGGGACCATGCCGGGCGGGGGCGGGGCGGGATAGAGGCAGCGATAGCAGCCCTGCCCGGGCAGGTAGGTCGTGGCCTGTCCATCGAACATGAGGATGGAGCCGTCGACGAGCTTCTTGCCGAGCAGGTAGCAGGCGTCGTTCACGAGGTAGCGGGTGGCGAAGTTGTCGGCGCCGTTGACGACGATGTCGTACTGCCCGATGGTCTCGAAGGCGTTGTCGCTGGTGAGGGGCGCTTCGTGCAGGACGACGTTGATGTTGGGGTTGTGGGCGAGGAGGGTTTCTTTGGCGGACTGCACCTTGGGGCGGCCGATGTCAGCGGTCTGGTGGAGGATCTGGCGCTGGAGGTTGGAGCGGTCGACGACGTCGAAGTCGATGAGGCCGAGGGTCCCGACGCCGGCGAGGGCGAGGTAGAGGGCGACGGGCGAGCCGAGCCCGCCGGCGCCGACGACGAGCACCTTCGCCTCGATGATCTTGCGCTGCCCGACGCTGGCGACCTGGGGCATGATGAGGTGGCGGCTGTAGCGTTCGACCATCTCGGGGGTGAGGACGACGTCTGAGCCGCCCGCGAGGGCGGGGATGAAGGCGACCTCGTCGCCGGCGGCGAGGGGCGTGGCCTCGCCGTTGAGGGTATCGATCTCGATCTGGTTCACGTATACGCCGATGTGGGTGGCGAGTTCGCCGCTGGCGTCGAGCACCTGGGCGCCGAAGCCGGGGAACTGGCTATCGAGGTCGTCCATGACCTCGCGCAGGTTGGCGCCGGCGGCGCGGACGCGGACGCGATTGCCCACGAGGTGGCGGAAGGGGGTGGGGATGTAGACGTTCACGGTCACTGGTTGCGCCTCGCTGTGGGGCCCGTCACGGGGGCCATCGGATTGGGGCGCGGCGCCCGCCGCGGAACTAGAGGTCGACACTGAGATAGCGCTCCCCGGTGTCACAGAGGATGGTGACGATACGGGCATCCTCGCCGAGGCGCTCGGCGACGGCGAGGGATGCGATGACGTTGGCGGCGGCGGAGATGCCGACGAGGAGGCCCTCCTCGCGGGTGAGGCGCGCGGTCATGGCGAAGGCGTCCTTGTCCTCGATGCGGATGACCTCGTCGTACACCTCGCGGTCGAGGACGCCGGGGACGAAGCTGGCGCCGATGCCCTGGATGCCGCTGAGCCCGGGGCGTCCGCCGCTGAGGACGGGCGAGCGGGCGGGCTCGACGGCGACGATGCGAACGCGATCGCCGAGTTCCGCGCGCAGGATCTGACCGACGCCGGTGATGGTCCCGCCGGTGCCGACGGCGGCGACGAAGGCGTCGATGCGGCCATCGGTGGCGGCGATGATCTCGCGGGCGGTGGTGCGGCGGTGGATCTCGGGGTTGGCGGGGTTCTCGAACTGTTGGGGGACGAAGACGTCGGGCTCGCTCTCGGCGAGCTGGCTGGCGGCGAAGACGGCGCCGGTCATGCCCTCGATGGCGGGGGTGAGGTGGACTTCGGCGCCGTAGCGTTCGAAGAGGCGGCGGCGCTCGATGGACATGTCCTCGGGCATGGTGAGGATGAGGCGGTAGCCCTTGACGGCGGCGACCATGGCGAGGCCGATGCCGGTGTTGCCGGAGGTGGGTTCGATGATGGTGGCGCCGGGCTGCAGGCGGCCGCTGCGTTCGGCGTCCTCGATCATGGCGAGGGCGATGCGGTCCTTGACGGAGCCGCCGGGGTTCATGGTTTCGAGCTTGCCGTAGATGGCGGCGGAACCCGGCGGCGCGACGCGGTTGAGGCGCACCAGCGGCGTGCTTCCGACGAGGTCGAGGATGGACTCCGCGATGTGGGGGCGGTTGGGCGCGGTCATGGCGGCGCCGGATTCGACAGCGGCGGCGCGATCGCTCATATCTGATACCGCCCGTGGACCGCTTGGGGTTCCTTCGCGTGGAGATCGGCGATGGTGTAGGCGGCGAGGATGGCGCCGGTCGATTGCTGGATGCGCTCCCAGATTTCGCGCTGGACGCAGTGGTGGGGGTGGTCGGTGCGGTCGGGGGGCTCATCGAGCCAGGCGACGGGGGCGATGCTGCCCTCGAGGGCGAGGATGGCTTCAAGAACGGAGATGCCGGCGGGATCGCGGGCGAGTTCGTGGCCGCCCGCGGGGCCGCGCTGGGAACGGATGACGCCAGCCTTGCGCAGGGTCGTGAGGAGCTGGTCGAGGTACTGTTCGGGGACGTGGCGGCGGAGGGCGATCTCGGAGCACTGAAGGGGGCCCTGGCCGTAGTGGCCGGCCAGTTCAATGAGGGCCCGCAGCCCGTAATCGCCCCGTGTGGAACACCGCATCGCCGCTTGCCCGCGGCGGACGCCGCCGCCGCAAGACTCGCCTCCTGTGGAAAGTCGAGTGATTGCGTCAACAATAGTAGGGGACGGGGGATCGGGGGGCAAGCGGGCTTCCCCCCGACGGCGGAGCGGAGCGAATGGCGCGGCGCTGCTACCCTTGAGCGGCAAGCTTCCGTGGGGTTGGACCGTTCGCGTACGTTGCCCGTGATCTACCATTCCTGAACCGGCTGCGTGAGCAGACGCTGTTCGCGGCGGGTCCGATTGGGTCCATGATCCTCGCGCTGAAGCCGACGGCGGAGGACTACGGCGGGCTCGATGGCTGCAGTGAGTACCTGACCGTCTCCAAACCGGAACTGCTGGCGGACATCCAGCGGAGCTTTTACGCGGCGGGCTGCGACGCGGTCGACGCGGCGACGTTCGGGGCGAACCGCGTGGTCTTCGCGGAATACGGCATCGAGGACCGCGTCCGCGAGATCAACCGGCTGGCGGCGGAGCAGATCGGGCGGGTGCGGGACGAGTTCTCGACGGCGGAGTGGCCGCGCTACAGCTTCGGGACGATGGGGCCGGGGACGAAGCTGCCGTCGCTGGGCCATATCAGCTACGACGAGCTGGTCGAAAGCTACCGCGAACAGGCGCGGGGGCTGATCGAGGGCGGCGTCGACGCGCTCAAGGTCGAGACCTGCCAGGACCTGCTGCAGGCGAAGGCGGCGCTGGCGGCGATCGAGGACGTCTTCGCGGAGACGGGGCGGCGGACGCCGGTCATCGCGAGCGTGACGATCGAGTCAACGGGCACGATGCTGCTGGGTTCGGACATCGCCTGCGCGCTGACGACGCTGGAGGCGCTCGACACGGTCGACGTGATCGGCGTCAACTGCGCGACGGGGCCGGAGCAGATGGTGGAGCACGCGCGCCACCTGGGCCGGAACTCGCGGCGGCCCGTGTTCATCGGGCCCAACGCGGGGCTGCCGGAGATACGGGACGGGGAGACCTGCTACCCGCTTCCGCCGGAAGAGTTCGCGCGCTATCAGCGGATATTCGTGGAGGAACTGGGGGCGAGCGTGGCGGCGGGGTGCTGCGGGACGACGCCGGCGCACTTCGAGGCGGCCATCGCCGCGATCGGACGGCCACGGCCGAAGGCGCGTCCGCAAACGATCGAGGCGGCCTGCAGCTCGCTCTATACGAGCGTGCCCTTCGAACAGGACACGTCGTTTCTGGTGGTGGGAGAGCGGATGAACGCGACGGGCTCACGGGCGTTCCGCGATCTGCTGCTGGAGGATGACGCGGAGGGGGCGGTCGCGCTGGCGCGCGAGCAGGCGGCGGAGGGGGCGCACGTGCTGGACCTGATGGTCGACTACGTGGGGCGCGAGGGAGCGCCGGACGTGGAGCGCTTTACCCGCGAACTGCGCACGCAGGCGACGCTCCCGCTGGTGTTTGACTCGACGGAGGTCGCGGTCATCGAGGCGGCGCTGAAGCTGTACGGCGGGAAGGCCGTCGTGAACTCGATCAATCTGGAGGACGGGGAGCGGAAGATCACGCGGCTGCTGCCGCTCATCAAGCGGTTCGGGGCGGCCGCGGTGGCGCTCGTGATCGACGAGGAGGGGCAGGCGCGCACGGTCGACTGGAAGCTGCGGGTGGCGCGCCGCATCCACGAGATCGCGGTGGGACGCTACGGGATGGAGCCCGGAGATCTGCTGTTCGACATGCTCACATTCCCGCTGGGCGGGGGGCAGGAGGACCTGCGCGGCGACGCCATGGCGACGCTGGAGGCGATTCGGCGGGTGAAGGCGGAACTGCCGGGGACGCATACGATCCTGGGCGTCTCGAATGTGTCGTTTGGATTGAAGCCGGCGGCGCGGCGGGTGTTGAACTCGGTGTTTCTGGCGGAGGCGGTGGAGGCGGGGCTGGACGCGGCGATCGTGAACGCGCGCCAGATTCGCCCCCTGAGTCGCATTCCGGACGCGCAGATCGAGGCGGCGCGCGACCTCATCCATGACCGGCGGCGGGAGGGGTATGACCCGCTCATCCACTTCCTCTCCCTGTTCGAGGAGGAGACGGAGGCGGCGCCGAAGCGCGCGGAGGCGCAGGCGGCGCTGCCGGTCGAGGAACGGCTGCGGCTGCGCATCATCGACGGGGACCGGCGGGGGCTGGAGGCGGACCTCGACGAGGCGCTGGAAGCGATGGAGGCGCTCACCATCATCAACGATCACCTGCTGGGGGGGATGAAGGTGGTGGGCGACCTGTTCGGGGCGGGGAAGATGCAGCTTCCCTTCGTGCTGCAGAGCGCGGAGACGATGAAGGCGGCTGTGAGCCACCTGGAGCCGCACATGGAGCGGGTGGAGGGAGCGGGCAAGGGCCGCATTGTGCTCGCGACGGTGCGCGGGGACGTTCACGACATCGGCAAGAATCTGGTCGACATCATCCTCTCGAACAACGGCTACACGGTGCACAACCTCGGCATCAAGCAGCCGATCGCGACGATCATCGAGAAGGCGCTGGAGGTGGAGGCGGACGCGATCGGGCTGAGCGGGCTGCTGGTGAAGAGCACCGTGGTGATGCGCGAGGACCTGGAGGAGTTGAACGCGCGGGGGCTGGCGCGCTTCCCGGTGCTGCTGGGGGGCGCGGCGCTGAACCGGCGCTATGTGGAGCATGACCTGCGGGCGGTCTATGAGGGGGACGTTTACTACTGTCAGGACGCGTTCGAGGGGCTGGATACGCTCGGGCGGGTGGTGGCGGGGGAGCGTCCCGCGCCCGCGCGCACCGCCGCGCCAACGGCGGCGCGCGCGGCGCCGGAGGCGGGAGAAGGGGCGGAGAAGGCGCCGCGTTCGGCGGTGGCGCGGGACGTTCCCGTGCCGGCGCCGCCGTTCTGGGGGAGCCGCGTGGTGCGGGGCGTCCCCCTGCGGGACGTATTCCTGTATGTGAACGAGGTGGCGCTGTTCCGGGCGCAGTGGGGATACCGGAAGGGCGACGATGAGGCGGCGTATGAGGCGTTGCTGGCGGAGGAGGCGCGTCCGGTGTTCCGTGGCTGGCAGGAGCGCGCGGTCGCGGAGGGGCTGCTGGCGCCGCAGGTGGTGTACGGCTACTTCAAGTGCCGCGCGGACGGGAATGACCTGCTCGTCTGGCCGGAGGTCGAGGGGGAGGGGGAGGCGCCAGCGGGGGAGCCGGTGCGATTCCGGTTCCCGCGGCAGCCGTCGGGGAGGCGGCTCTGCATCGCGGACTTCTTCCGGGACGGCGAGCGCGGGGAGTTCGATACGGTGGCGTTCACGCTGGTGACGGTGGGGCCGCGGGCGACGGAGCTGGCGCAGGAGCTGTTTGAAGCGGACGCGTACCGCGATTACCTGCACTTCCACGGCTTCGCGGTGGAAAGCGCGGAGGCGCTGGCGGAGTTCTGGCACAGACGCGTCCGTGAGGAGCTGGGGATTGCGGGGCGGGACGCGACGGAGATACGGGGATTGTTCCAGCAGGAGTACCAGGGGTCGCGCTACTCGTTCGGGTATCCGGCCTGTCCCGATCTGGAGCAGCAGACGGGCATCGTGAAGCTGTTGCGGCCAGAGCGCATCGGGGTGGAACTGGGGGAGACGTTCCAGTGGCGGCCGGAGCAATCGACGAGCGCGATCGTGGCGCACCATCCGGAGGCGCGCTACTTCTCGGCCTAGCAACGGTCTGGCGGCGGGGCGGGACGCTACGGTTCGAGTTCGGCGAGGAGCCGGTCGCGCAGGCGGTACTTCTGGACCTTGGTGGCGGACATGGGCCACTCATCGGGGGCGATGAAGCGGACGTAGCGGGGCGTCTTGAAGCTGGCGATGCGGCCGCGACAGTGAGCGATGAGGTCGTCGGGGGCGAGCTCGGCGCCGGGGACGAGCTCAACGAAGGCGGCGGGGACCTCGTCGTAGCGCTCGTCGGGGACGCCCACGACCTGCGCGATGTTCACGGCGGGGTGGGTCTGGAGCCAGGACTCGATTTCGAGGGCGGCGACGTTCTCGCCGCCGACCTTGAGCATATCCTTGACGCGGCCCTGGAAGCTGACGCGCCCGTCCTCATCGAGGGCGCCGAGGTCGCCGGTGTTGAACCAGCCCTCGTCATCGAAGCACTCGGCGTTCTTCACGGGATCCTTGTAGTAGCCCTCGAAGACGCAGTAGCCGCGCATCCAGATCTCGCCGCGGGCGTTGGGCGCGTCGAGGGGGAGGCCGTTGTCGGGGTCGCGGATCTGGAGCTCGATGCCGGGGAGGGGGCGGCCGGAGGTGACGGGGCGCTTCTCGGGGGGATCGTCGGGGTGGCTGAAGGCGGCCACACCGCCGCATTCGGTCAGGCCGTAGGCGTTGGTGTGCTGGGCGGTGGGGAGGGCGGCGTGGATGCGCCGGAGGGCGTCGGGGGGCGCGACGTTGTTCATAAGACGGATACGGGAGAACTCGGCGGGATCCCATTCGGGATGGTTGAGGAGGCCGGTGGTGATGGGCGGAAAGGTGGAGAAACAGACGGTGGCGCGTTCATCGCGGAGTTGGGCGATGCCGAGGTCGGCGTCGAAGTGGGTGAGGGTGATATAGGCGGCGCCGGAATCCAGGCAGCCGATGAGGGGCAGGATGGCGCTCATGTGGAAGAGGGGGAGGGGATCCCAGAGGCGATCATCGGCGGTGAGACGGAAGCGATCGGCGCATGCGTTGACGGAGGTGCGAACGAGGGCCTCATGGGTGAGCGGGCAACCCTTGGGGTCGGCGGTCGTCCCGGAGGTGTACATCATCATGGCGACGTCGCGGAGACGAACGCGGGAGCGGAGGAGGTGGACGCGCTCGGCGGGGCAGTCGGCGGCGGCGGCCTCGAAGGCGGCGCGGTCGAGCATGCCCGCGGGGCTGGACTGGCCGAGCAGGGCGACGCTCTGCAGATTCGGGGCGGCGGGGAGGCGGAGGGCGGCGGGATCGGGGGCCTCGGCGAGGCCGGGGAGGCAGCGGTGGAGGAGTTCGACGAAGTCGACGTGTTCGTCGATGAGGTCGCTGGTGACGAGGAGCTTGAGGTCGGCGTTTTCGATGACGTACGCGAGTTCGCGCTCCTTGTAGCGGGCGTTGATGGGCACGACCCAGGCGCCGAGCATGGCGGCGCCGAACATGACCTCGACGAAATCCATGCAGTTGGGCATGAGGACGCCGAGGTGGTCGCCCGGGCCGAGGCCGAGGCCGGCGAGCGAGCGAGCGGCGCGCACCGCGGCCTCGTTGAGGCTGGCGCAGGTGTGGCGGCGATCGGGGAAGATGACGGCGTCGGCGTGGGGATAGCGGGCGGCGGCGCGCACGGGCAGGTCGCCAAAGGGGACGACCTCGGTCCAGTCAGTCACGGAAGCGCCACTGCTCATGCGGGGAGTCCTCTCTGCGCGCGGAAGCCGGCTCAGCGCTTGTCGAATTGGAGGTGGAGTTCGTACAGGCCGAGCATGATGCCGGGCTGGTGGGTGAAGTCGTTCTTGTCCGGGGCGAAGCGGATGTTGTCGAGGCGATCGATGAGCGCTTCCGTGGCGATGTTCTGTTCGAGGCGGGAGATGCCCTGGCCGGGGCAGTTGCGCGGACCCATGGAGAAGGTGAGGTGGCGGCCCGGGTTCTTGCGATCGAGGCGCAGTTCGGCGGGGGCGGGGCAGAGGTCGGCGTCGCGGTTGCCGGCCCCGAAGCGGAGGTGGAGGAGGGAGCCGCGGGGGATGCGGACCCCGCGAATCTCCATGTCCTCGGGGACGAAGCGGCCGCCGGCGCCGCCCTGGGTGGGCGCGTAGAGGCGCAGGGCCTCCTCCACGAAGAAGCGGATCTTGCCCGGATCGGCGCGCAACTCCGCGATCAGATCGGGGCGCCGGGCGAGGAGCATAGCCTGGGAGGTGAGGGCGTACTGGGTGGTTTCGTTGCCGCCGATGTGCATGAGGACGGCGATGCTGATGATCTCGCCGTCGCTCAGCGGGCGGCCCTCGTAGTCGACCTGCGTGAGGAAGGAGACCATGTCCTCCCCCGGGTTCTTCCGCTTCTCGTCGATCTGCTCCTGGATATAGCGGTGGAAGTCAACGAGGACGGCGGCGTTCTCGCGCTCGATATCCTCGGGGAGTTCGTTGCGGGGGCCGTCGCCGTAGACGAAACGGCGGACCTGGGCTTCCTCCATCTTCTTGAGCATGGGCATGTCCTCGAGGGGGAAGCCGAGGATGGTGGTGATGACGGTCTGGGGGAGGGGCGCGGCGAACTGCGTGACGTACTCGACTTCGCCGTCGTCGATCCATCTATCGATGAGGTCGTTGACGGCGGCGGCGACCATCTCGCGGTGACGCTCGGCGCCTTCGGGACCGACCCACGGATCCCAGAGCTGCATGCGATAGCGCTTGTGCTGCTCGACGGTGGGGCGGAGGGTGCGGGCGGCGTCGACGGTCTCGCCGAACCCTTCTTCGCGGAACATCTCCGCTTCGATCTCGCTGGAGCCGGCGGAGGCGGAGGCGGAGATGTCCTCGGGCATAAGGTCGAAGAAGCGGGGATCGCGGGTGATGGCGGCGATGTCCTCGAACTTCGAGACGATGAAGGCGTCGGTCCCGGGGAGCCAGCCCTTGCCGGGGATGCGGGCGATGGGCGCCTCGCTGTGGAGCGTCTTGTAGGACTCGAACCAATGCTCCTGGGCGCCGGACGCGAAGAGTTCGGCGCCGATCTCGGCGGCGACGGGGCAGACGCCGCCCGCGGCCTGGCCTGGATTCGCGGCGTTGGTCGTCGTGTCAGTCATGAGGGATCGCTCCTGGATGTGGTTTCAGGCGTGGCCGGGCGCGCGCGCTGCGGGATGAGGGCGGCGCGCGCAGAAGCGCGGGACCGCTCGCTGCTCACAAGGATGCCATTGCGCGCCATGCCGCTCCTCCCGCACGGGGACGGAGCGGATTGTACGCGTCCCGCGGGGGCGGGGGTCAGGAGGAGACGGCTCCGATGCGCTCGGCCTCGGTCTCGCGGAGCTCACGGGCTTCGTCCGGCGTGAACGTGGCGCCGCAAGCGCCGCACGCGAAACGCGTGGCCTTGTCCTCGTGCCCGATGTCATCGGGTTCGTCCCACCCGGGGACGAGGTTGGTGTGGGGACATTCCCTGCGCTCGACCGGGACATCGGCGTGGAGGCCTTCAGCGTCCGCCGCTGAACCTCGCTTGAAGAGCTTGTCGAGGAAACCCATGGCTTTTCTCCGCGATAGGATTGATAACTCTATCGTATACAGACCGTCAAGGCGCGCGCTGGCGAGGGGTCGGGTAGCCTTGCCGTGGCCATGCCGGGAGCGCTCGCGCCCTACCGCGTCATCGACCTGACCCGCGAGATGGGGGCGGTGTGCGCGCGGATGCTGGCGGGGCTGGGGGCGGACGTCGTACGGGTCGAGCCGCCGGGCGGGGACGGGACGCGGCGACGGGCGCCGCTGGTGGGCGGCGGCGAGGGGCTGAGCGCGTGGTGGGCGCAGATGCACGCGGGCAAGCGCAGCGTCACGCTCGATGCGACTTCGGCGACGGACGCCGCCTTTCTGCTTGACCTCTGCGCGGGCGCGGACGCAGTCGTCCTCTCGCCCGATGACCGGGGCAGGCGCTGGCCGCTCGATCTGGATGATCTCGCGCAGCGGGCGCCGCGCGTCGTGCGGACGGTGATCACGCCGTTCGGGCTGGCTGGGCCGAAGGCGGGGTGGCGCGGGTGTGACCTCATCGGGCTGGCGTCCGGGGGGCTGCTATCGCTCTGCGGCGATCCTGATCGGGCGCCGCTGCGGGTGTCCGTCGAGCAGGCGTACGCGCTCACGGGGGCGCAGGCGTGCGTGGGCACGCTGCTGGCGCTGCGGGCGCGGACGCTGACGGGTCGGGGGCAACTCGTGGACGTTTCCGTCCAGGCGGGGGTCGCCAACGCGCTCGGGAACTCACGGCTGTACTACGCGATGGAGGGGCTGGTCACGAAGCGGACGGGGGGCGGACGCGCGTTCGGGACGCAGGGGACGCGGCTGATCTACCGGTCAGCGGACGGCTTTGTGGCGTACTGGCGCCAGCCGGACAGCATCCGCGCGCTGGCGCGCTGGTTCGATGAGGCGGGGGAGCCGCGCGCGTTCGACGCGGAGGAGTGGGCGGGACGGGCGCTGGCGGGGGGAACGATGCCGTCGGCGGCGGAGGTTGAGGCGCTGGAGCGCGAGATTCGGGGCTTTTTCGCGAAACGGCGCACGCAGGAGCTCGCGGAGGAAGGGCAGCCGCGGGGGCTCATGATCTACCCCGTCAACACGATGTCGGACCTCGCGACCAGTGAGCATCTGGCGGCGCGGGCGTTCTTCGAGGAGGCGCCCTCGCCGGGAGGGACGTTGCGGATGCCGGGCGCGCCCATGAAGTTGTCGGCGACGCCGTGGCGGACGGGGGAGATCGCGGACGCGGGGGCGCACAGCGAGGCGCTGCGGCGGGAGACCGCGTCGCGCGCGCGACGGCCGCAAACGCGCAAGGCGACGGGGACGGCAAGCGCGCGCGATCTGTTCCGGGGAATCCGGGTGGCGGACTTCTCGTGGGTGGGGGTGGGGCCGAACTCGACGCAGCTGCTGGCCTGGCACGGGGCGGAGGTGATCCGCGTGGAGTCGGCGCTGAAGCTCGACGCCTTCCGGTCGGGCGGGCCGCGGCCGGAGGGCGACGCGAGTGCGGACGGGAGCGCCTACTGGGCCAACCACAACCGCGACAAGCTGGGCGTGCAACTCAACCTGCGGACAGCGGGCGGGCGGGAAGCGGCGCGGCGCCTGATCGCGGCGAGCGACGTGGTGACGGAATCGTTCACGCCGGGATTCATGGCGCGCATCGGGCTGGATTACGAATCAGCGCGCGCGATCAATCCGAACGTGATCATGATGTCGATGTCGATGGAGGGGCAGTACGGGCCGCATGCGCAGTTCCGCGGGTTCGGGCTGATTTTGCAGGCGGCGGCGGGCATCACCGCGCTCACGGGCTGGCCCGACCGTCCGCCGACGGGCACGGGGGTGGCGTACACGGACTGGGTGGCGATGCACGTCGCGGCGGCGGCGGCGCTGGCGGCGCTGGATCACCGCGAACGCACGGGGGAGGGGCAGTACATCGATCTGTCGCAGCTGGAGGCGACCACGTACGCGCTCGACGGCGCGCTTGTGGCGGCGCTCAACGGGGGCGGGGACGCCCATCCGAACGGGAACCGGCATCCCGAGGCGGCGCCCCACGGGGCGTTCGCCTGCCAGGGGGAGGACCGCTGGTGCGCGATCGCGGTGATGAGCGACGAGCAGTGGGCGGCGCTCTGCGGGGCGATCGGGCGGGAGGACTGGGCGGCGGACAAGGGGCTGCGGGAGGCGCAGGGGCGGAAGCGGCGGGAGGCGGAGATCGAGGCGGGGCTGGCGGCGTGGTGCGGGGAGCGGACGGCGGAGGAGGCGCAGGAGCGGCTGCAGGCGGCGGACGTTCCCGCGCATCTCGTGGCGACGATGGCGGACGTCGAGCGCGATCCGCAGCTCCTCGCGCGGGGGCACTTCTGGGAGACGGACCATCCGGTGATCGGGCCGCTCACCTATGACGGGCCCGCCTGTCTGCTCAGCGAGACGCGCGCGGGGCCGCGCAACCCCGCGCCGCTTCTGGGTCAGCACACCGCGCAGGTACTGCGGGAGACGCTGGGGTATAGCGAGGACGAACTGGCGGAGCTGGCGGCCAGCGGAGCCATTCAGTAGGAGCCGGCGGGCGGCGTCCACAGGACGCGAGAGAGGCCGCGGCGCCGAAACGCCGCGGCCTCTCCCAGTCGAGTCCCGTCAGACCGCGATCTAGCGATCGGGGCCTTCGAGGTAGGCGTCGAGCACCTTGTGCATGTGGCGGATGCGGCGCTCGCGGTAGTTGATCAGGAGCCCCTTGTAGGCGCGCGAGTTCATGCCCTTCTGCACGCGCGGCAGGTTGTAGGAGTCCTGATCAAGGACGAGGCCGATGGAGATTTCGCCGTGCTTGTGGGTGGTGTGCACGGGACGCGGGGGCCAGTCCGCCCCCGGCGGGATGCGCACGTAGGTCTGGAGGTCGAAGAGCATCTTGTTCGGGTCCGTCGCGTGGGGGCGCTGGCGGAAGAACAGGAAGTTGAGAGCGTTTGTGTTGAAGGTGAGGCTGGGGAAGATGTAGTAGTGGTAGTCATCGGAGAGCTGATCGTCGTTCAGCTCTGAGACGTCCAGCCCCTGGGCCTCGGCTGACTTCTTGGTGGCGGCCTGCATGGCGGGGCGCACATCGTTCATGCCGCCCTCGAAGGCGTCGGGATCGACGCCCGCGCCCCGCAGGAACTCGATCAGCGGCTGGGTGACCTCTTCCTGGTTCGGGTAGCGGGGGCTGACGAGCCCGAAGGGGACGAGGTAGCGGTTGTGGCGCTCGTAGAGGTCGATCTGCACGTGGATGTCGTCCAGCGACTCCAGCAGCTGCGGATGGATGCCCTGCACGTGGTAGACCTCGTTGAAGGCGTCCACGGACGTCTTCCAGTTGCAGTCCCACTCAAGGGTCATGTCCTGGACGCAGGCGTATTCCTCAAAGTGATAGGGATCGAGGTGCTGGTTGACGGGGGCGAGGAACTCTTCGAGGGGCTCGCAGTCGGGGTTCATGTTGAACCAGACAAACCCGCCCCACGTATCGCAGGGCACCTCCACCAGCGCCGTCTCCTGCGGCACGCCCTGGGTGAAGGTGTCCTCGTCCGGCACGAACTTCTTGGAGCCGTCGAGGTTGAACTCGAAAAAGTGGTAGGCGCACTGGAACGACTCCGCGTGGCCCATCCCCGGGTTGCGGATCTGGTTTCCGCGGTGCGGGCAGACGTTGTAGAAGGCGCGGACCTTGTCCTCGGCCTCGCGCACGATGAGGAACGACTCCGGTCCCAGCTCGGTGGTGAAGTAGTCGCCTACGTTGGGGATGTCGGACTCGCGGCCGGCCATGTTCCAGACCTTCGTCCACATGCGCTCCCATTCGAGCTGCATGTATTCCTTCGAGGTATAGCGCTCCTTGGGGATGAGCTCGGTGCCGAGGACCGGCTCGGGGGCCTTCGCGGTGGGGGTTCCCTGACGGACGGACGTGGTCATGGGGGCAACTCCAGATACGGGATTCGCGCGCATTTTCGCGCAGACAGGGAAAAGGTACTCGTTCCGGGGCCGCCTGGGAAGCCCCATGGGGGCGGAGAGCGGGCGTTTTTCCCGCAAAACGCGGCGCATCGCGCTGGCTGCGCTAGAATCGCCGCCCGTGGACCTGCGCCGCTGTATCCGCAACGTTCCCGACTTCCCCACAGCGGGCGTGCTGTTTCGCGACATCACGCCCCTGCTGGGGGATCCGCTGGCGTTCCGCTACAGCATCGATGAGCTGTGCGTGCACGCGGCGCGCAGGGACGCCTCCGCGATTGTGGGGATCGAATCGCGGGGGTTCGTGTTCGGCGCGGCGATGGCGGACCGCATGCGGCTGCCGTTTGTGCCGCTGCGCAAGCCGGGGAAACTGCCGGCTGCGCGTATGTCGATTGAGTACTCGCTGGAGTACGGCGACAGCCAGCTCGACATCCATCAGGACGCGCTGGCGGTGGGCAAGCGGGCGTATATCGTGGATGACCTGCTGGCGACGGGCGGGACGGCGGCGGCGGCGACGAAGCTGGTGGAGCTGGTGGGCGGGGAGGTTGTCGGTCTCGGATTCGTGATCGAGATGGAGGAACTGGGGGGACGGGCGAGGATCGAGGGCTACGACGCCCTGAGTCTCGTGCGCTTCCAGGGCCAGGCGGACTGACCATGGGGGCCATCACGCCAATCCGCATTCTGGCGGGCGCGGGCGTCGAGATCCTCGATCAGACGCTGTTGCCCCACGAGGAGCGCTACCAGCGGCTCGACACCGTGGCGGCGGTGGCGGAAGCGATCCGCTCCCTGCGGGTTCGGGGCGCGCCGCTGCTGGGGGTGACGGGCGCGTGCGGGATGGCGATCGCGGGCGAGGAACGCGGGACGGGGGCGGAGGCCCTGCGGGCGGCGGTCGGGCGCGCCTGAAGGCGACGCGCCCGACCGCCGCCGATCTGGGGGCGATGATCGACGAGGCGCTGGCGGCGGCGGGCGCGGACTCGGAGGAGGAGCGCCGCGCGGCGCTCTGGCGGAACGCGGAACGGGCGCTGTCACGCCAGCGTGCGCGGGACGGGGCGCTCGCGCGTCACGGCCGCGATCTTCCAGGGCTCGAGGGGGCCGTGCTCACGCACTGCAATACGGGCAGTCTGGCGACGGGCGGGGAGGGGACGGCGCTGGCGGTGATCGCGGAAGCCTGGCGGGCGGGGCGCATCGAGCGCTGCTACGTGACGGAGACGCGTCCGCTGCTGCAGGGAGCGCGGCTGACGATGTGGGAGCTGGGCGCGCTCGGCGTCCCGCGGACGTTGCTGCCCGATACGGCGGCGGCTTCGCTGATCGCGTCGGGGCGGGTTCGCGCCGTGATCACGGGGGCGGACCGCATCGCGGCGAACGGGGACGGGGCCAACAAGGTGGGGACGTACGCGCTGGCGGCGGTGGCGGCGCGACACGGCGCGCCCTTCTATCTGGCGGCGCCAATCAGCACATTCGACGCCGCCACGCCAGCGGGCGACGCGATCCCGATCGAGTTTCGGGGCGACGACGAAGTGGGAGGCTTCGGGGAGGCGCGCTGGAGCCCCGGGGGCGGCGAGGCCTACAACCCCGCGTTCGATGTGACGCCGGCGGATCTGATCGCGGGCATCGTCACGGAGACGGGGGTGTTGCGCCCTCCCTATGGCCCCGCGATCGCGGCGCTGACCGCCGGCGCCCGCGCGCAGGGGTAGACTGCGGGGCCGTGCCTGCGTCAATCGATCTCGCGGTCCTCGGCGGGAGCGGCTTCTATGAGATGCCGGGGCTGCGCGGAGTGGAGGAACTGCAGGTCGATACGCCGTTCGGGGCGCCGAGCGACGCGATCCGCGTGGGCGAACTGGAGGGGCGGCGGGTGGCCTTCCTCGCCCGCCACGGACGCAACCACCGGCTGACGCCGTCGGAGCTGCCGCAGCGGGCGAACTTCTGGGCGCTGAAGTCGCTGGGGTCGCGGCGCGTGCTGGCGGTCTCGGCGGTGGGGTCGCTGCGGGAGGAGTACGCGCCCGGGCAGCTGGTCACGCCGGACCAGCTTCTCGACCGCACGCGGGGAAGCCGTCCGAACACCTTCTTCGGGGAGGGCGCGGTCGCGCATGTGGCCTTCGCGGAGCCGTTCTGCGGGGCGCTGCGGGGGCGGGCGCTGCGGGCGGCGCTGCAGGCGGGCGCGTCGGCGCACGACGGGGGCGCCTACGTTGTGATCGAGGGACCGGCCTTCGGGACGAGGGCGGAGAGCGAACTGTACCGTTCGTGGGGGGCGAGCCTGGTGGGCATGACCGCGCTGCCGGAGGCGAAGCTGGCGCGCGAGGCGGAGCTTTGCTACGCGATGCTGGCGGCGGTGACCGACTACGACGCCTGGCATGCGGCGGAGGCGGCGGTCGACGCCGTTACCGTCATGAAGCGGCTGGCGGAAAATGTGGAGGTCAGCCGCAAGGCGGTGGCGCGGCTGACGGCGGACCTCGCGGATGACGACTGCGACTGCGGGCGCGCGCTGGACGCCGGTCTGGTGACGCCCCCCCAGGCGATCCCCGTGGAAACGCGCGAACGGTTGGCGCCGATTCTGGGAAGGCGGCTGGGAGCGGCGGGGGCATGACGCTTCTGGTGGCGGGCTGGGTGGCGCTGGACGAGATCGAGACGCCCTTCGCGCGCGTCGAGCAATCGCTGGGAGGGTCGGCGACGTGCGCCGCGCTGGCGGCCTCGCAGTTCACGGACGTGCGCCTGTTGGCGGCGGTGGGAGAGGACTTCCCCGAAGAGGAGCGGCGCAAGCTGGAAGGGCGGGACATCGACCTCGCCGGCCTCACAACCGTGGCGGGGGGAACGACGAGCCGCTGGGGGGCGCGCTACCACTACGACATGAACACGCGCGACACGCTCTACACGCGCCTGGGGGTGAACGATGGCTGGCGGCCATCGCTGCCGGAGGGCTGGGAGGATTCGGGGACGGCGTTCATGGCGGCGGACGATCCCGCCGTCCAGCGCGAACTCCTGGCGTCGCTGAGCGGCCCGCGGGCGACGATGGTCGACACGATCCAGATCTACATCGAGCGCGCGCGGCACGGGGTGGAAGCGGCGATGCGGGAGGCGAACTTCGCTTCGATGAACGAGACGGAGGCGCGACAATTGACGGGGAAGGCGAGCATCGCCAGGGCGGGGCGGTCGCTGGTGGAGGCGGGGACGGCGGCGGCGCTGATTAAGCTGGGCGAGTACGGGGCGGTGTACGTGAGCGCGGATGACTACTTCGTGGCGCCGGGCTACCCGCTGGAGGAAGTGGTGGACCCGACGGGGGCGGGCGACGCGTTCGCGGGCGCGTTCCTGGGGTACCTCGACGGGACGGAGCTGACGCCGCGGGAGATCCGGCGGGCGATCATCTACGGTTCGACGGTGGCGTCGTTCGCGGTGGAGGGGTTCGGACCGGGCCGTCTGCTGGAACTGACGCGCGCGGAGGTCGAGCGGCGTCAGCGCGAGTTCCGGACGCTGACGCACTTCGAGGAGGGGGACTAGTGGCGGAGCGCGAGCTTCCCTGGGCGGCGAGCGGCGAGCGGCGGGAGTACCTCGTGCGGAACCTGCGCAGCCGCGACGCGATCCGCGCGTGGCTGGCGCCCCAGCGGGAGCACGCCGCCTATGCGCTGGCGCAACTCGAGCCGGGGCTGTTCGAACGGACGCGCTGGTTCACGGCGGAGGGATCGGGCGGGGCGGCGCTGGCGACGCATAGCCGGGGAGGGCTGGGGGACGCGACGTTCGTGACCGGAGACCCGGAGGCGATCGCGGCCATCCTCGCGATCGAGCCGGGGGCGGCGCGCAGCTATCTGACCGCGCGCCGGGAACATCTGGACGCGGTGCGGACGGTCTACCGCCTTTCGAGCGGCCAGCCGATGCTGCGCATGAGCGTGACGGCGGCGACCTTCAGGCCGTATGAGGAGATCACGACGACGGCGCTGCTGGGGATCGACGTCCGCCGCATCAACCAGCTCTACGCGGCTGACGGAACCCCTACGGTGTACGAGTCCGCGCACATCGAGGGAGGGGTCTATCGCGGGGTGGTGGTCGACGGGAGGCTGGTCGCAATCGCGGGCACGCACGCGGTCTCGCCGCAGGAACGGGTGGCGGTGGTGGGGAACGTGTTTACGCACCCCCGACATCGGGGAGCGGGGTACGCGACGGCGGCGACGGGCGCCACGACGCAAGCGCTGCTGGAGCGCTGCGACATGGTCGCGCTCACGGTCGACCCCGCGAACGCGGCGGCGATCGCGGCCTACCGCCGCCTGGGGTACCGGGACGCGGGCGCCATCGTGGAGGCGACGGCGACGCGGCGCGATTCGGCGGCGTTGCTGGCGCTCCCGAGGCGCGCGCTGGCGCGAATGCGGGGACGGCGGCGCGGCGGCGCGCTCGTTTCGGTACGCTTGTGAGGTTCTCCAGAACCCGGCGAGAAAGCGAACGGTGCGACGAGTGAGCGTTCCTTCCGACATCAGCGACCCGAGGCGCGCGCGCGAGGGGGTCGAGCGCATTGCGTGGGCGGCGCGGGAGATGCCTGTTCTGGCGCTCATCCGTGAGCGCTTCGCGCGGGAACGGCCGCTCGCGGGGGTGCGCCTGGCGGCCTGCCTGCACGTGACCACGGAGACGGCGAACCTCGCGCTCGCCCTGCGGGACGGCGGCGCCGAGGTACGGCTCTGCGCGAGCAATCCGCTCTCCACGCAGGACGACGCGGCGGCGGCGCTGGCGGAGGAGTACGGCGTCTCCGTCTTCGCGCGGCGGGGCGAGGACAACGAGACCTACTACCGGCACATCCATCAGGCGCTGGAGCACAAGCCGCAGGCGACGATGGATGACGGGGCGGACCTGGTGGCGACGATTCACCAGGAGCGGCGCGACCTGCTGGCGGGGGTGGCGGGAGGCACGGAAGAGACGACGACGGGCGTTATCCGGCTGCGCGCCATGGCCGCGGCGGGGGAGCTGGGCTATCCGATCGTGGCCGTGAATGAGTCGAACACGAAGCACCTGTTCGATAACCGCTTCGGGACGGGGCAATCGACGGTGGACGGGATCATCCGCGCCACGAACGTGCTGCTCGCGGGCAAGACGTTCGTGGTGGCGGGGTATGGCTGGTGCGGGCGGGGGCTGGCGAGCCGCGCGCGCGGGCTGGGGGCGCAGGTGGTGGTGACGGAAGTCGATCCGGTGCGCGCGATCGAGGCCGTGATGGAGGGGTACCGCGTGATGCCCATGGCGGAGGCGGCGGCGATCGGGGACGTGTTCGTGACGGTCACAGGCGACTGCCATGTGATCGATGGGGCCGCGCTTGAGACAATGAAGGACGGCGCCATCATGGCGAACAGCGGCCATTTCGATAACGAGATCGATTTGGGCGCGCTTGAAGGGATGAGCGAGGGCAAGCGGCGCGTGCGCGATCACGTCGACGAATACCTGATGGGGGACGGGCGCACGCTCTGTCTGCTGGGCGAGGGCCGTCTGGTGAACCTCGCGGCGGCGGAGGGGCATCCCGCCTCGGTGATGGATATGTCGTTCGCGAACCAGGCGCTGGGAATGGAGTGGCTCGTGGCAAGGGAAGCAACGCTGGACAGGCGGGTGCACGAACTGCCGGATTCGATCGACGAGGAGATCGCGCGCCTGAAGCTGCGGGCGATGGGCGTCGCGATCGACACGCTCACGGAGGAGCAGCGGCGCTACCTGACGAGCTGGCGGTCGGGGACATGAGCGCGCGGCGGTTCGTGACCTCGGAATCGGTGACGGAAGGGCACCCGGACAAGATCTGCGATCAGATCTCGGATGCGATTCTCGATGAGATCCTGGCGCGGGATCCGATGGCTCGGGTCGCCTGCGAGACGGCCATCACAACCGGGCTCGTGCTCGTGATGGGCGAGATCACGACGGACGCGTACGTGGACATCCCGCGGATCGCGCGGGAGACGATTCGGGACATCGGCTACACCTCTTCCGATATCGGCTTCGACTGGGAGACGTGCGGGGTGGTGACGGCCATCGATGAGCAGTCACAGGACATCGCCGCGGGGGTGAACCGCTCGTGGGAGGCGCGCCATGGAGCGCGGGAGCGCGAGGAGTTGGAAACGGGCGCGGGCGATCAGGGGATGATGATCGGGTTCGCGTGCGATGAAACGCCGGAACTGATGCCGCTCAGCATCTCGCTGGCGCATCGCCTGGCGCGCCGGCTGGCGGAGGCGCGCAAGAGCGGGGAGCTACCGTGGCTGCGCCCCGACGGCAAGTCACAGGTGACGATCGAGTACGGGGATGGGTGGAAGCCGGAGCGGGCGGAATCGATCGTGATCTCCACGCAGCACGCGCCCGATGTGGACCGCGAAGTGGTGGAGACGGAGGTGCGCCGTCACATCATCGAGACGATCGTGGAGGAGTCGCTGATGGACGGGGAGACGAAGGTCTACGTGAACCCCGCGGGGCGGTTCGTGGTGGGGGGGCCGAAGGGGGACGCAGGACTGACGGGACGGAAGATCATCGTCGATACCTACGGGGGCGTGGCGCGGCACGGAGGCGGGGCCTTCAGCGGCAAGGATCCGACGAAGGTGGATCGCTCCGCCGCCTACGCGGCGCGCTGGGTGGCCAAGACAATCGTGGCGGCGGAACTGGCGCGGCGCTGCGAGGTGACCCTCTCGTACGCGATCGGGGTAGCGCAGCCCACCTCCATCAACGTGGAGACGTTCAGGACCGGCGCGGTCGCCGATGAGGCGATCCTGCGGGCGGTGCGGACGCACTTCGATCTGCGTCCGGGGGCGGTGATCCGCGACCTGGACCTGCGGCGCCCGCTTTTCCGGGCGACGGCCGCCTACGGGCACTTCGGACGGAGCGGGCTGGCGGTGCCGTGGGAGGACACGAGCCGCGCCGGAGACGTGGCGTCGACGGCGCGACGCGGGGAGTAACGTTCGGCGGCGATGGACGCGATCATCCTCGTGGGGGGGCAGGGGGCGCGGCTGCGGCCGCTGACCCTGACGCGCCACAAGAGCCTGATTCCGATCGCGAACCGGCCCGCGCTGGACCATCTGCTGGTCTGGCTCGGCGGCGCCGGCGTCGAACGGGTCGCGCTCGCCTTGGGGCTTGGCCAGGACGACCTTGCCAGCGCGTATCCGGAGGGTCCGCGGGAGGCGCTCACGATTGTCCACGTGGTCGAACGCGAACGGCTGGAGTCGGGGGGCGCGATCCGCAACGCGGTGCAGGCGGCGGGGATAGAAGGACGCTTCCTCGTGTTGAACGGGGACGTGTACGCGGACTTCGACCTCGCTGGGGCGCTGCGGGCGCACGAGGAAGCGGAGGCGCGGCTGACGTTGGCGTTATGTCCCGTCGACGATCCTTCATCGTTCGGGGTCGCGGTCGTCGACGAGCGCTCATGGATCACCGGTTTCGTGGAGAAGCCGCCGCCGGGGACGGCGCCCGGCGACCTCGTGAACGCGGGGGTGTGGGTGTTCGAGCCGGACCTGGTGGCGGAGATCCCGCCGGGGGCGGTGCGGGTCGAGGAGACGCTGTTCCCCTCACTGGTGGGGCGGCGGGAGAACGTCCTGGGGTACCGCTTCGAGGGGCTGTGGGCGGATCTGGGGACGCCCGCGCGCTACCTCGAACTTTCGCAGGCGCTCGTGCGGCGGGCGGGGGCGCCGCTGGTGGCGCGGGGCGCCCAAATCGCGGATGGCGTGAATCTCGACGGGAGCGCGCTGGGGGCGGGGTGCGTGGTGGGGGCGGGCGCGCGCGTCACGAACTCGGCGCTGTGGGAGGATGTGCGGGTGGGATCGGGGGCGCAGGTGAGCGACTCAGCGCTGGCGGACGGCGTCACGATCGGAGCGGGCGCGGTGGTGCGGGGGGCGGCGCTGGGACAGGGAGCGAGCGTGGCCGCGGGCGCGCGTCTGCGGCCGGGCGACATCCTCGAGCCGGGCGAACATCGGGGGTGAGCAGACGATGAGCGAGAATCCGGTGCGCTTCGGGACGGATGGCTGGCGCGCGATCATGGGCGAGGAGTTCACCTTCGCGAACGTGCGCGCCTGCGCCCAGGCGGTGGCCGATCACTTCGCCGAGACGCGGGGGCGGGATGCGCCGCTCGTGGTGGGCTACGACACGCGCTTTCAGTCGGATGAGTACGCGCTGGCCGTGGCGCGCGTGCTGGCGGGGAACGGCTTCACGGTGCAGCTGGCGAACCAGCCCGCGCCGACGCCCGCGTTGAGCCATCGGATTGTCGAGACGGGCGCGGGGGGCGGGGTGATGGTGACCAGCAGCCATAACCCGTTTCGCTGGAACGGGATCAAGGTGAAGCCGCACTACGGCGGCAGCGCCAGCCCCGAGATCGTGGCCGACATCGAGCGGCGCGTGCCGGCCATCCTCGCGGACCGCGCAGGGCCGAAGCTGGCGCCGCCGAACACGGACGCCATCACCCGGTTCGATCCCGTCCCCGGATATCTGGCGGGGCTGGGACGGCAGGTCGACCTGGCGCGCATCCGGGGGGCGGGATTGCGGGTGGCGGTCGATCCGATGTTCGGCGCGGGGGCGGGGTTGCTGCCGGCCTTGCTCGAAGGGGGCGCTACACGCGTGGAGGAGATCCACACCGAGCGCAACCCGCTCTTCCCGGGATTGCGGGCGCCGGAGCCGATCGCGTCCAACCTCGACGCCTTGCGCGCGCTCGTGGGGGGCGGGGGGTTCGACGCAGGCGTGGCGAACGACGGGGACGCCGATCGGGTGGGGCTGGTGGACGGGTCGGGGGCGTACGTGGACCAGCTACGCGCATTCGCGCTCCTGGTTCAGTACCTGCTGGGGGCGCGGGGGCTGCGGGGGACGGTCGTGAAATCGGTGACGACGACGGCGATGGCGCGGCTCCTGGCGGAGCGCTACGGAGCGCGCTGCGTCGAGACGCCCGTGGGGTTCAAGCACATCGGGCCGGTGATGATGCGGGAGAACGCCCTGATCGGGGGCGAGGAGAGCGGGGGATACGGCTTCCGCGGGCATCTGCCCGAGCGCGACGGCGTGCTCGCGGCGCTCTATCTGCTGGACGCCATGGCGCTCAGCGGGAAGGGGCCGCAGGAGCTGCTGGAGGAGGTGTTTGCGATCACGGGGCCGCACGCCTACGAACGGGTGGACCTGACGCTGGAGGCGGGGGCGAACGCCGCGGTGAAGGCGGCGCTGGAGGCGGCCTCGCCACGCGAGTTCGCGGGGCTGCCGGTGGAGGGCGTGGACACGACGGATGGGTGGCGCTTTCTGCTCTCTGAAGGGTGGGTGCTGTTCCGGCTCTCGGGAACGGAGCCGCTGTTGCGCATCTACACGGAGCTGCGGGATGAATCGAAGGTAGGGGCGGTGATCGAGGCGGGGCGGGCGCTGGTGGGGGACGCCGTCTCCTGAGGGGAGCGCCACGCTTCACGCAAGCGCCAAACGCGCCTACACTCAGAGTGGCTCACTGGAGGGACAGCGGCTTACCGGTCGCGCCTCCGCTCGCTGAACGCCCGTGGGCGAGACGCCGCCGTCGACCCCTCGGGCCGCCACGACCGCATGGCGTGGCAGGCGCCGGCCGGCCCCGACCAGGGCACGGGCCGGAATTCTGGAGCCGGTGGAAGGACTCAACCATGGTTCGGATGACGGGATCCCAGATCCTGCTGGAGTGTCTCCAGCGGGAGGGCGTATCGACGATCTTCGGCTACCCCGGGGGGGTGGTGCTGCCGCTGTACGACACCCTGCCGCAGTTCCCCGCGATCCGCCACGTGCTGGTGCGGCACGAGCAGGGCGGGGCGCATATGGCCGACGGCTACGCGCGCGCATCGGGGAAGGTCGGCGTCTGCCTCGCGACGAGCGGGCCGGGGGCGACGAACCTGGTGACGGGAATCGCGACCTCGTTCCTGGATTCGACGCCGATGGTCGCGATCACGGGGAATGTGGCGCGCACGCTGCTGGGCAAGGACGGGTTCCAGGAAGCGGACATCACCGGCATCACGCAGCCGATCACGAAGCACAACTACCTCGTGATGCGCGCCGAGAACATCGCGATGACGATCCGCGAGGCGTTCCACATCGCCAGCACGGGGCGCCCGGGGCCGGTCCACGTGGACATCCCCAAGGACGTCTTCCAGGAGGAGGCGGAGTTTGAGTGGCCGGAGGAGATCAACCTTCGGGGCTACCGTCCCACGACGAAGGGGCACGCGGGGATGATCCGGCGGGCGGCGGAGGCGATTAACCGCGCGGAACGCCCGATCATCATCTCGGGACACGGGATCATCTGGGGGGACGCCTCGAATGAACTGGCGGCCCTCGCGGAGAAGGCGAACATTCCCGTGCTCACGACGTTCCTCGGGATCGGGGGCTTCCCCGAGACGAACCCGCTGAGCTACGGCTTCCTGGGCATGCACGGCATGTACCACGCGAACATGGCGGCGGACGAGGCGGACGTCGTGATCGGCATCGGGATGCGCTTCGATGACCGCGCGATGGGGCGCTTCAACGACTTCAACCCGACGGCCACGATCGTGCATATCGACATCGATCCCGCGGAGATCGGGAAGAACCTGGCGACGGCGATTCCGGTCGTGGGCGATGTGAAGCGCGTGTTGCCGGAACTGACGGAGCGCGTCGAACGGCGTGACCGTTCGGCCTGGCTGAACTGGATTGACAAGGTGGAGGAGGAGCACCCCAGTCTGGAGATACGGGAGACGCGGCGGCTCATTCCGCAGCAGATCGTGCGCACGCTCTATGAGCAGACGAACGGCGCGGCGACGCTGGTGACGGGCGTGGGGCAGCACCAGATGTGGGCGGGGCAGCACTACTTTTACGACGGACCGCGGAAGCTGGTCTCCTCGGGCGGACTTGGCACGATGGGGTTTGAGTTGCCGGCCGCGATCGGGGCGCAAATGGGCGCGCCCGAGGCGGAGATCTGGGCGATTTGCGGGGACGCGGGCTTCCAGATGACGATGCAGGAACTGGCGGTCTGCGTGGACGAGCGCCTGCCCATCAAGATCGCGATCATGAACAACGGCTATCTGGGCATGGTCCGCCAGTGGCAGGAGCTGTTTTACGACGAGAACTTCGTTTCGGTGGCGGTCACGCAGCCGGACTTCTGCAAGCTGGCGGAGGCGTACGGCATCCGCGCGCTGCGGGTGGAATCGAGGGCCGAGGTCCTGCCCGCCATCCAGGAGGCGCGCAACTACGACGGGCCGATCCTGATCGACTTCCATGTGGACCAGGACGAGAACGTGTGGCCGATGGTGCCGGCGGGAGCGGCGCTCTCGGAGACGATCGAGATGCCGGAGAAGGAGCTCGTGCGATGACAACCAGCAACGGGACGCGGCCAAGCACGCACACGGTGGTCGCCATCGTGGAGGACAAGCCCGGGGTCCTGCAGCGGGTCGCGGGGCTGTTCCGGCGGCGGGGCTTCAACATCGAGTCACTGGCGGTGGGGCCGACGGAGTTCGAGGGCCTCAGCCGCATGACGATCATTGTGGACGGGGCGAGCGCGCCCGTTGAGCAGGTGGAGAAGCAACTCTACAAGCTTATCGACGTGGTCAAGGTGAACAACCTGACGCACGAGGACGCGATCACGCGCGAGCTGGCGCTGGTGAAGGTCCGCTGCAACAACGTGAACCGGCACGAGCTGCTGGACATCGCGGGGGTGTTCCGCGCGGACGTCGTCGATATGGCGACGAATTCGCTCATGCTCCAGGTGGTGGGCGACGAGGACAAAATCGACGGGCTCATCAAGCTGTGCGAGCCGTACGGCATCCGCGAGCTGTCGCGCACGGGCGCGATCGCGATGACGCGGGGGCAGAAGACGACGACGGTGCATGAGTCCGAGCCGGCGGCGATCGCGCGGGTCCACCAGAGTCAGGGACGGCGGGTGGAGGCAGACCTGCCCTTCAGCAGCGACTGACCGGCGGCGGCCTGTTCCCGCCCACTGGGGGGGTCACGCCAGTTCGAAGAATTCCGCGTTCGGCGCTAGCCGAGGAAGGCGGTGACGAGCGCGGTCAGGGCGGTGGCGACGAGGAGGACGGTGACGAGGCGGCGGAACCAGCGTTCGTTGACGCGCCCGGCGAGGGCGGCGCCGGCGGCGGAACCAATGGCGACGCCGGGGATGGCGGCGCCGACAGCGAGCCCGATGCCGCCGTCGAGGCGATCGGCGACGGCGTAGAGCGCGATGGCGACGGCGCCCGTGGTCATGAGGAAGAAGGAGCCCGTGGCGCGGAAGGGATCGGGGGGCAGCTGGCGCGCCTGGAGATAGAGGATGACGGGCGGGCCGGCGGCGCTCGTGCTGGTGCGCAGGAAGCCGCCGGCGACGCCCATGACGGCGGCGATGGCCGCGCCGCCGCCAAGCGTCAGCCCGCGCGCGAGGGTGAGCAGCCCGCCAAGAACGGCGACCGCTATCAGCGCCTGAATGACGGCGGGATCGAGGACGAGGAGCGCCAGCAGTCCGAGGGGCATGCCCGCGAGGGACGCGAGAATGAGGACGCCAACCGTACGCCAGAGGATGGCGCGGCGCAGACGCCAGACAACCACGGTGGCGGAGAGCGTGGCGAGGATGTTGACGAGGATGACGGTCTCCGCAGGGTCGATGAAGAGGACGAGGAGGGGGGCGAGGACAAGGGCGAAGCCGAAGCCGGCGACGTTCTGGGGGAAGGCCGCCACAGCCCCGAGGACGCTGATGAGGGCGAGATCGAGGGGGCTCATGGGGCGGGAACGGCGCGGTTGACGGAGCGGGGACGGACGGGGAAGCTGCCTGTATGGACGTCGTGAATGAGACGATCGTGCGCGGGATCGTGGTGGGGGCCTTCGCGGAGAACTGCTGGGTGGTGGGGAACCGGCGCACGGGGGAGGCGATCTGCATCGACCCCGGGGACCAGCCCGGGGAGGTGCTGGCGCTGGCGAAGGACATGGGGGTGACGATCAAGGCGATCGCGAACTCGCACGCGCATATCGACCACATTCTGGGGGTTCGCGGGGTACAGGCGGGGACGGGCGCGTCGTTCCTGCTGCACGAGCGCGATCTCGATCTGCTGCGGAATGGCTGGCGAGGCATGGCCGAGAGCCTTGGCGTCGACGACGGCAAGGCGCCGCCGGACCCGAGCGGGTTCGTGGCGGACGGGGATGAGGTGGAGGTGGCGGGGCTAAAGCTAAAGGCGATCGCGACGCCGGGGCACACGCCCGGGAGCGTGAGCTACTACACCGAGGGGCTGCTCTTCAGCGGGGACACGCTGTTTCGGAGGTCGATCGGACGGACAGACCTGCCAGGCGGGGATTTCGACGAGGAGATGCGAAGCATCACGGAGTCGCTGCTGACGCTTCCCGGGGACACCGTGGTGCTGCCGGGGCACATGCAGGAGACGACGGTGGGGTTCGAGCGCGACCAGAATCCGTTCGTGCGGGACTGGCGGCGGCGCCAGCGGGAGGCGGCGGGGGAGTAGCGGGGCGCAACCTGCCTGTAACATCGAAGGAGTAGGGTGAGCGCGCGGGAGCGTTTCGGAACGGGGCCATGAACGAATCAGCGAGCTATGTGCTTTCGGCGTGCCGCGAGAACGACGTGAAGTTCGTGCGTCTGTGGTTCACGGACATCGTGGGGACGCTCAAGAGCTTCCAGATCACGGTGGGGGAGCTGGAGAACGCGCTCGAAGGGGGGATGGGGTTCGATGGGTCGAGCATCGAGGGGTTCGCCCGCATCGATGAGTCGGACATGCTGGCACGACCCGATCCGGCGACGTTCCAGCTGGTGCCGTGGCGGCCGCGCGAACAGAGCGTGGCGCGCATGTTCTGCGACATCTACCGGCCCGACGGCGAGCCCTTCGAGGGGGATCCGCGGTGGGTCTTGCGGCGCCAGCTGGAGCGGGCGAAGGCGCTTGGCTACACGTTTTATGTGAGCCCGGAGCTGGAGTACTTCTACTTCCGCGATGAGACGAGCGCGGTTCCCCTGGACCGCGGCGGCTACTTCGACCAGATCGCGGACAAGGGTTCGGACCTGCGGCGGGACACGGTGCTGACGCTGAGCGCGATGGGCATCGAGGTCGAATCGAGCCACCATGAGGTGGCGCCCAGCCAGCACGAGATCGCGCTGCGCTACACGGACGCCCTGACGATGGCGGACAGCGCCATGACCTACCGCGCGGTGGTGAAGGAGATCGCGGAGGCGAACGGCGTGTACGCGACGTTCATGCCGAAGCCGCTGGGGGACCAGAACGGCAGCGGGATGCACGTGCACCAGTCGCTGTTCAAGGGGGAGCGGAACGCGTTCTTCGACGAGACGGAGCGCTACCACCTGAGCGCGCTGGCGAAGGGGTTCGTGGCGGGTCTGCTGGAACACGCGCGGGCGCTGACGCTGGTCACGAACCAGTGGGTGAACAGCTACAAGCGGCTGCAGCCGGGCTTCGAGGCGCCGGTCTATCTGAGTTGGGGGCGGCGCAACCGGAGCGACCTGATCCGCATTCCCGAATACTCGCCCGGCGACGAGACGCACACGCGCATCGAGTACCGCTCGCCGGACCCGGCGTGCAACCCGTATCTGGCCTTCGCGATGATGCTGGCGGCGGGGCTCGACGGGATTGAGCAGGAGCGGGCGCTGCCGCCGCCGGTCGAGGGGAACGTTTTTGAGATGTCGGACGGGGAGCGGGCCAGGCTGGGGATTGAGACGCTGCCGGGGAATCTGCTGGAGGCGATCGACGCGACAGCGGCCTCGGCGCTGGTGCGGGAGGCGCTCGGCGAGCACGTATTCGAATCGCTCCTGAAGAACAAGCGCATTGAGTGGGAGCGCTACCAGCGCCACGTCTCGGACTTCGAGCTGTCGGAGTACCTGCCGCTGCTCTAGGGGGAGGCGGCGACGGCGCGGGCGGCGGCCTCGTCGATGCTGACGGCGCGGTCGCAGACGTCGACGCCGTAGTGACGCAGGAGCGCGGCGCACTCCTGCTCCCAGGCGCCGGGGACGCGGAAGATGGCGATGGCGGCGGCGGGTTCAAGGCCGGCGTCGAGGCAGCCGCGAATGACGCCGCGGGCGATGAGGTCGGCGCGGGTGTTGTTGACGACGTTCATGATGACGGCGATGCGCTCAACATCGGGCTGGCCCAGCAGGAGTCCTGTGAGCGCGGCGACCTTGCGCACGCTGGGATTGCCGCCAATCTCGCAGTAGTTCGCGGGGCGCCCGCCGTGGGCGCGGATGGCGTCGAAGGCGGTGAGGCTGGCGCCGCCGCCGCCGATCAGCAGCGCCAGTGAGCCGTCGAACTGGACGACGCGACCAGCGACGCCGCGATGGTCGGAGCGATCGATCTGGGCGGCCGCCAGCTCAAGGTCGCTGGCTTCGCGGTCGCTGCGGGTGGCGGGATCGATGCCGAGATCGCGGACGGTCCGGCCCTGGCGAAAGAGCGCGTCATCGTCGATTTCGACGCGGGCGTCGAGGGCGACCCAGCGGCCGTCGGCGGCGCTTGCGAGGGGGTTGATCTCGACGAGGAGGAGGTCGCGCTCGGTGAAGAGCCGCCAGAGCCGAGCGAGCGCGCCTGTCAGGTCGTTGAGCGCGCGGCCGGAGAGGCCAAGGGCGGCGACCGTCTCCTTCAGGCGGAAGTCCTGGGCGGGGTCGAGGGTGGAGAGGGGGACGCGAACGACCGCGCCCGCGCGTTCTTCCACATCGACGCCGCCGGCGAGGGAGGCGACGGCGGCGGGGCCGCGGGAACGGTCGTCGTATACGACGCCGAGGTAGCGCTCAGATTCGACGGCCACGGCCTCTTCAACAAGCAGGGCGCTTACAGGTTGACCGGCGACCCGCGTCGCAAGGACGGCGCGGGCCGCTTCCCGGACTTCCGTCGGGCCCTCGGCGAGGCGGACGGCGCCCGCACGGGCGCGTCCGCCGGAGCGGACCTGTCCCTTGACGGCGACGCGGGGCCCGAATTCATCGAGGGCGCGGACCGCCTCGGCGGGGGTCTCCACGAGGAGGCCGCGGGGCGTTTCGAAGCCCGCGCGGCGGAGGAGCGCCTTGGCCTCGTGTTCGAAGAGCCGCACGTCGGAGGGGGCCTCCGGCGCGCGCTAGTCTTCGTAGTCGCCGCTGCCGCCGAGCCCGCGGCGGGGCGGGGGCGGGGGAGCGGGGGGAACGCCGCTGGCGGGCGCGCTGCGACGGGTCCAGCCACGACTAGCGCCGCCGGGGCCGCCGGGACTGCGCCGTCCGCCGCGATTGATCTCGCGCTGCTGTTCGGGCTGGCGGGAGCCGCCCTCGCGGGAGCCGCCGCTGCGGGAGCGACGGCGACGGCGCCGGCGGGGCGCGCCATCAGCGCGCTCCTCGGAGGCGCCGGCGTCCGCGTCGACGGATTCGACGCCGTCGTAGTCGAAGTTCTCGTCAAGGCCGTCCTCGGCGGCGCCGTTTACCTCGGAAGCGGGCGGGGCTTCGGTTTCCTCTTCCGGTTCGCGCTCGGGGCGGCGGGGACGTGGCGGACGCGACTCAGCGGGGCCGCGGTCGCGGGGGCTCTCGCGGTCGCGATCACGGTCACGAGGCCGCTCGCGGTCGCGGTCGCCGCGGTCGCGGGGGCGCTCACGCCCGCCGCGGGGTCGGTCACGATCGCGGTCACGGTCGCGACCACGCTCACGGGGACGCTCACGGTCGCGGTCGCCGCGGTCACGCGGGCGGGCGTCCGTCTCCTGGTCCGCGCCGATGCGGCCGCTGCGAGCGGTGAGGTTGACGCGGCCGAGGGAGTCGATTTCGGTAACGGTGACGGTCAGTTCATCGCCAACAGAGACGACATCCTCGACGCGTTCGACGCGCTCCTCGCTGAGCTCGGAGATATGCACGAGGCCATCCTTGCCCGGGAGGATTTCGACGAAGGCGCCGAAGTTGAGGATGCGGGTGACGGGGCCGGTGTAGGTTTCGCCGACGCTGATCTCCTTGGTGAGGCCCTCGATCATGCGGATGGCGATGTCGGCGGCGTTCCCTTCAACGGCGGAGACGAAGATGGTGCCGTCTTCCTGGATATCGACGTTGGCGCCGCCGGAGTCCTCCTGGATCTTGCGGATGACGCGGCCGCCGGGGCCGATCACGGTACCGATCTGCTCCTGGTCGATCTTGATGATGTAGACCTTGGGGGCGTGTTCGGAGACGGACTCGCGCGGCTTCTCGATGACTTCGGCCATGCGCTCGAGGAGGAAGACGCGGGCCTCGCGGGCCTGGGCCAGGGCGGTCTCGAGCAGTTCGCGTGAGACGCCGCCGATCTTGATGTCCATCTGGAGGGCGGTGACGCCCTCGGCGGTGCCGGCGACCTTGAAGTCCATGTCGCCCATGAAGTCTTCCTGTCCGGCGATGTCGGTGAGCACGGCGTACTGGCCGTCTTCACCCATGATCAGGCCCATGGCGATGCCGGCGACGGGCGCGGAGAGGGGCACGCCTGCGTCCATGAGGGCGAGGGTGCTGCCGCAGACGCTGGCCATGGAGGTGGAGCCGTTGGAGGAGAGCACCTCGCTCACGAGGCGGAGGGCGTAGGGGAACTCCGTTTCGGGGGGGATGACGGGGAGGAGGGCGCGCTCGGCGAGGGCGCCGTGTCCGATTTCGCGGCGGCCGGCGCCGCGCATGGGGCGCACTTCGCCGACGGAATAGGGCGGGAAGTTGTAGTGGTGCATGTAGCGCTTGGACTCATCGGGGGAGAGCGTGTCGAGCTTCTGGGCCATGTTCATGCCGCCCAGCGTGGCGATCGTGAGGACCTGGGTTTCCCCGCGCTTGAAGAGGCCGGAGCCGTGCGTGCGGGGGAGGGCGTCGACGTGGATGTCGAGGGGGCGGATCTCGGTCGTCTCGCGACCGTCGGCGCGGCGGCCTTCCTGGAGGATGCGGTCGCGCATGGCCTTCTTGATGACGGCGTACAGCGCATCGCCGACCTCGCGGGCGTCGAAGCGGCCCTCGAACTGCTCGACGAGCTCGGCGCGGAGGCGCTTGTTCGCTTCGCTGCGCTCGCTGGCGGCGTTGGCGACGATCTCGTCGAGGCGGCTGGCGAGCGCGTCATGGACGGCTTCGATGGCGTCCGTGTTCTCGACGGCGGGGGTGTAGTCCTTCTTTTCGGGCGCGACGGCGTCGGCGATTTCCTGGACGAGGCCGTTGATGGCGAAGTTGGCTTCCATGGCCAGTTCCATGGCCTCGATGATGGCGTCCTCGGGCACTTCGGTGGCGCCGGCCTCGACCATCATGACGGCGTCGCTGGTGCCGGCGACGATGAGGTCGAGGTCGCCTTCGGCGGCTTCGGCGAAGGTGGGGTTCACGATGAACTCGCCGTCGACGCGGCCGACGCGGACGCTGCTGACGGGGCCGTTGAAGGGGATGTCGCTGATGCTGAGGGCGGCGCTGGCGCCGATGGTGATGAGGGTGTCGGGCTGGTGTTCGCGGTCGGAGGAGAGGGTGGTGGCGACGATCTGGACTTCGTTGCGGAAGCCTTTGGGGAAGAGGGGGCGGATGGAGCGGTCGGTGAGGCGCATGGCGAGGACGCCGTCGGAGGAAGGGCGGCCTTCGCGGCGGGGGAAGCCGCCGGGGATCTTGCCGACGGCGTAGAGGCGCTCTTCGTAATCGACGGTGAGGGGGAAGAAATCGATGCCCTCACGGGGGTCGGCCATGCAGGCGGTGACGAGGACGACGGTATCGCCCTGGCGAACGGTGACGGCGCCGTTGGCGAGGCCGGCGAGGGCGCCGTGCTGGATATAGAGCGGCTTTCCGCCGATCTCGACTTCGTAGGTCTGAACACTGGATTGGGTTGCGGTCATGGCTGTCTTCTCTCTACTTTCTTTTGCGGCCCGTGGCCACGGTCTTGATTGGCGCGGGAGGGCTCAGTGGCAGGCTTCCGCCCGTGCGCGGGCGAGGCCACAGGGGAAAGAGGGGGCTACCGGCGCAGCCCGAGGCGCGCGATGAGTGTTCGGTACCTGCTGACATCGCGCTTGTTGAGGTAGCGCAGCAGCCGTCGACGCTGGCCAACGAGCTTGAGCAGCCCGCGGCGCGTGTGGTAGTCGTGCTTGTGCTCCTGCAGATGCGCGGTGAGGTACTTGATGCGCTCAGTGAGAAGCGCCACCTGTACTTCAGGTGAGCCGGTATCGCCTTCGCTGCGGGCGTACTCCCGGATCAGGGCCTCTTTGGTTTCCTGGGCCAACAAACTTGCTCGTTCGACTTCCTTTACCTGTCTTCAGGGGAGAAAGTAGCACGGGAAGGAGGTAGCGGCAATGGCGACGCTGGTCATGCTCAGCGGTCTGCCCGGCGCGGGGAAGACGACGTTCGCGGGAAAACTCGCGCCGCGGCTGCGGGCGCGCGTGATCGAAAGCGACCGCGTGCGGCGGGAGCTGTTCGAACGGCGCCGCTACACGCGAGCGGAGAGCGGAGCGGTGTTCGCGGCGGCGCGGGCGCGGGCGGAGGCGGCGCTGGCGCGAGGCGAGGATGTGATCATCGACGCGACGAACCTGCGGGAGCGCGAACGCGACGGGTTCCGCGAGCTGGCGCGGCGGCGGCGGGCGCAGGTGGCGGCGGTGCGGGTGACGGCGCCGGAGGCGGTGATTCGGGAACGGCTCTCGGGGCCGCGAGAGGGCGCGTCCGAGGCGGGAATGGACGTGTACGCGCGCATGCGGGGCCGCGAGGAGCCGTTCCGCGAGCCCTGCGTCCAGGTCAATTCGCGATACTGTATGGAGCCGAGCGTGGCGCTGACGGTCGCGCTCTGTCGAGGGAAGGCATGAGGGGCGAGCAACCGTTCATTCTGTTGCGGGCGCGGGTGCGGGAGGATCGCGAGACCTTTTCGCAGTGGTTCCGCTCGCAACACCTGCGCGAGGTCGCGAAGATTCCGGGGATGGCCTCGGTGCACTGGGGCGAAGCGCGCGACGGGACGATGCTCGGCGTGTATTGCTTCGAGGACGCGCGTTCCATGCAGGGGGCGTTCGGGAGCGCGGAGGCGGCCTACGCGCGGGGGATGTGGGCGAGCTGGTCAAGTCAGCTGGATGAGTTTTCGGTAGAGATGCACTTCGCGCTCACGCCCCCGACGATGACGCTCTCGCTGAACTAGGCGCGCGGGTGGGCGGTAAAGGCGCAGGAGCCTGCTCTCCTGTAGGCTCGCGGCATGGGCAAGCGGCAAGGGCGCAGCAGGATCGCTCCCCTCGCTGCAGGTATGGCGTGGCTGGGCTGTCTGGCGGTGGCGGCGGGAGTGGCGGCGACGTCGGTGGCGCAGGCGCAGGAGGGGCCACCGCCGTTCGCGACCTTCTATGGAACGGTGAGCATGGCTGGCGGCGGCGCGGCGGCAGGTGGACTGGATGTCATCGCCACGATCAAGGGCCTGCCCTGCAGCGAGGAGGGCACGGCGAAGACGATCCGCATGGAACAGAACGGAGAGGCCGTCACGGAATACCAGGTGAGGGTGCTCGCTGCGGAAGCGCGCGCGGGCTGTGGGGTGGATGAGGCAGAGGTGCAGTTCGTGATTGGGGCTCATGTGGCGGAACAGGATGGGATTTGGCGGAGCGGGCTGCGTCCGCTGGACCTCACGCTGCCGGGCGCACCATCGCAATCGGATGCGACGCCCACGCCGACCCCAACTCCCACGTCGACGCCCACGCCCACGCCGACCCCAACTCCCACGCCGACCCCAACGCCGACGCCGACCCCAACGCCGACGCCAGATGACGCAGGACCAAATGAGCCTGTCGATCCAGAGCTAACGGAGACGCCATCGCCAACGCCGGCGGGCGAAACGCCGGCTGAACCGGTGGACCCGGAGGCGACGGAGACGCCCACGCCGGAGGCGACCGAGCCGCCGCCGGAGGAAACTCCCGCACCCGCGGAGACGGCGACGCCCACGGAAACACCGGAAGCGACGCCCATGCCCACGCCCACGGAAACGCCCGAGGCTACGGAAACGCCCGAGGCCACGGAAACGCCCGAGGCTACGGAAACGCCCGAGGCTACGGAAACGCCCGAGGCCACGGCGACGGCGACGCCCACGGAGGCGGCGACGGAAACGCCTCCCGCTGAGCCGCCAGCGCCGCCGGCGACCACGCCGCCAGGAACGGATACGCCGAGCGCGCCCGCCGCGACCGAGCCGCCTGACGCCGGTTCTGGCGCGGCTGCGTCAGGCGGGGGCGGGGGCAGCGGAACAACTGTCGCGATCGTCGTGCTGGGGGTGGTGGCGGGACTGGCGGCGATCGGCGTGGTGGTCTTCTCGTGGCTGGGGAGGACGGCGGGGGCGGCCGCGGGCGCGCAGATGATCGGGGGCGGCGTGGTTCAGCCACGACGGTCGATCCGTGAATCGCTCCGTTCCCGGCTGCAGTCGTGGAGACGCCAGGGCGACATATAAACGGAGCAGGCGTATACTCGCCGCCCGGCGTTCGACGGCCGGCAGAGAGAGCATCGTGCGCAGTTGGCGTCTGATACGAGGAATTCCCGTTCTGGGGCTGGCGTTGGTACTGCTCGGCGCAGCCTGCGTAAGCGCACAGCCAGAGCCCGAGCCGCCGACCGCGTCCCCGCCGCCAGTAGCCACGGCCACCGCCAAGCCGTCGCCGCCGCCCGCCCAACCCCCCGTCACGGTCCCGACGCTCCCCACGCCCCCCGACGTGGGGGAACAGCCAACGCCTGAGCCCTACGACGGCGAGGTTGTGTCGATGCGGTTGCCATCGCTGGACGTGGAGGCGTCGATCGAACGAATCGGGCTGGTCGAGGGAATCAACCACAAGCAACTCGACGTTCCGGAGTGGCGCAACGTCGGGTGGTACGAGATCTACGACAAGCCCGGGTTCGGCACGAGCTCGCTCTTCTCCGCGCACAAGGACTACTACCCGGACAAGCAGGGGCCTTTCTACGAGCTCAGCAAGCTGCGGCCGGGCGATCAGATCATCGTGGAGATGGATGACGGCCGTGAGTACGTGTATGAGGTGTTCCTGCAGGAACGCTATGTGGCGTCCGAATTTCCCGTCGGCGATCTGATTCGCTCCCACGAGGCCGAGGAACCAACGCTTCGACGCCCGCCGGATGAGGAGTGGATCGCGCTGTATACCTGCGGGGGTGAGTTCGTGCCGAGCAGGCCGGGCGGTCCCGGCCAGTACGTCCACCGCGATCTGGTTGTCGGACGGCTGGTGCAAACGAACCTGCCCGGGGAAGTGCAGGCGGCGTCGCAGCAGCAATAGCGGCGCTGGCGGCGATCGGGGTGGTGGTCTTCTCGTGGCTGGGGAGGACCGCGGGGACGCAGATGATCGGGGGCGGCGTAGTTCAGCCGCGACGGTCGATCCGCGAATCGCTCCGTTCCCTGCTGCAGTCGTGGAGACGCCAGGGCGACATATAAACAGAGGAGGCGTATACTGAGCGCCCGGCGTTCGACGGCCGGCAGAGAGAGCATCGTGCGCAGTTGGCGTCTGATACGAGGAATTCCCGTTCTGGGGCTGGCGTTGGTACTGCTCGGCGCAGCCTGCGTGAGCGCACAGCCAGAGCCCGAGCCGCCGACCGCGTCCCCGCCGCCAGTAGCCACAACCACAACGACGGCCACGGCCACGCCGCCGCCCAGCCAGGCCCCCGCCACGGTTCCGACGCTCCCCGCGCCCCCCGACGTGGGGGCGCAGCCAACGCCCGAGCCCTACGACGGCGAGGTTGTGTCGATGCGGTTGCCGTCGCTGGAGGTGGAGGCGTCGATCGAACGGATCGGGCTGGTCGAGGGACGCAACCAGCTCGACGTTCCGGAGTGGTACAACGTCGGGTGGTACGAGATCTATGACAAGCCCGGGTTCGGCACGAGCTCGCTCTTCTCCGCGCACAAGGACTACTACCCGGACAAGCGGGGGCCTTTCTACGCGCTCGGCAATCTGCGGACGGGCGATCAGATCATCGTGGAGATGGATGACGGACGTGAGTACGTGTATGAGGTGTTCCTGCAGCGCCGCTATGTGGCGTCCGAATTTCCAGTCGGCGATCTGATTCGCTCCCACAGCGCCAAGGACCCAACGCTTCGACGCCCGCCGGATGAGGAGTGGATCGCGCTGTACACCTGCGGCGGCGAGTTTGTGGCGAGCAGGCCGGGCGGTCCCGGCCAGTACATCCACCGCGATCTGGTCGTCGGGCGGCTGGTGGAAACGAACCCGCCCGGGGAAGTGCAGGCCGCGGCGGCGCAGCAGTAGGGCCGTTTGCCATACGTTCGGGCGGTGGGCGCGAGCGGGCGGAGGTCGGTCGGGATAGCGGCCAACGGGCGGGCTGAGTTGAAGCAGGGGGCTGGGGCGGGCTAGGGGTGGAGTGCGTAGGGGAACTGGAGATAGTCCTGCGGATTGAGCGGCCGGCCTTCGTGGCGAATCTCGAAGTGGAGGTGCTCGCCGGTGCTGTAGCCGGTCGAGCCGGAGATGCCGAGGACGGTTTCGCCCTTCCTGACGTACTCGCCCCAGGAAACGATGATCTCGCGGAAGTGGGAGTAGAGCGTTGACCAGCCATCGCCGCAATCAACGATCACGTAGTAGCCATAGCTGTAGGTGAGCCACTCAACGCGTGTGACGCGACCATCGCAGGCGGCGTACACGGCGGAGGCGGGGTAGGCGCCGAGGGCGAGGTCGATGCCGGTGTGAATGCGGCCGCCGCCGCGGTCGGTCCCGAAGTAGTCGCTGATGAAGCCCCATGCCGCCAGGGGCAGGCCAAAGCGCCCGGATGCGACGGGGGGCGGGGGCGTGATGACGTAGCCTTCCGGGCTCATGCTTGGCGGGGGCTTCGGTTCGGCGCGGGGGAGGAGGACGTAGGAGCCGACCTCGATATCGCCGCCGCCGGAGAGGTTGTTGGGGCGGTGGTCGATGACGTCCTGAACGGTGACGTTCAGATAGTCATCGATGATGCTCTGGAGCGTGTCGCCGTAGCCGACCTTGTAGAGGATGCCCGGAACGGGGCTGCGGGGAACGAGAATCTGTTCACCAGGGGCGATCCAGCCGCCGGCGTCGACTTCGGCGTTGTTGAGCAGGATGTTATCGACGGTGGTCTTGCAGCTCTCGGCGATGGCGCCGAGGGTATCGCCCGATTTGACCTCGTAGAGGATGTAGGGGGCGCGTGGGTCGATCTGGTCGCTGAGGGCCTGCTGTCCGCAGCCGACCTCGGCGCTGGCGGCGGAGACTTCGGCGACGCTTTCGGTGACGTCCTCGCGGAGCCACCGTTCGGTATCAGGGGCGGGCAGGGATGCCCTGAGGGGGGAGGCGACGGTTTCGTGGCTGACGCCTGGACGGAGGAGGGTTTCGCCGGTGGGGGCGATGGCGCGCACGCCCGAGAGGGGGGCGGGGGGGATGCTCAGAACGGGGGCGGGTTCGGCGTCGGTGACGAGGTGCGCGGTGAGAAGAGCGGCAAGGGCCGTCAGCCCGATAAGGAACAGGTGGAAGACCGCGCGGGCGGGGTGGCGGCTGAGGTTGCGAAGCCATACGCGCGAATACGCGCGCGGCTGGCGGAGACTGCGCAGCCGATCCCTCAGCACAGCCCTTGGTCCCCTCCTCGCGTTGGGTACGGTAAGGCCACAACCCGACGTTCGGGCCGTGTGTTAAGAACTAAACTGCCGCAGGCGGGAGTGAAACGCAAGCCGTCTTGCGGGGGCGCCGGCCCCGCTAGACCTCTGTCCGGAGGCTGGCGAGGAACTCTTCGTTGGTCTCGGTGCGGCCCAAACGCTCGAGCAGCCGCTCCGTCGCTTCGAGGGAATTGGGGGAGTTCTGCGAGATCATGGCGGTCATCCGGCGGACGAGCCAGACGCCCTTGAGGGTGGCTTCATCGAGCAGGAGTTCCTCGCGGCGGGTGGAGCTGGCCTGGATGTCGATGGCGGGATAGAAGCGGCGCTCGGCGAGTTTGCGGTCGAGGCGGAGCTCCATGTTTCCGGTGCCCTTGAACTCTTCGAAGATGACCTCGTCCATGCGGCTGCCGGTATCGATGAGGCAGGTGGCGATGACGGTCAGGGAGCCGCCTTCCTCGCACTTGCGGGCGGCGCCGAAGAGGCGCTTGGGGGGATAGAGGGCGACGGGATCGACGCCGCCGGTGAGGGTGCGGCCGCTGGGGGGGAGGGCGAGGTTGTAGGCGCGCGTGGCGCGCGTGATGGAGTCCATGAGGATGACGACGTCCTGGCCGCCTTCGACGAGCCGCTTGGCGCGTTCGAAGGCCATTTCGGCGACGCGGGTGTGGTCCTCGACGGGCTCATCGAATGTGCTGCTGGCGACTTCGCCGCGGACGCTGCGACGCATGTCCGTGACCTCTTCGGGGCGCTCGCCGATGAGGACGACCATGAGATGGACATCGGGGTGGTTGGTGGTGATGCCGTTGGCGATGTTCTGGAGCAGCATCGTCTTGCCGGCCTTGGGCGGGGAGACGATGAGGGCGCGCTGGCCGCGGCCGATGGGGGCGATGAGGTCGATGAGGCGATGGGTGAGGTTGTCGGGGGTGGTTTCGAGGCGCAGCTGTTCCTTGGGGAAGACGGCGGTGAGGTTCTCGAAGAAGGGGCGGCGCTTGGCGGCCTCGGGGTCGAGGCCGTTGACCGCTTCGACCTTGAGCAGGCCGTAGTACTTCTCGTTGTCGCGGGGGGAGCGTATCTGGCCGGTGACGTAGTCGCCGGGGCGGAGGGCGAAGCGCCGGAGGTTGGACTGGGAGACGTAGATGTCGTGGGGGCCGGGGAGGAGGGACTCGCCGCGCAGGAAGCCGTAGTTGCCGTCGTCGGAGACTTCGAGGAAGCCGCCGGAGAAGAGATGCCCGCGGCGCTCGGCCTGGGACTGGAGGAGTCGGAAGATAAGATCGCGCTTGCGCAAGGTGGAGGCGTTGCTTACTCCGAGTTCGCGGGCGAGGCGAATGAGCTCGCCGCGGGTACTGCCTTCGAGCTCGGAGATATTGAGCGTGGTGAGGGCGTCCTCACGCTCGGCGGGGGCGGGGGCTTCTTCAGCCGGCGGGGATTCTGGTGCGCGTGTGATGGCAACGATCCTGTTGCCCGCCGTGAGCGGCGCTCGACAGATACGGGCGGGAGATTGGTTGCGAGAACCTCGAACCTTGAGGTTGTGTCTGGCGGCGCATCGGCAGGTTGCCGGGCTTCTGACCAGTACTCCGTCAGAATACGAGAGCGTCGCGCATGGGGCAAGCAAGGGGACGGACTTTGCGCACAGCGGCCAGCGCGCCTACCATCGGCGTCCATGCCAACGAATCGATCGGCGACGAAGCGCTGGCGGCAATCGCTCAAGCGACGCGCGCGCAATCGGGCGACCCGCTCGGAGTCGCGCACGGCTGTGCGGGCGGCGCGGGAAGCGGCCGCCAGCGGCGACGGCGAGGCCTTCCGCGAGGCGCTGCGCCAGGCCTCTTCGGTACTGGACCGCGCGGCGCGGAAGGGCGCCATTCCAGCGGGACGGGCGGATCGCACGAAGCGCCGGCTGACGGCTCTGCGACCTGAGTAGCGCGTCCGTGCTGGTCCAGCCGGCGCCATCGTCGTGACCAGACCGCGACGGGACGTGAGCTTCACGAGGACGCCGCCGGGGGCGGTTGCATGACAGCGGAGCGCCGTCCGACGGTGGACGTGGTCATTCCCTGCTACAACGAAGTGGCGGCGCTGGGCGGGAGCGTGGAGCGCACGCTGGAGCTGTTCGCCCGGCATGGCCGGTATGACTGGCGGCTGGTGATCGCGGACAACGGTTCGAACGACGGCACGAGCGCGCTGGCGCGGGAGCTGGAAGGCGAGCACGAGCTGGTCCGCGCGCTGGTGTTGACGGTGAAGGGGCGGGGCATCGCCCTGCGGGAGGCGTGGCTGGGGAGCGAGGCTGACGTGGTCTCCTATATGGATGTCGATCTCAGTACGGATCTGGAGCAGCTGCCGGAGCTCATCGGGATGGTGGCGGAGGGCGGCTACGACGTGGTGAGCGGATCGCGGCTGGCGCGGGGTTCGCAGACGACGCGCTCGCTGAAGCGGGAGGTGATCTCCCGCTGCTATGTGCTGATCATCCGCGCGTTCTTCCCGCGGCTGCGGATTACGGACGCACAGTGCGGGTTCAAGGCCGTCAGCCGGCGCGCGGTGGAGGCGGTGGTCCCGGAGATCGAGGACCGCGCCTGGTTCTTCGATACGGAGTTGCTGGTGCGGGCGCGCCAGGGCGGGTTCCGGGTGGGGGAGTTGCCGGTGCGGTGGGTGGAGGATCGGGACACGAAGGTGCATATCGTGAGTACGGCGACGGAGGACATTCGGGGGCTGCTGCGGCTTCGCTTCGGCCTGCGGCTGTAGCGAGGCGCCGGGGGCGGAGATGGGCGAGCTGGGGGCGCAGGTTTGACCGCCCCAGAGGGGCAAGGTATAACGCTTGCTACAGGATTCACAAACTCGTCGAGGGCCGGGCGCGGCCTGTATCGACGGCGAACGGAGAGGTCGCGGGGCCGTGGAAGTTGGCGAATTCCTTGAGTTGGTGTTCGTGTTCATCACGATGTTCCTGGGGCTGGGCATCATGGTCGCGTTCGGGAAGTGGTGGGAGCGCTAGGCATGGCCGTGGAGCAGCCCACCCAGCCGACTCTGGGCGACCAGATCTACGACAAGCTCTTCCACAACTATGTGTGGCGCTCGATCTTCCGCACGGGGTACCCGAACACGCCGCGCAACCAGATGCTGGTGGTCGCGACGAACGTGTTCCTGCATCTGCACCCGACGCGCATCCACCGCACGCACGTCAAGATAACGCACACCTACTGCCTGGGCGGGCTGACGTTCTTCATGTTCCTGGGGCTGACGGTGACAGGCATCCTGCTGATGTTCTATTACGTGCCCAGCGTGGACCGCGCCTACCTGGACATTCAGAACATTCAGACGAACGTGCAGTTCGGCCAGCTGATGCGGAACATGCATCGCTGGATGGCGCACGCGATGGTGATCCTCGTCTTCCTGCACATGCTGCGGGTGTTCTACACGGGGGCGTACAAGCCGCCGCGGGAGTTCAACTGGGTAGTGGGCGTGGTGCTGCTGGTGCTGACGTTCCTGCTGAGCTTCACGGGCTACCTGCTGCCGTGGGACCAGCTGGCGTTCTGGGCGATCACAGTGGGGACGAACATCGCCGGTTCGGCGCCGGTGCTGGGGCCGAAGACGCGGTTCTGGCTGCTGGGCGGCTTCGAGGTGGGCCCGGACGCGCTGATTCGCTTCTACACGCTGCACGTCATCGGTCTGCCCCTGCTGGCGGCAATCTTCATGGCCGTGCATTTCTGGCGGATTCGCCGGGATGGCGGTCTGGCGCGGCCGCTGTAGGCGGGGTGAGCTAGCGCATGGCTACTGTCGTCGTCGCCCGGCCGTCCATCCGCCCCACTCCTCGCGCTCGCGACGAGGAGGTGCTGGTCTGGCCCGATCTGGTCTTCGTGGAGTTCATCTCGGCGCTGCTGTTCACGGCGCTGCTGTTTGTGCTGTCGTTCGTGATGAACGCGCCGCTGCTCGACGAGGCGAACGCGAACGTGACGAACGACCCGGCGAAGGCGCCGTGGTACCTGCTCAACCTGCAGGAGCTGCTGCTGCACATGAACCCGGCGCTGGCGGGCATCGTGGTGCCGACGGTGTGGCTGATCATCCTCGCGATCTTCCCCTACTTCGACCGCGCGACAGAGGGGCAGGGGCGGTGGTTCGCGGAGGTAAACTCGGTCCGCAACACGGTGGTCTCCTTCATGGTGGGCTTCTGGGGCACGCTGGCGCTGATTCTCTGGAATTCGGGCAAGGTCGCGCTCTGGCTGAAGGACTGGTTCGGGTTTTCGGGGGGCGACACGCTGGCCTTCCTGGAGCGTTCGGCGGCGCTCAAGGATCCCTCGGTCGTGCCCTGGCCGGACTGGGCTGATTCGATTCCCTACCTGTGGTTCAACCTGAAGATTCTGGATGAGGGCCCGGGCGCGGGCGTGACCACCTTCCAGAAGATCGACTTGCCCACGCTGCTGGTGGATATCGGCATCCCCACGGGCTTCATGGTGGGGTTGACGTGCCTGCTCATCTACGGGTTCTGGAAGATCGGGTGGGTGCTGACGCGCCGGGACGCGTTGATCACGCTGATGAGCGGGTTCGTGGGGGCGTTCCTGATGCTGACCATTATCGGCACGGCCTTCCGCGGTCCGGGGCAGGATCTGATCTGGCCCTGGGATCTGCGTACGCTCGAAGGCATCCCCGGGCAGGAGTAGCGAACAGATGGCGCAAGCGCAGCAGATAGAGCAGGCACGGCAGGCGGAAGCGCGCAAGGTTTCGCGCCGCTCGTTCATGCGGGTGAGCGCCTTCGCGGGGCTGACGCTCGCGCTGGGGGCGTTCAGCGCTTTCTTCCTGGGATTCTTCAACCTGCGCAGCCCGCAGGGGTTTGGACGGCCGGTGACGGTGCCGAAGATTCAGATTCCGGAGCCGGGCGGGGAGCCGGTGCGCGTTACGGAAGGCAAATTCTGGCTCGTGAATCTGGACGGCGCCGAGGGCGATGTGCTGGGCCAGGGCGGCACGGGCGGGCTGCTGGCCCTCTACTGGAAGTGCCCCCATCTGGGCTGCACGGTCCCGTGGCGGGGGGATTTCGACGGGGCGGAGGTCGCCTTCCCCGGCATCCAGGGGTGGTTCCGCTGTCCCTGCCACGGCTCGACGTATTCGCGGGCGGGGGTGCGCGTGTTCGGACCGGCGCCGCGGCCGATGGATACGTTCCTGCTGACAACGAACAGCGACGGATCGGTGACCGTGAACACGCGCGGGCTCACGCTCGGCGGGGGGACGGTTCCCAATCCGAAGCGGGCGGTTCCCTACAGTGGGTAGCCGGGGACGGAGGCGCCGTTGAACACCCAGCGCCAAATCTTCCTCATCGTGGTGCTGATGTTCGTCAGCGTGGCTGGCTGCGCGGCCTACGCCACGATCGATCTGCCCATCCGCGCGGAACGCCAGGCGGACTTCTTCGAGGCGGAATCCATCGAGCGCGGGGCGCTGCTCTACGCGAACAACTGCCGCACCTGCCACGGCATCCGCGGCGAGGGCGGCGTTGGTCTGACGTTGAACAAGGCCTCGTTCCGGGACCAGACGCCGCTGGCGCTGGCGCAGAACCAGGACCTCATCCGTCGCACGCTCACCTGCGGGCGCGCGGGCACGCTGATGCCGGCGTGGCTTGATTCGAACGGGGGCAGCCTGACGGCGAACCAGATCGAGCACCTCGTGCGGCTGCTGACGGCGCCGCTCGAGGAGGACGTCTTCGACGCGAACGGCAATCCCACGAACCATGGCTGGCTCGAGGCTGTCCACTTCGCGCACAACCTGAACCACGAGGCCCCGACGGCGGTATCGGGCGACACGCTCTCGCAGATCGCGAAGGACCACAACATCGGCGGACCGCAGGTGGCCGCCCTGAACGGTCTGGCCTCGAGCGAGACGCCCATCGCGGAGGGCGCCAGGGTGCGGCTGCCGGACGGGCGCACGGTGAAGGCGGCGGAGAACGACACCGCCCGCCGGATCGCGGAGCGCGAGCACGTGGGCGCCAGCCTCATCGCGCAGTTGAACGGAATCGACTACGCGGTGAGCGCCGAGGGGCTCTTCTACCTGCCGTATGCGGGCGCGGATGAGCGCCTGATGCTGAACCCCAACGCGAAGACCATCGCGACGGGGTTGCTGCCGAACCAGACGCTGCGGCTGCCGGAGGGCGCGACCTACAAGGTGCAGGCGGGCGCGACGCTGGCGAGCGTGGCCGAGCAGCATGGCATTACGCCAGCGCAGATCCGCTCGCTCAATCCGCTCTGGCTCTCGATTCTGGGCGACATCGCGGATGACACGCCGCTGACGGGCGAGCGCAAGCTGCTCCTTCCCGCGGGCGTGACCTACACAACGCAGGCGGGGGACACGCTCCTTTCCATCGCGGACGCGCACGACATCCCCGTGCTGGCGCTGGCGGAGGACAACGAGCTGGCGGAGGACGCCGCGCTCGAGGAGGGCGTCACGCTCAAGCTGCGGGCGGGCGCGGGCTACATCGTTCAGGACTTCGACACAGTCCTCTCCATCGCGAGCGCGCACGGCGTCAGCGAGAGCGCGCTGCGGGCGCTGAACGAACTGGAGGCGGGCGAGGCGGTCTCGCCCGAGATCTGGATTGCGTTGCCGCCAATCGACGCCTATGTGGTGAAGGGCGCGGACCTGGCCGAGGTGGCGGCGGGCTTCGGCAACGTGACCGCCGCCTCGCTCGGCGCCGCGAACGGCGTGGAGGCGGACGCCGTGCTGCCCATCGGCAAGTCCCTGACGATGCCCGAGGATTCGTGGGGCGCGGCGCCGTCGGATGAGCTGAACGCGGGCACGGCCTGCGTCGAGTACACCGTTTCATCGAGCGCTTTCAACACGATCAGCGGGGCTGACCCGATCGTGATCGATGAGCCCAACGCGGTCTCGAACGAGGTCGTCATCCTCGCGAACGACAATGACTGGACGGTCGTGGCGGACGGCGAGGCGGGCACGCCGAACCGGACGGGCGTGAAGGTGCCGGCGGGCACGGAGGTGACGTTCGAGAACGTCGTGGGGCTGCACACCATCACCATCGACGGCCAGCAGGAAGGCGCGGACCTCGAGCAATCGGGCGAGACGCGGACGTTCACGTTCAGTTCGCCGGGCGAGTACCGGATCACGTGCGACTACCATCCGGACATGCTGGCGGTGGTGTTCGTCACTGAGTAAGCGGGCGCTTCATTGACGCTCCGCAAGGGCGTGCCTACGATCCAGACTCAAGCAAGTTCGCCACTGAGGAGGGCGCGGATGGCGGCACAGACGGGAAAACGGTATCTCTGCCCGAAGTGCGGCGCTGAGTTCATCGTGACGAAGGGCGGCGCGGGCGACCTGAAGTGCGGCGACACGCCGCTCGAACAGAAAAAGTAACGGGGGGACATTGCGATGGCGGTACAGCTGGGCAAGCGCTACAAGGACGAGGAGACCGGCATTGAGGTGCTGGTGATCAAGCCGGGCGAGTGCGACCTGAAGGTCGACGAACGCGAGATGGAGTTGATGCAGCCGAAGGTTCTTCCTTCGGCTGACTAGCCGCCGCCCCGCGCCGCCATGTACGACGACGAAAGCGGGGCCCCGACGGCTCCGCTTTTCCATCTGCGGCGAGCCGCGCCGCGCGGGACGGGGACGGCTGCCGAGGCCGCTCTTCCGGAACAGGGAATGGACGACGCCAGCGCCTCCGCCATAACGATCGCCGAGGCGCTGGAGAGCCTTGAGGCGCGCGCCCGCCACATCTTTCTGGCGCGCACCCTTCAGCTTCAGCGGCAAGGCGCCACGCCCGCGCGGGGGGACGCACAGGGGCGGCGAAGCGCGCGCCCGTCGAGGGCGCCCACGCTCGACGCGTTCGGCCAGCGTTACGGTGTAACGCGCGAGCGCATCCGCCAGATCCAGCAGAAGACCGAGCGGCGGATGCGCGAGAAGCTTATGGCCACGCCCGAGGGCGGCTGGCTGGTGGACGAACTGCGGGCGGCGCTGGGCGCGGCCTCCCCGCTGGAGCGCTTCGCCGAAGCGCCCCGCTTCCTGCGCGACCTGCTGGCGGCGGACGAGGCGATCTGGCGGACCGCGCTGTGGCTCGCGGGATACACGCCGCCGGAAGCGGGCTGGGTCACGCTGGCGGGGGCGCCATTGCCAGCGCTGCGCGAGCGCGTGCGGAAGGCGGCCTGGGAGGCGGGCGCCCTCGACTACGAGGAGGCGGTCGCGCTGCTGAAACGGGCGGGGATGCGGCAGGGCGCGGCGGAGGCGCTGCTGGCGGCGCCGCTGGATGGGTTGAAGCGGTTCGGCGCCGAGTTTCTGCCGTGGAAGCCGAGTCTGACGGACAAGGCGGAGGCGCTCTTGCGCTGGCTCCGCCGGCCGGCCTCGGCGAGGGAGCTCTTCGATCTCATCAACGAGCAGCGCAGTCTGCGGGGGTTCCGCAACCGCCTCACCGAGGACGAGCGCTTTGCCCGCACGCAGGACGGCGCCGCCTTCGTGCTGCGTGAGTGGGGACTGGAGGAACGGAGCAATCTGTCGGACGCCATCGCCGCCTGGATCGAGCGCGAGGGAGGCGAAGCCAGCCTCACGGAGATGGTTCCGGAGATAGCCGCGCAGGGGGCGTGGGCGGAGAGTTCGGTCCGAATCTACGCGTATGCGCCGCGCTTCGTGGCCAGGGACGGGCGCGTTCGCCTGCGCCGCGCGGATGAGCCGTTTGACCTGCCCGCTGGCGATCCGGCTGACCATTCCAACGCCGAGCGCCTCGACCGCGATCGCATCCGCTACCGGGTCGAAGTCATCCATGACACGCTGCGGGGTTCGGGACGGCCCATCCCGGGAGCGCTGGCGGTGGCGCTCGGGGTCCGCCCCGAACAACCGCGAACGTTTACGGCGTCCTCCGGCGCGACCGTGCGCGTGACCTGGGGCAGCAACGCGCCGCAGCCGTCCCTGGGCAGCGTGAAGGCGCTCGCGGATGAGGAAGGGGCGGAGTTGGGCGACATCCTCGCGTTCGACTTCGACACCGCGTCGGGGACGGTCACGGTCTCGCGCCTCCACATCGCGCGGGAGCAGGGCGAGCCCGCGTGAGGATCGCGCAGCTGGTGGAGAACCGCATCCTCGACGCGATCGAGGAGGGAGCGTTTGCGGGGCTCCCGGGGGAGGGGGCGCCGCTGCCGCCGCGCGACGCCGAGCGGCTGGCGGGCGACCTGTGGCTGGGGCATCACATCCTGGGGAACGCGGGCGCGCTGCCGGAGTGGCTCGAACTGGCGCGCGCGATCGAGCGGGAACAGGAGCGGCTGGCCACGATCGAGAGGGAGCACGGAGCGCTCGTGGAGCGCGCGCGGGAGACGGGGAAGTGGCGGCGGCTGGCGCCGCTCATCGCGGAGCGGCGGCGGGAGTTCGCGACGGCGGCGCGGGCGTTGCGGGCGAAGCAGGAGCGCTACAACTTCGAGGCGCCGGGCATCTGCTGCGAGCGTCCCGCGATCTGGGTGGAGGAGCGGCTGCGGCGGCTGGACGCGCGCGTGCGAGAGGCGCGGGACGCGGCTACGGTCAAGAGCGCTCGCCGCCCTCCTCGATAGCGAAAAGGGGTCCGGGGACGTCATCAGGAGGCGCTTCAAAGGGGGGTTTGAAGCCGTCCTTGCCTTCGCCGAGACGGGGCAGCCTCTCCTTGAGGACGGCGTGGACGCGGTCGTAGTGGGCGGTGTACTCGCGGCGAAAGGCGGCGGGCTCGCAGCCGAGCCTGGCGGACATGATTTCGATCGCCTCCTCGCGCGTCGAGGCGGTGAACTTGCCTTTCTCGAAGTGGAAGGTCTGGATGATGAAGCGGGGGACGCCGGTGGCGAGCAGGTCGCTGGCGAAGCGGTCGGGGTCGTTGACGAGGAGGAGGGGGGTCATGGTGATGCAGGTCTGGACGCCAGCTTCGGCGACCTCACGAATGGCGTCGAGGCGGTTGGCGTTGGAGGGGCACCAGGGCTCGAAGGCCTTGCGCACGTCCTCGTCGTCGGTGGTGACGGTCATGTTGACCTGGACGCGCCCGCCGTTCCGTTCGATGGCGTGGAAGAGGTCAATATCGCGCGTGACGAGGGGGCTGCGCGTCTGGACGACGAGCCGGGGAGTGTGGTTGGCCATGATTTCGAGCAGGCGACGGGTCAGTTCGAGCTGGCGCTCGATGGGCTGGTAGGGGTCGGTGACGGTGCTCATGTAGATGGTTTTGCCTTCGAGGCGGCGGCTGGGGCGGCGCTTCTCCTTCTCGAGGAGGGCGACCGCGTTCTCCTTGACGCGGACCCAGCGGCCCCAGGATTCGCGTTCTTCGGCCGTACGGGAGAAGAAGGCGGCGTAGCAGTAGGTGCAGCCGAAGGAGCAGCCGCTGTAGGGGTTGAGGGTGTAGTCGTAGGCTTCCATGAAGCCGGTGGCGTTCTGGAGGATTTGGGTGGCGGGGGCGTAGTCGGCGGTGGCCTGGCCGATGGCGTCGGGGCGGGGGTTGGGGGCGGCATCGACGTTACTGGCCATCACATTTACTTCCGAGACAACCACCGGCGGGCACAACCAGCGACAGGGGCGGATGCCCACGATACTGAGTTACCTAGATAATCTTTTGCAGTACTAATTCTATTAGCAATGTATAGGTCGGCACCAATTTCACCACTATTGTCATTTAGAAAATTTAGAATACTCCTTCTAATACGATTTGTGCTTAGCGGAGAATCGGTATGATGAATAAGTAGGCCAGATGGTGGTCTTCGGTCCATATAGCCTTCGACATGGAATTGGATAATTGGTCGTTTAGACGTATGTGTCGTTAGCATCACATGATCTGGGTTCTGCTCTCTCGCGACATCCCGTATAGTATTTCTTGACTCGATATAGTTATCATCATACATAACATGAATTCCAGCAAGCCACACTTCATCACTATCCTCACGCCATTCTACTGAATTATTCTCATCTTCAAAGATATTTGAGAAAATCTTGCGCAATTCATCATGGGATTTATCGAGAAATCTCTCCCAAATAGAGTACCCCAAATCTTTCATGTGTGAACTTTCATCTTTAGGGTTTACGGTGATAGTCGGCGATTGCGAAGGAACGCCAAGAGCAGCGAGCGCCAGCGCCAGTCCAAACTGCATCGCCCATGCGCCACAGCCAAAATCTTCCACATGCAGGTAGTGGTTGCCATCCAAGCGCAGCGAGTCGTATCCGCCACCAGAACCCTTCAGTAATTCCCGAGCGAGCGTGTATGCCAGGTTGATATGACTTGGCTGATACCAGAGGACATAGAAGATTGCGTCCCACTCGTCATACTTTGGTTTGCCACCATTCTGCAGCTTCTTCAGCGAGTCAAGTGCGCAGACAATTTGCTCGGCTGTTCTCTGTGGGCCGTGGATCTCGCGGAGGCGGTCGAACTCCTCCTGCGCCACCTCGGCGATGGCTTTGTCTAGGGCGGTGACGGCTCGCTGCGTTCTGGCGTCCATCGGGCAAGCTTAGCACTGAGGGGGCGGCGCTTCCCCGCGTGGGTGGGGGATGGTAGGGTGGGCGTTCGCCGCCGCGATGGGCGGCAGTTGCGCCCGAAGGGTGGTGAGCCTACAGCGTGGCCGAGATTATTGTCGGCGAGGATGAACCGTTTGAGTCTGCGCTGAAGCGCTTCAACAAGCGCGTGCAGCAGGACGGCATCCTCTCGGAGACGCGCAAGCGTCAGCACTACGAAAAGCCGAGCGTGAAGCGCAAGAAGAAGGAAGCGGCGCGCCTGCGCAAGCTGCGCAAGAAGCAGCTTCGGGCGGAAGCGCGCGCTCGCTCGGGCCGCTAGGCCTCGTTCCGTGACGGAACTGAAGGAGCGCATCCAGAGCGACCTGCGCGCGGCGATGCTCGCGAAGGACGAGCCGCGCAAGGCCGCCCTGCGCATGCTGACGGCGGCGATCAGGAACGCGGAGATTGCGGCGGGCGGGGAACTCGCCGCGGGCGACCTGCTGGCCGTGGTCCAGCGCCAGGTGAAGCAGCGGCGGGAGAGCATCGCGGAGTTCCGCAAGGGCGGGCGCGACGACCTCGTGGAGCGGGAGACGGCGGAGCTGGAAGCGTTCGCGGGCTACCTTCCCGAGGAGGCCAGCCGCGAGGAGATCACGGAGGCGGCGCGGACCGTGATCGAGGAGACGGGCGCTTCGGGGCCGCGCGACATCGGCAAGGTGATGCCGCTGTTGATGAAGCGCTTCCAGGGGCGGGCGGACGGACGCGTGATCAGCGAGATCGCGCGGGGGCTGCTGGGCTAGCCGGCCGCGCCGTCGGCGTTCGTTCGAGACACGGCGCCGCGCTTGCGTCCGCGCGCTGGCGCGTTCGCGGGGTGCGGGGGCCGCTCTGCTATTATTCGAGGTCACCTCATGCTGCGCCGCCAGCCTGCTCCGGTCGTTACGCGCGGTGGCGCGGCTGTCTTTGGCGCGCTCATCGCGATCGGCGCGATCGCCCTTGCGATTCCGTTGCTGCCCGGGGAAAGCCAGCTGCGGGAGGGGGATATCGCCCCGCGCGCGTTCGCCGCGGTCCGCGAGCGCCAGTACGTCTCGGAACAGCTGACGGAAGCGGCGCGGGCGGCGGCGGTCGCGGACATCGAGCCGGTGATGGCGGCGCAGGAGCAGGTTCCGGACGAACAGCGACAGTTCCTGAGCAAGCTGTTCGAGGAGGTGGCGCGGCTGCGGCTGCGTGCGGGGCTCTCATCGGATGAGCGGCTGCAGGCGCTGGGGGAGGCGCCGGGCGGCATCGGGCTGGGGCAGGCGATTCGTTCAACCCTGCTCACGCTGAGCGCTTCCGATCTGGAGGAGTTGCGGGCGGCCTCGGTCGAGGGGCTGGACGCGATCCTGAGTTCGCCCCTGCGGGAAGAGGACAAGGCCAACCGCATCGAGGCATACCTGCTGGTGGGGGACGTGCCTTCGTTCCAGAACGGGGAGGGGGCGCTGCGTGAGATCCTCGACGTCTTCGTGGCGCCCACGGTGGCGCTCGACGTGGAAACGACGGAGGCGCGGCGGCGGGAGGCGCGGGACGCAATCGCGCCGGTGGTGGTGACCTACGCCGCGGGGGAGGTGATCGCGCAGGAAGGGCAGACGCTGGACGCCATCCTCATCGAGGCGCTGCGGGAGACGGGCGTCATCGACGAGGGCTTTGACTACTACGACCTGGGGGCGGGGGTGCTGATGGGGGCGGCGCTGGGGGCGGTGCTGGGGGTGTATCTGTACCGGCTGCAGCCGTTCTCGCGGCCGGCCGAACGGCGCGGCGCGATGACGCTGCTGGCGGTGCTGGGCACGCTCGTGGCGGTGCGGGTGGCGCTGCCGGAACTGCTGCCAGACACGGAAGGGCGCTTCTTCCCCTATGCGCTGCCGGTGGGGGCGGCGGCGGTGCTGGTGTCGTCAGTCTCGGCGCCGCGTTTCGGGGCGACGGTGGCGGTGGTGGTGGCGCTGTACGCGGGGTTCATCGCGGCCACGGCGCCCTCGCTGGCGGGGGCGGCGTTCACGAGCGTGCTGGAGCCGCTGGAGCTCGTGATCGCCTACGCGGCGGGGGGCCTTGGGGGGGCGGCGGCGATGCAGCGCACGGAACGGCTGGGGCGCTTCGCGATTGCGGGGCTGGCGGTGGGCGTGGCCACGGGGGCGGTGCTGCTGGCGTTCTGGCTGTTGACGGAGCAGCGCGAGACGGAAGGGCTGGGGTGGCTGGCGCTGGCGGCCTCGATCGCGGGCGGCGGCTCGGCGGTGATCGGGCTGGGGCTGCACGTCCTCCTCTCGACGGCCCTGCGGGTGACGACGCGGATGCAGCTGATGGAGATGGCGCAGGCGGGGCATCCGATTCTGCAGGAGCTGCAGGAGAAGGCGCCGGGCACCTTCCACCACAGCATGCTGGTGGGGACGCTGGCGGAGCAGGCGGCGAACCGCGTCGGGGCGGACGCGCTGCTGGCGCGAGCGGGGGCCTACTACCACGACATCGGCAAGATGCAGCGGCCCGAGTACTTCGTGGAAAACAACATCGACCGGGGGGCGAGCCCGCATGACAGCCTCGCGCCGCTGGCGAGCGCGCGCATCATCCACGGGCACGTGCTGGACGGGATGGAGCTCGCGCGGCGGAGACGGCTGCCGGCGCTCGTGAGCGACTTCATCGCGCAGCATCACGGCACGCGGCTGGTCGAGTTCTTCTATCACAAGGCGCTGGAGCGGGGCGAGACGGACGCGGAGGCGTTCCGCTATCCGGGGCCGAAGCCGCAGGCGAAGGAGCAAGCCATCGTGATGCTGGCTGACTCCTGCGAGGCGCTGGTGCGGGCGAATCAGCCGGAGACGCACGAGGGGATCGACGAGCTCGTGAACGGGGTGTTCGCGGAACGGCTGGCGGAGGGGCAGATGGATGAGTGCGACATCACGATGCACGAACTGCAGGTGGTGGCGGCGAGCTTCCGGGGCACGCTGCGCGCGGTCTACCACCCACGCATCGAGTATCCGGACGCGCCCGAGGGACCGGCGGCGGCGGTCATGGCGCCTTCGACGGAAACGGAAACAGAGCGGGCGGCGGATGAGTAGCGCGCCAGGGGATTCAGGAAGCGCTGCTATACTGCGCGCACACGGCGGAGGCTCTCCGCAGACCAGCGAGGAACGATGCGCTTCGCGATCGTGCGCTTCCCGGGAACCTGGAGCGACCGCGATTGCGAGCGCGTGCTGACGGGCGCGCTGGAGCAAGAGGCGGCCATCGTGTGGCACCGCGAGACCTCGCTGGAGGGGTTCGACGCGGTGGTGCTCCCCGGCGGCTTTTCCTACGGCGACTACCTGCGCTGCGGGGCGATTGCGCGCTTCTCGCCGATCATGGAGGCTGTGGCGCAGGCGGCGGCGGCGGGGACGCCCGTGATCGGCATCTGCAACGGGTTTCAGATGCTCTGCGAAAGCGGGCTGCTGCCGGGGGCGCTTATCCGCAACCGCACCCTGCGCTTTCGCTGTGAGTGGACGCATCTCCGCCACGAGGGCGGGGGGTCGCCATGGACGGCGGGGATCGGCGAGGGCGAGACGCTGCGCATCCCCATCAGCCACGGTGAGGGGAACTATCAGGCCGACCGCGCGACCCTCGATGAGCTGGAGAGCGCGGGGCGGGTGCTGTTCCGCTACTGCGATGAGCGGGGCGAGGCGACGCCCGCGGCGAACCCGAACGGCAGCGCGCGCAACATCGCGGGCATCTGCAACGCGGCGGGAAACGTGCTGGGAATGATGCCCCACCCTGAGCGGGCAGGGGAAGAACTGACAGGCGGGACCGATGGAAACCGCATCTGGCGATCAGTGATCGAAGCCGCGGCGGGCGTCGCGGTCTGAAAGGAGCACACATCACGATGCAGGCAATGCAAGCAACGTACCCAGTTCAGTTGGAGGTCGACGGCGCGGCGCCACAGGGGCGGCTCACGATCCTGTTCCGGGCGATCCTGGCGATACCCCACATGATCGTGCTCTATTTCCTGGGCATAGCGCTGAGCGTGGTCTCCCTGTTTGGGTGGTTCACGATTCTGTTCACGGGACGCTTCCCGCTGGGGATGTTGCGGTTCGCAACGGGCTGTGCGCGCTGGTCCGCGCGCACGAACGCCTATACCAGTCTGCTGACCAGCGTCTATCCGCCTTTCTCACTGGACGAGGAAGCGGATTACCCCGTGCGGCTGCTCGTGGAGGAACAGGTAGAGAACCGGAACCGGCTGACCGCCTTTTTCCGCATCATCCTCCTCATCCCGCATGCGATCGTACTCTATTTCCTGGGCATCATCGCGATGTTCGTGCTGTTCGCGGCATGGGTCACGGGAATTGTGCTGGGTCGCGTGCCTGATGGACTGCACTCCTTCATCGCGGGCCTCACGCGCTGGTCCGAGCGCGTGAACGTGTACGCGAGCCTGCTCGTGGACGAGTACCCGCCGTTCAGTTTTGACTAGAGGAGCGTTAATCGATGGTGGTTGAGGGCGGGCTCCAGAACCCGAATCTGGAGCTCACGAGCCCCGGGCGGCGGCTGGGGGGATACGTTCTTGAGATCGTCCTTTCCATCATTACGCTCGGGATCGGCTGGATTATCTGGTACCTGATTGTGGCAACGAAGGGCCAAAGCCCCGCGAAGCAACTGCTCGGCATGCGGGTCGTGCTGGAGGATGGCGCTTCGGCTGGACTGGGCCGGATGCTGGTGCGTGATGTCGTAGTCAAATGGATCGGAATATTTGGCTTGTTCGGCTTACTGGGCTTTCTGACCGGATGGGAAGGCTTCGATATTGCGGCGTTCTTCGTGTTCGCCCTGGCGGCGCTCTGGTGCGCCTGGGACGCAAACCGGCAGTGTCTCTGGGACAAGGTGGTGAACACGTATGTGGTTCGGGAGAGGACGTATATGAGTCCCGTGACGGGCGCGACTGTTCAGGCGCCGGGCGCGCCTGCCGGCGGGCAGGCCGCGGAGAATCTGCGGACGCTGGCGGAACTGCACGAGCGCGGCCTGCTGACGGACGAGGAGTACGAGGAGCGTCGCGCGCGCGAGGCGGAGCGCCTGTAGCATCGAGGCGTGGCGGTCGAGCAGGAGGCGCTGGACGCGGTCGCGCTGAGTCGCGAGGAGTATGACCTGCTCGTGGCGCGGCTGGGGCGGGAGCCGAACGAAGTCGAACTGGGGATGTTCGGCTCGCTGTGGAGCGAGCACTGCGGCTACAAGAACAGCCGCCCGCTGCTGCGGCGTCTGCCGAGCGCGGGCGAACGGGTGCTGACGCGCGTGGGGGAGGAGAACGCGGGCGCGATCGACATCGGCGATGGCTGGGCGGTGGTGATGAAGGTGGAGTCGCACAACCACCCCTCGGCGATCGAACCATACGAGGGGGCGGCGACGGGGGTGGGGGGCATCGTGCGGGACATCTTCGCGATGGGGGCGTATCCCATCGCGCTGCTGGACTCGCTCCGCTTCGGGCCGCTGGATGAGGGGAACAACCGCTACCTGTTCGAGGGAGTGGTGGGCGGCGTGGGGGGGTACGGGAACTGCCTCGGCATTCCCACGGTGGGGGGCGAGGTGATGGTCGGCGGGCCCTACAACGGCAACCCGCTCGTGAACGCGATGTGCGTGGGGCTGGTGCGGGCGGACGGGATCGTGAGCGCGAAGGCGAGCGGCGAGGGGAACGCGTTGCTGCTGGTGGGCGCGGAAACGGGACGGGACGGCATCCACGGCGCCAGCGGGCTGGCGAGCCGCACCGATCCAGAGGCGCGCTTCGAAGAGATGCGCCCGGCGGTGCAGGTGGGGAACCCGTTCCTGGAGAAGCTGCTGATGGAGGCCTGCCATGAGCTCGCCTCGGAGCGGCGTGACTGGATCGTGGGGCTACAGGACCTGGGCGCGGCGGGACTGACGAGCGCGGTGCTGGAGTGCTGCGCGCGGGGGGAGGCGGGCGCGACGCTCGACCTCGAGCGCGTGCCCCGCCGCGAATCGGGGATGACGCCGTATGAGGTGATGCTCTCGGAGAGCCAGGAACGGATGCTCGTGATCGCGAAGCGCGAACACGTGGCCGATGTGGCGGCGCTGTTCGAACGCTGGGAGGTGGACTGTGTCGAGATCGGGCGGGTGACAGACGGAGATGAGGTGACGCTGCGCAACGATGGGGTCGAGGTCGGGCGCGTGCCCGTCGCGGTGGCCACGGAGGCGCCGGCGTACACGCGTGAGGGGCGGCGCACGCTGGAGGCGCGGGCGCATAGCCAGGCGAACCCGGGGGCGTTCCCGGATCTGCGCGCGGAGGCGGCGACGGAGGCGCTGATGGCGCTGCTGGCGCGGCCCAATCTGGCGAGCAAGCGCGAGGTGTTCCGCCAGTACGACCATCAGGTGCTTACGAACACGGTGGTCGCGCCCGGCGGGGACGCGGCGGTGCTGCGCGTGCCGGGCACGACGCGGGGCATCGCTGTGACGACGGACGGGAACGGCCGCTACTGCCAGCTGGACGCGTTCAACGGGGGCGCGATCGCGGTGGCGGAGGCGGCGCGGAACGTGGTCTGCGCGGGGGCGCGTCCGGTGGCGGTGACGGACTGCCTGAACTTTGGCGCGCCGGAGAATCTGGATGTGTACGCCACGCTCGCGGGGGCGGTGGACGGGATCGCGGCGGCCTGCGAGGCCTTCGGGACGCCCGTGGTGAGCGGCAACGTCAGCCTCTACAACGAGAGCGAGGGGGCGCCTATCTGGCCAACGCCGGTCATCGGGATGCTGGGCGTGCTGGAAGACGTGCGCGCGCATCTGCGGGCGGCATTCGATCGGGAAGGGGCGGAGGTGTGGCTGCTGGGCGGGACGGTCGAGCAGCGGGCGCGGACGCTGGCGGGGAGCGAGTACCTGGAGGCGGTCCACGGAGCGGTCATCGGGACGCCGACGGTGGACCTCGACGCGGAGGCGCGTTTGCACAGCCTCGTGCTGGACGCGAACGACGCGGGGCTGCTGCTGAGCGCGCATGACTGCAGCGACGGGGGACTCGCGGTCGCGCTGGCGGAGTGCTGCCTGCTCGAAGGCTACGGCTTCGACGGGGATGTAGCAGTGACGGGGCGCCTCGACGCCGCGCTTTTCGGGGAGGGACAGGGGCGCGTCATCGTGAGCGCGCGGCCAGAGGCGGGCGTGCGGCTGCAGGAACTGGCGCAGGAACTGGGCGCGCCCATTGCCCGCCTGGGGATGACGACGAACGACGGCGCGCTTCGCTACGGACCGATCGAGGCGAACCTCGACGAGCTCCGCGAGGCGTGGGAATCGGGGCTGGGCCTCTAGCGCGCGAGGGCGTTGGCGATCTCGTCTTCGCTGAGGTTGGGGCCGACGGCGGCGCAGTGGATGCGCTCGTTCACGAAGATGTCGGCGGCGAGGGAGCGAATCTGGGCGGCGTCGACGCCTTCGAGGCCGGCGACGAACTCATCGATGGTTTCGATCCCGCCTCTGGTGAGGACCTGCTCGCCGTGGCGCTGGCCGAGGGAGAAGGCGGTTTCGAGGGAGAGGCGGAAGCGTCCGATGGCGTGCTCGCGGGCGCGGCGCAGTTCGTCCCCGGGGACGGGTTCAGCGACGAGCTTGCGGAGTTCATCGAGGCAGACGCGGATGGTCTCGGAGAGCTTCTCGCGGTCGACGCCGGCGGAAACGGTGAAGACGCCGGCGTCGGCGAGGTAGCCGTAGCTGGAGTGGACGGAGTAGGCGAGACCGCGCCGTTCGCGCACTTCGTTGAACAGGCGCGAGGACATGCCTGACCCGAGGATGTCATTGAGGACGCGAAGGGCGTAGCGGCGGGGATCGTCGCGGCCGAACAGGGGCATGCCGAGCATGACGCTGCACTGATCGATGTCGCGGGAATCGACGCTGACGCGGGGGCCGCAGATGGCGGGGTCATAGGGGCTGACGGCGGGGACGGCGCCGCCGGCGACCTCGGCGAAGCGGGGTTCGGCCAGCGCGATCACCTGCTCGTGCGTGCAATTGCCGGCGACGGAGAGGACCATGTTGGGGCCGAGGTACCAGCCCTCCATATGGCTGATGAAGTCGGGGCGGTTCATGTCGCCGACGAGTTCGACGCTGCCGCCAACGTCCCAGCCGCAGGGCTGTTCGCCATAGACGGAGACGCCGAGGAGGCGGCCGACCCAGCTGCCGGGGTTGTCATGGTTGCGCTTGAGCTCCTGCTGGACGACGGTGCGCTCGCGGTCGATTTCCTCCTGGTCAAGGGTGGAATGGAGGAGCATATCGGCGGTTATGTCGATTGCGGTTTCGAGGCGGTCGTAGGGGACGATGTTCCAGTAGCAGGTGAACTCCTTGTTGGTGTAGGCGTTGAGGGTTCCGCCGGCGCCCTCGATCTCCTCGGCGATCATGTTGGCGCGGGGGCGGCGTTCGGTTCCCTTGAAGATCATGTGTTCGAGGAAGTGGGTGATGCCGTTGAGGCGCTGCGGTTCGGAGCGGGAGCCGACGCCCACGAAGAGGCTGACGGTCGCCGCCTGCGTGGTGGGAACGGGGGTGGTGACGATGCGCAGTCCATGGGGGAGGGTGGTCGTCTGCCAGGGAAGGGCCATGCGGGGAGCCTCTCGTTCGGGGACGGGTACCGCGTATTCTACGGTCGCGCGCGGAACGCTCCGCGAGCGGACGGGATTCAGCTGTGGGCGCACTGACACTCAGGCCAAACTGGACCACCGCGGCGGGCGCCCTCGAAGGGGTGCTGGCGGCCGAGGGGCTGGAGCTGCCCCGTCACGCGGTGATGGGGCTGACGGGGCATGCGTGGCACCTGTGCGTGGCCAGCGAGGGGGGCGTCACCGCGCTCCCCAACGGTCCCCACGACCTTGACTGGGGGGCGATGATCGAGCGGTACGGACGGACGGGGCTGGCGTGGGAACGCTTTGCGCCGGCGACGGACGGGGGAGAGGCGGCGAAAGCGCGGGAGGCGGCGATCGCGTGGGCGCGGGAACGGCTGGACGCGGGAATCCCCCTGATCGGGTTCGACTTCCAGATCCACGAGTTCGCGATCGTGACGGGCTACGACGCGGAGCGGCAGGCATTCCTGGTGGAGTCAGCGGTCTCGGAGGAGCTGGGCGCGCTGGCGCCGTGGAGCGACTGGCCGTCGCTGGGCGTCATCGAGCTGTTCGCGCCGCTGGGGCCGAGTGAACCGAATCCGGAGGAGGCGGTGGCGGGGGCGCTGCAGACGGCGCTGGAATTGCTGGCCGGCGGGGATGGGGGCGGAAGCGCGCAGCCGCGAGGGACGGCCGCCTTCGAGGCCTGGGCCAGCGCCTTCGAAGGGACGGGCGAAGTGGATCGGGCGGGGAACGCCTACACGCTGGTCGTGCTGCAGGCGGCGCGCGTCGACGGGGCGGCGTTCCTGCGGGATCTGGCGGAGGCGATCCCCGCGCTGGGGGCGCCGCTGGGGCGGGCGGAGCAGGCGCTGCGGGACCTGACGCAGGCGCTCTCGCCGCTCCTGACGCTGTTCCCCTTTCCCGCGGGCGGGCACGGAAGCGTGGGGAATCCGGGACTGCGCGAGGCGGCGGCGAACGCGCTGCGCCGCGCGGCGGGCCACGAACGGCGCGCGGCCGACGCCATCGGCGAGGCGCTCGCGGCGCTGGGGGCGGAGGAATCGCGATGGTGAGCTGGATCATCGAGGGGGAGCTGGCGGTGAGCGCGCGGCCCGGGTACGTCGCGGGCGAGGAGCGGTCGGTCCCGCGGGACGCGGTGGAGAGCTGGATCGCGGAAGCGTGGCAGGCGGGGGTGCGGTCCGTGATCTGCCTGCTGGGGGATGACCAGCTTCCGCTCTATCTGGGAGCGACGCCCGAGGGGTTGCTCGCGCGCTACCGCGCGGCGGGGTTCGCGGTCGCGCATATGGGCGTGCGCGACGGGCTCACGAATCCGTTCACGGCGGCGCAACTGGACGAGGCGTGGGCGTCGTTCCGGCGGCTCCCGAAGCCGGTGCTGGTCCATTGCAGCGCCGGGCACGACCGCACGGGGCGCGTGGTGCGTCACATCCTGGGGCGGCTGGATGGGGAGGGAGTGGGCGGAGGCGGGCGGGGTTAGGCGCCGCGCGCGCGGAGGACGGCGAGGGTCAGCTCCTCGACGGTGGCGATGTCGGAGTCCGTGGCGAGGGCCTCATCGACCCAGCGACGCGCTTCCGCGCGGCCGTAGCCGAGCGCGCCGATGGCCTCGACCGCGTCGAGGGCGACGCGATCGCGCTTGAGGCCGTCGATATCGACGGGGTTCTCGAAGGCGCCGTCCTTGAGGGCGGCTTCGGCGACGACCTTGCCGCGCAGGGTCGCGATGATCTTGCCGGCGACGCGATTGCCGATGCCGGGAAGGCGGGTGAGGGCGGACTGATCCTCCTGCTCGATGGCGCGCGCGATGGTGCTGACGGAGACCGTCATGGCGCGCGCGGCCCTGGTGGGACCGAGCCCCTCGACCGTGGTGAACTTGCGGAAGAAGTCGCGTTCGGGGCGGCGGAGGAAGCCCACGAGCAGGGGCACGGGCTGGTTCGTGGTGGCGTGATAGAGGACGTGCAGGGCGAGTTCGGGGGGATCGTCATCTTCCTGCGCGGAGTCGAGGGCGCCTTGAATCTCGGGCCAGAGAAAGGCGGGGACGAGCACTTCGTAGCGCACGCCCGCGACGTCGATTTCGACGGTCAGCTCCCCGACGTCGCTATGGGTGAGGCTTCCACAGAGGTGGGTGATCACGGAGCGATCTTACGCCGCCGCGACGCAGCGACGGGACGCGGGTAGGCTGGCGCCCGTGCCGGAGTTGCCCGAAGTCGAGACGATCAGGCGCGATCTGGAGCCGCTGGTGGTTGGGCGGACGGTCGTGGCGGTGGAGGTCGAGGCGGCGACGATCGGGCTGCTGACGGACCTTCCCCTGGAAGGGCTGCGGGCGGGGCTGGCGGGGAGGCGGTTCGTCTCCCTGGGGCGGCGAGGGAAGTACCTGCTGTTCGGGCTGGACGACGGCCGCGCCTTCATCGCACACCTGCGCATGACGGGGCGGCTGGTATGGCGGGCGGCCAGCGATCCGCCTATCCAGTGGGAGCGCGCGCGCATTTCGCTGGAGGGGGGGCATGACCTGCGCTGGAGCGATCTGCGCAAGTTCGGCACGTGGGACATCGTGGAGGACGCGGCCGAGGTGACGGGGAAGCTGGGGCCGGAGCCGCTGGACGCGGCGTTCACCACGGCCTTCCTGCGGAAGCTGCTGGCGGGGCGGACGGCGCCGGTGAAGGCGGTGCTGCTCGACCAGCGACGCGTGGCGGGGCTGGGGAACATCTACGTGGATGAGGCGCTCTTTCAGGCGCGCATCCGCCCGGACACGCCCGCGGGGGAGGTCTCGCGGGGGGCGGCGGCGCGGTTGCGCGTCGCCTGTCGCGAGGTACTGGAGCGCGGCATCGAGAATCGCGGGGCGAGCTTCAGCGACTACGTGGACGCGCAGGGCGACCCCGGGCGGCAGCATAGGTACGTGCAGGTCTTCCGCCGCGACGGGAAGCCGTGCTACGCATGCGGGACGGAGATCCGGCGGGCGGTGGTGGGGGGGCGGGGCACGCACTTCTGCCCGCGCTGCCAGCGGAGGCCGCGCCGTCGGCGCGCGTCCAGGCCGTAAACTGCCCCTATGGCGGAGCGGCCGTACATCGCGGGGCTGGGCGAGCTTGCGTTCCTGGAGGCGTACGAACGCACGGTTCTGAGCAAGCCGCAGATGGTGGCGGACGCGGCCCTGAAGGCGCTGGCGTTCGCGCCGCCGTACGAACGCCCGGCGCTGGTTACCACGCTGGCGGAGCAGCTGGCGGAGGCGGCGCTGCGGCTGACCGCGGTGTTCGAGGCGCTGGATGACCGGCGCCTGTCCGTGGCGGAGCGGCTGCGCGGTCCGCTTCCGCAGGCGGAGGCGTGGGTGGCGCTGGCGCAGCTGGCGGCGACGGCGGAGCCGGAGGGCGTCGTGCGAAGGCTGGCGCTGGACGAGGAGGCGGTGGAGAAGGCCGCGCAGCTGCGGGCGCTGCCGGTACCGGAGTGGCTCCCCGCGCTGATCGAGGCGACGCGGGCGGCGGACTCGCTGGCGATGCCCGCGCCGGTCGATCAGCTCGCCATCACGGGCACAGGCGCGGCGGGGGAGCGGCTGGAGGTTCGGCTGGCGGCGGGGGAGGAGGCGACGGTGGCGATGGCGGACCTGATCGCCGATCTGTGCTCGGCGGCGCGCGGATTCCTCGGCGCCTATCTGCGCACGCGTCAGGCGCTGGGACGGCGGGAGTGAGCGAGGGCGAACCGTTCGCGCACGGCAGGCGCGACGCCATCACCGATGTGCGGGGGGTGCGCGTGGGGCACTGGACCTCGCGGCGGAAGGCGACGGGCTGCACCGTCATCCTCTGCGAGGGATGCACGGCGGCGGCGGTGGATGCGCGGGGCGGGGCGCCAGCGACGCACGAGACGGACGCGCTCACGGGCGGGAACGCCGTGGGGCGCTGCCACGCGGTGACGCTGGCGGGCGGCTCCGCCTTCGGGCTGGCGAGCACGGCGGGGGTGGCGCGCTGGCTGGCGGGGCGCGGGGTGGGGGTCGAAACGACGGGAGGGCCGGTCCCGATCGTCGCGGGCGCCGCGATCTACGACCTCGCCATCGGTCAGCATGCGTTCCCGGGGGCGGAAGAAGGGGAGCGGGCGGCGGCGCGCGCGACGGGAGGAGCGGTCGCGCAGGGGAGCGTGGGCGCGGGCGCGGGCGCGACCGTGGCGAAGCTGCCTGGACCCGAGCGCGGACTTAAGGGAGGCGTGGGCACGGCGAGCATGGTGGGGCCGCGCGGGCTGACGGTGGGGGCGCTGGCGGTGACCAACGCCATCGGCGCCATCTTCGACCCGCAAACGGGGAGGATGCTGGCGGGTCCGCGCGGGGAACGCCGCGGGGAGATGCTGACGCCGGAGGAGGCGGTCCGCATGCGCAGCGAGGAGCTGGACGGACTGCGAGAGAACACAACGCTGGCGTGCATCGCCACGAACGCCGCCATCGAACACGCGGGCGTGCGGCGGCTGGCCGTGCACGGCCATGACGGGCTCGCGCGCGCGATCGTCCCCGCGCACACGCTCGGGGACGGGGATACGGTTTTCGCGCTGACCACGGGCGAGGCGGAGGCGGAACGGCGGGATCTGATGGCGCTGGGGCTGATGGCGATGCTGACCGTGGAGCGCGCGGTCGTACGGAGCGTGGAGCTGGCGGAGGGGCTGGCGGGGACGCCGTCGGCGCGGGAGTGGCGGGGCGACGGCTAGCGCGGGGAGGGGTTGACAAGCGTTTCGGGGGCAGGGACGATCCCGCGTGCCGTCGATCCGTTCGCGGACGGCGAGCTTTGGAAACGAGACGACGCAACGCTCTGGTCCGCCTGGACCCGCAAGGGCCGGTACGGATGGCGAGCCGCGGCCAGCAACCGTTTACCTGGCTCCCGGTTCTTCCGTTCCACGCCCCTGCCCTGTCCGGCAAGGGCGTTTTTCGTGGGAGGGAGCGCCAGTGCGCACGATGCTGGTCGCCAAGATTCACGGAGCCACGGTTACCGAGGCGAACCTCGACTACGAGGGATCAATCACGCTCGACGCCACCCTGATGGACGCCGTCGGCCTGGCGCCCTACGAGCAGGTGCACGTGCTGGACCTGACAAATGGGGCGCGGCTGGAGACGTACGCCATCGTGGGGCGTGAGGGCAGCGGCGAGGTTTGCATCAACGGGGCGGCGGCGCACCTCGTGGACGAGGGCGACGAGGTCATCATCCTGAGCTACCACCAACTCGATGAGGCGGACGCCCGCGATCTGGCGCCGCGCATCGTGTACCTGGGCGAGAACAACGTGATCGAGCGCCGCGCGCGCGGCGAGGGCGTCCGCCACCGCGCGGGCGCGCCCGCAAGCGCGAGCTGAGGAGGGAACCAATGGGACGCCTTTCGATACACAAGCTGACGGAATGGAAGCGAGCGGGCCGTCGCTTCGCGATGCTGACGGCCTACGACTACGCGATGGCGCGACTGGTGGAACAGGCGGGAGCGCCGGTCATCCTCGTGGGGGACTCGCTCGGCACGGTGATGCTGGGCCATGACTCGACCGTTCCCGTGACGATGGATGACATGCTCCATCACACGAAGGCGGTGGCGCGGGGCGCGGAACGCTGCCTCGTGGTGGCGGATATGCCCTTCATGAGCTACCAGGCGAACGCGGACGAGGCGCTCGCGAACGCGGGCCGTTTGCTGCAGGCGGGCGCGGGGGCGGTGAAGCTGGAGGGCGGCAGCGAGATGGCGCCGCTGGTACGGCGCATGGTTTCGGCGGGCATTCCCGTGATGGGGCATCTGGGGCTGACCCCGCAGTCAGTGAACCAGTTCGGCGGGCACAAGGTGCAGGGCAAGACGCCCGCCGCGGCGGCGCGCATCATCGGCGCGGCGCGGGCGCTGGAAGAGGCGGGCGCCTTCGCCATCGTGCTCGAAACGGTGCCGGCGCCGCTGGCGCGGATGGTCACGGAGCGCGTCAGCGTCCCCACGATCGGCATCGGCGCGGGCGCGGATTGCGATGGCCAGGTGCAGGTGCTGCACGACATGCTGGGGCTGTTCGATGACCAGCGCCAGTTCCGTCACGCGAAGCGCTACGCCGTGCTGGGGGAGACGATCCGCGAGGCCATCCGCGACTACGTGGCGGAGGTCGAGGACGGCGCCTTCCCGACGGAGGCGGAGAGCTTCGCGATGGCGGAGGAGACGCTGAACGAGTTGCGCGCAGGCGCGGGCGCGGGCGCGTCCGCCTGAGCCACCGCCGCGAGCGGCGCATGGAGATCCTGCGGACTCCGGAGGAGATGCGCGCGTGGCGTTCCGCGCAACGCGGGAGCCTCGGGCTGACCCCCACGATGGGCTACCTGCACGAGGGCCACCTCACGCTCGCGCGGCGCTCGCTGGCGGAGAACGACCTATCGGTCGCGAGCATCTTCGTGAACCCCGCGCAGTTCGGACCAGACGAGGACTTTGCGCGCTACCCGCGGGACGAGGAGCGCGATCTGCGGCTTCTGCGGGAGCTGGGGATGGACGCGGCCTACCTGCCATTAGTGGAGACGATCTACCCGGAGGGCTATCAGACGTACGTGACCGTCGAGGGGCTGGCGCAGGGGCTGGAGGGGGCGGCGCGGCCGGCGCACTTCCGCGGGGTGGCGACGGTGGTGACGAAGCTGCTGAACGCGACGCGGCCGGAGCTGGCCTACTTCGGGAAGAAGGACGCGCAACAGCTGCGCGTCATCCGGCGGCTGGCGCGCGACCTCGACCTTGGCGTCGAGATTGTGGCCTGCGAGACGGTACGGGAGGCGGACGGGCTCGCGCTGAGCAGCCGCAACGCCTACCTCACGCCGGCGCAGCGGGCCGCCGCCGCCGTGCTCTCGCGGGCGCTGCGGCAGGCGGAAGCGCGGTTCGCGGAAGGGATGCGGTCCGCTGATTCGCTGCGGGAGGGGGCACGCGCGATGGTGGCGGCGGAGGCGCTGGCGGAACTGGAGTACGTCTCGGTCGCCGATTCGGAGACGCTGGCCGAGATCGCGGGGGAGGCGGGGGACACGGCGCTGCTTTCGCTGGCGGCGCGCTTCGGGGCGGTGCGGCTGATCGACAACGTGACGCTGGGCGAGGACGGCTAGGGGCGCTGCTACACTGGCTTCCATGGTTTCGACGGCTTCTCCCCCGACGGGGACGTTCAGGCTGAACGCGGACTTCCGGCCCACGGGCGACCAGCCCCGGGCGATCGAGCAGCTGGTCGAGGGGCTGCGGCGGGGGGATCGCTACCAGACACTGCTGGGGGCGACGGGATCGGGGAAGACGTTCACGATCGCGAACGTGGTGGAGACGGTGAACCGCCCGGCGCTGGTGCTGGCGCACAACAAGACGCTGGCGGCGCAACTCTGCGCGGAGCTGAAGGAGTTCTTCCCGGAGAACGCGGTCGAGTACTTCGTGAGCTACTACGACTACTACCAGCCGGAGGCGTACATCCCGCGGAGCGATACCTACATCGCGAAGGACGCGGACATCAACGACGAGATCGACAAGCTGCGGCACGCGGCCACGCGGGCGCTGTTCACGCGGCGGGATGTGATCATCGTGGCGAGCGTGAGCTGCATCTACGGACTGGGGGAGCCGTCGGACTACCAGCAGTTCATCCTCGGGATGCGCGTGGGCGAGCGGCTGGACCGCCGCGACGTACTGCGGCGGATGGTGGAGATGCAGTACGAGCGGAACGACCAGAACGTGGTGCGGGGGCGCTTCCGCATGCGGGGCGACTCGCTGACGATCCTGCCGAGCTACGAGGATCTGGCGGTGCGCATCGACTTCTGGGACGACGAGGTGGAGCGCATCAGCGAGCTGGATCCCCTGACCGGCGAGATCGTGGCGGAGCGGCAGGAGATCGAGATCTTCCCGGCCAAGCACTTCGTGACGAGCAAGGACAACCAGCAGCAGGCGCTGACGGCGATCGAGACGGAGCTTCGCGACCAGATCGCGTTCCTGAAGGAGAGCGGGAAGATTCTGGAGGCGGCGCGGCTGGAGGAACGCACCCACTACGACCTCGAGACGCTGCGGGAGACGGGCTACTGCGCCGGCATCGAGAACTACTCTCGCCACCTGCAGACGCGCGCCGCGGGGACGACGCCGTGGTGCCTGCTCGACTACTTCCCCGATGACTGGCTGCTGATCGTGGATGAATCGCACATCACATTGCCGCAGGTGCAGGGGCAGTTCTTCGGCGATCGGTCGCGCAAGGAGACGCTGGTGGAGTTCGGGTTCCGGCTGCCGAGCGCGCTGGATAACCGCCCCCTGACGTTCGAGGAGTTCGACCGCCATATCAACCAGGCGCTGTTCGTGAGCGCGACGCCGGCGGAGTACGAACTGGAGCAGTCCACGCAGGTGGCGGAGCAGGTGATCCGTCCGACAGGCGTGCTTGACCCGGTGGTGGAGGTTCGGCCGACGGACGGGCAGATCGATGACTTGCTGGCGGAGATACGGGCGACGACGGCGAAGGGGCAGCGGACGCTGGCGACGACGCTGACGAAGAAGATGGCGGAGGATCTGGCGGACTATTTGACGGAGATGGGGGTCAAGACGCACTACCTCCACTCCGAGGTGGAAACGCTCGATCGGGTGGAGATTCTGCGGGACCTGCGGCTGGGAGTGTACGACGTGGTCGTGGGGATCAACCTGTTGCGGGAGGGGCTGGACCTGCCGGAGGTGTCGCTGGTGGCCATTCTGGACGCTGACAAGGAGGGGTACCTGCGCTCGAACCGCTCGCTCATCCAGACGATCGGGCGGGCGGCGCGGCACGTGGAGGGGAGGGTCGTGATGTACGCCGACCGTGTGACGGCAAGCATGCGAACGGCGATCGCGGAGACGGAGCGGCGGCGCGCGATCCAGGAGGCCTACAACCGCGAACACGGGCTGGAGGCGGCGACGATCACGAAGGCGATTCGGGATATCACGGATCACGTGCGCGAGGCGGCGGAGGAGCCCGCGGCGTACGACGCCGGCGGCCCCGCGGAGCTGCCGCCGGATGAGTTGCTGCGGACGATCAAGGAGCTGGAACGGGAGATGAAGGCGACGGCGAAGAACCTCGAGTTCGAGAAGGCGGCGGCGTTGCGCGATCGCATCGTGGAACTGCGGCGGGAGCTGGTGGGATCGGAAAGCGAGGAACTGGCGGCGTTCGCGGAGGCGGCGGGACGGAGCGGACCGGTGCGCTACGGCCGCAGTCAGGCGGGGGGCCGCAACCGGCGGCGGCGGTTCCAGCGAGGATAGCCACGCCCACGGGGAGGAGACTTCACGCGAAGTTCCACCACAGGGGGTAGGCTTGCGCGGGAAACACGGGGGAGGACGCTATGCCAAGCCGGCGAGGCCAGATCGCGATGACGGAAGAGGAGCAATCCCGCTTCCTTGACGAGGGCTGGACGCTGCAGGTGGCGACGAACGGTCCTGCGGGATTCCCCCACCTGGCGGCGATGTGGTACGTGGTGATCGACGGGACCGTCCACTTCACGACGTTCGGCAAGAGCCAGAAGATCGTGAATCTTCGGCGCGACCCGCGCATCACGGCCATGCTGGAGACGGGGCGGGAGTATGAGGAACTGCGGGGCCTCGTGATCCGGGGGACGGGGGAGCTGGAGGAGAACGTGCAGACGACGGCTACGGTGATGTCGGCGGTGGCGAACAAGTACCGCGGCCTGCCGATCCCGACGGAGACGCCGGAGGCGGCCATGCCCGCGGCGGCGAAGCGCGTGACGGTACGCATCCGCCCGGAGCGAATCTACAGCTGGGATCATACGAAGCTGGGCGGGCGCTACTAGAGGCGCCCATCGAGGCGGGTATGGGCCCAGTGGGTGATGGCGACGGCGAGGGCGTCGGCGGCGTCGGACGGGCTGGGCGGTTCGGCCATCCCGAGTTCGATGGCGACCATCCTCGCGACCTGCGCCTTCTCGCCGCGCCCGTAGCCGGCGACCTGATTCTTGACGGCGGCGGGGGCGTATTCGTACACCTCAAGGCCGGCGTCGGCGAGGGCGAGGATGGCGGCGGCGCGGGCGTGGCCGAGGGCAAGGGCGGAACGCGCGTTGGAGCCGACGAAGGAGGCCTCGACGGCGCCGATCGCGGGGGTCCACTGGGCAAGCGCCTTGCGCAAGCCGTCACGGATGAGGACGAGGCGGCGGGCGAGGCTTTCGGAGGCGCGGGTACGGACGACGCCGTGGGCGACGTGGCGACAGTGGTCGCCATCGATATCGACGACGCCGTAGCCGGTGGCGTTCAGTCCCGGGTCAATGCCAGCGATACGCATACCCGCACTGTACGGCGGCGAACGGGGGACCGCCGAGGGGGCGATGACGCTAGCCCGCGTATTGGGCGAGGAGCTCCTCATCGAAGTCAACGTTTGAGTAGACGCGCTGGACGTCTTCAAGCTCTTCGAGGCCGTCGAGGAGGCGGATGGTCTGGCTGGCGGCGCCCTTCTCGAGGGCGATGGTGGCGGTGGGGACCATCGAGAGGTCGGCGTGGTCGACGGCGTAGCCCGCTTCGGTGAGCGCGCGGCGCACGGTTTCGAGGTCGCCGGGGGCGGTCTGAATCTCCACGGAGTCTGCGGCTGTCTCGACGTCCTCCGCGCCCGCTTCGATGGCGGCGAGGGCGACCGCTTCCTCGTCGTGGCCATTGAGGGCGACGGAGAGGGCGCCGCGTGACTGGAACTGCCAGGCGACGGAGCCGTTCTCGCCGAGGCTGCCGCCGACGCGGGTGAACTCGTGGCGGATGGCGGCCACGGTGCGGTTGCGGTTATCAGTGACGGCGGTGATGAGGATGGCGGCGCCGCCGGGTCCGTAGCCTTCGTAGCTCACTTCCTGGAGCTGGTCGCTGTCGCCGCCGCCGGTGGCCTTGGCGATGGCGCGCGCGATGTTGTCGTTGGGCATGTTTGCGGCCCGTGCGCGCTGAACGGCGAGGCGGAGCTTGAAGTTGGCCTCGGGGTCGGGGCTGCCGGCCCGGGCGGCGAGCTGGAGTTCCTTGGCGAGTTTGGTGAAGAGGGCGCCGCGCTTGTTATCGGCGGCGGCCTTCTTCCGCTTGATGGTCGACCATTTCGAGTGGCCAGACATGGGGCTGTCCTCCGGATTTGGTCAGCTTCGAGTGTAGCGCACGGGCGCCAGGCGTCAGTGGTTATTCACGCCAGGCGGCGTTGAAACGCTCGCCGAGCGCGTCGATGACGTGGTGATCGGTGAAGTTGGCCTGCAGCGGACTGACGCTGACGTAGTTATGCATGATCGCCCAGAGGTCGGTACCGGGGGGCGGGTCGAGGGGCGTGGGTTCGAAGGGGCCGCGGGTGAGCGCGCCTTTCGTTTCGCCCTGAACCTCCAGATGGAAGTACCCGCGACGGGCGACGCGTGTGACGAGAACGCCCTTCAACTCCTCGAAGGGGACGAGGGGGATATTCACGTTGAGGAAGATGGACTGGGGCAGGCGGCCCTCGATCTCCTCGCGGCAGAAGATGGCGGCGACGCGCTCGGCGGCGTCCCAGTCTACTTCCGTGCGGGGGGTCATGGCGTAGGAGAGGGCGAGCGAGGTGATGCCGCGATAGTGGCCCTGGAGGGCGGCGCCAACGGTACCGCTGGCGGTGAGATCGTTGCCGATGTTGGCTCCCTGGTTGATGCCGGAGACGAGCAGGTCGGGGGGCTCGTCGAGGACGCCGTTGAGGCCGACGATGACGGCGGAGGCGGGGGAGCCGTTCACGCGCCAGGCGTCCACGCCGGGCACGGGGGGATCCTCGATCCGAACCCAGTTGAGCTCCTGGCGAAGGGTGAGGCTGCCGCCCACGGCGCTCTGGTTCTTGTCGGGGGCGACGACGGTGACGGCGCAGTCCAGGGAGGCGCAGGCCCGCGCCAGCGCCCAGAGGCCCGGCGACTCATAGCCGTCGTCGTTGCTGATGAGGATGCGGCGGGGCATCGCCCGCGATGCTACGCGAACGGCGGACTAGCGGCTGCCTGCGTCAGCCGGAGGGGCGGGCGAACCACTCATCGAGGGTCTGGCGGATGCCCGGCCCCATCACTTCGAGGGTCACGCCCAGCTCATTCGTGACGAAGGCGGAGGACGCGTTGAGGCCAGACGCTGGAGGAGAACATCCCCGCCCTACGCGAAGCTCATTCGTGACGAAGGCGGAGGACGCGTTGAGGCTCCAGATCGTCAGGCCGAGCGCCTGCAGGCGTTCGGCTTCGGCGCGCACGTCATCGACGATGTAGCCGACGTGGTGGAGGCGGGCGCCGTCCTCAGCGGCGAAGAAGCCGCCCGCCTGTCCGCTGACAAGCTCGACATAGGGCGGCCCCTGCCGGGAGTAGACCGCCTGCAGCTCGTCGCTGGTATGGCCCTCAGGAGTCTCCATCTCCCTCGTCATGGACCAGATGGAGGTCCAGTCAAGCTGGAGGGCGGGGCCGAGCAGGTCCATGGCGGCGGGCAGGTCGGGGACGGCGAGGGCGAAGTGAAAGACGCTTCCGGAGGGAATGTCGTACGGGCTGACAAGGTCTTCAAGCGCCATGGCGCGCCTCTTTCCGCCACCAGCTGGCGGCGTTGGGCGCAGCGTACTCCTTCCGAAGGCGTCAGACGGCGCGAATGCCGTCGATGAGGAGGCCAACAGCGCGCACGATGAGGAGCGCGGCGATGAGCCGCGCGAGGGCGCCAGCGAAGGGCGTGGAGCGTCCCGAAAGCGCGAACACGCCCGCGCTCACCGCTCCGACGACGATGAGCGCGGCAAGCACGGCCTGGGGTTCGCCCTTGTCGACGGAGCGGGTGAGGACGGCGGCGATAGCGGCGGGGCTGGCGAGGAGGGGAAAGACGAAGGGGAAGAGGGCGCCTTTCACGCCCTCCTCGACGGGGTAGGGGAAGGGTCCGAGGAAGAGAATGGCGGCGCCGCTGACGGCCATGACGATGGCGGCGGAGATGCGGAAGGTCTCGGGTTCGAGTTCGAGGACGTCGAGGAAGGCGTCAGCGGCGAAAGTGGCGGCGAGGAGGATCGCGGCGCCGCCGAGAAAGGCGATGGCGACCGTCAGCGGCGGGAGGCGCGTCGCGCTCGCCCCCTCCCGACTCCTGCTCATGGCGGCGAGAACGGCGGGGGGATTGACAGCGGCGAAGAGCATGAGGATGGTGACGCCAACTCCACTCACGGGATGTCCTCCTCGCGGGCGATGATAGCCTGCGTGAGGGCAAGGCCCGAGAGCGCGTGTTGCTGGTCATCCATGCGGGTGACGCCATCGCGGAACCAGGCGCCGGCGGAGAGGGCGGGGCTTGGCCAGGAGGCGCTCTCCTCGCTCGTGACCTGACGGCTGACGAGGATGGCGGCGCCGCAGACGGCGCGTTCGGCGAGCTTCGGTTCAAGGTCGGCGAGGCGCTCATCGGCGCGCGCGAGGCGCCACATCGAGGTGAGGCCCTCGACCCAGGTCCCGAGCCCGGCGGCGCGCGTCCGGCGGCCATGGAAGGGCTCGTTGACAGCGCCGCCGGTGCGTTGTGACTCGACGCGGATGAGGAAGCCGAAGCGCTCGGCGAGGGCGCGGGCGTACGCGATGTGGCGCGCTTCGAGGGGCCAGTCCGCCATCTCCGCGAGGCTGTAGGCGGCCCATTGGTCAGGCCAGGGAGGGAAGCTGAGGCCCTCGACCTCGTCGCGGTGGAGGGCGAGGTAATCGGCGATGCGCCAGGAGGGCGCATCCCAGCCTTCGTTGGGGAAGTGGCGATGCATCTGCGCGAGCGCCCAGAGGGCCTCGCCTGTGGCGTAGCGCGACCTGACGGCGGGGTCGGGCGCGCCCGTGGCGGGATCCCAGTAGTTGAGCATGGCGCCGTCGGGGAGCTGCATGACGACAAGGAAACGGGCGAGCCGGCGCATGAGGTCATCGAAGACGGGATCGTTGGTGGCGAGGCGGCGCTGGGCAAGGCCGGCGAGCATGAGCGAGCTGGCGCCAAGCTTGACGCGGCCGGTCCAGGGATTGCGGAGCGCGACCCAGTCATCGCGTTCGATCAGGTTCTCCTGCATCCACGTCATCCCGAGGTCGGCTGGCTGCAGGCGGGATTCGTCGCCGAGGGCGACGGCCTGGTAGAGGGACATCGTGACGCCGGCGTGGCGGACGACGTTGTAGCCGTCGGGGAGGGAGTCGGTTTCGGCGTTGTATTCGTACACGTAGCGGCCGTCGGGGTACTGGGCGACCTCGATCCACTCAGCAGCGGCGGACGCGGAGGCGGCCAGCGCCTCCGGCGTCATCGCGGGGCACCGCTGGGGCGCGGCCACGGTGACGCGCAGCAGCGCCAGCCCGACCGCGCAGAGGACAAGCGCAGCGCCGAAGGCGCGGGTCATGCGCGACTGGCCCCGGCCTGGAAGTTGAGGCGGTGTCCGGCGACAGGCCAGTTCTCGAAGGCGATGAGCTGGCCCAGGGCGCCCATGGTGACGTAGAGGGTGCGGAGGTCGGGGCCGGCGAAGCACGCGTTGGTGGTGATGCGGTCGGGGAGGGGGTAGTGCCGCACGGTGGCGCCGTCGGGGGAGATGGAGGTGACGCCGCCGTTGATGAGCGTGGCCACGAGGATGTTCCCCTCGCCATCGACGCACAGGGAATCGCACATGGCGAAGTTATGGGGCGTGGCGCCGGGGACGGTGGCGACCACGCGGCGTTCGCCGATTTCGCCGGGGGCGGTGATATCGAAGGCCCAGAGGCGTCCGGTCGGGGTCTCGGCGACGTAGAGGGCGCGTTCGTCGGGGCTGAGCCCGATGCCGTTGGGAGCCTCGAGGGGGAAGATGATCTCGCGGATGAAGTCGCCCTTGGGGGAAGCGTAAAAGACGCCGGTGATGTCGCGGGAGCGGCCATGGCGCTTGCCGTGGTCGGTGAAGTAGAAGTTGCCTTCGCGGTCGAAGACGAGGTCGTTGGGGCCCTTCAGGGGCTCGCCTTCGCACTCGCGGTAGATGGTCGTGACCTCGGAGCCGTCGCGGCTGACGCGCTGAATCTGGCCGCCGATATAGGCGTCGCCCTCGGGACGGTTCCCCGGGGTGATCATGCGCTGACCGCTGGAGGTGCGGCTTTCGGACCAGAGGAAGCCGCCGTTCTGGGTGACGTAGATGGCGCCGTCGGGGCCGATAGCGGCGCCGTTGGGGCCGCCGCCGGTAACGGCGAAGGTCTCGCGGCGGGCGCCGTCGGGGGAGACGCGCGTGAGGACGCCCGCGCGGATCTCGGTGAAGAGGATGTCGCCGTCGGGCAGTTCGAGGGGGCCCTCGGCGAACTCGATGTCAGCGGCGATGACGCGGTACTCCATGGGGGGCTCCTTTAGCCGACGGCGCCATCGGCGCGGAGGGCGGCGATGCGTTCGGCGTCGTAGCCGAGCGAGGCGAGGATCTCGTCGGTGTGTTCACCGTTGCGGGGGGCGACGCCGCGGACGGCGCCGGGGGTCTCGCTGAGCTTGGGGGCGACGCCGACCTGCCGGACCGGTCCCGCGGGGGTGTCGACGGTGATGATCATGTCACGGGCGAGGTTGTGGGGGTCGGTCACGATGTTCTCCTGCTCGAGGACGGGCGAGGCGCAGATGTCATGTTGCGACATGATCGCCATCCACTCATCGGCGGTCTTCGTCGCGAAGATGGCCTCGAAGCGTTGGCGCATGGCGGGCCAGGCGGATTCGTCGTGCTGCCGGCCGAGGAACTCTTCGGCGCCGAGGACGCGGACAAGGGCGTCGTAAAAGTGGGGTTCGATGCTGCCAATGGAGAACCAGCGGCCATCGCGACAGCGGTAGGCGTCGTACCAGGGGCGGGCGCCGGTAAGGAAGCCCTCGCCCGGGCGGAGGGGCTGACCGGTCGAGAAGAAACCGGTCATGGCGCTGGTCATGAGGGAGAGGACGCCGTCGCTCATGGCGATATCGACGGCCTGGCCGCGGCCCGTCTGTTCGCGCGCGAGGAGGGCGGCGCAGATGGAGAAGGCGGCCATGAGACCTCCGCCGGCGAAATCGGCGAGCAGGTTCACAGGGATGGCGGGAGCGGACCCGGGGCGGCCGATGACGCCAAGCGCGCCGCCGATGGAGATGTAGTTGATGTCGTGGCCGACGAGGTTGCTGTAGGGGCCGGTCTGGCCGAAACCGGACAGGGAGCAGTAGACAATGCGGGGATTGATGGCGGCGACGGTCTCGTAGTCGACGCCGAGGCGGTCGACGACGCCGGGGCGGAAGCCCTCGAGGACGACATCGGCGCCCTTGACGAGTTCGTAAAAGACAGCGCGGGCGGCCTCGTTTTTCAGGTTGAGGGCGATGGAGCGCTTGCCGCGGCCAAGGGCGTTGTAGGCGGCGGCGCGCTTCGCCGCTTCGGGGTCGGCGGCGGGGCCGGCAAGCTTGGCGTTCGCGCCGGGGACGGCCTCGATGAGGGTGACATCGGCCCCGAAATCGGCAAGCAGCATCGAACAGTAGGGACCGGGGGCGAGACGGGAGAGGTCGAGGACGGTGACGCCTTCGAGAGCCATGGCCATTGGGGAGCCTCCAGAGTCTGTCGCGGCGGGCAAGTGGCGGGGAGAGTCTAAGGCGGCGCGGCGGCGCCCGCTCCCGCTAGCGCCATCGGGAGGCGCGGCTAGAATGCGGAGGCTCGCGGAGGCTGAGGTCGGCGCGGGGTCAGTTTGACGGCGCGGCGCGCGCGGGAGCTTCGATGAGCGTCCTTCTCGACGAGAACACGCGGTTGATGGTTCAGGGGATCGGCACGGAGGGCGCGAACCATATGCGCCGCTCGATCGCCTACGGCACGAACGTGGTGGCGGCGGTCCACCCACGGCGGGGCGGCGAGGAGCAGGACGGGGCGCCTATCTTTCCGACGGTGGACGCGGCGGTGCGGGAGACGGGCGCGAATGTGAGCGTCATTTTCGTGCCCGCGCCATTCGCGGCGGACGCGATTCTGGAGGCGGGTTCGGCGGGGCTGCCGCTGGCGATCTGCATCACCGAGGGCATCCCCGTGATGGACATGGCGCGGGTGAAGCAGGCGCTGAAGGGGAGCGCGACCACGCTCATCGGGCCGAACTGCCCGGGCGTGATCACGCCGGGAACGCAGACGCGCGCGGGGATCATGCCCGCGGATGTGTTCCTGCCCGGGCGCGTGGGGGTGATGAGCCGCTCGGGGACGCTGGTCTATGAGGTCGTGGCGCAGCTGACGGCGGAGGGGCTGGGGCAGAGCACCTGCATCGGCGTGGGCGGCGACCCCATCATCGGGACGACGCCGCGTGAGGCGATTCAGATGCTGAACGAGGACGAGGACACGGACGCGATCGTGATGGTAGGGGAGATCGGCGGGAGCGCGGAGCAGGACGCGGCGGCGTACATCAAGGAGCATGTACGCAAGCCGGTGGTGGCCTTCATCGCGGGGGCGACGGCGCCGCCCGGACGGCGCATGGGTCACGCGGGTGCGATCATCTCGGGGGAGGACGGGAAGGCGGAGAACAAGAAGGCGGCGCTGCGGGCGGCGGGGGCGGTGGTGGCGGATTCGCCGGCGGAGATCGGCGCGACGATGAAGCGGCTGCTGGGGTAGGGGCATGTCGGACGGCGCCGCAGACAGCTTGCCGCCGGTCAGGTGGGAGCGGTTCGTTCACCGTGACTCGGACGGACCGCTGATCGTGGGGCGGGACGCGCACGAGGCTGCGGGACTTGCCAAGATCTACGAGGAAGTCGAGCGAACGCCGCCTCGCGAACTGATCGATGGCTTCTTCCTGCGCGGGGTGACGGAGACATACGGTCGCGCCATCTGGAATGCTGAGATTGGCGAACTGATTACGGACCGCGGCTTTCTCTCTGTTACCAGCGACCTGCATCCCGAGATCGTTGAGGCCCTTGCCACACTGGATGATGCGGTACTCCTGCAGATTCAGCCGTACGTCGGCGCAAAAGCGATCGTCGCGCATGAGGTTCTCCCGGATTCGGGGTTCGCCCACGAGTTAGAGACCATCATCCAGCGCAGTTCCACGCTGCAGATCGTGCGGAAACACCGAGCCCGCGGGCTACAGGTCGTCGACGTTGTACTCGCGTACCAGCCAGATACCCCGCCACCCATTCCAGGCGATAGTGACGAGGCTTCAGAGAGTCGCTAGCGCTCGTCGAAGTGGAGGTCGCTGTGGGCGCCGTCGCAGAAGGGCTTGTTGGCGGAGGCGCCGCAGCGGCAGAGGGTGCGGCGGGGCTGGACCTCCCAGGGGGCGCCGTCGGCGCTCTCGATGCGGACGCCGCCGCGCACCCAGAGGGGACCGCCGGGGACGACGGCGACCTCGGGATCGGCGGCGGGTTCGAGCGAATCGCCCCCGGCAGTGAGCATGGCGAGGCGGCCGGTGGGGCAGCGGGCGACCATGGCGGTCACGCGATCGCGGGCCTCGTCGCCCTCCTCGTTGATGAGATCCCAGGCGTTGGTCGTGCGGGTTCCGCAGAAGCCGGCGCCGATGCAGACGGACTCATCGTCGAGCATGACGCCGGCGGGGCCCTCGATGCGGTTGGCGCGATCGGCCATGGGGCGGCGATCGGCGGTCTCGGCCTCGTCCCAGGGTTCGGACGCGTGGGAGCCATCGCAGTAGGGCTTGTCGCTGGAGCGTCCGCAGCGGCAGAGGGCGTAGAGGTCGCGGGATTCATCGAGTTGGCGGAGGACGTGCCAGGCGACGTTCTCGCCGTTGAGGGTCTGGACGGGAGCCATCTCCGTGAGGGGCACGCCGCCGGATACGACGTAGGGGCCGCCGCTCATGATCTGGATACGCATTTCGTCTGCCATCTCCGCCCTCCTCCCGCGTTCTCGCGGGGATGCGTCGATGGTACAGGAACGGGCGGGGGCGGAAGGGGGACGTCGCGGCCGTCAGGCGGGCGCGTCGAGGGGGCGGAAGCTGATGGTGTCGGGACAGCTGACGCCGGCGGAGACGATATACTGCATGGCCTGGGCCGAACTCCAATCCATGACCTCGATCTCGTCCATGGGGAGCTGGACGAGCCAGCCGGACTGGGGCATGGGCGTCGAGGGCATGTAGACGACGCCCATCTGCGGCCCGCCGTCGGGCGTGATCACGCCCATGAGGAAGCCAACCGACCAGACATCGCGGCGGGGGTACTCGATGCGGACGACGGTTTCGAATCCTGTGGCCGTGGCGGCGCCGCGGTCGGCGCCCGGAAGGAGCTTCTTGGTCGTGCCGTAGATCGATCCCACGCCGGGGAGGGCGGCGATGCCGCGCTCGAAGAGGTAGCCGGGCGTGCGGAAGATGACCGTTGAGCCGAAGGCGCCGACGATGAAGAGGGCGACGATGATGATGGCGAAGCTGAGCCCCGGGATTTCGTCGCCGGTCGCGGCCGAGATAATGGGCTGGAGGAGGCCGTCCATCGTCTGGAAGGCGAACTGGATCAGCCAGAACGTGACCATGAGGGGAAGGAGGAGCACGGCTCCCCGCATCACCCGTTTGGTCACTCCCCGACCGACGCGCTGGTGGACAGCGGCGGACTGGACGTCTGCGGTCATGAGGATGCCTCCATGCGCCCGAGAGGGGGCGTTGGGCGATTTTACGCGGGCGGATGAACTGGCAGGAAATAGCCAACTGCGTAGGCGCATTGGTAGTATTGGCTGGCGACGGCGCATCAGGCGCCGCCGCCCCGGGGTTTAGCGGGATGCATCTACCATTCACGGCGCTTTTCGCGGGTCTGATTGCCCTCGCGGGTCTTGCGGCGCTGCTCACGGGGGGAGACGCGGCCAGCGCCGCCAGCGCCACGGAACCGTGTCAGGCCACGGCGCAGGCCTCATACAGCCCGTCCGCCGCCATCCCCGCCGCGACGGCGTCGCCCGCGTTGAGCACGCCCCTGGCGATCGAAATCACCTGCGAGCGTCCCGCCAGGATTGTCCTGCGCGTACCCGGCGGCGCGACCTCACGGCATGTTGTGGAGGCGGAGACGCCCCTGAGACTGGACAGCGAGCGGGCGTATCTGTGCCATGGGCACGAGGCGAACGTGAGTCTGTCCGCAAACGCGCTGGGCTGGTCCGAATCCGTGCCCATCAGCAACCTCGACGGGATTCCGCAATGCGATCTGCTGCTCCGCGAGGGGCCGACGTGGGTGCACTGGGCGGGACCGCGCACGAAAATTCGCGACGCCTTCGCGGGGCGGGCCCTGGGCTGGGTGAACTGGGAGCGGGGCGCGGGGGGGATCGTTCCGGGGCTCTCGGTCTGGACGTTCAGCGGCGAGCAACCGCTGCCGGTGAGCGGCTGGGGGGACATCGTGGGGTCGCTCCTGCAGAACCTCACGCACCTCACGCCGGGCGAGGAGTACCTCGTGATCTCGGATGTCGAGCGGGCCTGGACGTTCCCGCGTCCTCCTTCCCGACAATCGGTGTTCGAGGACGCGCAGGTGGTGTCGTTCTATGGATACCCGAGCGTGCGCGCGATGGGCGTGCTGGGGCACGGGACGCCGGCGGAGGTGGCGAACAACGTAGCTGTCTGGGCGGCGCGCTATGACCGCCTGAACGGCCCGCGGGAGGTGGTTCCCGCCTTCCATCTGATCACGGGCGTGGCGCAGCAGTACCCGACGAGGGACGGCACCTGGCTGGGGAGGCTCGACCACGAACGCATCGCGGAGTATGTGGAAGCGGCGCGGGAACGGGACATGATCCTGTTCCTGGACGTGCAGATCGGGTGGAGCGACCCGCTGCGGGAGGTGCAGCTGCTTGAGCGGTTCCTGCGGGAGCCGTTCGTGCACATGGCCCTCGATCCGGAGTTCGCCACCGAACATCTGGGCGTGCGGCCGGGGCTGGCGATCGGGGGAATTGGCGCGGACGACGTGAACAGGGTCCAGCGCTACCTCGCGACGCTGGTGGAGGAGGAGGGCATTCCCCCCAAGATCCTGATGATTCACCAGTTCGCGGCGCGCATGCTGCGCGATCGCGAACTGGTCGAGGACGTGGCGGAGGTGGAGGTGTCGATCGATATGGATGGCTTCGGGACGATCGCCCTGAAGCTGCGGCACTATGACTGGTACGCGTTGCAGGAGCCTTCGGAGCGGCCCGCACTGAAGCTCTTCTTTGACCAGGATACGCCCGTGATGACGCCGGAGCAGGTACAGGCGCTCGAGCAGCCGCCGGACCTGATCATGTATCAGTAGGCGGTAAGCGGGCTTTCATCTCCGCCGCCTGCGGTTCACATAGAGTTGCGCCTTACGTCGTATGATCGCGCGCATGGACGATTCTCCTGTCGAAGGGACAGCGCGGCTGCTGGTGCAGTGTCAGGATCAACGCGGCATTCTGGCTACCGTTTCGCAGTACCTGGACCGTCACGGCTGCAACATCATTTACGGCGACCAGCACTCGACGGACGGGGAGAACCCGCGCTCGTTCCTGCGCATGGAGTTTCCGGTCGCGGATTTGAGCGTGCCCGCGTCCGAGTTCACCGCGGGGTTTGGCGAGATTGCCTCACGCTACGACATGCAGTGGCGCGTCTCCTACAGCGCCACGCGGCCACGGATCGCGATTCTCTGCACGCGTGAGCCGAATTGCGTGATGGACCTGCTCTGGCGGATACGCATGGGAGAACTGAACGCCGAGATCGTCTCGGTGATCTCGAACCGGGAGACGTTGCGGTCGCTCGCGGAAGGGTTCCATACGCCGTTCCACTGCCTGCCGGTGACGCGCGAGACGAAGGTGGAGCAGGAGAAGCGGATGCTGGAGATCCTGCGGGGACAGGTGGACCTGGTGGTGCTGGCGCGGTACATGCAGATACTGACGCCGACGTTTCTGAGCGAGTATCCGCAGGCGGTGATCAACATCCATCACTCATTCCTGCCCGCCTTCGAGGGCGCTGACCCGTACGGGCAGGCGGAGAAGCGCGGGGTCAAGATCATCGGAGCGACCGCCCATTACGCCACGGCGGACCTGGACGCGGGGCCGATCATCGAGCAGGACGTATTGCGGGTGACGCACCGGGACAGGCGGGAGGAGCTGATACGGCTGGGGCGTGAGCTTGAGCGCATCGTGCTGGCGCGGGCGGTGCGCTGGCACCTCGAGGATCGCGTGCTCGTGTACGACAACAAGACGGTGGTGTTCCGCTAGCAGACCGCCCCCGCGATGTCCGCGAACGGCTAGCGGGGCCAGCCCCCCAGCCCGAGCCAGACGGCTATCGAACCGGCGAGGGCGATGGCGATGAGGAACATGCCCGCCCAGAAGAGGGCGGCGCCCTGCCCCACAAGCCCGGGCACGCCCCGGCGGCGAGCGGTAATCGTGCTCAGCACGACCCCCGGAAGGACGAGCGCAAGCCAGGCGAGGGACGCGCTGAAGAGAACGAGCGACCAGACGCGAAGGGCGGCGCGGGCGGCGTCTTCGGCGGCGCTGCTGAAGGCGCCGGCCCAGGCGGCAAGGGCCACCGCCAGGGGCAGGATCACGATCGCGATGATGACCCACTGCCAGAGGGGGCCAAGGAGCGCGCGCCGCGCCGCACGGGGAACCGTCACCCGCATGATGGCGCGATCGTACCGCCGTCAGGGGTTGTGGGAACGGTGGCGGGGACGCGACGCGCTGCGGACGGCGCCGCGGGAGCGCGGGGGCCGTCCGCAGCCTGCGTCTAGATCGCGTCCTTCAGGTTCTTGGCGGCCTTGAAGGCGGGAGCGCGCTTGGCGGCGATTTGGATCGTCGCGCCGGTGGCGGGATTGCGGCCCGTGCGGGCGCCCCGCTCACGCGTTTCGAACTTGCCGAAGCCGCCGATAGCGACCTCGCCGCCGTTCTGAAGTTCGCCGGCGATCAGCCCCTGACCCGGCACGGTGCTGAAGATCGCGTCGACGACCTCCGCGGCCTTGGCCTGCGAGATATCCGTTTTGCGGGCCAGCGCGGCCACCATCTCGGTCTTGTTCATGGCGATTTGCCCTCCTGAACAGTCGAAACTGCTAAGAGACTATAGCGGATGAACGCTTTAGGCACACGCAAGAGCGCGCGCGGGCAGCGACTGGGACGGGACGCGGGTATCATCGGCGGCCTGCCGCAGGGCAGTCCCGCGGCGCGGAGGGAAGCTGGCGTGCGACCAACGAGCGATGAACTGATCGCGGGCATGCGCCATGTGCTCGAGGACGTGCTCATCCCGGAGCTGCAATCTGACTGGGCGCAGGCGATGGGGACGCAGATGGCGTTGATGCTGGAGCACCTGGAGGGGCGGACGGAACGCGAACCCGCCTTTCTGGCGGCGGAGAACGGGAAGCTCGAAGGCGCGCTGGCGACGGCGAACGAGGCCCTCGGGGAGCGCGCGGTCGGGGTCCCGGAGCGGCCCGCGGGGGCGGGGCTGGAGGAGCTGCGGGGATACAACGGGGCGCTGCGAGAGGCGATCACGGCGGCCATCAAGGCGGCCTACGCGCAGGGCGAGTACGGCTTCAACGACCTTCCCGCGGACCGTCTGGGGATCACGGAGGCGTTGCTGGAAATCAACCAGGCGCAGACGGCGTTCTGGCAGCCGATCGGGTTCTCGTACCCGGGACGGCCACGGAGGTAGGCGATGCCATACCAGCCAGAGGTTCGCCGCGAGGACGCCGCCGCCTTCCTCTCGCACGCGCTGGGGAAGCCTGTGCGGGTGGTGGAGTTGCGGCGGCTTGCCTCGGGGCAGTCGCGCGAGACGCTGATGGTGAAGACGGACCAGCCCGATGAGCCGGAGCTGGTGTTCCGCATCGAGCAGGGAGGCGTGCTGGGGACATCGAGCGAACCCGAGTTCAGGCTGCTGCAGGCGCTCCATGGGGGGCCTGTGCCCGTGCCCAGGCCGCGCTGGCTGGAGGATGACCCGCAATGGTTCGGCTATCCCTTCATGGTCACGGAGAAGGTGGAGGGGGACGGGGGATTCGGGTATCTGGCGGAGCCGGAGCGCGCGCAGACGATTCTGCGCACCTATATCGCGTCCATCGGCGAGATGCACCGCTATTCGCCGGAGGAACTGGGGCTGCATGACCTTGGTATCCCGAAGGACACGCGCGAGAGCACGCTTCAGCAGCTGGACCTCTGGGAGGGGCGCTACGAGGAGTACCGTTATGGGCGCGAGCCGCTTCTGGAGGAGGCGATTGCGTGGCTGCGGCGCAATATCCCCGAGCCGAAGCGGCCGGTGCGGCTGAACCACGGGGATCTGAGCGCGGGGAACTTCCTCCTGCACGAGGGGAAGATCATGGCGCACGTGGACTGGGAGTGGTCGAACCTCGGGGATCCGATGGAGGACGTCGCCTTCTTCGCCTACATCAAGGGGCGCATGTTTGGGCCGCCCGAACGAATCCTGGATCTGCTGCGCGAGGTCGAGGCGTTCGAGATCGGGGGCGAGGAGCTGCGCTACTGGGAGATCTTCAACTACTTCAAGGCGGCCTGCGCGAACATCGCGACGCTGAAGGTGTTCAACGAGGGGCGCAACTACGGGTTGAACATGGTGGCGATCGGCACCGGCGGGTTCCTCGGATTCACGCGGCGCACGGCGGAGGCGTTGCGGACCGCCTCACTGGACGGCTAGCCTCAAGCGGACTGGGGGCGTAGACTCAGCCGCCCATACGCTCATGCAACCGAAGGAGGGCTCATGAGGAAGTTGCAGTTTGGCTTCATCGCGACCGTTGTGGTGGCGATGGCGGCCCTTGTCGCCGTAGCGTGCGACGATAACGGAGACGGCGGCGGAAACGCGGCCCAGGACACGGTCCAGACGATCAAGGACCGCGGGGAACTGAAGTGCGGCGTCAAGCAGACGCAGCCGCTCTTCGGATTCCGCGAGGCGGACGGCACGGTCGTCGGCTTCGACATCGAGTTCTGCAAGGCGCTTGCGGCAGCGGTGCTGAAGGACCACACGAAGGTCGAGTACGTCGACGCTTCGGACGCGTCCACGCGCTTCGAGCTGCTGGCCGAGGAAGAGATTGACGTCCTCATCCGCACGACGACGATCACGGCCTCTCGCGACCGCGAGCTGGGCGTGGACTTCGCCCAGACGACGTTCTACACGGGCCAGGGCTTTGCCGTTCGCAAGGACGCAGGGATCAACGCAACCATTGACATGGCCGAGGCGACCATCTGCGTGCAGACCGGCACGACGACCGAGCAGAACGTAGCGGACCACTTCACCGACATCGGGCTGACGTATGACCCGCAGGGCGGGCTGAGCCAGGATGTGGCGGACGCGTTCTTCGCGGGACGCTGCGACGTGCTCACAGCGGACGCTTCGGACCTGGCCTCGCGCATCGCCGTTCGCGATGACGCGGCCGACTACATGATCCTGCCCCAGATCATCTCGAAGGAACCGCTCGCGCCCGGCGTGCGGGACTACGACAGTGAGTGGAAGGACGTGGTGAACTGGGTGGTTCACGGTCTGATCAGGGCCGAGGAGATCGGCATCACGATGGGCAACGTGGACCAGATGGCGTCGAATCCGCCGAACACCGAGGTCGCGCGCCTGCTCGGCGTCCCCTATCAGGGCGGCGAAGTGGCGGCGCTCGGCTTTGGCAGCGTGGACGCGCAGTTCATCCAGCGAGCGATCAAGGCCGTGGGCAACTACGGCGAGATCTACGCGCGCACAATCGGGGACAACATCCCGCGCAAGTGCACGCTGAACGATCTGGTCATCAACAACGACAGCTGCCCGAAGGGTCAGGGCGGCATCCAGTACGCGCTGCCGTACCGCTAGGCCGGCAGGACTGCGAGCCGCGTTTTGGCGGCTCGCAGGGACCAACGAACTTCAGCGAGGGGGCGTCCCATGGGCGCCCCCTTTCTGATTCCCACTTTGTTCGGCGATCCCGTTATGGTGGCGCGAGCGTTCTGATGGATCTCGCATGGAGGGACTGGATGACCCTGAAGGCGCTGGACGAGATAGCGGCCGCCGAGCCTGACCCGGCGCGCGCGAGCATGGGCGCATGGCGATAGCGACGGGCAGCGCGCCCCCCTCTTCTTCGGACGCGCCCTTGATCTACCGGCGCGGCGTCCGGCGATTGCTGATCCAGGGCGTGTACGTTGCGCTCACGGCGCTGGTGATTGGCTATATCTACACCTCGCTGGATCTGCGCGAGTTCGGCTTCGGGTTCCTGAACGATCCAGCGGCGTTCAAGGTGGGGAATCAGTGGCTGACGGATGTCGACGGGGTCACGAACTCGCGCATCACGATGTATCTGGTGGGGGTGTGGTCCTCGCTGCGGGCGGTGCTGGTCGCGATCGCGCTTTCGACCGTGCTGGGCGTGCTGATAGGGGTGGCGCGGCTCTCCCCGAACTGGCTCGTGGCGCAGATGGCGATGCTGTACGTGGAGGTCTTCCGCAACACGCCGCTGCTCGTACAGGTGGTGCTCGTCTACACGATCCTGCTCATCGGCGCGCCGCTGATTCAGGACGTGGCCACCGTGGGCGACTTCTTCTTCCTCTCGAATCGGGGGATGGCGATTCCCTGGCCGGTTCCCGATTCGGGTTTCTGGGGCGCGCCCGATTGGTTCGTGGGGGTCTGGGTGGCGGCGCTGATCGCGCTTGCCCTGGGGGCGGCGCGGCTGCGGGCGAACCGGCAGCAGCTGGAGCGGGAGACGGGACAACCGCACTACGCCAATCGCTGGGCGTTCGGCGTGTTCTCGATCGGGGCCGTGGCGTCGTTCTTCGCGCTGGGAGCGCCGGTCAGCATGGACCTGCCGATCGTGGATGGCACGCGCTACCGCGAAGGCATGGTCATGGAACCGGAGTTCACCGCGCTCGTGGTGGGTCTCACGCTCTATACCAGCGCGTTCATCGCGGAGATCGTGCGGGGCGGCATCCAGGCGCTTCCCCGAGGCCAGAGCGAGGCCGCCAATGCGATCGGCCTGACCGGGTACCAGCGGCTGACGCTGGTGATCCTGCCGCAGGCGCTGCGACAGATCATCCCCTCAGTCACGAACCAGTACCTGAACATCAACAAGAACTCCTCGCTGGCCTACGCGGTGCTGTACGACGACCTCTTCCGGGTGGCGAACATCGTGCAGAACAAGGCGGGGCACGCGCTGGAGATGTTCTTCGTGATCATCGTCACCTACATGCTGATTTCGTTCGCGATCTCGGTGGTGATGAACTTCTTCAACGCGCGCGTGACGGCGCAGCGAATCTAGGAGGGCGCTGATGGTTGACATGCCGGCTCAGAACCCACAGCGCATCGTGTTGCCGCCGCACCGCGAGCGTGCGCGGCGCCCGTTCCTCGTGCGGTTGCGTGAGTGGACGCGGCGCAATCTCTTCCATTCGCCGGGCGGCTCCCTGCTGACGATCATCACCGCCGTGATCGCCGGGGCGCTGATCTATGGCGTGGTCTACTTCGTGTTCGTCGATGCGAACTGGCGGGTGATTACGGAGAACCGCTGGCTGCTGTTCGCGGGCGGGTACCCGATGGACCAGGAGTGGCGGCTCTGGTTCAGCGTGGGGTTTGTCTTCCTCCTGATCGGGCTGGCCTACGGCACGTGGGCGAGCCTGGGGCGGCGGGACCACCTCTTCATCGCGCTGGCCTCGGCCTTCGCCATCCTGCTGCTGGCGCACGGGGGCGCGGCTATCTGGTCGACGATCTGGTACCTGATCGCGGTCGCGCTGCTCTACGCCGGCTACGCGATCACGATCCGCATCCCGCGAGAGGCGGGGCCCCGACGGACGGCGCAGCAGCGCGCGGTGGGGGGACTGCTGCTGGCGGCGCTGCCCATTGTGCTGATCGCGCTGCTGGGGTTTGGCGGAGCGCGCCCGCGCGAGCTCGAGGGATTCGTGCTGAATCTCGTGCTGGCGCCGGTGGGGATCGCCGGCGGTCTCGTGATCGCGATCCCGCTGGCGCTGGGACGGGCCTCGCGGATGAAGGCGATCTCATGGACCTGTACGGCGTACATCGAGATTGTGCGCGGGGCGCCGCTGCTGGGCTGGCTCTTCGTCGCGCTGTTCATCCTGGACGACGTGATCGGCGGGGAGCTGATCGTGCGGGCGATGGTGGTGCTGGCGGTGTTCACGGCCGCCTACATGGCGGAGTACATCCGCGGCGCGCTGCAGGCGCTTCCCCACGGGCAGTACGAGGCGGCCCACGCGGTAGGGCTCAATCAGTGGCAGTCAACCCAGCTGATCATCATGCCGCAGGCGCTGCGCATCTCGATTCCGCCGATGGTGGGGCAGGCGATCTCGATCTGGAAGGACACAACGCTTGTGACCGTGATCCTGCCGCTGCGGGAGTTGAAGGGGAACGCGGATTCGGCGATCGCGCAGTTTGAGTTCACGCCTGACCGGATCGAGGCGTATGTATTCGTGGCCGTGGTCTTCTGGATCGTGGCGTTCATCATGTCGCGCATCTCCCAGCGCGTCGAGGGCTCGCTCGGAGTGGGCGAGCGCTAGAGATTGGGAGAGGAGCAGGATCATGAGCAGCGAGACAACGACGGCGCCCGCTTCCAGCCGCAAACGCGAACTGGGAGACGACATCATCATCGCCGAGAACGTCGATAAGTGGTTTGGGGACTTCCAGGCGCTCGACAACATCTCGATGCGGATACAGGAGCACGAGATCGTGGTGGTGCTGGGCCCCTCGGGTTCGGGGAAGTCGACGTTCATCCGCTGCCTCAACCGGCTCGAGGAACATGACAAGGGCCGCATCGTGATCGACGGCATCGAGATGAACGACGATGTGCGCAACCTGAACGCGATCCGCTCGGAAGTGGGGATGGTGTTCCAGCAGTTCAACCTGTTCCCCCACCTCTCCGTGATGAGCAACATCACGCTGGGGCCGCGCAAGGTTCGGCGCATGCCGAAACTGGACGCGGACGCGCTGGCGATGCAGTTGCTGGAGCGGGTGGGCATCCCCGAGCAGGCGGACAAGTACCCGGCGCAGCTTTCGGGCGGGCAGCAGCAGCGCGTGGCGATTGCGCGGGCGCTGGCGATGCAGCCGAAGATCATGCTCTTCGATGAGCCGACCTCGGCGCTGGACCCGGAGATGATCAAGGAAGTGCTGGACGTGATGCAGGAGCTGGCGTTCTCGGGCATGACGATGATCGTGGTGACGCACGAGATGGGGTTTGCGCGGGAGGTGGCGGACCGGCTGATCTTCTTTGACGAGGGGGCGCTCGTGGAAGAGGGCACGCCGCAGCACTTCTTCGAGAATCCGCAAGAGGACCGCACCAAGCTCTTCCTCTCCCAGATTCTGTAGGCCGCGCCGGCGCCGGGGACTTCCCCGACGATCGGCGCGGCGGCGGGATGCGATCGCGGCGGGAAATCCGTACGATTCCCCGACCGCGCCCCGCTGGGCGCACGGAGGAACCACAATGGCGCTAACCGACTACAACCTGCTGGACCCGGAGACGCTGGAGTGTCCCTATCCGTTCTATCAGGCGCTGCACGAGGAGGCGCCGGTCCACCTCATCCCGGAGATGGGGCTGGCGGTGGTGAGCACGTATGACCTGATCCACGAGATCGTGCACGACCCGCACACCTACTCCTCGGGGACGCCGACCGGGCCGGCGGACTTGCCGGGCGGGGCCGAGGAGACGGGCGATGAGGAACTGCGGGAACTCCGCAAGGTGGTGAATCGCTCCAGCGCGCCGACGCTGCTGGCGGCCGATCCGCCCTACCACGCGCGCTACCGCTCACTCGTGAACAAGGCCCTCTCGGCGCGGCGGGTGGCGGGCATGGAGGGGTACGTGCGCGAGATCGTAACGGGGGTGATCGACGAGTTCATCGACGAGGGCAAGTGCGACTTCACGAAGCAGTTCGCGGACGAAATCCCGATGGCCGTGATCGCGGACCAGATCGGGGTGCCCCGCTCCGACCTGAAGGAGTTCAAGCGGCGGGCGGACTACGCCATCGGCGGGATCGAGCGCCAGACTCCGCCCGAGGAGGAACGGGCGGTCCTGAAGGCGGGGCTGGAGCTGCAGGAGTACTTCCTGATGCGCGCGGAGGAACGCCGCCAGAACCCGCAGGACGACATGCTGACGACGCTGGTGACGGCGGAACTGCAGACGGACGATGAGCCGCGGCCGCTCAACGACGCCGAGATCCTGAGCATCCTGCAGCAGCTCCAGGTGGCGGGGAAGGAGACGACCGCGCACCTGATCGGGAGCCTGATGCTGCTCTTCATCGAGAACCCGGACCAGCTCGCAAAGGTCCAGCGCGACCCTTCGCTGATCGCGAACATGACGGAGGAGGCGCTGCGCATAGAGTCGCCGGTGCGGGCGCTGTTCCGGACGACGACGCGCGAGGTGACCCTGGGGGGCGTGACGCTGGCGGCGGGGACGCTGCTGATGCTGATCTTCGCGGCGGCCAACCGCGATGAGTCGGCGTTTGCGGACGCGGCGCGGTTCGATGTGGAGCGCGAGAACGCCCGCAGCCAGCTGGCCTTCAGCGCGGGGCCGCACTACTGCATCGGGGCGGCGCTGGCGCGGCTGGAGATACGGGTAGCGTTCGAAGAGGCGCTGAAGCGGATGAAGAACTTCCGCCTGGACCCGGATTACCCGGCGCCGAAACACCAGCCAAGCTACATCCTGCGGGGGCTGGAAGAGCTCCACATCCTGTTCGACAAGGCCTAGGAGGCGTCTCGGGGGCGGTTTTACGCTCTTGGGCCGTCATGGGGGATGCTGACCTGGCACTCTCTTGACACGAGTGCCAGAATCACGGCATACTCTCCTTAGTTCACAAACACATTGTGAGAGGAGAGAAGAACGACATGGCAGCAGTGACCCGATACGACCCCTTTGACTCGCGGGACTTCGTGGAGCGCTTCTTCAACCGCGCCCTTGGCATGGCGGATACGAGCGGCTTCGACGAAGGCGCCCTCGGCGTCGACATCTCCGAGACCGACCACGAACTCATCGTGCGCGCCTCGCTTCCGGGCTTCTCCGAGGGCGAGATCGACGTACAGCTCCATCAGGGCGTGCTTTCCATCAAGGCGGAGCACAGCGAGAGCGAGGCTCACGCGGATGAGCGGTATCACCGCCGTGAGCGGCGCTGGGCGACGCTCAGCCGGCGGCTCGCCCTCCCCGGCGTGCTCCACGACGCCGAGGTGAACGGGGAGTTGAAGAACGGTGTGCTGACGCTGCGCATCCCGGTGCCGGCGGCGGCGAAGCCGAAGCAGATCAAGATCGCGACCGGCTAGCGCCCGCGATCGCCATCCCCCAGAACGGGGCCGCCCTTTGGCGGCCCCGTTCTGTTTGCCTGCGGCAGCCGCGCGACGGGGCTTGGGGGTGGCGCGGCGCCTTCGGATTCCGCATACTTGCAGAAGTCAATCAAGGGTCTCTGTTCGTAAGTGAAGATCGTTCATTTTTCAGACCTTCATCTCGACTCTTCCTTCGCTTGGGCTGGCGCCTCAGGCGACGCTGCGCGACGGCGTCGGCAGGCGCTGCGGGAGACGCTTCTGACGATTGTCAAGTTGACCCGGGAGGAAAGGGCGGACGCGCTCTTTTGCGCTGGCGATCTCTACGAACACGAACGCGCAGGGTCCGACACCAGAGCGTTCCTGCGCCAGACGTTTGCGGGGCTTGACCCGATTCCGGTCTACATCTCACCGGGAAACCATGACTGGTACGGGCCGGACAGCCTGTACGCCCGCGGCGACTGGAGCGCCAACGTCCATATCTTCACCGAGCCCGCGCTTGAGCCCGTGGAACTACAAGCGGGGGTAACGCTGTGGGGGGCGGCGCACTGCGCGCCGGCGAACACGGGCAACTTCCTCGACAGGTTCCGCGTTCGAGGGGCGGGGGCGCACCTTGCGCTGTTCCACGGCGCGGAGAATTCGTGGTTCAGCGAACAGGGCGGGGACAAGAAGCCGCATGCGCCCTTCGACGCGGAGCAGATCGTTGAAGCCGGGCTCGCGCACGCCTTCCTCGGCCACTACCACCGCCCCAAAGACGCGCCCCATCACACGTATCCGGGGAATCCTGACCCGCTCGAGTTCGGCGAAGACGGTCTGCGCGGCGCGGTCGTAGCGACCATCGACCGAGAGGGGCGTGTTGAAAGGGAGCGGCGCAAGGTTGCCCACACAGCCGTCCATGACATCGCGATCGACATCACTGACTATACGACGCAGCAGCAGATCCGGGAGGAGATCGCCAGTCTTGCGGATGGGCGTACCGGTTTCGCGAGGCTGACCGTTCGCGGGGAGATGGATCCGGAAGTTGACTTTACCGAGGGGGACTTGCGGGACGCCATGAACAAGGCCGGTTCATTTGACGCCGTTCAGGTCCGCTATGGCGAGCTACGAGCGGGTTACGACTTCGAAGCCATCCGCAAGGAGCCGACGGTCCGCGGGCAGTTTGTGGACGATGTCCTGAATGCGGGGCTTAACCCTGTCGAGGAGCGCCGGGTTATCACAGTGGGGCTGCGCGCACTCGAGGGTCGAGACGATTTTGAGGTTCTCTGATGCGATTTGAATCGGTGACAGCCTACGCATTCGGACAGTTCCGCAACGAGTCGCTGGAGCTCTCCCCCGGGATGAACGTGATCTACGGACCGAATGAGGCTGGTAAGTCGACCTGGCAGGCCGCGCTCTACGCCGGCCTCTGCGGGATGCGGCGAGCACGCGGACGCGCTCGTACCGAGGATGCTGAATTCGAGGAACGCCACAAACCGTGGGACGGCGGCGGCTGGGAAGTCGGCGCGACGATTGAGCTGAAGGATCACCGCGTTCGTTTGCGGCATGACCTTGACGGTCGCGTTGCCAGCAGCGCACAGGACGCGGATATCGCGGGGCGCGACTACTCCGGGAAAATCATGAATGATGGCGCGCCCGATGGCTCACGTTGGCTGGGGCTCGACCGCAGGTCTTTTGTAAGCACTGCATGCGTGCGGCAGGCGAGCATCCTCTCCGTCCTCGACAAGCCCGAAGAACTTCAGGACGAGCTGCAGCGCGCGGCGGCGACAGCGCGCACAGGCGAGACAGCGGCTGATGCGCTCGCGCTGATCCGTACCTACAGAAGCGAGCGCATCGGGACACAGCGGGCCCCAACAAAGCCGCTTGCCCGAGCACGCCAGGAACGCGACAGCGCTCGATCTGCGCTGGAGGACGCGCGAGAAAAACAGAGCGAGGCTGCCGGACGGCGCCGCGACATGGAAAAGCTCGCCGTCGAAGCGCAAGCCATGGAGCGCGAGAAGATTGCCGTGGAGGCGGTGCTCGCTGAGGCTGAAGCTGAGGAAGCGGAGCGGCGCCTGGCGAGCGCCCAGACTCTGCTTGAGTCCTTTCCGGACGGAGAGCCGCTCCAGCCTGCCGATGACAGCGATCTTGCGGATCAGGTCAGCCGCGCGCTTGGACGGTGGGATAGGGCTCCAGAGCCAGAGGAGCCCAAAGGCCGAAGCGTCGACGAACTGCAGGGGCTGCTTGCCAGCGAGGACCTGGGGCTTGCGATTCTTGCGGAGCTCGACGCGGAGGCGGCTGAAGAGCGGGCCACCGCCGCTCGTGAACTGAGCGCGGCCTTCCCCGACGGAGCGCCGAGGCGCCCCAGCGAAGAGGCCGAGCTTGTTCAGGCGGTTGCGAGCGCGCTTGCAATCTGGGAGGCAAGGCCCGCCGTAAGCGGTACGCCGATCGAGGAGTTGGAGGAGCAGCGCAGGGAGATTGACCAGCAGCTCCCGGCGCCTTCGTCCGGCGGCGTCAGGGGTATTTTGCGGGCGATTCTTCGGTGGTTTGCCCGTCTCTTTGGCCTTGCGCGGCCTGCTCCTGAACTGGCCCCTTCGGACCTTGCCGAGCGCCGCCGCACTATCCAGGGGGAAATCGACGACATTCGTCGGGTGGAGGAGGCTGTGCGCGCGCTTCGCGACGCGGCGCGCAGGGCGGGAGTTGCGGATGGCGCTCCTGATGCGCTCGTACAGGGACTGCGCCAGTGGCAGGAGGCCCGTAGCGCGCAGATGCACGACGCCGACGAACGGCTCGAAGACTGGGAACAGCTACAGCGTCTTCTCGGGGAGCGGTCACTCGATGACATCGAGGAAGAGGCGGCTCGACTCCGAACGGAAGCAGCGTCACGGGCCGCGATAGCCGACCGTCGACGGCTTACCAGCGCCCTTGCCACGCCGTTCGACGACGCCGACATCGACGAACTCCGGGGGCTGACCAGCGTGGCTCGCCGCGGACAACTCCAGGACCGGCTGGACGCAGCCTCGGAACTGCGCGAGACAGCGCTTCGGATTGCGAGTGAAGCCCCCATGTCAGAGGCGCAGGCGTCCGATCTTCGCGCGTGGCTCGAACGCCGCCGCGAGAAGCTTGCCGAGGCCCGCGACAAGAGCGACGCCTGGGGTGAGCTGCAAGGGCTTCTGGGTGGGCAGACCATCGCAGAAGTACAGGAGGCGGCGGAGGAGCTTCGCCGTAAAGCGACTTCACTGGTCGAGCGTTCAAGTCCCGATGCGCTCCGGAAGGCGCGGGACAGCAAGCCTGCTGAGGCGGATTTGGAAGAACTCGATAAACGGTGGCGAGCAGTTACAGCCAAGTGCGATGGAGCGCGCGGCGAACTGACCGAATTCGAGCGCGATCTCGCGAGTGTCGCGGAAGCCGAGGAGCGGGTTGCGCAGGCGGAGGTGGAGGTCGAACGCCTCGAGGGACTCGACCGGACGCTCGAGTCCGCTAGCAAGTTCCTCGAGAACGCCCAGGAGCGGGTCCACCGCGATATCGCGCCGGTCTTGCGGAAGACCATACTGGAGCGGCTGGCGCAGGTGACTGACGGCAGGTACGTCGACTGCCGCGTCGACCCCGAGTCTTTGGAAGTGGCGGTCGCCGGCGCGGATGGGCACTATCGGTCGGCGGGGCTGCTCTCGCACGGAACGGCCGAACAGATCTACTTGCTGATGCGCCTTGCGCTTGCGCGACATCTGACGGCTCCCAGCGGGGAGGCGTGCCCGCTGATTCTGGATGACGTGGTCAGCGCCGCGGACAGCGAGCGCAAGACGCAGTTGCTGGAAACGCTGTTGTCGATCAGTGAATCGACACAGGTGATCCTGTTCACCCACGAGGACGACGTCAGGTCATGGGCGGCGCGCCGCCTTGATGGCCGTCCGAACGACCGCCTCACAGCGCTCAGCGCGCGCACGGCGTAAGCGCCCCCGCGGGGCGGGCGGGGGCGCTAGACTGCGACCCATGCCGGTTAATCTTGACCTGCCGGACATCTTGCGGGATGACCACGAGGCGACCTATACCACTGAGCAGCTGGAGCCGACAATTGCGCGGCTGCGGGAGGCGGTAACGGACCTGGGGACGGGCGCCGTGACGCCCCAGGCGCTGGCGGCGGCGTGGACGCGCATCGCGGAACTGCGGCTGCCGCGCAAGGCGGTCCCCGGGCCTGTACTGGACGCGATCGAGGATCTGGTAGTGGCGTGGGGCAGCCACGGGATGGGCGGCATCGCGCGTCACGCCTACTCGCTCACAGCGGACGAGCGTGCGGCTGAGGCGGAGCGCATCCGGGGGATGCTGGCTGCGACCGAAGCGGCGGCCGCGAGCGCGCCTCCGGGGCAGGCGTTCCTTTCGGAGTAGCGGCGTCAGGCGCCGGTGATCTCGCCGAGCTCCCTCCAGGGGCGGTCGCGGCGCGCGTTCCAGTGGGCGACCCAGCTGTCAGCGACGCCCTGGGGGCCATGGTGGTAGTCGACCTCGAGGGTGACTTCGCCGTCCTCGTTGAATTCGAGGCGGGACATGCCCTCGAAGGTGATCCACTTCCCGTAGTTCTCATTCTCCTCGTCCACGATCTGGACGTAGGCCATCCAGAGAACGGCGACGCCGCGGTGGCCCTCGGCGACGTAGAGCTCCTCGACGGGGACGCGCAGGGTGATGCCGACCTTCTGGCGGGCCCAGAACTGGCGGATCTCCTCGCGGCCGCGGAGGGGCTCGGCGTGTCCGACGATATCGCGCATGACGGCGTCTTCGGCGAACCACTGATCGGGGCCGTAGGGGTCGCCGCTGCCCCAGCCGCCTTCTTCGAAGAGTTTGCGGGCGGTCTCAAGGTCATTCGGTCCGACAGGCATGCTGCTCTCCTCGACCGCCGGGATGGCGGGGCGGGGATTCTAGCGCACGGCGATGGGCGGCGCGCAGGCTCAGTCGGTGAACGCTGACTCGACCTGCATGAGGCCGTCTTTCCAGAAGACGTTCACGATGAGGGCGCTTTCGCCGTCTCCGTCGAGCCCGTCCAGCGCGTCGAGGTCTCCCTGCATCGCCTCGAAGAGCCACGGCATGCCGAGCCAGGCGACGTCGATCCAGGCGAAGGCGGCGAGCCGTTCATCGAGCCTGTCAACAAGGGCGGTATAGCGTTCCGAGCTGGCCAGGGAGGGGCCGTCAGCGGCCCGAACCGCATCAGCGGCGGCGGCGCTCGTGGCGACGATAGCGATGCCGTCCCCGACCCAGAGGGTGGCGTCGCCGGCGTCGGGGGACTCCCGCAGAAAGGCTTCGAGGACGTCGCGGGCGTGGTCCTCATCATCGACTTCCGCGAGGAGGACGGACGCCTCCTCCTCCTCGCCAGCGGCGGATGGCAACTGGGCGATGGCGACCTCGCCCTCGAAGAGCGAGAGGACGTCATCGAGGCGGGCGAGTCCGCCCCCGTCATCGAGGGAGTCGAGGAACGCATCGCGGAGGCGGGCGGCGAGATCGTTCTCGCCAATCATTGCGTCGAGGACGCCGGCGATGTCGTAGGTCGAGAGGAAGACGGGGGTCTCGGCGGGGACCATGTGGGCGAAGCGGGAGTCGCGCGGGCGGAGGAGATGCACGAGCGGGCCGGGGTCGCCGAGCATGGCGGCCTTCATGCGGAACGCGCTTTCGCCGGCGTGCATCAGAACGCCCATGGGGCGGGCGAAGAGGCTGTCCAGCCCGGTGAGGGAGAGGAGCGCGGTGAGTTCCGTTCCCGAGGCGTCGTCCTGGATCGTCTCCATCAGGCTCCCCGCATCGAGGTACAGGAAGGCGGTGGCGTCGCCCTTAAGAGCCTTGCGGCGCAGATCGCGGAAGTCATCGGAAGCGGCAAGGGCGGCGCCTTCTCCGCGCCAGGTGTCGATGATGGCGCGCATGGCGGGCGCTCCGATGGTGGAAACGAAGTGGTCGCCGATGACGGCGAAGGCGCGGCCGTCATCCGTGACGTGATAGGAGATTCCCTCGTACTCGCGTTGATTGAGGCCACGGGCAAGCAGGCGTGACTCGATAGCCTGAAGGCCCTCCGCATCGCGGACGCCAAAGATGAAGGAGTCACGGGAACCGTAGGGGTTCGGACTGAAGACGGCGGCGCTCCTGAGGGAGCGTCCGATTGCTCCATCGGGATCGAAGCCCGCCTCGTGCGCGATGGATTCCCAGAGCGGGGCGACCATGTTCCCGGGGGCGGCGTTGGCGTCCGTGTCCATGTTCAGATGCATGTAGAAGAAGGCGTCCCCGGGGACGAGGCGGGCGGAGGGGAAATCGGCGGCGTCTTCGTCATCGCGGAGGACGAAGAGGAGCACGAGAGCCAGCGCGACGCCCGCGACGGCCATCGCGAAAAGGGCCAGCCACAGGGAGCGGCGTTGGGAGAGGATTGGCACGGGGTACCCTCGCGCTCGGTGGCGGCCAACCGATGGTCGGCCTGCCGGTATTGCCTACCAGTGTCGCAGGTCGGGAGGTAACGGGGCGGCGTTTGCGCTGCGGTCGGATGGGAGTGGCGGGGGAGGCGCCATCAGGGGCCAGACACTGGTAGATTCCGCAACGCCAACAACGGAGGTGGAGCCGTGGTGACGGAAACGAGAGCAGCGCTGGGCCAGGCGGAGATCGATGAGATCCGCGATCGGACCAGGGCGTTCATGGATGAGCGCATCTATCCGAACGAGGAGGCGTTCTCGGCGCACGACGCCGCCGCCGAGGCGCTCATGGGTGAGCTTCAGGCGGAGACGAAGGCGATGGGGATGTGGGCCCCGCACCTGCCAGCGGAGGCGGGGGGCATGGGCATCGGCTTCATGCCGTACGTTTACATGAACGAGATTCTGGGGCGGAGCCCGTTCGCGCCGCGGTCCTTCGGGGCGCAGGCGCCGGATTCCGGAAACGCCGAGATCCTCTGGCAATTCGGCACGCCCGAGCAGCAGGAACGCTGGATGAAGCCGCTGGTCGCGGGCGAGATCACCTCCTGTTTTTCGATGACGGAGCCGGATGTTTCGGGGGCGGACCCGACGAACCTGCAGACGACGGCGACGCGCGATGGCGATGAATGGGTGATCAACGGGCATAAGTGGTTCACGAGCGGGGCGATCAACGCTTCGTTCGCGATCGTGATGTGCGTGACGGAGCCCGATCAGCCGGCGCACAGCCGCATGAGCCAGATCATCGTGCCGACGGACACGCCCGGGTTCGACATCATCCGGCCGGTGAGCGTGATGGGGGATACGGAGGGGCACCACTGCGAGATCCGCTACAACGATGCGCGCGTGCCCCTCACGAACGTGCTGGGCGAGGCGGGAGGGGGGTTCCGCATCGCGCAGAAGCGGCTGGGGCCGGGGCGCATCCATCACTGTATGCGCTGGCTGGGCCAGAGCCAGCGGGCGTTCGAAATCATGTGCGAGTACTCACTCAAGCGGCAGGTCTTTGGCGGGCCGCTGGCGGACAAGCAGACGATCCAGAACTGGATCGCGGACTCGTACGTGGAGATCCAGGCGGCGCGTCTGCTGACGCTGCGCGCAGCGGAGAAGATCGATACGGGCGATGAGGCGCGCGTGGAGATTTCCGCGATCAAGTTCTTCGGGGCGAAAGTCCTGCACGACGTCATCGACCGCGCGATTCAGACGCACGGGGCGCGGGGCGTGAGCGGAGACACGCCGCTGGAATCGATGTACCGCGCGGCGCGCAGCGCGCGCATCTACGACGGGCCGGACGAGACGCACCGGATGGTGGTCTCGCGGCGCATCTTGCGGAGCTTCCGCGAGGGCGCGGGCTGGGACTTCGCCGAGCTCTAGCGCCCGGAGCGCGCGATGGCAAACGACGGTGGAGACGCAGACGGCCTGATCGACGTACCCGCGCTCGAGCGCTTCCTCGCGGAGCGGGTTCCGGGCGAGGCGGCGCCGCTTGTCTGCGAGCGGCACGTGGTGGGTTCCTCGAACGTGACCTACTACGTGAGTCGCGGCGCCCGGGAATGGGTGCTGCGGCGCCCGCCCGCCGGGCCGCTGCTGCCGACGGCGCACGACGTGCTCCGCGAGCACCGCTTTATCGCGGCGCTCCAGGGCGCGGCGCGCGTTCCCACGCCCGTCATCGCCTGCGAGGACGCCTCGATTATCGGGGCGCCGTTCTACCTGATGGAACGCTGCTTCGGGGCGATGCTGCGGGACGGGATCCCCGAGGCCTACGACACGCCCGCGGGACGGCGGCGGATCGCGGCTGACCTGGTGGCGGCGCTGGTCGAACTGCACGCCGTGGATTGGGAGGCGGTGGGGCTGCGGGGACGCGCGTCGGGCTACCTGGAGCGGCAGATGCGGCGCTGGATCGGGCAGTGGGAACTGACGCAGCCGCAGACGCGCGCGCTGCCCGGTCTTGACGGGATCGTGGACTGGCTGAAGGCGCGGATGCCCGAGGACGCGGGGGCGACGGTCGTGCACGGCGACTACCGGCTGGACAACGTGATGTTCGCCGCCGGGGAGCCGCGCGTGGTGGCGATCTTCGACTGGGAGATGGCGACGGTGGGGGATCCGCTGGCGGATGTGGGCTGGTTGCTCTCGTACTGGGGCGACCCTGGCGATCCGCCGCCTCCCCCCGGATGGGATACGCCAACCTACCTGAGCGCGCGCGAGGGCTTCCCCACCCGCGAGGAGCTGATCGCGATGTACGAGGAGGCGAGCGGCCGCTCGATGCGGCACGTCGCCTTCTACCACGTGTTCGCCGTGTTCAAGCTGGCGATCATCCTGGAGGGGTTGTACATGCAGCATCTGCAGGAGACGGCGGCAAACCCGGACAGCGCGCGCTTCGAGTGGTTCGTGCCCGTGCTGGTGGAGCGGGCGCAGCGGCTGATGGCGGCGGCGGAGCGCTAGCGGGCGCGGAGGTTAGTTTCCCGCGGCGGCGGAAGCGACAAGGGCGCGCATCGCATCGCCGGAGTCCGGCCCGGGACTGGCGTGGACAAGCGTGCCGGCGGGGTCGTAGATGATGAAGCCGGGCTGATAGAAGATGCCGTGCTTGCGGGCGAAGGACGCATCGTCGTCCTCATCACGGTCAAGCTCGATGAACTCGATGCGTCCGCTGTATTCCTGTCGAAGTTCCTCCCACACGGGGCGGAGCCTGCGGCACTGCGGTCACCAGTCTGTATGGACGAAGTAGACCCTCGGGAGCGCCGCGGCGACCACCTCGTCGGGAACCTCGGTGGCGGTCGGGGTAGGAGGCGGCGGCGTGGGGGCGGGCGTGGGTGGCGGTGTGGGCTCAGGCGTTGGTTCCGGCGTGGGCTCAGGCGTTGGCGGCGGTGGTGGTGGCGGGGGCGGGGGCGGTGGAGGAGGCGGTGGGGGCGGGGGCGGCGCGAGGGCGAGGGTGGGCGTTGGCGTGGGGTCAGGCGTCGCCGTGGGCGTGGGGTCGGGCGTCGCCGTGGGCGTGGGGTCGGGCTCGGCCGTGGCCGTGGGGTCAGGCGTCGCCGTGGCCGTGGGGTCAGGCGTCGCCGTGGGCGTGGGATCAGGCGTCGCCGTGGGCGTGGGGTCGGGCTCGGCCGTGGGCGTGGGGTCGGGCTCGGCCGTGGCCGTGGGGTCGGGCTCGGCCGTGGCCGTGGGGTCAGGCGTCGCCGTGGCCGTGGGGTCAGGCGTCGCCGTGGGCGTGGGGTCAGGCGTCGCCGTGGGCGTGGGGTCAGGCGTCGCCGTGGGCGTGGGGTCAGGCGTCGCCGTGGGCGTGGGATCAGGCGTCGCCGTGGGCGTGGGGTCGGGCTCGGCCGTGGCCGTGGGGTCGGGCTCGGCCGTGGCCGTGGGGTCGGGCTCGGCCGTGGCCGTGGGGTCGGGCTCGGCCGTGGCCGTGGCCGTGGGGGCGCCATCCGAAGCGCCGCCATCGCCGCAGGCAAGCAACGTGGCCGAGAACATGGCCGCAACGAACAGCACGGTCCAGCGCATGGCGCCTATCTTGACAGAACCGAAGGGAAAGCGCGAAACGTCCATGGAAGCGGCGGCAAGACTCCGGCGAGCGGAAAGGACGAATTGGCCGCACAATAGCAGAGTGCGCGGGGGACGGCTGGTCCTGATTATGGTTGCGGGCGCGGCCTGCTTCGTGATCGTGTTTCAGATTCTGAGCATGATCGAGTAGGCGGCGGCCAGCATTGACGGCAGAAGCGGCCGCCTTGACACTCAAGCGGCGGAGGCGCCCATGAGCCACCAGGGTCGACGCATCCGCTCCCGCGCTCTTGCCTTGCTGATCGGATTGCTGGCGCTCATGACGCTGGCCATGGGCGGCGCGAGCGCGTTGACGCGCCCTGATGAACCGTTCCCCGGCGCGCGCGTGAACGCCGCGCTCACTTCCGGGAGCCGGGAGAACACGAGCGTGATCGTGCAGAACAACAGCGGCGAGCCCGCCACGATCGCGATGACCTTCTACACGCCGGCGGGGGCGCCGATCTCGCTCGCCGCGGAGAGCGCCGCGGATGTGCCCGCATGGGGCGCCCGCATCTTCGAGCAGGACCTGAACCGGGGGCTGCTGCCGGGCTTTCGGGGGGTGGGCGTGCTCTCGAGCGATCAGCCGCTGAACGCGCTCCTGCTGCGGGAGATCTGGAGTCCTGACGATCTGCGGTCGTATTCGATCCACAACGCGCACGCGGGAAGCGGGGGCTACGTTGTCCTCCCCTTCGTGGCCAACCAGCTTCACGAAGGGGAAAACGCGGGGGCGCTGAACACGCGCTTCTCGATCGCGAACGCCGGACTCCGTGTGGCGTGCGTCACGATCACCTACGAGCCGGTCGCGGGCAGGGGGGCGACGCCCGCGGACGGGGGTTCCGCCATCGTCTCCCGCGACGTCCCCAGCGATGACTGCCCCAATGGCGGGTGGACGGTGGCCGTGGCCGGACAACTGACGCTGGCGCCGGAAGCGGGGAACTTCGCCTTCGCCATGCCGGCGGGGACGGTCAACACGCTGATGAACGTCCGTATTCAGTCGACGCAGCCCGTATCGGTGGCGGCGGACATCTATCGGGCGGGCGCCGGCGACGCCCAGTTCGCTTCATACAACGGCTTCATCGTGGAGGCGGAGGGAGCGAGCGGGGATGACGTCTCGGAGAAGGTCATCCTGCCGCTCGCGCAGAAGAACGGGGATGGCTACTGGACGGAATACGCCATCTCGAATCCGTGGAGCGAGCCTGTCTCAGGGAGCGTCACCTACCGGGGAGAGGCGGACGGGCGGCGGGTGGAGGTCACGGTCGCGGTGACGGCGCCCGCACGGGGGAGCGTGACGCACAGCGTGTTCGACAGCGAGGAGCTGCCGGAGGGCTTCACGGGATGGGCGCTGGTGGAGGCGGAGCGTCCGCTGGCGGCGCTCTTGCTGCGGAGCGGGACGGCGATCAGGGGCGGCGGACACTCGTATTCGGCGGCGCAGGGCGTGCCCCGGGAGCGGACCACGACAAGCGCGAAGTTCCCGCTGATCTTCCGCAACGCGCACGGGGATGGCGAGGCGCAGGGCTTGAACAGCTGGGTGAGCGTGGCGGCGCTGGATGGGGGCACGGCCACCATCCAGCTCATCACCGTGGGCTCTCCCACTGTCAGGGAGGGGGGCTGCGATGAGACGGCGTTCTACCAGACCAGCGTCACCTTCACGGGGTCGATCCTCTTCGATCAGGGTTCCGCGCAAAAGACGAGGACGGGGATGGGCGCGACGCCGAAGTGCCTGGCGGGGGGCATGGCGATCATGAGCGATACGCCGATTGCCGCCATCGGGGGGGTGACGTCGGACCTGCACGAGGGCGACAACGACGGTCTCTACAACGCCTTTCCCTAGGGATTAGGCGCCGTCGTCGGGGTCGGGGTAGCGCGGGAGGGGGACGGGCAGGCCGCTTTCGGGATCCTCCAGAACGATCATGGGGACGCCGAAGACTTCCTGCAGGGGTTCGGGACGAAGCACCTCGGCGGGGGAGCCGTCGAAGGCGATGCGCCCCGCGTTCACGCCAATGATGCGCTCCATGAAGCGCCCCGCGAGGGCGAGGTCGTGGAGGACGGCGATGATGGTCATCTTCCGCTCGTTGAGACGCCTGAGGAGCGCCATCACCTCGAGTTGATGCTGCACGTCAAGGAAGCTGGTGGGCTCATCGAGGAGGAGCACGCGGGGCTGCTGGGCGAGGGCGAGGGCGATCCAGGCGCGCTGGCGTTCGCCGCCGGAGAGGCTGCCGAGCGGGCGCGCGGCGAGGTCGCGTACATCGGCGGCCGCGAGAGCCCAGGCGACGGCTTCACGGTCGGCGGGGGCGGCGCGCTGGAGGACGCCCTGATGGGGGGCGCGCCCGCGCCAGACGAGTTCTTGCACGGTGAGGTCCACGCTCTCCGGCTGGATCTGGGGGAGCACGGCGAGGCGTCGCGCGACATCGCGGGAGCCCATCGCGTGAATCGCCCTGCCATCGAGGAAGACGTGCCCAGTGGATGGCTTGAGCAGGCGGGAGAGGCCCCGCAGGAGCGTGGTCTTGCCGCTGCCGTTGGGGCCGACGACGCCGATGAGTTCCCCGCTGGCGAGGTCCAGGGAGACCCGCTGAACGGCGTCGCGACCGTTGTAGCTGAGGCTGAGGTTCTCGGCGGAGAGTCGCACGGCTACACCTTGAACCGTACGAGGTAGAGAAGGAAGGGGGCGCCAAGGCCCGCGGTGATGATGCCCATGGGTATCTCCGTGGGACTGACGACAAGCTTCGCGATGAGGTCGGCGGCGGTCACGATGATCGCCCCCACGAGGGCGGACGCGGGGATGAGAAAGCGATTGTCCGAACCGGCGATGAAGCGGGCGACGTGGGAACTGAGGAGGCCGACGAAGCCAACGAGGCCGGCCACGGCCACGGCGGAGGCGGTGAGGATGGCGGCGACGGCGAGGATGGCGAGGCGGGTGCGGTCGGCGAGGACGCCAAGGCCGGTCGCCACATCATCGCCGAGGGAAAGGACGTTGAGGCGTCCGGAGAGGAGGAAGGCGGCGGCGAGGGCGGGAAGGGCGTAGGGGATGATGGAGTGGAAGTCGGTCCAGGCGGCGCCGTAGAGGCCGCCCGCGAGGAACCCCAGGGTGGTCTGGAGGAAGGTGCGAACGCTGGCGATGAGCGCCACCGTGATCGCGCCGAAGAGCGCGGAAAGGGCGACGCCCGCGAGGGCGAGACGGACGGGCGAGACCGCTCCCCGCCAGGCCATGACGAAGAGAATGCCCGCGCCCGCGAGCCCGCCGATCATGGAGGCGAGGGCGACGCCCCAGGGGGGAATCTGGGGGTTGATGGAGATGGAGATGGCCGTGCCCAGACCGGCGGCCGCGGTCAGCCCGAAGATGGTGGGATCGCCGAGGGGGTTGCGGGTGACGCCCTGAAGCAGGGCGCCCGCGACGCCGAGGGCGGCGCCCACGAGGATGGCGTCGAGAAAGCGGGGGAGGCGGATCTCGCCGACGACGAGGCCGGCGTGGGAGTCGGAGCCGGCGGCAAGACCGCGCACCGCCTCCTCCAGGGAGAGGTTGACGGCTCCGAACATCATCGTGAGGAGTCCGATGAGGGCGATCGCGATCACGCCCGCGCAGGCAAGGAGCAGACCGCGCCGGGGACGGCCGCGAAGGACGGTCAGCGACGACCTCGCGCTCGGCTCCGTGGCGGCCCCGGCCATCTCCGTCGCTCCTGACTACTGCTCGCTGCCCGCGACCACCGAGACGATGGCGTCGAACGCTTCGACCACGCGCGGACCCGGCGACTGCACGAGGAGCTGGACATCGATTTCGATCACACGCCCGTTCGCCACCGCCTGGAGGCCGCTCAGGCCGGGGATGAGGCCGAGCATGCCGCTCAGGCGGGGGGCGGGCGGCGGGGCGGGCGTGACGGTGAAGACGTAGTCGGGGTCGAACGCCAGCAGGGCCTCGGGGGCGACGCGGGTAAAGCCGGGGAAGGGGCCTGAGTCGGGCTGTACGTCGGCGGGATTGGCGAGGCCGAGCGTCGCGAGGATGGAGCCGCCGTAGCTGCTTCCCTTGGCCGCGTAGAGGTTGCGATCGCGATCGCCAATGAGGATGACGGCGGAGAGTTCCTGGCCGGCGAGCGCCTCGCGGGCGGCGTCCCGCGCGGCCTCGATGGCGGCGACCGCCTCGGCGGCGCCCTCCGGATTATCGAGGACATCGCCCAGCAGCGTGAGGCCGCTCAGCACCTCGTCGACGCTGGCGGCGCCGGCGAAGATGACGGGAACGCCGAGCCGTTCGAGCGGCTCGCGGATGGCGGGGGCGACGTGGATGGTGGAGTCAGCCACCACAAGGTCGGGATCGAGGGCGAGGATGGCCTCCAGGTTGGGTTGATAGGAGTTGCCGACATCGGCGGCCTCGAGCGCCTCGGGCGGGTAGTTCACGGTCTGTGTGCGGCCGATCACGGTCCCCCCGACGGCGTAGACCAGTTCGGTGGCGGTCGGGCTGATGGCGACGATGGCGCGGGGGAGGTCGGGGACGGTAACGGTGCGTCCGTAGGCGTCGACAACGTCGCGGGGGTAGCCGGCGGCGGGCGTTTCCGCGGGCGTCGCGGCGGCCGCGGCGGTAGGCGGTTCCGTGGGCGCTGCGGTGGCGGTCGCGGCGGCCTCGGTGGTCGGGGCTTCCGTGGACGCCGTGGTGGCGGTCGCGGCGGCCTCGGTGGGGGCCGGCGTGGGCGACGGGACGGAATCACCGTCATCGCCACAGGCGACAAGGAGCAAGGCGCCGAGCGCCCCAGCGAGCGTCAGGGAAAGGAGCAGGCGGGACTTCTTTCTGAAAAGTGGCAAATCTTCCATTCTGTGCGTCACGATCCTGTTGTGAAAGTTTTTCCAGGGCCATAGTAGGATTCGGACGGGGAAGCGGCAACCTCGAACGCGCACGGCGCCGCCCCGGCGATCTGGTTCTCCCGAACGTCGCGTTCAGGCGGGTTGGGCTACAGTGGCAAGGCAGCCGCCTGCGACGGAGGCCGCGCCCGAGGGGTTCGGCCATCGCCGGCGGACGAAACGGACGGCAGTCGTGACCCAGCAGCCCTACCCCGGATCGGAGTTCCCCAGCATCCCCGGCGAGCCGCTCAACCTCGAGCCGATCGAGAAGGCGCTCCTGAAGATGTGCTACGGCGTGCACGTGATCGGCTCGGCAAGCGCCTCGGGGGAGCGCAATCTGATGATCGCGGACTGGGTGATGCAGGTGTCGTTCAAGCCGCGGCTGGTGGCGGCCTCGATCGAGAACGACGCGCGCACGCTCCGTTTCGTGCGCGAGACGGGCGCGTTCACGGTGAATCTGCTGCACGAGCGCGACGGCCACGAGATCGCGCGCAAGGTGGTGATGCCGGCGGAGGGGAAGAAGATCCGGGGGCGTTCGGAGGAGGCCGCGGCGGCGGTTCATGACAAGCTGGAGGGGCTGCGCCACTGGCTCACGCCGGAAGGCGCGCCCGTGCTGGAGGAAGCGCTGGGGTGGTACGCCTGTACGGTCGAGCGCTCGTTCGAGACGGGCGACCACACCCTGGTCGTGGGCCGCGTGGTCGACGGCGATGTGACCCGCAGCGGCGACATGCTCACGGAGAAGGAGCTCGGCTGGGAGTACGCCGGCTGAGAGGGAGGCCTAGAATCCCTGCAGGGGCCAGCCCCGCGGGAGTCGCATGCGCTATCTGACGATGGAGCGGATACCGGAGCTGCACAACCCCGTGGCGGTTATGGCCTTCACGGGGTGGAACGACGCGGCGAACGCGGCCAGCAACGCGGCGCGCTTCGTGGCGCGGCGGCTGGGGGCGCGGCGGTTCGCCACGATCGAGTCAGACCCGTTCTACGCGTTCACGGAGACGCGCCCCTCGGTGCGGATGGATTCGGGCGGCGAGCGACAGCTGACGTGGCCGGGGAACGAGTTCTACTACGCGCGCACGGACGGGGACGCGCCCGATTATGTCATCGGCATCGGAGCGGAGCCGAACCTGCGCTGGCGGACGTTCACCGGGGAGTGCCTGGACCTGTTCGCGGCGCTGCGCGTTTCAATGGTGGTATCGCTGGGCGCGCTCATCGGGGAGGCGAGCCACCGCCGTCCGATCGACGTGACCGGCAGCGCCGCCGATCCGGAGCTGGCGAAGCGTCTCAACCTGCAGCGCTCGCGGTACGAGGGGCCGACGGGGATTGTGGGCGTCCTGCACTACGCCCTGCAGGAGGCGCGCCGCCCTTCGGCAAGCCTCTGGGCGACGGTGCCGCACTACATCACGGGGGAGCAGTGTCCGCCGGCGTCGCTGGCGGTTCTGCAGCGTCTGGAGCGGCTGCTCGGCGTGAACTTCGAGCTGGAGGAGCTGGAGGAGGCGTCGGAACGCTTCCGCAACCAGCTCGACACGACGATTGCGGGCGATCCGCAGATGCGCGGGTACCTGGAACAGCTCGAAGTCGCGCTGGCGGAGGCCGAGGCGGAGGAGACCGCGGCTGACGCGCTTCCCGAGGCGGGCGACCTGGTCGGCGATATCGAGCAGTTCCTGCGGGAGAACACCGGGAACGAGTAGTCCCCGCCCGGCGCGCGTTCCCATGGGTGGCAAAGTCGCGGGCGGGGCGGCAAGATAACGAACGGGTGTTCGGATGCGTTCGCCAGGCGTGTTGCATGTCGATCTTGACGCGTTCTTCGTGGCCATGGAGCTGCTGCGAAGGCCGGAGCTTGCGGGAACCCCGGTCGTGGTGGGGGGCGAGGGTCCGCGGGGGGTGGTGAGCACCGCGAGCTATGAGGCGCGCGCCTTCGGGGTTCACTCGGCGCTGCCGACGGCGCAGGCGAAACGCCGCTGTCCGCAGGCGACCTACCTGCCGCCCGACTTCACGCACTACGCCCCCGCCTCGAAGCGCTTTCACGCCATCCTGCGCGACTTCACGCCCGCCTGTGAGGCCGCCGGACTGGACGAGGCCTACCTCGATGTCGCGGGGTCGAGGCGGCTGTTCGGCGATGGGGAGACGATCGCAGGGCTCATCCGCGAACGGATACGAACCGAGATCGGGATCACGGCCTCGGTGGGGGTCGCGACGAACAAGCTGGTCGCGAAGGTGGCGAGCGACGCGGCCAAGCCGGACGGCGTCCGCGTCGTGCCCGCGGGGGAGGAGGCGGCCTTCCTGGCGCCGCTTCCGGCGCGGGACTTGCCGATGGTGGGGGCGAAGCTGGAGGAGCGGCTGGGGAAGCTGGGGTTGCGCACGATCGGGGATATCGCCCGCTACCCGGCGGCGGCGCTGAAGCAGCGCTTCGGGCGGCTGGGCGAGGAGTTGCACGCGCGCGCGCACGGTCGCTTCGAGGCGCCTGTGCTGATGGAATCGGGGACGGCGAAGTCGATAAGCCGCGAGGTGACGTTCGGGAAGGATGAGCCGGGCCGCGCGCGGCTGCGCGCGATCCTGCGCACGCACGCGGAGCGCGTCGCGCGCGACCTGGCCCGTCAGGGGCTGGCCGCGCGCACGGTCGCGCTGAAGCTGCGCTTCCCGCCGTTCGAGACGCACACGCGCTCGTGGACGGGAACGCGGCAGGTCGCGCTGGCGGATGAGATCTTCGAGGCGGGGGCGCAGCTCTTCGAGCAGGCGTGGCGGGCGCAGGGGGAGCGACCGGTGCGCCTCATCGGGCTGGGGGTCATGAACCTCGAACAGCCGGCGCGACAGCTGCGCCTGGGGGAAACGCTGGAAGCGAGCCGCCTCGCGGAGACGGTGAACGAGTTGCGGGACCGCTTCGGCGAGGATTCGGTGCGACGGGCGACGGAGCTCTCCAGGGACAGGAAGCGGACGGAGGAGTAGCGAAGCGGCGGCGGCTTGCCTATGCTGGGGGCAAGGTTTGGGAGGTTTCGTGTCTGATACGCCGGAAGCGCAGGAATGGCTCTCACTGGGGCGCGCCAGCAGGATGCTCGGCGTGAGCCACTCAACGGTGCGGCGCTGGGCGGACGCGGGCGAGATTCGCTTCTACCGGACGAGCGGCGGCCACCGGCGCATCCTGGGGGAGGATGTGCGCCAGTTCATGGCGCAGAGCGCGCCGACGGCGAGCGCCGTGGACACCGATCGCATCAGCGAGCTGGCGGTGGCGAGGGTGAAGCGCCGTCTGAGCCGCCGGCGGCAGAGCCACGAGATGGACGCCTTCGCGGGGCTCGGCGGGGCGACGACGGAGCGGCTGCGCTTCACCGGGCGGCAACTCGTGGACCTGTTCGCGCGCTTCGTTTCCTCGCGGACGCGGCCGGAGCGGTTCATCGACGACGCGCGCGGCATCGGCGGCGAGTACGGACGCACGCTGGTGGCGGCGGGCGTCTCGCTGACGGACGCGGTCATGACGTTCAACGAGCTGCGCCACTCCCTCGAGGAGACGGCGGCGCAGCTCGCCTCGGAGGCGCAGCAGGGAACGGATGAGGCGGTGGAGGCGATGGAGCGCATTCTGGGGCTGGCGGACACGGTGCTGGAGGGGATGGCGCAGGTCTACCAGGAATCCCTGACGCGCTCCTGAGGGCGCCGCCGCGCGGGGAGGCGGGCGCGCTGGCTCTATACTTGGAGGCGCCAGGAGCGGAACGATGAGCTTCTTCGATCGGATCAGGGGAACGGTGCGGGAGACCGCGACGGCGGCCACGGAGGCGACCAGGAAACAGGCGCGGCGGGCGCAACTGGAAATGCGCGAGAGCCGCCTGGAGGCGCGTGTGCGGCGCGAGAAGACCGCCATCGGCGAGGCGCTCTATCCGCTGCTGGCGGCGGGCGAACTGGAGAGCGATCTGGCTGAGGTGCAGGCGGCGCTCGCGCGCATCGAGGGGCTGAATCAGCAGATCGCGGAGAACGCGGCGGAACTGGAAGCGCTGCTGGCGCCTCCGCCGGCGCTCCCGCCGCAGGACGGGGATTAGCGGTGGCGGCGGCGCTGCTGGCCGACCTAGCCCGCGGCGCGGCGCGCTAGCGTGGCGGGGACGCGGGCGGCGACCTCACAGAAGAAGCCTCCCCGCTCCCGCGTCCCCTCGTTGCGCTGGGAACGGGAGGCCTGGCGGGAAGGCGCGGCCACGGTCGCGGGGGTGGACGAGGTCGGCGTGGGGCCACTGGCGGGACCGGTGACGGCGGCGGCGGCGCTGCTCACGGCGGACGACCGCCGCCCGTGGTTCCGGCGCGTGCGTGACTCAAAGCTGTTGACCGCGGCCGCGCGCGAGGAACTGGCCGCCGAGATCGAGGCCTCAATCCCGTTCGCGATCGGCTGGGCGACGAGCGGGGAGGTCGATACCCACGGCATCGTCGAGGCGCGGCGGCTCTCGGTGTTGCGAGCCATCGCCGCGCTCCCGCGCACGCCTGACCTTGTCATCTCCGACGCGCTGGCGTTGCCCCTGCCGCGCGTACGGGCGGAGCCGAAGGCGGACGCGCGCAGCGTCTCCGTGGCGGCGGCCTCGATCGTGGCCAAGGTCGCGCGCGACCAGCGGATGGCGGAGCTGTGCGAACGGTTCCCCGGGTACGGCTTCTGCCGGAACAAGGGCTACTCCACGGCGGGCCACCGCGCCGCCATCGAGCGTCGCGGGCCCTGCGCCGCGCACCGCCTCAGCTGGGCGCCGTTCGCGCAGGGCAGGCTCGGGCTGTGAACCGGCGGCAACAGTTGGGCGCGTTCGGCGAGCGCGTGGCGGCGCACCGGCTGGAAGCGGCGGGATTCGCGATCATCGAACGGAACGCGCGCACGCCCAGCGGCGAGATCGACATCGTCGCGCGGGACGGCGGGGACGTGGCCTTCGTCGAGGTGCGGACGCGGCGGGCGGAGCGGGGAACGGCGGCGGAGTCGCTGGATACGCGCAAGCTGCAGCGGATGTGGCGCTGCGCCATGGAGTACTGCGAGGAGCGCGGCCTCGACCCCGAACGCGTGCGCATCGACCTCGTCAGTCTCGACCTCGGGCCGCGGGGCGCAGTGGCGCACATCGAGCACTTCCGCGGGCTCGAGATTCCGGACGAGTAGCGAGCGCGACCGTGCTACGATCGGGCGCGTCATGCCGATCTACGAGTTCCGCTGCGAGGACTGCGGGCGCATCACGAACCACTTCACGCGCAAGCCGGACCCAAAGGCGCAGGCGCCGTGTGAACACTGCGGCAGCGCGTCGACGGAACGGCTCGTCTCCAGCTTCGCGCGGACGTACTCGCGGGAGGACATTCTCGATCGCTACGGCGACCCGGGCGTGGACGGAGAGAAGGCGGACCTGCGCGACCCGCGCCAGATCGGGTCCTGGGTGGAGAAGAAGTTCGACGATTACGGCGTGGACATGCCGGAGAGCGCGCGGGAGATGATCGACGCCGCGCGCGAGGGCGATCTGCCGGACCCCGTCAAGAACCTGTGAGCGCGGGCAGGGAGGCGCCCTCGCCGGACACCTCGCCGCTGGCGGAGATCGCGCCGCGCATCGTCGCCCATCTCCAGGAGAAGCACGCCGCCCGCGAGGGGGCGCTGCGGGCCTCGCGGGCGCTGATCCAGGCGAGCGCGCGAAGCATCCGCGAGGCGCATCGGGGGGAGCTGGCGGAAGCGGCAGCGCGGCTGGAGGCGGCGCGCGCGGCGGCGGATAAGGGGTTCGGGGCGCTGGCGGGCCATCCCGACATCGAGCACGCGGGCTTCGTGCACGACGCGGAGAAGGAGTACGCGGAGGCGCGGGTCACGCTGGCGCTGGTCTCGGGGGCGCCGCTGCCTTCCCCGGAGGCGCTGGGGGTGAGCGCGGCCGCGTGGCTGAATGGCCTCGCGGAGGCGGCGGGGGAGCTGCGGCGGGTCATCCTTGACCGGCTGCGGCAGGACAAATTCGAGGGATGCGAGGCGCTGCTGGCGGCTATGGACGACATCTACGCGCTGCTCGTGACCATCGACTTCCCCGACGCCATGACGGGAGGGCTGCGGCGCACGACGGACCAGACGCGGGGCATCCTCGAACGCACGCGCGGCGACCTGACGATGGCGATCGTGCAGCGGCGGGGCGCCTCCCGCGGGGGATAACGTCCGCGGGGGGCCACCCCGCATCCCGATCTCCAGCCTGCAGGCCCGCCAAGGCTTTCAAGTGGTAGAATCGCTCCTCATGAGGGGCGACCTGAATGTGAAAGACCTGTTGATTCTCGCATTCTTCTTCAGCACACTCCACTTCGGGGTTCTGTACTTCGTCAACTTTTTCTTCGTCTGTCCTGACAGATAGCGTCAGCCTGATCCTCGGAACGAAGGGGGGAATCGTGAACGACATCTTTCGCCGCATTTTCCGGGAGATGGCTTGGCCATGGACGTGGAAGGACTGGCTGCTTCTGGGGCTTATTACAGGGACTGTTGTCTTTGCGGGGTTGTATATCGCCCAATCTTTCTATTTCTGCCCTTAGTCATAAGGAACTATGATCTCGGCCAAAAGAGGAGAAGGCTGAATATCGTCAGGGATGAGGTCATAACGGATATCAGAACAGAAACGGCATACTCCTTAAATGTCCTCGGCCTTCTTGTAAGAAAAGCAATGAGGTTACGCATGTTTTCCCTCCGTCGGCAGGTGCCAAATATTTCTCCATAAGAGTAACAGACTTTCCACGCGCAAGGCAACACGCGTCGTGTGACCAGCGGCGCTTTCCCCTGACAGCCCTAGCGGGTGCCACCGCCCCCCCCCGCCCGCCCGCGCGGCGCTCAGATTGAACGCAGGGGGGCGGGGCGCTAGAGTGCCTTGCGGTCCATATCCTGCTGCGATCGGCGTCCTCGATGGCTCCTCCGTGGAGCGCGACGCCGGCAGAACCTGCCTCTGGGGGAACCATGGAGATCCTGATCTTCACCATCATCGCGGGCGCGCTCGCCCTGCTCTTTTCCGCCTTCCGCGTGTTCGCGGTGGTGCGGGAGGGCGAGGGGAACGAAACGATGCAGTCGATCGCCCGCGCGATTCAGCTGGGCGCGGCGGCCTTCCTGAAGCGCGAGTACGCGGTGCTGGCCGCGTTCGTCGCGGTCGTGTTCGTGGTCCTGCTCGTGTTCATCGATCTGGACGTACTCGACAAGAACCCGCTGGAGAGCCGCTTCTGGAGCTTCGAGAGCGACGCGCCGGCGATGTCGCTTTCGTACCTGATCGGCGCGATTCTGTCGGGGAGCGCGGGCTACCTGGGCATGACGATCGCGGTCCGCGCGAACGTGCGCACGGCGGCCAAGGCGCGGGAGGGGCTGAATCCGGCGCTGCGCGTGGCTTTCAACTCGGGCACGGTGATGGGGATGACGGTTGTGGGGCTGGGGATTCTCGGCCTCGGGATTCTCTATCTGATCTGGGAGAGCGCGGTGCCGCTTGCGGGCTTCGCCTTCGGCGCCTCCTCGATTGCGCTGTTCGCGCGCGTGGGCGGCGGCATCTATACGAAGGCGGCGGACGTGGGCGCCGACCTCGTGGGCAAGGTGGAGGCGGGCATCCCCGAGGATGACCCGCGCAACCCCGCGACCATCGCCGACAACGTGGGCGACAACGTGGGCGACGTGGCGGGCATGGGCGCGGACCTGTTCGAGTCCTATGTGGGCTCGATCGTGGCGACGATGGCGCTGGCGGCGGTGGCCGTCGTGGGGGTCGAGTACACGGGCGCCGCGGGGCTGTTCGGCACGGACGCCTACAGCTTCAAGGGCGACGCGGTGATGCTGCCGCTGCTGGTCGCGGGGACGGGCATCCTCGCCGCGATCGTTTCGACCTTCTTCGTGCGCACGGGCGAACAGGCGAGCCAGGGACGGCTGCTGTGGGCGCTGCGCGCGGGCGTGTACGGCGCGTCCGGTCTGGTGCTCGTGGGCGCGGCCATCGCGATCGCGACGCTTGACCTACCCTGGGATCTCTTCTGGGCGATTCTCGTGGGCCTGATCGCGGGGCAGATCATCGGGACGGTGACGGAGGGCTTCACCTCGTCGGAGGGCTTCGCGCTGGGGCCCTTCCGCTACAGCCCAACGGTGAACCTTTCGGAGCAGGCGGAGACGGGAACGGGGCCGGTGATTATCGGCGGGATGAGCCTAGGCATGCTCTCCACGGCGATCCCGCTGATCACGATCGTGGTCGCGATCATCCTCGCGAACGAGTTCGCCGGCTTCTATGGCATCGCGCTGGCGGCGGTGGGCATGCTCGCGCCGCTGGGCGTGACCCTCGCGACGGACGCCTACGGACCGGTGGCGGACAACGCCGGCGGCATCGCCGAGCAGGCGGGGCTCGAACCAGCCGTGCGCGAGCGGACGGACGCGCTTGACCAGCTCGGCAACACAACGGCGGCGACGGGCAAGGGCTTCGCCATCGGTTCAGCGGCGCTGACGGCGCTGGCGCTGCTGGCGACCTACTCGATTACGACGGGCGTGGAGATGTTCAACCTGCTCGACTGGCAGGTGATGGTCGGCATCCTCATCGGGGCGCTGATGCCGTTCGTGTTCTCCGCGCTTTCGATGGGCGCGGTGGGGCGCGCAGCGCAGGCGATGGTGGAGGAAGTGCGGCGCCAGTTCCGCGAGAAGCCGGGCATCATGGACGGCAGCGAGGATCCCGACTACGAGCGCGCGGTGAGCATCTCCACGACGGGGGCGCTGCGCGAGATGATCGTACCCGGGCTGCTGGCGGTGGCCGTGCCCATCTTCGTGGGCGCCGTGATCAGCGCGGAGGCGCTGGGCGGCCTGCTCATCGGCTCCATCGCCGCCGGCGCCATGCTCGCCATCATGATGGCGAACGCGGGGGGCGCCTGGGACAACGCCAAGAAGTACATCGAAGAGGGGAATTTTGGCGGCAAGGGCTCGGAAGCGCACAAGGCCGCGGTCGTGGGCGACACGGTCGGGGATCCGTTCAAGGACACCTCGGGGCCGTCGCTCAACATTCTCCTGAAACTGATGTCGATTGTGGCGGTGGTATTCGGACCGCTCTTCATCTAGCGTACTCTCCATCCACGGCCATCGCGGGGCGGGGCGGAGAGGAGGCAAGCGGTGATCGTGGCGCAGTTCGCGATTCCGCTCGCGGCCGGCGTGGCCGCGCTCCTCGCCGCAGGGCTCGCGCTCCATGTTCTCCTGCGCACGCGCGCGGACGAGGCCGTGGCGGAAGCGGCGGGGGACTCACGCACGCAGACCGGTTCCTTCCTTTGGCGCTTCGCGGCGCTGAGCGTGACGGCGGCGATGCTGGCGGGGGCGGGCTTTGGCGCGGCGGTCGCCGTCTATCGCGAGGGCGCTGAAGCGGGAGTTCTCGCGGGGCTGGCGGTGGTGGCGGGAGCGCTGGCGGCGACGGGCATAGCGGCTGCGGGCGCGGCGCTGGGACAGCGAGCGAGCGAACGCGCCGCCACCGCCGCGGGCCACTCACTGCGTCAGGCGCTGGCGATCACGCTACGGGGCGGGACGGCGCCGGCGCTGGCGGGCGGCGCGCTGGCGATCGCCGGCGTCGGAGGGCTCTACGGCGTCGCGACGCGCCTTGCCGGCGTGCACGGCGCGGAGGCGGCCTTCCTCACGCTGGGAGCGGGAGTGGGGGCCGCGCTCACGGCGTTCACGGCGAGACTCCTGGCCGCGAGCGAACAGGCGACGGACGGGGAAGAGGCGGCGGCGGGCGGGGCGGAGACGCTCGCGCTGATGGCGACGGGGGCGGCGGCGGGATTCGTGCTGGGGGTGCCGATCGCGGCCCTGACGGACAGCAGCGCCTGGCTGGTCACGCCAATCGTCGTGATGGCGTTCGGCCTCGCGGCCGCAACGGTCAGCGCGATTGCCCTGCCGCTCTGGACACGCGCGCTGCGGAACGCGGGCCGCGCCGTGGGGGCGGGCTACTGGACGGCGGCGCCGATCGCGGGCGGGCTCGCGTTCGCGACGCCGCTTGTCCTGCTGGACGAAGGGCGCTGGTGGTTCGCGGGCGCCGCCCTGACGGGGACGGCGATGAGCGCACTGGTCTTCATCGCGGGGCGCACGATTATCGGGGATGGGTCGAGCTACCGCGGACGGGGAGCCGCGTTCGCCGTGCTCGCAGGCGCCGCCCTCACCGCCGCGTTCGTGTTCGGACGGCAAGTCGAGATCGCGGGAGTGAGCCCTGCCGCGACGGCGTTGTACGGGGTGGCGCTGGCGGCGGCGGGCGCCCTTGCGCTGGCGCCGGCCACGAGCGCCATCCGCTGGTTCGGCGCGGGCGCCGCGAACGCGATCGCGCTGGCCGAACGCGCGCGCGAGGCGGCTCCCCCGCCGGAAGGCGCGGATGAGGCGCAGGAGGAGACGGAACCGCTTCCGCCCGGCCCGCTCCTCGCGACGGCGCAACGCGCGCTGGCGCCGGCGTGGACCCACGGGTTCGCGTGGACGGCGCTTGTGGGGGCGGTCGCGCTCGCGGCGCTGCTGCTGGCGGTGCGGACGGAGCTGGGAAACGTGGCCGCCGATGACGTCCCGCGCTACGTGCAGTTGGCGGCGGAACTGGGAGTCACGCCCCGCTCGGAAGCGATCGAGGCGCAGGCCGCGTATGAGCTGACGGCGTACCTCGACCTGCTTGACCGCCACGATGTGGCCGCCGCGGACAGGCCTACCCTCCTCCTCGCCAGCGAAGAAGCGACGAGGCGCGTTCTGGAGCTTCGCGTCGGGGCGGGGGAACTCGACGACGAGGCCTTGCGCGCGATCGCAGGAAGCCCGTGGCCGTTCCCGCCCCTGCCGCCGCTCAGGCTCGACGGCATGGCGGCGGTGGGAGCGCTACTGGGGCTGGCGGCGCTGCTGGGGGCGATCGGGATTACGGAGGCGGGTCAGCGGCAGGCGGCGGCGCGGACGGCGGCGGCGCTCCTGACAGCGGCCGCCCTGCCGCTGGCGGGCGCCTTCATCGCGGGGCTGGCGGCGGGGGGGAACGCGGGCTGGGAGCTGGCGGCGGGCGCGGCATTGGCGGCGTTGGTCATGGGGCTGACGCTGGCCGCGCGGGGAGGAGACCGGGGGGAGACGGGGCTGGCGCTGACGGTGTGGCTGGGGACAGCCGCGGCCGTGATCGCGCCGGCGCTGGCGGCGGCCTAGCGCTGCGCGCACGCGAATACGGAGAGGAATATCGCCACTCTTTTGTGATTTCCTTCCCAAAGTCCTTGACAGGCCAAACGCGGACTTGCTAGGTTCGGGGGGCTCCGCAAGGAGCGTGCGCTCGGCGTAAGCCGAAAACCTGCAGAGTGCGCCTGGATGGCGCAGCGGGGGAACCATTTTCCCGGGGTGAATGGGACAGCTCCAGTCCCTAGGGCAACCTTCCGCCCGAACCCGTCAGCTAACCCCGTATGCACATGGAAGGCCTGGCGAGCAGGACGCTCGCTTCGAGGTCTGATTGTTCTTGCCTCACGGAACCCAGGAGAAGTTCCCCATGCCCGCCTTGCAAGAGGCCCCTCCCTCAACGTGCCCGAAGTGCAGCGGCTCCATCATCGTGGAGCGTGACTGGCACGGCACCTACGGCAGCTGCATCATGTGCGGCTACGTGCACGAAGTGCTGACCCGCCCGCCTATCGACCTGGCGGCCGAGGAAGCGGCGCTGCCAAAGCGGCAGCGGCGGCGGCAGCCTTCGCACGGCAAGCTGCGCCTGTAGTCGCTCGCCCCACGTTCGGGACCGAAGCCCGCTTCCGGCAATGTTCGGAAGCGGGCTTTGCGCGTCCGCGGGGAGCGCTCGTCGGCGCCGCCGCCACGCACGTCCCCGACTAGCCCCGCGCCCCTCTGTGCTAGACTGATCACACAATGCCATTTGATACGCACGGGGCCGTCCAAACGCTGCGTGAGCGCGGCCAGAGCGAGAGCGAGGCCGAGGGCGTCGTGGAGGTCATCCAGGACGCCACCGGCGAGCTCGTCACCAGTGACGGCTTCCGCGCGGAGATGGCCGGGCTCCGCGCGGAGATGGCCGAGTTCCGCGAGGGGATACACGGCGACATGGCCGAGCTCCGCGAAGGGATGCGGGGTGAGATGACCGAACTCCGCGAGGAGGTGCGCGGCGAGATGGCTGAACTCCGCGAGGAGGTGCGCGGCGAGATCGCCGAAGTGCGGGGCGAGATCACCGAAGTGCGGGGCGAGATAGCGGGGATGCGCACAGAGATGGCTGAGGTGCGCGGCGAGATGGCCGAGTTCCGTGCTGAGGTGCGCGGCGAGATGAGGGCGCAGACGGAGCAGTTGCGTGGGGAGTTGTATCGGGCGCTGTGGTTTTTCGGGACGGGGATTGTTTTGTCGGTGGGAGCGATCGTGGGGGTGATCGTGACGGTGGTGAGCGTGCTCGACTAGGGCCGCCGCCTGCGTGGGGCGCTGCGGGTGGCGGCGAGGTGGGGGTTATCGGCGGGAGATGGTGGGGGCGGTAACCTTTTCGGGGTTCTGGCGTTATCATTCGTAGCACGACGTCGCGTACGGGGCCTGTTGCAGGGCGCTGGCGCGTGGGCGGGCGGGCGTCTGGCCTTGTCCGCCACATATCTGGTTCGTCGTGGAGTTCTTCTGAGACCACACAAAGGGGGTACCTCGATTTGAAGAAGAACAACCTCATCAGCGCCATCGCCGGCTGGAAGTCAGCCGCGTTGCTGGCGTTTCTCGCCCTGGTGGCGAGCGTCGCCTTCAGCGGCGTCCTCTCCACTACCCGCACCGCCGAGGCGCAGACCCTTGCCCCGGCCACCTTCACCCATGCTCCGGGCGCCACCTTCGACGTCACCCTCAGTGGCGCATCCCTCTCGGCAGGCGATCTCTCACGCTGGCGGATCGTGCCCACGGGCAATGAGAAGGTCACCTTCGCGCACAACGGCGGAACCACGCTGATCTGCGCGGCCGGCGGTACCACGGCCGCCGCTGGCAGCTGCGACCTGGACGTCGCCGAGGCTACCGTGAAGGTGAAGGTCCAGATCGCCGCCGACTCACCCGCGGGCGTCTCCCTTCTCTACGCAGGAAAGCTCGGCGCCGCGGAAGTGGTCGCGACCGTCGAAGTCGATCCGGGCAGGAAGATCGCGTCCTTCACGCTCAAGCCTGACAAGACGGCGATTCCCGCAGTCCCGTCCCCGGGTACCAGTACCAACAGCACCAGGATCGAGATCAAGGCGCTCAACAGCGCGGGCAAGGCGGCGGACGCTCCGCTTACCTCGGCGGCTACCGTGCGCACGACTCTGGGGGTGTTCTCCGCCGGCTGCGAGAACGGCATCAGTCGCGTCGCGCTGTGCACGACCTCGCTGCCCAGCGGTACCAAAGCCATGACCCTGGAGACCGGCCGCGTGCCGGGCGTGGCGACGGTGACGGTGACCACCGGGTCGGGCGCATTGGCGACCAGCGTGAACATCACGTTCTATGGCCCGGCCACGACCCTCACAGCCGTGCCTGAGAGCGATTCCGTGCAGGCCGGCGGCAAGACCTTCGTGGTCGTGACCCTGACGGACGCGGCCGGCACCCCCATTCCGGGCACGACGCTCACCGACGCCGCGGTGACGGTCGCCGGTCCCACGACGTCGGCGGTGAAGGTGACGACGGACATCGACAAGCCGAAGGAAGTGGGGACGCTGAACGGCAATGTCAGCGCCGCCGGTGAGTACCCGCAGTGCAAGACCGGCACGCTCAAGTACGACACCACGAGCAAGACGTACACCGCCTCCGGCGCTGGCGCCTCGGATATCGAGGGCGGCACCAACGCCATGGGCAAGTGCGCCATCGAGGTCACGGCGCCCAAGGCAACGACGCCCGCCACGGCGGCCACGACAGAGGCGACGCGCGGCGCCCACACCATCACCGTGAAGAGCGGAACCCTGACCGCGACGGCGACGATCAACGTGCGCGGCGCGCCGCACAGCATCACGACGGACGCGCCCGAGAGCGTGGACGCGCTGAGCGAGACCAAGGTCACCGTCTCCGTGCTGGATGACATGAACGCGCTCGTGGGCGCTGTCCCGCTGCAGATCGACCAGATCGCGGGCGAGGGCAAGGTCACGTCCGCGCCGACGATGACGACGAACGGCACGGCCACCTTCGACTACATCGCGCCGCCCAGCGGCGTCGCCATCTTCCGCGTGGCCGCCGGCACAGGCGCGGACATGGTGACGACGTCGGTGCGCATCAACATCGGCGAGGCCATGGACGACATGGACGGCGACGATGACATGGCGGACAAGACCTGGAACAAGACGCCGACGGCGGCTGATCCACTGCTTGTCTGGATGGGACCGGACGGCGCTGATCCGTCGCTGGGCGCGGTCAACGGCGTGGTCGCCATCTGGCAGCGCACGGCCGCTGGCTGGATCGGCTACTTCCCCGGCGCGGGCAGCTCCATGGGCATGGCCCTGAGCGCGCTCGAGCACGGCGAGGCCTACTGGGTCATCGTCCGCTAACCTGTCCTCAGGGAAGAACTCCAACCCCGTCCCCGTCTCCCGCCATCGCGCGGGGCCGGGGACGGGGGACGGACTCCCCCCACGGACACGGACCCAGAGCAAGGAGCGAAAGGGAATGACCAGTACTTTCAGGTGGCTCGGCGGAGGTTTGGCGGCGGCGCTGCTGCTCGGCTTCGCGGGGCTCTTTGGCGGCGGCGAGGCGGCGGCGCAGCAGCCCCCGGGTCCGCCGCACCAGTTCGACGGCAGCGCCAGCGTGGACGGCGCCACCGCCGCTGCGGGAACCTCCGTCATCGCCCTCATCGACGGCCATGAGTGCGGGGCCGCGACCGTCGACGCCGCCGGCATGTACCGGCTGCACGTCCCCGCGACCTGCGCCGAGGACGGGGACACTGTCAACTTCCACGTCGGCGACCAGCCCGCCGCGGAGACGGGAACCTACGCCGGCGGCGCCCGCACCGCCCTCAACCTCACCGCCACCACCCCCGTTGAGCCTGACCCGCCCAGCGAACCCGATGGCGACATGGACGACGCCTGTCCCGACGACATGGGCGACGGCCCCGCTGAGCCCGGCATGGACGATGGTCCCGCCGAGCCCGGCATGGACGACGGTCCCGCTGAGCCCGGCATGGACGACGGCGACATGGACGATTGTCCCGACGACGACGTCACCGAGCCCGGCGGCGACATGCACGACGACAACCCGATGGTCGGCGACGCCGGCAGCGGGCTCACGTCCGCCGGCAGCGGGCTCACGTCCGCCGCCAGCGCTCCCCTCGCCGCCCTCATCGGCGCCATCGCCCTGGCCGCCGTCCTCGGCGGTACCGCCGTCGCCCGACGCCGAATCCGCTAAGCCCCACCAACCAACGTCCGCCATCCAACCCGAAAGGGGCCCCGCAAAGGGCCCCTTTCTTGCGTCACCGCCACGGACGGGGGGCGGCGGGAGCGGGAGCGGGCGACCGTGGGGGGGCCAGGCGCGCGCTATCGTCTACACTCTTCCGTGGAATATGCGCCACAGGACGCTGGCGGAGGAGGAGGAAGCGCTGTGTCAGATAAGCGGAGGCCAGACGCCGCCGAAGATGTCGCCGCCCGCGCCGGACGCTCCCTGGGGCGCCTTGTGCGGAAGGCGCACAACGCCGCCCTCGACGCGCAGCCTGAAGCGGAGGAGTACGCCCGCCGCGCCACGAAGATCGCGCGCGATGCCGTCGAGTCCGCCCGCCCTGAGGCGGAGCGGCTGGCGCAGCAGGCCGTCGAGGCTTCCCGCCCCGCCGTCGAGGGCGCCGCGAAGTACGTGCGTGAGCACGAGGACGAGATCCGGCAGGCGGGCAGCCTTGCGGGCGAGACCCTCATCACGAGGGCGGCGCCGCTTCCCCTGCGCCCGTTCGTCAGCGGGGCCGTCCGCCGCTTCCTGCGCGGGAAGTCCGCAAAGCCGCCGAAGCGATCCTGATCGGGCCTCCCGCCGTCAGGCCCGCGCGATGGCGGCGACGGAGGGCGGCTCATCGCCGAGGTAGGCGCCGCCGAGCTTCCCGTAGTGCCGCCACGAGATGATCGCGTGCGCGGCCGCCTGGTGGGCGTCGCGCAGACGGCGCTCGAGGGGCGAATCCATGCGGCTCGCCGTCGTGCCCGCGGTGTTGTGGAGCATATCCACGATGCGCCGCGTTGACTGGGCGGCGTGCACGCAGGAGAGGTAGTTGCGCTGCAACACGGGCCACTCAGGCCGCGCCCGTCCGCCGTCCTTCGCCAGCGGGCCGAGGTGCGCTTCCGTCTCCTCCTGCGTGTCGATGAGGAAGGCGCGGGCGGCGCGGTAGGTCGCCTCCGCTTCGCCCAGGCGATACTGCAGTTCGGGCTGGTCAGCGAGCAGCGTTGCCGTCATCCAGGGCGTTTTCTTCGTGGCCAGGTCGATGAGGTCATCGATCGCCCCGCGGCAGATGCCGAGCGCGACGGCGCCCTTGTTGTAGTAGGCCTGCATGGGGTTGCGGTAGGTGGGATTGGGGAACGTCTCGCAGGTACTGAACAGGTCCATCGGCAGGGTCGCCTTCTCGGGGATGAAGGCGCCGTCGACCTTGACGTCGGCGCTGCCCGTGCCGCGCAACCCGGCGGTGTTCCACGTATCGACGATCTCCCAGTCCCCGCGCGGGAGGAGGAAGGCCTTTTCGGAAGAACCTCCGCCCTCGCGGGGCACGCCCGTCGAGCCTGCGTGCACGAGCGTCCAGGTGGCGTTGTGGCAGCCGCTCCCGAAGGAGCCCTGGCACCAGAGCCGCCAGCCGCCTTCCACGGGCTGCGCGCGGGCGTGCTGCAGCCCCGGCCCCACAGCCGCGCAGGTGAGGATGCGCCAGTCATCGTAGTACTCGTGCGCGAACTCGAGGGTCATGCGGCGCAGCACGAGGGCGTTGATTTCGGAGTTGATGTGCACGCACCAGCCGACTGATCCGTCGATGGCGGAGGCCGCCTCGACGATTTCGATCTGCTCGCGCGCGCGCAGGTCCTCACCCCCCAGCTCCTGCGGCAGGACGAAGCGATAGAGCCCCTGATCGGCGATCTCGTTCGAGGCCCAGGCGGGGATGTGGCGGAGTTCCTGCGCCTCGTCTCCCGCTTGCAGGAGCGCTTCCTTCATCCCGCGGAGGCGCTCGAGGGGCGGGGCCGCCTCCTGGAGCTTTCGGCTGCGCTCGATGATTTCGGCTCGCACCATGGCCATGCCTCCCCTCGGTCGGTGGCGGCGATTCTACGGCGTGGGCGAGGCGCCCCGCCCGTGCTTGTCAATGCGCCGGATGGCCTCGCTCGCGAAGGGGATGTCGGCGCGCATCTTGAGGGCGTACTCATAGTCGATGCGGGCATGGTAGGCGCGGTCCTGGGCCTCGTGCGCCTTTCCGCGCAGGACGAAGGCGGCCGCCCCGATCTCCATCGGCTGGGGTGAATCGGGCTCGCCCAGTTCGACTTCGAGGGTGTGCATCGCCAGCCCCGGCTGGCCCGCCTCCAGCTGCCGGTTGGCGTCGCGGAGCGCGACCACGCCCGGGTGATCGAGGCCCAGCGCGCGCGCGCTGACCACGCCCAGTTCTTCGAGCATGGCGAAGGCCGCCTCGCGGTCATCGTTTCCGCTGCCCTGATTGGCGGCGCTCACCCTGCCCTCCGTGGCGGCGGCGGTTCGCGTCGGAGACGAACCGCTTCTTGCATCCGGCCCATAATAGGTCAGTGGACGCCGAGCGCGTGGCCGATGACCAACCGATCGCAGCCGGCAGCCGGCAGGGGGCTGTCTGGCTCGTGGGCGCGGGACCGGGCGATCCCGGGCTCATCACCCGCGCCGGGCTCGACGCCCTGCGCCGCGCCGATGTCGTCCTCTATGACGCGCTCGCCCCGCACGCCCTGCTGCGCGAAGCCCGCGAAGGGGCTGAGTTGCGCGCGGTCGGCAAGCGCGCTGGCGCCCACATCGCCAGCCAGTCCGAAATCGAGGCGCTGCTGCTGGCGCGCGCGCGGGAAGGGAAGCGGGTCGTGCGGCTGAAGGGGGGCGACCCCTTCGTCTTCGGGCGCGGCTCCGAGGAGCTGCGCGCCTGTCGCGAGGCAGGCGTGCCCTGCGTCGTGGTTCCGGGCGTGACGTCCGCCATCGCCGCCCCCGCCTACGCCGGCGTCCCCGTCACCCACCGCGGGCTCGCCGGCGCCTTCATGGTCATCAACGCGCGCAGCCTGAACGACGGGGCCACGAGCTGGCGCGCCGCCGCCGAGGTCGACACGCTTGTCATCCTCATGGGCGCGGACGCGCTGGCGGCGTGCGCGCAACGTCTCATCGACGAGGGCCGTCCGCCGGAGACGCCCGCCGCCGCCGTGCAATGGGGAACCCGCTCCGACCAGCGCGCCGTGCGGGGGACGCTCGCGGACATCGCCGAGCGCGTGGCCGGGGCGGGGCTGGCCGCGCCCCTGACCACGATCGTGGGGCGGGTCGCGGAGCTCGCGGGCGAACTTGACTGGTTCGATCCCGGCCCCCTCGGCGGACGGCGCGTGGCCGTGACCCGCTCGCGCGCCCAGGCGAGCGAACTCGTGGCGCTGCTCGAGGCGGAGGGCGCCTTCGTCACCGAAACGCCCGCCATCGAGCTGGTCTCGCGCGCGGGCGCGGCCGACCTGCGCGAGGCCGTGGCCGCGCCCGCGCGCTGGTGGGCCTTCAGCAGCGCCAACGGCGTGCGCGCGGCCATGGAGACGCTGGCCGCGGACGGGCTCGACGCCCGCGCCCTCGCGGGGCGTCGCCTCGCGGCCGTGGGCGAGGCGACGGCTGCGGCGCTGGCCGAATACGGCCTGCGCGCCGACTTCCTCCCGCAGAAGAGCCTCGCCTATGCGCTCGCCGAACTGCCCGCCGGGCGCGGCGAGACCGTCACCCTCTTCCAGTCCGCGCTGACCCCGCCCGATCTGCGCCTCGCGCTCGAAGGCCGCGGGCTGAACGTGCGCGCCGTGACCGCCTACGAGAACCGCGCGACGCCCCTTACGGAGGACCAGCGGGAGGCCCTCCGCGAGGCCGACGCCATCACATTCACGAGCAGCTCGACCGCGCGCAACCTGTACGAGGCCCTCGGTCCCGACGCGTCCGCCGCCCTCGACGCCGCGCTCGTCAGCATCGGTCCGAGCACCTCGAAGGCCGTGCGCGATTGCTTCGGACGCGTCGACTGCGAGGCGGCCACGCCCGCCCTCGACGAACTCACGCGCGCCGTCATCGACGCGCTGGGGCGGGCGTGACGCGCGCCGCGCTCGTCCTCGCTGGTCACGGATCGCACCTGAACGCGCGGTCCAGCGAGGCCGTGCGCGCCCATGCCCGCGCCCTCGCCGCTGACGGCCCCTGGGGCGAGGTGGTGGTCGCCTTCTGGAAGGAGGAGCCCTCGCTCGCTCGCGCCCTCGACGGCTGCGCCGCGCGCGAGGCGACCGTCGTCCCCGTGTTCATGGCGGAGGGCTATTTCACGAACGAGGTCATCCCTGCGGAGATGGACCTCGACGGTCCCGTGACGCGCCGCGCGGGGCGCACGATTCGCTACGCCCGACCCGTGGGCGTCCACCCCGCCCTCGCGGATATCGTCATCGAGCGCGCCCGCGAGGCCGGCGCCGCGCCCGACGACGCGCTCTTCGTGCTCGGGCACGGCACGCCGCGCGCCCCGCGCTCGGCGGACGCCGTCCGCGAGCAGGTCGCGCGCGTGCGCGCCACGGGGCGCTTCACGCAGGTCAGCGCCGTCTTCACCGACCAGGAACCCAACATCACCGCCGTCCCCGAACTGGCGGGGGGGCGGCAGGCGGTGGTCGTGCCCTTCTTCGCCTCCGGGGGTTGGCACGTCGGCCAGCTCGCCGCCGGCGATGGCCGCGGGGCGGTCCGCTACGCCGAACCCGCCGGTACCCACCCACGCACCGCCGCCGTCATCGCCGACCTCGCCCGCGAGGCGGCGCGGCTGTAGGACGCTACGTCCGCTCCAGCGGACCGCCCGCGAACACGGTGGAACGCACGACCGCGGGCGCGCCATCGTTCTGGATAGCGTCGTGGCGGCGCGCGATCTGGCCCTCGTGATCCTCGTGCGTGAGGATGTAGAAGCGGTTCGCCCTGACCCCTTCGAGCACGCACTCCGCCGCCCACTCCGGAGAGAGCGCGCGCAAGCGAGTGGCGTCGCGGAAGCCGGGCGTGTTCTCCGCGCGGGCGCGTACCGACTCGGGGTCGATGTCGCGCAGGTGGGCGGGGCGGTTCCGTTCGGAGTCGCGCAGGTTCGTCCGGATGATGCCCGGGCAGAGCACCGACACCCCCACCTTTGAGTCCGCGTCCCGCAGTTCGCCGTAGAGCGTCTCCGAGAGCGTCACGACGCCGTGCTTGCTGACGTTGTAGGGGGCCGCGCCCGCGACCGAGACAAGCCCCGCCATGGAGCCCGTGTTCACGATGTGTCCCTCGTCCTGCTCGATCAGGCGCGGGGCGAAGACGCGCACGCCGTGGATCACGCCCCACAGATTGACGCGCAGCACGAACTCCCAGTCATTGACGCCCAGCTCCCACATCCGCCCGCGCGCGCCCACGCCGGCGTTGTTACAGACGATGTGCACGGCGCCGTACTGCGCCAGCGCACGCTCGCCGAGGTTGTCCATGGAGGCCGCGTCGCCGCAGTCGGTCTGGACGGCCAGCGCCTCGGCGCCGTTCTCGCGCAAGCCCGCCGCGGCCGCTTCCAGCGCGTCCGCTTCGACGTCGGCGAGGACGAGGCGCATTCCCTCCGCGGCGAAGCGCGTGGCCATCGCCAGCCCGATGCCGCTCGCGCCGCCCGTCACCACCGCGACCTTGCCCGCGAAGTCCTGCATGGCCGTGTCCTCCTCGGTTGGGGCGGCGCCGAACTCGCCTAGCGGTCAGGGCCCTCCAGGTAGTCATCGAGCACCTTGTGCATGTGGCGGATGCGGCGCTCGCGGTAGTTGATGAGCAGTCCCTTGAAGGAGCGTGAGTTCATCCCCTTCTGCACGCGCGGCAGGTTATACGAATCCTGATCGAGCCCCAGCCCCAGCGAGATCTCCCCGTGCGTGTGCGTCGTATGCACGGGGCGCGGCGGCGGCTCCGAACCCTCGGGGATGCGCACGAAGTTCTGCAGGTCGTAGTACATCCTGTTCGGGTCCGTCGCGTGCGGACGCTGGCGGAACAGCATCACCCCGGAGTGGTGCGTGTTCAGCGTGATGTTGGGGAAAAGGTAGTAGTGGTAGTCGTCCGTCAACTGATCGTCGTTCAGGTCGGAGAGGTCAACGCCGTGGGCGGCGGCGTGCTCCTTCACCTGCCTCTGGATAGCGGGGCGCACCTCCGCGGGGCCGCCCTCGAACGTCTCCGGGTCGATGCCCGCCGCCCGCAGCATCTCCTTCAGCGAGCGGGTCAGCTCCTGCTGGTTCGGATAGCGCGGGCTCAGCAGCCCGAACGGCACCAGATAGCGGTTGTGCCGTTCGTAGAGGTCGATCTGCACGTGGATGTCGTCGATGTTCTCGAGGATCTGCGGGTGGATGCCCTGTACGTGGTAGACCTCGTTGAAGGCGTCCACGGACGTCTTCCAGTTACAGTCCCACTCGATCGTGCGGTCCTGCACGAGGTACTGCTCCTCGAAGTGGTAGGGGTCGAGGTGTTCGGGAATCTCGCCCAGGAACTCCAGCAATGGCTCGCAGTCAGGGTTCATGTTGAACCAGACCCAGCCGCCCCACGTATCGCAGGGCACCTCAATCAGCGCCGTCTCCTGGGGCACGCCCTGGGTGAAGGTGTCCTCGTCCGGCACGAACTTCTTGGAGCCGTCGAGGTTGAACTCGAAGAAGTGATAGGCGCACTGGAACGATTCCGCATGGCCCATGCCGGGGTTGCGGATCTGGTTCCCGCGATGGGGGCAGACGTTATAGAAGGCGCGGACCTTGTCCTCGGCCTCGCGCACGATGAGGAACGATTCCGGCCCCAGCTCGGTGGTGAAGTAATCGCCCACGTTGGGGATGTCGGACTCGCGGCCGGCGATGTTCCAGACCTTCGTCCACATGCGCTCCCACTCGAGCTGCATGTACGCCTGCGAGGTATAGCGCTCTTTGGGGATGAGATCAGTGCCGAGGACTGGCTCGGGCGCCTTCACGGTCGGTGTCTGGCGGGCGACGGATTGGGTAACCATTGCGCGACTCCCCTTCGTGTTCACGGAGAAACTGGCGCGGCCATGCGCCTCTGTGATCCCCTCAATCCTACGCCCGCTGTCAACGCATCGGGCGCGGCGGCGGGCGCGCGCTCAGGCGGGCGCGAGGGCGGCGATCTCCCTGAGGCTTTGCTCCCGCGGCGTGCCCGAGGTTCCGAACACGAACGTCTCTCCCGAGGGGCCGTCCGCCCCGTGCGAGAGGATATTGATGACCGCCTGGCCCACATCCGCGGGACGCATGCCCGCTTCCGCCGCCGCCACCGAGACAGCGCGCAGCATGGGCGTGTCCGTCGCGCCCATGCAGAGGCCGTTCACGCGGATGTTGTGTTCGGCCAGTTCGATCGCCCATGTCTCGACCTGGCGCCACTGCACCCATTTCGCGCAGTCGTAGCCGCTGGCCGCCCCGCCCGTCATCAGATGGCCTTCCTTAATGTGCTCGGTGATGACGTTGAGGATCTCGCCGCCGCCAACCGCCTGCATGGCCGGCGTGGCCGCGCGCGCGCAGTAGTAGCTCCCCATCGCGCAGATGTCCATGGAGCGTTCGTACGCCAGCGTCTGCGATTCGTAGGAGCCGCCCGTGAGCGTGGTGTCCGCGTAGATGGCGGCGTTGTTCACGAGGATGTCGATGCGCCCCAGCCGCTGGAGGACGCTGTTCATCGCCCGCCGCGCCTGCGTCTTGTCGGCCACATCGCAGTCGATGGCGATCGCCTGGCGGCCCGTGGCCCGCGCCTGCGCCACGGTCTCCGCGTTGGCGACGGCGTCGATGTCGAGGCTGGCGATGTTCGCGCCGTTTCCGGCGAGCGCCACCGCAATCCCGCGGCCGATCCCGGCCGCCCCTCCGGTGATGACGGCGACTTTCCCCTCAAGCAACATGACGTTCCCTCCTGTCCTGCTTCGCGAGCACGCCGATTCTGGCCGAACGCGCGCGCGTCCGCCAGAGCCTTCGGGGATTTCGGGACGCGGGGGGCACCGCGCCGAACGCGTCCGCCAGCGCCTCAGCGGTAGCGCGAGTACCCCGCGGGCGGAACGACCCCATGGAAGATCGAGTACTCCGCGATCACCTCGCGCTCCCCTCCCAGCGGCCCCCACACAACGATTGCGTACACCCCGGGTCCGTACCGCGCCAGCGTATCCCGCAGGTCCGCCCGCAACGAAAAGGCGACGCCCTCGGCCCGCCACTCACGCGCGGTGATCCACGGAACCGTGACCCGCCGCGTCTGCGCGGACTGGCTTGCGTTATAGGCCGCCCGCCAGAAGCGGTGCGCCTCGTCGGGGTCGCGGGGGGCGCTTGCGTTTGCGGGGACGTCGTAGGGATCGGGGCAGGGCGTGACGGCTAACGTGTGTTCGTCCTCAAGGTAGAATTGGCGGGCTCCCAGCGGCAGGCGGAACGCCGCGACGGGGAGGCCGGAGGCGTAGCAGTAGGTCCGCGAGATCTGGCCCCGCGTGAGCGCATGCGGGGAAGGGTCGTAGTAGACCTGAACGCCAAGGTCGCGCGGCTCCGTGAAGGTCACGCCGTTCCTCACCGTCCCCGAGAGTTCGAGCCAGCCTCCTGTAATCGTCGGGAGCCGTTCGTAGGTAACGTAGCCGCCTTCGAAGTGCTGGATGGCGGCGAAGTTGTAGTGGTCCCAGGCGAGGCCGATGTTCACAGCCTTGTGCGACGGATCGAGGATGTTGCGGCGATGGCCCGCGCTCCGCATCCAGCCCTCCATGGCCTCGCGCACTTTCTCGTCGAGGCTCTCGATGGCGAGGTAGCCGTCGGTGGGCGTGATGCAGTAATCAAGGCCGCTGGTGTTCTCGCGGTTTGACTGGTACCCGCCCGCGAGGCTGTAGCGCATAGACGGCTTCAGCCCATCCGCTCCCCAGTGCGATGAAAAGCAGCCCTCCAGCGACGCCTCCGCGTGGAGCTGCGCGGCGGCGTTTCCGCCGAGGACGACGGGCGCGAGTCCGGCCGCCGCGCGCGCGTCGTTGATGAGCCTCAGCATGAGCCGCTTCAGTTCGAGATGGCGCAGGCTGGGATGGTCCGCGGGCCGCGCGGACGCGTCGGGCGGCGGCGATGTGGCGGCAGACGTCGCTTCGGGCGGGGACGGCAGGGGCGCCGCGACGGCAATGTCGCCGTAGCGGAAGCTCCCGCTGCTGCTGCGGCCGTCGTCGAGCGGGAGGGGGATCGTCCCGAGCGTGCCCCAGGAACCGCCTTCGAGGCGCACGCTGATGTAGACGCGCAGCGGGTCAGCGACGCGCTGCCAGACGCGCACCTCAACGTTCGCCGTCCGGGAACGCGCAAGCGGAACCGCGACGGCAATGTCGCCGTAGCGGAAGCTCCCGCTGCTGTTGTGGCCGTCGTCGAGGGGGAGGGGGATCGTTCCGAGCGTGTCCCAGGAACCGCCTTCGGGGCGGGCGCTGATGTAGATGCGGAGGGGATCGGCGGTGCGCTGCCAGACGCGCACTTCGACGTTCGCCGTCCCGGACGGTTCCGTCTGGGCGGCGGCGCCGGGCGGCATGGCCAGCGCCGCCGCCACGGTCGCCAGCGCCGCCAGCGAGAGGCCCAGCCGTCGAAGCAGCCCCCAAGGGTCGCGCAATGTTCTGCTCACCCCTCCAACTTTACTACGCGGCGGCGGGTGTTACCTCTCCCCGACAAGGGGCCGTGGGCAAGGGGAACGCGCGTAGACTCAGGCGCGTGCCTGCCGGCTCCGCCAGTCCCTTCCGCGCGCTCCGCCACCGGAACTTCCGGCTTCTGCTGGCGGGAACGGTGCTCGTGGGGCTGGTCCAGCCGCTCCACTTCGTCACCCAGATCTTCTGGGTGCAGGAGGTCTACCCCGATCGCGAGATCATCTACACAGGCGTGCTGCTGGGCGCGCGCGGCGTCGCCACGCTCCTCTTCAGCCTCATCGGCGGGGTCATCGCCGACCGCTTCGAACGGCGACTCGTGCTGCTCGGCTGTGAATCGGCCTCGTTCGCGCTCAGCGGCGTCGTCGCCCTGCTCATGCTGCTGACGCCGTTCGGGGACGCGACCATCGTGGGCGTGGTCGCCCTCACCTTCCTCGCCTCGGCGACGCAGGCCATCGACCATCCCGCGCGGCAGGCCAGCATCCCCGCCGTGGCCGGCATGGACGACCTCGCGCCCGCCATCAGCCTCAACTCCGCGGCGCAGCAGCTCATGATCCCGATCGCGATTCCCCTGGCCGGGGTGCTGAACGAAGTCTTCGGCGCGGGGCCGCTCTACGCCGGCTCGCTCGTCATCTGGTTTGGCATCATCCCCCTGATCGCCCTGCTCGATTACGAGAGTCGCGGCGACGCCATTGGCCGGCGGATGCTGGGCGCGGTCGTGGACGGCCTGCGCTACACGCGCCGCCATCTGGTGATTCTGGGCGCGGTCGCGCTCGTGTTCGTCATGCAGGGGGTGGGCATGCCCGGCGTCGGCAACCTCGGCGTCATCTGGGCGACGGACATCCTCGAGGTCGGCGGCAGCGGCTTCGCGCTCATGGCCTTCGGCTGGGGCGCGGGCGCCGTCGCCTGCTCGATGGCGCTGGCGCGGCGGGCGGATGTGGCCGGTCGCGGTTCGACGCTTGCGCTGGCGGGCTTCGCCTTTGCCGCGAGCGCCATTCTCTTCGCCTACTCGCGCTCGATCTGGCTCACGTCGGCCATCAATGTCGGGCTCGGCGTCGCCCTCAGCGCCGCCACCATCAGCGCCTCCGTGATCATCCAGCAGCAGGTGGAGGAGGGCGTGCGCGGACGTGTGCTGGGGTTGCTCCCGCTCACGAACGGCGTGGCCATGCTGCTCACGTTCCCGATCAGCGCCGTCGCCCAGTCAGCGGGGCTGCCCATCGTGGTCGCGGTCCTCGGCTGGGTCACGCTGGCGCTCACGGGCGCCATCGTGCTCGCGCTCCCCCAGGTCCGCCGCGTCCGCCCCGCCGCCGCGCGGTCGGGCGCGCCGCCCTAGCCGGCCACGGCCGCCTCCCCCGCGGCCGCACGCGGGCGCGCGGTGAACGCGTACTCACCATCGGCGAACCCGACGGTGATGCGCTGGCCCTCGCGGATCTCGCCCGCGAGGATGCGCCGCGCCAGCTCGTTCTCGACCCGCCGCTCGACCGTGCGGCGCAGCGGACGCGCGCCCAGTTCCGGGTCATAGCCCTCGCGTACGAGCTCCTCGCGCGCCGCCTCCGTCAGCTCGATGTCGATGCCGCGCTCGGCGAGGCGGCCGCGCACTTCGGCCATGAGCAGGTCCACGATCTGCAGCAGCTCCCGCTCCGTCAGCGGCTCGAACACGATCATGTCATCGATGCGGTTGAGGAACTCGGGGCGGAAGCGCTCGCGCAAGGCGCGCTCCACGGACTCGCGCAGCTGCTCGCTCGCGCCGCTCTCCTCGCTGCGCTGCGTGAAGCCGAGCGTGAAGCGGTTCTGCGGCCCCGTGCCCAGGTTGCTGGTCATGATGATGACGGTGTTGCGGAAGTCGACCGTGCGGCCGTGTCCGTCCGTCAGCCGCCCGTCGTCGAGGATCTGCAGGAGCGTGTTGAACACGTCCGGGTGCGCCTTCTCGATCTCGTCGAAGAGGATGACGCGGTAGGGGCGGCGGCGCACCAGTTCGGTGAGGCCGCCGCCTTCGTCGTAGCCCACGTAGCCGGGCGGCGAGCCAATCATGCGGCTGACCGTGTGCCGCTCCTGGTACTCGGACATGTCGAGACGGATCATCGCCTCCTCATCGTCGAAGAGCCGCTCGGCGAGGGCCTTCGCCAGCTCCGTCTTCCCCACGCCCGTGGGCCCCAGGAAGATGAATGAGCCGATGGGGCGCTTCGGGTCCTTCAGCCCCGCGCGCGCCCGCCGCACGGCGTCGCTGAGCGCCTCGATGGCGCGGTCCTGCCCGATCACGCGCTCGTGCAGCGTCTCTTCCAGACGCAGCAGCTTCTCGCTCTCGCGCTCTTCGAGCCGCCAGACGGGGATGCCCGTCATCTGGCCGACGAGGCTGGCGATGTCCTGCGCGGAGACGCGCAACGCCTCCGGCCGCTCCTCGGCGTCCCCGGCGCGCAGCCGCGCGTACTCCTCCTGGAGCTGCAGCGCCTCCTGCTTGATGAGGGCCGCGCGCTCATGGTCCTCGCGGGCGATGGCCGCGTCCGCCTCTTCGGCGAGGGCGTCCAGCCGCTTCATGATGGCGCGGACCTCCGGGGCCGTCTCCTGCGCGTCGATGACGTGCTTGCTGGCGGCTTCGTCGATGAGGTCGATGGCCTTGTCCGGAAGGCGCCGCTCGGTCACGTAGCGCGAGGAGAGGCGCACGGCCGCCTCGAGCGCGTCATCGCTGATTTCGACCTTGTGGTGGTCCTCGTAGCGGGCGCGCAGTCCCTGCAGGATCGCGATCGCGTCCTCCTCCGAGGGCTCGTCCACGTACACGGGGGCGAAGCGCCGTTCGAGGGCGGGGTCTTTTTCGATGCGGCGGTACTCATCGAGCGTGGTCGCGCCGATGGCGCGCAGTTCGCCGCGCGCGAGGGCGGGCTTCATCAGGTTGCTTGCGTCGATGGCGCCCTCCGCACCGCCGGCGCCCATGACCGTGTGGAGCTCGTCGATGAAGAGGATGACGCCGCCGTCGCTGGCGCGGACCTCCTCCATCACGGCCTTGAGGCGCTCCTCGAACTCGCCGCGGAACTTGGCGCCCGCCAGCAGCGCGCCCATGTCAAGCGCGCGCAGCGATTTCCCCTGCAGGTTCCCGGGCGCGTCGCCCCCGGCGATGCGCTGCGCGAGCCCCTCCACGATGGCGGTCTTGCCCACGCCCGCCTCGCCGATGACGACGGGGTTGTTCTTCGTGCGCCGGTTCAGGATTTGCATCACGCGGCGCACCTCCGTTTCCCGTCCGATGACGGGATCGAGCTTCCCCGCGCGGGCCAGCTCGGTGAGGTCGGCGCTGTAGCGTTCGAGGCTCTGGTAGCTGCTCTCGGCCGTGGGGCTGGAGACGCGCGCGCTGCCGCGAATCTCCTGCAGGGCGCGGTAGATGCCCTCCTTCGTCACGCCGAACTCGGCGAGGAGGCCGGCGGCGCCGCTCTCCTCGTTGTCGGCGATGGCGATGAGCAGGTGCTCAACGCCCACGTAGTCGTCCTTCAGCCGCTCCGCCTCCGCGTTCGCGACCTCCAGCATGCGCACGACCTCGGGCGTGGTGTAGAGCTGGACGACGTCGTGCTGGAGGGTGGGCTGGTCCTTGAGCGCCGCGTCCACGCGCGCCTTGAGCCGCGCCACGTCCACGTCCAGTTTTTCGAGGACCTGCAGGGCGAGCCCTCCATCGAGCGCGGCGAGGGCGAAGAGGACGTGGGGCACGCCCCACTGGTTGTGGCGGCGCGCGCGCACGGCCTCCTGCGAGGCGGTGAGCACCTGCTGCGCCTGCTCCGTGAATCGATCCTGTCGCATCATGCTGGTCATTCCTCCTGCCCCGCGTGCGCGGGGTCTTGCGGGTGGGGCGGTATGGGCGCGGCTAGCGGGCGGGGCGTCCCTCGCTGTCGACCGCCGGCGCCGGCAGTCGCGTCCGGCGCAGGGCGGCGAGCGCGGCCCTGGCTTCGTCGAGCTCGGCCTGGAGGGCGCGGAGCTGGTCGCTCATGCGGAGCACCACCTCCACGCCGGCGAGGTTCACCCCGAGCTCCTCGATGAGGCGCTGGGCCTGACGGATGCGGTGAATGTCGGCGTTCGAGTACATGCGGATGTTGCCGCTCGTGCGGTGCGGGCGGATGAACCCGGCGCGTTCGTAGTAACGCAACGTCTGCTGGTGCAGCCCCACAAGCCGCGCCGCGATCGAGATGACGTAGCAGGGCTCATCGTCGGGGAGGGGCTCATCGGGCAGTGGTCGGCGGGGCATGGGGGCGTCCTTCCTTCGTTAGCTGGCCGCACGCGCGGCCGCGTCGTTGTCGTTCTGGCGCAGTTCCTCGAAGAGGGCGCGCTCCTGTTCGCTGAGGCGCGCGGGCAGGACCACATTCACCCGCGCGAAGAGATCCCCGCGCCGGTCGCGCTGGCCCAGCGCGGGCATGCCCTTCCCGCTCAGGCGGAAGCGCCGTCCGTTCTGGGTGAGCGGCGGGATCGTGAGCATCACGCGCCCGGAGATGGTCGGCGCCTCGACCTCTCCCCCGAGGATGGCGTCGAGGAAGGGAACGTCCACCTCCACCGTGAGGTCATCGCCGTTGCGCTCGAAGCGCGCGTGCGGCCGTACGGTGATGAGCAGGTAGAGGTCGCCTGCGGGGCCGCCGACCCTGCCGGGGCCGCCCTCGCCGGCCACGCGCACGCGCGAGCCGGTGCGGACGCCCGGCGGCACGCTCACTTCGAGGTGGCGCGGCCTGACGGTCTCGCCCGCGCCGCCGCAGGCGTGGCAGCGGGCGTTCCCGATCGCCCCGTTCCCGCTGCAGACGGCGCAAGGTTCGCTGCTGTGCAGGCTCACCGTGCGGGTCGTACCCGCGGCCGCTTCCTCCAGCGTGATCTCGGTGGGGGACTCGATGTCCTGGCCGCGACGGGGGCCGCGCGGCCCGCCCCCGAAGATGCCGCCGAACATACTCCCGAGGTCGAGGTCATCGAGGTTTTCGGCGCTGAAGGAGAACCCCCCGCCGCCGAAGCCCGCCTGCGCGCGCTGGCGTTCCATCTCCTCGATCTGGTCCGCCTGCCGCCAGCGCTCCCCGTACTTGTCGTACTTCTTGCGCGTCTCCTCATCGGAGAGCACGTCATAGGCGCCCTGGATTTCCTTGAAGCGCGCCTCCGCGCCCTTGTCGTTCGGGTTGACGTCGGGGTGGTTGCGGCGCGCGAGCTTCCGGTAGGCGGAGCGGATCTCCTTGTCGGAGGCGCTGCGCGCCACCCCCAGAATCTCGTACAGGCTCTTGCTCATGGCCCCTTTATTCTACTTGAGGGCGTGGCTTTTTACAACAATGGTTCTGGAGGGAAGTTGATAGCGCCCTTATCAAGGATTGAAGGCGTCACGCCGACACGCACAGGGGAGGGCAAAAGCGGCCAGCGGTCGCTGCCCGCGCGAACCCGCATAAAGAAGGGGCGGGCGGGACGCCGCCAGGCTAGCCGCTGCTGACCTCGGCCGTGATGTCCTCGACCACGATCTGGTTGGAAGCGTCGACGTTGATGCGGACGACCTTGCCATCCTCCAGCAGCGCCTCGACGTTCTGCTGATGCGAACGCCAGCCCTTGGGGAAGGAGTAGCCATTCTTCTCGAGCGCCTCGAGGAAGAAGTAGCTCATCGTCATCGGGGCCAGGTAGAAATCGGTGCTGTCCATTGCGCTCTCCCTCGTAGCCCGGGCCGTTCCGGGGTCCGGACGCGCCCATTATGGCGATTCGCGCGACTCCCTGCCACGCCGCAACGGAAATCGTCGGCGGAGGAACGTCGTCGTCGTCGCCGCAAGCCGCTTGCGGGGCGCTGTCGGGCGGCGCGCGTAAAGCCCCCGGCATTGTGTACCAGAGCCAGCGGCAGTATTCTCAGCCGTCGCGGAGGGACGTTCGCAATGGCGAGGTTCCGTTCCATCCTGGCCCCGGTCGTGGATGATTCGGCGAGTCTGGAGGCGGTGGCGATCGGCGCCTCCCTGGCTCGTCAGGCGAAGGGCGACCTCACCCTCATCCATGTCATCGAGGTGGAGCGCAGTCTGCCCCTGACCGCCGATCTGGATATCGAGGCGCAGCGCGGCGAGGAGCTGTTGCGTCGCGCCTGCGCCATCGCCGAGCGGGAGGCGGGCGGCGTCGCCATCAACGACGAACTCCTGCAGGCGCGCGTGGCCGGCCCCGCCATCGTCGAGGAAGCGGAAGCGCGGGACGTGGATGTGATCCTGCTGGGGGTCGGCTGGACGCCCCTGCTCGGCCAGTTCGAAGTCGGCCCTACCGCCGGCTATGTGCTCAAGCACGCCTCCTGCAACGTCTGGATCGTGCGGGAGCCCCTGGAGGCGCCCGCGACCGCGTCAGGCGAGGCGGCGGTCCCGTGAACGTCCTCATCATGGGCTGCGGACGCACCGGCGCCGCCATCGCCGCGCGCCTCGATGAGGATGGCCATCAGGTCACTGTGCTCGACCTCAACGCCAGCCAGTTCCGCCGCCTGCCCGGGGGCTTCGGGGGGCGCAAGGCGGTCGGCAATGGCATGGACGCGGACGCCATGGAACGCGCCGGCGCCCGTGAGGCGGACGCCTTCATCGCCGTCACCCAGGGCGATAACCGCAACTTCTTCGCCAGCCAGCTGGCGCGCGAGATCTTCGGCGTCACGAACGTCATCTGCCGCGTCAAGGATCCCGAACGGGGCGAGATTTTCGGCCACCTCGGACTCCAGACCTATAGCCCCACCAGCGCGGGGGCGGAGGCCATGATCGCCATGCTGCTCCGCCCGGACGCGGCCTGATCCGTGTACGTCATCATCGCGGGCGGCGGCAAGGTGGGGTACTACCTCGCCCGTGAGCTGCTCGACGGCGACCACGAGATGCTGGTGATCGAGCGCAGCCCCGGGCGCGTCGCCGAGATCGATGACCTCTTGTCGGGAACGGTGCTGTGCGGCGACGCCTGCGAGGCCTCCGTGCTCGATGACGCCGGCATCGCCCGCGCCGACCTCGTCGCCGCTGTCACGGGCGACGACGAGGACAACCTCGTCGTCTGCGAGATTGCCCGCTACCGGGGGGTTCCCCGCGTGCTCGCCCGCGTCAACAACCCCTCGAACGCGCTCCTCTTCCAGAAGCGGGGCATCGAGACGACCGTCTCCGCCACGGAAGCGATCCTCTCCCAGATCGAGCAGGAACTGCCGGTGACCTCGATGGTTCCCGTCATGCAGCTGCACCAGGGCCTGGAGCTGGTGGAAGTGCGCCTTTCGGCGACCTCGCCTGTTGTGGGTCGCACGCCCCGCGAGGTGCTGCTGCCGCCGGAATCGCTGATCGCATTGATCGTCGATTCCGGCGGCGTGCCCCGCGTCCCCGCCGCCGATACCACCCTCACCGCCGGCGACGCCCTCGTCGTCGTCACCCGCGCGGAGAGCAGAAGCATGCTCGGCGAGGCGCTCATCGGGGGCGCCCATGGGTTCGACACCTGAGCCCGCGGAGCCTGACATGAAACTCGCGCATCTCGGGCCACCGGGCACCTTCGGCGAGGAGGCGGCGCGCCGCTACGCGCCCGCGGCGGCGCTGCTGCCCTGCCCCACGCACGGCGCCGTCGCCCGCGCGGTCGAGTGCGGCGAGGCGGGGGCGGGCGTGATGGCCATCGAGAACTCCCTCAACGGTTCCGTGGCCGAAACCCTCGACATCCTCATCCACGACACCATCCTCAAGATTCAGGGCGAACTGCTCGTCCCCGTCGTGCACAACCTCATCGCCGCGCCGGGGACGGCCCTCGACGCGATCGAGCGCATCTACTCGCACACGCAGGCGCTGGCGCAGTGCCGCGCTTTTCTCGACGCGCACTGCCCCGACGTCCGGCAGGTCGCGGCCCTGTCGACGGCGGAGGCGGTCGAGCGCGCGGTAGCGCATCCCGGCGCCGCCGCGATCGGGGCCGTTCGCGCCGCCGAACTCTTCGGGGGCGCGGTGCTGGCGGAGGGCATCCAGAACCAGGACAACAACGCCACGCGCTTCGTCGCGATCGGCACGGCGGAGCGCCCTCCCTCCGGTCGCGACCGCACCTCCATCGCCTTCGAGTTCGCCGGGGATCGCGCCGGTCTGCTCACCGCCGCCCTCGCCGAATTCTCGAACCGCGGCATCAACTGCACGAAGATGGAGAGCCGCCCCACCCGCGCCACCTTCGGCGAGTACATCTTCCTCATCGACTTTGAAGGGCACGCGCGCGATCCTGAGTGCGCCACCGCCCTGGAGGGACTGCGTTCCATGACAAGCATGCTCAAGGTCTTTGGCAGCTACCCGCGTGCGACCGATGCCTAGGGCGCGCGCGGCGGTTGTAGCGGCGATCGCGCTGGCGGCGGTCGCGACCGCCTGCGGCGGTTCCGACTCCGGGCAGCCGCCCGTCACCACGCCGCCTGTGACCGAAGCCGCAACCGCCACGCCCGAGCCGCCGCCCACTGCCACCGCGCCCGCCACGCCCGAGACAACGCCCGCCGCCACCGCAACCGCCACGCCCGAGCCGCCGCCCGCAGCCACCGCCACACCCGAGCCGCCGCCCACAACCGCCGCAACCGCCACGCCCGAGCCGCCGCCTACAACTGCCGCCCCCACCACGCCTGAGACGCCGCCCACAACCACCGCGCCCGAGACAACGCCCACAGCCACCGCAACCGCCACGCCCGAGACAACGCCCGCAGCCACGCCCGAGCCAGCGCAGGAGGATGACGAAGTCCCGCTGGAGATCGTCACCCTCCTGCCCCCCGACGCGATTCCCGCGATCGACAACCCCCGCTTCATCTCCCTTGAGGAGGCTGACCAGCAGCTCCGCCTGAGCGACCTCGTAATCGGCGTCTCCATCGACGGGGAGCACCGCGCCTACGGCGCCGCCTTCCTCAGCGGCCACGAGATCGTGAACGACACGCTTGGGGGGCGCGCGATCGCCGTCACCTGGTGACCGCTCTGCTTTACGGGCATCGTGTATGCCCGCGAAGTCGAGGGACAGACCCTCTCCTTTGGCGTCTCCGGGAAACTCATCATGAACGCCCTCGTCATGTTCGACCGCCAGACCGAAACCCTCTGGAGCCAGTTCCTCGGCAGGGCCGTTCAGGGACCGCTCAGCGGCGCCTCCCTCGAGATCGTCCCCGCGGTTCTCACCCAGTGGGAAAGATGGCGCCAGCTCCACCCCGACACGACCGTGCTCGACCAGGGCGGGCTCGTCATCGACGCCTATGGCGGCTACTACTTCAGCCCCGAGGCGGGAGTCATCGGCGAACGCGTCCGCGATGACCGCCTGCTGGGCAAGGAGTTCGTGCACGGCGTCGTCCTTCCCCAGGGACGCAAGGCCTACGCCCATCGCTACCTCGGGGCCGCCCCCGTGCTCAACGACGCCATCGGCAACCAGCCCGTGCTCATCGCCTGGGATGGCGTTGGCCGTACCGCCATCGCCTACGATCCCGCCGTAGATGGCCGCGTCCTCACCTTCGAGGCGCACGACCCCGACGAGCGCGGCGGCGCGATCATGCGCGATAGCGAGACGGGCTCCCTCTGGTCCGTGCTCACGGGAGAGGCGCTCTCGGGCGAACTTGCGGGCAGCCGCCTCGCGGTCCTGCCGGGGTTCGCGGTCTTCTGGTTCGCCTGGTCCGACTACTTCCCCGACACTGCCGTCTTCGAGCCCGACGAGCAGTCGTGACCGGCGGCGCTTTGCGCACAGCGGGGGTCGCGCCGCAAGATGGAACGGTGCCGCCATCCGTTCAGGTCTCAGAACTCACGCGTCGCTTCGGCGAGGTCACGGCCGTTGACGGCGTCTCCTTCGAAGTCGGGGAGGCGGAAATCTTCGGGTTCCTCGGCCCCAACGGCGCGGGCAAGACCACCACCATCTCCATGCTCTGCACCCTGCTCCGCCCGACCGCCGGAGGCGCCCGCATCGGCGGTCACGACATCGTCGACGACCCCGCCGGCGTGCGCCGCGAGATCGGCATCGTCTTCCAGGACTCGACCGTCGACGAACGCCTGACCGCGCGCGAGAACCTCGTCTTTCACGGGGAGCTCTTCGGCATGGCGAAAGCGGACATCGCCCCCCGCGCCGAACAGCTGCTGGAGCGCGTGGGCCTGCTCGACCGCGCCAACGACGCCGTCATCACCTTTTCCGGCGGCATGCGGCGGCGGCTGGAGGTCGCCCGCGGGCTCATGCACTGGCCTTCCGTCCTCTTCCTCGATGAACCCACCGTAGGCCTCGATCCGCAGACCCGCCGCAGCATCTGGGCCTACGCCCGCTCCCTGCGCGATACCGAGGGCGTCACCATCTTCCTCACCACCCATTACATGGACGAAGCCGAGGCCTGCGACCGCGTCGCCATCATGGACGACGGCAAGATCATCGCCCTCGATACCCCCGACCGCCTGAAGGCGCGTCTCGGCGGCGATGTCGTCTCCCTCTCCGGACCCGATAACGAGGCGCTGGCCCGCGAAGTGCGGGAGTCCTTCGAGGTCGAGACCCGCTTCGAGGACGACGCCGTCGAGTTCAACGTCGAGCGGGGCGGCGACTTCATCCCCGTGCTCCTCAGCCGCCTCGAAAGCGAAGTGAGCTCCGTCGGCATCCGCGCCCCCACCCTCGAAGACGTGTTTGTCTCGATGACGGGCCACCAGATCCGCGAATCGGGCTTCAGCGAGGAAGACAAGCTCCGCGCGATGCAGCGCCAGGGATTCAGGAGGATGCGATGACGGCAGCCGAACCGGCGGCGGCGCGACCCACAGCGGCCACGGGCGCCCCCCGGCGCGCCACCGGACGCGCCAGCTTCCTGCAGGTCGTGCGCGTCATCTGGAAGCGCGAGACGCTCATCTACTTCCGCGACCGTCCCCGCATGATCTCCGCCTTCATGATGCCCATCATCATGCTCGTCATGTTCGGCGAGGGGCTGGGGAACAGCATCGCCACCCTCCCCGGCGATATCGGCTACCGCCAGTTCATCTTCCCCGGCATGGTCGCCATGATCGTCCTCATGAACTCCGTCTTCTCGGGCGTTTCCATCGTGACCGACCGCCAGTTCGGCTTCCTGCGCGAGATTCTCGTGGCGCCGGTCAGCCGCACCGCCATCTGCGTGGGCAAGATCGTGGGCGGCGCCACCGTGGCCCTCGTAAACGGCGTCGTCATGTTCGCGATTGCGCCCATCCTCGGCATCGACATCTCCCTCGAGGTCGTCGTCAAGCTCATCGGGCTCATCGCCCTCGTGTCCTTCATGCTCACGGGGCTGGGCGTGGCCCTTGGCAGCCGCCTGCGCTCGGTCGAGAGCTTCCAGATGCTCTCCCAGGTCGCGATTTTCCCGGCCATGTTCCTCTCCGGCATCTTCTTCCCCATCAACAACGTCCCCGCCTGGATGGACGTGCTCGTCAAGATCAATCCCGTCACCTACGCGGTCGCGCCCATCCGCGAGATCGCGCTTTCCGAACAGCTCGCCGAAATCCCCGCCGACGCCCCCTTCCAAATCACCCACGTTGACTGGTTCGGCTACACGCTCAGCACCTGGCAGGAGATCGGCGTAGTCGTCGTGTTCGGCCTTGTCATGCTCACCATCGCCATCCGCGCCATCCGCACGACGGAGTAAGGTACCGCTCCCATGGACGCCGCCGAGTTCGCGCGCAAGTGGAAGGGATCCGCAGGACGCGAGAACGCGAGCGCGCAAGAGCATTTCGCCGACCTCTGCCGCCTCGTGGGCGAACTCACCCCCAATGAGGCCGATCCCTCCCAGACGTTCTATACCTTCGAGAAGGAAACGCAGCGTTCGAGCGGCCCCCGCGGACGCGTCGATGTCTGGCTGAAGGACAAGTTCGCGTGGGAGTACAAGGGGAAGCACAAGGACCTGCGGGCGGCCTACAAGCAGTGCCTCGACTACCACGAGGCGCTCGGCAACCCACCCCTGCTGGTCGTGTGCGACCTCGAGCGCTTCGAGGTACACACGAAGTGGACCGCCTTCGAATCGTGGGTCTACCACTTCAGCCTGGATGATCTGCTAGGCGACCAGCCCGTCAGGGTGACCACTAGCGGGGGCGGCGAGGTCAGGGACGCGCCCGACCTGCGCGCCATCCAGCTCCTGAAGGCCCTCTGGACCGACCCCACACGCCTGAAGCCGAAACGAACGACGGAGGAGATCACGAAGGAGGCGGCTCTCCTGTTCGAAAAGGTGGCGAGTGACCTTGGCGCCTACGACGCCTCTGCGGATGCCCGTCGCATCGCCCATTTCGTCTCCCAGATGGTCTTCTGCATGTTCGCGGGCGATATTGGCCTGCTGCCCCGCGACACGTTCTCACGCCTGCTCGAGCAGTACGCTCGCGATGCGAAGCACGCTCGCGATACAGACCACTTCCGTGATCGGCTCGCCGCGCTCTTCCGTGTGATGCAGGATGGCGGCGTCTTCGGCGTCCATAGAATTCCCTGCATCAATGGAGACCTCTTCACCGATGACGATGTACCCGAAGTTCCCACGGCCGACACGATCCGCGATCTCCAGAAGCTCGACACCCTCAACTGGAGTGATGTCGAGCCCACCATCTTCGGCACGCTCTTCGAGGGCGTGCTCGACAAAAGCAAGCGCAAGCGGCTAGGGGCGCACTACACATCCCGCAAAGACATCGAGATGCTGGTCGAGCCCGTGCTCATGGAACCGCTACAGCGGCAGTGGGAGGAAGTGCTCGCGGATGCGGAGGCGGCCCGTCAGCAGGCCAGGCGCCATAACGCGAGCGAGGCCACGCAGCAGGAGCGCGTCCGCGAGCGCGTCGAGCCTTTCCTTAACAAACTCGCCAAGATGACTGTGCTCGACCCCGCCTGCGGCTCTGGGAACTTTCTCTACGTCTCGCTGGCGCTACTCAAGGAGCTGGAGAGGAAAGCGATCGCCTACGCAGGGCTTCAGGGCGTGACCTTCAAGCCGCGCGTCCACCCGCGCCAGCTGGGCGGCATCGAGACCGACCCCTACGCGCACGAACTCGCGTCCATGGTGATCTGGATCGGCTACCTGCAGTGGAAACACCGCAACGGCATCCCGCTGACGGAAGAGACCCCGGTCCTCGAAAAACTCGATGCGATTAAGCTGATGGACGCAATCGTCGATCGCGGGACGCGGGACGCGGGACGCGGGACGCGGGACGCGGGACGCGGGACGCGGGACGCGGGACGCGGGACGCGGGACGCGGGACGCGGGACGCGGGACAGTATACACAGCCGACCTATCGCGGGCCGCGTGAACCTGAGTGGTCCGCCGCCGACATCATCGTCGGCAATCCGCCCTTCCTCGGCGGCAAGCGTCTGCGCCAAGAACTCGGCGACGCGTACGTCGATGACCTGTTTGCGGTTTGGGGGGAGCGGGTTCCGCCAGCCGCCGATCTCTGTTGCTACTGGCACGAGAAGGCGCGCCAGATGGTGGCGGACGGGAAGGTCAAACGCGCTGGCTTGCTCGCCACGCAGGGAATTCGCGGCGGCAAGAACCGCGAGGTCCTCAAGCGGATCAAGGAATCCGGTGACATCTTCTTCGCGATATCCGACCGTGAGTGGATCCTCGACGGAGCGGCAGTTCAGGTTTCCATGGTCGGCTTCGACGACGGCTCCGAGACCCGCCTCCGCCTCGATGGGCGGCCAGTCGAGGGCATCAACGCCAACCTGACCAGCGGCGCCGACTTAACGATAGCCGTGAAACTTGGCGAGAACCGTGGCATCGCCTTTCAAGGCGACATCAAGCAGGGTCCCTTCGAGATCGATCACACCCGCGCGCTGACTATGCTGGCCGCGCCCAATCCTGACGGTCGCAGCAACGGAGATGTGATCCGTCCATGGGTCAATGGCGATGACATTGCAGGCAGGCCACGAAGTATGTGGATCGTGGACTTCCCGCCAGGGACGTCATTAGTGGAAGCAGAGTTGTATGAGGCCCCGTTCGAGCACGTCGCCGAGCTGGTTCGTCCGTTTCGTGAGGAGGCGCGTTCGACGGCGAAAGCGAGAGAGTTGTGGTGGATACACGCTGCGCCTCGCCCCAACATGCGACAGGCGCTGGCTGGTCTCGGCCGTTTTATCGTCACTCCGCGAGTGTCGAAGCACCGCCTCTTCTGCTGGATCGAGCCCCCCACGCTACCTGACAGCGCAACCGTTGCCTTCGCGCGCGAGGATGACTACTTCTTCGGCATCCTCCATTCCCGCGCCCACGAACTCTGGGCACTGGCGCAGGGAACGCAGCTTGAGGACCGGCCTCGCTACACGCACACTACCTCTTTCCAAACCTTCCCCCTGCCGTGGCCGCCCGGCGAGGAGCCTGCGGACAGCCCCCTCGTGCGAGGGATCGCGGAGGCGGCGCGGCGGCTGAACGAACTGCGCGAGGGCTGGCTCAATCCCGAGGGGCCGCTCATCAGCGAGTCGGAGTTGCGCCGCCGCACCCTCACGAACCTCTACAACGAACGCCCCGCCTGGCTCGATACCGCCCACCGCCAGCTCGACGAGGCCGTCTTCAACGCCTATGGCTGGCCGCCCGACCTCAGCGACGAGGAGACGCTGGCGCGACTCCTCGCCCTCAACCAGGAGCGCGCGTCGAAGGCGTAGAGGCCGCGACCTCTTCGGCGGGAATGGACGCCGCGAGGCGCGAAAGCGGGGCGCCCATCGGACGCCCCGCCGTGTGCCGTGGCCCGCGCGCGGTTCGGCTTAGCCGGCGCCGTGACGCAGGAGCTTGCCGCTGGTCGCGTTCGTGCACTCGCCGTCCACGAACGTCTCCTCGCCGTTGACCATGATGTGGCGGTAGCCGTGCGGCTTGCGTACGAGACGCCAGGCGCCCGCGGGATAGTCGTAGGCCTTCTCCGTCTGCCCCATGTCGAGGTTCTCGAAGTCGTAGATGACGAGGTCGGCGGGGGCGCCCTCGCGGATGGTTCCGCGGTCGCGGAAGCCCGCCGCCAGCGCCGGATAGGCGCTCAGCCGCCAGTGCGCCTCCTCCAGGCTCATCATCTCGTGGTCACGCACGAGCAGCGCCAGGTATTCGGTCGGATAGCGGCCGAGTGTGATGAACTTGGTGTGCGCGCCGCCGTCGGAGACGCCCGGCAGGGCGAACGCCGACGTCGCCATCTTTTTCATGGCCTCGATGTCCATCTTCTGCGGCGCCGTCACGAAGAGCGCCTTCATGTCGTCCTCGAGGGCGATGTCGAGCATCGCGTCGATGACGTGCACGCCCCGCTCCTTCGCGATCTCGCCGCAGGTCCAGCCCGTGTACTTCTCCAGCTCGGGCTTGTGCAGCTCGCCCACGATCAGGTCATTGAAGTTGAGGACGACGCCGGCGCCGCCGCCTGACCAGTCGCTCTGCTCGGTCTTGACCGCCTCGCGGCGCGCGGGGTCGGCCATCTTGGCGGCGCGCTCCTCGACCGTGCCGAGGGTTATCTCGCGCCAGGCGGGGCTGGAGTCGAACAGGTTCCACTCCTCGAACGTGAACTGGAAGTTGTTCTCCGCCGTCAGCGCCTGCCCGAAGACGCGCGTGCCGCGCGCGTTGCACTCATCCAGCCACTGCATCGCCTGCTCGTAGCCGGGCATGGCGATGCCGTGCTGGTCCGTGAAGACCGCGAGCACGTTCCAGATGACGGGGCGTCCGCTCTCGTCCGCCAGGCGCTCCGTCAGCTCCTGGCTTGCGCCGATGCACTGGATGAAGCCGCGCCCCACCTCGCGCAGCACCTGCGCGAACGCGATCAGGTCATCGTGCGTCATCAGATTCGTGATCATCAGCGTGCCGTCATAGTCCCGCTGCACGTCGTTCTCCCCGATCTGCGCGGACCAGCCGCACCCCCCCGCCTCCAGTCCCTCCAGCATCAGCCGCCGCATCTCCGCCATCTCCGCCTCGTTCGCGGGCCGGCTCTTCGCCGCCTCCAGACCCATCACGTACATCATCAGCGGGTTCAGGGGCATGTAGCTGAGGATGTTCACCCCCTTGGGCGTGCGCTCAAGGCTGTCCAGGAACTGCGGATACGTCTCCCAGTCCCACGGCATCCCTTCCTGCATCGCCTCCAGCGGCACCGCCTCGTTGCGCGACATCGTCAGCATCGCGCGTTCCTGGTCCTCGGGCTTGCAGGGCGCGAAGCCGAAGCCGCAGTTCCCGATGGCCACGGAGGTCACCCCATGCCACCCGGAAATCGAGCACCACGGATCCCAGAACACCTGCGAGTCGTAGTGCGTGTGCAGGTCAACGAAGCCCGGCGCCACGTTCAGCCCGCTGGCGTCGATGACCTTCGCCGCGCTGGAGGCGTGAATCTTGCCCCCGATGCTGGCGATGCGGCCGTCCCTGACCCCGATGTCGCCGCTGAAGCGCGGCGTCTGCTGCCCGTCAAAGATGGTCCCGCCCTTGATTACCGTATCGAATTCTGGCATCGCGCTCCTCCGCGGCTAAAGGTCCGACGTCGTCCCGGACGTCCGTACGGACGTCGTGGCTGTCCCTGTGGAAACAGGCTGCGAGCATACCCTATTCCCGTATGGGATGATCGCCTTCCCGCCGGAAATCCGGGAGAGTCGCGACGGGGTGGTCGCTAGCCCGCCAGCTCCATCAGCGAGCCCTCGATCAGGCGCAGGCCGAACTCCATCCCCAGCGGGAGGGCGCGTTCGTCGATGATGAAGCCCGGGTCGTGGTGGCGTCCCGCGACGCCGTTCCTCTCGTAGCGCGCGCCCAGCCAGAAGTAGCAGCCCGGGCGCGCTTCCAGAAAGTAGGCCATGTCCTCCGCGCCCATCCCCCGCGAGGAGCGCGCCGGCGTCCCGAAGTAGCGCTCCCCCTCGGCCTGTACGAAAGCCGTCACCGCCTTGTCGTTCACCAGCGGCGGACAGCTGGTGTTGTGCGTGATCTCGGCCGTCGCCCCGAAGGCCGCGCAGACGCCCGCCGCCACCTCCTCGACTTTGGCCAGCATCCGATCGCGGACGCGGTTGCTGTAGGTGCGAATCGTGCCGCGCAGTTCCGCCGACTCCGCGATCACGTTCCCGCGGAAGCCCGCCTCCAGCTTCCCGATCGTGAGGACGGCCGTCTCCAGCGGCGACAGCGAGCGGCTCACGACCGTCTGCAGGGCCGTGATCACGTGCGCCGCCACTACCACCGCGTCCACCGACTGATGGGGTGACGCGGCGTGTCCGCCCCGCCCCCGGATCGTGATGCGCAGGCTCGTGGGCGAGGCGAAGAACGGCCCGGGGGCGACGTTGATCTCGCCCACGGGCACATCCGCGCTGATATGCAGCCCCAGACAGCGCTCGACGTTCGGCTGCTCCAGAATCCCCTCGCGGATGCAGAGGGCGGCGCCGCCGGAGGCCTCCTCCGCTGGCTGGAAGACGAAGCGCACGCTCCCCGCCAGTGACTCCCGCGCTTCCGCGGTGAGCCGCGCGAGGCCGAGGGCGATGGCCGCGTGCGTATCGTGCCCGCAGGCGTGCATCACGCCCTCGTTCTCGGAAGCGAAGGGAACCCCCGACTTCTCCGGCACGGGGAGCGCGTCGATATCCGCGCGCCAGAGGACGCACGGCCCCTCGCGCGCTCCCCGCACAAGCGCCGTCGCGCCCGTCTTCGCGATCGGTCGCGCATCCTCCACATCCAGCTTCGCGAGTTCCCCGAGGATGACGCGCTGCGTGCGCTCCTCCTTCCAGGAGAGCTCGGGGCGCCGGTGGAGGTCGCGCCGCACCGCGATCACGTCATCGGTGACGCGCTCCACGGCGGGGCGCACGCCCGGCAGGTTCGTCGCGGGACGGCTCACAGCGGCGAGCTTACCACCTCATCCGCCCCGCCCACGGAGCGCCGGTACGTCTCCCGCAACAGCGCCGCCCACGCCTCCACGGTGGAGGGCGGTCCCTCGAAGCCCGGGCACTGGTCATGCCGCAGCAGGAGCGGCAGCGGTCCTTCCGGCGTTCGCCCCGCGATGATCGCCTCCACCGCCCGCCGTCCCGCCTCGGCGGAAGGCTGGACCGCCCTGCCGCCGCGCGCCTCGACGAACACCACCTGGTGCGGGTATGAGCGGCACGCGTCCGGACGCGCCTCGTACTGGTCACAGGTCATATCCGCGTCGAGGAAGACGCAGCGCCCCTCCCGCCGCCCCAGCACGAACGGCTTCGCCAGCGGCAGGGCGATGGGCTCGCCGTCCTCGCATTCAAGGAACTGCGAGGCGGGAGCGCGCGTCGCCGCCCGCAGCCGCGCCGCCTCCCCGCCGCCGAGGGCGACATTGAAGGCGCGGCAGCAGTAGGCGTCGCAGTCGTGGGGGCGGCAGCGGAAGCTCGGCTCGCCCGGCAACACGAGGCGGTAGCTCCCGTACCGCCCCCGCACGTTCGCCCAGGCGCCCTCCAGCTCGGCTGTGCGGACCGCCATCGCGGGGAGCCTACCCCAAGTCCGCCGCGGCGTGCGGCCAGCGCGCGCCAGCGATTCCGGCGGGCGGCGCTTCCGCGAGCGGCAGGGTTACGGCCGGTATAGCTCGACGCCCGGCGGACGGAAGCCGCGGAAGCGGCCGTCCGCCGCGCGCTCCACGAAGTTCGCGATGCGCGGGAGGTCGCGCGCGATCGCGCGATCGGTGATGCGGATGACGGTCCAGCCCCGTTCCAGCAGCTCCGCGTTGACGCGGGCGTCGCGGGCGACATTGCGCGCGATCTTGCGCTGCCAGTAGTCCGACATCTCTGCCAGACGGGCGGCGCTGAGCTTCTTGCCATGCCAGAACTCCCCGTCGACGAAGATGGCGAGCCGCTTCCCGACCATCGCCAGGTCGGGGCGGCCGGGGGCGCGCGCGTAGTCCACGCGGTAGCGCAGGCCGCGGCGCGTCAGTTCGCGTCGGAGCGCGAGCTCGGGACTCGTGTTGACGCTGCGGATACGGCGCATCGTGGCGGAACGCGCTTCCCGCGTCAGGGGGTCGCGGCGCGAGCTCATGGCGACCGCCTCAGGCGCCAGCGACATGGGCAAGCTGGCGGTCAGGCGTCCGTGACTCGGCGCCGCCGGGGGTCGCGTCGCAGACGAGGAAGCCCAGCGCATGCGTGACCAGCCAGCGCACGGCGGGAACGCAGACCGCATCGCCAAACCCGAGCCATGCCTGCCGATCGCCGACGTCGATGGGGAAGTCGCCCGCCCCCTGCAGACGGGCGTACTCGCGGCCGTTCAGCGGACGGATGCGCGCGGCGCCGTCGCGGCAATCGATGAGGAACTGGACGCTGCTTCCGCCGAACGGCGTACGCAGGCAGCCCGCCAGACGGTCGCTCCGCGCTTCGCCCACCGTGCGCCCCGCACGAACGCGCCGGAACATGGTCGCGACGCCGTCCTGTTCACCCGCGAGCAGCGCCCTTACCCGTTCGCGATGGCGTGGCGCCATCCCCTCGACGAGGGAGCGCACGCGCTCCCCGGGCCACCACGAAGGATCATCGGGCGGCACGCGCTCCAGGATCGAGGCAAGCGTCGCGTCGCCGCCGCAGGGCGGTTCCGGCAGGGCTCGCTCGATCAGCGGCAGGTCAGCGTTGGCGCGCTGGAAGCGGCGTACGCTCCGCGGCCGCGTCGCCGAGACGTCGTCCGCAGGCGGCGTCGCTCGCGCCAGCAGATCGCGTCTGAGCGCGACCACGAAGAGACGCGGGCGGCTCTGGGGAACGAACCAGCGCGCGTCGACGACGACGATGTCGATGAGATAGCCGAGCGCGCCCATGCGCTCGCAGATGGCGCGCAGGTCGCGTCCGCCGTTCGAGCTCAGGAGTCCGGTCACGTTTTCGAGCAGCAGCGCCGAGGGCGCCGCGCGCCTGCGGCTGATCTCCCCGACCAGATCGAGGAACGGCCAGACCGTCCCTGAATGACGCCCCGCGAGGCCGTTGCGGGCGCCCGCCAGCGAGAGATCGGTGCACGGGAACGAAGCGGTCAGCAGGTCGAGATCGTGGGGGATGTCCGCGAGCGTGAGTTCGTTGATGTCGCCCACATTCAGGTGTTCCGCCCCGAAGCGGGCGCGGTACATTTCGGCCTTGGCGGGGGCGATATCGTTCGCGAAGACGCATTCCCAGCCGAGCGGCTCGATCGCCTCCCGTACGAGCCCGATGCCAGCGAAGAACTCGGCGAATCTCGGCATTCGCGTTCCGATGATGCGCCATGCTACCGCACGCCACGCCAGCGCGCGCAACAACATGTTGGCGCGCGGCGGGGCGTCTGCGTGTCCGCACGGCTCCCGCCGCCCCTTGCGGCTGAGCCGCCGCCGCGCGAGACTTGACGGAAGATGTCCGCATCCGTCGCGGTCCACAGGGAGAGCGCCCCCGCCCCGGTCTCGCCGGGGCGCGCCCTCACGCGCGTCTAGCGCCGCGTTCCCGCGTGAAGGGCCGCGTCCGAATCCCCACAACCCTTCCCGGTCCGGCGTCTCGCGCGCTCTGCGCGAGCGGACCCTGAGCATCCCCCGAGGAGTCTCCGAAATGCCCGAAACCATCCATATCTTCGATACCACGCTGCGCGACGGTGAGCAGTCAGCCGGCATCGCCTTCACCCCCGAGGAGAAGATCGAGATCGCGAAGCAGCTCGAACGCCTCGGCGTCGACATCATCGAGGCTGGTTTTCCCTGCTCGACCCCCGGCGACCTCGAAGCGGTCCAGGCGATCGCGCGCGAGGTGCGCGGCGCCACCATCTGCGCCCTCGCCCGCGCCGTGGAGGGAGATGTCGATACCGCCTGGGAAGCCATCCGGGAGGCCGAGGATCCCCGCATCCACGTCTTCATCAACAGCAGCGATATCCAGATGGCCCACCAGCTCCGCAAGGACCGCGAACAGGTCCTCACCCAGGCTGAGGCGATGGTGAAGCACGCGGCCAGCTACACGAGCAACGTGGAGTTCAGCCCCATGGACGCCACCCGCTCCGACCCGCGCTTCATCTACACCATCGTGGAGCGCTGCATCGACGCCGGCGCGACGGTGATCAACATCCCTGACTCGGTCGGGTACGCCATCCCCTCCGAGCTCGGCTCCCTCTTCGACCAGATCCGCGAGAACGTGCCCAACATCCACAAGGCGCGTCTCAGCTTCCACGGCCAGAACGACCTCGGCATGTGCACCGCCAACACAATGACCGCCATCGAGCACGGCGCGCGTCAGGTCGAGGTCACCATCAACGGCATCGGCGAGCGCGCCGGCAATACCTCCCTCGAAGAGGTGGTGATGGCCATCAAGACGCGCAAGGACTACCTCGGCGATGTCGACTGCGGCATCGATACAAAGGAGATCTACCGCTCCAGCAAGCTCGTCGAGCGGCTCTCCGGCATGTCTGTGCAGTGGAACAAGGCGGTCGTCGGCAAGAACGCCTTCCGCCACGGCTCCGGCATCCACCAGGACGGCATCCTCAAGCTGCGCGAGACCTGGGAGATCATGGACCCGGTCGAGATCGGCATTCCCCAGGGCACGCAACTCGTGCTCGGCAAGCTCTCCGGACGCCACTACTTCAAGCAGCACATGGAGGGCCTCGGCTACGAGCTCACCAGCGAGGAGCTCAACCGCGTCTTCAGCGCCTACAAGGAGCTCGCGGACAAGAAGATCGAGGTCGATGACCGCGACCTCGAAGCGATCGTGAGCGATAACCTGCAGGCCTCCTCCTTCTCGGGTCAGGTCTGGCGCATTGAGCACGTACAGGTCTCCAGCGGGGACCACGCCACTCCCACGGCCACCCTCCGCCTCCTCTCCCCCGAGGGCGACGTCCTCACCGACGCCGCCACCGGAACCGGCCCCGTCGACGCCGTCTACCGCGCGATCAACCGCATCACCGGCCTCTCGCCCGAACTCACCGAGTTCAGCGTGAGCGCGGTCACAGAGGGCATCGACGCCCAGGGCAAGGTCACCATCCGCATCGAGGACGAGGGCCAGACCTACACGGGTCGCGCCGCTGACACGGACATCATCGTCGCCAGCGCCAAGGCCTACATGACCGCCCTCAACCGCATGATCAACGTCCGCGCGCGTCTTCAGGGAGCGACCGCCAATACCTAGTCCCGCATCCGCGCCAGCCGCACGCCGTCGGGGGCGGTACGCGTTCGCCGCGCTTGCGCTCGCGCTCCTCGCGCTGGGCCTGTTCGCAGGCTGCACGCGCGATAAATCGCGGCTCACCTCGCCCTCGGCGAAGGCGCTGCTGGGCGTCACGACCCCGGCGCTCCTCGCCTTCGATCCGACGGAGTCGCCGCCTGCGCCGTCGCCCGCCCCGCCGGGCTGGCGGCTCACGGTCGACCTGGCGCGCTTCGGCGAGCTTGAAGACGGCACCCACGCCCTCGCCGTCCTCCTCGATATCGAGAGCGAGCCCGGCGCCGTCATGGACCTCTGGCTTGCGGATGACCGCGGGCCGCTCGCCCGCTGGTCAGGCGGCCTCACCGAGGACTATCGCGGCGATGTCTGTTTCCAGCTTCCCCTGGAAAGCGAGGATGGCCGGCACGCCCTCCCCCTCGCCGGCTCCAGCGGCCACGCCATCACGGTCGCCTTCCGCAACGCGGAGGGCGCGGTCCTGCTTTCGGAGACGCGCGGCATTGCCAGCCTCGTCCCGCCGCTCGAAGGCTCCCCCGACAGCCCCGAAGTCTTCCGCGACCTCTTCGCCTGCCCCTGAACGCTTCCCACGGCCCCGAACGCCTGTGCTAGACTGCTACGATTGCGAGAGTACTGCTCAGCAGGGAAAAGGACGGAGACGAAATGGCCGTGGAGGATGCAGGGAAGCTGAAGACGCTGGTTCAGGAAGCCCTGGACGCCTCGAAGGACGTAGAGGAGGAGGAGTTGCGGAAGATCGCCTTCGATCACGTGCTGAGGCACCTGCTCGGGAGTGGGTACGGCAACGGGCGCAGCGATGCGCGACCCCCCGCGGTTCCTGAAGGCGATCGGGTGGAACCCGGCGACTCTTCGCTCGCAAGCGAGCAGCAGCGGGTCGATGCCGCCGCTCACTATTTCGGTATCGATCCCGATCAGGTTTTCGAACTATTCGACTTGGCAGAGGATGCCCCAAAGCTGGTGTTGTCCTTGAGGAAACTCAGACAGGGGAAGGCAGCGGCAGTCCGGGAGATAGCACTGTTAGTTTGCGGCGTGCGAACAGCAGTTGGTCTTGAAACAACCACTGATGATATTCGGGAAATTGCGGATGAATTTGGCAAGATTGATTCGAAACACTTCATGGAGACAATCAATCAAATGGAAGAAGTGGTCGTCCGTGGAAAACCGCGATCTCATCGCAGGACAGTCCGCATGAGGGTCACCGGGGCCGAGGCCGCGAGCCAGCTCGCACAGCGTCTCGTCGCTTGATGGCGGAACTTCAACACGGGATTGCTCTGAGCGACCTTCACGAGGAGACGTCTCGCGCTCATGCGCTCTTTCGCGATGGGCATCACCAGGAAGCGGTTCGGAGGGCGGCGCAGCGCTACAGCAATCGCGTCGCCGAACGTACGGGTGAAGCGGCGGACACCAGGCAGGGGATGGCGCTGATTGTGCGGGCGTTTTCGGAGAACGACCCGTTGCTTGCGTTCAACTCGCGCGAATCGCTCGTCGAGCGGGATGAGCATAACGGCTACCGTTCCCTCGCCGTTGGCTTGGTGCTTGCCATCCGCAATGTGCTCACGCACACGGATGACCATTCCTTGACCGAGAGCGAAGCGTTCGAATGGCTGGCCTTTATCAGCGCCATGCATCGCCGGTTGGACAGCGCGCAGCAGGTTGTGCAGGGAACTGAATCAGAGGCAGGCGGCTCCGCCCCTGAGCCCTAGTGAATCAGGCGGCGGCGCATGAGCTTCACCGCCAGCATGTAGAAGAACACCGTTACCACCGCCAGCCAGGCGAGGCTGCCCAGCATCGCCCACTCCAGCTCCCCCGTGATCAGCCCGCGGTAGAGATCGACGACGTGCTTGAGCGGCATGAACCAGCCCAGGATCTGCACCCAGCGCGGCATCGCGTCGAAGGGGAAGAACGCTCCCCCGAACCAGAACAGCGGGTTGATGACAAGGTTGAAGAAGTACGAGAAATGGCTCATCGCCCGCGCAATCGAGGCAAACGAGATGGAGATGGAGCTGAACAGCAGTCCCGGGAGCACCCCCACCGGCACCGCCAGAATCGCCCAGGGCGAGTCCACCATGTGCAGCCACGGATTGAGGATGGCGGACACGATCAGGATGTATGTGCCGTTCACCAGCGCCCGCGTCGTCCCCCACAGAATTTCGCCCGTGATCACGTCGTCCACGCTGATGGGCGTGGCCACGATGGACTCATACGTGCCCTGCATCTCCAGCCGCACGTAGCTGCCCCAGGCGCACTCGAACGTGGCCGCGAACATGGGGAAGAGCGCGAGCAGGCCCGGCGCCAGAAACTCCACGTACTTCTCACCGCTGTCCAACTCGACGAACTGCCCCAGCGCCAGTCCCAGCGCGAGGATGATCGCGAACGGCTCGACCGCGATCCCCAGGAACTCCGTCTTCCAGTTCCGCAGCGTCGCGTCGCGATTGCGTTGCCACACGCGCACGGCGCCGAAGGAGATATCGGGCGTGAGGGCGAAGGCGGTCAATCGAGCAACCCCCTGCCCGTGAGCAGCAGGAACACGTCTTCCATGTTGCCGGGGCGCAGATGGGCGCGGTGGGGGTCGCCCGTCCGTTCCGCCACCATCGCCGCCGCCGCCCCGCCCCCGAACACGTAGGTCAGGTCCTCGACGTGCTCCACGGAAACTCCGTCGTTCTGCGGGAACTCGGCGAGCACGGCGTCGCGTTCCTGCGGGGGCAGGCGCAACTCCAGCACCTGCGGCCCCGCCACCTCCGCGATCAGGTCATGGGGCCGCCCTTCGATCAGGATCTTGCCGCGATGCATGATCACGAGCCGGTCGCAGAGGTGCGTCGCCTCCTCCATGTAGTGCGTCGTCAGCAGCATCGTCACGCCGCGGCTCTTCAGGAGGCGGAGCTGTTGCCAGACCAGGTGGCGCGCCTGCGGGTCGAGCCCCGTCGTGGGCTCGTCGAGGATGAGCACCTGCGGGTTATTGACCAGCGCCCGCGCGATCGTGAGACGGCGCTGCATTCCCCCCGAGAGGTCGTCCACGTTCGATTTCGCGCGGTCGTCGAGCTGGAAGAGCGCGAGCGCTTCGTCGATGCGCTGGCGAACCTGCTCGCGGCCAAGGCCGAAGTAGCGGGCGTATACCTCGAGGTTCTGGCGCACGAGCAGGTCGGGATCGAGATTGTCGTTCTGGGGGACGACCCCCAGGACCGCCTTCACGTCGCGCGGGGATTGCGCCACATCCAGCCCCGCCACCGACAGCGCGCCGCTCGTAATCGGCGAAGTCGCCGTGATCATGCGGATCGTCGTCGTTTTCCCCGCCCCGTTGGGGCCAAGCACGCCGAAGCACTCCCCCGGGCGGATGTCGAAGGAGACGCCATCGACCGCGACGAAGTCGCCGAAATGCTTCACGAGGCCGCGAGCCTCAATGAGGGCGGATGTCACGGGCGTGTCCTCTCCGGCGTCGCCGGCAACGTGGGGGAACTGAACGCTCGCTCCATCGTAGGAAGGCGCGCGGCCTACATTCAATCCGGCCCGCGCCCGGCGTTCGGCGGCGCCACCCGCAGGGAGAGCTCCGTGCCGCCCCGCAGCGGCAGCGTCGCCGAGACGAAGCCGTTGGCCGGATTCCGGACCCACGCGACGTAGTCCTGCATCTCGAACGGGAACGAGCCCACGTTATCGGCCATCACCACGCCGCCCACGCGCACGTGGGGAGCAAGGAGTTGCGCCATCGCCAGGTTCAGATTGGGGAACCCGTCGATGAGGACCAGATCGAGCGGACCGCCCGGGTCAGCCAGCGTCTCGCGCGCATCGCCCACGCGTATCTCTGCGAACGCGGCGAGCCCCGCCTCCTCCAGATTGGCGCGCGCTACCGCCGCCTTCGCGGGCTCGATCTCGCTGCCGATGACGAGTCCCCCGCCGTTGTCCCGCAGGGCCGCCGCCAGATACGTCGTCGAGACCCCGAACGAGGTGCCGAACTCCGCCGCGCGCCGCGCCCCCAGCGACCGCGCCAGCAAGTAGAGCAGGTTCCCCTGATCGCGCTCCAGCGAGATGTACTTGTCCCGAAAAAGCGCCGCCGCCCCCTCCGCGTCGAAGGGCTGCGGCGCGGGCGGGGGCTCCGCGCGGGGCTCTCGCGCGAACGCTTCCAGCTCCGCCTCGGCGGCGGCGTGCAGGCGATCGAGCGTCGCGCGGACCCTGGGGTCGGGCACGACGCTGTGCGGCTTAGTCGAGCCCGTCATCGTCGCCCTCTTCCCGCAACGCCGCCGCTTCGTCGTCGCCGTCAACGCGCGTCTCCGTCCAGCCCTCTTCCGGCAGTTCGTCCGCGGCCGCCGTCCTTCTGGCGAGGCCGTCCTCCTCGTCCGACAGGTCATCCACGTCCTCGCGCCGGAAGTTGCGGCGCGTATAGGCGCGCACCTCGCTGATGTTTGACTTGGGGAAGCTCACCTTTCCCGCCTGCGACGGATCCTGATACGTCTCCCGCACGATGACGCGGGGCTGCTCGCCGGCGCTCACGAGCGCGGCCGCGTAGCGGTTTCCCCCGTTCATCAGCCGCGCCAGCCGCAGTCCCACGCGCGGCTCCACGATTCCCAGCCAGGCCCCGTTCGGCGTGACGGCGTTGACTGTGTTCCCTTGAACCTCCAGCAGCACCGCATCGCCCGCGTCGAGCGCATCCAGGGCCTTGGGCGGCGACGCCTCCAGCCGCACTACGGCCGCCTTCCCGACATCCTCGATGAAGAGGCCGCGGTCCATCTGCGCGGCGGGCTCGGCGGCGGCGGTTTCCTCCTGCGTCTGCGCCAGCCGCTTCAGGTTGCGCTGGGCGATCGCGTTCGCGGGATCCAGTTCGAGCGTCTTCCCGTAGACAAGGCGCGCTTCGCGGATGCGGCCCAGCTCGGTGAGCGCCTTGGCCAGCCGGTTGTAGACCTCGGCGTCGTCGCCGAAGCGCTCGATGAGCAGGCGGTTAAGCGCCGCCGCCTCCCGCCAGCGTCCCGCTACCGCGAGCTTCACCGCCTGCTCGTTGGCCGCCCGCCGCGTTCCTGGCGTGTTGGGCGCCTGCGCCGAACGATCGCTCATCGGCGGCAGAATAGGGCCGCGACCATGAAGCGGCAACGCCCCGCGTCGCTCCTCCCGCGCGTTCTCCGGCCAGGCGGTCGTGGCCGCCGTTGCGCGCGTACAATCGTCGCCATGGACAGCATCCCCATCGTCATCTCCGGGAGCGGCGCCATGGGCCGTCAGGTGGCGCTCGCCGCCGCCGCCGACCCCGCCGCCGAACCGCTCGCCTTCATCGACGCCCTCGGCCAGAGCGATTCCTGCGAGGGCCTCCCCCTCTATCGCGAGGCCGCTGCCGCCCTCGACGCGCACAATCCCGCAGTCGTCGTCGATTTCTCCAACGCCGCCTGGACCCCGGTCCTCGCGCGCGCCGCCCTCGAACGGGGCATGCGTCTCGTCATCGGCACCACCGGCCTTCCCACCGCGTTCCTCGATGAACTGCGCGAGGAGGCGGCGGCGCGCAAGGCGGGGGTCGTGGTCGCGCCCAACTTCGCCATCGGCGCCGTCCTGCTCATGCACTTCGCGCGTCAGGCGGCGCGCTTCTTCGACCACGCCGAGATCATCGAGCTCCACCACGCGGGCAAGGTCGATGCGCCCAGCGGCACCGCCAAAGCCACCGCCGAGCAGATGGTCGAGGCGCGCGGCGAACCCTTCGAGCGCGTCGGGGCGGAAGTCCAGACGGTCGCCGGTACCCGCGGCGGCGAGCTGGGCGGCGTGACCATCCACTCAGTGCGGCTGCCCGGACTCGTCGCTCACCAGGAAGTGCTCCTCGGCGGGCTTGGCCAGACGCTTTCGCTGCGCCACGACAGCACCGGTCGCGATTCCTTCATGCCCGGCGTTCTCGCCGCCGTGCGCGCCGTCCTCGACGCCGAGGGCCTTGTCATCGGCCTCGACGCGCTCTTCGGGCTCGACTGAGCGCCGTCCGCTACGCTTCGGGCTCGGGACTGTCGCCGTTCAGGGGCAGTTCGGCCTGCGCCCGTTCGGCGCCCCGACGGCGCGAGTCTCCGGGGTCGAAGTTGGCGATGCTCGCGACGCGATCGTTCTCGCCCACCTTCATCACCGTCACGCCCTGCGTGTTCCGACCCAGCAGGCTGATCGAGTCCACCTTCGTACGGATGAGGATGCCGTCTTCGGAGACGAGCATCAGCTCGTGGTTGGGCTCGACCATGCGCACCGCCGCCACCTCTCCCGTCTTCGGGGTGATGTTGAGCGTGCGCACGCCCTGACCGCCGCGTCCCTTGAGCGCGTACTGGTCGAGGGCGGTGCGCTTGCCGAAGCCCCGCTCCGTGATCGCCACGAGGTGCTGACCGTTCGGCTCAACCGCTTCCGCGCCCACCACGCTGGCGTTCGCCCGCAACTTCAGCCCGCGCACGCCCCCGCTCACGCGGCTTGCGCTGCGCAGCTCGCCCACGCTGAAGCGGATCGCCTGCCCATCGCTCGAGACGAGCAGGACATCGCTGGCGGCCGAGGCCAGCCGCGCGGCGATGAGTTCGTCGCCGTCGTCGAGGCGCATCGCGATCTTGCCGTTGCGGCGCACCTCCGCGAACTCCCGCAGGGGCGTCTTCTTCGCCTGGCCCTGACGCGTCGCCAGCACCATGAAGTCGTGTTCGTAGTCCTTCACCACCACCACCGTCGTCACCCGCTCGCGCTCATCCATCTCGACCAGGTTCGTGATGAAGGTACCGCGCGCTTGCTTCTTCGAGTCAGGGATGTCGTAGGCGCGCAGGTGGTAGACCTTCCCCTGGTCCGTGAAGAAGAGGATGTTGTCGTGGGTGTCCCCCACGACCAGCTTCATGACCGCGTCCTCGTCGCGCACGGCCGCCCCGCGGCTTCCCTGTCCGCCGCGCCGCTGTGTGCGGAACTCTTCCAGCTTCGTGCGTTTCACGTAGTTGCGGCGGCTCAGCGTGATGACGCACTCCTCGTGCGCGACCAGATCCTCCTCGCGGAAGCTTTCGGGGTCGCCCTCCACGATCTCCGTGCGGCGACCGTTGCCGTATTCGCCCTTCAGTTCCTCCAGATCGTCCTTGATGAGGAAATCGATCTTGCGCGGATTCGCCAGCAGATCCTCGAGGTAAGCGATGCGCTCGATCAGCTCCTGGCGCTCATCCTGCAGCTCCTGACGCTCCAGCGCCGCCAGCCTTCGCAGCTGCATATCGAGGATGGCGCGAGCCTGCGCTTCCGAGAACTCGAACGGCGCCGCCTGCAGCAGCCCCAGCGCCGCCGCCGCCGACTCCGCCCCCCTGATCGTGGCGATCACCTGGTCAAGCATGTCGATGGCGCGCAGCAGCCCCGTGAGGATGTGTTCGCGCTCCTGCGCCTTCTGCAGCTGGAACTCGCTGCGCCGCCGCACCACCTCGCGCCGGTGGTCGAGGAACAGGTCAAGCGCGCGCTTCAGCCCCACCCGTCGCGGCACCCCGTCGACGATCGCCATCATGTTGATCGCGAACGTCGAGCGCATGGCCGTGTGCTTGTAGAGCAGGTTCTTGATCTGCTGCGTCGAGCCCTCGCGCTTCAACTCGATCACGACGCGCAGGCCATCGCGGTCGCTCTCGTCGCGCAGGTCCGCGATGCCCTCGATCTTCTTCTCGCGCGCGAGATTCGCGATCTTCTCGATCAGCGACGCCTTGTTCACCTGGTAGGGCAGCTCCGTGATGATGAGCTGCGTCCGCCCGCGGCTCCCCTCTTCCACCGCCGTGCGCGCGTGCACCGTGACGCGCCCGTGGCCCTCGCCATAGGCGTGGCGGATGTGTTCGCGCTCCTTCCCCACCAGCGCGATGCCGGCCGTGGGGAAGTCCGGCCCGCGCACGATTTCGAGCAGGTCGTCAAGCGTCGCCTCTGGCTGTTCCAGCAGCAGGATGGCGGCGTCGACGATCTCCTCGAGGTTGTGCGGCGGGATGTTCGTCGCCATCCCCACCGCGATCCCCGAGGAGCCGTTCAGCAACAGGTTCGGCAGGCGCGAGGGCAGGATGACGGGCTGCTCGTAGCGACCGTCGTAGTTCGGCTCGAAGTCCACCGTGTTCTGGTCGATATCGGCGACGAGCTCCTCCGCCATCGGCGCCAGACGCGCTTCTGTGTAGCGCATGGCCGCCGGCGGGTCGCCGTCGACGCTGCCGAAGTTCCCCTGCCCGTCGACGAGCGGGTAGCGCATGGAGAAGTCCTGCGCGAGGCGCACCATCGCCTCATAGACGGGGCTGTCGCCGTGGGGGTGGTAGCGCCCCATGACGTCGCCCACGATGCCCGCTGACTTGCGGTAGGCCGTCCCCGACCGCGCGCCCCCGTCGAACATCCCCCAGACGATGCGTCGCTGGACAGGCTTGAGGCCATCGCGCGCATCCGGCAGCGCCCGTGCCACGATCACGCTCATGGCGTAATCGAGGTAGCTCGTGCGCATCTCCTGTTCGAGGTTGATGGGCCGAATCGTGGTCGTCTCTTCCATGCTCATGCGCGGCGCCTCCGGGTCGGGGGGAACGCGGCGTGGAACCGCCTGCCCATTGTACCAATCGCGGCGTTGCAGGAGGGGCAATCCCCGTGAACGCCGCCGAGCGCCAGCGCCGCGCCGCGAGGGCTGGCGCGCCTCCGCGCCAAAGGCGCTAAGCTACCCGCGTTCCGTCAGAAGAACCGCCCGCCCGGCGTGAAAAGGGCCAGGCCCGGAGTGGGGGCATCTCGCCCCCTTCCGTACCCTTCACGCTGCGGCTGTTTCTTCTGACGGAACGCCTCATCACCGGGCTACGGAGGGGGCTTCCTTGCAGATACCGGCCGCCCCGGCGCAGACCGCCGCTCCTCCTCCGTGTGCGGAATCGATCGCCTGATGGGCGAGCCCAACTGGGCCAACCGCACGCTGTTCCACGGCGATAATCTCGACTTCCTGCGCAGCATGAACAGCGAGACGGTCCACCTCATCGCGACCGATCCGCCCTTCAACAAGGGCCGCGACTTCCACTCTACGCCGGACAGCCTCGCCGCCGGCGCGAAGTTCCAGGACCGCTGGAAGTGGGAGCGGGATACGCACGAGAGTTGGCACGACGCCATCCAGAATGACTACCCGGCGGCGTGGGCCGTGATCGACTGGTCACGCATGACCTACGGCGATGACATGGGCGCCTTCCTCTGCTTCATGGGCGTGCGCCTCATGGAGATGCGCCGCATCCTGCGCGACGATGGCGGCGTCTACCTGCACTGCGACCCCACGGCCTCGCACTACCTCAAGACCCTGATGGACGCCATCTTCGGGCGCAAACAGTTTCGGAATGAGCTGACGTGGCGGCGGGCGACCGCCCACAACGACGCCAACCGCTACGGGGCCATCACCGATCACATCCTCTACTACGCGAAAGGTCAGCGTCCGTACTGGAATGGCGCTGCTATCGCCTCCCCCAAGACCGCCGAGCAACTCCGCGCCTCCTACCCAAAACCGGATGATCGAGGATGGTATCGCAGCGGTGACTTGACGGGGGCTGGAACCAGTAGTGGGGATTCCGGTGTCGCCTGGAGGCAGTACGATGTCCACGCGAAAGGCCGTCACTGGGCTGTACCTAAATCTGGAGGCTATGCGGAATATATCGAGCGTACGTTCATTGAAGGATACCGCGACATCGAAGATATTCACGAAAGGCTGGACGCACTCGATGAGGCTGGCCTCATCCACCATCCGAAACGAGGATTCTGGCCCGGCCTGAAACGCTACGAAGAGGCTGATACCGGGATTCCGCCGCAGAACCTGATCCTCGAACCGATCGGCTTCACGAACTACAGCGCAAAGCAGGGGGAATACACCGGCTACACCACACAGAAGCCGCTGGCGCTCTACGAACGCTTCATCCTCGCTTCCTCGCGGGAAGGGGACATCGTCCTCGACCCCTTCTGCGGCTGCGCGACCACGCCCATCGCCGCCGAACGGCTCGGCCGCCAGTGGGTCGGGATGGACCTTTGGGACGGCGCCCACGGACAGGTCATCCAGCGCCTCGAACAGGAAGGGCTGGCGGCCCCGCAGCCAACCGCCGGGCGCCTCCTGACATTTGGCGATGTGACCTATACGACTGAGCCGCCGGAACGCACGGATGACGGGGAGGAAGCCGCGCCCGAGCTGCGCCTCACTTCGCAGCGCGCCCTCGACCGCTGGCAGCGGCTCACGCGGAAGGAGATAACGGACCATCTCGTCGAGGCGCAGGGCGGCGACGTCGAGGGCGTGATCTGCGGGGGCTGCGGGCGAAAGCTCGAACGCGAGTTCATGCAGCTGGACCACATCCTCCCGCGTTCGGACCGCGGCGAGAACTTCATCACGAATCGCATCCTGCTCTGCCAGCCCTGCAACCGCCGCAAGAGCGACCGCTTCACCCTGCGCGGGCTGATGCGCGAGAACAAGAAGGCGGGCTGGATGCGTGACCAGGGCCTCGCCCGCATCGCGCAGGAAAGCGCGAAAGCGCGGGCGGAGCGGCTGCGCGACGAGTTGCGCTGAGCCGCCCCGCGTCCCGCCTCCCGTCCTTCAGCTTGACCGCGCTCGTCGAGCTGCTGTAGCTACAGGAGCGGGAGGCCGCCCCTGCCAGTCCCCCCGGCCGCGTTGCCAGCCAGCCCTCCGCCGCGCCCACGCGGCGAAGCGTCCGCGGAGTGGCGCGTGTGCGCCGCCGAGGGCGAGGGCTACCGCTTCTACTGCCAGTCCTCCGCGACGATGCCCCAGTGCGCCGATGGCTCCATCGCCCTCACGGTCACCTCGCCGCCCTACTGGAACGCCATCGACTACGACATCCATTCCCAAAACGGGAAGGACGCCTGGCACCGCGAGCGCGCCTACGAAGCCTTCGGCGACACCTTCGCGGACTACCTCGACAATATCGCCGCCGTGTTCGGCGAGACGCTGCGGGTCACGGTCGAGGGCGGCTTCTGCGCCATCGTCGCGGGCACGCTCCTGCACCGGCGCAAGCACTACCCGATTCCGATGCTCATCACCGGGCGCATGCTCGAACTCGGCTGGGAGTTCCACCAGGACATCGTCTGGAACAAGGTCACGGGCGGGGTGAAGCGCGCGGGCTCCTTCATCCAGCATCCCCGAAGCGGCTACTACTACCCGAACATCATGACCGAGTACATCCTCATCTTCCGCAAGCCCGGCCCCGCCCGCCGCGGGCAGGCGCGGGCGCTGGAGATCGACGAACTCTTTACGCGCGACATCGCCAACAACATCTGGCACATCGCGCCCATCCCGCCCAACTCCATCGACCACCCCTGCCCCTTCCCCGAGGAGCTGGCGCGGCGGCTGGTGCTCCTCTATTCGGATGAAGGCGAGGAGGTGCTGGACCCCTTCATCGGCAGCGGTCAGACGGCGCTCGCCGCCCTGCGCCAGAAGCGGCGCTGCGTCGGCTACGATATCGAGCCCGCCTACATCGCCCTCTCATCACAAAGAGTCATCCTACCCCCCCCCCCCCCCGAAAATATAACCTCCTCCCGAGGGTCGAAAAGGTCGCGGCGCGATGAAGACGCGCTTCATGGCCGAGCGCCGCTTCTTCGATCTTCTTCGCTCTGATTGCTCCACGGAAGCGAGGCAGGAGTACGAACTTGGAATCGCGACCGTGATCGAACGCTACAACCCGACTATCCATGAGAACCGCTTCGTGGCTGGAGGTGCCGCTGAATTCTTCACTTGGGCTCTGCTGCGGTCCGTGGATATCGATTGCGCGTATGATGCGAAATCTGGCGCTATTCTCCTTCCTGAGAATGGAAGACTCTCGATAAAAAGCTCCTTTCGAGGTCCGACTAACGTGCGCCTCATTAATCAGATGGGGCGGGGCAAACGTGAGTGGAAGACGGCAACGCTCTTCGTCATCTCCGGCGAGGGCATCGTGTACGGCGATCCTGATATGGTGGCGGACACGCATATTCAACCCACAGGCGATGGCGTGACCCTAAAACGGGCGGCGTTGCGAGCGTTCATTGCGGACTCTGAAAACGTGTTTCCAATGGAGATCGCCGCCAAGCCGCCCGCGGACCAGGATGGGTTAAATCACAAGGTGAGTTCGCTCGTCGCTCACGGCATTCTTCAAGAGATGGGCTCGGATGTGCTCAGTCGCGCTGTTGGCCCTCTGCCTAGCCCTGCCCCGCCAGCTCCCGCAGCAGCGACTGCGCCCGCTCCAGACGCTCCAGAATCCCCCACTTGCCGTGGATGTTGAGCGTCATGTTGGCGGCGTTGCCGCGCACCCCCGCCACGCGTCCCGCCTCCCCTACCTCACGCTGGTAACGCGCCACCTCCTCCGACTCCGCCCCGAACGCGCTCGTCAGCACCTCGCGCGTGCGCGCGTCCCACTGATCGTAGTCGAACGGATTGGGCCCCGTGCCGCGCAGCCGCGGGATGAGCGCGAGCTGTTCCGCGATGCGGGCGCGGTCGGCGTCAGTTGCGGGCATATGGGGGATTCTACCGGCGCCCGCCGCTAGCCGCCCCCGCCTCCAGCGCCATCCCCCGCACGCGATATCGCCCTCCTCCTGGGGGCGCAGGATGAACGGTTCCGCCATGCATCGATCCTGGCGCCGCTTTGACAACACTCCCCGCGGCGGGTTCCCTTAGGCCATGCGCGCGCTCGTGATCGCCAACGGCGACCCTCCCGACTCCGCGCTCCTCGCGGAGCTACGGACGGGCGCGGCGCTCGTGGTCGCCGCCGATGGCGGCGCGCGCCACGCCCTCGCCCTCGGGCTTGTCCCCGACATCGTCACCGGCGACCTCGACTCCCTCGGCGGCGCGCGCCACGCTATCCCCGCGGAACGCATCCGCCCCGACCCCGATCCCCATTCCACCGACCTCGAGAAGGCGGTGGCGCTCTGCCTCGACGAGGGCTGCGACGCCGTCGACATCGTCGGCGGTGGCGGCGGGCGCGCTGACCACGCCCTCGCCAACCTCAGCGTGCTCACGCGTTTCGGACGTCGCGCGCGCGTGCGCCTGATCGACGAACGCTTCGCCATCGAGCTCGTTGACGGCGAGGCCGCGATCGAGGGGCCCGCCGGCGCCGTCGTCTCGCTCGTGGCGCTGGGACGCTGCGAGGGCGTTGCCACGAGCGGGCTCCGCTGGCCGCTCGAAGACGCCTCGCTCGACTTCAGCGCCCGCGGCGTCCACAACGAGATCGTGACCTCCCCCGCACGCGTCTCCGTCCGCTCCGGCGACCTGCTGCTTTTTCTCGGCCGCTGGATCGAACCCCACGCCTGAGCGTCCCGCCGCTCGCGGCCAACGGGCGCCGCGCTACACTGCCCCTCCGCCCGCTCCCGGGCCGCGAGGAGTTCTATGGAAAGCACAACGCTGGCCGTCGCCGACATCCCCACCCTGAGCCCCGCGATCAACGAGATCCGCCAGGGCGCTGCCGCCATCGTCACGCAGGAGATCATCCCCAACGAGGAGATCCTGCGGCGCGATGGCCCCGAGACTGGCGAGCTCCGCGGCCGTATTCAGCAGCGCGTCAAGGCCGAGGGCCTCTGGGCGCCCCACCTGCCGGTTGAATACGGCGGCATGGGCGTCGGCTTCCTCGGCCACGCCTACATGAACGAGGTGCTCGCCTGGAGCCCCTTCTCCAACCCCCTCTTCGGCGTCGTCGCCCCCGATTCGGGCAACCAGACCATCCTCATCAAGTACGGCACCGAGGAGCAGAAGCGGCGCTGGCTGGAGCCCTCCATCCGCGGCGAGATTCGCTCCTGCTACTCCATGACCGAGCCTGACCAGCCCGGCTCCGACCCCTACTCCATCCAGACCCGCGCCACCCGCGACGGCGATGAGTGGGTCATCAACGGGCGCAAGTGGTTCACCTCGGGCGCCCGCCGCGCCGCCTTCGCCATCGTCATGTGCCGCACCGAAGAGGATGACGGGGAGGGCGGCGTCCGCGACAAGATGACGCAGATCATCGTTCCCACCGACGCCCCCGGCTTCAACATCATCCGCAGCGTCCCCGTCTGGGGTCACGACGGCGACCACTGCGAGATCGAGTACGACAACGTGCGCGTGCCCGTCACGAACCAGCTCGGGCGCACGGGCTCGGGCCACCAGGCCGCGCAGGACCGCCTCGGCGCGGGCCGCGTCTTTCACTGCATGAACTCCATCGGCCAGATGTGGCGCGCCTTCGACCTGATGATGCAGCGCGTCATGACCCGCAACGTCCACGGCGGCCCCATGCGCGACAAGCAGTTCATTCAGGGCTTCATCGCCGACTCCTACATCGATATCCAGGCCGCCCGCCTCATGACCATCCACTGCGCCGAACGCATCGACGCGGGCGTGAACGCGCGCGCGGACATCTCCGCCATCAAGATCGCCGTCCCCGCCGCGTTCGAGCGCGTCGTCGACCGCGCCATTCAGGTCTATGGGGCGAAGGGCGTCTCCACGGACACGCCCCTCGAGGCGATGTATCGCGGCGCGCGCACCCTGCGCATCCTCGACGGCCCCGACGAGGTGCACCGCATCGTCATCGCCAAGAACGTCCTCCGCCGCTACCACGACGGCATGTCCTGGGACTTCGGCGCCTAGCCCCCCGTCCGTGGCGGTGACGCAAGAAAGGGGCCCTTTGTAGGGCCCCTTTCGGGTTGGATGGCGGACGTTGGTTGGTGGGGCTTAGCGGATTCGGCGTCGGGCGACGGCGGTACCGCCGAGGACGGCGGCCAGGGCGATGGCGCCGATGAGGGCGGCGAGGGGAGCGCTGGCGGCGGACGTGAGCCCGCTGCCAGCGTCGCCGACCATCGGGTTGTCGCCGTCCATGTCGCCGCCGGGCTCGTCCGGATCGCCCATGCCGGGCTCGGTGACGTCGTCGTCGGGACAATCGTCCATGTCGCCGTCGTCCATGCCGGGCTCAGCGGGACCGTCGTCCATGCCGGGCTCGGCGGGACCATCGTCCATGCCGGGCTCAGCGGGGCCGTCGCCCATGTCGTCGGGACAGGCGTCGTCCATGTCGCCATCGGGTTCGCTGGGCGGGTCAGGCTCAACGGGGGTGGTGGCGGTGAGGTTGAGGGCGGTGCGGGCGCCGCCGGCGTAGGTTCCCGTCTCCGCAGCGGGCTGGTCGCCGACGTGGAAGTTGACGGTGTCGCCGTCCTCGGCGCAGGTCGCGGGGACGTGCAGCCGGTACATGCCGGCGGCGTCGACGGCCGCGGCCCCGCACTCATGGCCGTCGATGAGGGCGATGACGGAGGTTCCCGCAGCGGCGGTGGCGCCGTCCACGCTGGCGCTGCCGTCGAACTGGTGCGGCGGACCCGGGGGCTGCTGCGCCGCCGCCTCGCCGCCGCCAAAGAGCCCCGCGAAGCCGAGCAGCAGCGCCGCCGCCAAACCTCCGCCGAGCCACCTGAAAGTACTGGTCATTCCCTTTCGCTCCTTGCTCTGGGTCCGTGTCCGTGTCCGTGGGGGGAGTCCGTCCCCCGTCCCCGGCCCCGCGCGATGGCGGGAGACGGGGACGGGGTTGGAGTTCTTCCCAAAGGACAGGTTAGCGGACGATGACCCAGTAGGCCTCGCCGTGCTCGAGCGCGCTCAGGGCCATGCCCATGGAGCTGCCCGCGCCGGGGAAGTAGCCGATCCAGCCAGCGGCCGTGCGCTGCCAGATGGCGACCACGCCGTTGACCGCGCCCAGCGACGGATCAGCGCCGTCCGGTCCCATCCAGACAAGCAGTGGATCAGCCGCCGTCGGCGTCTTGTTCCAGGTCTTGTCCGCCATGTCATCGTCGCCGTCCATGTCGTCCATGGCCTCGCCGATGTTGATGCGCACCGACGTCGTCACCATGTCCGCGCCTGTGCCGGCGGCCACGCGGAAGATGGCGACGCCGCTGGGCGGCGCGATGTAGTCGAAGGTGGCCGTGCCGTTCGTCGTCATCGTCGGCGCGGACGTGACCTTGCCCTCGCCCGCGATCTGGTCGATCTGCAGCGGGACAGCGCCCACGAGCGCGTTCATGTCATCCAGCACGGAGACGGTGACCTTGGTCTCGCTCAGCGCGTCCACGCTCTCGGGCGCGTCCGTCGTGATGCTGTGCGGTGCGCCGCGCACGTTGATCGTCGCCGTCGCGGTCAGGGTTCCGCTCTTCACGGTGATGGTGTGGGCGCCGCGCGTCGCCTCTGTCGTCGCCGCCGTGGCGGGCGTCGTTGCCTTGGGCGCCGTGACCTCGATGGCGCACTTGCCCATGGCGTTGGTGCCGCCCTCGATATCCGAGGCGCCAGCGCCGGAGGCGGTGTACGTCTTGCTCGTGGTGTCGTACTTGAGCGTGCCGGTCTTGCACTGCGGGTACTCACCGGCGGCGCTGACATTGCCGTTCAGCGTCCCCACTTCCTTCGGCTTGTCGATGTCCGTCGTCACCTTCACCGCCGACGTCGTGGGACCGGCGACCGTCACCGCGGCGTCGGTGAGCGTCGTGCCCGGAATGGGGGTGCCGGCCGCGTCCGTCAGGGTCACGACCACGAAGGTCTTGCCGCCGGCCTGCACGGAATCGCTCTCAGGCACGGCTGTGAGGGTCGTGGCCGGGCCATAGAATGTGATGTTCACGCTGGTCGCCAATTTGCCCGACCCGGTGGTCACCGTCACCGTCGCCACGCCCGGCACGCGGCCGGTCTCCAGGGTCATGGCTTTGGTACCGCTGGGCAGCGAGGTCGTGCACAGCGCGACGCGACTGACGCCGTTCTCGCAGCCGGCGGAGAACACCCCCAGAGTCGTGCGCACGGTAGCCGCCGAGGTAAGCGGAGCGTCCGCCGCCTTGCCCGCGCTGTTGAGCGCCTTGATCTCGATCCTGGTGCTGTTGTTACTGGTGCCCGGGGACGGGACTGCGGGAATCGCCGTCTTGTCAGGCTTGAGCGTGAAGGACGCGATCTTCCTGCCCGGATCGACTTCGACGGTCGCGACCACTTCCGCGGCGCCGAGCTTTCCTGCGTAGAGAAGGGAGACGCCCGCGGGTGAGTCGGCGGCGATCTGGACCTTCACCTTCACGGTAGCCTCGGCGACGTCCAGGTCGCAGCTGCCAGCGGCGGCCGTGGTACCGCCGGCCGCGCAGATCAGCGTGGTTCCGCCGTTGTGCGCGAAGGTGACCTTCTCATTGCCCGTGGGCACGATCCGCCAGCGTGAGAGATCGCCTGCCGAGAGGGATGCGCCACTGAGGGTGACGTCGAAGGTGGCGCCCGGAGCATGGGTGAAGGTGGCCGGGGCAAGGGTCTGCGCCTCGGCGGTGCGGGTAGTGGAGAGGACGCCGCTGAAGGCGACGCTCGCCACCAGGGCGAGAAACGCCAGCAACGCGGCTGACTTCCAGCCGGCGATGGCGCTGATGAGGTTGTTCTTCTTCAAATCGAGGTACCCCCTTTGTGTGGTCTCAGAAGAACTCCACGACGAACCAGATATGTGGCGGACAAGGCCAGACGCCCGCCCGCCCACGCGCCAGCGCCCTGCAACAGGCCCCGTACGCGACGTCGTGCTACGAATGATAACGCCAGAACCCCGAAAAGGTTACCGCCCCCACCATCTCCCGCCGATAACCCCCACCTCGCCGCCACCCGCAGCGCCCCACGCAGGGACGGCGGCGGGGGCAATCAATCAATGATGTTGACGATCGTCACGATGGCGCCCATGGAGGCCACCAGCCCCGTCCCAAAAACCCAGAACGCCCGATACAACTCCCCACGCAGCGCCGAAATCTCCGTACGCACCCCCGCGATCTCCGTGCGCACTTCGGCGATCTCGCCCCGCACCTCCTCGCGGAGTTCAGCCATCTCGCCCCGCACTTCGGCGATCTCACCCCTCACCTCCTCGCGGAGTTCAACCATCTCCGCGCGCACTTCGGCGATCTCGCCGCGCACTTCCTCACGGAGTTCGGTCATCTCGCCCCGCATCCCTTCGCGGAGTTCAGCCATGTCGCCGTGTATCCCCTCGCGGAACTCGGCCATCTCCGCGCGGAGCCCGGCCATCTCCGCGCGGAAGCCGTCACTGGTGACGAGCTCGCCGGTCGCGTCCTGGATGACCTCCACGACGCCCTCGGCCTCGCTCTCGCTCTGGCCGCGCTCACGCAGCGTTTGGACGGCCCCGTGCGTATCAAATGGCATTGTGCGGCCAGTGTAGCACGGGGCCAGACGCGCGCGGCTCCCGGATGGGGAGGCGGCTTGAATGGGAACAGTGTGTTTCGAAACGCGTTGGAAACAGGACCGCAACCTGCGGGAAACCAACCAACCCTAGCGTCCCCGTCGACGTTTCGCCCCAACGGGGCATCGCATCGAAGGAGGATTGCATGAAACGCGCCCTACCGGCCTTGCGCAGGCCGACCGCCATGCTCGCCGGCGGTCTGCTGGCGCTCGGCGTCATCTCGGCGGTCTCCGCCCAGGAGGTGGATGAGCTGAAGGACATCATCAGCGCCGTCGACACCGCCTGGCTGCTGATCGCGGGCTTCCTCGTGTTCCTGATGCAGGCGGGCTTCGCCATGCTCACGGCGGGCTTCGTTCGCTCGAAAGAGACGGCGAACATCCTCATGAAGAACATGATCGACGCCTGCGTGGGAGGCCTTTCTTTCTGGCTGTTCGGCTACGCCTTCGCCTATGGCGTGAGCGACGCCTCGAACGACTTCATCGGGCTGGGGAACTTCGCCCTGAACGAGTTCGACAGTTACGCGACATGGTTCTTCCAGTTCGCCTTCGCGGCGGCGGCGGCCACAATCGTCGCGGGCGCGCTGGCGGGACGCACGAGGTACTCCGCCTACCTTATCTATACGGTCGTCGTCACCGGCTTCATCTATCCGGTGGTGGTGCACTGGGGCTGGGACACGACGACCTGGATGGGCGCCTTCGCCGACGCTGACGACATCTGGCTCGGCAACGGCTACGTGGACTTCGCCGGTTCCGGCATCGTGCACACCGTGGGCGGCATCGCGGGGCTGATGGGCGCCATCGCCGTGGGCGCGCGCCTCGGCAAGTACGGACCCAACGGCGAGGTGCGGGCCATCCCCGGGCACAACATTTCGATTGCGACCCTGGGCATGTTCATCCTCTGGTTCGGCTGGTACGGGTTCAACCCGGGCTCCACGCTGGCCCTCTCGGGGGGCGGCGCGGCGCTGGCCGCGAGCGTGGCCACAACGACGACCCTGGCAGCGGCCGCGGGCGGCATCACCGCGATGCTGTGGTCGCGCTTCCGCACGGGACGCTACGACACCGGCCTCACCATCAACGGCATCCTCGCGGGGCTGGTGGCGATCACCGCCGGCTGCGCCACGGTCGATCCATGGGCGTCGGTCGTGATCGGCGGCATCGGCGCGCTGGTCATGTACTACGGCGTGCAGCTGCTGGACAGCGTGCTCCGCATCGATGACCCGGTGGGCGCGGTCTCCGTCCACGCCTTCGCGGGCATCTGGGGCGTCATCGCCGTCGGCCTCTTCTCGTCCCAGGCGGGCATGGAGGCGGCGGGGTACTCCCATTCGCAGCACTACGGCCTCTTCCTCGGCGGCGGCGGCGAGCAGCTGGCCATGCAGCTCATCGGCATTCTCGCCATCGTGGGCTGGACAGCGGTGACGGCGGGCATTCTGTTCTTCGCCATCAAGTTCACCATCGGTCTGCGCGTGAGCGAGGAAGAAGAGATGCGCGGCCTCGACCTGCTGGAACACGGCGTCGACGCCTACCCGGACTTCGGTCCTTCGGGCTCGGGCATCTTCGGTCCGGCCGAACTCGGCGGAGGCGGCAGGTGAGCGCCCGCCGCCGTCCGCATCCGACCCTGAGCATGGAAAGGAGCATCCGGTGAAGAAGATCGAAGCCATCATCCGGCCCGGCCGTCTCGAACCGGTCAAGGACGCGCTCGATGAGCTTGGCTTTGCCGGCGGGATCACCGTCTGGGAGGTCAAGGGCCACGGCAAGCAGCGTGGCGTCACCGAGCAGTGGCGCGGGCGCGAGTACCGCGTGGAGTACCTCTCCAAGGTGTTCATCATGCTGGTCGTTTCCGACGACCGCGCCGACGAGGTGATGGACGCCATCCTCGACAACGCCAGTTCCGGCGAGATCGGCGATGGCAAGGTGTTCATCTCCAGCGTGGAGGACGCGGTTCGCGTTCGCACCCGCGAACGGGGGGACGAAGCGCTCTAGCGTTCGCGTTCACGCGACAGGAGGGGCCAGGCGCCAGCGCGCGTCCTGGCCCCTCTTGCTGTCTCCGTCACGCCCGAAGGCCGCTCGCGCGCGCCACGATGGCGTCCGTGAGGCCCGCAAAGATGCGCTTGTGGACGGGCCAGAGCGCATACCAGTAGAGGAGCCCAAGCGCGCCTGCGGGATGGAAATGCGCGGCGGTGACGATGCGCGCGCCGGACCCTTCGGGCGCGACCTCGAATTCGAGGATAGCGATGCCGGGGAGTTTCATCTCCGCGAGCAGCGTCAGGCGGCGGCCGGGCTCGACGCCCGCCACGCGCCAGAAATCGAGGGCGTCGCCGAGGCGAACCTCCGTCGGGTGACGGCGCCCCCGCCGCCGTCCCGCGCCCCCCACGAGGCGGTCGAGCCAGCCGCGCAGGTTCCAGAGCCAGTTCGCGTAGTACCAGCCATTCCCGCCGCCGATGGCCGACACCGTCTCCCAGACCGCCGCCGGGGAGGCCGCGCAGGTCCGCTCGACGCGTTCGCCACGGCTGTAGAAGGAGATATCGGCGCGGTGGTCGCGCATCGCGAACGAGCCCTCCGTCCACCGCGCCGGCAGCCTGGCCGCGCGCTCCGCTTCGAGGGCGTCGCGAATCGCTTCCTCACAGGCGCTGAGGGGGATGGGAATGAGCGCGTGGATATCGGAAGCGGGATCGACGATCAGGTCATGGCGGAGGCCGTCGATGAGGGGCCTCGCCACGCTCGACGGGACCGCCGTCACGAGGTCCAGCCAGTAGGAGGAGAGCCGCGGGCTGAGCACGGACACGGGGATGATGAGCAGGCGCCGGCCGACCACGCTGGCGAAGCGCGCGATCAGGTCCTGGTAGCGCACCACCTCGGGGCCGCCGGCGTCGTAGGTGTGGCTCCCCGGGGGCTCCGCCGCGGGCAGGCGCACGAGGTACTCGATCAGGTCATCGAGGGCGATGGGCTGCGTGCGCGCACGCACCCAGCGCGGCGTCACCATGACGGGCAGGTGATAGACGAGGTCGCGGATGACTTCGAAGGCGGCCGATCCCGGCCCCACCACAATCCCCGCCCGAACCTCGGTGACGGGCACGGGGCCCGCGCGCAACACCTCTCCAGTCTCGCGCCGCGAGGCGAGGTGCGCGGAGGCCGTTCCCTCTGGCTGCAGGCCGCCGAGGTAGATGATGCGGTCCACGCCCGCCTGCTCCGCCGCTCGCCGCGTGTTCTCCGCCGCGCGCCGGTCGCGTTCGGGGAAGTCCGCCCCCGACGCCATCGAATGCACCAGGTAGTAGACGATCTCGACGCCCTCGAAAACGTCCGCCAGCGATTCCGGCGCGAGGACGTCGGCCTGCGCGATCTCGACGCCGTCCCATTCACGCGCCTCGAGGGTCTCGCGGCGCCGTCCCGCCGCGCGCACGGCGTGCCCCGCCGCGGCCAGCCGCGGGGCGAGGTGGCTGCCCACGTACCCCGACGCTCCCAGGATCAGGATTCTGGCCATACCCGCCCTCCGGTCCTGTCGTTCGGCGATCGTCTGCGGATCCGAGGATAGCCGCCCGCGGCTTCGTCTGGCGCCCGCGCGGGCGCGGCGGGGAGGGCGCTCGCCTCGCTAGAATCCGTCCATGGACGCGAACGAGACCTCCGACTACGTGGAGCTGATGCAGCTCCCCATCCGCTACGGCCACGCCCTCGACATGCTTGGTCGCGCGCGCAACCGTGGCGACGACGCCCTCTACGAACGCGGACAGGAGCTCCTGCGCGAGGCCTTCGCCGAGGACTTCATCTTCGAGGATCTCAGCGACGAGGCCGTCAACGTCCACGGGGCGGATGGCTGGGCTGAGTTCTGCGCCCGCGCGCTGGGCTCATTCGGCGGCACCCAGCACTTCATCGCGCCGCCCCTCGTGCTCATCGATGAACCGCCCATCGAGCGGGACGGCGTGCGTCTGGGCGGCAAGGCGAGGCTGCGCAGCTACCTGCAGGCGAGCCACACCAGCCCGCCCGAGGGCGAGGCGCCGTCCCCCGACGTCACCGACAAGACCCCCACCCTTGCGGCGGGCGTGAACATGGTCATCTTCGGGACCTACGAGGATGCGTGCGTGCGTGAAGCGGCGGGCTGGCGCATCCGTCGCCGCTCCCTGCGCTACACGCACATTGAAAGCCGCGCCTTCGACGTCTCCGGGCGCTAGCCCCGCGCGGCCGCCAGCAAGGGCTGAGTTTGGGTTATTCACAGCGCTGAGGCGGCGTGGAGCTCAGTTATTCTTGATACTATCTATTACTTAGCGTAACTTATCGATATTGAGGGGGTGAGACCCATGACGAACGAGGGAAGCGCGCGAATCGAAAGGGATCTCCGTCTTGGGGAGGTCTTTACTCCATCCGCGCCGATTGATCGCCTGAATCTCTTCGCTGGGAGAGTCGCCCAGCGTCGCGCCGTGTCTGACGCGATCCTTCAGCGAGGCCGCCACGCGGCGCTGTTCGGCGAGCGAGGCGTTGGCAAGACCTCTCTCGCGAGCGTTCTGCGCGAATATCTTGAAGCGGCGGGGCAGGCTGTTATCGCGCCCCGCGTGAATTGCGACGACAGTGATGACTACTCTGCGATCTGGCGAAAGGCGCTCGATGATCTGCAGGTCATTGAGCGGCGCCGGACCATGGGTTTTGCGCCAGGGGTGCGGGACATTGTCCACTCAGCCAGCGAACTGGTTCGCAATCAACAGTCCGTAGCCCCTCACGAGGTCCGGCAGATCCTCGAAAATCTGGGCGAACAAGCGTTGCTGGCCATCATCATTGATGAGTTCGACCGCGTTGCCAGCAGTGTCAGAACACAGTTTGCCGATACCATCAAGATGCTGTCTGACCAGTCAGTCCCCGCCACACTCGTGCTCGTCGGCGTCGGAGAAACGGTCAACTCCCTCATCGGCAAGCACGAATCAATCGAGCGGGCGCTCGCTCAGGTGCGCGTACCGCGGATGTCAGCGCCCGAGCTACAACAGGTTGTCGACGGCGGACTGGCGGAAGTGGGGATGCGCGCTGATCCGGGAGCGAGGGATCGAATCGCCGCGCTGTCGCAGGGGCTGCCGCACTACACCCACCTCATTGCGCTCTACGCATCGAGGCACGCGAACGATGCGGAAGCGGACCTCCTGCAGACCTGGGATGTGGACGCAGGCATCAAGGAAGCGATTGAGAATGCTCAGGAAACGATCACGACGACGCACCATCGGGCTGTTATGAGCGCCAGAGCCGACTCACTGTACCGGCAGGTTGCTCTTGCCTGCGCCCTGGCGCGAACCGACGAACTCGGCTACTTCACATCCAGCGCCGTGAGAAGCCCCATGACGGCCATCATGGGCAAGCCGTATGCAATTCCAGCCTTCGCAAAGCATATGAATCAGTTCTGCAGCGACGAACGAGGAGCCATCCTCGAGAAGATTGGGACCCGCCGAAACTACCGCTTCCGCTTTCGAAACCCTCTGCTCCCTCCCTACATCATCATGAGCGGGATCGCGCAAAAGCTGATCGGCGCCGAGGAGGCGGCCCGCATCCAACTCGGCGCGGGCGACTAACTCCTCGACCGAAGCCGCGCCTTCGACGTCTCCGCGCGCTAGTCCCGCGCGGCCGCCGCTTCGATCGCGCGGCGCGTGAAGACGGCGACCATCGCGCGGCGGTACTCCTCGCTGCCGTGGAGGTCCTCGTTGACGAAGTCGAGGGCGGCGCCTGCGTCGGCGGCGGCGGCCGCCGCCCCCGCGGGCAGGGACGCGCCCGCCAGCGCCGCCTCGACGCCGCCGAGACGCTGCGCGTGGCTCGACGCGCCCGTGACGGCGACGCGCGCTGACTGACAGACGCCTCCCTCCAGCGAGAGCGCGGCCGCCACGCCCACGAGCGCGAACTTCGAGGCGCGCTGCTCCAGCTTCGCGTAGGCCGCGCTGCGGCAGGCCCGGAAGCAGACGCCCGTCACGATCTCGTCCCCCGCGAGGTCGACGGTCAGGATGTCCTGGAAGAAGTCGGCGGCGGCGACCTTGCGGCTTCCGTTCGCGCCCTCGATCGCAATCGTGGCGTCCAGCGCCACCATCACCGCGGGCAGGTCCGCGCCCGGGTCCGCGTGGGCGAGGCTGCCCCCGATGGAGCCGCGATTGCGGACCTGGGCGTCCCCGATGCGGGCGGCGGTCTCGGCCACAATCGGGGCCTGCGCGCGCAGCAGATCGGAGGCGGCAATCTCGGCGTGCGTCATCGCCGCGCCGATCGCGATCTCGCCGTCCTCCTCGCGGACGCCGCGCAGCTCTTCGAGCCCGCCGATGTCGATCAGCAGCGCGGGTTCCGCCAGCCGCTGCTTCATCATGGGGATGAGGCTGTGGCCGCCTGCGAGCAGCTTCGCCTCGGGGCCACCCTCCTGCAGGAGCGCCAGCGCTTCGGCCACGCTCCCGGCCTTGCGGTAGTCGAACGCGGTGGGAATCATGACTGGCCTCCGTTCGCCTGAATCAGGCGCCACACCCGTTCGGGGCGCAGCGGCATGTCGATGTGCGTCACGTCGAAGGGCGCGAGCGCGTCCACGGCGGCGTTGATTACGCAGGGCGAGGAGCCGATCGTGCCCGCCTCGCCGACGCCCTTGGCGCCCAGCGGGTTCACGGGCGTAGGCGTCACCGTGCGCTCGAGCTCGAAGGTCGGCAGGTCCGCCGCACGGGGCATCACGTAGTCCATGAAGCTGGCCGTCACCGGCTGGCCGTCCTCGTCGTACACGACTTCCTCGAACATCGCCTGGCCGATGCCCTGCGCGAGGCCGCCATGGACCTGTCCCTCGACGATGAGGGGGTTGATGATGTTGCCGCAGTCATCGACCGCGATCAGCTTGAGGAGCTTCGTTTCGCCCGTCTCGCGGTCCATTTCGACCATCGCGATGTGGCAGCCAAACGGATAGGTGTTGTTCTCGGGCTCGAAGAACGCCTCCTCCGAGAGGCCCGGCTCCAGGTCCGGCGGCAGGGGCACGGGCACGTAGGCGTAGTCCGCCACCTCCGCGAACGTCTTGCTCACTTCGGGGGCGCCCGCCACCTGGATGCGCCCGTTCTCGAACACGAGGTCGTCGGGGCTCACTTCCTGGTCGGTCATCATCGCCGCCGCGAACTTCTTCATTTTGTCGCCGGCCTTGCCCGCCGCCGACATGAGCGCGGCCCCGCCGACCGCCTGCGAGCGGCTGCCGAAGGTGCCGATGCCCTGCTTCACCACGCCTGTATCGCCGTGGAGGATGGTTATGTCCTCGAGGGGAATCGAGAAGTGGTCCGCCAGCATCTGGGCGAAGGTCGTCTCGTTGCCCTGGCCGTGGGGCGAGGCGCCGGTTGTGGCCGTCACCTTGCCGCCGCGCTCTACCGTCACGCCGGAGTGTTCCCAGCCGCCCGTGGGCACGGCGGACGAAGGACCGAGGCCGCAGATTTCGACATAGAACGCCAGACCGAGACCCACGACGCGGCCCTCGGCGCGGGCGGCCTCGCGCTCGGCGATGAGCCCCTGCCAGTCCGCCGCCTCGAGCGCCTTGTCGAGGCAGGGCTCGTAGTCGCCGGAGTCATAGATGAGACCGCCCTGGGTGACGAAGGGGAACTCATTGGAGGGGATGAAGTTCTTGCGCCGGATCTCGGCCGGGTCCATGTCCAGCTCACGCGCCAGCATGTCCACGGCGCGCTCCAGGAAGTAGAGCCCCTCGGGGCGGCCAGCGCCGCGATAGGCGTCCGTGGGCGTCTTGTTCGTGAACACCTCGGTCAGTTCGTGGCGGACGACGGGGAGGCGGTAGACGCCGTTCATCATGAGGCCCGTAAGCGTCGGGATCATCGCCGTGAGGAGCACTTCGTAGGCGCCGATATCGGCGATGATGCGCGCCTTCAGGCCGAGGAAGGTCCCGTCGTTTCTGGCGGCCAGGTCGATGTAGCCGAGCAGATCGCGTCCGTGGGTCGTGGTCAGGAAGGCCTCGGTGCGGTCCTCGATCCACTTCACGGGGGCGCGTACCAGCCGCGAGAGCGCGGCCGCTGTGTACTCCTCGCCGTAGATGTTGATCTTGCAGCCGAAGCCGCCGCCCACTTCCGGAGCGATGGCGCGCACCTGGTGCTCGCCGAGGCCCATCATGCCCGCCACCAGCGTCCGCAGGATGTGCGGGTTCTGGGTCGCGCTCCAGATCGTGAGGTACTCGCGGCCCGCCTCGTAGTGGGCGACGACCCCGCGCGGCTCCATGGCGTTCGGGGCCAGCCGCTGGTTCAGCATCCGCTGGGAAACGACCACGTCCGCCTCGGCGAAGGCGGCGTCGACGGCGCTGTCGTCCTCGGGCTGGGCCGTCTCCGGGTTCACGCCTGTGCCGCCCCAGTAGCTGGCGACGGCGATGTTGCGCTCGAAGCCCTCGTGCAGCGCCGCCGAACCCGCCTCCATCGCCGCTTCGGGATCGACGACCGCGGGGAGCTCGTCGTACTCGACCTCGATGGCGTCGGCGGCGTCCCGCGCGAGGTAGCGATCCTCGGCCACGACGACGGCCACCGGCTCGCCCACGTAGCGCACGCGGTCGGGCGCCACGGAGTAGTGGTCGGGCGCGGGGAAGGGCGTGCCGATGGGCATCGGGCCGAGGCGTTCGGCCAGTTCCGCGCCCGTGATGACCAGTTCGACGCCCTCCATCGCGGCGGCGGCGCTGGTATCGATGCGGCGAATCACGCCGTGCGCGATGTCGCTTCGCTTGAAGGCGAGGTGGAGCATCCCCGGCAGCTTGATGTCGTCCACGTAGGTCGCCTGCCCCTGGATGAGGCGGGGGTCCTCGCGGCGCTTCACGCGCTCGCCGATGAGCTTGGGCAGGACCGGGCCATCTACGCTCGTCATGATTGCGCCATCCTTTCGGCTGCGTGCTGAATCGCGTTGACGATGTGCTGGTACCCCGTGCAGCGGCAGAGGTTCCCGGAGATGCCTTCGCGTATCTCCGCCTCGCTCGGCGAGGGGTTCTCCTGAAGCAGGTTCACGGCGGACATGATCATCCCCGGCGTGCAGTAGCCGCACTGGAGGCCGTGTTCCTCCCAGAAGCCGTCCTGGAGGGGATGCAGTTCATCGCCATCGGCGAGCCCCTCGATCGTCTGCACCTCCGCGCCCGCCGCCTGTACGGCGAACACGGTGCATGACTTCGCGCTGCGCCCGTCGAGGAGAACCGTACAGGCGCCGCACTGGCTGGTGTCGCAGCCGATATGCGTGCCCGTCAGGTTGAGGCGCTCCCGCAGGAAGTGCGCGAGCAGCAGGCGCGGCTCGACCAGCGCCGAGCGCGCGCGGCCGTTCACATTGATGGTGATCGGGACTGGTTCGGACATTGCGACCTCCTTGTCGCTCGCTGAATCCTGGCGCCGCCTCAGGCGGCTCGGTCGTTGACCTGTTGCTCGATGGCGTTGAAGAACTGACCGATGAGGAGCCGCGCCACGCCGCCCAGGAGCCGTCCCCCGAGCCGCGCGATGGCGCCCCTCGCTTTCACGTCGGCGCGGTAGCGGACGGTCGTGCCGCTCCCCGCTTCGGCGAGCTCGATGAACGCGTCCGCGCGCGCCCCTCCCGGCTTCCCCGACCCGTCGATGCGCAGCCGGTAGGACTGGGGGGGCGTCTTCTCCGATACCTCGACCCGCCCCTTGTATGCGCCCCGCACCGAGGCGATGCCGACGCGCATCGAGGACTCATAGGCATCGGGCGCGACTTCCTCGAAGCGCTCGACGCCGGGGAGGGAGCTGGCGAGCACGTCGGGGTCGAGCAGCAACTCCCACAGGAGCTCCCGCGGACCCTGGAACTCGCGCTCGCCCTTAATCTCCACGCTGGCCCTCGCGTTTCGCCGCTGTGGCGCCGTCCCGGCGTCAGACGCCGTTGGCGTTCAGGTCCTTGAGGAACTCGTAGGTGCGCCGGGGGGCGTCCGCATCCTCGGGCACGGGCAGGATGGCGCCGTTGTAGTCGGTCACGCCGATCGATTCAAGGCGCTTGAGCTGGGCGCGCACGGTCGCTTCATCGCCCACGACCGCGAGATCGGCGACGCCGCTGGCGCCTTCCGCCTCGATGACCTTGCGGTAGGAGTAGATCTTTCCGTAGACCTCCCAGACCTTCGCGCAGGAGGCGCGCGCCGCTTCCTCGTTGTTCGTCACGGAGATGGGGATGCCGGCGATAATGCGCGGCGCTGGCCGTCCGACCGACGCGGCCGCCTTCGTGATCGTCGGGACCGCGGTCTGTTCGATGTAGTTCGGCCCGCACCAGAACATGCTTGTCCCGTCGGAGAGCTCGCCCGCGACCTTGAGCATGCCCGGCCCGAGGGCCGCGATGACCACTTGCGGGCGCCCGCCGCCGGGCACGTCGAGCTGGGTGAAGGGGGCGTTGTTGAGCTGGACGCGGTACTCCTGCCCGTTGTGGTTCACGAGGTCGCCGTCAAGCAGCGGGTTCAGCACTTCCAGATACTCGCGCAGATGGCGCACAGGCGTCGCCCAGCGCAATCCCTGCCAGCCCTCGACGATGAACTTGTGGCTGAGTCCGAGCCCCAGGATGAAGCGTCCCCGGCAGGCCATGTTGGTGGTCAGGGCCTGCTGCGCCATGACCATGGGGTGGCGGGGGTAGGTGGGGACGACGGCTGTTCCGAGCTCGATCGTGTTCGTCGCGTGCCCCGCCAGCGCGCAGAGGGTCATCGCGTCGTGGTTCAGATGGTTCCCCATCCAGGCGGACTGGAAGCCATCCGCCTCCGCTTGCCGGATCGGCTCCACGACCGAGTCAACGGTGTCGCCTGCGCCGCCCCCCGGCGGTCTGCTGATGATTCGCATGCCCATCGACGCTCCTCCGCCCCTGGTGGGGGCCACGCGATGATACGCCCGTCGGTTGGCGCTTGCGCGAACGTCGCCCGCGCGGCGTCGGGCGGCCGCGCTTCAGCCGCTACACTCCTTCCCGTGACCGAACCCGTGGATGCGGACGCCGCTCCCCTTCGCGAGGCCGCGCATGCGCTCGCGCCCCTTGCCGCCGAGGCTATCGACGCGCTCGGCGGGGCCTTCCGACGCCTTGACCGCGGCGCCATGTGGGAGCTTCAGTCATCGCTGCGCCCCCTCCAGGAACGGCTTGGGGAGGCGCTTGACGCGCTCCGCGAGGCGCCCCTCCCCGACCGCTTCCTCCCCATCCGCGAGCAACTCGCCCGCGGCGGCGGGGCCGCGCTGGAGGCGCTCGACGCCTTCACCCGTCCCGTCCCGCGCGAGCAGCGTTCCGGGAACGCCCTTGCGAGCATGCGCGCCCACGCCCGCGCCCAGGAGCTCCTCTATCCCCTGCGATCGCTGGACCCCGCGCTCGGCGATCTCTACGCCGAACCCGCGGTCCGTGGCGACCTCGCCGCGCTCGACGTCCATCGCGCTCACCCGCGCACGGGCATCCAGCGCAGCGGGCGCGACGACGATCCCGACGCCCGCGGCGAGTTCCACCTCTACGCGCCCGAATCGCTCGAGGGCCCGGAGCCGCGCCCGCTTGTCGTCGCCCTGCACGGGGGCATGGGCCACGGGCGCGACTTCCTCTGGACCTGGCTCCGCGAGGCCCGCAGCCGCCGCTTCTTCCTGCTCGCCCCCGCCTCCATTGGCCCCACGTGGGCGCTCATGGGACCGGACGCGGACCGCGCGCGCCTCCTCGACTCAGTCACGTACGTGCGGGAGCGTTTCCCCGTCGACGGCGACCGCATCCTCCTCACGGGCCTCTCCGACGGCGCCACCTACGGCCTCTCGACGTTTCTCGCGGGCGGGACGCCCTTCACCGCCATGGCCGCCATCGCCGGCGTGCTCCACCCGAAGAACATCCGTGAGGGGGCGGTCGCGGGCGCCGCCGGGAAGCGAATCTCCATCACGCACGGGAGCAAGGACTGGATGTTCCCGGTCGAGCTTGCGCGCGCCGCCCACGAAGTCCTGCGTGAGGCTGGCGCCAATGTCCGCTACCACGAGATCCCCGACCTCGCGCACGCCTACCCGCGTGAAGAGAACCCCGCCATCCTCGAGTGGTTCGACCCCGCCCTCGCCAGCGAGGACGGATAGCGCGCGCCGTCCGTGATCCCGCTAGCCGTCGCCGCCGCCTCTGGCTTCGCCTCCACCGCCGCGCCCGCGACGGCGGCGACGACGCTTGCGCGCGCCGCCTCCCGGTGGCTTGCCGCCAGCGTCGGGGGATTGCTCGGGGGAGTTGGCTGAACGGCGGAAGACGCGTCCCCGAGGGGCTTCGGCCGACTGCGGACGCGGCGGCGCCGGACGCTCGCCGCGCTTGCGGTCGCCGCCGCGACGGCCGCGTCCACGGCGGCGCGAGGGACGCGATCGCTCGCGTTCGGGGGCGGCGGACTCCCCCCCGAGCTGGATGGGCGCCGCCTCGGGCATGGCCGCGACGGCCTCGGGCTCCGGCTCCTCATCGGGTTCGATGAGGCCCCTGGCGATGGCCTCCTCGCGGGTGACGCTGGGGGGCGGCTCGGCGTTGCGCGCGGACGGGTCCCAGCGCACGACGAGTCCGAGATCGCGCTCGCCCACCTCGATGCGCTGGCCGTCGACATTGAGGGTGATCTGGCGGCGGAGGACGTTGACGCCGACGACCTTGCCCTCGCCGGTGGGCGTGCTGCAGCGCTGGCCCATGCGCGGGAGGGACTTCTTCATCTCCCGGTAGCCCTCCTCCTCGTAGGAGAGGCAGCAGAGCAGGCGCCCGCAGAGGCCGCTGATCTTCTCCGGGTTCAGGGGCAGCTCCTGCGTTTTCGCGAGGCGGATGGAGACGGCGGGGAAGGTTTCGAGCCAGTTGGAACAGCAGAGTTCGCGCCCACAGATGCCGTAGCCGCCGGCGAGACGGGCGCGGTCGCGGGGGCCGATGCGGCGTACGGAGGCGCGCACGTTCCAGCGACGCCCGGCGCGACGCGAGAACTCGCGCTGGCCGCCAGCGCCCTCGCCGCTCACGAGGAAGGTGAGGCGCTCGCCGTCGAGGGTGAACTCGGCGCGATCAACGCGGCCTTCGAGCTGGCTCTCGTCGGCGATCTCGCGCGCCTCCGAAAGCAGTTCCTGCGCGCGCGCGGCGAGGTCGCTGGCGTGAACGAGGTCGTCCTCGGTGGCGAGGCGCAGGATGGGGTGGAGGTTGTCCTCGCCAAGTTCGTTCACCACGACCTGGTCCGGAGCGATGACGACGCGCGCCAGTTCGGGCCCGCGGCTGGTCTGCACGATGACGGATTCGCCCACCTCGAGGCGCATGCCGGCGGCGTGGAAGTACTCGATGGGGCCAGCGTTGCGGAAGCGCACGCCGGCGACGTTCTGCCCGGGGTCGGTCATGCTTCGTTCTCGTTTCGGGAGGGGGCGCTCTCGCCCGCCAGTGTAACCGTGGGGAAGCGCAGGAGCATGAGTTCGAGGGCCATGCGCGCGACCACTTGCGCCTCAAGGTCGGCGCGCGCCTGGGCGACGGCGCGGAGCGCGTCGAGGGCCGGCCGCGCGCTGTCCCCGCCACCGGCGTTCTCGCGCAAGCGGCGCTCCCAGAATGTCTCCCAGACATCCAGTTCGGTCAGGACGAGGCTCCGGTCACGGCGCCAGCGCTCGCCAAGGTCGCCCGCATAGGTCATGCGCTCAGCGGCGCGCGCGGCGGCCAGCTCGGCGCAGCGCTCGAGGAGGCGTCCGCGATCATCCATAAGGTCGGGCTGTTCGGCGAAGGCGAGGGCGTCCGCGGGGCGGCGGCGGGCCTCACCCGCGGCGCGCGCGGCGAGTTCGGGGGAGAAGCCGCGCGCGCGCAGCCCCGCAGCGATGGTCTCGTCGGGCACGAGGGCGATCGACAGGTTGCGGCAACGGCTGCGGATGGTCTCCAGCAGGCTCTCGGGAGCGGCGCTGATCAGGAGCAGGATGGTGGCGGGCGGGGGCTCCTCGAGCGTCTTGAGGAGGGTATTGGCCGCTTCCAGGCCCATGCGATCGGCGGGCTCGATGATGATGACGCGGTAGCGTCCCTCGAAGGGATAGCGGGAGGCGGACTCGATCAGCCCGCGGACCTGACAGATGCGAATGTCGCGCGATCGCGGGTGCGCCACATGGCCGCCCCCGCCGCGACAGAAGCTGTCGCCCGGTTCGAGGTGGAGGACGTCGGGGTGGTTGCGTTCGGCGATCAGGCGGCAGGCGCGGCAGGCCTCGCAGGGGCGCTCATCGAGGGCGGGCGCCTCGCAGTTCAGGAGGCTGGCCAGTTCGAGGGCGAGGAGCGTGCGTCCTGTGCCAGCGGGTCCGGCGAAGAGCAGGGCGTGGGGCGGTTCCGCGGCGGCGGCGATGGTGCGCAGGGCGCGCCGCAGGCCCTCGTGCCCGATAATCTCCGCCATCGGCCCAGCTTACCAGCGGGAGTGGCCTTCTTCCGCTCGATAGCGTACATTTGTTCGCGTCATGGAGCCTCCGTACGCGCTGAAGGCGCAGGATATCGATATGCGCCAGCAAGATGGCGGCATCCGCGCCACGTTTTCCAGCGAGAAGACGCCGCTACGATGCCCAGAGGAGCTGGAGCGAGCGTTTGGCCTCGCGTTCGCTGGGCATTATATTCAACTTGGCACAGAACCAAGTGGACGTCATTACGTTTTCATTAGAGGGCTGAATAACATGGGACGCGCACAAATCCTGATGAACGCCCTTCACCTCATCCACACCGACGGTGAAGAATGCCCAGACGCCTCCTTGGCCTTGGGGTGGCATCTCGACCCTGAGGGAGATTGCTGGTCCAGGACGAAGATAGGTGATCTCGTGAATCGATCCAAGCACAAGAACGATGAAGATAGTAGGATAGAACTGGGGAACCAACTTGCTACTGTTGTTCAGGAACACGGAGCAATGAAAGAAGTCGATTCTATTATTACGCCTCCTTCAGATCATTCTCTTGCCGGTTTACTCGCGAAAAGAGTTGGAGAGCATCTTGGGGTTCCCGTTTTGGAAGCAAAGAGAGGAAGACCAGTGAGGAAGCAGAGCGATGATAAGGATCTAGAATTTGAAGTGCTGTATAGACGCCAGATAGACACGATTATTATTCCCACAATAGAATTCATGAGTTCGGTGCTCATCGTTGATGACGTTTATGGTACGGGTGGAACGAGTCATGAAATCATGCGCCAGTTACGATCCCAACTAGTGGACCGTATCTTCGTGGTAACTGCAACAAAGACCCGCAGAAATCACCAGCAGATCTGAGGAGGCAGATGATGGAACGGCAAGCCTTGCTGGGTGAATCGGACGCAACCCACTGCGTTGCTCCGTTCACAGACGTACATCCGGAAGCGAAGCCGCAAACCGCCAGTGACTGGCGGGAACTGCATATCACGCGCTCTCTGTCGGAGCTGCGCGAGCTGAGCGCCCAGGCGCCCGCCCCACCGTCCACCAGCGACCTCTCCTTCGCGCCTCTGACTCGCAGATCCTCCAGCTATCCCGAGGAACTTCTGAATTTGAAGGCCTTCCCTCCCATTCTCTGGTTCCGGGGGGACGTCAGCCTGCTTCAACGTCGAGCCATCGGGCTCTGCGGTTCACGTCAGGCGAGTGCCGAGGGGCTTCGCTGAGCCGCTGCTATCGGGGAGTGGACCGCCGAGCAGGGGCTCACGCTCGTCACCGGCCGCGCCAAGGGTGTGGATCGCGAAGCGACCTTCGCGGCGCTTGATACCGAAGGTACCGCTATCACCGTCTTCGCAGAGGGGTGGGAACAATGGCGTGCGAGCGACCGCGAAGTGTCCGCCATCAACGAAGGGCGACTCCTTGTCCTCTCCGAGTTCCGCCCCACAACCCCCTGGCGGGCGGGGCAGGCAATGCAGCGCAACCTTACGATCACGCTCCTCTCTTCGGAGGTTTACCTGATCGAGGCCGGTACCCGCGGCGGAACACTGGACGCAGGACGCCGAGCCCTGAAACACGGGCGCCAGTTGTTCGTACTTGAGACCGGAACATGGACGCCTGGCAATGAGTTGCTCACGCGTGAGGGCGGGAAACGGACGCCTTGGCGGCCGAGATTCCTGAAACAGGGGGAGTAGGGCCCCGGCCCCGCGTTTCGAAGGCGGCGCTTTTGGTATCATCCGCTTTGTATGTCCAGCAGCGTCGACGCCGCAAGGTCCGAGGTCCTCGACCAAGATGATGGCTCGCATGAGCGCGCGCTCGCCAGCGAGGACGTGATCGCGCGCCTGCGGGAGGACCTGCAGGCGGGAACGCACTGGTTCGAGGCGCTGCTTGACGCGATCGGTCGCTGGCGGACGCCTGGCGAGACGCGCAACGGCCGCCAGTACGACTACCTGATAGCGGGCGAGGCGTTTGACTGGCTCCTGCTGGCGGAGCGGCTGCTGGACGAGATTCGGGAACAGGTCCCCGCGGATGAGGTCGAGGCGCTGCTCTTCACGGGGCGCTGGCCCATCGATCTGGACGACGACGAATTCTCCGCACGCCTGGGCGCGGCCAAGTTCAGCGCGCACCTGAACTACGTCTATGGAGTGCTGGTCGAGCAGGCGATCCATCTTGGGGTGGAGGAGGAGATCCACAAGGAGAACCACTCAAGCCCGTGGGGCGACGACGTGCGCGCGACCGAGAGCATGTTCCAGCGGGTGTACGGCGCGGACCGCGATCACCTGCGCGCCGCCTACTACGAGCAGACGGGGACGCTGCTGAAGGACGACGTCTCCCTGAGCGAATGGGAGACGTTCGTCTACTGGCTGTTCAAGCAGCGGCTGAAGCGCCAGGACAAGGCGCGGGTGGCGAGCGACACGCGCAAGGGACTGGCGCAACTCTCGCGGATGGAGTTGGCGGTGAACGAGCAGCGTCGGGGGGCGCTGCTGAGCGAGGACGACTTCCGCGCGCGCTACGTGCCCCGCAGAGGGCGGTCGAGGAGGGCGGTTTGACCGAGGCCCGCGCCGCCCGTACCTTCCCTTTCGTCTTGGGCGCTTCATTCCGGGTGCGAATGCTGCTGGCGGCTGGTCTGCTGGCGCTGATGGGGGCGCTTGCGCTCGGAAGCGCGACCCCCGCGCTCGCGGCGCATTCGCCGGCGATGGGAAACGCGCCCCTGGCGGGCGGCGCTTCCACCGCCCCCTCGACCCCGATAGCCGGCGAGGTCCGGCCGCAGGAGGGCGAGGACGCCCCCGCGGCGGATGACCCGCAGTACGCCGAGCGCGACACGAGCACGGACAACACCTGGATCGTGCTCGGAGTCGTGCTGCTAATTGTGCTGACGGTGTTGGGGTTCGTGCTGGCGGGGCTTGGGCTCAGCGCCGAGTAGGCGGCTCCTTTTCCCGTCCCGACGTTGCGCTTCGGGGGCGGGGGCCGGCGGCGTTTCTACCCCGTGGCGGTGCTACACTTCGTAACCCATGCCTCCCGCTCAGCGTGACCTGTACGAGGTGCTTGGCGTCTCCCGCGATGCGTCTGCGGACGAGATCAAACGGTCCTACCGGAAGCTCGCCATGGAGTACCACCCCGACCGCAACGCAAGCGAGGACGCGGCGGAGCGCTTCAAGGAGATCAACCGCGCCTACGAAGCGCTTTCCGATCCGGAGAAGCGCAGCGCCTATGACCGCTTCGGCCACGCGGGCGTGGATGGCGCCGGCGGGCCATCGGGCTTCGAGGGCTTCTCGACGTTCGAGGGGTTCGGCGACATCTTCGACGCGTTCTTCAGCGGGGCCGGGGGGCGCGGCGGGAGGCGTCGCGGACCGGCGCGGGGGTCGGACCTGCGCACGCGCATCACGCTTACCTTCGAGGAGGCGGCTTTCGGCGCGGAAAAGGAGATCGAGTACGCCCGCCTGGAGCGCTGCGAAGCCTGCGACGGCTCCGGCGCCCTTCCCGGAAGCCAGCCCGAGGTGTGCCCCGAATGCAACGGCGCGGGCGAGATCCGTCGCGCGCAACAGAGCGTTTTCGGCCAGTTCGTGAACGTCTCCGCTTGCGGGCGGTGTCGGGGCGAGGGGCGCGTTATCACGAACCCGTGCGCGAACTGCCGCGGGCGCGGGGCCGAGCGCCGCGAGCGGCAGATCAGCGTCAGGATTCCCGCGGGCGTGGACGATGGCCAGCAGATCCGGTTGACGGGCGAGGGCGAGGTCGGTGAGCGGGGCGGGCAGCCGGGGAACCTGTATGTGCTGCTGGACGTGGAACCCCACGAGCTGTTCGAACGGGTCGACGATCACATCCTCTATGACCTGCCCCTGAACGTGGCGCAGGCGGCCCTGGGCGTGAGTCTGGAAATCCCCACGCTCGACGGCGCCGTGGAGTTCGAAGCGCCCGCGGGCACGCAGAGCGGGGACGAGTTCGTGGTGCGGGGCGAGGGCGTGCCGCGGCTCAACGGCGGCCGTCGCGGCGACATGATCGTGCGCGTGACGGTGGTCGTCCCGGAGGCGCTCACGGAGGACCAGCGCATCCTGCTCCAGCAGCTGGCGGAGACGCTAGGCACGCCCACCCTGCCGCACCGCCAGAAGAGCTTTCTGGAACGGCTGCGCGACGCCGTGGCGGGCTAGCCCCGGCGCGAGGGCGCTCGCATGAGCGGACTCTGGTACGAGATCACGGCGGAGACGCCGCCGGACCTGGTGGAGGCGGTGGCGGCGCTCATGCGCGAGGCCGCCCCGGGAGGGCTGGCGCTGGAGGAGCCGATTGACCCGCTCGGGCCAGAGGAAGGGGTCGCCGTGCGCGCGGGCGAACCGACGGCGCTGCGCGTCTACCTGCCTGCGAGCGAACTGGGCGCCGTGCTCACGCAGCAGCTGCGCGAGGCGCTGGCGCGCTTCCCCGAAGTTGAACTGACCGCGCGGCCCCTGTACGAACAGGACTGGGCGGTCAGCTGGCGCGAGTTCTTCGGGCCGACGCTGGCGGGCCGCATCGCGATCGTTCCTTCGTGGGCCGACTTCGAACCCTCCCCCGACCAGCTGCTCGTGCGGCTCGACCCAGGCCAGGCCTTCGGCACCGGTCATCACGAAACGACGCGGCTCTGTCTGGAGGCGCTCGACAGAACCGTGCGCGCGGGCATGCGCGTGCTCGACGTGGGGGCGGGATCGGGCATTCTGTCGATTGCGGCGGTGAAGCTGGGCGCGCGGCGCGTGGACGCCTTCGAGATCGACCCGATCGCCGCCGATGCGGCGCGCGCGAACTGCGAGGCGAACGGCGTCAGCGCGCAGGTCGCCGTGCACGGCGGCTTCACGGACGCGATCACGCCCCCCGCCGACCTCATCGTCGCGAACATCAGCGCGCGAGCCGACATCGCGCTGGCGGAGGCGCTGGCGGCCTCGCTCACGCCTGCCGGGAGGCTCCTCGCGAGCGGCTTCCTGACCAGCGATCGGGACAGCGTGGCGGCCGCCTTCGCCCGCCAGCGCCTGACGGCGCAGGACGACGAGCGCGAGGAGCGTGAGTGGGCGCTTCTGGAGCTCTCGAAGCAGGCCTGAGCGATGGATGAGGCTGGCCTGCCGCGCATCTTCGCGCCGGAGGGCGTCGGGACGGGGACGCTGGAACTGGGCGCGAGCGCGGCGCGCCACCTGACGGGATCGCGCCGTCTGCGCACGGGGGACGCCTTCCTCGTCTTCGCGGGCGACGGCGTCGAGTACCGCGCCAGCATTGTCGAGACGAAACGGGAGCGCGTCATCGCAAGCGTGGACGGCGTCGTGCGCGAGGAAGCGCCGCCCGCGCGCACGCTCGAGGCGTGGTGCGCGAACGTGCGCGCCACTCGCATGGAATGGGCGATCGAGAAGTGCACGGAGGCGGGCGTCGACGTCTTTCGCCCCATCACGAGCGCGCGCTCCGTGCGCGGTCAGGAGCTCTCGGAGCAGCGGCGCGAGCGCTGGGAGCGGATCGCCATCGAGGCGTCGGAGCAATGCGGCCGCCTCACCGTCCCGCGGATCGCGCCGCTCACGACCTTCGCGGAGGCGCTGGCGGATTGGCGGGGGACGCTCGTTCTCGCCGAGCCGTCGGGCGCGCCCTGGCGCGCTCTCGCCCCAAAGCTGCCCGAGCGCGGACGGCTGGCTATCGCCATCGGGCCGGAGGGCGGCTTCACCGGGGATGAGGTCGGGCGGGCCACGGAAGCGGGCGCGCTCCTCGCGTCCCTCAGCCCGAACACGTTGCGCACGGAGACGGCGGCGGTGGCGGCGGTGGCGCTCGCGCGGGCTGAGGCGGCGGCGGGACCGCCTGGGCGCGAAGCGAGGAGTTGACCGCGCCCCGCGCAGTCCGCTGGCGCACGTGTCAGCGGACTGCGCGGCGGCGGAGCTACCGCGTCATGACCAGGTAGGCTTCGCCCTGTTCGAGCGAGCGCAGGGTCATTGCCCCTGGCGCTCCGGTGTTGTCAGCCTCGGGGAAGTAGCCGAGCCAGCCCGCGGGCGTCAGCTTCCAGATGGCGACCACGCCTTCAAGCGCGCCAAGGGCGGGATCGGCGCCGTCCTCGCCAATCCACACCAGCAGCGATTCCTTGCCGGTGGGCGCCTTGTGCCAGGTCTTTATCCCGACCTGGATCGTGATGGAGTCCACGATCTGGTCCTCGCCCGCTGTGCCTGCGGCAATGCGGATGATCACGGTTGTGCTCGTCGGGGCGATGTAGGTGAACACCACCTTGCCATCTTTGGTCACCGTCACCGGGGCCTCGATTTCGCCCACGCCCGCGACCACGTCGAACTGAACCTCGACCTCGCCAGCGACGGGAACCCCGTCCTCATCAAGGACGGTGACTTCGATCTCCGTCTCGCTCTTCGCCCGCACCTGGGCGGGAGCGTCAGTCGTGATGCTGTGCGGAGGGCCGGTGACGTTGATTGTCGCCGTCGCTGAGGCGCCGTCCAGATTCACGGTCAGGGTGTGTTCGCCGCGCATGGCGTCGCGGGGCGCCGTCACCTGAATGACGCACTTGCCAGCGGCGTTCGTACCGCCAGCGGCGTAATTCTCCGGAGCGTCGACGTCGGTCGGCGTGGACGGAGTCACGTCCGAGCAGTGCGGGAACTCACCCGCGTCAGCGAAATCGCCGTCCGCGTCGCCAACTTCCATCGGCGTGTGCAGCGACGCCGTCAGACGCTTGTTCACTGGCGTCGTCGCCGGACCAATCGTCACATTGCCGCCAGAGAGCTGACGGTTGGCGACAGGGGCGCCTCCCGTATTCGTCACGGTCACGACGACGAACGTCTTGCCGCCGACCCTGATCGAACTCTCCTCAGGCTCGAGGGTGATGCTTATGGATGCGCCGCCGATGGGCGCGCCCCCACCCCCCGACGGAGGCGGCAGCGGTACCGGCGCAGGTATCACCGGCGCTGGTACCACAGGAGCTGGTACGACGGGCGCAGGTACCACAGGCGTTGGCGTGGGCGTCGGCGTTGGCGTGGGCGTTGGCGTGGGGGTCGCCGCCGGCTGTGGCGTCGCCGTCACCTCGTCCGAGACAGCGCCGTTCCCGCCAGGGTTGACGGCGCGAATCTTGAAGGCGTACGCGGTCCCGTTCGTCAGACCCGTAAACGTGTGCGTTGTCGTCGTGGCGCTTGAGCCGCCGGGAAGGTCCGCCCACGCACTGTAGGGCCCACCGCCGTCCTTCCGCTGGTACTGATACTTCGTGATGCTGGCGTTGCTCGGATTCGACCAGGCGAGGACCACTTGCTGATTGCCAGCGGTGGCCCTGAAGTTCGTGGGCTTCGCCGGGGCGGGTGGCTGTGGCGTCGCCGTCACCTCGTCCGAGACAGCGCCGTTCCCGCCAGGGTTGACGGCGCGAATCTTGAAGGCGTACGCGGTCCCGTTCGTCAGGCCCGTAAACGTGTGCGTTATCGTCGTGGCGCTTGAGCCGCCGGGAAGGTCCGCCCACGCACTGTAGGGCCCACCGCCGTCCTTCCGCTGGTACTGATACTTCGTGATGCTGGCGTTGCTCGGATTCGACCAGGCGAGGACCACTTGCTGATTGCCAGCGGTGGCCCTGAAGTTCGTGGGCTTCGCCGGGGCGGGTGGCTGTGGCGTCGCCGTCACCTCGTCCGAGACAGCGCCGTTCCCGCCAGGGTTGACGGCGCGAATCTTGAAGGCGTACGCGGTCCCGTTCGTCAGGCCCGTAAACGTGTGCGTTATCGTCGTGGCGCTTGAGCCGCCGGGAAGGTCCGCCCACGCACTGTAGGGCCCGCCGCCGTCCTTCCGCTGGTACTGATACTTCGTGATGCTGGCGTTGCTCGGGTTCGCCCAGGCGAGGACCACCTGCTGATTGCCGGCGGTGGCCCTGAAGTTCGTGGGCTTCGCCGGGGCGGATGGCTGTGGCGTGGCCGTCACCTCGTCCGAGACGGCGCCGCTCCCCGTGGGGTTCACCGCGCGAATCTTGAACGCGTACGCGGTCCCGTTCGTCAGACCCGTAAACGTGTGCGTTGTCGTCGTCGCGCTTGAGCCGCCGGGAAGGTCCGCCCACGGACTGTAGGGCCCGCCACCGTCCTTCCGCTGGTACTGGTACTTCGTGATGCTGGCGTTGTTCGGGTTCGTCCACATCAGGGTCACCTGCGTGTTCCCCGCTGTCGCCGAGAGGCTCGCGGGCTTCGCCGGCGCCGGCGCCGGCGTGGCCGTCACCTCGTCCGAGACAGCGCCCTTGCCGCTCCCGTTCTCCGCGCGTACCTGGAAGGTGTAGGCGGTCCCGTTTGTCAGGCTCGAAACCATGTGGCTCATCGTGTCCGCGTCAGAACCGGAGATCGCCGTCCACGCGCTGTAGTTGCCGCCGCCCGACTTCTGGCGGTACTCCCAGCCTGTCACGCTGTCGTCGTTCAGATCCGCCCATGACAGATCCACGGACGCGTTCTTGCCCGTCGCCGTGAAGCTCGCAGGCTTCCCCGGTACCGGCGAGGGCGTGGCTGTCACCTCATCCGAGGCGGCGCCCTCGCCGCTCGGGTTGACTGCGCGCACCTGGAAGGTGTAGGCAGTCCCGTTTGTCAGACCCGTGACGGTGTGGCCCGTCGTATCCGCATCAGAGTTGGAGATCGCCGCCCACGAGCCGTAGCCTCCGCTCGACTTCTGGCGGAACTCCCAGCCCGTCACGCTGTCGTCGTCGAGGTCCGTCCACGACAGCTCCACCGACGACGCCTTCCCCGCCGCCGCCAGACCCGCTGGCTTCCCCGGCACCGCGATCGGCGTCGCCGTCTTCTCGTCCGAGGCCGGACCGGGCACATCTCCGTTCACCGCGCGGATCTTGAACGCGTACGCCGTGTCGTTTGTCAGGCCCGTCACGGTGTAGGACGTCGTTGCCGCGCCCGAACTGGGGATGTCCGTCCACGCTCCGTACTGACCGGTTCCTTCCTTCTGCTGGTACTGCCAGCCGGAAATGTCGCTGTTCCCAGGATCCGTCCAGGCGAGGTCCACGGACGCGGCCTTGGGCATGGCGCTGAAGCCCGCAGGCTTGGCCGGCGGTACCGCGGGCGTGGCCGTCACCTCGTCCGATGTCGCGCCGTCACCCGTGGGGTTCACTGCACGAATCTTGAAGGCGTAGGCGGTCCCATTGTTCAGACCCGTAAACGTGTGACTCGTCGTCGTGGCGCTTGAACTGGAAAGGTCCGTCCAATCCCCGTAGTTCCCCGTCCCTTCCTTCTGCTGGTACTGGTACCCCGTAATCGAGGCGTCGGTCGGGTCCGTCCACCTCAGGGTGACCTGCGCGTTGCCCGCCGTCGCCGTCAACCCCGACGGCTTCGACGGCTTCGGCGCGGGCGTGGCCGTCACCTCATCCGAGGACGCGCCGTCACCGCTTGGATTGACCGCGCGTACCTGGAAGGTGTACGCGGTCCCGTTCGTCAGGCTCGAAACGGTGTGGCTCATCGTGTCCGCGTCGGAACCGGATATCTCCGTCCAGTTCCCGTACTGAACCCCGCTCGACTTCTGGCGGTACTCCCAGCCTGTGACGCTGTCATCAGCGAGGTCCGCCCATGACAGATCCACGGACGCGTTCTTGCCCGTCGCCGTGAAGCTCGCAGGCTTCCCCGGTACCGGCGCGGGCGTGGCCGTGGCGTCGTCCGAGGCGGGACCAGGCACGGTCCCGTTGAGGGCGCGGATCTGGAAGGTGTACTCAGTCCCGTTCGTCAGGCCTGTCACCGTGTGGCTGGTGGTGTCGGCGTCTGAAGACGTGATGTCCGTCCACGCGCCCCAGCTCGCGCCCGACTTCTGCCGGTACTGCCAGCTATCGATGTCGTCGTTCCCCGGATCCGTCCAGCCCAGCTCGACGGCGGTGGGCCTGGGGGCGGCGGTAAGGCCCGTGGGCTTGGCCGGCGGGGTCTCGGGTGTGGCCGTCGCCTCGTCCGAGGCGGGGCTGACGACGCTCGCATTCACGGAGCGGATCTGGAAGGTGTACGTGGTCCCGTTTGTCAGGCTCGTGACCGTGTAGGACGTCGTCGACCCTGTCGAACTGGGGACGCTCTCCCAGCCTCCGTACTCGCCGCTCCCCGCCTTCTGGCGGTACTCCCAGTACGTGACCGTGACGCCCTCCCCGGGCGCGTTCCAGCTGAGTTCTACCTGCGCGTTCCCGGCTGTGGCCGTGAGGCCCGTGGGCTTGGGCGGCGCGTCCTTGGGCGTAGCCGTCACCTCGTCCGATTCCGCGCTCTCCCCGCTCGGGTTCACCGCGCGTATCTTGAAGCTGTACTCCGTCCCGTTCGTCAGATCTCTAATGCTGTGGTCGGTCGTTTCGTCGTCAGAACCGGAAATCGCCGTCCAATCCCCGTAGTTCCCCGTCCCTTCCTTCTGCTGGATCTCGTAGCCCGTGATCGAATCGTCCTCGGGGTCCGTCCAGACGAGCGTGATCCGTTCGTCCCCGACGGAGGTAGACAGGCCCGATGGCTTCGATGGCTTGGCGATCGGCGTGGCCGTCGCTTCGTCCGAGGCGGGGCTGGGCGCGTCACCGTTGAGGGCGCGAATCTTGAACGCGTACTCCGTGTCGTTCGTCAGACTCGGCACCGTGTAGGACGTCGTCGTCGCCGTCGAACTGGGGATGTCCGTCCACGCTCCGTACTGACCGGTCCCCGCCTTCTGCTGGTATTGCCAGCCGGAAATGTCGCTGTTCTCAGGATCGGTCCAGGCGAGGTCCACCGACGCGTCTTTCGGCGTGGCGCTGAAGCCCGCAGGCTTGGCCGGCGGGACCGCCGGCGTCGCCGTCACTTCGTCCGACTCGGCGCCGTTCCCCGCGGGGTTCACGGCGCGAATCTTGAACGCGTACGCCGTCCCGTTCGTGAGACTCGTAAACGTGTGGCTCGTCGTCGTCGCGCTTGAGCTGGAAAGGTCCGTCCAATCCCCGTAGCTCCCCGCTCCCGTCTTCTGCTGGTACTGGTACTTCGTGATCGAGGCGTCGCTCGGGTCCGTCCACGAGAGGACGATCTGCGTGTCCCCCGCCGTCGCGGTGAAGCCCGACGGCTTCGACGGCGGCGGCGCCGGCGTGGCCGAAGCCTCGTCCGAGGCGACGCCGTTTCCGGCGGAGTTCACGGCCCGGATCTTGAATTTGTATTCGGTTCCGTTGGTGAGGCTCGTGACGTCGAAGGTCGTGGTGGCGGCGGTCGCGCCGGTCATCGTCTGCCACGAGCCGTAGCCGCTGCCTGAATCCTGCTGGTATTCCCAGCGCGTAATGCTGGCGTTGCTCGGATTCGTCCAGGTGAGGGTGACCAGCGTGTCCTTCCCCGTCGCCGTCAACCCCGACGGCTTCGAGGGCGGCGGCAGCGGCGTGGCCGTGGCGTCGTCCGAGGCGGGACCAGGCACGGTCCCGTTGAGGGCGCGAATCTGGAAGGTGTACTCGGTCCCGTTCGTAAGGCCTGTGACGGTATGGCTGGTGGTGTCCGCGTCTGAAGACGTGATCGCCGTCCACGCGCCCCAGCTCGCGCCTGACTTCTGCCGGTACTGCCAGCTGTCGATGTCGTCGTTCCCCGGATCCGTCCAGCCCAGCTCGACGGAGAGGTTCTTCGCCGTCGCCGTGAGGCCCGTGGGCTTGGCCGGCGGCTCCTCGGGCGTGGCCATGACCGCGGCCGAGGCGGGGCTGACAACGCTCACATTCACGGAGCGGATTTGGAAGGTGTACGTGGTCCCGTTCGTCAGGCCCGTCACCGTGTACGACGACGTCGATCCCGTCGAACTGGGGACGCTCTCCCAGCCTTCGTACGCCTCGCTCCCCTCCTTCTGGCGGTACTCCCAATAGGTCACGCCAGAGGCGGGCGCGGTCCAACTGAGTTCTACCTGCGCGTCCCCCGCCGTGGCCGTGAGACCCGTCGGTCTGGACGGCGCGTCCTTGGGCGTACCCGTTACCTCGTCCGAGGCGTCGCTCTCCCCGCTCGGGTTCACCGCGCGCACCTGGAAGGTGTACTCGGTGTCGTTCGTCAGGCCCGAGATGGTGTGATCGGTCGTTTCGTCGTCAGCGTCGGGGACGGCCGTCCAATCCCCGTAGTTCCCAGTCCCTTCCTTCTGCCGGTACTCGTAGCCCGTGATCGAGTCATCCTCGGGGTCCGCCCAGATGATCGTGACCAGTTCGTCCCCGGAGGTGGTGGCCAGGTCCGTGGGCTTGGCGGGTACGGCGATGGGCGTGGCCGTCGCCTCATCCGAGGCGGGGCTGGGCGCGTCCCCGTTGAGCGCGCGAATCTTGAACGCGTACTCCGTGTCGTTCGTCAGACTCGGCACCGTGTAGGACGTCGTCGTCGCCGTCGAGCTGGGGATGTCCGTCCACGCTCCGTACTGCCCGGTCCCTTCCTTCTGCTGGTACTGCCAGCCGGAAATGTCGGTGTTCTCGGGATCCGTCCACGACAGCTCCACGGACGCGTCCTTCGCTGTCGCCGTGAGGCCCGCAGGCTTGGCCGGCGGTACCGCGGGCGTCGCCGTCACTTCGTCCGAGGCGGGGCTGGGCACGGTCCCGTTGAGCGCGCGAACCCGGAAGCTGTAGGCGGAGCCGTTGTCGAGGCTCGTCACCGTATAGGACGTCGTGGTCGCGCTCGAACTGGGGATCGCCGTCCACGATCCGTACTGAGCGCTCCCCTTCTTCTGGCGGTACTCCCAGCCATCGATGGCGGCGTTGTTCGGGTTCGTCCATGAGAGGTCCACGGACTCGTCCCCGGCCGTCGCCGTGAGGCCCGCTGGCTTGGCGGGCGGGACATTGGGCGTGGCCGTGACTTCGTCCGATATGGCGCCGTTCCCCGCGGGGTTCACCGCGCGAATCTTGAACGCGTACGCGGTCCCGTTTGTGAGACTCGTGAACGTGTGGCTTGTCGTCGTCGCGCTTGAGCCGCCGGGAAGGTCCGTCCACGCGCTGTAGCTCCCCGCCCCCGTCTTCTGCTGGTACCGGTACTTCGTGATCGAGGCGTCGTCGGGGTCCGTCCACGACAGGACGATCTGCGCGTTCCCCGCCGTCGCGGTGAAGCCCGACGGCTTCGACGGCGGCGGCGCCGGCGTGGCCGTCGCCGCGTCCGAGGCGACGCTGTTCCCGCTGGGGTTGACGGCGCGGATCTTGAAGCTGTACTCGGTTCCGTTCGTGAGGCCGGCGACGTCGAAGGTTGTGGTGGCGGCGGTCGCGCCGGTCATCGTCTGCCACGAGCCGTAGCCGCTGCCTGAATCCTGCTGGTACTCGTAGCCAGTGATGCTGGCGTTCTCGGGATCGGTCCAGGAGAGGGTGACCAACGCATTCTTGCCCGTGGCTGACAGCCCAGCGGGCGCCGCCGGCTTCGCGATAGGCGTGGCCGTGGCGGCGTCCGAGGCGGGGCCGGGCACTTCCCCGTTGAGGGCGCGAATCTGGAAGCTGTATTCGGAATCGTTGTCGAGGCCCGACACGGTGTAGGACGTCGTGGTCGCGCTCGAACTGGGGATACCCGTCCACTCCCCGTACTGACCGCTCCCCTTCTTCTGGCGGTATTCCCAGCTATCGATGGCGGCGTTCCCCGGATCCGTCCAGCCCAACTCCACGGACGCGTCCTTGGGCGTCGCCGTGAGGCCCGCGGGCTTGGCCGGCGGCTCCTCGGGCGTGGCCGTGGCCTCGTCCGAGGCGAGGCTGACAACGCTCACATTCACAGAGCGTATCTGGAAGGTGTACGCGGTCCCGTTCGTCAGGCCCGTCACCGTGTAGGACGTCGTCGACCCCGTCGAGCTGGGGACGGTCACCCAGCCGTCGTATTCCCCGCTCCCCGCCTTCTGCTGATACTCCCACTCGGTGACCGTGACGCCATCCCCGGGCGCGTTCCAGTTGAGTTCTACCTGCGCGTTTCCGGCGGTGGCTGTGAGACCCGTGGGCTTGGGCGGCGTGTCTTTGGGAGTGGCCGTCACCTCGTCCGAGGCGGCGCCATCCCCGCCGGGATTCACGGCGCGTATCTTGAAGGCGTATTCGGTGTCGTTCGTCAGGCCCGCGATGGTGTGGGAGACGGTTTCGTCGTCAGAACCGGAAATCTCCGTCCACGCGCCGTAGTTTCCCGTCCCTTCCTTCTGCTGGATCTCGTAGCCCGTGATCGAATCGTTCTCGGGGTCCGTCCAATCAAGGGTGATCTCCCCGTCCCCGGCGGTGGCGTCCAGGCCTGCAGGCTTGGCTGGCGGCGCCACGGGCCTGGCCATGACCGGGTCTGAGTTGGGGCTGACGACGCTCACGTTCACGGAGCGGATCTGGAAGGTGTACGTGGTCCCGTTCGTCAGGCCCATCACCGTGTAGGACGCCGTCGACCCCGTCGAGCCGGGGATCGACGTCCACGACCCGTACTGACCGCTGCCCGCCTTCTGGCGGTACTCCCAATAGGTGACCGTGACGCCAGCGCCGGGCGCGGTCCAGCTGAGTTCTACCTGCGCGTTCCCGGCGGTTGCGGTAAGGCCTGCGGGCTTGGGCGGCGCGTCTTTGGGCGTACCCGTCACCTCGTCCGAGGCGGGGCCCGCCCCGCTCGGGTTCACCGCGCGCACCTGGAAGGTGTACTCGGTGTCGTTCGTCAGATCTCTGATGTTGTGGCTGATCGTGTCCGCGTCGGAGTTGGCAATCGCCGTCCACGCGCCGTAGCCTCCGCTCGACTTCTGGCGGTACTCCCAACCCGTGACGCTGTCGTCCTCGAGGTCCGTCCAGACGAGCGCGATCTGTTCGTCTCCGGCGGAGGTGGCCAGACCCGTGGGCTTGGCGGGCACGGCGATGGGCGTGGCCGTCATCTCGTCCGAGGCGGGGCCCGCCGCGTCTCCGTTGAGCGCGCGAATCTTGAACGCGTACTCCGTGTCGTTCGTCAGACCCGTGATGGTGTGGGCGGTCGTTTCGTCGTCAGAGTCGGGAACGGGCGTCCACGACCCGTACTGACCGATCCCTTCCTTCTGCTGGTACTCGTAGCCCGTGATGTCGCTGTTCTCGGGATCCGTCCACGACAACTCCACGGACGCGTCCTTCGGCGAGGCGCTGAAGCCCGTCGGCTTGGCCGGCGGCACCGCCGGCGTGGCCGTCACTTCGTCTGACTCGGCGCCGTTCCCGGCGGGGTTCACCGCGCGAATCTTGAACGCGTACGCCGTCCCGTTCGTGAGACTCGTAAACGTGTGGCTCGTCGTCGTCGCGCTTGAGCTGGAAAGGTCCGTCCAATCCCCGTAGCTCCCCGCTCCCGTCTTCTGCTGGTACTGGTACTTCGTGATCGAGGCGTCGCTCGGGTCCGTCCACGAGAGGACGATCTGCGTGTCCCCCGCCGTCGCGGTGAAGCCCGACGGCTTCGACGGCGGCGGCGCCGGCGTGGCCGTCGCCTCGCCCGATTCGGCCCCGTCCCCGGCGGGATTGACCGCGCGCACCTGGAAGGTGTAGGCGGTCCCGTTCGTCAGGCTCGAGACGGTGTGGCTCGTCGTGTCCGCGTCGGAGTTGGCGATCGCTGTCCACGAGCCGTAGCCTCCGCTCGACTTCTGGCGGTACTCCCAGCCCGTCACGCTGTCATCGGCGAGGTCCGTCCATGACAGGTCCACGGACGCGTCTTTCCCCGTCGCGGTGAAGCTCGAGGGCGCCGAGGGCGGCGGCGCGGGCGTGGCCGTGATCTCGTCCGATTCGGCGCCGTTCCCGCTGGAGTTGACGGCGCGGATCTTGAAGCTGTATTCGGTTCCGTTCGTGAGACTCGTGACATCGAAGGTCGTGGTGGCGGCGGTCGCGCCGGTCATCGTCGTCCACGAGCCGTAGCCGCTGCCCGAATCCTGCTGGTATTGCCAGCTTGTGATGCTGGCGTTCTCGGGATCGGTCCAGGAGAGGGTGACCAATGCGTTCTTGCCCACGGCTGACAGCCCGGCTGGCTTCGACGGCTTGGCGATGGGCGTGGCCGTGACCTCGTCCGAGTCGGGGCTGTTCCCCGCGGAGTTCACCGCGCGAATCTTGAACGCATAGGCGGTGTCGTTCGTCAGGCCCGTGAAGATGTAGGTCGTCGTCGCGGCCCCAGAACCGGGGATGTCCATCCACGAGCCGTAGCTCCCGGCGCCGTCCTTCCGCTGGTACTGGTACTTCGTGATGCTGGCGTTGGTCGGATTCGTCCAGGAGAGGGTGACCTGCGCGTCCCCGGCGGCGGCCGTGAGGCCTGCGGGCTTCGAGGGCGGGGGCACGGGCGTGACCGGGTCCGATTCCGAGGCGGCGCCCTTCCAGATGGCGTTCTTCGCGCGCAGCTGGAAGGTGTATTCGGTTCCGTTCGTGAGGCCCGTCACGGTGTGGCTGGTCGTGGCCGCGCCTGATGGCGTGATCGCCGTCCAATCGCCGTAGTTCCCGCCGCCCGACTTCTGGCGGTACTCCCAACCCGTGACGCTGCTGTCCCCGAGGGCGGTCCAGGACAGCTCCACGGACGCGTCCTTCGCCGTGGCCGTGAAGTCCGACGGCGCCGACGGCGGGGCGAGGGGCGTGGCGGAGACGACATCCGAGGCGACGCCTCCGCCAACGCCGTTGACGGCGCGGATTCTGAAGCTGTATGAGGAATTGTTCCGCAGCGCCTGGAGGCCGCTCCCGACGTGCGACATCGTCGCGATAAAGGACGTCGTGGTGGCGCCCGAACCAGTGATCGGCGTCCACGTAGTCCCCCAGGCGCCAGAACTTACTGTGAACTTCGACTGGTATTCCCAGCCCGTGATCGAATCGTCATCAGGATCCGTCCAGGAAATGGTGACCCGTGCGTTCCAGGGGGTGGCGGTGACGCCTGTGGGCTTCACTGGCGCGGTCGTCGTGGGCGTCGCGCTGGCCTCGGCGCATTCCCCCGTCCCTCCGGCGGTCATTGCGCAAACCAGGAACTCGTACGGCCTGCCGTTCACCAGTCGCGTGGTGCGCAACCTCGTTACCCTGAACTCGGTGGTGGTCGCGCTCGCGCCGGAGATACCGAGAACAGGGGACCAATGGTAACCGGCGTCTACAGTCCCTCGCGCGTCTCGAACCTGGTACACATACCCGTTAATCGCGGGGTTGTTCGGGTTATCCCATGTCAGGACCACGGCCTTGTGCCGCCCTGTGGCCGTCAGGTTCGCCGGCGCGGCTGGTTTGGCGGCCGCCACCGTGACCTTGACCACGCCCGCGACAGGGATGCGCGCCGCTGTCTCTTCTCCGACGGTGAGGGAATGGCTGATGGTGGTAGCGCCATTGGCCACGCCTGTGACCGTCACCGTCTGGGCCCTTGCCCAGTTCGTGGTGGTGAAGGTCAGCGTTTCCTTGTTGATGGTCGCGGTGGCCGTACTGCCGATGGTCAGCGTCACCGTTCCCGCCAGGGAGCTATCCGCCAGTTTCACCGTGTAGGAGCCCGTCTCGCCCGCTGGCGGGGAGACGGTGGATTTGTTGAAAATCAGCGCTGGCTTCTTGCTGTTCTTGACGGTAACCGACGCCTCAGGCGACCAGGGACCGCTCCCCCTCCCGTTCTTCGCCCGCACCTGGTAGTACATCAGGGCGCCGTCGAACTGGTTCGGCGCTTGCGGGTCTGCGAAGTTCCGGGCTGCCGCGCCCAATACAAGCCGGGCGGTTTTCCATGTACCCCCCGCCCTTTTATAGCGGTACTCCCACTCACCAATCGAGGGATCGGTCTCGGCCGCCCAGAGCAGCGTGACCTTGCCGTCTGTGGCTGTGGCTGACAGTCCCGACGGCCTCCTGGGCTTGGCAACCGCCAGCCGTGCGCTGATCTCGGCGGGCTCACCGGGTCCGGTAGCGTTCCTCGCACGGATGCGGAACTGGTAGACCTTGTTATCAGGCGGAGTCACCAAATGGCTGAGGTCGGACCTGTCCAGTATGTCTGGGGTGGGGGAAATCGTCGTCCAGGTAGTACCCCAAGGGCCGCTGCCCGTCTTCTGCTGCAACTCCCACCCAGTGATGCTGGCATTGTTCGGGTTATCCCAACTGATCCGAATCCGCGCGTTCGTGCCGTAGGCGCGGAGGCCCTTTGGCGCGGCGGGGAGGGCGTTTGGCGTGGCCTTCGCCTCGGCGGACGGAGCGCCTTCGCCGATGTTGTTGCGCGCCCGAATCCTGAACCGGTATTCGGTTCCGTTCGTCAGGCTCGATATCGTGTGGCTGACGGTCGTCGCGTCCGAACTCGTGATCGCCGTCCACGTATCGTTATCGTCCCATGCAGCGGTTCCTGTCTTCTGCTGGAACTCGTAGCTGGTGATGGTGGCGTCGTCCGGGTCCGACCACTCAAGGGTGACCGACCCGTCGGCCCCCGCCGCCGTGAAGCCCGTGGGCGCCAGCGGGCGCGCCTTCGGCGTGGCGCTGACCGCCGCGGACGGAGCGCTGCCGCCGCTTGGGTTGACGGCGCGAATCCTGAATTCGTACGCGATGTCGTTCGTCAGGCCCGTGACCGAGGCGGTGATCGTAGTGTCGTCGGAATCTTCGACCTCCGTCCATGTGGTGGACCAGGTCGTAACAGATTCAGGTTTCAGTCTGTACTGGTACTCGTAGCCGGTGATGCTGTCGTCCTCAGGGTCCGTCCAGGTGAGGCGAATCACCGTGTCGTCCACGGTCGTTGAGAGCCCTGTGGGCGGGTCGGGCGGGGGCGCGGGGGTCATTGTGACCACGGCGGTCGGACTGGCGCCGTTGGCGTTCCAGGCGCGAATCCTGAAGGTGTATTCGGTCCCGTTCACCAGACGCGTGATCGCCCCCGCCGATGTCACCCGGTAGCTGGTGGCGGACCCACCCCCGGGGACATCCGCCCAGGCGGTAGCGGGCACGCTGCTCGCCACATCTTCAACCTGGAACTCGTACTTGGTGATCGTGGCGTCGTTCGGGTCGGTCCAGGACAGGGTTACTGACCCGTCCCCGGGCTTCGCCGTCAGCCCCGTCGGTACCGCTGGCCTGGGGCCGGTCACGGTGACCGAGACTGACCCCGCCTCGGGGATACGCGCCGTTGAGTCGCCGGTGTAGGTGAAGGAATGGGTGATGGTCGCGGTACCAGCGGCTACGCCTGTGACGGTCACGGTCTGGGAGCGCTTCCTGTCGTTAAAGGTCGCCGTAGCGGGGGAGATAGTCGCGGCGTCGGTATTGCCGCTGGTCAGCGTCAGCGTTCCATTCAGCGTTGGCTTTATCATCACCGTGTAGGTGGCGGTATCGCCCTGCGCCACGCGCAAGGGGGGGCCGGTGAACGTCAGCGCTGGCTTGGCGCCGGAAACGGTGACCATCGCCTCAGCCGACCAGACGCCGTTCCCCCTCAGGTTCCTCGCACGCACCTGGTAGTACAGCGTCGCGCCGTTGAACTGGTTCGATACGCTTACATCCCGGGTTCGGGTCGCCGCCACGGAAGATGACCATCTGGTACCACTGGTACTGCTGCCAGTTGGCCAGCTTTCCGCCGCGTGCCGCACGCGATACTGCCACTCACCAATCGAGTAGTCGGTTGCGGCGGTCCAGGTGAGGGTCACCTTGCCAGCCGCCGATGTAGCCGTCAGACCTGTTGGCTTCGCGGGCGCGGTAGCCCTCGCCGCCGCTGTCACCGTATCTGACGCGTGGCCAGGGCCGTTCGCGTTCACCGCACGGATACGGAAGTCATATGCCGTGCCCGCGGTCAGGCCGCTCACCCTGGTGCTGTATGTCCCCGGGAAGGTCAGACTAGTCGCTCCCCAGTCGCCCCAGGTGGCAGCGGAGTCTTTCTTTTTCTGTAGCTGCCAGCCGGTTATGCTGGCGTCGTTCGGGTTATTCCAAGAGATCGTGACCGACGACGAATTCCCAATGCTGCGCAGGCCGGTCGGCTTGGCAGGGGCGCCGGCCGCTGGCGTAGCCGTCGGTGTAGCCGTCGGTGTGGGCGTTGGCGTGGGGGTGGGCGTGGGCGTAGGGGGGGGGGCCGCCTGCGTTGTAAAGTGTTTGAACGTTTGGGGACTGCTTCCACGACATGCCCCGGTGTTTACGGACTTAACAACAAATGTGTATCTTGTTGCCGGGGCCAAGCCAGTGAACGTGTAACTTGTCGAGACAGTGTTACCCCACCGGGGGCTAATAGTTCCACCGTAGAATTCGTAATCGTAGCTAGTCGCCTGACAACCGCCGATCGCCGGCGTCCAGGAAACGGTGAGGCTGGTGGACGTAGCGCTGGCGCGAAGGCTTGTGGGTGTACCCGGAGCCGCCTCGGCGGTGCTCGAGAGCGTGAGCAAGCCAACGAGACCGGCTACCAGGCCCGCTATCACCAGCAGCCCCCAGACGGGGCGCCGCGGCTTCCACCGCCAACTGTTCGTCATCGCGCCGCTACCACCTTCTTATGTTCGGGGGGGGGGGGTACATTGCCCGCGTCAACCCCTTCTCGTGCTTGCCTGCCATCCGGGTACCTTTCCTGAGGCGCAGTTTCAAACTGAGCGGATGAGTATCGAGAAACGCAACCCGGCCTGCCGATGGCGAGAGTTGGCCAAGTAGTAAGCGTGGATCGGAAAGGGTAAATGAAGATGCTGGCGTATGCAAGCGCTATGTCGAGCGGCGGCGGCGGCGCTTGCGGCGGCGGCGGGCGGCGATCGCGGGCGCCAGCCAGGTCGCGCCGATGGCGGTCAGGGCGATGGCGACGTGGCGGCGCTGTTCGGCGCCCATGGCGGAGAGGCTCTCGGCGGCGTCCCGCAGCTGCTGCGCGAGGTGGGGCGGGAGGCCCGTCGCGCCCGGGGAGAAGTCGAAGTCGTCATCGGCGGGGTCGGGGCCGGTCACGGGATCGCGGGGGAGTTCCATGCCCTGCAGTATACGGGGCGCTTCAAGCGGGGGCGGCGGCTTCGCGTTCGTCCGCGAGGCGCGCGAGCAGTTCCGCGACCTGTTCCTGTTCCAGTGAGCGGTCGGCGGCGGCGATGACGTCGGGGGGCGTCTCGGCGCCGCCCGCAACGGCCAGGGCGAGGACGCAGGCGCCCTTCGCGCGGAGGCGTCGCGCGGCCCGCAACATGGCGGCGTCGGTGAGGTCATCGCCGAGGGCGAGGAGGGAGCGCGGGGCGAAGCGCTCGATGAGGGCGTCCATGGCGGCGCCCTTGTCCGCGCCCGCGGGGAGGAGTTCGAAGACGAAGCGTCCCGCCTGCAGCCGCGCTCCCGCGGGGGCCGCGCGCAGGCTGGCGCGGAGGGCGGCGGCGAGGGCGGGATCGCCGCGGTAGTGGAAGGCGACCGACCGCGCCTTGCGTTCGATGACCAGCGCCGTGTCCGCGTAGCGCGCTTCCAGCGAGTGCGCGAAGGCCTCCAGCCGCTCGCGCAGGGAGGGGTCGTGGGGCGGCGGGAGGGCGGGGGTTTCGAAGGAGGCTTCGTGTCCGTGGCTGGCCACGAACTCGACCGCGGGGAGGGGGACGAGGTCGCGCGCCGTGGCCAGATCGCGTCCCGTCACGACGGCGACGCGCGCGACGGCCGTGAGCCGCGCGAGGGCGGCGAGCGTGGCGGGGGGGACGCGGGCGTCCGCGGGTCGGGGAACGATGGGGGCGAGCGTGCCGTCGAGGTCGCTGGCGATGAGCAGGGGGGCGGGGCCGCGGGCGAGTTCGCGGATGGCGCGGGCGAGGGCCGCGTCCAGCCTCACGCGGCCTCGAGGGCGGCGAGGAATGTGCGGCCCCAGGCGTGCGCGTCGCGTTCGCGGACGGCGGCGATGAGGCGCTCGCTGATGCGTCCGGGGCGTCCCGCGAGGGCTTCCAGGAGGGCGCGTCGCGCGGCCTCGGGGTCGAGGGGGTCGAGGGGCGCGAGGCCGTCTTTCGCGAAGTCCGCGTAGGCGGCGGCCACGCCCGCGTCGCGTCCCGCAAGGACGAGGCCGCGTTCGGCGGGGGGCCGCGGGGCCTGCGCGATGACCGCCTGCAGGGCGACGAGGTTCATGCCATCGGCGAGGGAGGAGGTGAAGACGACGTCGGCTTCGCGGAGGAGGGCGAGCACGTCGCTCCAGGCGAGGGCGGCGCGGCTCTGGGTGAAGGGGAGGCCGCGTTCGGCGGCGAGGGCGGCGATTTCGGCGGCGAGGCGTTCGCATTCCGCCTGCAGGGCGTCGTAGGCGGGGACGCCGGCGCGGGTGGGGGCGGAGAAGCCGGCGTAGGCGAAGCGGGCGCCGCCCGCGATGGCGTCGCGCACGGCCGCCAGCCGTTCGGGGACGCCCTTGGTGTAGTCGGCGCGGTCGAGGCCGGCCACGAGGGGCAGGGAGGGGTCGTGGGGGAGTCGTGGGGGCAGGGAGGCCGTGGCCGCCTGCCGCGCGATGGCGTCGGCGTCCACGCCCACGGGGAAGGCGGCGACGCGCACGAGGCGCCCGTTCAGGCGCAGGTCGGGGCCCTCGCCGCGGGCGCCGCAGAGGCGTTCGGCGGCCTCGCGCAGGCGGTCGGCGTCGGCCTCCGTCTGCACGCCCACGAGGTCGGCGCCGAGGATGCCATGGAGCCAGGCGGCGAAGCGCGCGCGGGCGGGCGGGGGCAGGTAGGGTTCGGCAATGGCGAGGGATGGGAAGGGGGTGTGGAGGAAGAATCCCGCGCGTCCCCCGAAGCCGCCTTCGCGGAGCATGGCGGGGACGAGCGCGAGCTGGTAATCGTGCACCCAGCAGACGCGTCCGCCCGCGGCCAGGGCCGCGTCCGCGAAGGCGCGGCTGACGCGCTCGCAGGCGGCCCACGCCGCTTCGGAGGGAGGTTCGGGGGTGGGGTAGGCGGCGCTCGCTTCGGGCAGGTCGACGCGCACGAGGTGGAGCAGCGGCCAGAAGAAGCCGTTCGCGACCTCCACGTAGTGGCCGCGCCAGTCGGATTCGGGGAGGTAGAGGCGCTGGTGGCGGATGGGGCCGGCGGGGGTCTCGATCAGCTCGAAGCCGCGAGCGTCCGTCCAGGCGCGGTCGTGGGGACCGCGTCCGGCGCCGATCCAGGTGGTCCCGCGCACGCCGTCCCAGGGGACGAGGACGGGCCGCACGGCCTCGACGAGTCCGCCTGCAGCGGGGGGGACGCCCTCCGCCGTCCCGGGCGGGGCGTGGTGATCGAGCAGGGCGCGGTTCGCGAGGATGAGGTCCACAGGAGAGAGTGTAGGCGATGGCGCGGCGCGCGCCGTTGCGCCGCCGGCGGCGGCGTCCTAGTCGATGACGTTGACGACGGTCACGATGACGCCCATGGAGGCGACGAGCCCCGTCCCGAAGACCCAGAAGGCACGGTAGAGTTCCGCGCGCAGCGCCGCGATCTGGGCGGTCATCTCGCCGCGGAGTTCCGCGATCTCCGTGCGCACTTCCTCGCGGAACTCGGCCATCTCGCCGCGGAGCTCCGTACGGAGTTCAGCCATCTCGCCGCGGAGCTCCGTACGGAGTTCAGCCATCTCGCCGCGGAGCTCCGTACGGAGTTCAGCCATCTCCGTGCGCAACTCAGCCATCTCCGCGCGGAAGCCGTCACGGGTGACGAGTTCGTCGTGCGCGTCCTGGATGACCTCGACGACGGCCTCGGCCTGAGCTTCGGTGTGGCCGCCATCGCGGAGCTTGCGGGTGGCCTCGAGGGTATCGAATGTCAGCGTCATTGTGGGGGTAGCCTACCACAGGGGGCGACGGGGCATGGTCGCCAGCACGGCCACGCAAGCAACGGTTGACAGAACGGCGTACCATCGGCGCACGTTCAGAGTGACCGGAGGGACAGATGGTCCAGGAGAAGATCGCGCACACGACCCCCACCGAGAAGGCGCCCGAGCCCTCCCTCGGCGCCGATCTCATCCCCAAAGAGCGCTATACCTCGCAGGAGTTCATGGAGCTGGAATGGGAGCGTCTGTGGACGAAGGTCTGGAACATGGCCGGCCGCGAGTCCGACATCCCCAACGTGGGCGACTACTTCACCACGGAGTTGGGGCCGGAATCGTTCCTTATCGTGCGCGAGGCCGAGGACAAGGTCCGCGCCTTCTATAACGTCTGCCCCCATCGCGGGAACCAGATCCGCAACCCGGGGATGGGCCACGCGGAATCGTTCCAGTGCGCCTACCACTTCTTCGAGTTCAATCTCGACGGCTCCAAGAAGTTCGTGCCGGACGAGGACACGTTCACCCAGGGCGTGCCCCAGGAGACGGCGCTGGTCGAGGTTCCCTGCGATACATGGGGCGGCTTCGTCTGGTTCAACATGAACCCCGACTGCGAACCCCTGCTGGAGTTCCTCGATCCGGTCGCGAAGCACCTGGACGCGTATCACATGGAGGAGTTCTCGATCGTCTCGGACAAGACGGTTGAGTGGGACACAAACTGGAAGGCCTCGGTGGACGCCTTCAACGAGGTCTACCACGTGCAGGGCATCCACCCACAGCTGCTCGAAGGGCTGGATGACATCCACGTGCAGATCGACCTGTACGAGCGCCACAACCGCTATCTGGTGCCGATGGGCATCGTGAGCCCGCGCTACCCGAATCCGGACGAGGTGACGGACGGGCTCAAGGGGCGGTTGCGCAACGCCGGGGTCGACCCCGCGGAGTTCGAGGGCCGCAGCGCGGAGGTGCGCCCGTTTCTGCAGCGGCGCGCGCGCGAGGTCGCGGAAGAGCAGGGGATGGACGTCTCACAGCTGAACGATGACCAGATGTCGGACGACTACCACTACTACATCTTCCCGAACCTGACCTTCAACACGCATCACGCGAGCTTCGGGTTCTTCCGCCAGCGTCCGCACGCCACGGACCCGAACAAGATGTACTTCGACATCCAGAGCTACGCGCGGCTGCCCGAGGGCGCGGACGTCCCGCGTCCCGTGCACTCACAGCACAAGCACGGGGAGATTTCGCTGGGGCTGGTCATGGACCAGGATTCCTACAACCTGCCGCGGGTGCAGAAGGGCATGAACTCGCGCGCCTACAAGGGGCTGCTAATCAACTACCGCGAGCGCCGCATCCGCCACATGAACAAGGTCATCGACGACTACCTGTTCGGCCCCGACCGCTAGGCGGGGCGGAGGATCGGCCCACGCTACTCGACCATTGGGCGGATATGGGTTCCTCCTGCCAGTTCTCCCTGCCCTCAAGGCGCTCACGCGCCATTGGACTGATCCCCCCAGGCGTCCCACCCCGCCGCGACGTCCCTGGCAAACAGTTCGATTTTCCGCTGCTCCGGAAACATCTCGGTGATGCGCCAGCGCACCTCCTCTGGCTTGGCGGAGTGAAGACCGCGCTCGCTGCGAACGAGCTGGCGAACGTTGCGGGCTCCTCGTGGCTGCGGAATGCGCCCGCGCTTGAAGACGAGGCACAGTTCACACTGGCTCAGCGTGTAGAAGCCCGGGTTTACCCGCACCTTGTCCCACACAAACGCGACCGTCGCCCAGTCGAAGTCCCAGGCCTTGCCCAGATCGATGGCCTGGTCCAGATGCGGGCTCGTCGACCACAGGAAGAGGAGACAGTCATCGGCGGCAATTGAGGCGACGCCCAGACGCTTGAGTTGGGCGAGCGTCAGCGTCCCGTAGTGACGGATAGCGCCGCCCGTATCGCCCGAGCCCGGACCTGCGTGCTGGAGTTGCCCTTTGTAGTCCCAGGGCGGGTCCGCGTAGATGATGTCGTAGCGCGAGGGGGGCAGCGTCCTGTAGAGGCGTCCGCGCGGAGCGTCCGCCAGCCGCGAAGGCGCCTCGTTGGTCCCCAACCGGTCCAGATCAAAGAGCGGATCCGCCGTTGTCTGGCCGGAATCGCTCGAACGCGGCACTCTGCTACTCCGTCCCAAGCAACTCCCCCGCAAGCCTCACTATAATCTCAGCGTACGCTCGCGGAAGCACGGCCGGGCGCGGGGCTCAGGCGGGCTGGTTGACGGTGCGCTGGGAGCCGCGACGGACGAGTTCGTGGCGCTTGATGCGCCACTGGCCGTCGTCCCCGCGCGTCATGTCATCCACGTAGGTGGCCCAGAGGGTGAGGATGGCGTCCGCGTCTTCCTTCAGGAAGTGCGTCGCCTGCACCTCGGTGCGGACGTGGGCGGAGTCGCCGTCCAGCTCAACTACCTGATTGCCCATCAGGTGCTGGGTGCCGGGGAAGTTCTCGAGGGCGGCGATGACGTAGTCGAGGTAGGCGTCGGCGCCCTCCATTGTCCCGGGGCCGTAGCCCACGACGGTGACGTCGTCGGTGAAGCAGGAGCGGTAGCGGTCCATTTCGCGGGCGTCGACGGCGGTTCCGTACTTGATCATGACGTCCATGATGGCGATGCGGTCGGCGAGGTACTGGGCGTCGGCGGACATGGCGGGCTCCCTTCGGTAGGCGCGATTCTAGCGCGCGCGGGGAGGGCCGCCACCGCCGAAGCCGCGAAGCCAGCCACGGTCGACGGCTTCAAGGAAGGCGAGCAGGGCGATGAAGACAACGGTCGGCGGGATCCCGCTCCAGTCCGCTCTGGCGAACTGCAGGACGAGGATGAACGTGAGGATGACGAGCAGGGCGAGGCGAAGGTAGCCCCAGACGCGTCCGAACCTTGACCGTCGACGCTCTATCACAAGGGGAGTGTAGCCCCTCGTGCAAGGAAGTGATCTGCCAGAATCAGGCGATGGTTCAGAAGGCGTATGGCTTCGTGCTGCGCGAAGGCGGGGACGGGCGCGAACTGCTGGTCTTCGAACACGCGGGGCAGCCCGAGGCGGGGCTGCAGGTCCCCGGCGGAACCGTGGAGGAGGGCGAGACGCCGCTGGAGGCGGTCGCGCGCGAGGTGCTGGAGGAAAGTGGCCTGCCCCTCGATGGCTGGCGGGAGGCGGCGGCGTTCGAAACGAACGGGCAGCGCTGGCGCTGTTTCGTGACGGCGCCGGCCATGCCCCTGCCCGACGCCTGGCGCTGCGAGCCGCTGGGGCCGGAGCGGGAACAGGGGCTGCGCTTCGAGTACCGCTGGGTCGCGCTGACGGGCGGGGAGCGGCTGGCGGGGGCGCAGGAGGAGGCGCGGCGCGCGGTGGCCGCATTCGTCAGCGGCGGCGACGCCGGTTAAGGGCGCGTCCACGCGGCGGCGCGACCCAGACATCAGAAAGGGGCCCCCTTCCTTGGTATGCCGCTTGCGGGACGCTGGGCGGCTAGCGGCGGCGCGCCCAGGCGGTTCCGCCGAGCGCAAGGGCAAGCGCGATCACGCCCGTGATGGCCGCCAGCGTGACGCCGGCGCCAGTCGTGAGACCGCTGCCGGTATCGCCGATGGCTGGTTCGTCATCGCCCATGTCCCCGCCAGCGCCCGTGTCGGGCTCGGCGGGGGCGTCGTCGTCCGTGTCGCCAGCGCCCATATCGCCGGCGCCGATGTCGGGTTCGGCGGGCTCGTCGCCGTCTCCCACATCGGGCTCGGTGGGTTCGTCGTCGTCCGTGCCGCCACCGTCCGTGTCGGGCTCGGGGGGATCGTCGGCGTCTGTGTCGCCAGCGCCTGTGTCGGGGGTGGCGCTTGGCGTGGCCGTCGCTGGCGGTGTCGCCTCCGGTGGCGGCGGGGGTGTTGGCGACGCTCCCGGTGGCAGTGTTGGAGTAGCTGTCGGCGGGGGCGTAGGCGTTCCCGTTGGCGTCGGTGTCGCCGTCTCTTCTCCCGGCACGATGGTGAACAGCGGCGTTGTGGCCGTGACTTCGTCTGATGCAGGGCTGTTCCCGGCGGCGTTCACGGCCCGCACCTTGAAGGCGTAGGTCGTCTCGGCCAGCAGGCTCCTCACCGTGTAGGTGGTCGTGGTCGCGCTTGACCCACCGATCGCCGTCCACGAACCGTAGCTCCCGCTCCCCTGCTTCTGCTGGTACTCCCAGCGCGTGATGCTGGCGTCGCCCGGATCCGCCCAGGCGAGGATCACCCGCTGCGCGCCCGCCGTGGCCGTCGCGCCCGTGGGCTTCGCCGGGAGCGCGGTCGTCGTGGCGACAGCCTCATCCGAGGCGGCGCCGTTCCCCGCGGGGTTCACGGCCCGCACCTTGAAGCCGTACGAGGTTCCGTTCGCCAGACCCGTTACCGTATGGCGCGTCGTGGTCGCGCTTGATCCGCCGATCGCCGTCCACGATCCGTAGGCCCCGCTACCGGTCTTCTGCTGGTACTGCCAGCTCGTGATACTGGCATTGCTTGGGTCCGTCCAGGAGAGGGCGACCTGCCGTACGCCTCCCGTCGCCGCGACCCCCGTGGGCTTTGCCGGGAGCGCGGTCGTCGTGGCGACAGCCTCGTCCGAGACGGCGCCGTTCCCCGCGGGGTTCACGGCCCGCACCTTGAAGGCGTAGGCGGTTCCGTTCGTCAGACCCGTTACCGTATGGCGCGTCGTGGTCGCGCTGGAACTGCCGATCGCCGTCCACGTTCCATAGGCCCCGGCACCCGTCTTCTGCTGATACTCCCAGCTTGTGATGCTGGCGTTGCTTGGATCCGTCCAGGAGAGGGCGACCTGCCGCACCCCTCCTGTCGCCGCGACCCCCGCGGGCTTTGCCGGGAGCGCGGTCGTCGTGGCCGTGACTTCGTCCGAGACGGCGCCGTTCCCCGCGGGGTTCACGGCCCGCACCTTGAAGCCGTAGGCGGTTCCGTTCGTCAGACCCGTTACGGTGTGTCTCGTCGTGGTCGCGCTCGAACTGCCGATCGCCGTCCACGTTCCATAGGCCCCGGTACCCGTCTTCTGCTGATACTCCCAGCTTGTGATGCTGGCGTTGCTTGGATCCGTCCAGGAGAGGGCGACCTGCCGCACCCCTCCTGTCGCCGCGACCCCCGCAGGCTTGGCCGGCAGCGCGGTCGTCGTGGCCGTGACTTCGTCTGAGGCGGGGCTGTTCCCAATGGAGTTCACGGCGCGCACCTTGAAGCCGTAGGCGGTTCCATTCGTCAGACCCGTTACCGTATGGCCTGTCGTGGTCGCGCTTGAACTGCCGATCGCCGTCCACTTCCCATAGCTCCCCGCGCCCGTCTTCTGCTGGTATTCCCAGCTCGTGATGGTGGAGTCGCTGGGGTCCGTCCAGGAGAGGGCGACCTGTCGCACGCCCCCTGTCGCCGTGAGGCCCGTGGGCTTCCCAGGATCGCCAGTGGTGGTGAAACGTGTCGTCACGCCGAGAGAGTAGTTTCCGCAACTGGTACCGTAGGCGATTACCTCAGCGGTGTAGACCGTTGCACGCGAAAGCCCGGTCACGGTCACGGTCGTCGCGGTAACCCTCTCCTTCTTCCAACTCACATCGCCGCTTGTACCCTCGTCCACGTAGATATTGACGTAAACATCGTAGTTAGACGTCGCGCAGCCGACCCAAGACCCCGCCGTCCAGGAAAGGGTAGCGCCGGTACCCGAGATGGCGCTGGTGGCAAGGCCCGTCGGCGGATTCGGCTTGACCGCCGTTGTGGGCTCGGGCGTGGGTGTATTCGTGGCCGCGGCCGCCAGCGTGGTGAACGTCACCTTCAAAGCGTCAGAGTTTTCATCGCACGTGCTGCCGTAGGCATCTACAAAAGCAGCATACGTTGTTTCTGCGCTCAAGCCGGTGACGGTCACGGTCGTCCCGGTGAACTTCGCCCGCTCCCAGAGGGCCTCTCCATAATTAAGCTCGACCCAGACATCGTAGGAAGTCGTCGCGCAATCGCCGTCCGCTCCTGCCGTCCAGGAAAGGACGGCAGTGGTGTCCGTGATGGAACTGGCAGTAAAGCCACTCGGGGCGTTCGGATAGGTGATCTGGGCGACTCCACTTGTGGTGAATTCCACGTACACCCAGCTGGAGCGTCCGCGTCCACAATCGCCCATCGCAGCTAACGAAAATTGGTAGTCCCTACCCTGAACTAGTCCCGTGACGCTCCTGCTCAGCGTTGTAACTGTCGCGCTACCGAGGCGCCGGTCGTCCCCAAAGGCCTGGTAATGCCTGACGATGTACTGGGTGGCCGTACAGCCACCACCCGTTCCCGCTTCCCACGTGAGCGTGGCGCCTGTCCCTGTAACGCTGACCTGAGCGTTCGTCGGTGTCGCTGGGTCTCCTGCCTGGCCATCCACGGAGCCCGAGAGCGAGGCCAAGCCAACAAAGCCGGTCACTAAACCCGCTACAGCCAGCAGCCCCCAACTGAAGAGACGCCGCCGCTTGCCTGTCGCTTCACGTCTGTTCAGCATCCTTCTCTCCTTGCTCGGTATGCGCGGCACCACTGGCGACTGGTCGGGGGTACATGCGTCCCCCGACCAGCAGCCCTTGCCGTATTCGGTGATCGGCTAGTTCGTGTCGTCGTCCGTGATCGTGCCGGTGACGAAGAGGCGTTTCGCGCCGTCCTTGAACCTCACGAGTCCGTCACTGGTCCGCAGGTTGTTCACACGCAGACTCAACGTCTCGTCACCCTCGACGACCGTGTCGCCAAGTATCACGACCTTCACCGTCTTCGTCAGGCCAGCGCCCGTGGCGCCCGCCTCGAACACGATGTTGCGGTTCGAGAATCGTATGAAGTCACGGCCCTCGCCCGCTGTTCCCTTGGCCGTTGGCGGCGTCGCCAGCGTCGCCTTGATCCCGGCGCCTCGCACCGTCGCGCGGATTTGGACATCGTGGCTCGGAGTGGCGCTCAGCGTGATCGTGAACGTCAGCTCCGTTCGGTCGCCTTCGGCGCCCTCGGCCACGCTTGTGTCCGATACCGAGATCACGCGCGGCGTCTTGCCATCGTCGTCATCGCTGATCGTGCCCGTCGCTTCCAGGCTCGTCTCGCCTCCCGCGAAGGACACGTTCGTGGCCTCCGTCCGCAGGTTGTTCAGCCGCAGGATCAACGTCTCGTCATCCTCGTCGAGCTGATCGCCGTAGACGCTCACCGTCACCGTCTTCGTCAGCGCGGCGCCCGTGGCTCCCGCTTCGAACACGAGATTGCGGCCCGTGAACTGGTAGAAGTCGCGGCCGTAGCCCGTTCCCATCGCTGTCGGAGGCGTGCGGCCCGGCGCCGCCGCCATGCCCACGCCTCGCGACGTCGCGCGAATCTCCACCTTGTGGCTGGGGCTGCCGCTCAGCGTGACCGTGAAGTTCATCGCCGTCGTGCCGCTGTCCCCCTCCGTCACAGTCACATCCGACACCGATATCGTCAGAGACGGGGTCGGCTCAGGGGTGACCGCGGCCGCCAGCGTGGTGAACGTCACCTTCAAAGCGTCAGAGTTTTCATCGCACGTGCTGCCGTAGGCATCTACAAAAGCAGCATACGTTGTTTCTGCGCTCAAGCCGGTGACGGTCACGGTCGTCCCGGTGAACTTCGCCCGCTCCCAGAGGGCCTCTCCATAATTAAGCTCGACCCAGACATCGTAGGAAGTCGTCGCGCAATCGCCGTCCGCTCCTGCCGTCCAGGAAAGGACGGCAGTGGTGTCCGTGATGGAACTGGCAGTAAAGCCACTCGGGGCGTTCGGATAGGTGATCTGGGCGACTCCACTTGTGGTGAATTCCACGTACACCCAGCTGGAGCGTCCGCGTCCACAATCGCCCATCGCAGCTAACGAAAATTGGTAGTCCCTACCCTGAACTAGTCCCGTGACGCTCCTGCTCAGCGTTGTAACTATCGCGCTACCGAGGCGCCGGTCGTCCCCAAAGGCCTGGTAATGCCTGACGATGTACTGGGTGGCCGTACAGCCACCACCCGTTCCCGCTTCCCACGTGAGCGTGGCGCCTGTCCCTGTAACGCTGACCTGAGCGTTCGTCGGTGTCGCTGGGTCTCCTGCCTGGCCATCCACGGAGCCCGAGAGCGAGGCCAAGCCAACAAGACCAGCCACTAACCCCGCTACAACCAGCAGCCCCCAACTGAAGAGACGCCGCCGGCGAGCGCCAACGCCTGCTAGTTCAAAATTGGGGGGGGGGGGGGGGTAGACATAGTACGGATGCTCTGTCCGAATCGCCTCAACACGTTGAACTCCTCTTCGGAGAGATTTCGAGGGGATTGTAGGGAGCAGCCTGCTTGAACGCAACAGGAAGAGAAAGGGGCATGGCTTCAACGTGGACGGCGCGACAGCTTGTGAGGGACCGCGGCGGCGAGGGTTAAGGGGGCGTCCCCGCAGCGGCGCGCGCCCTCTCCTATACTGGAATGAGGACTTTCGCGGAGGATTCCCACGCCCATGAACGGTATCAAGACAGCCTTCCTGCTCGCAGCCCTGACCGCCCTGCTGCTCTTTATCGGCTATGCGCTGGGCGGGTACGCGGGGCTCATGATCTTCCTCATCCTCGCGGGCGTCATGAACTTCGCCGCGTTCTGGTGGAGCGACAAGATGGCGCTGCGCATGGCGGGCGCGCGCGAGGTGACGGCGGAGGAAGCGCCCGGGCTGTTCACCATGGTCGAAGAGGTGGCGTACCGCGCCTCCATGCCCATGCCCAGGGTCTACATCATCGAGAATCCGACGCCCAACGCCTTCGCCACGGGGCGTAGTCCGGAGAAGGGCGTGGTGGCGGTGACGACGGGCATCGTGCAGCTGCTGACCGAGGCGGAGTTGCGGGCCGTGATCGGGCACGAGATGGCGCACATCAAGAATCGCGACACGCTGACCAGTTCGATCGTGGCCACGATCGCGGGGGCGATCTCGATGATCTCGTTCATGCTGGTCTTCTTCGGAGGACAGCGAAACGCGCTCGCCGCGATCGCGATCATGATCCTGGCGCCGCTGGCGGCCTCAATCATCCAGTTCGCCATCAGCCGCACGCGGGAGTTCGCGGCGGACGAGACCGGCGCCCACATCGTGCGCGACCCGCATGCGCTGGCCAGCGCGCTGGAGAAGCTGCATCGGGGCGTGGAGCGCGCGCCCATGGACGCGACGCCCCAGCAGGAAGCGGTGGCCGCGCTCTACATCGTGCATCCGTTCACGGGGGGCGGAATCTCGAAGCTGTTCAGCACGCACCCGCCGCTGGAGGACCGCCTCGAGCGGCTGCGGCGGATGTCGATCTAGCCAGCCACACCGCCCCCGGCGCGCGCCGGGGCGGCGCCCTCCGCGAGGACGGGCGGCGGCCGTTCGCGTCCTGACTGCCATCTGGCTGGTGACGCTTTAGAACGTCCGTTCTATCGTTGGGCTTCCTTCCGCAGGAGGTGGAGCCCTTGGAGGAGCGCCTGATCCTGATCCAGCGGCCGCGCATGGACGCGCTGCCGGAGAATACCCGCTACCGCGACACCGGCTGCGACCTGTATCCCTCGTGTCTGCGCTGCCCCCTGCCGCGCTGCCGCTACGAGGAGCCCGGGGGCGCGCCGGCGATGCTGCGAACGGGCCGCGACGCCACGATTGTGCGGCTCTCGCGGGAGCAGAACCTCTCCGTCACGGAACTGGCGGCGCGTTTCGGGCTGTCGCGCCGCACCATCTTCCGCGTGTTGCGCGCGGCGCGAGAGGCCTCGGCGCCGGCCGCTGCGGGTTAGGGCGCGGCGCCTTCCTGCGCGCCCTGGCCTTCGTCCCCGCCTTCGCTCCCGCCGCCCTCGTCCTCATCATCGTCCCCGCCATCAGGGGCTGGCCCGGACCCGGGACCTTCCGTCGGGTCGCCCAGCGGCTGCGGATCGTCCACCTCGCCCGGGGAGACGGTCGGGTCAGCAGCGGGGGACGGCGTGGATTCGGGCGCGTCGCCGTCGAGGGGCTGGGGATCGTCCACCTCGCCCGTCGAGACCGTCCCGTCCCCGTCCTGCGAGGGGTCCGCGGCGGGCGTTTCCGTGGCGGCGGGCGTCCCGGGATCGGGCGTGGTTGTGGCGGTCGCGGGCGGGGTGGCGGCCGGTGTGGAATCGAGATCCTCGAGGGGCGCGCTGTCGCCGCCGCCGCTCACGGCCGCCGCCACCTGATGCGCCTGGTCGATGGCCTCGGCGGCGACGGGGCCGATCTCCTCTTCGGCCTCGCTCACATCGGCGAGCACGACCTCCGCCGTCTCGCTGAGGCTGCTGACCTTGGCCTGCTGGAGGCGGTCGAAGGGCTCTTCCTCGGCCAGTTCGCGGATGTCCCTGAGCTCGTCGGTGAAGCTGACGATGTGGCCCGGGCTGAGATCGCCGCGCGAGACGAGGGTCTGGATCTCTTCAATGCGCTCCTGGGCCTGGCTGATATGGACGTCGATGCGCTCATCGCCCCTGGCGAAGCGCACCTGCGCCTGCTCGGTGGCGCGCTTGAAGCCGTAGTTCCACTCACCCGGCACGGAGTCCCCGGCGGTGACGAAGCCGAAGGTGAGAACGCCCAGCATCCCCGCGACCGCCAGCACGGCGACCGAGGCGATGGCGGCGCCGAACTGGCCGAAGCGCGCGGGCGCGGGCAGCGGCGGGACAGGCGCCCCGCCGACCACTGGCTCGACCGCGCCCGCCGCCAGCGCCTTCGCCTTCAGCGAACCCTCGAAGTAGTAGCTGGCCTCTTCTTCCTGAAAGGCGCCGCCGATGATCACGCCGGTGGAGAGCAGCGGCCTCAGCCACTCCCGCGCCTCGGCGGGGTAGCGCGCGAGGATATCGGCGATCTCCACGCCCTCCTCGTAGAGAGCGAGCGCCTCCGCGAAGATTTCGGCCTGCGGATCAGGCGTGCGGCGGAAGAAGTTGAGCAACCGCATCATTCCTCAGCGACCATCCCCCTGAGCCTGACGATGGCCTTGTGCTGCAGCACCTTCACGTTGTTCTCGGTCTTCGCCAGGGCCTGCGCCGTCTCGGCCACGGAGAGCCCCGCGCCGAAGCGCAGCGCGATCACGTCCCGCTGGGCGGCCGGCAGTCTGGCCGTCGCCTCGCGCACGACCTCGATCGTGGACTGCAGTTCGTGGGCGGCGACGTGGTCCTGGCGCGCGTCCGGCATCGTTTCCGGGAGCGGGGCGGTCACGCCGCGCCGGCGCTGCCGCCGCGCATGCGAGACCACCTCGTTGCGGGCGATGCGGAAGACCCACGCCCCGAAGGGCAGTCCGCGCCATTCGAACTGCTTCAGCTTCACGACCATGCGCAGGAAGACTTCCTCGGTCACGTCCTCGGCGTCCTGCGTGGAGCGCACGCGCCCCACGACGTAGCGATAGACGCGGGGGAAGTAGAAGGAATAGAGCGCGCCGAGGGCGTCCTGATCGCCGGACTGCGCCTGCTCGATAACGGCCTGCTCGTCGAAGTCGGGGGCAAGTTCGCCTGACGCTATCGACTCCACACGCCCTCCCGACCTGCGCCAGCCCCCCGGCGCGCCCCCGCCACTGCAAGCGAGCATAGCGACCCGCTCTCGTTGTGCGCAACATACCCTTGATAACGCGTGCGCGGCATAAAGGTTAACGCCGCCCGCGCCCGCTTTCCGTTGACTGCCCGCCGCCGCCGCCCGTAGCATTCGCGGAGGGCATTTCCACAGGAGCGGCATGGCCAAGTTCATTTTCGTCACCGGCGGCGTGGTCAGCGGCGTCGGCAAAGGCATCGCCACCGCCAGTATCGGGCGTCTGCTGAAATCCCGTGGAATCTCTGTCACCGTTCAAAAGCTCGACCCCTACCTCAACGTCGACCCCGGCACCATGTCGCCCTACCAGCATGGCGAGGTGTTCGTGACGGCCGACGGCGCCGAAACGGACCTCGATCTCGGCCACTACGAGCGCTTCCTCGACCAGGACCTCAGCGCCGCCAGCTCCGTCACCAGCGGGCAGGTCTACCGCGCCGTGCTCGACCGCGAACGGAACGGCGACTACCTCGGCGGCACCATTCAGGCCGTCCCCCACCTCACAAACGAGATCAAGTCACGCATCTACGCCGCCGCCGGGGAGGGCGACGCCGAGGTGATCATCTGCGAGGTGGGCGGTACCGTGGGCGACATCGAGGGCCAGACCTTCATCGAGGCGATGCGCCAGATACGGCACGACGCCCCCGCCGACAGCTTCCTCAGCGTACACGTGACCTTCCTCCCCCATATCGGCGCCACGGGGGAGCTGAAAACGAAGCCGACGCAGCACTCCGTGAGCGAACTGCGCGCCATGGGCATCCAGCCCGACGCCATCCTCGCGCGCAGCGACCACCCTGTCCCCGGGGACATCTGCAACAAGATCGCCGACTTCTGCGACGTGGACCCGCGCGCCGTCATCGCGCTGGAGACGGTCGACACGATCTACGCCGTGCCCCTCATCCTCGAAGGCCGCGGCCTCGGCGAGTTCACGCTCGAACGGCTGGGGCTGAAGGCGAAGACGCGCGACCTCGCCGACTGGGAGGCGATGGTCGAGCGCCAGCGCCATCCGCAGCGCGCGCTGGAGGTGGCGGTCGTAGGCAAGTACGTCGAACTGCAGGACGCCTACCTCTCCGTGAAGGAGGCGCTGACGCATGCGGGCGTGGCGCACGACGCCGACATCGATATCCGCTGGGTTCACGCCGAGGATCTGGAGACGCGCCCCGCCGGGGCGGTCCTCGCGGGAGTGGACGCGATCGTGGTGCCGGGGGGGTTCGGGGAGCGGGGCTGGGAGGGGAAGATCGCGGCCGCCCGCCACGCCCGCGAAGAGGGCGTCCCCTACCTCGGGCTCTGCCTCGGGCTGCAGGTGATGGTCACTGAGTTCGCGCGCAACGTCTGTGGCTGGGAGGGAGCGAACTCGACCGAGTTCGACCCGGAATCGCCCTGGCCCGTCATCAGCCTGCTGGATGAACAGGAGGGCGTCACGGCCAAGGGCGGCACCATGCGCCTGGGCTGGTACCCCTGCCGCCTGCGCGACGGCAGCCTCGCCGCCGCCAGCTACGGCGAGTCCCTCGTGAACGAACGCCACCGCCACCGCTGGGAGCTGAACAACCGCTACCGCGAGACCATGGAAGCGGCCGGCCTCGTCATCGCCGGCGTCTCGCCCGATGGGGCGCTGGCGGAGATCGCGGAGATCGCGGGGCATCCTTTCATGGTGGGAACGCAGTTCCACCCTGAGCTGCAGAGCCGCCCCAACCGCGCCCATCCCCTCTTCCACGCCCTCATCACGGCGGGACTCGCCCGTCACGCCTCCCCGACCGGCAGCGGCGCCCCCGCGGTCGCCGCCAGCTAGCGTGGACGGCTGGCGCATCGCGCACACGCTCGCGCTCCTCTGGATGGGCGCGGGGCTGGGAGCGACCTATCCCCTGATCGTGCGCGCCTGGCTCTCGAAGGACGTGCAGTTCCAGATGTACGCCCTCGTGGAGGCCGCCAACAACGAGACGCGCGTGCTGTTGCCAGGGGCGATGCTCTCGGGCGCGACCGGCTTCTTCTGGGGCGTGGCCGAGTATCACTTCATCCGCGATGGCTGGCTGGCGGCGCTGGCGGGGCTGTTCGTGCTGTTCTGGCTGGTCTGCCTGCCCCTGCTCGGCTTCGGTTTGCGCCGCGCCCGCACGGCCGCCCTGATCGCGGCCAAGCAGGGCGAGGTCACGGACGAACTGCGCGAGGTCCTCGACGACCGCGTCCCCCTCGTCTTAGGGACAGTCCTCGTGTTAAGCGTCCCGCTGATGGCCTGGCTCGCCATCTTCAAGCCGTTTTAGGAAGGGCCCCCTCGGAGGAGGCCCTTCCCTTGTTGCGCCGCTTGCGGGAGTTGGACCGCTAGCGGCGGCGGCGCGCCCAGGCGGGTCCGCCGAGCGCGAGGGCGAGCGCAAGCGCGATCACGCCGCTGATCGCCGCCAGGGAGACGCCCGCGCCAGTCCCGAGACCGCTACCGGTATCGCCGATATCGGGCTCGGCATCGGCCACGTCCCCGCCAGCGCCCGTATCGGGGGCGGAAGGTTCGTCGGCGTCCCTGTCGCCAGCGCCCGTATCGGGCTCGGCAGGTTCGTCGGCGTCCGTGTCACCAGCGTCCATATCGGGCTCGGGGGGCTCGCCGTCGTCCCTGTCGCCGGCGCCCGTGTCGGGCTCGGGTGGCTCGTCGTCATCTGTGTCGCCAGCGCCTGTGTCGGGTGCATCGCTTGGCGGGGGCGTCGGCGTCGCCGTTGACCCTGACGCGGGTGTCGCTCCCGGTGTGGGCGTCGCCGTGGGCGTCCCCGTTGGCGTGGGCGTCCCCGTTGGCGTCGCTCCCGCTCCCGCCGCCGGTGTCGCCGTCGGCTCTCCCGGCACGAGGACGAACTGCGGCGTTGCGGACGTGACCTCGTCCGAGGCGACGCCGTTCCCTGCGGGGTTCACGGCCCGCACCTTGAACCCGTAGGTCGTCTCGGCCAGCAGGCCCCTCACCGTGTAGGTCGTCGTGGTCGCGCTCGAACCGGGGATCACCGTCCATGACCCGTAGGCCCCGCTCCCCTGCTTCTGCTGGTACTCCCAGCGCGTGATGCTGGCGTAGCCCGGATCCGCCCAGGCGAGGATCACCCGCTGCGCGCCCGCCGTGGCCGTGACGCCCGTGGGCTTCGCCGGGGCGGTTGCGGCGGTGGCTTCGTCCGATGCGGGGCCGTTCCCCGCGGAGTTCACGGCCCGAACCTTGAAGGCGTACACGGTTCCGGCCGCCAGGCCTGTCACGGTGTAGTTGGTCGTGGTCGCGCTGGAACTGCCGATCGCCATCCACGTCCCGTAGGCCCCGCTACCCGCCTTCTGCTGGTACTCCCAACTCGTGATAGTGGCGCCGCCCGGGTTCGTCCAGGTGAGGGCGGCCGCCCTCACGCCTCCCGTGGCCGTGAGGCCCGCGGGCTTCGCCGCAGTCGTCGCAGCTGTGACCTCGTCTGATGCGACGCCGTTCCCGCTTGCGTTCACGGCTCGCACCTTGAAAGCGTAGGTCGTTCCGTCCGACAGACCCGTTACGGTGTGGGCCGTCGTGGTCGCGCTGGAACTGCCGATCGCCATCCACGCCCCATAGCTTCCGGCGCCCGTCTTCTGCTGGTATTCCCAGCTCGTGATGGTGGAGTCGCTCGGGTCCGCCCAGCCGAGGGCGATCTGCCTCACGCCCCCTGTGGCGGTGACGCCCGTGGGCTTCGCCGGGGCGGTCCTGGCTGTGGCCTCGTCCGACGCGGGGCTGTTCCCAGCGGGGTTCACGGCGCGCACCTTGAAGGCGTAGGTGGTTCCGCCCGCCAGGCCCGTCACCGTGTGGCGCGTCGTGGTCGCGCTTGAACTGGGGATCGCCGTCCACAACCCGTAGCTCCCGTTCCCCGCCTTCTGCTGGTATTCCCAGCGCCTGACGGTCGTATCGCTCAGGTCCGTCCAGGAAAGGGTCGCCTGCCGCTCGCCTCCCGTCGCCGTGAGGCCTGTGGGCTTCACCGGATCACCAGTGGTGGTGAACCTCATGTACACACGGGAGGAGTAGTTATCGCAATCGTCGCCGTAGGCGAATATCTCAGCGACGTAGATTGTCGCACGTGAAAGCCCGGTGACCGTCGCACTCGTGCCGGTAACGTCCTGCGGCCCCCAGACGCCGCTCCCCATGTTCGCCCCTGGTTCATCCCCTTCCTGGCCGGTGAAAAGCGCGACGCGGGCTTCGTAGTCAGTCGTCGCACAGTCGCCGTCCGCCCCCGCCGTCCAGGACAACGCGGCGCCGGTTTCCGTGATAGAGCCGGCGGCAAAGCCGGTCGGCGCATTCGGATAGACCACCGTTGTGGGCTCGGGCGTGGGTGTGTTCGTGGCCGTGGTCGTGGCCGTGGTGAACTCAATTTCCACCCCCACGGAGTATTCTTCGCATTTGTTGCTGTAGGCGAGTAGTTGAGCCCGGTACGTTATTCCCGCGCTCAGGCCGGTGACGTTCACAGTCGTCTTTTTAAACTCATCCCGCACCCAGACGACTGTCGTGCTTCCACGAACCGTGACGGTGACATCATAATTTTTCGTCGGGCATTTGCCGGCAGCCCCCTTCGTCCAGGAAAGAACAGCGGTAGTGTCCGTGATGGAGCTGGCGGTAAAGTTCGTCGGCGGATTCGGCGTGTTCAACACTGTGGGCTCGGGTGTGGGTGTGTCCGTGGCGGTCGAGGCTGATCCAGTGGTGGTGAACCTCACTTCCACCGACACGGAGTAGTTGTCGCATTTGTTGCTGTAGGCGAGTAGTTGAGCCCGGTACGCTGTTCCCGCGCTCAGGCCGGTGACGTTCACAGTCGTCTTTTTAACTTCATCCCGCACCCAGACGACCTTCAAGTTTGATGCAGGCGTGACGGTGACATCATAATTTTTCGTCGGGCATTTGCCGGCAGCCCCCTTCGTCCAGGAAAGGACAGCGGTGGTGTCCGTGATGGAACTGGCGGTAAAGCCCGTCGGCGGATTCACCACCTTGGCCTGACCCTCCACGGTGTTCGGGAGCGTGGCCAGGCCAACAACCCCGGCCACCAAACCCGCTACCGCCAGCAGCCCCCAAGCCCGGAAGCGGCGCCCGCCTGCGCCACCGCCGCGCATCCTAAAACGCCTTCTTATGTTCGGGGGGGGGGGGGGTAGACATGGAGTGGCTCCTCTGGCCCAAGCGCTTCAACGTGCCTGACACCTCATGGGAGGGACTTGAGGGGGCAGTGTAGCAGGAGGCGGCGCCAACGCAACAGGAAGGAGCCCCCGGAGGGGCCCTTCCTTGTTATGCCCCTTGCGGGAGTTGGGCGGCTAGCGGCGGCGGCGCGCCCAGGCGGGTCCGCCGAGCGCGAGGGCGAGCGCAAGCGCGATCACGCCGCTGATCGCCGCCAGGGAGACGCCCGCGCCAGTCCCGAGACCGCTACCGGTATCGCCGATATCGGGCTCGGCATCGGCCACGTCCCCGCCAGCGCCCGTATCGGGGGCGGAAGGTTCGTCGGCGTCCCTGTCGCCAGCGCCCGTATCGGGCTCGGCAGGTTCGTCGGCGTCCGTGTCACCAGCGTCCATATCGGGCTCGGGTGGCTCATCGTCATCTGTGTCACCGGCTCCTGTGTCGGGCTCGGGTGGCTCGTCGTCATCTGTGTCGCCAGCGCCTGTGTCGGGTGCATCGCTTGGCGGGGGCGTCGGCGTCGGCGTCGCCGTGGATGTGGCTGTCGGCGTCGGCGTCGCCGTTGGCGTCCCCGTTGGCGTCGCCCCCGCTCCCGCCGCCGGTGTCGCCGTCGGCTCTCCCGGCACGAGGACGAACATCGGTGTTGTGGCCGTGACCTCGTCCGAGGCGACACCGTTCCCGGCGGCGTTCACGGCCCGCACCTTGAAGCCGTAGGTCGTCTCGGCCAGCAGGCCCCTCACCGTGTAGGTCGTCGTGATCGCGCTCGAACCGGGGATCGCCGTCCACGACCCGTAGGCCCCGCTCCCCTGCTTCTGCTGGTATTCCCAGCGCGTGATGCTGGCGTAGCCCGGATCCGCCCAGGCGAGGATCACCCGCTGCGCGCCCGCCGTGGCCGTGGCGCCCGTGGGCTTCGCCGGGGCTGTCGCGGCGGTGGCTTCGTCCGAGGCGGGGCCGTTCCCGCTTGCGTTCACGGCTCGCACCTTGAAGGCGTACACGGTTCCGGCCGTCAAGCCTGTCACGGTGTAGCCGGTCGTGGTCGCGCTGGAACTGGGGATCGCCGTCCACGACCCGTAGTTCCCGCTCCCCGCCTTCCGCTGGTACTCCCAGCTCGTGATAGTGGCGCCGCCCGGGTTCGCCCAGCCGAGGGCGGCCGCCCTCACGCCTCCCGTGGCCGTGACGCCCGTGGGCTTCGCCGGAATCGTCGCGGCTGTGACCTCGTCTGAGGCGTCGCCGTTCCCGCTTGCGTTCACGGCTCGCACCTTGAAGGCGTAGGTCGTTCCGTCCGACAGACCCGTTACGGTGTGGGCCGTCGTGGTCGCGCTGGAACTGCCGATCGCCATCCACGCCCCATAGCTTCCGGCGCCTGTCTTCTGCTGGTATTCCCAGCTCGTGATGGTGGCGTCGCTCGGGTTCGCCCAGCCGAGGGCGACCTGCCGCGCGCCTCCCGTCGCCGTGACGCTCGTGGGTTTCGCCGGGGCCGTCCTGGCTGTGACCTCATCCGACGCGGGGCTGTTCCCAGCGGGGTTCACGGCGCGCACCTGGAAGGCGTAGGTGGTTCCGCCCGCCAGACCCGTCACTGTGTGCCTTGTCGTGGTCGCGCTGGAACTGCCCATCGCTATCCACGAACCGTAGCTCCCGTTCCCCGCCTTCTGCTGGTATTCCCAGCGCCTGACGGTCGTATCGCTCAGGTCCGTCCAGGAAAGGGTCGCCTGCCGCTCGCCTCCCATCGCCGTGAGGCCCGCGGGCTTCGCCGGTATGCCATCGGTGATGAACTTCACGAACACAAAGGGGGAGTAGTTGTCGCAACTCTCGCCGTAGGCGAATATCTCAGCGACGTAGATTGTCGCACGTGAAAGCCCGGTGACCGTCGCACTCGTGCCGGTAACGTCCTGCGGCCCCCAGACGGTTCTCACCATGCTCCCCCCTAGTGCGCTCCCTTCCCCCGCCCAGGGGGCATGCGCGACGCGGACAGAATACTCAGTCGTCGTACAATCGCCGGCAGCCCCCGCCGTCCAGGACAACGCGGCGCCGGTTTCCGTGATGGAGCCGGCGGCAAAGCCGGTCGGCTCATTCGGATTGCCCGTCGTTGTGGGCTCGGGCGTGGGTGTGTTCGTGGCCGTGGCCGTAGCCGTGGTGAACTCCCTTTCCACCCCCGCAGAGTATTGGCCGCATTTGTTGCCGTAGGCGAGTAGTTGAACCCGGTACCCTGTTCCCGCGCTCAGGCCGGTGACGTTCACAGTCGTCTTTTTAAACTCATCCCGCACCCAGACGACCTTCAGGTTTGATGCAAGCATGACGGCGACATCATAATTTTTCGTTGGGCATTTGCCGGCAGCCCCCTTCGTCCAGGAAAGGGTAGCAGTGGTGTCAGTGATGGAGCTGATGGTAAAGCCCGTCGGCGCATTCGGCGTGGCCACCACGGGCGTGGGCGTGGCCGTGGCCGTGGCCGTGCCGGTGGTCGTGCCGGTGGTCGTGAATACCCTTCTCACCGCCGCGGAGTAGTCGCCGCATTTGTTGCTATAGGCGTGTACTTCAACCCGGTACGTTGTTCCCGCGCTCAGGCCGGTGACGTTCACAGTCGTCTTTTTAAACTCATCCCGCACCCAGGCGACCTTCAGGTTTGATGCAAGCATGACGGTGACATCATAATTTTTCGTTGGGCATTCGCCGGCAGCCCCCTTCGTCCAGGAAAGCGTGGCTCCTGTGTTCGTAATATTGCTGACGGTTAAGCCCGTCGGCGCATTCACTGTCCGCCTCTGACCCTCAGCGGTGTTTGAGAGCGAGGCCAGGCCAACAACCCCGGCCAACAACCCCGCTACCGCCAGCAGCCCCCAGGCCCGGAAGCGGCGCCGGCCTGCGCCACCGCCGGGCACCTTAAAACGCCTTCTTATGTTCGGGGGGGGGGGGGGGGTAGACATGGAGTGGCTCCTCTGGCCCAAGCGCTTCAACGTGCCTGACACCTCATGGGAGGGACTTGAGGGGGCAGTGTAGCAGGAGGCGGCGCCAACGCAACAGGAAGGAGCCCCCGGAGGGGCCCTTCCTTGTTATGCCCCTTGCGGGAGGGCTAGCGGCGGCGGCGCGCCCAGGCAGAACCGCCGAGCGCGAGGGCAAGCGCAAGCGCGATCACGCCCGTGATAGCGGCCAGAGAGACGCCGGCGCCAGTCGCGAGACCGCTACCGGCGTCGCCGATGCCGGGGTTGCCGGCGCCCATATCGCCGCCCGCGTCCATGTCGGGATCAGCGGGGTCGCCGTCGTCCCTAGCGCCGTCGCCCATGTCAGGATCTGCGGGGGCATCGTCATCCGTATCGCCAGCGCCTGTGTCGGGCTCGGAAGGTTCGTCGTCGTCCCTGTCGCCGTCGCCCATGCCTGTGTCGGGTTCGGAGGGCTCGTCGTCATCCATGTCGCCGTCTCCCGTGTCGGGGGTGGCGCTCGGCGGGGGGGTCGCTGTCGTTGGCGGCGCCCCCGGTGACGGCGTGGGTGTGGGCGATGCGCCCGGTGGCGGTGTTGGAGTAGCGGTCGGCGTGGGCGTCGGCGTTCCCGTTGGCGTCGCCGTCGGTGTGGGCGTCTCTTCTTCCGGCACGAGGACGAACATCGGCGTTGTGGCCGTGACCTCATCCGATGCGGGGCCGTTCCCCGCGGGGTTCACGGCCCGCACCTTGAAGCCGTAGGTCGTCTCGGCCAGCAGGCCCCTCACCGTGTAGGTCGTTGTGGTCGCGCCCGAACCGGGGATCGCCGTCCACGACCCATAGCTCCCGCTCCCCTGCTTTTGCTGGTACTCCCAGCGCGTGATGCTGGCGTAGCCCGGATCCGCCCAGGCGAGGATCACCCGCTGCGCGCCCGCCGTAGCCGTGACGCCTGTGGGCTTCGCGGGGGCTGTCCTGGCCGTGACCTCGTCTGAGGCGACGCCGTTCCCCGCGGGATTCACGGCCCGCACCTTGAAGGCGTAGGTCGTTGCGTCCGTCAGGCCCGTCACGGTGTAGGTGGTCGTGGTCGCGCTTGAACTGGGGATCGCCATCCACGTCCCGTAGTTCCCGCTACCCGTCTTCTGCTGGTATTGCCAGCGCGTGATACTGGCATAGCTCGGGTTTGCCCAGGAGAGGGTGGCCTGCCGCACGCCTCCCCTCGCGGTAACGCCCGTGGGCTTCGCCGGGGCGGTCGCGGCCGTGACCTCATCTGACGCAACGCCGTTCCCCGCGGGGTTCACGGCCCGCACCTTGAAGCCGTACACGGTTCCGGCCGTCAGACCCGTTACCGTATGGGTGATTGTGGTCGCGCTCGAACTGGGGATTGCCGTCCACACCCCATAGCTCCCGCTACCCGTCTTCTGCTGGTATTGCCAGCGCGTGATACTGGCGTAGCTCGGGTTTGCCCAGGAGAGGGTGGCCTGCCGCACGCCTCCCCTCGCGGTAACGCCCGTGGGCTTCGCCGGGGCGGTCGCGGCCGTGACCTCATCTGACGCAACGCCGTTCCCCGCGGGGTTCACGGCCCGCACCTTGAAGCCGTACACGGTTCCGGCCGTCAGACCCGTTACCGTATGGGTGATTGTGGTCGCGCTCGAACTGGGGATCGCCGTCCACGCTCCGTAGGCTCCGGTACCCATCTTCCGCTGGTACTCCCAGCTCGTGATGGTGGCGTCGCCCGGGTTCGCCCAGGAGAGGGTCGCCTGCCGCACGCCTCCCCTCGCGGTAACGCCCGTGGGCTTCGCCGGCGCTGTCCTGGCGGTGACCTCGTCCGAGGCGACGCCGTTCCCCGCAGGGTTCACGGCGCGCACCTTGAAGGCGTAGGTCGTTGCGTCTGAGAGACCCGTTACCGTGTAGGTGATCGTGGTCGCGCTCGAACTGGGGATCGCCATCCACGCCCCGTAGTTCCCGCTCCCCGCCTTCCGCTGGTACTCCCAGCTCGTGATGCTGGCGTAGTTGGGGTTCGCCCAGGAAAGGGTCGCCCGCCTCACGCCTCCCGCCGCCGTGACGTTCGTGGGCTTCGCCGGAGCCGTCGAGGCTGTGACCTCGTCTGAAGCAACGCCGTTCCCCGCGGGGTTCACGGCCCGCACCTTGAAGGCGTACACGGTTCCGTCCGTCAGACCCGTTACGGTGTGTCTCGTCGTGGTCGCGCTCGAACTGCCGATCGCCATCCACGCCCCGTAGCTCCCGGCGCCCGCCTTCTGCTGGTATTCCCAGCTCGTGATGCTGGCGTAGCTCGGGTTCGTCCAGGAAAGGGTCGCCCGCTTCACGCCCCCAACCGCCGTGACGCCCGTGGGCTTCGCGGGAGCTGTCGCGGCTGTGACCTCACCCGAAGCGGCGCCGTTCCCGCTTGCGTTCACCGCCCGCACCTTGAAGGCGTACACGGTTCCGTCCGTCAGACCCGTTACGGTGTGTCTCGTCGTGGTCGCGCTGGAACTGCCGATCGCCGTCCACGATCCATATATCCCGGTACCCGCCTTCTGTTGGTACTCCCAGCTCGTGATGGTGGAGTCGCTCGGGTCTGTCCAGGTCAGGGTCGCCTGCCGCACGCCTCCCGTCGCCATGACGCCCGCGGGCGACAACGGGGCGCCGGTCGTGGTGAACTTTGTGGACAACCAAGGGGCGTAGTTATTGCAACTCCTGCCGTAGGCGAGTACTGAAGCGTCGTAGGCCGTTGCACGCGAAAGCCCGGTGGCGGTCACAGTCGTCGCGGTAACGTTACGTTGCTCCCAGACGACCTCCTCAAGGAGCTGGACCTTGACATGATACTTTGTCGTCGCGCAGCCGCCGTCAGCTCCCGCCGTCCAGGAAAGGACAGCGGTGGTACTCGTAATGGAGCTGGCGGCAAAGCCCGTCGGCGCATTCGGACTGGCCACCGTGGGCGCGGGCGTGGGTGTGTTTGTGGCCGCGACCGCGCCAGTGGTGAACACCACAAACTGCTGGAGGGTGCGGTAGTTGCAAACTCGGCCGTAGGCACTTATAAAAGCCCTGTACCTTGTGCTCACTTTCAAGCCAGTGGCTGTCACAGTCGTCGCGGTAACGTTATTCCGCTGCCAGACGATCGTCCCGTCGTCATCGTCGACCCCGACATGGTACTTTGTCGTCGGGCAGTCGCCGTCAGCTCCCGCCGTCCAGGAAAGGACAGCGGTGGTACCTGTGGTGGAGCTGACGGCAAAGCCCGTCGGCGGATTCGGACTGACCACCGTGGGCTCGGGCGTGGGTGTGTTTGTGGCGGTCGAGGCTGATCCAGTGGTGGTGAACGGCACAGGCACCTGGGCGGAGTACTGCAGGCAATCGGCACTATAGGCGAATACAAGAGCCTCGTACTTTGTTCCTGTGCTCAAGCCGGAGGCTGTCACAGTCGTCGCGGTAACGTTCGTCCGCTGCCAGACTATCACCCCGGTAGTAAAAACGGCGACCCTGACAATGTACTTCGTCGCCGGGCAGTCGCCGTCAGCTCCCGCCGTCCAGGAAAGAGTGACGCTGGTACCCGTGAGGGAACTGGTGGCAAAGTTTGTCGGCGCATTTGGCGCTGCCTGGCCCTCCGCGGCGTTCGGGAGCGAGGCCAGCCCAACAACCCCGGCCAACAACCCCGCTACCGCCAGCAGCCCCCAGGCCCGGAAGCGGCGCCGGCCTGCGCCACCGCCGGCCATCCTAAAACGCCTTCTTATGTTCGGGGGGGGGGGGGGGGGGTAGACATGGAGTGGCTCCTCTGGCCCAAGCGCTTCAACGTGCCTGACACCTCATGGGAGGGACTTGAGGGGGCAGTGTAGCAGGAGGCGGCGCCAGCGCAACAGGAAGGAGCCCCCGGAGGAGCCCCTTCCTTGTTATGCCCCTTGCGGGAGGGCTAGCGGCGGCGGCGGGCCCAGGCAGAACCGCCGAACGCGAGGGCGAGGGCGATCGCGCCCGCGATGGCCGCCAGCGTGACGCCTGCGCCAGTCGCGAGACCACTACCGGCGTCGCCGATGCCGGGTTCGCCTGCGCCCATATCGCCGCCAGCGTCCGTGTCGGGAACGACGGGTTCGTCATCGTCCATATCGTCACCGCCCGCGTCGGGCTCGGCGGGTTCGTCATCGTCCATGTCGCCCGTGTCGGGCTCAGCGGGCTCGTCATCGGCGCCGATGTCGGGCTCGGCGGGGTCGGCGCCGTCGCCGCTCGGCGTAGCCGTCGCTGTCGGGGTCGCCCCCGGTGACGGTGTTGGAGTAGCGGTCGGCGTGGGAGTAGCCGTCGCTGTGGGCGTTCCCGTTGGCGTCGAGGTCGTGGTCGGCGTCGGCGTGGCCGTCGCCGTGGGCGTCCCTGTTGGCGTCGCCCCTGCACCCGCCGCTGGTGTCGGCGTAGTCTCTCCCGGCACGATGACGAACATCGGCGTTGCGGACGTGACCTCGTCCGAGGCGGGGCCGTTTCCGCTTGCGTTCACCGCACGCACCTTGAAGCCGTAGGTCGTCTCGGCCAGCAGGCCCCTCACGGTGTAGGTGGTCGTGGTCGCGCTTGAACCAGGGATCGCCGTCCATGACCCATAGGCCCCGCTCCCCTGTTTCTGCTGGTATTCCCAGCGCGTGATGGTGGCGTCGCCCGGGTCCGCCCAGGCGAGGATCACCCGCTGCGCGCCCTTCGTGGCCGTGACGCCCGTGGGCTTCGCCGGGGCCGTCCTGGCCGTGACCTCGTCCGAGGCGACGCCGTTCCCGCCCGAGTTCACCGCTCGCATCCTGAAGGCGTAATTCGTTGCGTCCGTCAGGCCCGTCACCGTATAGGTGGTCGTGGTCGCGCTCGAACTGGGGACCGCCATCCACGCCCCGTAGCTCCCGGTCCCGGCCTTCCGCTGGTATTCCCAGCTCGTGATGCTGGCGTCGTTCGGATTCGCCCAGGCGAGGGCGACCTGCTTGAGACCGCCCGTGGCGGTGACGCCCGTGGGCTTCGCCGGAACCGTCATGGCGGTGGCCTCGTCTGATACGGGGCTGTTCCCTGCAGGGTTCACCGCCCGCATCCTGAAGGCGTAGGCGGTTCCGTGTGAGAGGCCCGTCACGGTGTAACGAACCGTCCACCGTGACGACTCGCTGATCGCCGTCCAATCCCCGTAGTTCCCGGTACCGGTCTTCTGCTGGTACTCCCAGCTCGAGATCGAGCCGTTCTCCAGGCGCGTCCAGGCGAGGACGACCTGCTGCACGCCGCCCGTGGCCGTGAGACCGGCGGGCTTCGCCGGGGGGCCATCGGGGACGACGCCTGTCACGATCGCTGACTCGGGGCCGGCGCTGCTGGCGCCATGCGGTCGAATCTGGAAGCTGAACGGCGTATGGCTATCGCCATTCAGCGATCCCACGACGTACCTGACCCCCTTGGGATCCGTCCGCGTGGTGATGGAAGAGGGGCTGATGTCCGTCCATGAACCCCAACTGCCGGTTCCTCGCCGCTGGCGGTACTGCCACTTGGTGATAGCGGCGTTCCCATCCCTGTCCCACTCAAGATTGACCTGCTCGCCTTCCGCGATGGCGTCAAATCCCGACGGCGCCGCGAGAGTGGCGCCGCTCGCTGGCGTGGTGAAGTAGATGAACACCCAGTCCGAGTACTGCCCATCGCAGTCTCCTGAGCCGGAGGCAAGCACCGAGAACGCGTATCTCGTGGAGGCGGCCAGGTTGCTGTACGTCTTCGATGGATTGCCTGAATTCGGCGGCTCAATAGAGTTATCACGCACATTCGCCACGGCGTTATCGTCCAGATTATCAAGGATGCTGCTGAACGTAGCGGCTGGGCAATCGCCGGCCGCTCCCGCCTGCCAGCTAACCGTCGCCGTAGTTCCAGTCACAGAGATGGCCAGGTTCGTTGGCGGACTGGGCTTCCCCGCGACAGGCGTCGGGGTTCCGGTCGGGGTGGCCGTGGCTGTGCCAGTGGTGGAGAACCTCAAATCCGCGTAGAGAGAGAGGCGCCCGCACTCACTGCTGCTGGAGGCGATGGCAACCCGGTACGATGTTCCCGCGCTCAGACCGGTGACATCTACGCTGGTCGTAAGCTGATTCACATACTGCACCGGCACAGCGTCCGTATTCGAGGGCGCGAGAACACGGACAACGTAGTGATTCACCGAACAACCGACAACGGCCTCCCCCGGCGACCACGAAATGGTGGCGCCGGTGTCCGTGATGGAGGAGGCGGCAGGAGAGGTCGGTCGGTTCGGGACCGTCGGCGTCGTCTGGCCTTCCGCAGCGTTCGGGAGCGAGGCCAGGCCGAGGAGCCCGGCCACCAGACCCGCTAGAACCAGCAACCCCCAGACGGGGAGCCGCCTAGCCGCGGACAACGCCCGCCGCCTTCGCCGCTGCGAATTTTCGGGGGGGGGGGGGGGTAGACATAGTACGGCTCCTCTGTCCAAAGCGCTTCAGCATGCGGAATGCCCTCAATGGAGGGATTGGGCGTGATTCTAACAGCAGCCGGCGCTGCCGTAACAGGAGGAGGGGCCCCCTGAGGAGCCCCTTTCTTACATACGCCGCTTGCGGCGTCGGGGGCGGCTAGCGGCGGCGGCGGGCCCAGGCAGAACCGCCGAACGCGAGGGCGAGGGCGATCGCGCCCGTGATGGCCGCCAGCGTGACGCCTGCGCCAGTCGTGAGACCGCCGCCGCTACCGGTATCGCCGATGGCGGGTTCGCCATCGGTCATGTCGCCGCCAGCGTCCATGTCGGGGGCGGCGCCGTCCATGTCGCCACCAGCGCCGACGTCGGGTTCGGCGGGCTCGTCGTCGTCCGTAGCGCCGCCGCCCATGTCGGGCTCGGCAGGCTCGTCGTCATCCGTGTCGCCAGCGCCTGTGTCGGGCTCGACGGGTTCGTCAGGTTCATCGCTCGGCGGGGGCTCGGGCGTCGCTGCTGACGGCGGCGACGTCGGTGTTGGCGTTGCCGTGGGCGTTGGCGTCGGTGTCGGTGTTGGCGTCGGTGTTGGCGTCGGTGTTGGCGTCGGTGTCGGCGTCGGTGTTGGCGTCGGTGTTGGCGTCGGTGTCGGCGTCGGTGTTGGTGTCGGTGTTGGCGTCGGTGTCGGCGTCGGTATCGGCGTCGGTGTTGGCGTCGGTGTCGGCGTGGACGCCGGCGGCGGCACTGGCGGCGCCCCTGACGGCGGCGTCACGAGCGTCGTGGCCGTGACTTCATCCGATTCGGCGCCGTTGCCCACGGGGTTCACCGCCCGCACCTTGAAGGCGTAGGTCGTCTCGGCCGTCAGGCCCGTCACCGTGTAGGTGGTCGTGGGCGCGCCCGAATCGGGGATCGCCGTCCATGATCCGTAGGTTCCGGCGCCGGTCTTCTGCTGGTACTCCCAGCTCGTGATGGTGGCGTCGCTCGGGTCCGCCCAGTTGAGGACGACCTGCCGCACGCCACCCGTCGCCCCGACGCCCGCGGGCTTCGCGGGCGCGGCGATCGTTGTGGCCGTGACCTCGTCCGAGGCGGCGCCGTTCCCGCTTTCGTTCACCGCCCGCACCCTGAAGGCGTAGGCGGTTCCGTCGGTCAGGCCCGTTACGGTGTGGGCGGTCGTGGTCCAGCTTGAACCGCCGATAGCCGTCCACGATCCGTAGGCGCCGCCACCCGTCTTCCGCTGGTATTCCCAGCTCGTGATGCTGCCATTGCTCGGGTCCGTCCAGGAGAGGGCGACCTGCCGCACGCCACCCGTCGCCCCGACGCCCGCGGGCTTCGCCGGGAGTGGGAACGGCGCCGGCGTGGCCGTCGGGGCTGTGCCTCTGGTCCTGAAGTAGTGGAACTCGGGCTGCGATCGGTCATTGCAAGATTGGCCGTAGGCCCGTATCCGAGCCGTGTACGCCGTTCCCGGGGTCAAGCCGGTGGCCGTCACGATCGTCCCGGTAAGCTTCGCCCGCTCCCAGTCGACCTGCGAGTCACTCCGATCGCGAATTTCGACGTCGTACGCAGTCGTCGCGCAACCGCCGGCCGCGCCCGCCGTCCAGAAAAGGATGGCGGTGGTTTCCATGATATCCCTGACCCTAAAGCTGGCCGGCATGTTTGGCTTGGCAGGAGGAGTGGCTGTGGCTCTGGGCGTGGCCGTCGGGGCTGTGCCTCTGGTCCTGAAGTAGTGGAACTCGGGCTGCGATCGGTCATTGCAAGATTGGCCGTAGGCCCGTATCCGAGCCGTGTACGCCGTTCCCGGAGTCAAACCGGTGGCCGTCACGGTCGTCCCGGTAAGCTTCGACCGCTCCCAGTCGACCTGCGAGTCACTCCGATCGCGAATTTCGACGTCGTACGCAGTCGTCGCGCAACCGCCGGCCGCGCCCGCCGTCCAGAAAAGGATGGCGGTGGTTTCCTGGATATCTCTGACGCCAAAGCTGGCCGGCGTGTTCGGCTTTGGTTGAGAGGCTTGGCCCTCCGCCGTGTTCGGGAACGAGGCCAGGCCAACGAGCCCCGCCACCAAGCCCGCTACAACCAGCAGCCCCCAGACGGGGAACCGTCGCCTAGCCGCGGACAACATTAGCCGCCCTCGCCGCTGCGCATTTTTCGGGGGGGGGGGGGGGGTAGACATAGTGTGAACCTTCTGTCTGCAATGGTCCGTCATGGCGCGCTACCTCAATGGAGAATCTGCACACGCATTTTAGCAGAAGCCTGCGCTGTCGCAACAAGTGCTGCCGCAACAAGAAGGAAGGGCCGCGGCCGCCATCGGGCAGGTCTTCAAGTTCTGGAAGTCGCAACAAGTGCTGCCGCAACAAGAAGGAAGGGCCCCCCGAAGGAGGCCCTTCCCTGGTATGCCGCTTGCGGAGGCTGGACCGCTAGCGTCGGCGGCGCGCCCAGGCGGAACCGCCGAGCGCGAGAGCAAGCGCCAGCGCGAGGGCAAGCGCCAGCGCGATCATGCTGGCAACAGCGGCCAAGTAGCCGCCAACGCCAGGCGCGAGACCGCTTCCGGTATCGCCGATGCCGGGTTCGCCGGCGCCCATATCGCCGCCAGCGTCCATGTCGGGCTCGGCAGGCTCGTCATCGTCCCTGTCGCCAGCGCCCATGTCGGGCTCGGTGGGCTCGTCATCGTCCCTGTCGCCAGCGCCCATGTCGGGCTCGGTGGGAGCGTCGTCGTCCCTGTCGCCAGCGCCCATGTCGGGCTCGGCGGGAGCGTCGTCGTCCCTGTCGCCACCGTCCGTGTCGGGCTCGGCGGGAGCGTCGTCGTCGGTGTCACCGTCTCCCGTGTCGGGGGTGGCGCGCGGCGGGGGCGTCGCTGTCGGTGTCGCTGTCGTTGGCGGCGCCCCCGGTGACGGCGTGGGTGTTGGCGACGTCCCCGTCGGCGGTGTTGGAGTCGCTGTCGGCGTGGGTGTTGGCGTCTCCGTGGGTGTCCCTGTTGGGGTCGGCGTCGGTGTGGGCGTGGGCGTCCCTGTCGGGGTCGCCGTCGCCTCTTCCGGCACGAGGACGAACTGCGGCGTTGTGGCCGTGACTTCGTCTGATGCAGGGCTGTTCCCCGCGGGGTTCACGGCCCGCACCTTGAAGCCGTAGGTCGTCTCGGCCAGCAGGCCCCTTACCGTGTAGGTCGTTGTGGTCGCGCCCGAACCGGGGATCGCCGTCCACGACCCATAGATCCCGCTCCCCTGCTTTTGCTGGTACTCCCAGCGCGTGATGCTGGCGTCGCTCGGGTTCGCCCAGGCGAGGATCACCCGCTGCGCGCCCGCCGAAGCCGTCGCGCCTGTGGGCTTCGCGGGGGCTGTCCTGGCCGTGACCTCGTCTGAGGCGACGCCGTTCCCTGCGGGGTTCACGGCGCGCACCTTGAAGGCGTAGGTCGTTGCGTCCGTCAGGCCCGTTACCGTGTAGGTGGTTGTGGTCGCGCTCGAACTGGGGATTGCCATCCACGACCCGTAGTTCCCGCTACCCGTCTTCTGCTGGTATTGCCAACGCGTGATGCTGGCGTAGTTCGGGTTTCTCCAGGAGAGGATGACCTGCTTCAGGCCCCCCCTGGCCGTGACGCCCGCGGGCTTCGCGGGGGCGGTCGCGGCGGTGGCCTCGTCCGAGGCGGGGCTGTTCCCGGTGGGGTTCACCGCACGCACCTTGAAGCCGTACACGGTTCCGTCCGTCAGACCCGTTACCGTATGGGTGATCGTGGTCGCGCTGGAACTGGGGATTGCCGTCCACACCCCATAGCTCCCGCTACCCGCCTTCCGCTGGTACTCCCAGCTCGTGATGCTGGCGTCGCTTGGGTTCGCCCAGGAAAGGGTCGCCCGCTTCACGCCTCCCTTCGCCGTGACACTCGTGGGCTTCGCGGGCGCCGTCGCGGCCGTGACCTCGTCCGAGACGGCGCCGTTCCCCGCGGGGTTCACCGCTCGCACCTTGAAGCCGTAGGTCGTTCCGGCCGTCAGACCCGTTACCGTATGCCTCGTCGTGGTCGCGCTGGAACTGCCAATAGCCGTCCACACCCCGTAGTTCCCCGTCCCTGTCTTCTGCTGGTACTGCCAGCTCGTGATGGTGGCGTCACTCGGGTCCGCCCAGGAGAGAGCGACTTGCCGCACGCCTCCCGTCGCCGTGACGCTCGTGGGCTTGGCCGGGAGCGCGGTCGTCGTGGCCGTGACTTCGTCCGAGGCGGCGCCATTCCCCGCGGGGTTCACGGCCCGCACCTTGAAGCCATAGGCGGTTCCGTTCGCCAGACCCGTTACCGTATGCCTCGTCGTGGTCGCGCTGGAACTGCCAATAGCCGTCCACACCCCGTAGTTCCCCGTCCCCGTCTTCTGCTGGTATTCCCAGTTCGTGATACTGGCGTTGCCCGGGTTCGTCCAGGAGAGGGCGACCTGCCGCACCCCTCCCCTCGCCCCGACGCCCGCTGGCTTCGCCGGGAGCGCGGTCGTCGTGGCCGTGACCTCGTCTGATTCAGGGCCGTTCCCCGCGGGGTTCACCGCTCGCACCTTGAAGCCGTAGGCGGTTCCGTTCGCCAGACCCGTGACCATGTGGCGCGTCGTGGTCGCGCTGGAACTGCCGATCGCCATCCACGCTCCATAGATCCCCGTTCCGGTCTTCTGCTGGTACTGCCAGCTCGTGATGGTAGAGTCGCTCGGATTCGTCCAGGAGAGGGCGACTTGCCGCACCCCTCCCGTCGCCCCGACGCCCGCTGGCTTCGCCGGAAGCGCGGTCGTCGTGGCCGTGACCTCGTCTGAGGCGGGGCTGTTCCCTGTGACGTTCACGGCTCGCACCTTGAAGCCGTAGGCGGTTCCGTTCGCCAGGCCCGTTACCGTATGGCCTGTCGTGGTCGCGCTCGAACTGGGGATCGCCGTCCACGTTCCGTAGGTTCCCGTCCCCGTCTTCTGCTGGTACTCCCAACTCGTGATGCTAACGTTGCTCGGGTCCGTCCAGGAGAGGGCGATCTGCCGCACCCCTCCCGTCGCCGTGACGCCCGCAGGTTTCGCCGGGAGCGGCAGGGCCGTGGTGGTGAACTTTATGAACACCCAGGGGGTGTACTTGCCACAACTTGCGCCGTAGGCGACCGCCTCAGCGTAGTAGGCCGTTTCAGGCGAAAGCCCGGTGACGGTCACAGTCGTCGCGGTGACCTCACGCGGCCCCCATACGACCCTCCCGGGGCCACTACCCTCGCTTCCACCATCACCATCGACGGTTTGAGGGAGCGAGACCCGGACAGTATATCTCGTCGTCGCGCAGGAGCCGTCAGCTCCCGCCGTCCAGGAAAGGGTGACGCTGGTACCCATGATGGAGCCGGCGGCAAGGCCTGTCAGCGCATTCGGACTGGGCACGGGCGTGGCCGTGGTCGTGGCCGGGGTGGTGGTAGTGGTGGTGAACAGCACGACCACCTGGGGGGAGTACTTGTCGCACTCTGTGCTGTAGGCATTTACACGAGCCTGGTAGTTTGTTCCTGGACTCAAGCCGGTGGCGGTCGCACTCGTCCCGGTAGCCCTGGCCTGTTGCCAGACGACCCCCCCGCCAGCGACAGGCTCGACCCTGGGAGCATAAGCCGTCACCGGGCAGTCGTTGACAGCCCCCGCCGTCCAGGAAAGGACGGCTGTGGTGTTCGTGATGGAGCTGGCGGTAAAGCCCGTCGGCGCATTCGGAATGACCACCGCTGTGGGCTCGGGTGTAGGCGTGGTAGTGGTAGTAGCGGTGGTAGTGGTGAACAGCTTGGGCACCTGGGCGGAGTACCTGCCGCAATCTGCACCGTAGGCAAATACAATGCCCCGGTACCTTGCTCCCGCGCTCAAGCCGGTGGCAGTCACACTCGTCGTGGTAAGGCTATTCCGCTGCCAGACGATCCCCCCGCCAGCGGCAGGCTCGACCCTGGCAAAATACTTCGTCGTCGGGCAGGCGCCGTCAGCTCCCGCCGTCCAGGAAAGGACGGCAGTGGTGTTCGTGATGGAACTGATGGTAAAGCCTGTCGGCGCATTGGGCGCGGCTGTCTGGCCTTCCACGGCGTTCGGGAGCGAGGCCAAGCCAACAACCCCCGCCACCAACCCCGCTACCGCCAGCAGCCCCCAAGCCCGGAAGCGGCGCCTGCCTGCGCCACCGCCGGGCATCCTAAAACGCCTTCTTATGTTCGGGGGGGGGGGGGGGGGGTAGACATAGAGCGGACGCGCTGTCCGAATCGCTTCAGCACCGTGGACCACCTTGGCAGGACTTGAGGGGCAGTGTAGCAGGAGGCGGCGCCAACGCAACGGGAAGGCCTTCCGGAGGAGGTCCTTCCTTGTTGCGCCGTTTGTGGGAGGGCGGCTAGCGTCGGCGACGGGCCCAGGCGGTTCCGCCGAGCGCGAGGGCAAGCGCGATCACGCCCGTGATAGCCGCCAGCGTGACGCCGGCGCCAGTCGTGAGACCACTGCCGGTATCGCCGATGGCGGGTTCGTCATCGGTCATGTCCCCGCCAGCGCCTGTGTCGGGCTCGGCGGTGGCGCCATCATCCGTGTCGTCGCCGCCCGTGTCGGGCTCGGCAGGTTCGTCGTCCGTGACTCCTGCGCCCATGTCGGGCTCGGTGAGTTCGTCATCGTCCGTATCGCCGGCACCCGTGTCGGGCTCGGTGGGCTCGTCGTCATCTGTGTCGCCAGCGCCTGTGTCGGGGGTGGCGCTCGGCGTGGCCGTCGCTGTCGGTGTCGCCCCCGGTGGCGGCGTGGCCGTTGGCGTTGCTCCCGACGACGGTGTCGGCGTTCCCGTTGGTGTTGCCGTTGGCGTCGGGGTCGGTGTGGGCGTCGCTTCTCCCGGCACGATGGTGAACAGCGGCGTTGTGGCCGTGACTTCGTCTGATGCAGGGCTGTTCCCGGCGGCGTTCACGGCCCGCACCTTGAAGGCGTAGGTCGTCTCGGCCAGCAGGCTCCTCACCGTGTAGGTGGTCGTGGTCGCGCTTGACCCACCGATCGCCGTCCACGAACCGTAGCTCCCGCTCCCCTGCTTCTGCTGGTACTCCCAGCGCGTGATGCTGGCGTCGCCCGGATCCGCCCAGGCGAGGATCACCCGCTGCGCGCCCGCCGTGGCCGTCGCGCCCGTGGGCTTCGCCGGGAGCGCGGTCGTCGTGGCGACAGCCTCATCCGAGGCGGCGCCGTTCCCCGCGGGGTTCACGGCCCGCACCTTGAAGCCGTACGAGGTTCCGTTCGCCAGACCCGTTACCGTATGGCGCGTCGTGGTCGCGCTGGAACTGCCGATCGCTGTCCACGTTCCATAGGCCCCGCTACCGGTCTTCTGCTGGTATTCCCAGCTCGTGATACTGGCATTGCTTGGGTCCGTCCAGGAGAGGGCGACCTGCCGTACGCCTCCCGTCGCCGCGACCCCCGCGGGCTTTGCCGGGAGCGCGGTCGTCGTGGCGACAGCCTCGTCCGAGACGGCGCCGTTCCCCGCGGGGTTCACGGCCCGCACCTTGAAGGCGTAGGCGGTTCCGTTCGTCAGACCCGTTACGGTGTGTCTCGTCGTGGTCGCGCTCGAACTGCCGATCGCCGTCCACGTTCCATAGGCCCCGGTACCCGTCTTCTGCTGATACTCCCAGCTTGTGATGCTGGCGTTGCTTGGATCCGTCCAGGAGAGGGCGACCTGCCGCACCCCTCCTGTCGCCGCGACCCCCGCAGGCTTGGCCGGCAGCGCGGTCGTCGTGGCCGTGACCTCGTCTGAGGCGGGGCTGTTCCCAATGGAGTTCACGGCGCGCACCTTGAAGCCGTAGGAGGTTCCGTTCGCCAGACCCGTTACCGTGTGTCTCGTCGTGGTCGCGCTGGAACTGCCGATCGCCGTCCACGTTCCGTAGGCCCCGGCGCCCGTCTTCTGCTGGTATTCCCAGCTCGTGATACTGGCGTTGCTCGGGTTCGTCCAGGAGAGGGCGACCTGCCGCACCCCTCCCGTCGCCGCGACCCCCGCTGGCTTCCCCGGGAGCGCGGTCGTCGTGGCCGTGACCTCGTCTGAGGCGGGGCTGTTCCCAATGGAGTTCACCGCTCGCACCTTGAAGCTGTAGGAGGTTCCGTTCGCCAGACCCGTTACCGTGTGGCCCGTCGTGGTCGCGCTTGAACTGCCGATCGCCGTCCACTTCCCATAGCTCCCCGCGCCCGTCTTCTGCTGGTATTCCCAGCTCGTGATACTGGCGTTGCTTGGGTCCGTCCAAGAAAGGGCGACCTGCCGCACGCCTCCTGTCGCCGCGACGCCCGCGGGCTTCCCCGGGACGGCAATCGGGACGGCAATCGTCGTAAACGTTATCTCCAACCAGTCGGCGGCGTAGGTACCGCAGACCTCGCCGAAGGCTATGAGCGAAGCCGTGTACTGCGTTTCCGCCTTCAAGCCGGTGGCGGACACGCTTGTCGCGGTAATCCTCCCCGTGGTCTTCCAGACGACCTGGGTGTTAGGAGCCGCAACATTGACCTCGTAATGCGTGGTCGTGCAATCGCCGGCCGCCCCCGGCGCCCACGAAAGCGTGGCGGTGGTATCCGTAATGGCGCTGGCGGCAAAGTTTGTCGGCATATTCGGTGCCGAAGGCGTGGGCGTCGCCGTAGCCGTCGCCGTAGCCGTGGTGGTGAAGGTCACGTACGCGTAGGCGTAGGCGTACTCATCGCAGCTGGAGCCGAAGGCCAGGATCGAAGCGCGGTAACTTGTTCCCGGAGTCAAGCCGGTGACGGTAGCGGTCGTCCCGGTAACGCCATCCTTCGTCCAGTCGTCGTTGCCCTCAGGATCCCCAACGGTGAGATCGTACGAAGTCGTCGCGCAATCGCCGGCCGCCCCTGCGGTCCAGGTAAGCGTGGCTCCGGCGGTCGTGATGGAGTCGGCAGCAAAGTTCGTCGGAATATTCGGCGTTGTCACAGAACCGCCTCCGGGCGTGGGCACGGGTGTGGTCGGGGCAGTGCCAGTGGTGATAAACGTCACGTACGCGTAGGCGTCGGAGTAGGCGTTGCAACTGAGGCTGTGGGCCAGAATCGAAGCGCGGTACCTTGTTCCCGGAGTCAAGCCGGTGACGGTGGCGGTCGTCCCGGTAACGCCATCCTTCGTCCAGTCGACCTCCTGGGAGGGATCTTCCGCGGTGAGATCGTACGAAGTCGTCGGACAATCGCCGTCCACACTTGCGGTCCAGGTAAGGGTGGCGCCGTTGTCCGAGACGTTGCTGGCGGCAAAGTTCGTCGGCGTATTCGGCGCTGGCAGGGATGTCTGCCCCCCCGCGGTGTTCGAGAGCGAGGCCAGGCCAACGAGGCCAACCACCACCCCCGCTACAACCAGCAGCCCCCAGACGGGGAGCCGCCGCCTAGCCGCGGACAACGCCCGCCGCCTTCGCCGCTGCGAATTTTCGGGGGGGGGGGGGGGGTAGACATAGTGTGAGCCTTCTGGCCGAAACGCTTCCGCATGGTGGGCCCCTCTGGCCGAGGATTTGAGGGGGAGTATAGCAGGAGGCGCTGGCGATCGGCTAGCCCGCCTGGCTCGCCATCTCAAGCCGTTTTCGCGGGGGGGGGGTTGCGGTACATTCGTTCGAACGGCACAATCCGCGCAGGCGCGCTTCAGATACGCTGACGTCCGTACGGCAGGAGGGAGGACTCCGGTGCCCACACTGGAGTTCAAGGGCAAGCCGCACATTTACGCCCACCACCTGACGGTACCCTACCGCCCCCTCGAGCCCGACCCCGCGAAGTCGGTAGGCGAACCGTCCACGGACGGGAACCTCATCATCCACGGCGACAACCTGCACGCGCTGAAGGCGCTGCTGCCGCGCTACGCCGGACGCGTGAAGTGCATCTACATCGACCCGCCCTATAACACGGGCAGGGAAAATTGGACCTTCAATGACAACGTAAACAGCCGGCTCATGCAAGACTGGTTCAAGTCGCAGGCGCCGATCGATGGCGAAGATTTGGAACGTCATGATAAGTGGCTGTGCATGATGTGGCCACGCCTTCAGATTCTGCGAGATCTCCTCGCGAATGACGGGGTCATATTCATTTCTATTGATCACAATGAAAAGCACCGTCTTCAGGTAGCACTGGATGAAGTATTCGGACATGAGAATTTCATTGTCGAAATTGCTTGGAAAAAGCGGAGCACCCCCCCCCCCGACAAAGTTATTGCGTTTGATCATGAGTATATCATTTCATACTCGAAGTGCAGTGAAGATGTTCACCTTAGTTTACGCCCAAGAACTGAGGAGCAAAGGAGTCGATACAGGAATCCGGATAACCACCCAAATGGTCCATGGATTTCTGATAACCTAATGGCAAACACCAAAGGAGGGAGATACGTTAAATCTCTACACTTTCCGATTATAAATCCCCAGACGAAAGAGGAGCATTGGCCAGGTGAACGTGGGAATTGGCGTTTTTCAAAAGAAAGGATAGGCCAACTACTTTCTAATGATGAAATTTGGTTCGGAAAAAATGGAAAGGGGCGGCCCAAGCTCAAACGGTTTTTTGCTGATGTCAAGGACGGGGTGACCTACCCGTCAATCTGGGACTTCACACCACTGAATACCGCCGGTTCTTCAGAGATGCGGGCCATTTTTGGTGATATCACGACCTTCGAGAACCCGAAGCCGGAAGGCTTGATACGGGAACTCCTTCGACTCGGCGGCGACCCCAACGCCATCGTCCTCGACTCCTTCGCTGGCTCCGGCACGACGGCGCAGGCTGTACTCGCCCTGAACAAGGAGGACGGCGGCAATCGCAAGTTCATCCTCGTCGAGTGCGAGGACTACGCCGACACCATCACCGCCGAGCGCGTGCGACGCGTCATCGCGGGCGTCCCGGACGCAAAGGATGAGTCCCTGCGCGAGGGGCTCGGCGGAGCCTTCACCTACTGCGAGTTGGGCGACCCTATTGGGGTCGAGGGGATGCTCACAGGGGAAGCGCTGCCATCCTTCCCCACGCTCGCCGCGTGGCTGCTGCACACGGCTACAGGCGTCTCCGCTGGCGCGACACAGCTCCAGTCCATGGACGAAGACGGTCGCTTCTACAGCGATGAGGAGCGCGACTACTTTCTCCTGTATGAGCCGAGCATTGACTGGCTCCGAAGCGAGGCGGGCGTCCTCAACGAGGAGCGGGCGCGCCGCATCGGCGAGAAGCGATCGAAGGAGGCGATCGTCTTCGGCGCGGCCAAGTACATCAGCCAGCAGGACCTGACAGCGGAGTACCGCATCACGTTCTGCCAGCTCCCCTACGAGATTCACCGGCGGCAGTAGGCTGCAGTGGAACTGAAGGAGTACCAGCACCACACGCTGGAGGCGTTCGATCGGTGGCGCAAGGCGCTGACGGCTGCACGGGACGAGGTGGGAAAGCGGGCTCGGGCGCTCGAGGGGGATGGCCTCGAACTCTCTGCTGCTGACCGCAATTTTCCCCGCACGGCCTGGGAGAAGCTCACGGAGCAAGGCGAAGTCGCGGAGACCGCCGGTCCGTACGTCGAGCGGACAGACTGCGCCGGCCGCCCCATTCCGCACATCTGCTTCAAAATTCCCACGGGCGGCGGCAAAACGCTGCTTGGCGCGGCGGCGCTCGAACGGCTCGGGATGCAGACGGGGCTGGCGCTTTGGATCGTGCCGACGCGCGCCATCTACAGGCAGACGAAGGACGCCTTCTGGAACCGCGAGCACCCCTACCGGCAGATGCTGGAGCGAGCCAGCGGCGGGCGCGTAAAGATGCTCGAAAAGGACGATCCGTTCACGCGCCAGGATATCGACAGCTACCTCTGCGTGATGCTGCTCATGTTGCCCGCCGCGCGACGCCAGAAGGGCAAGGAGTTCCTGCGCATGTTCCGCGATTCCGGGCGCTACCCGACGCTCTTCCCCGCCAGCGACGATGAGCGCGCCTCAGACAAGCTGCTGGCGGACTACCCCGACCTGGAGCGCTCCGCAGAGGGGACGGTGAAGCACAGCCTCTTCAACGCAGTCAAGCTGCTGCGTCCCGTCGTCGTGCTCGACGAAGCGCATAAGGCCTACGGAAGCGCCGACGCAGGCGAGTTCGTCGCCTCTGTCAATCGTCTCAATCCCCGCCTCGTGATCGAGCTCTCAGCCACGCCGAGCCGCAAGGTCAGCAACCTGCTCGTCGACATCTCCGGCGTCGATCTCAAGAAGGAGGCGATGATCAAGCTGCCGATCGAGATCAAGTCAGTCCCCACCACAGATTGGCAGGGGGCGCTTGCGAAGGCCCATGACAAGCTGGATGACCTGGAGCGTGAGGCGCAGTCGCTGAATGCGAGCGAAGGCCGCTACATTCGGCCCATCGCCGTCGTACGCGTCGAACGCACGGGGAAGGACCAGCGCAGCCACGATCGCATCCACGCAGAGGATGTGCGCGAGTACCTGACGCAGCAGCTGGGAGTAGCGCCAGACGCCGTGCGCGTGAAGACCAGCGAGAAGGACGAGATCGGGAACGAGGATCTGCTCTCGGAGTACTCGTCCGTGCGCTGGATCATCACGAAAGCCGCGCTGATGGAGGGCTGGGACTGCCCCTTCGCCTATCTGCTGGTGATGCTGGACAACATACAGAGCCAGAAGGCGATCACCCAGCTGATGGGTCGCGTGATGCGTCAACCCCACGCCCGCCGCACAGGCCGCGACGCGCTCGACCGGTGCTACGTCTACTGTTGGCAGACCACCGTCGACACAGCGGTAAAGCAGGTGAAGAGCGGACTGGAGCGGGAAGGGTTGACAGGGCTGGACGACGATGTGTTCGGGGTGGACGCAGCGGGGCTGGAGCAACGCACGATTTATCGTCGCGCGCAATTCCGCAACCGCGATATCTTTCTGCCGAAGGTGCTCCACGTGGATGGCGATGGATGGCGGGAGCTCGACTACCAGCGACATATCCTCTCGGCGATTGCCTGGGATTCCATACAGGCGCCGTCGCAGCCCGCCTTGCCGAATGATAGCGACGGCCCATCCATCGAGACGATCGAGGTCGACCTGGGCGACAGCTACCGTCCATCCGTCACCCGGGAAGCGCTGAAGGTCGACACGACCATCACGCTCGATTGGTTCACTCGCCAGATCACAGACCTCATTCCCAACCCCTGGCAGGCGGCGCGCATCGCCGGGGAGCTCATCGAGAAGCTGCGGGGTAAAGGACTGCGTGACGATGCCATCTACCAGCAGCGCCGCCTCCAGGCCTCGCAGCTGCGGGAGCACGTCGCCACCCAGATCGAACGAAAGGCCGAGGACGTCTTCCGCGAGAAACTCCACCGGGGCGAGATCCGCTTCAACCTTGAAGCGGGCAAGCCGAACTTCCGCATGTACGACGACTTTCCTCTTGCCATCGCCCGCTCCGATCCCACGCTGCAGCAGTACGGCGAGCAAATGCAGCTGAGCCTCTTTGAGCCCGTGTTCGAACGCCAGTTCGATAGCGATCTGGAGAAGCGGTTCGCCTTCTACCTGGACCAGCGTTCAGCCATCCAGTGGTGGCACCGCATCGCGGTTCGCCAGCAATACGAGTACTACCTTCGCGGCTGGAAGCCGGACCGCATCTGGCCAGACTTCATCGCGATGTCCACGGATGGTGACAAGAATTCTCGATTGTTGGTCGTCGAGACCAAGGGGCGGCATCTCGACAACGAAGACACCGATTACAAACGCCGCGTCTTCTGCACGCTCGAAGATTGGCTGAACCGCGAGACCGTTACGGAATGCGGGACTGTCACGGTTGATGACGGTCCCGCGAAGGGCAACTTCACCATCGTCTTCACGGAAGAGGACTTCCCTCTGGCGATCGGCTAGACCGCCTGGCTCGCCATCTTGAAGCCGTTTTCGCGGTAGGGTAGGCGGATGGCGAACAGCGACGGCGAACAGTTCGAGGCGGCGGTCCGCGAGTTCGCGAGCGGCGTCGCCAGTGCCTTCAGCGGGCCTGTCCAGACCAAGCCTGAGGACCGCCTGAACGATCCGGTCCGCGACTTGCTGAAGGCCTGCGGCGACATCTTCGAGCGCAGGACGGAGTCCCACCAGCAGCCACGCGCCGAAGGCGTGGGCTGGCCTGATATCGGCGTGAACGTGAACAGGTCGCTCTGCGGCTACATCGAACTGAAGGCTCCCGGGAGGGGCGCCCGCCCCGAGCAGTTCGGCGGACAGGACCGCAAGCAGTGGGAACGCTACAAGGCGCTCCCCAACCTCATCTATACCAACGGCGCGGAGTGGAGCCTCTACCGCAGCGGCGAGCGCAAGGCGCGCGTCCGCATCGCCGATGACATCCGCGAGAGCGCGGGAGCCCTCGAACGCATCCGCGCACTTGAGCGGCTCTTGCGTGACTTCCTCGATTGGGAGCCGGTCGCCCCCTCGAGCGCGAGAGGCGTCGCCGAGTTCCTCGCCCCCCTCTCTCGCTACCTCCGCGACGAAGTACTCGACGCGCTTGAACGCGGAAATGAGCGACTACACGACCTCGCCAGCGAGTGGGGGGAGAGCGCGGAGGACAAGCAGTTCGCTGACGCCTTCGCGCAAACGCTCACCTACGCCCTCCTCCTCGCCCGCTACGAGGGGGCGCCCAACGTACGCCGCGCCTACGCCGTCGATACCTTGCGCGAGAAGCGTTACAACCTGCTCGCCACCGCGCTCGATCTCCTGGAAAACGCGCGTGATGAGTTGAGAGTGCCATTCGAACTGCTGGAGCGCGCGGTAGCGGCGGTGGACACGCCCTCGCTTGTGCGCGACCCACAGCTCCCGCTGCTCGCCCCCTCCCCGACCGACAATGACCCGTGGCTCCACTTCTATGAGGACTTTCTCGCCGCCTATGACCCCGCCCTGCGGAAAAATAGTGGCGTCTACTTCACGCCCGTCCCCGTGGTCCGCGCCCAGGTACGGTTCGCCGCTGAACTGTTGCGCGACCACTTCGTGAAACGAGACGGCTTCGCCGATCCCGACGTCACCGTACTCGATCCCGCCTGCGGGACCGGCACCTACCCGCTGGCAGTCATCGAGCACGCGATCGAGACCGTCATCTCTACGCACGGAGAGGGGCTCGTACACGAAAAGATCAGTGACCTGGCCACACGCCTCCACGCCTTCGAGATCCTCGTCGGCCCCTATGCAGTCGCGCACTCGCGCATCGCGGAGAGGCTGCACAGAGCGGGAGTGACCGATCAGCGCCCGCTTGTCTATCTCACGGATACGCTGGAGTCTCCAACGCTTCATTCATCACTCCCGGACGGGGCCTTCTATGAGCCGCTCACGCAGGAGCGGGAAAGCGCCCGCGAAGTGAAGCGCGACAAGCGTATTCTCGTCTGCCTCGGTAACCCGCCCTACGACCGTGAGCATCTCGACGCCGCCGACACGGATCGCACGCGCAAGGGCGGCTGGGTCCGCTACGGTGACGAGGGATCCGATGATGCCCCGATCCTCGATGACTTCCTCAAGCCCGTCCGTGAGGCGGGCGGGGGCGTCCACCTCAAGAACGTCTATAACGACTACGTCTACTTCTGGCGCTGGGCGCTCTGGAAGGTGTTCGAGTCAACCGGCGAGGGCGGCATCGTCACCTTCATCACTGCATCCTCCTACCTGAGCGGCCCTGGCTTCGCCGGTATGCGGCGCAGGATGCGTGAGGTCTTCGACGACCTCTGGATCATCGACCTCGGCGGCGACAACCTTGGCGCGCGCAAGTCCGATGGTGTTTTCGCCATTCGGATTCCCGTCGCCATCGCCATCGGTGTACGAGGCGGGAAGGCCAACCCAAACGTCCCCGCACGCGTCCACAAGGCACGACTCACGGGAACAGCGGCTGAGAAGCTCGCCGCCCTCGACGCCGCCGCAACGCGCGCTGACCTTCGCTGGCGCGAGTGCGTCTCTGACTGGAGCGCTCCGTTCTTCTCCGCAGGCGCGGGCGCGTACTTCCGCTGGCCCAAAGTCACCCAAGTGTTCCCTTGGCAGCACTCGGGCGGCCAGCTCAAGCGGACATGGCCCATCGGTGAGACCAAGACGGCCCTTGAAGATCGCTGGCAGGCGCTTCTGTCTACCACCTCTCTGGAGCAGCGCCGCCGCGCCTTCCGCGAGACGCGGGACCGAACCATCAATCGCGAGTACGAAGCGCTGCTCGGTGGCGAACCCGAGCCGCCGATCGCCAGTCTGCCACACGACGCTCCCCCTCCGCCGATTGCTCCCTACGCCTACCGGTCCTTCGACAGGCAGTGGGTCATAGCCGCCACAAGACTGGCCGACTTCGGTCGGCCAGTCTTGTGGCGATCGCATAGTGATCAACAAGTCTACATAACAAGTCTCCTCACAAAGGAGCTGGGAGAGGGACCGGGCGCGATTGGTGCCAGCAACGTCCCTGAGATGAATCATTTTTCCGGACGTGGAGCAAAGGACACCATCCCCCTCTACCGCGACGCAGCCGCGAGCGAGCCGAACAGCACCGCCGGTCTGCTTGAACAGATTGGCTCTGAACTCGGAGCGCCCCCCCCCCGAACGCCTGTTCGCATATGCGTACGGCATCCTCGCCCAGCCCGCCTATGTCGAACGCTTTTGGGACGAACTCGAACAGCCGCCGCCGCGCCTGCCGATCACGAAGGACGCGGCGCTCTTCGCACGCGTCGCCGACCTCGGAGAGCGGCTACTTCACCTCCATACCTACGGCGAGCGCTTCAAGGGTGAGGGCCGCGCAGATGACCTCTATGGCGAGGCACGCTGCCGGAAACAGGTATCGACCGAGGAGTACCCCGACGAGCATTCGTACGACGCCGAGAGCCAAACCCTGCGCGTCGGCAGGGGCGAGCATGCAGGCGAGTTCGCCCCTGTCACACCCGAGGTCTGGGAGTACTCTGTCTCGGGGATGCGCATCGTCGATTCGTGGCTGGGCCGCCGCAAGCGGAACCGTTCGGGGCGCAAGTCCTCGCCGCTCGACGATATCCGCCCCAAACGCTGGGAGTTCGGGACGGAACTGCTGGAGCTGCTCTGGGTGCTGGAGCGCACGATCGCGCTTCAGCCCGAGGGCGCGGCGCTGCTGGAGGAGGTCTGCGCGTCGCCGCTCTTCACCGCGGATGAGCTGCCCCAACCGAAAGACGCTGAGCGCAAGCCGCCGAAAATAACCCCGGGCGACCAGTTCGACCTCGAACTCGAGGACTAACCCGCCGCCTCCTCGCGGACGCGCGCCCACTCCGCTTCCGGGTCCTCCGTACCGAGCGTGGCGGCGGCGGTGCGGCGGGAACGGATGCCCGCCTCGACCAGCGAGCGCTCGTCCGCGACCTGACGCGAACGGTCCGCGGGCAGGACCGGGCCCCACTGCGCCTCCGCGCGCACGCCCTCGATGGCCAGCCCCTCGTAGCGCGCGAGCAGGCGCAGCGCCAGCGTCGCGCGGCGTTCGTAGGCGGGCGTGCGGATGAGGCGCTTGCGCGCGACCTTGCGCGCCACCGGGTCAAGCTCGACGTTGAGGGCGACGCCGCTCAGCCCCGTGGGGTTCTGCCCGAAGGCCGTGCGCGGCGATTCCCCCAGATCGTGCAGGGTGCGGTAGACGAGGTCGATGTAGTCGCGGTGCAGGGCCGCGCCGCCGCCTTCCAGCAGGTCCAGCAGGTAGGCGCGGGCGCGCTCCGGCACCTCCCAGACGGCGCCTGGCTCGACGGCGATGTCCTGCGAGCCCGCGACTCCTTCGAGCACGGCGATGGGATTGCCGGAGAGCTCCAGAATCTGGCTCAGCTGGCTGAAGGCGCGGTTGAGCTCGCGGTTGGGTTCGGCCAGCGGCCCGATGTCGCTCGCGCCCCAGGGCTGCTTCGGCTCGCTCACGTTGGGGAAGACAACGAAGGGGATGAAGCCGTAGGGGTTCGCCTCCTGACGCGCCAGTTCGGGGCCGCGCCACAGCTCGAAGGTCTCGTTCGTCCAGCGCTCCGTCACGAGGGCGTCGACGGCGGCGGGGGAGAGGGGAAGCGAGGCGCTGGCGAGGGGCGCGCCGCCGGCGGCGTACTGCGAGGCGACCGCCTCGATACGCGAGCTGTCGTCCGCCGCGCGCCAGACGTAGATTCCCTGCACATCGGGGGAGGAGACGCGCACGCGCCCCTCCTCCACGTCCCAGGTGACCTTCCAGGCGGCGTCGCCGAGCACGGCGCAATCGAGTTCGGTCTCGAAGTCGAGCCGTTCGAGGCCGTTGGCCGCTTCCACCGCGCGCCAGGCCTGTTCCGCCCGTCGCGCGCGCTCCGTGGCGGCGCGGTCGAGGGGATCGTAGGGTCGCACCTGGAGCGCGTGTCCCTCAAACAGGTAGCTCGTGATCTTGTCGACGAACGCCTTCGCGTAGTTGAGGACGAGGCGGCGTTCGCCGCGGCGGGCGCGTCCCTCCCACTGATCGCCCTCGTAAAAGGCGAGATGCCGGCGGTAGCGGCGCAGACGGTCCTGATCGAGGGCGCGAAGCTGGAGGGGGAAGGCGATGGCGGTCACGGAGGGACTCCCGGGGGCAGGATTCCCCGACCGTGGCGGTCGCGCGTCCGAGCGCGAACCCCCGCGTGACAGCGCGCGCCTTGCCGCTCGCCGCCGTCCCTCGCTACAGTGCCCGCGTGACCACGCCCGGCCTCCCCGAAATTGTCGAGCGGCCCGAGGTGGACGAGGAGCTCGACCAGCCCTGCCACCTCATCCTCCTCGACGACGACAGCCACACCTACCAGTACGTCATCCGCATGCTCGGCGAGCTGTTCGGCTACTCGCGCGAGAAGGGATACGGCATCGCCTGCGTGGTCGACAGCGAGGGCCAGGCGATCGTGATGACGGGTCCGAAGGACGAATGCCTGCGCAAGCAGGACCAGATCCACGCCTACGGCCCCGATCCGCTGATGGAGAAGAGCGTGGGCAGCATGTCCGCCATCATCGAGCCAGCGGCCTGACGCGCGGACCCAGCGACCCGGCGCCGCGCCGCCGGGGGGCGCGGCGCGCTGCGCCTATACTGAGCGGGCATGAACGCCGTTCTGATCGTCAGCGGGCAGCCGGATCTGCTGGCGCTTGCGCCCGAACTGGAAGAGGCGGGGCTGAGCGCGACGGCGCTCGATCCGGCGCGGCTGGAAGCAATCGAACGCGATGTCCCGGCCGTGCTCCTGCTCGACCTGCGCGACCTCTCGGCGGCGGCGATCGCGCGGCTGGCGGACGTTTCGGGGGAACACGACCTTGCGCTCGTGTACGCCTGCGGCGCGGAGCAGCTCGAACGCCTGCCCCTGGATTCCCCCGCCGATGACTTCATCGTGCTGCCGGCGGCGGCGGGGGAACTGCGCCGTCGCATCGAGCGCGCCCTCTACCGCCGCCACGGGATCGACCGCGAGAACTTCGTGCGCTGCGGCGTCCTCACGATCGACCTCGCCAACTACCGCGTGACGGTGGCGGACGAGGCCGTCGTGCTCACCTTCAAGGAGTACGAACTGCTCCGCTATCTGGCCATGAACGCGGGGCGCGTCTCCACGCGGGAGCAGCTGTTGAACCGCGTATGGGGCTATGACTACTTCGGCGGGGCGCGCACGGTCGATGTCCACATCCGCCGCATCCGCTCGAAGATTGAGATTCACGGCCATACCTTTATCGAGACCGTCCGCAACGTCGGCTACCGTCTCGTCGCTTCCGAGGAGCGCCCCGCCCGCGGGTGACAGCCGCGCCTTCCCGTTCTCCCGAAAGGCGGGCCACGGTGGCGGGCATGACGACGCTGACCGACATCCGGACCGACGTGCGCAACGCCCTGCGCGACCTCGACGGGGACGCCGTCCGCTGGAGCGACGCCGAACTCGACGGCCACATCGAACGCGCCCTGACCGACCTCAGCCTGGCGGCGCCGCTGGAGGCGACCACGACAGTCGCGACGACCGCCGGAAGCCGCCTGCTCGCGACAAGCCTGCTGCCGGACTTCCTGACGCTGGAAGCGGTGGAGGCGCCCATCGACGCCTTTCCCCGCCGGCGCGTTCCCTTCTCCGTGTGGGCTGGCGCGATCACGCTGGAGGGCCCCGCGCCGCCCCGGGGCGAACGCGTCCGCATCCGCTATCTGGCGCGGCACACCCTCGACGAGGAGGGCTCGACCGTGCCCGAAGCGCTCAACGGGATTCTCGCGACCGGCGGCGCTGGTCACGCCGCCATCGCCTGGGCGGCCTTCGCCATCGACCGGCTGGACGCGAGCGAGGAGGTGACGGCGCAGCGGCGCGCGTGGGGCGAGAGCCGGCTGCGACTGTTCCACGCACGCCTGCGCGCGCACGAACGGCCGCGCCGCCTCGGGAGGGGAAGACTGGCCGCGCTGACTAGCGGAGGGGCGCGCGTGTCGCAGGGGGTGGTAGGCTCGCATATGTGAGCGACCATCCGGGAGGAACTCCCCCTCCGCAACCGCCAGAGCGCGCCGCGCCCTCCGCCTGGGCCTACCGCGGATCAATCGCGGCCCTTGTCGTGGGGTCGTTCCTGGCGCTGTTCCTTGTCCTGCGGCCGCCCGCGAGCGACAGCCAGGCCGCGCCGCTTCGCTCGGCGGCGTCGGCCGCGACGGAGACGCCCGTGGCAACGCCGGCGGCGACCTCCACGCCACGCCCCACGCCCGCGCGAACCACCCCTGTCCCCGACGCCGCCGTCACGCCCGTGACAGAGACCGAACCCACGCCTGAGCCCACCCTGCCCCCGACGCCCTCGGCCTACGAGTACGAGATCGTGGCGGGCGATACGCTCTCGGACATCGCCTACAGCTTCGATACATCGGTCGCGGCCATTCTCGCGCTGAACCCGGGGCTTGACCCGACCGCGCTCCAGATCGGGCAGATCATTCTGGTGCCGTAGCCGTGCGCGATCGGGACGGCGGCGGGGAACGGGACGCCAACCTCGCGCGGGCGCGCGGCAGGCTGCGGCGCTCCGCGCTCATCTGGGGGCCGCTCTGCGCGGCCGCCGTTCTGGGCGCGCTCTGGCTGCTGATCGAGGAATACGCGGGGATTCGGGGCGAGGGCCCGCTCGAGCCGCGCTTTCCCAGCCTGGCGGAGATCTATGAGAACGCCGGGCTGTTCGTCCCCGGCAACGCTCCCCTTCCCGCCGGCGAAGGGAGCGGCCTGCCCTGGCTCTTTCCGGCGATCCTGCTCGCGCTGGCCTTGCTCTTCGCCTACCAGGCCAGCCTCGCCATCCGCGATCTTCGCGGGAACACCGAGACGCAGACCGGCTTCATCACCCGCCGCTGGCGGCGCCTCGACCTCGCGTCGCGCAGCCACTACCTGCGCATCGACAACGACAAGATCATCCGCATCGAGCGTGTGCAGTTCCTGACCGTGGACAAGGATGACTACGTCGAAGTCGAGTACTTCCCCGCCTCCATGGCGGCCGTGACGGTCGAGAAGCGGGAAGCGCCCGAGGGCGCCAGCCCGCCAGAGGACGAACGCGGGAAACCGCCGCCGCCCGTCTCCGAGCCTGACCCGCTCCTGATCGAGCGCGATTGACGCGCTCGCCGCGATGAACGACGCCCGCGCCGCTGGCTACCGCACCATCCACGACCTCGCGGGGGATGAACGCCCCCGCGAGAAGCTGCTGCGCCATGGCCCCGGCGTTCTCAGCGACGCCGAGCTCATCGCCATCCTCGCCGGTTCGGGCACGCGCGGGGAGAACGTGATCGACCTCGCCCGCGGGCTGCTCGAACAGCACGGCGGCCTCGGGGGGCTGTTGCGCGCCGACGCTGGAGCGCTGCAGCGGACCCGCGGGCTTGGTCCCGCCAAGGCCGCGCAGCTGGCGGCCGCCATCGAGCTGGGGCGGCGCATGCCCCGCATCGACAGCGACGCGCGCCCCCTCCTGACCTCCCCCGAGGCCGTCTTCGACTACCTGCGCGGCCACCTGCGGGGGCGCTCGCGGGAGGAGCTGCACATCCTCAGCGCGGACACGGGCGGGCGTCTGTTGGGAACGCCGGCGATCCTCGCCGGCAGCGTCCACTCCGTCTCCTTCCGCATGGCCGACATCTTCCGGGAGGCGGTGCTGCTGGACGCCACCTCGATCGTGCTGGCCCATAACCACCCCTCAGGACGGGCCACGCCGAGCCACCGCGACATCGATATCACGCGCGATATCGCGATCGCGGCCGAGGCGCTGGACCTCTCATTGCATGACCACCTCGTCATCGCCGGCGAGCGCTTCGTGAGCATGAAGCGCGAGGGGCTGCTCCGCGCCTGACGGGGACGACTTTCCCTCTGCGATTCCTCAGTCGCGGGCGGGCTCATGGTCCGCGCGCCACTCCCCGCTCTTCCCCCCGCGCTTTTCGAGCAGGCGGACTCCCTCGACGCGCATCCCCCGATCGACCGCCTTGCACATGTCATACACGGTGAGCGCGGCCACGCTGACAGCCGTCAACGCCTCCATCTCGACGCCGGTGCGGCCTTCCGTGCGCACGGTCGCTTCCACCCGCAGGCGCGCCTCGCCCGCGGGGGCGAGCGCGATGGCGACGGCGGCGATGGGCAGGGGATGGCACATCGGGACGAGTTCGCTCGTGCGCTTGGCCGCCTGAATGCCGGCCACGCGCGCCACCGCCAGGGCATCGCCCTTGGGCAGGCCCCCCTCCTGGATGAGCGCGAGCGTCTCGGGGCGCATCGCGACGAAGCCCTCCGCCACCGCCTCCCGCGCGGTGACGGCCTTGCCGGAGACATCAACCATGCGCGCCCCGCCGCGCTCGTCGAGGTGGGAGAGGCGGGGGCCGGCGCGGTCAGGTTCAGACGACATGGTTCCGCTCAAGCGCGGCCGGTTCCGCTTCCATGGAGGGCAGTATAGGGCGTCGGTCGGGGGTCGCCGAAGCGGAGCGGTTAGGCGGTAGGGGCGGCGCGCCCCATAATCGCGCCTATGCCGAACGCCGCTTCCCTCGACGCGCACCCCTGCCGCCACGTGCTCCCCCACACAAGCGCCCTCTCCCCCGCCGGACGCCTCAGCGTGGGCGGCTGCGATCTGCGGGAGCTGGTTGAGGCGTATGGCTCGCCCTCTACGTATTCGATGAACAGGACTTCCGCGCCACCGCCCGCGAGTTCCGCCGCGAGTTCGAAGCCCGCTGGCCCGAGGTCTCCGTGCTCTACGCGGCGAAGGCGTACCTGAGCCTGCCCCTTGCGGCCATCGTGGCGGAGGAAGGGCTGGGCATGGACGTGGTCAGCGGCGGGGAGCTGGCGATTGCGCGCGCGGCCGGCTTCCCCTCCTCGCGCCTCTACTTCCACGGCAACAACAAGAGCGCCGAAGAGCTCGATTCAGCGGTGAGCGGGGAGGCGGTGGGGCGCGTCGTCGTCGATAACTTCCACGAGCTCGGCGAACTCGACCGCATCGCGGGCGAGCGGGGCGCGCGCCAACCCATCCTTTTGCGCGTCTCGCCCAACGTGGACCCCCACACGCACGCCAAGACGACGACCGGCGTGCTCGATTCCAAGTTCGGCTTCGCCATCGCCACCGGCGACGCGGAGCGGGCGGTGGCGGCGGCGATGGCCGCGCCCAACATCGACCTGCGCGGCCTGCACGTCCACCTCGGGTCGCCCATCTTCGAGATCGAGCCCTACGAACAGGCGAGCGGCGTGATGGGCGCCTTCGCCGCGCGGATGGGCGATACGCACGGCTTCCGCTTCGATGAGTACAGCCCGGGCGGCGGCTTCGCGCTGGCCTACACGCGCGACCAGCGCGCCCCCGCCATCGCCGAGTACGCCGAGCGCACGGCGCGCTCGCTGGAACGCGCCCTGGCGGAGCATCGCCTCGAGCGGCCCTCCCTGCACATCGAGCCCGGGCGATCGCTCATCGGGCGCGCCATGGTCGCCGTCTACACCGTGGGCGCGCGCAAGGAGATCCCGAACGTCCGCGCCTACGTCTCCGTCGATGGCGGCATGGCCGACAACATCCGCCCCGCCATGTACGGCTCCGGCTACGAGGCCGTGCCCGTCGACCGCCCACTCGCTGAGCCCGTCGAGACCGTCACGGTCGCGGGGAAGTACTGCGAGAGCGGCGACATCCTCGTGCGCGACGCGGAGTTGCCGCGGCTCGAAGCGGGCGAGCTCCTCGCCCTGCCCGCGAGCGGCGGCTACAACCTCGCCATGTCGAGCAACTACAACATGGCCCTGCGGCCGCCCGTCATCGCCGTTCGCGATGGCGCGCATCGCCTGCTGCAGCGCCGCGAGACCGTCGAGGATCTGGTCGCGCGGGACACGCGCTGAAGACGGCGCCTAGCGCGTGACCTGGCCCTCGGGGGCGCCGAACCGTTCGCGCAGGACCTGTCGGCGGTAGTCGAAGATGGCGCGTACGCGGGGGCGGACCGCCAGCCACGCGACCACGTCTCCGAGAGGGCCGAAGGGCAGGGCGTAGCTCACGGCGTCGCGCACCTCCACGCCGCCCTCCACCTCGCGGAAATCGTGCTGGTGATGCCAGAGGCTGTAGGGGCCGATGCGCTGGTCATCGACGAAGCGCACGCGCTCCTCGACGTGCGTGATCTCCGTCGCCCAGGCGAGGGGGATGTCCAGAAAGGGTCGCACGTTGTAGGTGATGATGAGCCCCGGGTGCATCTCCGCGGGCGGATCGGAGGTGACTTCGAGGGCCAGCCAGGGGGGCGTGATGACGGGCAGGTTGCGCGGGTTCGAAAAGAACGCCCAGGCTTCCTCCAGCGAGACGGGGACGACCTGCCGCGCCGTGAGGCGGTAGATCGCCACTACGTCCGGCTCTGCAGGAGCGAGCGCAACGCCCCTTCGATCTCGGGCTGCGAGAACTCGAATCCGTCCGCCGCAAGGCGTTCCGGCGCGACGCGCTGGCTGGCGAAAAGGAGGGCGTCGGCCAGTTCGCCAAGGGCCAGCCGCATGGCGAACTGCGGGACCATCATGAAGGCGGGGCGGCGCATCACCCGCCCGAGCGCACGCGTCAGGTCAGCGTTCGTCACGGCCACGGGCGCGACCACGTTCACGGGGCCGCGCATGTCGCTCCCGAGGAGGTGGATGGTGGCGTCCACAGCGTCGTCGAGCGTCACCCATGGCATCCACTGCTTCCCACTCCCGAGCTTGCCGCCGGCGCCAAAGCGGAAGGGCAGCGTGAGGCGCTTGAAGGCGGCTGCGTCGTTCGCGAAGATCACGCCGTAGCGCGCCATCGCCGTGGGCACGCCGGCGGCGTTGGCCCTGTCCGCCTCCGCCTCCCAGTCCACGGTCATATCGGCGAGGAATCCCTGACCGCGGGGCGATTCCTCGGTGACGGTCTCATCGCCGCGGTCGCCGTAAAACCCGACCGCGGAGGCGACCACGAGGCGGCGGGGCTTCTCCTCGAGGGCGGCGATGTGCTCGACGAGCACACGGGTGGCGTCGATGCGGCTGGCGCGCAGTTCGGCCTTGCGGGCGGCGGTCCAGCGTCCCTCCCCGACGGAGGCGCCGCTGAGGTGAACGACGGCGTCGCAGCCCGCGAAGGCGCCCTCCCGCACCCAGCCCGCGGCGGGCGCCCAGTCAACGCCGCCGGCGCCCGCCGTCCCGCGCCTGATGCGCGCGACCTCGTCGCCGCGCGCCTCGAGCGCGGCCGCGAGGGCGGTCCCCAGCAGTCCCGTGCTTCCCGTGATGGCGACCTTCATCGCGAACCTCCTGCGCGGGCTACGCGCTCCCGAATCAACCTTACCCTGCCTCGACGAAACGAGGGTTCAAGGAGAGGTCAAGTCCATGGAAGCGCGACCTCGCGACGGCCTGCTGACGGCGTACGCCCCATCCTTGCGGTCATCGACCCGCGAGAGCGGGACGCTTGGCTCTGCTCGCCGCTTGCGGGGCCAGGCCCCTAGCGTCGGCGGCGGGCCCAGGCGGAACCGCCGAGCGCAAGCGCGAGGGCGAGGACGCCGGTGATGGCCGCCAGGGAGACTCCGGCGCCAGTCGTGAGACCGCTACCGGCGGCTCCGATGTCGGGTTCGTCATCGGTCATGTCCCCGCCGGCGCCCGTATCGGGTTCGGCGGGCTCGCCATCATCCCTGTCACCGGCCCCTGTGTCGGGCTCGGCGGGGGCGTCGTCACCTGTGTCGCCGGCGCCGATGTCGGGCTTGGTGGGGGCGTCGGCGCCCCTGTCGCCGTCGCCTGTGTCGGGCTCGGCAGGCTCGTCGACGCCTGTGTCGCCGTCTCCGCTCGGCGGCGGCGCTGTCGGGGTCGCCCCCAGTGGGGGCGTGGGGGTTGGCGCCGCTCCCGATGGCGGTGTTGGAGTAGCTGTCGGCGTGGGCGTTCCCGTTGGTGTCGGTGTGGGCGTCGGGGTCGGTGTGGGCGTCTCTTCTTCCGGCACGAGGACGAACATCGGCGTTGTGGCCGTGACCTCGTCCGAGGCGGGGCCGTTCCCCGCGGCGTTCACCGCCCGCACCTTGAAGCCATAGGTCGTCTCGGCCAGCAGGCCCCTCACGGTGTAGGTCGTCGTGGTCGCGCCCGAACCAGGGATCGCGGTCCATGACCCGTAGCTCCCGCCCCCTTGCCTCTGCTGGTACTCCCAGCTCGTGATGCTGGCGTCGCCCGGATCCGCCCAGGCAAGGATCACCCGCTGCGCGCCATGCGTGGCCGTGACGCCCGTGGGCTTCGCGGGGGCGGTCCTGGACGTGACCTCATCTGAGGCGACGCCGTTCCCCGCGGGGTTCACCGCACGCACCTTGAAGGCGTAGGTTGTTGCGTCTGAGAGACCCGTCACCGTATGGGTGGTCGTAGAGGCGCTTGAACTGCCGATCGCCGTCCACGTTCCATAGTTCCCCGTCCCCGTCTTCTGCTGGTATTCCCAGCGCGTGATGCTGGCGTAGTTTGGGTTCGCCCAGGAAAGGGTCGCCTGCCGCACGCCTCCCGTCGCGGTGACGCCCGTGGGCTTCGCCGGGGCCGTCGCGGCCGTGACCTCGTCCGAGGCGACGCCGTTCCCCGCGGGGTTCACGGCACGCACCTTGAAGCCGTACACGGTTCCGTCCGTCAGACCCGTTACCGTATGGGTGATCGTGGTCGCGCTGGAACTGGGGATTGCCGTCCACACCCCATAGCTCCCGCTACCCGCCTTCCGCTGGTATTGCCAGCTCGTGATGCTGGCGTAGCTCGGGTTCGTCCAGGTCAGGGTCGCCTGCCTCACGCCCCCAGCCGCCGTGACGCCCGTGGGCTTCGCCGGGGCGGTCGCGGCGGTCGCCTCGTCCGATGCGTCGCCGTTCCCGCTTCCGCTCACCGCTCGCACCTTGAAGCCGTACACGGTCCCGTCTGACAGCCCCGTCACGGTATGAGCGGTCGTGGTCGCGCTGGAACTGCCGATCGCCGTCCACGTCCCATAGCTCCCCGCGCCCGCCTTCTGCTGGTACTCCCAGCTCGTGATGGTGGAGTCGCTCGGGTCCGCCCAGGAAAGGGTCGCCTGCCTCACGCCCCCAGCCGCCGTGACGCCCGCGGGCTTCGCCGGGGCGGTCGCGGCGGTCACCTCGTCTGAAGCAACGCCGTTCCCCGCGGGGTTCACCGCCCGCACTTTAAAGGCGTAGGCGGTTCCGTTCGCCAGACCCGTTACCGTGTGTCTCGTCGTGGTCGCGCTGGAACTGCCAATAGCCGTCCACGTCCCGTAGTTCCCGGTACCGGTCTTCTGCTGGTATTCCCAGCTCGTGATGGTCGCGTTGCCCGGGTCCGTCCAGGAGAGGGCGACCTGCCGCACCCCTCCCGTCGCCGCGACGCCCGCTGGCTTCGCCGGCAGCGCGGTCGTCGTGGCCGTGACCTCATCCGAGGCGGGGCTGTTCCCGGCGGGGTTCACGGCCCGCACCTTGAAGGCGTAGGCGGTTCCGTTCGTCAGACCCGTTACCGTGTGCCTCGTCGTGGTCGCGCTGGAACTGGGGATCGCCGTCCACACCCCGTAGTTCCCGCTCCCTGTCTTCTGCTGGTATTGCCAGCTCGTGATAGTGGAATCGCTCGGGTCCGCCCAGGAGAGGGCGACCTGCCGCACCCCTCCTGTGGCCGCGACCCCCGCGGGCTTCGCCGGCAGCGCGGTCGTCGTGGCCGTGACCTCGTCTGAGGCGGGGCTGTTCCCTTTCGGGTTCACCGCCCGTACCTTGAAGGCGTAGGCGGTTCCGTTCGCCAGACCCGTTACTGTGTGGGTGGTCGTGGTCGCGCCTGAACTGCCGATCGCCGTCCACGATCCGTAGTTCCCCGTCCCCGTCTTCTGCTGGTACTCCCAGCGTGTGACGGTCGTGTCGCTCAGATTCGCCCAGGAGAGGACGACCTGCCGCGCGCCCCCTTTCGCTGTAACGCTCGCGGGCTTCGCCGGGGCGACATTGGTAGTGGTGAACGTCAAGGTTGGGGCAGCCGGGGAGTACAGACCACAACTATCGCCGAAGGCGGATACGGTAGCGTAGTGGACTGTTCCGGGCGCAAGCCCGGTGGCCGTCACAGTCGTCCCGGTAAACTCATCCCGGTCAAAGACCCTCAGGTTCGTATCATCGGCAATGCTGACAGCGTAATTAGTCGTCGCACAACTGCCGGCGGCGCCCGCCGACCAGGAAAGGGTGACGCCAGTGTTCGTGACAGAGCTGAAGGTGAAGCTTGTCGGCGTACTCGGCCTTGTAGTAGAAGGCGTCGCGGCTGGCGTAGCAGTCGACGCTGTGCCAGTGGTGGTGAAGTATTTACGCTGGCCCAGGGAGTACCCGCCGCAACTCTCGCCGTAGGCGTATACATCAACCCAGTACTCTGTCCCCGCGCTCAAGCCGGTGACTGTTACACTCGTCCCGGTAAACTCCTGGCGGTCCCAGACCGCCACGCCACCCTTCTGAACGGAGATACCGTACTCAGTCGTCGCACAACCGCTGTCCGGACCCGCCGACCAGGAAAGGGTGACGCCTGTGTCTGTGAGGGCGCTGGTGACAACATTGATCGGCTTACTCGGCGTCACGGACTGACCATCCGCAGTGTTTGAGAGCGAGACCAAGCCGACAAGCCCGGCTACCAGGCCAGCTACAACCAACAGCCCCCAAGCCCGGAAGCGGCGCCTGCCTGCGCCGCCGCCAAGTACCCTAAAACGCCTTCTTATGTTCGGGGGGGGGGGGGGGGGGTAGACATAGTACGGCTCCTTCCGGTGGTTAAAGCGCGCTTGCGCCCCCACACCCGCCAACAGGGGACTTGAGCAGGCATTCTAGGCGCCTGCGCGCGCAGGCACAACAACAAGAAGGGGGCCCCTCCCGGGAGGGGCCCCCTTCTTTGTCAGGCTTGCGGGGCCAGGCCCCTAGCGTCGGCGGCGGGCCCAGGCGGAACCGCCGAGGGTGAGGGCGAGGGCGAGGACGCCGGTGATGGCGGCCAGGGTGACGCCCGCGCCTGCCGTGAGACCGCGGCCGTCGCCGGCGGAGCCGACGGCAGGGTCGCCGGCGCCCATATCGCCGCCAGCGTCCATGTCGGGTTCGGCGGGCTCGTCGCCGCCGATGTCAGGCTCGGTGGGTTCGGCAGGCTCATCGCTCGGCGGTGGCGTGGGTTCGGGCGTCGCCAACGGCGTGGGCTCTGGGGTGGCCGTCGCCGTGGGAGTCGGGGTCGCTGTTGGAGTTGGCGTCGCCGTTGGCGTAGGTGTTGGCGTCGCTGTCGGAGTTGGCGTCGCTGTGGGCGTTGGGGTAGGCGTCGGTGTGGGCACGGGCGTCTGTGCCGGCACGACCGGCACGACGCCGGATGGCGGCGGCGTGCCGCCACCCGGCGCGGCCGTGGCTGTGGCCGTGGCGGTGGGCGTCGGTGTGGCCGTCGGTGTGGCCGTCGCCACGAACCGGTTCGTCCCGGCGACGGCTTCGTCTGCTGCGGGGCCATTGCCGGTGGCGTTCACCGCCCGAATCTCGAAGGCGTAAACGGCCGTCATCGACAGGCCCCTCACGGTATAGGCGGTTGTGGTCGCGCCTGAACCGGCCATCGCCGTCCACGCCCCGTAGCTCGACCCTGTGTTGTACGTCCCGTCGTTGTTGTAGTAGTCCGACTTCTGCCGGTACTCCCATCTGGTGATGCTGGCGTCGTTCGGGTTTGTCCAGCTGAGGGCAACCTGCTGCGCGCCCCCTGCGGCGGCGAAGCCCGCGGGCTTCGCCGGGAGCGTCGTGGCCGTGACCTCGTCCGAATCGGGGCTGCTGCCCGCGGGGTTCTCCGCCCGAATCTTGAAGGTATACGTGGTTCCGTGCCTCAGACCTGTTACGGCGTGCGTGATTGTGGACGCGTCTGTACCCTCGATCTGCGACCACAACACCGGATAGTTCCCGGTTCCTGTCTTCTGCTTGTACTCGTATTTCCTGATGGTGGCGTCGTTCGGGTTTGTCCAGGAGAGGGTAATCCTCGACCCGCCGCCCGTGGCCGTGAGACCCGTGGGCTTCGCTGGTTTGCCAGTGGTGGTGAAGTCGCTGGTCACAGCGTCGGCGTACTCGTTGCAACTGTCGCCGAAGGAACTGAGTATAATTTTGTACCTGGTTCCGCGTGAAAGCTCGGTGAGCGTCGCCCTCGTTCCGGTAAGTTCAGTGTTCCTCCAGATGACGGCGCCGAGGCGGAAGCCGATATGCACCCGAATGGCTAAATCGTACGAAGTCGTCGCACAACCGCCGGTCGCCCCTGCGGTCCAGGAAATGGTGGCGCCGGTGTCCGTGATGGCGCTGGCGGTAACGCCGGTTGGCTGGTTCGGCTTTGTAATCGTGGGCGTGGCCGTGCTCGGGGATGAGCCGCTGGTGGTGAAGGTCACCTCCACCCACTCAGAGGTGCTGTCGCAGCTGGAGCCGTAAGCGGCGATCCGGACGGTGTATCGTGTCCCCGGGGTTATGTTGCTTTGGGTGATCGTCGTACTTGTCGCTGACGCTCCCACCGTCCTGCCGGCGTTGGTAGACCAGTCGATCTGCCCGTGAGGATCCTCGAGTTCGATATCGTACGAAGTGACCGCACAGTCGCCGTCCGCCCCCTTCGTCCAGCCAAGCTTGAAGCTGTTGCTCCCGACGTTGAAGACGTAAACGCCTGTGGGCGGGTTCGGCGTATCAGTCGAGTCAGGCTCTTCCGTCGCCACCGCCGTCGGTTCAGGCGTTACGACGGTGCCGTCCTGATTGAGCGTGGTGAAGCTCTTCTGCACGCCAGCGGAGATCGTGCTGCCGCAGTAGGCATAAAGACCGAATCGGTACGTCGTAGCGGCGGTCATTCCGGTGAAGGTATGCGTCCTTTTGCTGCCCTGAAGGGAAGCGTGGTGGCCCGCCAGGCTGATGGTGAAGTAGGTGGGCGTGCACGAAGCCGACGACGGCCATCCCCACGTAACCGTCGCCCCCGAGTTGGTAATGGAGCCAACGGTCACATTCGTTGGATTCGGCGTCGTTGCCTGGCCTTCCGCGGCGCCCGAGAGCGAGGCCAGCCCAACGAGCCCCGCCACCAGACCCGCGAGAACCAGCAGCCCCCAGACAGGGAACCGCCGCCTAGCCGCGGACAACTTCAGCCGCCTTTGTCGCGTTGAATTTTCGGGGGGGGGGGGGGGTAGACATAGTGTGACTCCTTCCGGTGGTTACAACACACCCGCGCCCCCACACCCTGCCAAGGGGGGACTTGAGCAGGCATTCTAGGCGCCAGCCCGCGCGGGCGCAACAATTGAAGAAGGGGCCCCTCCAAGAGGGAACCCCTTCCTTGTCAGGCTTGCGGCGTCGGGACCGCTAGCGGCGGCGGCGCGCCCAGGCGGAACCGCCGAGCGTGAGGGCGAGGGCGATGACGCCGGTGATGGCGGCCAGCGTGACGCCCGCGCCAGTCGCGAGACCGCTACCGGCATCGCCGATGTCGGGCTCGGCATCGGCCACGTCGTCGCCTGCGCCCGTGTCGGGCTCGGCGGGCTCGTCGTCGTCCGTGTCGTTGGCGCCCGTGTCGGGTTCGTCGGGCTCGTCGGCGTCCATGTCGCCCCCGCCCGTATCGGGCTCGGGGGGCTCGCCGTCGTCCCTGTCGCCGGCGCCCGTGTCGGGCTCGGGTGGCTCGTCGTCATCTGTGTCGCCAGCGCCTGTGTCGGGTGCATCGCTTGGCGGGGGCGTCGGCGTCGCCGTTGACCCTGACGCGGGTGTCGCTCCCGGTGTGGGCGTCGCCGTGGGCGTCCCCGTTGGCGTCCCCGTTGGCGTCCCCGTTGGCGTCCCCGTTGGCGTCGCTCCCGCTCCCGCCGCCGGTGTCGCCGTCGGCTCTCCCGGCACGAGGACGAACTGCGGCGTTGCGGACGTGACCTCGTCCGAGGCGACGCCGTTCCCTGCGGGGTTCACGGCCCGCACCTTGAACCCGTAGGTCGTCTCGGCCAGCAGGCCCCTCACCGTGTAGGTCGTCGTGGTCGCGCTCGAACCGGGGATCACCGTCCATGACCCGTAGGCCCCGCTCCCCTGCTTCTGCTGGTACTCCCAGCGCGTGATGCTGGCGTAGCCCGGATCCGCCCAGGCGAGGATCACCCGCTGCGCGCCCGCCGTGGCCGTGACGCCCGTGGGCTTCGCCGGGGCGGTTGCGGCGGTGGCTTCGTCCGATGCGGGGCCGTTCCCCGCGGAGTTCACGGCCCGAACCTTGAAGGCGTACACGGTTCCGGCCGCCAGGCCTGTCACGGTGTAGTTGGTCGTGGTCGCGCTGGAACTGCCGATCGCCATCCACGTCCCGTAGGCCCCGCTCCCCGCCTTCTGCTGGTACTCCCAACTCGTGATAGTGGCGCCGCCCGGGTTCGTCCAGGTGAGGGCGGCCGCCCTCACGCCTCCCGTGGCCGTGAGGCCCGTGGGCTTCGCCGCAGTCGTCGCAGCTGTGACCTCGTCTGATGCGACGCCGTTCCCGCTTGCGTTCACGGCTCGCACCTTGAAAGCGTAGGTCGTTCCGTCCGACAGACCCGTTACGGTGTGGGCCGTCGTGGTCGCGCTGGAACTGCCGATCGCCATCCACGCCCCATAGCTTCCGGCGCCCGTCTTCTGCTGGTATTCCCAGCTCGTGATGGTGGAGTCGCTCGGGTCCGCCCAGCCGAGGGCGATCTGCCTCACGCCCCCTGTGGCGGTGACGCCCGTGGGCTTCGCCGGGGCGGTCCTGGCTGTGGCCTCGTCCGACGCGGGGCTGTTCCCAGCGGGGTTCACGGCGCGCACCTTGAAGGCGTAGGTGGTTCCGCCCGCCAGGCCCGTCACCGTGTGGCGCGTCGTGGTCGCGCTTGAACTGGGGATCGCCGTCCACAACCCGTAGCTCCCGTTCCCCGCCTTCTGCTGGTATTCCCAGCGCCTGACGGTCGTATCGCTCAGGTCCGTCCAGGAAAGGGTCGCCTGCCGCTCGCCTCCCGTCGCCGTGAGGCCTGTGGGCTTCACCGGATCACCAGTGGTGGTGAACCTCATGTACACAACGGGAGAGAATCTGTCGCAACTTCCACCGAAGGAGCGTACCTCAGCGACGTAGTATGTCGCACGTGAAAGCCCGGTGACCGTCGCACTCGTGCCGGTAACATCCTGCGCCCCCGAGACGACCGCCCCCAGGCTCATCGCTGGTGCGCTCCCTTCCCCCCCGAGGGGGGCATACAGCAGGACGCGGACAGAGTACCTGGTTGTCGCACAATCGCCGGCCGCCGCCGCCGTCCAGGACAACGCGGCGCCGGTGTCCGTGATGGAGCCGGCGGCAAAGCCGGTCGGCGCATTCGGGTAGGCCACCGTTGTAGGCTCGGGCGTGGGCGTGTTCGTGGCCGTGGCCGTGCTGGTGGTGAACTGCACGGACACTCGTTCGGAGTACTCGAGGCAGTCCCTGCTGTAGGCGGTTAGATCAGCTCGGTAATTTGTTCCCGCTTTCAAGCCGGTAGCGTTCACAGTTGTCCCGCTACTTCCCTCCCACATCCAGGCGACCGTCGTGGTTCCAACAACCACAACATTGATATGGTAGCTGTGCAGCGGGCAGTCGCTGGCAGCGGGCGCCGTCCAGGAAAGGGTAGCGGTGGTGTCCGTGATAGAGCTGGCGGTAAAGCTCGTCGGCGCATTCGGCTTGGCCACCACTGTGGGCTCGGGCGTGGGTGTGTCCGTAGTCGGGGCCGTGGTGGTAGTGGTGAACTGCCTTATTTCCACCGCCGTGGAGTAGTCTCTGCATTTTCTGCTGTAGGCGGTTACATACGCCCGGTACGCTACTCCCGAGCTCAAGCCGGTGACGGTCACAGTCGTCTTTCTGACTCCACTCCGGCTCCAGACTAAATTGCTGCCGGTAACAGGCAAGACTTTGATACTATAATCTCTCGTCGGGCATTTTCCGGCAGCCCCCGCCGTCCAGGACAGGGTAGCGCCGGTGTTCGAGATGTCGCTGGCGCGAAAGTTCGTCGGATCATTCACCTCCTGGCCCTGACCCTCCACGGTGTTCGGGAGCGAGGCCAGCCCAACAACCCCGGCCACCAGCCCTGCTACCGCCAGCAGCCCCCAGGCCCGGAAGCGGCGCCCGCCTGCGCCACCGCCGCGCATCCTAAAACGCCTTCTTATGTTCGGGGGGGGGGGGGGGTAGACATGGAACGGGTACCCCGTCCGAAACGCTTCAGCATGGTGGACCCCCTGGCAGGGATTTGCGAGAGGGATTGTAAGCAGCCGCCTGCGCGAACGCAACAGGAAGGCCTCCCGGAGGAGGCCCTTCCTGTTGCGTCGCTTGCGAGGCTGGGCGGCTAGCGGCGGCTCGACGCTGACGGCGCCCCCCTGCCGCGCCATCGTGAAGGCCGCGCCGCCGGCCGCGATCGCGCACACGAGGATGAGGAGCGGGGGGAGCGTCCGAAAGGGCATGGGGCGTACGCCAGCGCGTTCAGTGTAGACGGGTCAGGCCGCCATCGCGAGGGGGCGCGGGCAGGGCGCAGGGGCGCGTTTCGGGAAGGCGCCGCGAACATCCGTTACACGCGCGCGTAGACTTGCCCCATGACCTCCGGGGAACGCGCCACCGACGGAACCGTGCGCGACGAGGATGAGCTGCGCGCGGAACAGACCCTGCGTCCGCAGCGCCTCGATGACTTCCCCGGACAGAAGCGCGTCAAGGAAGTCCTCGTGATCGCGATCGAGGCGGCGCGGAAGCGGGGCGAGCCGCTCGACCACCACCTCTTCTACGGGCCGCCGGGGCTCGGCAAGACGACCCTCGCGCACATTCTGGCGGCGGAGATGAACGCGCCCATCCGCACAACCAGCGGCCCCGCCATCGAGCGCCCGGGCGATCTCGCCGCCATCCTCACGAACCTGAAGGAGGGCGATGTCCTCTTCATCGATGAGATTCACCGCCTCGCGCGGGCCGTGGAGGAGATCCTCTATCCGGCGATGGAGGACTTCGCCATCGACCTCGTGATCGGGAAGGGGCCGGGGGCGCGTTCCATCCGCCTGCAGCTCCCGAACTTCACGGTCATTGGCGCGACCACGCGCTACGCCATGATCAGCGCGCCCCTGCGCGACCGCTTCGGCTCCGTCTACCGCCTGGATTTCTATGAACTGGAGGCGTTGACGGCGATCGTCCAGCGCTCCGGCGCCCTGCTTGGCGTGGCGCTCGCGGACGAAGCCTCCCGCGAGATCGCGAAGCGCGCCCGCGGCACGCCGCGCGTCGCCAATCGCATCCTGCGACGCGTGCGCGATTACGCGGAGGTGCGCGCGGACGGCGTGGCCACGCTGGCGGCGACGCGCGAGGCCATCGACCTGCTGGACGTGGACGCTCTCGGGCTGGATGTGAACGACCGCCGCCTGCTGCGCGCCATCATCGAACAGTTCGAGGGCGGCCCCGTGGGGCTAGAGACGATCGCGGCGGCCATCAGCGAAGAATCAGACACCGTCTTCGACGTCTATGAGCCCTTCCTCCTGAAGCGCGGGCTGCTGAAGCGCACGCCGCGGGGGCGCCTGGCCACGGCGGCGGCCTGGCGCCATCTGGGCGTCGAGCCGCCGGCGACGCCCGGAGCGGCGGCGCAGGGAGGGCTGTGGGAGGAGCCGGACGGGGATGGGGACGGTGTCCCGCAAGACGCCCGTCGCCCATGATGGGCGGCGCTGACAGGCAGACGGGAGTCTGACCATCGTGTTCGAGCGAACGACGCTGCCCAACGGGCTACGGATCATCACCAGCGAGATGCCGCAGACGCGCTCCGCCACGGTCAGCGTGTACGCGGGCGCGGGCAGCCGCTACGAGGAGGACGCCGAGGCGGGGCTCTCGCACTTCCTCGAACACATGCTCTTCAAGGGCGCCTCGCGCCGCCCCACAGCGCAGGAGATCGCGGAGGCGATCGAGTCAGTCGGGGGCGTGCACAACGCCGCCACCGACCGCGAACTGACCGTCTACTACGCGAAGACGCCGGACTGGGCCGCCCTCGAGACAATCGACATCCTCGCGGACATGGTCACCGCCCCCGAGCTGGACCCGCTCGAACTCGAAAAGGAGCGCCTCGTCATCCTCGAGGAGCTGGCCGCCGTGGAGGACAGCCCGGGGGAGTTGGCGGCCATCCTCGCGGACGAGACGCTCTGGCCGGACCAGCCCCTTGGACGCGCCATCGGCGGGACCGTGGAGACGGCGCAGGCGCTGTCGCTCGCGGACGTGGAGCGCTACTTCCGCACGCAGTACACACCCTCGAACCTGACGCTCTCGGTGGCGGGGAACGTCACCCACGAGGCGATCGTGGACGCGGCCGCGCGCTGGCTTGGCGAAATGCCCGCGGGCGAGCCCCGCTCGTGGCGCCCGGTGGAGCCGCGCGGCGACCGTCCGCGCGTGGGCGTGCGCGCCAAGGCGACCGAGCAGGCGCACCTCTGCCTGACGTACCCCGCCCTGCCCCTCGGCCACCCTGACCAGTACGCCGCCAGCCTCCTCAGCGCGCTCCTCGGGGAGGGTATGTCAAGCCGTCTCTTCCTGGATCTGCGCGAGGAACGCGCGCTCGTGTACGACGTCCATTCCTACCTTTCCGACTACCGCGACGCCGGCGCCTTCACCATCTACGCGGGCTGCGACCCGGCGAACGCGCGCCTCACGCTCGAACTCGCGCGCGAGGCGATCGAGCGCTTCCTGCGCGACGCCGACAGCGAGGAGCTGGAGAAGGGGAAGCGCATGGCGGCGGGGCGCATCCAGCTGCGCATGGAGGACACGCGCGCCGTGGCCGCCTGGATGGGCGGCCAGGAACTCCTCCTCGAAGAGACGCTCACGGTCGATGAGGCGGTCGCCCTGATCGAGGCGGTCACGCTCGATGACCTGCGCCGCGTGGGGCGCGACCTGCTGCGCGCGGAGGCGGCCACGATCGCGGCGGTGGGGCCGTTCGAGGACGGCGCCGTCTTCGCCGGCGTCATCTGATGGCGGGCGGCGTCCTGCTCACGGTCCACGTCGCGCCCGTGCTGGAGGGGAGCGTCGTCGCCTTCGTCTTCGGAGCGGACGGGCCACCGGGCCGCTGGCTGCCGTGGACGGCGCTGCCGCAGGGCGCCAATCCCTACGAGATCGCGTCCACGATCGTGGATGAGTGGTGCGACGGGGCCGTTTCCGACCTGCGCCTCGCCGACGTCATCTCGCGCGAGGGCGAGGAGGGCTGGGAGCTCGCCATCGTCTTCCGCGCCGCGCTGACCGCCCTGCCGCGCGGCGAACGGGGCGCCCCCCGCCTCTGCGATCCGCAGGACCTCGCGGCCGTCCAGGGCTTCGCCGCCGTCGACCTGGAACGCTGGCGGGACATGGGCGTCGCCCCCGCGGGGCAGGGCGCCCCCCTCGTGTTCTGAGCGCCGCGGATACACGAGCATACCCCCAAATCGGCGCTAAACCCGCCGCCAGCCAGCGCTAGCCGCGCCAGACACGTTGAAGCCGTGCCCCCGGCTTCCTGTTGCGCCCGCGCAAGCTCCTCTCTACAATGCCCTCGAAATCTCTTCGAAGAGGAGTTCAACGTGTTGAAGCGATTCGGACAGAGCGTCCGTACTATGTCTACCCCCCCCCCCCCAATTTTGAACTAGCAGGCGTTGGCGCTCGCCGCCGGCGACTCCTCAGTTGGGGGCTGCTGGCTGTAGCGGGTTTGGTGGCCGGTCTTGTTGGCTTGGCCTCGCTCTCGGGCTCCGCGGATGGCCAGACATCGGGGCCGCCAGCGACTCCGACGAACATTCAGGCCAGCGACATTACCAAGACGAGCGCCACGCTTACGTGGGAAGCGGGAACAGGCTGTGCAGCCACCCGGTACAACCTCCTTCTTCTTGGTCCTGGCCACGTGCAGATGGGTACTACAGTGGTTACTCTACCGGAAGCGCTGAGCTGGGAAGTTACCGAGTTGGATGCTGGTACGACGTACCAGGTGCAGGTAGCTACTTACGGTGCATCCTGCAGCCCTTCGTGGGGCGCCACAGGCGTAGGATATTTCACTACACTAGCTGAACCAACACCTACGCCCACGCCAACACCTACGCCCACGCCAACACCCACGCCCACGCCAACACCCGAACCAACACCCGCGCCGCCGCCGGGGGCAAAGCCGAATGCGCCGACCGGTTTTGTGGTCGTCGCCATTACGAGCACCGGCGCCACTCTTACCTGGAAGGCGGGAGTGGATGGCTATTGTCCGACAACTGAATACGATCTCGAAATCAAGGGCTTCTACTCTGTAGATGAGGAAGGCGACAAGATTCTTTCCCCGACTGCCACCTTCACGCGTGAGGAGTTTGCCGAAACGAGCGTGACAGCCACCGGCTTGCGCCCGGGAACAGACTACCGGGCTGCTTTAATCGCCTACAGCGAAAGTTGCGGCGAGTACGCTCAATCTGTGCTCTTGTACTTCACCACCAGTGTGGCCCCCCCGTCTCTGACGATATCGGTGTCGGATGTGACTGTGACGGAGGGGAACAGCGGCACGACGGCGATGAACTTCACGGTCACGCTGAGCGGCAGTCCCAGCCACAAGGTGGAGATTCGCGCGACGGCGCGAGGCGTGGGCATGGCGGCGGCGCCGGGCCGCACCGCTCCGACGGCGAGTGGAACGGGCTACGGCCGCGACTTCTACCAGTTCACGGGCCGCAACCTCGTGTTCGCGGCAGGCGCCACGGGCGCGGCGCTGACGAAGACGGTGACCGTAAACGTTCTCGGCGACGAGCTCGACGAGGCCGACGAGACGTTGATCCTGCGGCTGAACAACCTGCGGACGGAGGCCACGAACGTGTCCTTCGCGGGAGGCGAGAGGAGCCTGGAAGCGACAGGCACGATCACCGATGACGATGAGGGCAAGACGCCGCGCGAGATTTCGGTATCGGACGTGAGCGTGGCCGAGGGCGACGAAGGCGAACGAACGGAGCTGACGTTCACGATCACGCTGAGCGAGACTCCCACGCACGAAGTCCGAGTCCGCGCGACGGTGCGAGGCGCCGGGCTCAAGGCGACGCTGGCAACGACGCCAACGGCCAAGGGAACCGCGGGCGAGGGCCGCGACTTCATCCAGTTCTCGAATCGCGACGTCGTGTTCGCAGCAGGCGCCACGGGCGCGGCGCTAACGCAGACGGTGAAGGTCGTGATACTTGGCGACACGGTCGTCGAGGGTGACGAGACGTTGAGTCTGCGGCTGAACAACCTGCGGACCACTGACGGACTCGTGAGGTTCGAGGGCGGAGCGAAACGCCTCTTCGCCACCGGCACGATCACAAACGACGACGCCAACTAGCCCATCAGGGACGACGGCAAGGCGGCTGGTCGGGGGACGCATGTATCCCCGACCAGCCGCCAGTGGAGCCGCGCATACCGAGCGAAGGAGAGACGGATGTTGACTAGGCGTGAAGCGACGGGCAAGCGGAGGCGTCTCTTCAGTTGGGGGCTGCTGGTCGTAGCGGGTTTGGTGGCCGGGATTTTTGGCTTGTCCATGCTCTCGAATACTGCGGAGGGGCAGTCCTCACCTACACCGAACTTGCCGACCAGTTTTGTTATCAGCGCCATCACGGATACCGGCGCTACCTTTACCTGGATGGCGGGAGCGGATGGCGATTGTGCGACAACTGAATACGATCTCGAAATCAAGGGCTTCTACTCTGTAGATGAGGAAGGCAACAAGATTCTTTCCCCGACTGCCACCTTCGAGCGTGTGGACTTTTCCGGGACGAGCGTGACAGCCACCGGCTTGCGCCCAGGAACAGAATACCGGGCTACTTTAGGCGCCTACGGTGACAGTTGCAACAATTACTCTCAACGCTTGATCAAGTACTTCAAAACCACTGGCACAGCCCCCGCCACCACGCCCACGCCCGCAGCGACGGAGACTCCTTCTGCTGAGCCGAATAGTCCGACCGGATTTGCGGCCAGCGCCATCACAGATACCGGCGTCACGCTTACCTGGACGGCGGGAGCGGATGGCGATTGTGCGACAACTGAGTACGATGTCACCGTCCGGGTTGAAGTCCCAGAGCTGAGGACCGTCTGGTTCAGGGCTGATTTTACCGGGACGAGTGTGACGGTCACCGGGCTTTCACGCGCATCAATGTACACCGCTCATGTATCTGCCTATGGCAGCACTTGTGACCAGTACTCCGACCGGGTGTACGTGCGGTTCATCACCACTGGCGACCCGGCGAAGCCCACAGGCCTCACAGCGACGGGTGGCGTGCAGCAGATCGCCCTCTCCTGGACGGACCTGAGCGACACGACCGTCACGCGCTGGGAATACCAGCAGAAGGCGGGGAACGGGAGCTACGGGTTGTGGACGGCGATCCCCAGTTCAAGCGCGACCACGACGCGCCACACGGTGACGGGCCTGGCGGGCGGAACCACCTACGCCTTCAAGGTGCGCGCCGTGAACCCCGCTGGGAACAGCCCCGCGTCGGACGAGGCCACAGCCAGGACCGCCCCGGCGAAGCCCACGGGCGTCACCGCCACAGGGGGCGTGAGGCAGATCGCCCTCGGCTGGGCGGACCCGAGCGACTCCACCATCACGAGCTGGGAATACCAGCAGAAGACGGGCGCCGGAAGCTATGGGGCGTGGATGGCGATCGGCAGTTCCAGCGCGACCACGACGGCCCACACCGTGACGGGCCTCTCAGACGGAACGACCTACGCCTTCAAGGTGCGAGCCGTGAACGCAAGCGGGAACGGCGACGCCTCAGACGAGGTCACCGCTGCGACGACTGCGGCGAAGCCCACGGGCCTCACGGCCACGGGAGGCGTGAGGGCGGCCGCCCTCACCTGGACGAACCCGGGCGGCGCCAGTATCACGAGTTGGGAGTACCAGCAGAAGGCGGGTAGCGGGGCCTACGGGACGTGGATGGCGATCGGCAGTTCCAGCGCGACCACGACCAACTACACCGTGACAGGCCTGGCGGCCGGAACCGTGTACGCCTTCAAGGTTCGGGCCGTGAACTCCGCGGGGAACGGCCCCGCATCGGACGAGGTCACCGCCAGGACGGCCCCCGCGAAGCCCACGGGCGTCACGGCCACGGCGGGCGCGCAGCGGGTGGTCCTCGCCTGGGCGGATCCGGGCGACGCCAGCATCACGCGCTGGGAGTACCAGCAGAAACAGGGGGGCGGGGCCTACGGATCATGGACGGCGATCCCCGGTTCGGGCGCCACCACAACGACCTACACGGTGAGGGGCCTGCTGGCCGAGACGGCCTACGCCTTCAAGGTGCGCGCCGTGAACCCCGCCGGAAATGGCCCCGCCTCGGACGAGGTCACCGCCACAACGCCGATGTTCGTCCTCGTGCCGGGAGAAGAGACGGCGACGCCAACGGGAACGCCTACGCCCACGCCGACCGCTACTCCAACACCGCCACCGGGTGCCTCGCCAACACCCACGCCGCCACCGGGAGCGACACCCACGCCCCCGCCGAGCGCCACCCCTGACACGGGAGACGGCGACACAGATGACGACGAGCCCCCCGAGCCCGACACGGGAGACGGCGACACAGATGACGACGAGCCCGCCGAGCCCGACACGGGAGACGGCGACACAGACGATGACGAGCCCGCCGAGCCCGACACGGGAGACGGCGACACAGACGATGACGAGCCCGCCGAGCCCGACACGGGTGCCGGCGACACGGACGATGACGTCCCCGCCGAGCCCGATACTGGCGCCGGCGGGGACATCGCCGATGACGAACCCGGCATCGGCGACGCCGGCAGCGGTCTCGCGACTGGCGGCGTCTCCCTGGCCGCCATCAGCGGCGTGATCGCGCTCGCGCTCGCCCTCGCGCTCGGCAGGCCCGCCTGGGCCCGCCGCCGCCGCTAGCGGTTCCGCCTCGGCATGGTGACGGAGCAGTACGGCCTGCTTCGGCGACAAGATGTCCGCCAACCATAGCCGGCGCGCCCTCGCTCCCCGTCATGGCGGCGCTCCTGTACGCTGTAGATCCCGCGGCGGGCGCCATGCTCCCCGCGACAACACACATCGGGAGACGCTCCATGTCCGATATCACCAGCCGCGGGTACTCCAACCCCGGCGTCCTCGTCAGCACTGACTGGGTCGCCGATCACCTGGATGACCCCGCTATCCGCATCGTCGAATCCAACGAAGATCAGCTGCTCTATCCCGCCGGGCACATCCCCGGAGCGGTCCAGGTGGACTGGGCGGCCGACCTCAATGACCAGCTGCGCCGCGACTACCTGCAGCGCGAGGGCTTCGAAGCGCTTATGGCTCGCAACGGCATCGCGCGCGAGACGAACGTCGTCTTCTACGGCGACCGCAATAACTGGTGGGCCTGCTACGCCTTCTGGGTATTCCAGCTCTTCGGCCACGCCAACGCCCGCGTGATGGACGGCGGCCGCCAGAAGTGGGAGCAGGAAGGCCGCCCGCTGACGCGCGAGGTTCCCGCCTACGCGGCCACGGACTACTCCGCCCCCGAGCGCGATGACGCGCCCATCCGCGCCTTCCGCGATGACGTGCTCGCGCACCTCGAGGCGGGGGGCCAGTTGGTCGACGTGCGCAGCCCGCAGGAGTACTCGGGCGAGCGCCTGCACATGCCCGACTTCCCCAACGAGGGCGCCCTGCGCGGAGGTCACATCCCCGGGGCGCGCAGCATCCCCTGGGCGCGCGCCGCCAACCCCGAGGACGGCACCTTCAAGACCGCCGCCGAGCTGCAGGACATCTACCTCAACGAGCAGGGGCTTTCCCCCGACGGCGACACCATCGCCTACTGCCGCATCGGCGAGCGCAGCAGCCATACCTGGTTCGTGCTCACGCACCTGCTCGGCTTCGGGAACGTCCGCAACTACGACGGCTCCTGGACGGAGTGGGGCAACCTGGTGAACGTGCCCATCGAAAAGTAGCCGTGAGCGTTGAGGGCGTTCCCCAGGCGCTCGCCGATCTGCTCGACGAGTTCTCGTTTCTCGAACGCGCCGAGCGGATCGACTACCTGATCGAGTACGCCGACCAGTTCACGAACGTGCCCGAACGCATCGCCGTGCGCCCCTACCCCGAGGACCGGCGCGTGAAGCGCTGCGAATCGCAGGCCTATGTGTGGGCCGAGGATCTGGACGAGGGCGGGCAGCGGTACTACTTCGCCGTGGAGAATCCCCAGGGCGTTTCCGCGAAATCGTTCTGCGCGATCCTCGACGACACCGTCTCCGGCGCGCCCCCGGAAGAGGTGGCGCGCATCCCCGGGGACGTCGTGTTCGCCATCTACGGGCGGGAGATCTCGATGGGCAAGGGCGAGGGGCTGCTGGGCATCCTCACATCTGTGCAGGGCTTCGCCCGCGAGGCGGCGTCGCGCCAGGCCCTGAAGGCCCGCCCGAACCACTGAGATGCCGGAGATCCCGGACCTCGAGGCGATCCGCGGGTTCTTCAACGAACGGCTGCCGGGCCAGTCCGTGGAGGCCGTCGAGGTCAAGATTCCCCACATCGTGCGCACGGGCGCGACCGCCCTCGCGGACTCGCTCCCGGGGGACGCCTTCGGGGAGACGCAGCGGCGCGGGAAGTTCCTGCTCATCGCCCTCTCCTCCGAACGCGTACTGGCCATCAACCCGATGCTCACGGGGCGCTTCCAGTACGTCCCGCCCGGGGCGAAGTGGCAGGGGCGCGCCTGCCTGCGCCTGACCCTCTCGGGGGGCATGGAGTTGCGCTACGCCGACCTGCGGGTGATGGGCCGCATCTACCTGCTGCCCCTGACGGAACTCGAAACGATCCCGAACTGGAGCGCTGGCGGCCCCGACCTCCTCGATCCCGCCCTCACGGAAGCGGTCTGGCTGGAGCGCATCCGCAAGTACCGCGGGCGCGTCAAGAACATCCTCACGAAGGCGGAGTTCGTGCAGGGCGTCGGCAACGCCTACAGCGATGAGATTCTGTGGGAGGCGCGCATCAATCCCTTTACCCTCCGCACGGACCTCGACGATGACGACCTGCGCCGTCTGTTCGCGGCGGCGCGCGCGGTGATGGCCTGGGCCACGCCCCTCGCGCGTGAGCGCATGGTCAGGGGCGACTCGCTCGACTACCGCGAACGGCGCGATTTCTTCCGCGTGCACCGTCTCGGCGGGGAGGCCCGTTGCCCCCGCGACGGCGCGAAGATCACGGACATCGAGGCAAGCCGCAAGGTGACCAGCTTCTGCCGCGCCTGCCAGCCGGGCGGGCCCGCCTTCTCCTGAGGCGCGACGCCTAAGGACGCGGCCCTCTACACTGCCGCAGGCCATGGAGCCCAAGTCCCGCTACGTCACCTCCCAGCGCCTGCGGCTGCACTGCCTTGCGTGGGGGAAGGCGGAGAACCCGCCCCTGATCCTGCTGCACGGCGGCCGCGACCACGCGCGTTCCTGGGACCGCGCCGCGCAGGCGCTCTGCGACCGCTATCAGGTGTTCGCGGCGGACCTGCGCGGGCACGGCGACTCAGACTGGGCCCTCGGCGGGAACTACTCGATCATCGATTACGCGCTTGACCTGCACGCCATCGTGGAAGACATCGGGCGGGCGCCGGTCAGCGTCGTGGCGCACTCGCTGGGAGGCAGCGTCGCCCTTCAGTACGCGGGCACGGTCCCCGAGAATGTGGCCGCCGTCGTCAGCATCGAGGGGCTCGGCAGGCTGCGCTCGGGAACGGAGCATCGCCCCGCCCATGCGCGCATGCGTGAGTGGCTGGCGGGCATGCGCGAACTCGACGGCCGCGAGCCGCGCCTCTACGCGACGCTTGATGAGGCCGTGGCGCGCATGCGTGAGGCGAACAGCCACCTCTCGCCGGAACTGGCCCGACACTTGACCGAACACGGTCTGCGGGAGGCGGATGGGGGCTATGTCTGGAAGTTCGACAATCACGTGCGCGCGCGCTCGCCCTACGAGTTCAACATGGAGGACGCCCGCGACATCTGGAACCAGATTCGGGCGCCCATCCTCTTCATCCAGGGCGCGGAGAGCTGGGGAGCGGAGGAGGCGCCCGATTTCAGCGCCTTCCACAACTACCGCACGGAGACGGTGGCGGACGCGGGTCACTGGGTCCACCACGACCGCTTCGAACGCTTCCTGGAACTGGTCGAGGGCTTCCTCGCGGAGGCGGCGGGCTAGCCGCCGCCCACCACCTACGCCCTTCGCCCCAACCCCCGCAGGAACGCGATCGCGGGCGGGCCGCGTCCGATGGCGATCGTCGCGCCATGACAGGAATCGTCCGCGATCGACCGCGACCTTACCGGAAGCGAACCGACGCGCGGGATTGCAAGGCGATGCTCTGCTACCCTCGGTGCGATGTCGAACCGGCAGGCGCGTCGTGAGCAGAGCCGCCAGGCCCGCAGGCAGGCGACCTCCTACCGGGGCGGCCGTTCCCGTGGTTCCTCGCGTGGCCAGGGGAGCGGCGGCGGCGGTCCCAACTTCCTGAGCTGGCCCTTCCTCGCCGGCGTGAGCCTGCTCGCCGCGGGGCTGCTCGCGGTCGTCGTCGTCCTCGCCATGCGCAACGGCGGGGACGGCGACGCACAGTCGCTCTCGGTCATCGACCAGGCCTTCGCGGACCTGCCCGTGGAGATGCAGATGGGCAACAAGCTCGGCAGCGATGACGCCCCCGTGAAGATGATCCAGTACGAGGATTTCCAGTGCCCCCACTGCCTGCGCTACACGCGGGACCACGAGGGCTTCCTCGTCGAGGAGTTCGTCAAGTCCGGCCAGCTGCAGATCGAGTTCCGCCACTTCCCCGTCGTCGGGCAGGAATCGACAACCGCCGCCATCGGCGCCGTCTGCGCCGCCGAACAGGACCGCGCCTTCGAGTACGCCAACCGCCTCTTCGCCGAACAGGCGGGTGATGGATTCCGCCCCGATCAGGGCGCCTACTCGAAGGAGAGCCTGCTCGCCATCGCCGGGGATCTGGGGCTCGATACAGACGCCTTCGCCGCCTGCCAGGACAGCCCCGACTCCGTCAGCCTCATCGCCGGGGACGAGACCGCGGCGCGGGCCATCGGCTTCCGCGGCACGCCCAACTTCGTCGTCAACGGGGTACCGGTCCAGAACCCGCCTCAGACGAACGAACGCTGGCGGGAGCTGATCGAGGACGCCTTCGAAACCGCGACCGCATCCGTGCTCGACAAGGCCCTCGCAGCCCTGCCCGTGGGCATGCAGACAGGCAACAAGCTCGGCAACGACGACGCGCCCGCGAAGATGATCCTGTACGAGGACTTCCAGTGCCCCCACTGCCTGCGCTTCACGGAGGACCACGAAGGCTTCCTCGTCGAGGAGTTCGTCAAGTCCGGCCAGCTGCAGATCGAGTTCCGCCACTTCCCCGTCGTCGGGCAGGAATCGACAACCGCCGCCATCGGCGCCGTCTGCGCCGCCGAACAGGACCGCGCCTTCGAGTACGCCAACCGCCTCTTCGCCGAGCAGGCGGAGGAAGGGTTCCGCCCTGACGACGGGGCCTTTTCGAAGGAGAATCTGCTCGCCATCGCCGGGGATCTGGGGCTTGATACGGACGCTTTCGCCACCTGCCAGGACAGCGCTGACGCCGTCAGCCGCGTCGCCGATGATGAGACCGCGGCGCGAGACAGCGGCTTCCGCGGCACGCCCAGCTTCGTCATCAACGGGGCGCCCCTCCAGGAGCCGCCGCAGACGAACGAGGGCTGGCGCGAGGTAATCGAGGACGCCATCGCCGCCGCGACCGCCGAGGATGAGCCGGACAGCGGCGACGAGCCAGACGCTGAAGACGCGACGGGCGCCGAGGGCGATGACACGCGCTGATCCTTCGCCACCCCCGCCGCGAGGCGCGCTCCCTCCCCGCATCTGGCTCCCCATCGTGGCCCTGCTCATGGCGGCCGTGGTCGCGCTGGCGGTCCTGCTCATCGTGAACGTCGGCGACGATTCCGCGGGCGCCGACGGCTGCGAACCGGGTACGCCCGGCTGCGAGCTACGCCAGTCCGTGCACTGGCACGCCGACTTTGCGCTCTACATCCACGGGGAGCGCTACAACTTCAATCAGGAGCGCTTCTTCTCAGAAGAAGATGACGAACTCAGCGCGAACGTCCACCTCCACAAGCCGTGGCACGAGGTCGTTCATGTCCACCGTGAAGGGACCACCTGGCGCGAATTCCTGGGGTCGCTCGGATTCGAGCTGACGGACAGCTGCCTCACCCTCCCCGAGGGGGAGCGGTTCTGCGACTCGGAGACGGAGCGGCTCTCCTTCATCCTTAACGGCGTGCGGGTGGACGCGATGGCGTTCCAGGACATCACCAATATCGACCGCGCCCTGATCTCGTTCGGGCCCGTCTGCGAAGACGACTGCGAGGAGCTCCGGCGGCAGTACGACGAGGTGACGGACGAGGCGTGCATCCTCTCGCGGCTCTGCGAGGAGCGCATCCCGCCGGGCGGGCTTCCTCCCGAAGCCTGCGGCGGCTACGAGTGCAACTAGCGCCCCTCTGAGCCAGGGGTGGAGCCGGCGCTCCCTTCAGACGCGCCCCCGCCGCCGCTCCCCTCGCCGGCGCTGATTTCGCCCTCCTCGGCATCCGAGCCGACGACGCCTCCATCAACGCCCCCGCTGAGGCCCCCACCGAGGATTCCAAGGAGGAAGCCTGAGCCGTAGCACTCGGAGACGTTGTTCGCGGCCGCGGCCAGCCGGTTCGCGTCTTCGCGGGCGAACATGGGCGCCTCCGCCTCCATCATCGCTTCAAAGCGGGCTGCGTCCACGCTGGCGCTCTCCCTGCCCGCCTCCGCATCCGCCACGAGAACATCGAGGATGGCGACCATCTCCCCGAGGTAGTCGATATTGGCGGTATGGGCGGCGGCGGCGCTCGCGGGGGGCGTCATCAGGCGCATCTCCGCGGCCAGCGCGCGCATCGGCTCCAGGTAAATCCGCGCGAACAGCTGCGGATCCTCCATCGCTTCCCTCGTCGCCGCGACGGGGTCGAGGGCGAGGCCCGCGAAACTCTCCAGCAGCGCGCTCTCAAACGTCTTGCCCGTGAGGCAGAGCTCGCGGACGTAGGCCTCGTCCTCGGGGGTGACGTCCTTCATGACGTCCTCGGCGGGAACGGCGTCCGTGGCGCCGGGATCCATGGGCGGGCCGCTGTCCCGCAGGAACGTGTTCAGGAAGCTCGAATCCTCACACTCAGGGACGCTCGCCGCGACCTGCGCCAGGCGGGCAAGGGTCGCCTCGGACAAAGGGGGCGCCGCCAGACTGGTCATCATCAAGTTACTGAGGAGGTCAAGCGGATCGACGGACGCGGCGTCGGGATCCTCCACGTTCGTGTCCATCGCGGTCAGGGTCTCCATGAACTGCTCATATCCTGCGAGCGCGGCGGCGTGGAACTCGGCGACGTCGTCAGGCGGCGTGAGGGCCTGCAAGCGTTCGAGGAGCGTCGCCAGCGGTTCCGAAAGCTGCTCCATGAACTCCGCCAGGGAGGGCTCGGCGTCCTCCTCGTCCCCGTCGCCGTCTCCCGTGTTTCCGCTGACCAGGGCCATGAAGACGGCCGCCTGGAAGTCGTTCCCGGCGACGCACAGATCCCGCAGGTAGCGCGCATCAACGGCGTCGTCCACGTCGGGCTCAGGGGAGGGGGTGGCGGCGGGGGTCTCCGTCGGAGGCTGGGTAGCGGTCTCCGTGGGCGTGGCCGTCTCCGTTGGCGTTGCCGCCACAGCGGTGGGCTCGCCGGGATCTTCATCGCCCCCGCCACAGGCGACGAGCGCGAGCGCGGCCACGCCCAGAACCACCAGGAGCGACGCGCGCAGGGAGGGAATCGCCAGCAGGGACGTCATCGCTAAACCTCCGGACCGCGTACGGTCACACATCCACCTTGCCACGGCCAAGGCGCTGGCACGAAGCCGCGCCTTTACAGTTTCTCGACCTGCAGGAAGTCCAACTCAACGGGCGTCTCGCGCCCCAGCATGCTCACGAGCACGCGCACCTTGCCCTTCTCCATATTGATCTCGTCGACGGAGCCGACAAGGTCCTCGAAGGGACCGGAGGCGATGCGGACGCTCTCGCCGACCTGGAAGCCGATGCGCACGCGCGGCTGCTCCATGCGCATGGCGCGCAGGATGTTGTTGACCTCGTCCTGGGTAAGGGCGACCGGCTTGGGCGTGCCGCCGGCGAGCTCGGAGCCCGCGCTGACGAAGCCCGTGACGCCGCTGGTATTGCGAATCATGTGCCAGAGGTTGTCGGATTCGGCGTCGCCTTCCTGGAGCGTGATCGTCTGGATGAGCACATAGCCCGGGTAGAGCTTGCGCTTGACGGTGCGGCGTTGCCCCTCGCGTATCTCGATCTCGTCCTCGGTGGGGACGATCACGTGGAAGACGCGGTCGCCGGCGTCCATCTGGTCGATCGTCGCCTTGATGGCGTGGCGCACCTTGTACTCGTGGCCGCTGTAGGTATTGACGAAGTACCAGGAGCGGCCGGCGGCGCTGATTTCCTCATCGCTGATCTGGTCCTGGTCCTCGATCTCCTCGCGGCGGCTGCGCCGGCGCCTGCGCGTGGGTTGCAGACCGACTTCCCCGGGGCCCGCCTCGGGAAGCGATTCGTGGCTGGTGGTGTCCTGAAGTTCCATGGCGCCCTCCCGCATGGCTGCTGGCTGTTAGAAGAAGAGCCGCTCGACGAGCCAGCCGAACAGCAGGTCGAAGAGGCCAAGGATGACGCCGATCACGATCGCGACGATGGCGACGACGATGGTGAGGTAGCGCGTCTCGGCGAAGGTCGGCCACGTCACCTTGCGCAGCTCGGAGATGACATCGGCGACGGCGCGGGGCTGGAGCCGCTTCAGGAAGCCGAAGGGGTTCCAGCGGCGGCGCGGCGGCTGCACGCGCGGCGCGGGCGCGGGGCTGGCTGCGATCGCGCTCTCGCTTGCGCCGGTATCGACCGCATCCACGGCGCCGCGGGAACGGCGCTCGCGGGATGCGCGTCGGGAGCGCGTGCCGCGTCGGCGTTGGGCGCGTGCCATCTTGCTATCGTGTCTCCCTGTGCAGCTGATGCTTCCGGCAGCGGGGGCAGAACTTGCGGAGCTCCAGCCGATCCGGATCGTTGCGGCGGCTCTTCGAACTAGTATAGGTGCGCTCGCGGCACTCAGTGCAGCCGAGGGTGATGATCTGGCGGTCGCCTCTTGCCTTTGCCATCGCGCCCCTCCTACTCGAGCACCGTGGTGACGACGCCGGCGCCGACCGTGCGCCCGCCTTCCCGTATCGCGAAGCGCAACCCTTCCTCTACCGCCACCGGCTGGATCAACTCCACCTTCATCGTCACGTTGTCCCCCGGCATCACCATCTCCGTCCCCTCCGGCAACTCGATCGACCCCGTCACGTCCGTCGTCCGTACGTAAAACTGCGGACGGTACCCCGGAAAGAACGGCGTGTGACGCCCGCCCTCGTCCTTGCTCAGCACATACACCTGCGCCTCGAACTTCGTGTGCGGCTTGATCGACCCCGGCAGCGCCAGCACCTGCCCGCGCTGCACCTCTTCACGGTCCATCCCCCGCAACAGACACCCCACGTTGTCCCCGGCCTCTCCTTCGTCCAGCAGCTTCTTGAACATCTCCACGCCCGTCACCACCGTCGTGCGCGTGTCCTCCAGTCCCACAATCTCCACCTCCTCGCCCACATGGATGCGCCCACGCTCGATCCGCCCCGTCACCACCGTCCCACGTCCCTTGATCCCGAACACGTCCTCGATCGGCATCAGGAACGGCTGGTCCAGCGCCCGCTGCGGCTGCGGCACGTACTCGTCCACCGCCGCCAGCAACTCCTGGATCGACGCATACTCCGACGACCCAGGGTCCTCCGACCCCGATTCCAGCGCCGCCAGCGCCGACCCTCGCACAATCGGGAGGTCGTCACCAGGAAACTCGTAGCTCGACAGCAACTCCCGCAACTCCAGCTCCACCAGCTCCAGCAACTCCTCGTCCTCCATCATGTCCACCTTGTTCAGGTACACCACGATCGCCGGCACCTCCACCTGTCGCGCCAGCAGAATGTGCTCCCGCGTCTGCGGCATCGGCCCGTCCGGCGCCGCCACCACCAGAATCGCCCCGTCCATCTGCGCCGCCCCCGTGATCATGTTCTTGATGTAGTCCGCGTGTCCCGGGCAGTCCACGTGCGCGTAGTGCCGCGCCTCCGTCTCGTACTCCACGTGCGCAATCGCAATCGTGATCCCACGCGCCCGCTCCTCCGGCGCGTTGTCGATCGAGTCAAACTCCCGGTACTCCGCCTCCCCCTTCAGCCCCAACACCTTCGTGATCGCCGCCGTCAGCGTCGTCTTCCCGTGGTCCACGTGCCCGATCGTCCCCACGTTTACGTGCGGCTTCGTCCGCTCAAATCGCTCCTTCGCCATTGCGAATCCTCCGTGCGGGTAGTGGCGTCGCCGCGTCCCTGGAGTGGGGAGGCGCCTCGCCCTGGAGCCCTCATCCAGATTTGAACTGGAGACCTCGTTCTTACCAAGAACGCGCTCTGCCAACTGAGCTATGAGGGCCTGGTCCGCGTGTGTGCCCCTGATAGTAGCGGGATTTCCGTTGTGGGGGAGAGGGGACGCGCACGCGCGTGCGCTATCCTCACCTCCCCGCCATGCGCATCCCCGCCCCGCCCCACATCCGCAAACCCGAGGATCTGCCTATAGATCTGCCTATAGTGGGTTCCAGTTCGTTCCGACAACGCCTTTGTCGGAGGGAGACGGATCGATGTCGATCGTGCTTGCCGACCATGGCCAGACCTTCGCAACCCGCACCCGCGCCCGTGATGTCCTTGCTGCGGAATTGGGCAAGGCTCCGCCGCGTTCCGTCACCATCGACGCCGACGGCGTCTACATGAGCCCCTCCTTCATCGGCGAGGTGCTCGTGGTCCTCCTGGACGAACGGGAGGACGCGTCCCTTGTCGTTCGCGGCGCCAGTGAACATGGCGCCCACATCACGCAGGACCTCGCGCGGAAGTTCGGGTTCGGCGACCGCGTGCGGGTCGAGCAGCCCGCTCCCTCCGCGTAGCGCGCGAAACGCGCTTACAGCCAGGTGACGGCTTCCTCGTGCGGGGTGCGCTGCGCGGTGGGGACGGTTGCGGGCTTCCCCAGGAAGACGGCCCCGACCACCGTCCAGTCATCGTGCGCGCCCAGCGCCCGCGCAAGACCAGGGAGACGCGCGAGGCGACCGGTGCTCCAGTCAAGGCTGAGGCCCTCGGCGACCGCCGCGAGCCCCATGTTCTGGACGGCGCAACACGCAGTGGCGTAGTTCTCCCGCGTGATCTCCTCGTTCTCGCCGGGGAGGCTGTAGACGTACACGAGGGCGGGCGCGTTCAGCATGCGGTCCCTGCTGGCGTCCGCCGCGCGCCGCTTCTGCACGGGATCGGGATTCGCGATCCCGTCGCTGGCCGACCGCCAGGCGACGCCCGCAAGCCTCGTTCGCATCGCGCTCCCGTGGGGGACCACAAAGAACCTCGTGGGTTCGGTGAGCCGGTGATTGGGCGCCCAGATCGCCGCCGCGAACAGGCGCTCCAGCGTCTCGCGGGCGACCGGCTCCCGGCTGAACGCCTTCACGTTGCGACGGCGGAAGATCGCTTCGTACACGCTCACGGAACTCGCGGGGATGTCGACGGCGTCGCTGCTCAGCTTCATGTTCGCCTCCCGAGGGGAAGGGGCGCGGCGAGCGCCGCCGCCCGTCCCCGCGCCGTGGGGGGAGATGGTGGAGGGGGCAGGATTCGAACCTGCGTACCGCTCTGCGGGGCAGATTTACAGTCTGCTGCCTTTAACCACTCGGCCACCCCTCCACCTGGTAAGCCCAGGAGGGGACTCGAACCCCTAACCTGCTGATTACAAATCAGCCGCGCTGCCAGTTGCGCCACCTGGGCAGGGGACCGACCCCACCCGCTGGGGGCCGCGTGAAGCCGCCGTCGCCGGCGACGACCCTGCGAGTATCGCGCCGCGCCGCCCCACCCGCAACAGAACCCGCCCCCGGCCCGCGTGACACGCAGGGCTTGTCGCTTCCGCCAGCGCGCGCCAGCCTCCCGCGAAACCCATCCCCCGGAGGCGTGAGCATGAGCGAGGAACTAGTTATCGGCGGCGAGACCGCGACCGAACACGAGGGCGAGGAGCGGGCGGAAGCCCTGATCGGCGGGCCGCCCGAAGACGCGGACGAGACGGCGGACGAGACCGGCGACGACGCGGACGAGTCCGAACTCGCGCGGCTGCTGCGCGAGGCCCTGATCGCCGCCCACGACGACCTCGCGCCCGAGGATTTGCGCGGGCGGAGCGCGGCGGAAGTGCGCGAACGCTACCTGGCCGCCCGCGCGCGGCTCGAACGGGAGGCCGCCCAGGCGCCCGACGCGCCGGTCCCCGCGGGCGCCCCCGGACGCTTCGCCCCCGCCCCCGCAACCGCCTTCGAGAAAATCCGCGAGGGCCTGACGCGGCTGAACGGCTAGCGGCCAGCGGTCGACGGCGCCGCCGCGCGGGGCTAGCATCGGCGCGGGAGAGCCAGTAGCCGGTGAACGTCGCCATCCTCGGACTCGGCCGCTTCGGCGCGCAGCTCGTGCGCGAACTCGCCGCCCTCGGCGTGGACGTGCTCGGCGTCGACCGCGACGGCGCCCGCGTCAACGAGATCGTGGAGACGGCGACCCTCGCCGCCGAAGGGAACGTCGAGGAAGTCGAGTTCCTCGAATCGCTCTCGCTGCGCAACTACGACTCCGTGGTGGTGGCGATCGGCAGCAACATCGCCACCAGCGTGCTCGTCACGCTCACCCTGAAGCAGCGCCTGCGGCTCTCGCACGTCGTCGCCAAGGCGAGCGCGGACGAACACCAGCGCGCGCTCGAACTGGCCGGCGCGGATACGCTGGTCAACCCCGAGCGGGAGTCGGCGCAGCGCCTCGCGCATACCCTCGGCAGCAGCGAGATCGCGGACTACATGGCGCTCGGCGGCGCCCAGGGCATCGCCCGCGTGCGCGCCCCCTACTCCGCCACCGGACAAGCCATCGGCGACATCGACATCGCCGCGCGCTACAACGTCTTCCTGCTGGCGCGCCTGCGCGATGACTCCGTGACCTTCAACCCCAACCTCGACGAGACCGTGCAGGCGGGCGATTTCTGGATCGTGGCGGGACGCGATAACCACCTGCGCGACCTGCAGCAGTAGCCCCGCCCCCCGTTCGGCGAGGCGCATACGAAAGCCGCCCGCGAAATCGCGGGCGGCTTTACTGATCCCGGCGGAAAGGAGGAAAACGCCGGGGGTTCGGGCGGACGCGGCCTAGGCCGCGCGCGTCATGCGGTGCTCCTCATTGGTGATGAAGTCGCTCTCGGAAAGCCAGTTCTTGAACTCTTTCTCCGCGCCGCACTCATGGCAACGGCCGAGGCTCACGGGGCCCGCCGGCTCATCGATGCGCCAGCGATGGAAATGCCGGGGCTTCGTTGCGGTGTTTCGGGCGCTGCGATTGTTCATGACCAAACCTCCCTGTGGGTTGACCTCGTCGGGCCGAAGCCCTACGCTCCTGAAGAAGAACCTCCGCTACTACGTTTTTCGAAGTTCTGGTACGAGTGTAGCAGTAGCGCTGGAAACGTCAAGCAGGGGTTTCGGCGGGCCTTTCCCCCGCCTTACCATGGAGACGGCAGTCCTATGGCCAGATCGAACGGCGCCGGCTCATCCCGCACCTACGGCCACCCATGCCTCATCGCCCAGTCCCTCGACGTCCTCGGCGATCGCTGGACGCTGCTCGTCCTGCGCGACCTCATGACGGGGCTGCGGCGCTACACGGACGTCCTCCAGAACTGCGCCGGGCTCTCCCCCAACGTGCTCGCGGACCGGCTGAAGATGCTGGAGCGCGAGGGGCTCGTTCACCGCCACTACGAACGCGGCCTCCCGCCCCGCGTCGAATACACGCTGACCGAGAAAGGATGGGCCGTACGACCCGTCCTTCTTTCGTTGGTGGAATGGGGCATGACCTACGCCGACCGCTTCACCCGTCAATCCGTCGGAGACACTGTCCCGACGGATTTTGCTGTGCGGACGGTCCCCACCTTCGCCTTCCAGCCCGAGGCGGCCGCGGACGTGCGCGTCTCCCTCACGATCGAGATCGATGACTGCGAGGGCTGCAGCGCGTGGACGTTCCGCATCGAGGACGGGCGCCTCAGCCCCCGACGCGGCGATGACGGCGCGGACCTGCGCTTCCGCACCAACACCAGCGGCTTCTTCCGCTTCTTCCGCGGGGCGGACCCGCGCGACTGCGGCGAGCTCGAGGGCTCGCTGGAGCTGGCCCGCGCCTTCCAGCGCTGCTTCCAGCTCGCGCCCCCCGTCCCCCTCAACGCCTAGGCGCCCCCGCGCAGGCCCTACTCCGCCGCCACGATCTCCAGGGGAGCGTGGCCGAAGAGGACGGCGAAGCGGCGGCACCAGACGACCGCGCTGCGCGCCTCCTCGATGGCGACCCCTGACGGGATCTCGTAGTTGAAGGCGCCGTCGGTCGCCTTCAGGGCGCCGAGGTTGACCGCATCCTCCTCCCAGCCATCGGGGTCGCGGGAGAGGTAGACGAACAGGTCAGGGCCGTTGCGCACGGAGAAGTTCTCGACCCGCAGGATGTAGACCCCGGGCGCGGTCTCGATGAGGAGCGCCTGACCGCGGGCGAAGTGGAAGTCATCGGAGCCTTGCCACTCCCCGAAGGCGTGCAGACGGGCGCCCTCTTCGCCATCCGCCGTCTCGTCGCCAGCGGCGCCGCCAGCGTCTGGCTGGTCAGCGGCGGCGGGCGCCGCGGGGGAAGCGGGCGCCTCCGTGGCCGGCGGCGTCGCGGGCGTTTCCGTGGACGTTGGCGGCGGGGAGGCGGCCGCCGCCGGAACCGCCGTGGCGATGGCGGAGCGGTCGAACGCCGGCGCCGCCTCTTCGAGGAAGCTCCGTTCCCACAGGGGCGAGAGCAGATACCAGCCAACGGGGAGCGCGATCGCCAGCAGGGGAACGCCGATGGCGGCGGTGATGTACTTGTGGTCGATGAGCGGCCGGTACAGGCGCCAGCGCCAGCTGACGGCGAGGGCGCCCGCGAGCAGCGCGACGGCGACGGGCAGCGCAATCCAGCGGTTGGGGTAGATGACTTCGGAGCCGAAGCGCTCCAGTTCGCCAAAGATCGTTTCCATTCGGCACGCTCCGCCGCCCCCAGTGTAGACGCGCGCGGCGACCCCCGCCGCCAGCGCTTGCCAGGCTCTGGTAGTGTTGCGCCTGCGCTGGCTGCCACTAGAATGTCACTCAAGCCCCCACGTTGGCGGGTTTGGGGGCGGTGGCGCGCTTTTACCACCAGAAGGAGTTCGTACTATGTCTACCCCCCCCCCCCCCGAAAATTCGCAGCGACGAAGGCGGCTAACAGTGCCCGCGGCTAGGCGGCGGTTCCCCGTCTGGGGATTGCTGGTTGTAGCGGGGCTGGTGGCCGGGCTCGTTGGCCTGGCCTCGTTCCCAACCATCGCGGAGGCCCAGGAGCCGAACCAGCCCACAAACGTTCAGGTCACCCCGGGGAGCACCACCGCCACCATTACCTGGGCAGCTGGGGCGCCAGCGGGGGACAGCGGCTGTGAGACGTCGTCGTACGATATCGACGTCTCGGATGCTCGAGGGGCTACCGTCTGGGAGAGCGCGGAGGAAGGTGTGAGTGTTGATGATCCGCTCACTGCGATGGCCACTGGCTTGACCCCGGAAACACAATACACCGCTTCGGTCTCCGCCTTCGGCAGCGATTGCGACGACTCCTCCCAATGGGTGGTTGTGAGATTCACGACCGCCCCCCCGGCTACAAGGCCGAACGCGGCGACCGGCATTACCGCCACCCCCACGGACACCGGCGCCACCATTTCCTGGACCGCAGGAGCGGACGGCGATTGTGCGACGACTTCGTACAATGTAGCCGTCAGGCGTGGCGACGACTCGCTCGTCAGGGAGTGGACCGCCGAAACCGGGACGAGTGTGTCGGTCACCGGGCTTTCACGCGCAACCGAGTACAAAGTGGTCGTAACCGCCTACGGCTCCAGTTGCAGCGCCTCCTCCATCCAGGCGACCAGCACGTTCACCACCACTGGCAAACCAGCGAAGCCCGCCGGCCTCACGGCCGCGGGCGGGACGAGGCGGGTTACCCTCTCCTGGACGGACCCGAGCGACGCCACCATCACGAGTTGGGAATACCAGCAGAAGGCGGGAGCCGGGAGCTACGGGGAGTGGACGGCGATCGGCGGTTCAGACGCGACTACAGCCTCCCACGCCGTAACAGGCCTGTCAGCCGGAACCGTTTACACCTTCAAGGTGCGCGCCGTGAACCCCGCCGGGAACGGCCCCGAATCGGACGAGGCCTCCTCCCCGCCGCTCCCGGCGAAGCCCGCGGGCCTCGCCGCCAAGGGCGGCGCCCAGCAGATTGGCCTCACCTGGACAAACCCGAACGACGCCACCATCACCGGATGGGAGTACAAGCAGAAGGCGAACTACTACAACAACGACGGGACGTACAACACAGGGTCGAGCTACGGGACGTGGACGGCGATGACCGGTTCAGGCGCGTCCACAACCAGCTACACGGTGAGGGGCCTGCCGCGCGAGACCGACTACGGCTTCATGATTCGGGCGGTGAACGCCGCCGGCAATAGCCCCGACTCAGACGAAGTCCTCGAACAGACGAACCAGTTCGTGGCGACGGCCACGCCCACGCCGACAGCCACCCCAACAGCCACAGCCACGCCGGCGGGCGGCACGCCGCCGCCATCCGGCGTCGTTCCGGTCGTGCCGGTACCGACGCCCGCGCCCACACCGACGCCAACGCCCACACCGACGCCGACGCCGACACCCACACCGACGCCAACGCCAACGCCAACACCGACACCCACGCCGACGCCCACGCCAACGCCCACACCGACGCCAACGCCGGAGCCGACGCCCACGCCAACGCCCACACCGACGCCAACGCCGGAGCCGACGCCGACGCCAACGCCGGAGCCCACACCGGAACCCACGCCGGACGAGCCCACCGAGCCCGACATCGGCGCTGACGATATGGGCGATGACGAACCCGTCGTTCCCGACACGGACGCTGGCGACGATACGGACGCCGGCGTCCCCGCCGTCGGCGACACCGGCGATGCCGGTAGCGGTCTCGCGACTGGCGCGGGCGTCACGCTGGCCGCCATCACCGGCGTCATCGCCCTCGCCCTCGCGCTCGGCGGTTCCGCCTGGGCCCGCCGCCGACGCTAGCGGTCCCGACGCCGCAAGCCTGACAAGGAAGGGGTTCCCTCTTGGAGGGGCCCCTTCTTCTTGTTGCGCCTGCGCGGGCTGGCGCCTAGAATGCCTGCTCAAGTCCCCCCTTGGCAGGGTGTGGGGGCGCGGGTGTGTTGTAACCACCGGAAGGAGTCACACTATGTCTACCCCCCCCCCCCCCCCCCCCGAAAAATCGAGGCAGCGAAGGCGGCTGAAGTTGTCCGCGGCTAGGCGGCGGTTCCCTGTCTGGGGGCTGCTGGTTCTCGCGGGTCTGGTGGCGGGGCTCGTTGGGCTGGCCTCGCTCTCGGGCGCCGCGGAAGGCCAGGCAACGACGCCGAATCCAACGAATGTGGCCGTTGGCTCCATTACCAACTCGGGGGCGACGGTTACGTGGGGATGGCCGTCGTCGGCTTCGTGCACGCCCACCTACTTCACCATCAGCCTGGCGGGCCACCACGCTTCCCTTCAGGGCAGCAAAAGGACGCATACCTTCACCGGAATGACCGCCGCTACGACGTACCGATTCGGTCTTTATGCCTACTGCGGCAGCACGATCTCCGCTGGCGTGCAGAAGAGCTTCACCACGCTCAATCAGGACGGCACCGTCGTAACGCCTGAACCGACGGCGGTGGCGACGGAAGAGCCTGACTCGACAGCGACGCCGAACCCGCCCACAGGCTTTTACTCCTGGTCCACCACAAACACCGGCGTCAAGCTTGCCTGGACGGAGCCCGCGGATGGCGACTGTGCGCCGTGGGATTACCATATCGACGTCGATGATCCTCACGGGCAGACCGACTGGACCACCGGGGAAAGTCCGGTTGATGCCGAGGAGGCGGGGGGAACAGGGGACGCGACCGTCACTGGCCTGACCCCGGGGACAAGGTACACGGCTTCGATCTCCACCTACGGCGGCTCCTGCGACAACTACTCCGAGTGGGTGTCCGTGACCTTCACCACCGGGGGCACAGCCCCGAGCACGGCCACGCCCACGATTACAAAGCCGAACCAGCCAACCGGCGTTACCGCCAGCGCCATTACGGACACCGGCGCCACCATTTCCTGGACCGCAGGGGCGACCGGCGGTTGTGCGACGACTTCGTACGATTTAGCCATTCGGGTGCATATCGGCTTCCGCCTCGGCGCCGTCATCTGGAGGAACACTGAACTTACCGGAACGAGGGCGACGCTCACCGAGCTTTCACGCGGAACCAGGTACAAAATTATACTCAGTTCCTTCGGCGACAGTTGCAACGAGTACGCCGACGCTGTGACCAGCGACTTCACCACCACTGGCAAACCAGCGAAGCCCACGGGTCTCACGGCCACGGGCGGCGGGTCGAGGATTACCCTCTCCTGGACAAACCCGAACGACGCCACCATCAGGAAATACGAGTACAAGCAGAAGACAGGAACCGGGAACTATCCGGTGTTGTGGTCGCAGATCGAGGGTACAGACGCGTCCACAATCACGCACGCCGTAACAGGTCTGAGGCACGGAACCACGTATACCTTCAAGATTCGGGCGGAGAACCCCGCGGGCAGCAGCCCCGATTCGGACGAGGTCACGGCCACGACGCTCCCGGCGAAGCCCGCGGGCTTCGCCGCCGCAGGGGGCGCGCAGCAGGTTGCCCTCAGCTGGACAAACCCGAACGACGCCAGCATCACCAGCTATGAGTACCGGCAGAAGTCGGACTACTACAACAACGACGGGACGTACAACACAGGGTCGAGCTACGGGGCGTGGACGGCGATGGCCGGTTCAGGCGCGACCACAACCGCCTATACCGTGAGGGGCCTGTCGATGACGGCCGTTTACGCCTTCGAGATTCGGGCGGTGAACGCCACCGGCAATGGCCCCGCAGCAGACGAAGCCGTCGCCGGGACGAACCAGTTCGTGGCGACGGCCACACCGACGCCCACCGCCACGGCCACAGCCACGGCCACAGCCACGGCCGCGCCGGGTGGCGGCACGCCGCCGCCATCCGGCGTCGTGCCGGTCGTGCCGGCACAGACGCCCGTGCCCACACCGACGCCTACCCCAACGCCCACAGCGACGCCAACTCCGACAACGACGCCAACTCCTACGCCAACGGCGACGCCAACTCCAACAGCGACCCCGACTCCCACGGCGACGGCCACCCCAGAGCCCACGCCGTTGGCGACGCCCGAACCCACGCCACCGCCGAGCGATGAGCCTGCCGAACCCACCGAGCCTGACATCGGCGGCGACGAGCCCGCCGAGCCCGACGTGGCTGACGACGAACCCGCCGAACCCGACATGGGCGCTGGCGACATGGACGACGGCGACCCCGCCGAACCCGACATGGACGCTGGCGGCGATATGGGCGCCGGCGACCCTGCCGTCGGCTCCGCCGGCGACGGCCGCGGTCTCACGGCAGGCGCGGGCGTCACCCTGGCCGCCATCACCGGCGTCCTCGCCCTCGCGCTTGCGCTCGGCGGTTCCGCCTGGGCCCGACGACGACGCTAGCCATCGCATACTTGTCCCCGGGGGCGGGAGCCGAAAGGGCCCCGGGGGGCACGACATGGAGCTGGAGTTCCTCGAAGTCAACGCCGCGCGCTGGCGCGACTTCGAGGCGCTGTTCGAGGGGCGCGGCGCTCCGAAGTACTGCTGGTGCATGGTGTTCCGCGCGCCCCCGAACCAGTCCCACGCGCCCGACAACACCGCGAAGAAAGCCGGGATGCGCCGCCGCGTCCTCGCGAACGAGCCCGTCGGGATCCTCGCCTGCGCGGAGGGAACGCCCGTGGCCTGGTGCTCGATCGCGCCCGTGGGAACCTTCGAGCGGCTGGGCAAGGCGGTCGAGCGCGGGCGCGAGGGCGTCTGGGCGCTGACCTGCTTCTTCGTCCCCCGACGGCTGAGGGGGCAGGGGCTGGCGCGGCGCCTTCTGGGGGCGGCCATCGAACACGCCCGCGCCCGCGGGGCGCGCACGATCGAGGCCTACCCGGTGGATCCTGATTCGCCCAGCTACCGTTTTCTCGGCTTCGTCCCGATGTTCGAGGCGGCCGGCTTCGAGGAAGCGGGGCGGCTGGGAACGCGGCGCCACGTCATGCGTCTGGCGCTGGAGGACTAGCGCGGCTCGCTACGCCAGCCGTTCGAGGGCTTCGTCCTTGATGAAATTGATGAATCGCCCGGTCGGGCCCCGTGACTCCTCCAGAACGATCGCCTGCTCATCCGCTGGCAGCCGCGCATACCAGCGACGATACGTTCGCTCACTCCGCCCAGCACGGAACGTACGCCGCCGCACGAACTCGATGGACGCGTCCCTGCCGATACTGCCATCGGCCACACCGAGGGCGAACGCCTCAGTCTCGGCAGAGGTTGCGAGCAACACCGCTCGGTTCAGGAACAGGAACGCCTCCATCGCGGTCAGGGCGAATCGCTTGTTCCCGTCAGCGAATGGGTGGTTCTTGTTCAGGGCGTAGTGGAGCACGCCAGCCTTCTCAGGCAGGGCTCGATAGTAATGCCACCGTGGCTGATCGAGGGCGCTGAGAAGGGCGTTGCGCCCCTCATCCCCACGCAAGAGAAAGGCAGGGGAATCCGGGAAGACGCTGTTGGTGAGGGTTGCCACCAGGTCCCGAGCCAGCGCCTCCGTGATATAGCGCAGCCTGGGCACGGTCTAGTGCTTGGCGAGGTTCTCAAGCACACCCCGGCGCCGCTCAATAACCCGCTCGACTACCTCGATGAAGCGCTTCCTCTCCGCGGGAGTGGGCTCACGGTCACGGACGGCGGCCTTGCCCGTGGCAGGGGGGCGGCGGTTTTCCGTACGGCGCTTGATCATCGCGATGCTCCATTCCCCATGGAAGGCTCTCTACCTTAGCATGACGCGCGCCGCCTGTAACTCGCGCGCACCTCGCCCCAAACCATGGGCGAGACGCAGCGGTACCCCTAGAGGCCCTCGCTGATCTCCGCGATGCCGAGGTCGAAGTACTCGTTCAGGTTCGTGACCGTGCCCGCCAACAGGAGCGCCCCGAGGACGATGAGCATGGCCGCGCTCGCGATCTCGACGGCGGGCATGATGCGCCGCATCTTGCGCACGGCGCGGGCGGCGTCCCCCACGGCGAGGCCGGCCAGCAGGAAGGGGATGCCCAGCCCCGCGGAGTAGAAGGCGAGCAGATACGTTCCCGTGACCGCGTTGCCGGAACCGGCGGCAAGCGTGAGGATGAAGCCGAGCACCGGCCCCACGCAGGGCGACCATCCGAGCGCGAAGCCGCCGCCCACGAGCGTCGAGCGGGTGTAGCTCACGCCGCTGGCCGCCCCGAAGTCGGCGCGGAACGTGCGCTGCAGCAGGTTGAACTGGATGTAGCCCGAATACTTCGCCCAGGCGACGAGCCCGCCCAGCCCCAGCAGCGCCATGCGCCAGGGCTCGCCCCACAGCTCCGCCAGCCAGACGATGCCGAAGAAGGCCGCAACCGTGAGCGTCAGCGCGATCTCGACCACGAGCGGCGGCTTCCGGCCGAAGGAAGGGATGAGGAGCGAGCCGAGCACGATCAGCAACACGCCCGCGGCCGTCTCCAGCGCGGGCTGGTGGTCGATCAGGGCGAAGCCGAAGAGTCCCGCGCTTGCGCCCATCGCGATGAACACCGCGCTCAGCCCGATCACGAAGGCGACCGCATGGGTGAACGTCTTGCCGCGTCTGGCGTGGATCTCGCCCCCCTCGACCGTGGCCCCGGCGAGGTTCGTGAGGTAGATGGGCACGATTGGGAGCACACAGGGAGAGAGGAAGGAGAGCACGCCCGCCGAGAACGCGATGAACGGCCCGCCCGCGCCCTCGAGGGTCGCGCGGGGATCAACCTCGACATCGCCGACGATGAAGATGAGGAAGGGGGTGGCCATGAGCGCGACGAAGGCGGCGTACAGCCACCACACGCGGCTGATCGCCAGCCCTCGCGCCGCCGTCCGTTGAGTCGCCACCGTGACCTCCCTTCTCGGGGCCAGTATCGCACGCGCCGGAAGCGGATCGTAAAGAACGCCGCCGTTACTCGCTCGCCGCCAGATCTACCGTCTGGTCGCCGAGGAGGACAGGGGTCCCGCCGTCCTCCCATGTCCAGACGCTGTAGACCCCGACCGTCGGGTCGCCCACCGCGTTCAGGTTGATGGGGCCGCTCTTGCCGCTGTAGTCGATAGCCCGCCCTGCGTCGATGAGGGCCGCGCAGCTCGCGTAGCTGTCACAGGGGTCGCCATCCCGGGTGAGGTCGCGGATGGCCGCCATCATCGCCTCGCCGTCGCTGGGGTCGCCGACAATGCGGGCGGCCAGCGCCAGCAGGATGACGCAGTCATAGCCCTCGGCGCTGTAGGCGAGGTAGTCATCGCCGGTGCGGGCGGTGAGCCGCGTGGCGAACTCCCCGCGGGCCCTCACGGCCTGGGCGACGCCAAGCATCCCGTCGAGCACGGCCGGGTTGGAGGCGTCCACCTCCTGCCAGAGGGTGGGGCTGTACAGGCCGGATGTGGCGAGTTGGCGCTCAGGCCCGACGCCGGCCTCGATGAGCTGGCGCACGGTCTCGGAGCCATCGCTGCGGAAGCCGAGGTTAATGACGATGTCGGGATCGTAGTTCACGATCGAGGCGACTTCGGCGCTGTAGGAGGCCGTCTCGGGGTCGTAGAGGACGGAGTGCGTCTCCGCGCCCAGCCCCGCGAACTCGGCCTGCAGCAGGGCGTTGAGCGCATTCCCCCAGGCGTCCGCGCGCCCGATGACGCCGATGCGCGTCGCGCCCCTGCCCACGACCAGATCGGCGATGAGGGGCGCCATGGCGGTGTCGGGCGGGACGGTGCGGAAGTAGTAGGCCGCGTTCTCCTGCGTGGTGAACACGGGGGAGGTGTTCGAGGGCGAGCACTGCGGAACGCGCTCATCGAACAGGATCTGGATGAAGGCCTGGGAGGTGTTTGAAGCGCCCGCGCCAACGATCGCGTGCGCGCCCTCGCCGAGCAGACGGCGCACGCCCTCGCGGCCAGTGGAGGGGCTCGTGGCGGAATCGGCCAGCGTGAGCGTGACGTTCCCGCCCGCGGCGTTCACATCCTCCACGGCCATGCGCACGGCGGCGACGACGGGGACGGCCAGGAACGCCAGCGAGCCGGTCTCGGGCAGCACCGCGCCGATATGCAGCGACGCCGTTTCGGAAGGGACGTCCTCGCGGGGGCTGGCGGGCGTGGCAGCCGTTTCGGAGACGGCGGGCGTCGTGGCCGCCTCGGTAGCGGCGGGGGCCGGCTCCCCCGCCTCGCCCTCGCCGCACGCCACGACCACGAGCGCCACGAGGAACGCTGTGGCGAGCGCCGTCACTATCCGCATCGCTGACTGCATGTGGGGGCTTCACGATACCAGAGAGGCGCGGCGCGGCAAGGCGCTTCTCCGCTACACTGCGCGCCCAACGGGAGGTAGCGCGTGAACGAGTTTCAGGGCAAGACAGCCGTCGTGACGGGCGGCGCCGGCGGTATCGGCCGCGCCATGGCGCTCACGTTCGCCGGCGAGGGCATGAACGTCGTCATCGCCGACGTGGAGATGGACACCGCCGCGAAGACGGCCGCCGAGGTCGAGGCGCAAGGCGTGCGCTGCCTCGCGGTCGAGACAGACGTCGCCGATCGCGCCTCCGTGGGCGCCCTCGCCGACCGCGCCTTCGCCGAGATGGGCGGCGTGCACATCCTTTGCAACAACGCCGGCGTCGTCTCCATGGGCGCCTCCCACCTGCTCACGGATCACGATTGGGACTGGGTGATCGGGGTGAACCTGCTGGGCGCCGTGTACGGCGTGCAGGCGTTCCTGAAGCGGATGGTTGACCAGGACGAGGAGGGCCATGTCGTCAGCACAGCCTCGATCGCGGGGCTGGTCGCGCATCCCGGCATCGCGCCCTACAACGTCTCGAAGTTCGGCGTGGTGGCGCTCATGGAATCCCTGCGCCTGGATCTGGCGGAGACGAAGGTGAGCGCCTCCGTGCTCTGCCCGGGCGGCGTGCGCACGCGCATCATGGAATCCGACCGCAACCGGCCCCAGGAGATGGGCGGGCCGGGCGACTTTCAGGAGCGCGCTGGGTCCATGCCCCCCGACCCCATTGACCCGATGATCGTGGGCCGCCGCGTCCTCGAAGCGATCAAGGCGGACGCGCCCTACATCGTCACCCACAAGGAACAGAAGGCGATGGCGGAAGGCCGCTTCAACCCGATTCTGGAGGCCTTTGACCGGCTCTAGGCGCGACGCCGGGGCTTCACGCCGCTAGCGACCCCGGAACTCCGGCTCGCGTCGCTCGAGGAAGGCGGCGGCGGCGTTGCGGAAATCCTCCGTCTTCGAGGCGGCGATCATGGCGCCCGCCTCGAAGGTGAGCGTCTCCGCGAAGCTGTGGACCGCGCCGTAGGCGAAGTTCCGCTTCATGCGCGCGAAGGCGGCGGTCGGCCCCGCGGCGAGCTTCGCGGCGAGCGCCAGCGCCTCCTCGCGCAGAGCGCCGTCGGGCGTGACACGGTTGACGACGCCGAGCCGCAGGGCCGTGGCGGCGTCGATCTGCGCGCCGAGCAGGTAGAGCTCCTTCGCCCGGGCCAGACCCACGATCCGTTCGAGCTGCCAGCTGCCGCCGAAATCGCCCGTGAGCCCCACGCGCGCGAAGGCGGTCATGAAGCGCGCGCCCGCCGCCGCCAGGCGGATATCGGCGGCGAGGGCGAGGGAGAAGCCGGCGCCCGCGGCGGCCCCGTTGACGGCGGCGATGGTGGGCTTGGGCATCTCCGCGAGCAGCCGCGAGATCTCCTCGAAGCGCCGCAACTGGGCCGTGCTCGCGAGCGGATCCTGTTCATCGCCGGCGCCGATGCCCCTGAGGTCGCCGCCCGAACAGAAGGCGCGCCCCGCGCCCGTGACCACCACGCAGCGCACGGCCTCGTCGTCCGCCGCCTCCTGACCGCGCTCCACGAGGGCGGCCAGCAACTCGCCGCTCATGGCGTTGAGCGCGTCAGGGCGGTTCAGCGTGATGACGCCCACGGCGCCGTCGGTCTCGTAGCGCACGGTCTTGGACATGGGGGTGGCCTCCTTCGGGCAGGGGGGCCATTCTAGCGCGCGCCGCGCGTCACTCCCGCCAGACGAGGTCGACCTCGCCGAAGCGCACGGCGTCGCCCTCGACGATTCCCGCGCGGCGCAGGGCGCGGGCCACGCCCCAGCGCGTCAGGCGGCGGTCGACCTCATCGCGCGCGCCCTCCATCTCGAAGTCCATCATCTCGACGAAGGTGACCACGCGCTGGCCCTCCACCACGAACAGCCCGGGCCCGCGCCTCGCCACCGTGAAGCGCTCCTCCGGCTGGGGGCGGACGACAGGCAGCGCCTCCGGGGGTCTGGCGGCCGCGCGCGCGCGCTCATCGCGGACTCGCGCCATGAGCTCCGCGATGAGCGCGTCCACGCCCGTGCGCGCCTGCGCGGAGATCGCGGCCACGGGCGCGCCCACATGCGCCGCGAGCGTGGCGGCGGCGTCCGCGGCGACCTCCGCGTCCAGGTCCGCCTTCGTGACCGCGACCACGCGGGGAACGCCCGCGAGAGCGTCGTCATAGGCCTCCACCTCGGACTCGATCAGGTCGAAATCGGCTGCCGGGTCAAGCGCACCGCAGTCGACGACGTGGAGGAGGACGCGGCAGCGGCGCACGTGCTTGAGGAACTCGAAGCCGAGGCCGTAGCCCTCGCTGGCGCCCTCGATCAGGCCCGGGAGGTCCGCGAGCGTGAACCGCTCATACCCGACATTGACGACCCCCAGCACCGGCTCGAGCGTGGTGAATGGATACTCGGCGATCTTCGGGCGCGCGTGTGAGACAGCCGCGAGCAGCGTGGACTTGCCCGCGTTCGGGAGGCCGAGGAGGCCCACGTCCGCGAGCAGCCGCAGATCGAGGCGCAGCGCCACCGACTCCCCGGCGTGGCCGCGCTGGGCGTAGCGCGGGGCCTGGTTGGTGCTGGTGGCGAAGCGCTTGTTGCCCCAGCCGCCGCGACCGCCCCAGGCGACGAGCGCCGTCTGTCCGGGCTCCGCCAGGTCCGCGAGCGGCTCTCCCGTTTCCTCCTCGAAGGCGATCGTGCCCGCGGGCACATCGAGCGTCAGATCCTCGCCCTGGGGTCCCGCCCGCTGCTTCGGTCCGCCCGCGCCGCCCGCCCCCGCCCGAAAGCGCCGGCGGCTGCGGAACTGCTCGAACGTGTAGACGTCGTCCACCGCGTGCAGGAAGACGCGCCCGCCACGCCCGCCATCCCCCCCGTCCGGCCCCCCGAGGGGCACGAACTTCTCGCGGTGGAACGTCGCCGCTCCGTCCCCGCCCGCTCCTCCTTCCACCGTGATCCGGACGCTGTCAAACATCAGATCCGATCCTACCCAGAGAAGCGTCGGGAGGGATGAAGATGACGGTGAGCCGTGCGGGTGTGTGCGGATTGGCGGCGCAGAGCCCCGCAGGCTGGGGATTTCCGGGTCGGGGGAGAGCGCGGAACGCGTACGGGAGGGCGTACGTTCGGGCGTTCGGTTGCGGGGGTGAGCGGGGAGCGCTGGGGCCTGGCCCCGCGAAGGCGAACGCTGTTCCGCACAGGTTCCGACCGCGTTCCGAACAGGGGCGGGCTACTTGCCGCCGGCGGGCTGGGGGGCGGCTTCCCCGAGGTCGCCGCGACGGCGGCGGATGGCGGCCTCGTCCTCGCCGAGCGAGGCGTCCTGTTCCTGCTCGTAGGTCATCTTGTAGAGCCGCGCGTAGACCCCGTCGCGGGCGAGCAGCTCTTCGTGCGTGCCGATCTCGACCATGCGGCCGTTCTCGAGGACGACGATGCGGCTGGCCTCGCGGATGGTCGAGAGGCGGTGGGCGATGACGAACGAGGTGCGGTTCTGCAGGAGGTTGCGGAGCGCGCGCTGGATGATGACCTCCGTCTGCGTGTCCACGTAGGCGGTGGCTTCATCGAGGATGAGAATGCGGGGCGCGGCCAGCACCGCGCGGGCGAAGCTCAGCAGCTGCCGCTGGCCCACGGAGATGTTCTGGCCGCGCTGGTGGAGCTCGTGGCCATAGCCGTTGGGCAGGCGCGAGATGAAGTCGTGCGCGCCCACCGCCCGCGAGGCCTCCTCGATCTCCGCGTCGGTGGCGCCGGGCTTCCCGTACTCGATGTTCTCGCGGATGCTGCCGCTGAAGAGGTAGGGCGTCTGCAGCACCACGCCCATGAACTGCGTGAGCGAGCGCCGCTTGATGTCGCGCACGTCGTGGCCGTCGATGCGGATGGCGCCGCTGGAGACGTCGTAGCCGCGGCTGATGAGCGTGGTGATGGTGGTCTTGCCGGAGCCGGTGTGGCCCACGAGCGCGATCGTCTCGCCGGGCTCCACGCGCAGGTCGAAGTCCTGCAGGACGGGCACGCCCTCGACGTAGTGGAAGCCCACGTTCTCGAAGTCCACGCGCCCCTCGACTTCCGTGAGTTCGACGGCGTCCTTGCGGTCGCGGATGCGGGGGATGGTCTCGAGCACCTCGAAGACGCGCTGGCCGCCGGCCATGGCGCGCTGCAGCATCGTGTACTGCATGACGAGGTCGCGGATGGGTTCGAAGAAGCGCAACACCATCAACACGAACACGGTGATGATGGCGAAGATGGCGCCCACGTTCGCATCGCCGTTGATGGCGCGCATGCCGGCGACGATGAGGACGGCGGCGGTGGAGACGGCGATGCACAGCTCGATGAGCGGCACGACGACCGCCTGCAGCGTGCCCGCCCAGATGTTGGCGTTGCGGTTCTGCTGGTTCATGGCGTCGAAGCGCCGCGCGTTTTCGTCCTCGCGGTTGAGCGACTGCACGGTGCGCACGCCCGCGAGGCTCTCGCCCAGGTTCCCGTAGAGCTCGCTGATGCGGATGCGCACGTTAATGAAGGCCTCGCGCGCATAGCGCGCCCAGATGGCGAGGATGAAGATCAGGGGCGGCACCACCGCGAACGTGATCAGCGCGAGCGTCCAGTCCTCCGTGAGCAGCACCGTCACGGCGATGGCGATGCCCACGAGGTCGGCGGCGAAGGTGAGGGAGCCCGTGCTCAGCAGCTCCTGCATCACCGTCACGTCGCTGGTGAGGCGGCTGATCATGCGCCCCACCTCCATGTCGTCGTAGAACGAGAGGGAGAGGCCCTGCATGTGTTCGTACATCTCCGAGCGCAGCTCGAAGAGCATCTGCGTGCCCACGCGCGCCATGATCAGCTGCTGGGTCATGCCCGCGATCCAGCCGAGCACGCCCAGGCCGCCGACGATGCCGATCCAGAGGGGAAGCTGCGAGGTGTCGCCCTCGGCCGCGTCGGCGATGGCGAAGCCGATGAAGACGGGCGGCACATAGATGGAGGCGGAGACGAGGAACATGCAGGAGAGGGCCAGCGCGAGCGCGCGCCGGCGGTGGCGCAGGTAGGGGATCATCTTGCGCACGACATCGGCGTCGTAGGGCTTGCCGAGGTACTCCTCGTCCCAGCCGTCGAGGCCGCGATTGCCGCGCATCATGCCGCGTTGCCCGCCGATGCCGGAGCTGTAGCCGCCGGCCCCGCCGCCGCCCCACATGCCCATCAGGCGCCCCCGCTTCCGCCAGCGGATTCGGCTAATTCGGCCGCCGCCTCGGGGGCGCGTCCGTCGGGCTCCCCTGTGGACGCGCCGGAATCGCTGCGGGCTTCCGCCAGCTGGCCCAGCGCCTCTTCCTGGTCGCGCAGTTCAAGGTCGTAGATCGAGCGGTAGAGGCCCTCTTCCTCCAGCAGCTCCTCATGCTTGCCGCGCTGCACGATGGCGCCGTCCTCCAGCACGAGGATCTCGTCCGCGCGCATGACCGTGCGCAGGCGCTGCGCGATGACGAAGGTGGTGCGGCCCTCCATGAGCGTGGCCAGCGCTTGCTGGATGAGGAACTCCGTCTGCGTATCGACGCTCGCGGTCGAATCATCGAAAACGAGCACGCGCGGGTCGAGGAGCAGGGTGCGGGCGATGGCGACGCGCTGGCGCTGGCCGCCGGAGAGGGTCACGCCCCGCTCCCCCACCCATTCATCGTAGCCGTAGGGCAGGCTCATGATGAAATCGTGGATGCGGGCGGCCTTGGCCGCTTCCTCGATCTCCTCCTGCGTGGCGGCGGGGCGGCCGTAGGCGATGTTGTCGCGGATCGTGCCGAGGAAGAGGAAGACGTCCTGCTGGACGGAGCCGATGCTCGCGCGCAGTGACTCCAGCCGGTAGTTGCGGATATCGACCCCGTCGATGGTGATGGCGCCCTCGGTGACGTCATAGAAGCGGGGGAGCAGGTTCACGATCGTCGACTTCCCGCTGCCGGTCGGGCCCAGCAGGGCGATGATCTTGCCCGGCGTCGCGTCGATGTCGATGTCGCGCAGCACGGCGCTGACGTTGTCGTAGCCGAAGGAGACGTTGCGGAACTGGACGTGGCCGCGCGCGTTCTCGACGGGGACGGCGCCCGCGCGCTCCTGCACGGCGGAGCGCGCGTCGAGCACCTCGAAGACGCGCTGGCCGGCGGCGATGGCGCGGGAGAAGCCCGTGATCATGAAGCCGAGCATGCGCACCGGCATCTGCAGGAGGGCGAGGATGAGGAGGAAGGAGACGAGTTCGCCCTCGGTGAGGCTGCCCTGCACGATGAACCAGACGCCCATGCCCAGCGTGGCCGCCTGCTGGATGCCCGCGAGCCCCTGAAGCAGGGGGGCGTGGCGCGCCATCATCGTGGCCTGGCGCAGCTGCAGATCGCGCTGTTCGCTGGCGGCGGCGGCGAACTTGCGCGCCTCCACGGGCTCGCGGCTGAAGGCCTTGACCACGCGGATGCCGCCGAGCCCCTCGTCCGCCACCTCCGTCATGCGCGCTTCGCTGGCCTGAATCTCGACCCAGAGGGGGCGCATCACGCGGTGCACCGCCCACGAGCGCCAGGCGATGAAGGGGAGCGTGACGCAGCTCACGAGGGCCAGCTGCCAGTGACTCCCGAACATCATCCCCAGGCCCACGATGATCATCACGAGAATCATGAGCAGGCGCAGGGAGACCATGGACAGGAAGAGGCGGATGGCCTCCACGTCCTGCGTCGCGCGCGACATGATCTGCCCCGTCTGCACCTTGTCGTGGTAGGCGTAGCTGAGCCGCTGCACGGTGTCGTAGATGCGGTTGCGGATGTCGTAGGCGACGCGCTGGCCGAGGCTTTCGGAGATATAGGTCTGGGCGAAGGCGCTGAGCCCGCGGCCCGCGGCGAAGGCGATGACGGCGAGGGCGAAGAGGATGAGCGTGCGCTCGCTGCCCTCGAAGTCGATCACGCGGTCGTTCTCGCGGATGGGCTGCAGGCCGCGGTCGATGGCGAACTCGACGAAGCGCGGCCAGACGATGCCGAATCCGGCCGCCCCCGCCATGGAGACGATCCCGAGGGTGAGCATCTTCCAGTAGGGGATGGCGTAGCCACCGATGCGCAGCAGGATGCGCACGCTGCAACTCCTTCGAGCGCTTGAAGCTACCACACCCTCACGCGAAGGTGAAATTCCCCACTTGTGGAATGAGGTGAGTTATCCGGCGTGTGAGGTACCATTCGCGATCCTCGCGGAGGGGGCGCCATGGCGGAGAGTAGACAGGCGGATACAGATGAACTCGTCGGCAGGCTTCGGGATGGGTACCAACTACTCCAGTCGCTGCCGGACTACTCAGAAGCCGACACCCGACAGCATCTGATAGACCCGCTGATTGAGTCCCTGTACGACTCAGCCCATGTTCGGCGAGAGGAGACGGATGCCGGCAACTGCCCCGACTACGTGCTCTATGTCGATCCTGTAACTCAAGGCGGCCCTGCCCACGCGATTGTGGAGGCGAAGCCGCTCGGGGCCGACTTCGATGCCGTCACGGCGGGCGACAGGGCGAGAACGCCACACCGTCAGGCGGAGCGCTATCTTCGCGATCACGCCGCGGGGACGCGCTCGACGATCGGAGCGCTGACCGATGGATTGCGCTGGAGGCTCTACCGAAAGGACCGCGATGACGAGGTTAAGATAGACGGCGACGAGATCGATCTCGAGCCGCTGGTATGTGGCGCCAGCGATTCCCAGGAGCCGCTCGATACGCTTTTCCTGGCCCCTGAGCCATTCACTCCCATGCTCACGGCGCTCGGCGCACGCGCTGCAGCCGAGGCTTCCATCGATAAGGACAGCCTGCAGGGAGTTCAGCGCGACCAGGTGATTCGTGACTGGAAAGCGCACAGCCACGCGGACGGTCCCGCAGTCCCCGCCAGTGAAGGTGAACAAGTTTCCCTGCCCGGAGTTTCCCCGCCTAGGGCGAACGCTGTCCGGCTGGCTGCAGTGCAGTTCGGCCACAGCGAATACGGCATCGGGCGTAGCGATGCGGCCCGATGCGCGCGCATCTTTGCGAAGCAGACGCCCGCCCGCTGCGCTGTGGCGTTCGTCTGGCAAGTCCACCCCGGGGATGGGCTCGTGACGGCGCGGATTGTCGCCGCGCTGGAGGGCCGCGTGACCATGACGCAACCCTTCGACCCGACGCTCCCGCCTCCGGCCGCACGCGCGGCGGCAACCCGCGTGCTGGAACTCCTTCACGAGGAAGAAGTCAGGCCGCGGGATATCGCCGACGCCCTTGATGTGCTGCCGTTGCAGAGCCGTTTCTATGAGGAAATTCGGGCGTGGGTTCGCCGTGTGCGTCGCGACGACGGCGCCTTCCGCGGCGTTGAGGGCGAGGAGGAGCGTCACGACATCCTCCTGCGCCACCTCATCCGCACGCTGTTCGTTTGGATTCTGAAGGAAGAGTGTGCAATTCCCCCTGATCTTTTCGATCGCGACTTCGTGCGGGAGCGTCAGATCGGACATTACCACCGAGACCTGCTGCGCCCGCTCTTCCATGAGCGCCTCAATGTTGAGGAGCAAGCGCGGGCCACGCACCCACTGGAGGAGCTTGCGGATGTGCCCTTCCTCAACGGGTCACTCTTCGAACCACGTCCCGGTGATGAGCGAATCGAGCTTACAGACACGTACTACTGGAGCGCCGCCGATCAGGCTGCGGGGCTCTTCGATATCCTGGGTCGCTACTACTGGACTGCTGATGAGCAGCGCTCGGGCGAGCGAGAGCAGACGCTCGATCCGGAGCTGCTCAGCAACCTCTTTGAGCAACTCGTCGCCGATCCGATGCTTGCAGAGCAGGAAGCGCAGGCAAGCGCTGAGACGCTGAAGGCTCCGGACGGCGCCTACTACACGCCCATGGATGTGACAGCGGAAATGGCCGCCGACGCTCTGGCGGCGGCCGTGCGCGGGGATGCGCCAGCCGCCTTCCGTGAGGAGCATCTGCTCAACCTCTTCCGCGATCCAGACTTCGAACTTCCCGACCTTGGCTCCAGGGCGCGCCATCGCCTGCTGAATCGCATCACCGAGCTGCGCATCTTTGATCCCGCCGCCGGGAGTGGGGCGTTTCTGCTGGCGGCGCTCCAGGCGCTGCAGAACGCCCTCCACAAACTCCATCTGGATGACACCGATCAGACTCGTTCCATCATCACGGGCCAACTTATGGGACAGGACATCAACCCGATGGCTGCGCAAATCGCGCGGCTGCGCCTCTTCATTGCGCTTCACCACGCCGAGCGAGAGGAAACAGAACCTGCGCCGCTGCCGAACCTTGAAGCGCGGATCATCTGCGCTGACACACTCTCGACATATCCTGCTGAGGCCTATGATCCCTTCGCCCCCGCAGGCGCAGGCGCGCTCGCGGGCGCGGATTCGTCCTCGCGGAAGGAGCTTGAAGCAGCGCTGCGCCACTTGGCGGCTGTACGCGAGCAATGGCCTTTCGACTCCAGCGAGTCCGGGAAGGAAGCCAGGCGCCGTGCGGACGAGCGCGCCCGAGCCGAAATCCATCGCCTCGTGAGCGGCATGCTGCTCGCCCCGCAGGCTGCGCGAGGACTGGACGCGCTTGCCGCCTACCCCCTGCTGGAACTGGGCCATGATGAGCCCGCCGCCATCGACCCGCGATTGCTGTTCGCCCAAGACGCGGAGCGCTGGCAAGGCTTCGATATCGTCATCGGCAATCCGCCGTACCAGAGCTTCGGGAAGTCTGGCATTGGGAAGGCGGAAGTTGAGGCGCTCAAGGCGCGCGGGTACCGGACGACCAACGCGAGAGACTTGTACACGCTGTTCTGCGAAGCCGCCCTTGCGCTGGCGCGACAGGACAAGGGCGTCGTGACGTTCGTGGTCCCCCTGAGCCTGGCCTTCGGTCGGCGGCAGCGCTCCCTGCGCGCCGTCTTTGAAGAGCGATGCCGCTCCGTGATCACCCGCCACCACGACACCATTCCCGACACAATCTTCAACCAGCACCCGCTGTTTAAGGGATGGAAGAACAGGCAGCGCGCAACGATCGTGACGGGCGTGCGGGGCGAGGGAGCGCCAGACGTCACAACAGGCGCGCTGCTGCGCTGGGGGGTGGCTGACCGCGGGGACGTATTGCCGCGGCGGGATGGAGTTCGGCTATCGATTGAGACGACCAATGGCTGGCCTCGTATCCCCACGGAGCAAGTCCAGGAGATGATCCAGAAAGTTGCGGAGCAGAGCGTGACGGTCGACCGACTGCGACACGCGCCCTGGGGAAGCGCCCCGACGTGGTTATCGCTGCCCAAGACAGCGGGCTATTTCGTAAGCGTGCTGCCTGAGGGGGTAAGAGCCTGCGATGGGGAGTGGCTGATGCACATGCCGGACGAAGAGACCGCACTCTTGGTCATGGCCGCCCTCAACGGCCATATCGGCTATGCCTGGTGGCGGGTGTTTGGCGACGGCTTTCACGTCAAGCTGTCCGACTTCGCAGAATTTGCGATCCCTGACGCCTGGCGCACCGGTGAGAAGCGAGAATGGGCGGTGTACCTTGGCCAGGAGCTCGTCGGAGCAATTCCTACAGCCCTCAAGGTCAAGAGGAACGCAGGCAAGGAGTGGCCGACGGCGGACTTCTTCGAATTCCACCCTCAGTTGATTGATGAGCTCGACCGCTTCCACCTTGAATCGCTGGGGCTGGACGCGAACGGCCTGCTGCTTTCACAGCTGCGGCGCCTGCGCTCTCCGGATGGGTGGGGCTTTGGCTAGCCCAATGCTATTGGCACTCTAGCCGCGAGAGTGCTAATATGCGGGGCACGCTCGATTCGAAAGCGAATTCCAGAACACGTTGGAGGCAATCCGTGCCCGCAAAAACCGCAACCAGGACCGCGCTCGTGCCCCTCGCCGATCGCATCGTCATCACCGCCCTCAAGCAGGAAGAAGAGACCGCCAGCGGCATCATCATCCCCGATACCGTCAAGGAGAAGCCGCAGCAGGGCGAAGTCATCTCCGTGGGCCCCGGCAAGCGCGATGACAGCGGCGCCCTTCAGCCCATCGGCCTCGAAGCCGGCGACCGCATCCTCTACGCCAAGTACGCCGGCACCGAAGTGAAGCTCGACGGCGTCGACTACATCGTCCTTAACGAGAAGGACATCCTCTGCAAGCTCGTTTCCTGAACGGCGCGCGAGAGAGAAGGAGCCTGACCCATGGCCCCCAAGCATCTGCTCTTCGATGAGGCCGCGCGCCGACAGCTGAAGGAGGGCGTGGACGCCCTCGCCGACGCCGTCAAGGTGACGCTCGGCCCCCGCGGCCGCAACGTCGTCATCGAGAAGAACTACGGCCCTCCCGTCATCACCAAGGACGGCGTGACCGTCGCCCGCGAGATCGAACTCGAGGACGCCTTCGAGAACATGGGCACCCAGCTGGTGAAGCAGGTCGCCACCAAGACAAACGACATCGCCGGCGACGGCACCACCACCGCCACCGTGCTGGCCCAGGCGCTCGTGCGCGGGGGCGTGAAGGTCGTCGCCTCCGGTTCCCACCAGATGGGCATCCGCCGCGGCATCGAGGGCGCCCTTGCGGTCGCCATCGACCACCTGCGCTCGCGCGCCGAGCCCGTGCTCAGCAAGCAACAGATCCATCACGTCGCCTCGATTTCGGGCAATGACCCCGAGATCGGCGAGATCATCGCGGACGTGATGGAGATGGTCGGCAAGGACGGCGTCATCACCGTCGAGGAGTCCCGCGGCATCAAGTTCGAGACCGAGTTCGTCGATGGCCTGCAGCTGGACCGCGGCTGGCAGTCCGCCCAGTTCGTCACGAACGTGGACCGCCAGGAAGCCGTCGTCGAGAACCCCTACATCCTCATCACCGACAAGAAGGTCACGTCCGTGCAGGATCTGCTCCCCCTGCTGGAGCAGGTTCTGCAGGTGACGAAGGACCTCGTCATCATCTCCGATGACATCGAGGGCGAGGCCCTGGCCACGCTGGTCGTGAACAAGATGCGGGGCACGATGAACGTGCTGCCCCTGCGCGCGCCCAGCTTCGGCGACCGCCGCATGGCCATCCTCGAAGACATCGCCATCCTCACCGGCGGCGAGCTGATTACGGAGAAGGCCGGCCGTCAGCTGCAGACGGCCACGCTGGCCGACCTCGGCCGCGCGCGGCGCATTGTGGCCAGCCGCGAGGCCGCCACCATCATCGAGGGCCAGGCCAGCGATGAGGCGATCCAGGCCCGCATCAAGCAGCTGAAAGCCCAGATCGAGGACACCACCAGCGACTTCGACCGCGAGAAGCTGCAGGAGCGGCTGGCGAAGCTCGCCGGCGGCGTCGCCGTCATCAAGGTCGGGGCCGCCACCGAGGTCGAACTGAAGGAGAAGAAGGCGCGCGTGGAGGACGCCCTCAGCGCCACCCGCGCGGCCGTCGAGGAAGGCGTCGTCCCCGGTGGCGGCGTTTCCCTCATCCGCGCCCAGCAGGCCGTGGAGGCGTACGCCGATGAGTTGGAAGGCGATGAGCGCACGGGCGCGTTGCTGCTCGCCGGCGCCCTCGAGGAGCCGACCTGGACGATCGCCGACAACGCCGGCCTCGAAGGCTCCGTCATCGTCAACCGCATCAAGCGGCGCGAGCACGAGAGCGAGGGCTGGGACGCCGCCGCCGATCGCTGGGGCGATATGTTCGAACTCGGCATCGTCGATCCGGTGAAGGTGGTGCGTTCGGCGCTGGAGAACGCCGCATCCGTAAGTGCTATGGTACTGACGACGGAATCGCTTGTGGCGGAGGTTCCCGAAGTGGCGGCCGCCGCCGCGCCACTCCCGGAGGAGTACTAATCATGTTGGAACGGCTGCGCTCGGGCCCGGTCAAGTACATCGCCTTCCCCATCGTCCTGCTCGGCCTCGCCTTCGTGGTCATCCGCAGGTTCATGGGGGGAGGGGACGCCGAGGAGGCCTGACGGCCCGGCCGCTTCCCCGCGGCGCCCCATGACATGACGCGCAGAGCGCGACCCTCGCGGGGGCCGCGCTCTGCGCGTCATGTCATGGGGCGCCGCGCGCGCGGTCTGCCCCGAGGGGCGGGGGGGCGTACGATGAGCGCGTGCGGATGAGGCGCGCGCGCGGGCGTCGCTGGCGAAGGCGGACAGGCGGCCGTCTGCGCCGCCGCCTCGGGCGCGTCACGCGACAGGATGTCGTGCGCGCGCTCTGGCTGGGCGCCCTCATCGGGGTGGTCACGGGCTTCGTCGCCATCCTCTTCTTCGAGGCGCTCGATTTCACCACGCGCCACATCCTCAGCGAGCTGACGGGCTACTCCCCCCCGCAGCCCCTCGGCGAGGGCGGGCTCGACCCCGAGGGGCCCACGCGCCGCTGGGCGCTGCCCCTCGTGGTGGGGCTGGGGGCGCTTGTCTCCGGCGTTCTTGTGTACGCCCTGGCGCCGGAGGCGGAGGGCGCGGGCGCCGATCAGGTCATCGACGCCTATCACCAGCGCGGGGGCCGCATCCGCCTGCGCGTGATCCCCGTGAAGCTGATCGCCTCCGCGATCACGATCGGCAGCGGCGGGGCGGCGGGCAGGGAGGGGCCGGCGGCGCAGATTTCGGGCGGCATCGGGTCCGTCATCGCCGACCGCCTCGGCCTCAACGCGGTCGAGCGGCGGCGGGCGCTGGTGGCGGGCATGGGAGCGGGGGTCGGCGCCATCTTCCGCGCTCCCCTGGGCGGCGCGATGATGGCCGCCGAAGCCCTCTATCGCGACGACTTCGAGGCGGACGCGATCCTGCTGTCGCTCATCTCCGCGATCGTCGCGTTCGCGGTCTACGGCGCCTGGTACGACTACACGCCCATCTTCGGGGGGACGGCGGGCTTCTCCTTCCAGCATCCCGAGGAGCTTCCCTACTACCTGGCCCTGGGGGTCGCCTGCGGGCTGCTCGGCATCGTCTACGCGCGGGGGCTGGAGGGGATGGAGGAGCTCTTCCGGCGGCTCACGGCGCCGCGCTGGGTGAAGCCCGCCATCGGCGGCGTCCTCGTCGGCTGCATCGGGATGTTCGCGCCGGAAGCCATCCATATCGGCTATGGGTGGGTGCAGCGCGCCCTCACGCCCGAACAGGTGATGGACTACTCGCTCTGGCTGATCGTGGCCCTGCCCCTGCTGCGCATCCTGACGGCGGGGCTGACCGTGGGGTCGGGGGCGGCGGGCGGCATCTTCGCCCCGGGGATGGTCGCGGGGGGCATGCTGGGGGCGCTCTTCTGGCGGCTCTTCCATGACCTGCCGGGCTTCCCCGCGGACCCCGCGCCGCTCGTCATCATCGGCATGATTGCGGTCTTCGGCAGCATCGCCCACGCGCCCCTCGCGATGATGCTGATGGTGGGGGAGATGACGGGGAACCTCTCGCTGCTGGCGCCCGCCATGGTGGCGGTGGCGGTGGCCACGCTGCTCGTGGGGAACACCACCATCTACCGCAGCCAGGTCCCCACGCGCGCGGACTCGATCGTCCACCGCCACCGCTTCGCCTTCCCCCTGCTCGACGCCCTGCCCGCGCAGCGCGCGGTCATTCCCCTGGCCATGGTGCGCGATACCTTCACCGTGGCGGAAGCGCTCGCCAGCCTCGAACGGCGGCGCAGCGCGGAAGGCGTGGTGGTGGACGCGCGCGGCAAGCTGGTGGGCGAGTTCACGGAAGCGGAACTGCGCGCCGCGACGGACGCGCGCGCGCCCGTCGCGGGCTACGCGCGCGACCTGCCCGCCGTCGTCCTCGCGGATGCGCCGCTGGATGAGGCGCTTGACCGGCTGGCCAGCCACGACCGCCGCTGGCTGCCCGTCCTCGATGGCGACGACGGACCCGTGCTGGGCGCCATCGACGCGCGCGCCCTCGTGCGCTCCTACCGGCGCGCGGTGCAGCAGCAGGTGCGGCCGCTCACGCCCGTCGCCGAGGAGATCAGCACGATCGAGCTGACGGTGGCGGCGGGCGCGCCCGTGGAGGGTCGCACGCTGGCGGAGGCGGGCCTTCCCCAGGGCGCGCGCGTGCTCACGCTGGAACGCCATGGCCAGCTGTCCGCGCCCGCGGGCGATACCGTCCTGCGGCGCGGCGATCGCCTGACGCTGGCGCTGCGGCGGGGCACGCGCGCCGAGGCGCTCTCCCTCATTCTGGGCGACTAGCCAAACACGAAGCGCAGGACCGCGAACGCCAGCGCCACGAGCAGCACCGCCCCCGCGACTGTGCGGAAGGCGCGATGCGAGGCGGCGCGCTCCTCCTCGGCGGTGGGGGAATCGACGAGCGCGTGCGCGCCTCCGAGTTCGGCGATGACGCCGCGCGCTTCCTCGATGCGCGCGCGGGAGACGAGCACGGCCCAGGAGTCGCCGAGCAGGCTTGCGCCGCCAAGGGCGCCGCCCGCGCCGCGTTCGAGCACGGCCGCCTCGACGCCGGCGTCCCGCAGGGCGTCGAGCCAGATGCGCGCTTCCGCGGGGTCGGTCGCCACGGCGACGATCGTGGCGCTGGCGGGCTCCTTCGCGGCGGCCATCTCGCGGAGCAGTGTAGAGGGCGCCGTCGCTGACGGGTCCGCCTCCGCGCCCGCCGTTCGCTACAGTGGGGGGCGATGCCGAAGCGGGACGGCTCCCTCAAGGCGCGCGAGTTCGTATCCTTCTGCGAGGACCAGATCCTGACGCGCCTGGCGCCGACCGCCATTCCCGCGCCCCAGCGCCGCGTCCGCTGGACGACGCTGCAGCTGCACTTCGGCGATGAGCGCGTGCACTTCGAGCTGCAGCCGCAGATGGGGCGGGGCGTGGTGGAGGCGGGGCTGCACTTCGAGGGGCCGGTCGAGGCCAACGACGCCTGGGTTGAGCTGCTCGCGGCCAACGCCGCTGACCTGCTCGGCGAGCTCGGCCCAAGCTGGGAGCTGGAGGAGTGGACCGCAACCTGGCGGCGGCTGCACCGCCCCTTCCCCTTCGAGCGCCTCACGGTCGAACTGGCCCGCGAGGTCGCGGACGAACTCGTTCACGCCATGACGGCGCTCCACCCCCTTATCGAGGAAGGCGCCGCCCTCCCCGCGCCCGCACGCTCGCGCCGCGCCGGACCGGCGCCGCGTTCCCGCCGTCGCGCGCGCCGCTGAGCGGCTACGGCGCGAAGGCGGTGTCCATGCCGGCAGAGACGTCGAAGTAGTCCTGGAACGTCTGGTTATAGCGGTAGAAGAGGTCGCGACGGGTGTAGTCCTCGCCGGTGATGATGCCCTCGCTGTGCTGCAAATCGAGCGAATTGAGGGTGAAGAGCGCTTCCGCGCGGCCGTTCGCCTTGATGTTCTCGAGCATGGCCCGCCACTGCGGCGGCGTCTGCAGCAGAGTGAAGTCGAGGTCGAGGGGCGCGTCGCAGGGCGTCTCCGCGACGTCCGTGATGGCGAAGGCGTCGAAGGTGATGGCGAAGCAACGGTCGTCCACGCGCACCCCGATGACGGCGTCGCAGTTGCCCAGCCGCTCGAAGCTGTCGGAGGCGTTGAGGAGGTCGGCGGCTTCCTGGAACCATTCGGTGGAGGGGAAGACGGGCATGGGCAGAGTGTAACGGAGCGCGGAGCGCGGCGGGGCGCTCTAGGTGGGGCGCGACCAGCGGTCGTCGGGGGCGTCCTCGACTTCGCGCGGCTCCTCCCCTTCAGGCGCGGACGCGGGCGCCGCTTCGCGCACGCCGATGGCGCGGGTATCGCCGCCGATGAGGGAGGGGAGCGCCTGGCTCGCCTCGTCCTCGCCCGCGGGCGCCTCGAAGGGGGTGCGCGCACGGGACTGCACGCGGCCCCAGACATCGCCCTTGTGGCCGGTTGCAAGGCGTCCGTCCTCCAGCTCCTCCACGCGGCTCGCCATCTCCATCACGAGGCGGTCGTGCGTGCAGGTGATGATGGAGACGCCGCGCTCGCGGCAGATGTCGTGGATAAGGGTGAAGACGGCGGTGGCGGTGGCGGAATCGAGCTCGCCTGTGGGTTCGTCGGCGAGCACAAGCGCCGGTTCGGTCACGAGCGCGCGGGCGATGGCGACGCGCTGCTGTTCGCCCCCGGAGAGCTCGTAGGGGCGGTGCTGGGCGCGCCGTTCGAGTCCGACCATCTCCAGCGTTTCGCGGGCGCGCGCGGGACGCTCGCGGTGGACCCCGGCGATGCGCAGGGGCAACTCCACGTTCTCCTGGGCGGAGAGCAGGGGCAGCAGGCCGAATGACTGGAAGATGAAGCCCAGCTTGCGGCGGCGCAGGGCGATGAGGTCGCGCTCGCCCATCAGATCGACGCGCTCCCCGTCGATCTCGACTTCGCCAGCGGTGGGACGGTCGAGCCCCGCGATGATGTTGAGCAGGGTCGTCTTGCCCGAGCCCGAGCGCCCGATGAGCGCGAGAAACTCGCCCGGCTCCACGGAAAGCGAGATGTCGCGCACGCCCCACACATCATCCGAGCCCAGCCTGAAGCGGCGGGAGACGTTGCGCAGCGCGACGGCGGCCCCCGGCATCAGCGCTCCTCCGCGGGCGCGCGGCGGACGCCGTCGGGCAGCACTTCCACGCGCCCTTCGCCGAGGAAGAGCTTGGCCCGCTCGCTAATGCTGAGCCGGTCGAGGAACTCGCGGGGAACCTGCAGGCGGCCCGCGGAATCGACGAGCACATACTCATCGTGAACCACGTGGGTGACGCCGCCCGTCTTCTCCGCGCGGCGGAAAATCTCCATGCTCGTGCGACCGTCGCGGATGGCGACGACGCGGTCCACGCGCGACGCGATCTCGGGGTCGTGGGTGACGATGATGATGGTCACGCGGTAGCGCGCGTTCAGTTCGCCCAGCGTCTCGTACACGCTGTCCGCGCCGATGGCGTCGAGTTCGCCCGTGGGTTCGTCCGCGAGGAGCAGGGGCGGGCGGTTGGCGAGCGCGACGGCGATGGAGACGCGCTGCTGTTCCCCGCCCGAGAGCTGTTCGGGATGGTGTTCGCGGCGGTGGCCCAGATTCACGGCGTCGAGCAACTCCGCGGCGCGCTCGCGGGCCGCGCCCGCCTCGACGCCATCGAGCATGAGGGGCAGCTCGACGTTCTGGGCGGCGGTCAGGTAGGGGATCAGGTTTCGCCCTGTCTGCTGCCAGATGAAGCCGACGGCGGAGCGACGGTAGCGCACCATCTCGCGCTCGGTCATCGTCAGCAGGTCGCGCCCGCCTACGAAGGCGCGGCCGGCGCTGGGCTGATCGAGTCCCGCGAGGATGTTGAGCAGGGTGCTCTTGCCCGAACCGGACGCGCCCACGATGGCCATTAGCTCGCCCGTGCGCACCTTCAGGTCCAGCCCGCGCAGGGCGACGACCTCGATCTCGTCGCTCTTGTGAATCTTGAAGAGATCCTCGCAGAGGATGTAGGGCGCTTCCTGTTCGGTATCGGGGAAGGTCGTCATGGGCGCGTCCTAGATCTCGCCGATGCGCAGGGCGCGATGAAGCGCCAGCCGTGAGTAGAGCCGCGCGAGGGCGGCCACGGTGGCGATGAAGACGAGCGCGAGCAGACCGTAAACGGAGAGCACGGTCTCCCAGCTTACCTGTGAAAGGAGGGGCGGGACCACGTCGCCGCCATCCTCGGTGAGGGCGAGGGCGCCGATCATGAGGCGTCCGAGGGGGAAGCCGAGGGCCGTGCCCGCGGCCACGCCGGCCACGATCACGAAGAGCTGTTCGAAGGCGACGACGCCCACGATCTGGCGCCCCGAGAAGCCCATCGTGCGGAGGATGGCGAACTCCAGCGAGCGCGTCTGCGCGGCCAGGTAGGAGAAGACGATGAAGCCCATGGCGGTGAGCAGCAGCACGGCGCCGAAGGAGAGGAAGAGGATGCCCTCCCAGCTGGCCGCCACCAGCGGATCGGAGGATTCGAGCGCGAGGATGGCGGCGCGGTCATACGTCGCGCGCGCGCGGATCCCCCGCTCCTCGAGCCACGGCACCGACAGTTCGACGCCTTCCACGCTTCCCAGCCAGGCCTCGTTCGCGGGGATGGCGCCGGCCACGCGTGGAATGCCCGCGCCCGCCCCGCGGAGCGTCGCGAGGTCGGCCACGAGGAGGTGGTCGCGGTCGCCCGGGTAGAAGCCGGGGAAGAGTTCGAAGGCGCCCGCGATCTCCGCCGTCAGAATCTGGCGGTTCACGCGCAGGGGAATCCTGTCGCCCTCCCGCGCCCCGATGGCCGCGAGGAACGATTCGCTGGCGAGGACGCGCAGGGGTTCGGCTGAGCGCCGCAACCGCAGCCCCACCGCGCTCACGGAGAAACTGTCGTAGTTGAACGTGATCTGGAGGGCGTAGCGGCCGCGATCGTTGTCCACCTCCGCGCGCGTGATCGTCGTCTGCGCGCGGCCGGACGCGCCCGTAATCGACTCATAGCGGTCGAGCGACTCAAAGGGCTCGACGACCACGGCCTCGTCCGGTCCCCCGCCTTCGGGGTAGGCGACCAGATGGTCGACCACCGCCGTCACGCGGCCCGGGGCGGCGGCGAAGCGGCGGATGGTGAGGAAGACGGACTCGACCTCAAGCGGCGCGTCGAGGGCGGGCGGGGTCTCGCGGGGGGAGGCGGGGCGGGTGAGGTCGACCACGTAGAGGAGCCAGTCGCCGTCCTCCTCGATGGGCTCCGCGAGGGCGATGTACTCGTAGTGCGCGCCGCCTTCGTCGCGCAGGCGGACGCCCGGTCGCGCGGCGTATCCGGGCAGGGAACTGCGCAGCCACACGCCGAGGGCGCGCGTGCCTGCGGGCGCGATGGCGCCAGCGGGGAGGTTCGCCTCTTCGGCGGGCCGCAGGCGGGCCAGCTTCGCGTCGAGGTCTCCCCCGAAATCGTTCCGCCAGAAGGCCACGCCGCCGAAGCGCTCGTCCACGCCGAGGAGTTGCGCGGAGGTGGATCTGCCGGCGGCGGGGACGTGTGAGACATCGAGACGGGCGGCGGCGCTGGCGTCGTCGAGCCCCTCGATCGCTTCGAACGTCTCGATCAGCTGCGCGGGGGTGAGGCGCTCGGGCGTACGGATTTCGGCGACCCGCCCGGCGGCGCCCGCTTCGTAGGCCGCGCGATCCTCGAAGCTGCGGTCGAGCGTGGCGCGGAAGCCGGCGGCGAACATGCCTACCGAAGTCGCCAGCAGCAACAGCAGAATGAGGCGGCTGTAGTGCAGGGGGCTTCGCACCATGCGCCAGAGACCGAGCAGAACGGTGGCGCCGTGCAGTCCCCGCAGGGCCCAGGAAACGCCCCGCAGGACGACGGGGAAGAGCCGCAGGAAGACGAGCGCGATCATCAGCATGAAGAGCGCGGGCGAGACGAGCAGGAGCGGATCGGCGGACAGATCGCCGAAGAGGTTCTCGGTCACGAGCGAGCCCCGCTGGCGCAGCTGGTAGAAGAGAAACGCGCCCACGCCCACCAGGACAAGGTCGAGGTAGTAGCGCAGGAAGAGGGGCTGTCGGGGCGGTCGCGCGAGGCTCTGCTTGTAGCGAACCATGCTCGCGCCGGCGGCGCGGTAGGCGGGCCAGAGCAGGGCCATGAGGGCGAGCGCGGCCCCGAGCGCGGCCATGCCGAAGGCCTCGCCCGTGAGGCTCACGCGCAGCAGTTCGCCCTGGCTCAGGTCCGAGAACGGCGGGGTCGGTCCGAGCAGACGGATGACGCCCGCCGCCAGCAGCGGGCCGAGGACCACGGCGAAGGCGGTCAGGGCCAGCCCCTCGATCAGGTAGACCGTCATGATCTGCCCCAGCCCTGCGCCGCGGCTCTTGAGCAGGGCGATCTCCCCCGCCTGCCGCTCCACCAGCATCGTCGCCACCAGCGCCAGGTAGTAGAGGGCGATGCCGACGATGAGCAGCATGAGGGCGAAGAGCGGGAGCCGCGTGAAGAACAGCTTCTCCTGGTACTCCGCGATGACGTCCGGCAGCTCCGTCCGGAGCACGGAGAGTTCGAGTTGCTCGCGCAGGCTTCGGTCGAGCGCGCGCAGGTTCAGTTCCACCTGCTCCGCGTTGCGGCTGTTGACCCGCTCGCTGTCGATGAAGGCGTAGGTTTCGAAGGTTCCGTCGATGGAAGGCAGGTAGGGCGCGATCACCTCGACGAATGCGCGCTCATCGATGATGAAGGGGTACGTGGGCCAGCGCGTGCTGTCCACCACCAGCCGCCCGGCCCCGCCGAACCAGTACTCCTCCGCGGGATCGTTCGGCTCGATGAAGCCGGCGACGGTGATCTCGATGGGGGCGATGTCGTCGCGCCAGAAGGGGTGCGCGTCGAAGGTTTCGCCCAGGCGAACGCCGAGCTGACGGGCGGCGGTTGCGCTCATCCAGACCTCGACGCCAGGGCGGCGGGAGAGGTCGGTCGTGGGCGGCGAGGGGGTCGCGGTGTCGCCTTCCACGAGCGTGACGCGCGCGCTCACGTCCGAGAAGAAGAGGAAGTGGGCGCGCGGCCGCAGTTCATCCTCGTGGTCCACGGGCTGGTCCGGCGCGGTCAGGAAGAAGGTCGAGGTGCGGCCATAGAGCCCCGTCCCCTCGATGAGGCTCCCCGCGTAGCGCTGCAGGAGCGCTTGCGTGGCGTCGCGGCGCTCCCGATAGACAGCGGGCTCGCCCGGCTGGGTATTGCTGACGACCTTGAGGTCAAGGTCAAGGGGATCCTGCTGGCGCAGGGTGAAGCGGAGGCCGAGGTCGCGCACGGCGTCGGAGTAGAGGATGACGCTGGACATGAGCGCGGCGGCGAGCGCCATGCCGAAGATGACGGTCGCGAGCAGCCGCCAGTTCGCGAGGCTTCGCTGGGCCACAATTCGCAGGAGGGAAAGCAGGCTCGTCATCGGCGGGCGTGCGGGCAGCGTACAGGAGCGCGGCCTCTCGGGGCGGGCGCGCGCCCTGCGCCTGAAGGGCCGGGACCGCTACCCTTGTGCGCGCATGGGGAGCCTCGCCGTCCTCTGGCCCTTGCTGCTGCGCCACGGCGCCGCGAGCTGGCGGATGCTGGCCGTCCTCGCGCTGGGCGTGTTCGTCGCCTCGACGCTGCTGGCGAGCGCCCCCATCTACGCCCGCGCCATGGCCGACCTCGGGCTGAAGTTCACCGTGCGCGATGAACTGCGGGACGAACCCTCCATCCGCGCGGGAATCGAGGCGCAGCAGCTCGCCACCCCCGACTCCCTCGCCGTGCGCGAAGCCGTCGAGGGGCGCCTCGATGAGCGGCTTGGCTGGTTTGCGCGGGAGCGCTCCATCGTCGTGGAGTCGGCGCGGCTCACCATCGGGCGCACGGGCGAGGAGCCGCGCGCGGGCTCTCCCCTTGGCGTGCTCTACGCCCTCGAGGGGTTCGAGCGGCACGTCACGCTGGAGGAGGGGCGCCTGCCCGCGCCCGCCGCCGCCGGTGAACCGCTGGAGGTGGCGATGGGCGCGCGCGCGGCCTCCGTCGCGCGACTCCGGCCGGGCGACCGCTTCCTGCTCATCGAGGAGATCGACTCCTGCGATCGCATCATTCCCCAGGGACTGCAGCCCCAACTCCCCTGTGATCTGAAGGTGAAGGCGCGCTACGCCACGCCCGCCATGCTCACGGGGATCATCGCGATCGAGAATCCGCAGGCCTCGTTCTGGGCGGCGGTCAGCGACCGCTATGTGACGCCCGCCCCGCCCATCGCCGACTCAGGGATCGTCTCGCCCATGGTCGCCCATGTGGACGCGGTGCTGGGCGGCCTGGCGGCGCGCTATCCGGGCCAGACCCTGAGCCTGCGCTGGAACATCCTGGCCGACGTCGATCAGCTGGATCAGGGCAACTTCGAGCGGGCGCGCGCGGACATCCTCGGGCTCAACCAGGATCTGCGGATCTATAACGGCTACGCCATCAGCCCGCTCACGGTCACGCTCGATTCCTTCGGTCGCAGCGCCGACTTCCAGCGCGCGCCGCTCATCATCCTGCTCATCCAGATCGCGGCCATCGCGCTCCTGTACGTGGCGCTCATTTCGGCGGCGGCGGTGGAGCGCCAGGGCGAACAGATCGCGCTGCTTCGCGGGCGCGGGGCGAGCACGGCGCAGGTGGTGGCGCTCTACGCTCTCGAGGGGCTGGCGCTGGCGCTGCCCGCCATCCTCGTCGCGCCCTTCATCGCCGCGGGGGTGACGGCGCTGCTCGGGTTCACGCCTGTGTTCAGCGACATCTCCGGCGGGGCCGCGCTGCCGGTGTCCTTCGAGCCGCTCGCTTTCCCGCTGGCGGCGCTGGGAGCGGCGCTCTCGATCGTCGCCCTGGCGGCGCCGGCCTGGGCGGTGGCGCGCCGCGGGCCGCAGGGACAGCGCCGCGCGCTGGCGCGTCCCGCGGCGGGGCTGATCCAGCGCTACTACCTCGACGTCGTCCTGGTGGGGTTCGCGCTGCTGGCCCTGTGGGAGCTGAATGAACGGGACTCGGTCTACACGCCCGCGGCCACCGGCGGCGTCTCGACCGATCCCCTGCTGCTGGCCTCGCCGGCGCTCATCATCGCGGCGGCGGCGGCGACGCTCGCGCGGCTCTACCCGATCGCGTTGCGCCTCGTGGCGGGGGCCGCGCAAGGCGTGGTCGGCGTGGCCGTGGCGATGGGGCTCTGGCAGTTGGTGCGGCGTCCGGGGCCGTACACGCAGCTCGCCCTGCTCCTGATGATGGCGGTCGCCGTGGGCATGTTCGCGGCCAGCTACACGAGCACGACCGAGCGTTCGTACGAGGATCGCGCGCGCTTCGCCGCGGGCGTGGAACTTCGCGCGAGCGCGACGGACGGAACCTTCATCCCCGCCGATCCCGCGCGTCTCGAGGCGCAGCTGGCCGCGCTCGACGGGGTGGAGGGCGTCTCCGCGGTCATGCGCCTGGAGGGGTCGTTCGCGACCCCCAACAGCTCGGGCGAGGGGGTCGCCGTGCTCGCCCTCCCGGGCGCCGCCGGCGATCTCATCTGGTGGCGCGATGACTTCGCGGACCGCCCCCTCGAGGCGCTCATCGACCGCGTCGATAGCGGCGAGATTCTGCGGGGCGTGCCCGTCCCGCCGGGCTCGACGGGGTTCTCCGTCTGGGTGAATCCGGCGATCGAACGCCCGAACGTCACGCTCTGGGCGCGCGTGCGCGGCGCTTCCGGACGGCATGACCTGTTTCCCTTCGGCAAGCTCGACTTCCGCGGCTGGCGTGAGCTGTCCGCGCCCATCGAGACCGCCGGCTTCCGCCCGCTTGAGGCGCCGCTCTCGCTGGTCGGGCTCATCCTCACGGAGCCCTCCAACCAGTTCAACGCCAGCGATGACCCGGTCTACCTCGATGACCTCTCGGCGGTGGACGCGAGCGGCGCCGCGAGCCTGCTGGAGGGGTTCGAGGGGGTCGTGCGCTGGGAGGCGATCCCGAGCGCGGAGCGTTTCACGGACAGCCTGCAGTTGAGCCGCGAGGAGGTCCATACGGGTTCCCAGGCGGCGCGCCTCGGGTTCCGGCGGGGGACGACGGGCGCGCGGCGCGGGCTCTTCCCCGCGGACCGCGGGATTCCCCTGCCCCTGCTCGCCAGCGAGGCCTTCCTCGAACAGAACCGCCTCGAACCGGGCTCCGAGGGCCTGCTGGAGATCGACGGCCTCATCACGCCCTTCGTCGTGCGGGGCGTGTATGAGCGGTTCCCCACGCTGCCGGCGCTGGACGGTCCCTCGGTCGTGCTCAATCGCGATCAGCTCCTCCGCTGGGCGTACATGGTCAGCACCGCCCCGGGCGATCTCTCGCGTGCGAACGAGGTCTGGCTCGACCTCGCGGCGGACGCCGAACGCGCGCCGATTCTGGAGACGCTGGAGAAGCTGGGGCTGCGGCGCGTCGTGGACCAGCAGTCCACGCTTGACTCGGTGCGGTCGAATCCGCTCATCGCGGCGAGCGGCGCGGGCATCCTTTCGGTCTCGTTCGTGGCCACGCTGGCGCTGGTGGCGGTGGCGCTGCTGGTTTCGCTCTGGATGGCGATTCAGCGGCGGCGGGTGGAGTTCGCCGTGCTCGGCGCGATCGGACTCACGCGCCGTCAGGTGATGGCCGTGCTCGCGCTGGAGTACGCCATCGTGGGCGTGGTGGGCGTGGCAGCGGGCGTGATTGTCGGGCAGTTCGTCGGGCGCCGCATGCTCTCCTTCCTCGATGTCACGGAGGCGGGGCTGCCCGTCGAACCCGGCTTTGTCCTGCAGACGGAGTGGCTGGTGGTGATCGTGGGCGCGGCGGCGGTGGCCGCGGTCTTCGCCGTGGCCCTGGTGGGCGCGGCGCGCGCGCTCGACCGCGCCGCCGACGCGGCTGCGCTGCGCACGGAGTAGCCCCCGCGCCGCCAGTGCGAGGACGGCTAGCGGGCGCCCTGGGGCGCGACGAGGACGGCCCCCGCGCCGGCGGGGCTGACGCCCGCGGGAGCGCGCACGGCGATGCGATCGCCGCCGCTGACGGGCGCCTCGTAGGGGCCGATGAAGAAGAGCGGCGCGCCCGCGTACAGCTCCACCGTGATCGGTCCGTCCGGCCCTGCGAGCGTGACGGTCGCGCCGCCGCTGGCGGCGTCGACGGCGACGGACTGGACGAGGCCCCAGAGGACGGGTCGCTGGTCGGGGTCGCTCACGAGTTCGAGGCCGGTGAAGCCGGCGGGAGAGCGCGCGAGGCCGCCCGCCGCCGGCGTTCCCGGCTCCCTGATGACGATGACCTGGCGGATGACGTAGTTGCGGACGGGGTCGCCCCCTTCGCCGATGACGGTGAGCCAGTGCCCCGCCTCCACGTCGGCGGGGAGCCCGGGCGCGAACGCCTCAAACGCGGCCCCCGGCGAGAGCGTGGCGGTGAAGGCCTCGCCCTCGATATTCGCGGGAAGGAGCGTGAGCGCGTCGCCGTCCGCCTCGCGCACATCGAAGACGGCGGCGGGGTTGGCGGGCGCGGGCGTCACGAATGGACCCGCCTCGGGGGGCGCGTCGCTGCCCGCCGATTGCGAGGCGAGAAACGCCGCGATCCCCCCTCCCGCCAGCAACGCCAGCACAAGGAGGGCGACCGTCACAGGCGCGATGAGACGGCGGCGTGAAGGGGTCGGCGGGCTCAGGGGCTCTTCGATGGCCACGCCCGCATGATAGATGGCGTGGCGGGACGGCGGCGCGTTCGCAGCGGCGGGACGCGCCCGCTCCCGCCTAACGCGCCCTCGCGCCGCCATCCACCGGATAGCTGGCGCCCGTGATGAAGGACGCTTCGTCGCTGAGCAGGAAGGCGGTGAGGGCGGCGACCTCGTGGGGCTCGCCGTAGCGGCGCAGGGGCAGCCCGCCCGAGATCTCGCGGTGGCGGGACTCCGGATCGTCGGGGTCGGCGCCGCGCTCGATGGCGCGCATCATGCGCGTCTCGATGGGCGCCGGACAGATGGCGTTCACGCGGATTTGGTCGCGGGCGAACTCGAGCGCAGCCGTGCGCGTGATGCCGATGACGGCGTGCTTGCTGGCGCCGTAGGCCACGAGGTGGGGCGTGCCCCCCAGCCCCGCTGTGGAGGCGGTGTTGACGATCGCGCCGCCGCCGCGCGCGCGCATCGCCGGCGCCACCGCCTTGAGGCCCAGCCAGACGCCCTTCACGTTTACGTCGAGGACCTTGTCGAACATGTTCTCGGGATATTCGGTCAGGGGTGTGACGACGCCCTCGACGCCGGCGTTGTTGAAGAAGCCGTCGATGCCGCCGAAGCGATCCACGGCCTCGTTCACGTAGCGCTGGTGGTCGGCGAAGCGGGTCACGTTGGCGGGAACCGCGAGCCCCTCGCCGCCCGCCTCCTCGATGGCGGCGACGGCGCCGGCAAGGTCGGTCCCGGGCAGGTCAACGGCGACGACGCGGGCGCCTTCCTGCGCCAGACGCGCGCCCGTGGCCTGTCCGATTCCGCCCGCCGCGCCCGTAATCACGACGACCTTTCCCTCGAAGCGTTGTTCGCGGCGCTCGCGCATGACGTCCTCCCGTGGGCGCGCTGGCCCGTGGCGTAGTGTAGGAGAGGGGCGGGCGGCGCGGGGCGCTGACGGGTAGGGGCGTCGGCGCTATTCTGTGAGTCCGCTCGGGGCGTAGCTCAGCCAGGTAGAGTGCTTCGTTCGGGACGAAGAGGTCCCCGGTTCAAATCCGGGCGCCCCGACCAGCTTCTCCCGAGAGAATCAGGACGTCGGGTGATCGCGCGTTCCCGCTGGCAGGCGGCTGAGCGCTTTCGTTAGTCGCGCGCGCGACTCCGCGGCGAGTCCGGCGAGCGCCTCCACGCCCACCCCGCCCAGCGTCGCTGTCGGGTCGATGGCGGTGACCACGATCCCGTCCGCGTCTTCGTGAACGGCGACGCTGCAGGGCAGCAGCGCGACCGCGTCGGGATCGGCCGCGATGGCGCGGCGCAGCAGCCCGGGGTCGCTCACGCCGAGGATCACGCAGCGCTTCCCCAGGGCGCCGCTTGCGTCGATCGTGGAGGCGATCCCGAACCCTTGCTCGCGCAGGGCTTCCTTCGTGCGGTTCAACCCCTCGATGAAGTCGAAGCGGGCGGCGCGGCGCAGGGCGAAGGGGCGCTCCTCGGCGGGTAGTCCAGCCATGGGCGGGATGGTAGCAGGGGGCTGGCGACCCTGTGCGGTCGACGCTGGCGAGCGGGCGCCGCACCCTTGGGACGTGCCCGTCCCGCGCGCTTCCCGACCGCTTGCGCGCCCGCGCCGCTGGCTGGCGCTGGCGGCGGCGTTGCTGGCGGTTGGCGGCGCCTGTGGCGGCGAAGACGGCGGCGTTGTCGTCGAGACGGTCACGCCCGTCGCCGTCGAGTCGCCAACGCCGCGAGCGGGCGGCGGCGCCGCGCCCGCGACGATTGAGCCGCCCGAGCTGCTCCTCTCGATCGAGGAGGCGCAGCAGGGGAGCGCGATCCTTGTGTCCGTGACGGGGAGCGTTGGGGAGGGCGAGGTTCAGTTCCTGGGGCGGCGCTATCCGCTCACGCAGGGCGACTTCAGCAAGTACGCCTATGTCGCCGTCGGCATCCCCGATGCGCCCGGCGCGCACGCCATGCGCGTGCGCTTCACCCTGACGAACGGCTCGGCGGGGAGCTTCGAGCGCGAGATCACGGTGGGCGAGACGCAGTGGGACTTCTCCAACATCCACTATCAGGAGGCCCCCGGGGCGCCCGCGCTCGACGACGAGGAGCGAGCCCGCGAGGACGCGCTCCTCGCGGAGACGTACGCGACCTTCACGCCCGGGAAACTCTGGAGCGGGCGTTGGCGGATGCCGACCGAGGGCCCCATCTCCAGCCAGTTCGGGGAGCGACGCTCATTCAACGACGGCCCCGTCAGCGCCAATCACGGCGGCGCCGACTTCGCCGCGCCCGAGGGGACGCCCGTGACCGCCGCCAACAGCGGGCGCGTGGCGCTGGCGCGGCAGCTGGCCATCCGCGGGAATATGGTCATCATCGACCATGGCGGGGGCGTGTTCTCCGGGTACGCCCACCTCAGCGCCTTCGCCGTGGCGGAGGGGCAGACCGTCGAGAAAGGGCAGTTGATCGCGTTCGTGGGGAACTCGGGCCTCTCGACCGCGCCGCACCTGCACTGGGAGATCGCCGTGCACGGCGTGTTCGTGGACCCCATGCGCTTCATCGACTTCCGCAACGGGTTCTAGCGGGATGCGCCTGCTGGTGGAAGTGGATGGTGAAGCGGACGCCGTCGCGCTTCCGAACGGGGGCGCGGCGCTCGTCGCGTTCATGTCGTTCGCGGCGGCGCGCGGCTTCGGCGCCCGCCATCCCCTCATCGCCCTCGCCGAACGGGTGGCGGGTCTGGGCGTGCGCCTGGGGCCGCTCACGACGTTCTATGAACGCAAGGCGGAGGACGCCGAGGACGAGGCCAATCTGGAGCGCGCCTGGCAGGACGCCGGCCCGCTGGCGGCCAGTCTGGGGGCGCTGCTGGCGGCGCTCGCCGGCGATGCGCGCGCGGCGGTCCTGTTGCGGCGCGGCGCGGCGGACACGCTCGTGCAGGAGGCGGCCGCGCTGGAAGCCATCGCCACGGAAGCGGGCCGCGCCAGGCGGCGTGTGCGCTTAACCTACGAGCTGTGATCCGACGGCGGCGGGAGGCCATCAACGCGCGCGAGCGCTGGCTGCGAGGGTCGCGGGCCGCGCTCGCCCGCGCGCTGGAGTCGTCCGCGGCGCGGGCCGCGCTCTTTCCCCGCGCTGACCGGATGATCGATCTGCTTCGCCTCGACCGCGCCCGTACGTATCTGGACGTGAGCCCCGGCGGGGGCGCCTTCGCGGAGCTGCTCGCGGCGCGCGCGGGGTCGGCCGCGCGACCGGTCGCGCTGGACCTTTCGGCCTCCGCGGGGGCGGTCGATGTCGTTGGCTGGCCGGAGCGGCTGCCCTTCCGCGATGCGTCGTTCGACGCGATTACCGCGCTGCACGCCATCCGCGCCTTCGACGATGACGCCGTGCACGGTCTCGCGGAGGAGCTTTCGCGGGTGCTGGCGCCGGGCGGGGCGGGGTTGCTGGTCGAGTTCGCGCCGGTGCGCCAGGGGCTGCTGAACGACTTCCACCGGCGCGTCGTTTCGGGCGGCTGCGCGCAGGTCGACCTGCGTGGCTGGGGGCGGCTGGCGGCGCTGCTCACGGAGTGCGGCTTCGACGCCATCAATCTGGTGGAGCTGGGCCCCTACGCCCTGCCGCCCATCCCGCGCGTCTCCGTGCTGGTGCGGCGGCGCCCCTAGCCGATCGCTTCCACCACCCCCTGTCGATGGGCGATGCGGGGGAGACGCCGGTTGAGGCCGGCCAGCGCCTCGTAGTTGATGGTGTCGATCACGGCGGCCACGTCGGCGGCGCTGATGGTCTCGCCCGCCTGCTCGCCGATGAGCGCCGCCTCGTCGCCCGTGGCGGCGCCGCGTACGTCCGTCACATCGATGAGGAAGTGGTCCATGCACACGCGCCCCACGATGGGACAGCGGCGGCCGCGGACGAGCGCCTGTCCGCGGTTGCTGAGGGCGCGGCTGTAGCCGTCCGCGTACCCGATGGGGACGAGGGCGACGCGCGAGGGGCGTTCGGCGCGCCAGATGAGCCCGTAGCTGACCCCCTCGCCGGGGGCGACGTCGAACACGCGCGCGAGCCGCGCTTTCAGGCTGAGCACGGGGCGCAGTCCGGGGTTGGGCGTGTGATCGGGCAGCGCGCCGTAGAGCCCGATCCCCGTGCGCACGCCCTCGTAGTGGAACTCGGGGCGGCGGATGGTAGTGGCGGTATTCGCGATATGACGCATCGGGATATCCCCGACCCGCGCAACCGCTTCCGCGACGACGCCCGCCTGCCGCTCGGTGAACGAATCGTCCTCGTGGTCGGCCATGGCGAGGTGGGTCCAGAGCGCTTCGAGCGTGACCCCTTCGAGGTCGCGCACACGGGCGGCGAGGGCGGCGACCTCGTCCGGGGTCAGTCCGAAGCGGTGCATGCCGCTGTCGACCTTGATATGCACGGGCGCGGGCGTCTTGCCCAATCGCGCCGCCGCTTCGGAGACGGCCTCCGCCAGCGCGGCGGTGTCCACGGTGAGGGCGATGTCGCGCGCGACGGCCGCCTCCGCGTCTGCGGGGAAGGCGTGTCCGAGGACGATGATGGGACGCGTGACGCCCGCCTCGCGCAGGGCGACGGCCTCGGGCATGAAGATCACTCCGAAGCGTTCGATGCCCGCCGCTTCGAGCGCGGGCCCGACGATGTCCAGTCCGTGGCCGTACGCGTTCGCTTTCACCACCGCGATGACGGTCGCGGGGGCGGCGAGTTCCCGCAGAACGCGGGCGTTGTGGGCGAGCGCGTCGAGGTCGAGTTCGATCCAGGCGTTCAGGTCGCGGGTGGCGTCGGCGAGGGATGGGTTCATGGCGGAAGGACCGTTCGGCGGCGCCCGGACCCCTTCCCCGGGGGCGTGGTTTTGACGGGCCCGCGGGGACGCGCCTAGCATCGACGGGGTGGAGGCGAGACGCAACCGCTACGGCGCCCGCCTGCCAGTCAGCGCGCTTGTGGCCGTCCTCGCGGCGCTGACCAGCGTTTCCTGCGGCGTTGAGCGAACGCCGCCCGCGACGCCATCTCCCACGCCGGCGCCAACGTCCCTCGCGACGGCGACGCCCACCCCGTCCCCCACGCCCACCCCGTCGCCATCCCCCGCTCCTTCTGCGCCGGTCGCGGCTGACGGGAGCCTCGATGAAGGCTACGCGCTGCTGCGGGCTGGCCGCCTGCGGGAGGCGGAAGCGGCCTTCGCGAGCACTACCGCGAGCGCGTCCGATCCGCGGATCCTCTCGGCGGCGCGGCTGGGGGAGGCGACGGCGGCGTACGAACGCGGCGCCCACGGCCGTTCGCGCGACCTGCTGCGACTGGCGGTCGCGGCGGCGCCGCGCGGCTCCCCCGAGGAAGCGCGCGCCGTCTATCTGCTGGGCGTGCGCCTGAACGAGGCAGGCGCCTTCGGGGAGGCCGTGGCGCTCCTGCGTCCCCATGCCGCGCTGGGCGGCGGGCTCACGCTGGCGCCCTGGATCGTGTCCGAATACGCGCGCGCGTTCGCCGGCGCCGGCGACGCGCGGCGCGCCGCGACGGTCTGGGACGCGCTGCTCGCGACGCCGGGCCTGAGCGAGCAGCTGCGTTTGCCCATCCTGCGCCAGCGTGCGGAATTCGCCCGTCAGGCGGAGGACCTCGAGGGACGCCGTCGCTGGCTAGGCGAACTGGCGGCGCTCAAGGCGGACCCGAAGGTGCGCCAGGAGCTCGCGGGGGTCGCCTTCTCGCTCGGCGATCTCGACCTGTTCGAGGCGCAGTTGCGCGCCATCATTGAGGAAAGCCCCTCATCCGATGAGGCGCTGCAGTCGATCACGGACCTGCGCCAGGCGGGCTTCGAGGTTGACCCGGGGGACGAGGGCTACGCGCTCTACCGCCATCGCGCCTTCGCCGAGGCGCGCGCCGCGCTGGCGCCCGCCGTCGAGGAGCCCGGGGTCTCCGGGGAGGCGCTCGCCTACCGCACGTACTTCCTCGCGGCCTCGTACGACGACGATGGGTTCTACCTGGAATCGGTACCGCTCTACGACGCCGTGGCGGCGCATCCGGACGCGGGGGGCTTCGCGCATCGCGCGCGCTACTGGGCCGCGCGCGCGCTCGAGAGCGCCGGTCGCCTTGACGAGGCCGCGCTGCGCTACGACGTCGTGGCGCTGGAAACGGGCGCCCGCTTCGCGGCGGAGGCCGCCTTCCGCAGCGGCCTCGTGCGGATGCGCGCGGGGGATGCGCAGGGGGCGCTCGACGCGTGGGCGAAGCAGGACGCGGCGGAGGCGCGCACGCACTACTGGCGCGGTCGCGCGCTCGAGCGGCTGGGCGAGGAGGAGGCGGCGCAGGGCGCCTGGCTGGAGGCGCTGGCGGCGCAATCCCGCGCTTTCCACGGACTGGAGGCGCGACGCGCGTTAGGCATGGCCGGATCTGGAGATGGCCGCTACCGGCCGCTCTCCCCGCCGCCGCGGACGGACTGGCAAGAACTGGCGGCGTGGCTGGCGAACTCCCGCCCGGGGGCGCTCGCGGAGGCGGCCCCGGAGGCGAGGGAACTGGCCCTCGCGGGGCTCCGCGGCCGCGCCGCCGAGACGGTCGCGCTGGCGGCCGCGAACACGAGCGACCCCTGGGTTCTGCTCTCGCTGGCGCGAACCGCGAGCGAAGCGGGGCTGCCGGAACAGGTCTCGGCGATCGCGTTTCGCCTCCAACAGATACTGGGTATCAGCGATGAGGCGCTGCCTGACGCCTTCGCGCGCTTGCGCTACCCCCTCCCGCACGCGTCGTTGCTGGAGGAGTACGGCAAGGCGAACGGACTCGATCCGCTGTTGCTGGCGGCGCTCGTGCAGCAGGAAAGCCGCTGGAGTCCGGGGGCGGTCTCGATCGCGCACGCCATGGGGCTGACGCAGGTGATCGCGCCGACGGCGGCCTGGATCGCGGAGCGGCTCGGGCGGAGCGAATTCGCGCTCGATGACCTGTTTCGGCCGGCGGTGTCGCTCGAATTCGGGGCCTACTACCTGGGCGTGCAGCTGCAGGAGTTCGGGGATGCGCATCACGCGCTGGCGGCCTACAACGCGGGACCCGCAAGCGCGTCGCGCTGGCGCCTGGTAGCGCCCTGGCCGCCCGCCGCCTTCGTGGAAGCCATCGGATTCCAGGAGACGCGCGCGTACGTGCAGCTGGTGATGGAGCATTACGCCTGGTATCGGGCGCTCTACGGCGGGGGGACTGGCGGCTAGGCGGATTCGGTCGTAGGGTAGGGAGCGAGGAACGGTCCTGTGTCGCCCAAACGAACCTACCAGCCCCACCGCCGCCCACGCGCCCGCCGTCACGGCTTCCGCCGGCGGATGGCCTCGCGCGCTGGGCGGGCGATTCTGAAGGCGCGACGTCTGAGGGGCCGGAGGCGGCTGACGGTCGTCTAGTCGGGAGCGCGCGGTGGAGCCACTACGGCGGCGCGCAGACTTCGAACAAGTGTTCGGATCCGGTCGATTTCTGGGTAGCCGCGTCCTCGCCATCCGTTTCCTGGAGCATGGCCAGGGCCCGACGCGGGTTGGCTTTGCCGTCGGCAAGAAGCTCGACAAGCGCGCAGTCGTCCGCAACCGCGCGCGGCGCCGCCTGCGGGAGGCGCTTCGCCGCCTGCCGATGCGTGATGGATACGACCTCGTCGTGCTGGCGCGAAGGCGGGCGCTGACGGACGAATTCGCGTCCGTGGCGGCTGACGCCCGCGCGCTCATGCGGCGCGCGGGCTTGCTGGCGGAGGATGAGGCGTGAAGTGGATCCTGATCGGCGCCATCCGGGTGTATCAGATGACCTTGTCGGGGCTTCTCGCGAGCAGTTGCCGGTTCGAACCCAGCTGTTCGCGCTACGGGGAGGAGGCGCTGGAGCGTCACGGCGTCCTGCGCGGCGTCTGGCTGACGGTGAAGCGGCTTTCGCGATGTCGTCCGGGCGGCGGACGCGGCTACGACCCCGTACCAGATGCGTAGAAGGCGGCATTGTTTCACGTGAAACAATGCCGGGGGCGCTTGCGGCTGGCGTCTCCGCGCGTCCGCGCCATGGAGCGGGACAGGTTGTTTCACGTGAAACAACCGTCACCGCCGGCCCGTCGAGGTAGTTGTTCAAATGCCTAAGCGCTCTACTAAATGCTGGGGGTCGCATGAGCGGCGCGCGCTGGAACGTGTTTCACGTGAAACAGATTCGAAAGGGGCTGAACTGAACGTGACGCTGGCGTTGCTGTAGAATGCTCCCTGTGAACCGCGCCAAACTGCTTCTTCCCGTGATTGCGGCTGTCGCGCTCCTCTCCAGCGCATGCGCCGGCTTCTCCGAGCCGCGTGGATGGGCTGAACCTGTCTTTGAGGGCGACGCCGTGTACGTCTTCCTCGACCGCGAGGAATTCGTGGCGGTCGCGCTTGATGAGATCGGCGGCGAGGCGCAATGGGTCTTCCCCGATGACAACCTCGCGGCGGAAGAGGAAATCAGCCTGGAAGCGGTCTACGGCCCGCCCTTGTTCGCCGGCGACCGCATCATCCTCGCCGGCTTCTCAGGGGAACTGGTGGCGCTCGACGCCGCCCAGGGGCGCTTTGTGACGGGAAGCGGCAGCTGGTGGCGGGATGACGTCGGCGGGAGCATCGTGGGCGGCGCCGCCCTCGCGGGGGACCGTTTCGCCTTCGGCGCCACTGACCAGCGCCTCTACGTCCGGAATGTCGTGGACGGGGGCGCGGCGCCCGCCTGGCCGCTGGATGGCCGCAAGGTCAAGGGTGAGATTTGGTCTCAGCCGGTCGTAGCAGGCAATACGCTCTACGTGGGCACGATGGACGGCGCCCTCTACGCCTTCGACCTCGAAACGGGCGCCGAGCTGTGGGATGAGCCGTTCGACGCCGGCGGCGCCATCGCGGTGCTGGCTGATATCGGTGGCGGGCTCCTGTTCGTTCCCACGCTCCGCGGCGAGGTGTGGCTGGTCGATACGCTCACGGGCCAGGCCCGGCGGGACGCGTATGAGGCGGGTGATTGGGTGTGGTGCCGCCCCGTGCTTCGCGACGGCGTCGCCTACTTCGGCGATTTCGCGGGGGTCGTGCACGCCATGGACGTGGCCACGGGCCGTCTCCTGTGGACCTACGAAGCTGAGGACAAGGTGAAGGCGCGCGGCGTCATAATCGGGGAAACGCTTATCGTTGGCGATGAGGGCGGTACCGTGCACTTTGTGGATCTGTCATCCGGCGTCCGGCGAAACGCCGTCAAACTCGACGGAGCCGGGAAGATTCGCGCAGATTTGGTTGAAATACAAGATTTTGCCTGGGTTCTTGGTACTGACGGCAAGCTCTTCCGCGCCGATCCGGAGACGCTCACGGTGATTGAACGCGAAGTGCGGGGGCTGCCGTGATTCGGGTACCCCAGCGCACGGGGCTCGGCATCGCCCTCATCGCGGGCGTCGCGCTCATCTTCGTGATCGCCACCTTCGGGTTCTCGAAGACGTTCACGGTCGGGCTGCTCGACCCCATGATCAACCTCCTCGTCATCCTCAACCACGCGCTCTGGGGCAGCTTCGGGCTGGCCGTCATCGCCTTCACCATCCTCGTGCGGCTGGTGACGTTCCCGCTGACGCTGCGGCAGCTCCAGCAGACGCGCGCGATGCAGGCGCTGCAGCCGCGCGTGCAGGAAATCCAGAAGAAGTTCACCGACCCCAAGCGGCGCCAGGAAGAGATGATGAAGGCGTACCGCGAGGCGGGCGTCAATCCCCTCGGCTGCCTGGGGCCGCTCGTCCTCCAGTTCCCTGTCCTGATCGCGCTCTTCTACGCCATCCGGCAGACCCTCGCCATCTCCCCGGAGGCGCTCGACAACCTCTCCGGGCATCTCTACTCATGGAGCTATATCCAGAGCGCTATCCCGCTTGAAGAGCGTTTTATCGGCATCAATCTGGCCGAGGGCGCATCCATCACCGTGCTCAACCTGAACCTGCTGATCGTCGTGCTTGTGGGCGTTGCCACCTGGGCGCAGTCGAAGACGACGGTCATGGTCGCCACCGACGAACGCGCGCGCACCCAGCAGCAGATGATGCAGTGGATGCTGCCCATCATGTTCATGTTCTTCGGACTCACCTTCCCCAGTGGCGTAAGCCTCTACTGGGTCGTTACTTCGTTTGTGAGCGTGGGCTTTAATGTCGTCACCTACGGCTTTCCCGCGCTCAACATCCCGCCGCTTATCGGACAGCCGTCGTTGCCGGTTCCGAGCCAGGCGGCGATTGTGGAATCTTCGGAGGGCACGGAGGCGCCTCGCCGCCGTCCCAGCCGCGAATTGAGGTCATCTGCTCATGGATCACGCCGAGGCAAGCGGAAAAACCGTCGACGACGCGCTTAAGGCCGCGCTCGCCGAACTCAACGCCACCGTCGACGAAGTCGAAATCGTCGTGCTCGACGAGGGACAACGCGGGGGGCGCTTCTTCGGACGCGGCGCCCGCGACGCCGTCGTCCGCGTCGAGCGCCGCGCCGGTGGACCGCGCGAACGCGAAGCCCAGCCGCCTGACACCACCATCCCCCGCAACCGCGGCGGCCGTGGCGGAAGCGGCGGACCGCGCGAACGCGAGGGGAATCGTCGGGGCGGACGCCGCCGCGGACCCCGCGGGGCGGGGGACAGCGGCGGACAGCGGAGCGGCGGCAGGCAGCGGGACGACCGCGCTCAGCGCGCGCCTCAGCTGACCGAACAGGACTTCTTCGGCGAGGGGAGCGCGCCTCCCCCCCGCGAACCCGCTCGCAGCGCCCCCCCGGCACGGCGGTCGTCGGGCTCCGGCCCGTCGCAGCGCGAGCGCCCGCGACGGCGACGTCGGGAGGAACAGATCGAGCCCGACATCAACGCCGAAGAGGTTGACCTGGCCGCCGAAGTGGTCGATTCCATCCTCCAGATTCTCGAGATCGACGCCGATATCAATATCCGCGAACCCGTCACCGCGGGCGATGGCCTCGGCAGCGCCCGCGCCGTCATCGACATCTCCGGCGATGACCTCGGCATGCTCATCGGCAGGCGCGGCGAGAGCCTCATGGCCTTCCAGTACGTCGTGAATCTGGTGATGACGCGGCGCTTCCCCGGGCGGGGCTCCATCACGATTGACGTCGAGCAGTACCGCCATCGGCGGGAAGAACAGGTGGTCTCGCTGGCCGAGCGCATGGCCGAGCGCGTGCGCGAGATCGGCGAACCGATCACGCTTGAGCCGATGTCCGCCGCCGAGCGCCGCCTCGTCCACCTCGCCCTTGTCGACGATCCCGATATCGAGACCAACAGCGTCGGCGAGGGCGAGAGCCGCAAGGTCGTGATCAGCCTGCTGGAGGAATAGGGAAGGTGGGGCAAACGTCTGCGCCGGCCATCGTGATTGTGGGGAACGTGAGCGAGGATCTGACGCCGCAAGGCTCCTGGACGCCGGGCGGCCCCGCGCTCTACTGCGCGCGCGCGGCCGCCGCCCTCGGCGCCGACGTGACGCTCGTGAGCCGCGTGCCCGCGCCCTACGACCGCGCCGCCTTCGAAGGGCTCACGCTCAGGGCGCTCCCCGCCGAGGCCTGCCCCCGTTTCGAGAACGTTTATCCGCAGGGTGGCGGCAGGCACCAGACGCTGCACCGCGCGGGTGAGCCGATCGCCCGCGATGACGTCCCCGCCGGCCTCCGCGCGGACGCGGTCATCGCCGCGCCCGCGCTCGATGAGCTGGACGAGTTCCCGCCCGTGGAGGCGCCCCTGCGCGTGGTCTCGCTGCAGGGCGCGCTGCGCTGGGCCTTGCCGGGGCGCGCCCTGCGCCGCGCCCCCTACGCGCCTTCGCGGGCGCGCGCGCTGCAGCCCCCGGGCGTGATCGCCGTCTTCAGCGACGAGGACGCCGACGATCCCGACGCCCTCGGCGCCGCGCTCTCCCTGCGCGGCCCCGCCATCGTGACCCGCGGCGCGCGCGGCGCCTGGCTCTACCGCAAGGGCTCCCGTCTCGCGCTGCCCGCCTTCGCCACGCGGGCGGTCGACCCGACGGGCGCGGGCGACGGCTTCGTGGCGGCGTTCACGATCAGGCTGGCGGAGACGGGCGACCTGCTCGAATCGTGTACCTTCGCCAACGCGATGGGCTCCCTGCTGGTCGAACAGCGCGGCCTGGCGGAGACGCCCTCCCGCGAGGATGTGGACGCGCGCGTGCGGCGGGGGGCGGCCAATGACGCCTGAGCCTGAGATCATCGCGCTTGTGAACCAGAAGGGCGGCGTGGGCAAGACCACCACCGCGGTCTCGCTGGCGGCGGCCCTCGGGCGCAAGGGCGAACGCGTCCTCCTCATCGACCTCGACGCCCAGGCGAACGCCACCAGCGCCCTCGGAATGGCGGATGTCCGCGGACCCTCCGTGTACGAAGCGCTCATGCTCGACGCGGAAGCGCCCGATTGCGTCATGCCCGTCGCGGACGAATCCTTCGACCTCCTGCCCGCGACCCGCGAACTCTCCGGCGCGGAGGTGGAACTGGCGCCCGCGATCGCCCGCGAGCAGCGCCTGAAGACGATCTGTGAGCCGCTGGCGGCTGACTACCGCTGGATCTTCATCGACTGCCCGCCCTCGCTCGGCATTCTCACCGTGAACGCCCTCACCGCCGCGTCGAGCGTGGTCATCCCCGTGCAGTGCGAGTACCTCCCCATGGAAGGCCTCGCGCGCCTGATGGAAACGCTGACGCTGGTGCGCCGCAGCCTCAATCCAGCGCTGCGCACGCTCGGCCTCGTGCTCACCATGCTCGACCGGCGCACGCGGCTGGCGCGCGAGGTCGCCGCCGATGTGATGAACCACTTCCCCGACGAGACCTTCACGACCGTGATTCCGCGCGCCGTCAGCATCGCCGAGGCGCCGAGTTACGGACAGTCCATCTTTCAATACAGCCCGGGGAGCCGCGCCGCCAGCGCCTACCGCAAACTGGCGAACGAGCTCACCGAGCGCGTGGGGGTGAGCGTGTGACGCAGCCACGACGAGGGCTGGGACGGGGGCTCGACGCCCTCCTGCCCGCCGGCGCCGACGAGCAACCGCCCCCCGGGCGCGCGCAGGAGATCGATATCGATCTGATTGCGCCCAACCCCGAGCAGCCCCGCACCAACTTCCCCCCCGAACAGCTGCGCGAGCTGGCGGAATCGATCCGCGAACACGGCGTCCTCCAGCCGCTGGTCGTGAGCCTCGATGAAGAAGGCGGCTACCGCCTCATCGCGGGCGAGCGACGCCTGCAGGCCGCGCGCCTCGCCGATCTCCCCAGCGTGCCCGTGGTCGTGCGCGAAGTGGACGGCTCGGAGCTGCTCGAACTGGCGCTCGTGGAGAACATCCAGCGCGCCGATCTCAACCCCATCGAAGAGGCCCTCGCCTACCGCCGCCTGCTGACCGAATACGGGCTCACCCAGGAGGAGGTCGCCAAACGCGTGGGGCGCAGCCGCGCCGCCGTCGCGAACGCCACGCGCCTGCTCCAGCTGGAGTCCGATATCCGCCGCAGCCTCGTCGCCGGGGAGATTCGTGAGGGCCACGCCCGCGCCCTGCTCAGTCTGCCCGAAGGCCCCGTCCGCCTCGAAGTCTGGCGCGAGACCGTGCGCCGCGGCCTGAGCGTGCGCGAGACGGAAGCGGCGGTGCGGCGCGCCCTCTCGCCCCGCGCCTCGCGCGCGACCGCGCCGGAGCCCTCCCCCGCCCGCGCCGCGCCATTGCGCGACCTCGAGACGAACCTGCGCCGCGCCCTCGGCACGCGCGTCACGATCGCCTCCCACCGCAGCGGGGGCGCGCGCATTGTGGTCGACACCTACAGCGACGAAGAGCTCGAATCCGTCGCCACCAAGCTGCTGTCTCTCTAGGACGCCCCTTGCCAGCGCCCCCCGGCTTCCTGTTGCGTCCACGCAGGCTGCTGCTAGAATACGCTCTTAAACCCCTCCGATGAGGAGTTCAGAGCGTTGAGGCGTTTCAGACAAAAGCGTCCGTACTATGTCTACCCCCCCCCCCCCCCCCATTTTGAATTGGCAGGCGTTGGCGCGCGCCGGCGGCGCCTCCTCGGTTGGGGGCTGCTGGCGGTAGCGGGGTTGGTGGCCGGGCTTGTCGGCTTGGTCTCGCTCTCAAACACCGCGGATGGTCAGTCCGCGACGCCGAGCAGGCCGATCAACTTAGGAGCCAGCGACATCACGGACACGGGCGCCACCCTTTCCTGGGCGGCGGGCCCGGACGGCGCTTGTGCGACGACTTCGTACACCGTCACAGTTCTTCTGGCAAGGACTCAAAACGTTCGCTGGGAAAGGCTGGATGTTACCGGGACGAGTGTGAGCGTTACCAGCCTGACCGCGGGAACAAGGTACCGGGCTTCGGTATCCTCCTACGGCACAACCTGTGACAGCCACTCCAAATTTCTCGACATCCTCTTCTCCACCACAGGAGGTACGCCCACCCCGACCCCGACCCCGACGCCGACACCCACGCCCGAGCCGACGCCGGCGGGGCCGCCGAATGATCCGACGGGTTTTACCGCCAGCAACGTCTCGAACACAACCGCCACCCTCTCCTGGACGGCGGGGGCAGACGGCGACTGCCCGGCGACGCATTACTACGTCAGAGTCCAGGAAAAGGTATCCGCGAAGGCCGCTTGGGAGCGGAGCGAGGTTACGACGACGACTGTGGCCGTCACCGGCTTGAGCAGTGGAACAAACTACATCGCGTATCTATCCGCCTACGGCCGAATTTGCGACAACTACTCCGCCCCCCAGGTGTCGGTGACGTTTACCACGACGACTACGGCTCCGACGACGGCCACACCTACGCCCGCGCCCACGGTGGTCAAGCCGAATGCGCCGACGGGCTTTACCGCCAGCTCCATCACCAGTACCAGCGCCACGCTTTCCTGGACGGCGGGGGCTGACGGCGGCTGTCCGACGACGTATTACATCGTCACCGTCCAGGAAAAGGTGTCCGCGAAGACCGCCTGGGAGCGGAGCGAGATTACCGCGACGACGGTGACCATCACCGGGCTTTCGCGTGCAAAGGGCTACTCCGCTTCAATCCTCGCCTACGGCCGAATGTGCAACCACTACGCCGCCAGTGTGTCCGCGACGTTCACCACGACCGGCGCCCCGTTCCCGCCCACGGGCGTCACCGCGACAGGCGGCGTGAACCAGGCGACTCTGACCTGGACGGACCCGAGCGACTCCGCCATCACGAGCTGGGAATACCAGCAGAAGGCGGGGAGCGGCGCCTACGGATCGTGGATGGCTATCGACGGTTCAAGCGCGACGACAATCACCTATAGGGTTACGGGTCTGGCGAGAGGAACCGTGTACGCCTTCAAGGTGCGCGCCGTGAACGCAAGCGGGAACAGCGCCGCCTCGGCCGAGGCCACAGCCGCGACAGCCCCCGCGAAACCCACGGGCGTCACCGCGACGGGTGGCGCGCAGCAGGCTGCCCTCACCTGGACGGACCCGGGCTACGCCAGCATCACGAGCTGGGAGTACCAGCAGAAGACGGGGAGCGGGAACTACGGATCGTGGACGGCGATCACTGGTTCAAGCTCGACCACGACCACCTACACCGTGACGGGTCTGTCATCGTCGACGAACTACGCCTTCAAGGTGCGCGCCGTGAACCCCGCGGGGAACGGCGTCGCGTCAGATGAGGTTACAGCCATGACCGTCCCCGCGAAGCCCGCGGGCCTCACGGCCACAGGCGGCGTGAACCAGGCGACTCTGACCTGGACGGACCCGAGCGACTCCACCATCACGAGCTGGGAGTACCAGCGGAAGGCGGGGAGCGGGAGCTACGGATCGTGGACGGCGATCGGCGGTTCAAGCGCCTCCACGACCACCTCTACGGTGACGGGTCTGTCAGCCTCGACGACCTACGCCTTCAAGGTGCGGGCGGTGAACGCAAGCGGGAACGGCCCCGCCTCGGACGAGGTCACGGCCACGACGGTCCCCGCGAAGCCCACGGGCGTCACGGCCACGGCGGGCGCGCAGCGGGTGATTCTCTCCTGGACGGACCCGAGCGACGCCACCATCACGCGCTGGGAGTACCAGCAGAAGCAGGGTGGCGGGAGCTACGGGTCATGGACGGCGATCGGCGGGTCGAGCGCGACCACAACGACCTACACGGTGAGGGGCCTGCTGGCCGAGACGACCTACGGCTTCAAGGTTCGAGCCGTGAACCCCGCGGGGGGCGGCCCCGCCTCGGACGAGGTCACGGCCACAACGCCGCAATTCGTCCTTGTGCCGGGAGAGACGACGGCGACACCGTCGGCGGGAGCGGGGGCGACGCCGACCTCAACGGGGACGCCCACGCCCACGCCGACAGCTACGCCAACGCCGCCATCGGGGGCGTCGCCAACACCCACGCCGCCACCGGGGGCGACCCCGACAGCGACGGCCACCCCGAGCGACGCCCCCGACACGGGAGATAGCGACACGGACGACGACAAACCCGCCGCCCCCAATGCGGACGATGGCGACAGAGATGACGACGCCCCCGCCGAGCCCGACATCGGCGACGGCGACACGGACGATGACGCCCCCGCCGAGCCCGACATCAGCGACGGCGACACGGACGATGACGAACCCACCGAACCCGACATGGAAGCTGGCGGCGATATGGGCGCCGGCGAACCCGACATCGGCGCCGCCGGCAGCGGTCTCGCGCCTGGCGCCGGCGTCACACTGGCGGCCATCATGGGCGTCATCGCGCTCGCCCTCGCGCTCGGCGGAACCGCCTGGGCGCGCCGCCGCCGCTAGCCGCCCAGTCTCTGCAAGCGGCCTGACAAGGAAGGGGCCCCGGCAGGGGGCCTTCTTCTTGCGCCCGGCGTTGGCGCCGCTAGCTGACGCGGTCGCCGGCGGTCTCGTCTTCGCGCTCTGGGGCTGCGCTGGCCAGCGGCGGCCAGCGCCGGAACTCGGCCAGCGCCTCGTCGTCGAAGATCTCGGCCGCGCGGCGCCACTCATCGCGGGTGCGAGGGGGCACGCCGTGCATGAGCAGCCCGCGGAGGGCCACTTCCTGGAGCGCGCGTTCATCCGATTCGGGCGCGGGGCCGAGCTGCAGGATGGTGTGCATCATGCGGTTCACGGCGGAGACTTCGGGCGGGGTGATGCGCCCCGCGAGCGCCTCCTCGATCAGCCACCAGCCAAGCGCGCGCAGGTCGCGCGTGCGGAGAGGGGCGGCGGACGCCTCGCGGGATGGCGATTGGCGGGATGGCGTCTCGCGGGCGCGCGCGTGTCCTTCGTGGGGACAGCGATCGGCGGGGAAGCGACAGGCGGTTCCGCCCTGCGTGGGCGCGCCGCAGCGGGATTGGGGCATGCCGCCAGCTTGCGAGCCGCCCCCTTCAGCGCGAACCCGCGGCTGTCGCGCTACTCCATGATCAGCGTGGCCGGGGCGATCATGTGGATCCAGTACAGGCGGAAGGGGTAGAGCCCGCCGAAGTCGTTGAGCGCGGCGGCCGAATCCGGCAGGTAGGAGCGCCAGCGGCGCGTGGCGTTGTCGTAGCGCAGCGCCTGGTCATAGAGCCCGTCGATGCTGGCGAGGGCGTCGGCCACGGCGCCCGCCTCGCCCGTGTAGACGATGGCGTTCCAGCCTTCCGCCAGCGTGACCTGGCGGCTGGGAGGCGGGTCCGGGGTCAGGTTCACGACGCTTCCCGTGGAGCCGTAGATCCAGAAGGCGTCGTACTGCCGCAGTTCGGTCAGCGTTTGCGTCTGCGCGGGCGCATCGCGGAAGTAGAGCCGGAAGGCGCCGCCGCCCCCGGCTTCCGCATCCCAGAGAGCGATGGCCTTCCAGCCCTCGGGGAAGCTGCTGGCGGCGTCGGGAAGCGGCGCGGTTGGTCCGAGGTAGGCGATCTGGCTCCAGCCCTCGGAGAGGTCCTGGATCAGGATGGGGCCCGGCGGCGGCTCGACGCCGTTCAACCCGAAGTTCGCGCGCGCGAGGGATTCGTTCAGGGCGCCCCATGGCACGGGGTCCGCCAGCGGCAGTCCGCCCACGCGGATTTCGACGTCCCGCCCCGGCGCGCCACAGCCCGTGACGACGCTCGCGGGGGCGACGCGGAGCGAATAACGCGCGCGCGCGTTGACGGTTTCGGTCTCCGTTGAGCCGCACTCGACGCCGTTCACGAGGGCGCGCACGAGCGTGCCCTCGGGCGGCGACGTCCATTCACGGAGCGCCTCGCCGCTCAGCGTCATGGGGAGGGCGTCCAGCGCCCGCCCGATGTTGACGACGCCGGCGCCGGCCCAGTTGCCTTCGTGGGGAGCGGGCGGGGCGGCGCTGGCGGTTTCCTGCAGGATGGCGATGTACTCCTCCATGGCGAGGTCGGGGTTGCGCGCCATCATGAGCGCGAGCGCGCCCGTCACGATCGGCGCGGCCGAACTCGTGCCCGTCCCCAGCCAGGCGTAGGGCGTGGCGTTGAGGTCGGAGCGGATGGTGCTCGCGACGCGGCCCGGCGCGGCCAGGTCCACGCCGCCGCCAAAGGAGCTGTAGGAGGCCCAGGCGTTGCCGGCGTTGGGGTCGCTCGCGCCCACGCCGATCACGTTCGGGTACTGGGCGTAGGCGGCGGGGAAGCCCACGCCCCGCGCCCCGTGATTGCCGGCGGCGGCCACGATGATGAGGCCGTCCGCCAGCGCCGCCTCGATCGCCGCCCGCAGCGCGGGGATGTCGGCGTTGGGGTCGCCGGGGCCGCTGGCGAAGCTGAGGTTGATGATGTCCGCGCCCATGCGACGGGCGTAGTCGATGGCCTTCGCGACGTTCGCCATCTCGCCCGTCGGTGAGTCGCCGTTGGGCCCGCAATCCAGCACCTTCAGGGTCATCAGGCGGATGCGCCAGGCGACGCCCGTGACGCCCGTGAGGTTGTTGCCGCGCGCCCCGATGACGCCCGCCACGCCGGTGCCGTGGGAACCCTTGAAGGCGCCCGCGCCGTGGTCATCGCGGATGTCCCCCGTGGGCGGGTTCGGCCCCGGGGCGTATCCGCACTCGGTGATGCGCTTCGGCGTCACGCGCAGGAAGCGGCACCCATACTGATCGTCGATGCAGCCGTTGTTGTCGTCGTCGACGCCGTCGTTATCGGCGTCGTTGGGGTTCTGCCAGAGGTTGCGCACGAGGTCGCGGTGGCGGAAGTCGATGCCGGTGTCGAGCACGGCCACGACGATCTCGGAGGCGTCGTTCGTGATGTCCCACGCGTCCTCGATACCGAGCGGTTCGAGGTAGTTCCCCTGCGTGCTGTAGTAGTAGTCATTGGGGGCGCCGGCGGCGGTCACGGTCGCGTCGGGGGCGGCGTGCAGCACGTCGGGATGCGCTTCGAGCCAGGCGCTGTAGGCCTCGGCGGTCATGCCCGGCGGCGCCGGGAACTGGCGGTAGCCGCGCGCGTCGAGCGAGGCGCCGGCGCCAGTTCCGCCCGCCAGTTGCACGCTGACCCAGTGTTCGGTTGCGGGCTCGCGCGCCGCTTCGCCGGGCGTGGCCGCGAAGAGCGCGACCAGCAGGACCAGGGCGGCCAGGGTTCGGAACGCGTGTTTGGCCACGATGCGTTCCGCTCAGGCGCCGTTCGCGGCAGTGACCATGGGGCGAGGCTCCTGTCGGGGCGGCCGGCCCGCCGTCGTCTGTTCCCGAACCACGCTCCCCTGGCCGTGTTCGCGACGGGACCGCGAGACATGGCGCGCTGACAGTGGCAAGGTAGCCCTGAGTGTAGGACAGCCACGGCGTGTGCGCCCCCGCCTCCCGGTAAAGGCGGCGGCGCGCGGTCCCTGCGCCGGAGAAGGGAGCGAGCGATGGCCCGTCTGCGCCCCAAGCCCCGGGCCACGCCCGATGACCTCGCGTTCGGCGTTCACGCCTGCGCGATCGCCTTGCGGGAAGGGCTGGCGAAGCGGCTGCTGCACGCCGAAGGCGCGTCCAACCGTCGCGTGGCGGCGCTGGCGGCGGAAGCGGCGGGCCAGGGCCTGCCGGTTGAGGCCGTCGAGGCGGAACGGCTGGCGGAGCTGACGGGCGGGGGCGTGCATCAGGGCGTGCTTGTGCGGCTGCGACGGGCGCCTGCGGCCGCGCTCCCCCGCGAGGTCGCCGCCCCCTCCCTCGCGATCGTCCTCGACGGCGTCACCGATCCGCAGAATACGGGGGCGGTGTTGCGCGTCTCCGTGGCGGTCGGCGCGGAGGTCGTTGTGCTGCCGCCGCGGCGCGGCGCGACCCTGACGCCCGGCGTCCACCGCGCCAGCGCGGGGCTCAGCTTTCTCGCGCCCGTAGCCGCCCCGCAGAACCTCGCGCACGCCCTGGGGCGGCTGAAGGAAGCGGGCTACTGGGTGGTGGCGGCCTCTCCCGGGGACGGCGCCGCGGACGCCACCGCCTTTGACTGGCCCGACTGCACGGCCCTCGTGCTTGGCGGCGAGGAGCGCGGCGTGAGCCGCCTGCTCCGCGAAGTGAGCGACTTCCGCGTGCAGCTGCCCATGGACAGCCGCGTTGAGTCGCTCAACGTCGGCGTCGCCTGCGGGGCGCTGGCCTACCTCTGGCGTGCGCGCTGGCCCGCTAGAACGTGATGCGCAGCAGCTGCTCCCCGCTGATCACGTAGCCGAAGCCGTCGCGTACGGTGAAGGCCGCCAGATGCTCCAGGTCCTCGTGTCGGTACTGGCGCACGAAGGCGCCGTCCTGCGCGAGGATGACGATGCGGTCGGCGCTCGCGTCGAGGACGGCGATTTCGCCGCCGAGGCCGTCCGTGTGCGGGGTCGCCGCCGCCGCGAGGGGCTTGTCGATGCCGCCCTGTCCGAGGACGAGCGTGAACTCGCCGCTGAAGCGACGGATGGCGCCGTCCGCGCCCGCTGTCAGGATTCCGCCGCGGTCCACCATGATGCGCCGCGCGCTGGCCAGGTCAGGCGTCTCGAGGACCGTCTCCGGTTCGACGCTGAAGCCGGCGGTGCCGGCGCTGAAGCGGTACACGGTCGCGGCGGTCGCGTCGAGCGCGTAGAGCCAGCCATTAGTGAAATGGATGTCCGTCAGGGACATTCCCTCGGGTCGCGCGAACTCGAGTTCGGATACCCAGCCCGCGGGGTTCCAGGTCCAGAGCGCGCCCCCCTCATCGGCGATGAGCACGGCGGACCCGCCCGGTCGGGAGACGTCCGCGTAGGTGATGGCGACGGGCGCCCGCGGCGTCTGTTCGCTCTGCGCGAACGCGATCGCTTTCTTGCCGGTCGAGAGGCTGACGGCGATGACCTGCGCCCCCGCGGAGTCGAGGATGTAGGCGTGGGAGTCGCTCACCGCCAGCCGCCGCGCGGCGATCGGCGCCTCGCCGAAGCCGCGAAGGTCGGCGAGGGGGCGGATCTCGGCGGGCGCGCTGATCGCGTCCAGCCGCCCGAGCTCGCGATCGACCTGTTGCAGGAGGTCGCCGGCGCGGCTGGCGTCGCTTCCTTCCAGCGCCATCGCCTCCAGCAGGAGGCCGCGCGCGTTTGTGAGCGCCTCGCGCCGCAGGTCTGCCCGCTCGACAGCGCTGGCGGTCACGACTTCGCGTTCCGCTTCCTCCAGCAGGCTGGACAGCCGCGTGGAATCGTCGCTGGCGAACAGCCCGGGCAGGGTCGCCCAGCCGACGCCCGCCGCCAGAAGCGCGGCCGCCAGCGTCACGATGATCCACGTGGGGGGCGAGAACCCTCCCGTTGAGGCGCGCGCGCGTCCGGCGCCCCAGCCCCCGCGGAACCCGCCCCCGATATGGCTGCGCGCGCGCACCCTGGCGCCGCCGGCGAGGGGGGTCGCAGCCATGCGCCCCGAACTGGGCACGTGCGTCGTGGCCGCGACCTGCATGCGCCGGTCCGCCGCGAGCTGGTTGACCGGCGCGGCCCCTGTCTGGTGTGAGTCCAGCGTCGGCGCCGGCGGCTGCCGCGCATGGGCGACTTCCCGGAAGAAGCTCCCGCCGGCGGCGCCAAGGCGACCGGCGGGAGGAAACGCGCGCGCCTCCCCGCCATCGCCGACAGCGCGCTTCAGGACGGGAAGCTCCCCGGGCTGGGCGAGGGGCGTCACTTCCGGAAGCGCGCCGTCGACGCGAGAGCGCGCGTCAACATCGGCGAGCCGCTGACGCGCGCGCTCGAGCGCCGTCGTCTCCTCGGGGCCGCTCTGAACGAAGAAGCTGGGCTGGAAGTCCGGCGATGAGCCGTCCGCGGTCGCCTCCCCGCCGATGATCGGTTCAGGCGCCGGGTCCGGTTCTGACATCGGTTCCTGCGGCTCATCGGGCGCGGGCGGTTCCGCGAACGCTTCGCCCGCGAGGGGCGCGCCCACGAGCAGCACAGCCGCGTCCCGCAGGTGGGTGATGCGGCGGTAGAGGTTCGGCAGGACCTCCGTCAGGGAGCGGCTCAGGATCTCCGTCAGCGCGTCCTCGCTGAGGGACTCCGCGATGTTGGTCGTGACCAGCAACACGCGGTCGCCCGGGGCGAAGGAAAGCGAGGTGAGCTGCGGTTGGTTGGGATCGAGGCCCGTCATCGGTTCCGCGTGCTCATCGTCGGGCTCATACAGCGTGACCGAAGAACCGGAGGCGTGCAGGATGCTCGCGGGGCCGCACGTGGCCAGCACAACGCGCTCGCCCTGGCGAGCGAGGCAGCCCATCCCCATCCCCACGCGGTGTTGCGAGGCGCTGCGCGTGTTCCAGTCCATGAGGGAGCGCTGCGCCTCGCCGAAGATGGCGATGAGCGCCCCCGTGAGGCTCAGGTCAAGCGCTTTCCAGGTGCGTTCCGCCTGCGAGATGAGGTGGCCGGCGTACTCATGGGCGGCGGGCGTGGTGCCTTCCGCGAGCGCGAAAAACTCACAGCGCTCCCCGCCCGCGCCGTTCCCTTCGGCGATGCCGATGGTGGCGCCGCGCTCCTGCGGCTCGTGGGCGACGATCGCGAACTGACCAACCTGCAGGGGCTCGTTCAGGGCGGAACTCCCTCGCTGGCGCGCTCCGCCGTCAGGCGAAGGGCTCCAGCGCCCCGGGAGGCCTCCCGCCTGGGCACAGCGAATCTGCTACGAAGACGGACTATACGGCGCCGCAGAACTCCGCGAAGGGCGGCGCCGGGGCGGTCTTGACAGAAGGCGCGCGCGGGGGCGCGGAATCCGCCGCGGATCAAGGAATCCGCGCCTAGTCGTCCTGCGCGAGCGCCCCCAACAGCTCCAGCGTGCGATCGGCGGCGTCGCGGTCGCCCTTCAGGCTGAGCACGCCCGCGAGCATCTCGTTCACGCCGAAGGCGGGCAGCCCGCGGATGCGCGCGGCCACCGCTTCTTCGGAGCCCTGGATGACGAGCGCGTCCGCCATCGCCCGCGAGAATGCGCACTCCGCGGCCTCGGGGAAGCCCGCGTCCTGCCACATGGAGGAGTAGAAGGGCAGCCGCGGGTAGAAGCCGAGTTGCGCCTGCGCGGCCTCCCAGACGGCGTCCGCGTCCTCGCTGACGACTACGGGAACGTGGGCCACGAGCGCGGGCCGCTCCTCCCTGCCCGCCGCCCGCGCGCCCTCCTCCAGGGCGGGCACGGCCACGCGCTGGAGGTGGGGCAGGGGGCTTACCCAGGAGATGGCGCCGTCGGCCAGTTCCCCGCAGAGGCGGTAGGCGTTCGGGCGCAGGGCGGAGGCCAGCACCCGCACCTGCGCGGGCGCCTGCAGCTGCGCCTCGCAGTGGAGCCGTTCGCCGTGAAACGCGACGGCGCCTTCCTTGAAGATGGCGTTCAGAATCGTGAGGTACTCGCGCAGGTGCTGGAGGGGCCGTACGAACTCGAAGCGGTAGGTCGACTCCACGGCGGGCTTGTGGCTTGGGCCGACGCCCAGCTTCAGCCTCCCCGGCGCCAGCTGGTCGACGACCACGGCGCCCTGCACCACGGCCAGCGGGTGGCGCGGGAAGGTGGGGATGATCGAGGTGCCGAACCCGATCTGTTCGGTGGCGCCCGCGGCCGCCGCGAACACGGCGAGAGGATCGGGCGCGGGACCGCCGCTCGTGAGCCAGGCCGTGTTCAGGCCTGCGCGGTCCGCCGCCACCACGCCGTCGATGAGGCCGCCGGCGTCGCGCGCCAGAATGTGGGCGCCGATCGTGAGGTTCTGCACGCTGTCCTCCCGGCGCCGCCTGCTTCCCTGGCGCGAGGGGACCATACCACGCCCCCGTTCCGGCAATCCGCGTTTCCGCGCGAGCGACAGGCGCCCCTCGGGCCTCCCGCGCATCGCCGCCACCATCCCCCGCACACCTTCCGAGGAGGATGGGAATGCAGACGTTTCTCTCGAACTACGCGCGGGCGGTCGCGGTGCTCCTGCGCGCCGCCGCCGGCCTCGCCCTGCACGGCCTGCTGCGGCCCCGCGCGGACTGCGCCATCGAGCGCGCTACCGGTCGGGTGGCTCGCGCATGACCAATGCGCAGATCGCGGTCGGCCGCAACATCGTCAACGTGATTTCCGTGCTCGCCCTTGTGCTGCTGGTCTCGCTGGTGGGCCTTATCGCCCTCGGCGTCGTTGGCGGCGATGCCGGCGTGCGGGGCACGCTCACGCATGTGCTGGAAACGGTCCTGGGCGTGTTCGTCGGCCTCGCCGCCGGCCGCCTCACGGGCGCGCCCTCGGGCAAGCCGCCGGGCGCAGCGGGCGGGTAGCGCGCCCTCGCGTCCCCGCCACGAGCCCGACATTCAGAAGGGGCCCCCACAAAGCGGCCCCTTCTTTCGTTATGCCGCTTGCTGGGCGGCTAGCGGCGGCGGCGGGCCCAGGCGGAACCGCTGAGGGCGAGCGCGAGCGCTATCACGGGCGTGATCGCGGCGAGAGAGACGCTGGCGCCAGTCGCGAGACCGCTGCCGGCGGCACCGATGTCGGGCTCGTCATCGGCCACGTCGTCGCCAGCGCCCGTATCGGGTGCGCCGGGTTCGTCATCGGCCCTGTCGCCGGCGCCGATGTCGGGCTCGGTAGGTTCGTCGTCGTCCGTGTCACCAGCGCCTGTGTCGGGTGCATCGCCCGGCGGGGGCGTCGGCGTCGCCGTTGACCCTGGCGCGGGTGTCGCTCCCGGTGGGGGCGTGGGTGTGGACGTCGCCGCCGGTGGCGGTGTTGGAGTAGCGGTCGGCGTGGCTGTGGGGGTTGGCATGGGCGTCCCTGTTGGCGTGGGAGTAGGCGTCGTCGTCGGGGTGGGTGTCTCTTCTTCCGGCACGAGGACGAACATCGGCGTTGTGGCCGTGGCCTCGTCCGAGGCGGGGCCGTTCCCCGCGGGGTTCACCGCCCGCACCTTGAAGCCGTAGGTCGTCTCGGCCAGCAGGCCCCTCACCGTGTAGGTCGTCGTGGTCGCGCTCGAACCGGGGATCACCGTCCATGACCCATAGGCCCCGGTCCCCTGCTTCTGCTGGTACTCCCAGCGCGTGATGGTGGCGTCGCCCGGATCCGCCCAGGCGAGGATCACCCGCTGCGCGCCCGCCGTGGCCGTGACGCCCGTGGGCTTCGCGGGGGCGGTTGCGGCGGTGGCTTCGTCCGATGCGGGGCCGTTCCCCGCGGAGTTCACGGCCCGCACCTTGAAGGCGTACACGGTTCCGGCCGTCAAGCCTGTCACGGTGTAGCCGGTCGTGGTCGCGCTGGAACTGGGGATCGCCGTCCACGCTCCGTAGTTCCCCGTCCCCGCCTTCTGCTGGTACTCCCAGCGCGTGATAGTGGCGCCGCCCGGGTTCGTCCAGCTGAGGGCGGCCGCCCTCACGCCTCCCGTGGCCGTGAGGCCCGTGGGCTTCGCCGGAATCGTCGCGGCTGTGACCTCGTCTGAGGCGTCGCCGTTCCCGCTTGCGTTCACCGCGCGCACCTTGAAGGCGTAGGTCGTTCCGTCCGACAGACCCGTTACGGTGTGGCTCGTCGTGGTCGCGCTGGAACTGCCGATCGCCGTCCACGACCCGTAGGCCCCGCTCCCCTGCTTCTGCTGGTATTCCCAGCTGGTGATGCTGGCGTAGCCCGGGTCTGCCCAGCCGAGGGCGACCTGCCGCGCGCCTCCCGTGGCCGTGACGCTCGTGGGTTTCGCTGGAGCCGTCGCGGCTGTGATCTCGTCCGACGCGGGGCTGTTCCCCGCGGGGTTCACGGCGCGCACCTGGAAGGCGTAGGTCGTTCCGCCCGCCAGGCCCGTCACGGTGTGTCTCGTCGTGGTCGCGCTTGACCCGCTCATCGTCGTCCATGACCCGTAGCTCCCGGCCCCCGCCTTCTGCCGGTATTCCCAGCGCCTGACGGTCGTGTCGCTCAGGTCCGTCCAGGCAAGGGTCGCCTGTCGCACGCCCCCTGTCGCCATGACGCCCGAGGGCTTCGCAGGGTCGCCTGTGGTAGTGAAACGTATCGTCGCTTCGAGAGAGTAGTGGCTGCAACTGGTACCGTAGGCTGCTACATCAACGGTGTAGACCGTTGCACGCGAGAGCCCAGTGACGGTCACGGTCGTCGCAGCAACCTCCGTCCGCGTCCAGACCTCCCTCCGCGCCTCCCAGGCGTTCGTCTCGGCGGGTTGACCGGAGACGGGTCGACCGGAGACATCGAGATCGACATCGATAGTGTAGCTAGTCGTCGCGCAGCCGCCGTCCGCTCCCGCCGTCCAGGAAAGGGTGGTACCGGTTTCCGTAATCGAGCTGGCGGCAAGGCCCGTCGGCGCATTCGGCCTGACCGTCGTCGTGGGCTCGGGCGTAGGTGTGTTCGTGGCCACGACCGTGCTGGTGGTAAACCTCTCCTTCACAAAGTCGGAGGATTCGTCGCACGTGCTGCCGTAGGAATCTACATAAGCCGTGTACGTTGTTCCCGCGCTCAAGCCGGTGACGGTCACGGTCGTCCCGGTAACACCCTGCCGCTCCCAGAGGGCCTCTCCATAATTAAGCTCGACCCAGACATCGTGGGCAGTCGTCGCGCAATCGCCATCCGCTCCCGCCGTCCAGGAAAGGACGGCGGTGGTGTCCGTGATAGAACTGACGCTAAGGCCGCTCGGTTTGTTCGGATAGAGGGTCTTGGGGGCGGCTCCAAGTGTGGTGAAGGACTTTCGTGGCGCGTAGCTGGAGAAGCCACACTCGCCATCCGCAGCTACCGAAAACGAGTACTCGGTACCCGGAGTTAGTCCCGTGACGCTCCTGCTCAGCGTTGCAATCCTCACACTACTGAGGCGTAGCCCGTCGGCATCGTAATGCATAACGAAGTAGTGGGTGGCCGCACAGCCACCACCTGCTCCCGCTTCCCACGTGAACGTGGCGCCCGTCTCGGTAATCCCACTGACCGCCAGGTTCACCGGAGTCGCTAGCGGCGCATCTTGGCCATCCGCAGAACCCGAATGCGTGGCCAGCCCAACGAGCCCAGCCACGAGACCTGCTACCGCCAGCAGCCCCCAGCTAAGGATGAACCGCCGCCGCTTGCCCGTCGATTCACGCCTAGTCAACATCCGTCTCTCCTTCGTTCGGCAGGCGCGGTATCACTGGCGGCTGGTCGGGGGTACATGCGTCCCCCGACCAGCCGCCTTGCCGTCGTCCGTGATGGGCTAGTTGGCGTCGTCGTTCGTGATCGTGCCGGTGGCGAAGAGGCGTTTCGCTCCGCCCGTGAACCTCACGAGCCCGTCACTGGTCCGCAGGTTGTTCAGCCGCAGGCTCAACGTTTCGTCACCCTCGACGACGGCGTCGCCAAGAATCACGACCTTCACCGTCTGCGTTAGCGCCGCGCCCGTGGCGCCTGCTGCGAACACGACGTCGCGGTTCGAGAACCGTATGAAGTCGCGGCCTTCGCCTGCGGTTCCCTTGGCCGTCGGCGGCGTCGCCAGCGTCGCCTTGATCCCGGCGCCTCGCACCGTCGCGCGGACTCGGACATCGTGCGTGGGAGTCTCGCTCAGCGTGATCGTGAACGTCATCTCCGTTCGCTCGCCTTCGGCGCCCTCAGCCACGCTTGTGTCCGATACCGAGATCACGCGCGGCGTCTTGCCCTCGTCGTCATCGCTGATCGTGCCCGTCGCTTCCAGGCTCGTCTCGCCTCCCGCGAAGGACACGTTCGTGGCCTCCGTCCGCAGGTTGTTCAGCCGCAGGATCAACGTCTCGTCATCCTCGTCGAGCTGATCGCCGTAGACGCTCACCGTCACCGTCTTCGTCAGCGCGGCGCCCGTGGCTCCCGCTTCGAACACGAGGTTGCGGCCCGTGAACTGGAAGAAGTCGCGGCCATGGCCCGTTCCACTCGCCGTGGGAGGCGTCCGGCCCGGCGCCGCCGCCATGCCCACGCCCCGCGAGGTCGCGCGAATCTCCACCTTGTGGCTGGGACTGCCGCTCAGCGTGACCTGGAAGTTCATCGCCGTCGTGCCGCTGTTCCCCTCATCCACGCTCACATCCGACACCGATATCGTCAGAGCCGGCGGCGGGGGCGGCGCAGGGGTGGGAGCCGGTGTTGGCGTGGGGGTTGGCTCAGGGGTGGCGCCGGCCGCCAGCGTGGTAAACCTCTCCTTCACAAAGTCGGAGGATTCGTCGCACGTGCTGCCGTAGGAATCTACATAAGCCGTGTACGTTGTTCCCGCGCTCAAGCCGGTGACGGTCACGGTCGTCCCGGTAACACCCTGCCGCTCCCAGAGGGCCTCTCCATAATTAAGCTCGACCCAGACATCGTGGGCAGTCGTCGCGCAATCGCCATCCGCTCCCGCCGTCCAGGAAAGGACGGCGGTGGTGTCCGTGATAGAACTGACGCTAAGGCCGCTCGGTTTGTTCGGATAGAGGGTCTTGGGGGCGGCTCCAAGTGTGGTGAAGGACTTTCGTGGCGCGTAGCTGGAGAAGCCACACTCGCCATCCGCAGCTACCGAAAACGAGTACTCGGTACCCGGAGTTAGTCCCGTGACGCTCCTGCTCAGCGTTGCAATCCTCACACTACTGAGGCGTAGCCCGTCGGCATCGTAATGCATAACGAAGTAGTGGGTGGCCGCACAGCCACCACCTGCTCCCGCTTCCCACGTGAACGTGGCGCCCGTCTCGGTAATCCCACTGACCGCCAGGTTCACCGGAGTCGCTGGTGGCGACAGCGGCGTGGGCGTGGGCGTGGGTTCAGCTAGTGTCGTGAAATAGTCTACGCCTGTGGCGCCCCATGAAGGGCTGCAGGATGCACCGTAAGTAGCTATCTGCACCTGGTACTCCGTACCAGCATCCAACCCGGTAACTTCCCAACTCAGCGCTGCTGTTGGAGTAACCACTGTAACAGCGATCTGCGCGTAGTCAGGATCACGCAGAGTGAGGTGGTACCGGGTGGCCGCACAGCCTGTTCCCGCTTCCCACGTAAGCGTGGCGCTCGTCTTGGTAACCTTGGTGGCCTTCAGGTTCGTCGCCGCCGCTGGCGGCCCCGATGTCTGGCTCTCGGCAGAACCCGAAAGCGTAGCCAGACCAACGAGGCCGGCCACCAAACCCGCTACAACCAGCAGCCCCCAACTGAGGAGACGCCGCCGGCGAGCGCCAACGCCTGCTAGGTCAAAATTGGGGGGGGGGGGGGGGGTAGACATAGTACGGACGCTCTGTCCGGTACGCTTCAACACGACGAACTCCTCTTCGGAGAGATTTCGAGGGGATTGTAGCGAGGAGCCTGCGCAGACGCAACAGCGTTTTGGAAGGGGGCGGATCGTTCAGCGTTTCACGGCGGGCGGCGCGCCAGCCGCCCCGCACGGGTACGCTTGGCGCCGCCACATCGGGAAACAAGGAGAGGACGCCATGGAGAAGCGAGTCGATGGGAACCTCGGCATCGTGCGCGCCGGGCCTGCGGGTTTCGGGAACAATATCTATATCGTCATCGATGAGCCCTCGGGCGAGGCGGCCTTCATCGACGCCCCCGACGAGGTGGAGAAGAGCGTGGCCGCGGTCGAGTTCGCGGGCGTCGAGCCATCCGCGATCCTGCTGACCCACTCCCACCAGGACCATACCGCGAGCATCGGCGCCCTCAAGGCGCGCTACGGCTGCCGCCTCATCGCCGATCCGGACGAACCCTGGATTCCCGAGGGGCAGCTCGATGAAGCCATCGCGGACGGCGATACGGTGAAGGTGGGCGGTCTCGCCTTCGAGGTGATCGCGATCCCGGGGCACACCCCCGCGAGCACGGCCTTCGTCCACGGCGCGCACGCGTTCGTGGGCGATACGCTCTTCCCGGGCGGTCCCGGACACTCGCGTTCGAACGAACTCCTGCGGCAGGAGATCGCCTCTATCACCACCCGCCTCTACGCCCTCCCCGACGAGACCACGGTGTGGCCCGGCCACGGCGAGAACACGACCATCGGCGTGAGCAGGGCGGAGTACGAGGTCTTCGCCGCCCGCGAACACGATCCCGACCTGCACGGCGATGTGAGCTGGCTGGAGTCGTAGCGGAACGAGGGCGCGCGACACTGAGCCGCTCTTCTCGTACGATCCCTCGCGATGGCGATTGTTTCTGAGGCTGGCGTCGACCAGGCCCGCATCCGCGCGGCGGTCATCGAGCTGCTCGAAGCGGTGGGCGAGGATTCCGGCCGCGAGGGGCTGCTGGAGACGCCCCGCCGCATCGCGGAGATGTACGCCGATATCTTCGACGGGCTCACCGAGGATCCGGCGGAGCACCTCAAGGTCACCTTCGACGTGGCGCACGATGAGATGGTGATCCTGCGCAACATCCCCTTCTACAGCATGTGCGAGCACCACCTGCTGCCCTTCCACGGCGAGGCGCACGTGGGCTACCTGCCCGAGGGGCGGGTGGTCGGCATCAGCAAGCTCGCGCGCGTGGTGGAGGCGTTCGCCCGCCGCCCGCAGATGCAGGAGCGGCTGACGAGCCAGGTGGCGGAAACGATCATGGAGGCGCTGCTGCCCGACGGCGTCGCCATCGTCGTTGAGGCGGAGCACCTGTGCCTGACGATGCGGGGCGCGCGCAAGCCCGGCAGCCGCCTCGTCACAAGCGCCATGCGCGGGCAGTTCAAGCGCTCCAGCGTGACGCGTTCGGAGTTCCTCGCGCTCGTTCGGGGCTCCGCCTAGGGGCGGCCATGGCGGAGGCGGCGGAGCGCGCCGAATCCGTCTCCGCGCCGCTGCCGCTTATCACGTCGGAGCCGTTCGAGGCGCTCGCGCCTGAGTGGCGCGCCCTGCACCAGGCCGCCGGCGACGCGCTCCCATTCTCCCATCCTGACTGGCACGAGGCATGGCTGCGTCACTGCGCGGACGCGACCGCGACGGCGCCCGTGTTCCTCGCCCTGCGCGCGCCCGCCGCGGAGGATGGCGGCGCGGCGCCGCTCATGGGCGTCATCCCGCTTGACGTCGGGGGCGCGACGCCGCGCTTCCTCGGCGATCCGCAGTTGAGCGACCACGCCGGCGTTCTCATCGCGCGGGGGCGGGAGGCGGTCGCAGCGGCCGCCCTGATTGAATGGCTGATGGAGGACCTGGCGTCGAGCTTCGAGGCGTGGGGGTTGCCTGCCGACGCTCCCCTGCGCCCCGCCCTCCACGCCGCCGCCGCGCGCTCTGGCTGGACCGCCCGCGAGGAACGCGAGGCGTCGGCGCCGGCGGTTGCGCTGCCCGCCGCCTGGGAGGACTACGTGGCTGCGCTCCCGAAGAAGCCCCGCCACGAACTGCGCCGCAAGCTGCGCAACCTCGAACGCGCGGGCGCCGTGGGCTTCGAGTCGCTGGCGGCGCCGCCGGAGCGCGTGACGGAGGCGGTGGCGGGGTTGCTCGCGATGATGCGCGAGAGTCGCGAGGCGAAGGCGGCCTTCCTCACTCCCGCGCGCGAGGCGTTCTTCCGCGACCTCGCCGCGCGCCTCTGCGCCCAGGGACTGGCGCGCATGGCCACGCTCACGCTCGACGGACGCCCGGCGGCGCGCGTCTTCGCGCTGGAGGGCGGGGGCGCCACGATGCTCTACAACAGCGGCTTTGATCCCTCGCTCTCATCGCTGGCGGTGGGGTTGCTCTCGAAGGCGCTGCTTGTGCGCGAGGCCATCGAACGGGGACGGGAGACGCTCGATTTCCTGCGCGGCGAGGAGCCCTACAAGCGCCATCTCGGCGGCCAGCCGCGCGCGATCGTGACCGTGCGCCTCGCGCGGCGCTGAGGCGGGCGCGGCGGAAATCGACGGGGAGGAGTACGCTTTTCCCATGACAACGGCAGGCGCCGCCCCGGACGCGCTGGGTATCTTCGCCGATGAGCGTGTGATATACGAAGCCGCCCTCACGCAGTTGGCCGCGGGCGATATCCGCGACGCTGCGGAGAAGGCGTGGTGTGCGCCGATGCGCGCCGCGACGGGCCTCATCCTCGTCCGTACCGGCGAGGAGCCGCTGAAGTCCCCGGCGACCAGCAGGGCCCTGAACGAACTGGCCGTTCGGGACGCTGGCGTGGAAGTGCTGCTGGGCTGCTATTACTCACGGCAGGCGCAGCTTCACAGCGAGTGCTTCTATCTGGGTCTCTGTGAGCCGCTGGCGACGACAGAGCGCCGCATTCGCGAGACCGGCGAGTTCATCGCCGACGCCGAGCGGCTGGCGCGCGTCTGAGGCCGCGTCAGCCCACGCGGGCGCGGTTCGGCTACTGCAGGATGTTGCCGTAGTTGTCTACACGGACCGCGAAGCGCTTCTCGCCGCCGATAATCAAGAGCGCTATCCAGACGACGAGCCAGATCCCCAATGTGACGATTGACAGGAACAGGTGGAGCAGGTGGTTCACCGGCGCGCCCTTCACCAACACAGCGGATTCGTCGGTCTGGCTCTCGATGCGCATCCCGCGTGTGACTTGCCCCGCGATGTAGTTCGCGAGAATGCGCTTGCGCTCGTCGAGCGCGAGGACGCCAGTCTCCTGGGGCGTGGTTGTTTCTTCAGGCATGGGGGAACCCTCCGGGAACAAAAGTGGAAGCCGCAGAATACACCATTTTGGAGTACATGGAATTTGAGTAGACGCTGGCGGGGTGAGTTCGCCCTATGACCCGCGCTACCCCGTCTTTCGCCAGCGTCTGCGGGCGGCGCGCCTGCAGGCGGGGTTTACCCAGGTGGAGGCTGGCGCCGCGCTCGGCGCGACTCAGCAGTTCATCAACCGTTGCGAGGCCGGCGACCGCCGCGTGGATGTGCTTGAACTGCTCGACTTCGCGCGGCTCTACAAGGTGTCCGTCGCGTGGCTGGTGGAAGCGGAGGCGCCCTCTCTTGCCCGCTGACGCGCTACGCTATCGGCAGGCTCATGCGAATCGCGCAGGTCTCCTACCACACCAACCCCGTCGCGCCCCTTGGCGGGCGGCACACGGGCGGCATGAACGTGTACGTCCACGAACTCTCGCGCGAACTCGCCCGCCGCGGACGCCAGGTCGATATCTTCACGCGTCTCGACGGCGAACGGCCCGAGGTCACGACGATCGAGGCGAACCTGCGGCTCATCCAGCTCCCCGCCGGCCCCGCCACGCCCCTCGAAAAGGAGCTGCTCACGCCCTGGCTGCCTGCCTTCATCGCCGAACTCAACCGCTTCGCCGCGGCCGAGGGCCAGCCCTACGACGTCGTCCACAGCCACTACTGGCAGGCGATCGCCGCGGGTGAGCCGTTCGCGCGCGCGCAGGGCGCCCCCCACCTCGTCATGTTCCACACCCTCGGCGAAGTGAAGAACCGCGCGCGCGTCTCCGAAGAGGAGCCGGGCGAACGCATCCGTCGGGAGCGTGAACTGGCCGCCCGCGCCGACGCCATCATCACCGCCAGCGGACACGAACATGACTTGCTCGCGCGCTACTACGACGCCGATCCCGCGCGCATGGTCAGCATCCCCTGCGGCGTCGACACCGACCTTTTCCGTCCTCGCGACCGCGAGGAAAGCCGTCGCGCGCTCGACATCGAGCGGGACCGTCCTGCGCTGCTCTGGGTGGGGCGCCTGGAGAAGCTGAAGGGCGTCGACATCCTCATCGACGCGGTCGCGCAGCTGGAAGAGACGGAGGCGCTGCTGCTGGTCGTGGGCGGTGACGAGCACGGCGAGGGGCTGCGCGTCGAGCTAGAGGAGCAGGCGCGCGCGGCGGGGCTCGCCGGGAACGTGCGCTTCACGGGCGCCGTCCCCCACGCGGAGCTCCCCGTCTGGTACAGCGCCGCCGATGTCTGCGTGGTGCCGAGCTACTACGAGAGCTTCGGGCTCGTGGCGGTCGAGGCGATGGCCTGCGGCACGCCCGTCGTCGCCTCGCGGGTAGGCGGGCTTGTTTCGACCGTGACCGACGGCGTCAACGGCTACCTCATTCCCTGGCGCTGCCCCGAACCGTTCGCGGAGAAGCTCGACGTGCTCATCCGCAACCCCGAACTGCGCGCCAACTTCGCCCGCGCCGCCCGCGATTCCGTCCAGCGCTTCCGCTGGGACGAGATCGCGCGGCGCATGGAGGCCCTCTACGAGAACGTCATCGCCGCGCGCGCGACCGGGGAGGTTCCGGCGTGACCCTTGCCGACGCCATCCGCGCCGCGGGACGCTGGTTCACCGGCGGCCAGGCGCCGCCCGCGGCCGCTCCCGACGCGCTCTCCACGCCCGCCCGCGCCATGGTCGTGATGGCCCATCCCGACGACGCCGAGTTCGTCTGCGGCGGGGCTGTGGCGAAGTGGTGCGCGGAGGGGGCGGAAGTCGTGTACGTCGTGGTCACCGGCGGCGACAAGGGCACCCACGATCCGCAGATGCATCTGGAGAAGCTGGCCGCCATCCGCGAGGAGGAGCAGCGCGCCGCCTGCCGCGTCCTCGGCGTGAAGGCGTGCGTTTTCCTCGGCCACCCCGACGGCCACACCATCGACGAGGAGGAGCTGCGCGGCCAGATCGTGCGCCTCATCCGCATTCACCGCCCCGACGTAATCGTGACGTGGGACGCGTTCCGCCGCGGCTTCAACCACCGCGACCACCGCAACGTCGGCGTCCTCACGGCGGACGCCGTCTACCCGCTTGTGCGCGACCGGCTCTACTACCCGCGGGACGAAGAGGACGGGCTTCCCTCGCACCAGGTGAACGAAGTGCTCTTCGCGGGCAGCGAGGATCCCGACTACGCCATCGATGTGACGGAGTACTGGGAGACGCGTCTGGAGGCGGTCCTGTGCCACGCCAGCCAGATCGGGGGCCGCACGCGCGAGGATTTTCTGGCGATGCGCGAGGAGATGATCGCGCGGCAGGGCCACGATCGCATGGAGGAACGCTTCCGGCGCTGGTCGATCCGCCGCTCCCCGCCCCCGCCCCGCGAGGCCGCCAACGCGTAGCGGGAGCCACTTTAATATCTTGGGTTTATTTAGGATATTCTTGACCTTTCCCTGTAGGGGATTATCCTGAGGGCCGTTCATGACCCTCAGGGGATGAACAGGGGAGGGTGTTTCTGGTGGGCCAAGCGGCGCTATCGCGAGAGACCCCCCAGAGAAGCAAAGACGAGCCCGCCCTCACGTATCGTGACGTGGGCGTTGCTTCGTCTGACGAGATGCGTTCGTTCGCGGGCGCGATTAAGCGCTTCCGCACAACCCATGGTTTCTCCCGCATCGCCCCGCCGCACGACCTTGGCGTGGACGAGCCGTATGCGAGCGTGCTCGACCTCCGCGAGTTTGCCCCGAACCTGGGTCTCGCAATCGCGACCGACGGCGTCGGTACTAAAATCCTTGTGGCCGAGGCGTTGCAGAAGTACGACACCGTTGGCATCGACTGCGTCGCCATGAACGCGAACGACATCCTCTGCGTCGGCGCGGTACCCGTCAGCATGGTCGACTACATCGCCGTCAAGTCAACCGATAACAATCAGCTCGATGAACTGGCAAAAGGACTCGTTGAGGGCGCGCGGCTGGCGCATATCTCAATCCCGGGCGGTGAGACAGCGCAGGTCGGGGAGATGCTGGCGGACTCAGGTGAGGCCTTCGATCTCGTCGGTACCTGTGTCGGTACGGTTGCGCTCGACAGGGTTCTCGACGGGGAGCGCATCGAACCCGGCAATGCGCTCATTGGCTACGCATCAACCGGCATCCACAGCAACGGGCTGGCACTGGCGCGCAAGGTGTTTCAGCAGGCAGGGATCAAGATCACGGATCATGTGTCGGAGTTCGAACGTACGCTGGGCGAGGAACTCCTGGAGCCGACGGCCATTTACGTCGACCTCGCGCTTGCGCTGCGCAACGAGCTCAATGTCCGCATGTTCTCGCACATCACCAGTGATGGCTTCATCAACCTCACGCGCCTTCCCCGCAGCGCCAGGCAAGATATGGGCTTCGAAATCACGGCGCTACCCGAGAAACCTCCCGTCTTCGAGCTCATTCAGGAGAGGGGCGGGATCGAAGACGCGGAGATGTTCCGCGTGTTCAACATGGGCATCGGGTTCTGCGCCGTCGTCCCCGAGCAAGAGGCGGAGCGGGCGCTGGCCATCGGCGACGAGGTAGGGATAAGCGGCATGAGGCTCGGGACCGTGACTGCGAGAAAGCCAGAAGCAGCGGATTGTTCCGAGATGGTCACCATACGGACTGACCATGTCAGCCTCCGCAGTTGCGGCAAGCAGTTCGAGCGGATCGGTTGATCCCCTGCGCCCCTGCGTGGGGGGCGTCGCTCCAGACGTAACGCGAATTTCATTGCCGGGGGCTTTGCGCGGCGGCGTTTACACGCGATGATCAATACTGTAGTGCCCTTGCGTTCGTCAGGGCGCATCACTGAGACAGTTTGGAAAGGCTGGCTATGACCCCCGAAGAGATTCAACAGTTCATCGCAGACAACGACATCGCCATGATCGACGTGAAGTTCACGGACCTGCTCGGCGCCTGGCAGCACTTCTCCGTGACGCCGCGTGAGTGGGGTCCGGACGTCTTTGAGGAAGGGCTGGGCTTCGACGGCTCCAGCATCAGCGGCTTCCAGAGCATCGAACGCTCGGACATGATCCTCATCCCCGATCCCGCCACGGCGCGGCTCGACCCCTTCACCGCTCACCCCACGCTGAGCGTGATGGCGGAGATCAAGCTGCCGCTCACGCGCGAGGACTACCACAAGGATCCTCGCAGCCTGGCCCGCCGCGCCGAGGACTACCTGAAGGCGACGGGTCTCGCCGATCAGTCCTTCTGGGGGCCAGAGGCCGAGTTCTTTGTGCTCGACCGCGTGCGCTACGACTCCGAGCGCCATACCGCCTTTTACGAGATCGACTCCGTGGAGGCGGCCTGGAACACCGGCGTGGACGAGGAGGGCGGCGGCAATCTCGGCTACAAGACCGAGCACAAGGAGGGGTACTTCCCCGTTCCCCCGCGCGACACCCTCCAGGACCTGCGCACGGAGATGGTCCTGAAGATGCAGGAGGTCGGCATCGAGGTCGAGATCCATCACCACGAGGTCGCCACCGCCGGCCAGTGCGAGATCGATATGCGCTACGGCCCCCTCGTGCACATGGCCGACAACCTGCAGTGGTACAAGCACGTCGTCCGCAATGTCGCCCGCAACGCCGGCAAGACCGCCACCTTCATGCCCAAGCCCGTGTTCGAGGACAACGGCAACGGCATGCACGTCCACCAGTCGCTCTGGAAGGACGGCGTCAACCTCTTCTATGAAGAGGACGTGTACGGCGGCATCTCCGAGATGGGGCGCTACTACATCGGCGGCCTGCTCAAGCACGGCAGCGCCCTCATGGCCTTCTGCGCGCCCACCACGAACTCCTACAAGCGGCTCGTGCCCGGCTATGAGGCGCCCAATGTGATGGTCTGGAGCGCGCGCAACCGCAGCGCGGGCGTGCGCATCCCCGTGCTCTCCAAGAGCCCCAAGTCAAAGCGCATCGAGTTCCGCTCGCCGGACCCGACCTGCAATCCCTACCTCGGCTTCCCCGCCCTGCTCCTCGCCGGGCTCGACGGCATCGCCAACCGCATCGATCCGGGGGATCCCGTCGACGACGTGGACCTCTTCGAGATCGATCCGCAGGAGTACGGCTATCCCGTGCTCCCCGGCTCCCTTGCGGGGGCGCTGGACGCGCTTGAGGCGGACCATGAGTTCCTGCTTCAGGGCGACGTGTTCAACGAGGATCTGATCCGCACCTGGATCGATTACAAGCGCACCGCCGAGGTAGCGCAGGTCGATATCCGGCCGCATCCGCACGAGTTCTCGCTCTACTTCGACGCCTAAGCAGTCGCTCGTCCCCCTTTTGGGCGGCTGCAGACCGCGCGAAGGCGCCGGCTCCCCCGCAAGGGCCGGCGCCTTCGCTTTCCCCCCGCGAGGCGCAACGCTGGCCTCCCGCCCGCGCCGCTGGCAGGCTGGCGCAACACACGAATCCGGAGGTCCCCAGCTATGCCCATCCCCGCGCCCGACCGCTTCACCATGACCCTCGGCGACGCCATCTACACGATGCGCGCCATCCGCCGCTTCCGCCCCGACCCCATCAAGCGCGATGACCTGCGCGACATCCTCGACGCCGCCCGCCAGGCGCCCAGCGGCGGCAACCGTCAGGGCTGGCGCTTCCTCCTCGTGACGGACGCGGAGAAGCGCGCCCGTCTCGGCGAGCTCTACCACGAGGCGTGGTGGGCCAAGCGCAAGGACGAGGGCATTAACGGCCCCGAGGACATCCCCGCGGGCAAAGGCGTGCGTCAGTCCGCCATGCGCCTCGCGGGCGAAATCGGGGAGGCGCCCGCCATCGCGCTCGTCTGCGCGACCGCCCGCGGGCGGGGCGCGGCCGAGTCCGTCATCCCCGCCGTTCAGAACTTGCTGCTGGCGGCCCGTTCGCTTGGCGTCGGCGGCACCATCACGACCCTCCACGCCGCCGTCGAGGAGCGCGTCCATGAACTGTTCGGCATCCCCGCCGGGGCGCAAGTCGTCTACTGTGTGCCGCTCGGCTATCCGCGGGGACGCTTTGGCCCGCTCAACCGCAAGCCCCTCGCGGAAGTGGCCGCGCTCGATTCCTGGGATGAGACGCCCCACTGGCTCGCGACCTAGTCCGTGAAGGCGTCCTCGCGGAGCTGGTCGCCGAGGCGCTTTACATAGCGGTCCGCGCCCCGCACCAGATCCCAGCCCCGCTCCTCGAGCAGGCGTCGCAGGGATCTGGTGCGTTCAGTGAGGGCGAGCTCCGCCGTATGCGAGCCGTGCGTGCCTGCGTAGGCGGCGGCGCGCTCGACCATCCACGCGTCCAGCCCCCGCCCCTCGTAGCCCGCCGCCAGCGCTGGCTCGCGGATGGCGGCCAGCCCGCCGCCCGCGTCGCGCGCCTGAATCACCCCGACCACGCGGTCCCCGTCAGCGGCGACGAACCACCCCGGACGCGGACCCTGCTCGAACGGCCACGGATCCTCGCCCGCCAGCGAGGCGATCGCGTCCGCGTCGCTGCGTCGCTGCTCGCGGACGGTCAGCAGCGGCAGGCGGCGTTCGACCGTAAGGATGGCGACGTGCTCGCCCCCGAACTCCTCGCTGGCGCGGCCGATGGGCAGATAGCCGAGCGCCGAGAAGTAGTCCGCCAGCCGCGGTTCATCGGGGAATCGCGCCCGCACCAGTCGCAGGCCGCCGTCCTGGGCGCGCGCCTCGATTGCGCGCACGAGCGCCCGTCCCGCTCCCGCCTCGCGCGAGGCGAGCAGATCAAAGCGCGCGATGCCCTCTTCCTCTTCCCGCCGCGCCGCCCCCGCGACCCGCCCCGCGCGCTCCGCCAGCAGGAACGCCTCGCCCGTCTGCATGCGTACGGCGAGGTCGGCGGCGGAAGGCGGCGCCGGCTCCGGGTAACAGGCGTTCGTGCCCGCGAACGCCTGCGCCAGCAGTTCCGCCAGCGCGGGCGCGTCATCGCTGTCGGCGGCGCGGATGGCGAAGCGGCTCATGCGCCCTGCCCGGGAACTGGCTGACGGCGCCACGGTTGCACGCCCCAATCGTAGAGCGCGCGCCGCGCAGCCGCCCCCTGCGGCCCCCCGCGCGGGCTTGAGGGGCTTACAATGGCGCGCACACCCGCGGCGGCCCCCGCGCCGTCGCTCCCAAGGAAGGTACCGCTATGGAAGACGTTGTCATCGCCAGTGGCGTCCGCACCGCGATCGGCGCGTTTAACGGGTCGCTCGCCAACACCCCCGCCGCCGAACTCGGCACAACCGTCATCGCCGAGGCCGTCAACCGCGCCGGCGTCGAGGCGGGCGAAGTCGACCAGATCGTCATGGGCGTCGTCGGCCAGGTCGCGGAGGACGCCTATCTCTCGCGGGTCTCCGGCATCAAGGCCGGCATCCCCATCGAGACGCCCGCGGTCAACATCAACCGCCTCTGCGGCAGCGGCCTCGAAGCCATCAACACCGCCGCCCGCTACATCGAGACAGGCGACGCCGAGGTCGTCGTCGCGGGCGGCGCCGAGAACATGACGCGCCTGCCCTTCTATCTGCGCAAGGCGCGATCGGGCTACCGTCTCGGCCACGATGTGATCGAGGACGGCATCGTCAAGCTCCTCAGCGACCCCTTCGAGGACAACCACATGGGCGTCACGGCGGAGAAGCTGGCGGAAGAGTACGAAGTCTCCCGCGCGGCCCAGGATGAGTTCGCCGCCGAGAGCCAGCGCCGCGCCCTGAACGCCATCGAGCAGGGCTACTTCAAGGAGCAGATCGTCCCCCTCACCGTGCGCGAGCGCCGCGAGGAGCGCGTCTTCGATACCGATGAGTTCCCCCGCGCGAGCACGCCTGAGCAGCTCGCCAGGCTGCGCCCCGCCTTCAAGAAGGACGGCATGGTCACGCCCGGCAACGCCAGCGGCATCAACGACGGCGCCGCCGCCACGGTCGTGATGAGCGCCGCGAAGGCGGACGCGCTCGGCGTAAAGCCGCGCCTGCGGCTCGTCGCCCGCGCCGAGGCGGGGGTCGATCCCTCGATCATGGGCAGCGGCCCCATTCCGGCCGTGCACAAGGCGCTGGAAAAGGCCGATATGTCCCTCGATCAGATGGACGTGATCGAGCTGAACGAGGCCTTCGCCAGCGTCGCCTGCGCCTGCTCGAACGAACTCTCGCTCGATCCGGAGAAGACGAACCCGAACGGCGGCGCCATCGCCCTCGGTCACCCCGTGGGCGCGACCGGCGCCATCCTCACGGTGAAGCTGATGCACGAGCTGGAGCGCACAGGCGGGCGCTACGGGCTGGTGACCCTCTGCATTGGCGGCGGCCAGGGCATCGCCACCATCTTCGAGCGGCTCGACTAGCGGCGCCCGGCGGGGGACCGGACCGTGACGTGCGCGCTCTGCGGGAAGTCCGCCGGCTTCCTCCGCCGCCAGCACAAGGAATGCGCCCGCGAGGTCGCCCTGCTGACCGGCTACGCTGAGGACGCCGCCCACGACCCCGAGAAACTCGAATCACTCCAGTCCGCCCTCGATCGCGCGTCGCTCACCTCCTCGACCCGTGACGCCATCGTGCGCGAAGGGTACGGGCGGGGCGTGGACGCTACCCTCGAGGACGGCGTGATCAATGACGCGGAGCGGGAGGCGCTCGACGCCTACCGCGCGCGCTTCCATGTTCCCGACGCGGAGCGGGCGGATGCGCTCACGCGCGGGACCATCCTCAACGCCGTCCTTGAAGGCAGGGTCGACGAGATCAACGTCACCGTGACGGATATGGCGCTGCCCTTTAACTTTCAGAAGAGCGAGAAGCTCATCTTCGCCTGCTCCGCCAACTATGCGAAGACCGTGGTCGAGCGCGAGTTTCGGGGCGGTTCGCTGGGCGCCTCCGTGCGCATCGCCAAAGGCGTCTACCTGCGGCCGAGCGCCTTCCGCGGGAAGCCTGTCTCGAAGAGCTCGCTGCGCACAGTCGACTCAGGCGTGGCGGGCGTCACCACGAAGCACCTCTACTTCGCCGGCCAGACGGAGAAGTTCCGCGTCCGCTACGACAAGATCGTCACCTTCGAACCCTACGACGACGCCCTCGGCTTCATGCGCGACAACGCCCGCGCCAAACCCGAAGCCTTCACCGGCGTCGATGGCTGGTTCCTCTACAACCTCGTCACGAACCTGTCCCAGGCTCTCTAGCGATCTCCCCGCGCCGCCGCGTCCTCGCCCTCGCCGTCGATCTGCGCGATGCGGCGCGCGTGGCGGCCGCCGTCGAAAGGCGTGTCCAGCCACGTTGCGACGATCTCCAGCGCCGTCTCCAGCGTGACCAGGCGCTGGCCGATGGCGATCACGTTGGCGTCGTTGTGGCGGCGCCCCAGTTCCGCTGATTCGCGGCTCCAGCAGAGGGCGCAGCGCACACCCGCCACGCGATTCGCCACCATCGCCTCGCCGTTCCCCGACCCCCCCAGCACGACGCCGCGCGCACACGTTCCCGCGGCCACGGCTTCGGCGGCGGGGCGGATGAAGCGGGGATAGTCGCAGGATGCCTCTGAGTCCGTGCCGAAGTCGACGGTCTCGTGGCCGCGTTCGGCCAGGAACGCCTTGATCGCCTCCTTGTATTCGTAGCCGGCGTGGTCGGAGGCGATGGCGATGCGCATGGCGCGAGTCTACCGGCTACGCCCGCAGGGCCAACGGCGGCGGGAGCGGCGGGCAAGCAACAGGCCCCGTCTGGCGGGGCCTGTTCAGGGACTCTTGCGGGAACGCCGCCCTCGGCGCCGTGTTTCCGGAAAGCGGCTTCCCGCATCCGCCCGCGCAAAGGCGGGCTTCAACGCTGCACGATCAGGACTCCGTAGAGGAGGTGAGTCTTGACGTGGTACACGTGCGACCTCCTTACGACGATCTGCTTTCAGCGTACACCAGCTGTCAAGCGCGCGGGGCGGGCTCAGCGAGGCGGTCCTGGTCCGTCTGGTCAAGCCCGAAGGCCGCGTGCAGGGCGTTCACGGCGGCGACCAGATGATCCTCGTGCACGATGCAGGTGATGCGGATTTCGCTCGTCGAGATCAGATCAATGTTGACGTTCGCGTCGGCAAGGGTGCGGAACATGCGCGCGGCGTAGCCCGGCTCTGACTGGATGCCGGCGCCCACGATGCTGACCTTGCCGAGGTTCGTATCGGCGGTGTAGCCGTCCGCGCCCACCGCCTCGCAGATGGCGTCCATCAGCCCCGCCGCCTTCCGCAGGTCCTCCCGCGCGAGCGTGAAAGTGAGGTCCGTGAGGTCGCGTTCGCTGGCGTTCTGCACGATCGTATCGACGCTCACGCCGGCGCTTGCGAGGGGTTCGAAGATGCGGGCGGCGACGCCGCGCCGGTCGGGTACCTGCCGCAGCGTCACCTTGGCGATGTCGTGGTCATCCACCACGCCGCGGACGCGGTTGCGTTCCTCCATCTCGGGGCCTCCATGGATCAGGGTGCCGGGCGCGTCGATCATGCTTGACGCGACCAGAACGGGCAGTCCGTGCGCCGCCGCCAGCTCGACGGCGCGGTTGTGCATCACCTGCGAGCCCTGCGTGGCCATCTCCAGCATCTCTTCGTAATGAACGTCCGCAAGGCGGCGGGCGGCGGGGACGGCGCGGGGGTCGGCGGTGTAGACGCCCTCGACGTCCTTGTAGGTCTCGCAGCGGCCGGCGCCGAGGGCGACCCCCAGCGCGACCGCCGTCAGGTCGCTTGCGCCCCGCCCCAGCGTGACGTAGTCAGCCGCTTCCGTGACGCCCTGAAAGCCGGCCACGATGGGGATGCGTCCCGCGTCCAGCTCCTCCTCGATGCGCTCGGCGTCGATGCGCTGGATGCGTCCCGCGCCGTGGGCCGCGCGTGAGTAGATGCCCGCCTGGCCGCCCGTGAGCCCCACCGCCTCCCGCCCCATCGCGCGCAGGGCCATGGCCAGCAGCGCCGCCGACATGTGTTCGCCCGTGGCGAGCAGCTGGTCGAGCTCCCGCGGGTCGGGATTGGGCGAGACGGAAAGGGCGAGGTCGATGAGCTCGTCCGTGCGGTTCCCCATGGCGGAGACGACGACGACGACCTCGTCGCCCGCCTCCACGCGCCCCGCGATGCGCCCGGCCACATGCCGGATGCGCTCCGCATCGGCCACGGACGTCCCCCCGAACTTCTGCACAACGCGCATGAAGAGAGGATGCGCCTGCGCGGCCTCAGGCGCTATTCGCGGCGCGGCGCACGCGGAAGAGGGCGCCCCCTGCGGGACGCCCTCGGGAAGGGATGGCGGAGGGGGCGCGCTAGGGGCGCACGCCCGTCAGCCGGGCGAGGGCGAGGGTGTTGAAGAGCGCGAGGCCCGCGTACCACTTCACCCGCAGCCGCGTCGCGTCCTTCGCTTCCAGCGCCCCCACGCGGTCGACGGAGAGGCCGCTCGGCGCGGAGAGGCCCGCAAGCGCGCCCTCGCCGAACTGCATCGCGTACACCGTCGAGGCGTCGCGGTTGGTCCCGGCCGTCTGCCGGTCGCTGATGTAGTCGTTGACGCCGATGGGGATGCCGTCGTAGTACTGCGCCATCCCCCCGAACGCGTCCCGATCCGTCTCCAGGAAGGTTCCCGTCGTGCGCGCCAGTTCGTTCAGCTGGCGGCGCGAGCGGCGGCTCATGAGCAGCATCCGGGGCTTGCCCGGGCGCACCTTGTCGATGAGCTCGTCGAGCTTCGCCAGCGTGAGCGTGGCCCCGTTCTTGCCCATGCTCAGGGACTGGCTGTTCGCGCAGAGGCGGTCGAGGCCGTCGAAGCTGTCCGCGTTCGTGTTGGCGTTCCCCGTCACGAAGGTCTGGTCGAAGAGCGCCTGCACGGCGCGCGCCTTCAGCTGCAGCACCGCCGCCTCAAGGTCCTGGATGTTGGAGCGCGTCTCCTTGAGGAAGTTATCGATGTCGGCGTCGCCCCCGAGGATCTTGAGGGAGGCGGTCTGCTGGGTGAACGTGGGCGCGTCCTCGTCCCAGTCATCGCCCACGGCGTAAAAGCCGGCGGCGGGGGCCGCGTTCTCGCGGTTGTAGGTGAGGCCGTTGCCCGTGATTTCGATGAAGGGCAGCCGCTGCAGGATGGGGCTCTCCTCGGTCATCGTCTCGATGACCCCGGCGAGCAGGGTGTCGTTGCTGAGCTTTGCCGCGTCGGCGAGTGTGATCGCCATGGAAAAGGCGCCTCCCGTGGTTCTGGTCTGGCGCCACCTTCAGCCCGCCGCCCGCCAACTCCGAGGGCGGCCTGTCACCGCCGCCTCCCACTTCCACCCCCGAGGCGCGACCGTATCCCCGTGCCCGACGCATCTCCGCCCCCGCCCCGCCGTCCCGCCCTGCGCGCCTACCAGGCGCGCGTCCTGCGCGGTCTGCTGGAAGCCATCGCCACGCGCCCCAACGATCCGTTGACGGTGATGATGCCGAGGCAGTCAGGCAAGAACGAGATCGCCGCCATGACAAGAGCGGGGAAGGGACCGGCGGGTAGAATCGCGCGGGGGAGACGCGTATGGCGACAGAACAGGATCCAGGGCTCTTTGAATCGATCTACTCGATGCGGGCGCTGCGTCGCTTCCGTCCCGACCCCATTCCCGATGAAACGCTCTTCCAGCTCTTCGACGCGGCCATCCGCGCGCCCTCGGGCCAGAACGCCCAGGACTGGCGCTTCATCATCATCACCGATCCCGCGGTGAAGGCGAAGATGCAGGGCTGGGCGGAGCGTGGCTGGCGGCGCTACCAGCCCGATCTCGCGGCCAACCCCGAGAAGATCGACGCGCTCCCGCGTACGCAGCGGCTTACGCTGCGAAGCGTCGAGCACCTTGTCGCGCATCTGCACGAGGCGGCCGCGATCATCGCAGTGCTGGGGTTGAAGGGGCGGCACTCGACGCCCGGCGGCAGCACCTTTCCGGCGGTGCAGAACCTGATGCTGGCGGCGCGCGGCCTCGGGCTGGGGAGTTCGGTCTTCAACCTGCCGATGCGCGGCGGCGATGAGCTGCGGGAGCTGCTGAACATCCCCGACACCAACGAGTTGTACTGCCTGCTCCCGATCGGCTACCCGCTGGACCGTCACGGCCCCGTGCGCCGCAAGCCGGTGAAGGTGGTGGTCTACCACGAACGCTTCGGGGAGGCGTGGCCGTTCGCGGGGGAGCAACCGGACGAGGGCTGGCAGGATCGCTGGCTGGAGCGGGGGCGCGGCTGAGTCTTGGGGGCGGTAGAATCCGCTCCCGCTTGCCGCAGCGCCCCTGCGTAGATGCTGATTCGGAGGCAGTCCTGTGCCATTGGATATCGCCGTCTGGCGAGTCGATGACGAGTCCCCCGTTCGTATAGCCCTCAGCGGGATGGCGACCGAGAGCCAGCTCCAGGAGATCATCGCGGCAAACGTATCGATCGTAGAGCCGAACCTCATGGTCATTGGGCGGGAAGTTCCAACGGCATGGGGTAGCAAAATCGACATCCTCGCGATAGACGCCGACGGAAACCTGGTGGTGATCGAACTGAAGCGGAGTCGGACACCGAGGGATATCGTCGCCCAGATCCTCGAATATGGTTCATGGGTACGCAACGTAACCTCCGACATGGTCGCCGCTGAGTTCATCAAATACCAGAAGAACTACCTGCCAGACAGAAGCCCCGAGAGTATTGACGCGGCCTTTCGGACGCGATTCGGGAGAGTCCCTGATGAGATCAATTCTCAACATCGATTGATTATCGTCGCGAGCAGCATCGACCCTACAACCGAGAGGATCGTGGATTACCTCACGGAGGACTACAGTGTCAATCTCGACTTCGTGCTCTTCCATGCGTTCGAGGACAATGGCCACGTCTATCTGACTCGGACCTGGCCCGATGAAGTTGCCTCCTCCTCCGAATCCCCTGTCCGCGCTGACTCAAGAATCGAGTGGAACGGGGAGTACTACGTCTCATTCGAAGTAGGTGACGCACGAATGTGGAATGAGGCAAGGCAGTTTGGATTCATCAGCGGCGGCGGCGGCGATTGGTATGTGCGGACCCTGTTTATGCTTGAGCCCGGCGACAGGGTATGGGTTTACGTACCAGGGCAGGGTTATGTTGGGGTTGGGCAGGTCGTGACAACGTGCAAGCGCTATGACGAGTTCTCTGTCGACATCGACGGCGTCGCTACTCCGATCACCGATGTCGGGATTGCGGCGCCGCTTGCGTTCGATGAGGAACATGGCGAGCACTTCGTCGGCGTGAAGTGGATAAAGACGGTCGACCTTGCGGACGCGGTCAGGGAGCGGGGCTTCTTCGCAAATCAGAATACGGTCGCGCGCCCCCGCTCAGCGAAGTGGGCGTTTACGCTTGAACGCCTGACAGCGCTCTGGAATATCGACCTGGCTTCGACTGGCGGCGGGGGCGCGCCTGAGGGCTAGTCGAAGTCGATGATGTGGCGCTCGGGGCCGAGCCCCAGCACCACCGTGATGCGGCGCGGGGCGATGCGGTAGAGGTCGCCGATTGCGGTGAAGTAGTTCGAAAGCCAGTTCCGGGCCGTGAGCGCCTCGAAGTAGCCGTCGTAGCGCGCGTCCCCGGGGTCGATGCGCTCGGCCGTCCCCTCGACGGTCACGCGGTCGAAGGCGGGCCAGTCACGCCCGAGGACATCGCGATTGTCGATAAGGAAGGCGACTTCGGGGACGGCCTCGGTGTCGCGTGTGTGCTGCGACTCAGCGACGCTGCCATAGAGAACCTCGCCCTCATCGGTCAGGTGGAAGAGCACGAAGGCGGGGTAGGGGGTGCCGTCGTCGGCGTGGATGGTGGCCAGCGTCCCACCGAACTGTGAGCGGGCGACGCGCAGGGCTTCGTCGAGGATCTGCGCGGGGGAGAGCGGCGCCATCTAGACAGCGGCCCTCGCCGCTTCCGCGCCGGGGATGAACTTGCCCCAGCCCTGGTAGCGGCGGAGGTACTGCAGGTAGCCGTGGTAGATGGGGACGCGGGGCTCGGCGGGCGCGATGCGGAGCCGCATGCGCGCCTCGCCCGGGGTGCGCCCGGCCTTGCGGTGGTTGCACGGCTTGCAGGCGCTCACGAGGTTGTCCCAGCTGTGCGCGCCGCCCCGATAGCGGGGGAGGACGTGGTCCAGGGTGAGGTCCCTGGCGCGGCGGCCGCAGTAGGAACAGGTCCAGCCATCGCGCGCGAACACCTCGCGGCGGGAGAGGCGCAGCCGCGGGCGGGGACGGCGCACGTAGTAGACCATGCGGATGACGGAGGGGAGCGCGAAGCGGCGGTTGGCGCTGTGGATGGCGTCCCTCGCTGTCTCGATGATCTCCGCCTTGCCGCGCAGGACGAGCACGAGGGCGCGGCGCACATGGCACACGTTCAGCGGCTCATAGTTCTGGTTGAGCACAAGCGCGAGCGAGCCACTCATGGGGGAGTCGACCTCGGCGGGATGGTAGCAAGCGGCCTGGTCCGCGGCAATTTTGGGGGAAGAGCGGCATTCAGGCCCACGCGCCGCCTGAGTGGTACGCTTGAAGGCAATGAGCCGGCACGCCGGCGAGGAGCAGGACTGAGATGGCAGCAACCCCCGAAGTGACAGACGCGACGTTCGACGCGGACGTGATGAAGAGCGACCTGCCGGTGCTGGTGGATTTCTGGGCGCCGTGGTGCGGCCCCTGCCGCATGGTCGCCCCGATCGTGGAGGAACTGGGCGAGGAGTACGCCGGCCGCGTGAACTTCTACAAGATGAACACGGACGAGAACCCCGCCATCCCTTCGCAGTACGGCATCCGCAGCATCCCCTCGCTGCTGATCTTCAAGAGCGGTGAACTGAAGGGCACGATCGTGGGCTTCCGCCCCAAGAGCGACCTGAAGAAGCGCCTCGAGGAGGCGATCGCCTAGCACGAACCCGCGTGAACGAGGGGCGCATGGTCTCTATCGCAATGAGCACATGAGCGCGGACCCCGAGACCTACGACATCGCTGTGATCGGCGCGGGCGGCGCGGGCCTGACGGCGGCGCTCTACGGCGCCCGCGCGCGCCGCCGCACGGTCGTGTTCGAACGCCTCATGACGGGCGGGCAGATCGCGACCACGGAGCTGGTCGAGAACTACCCCGGCTTCACGCACGGCGTCAACGGAACGGACTTCGCCATGAACCTCGTCCAGCAGGTCGAGCGCTTCGGCGCGGAGCTGCGCTACGAAGAGGCGCTGGCGATCACGCCCCGACGCGGCGGTCCCTTCCGCATCGAGACGGGCGCCGGCGCCTGCGAGGCGCATACCGTGATCGTGACGGCGGGCGCGGACTACAACAAACTCGGCGTGGACGGCGAGGACGAGTTCATCGGGCGCGGGGTGAGCTACTGCGCGACCTGCGACGCGGCCTTCTTCCCCGATGAGCAGGTGGTAGTCGTGGGCGGTGGCGATGCCGCCTTCGACGAGGCGCTCTTCACGACCCGCTACGCGCGAAAGGTCTGGCTGGTCCACCGGCGGGACGCCTTCCGCGCGAGCGCGCTGCTCCAGGAACGCGTGTTCGCGAACCCGAAGATCGAGATCGTGCGGAACACGGTCGTCGAGCGCATCGTCGGGACGGAGAAGGTGGAGGGCGCGCAGCTGCGCCAGACGCAGACGGGCGCCGTTCGCGTCCTGCCCGTGGGGGCGGTTTTCATCTTCATCGGGCAGACGCCGAACAGCCACCTGCTGAAGGGACTGGTGGAACTGGATGAGGGCGGTCACGCGAAGGTGGACCTGCGGATGCGCACGACCGTGCCGGGGCTGTTCGTGGCCGGCGATTTGCGGGTCGAGGCGGCGCGGCAGCTGGTCAGCGCCTGCGGCGACGGCGCCACCGCCGCGCTGGCGGCGGAGGCCTATCTCGCCGAACACGCCCTCGGCGAGCGGTAAGGGAGCGGAAGGCGTGCCGCTGTACGAATTCGCCTGCGAGCGCTGCGGAGCGCGGGACGAGGTCTTCCGCCAGCGCATGACCAGCGACATCGAGCCGCCCCCCTGCCCGCAGTCGCCCGATGACGCGCAGCACCGCATGGGACGCGTGATGAGCGGGTTCGCGCATCACCTCAGCTTCGCCACGAAGGCGGCGGAGGCGGAGGCGACCTACGGGGCGGAGGTGGACGCGGCGATGGGCCCCGAACCGGACATCGGCAAGTTCGCGCGTCGCTACGAGGACGCGGCGAAGGATCTGCCCCCGGGCGAGGGCGAAGGTCAGCGCCCGCGTCCCCCGCGCTAGTGCCGGAAGTGGCGCGCGCCCGTGAAGAGGAGGGCCACGCCGTACTGATCGCAGCAGTCGACGCAGTCCTGGTCGCGCAGGCTGCCGCCCGGCTGGGCGATGGCCGCCACGCCCGCCTGACAGGCGCGTTCCACGGCGTCGTTCCAGGAGAAGGGGAAGAAGGCGTCGCTGGCGAGGACGGCCCCGCGAAGCGCATCGCCCGCCTGCTCCATCGCCAGTTCGACGCTCTTCACGCGGTTGGGCTGGCCGCTGCCCATGCCCAGCAGGCGTCCGTCCCTGGCGATGGTGATGGCGTTGCTCTTGACGTGCTTCACGCAGCGCCAGGCGAAGTCCAGATCGGCGAGCTGTTCAGGCGTGGGCTGCGTCTTCGAGACGATGCGGGGGGCGTCGCTCCCGTCGCCGCCCTGGCTTGGGAACTGGGTGAAAGACTGCGCCCCTCCGACGTCGACCGAGACGGGGCCGCTCTCGTCGGCGTCCTGCATCAGCCAGCCCCCGCCAATCTGCCGCAGCGAACGCCCCTCCGCGGGAGCAAATACCCCCTGCCGCACGAAATGCAGCCGCCCGCCGCCGATGCTCGAATACTGTCGCCGCTTGCGGGGCTCCGCCTCGAGGATGCGCAGATCCTTTGACTTCCCCTTGAGCGCGCGCAGGCCCTCCTCGGTGTACGCGGGCGCGATCACGATCTCGTAGAACATGCGCGATTCGCCATCGACGGGATTGCGGAACTCGCGCAGCTCGCGCGCGAGCGCCTCATCGAGGGGGCGGTTGAAGGCGACGATGCCGCCAAACGCGCTCACGGGGTCGCCTGCGACGGCGAGACGGTAGGCCTCGCGCAGATCCTCACGGGTAGCGGCCCCACAGGGGTTTGTGTGCTTCACGATCACGCAGGCGGGCTCAGGGAAGTCATTGACGGCGTTCCAGGCGGCGTCCGCGTCGAGGTAGTTGTTGTAGGAGAGCTCCTTGCCGTGGTGTTGCGTCGCCGTGGCGATGCCGCCGAGGGCGTCCTCGCTCAGGGAGCGATCGCGGTAGAAGGCCGCGTCCTGGTGCGGATTCTCGCCGTAGCGCAGCCCCGCGACGCGTTCGAGGGGGATGGTGAGGGAGGGCGGCGGCTCCTCCCCGTCCCAGAACCACTCAGCCACGGCGCTGTCGTAGCTGGCGACGTGCTGGAACGCTTTCCACGCGAGGTAGCGGCGGTCGCGGTAGCCGATGGCGTCGGTGGGATCGCCGCCGCCGGCGGGCGCCCGCCAGCCCCGCAGCGGCCTGCCGCCGTCGGGGGAAGCGTCCTTGGAGAGCGCCTTGATGGTAGGGGCGTAGTCGGCGGGGTCGCAGAGGACGATCACGTCGGTGTGGTTCTTGGCGGCGGCGCGGAGCAGCGTGGGGCCGCCGATGTCGATGTTCTCGATCCCCTCCGCGTGGTCCGCGCCCCCCTCCCGCGTGACAACCTCGCGGAAGGGATAGAGGTTGCAGACGACGAGGTCGATGGCGGCGAAGCCGTGGGCGTCGAGCGCGGCGCCGTGTTCAGGGAGCGCGCCGCGCGCGAGGATGCCTGCGTGGACGGCGGGATGGAGGGTCTTGACGCGGCCGTCGAGCATTTCGGGGACGCCCGTCACCTCCTCAACGCCGGTCACGGGGACGCCCGCGGCCTCGATCGCCCGCTTCGTGCCGCCGGTCGAGATGAGTTCCCAGCCGAGTTCATGCAGGCTGCGGGCGAAGTCCTCGATTCCGGTCTTGTCGTACACGCCAATGAGCGCGCGCATGGCTCGCCTCCAGGTCTTCCCCGTGTTGCTGGGGGAAGCAAAAGGCCCGTCCGCAGGAACGGACCGGCCCAGGCGAGCGGCCATGGTTGTAACTACCCGGGCTCCCCCGCGGTACTCCGCGCCTTCGCCAGTCACCCGAGCGGGATCAAGGATAGCAGCCGCGCGGGGGCGCTCTCAAGGCGGGGGGGGGATTGCCTTTGTTTATGACTGGCTTTCTCTCTGTTGGCGGACGGCTGCGAGTACGTCATCCCGCCCCCCAGGCGGCTCCTGTTGTGCTGCCGCCCACGGACGGCCCGGATGCAACGTATCCCACGGAGAGCGTCGCTGCGCGTTGCGGGTCCGCCCCTGATCGTGATTGCCGAATCCCCGAATAGCGTTCCATATGGGGCGATACTCTCCGATCAGCGTGTCTTCAGTTAGCCCGATCCATACTTGTGCGAGGATGAGCCAACGGCACTCGAAGTCGGTCAAATTTAAATTCTCAACCTGCTCGATAGACCGCGCGTGTTCCGTCAACCGACGGTATACGTCTCGCGCCTGTCCAACATAGATCGGCGTCTCACCAAGGTTGGCGTACGCCGCAAAATCCCCCCGATAGTGGAGGATGTAGACCCCGTGACCCTCGAACGTCTCCGGAGGCAACGGAACGGCAGGGTAGCTCATAAGCGCGCGGGCAGCGTTCCTGCCAAGCTCCTCGACCGTGAGTGGGTCATACGATCGTAAGGCGTTCACAGCGTGTGCTCTTGCGGCAGACGATCCAGAAACAGTGTCGCTTGCGAGCGTGATGCGCGCGCTTCCACTTTGTACTCACCATCGGACCCTCGCGCACCTTCACAATCAGGTCACATACCGTGAATCCCGCTTCCTCGGCCATCATCATGAAATCACAGTGCGCCCATCGTGAGCGGTGGTTATTCACCATATCTGTGATCTTTGCGAAGAGCAGCCCCTCTGGCATGAGCACTCGTTGCGCTTGTTCGAGGAATGGCGGATAGAGATAACTCAGAGTCCAGTCTTGGTTCTTGCCACATTCGACGCTTGCGCCGAAATCTACGTCGAACCTTTTGCGGCTCTTGTCACGACCTTGTGGTCCGACATGCGGTGGATCATAAACGACTACGGCGAAAGATTCGTCTTGCACACCAGGCATTTCTCGATTATCCGCAACTATATCTGGTTTATACTGGGGGTCTATATCCATCGATGTAACGGGACGAGTTGAGTCTCCCCAAATACGTCCTGTATTATACGTGGCATCGAGAATTGGATCTGGTTCGATCACCGAATAGAAATCAAGCATCACTTCGAGGAGCTCACTGTCGGTTCCGGTCCACACGCTGCTCAGAGGCTGGTAACTAGCTTGCTCCGGAGCCGCCATGCGACCATTGCTGATTGCCAAAATCTGAGTGTCGAAGCCTGCTTGCTGAGGTAGCTCCTGGGGCATAGGCCCCTCCTGACCTTGGTGGGCGCGATGATACCAGCCCTTCCGCTATCTGGTTGGGGTTTAACCTTAAGACTTGCCGCCGCGCGAGTGCGCCCCTCGCTCAGGCGCGCCAGGCGCGCGCGATCGCGCCTCCCCCCAGGAGCTCCTCGCCGCGATAGAAGGCGATGGCCTGGCCGGGCGTGAGGGCGCGCTGGCGGCGGTCGAAGCGCACCGTGGCGGTACCGTCGACGGCGGGGGCGGCGAGAGCGGCGGGGGCGGCTTCGGCCTTGTAGCGCGCCTTCGCCTCGAGCGCGGCGCCGGACGGGGGCGGCGCGCCCGCGACCCAGGAGACGGACTCGACCGCGACGTGATCGGCGTACAGGTCATCTTCCTCGCCGACCACGACGACGTTCGCGGCGGCGTCGATGGCGGTCACGTAGCGGGGTTCGCCGAGGGCCACGCCGAGGCCCTTGCGCTGCCCGATGGTGAATCCCGCGACCCCTTCGTGGCGCGCCAGCACGGCGCCCCTGGCGTCGCGCAGTTCGCCATCGCGGGGCTCGACGCGCTCCGCGACGAACGCGCGGTAGTCGTTTCCGGGCACGAAGCAGATCTCGACGCTGTCGGGCTTGTCCGCCACGTCGAGGCGCGCGCGTCGGGCGACCTCGCGCACCTCCTGCTTGGAGAGCCCGCCGACGGGCAGGAGCAGCCGCGCGAGCTGTTCCTGCGCGAGCATGTAGAGCACGTAGGACTGGTCCTTCGCCGCATCGACGCCCCTGAGGAGGAGGTGGGGGCGGCCATCCCCGCCACGGACGACGCGGGCGTAGTGGCCGGTCGCGAGCAGGTCCGCGTCGAAGGCGGGCAGGCGGTCGAGGAGGGCGCGGTACTTGATGTGTTCGTTGCAGCGGGCGCAGGGGTTGGGGGTGCGGCCGGCGGCGTACTCGGCGATGAAGGGATCAACCACGCGCTCGCGGAAGGCGTCCTCGAAGTTGAGGACGTAGTGGCGGATGCCGAGCTGGCCGGCGACGCGGCGGGCGTCGTCGATATCCTCGACGCTGCAGCACTGCTGATGGCCGCGCAGCTGGTCAGGGCGCTCCTCGGTCCAGAGGCGCATGGTGACGCCCACGACGTCGTAGCCCTGCTCAACGAGGAGGGCGGCGGCGACGGAGCTATCGACGCCGCCGGACATGGCGCAGACGACACGGGGCGCATTCACGGCTGTGCTATTCTCCCAGAGACCGCATCAGGCGGGATGGAGCGTGCGCTCTGGAGTCCGAGCCACTCGCCCACCGCATCATCGATCTCCTTTCCGAACTGCAGGCTGAGGACATCGCGCTGCTGGACATCGCCAGGAGTTCGAGCTTCGCCGATTACTTCGTGCTGGCGACGGCGCACTCCCCGCTGCAGTTCAGCGCCATCGTGGAACGGCTGGGGCATGCGCTCAAGGAGGCGGGGACGCCCCCGCGCCATCAGGAGGGTCGCAGGGAGAGCGGCTGGGTCCTGATCGACTTCGGCGACGTCATCGTGCACGTCTTCTCCCCGGAGAAACGGGAGTACTATCAACTGGAAGAACTCTGGGGCCGCACAACGCCGGTGGTGCGCTTCACCGGCTAGGAACGGACGCGGGCGCGGCCTCTACTCGCGGACACGACAAGAACCGGCGACAGGAGTGGGAAACGATGGAATACCGGCGACTTGGACGCTCCGGCCTGCACGTCTCAGTGGCGGGGCTGGGCTGCAACAACTTCGGCATGCGCATCGATTACGAGGCCGCCGAGCGGGTCACGAACGCGGCCCTCGATGCGGGCGTGACGCTCTTCGATACCGCGGACGTGTACGGACGGGGGGCCTCGGAGGAGATGCTGGGGCGGGCGCTGGGAGCGCGCCGCCACGAGGTCATCATCGCCACGAAGTTCGCCGCGCCCATGGGGGAGGGGCCGATGGATCGGGGCGGCTCACGCCACCGCATCGTGGAGGCCTGCGAGGCCAGCCTGCGGCGTCTGGGAACCGACTACATCGACCTCTACCAGATGCACATGCCCGACCCCGAAACGCCCATCGAGGAGACGCTGCGCGCGCTCGATGATCTGGCGCGCGCGGGCAAGGTGCGCTACACCGGCAGCTCGAACTTCAGGGGCTGGCAGATCGCGGAGGCGCACTGGACAGCGGAGACGCGCCGCCTCACGAAGATGGTCTCGGCGCAAAACCACTACAACCTGATGGAACGGACGGTGGAAACGGAGGTGGCGCCCGCCTGCGAACGCTACGGGCTCGGCATCCTCCCCTACTTCCCGCTGGCGAGCGGCTTCCTCACGGGCAAGTACCGTCCCGGCGAGCAGGCGGCGGAAGGGACGCGGCTGGCCGCGTGGGGACGCGCCGATGCGGTGCTGACGGAACAGAACTTCGCAACGCTGGAGAAGCTCGAAGCGTGGGCGGGCGAGCGCGGCCGCACGGTGCTGGAGCTCGCCGTCGGCTGGCTGGCCTCGCAGCCACTGGTGGCCAGCGTCATCTCGGGCGCGACGAAACCCGAGCAGCTCGAGGCGAATACGGCGGCGGCGGACTGGCGGCTCACGGAGGAGGAAGTCGCGGAGGTGGCGGCGCTGGCGGGGTAGGGCGCGGAAGCCGCTAGCCGCGCGGCTGGTACACTGGATGCGAGACCTACGGGGAAGGAGCCCTGTCCCTTGGCCTACGCCGACAAGCAGATCGTCTGCCGCGATTGCAGTTCCAGCTTCACCTTCACCGCTGGCGAACAGGAGTTTTACGCGAACAAGGGGCTCATGAACGAGCCCTCGCGCTGTCCCTCGTGCCGCCAGGCGAGGCGTTCGAACCGCAGCTCCCTGGAGGAGATGGACGGCTACGTGCGCTACGGGAACTTCGCCAGCTTCGGCGGCAAGACGCCCCGCCAGATGCACCCCGCCGCCTGCGCCGACTGCGGCCAGATGACGGAGGTGCCCTTCCAGCCACGCGGCGACCGGCCCGTCTACTGCAGCGTCTGCTACAACAAGATCCGGCCGCCCCGCCAGGAAGCGCCCCAGCGCTAGCCGCCTTCGCGTCGGAGGCGCCCGTGTCCGACGAGATCCGCCTGACCCAGCTCCGCAGGATGCTCGCGGAGCCGTTCGCCGATCTGGACGCCGCGCGCGCGGCCATCAGCGACGATCCCGGGCATCTCGCGCGGGCGCTCGTCGCCGAGGCGGCGGCGAGCGACGACGTCGCGAGCGTCGCGGCGGCGCGGGAGTACATCGCGTCGCGCCTCGAAGCCCTCGGGGGGCTCATCCCGGGGGAAACGCGGGAGGCGGTGCGGGGCGAGGCGGAGGCGTCGCTGGCGGGGTGGGGTTGACACGCCATATCCTTCCAAAACAGGAGGCCCGATGCCTGAATCTCCGGTAACCCCCAAGGTCGTCAAGTGGGCGATCGACGAGAGCGGCTGGACGGTGGATGAGGTCGCCGAGAAGCTGAAGGTCACCCCCGCGGTTGTGTCCGCTTGGACCAGCGGAGAAGCCAAGCCAAGCAAAGGGCAACTGACGGATCTCGCCAAGAAACTCAAGCGGCCGCGGGCCATGTTCTTCCTGCCTGAGGCCCCTAAGGCTAACTCGCTTCCAGACGGACTGCGAACTGCAGCAGGAGTGCGCGACACTCCTGCCTTGAATTTTAATGAGCGACTCTTGGTACGGCGCGCTCGCCGCTTACAGAGGCTACTGGCTTCCCTTGCCGAGGAAGGCTCTGGAAACGTAGGAGGCATCCGCCACGCAACCCAGAGCGACGAGCCAGCGGATGTGGCTCTTTGGCTGCTTGCGTGGACCGGTGTGGATTGGGAAACACGCCAAGAGTGGGAGAACGCCTCTCAAGCGTTCCGTGGGTGGAGGAGGGCCGTTGAGGCAAGCGGGGTTGCTGTGCTGGCCCTGCAAATGGGGAAAGAAGGAATCCGAGGATTCGCACTGAGTGACGCCCGCGTGCCGCTGGTAGCCGTCAACACAGCGGACATTCCCGAGGCGCGCAGCTTTACGCTCTTTCATGAACTTGCCCACCTCTCCCTAAAGCAGAGCGTCCCCTGTGCTGAGCCAAGTAGCCGAGCGAGATCAGTTGAACAGTGGTGTGATCGAGTAGCCAGCCACGTCCTTATCCCGCGCGCCCATCTTTCGAACCTTCATGCTCAAGACGACCTAGCGCTCATCAAGCGAACCGCAAATCGCTTTAGGGTCAGCCGCCGTGCCGCAGCCATTGCTCTCGAGGAAGTCGGTCGTGTCGAGGATGCTTATAGAAAAGTTGAGGAAGAATGGCCTCACTTTGACCGAGAAAAGCCGAGAGGAGGAGGCTCTAAGGGAGGATTGACTACCCCTCAAAGGCGCATTGATGAGCTGGGGGAATTGGCGGTGGAAAGCGTCATCACAGCAATGTTATGTGGGAGAATTAGCGAATTATACGTGCGAGACTACCTTAGGTTAGATTCTACTCAGGCGACTGAGGCTAATCAGTTGCTCAGCGACCGATAGGAGTGATCGATCCAGTGGAAGGATTTGAAGTGAAGAGCCCAACCTGGGTCCTAGATTCTAGTGCAGTCATTAATTTCAAGAACGTACCTATTGATCACCAGTGGACACTTGGCGATATCCTTCTCGACTTTGTTGGCCGCGGAAAGCTGGTATTCCCCTCCGAAGTACATCGTGAACTAACGGACTCGGAGATTATCAAGCACCCCGACATGCCCGGGGCATGGGCAGCGCGGGCTTGGAGGCTCATGAAGCCCAAGCCCTCAACTGATGAAAGGACAGTTCAGGAAGTTCTAGGCGCCCATCCTGACCTCACCGACGTCGATGCTCCGCGTGACCAAGCTGATCTCCATGTAGTTGCACTTGCCATCAAGCTTGCGCGCGCGGGTAATGCGGTGCAGGTCGTTGCTGACGAGAAAGAGACCAGGGCCCTTCAAATGGCCTGCAAGACCTTCGGCGTCGACGTTGAGGGCTCGGCCGCGTTCATCCAGCTCTTTATCCCCCGCGCGTGACCGTGGGGCGGGGGTGGCTGATACTGGCTCGCGCACGTTTCGAACCTTGCCCCCAGGGAGGCGTTCCATGCCCCGACATCCGAACGAGGCGCTCTTCGAAGGCGAACCGCCGATGCCAATCATCCCCGTCTGCGAACACTTCGCGGGCACGGAGCAACGCATCGCCAAGGCCTTCGAACTCCAGCAGGAGATGGGCGGCGTCTTCGATATCACCATGGACCTCGAGGACGGCGCGCCGACGGGCGAGGAGCGCGCCCACGCGCAGATGGCCGCGCGCATGCAGCAGAGCGAGGGCAACCAGCACAACATGGCAGGCGTCCGCATCCACGACTTCACGCATGAGCACTGGAAGGCCGATGCGGACATCATCGTGGGGGAGGCGGGCGACCGCGTCGCCTACCTCACGATCCCCAAGTGCACCGAGGCGGGCCAGGGCGCGGCGATGATCGACTACATCCGCGAGCGCGCGCAGCGGGCGGGCGTCGAGCGGGAGATTCCGATTCACATCCTCGTGGAGACGCACGGCGCCCTGCACGACGCCTGGGAGCTGGCGGGGCTGCCGAACGTCCAGGTGCTTGATTTCGGGCTGATGGACTTCGTCTCCGCCCACCACGGGACGATCCCCGCCTCGGCGATGCGCTCGCCGGGCCAGTTCGACCACCAGCTCATCCGGCGGGCGAAGGGGAACGTGGTCGCGGCGGCGCTGGCGCACGGCGTCGTGCCCGCCCACAACGTGACGCTCGAACTACGCGACCAGGACGTCATCTACGGGGATGCGCGGCGCGCCCATGAGGAGTTCGGGTTCATGCGGCAGTGGTCGATCTACCCGGCCCAGATCGAGCCGATCACGCGGGCGATGTCGCCGAAGGCCCCCGAGGTCGAGCTGGGACAGGCGATCCTGCTGAAGGCGTACGAGGCGGACTGGGGTCCCATCCAGCACGAGGGCGACCTGCACGATCGCGCCACCTACCGCTACTACTGGGAGGCGCTCCAGCGCGCGCGCCTGATGAACGTCCCCATCGCGAAGGACGTCGAGGCGCTCTTCTTCAGCGATGGCGGCGGCGAGGCGACGGCGTGACCCTCTACCTGATACGGCACGGGCTGGCGGCGGCGGGGCTCGATGACCTGGACCCGGGCCTCGCGCCGCTGGGGCGCGAGCAGGCGCAGGCGACGGCGCGGGCGCTGGGGAAACTAACGCCCTCGCGCCTCGTGGTCTCGCCGCTGCGGCGCACACGCGAGACAGCGGAGCCCATCGCGCAGGCGTTCGGGCTTGAAGCGGAGATCCGCGCGGAGGTGGCGGAGGTGTTCGACCCCTCCCTCCCCGCGGAAGAGCGCAAGGCGATCATCGGGCCGTTCATGGACGGCGTCTGGAGCGCGCAGAACGAGACGCTGCGGGCGTGGCGGCGGCAGGTCGTGGCGACGCTGGTTGAGCTGGGAAGCGGCGCGGGCGACGTGATCGTGGTGAGCCACTACATCGCCATCTGCGTCGCCATCGGCGAAGCGCTGGACGATGATCGGGTCGTGCCCGTGAAGCTCGGGAACTGCTCCGTGACGTCGGTTGACGTCGACGGCGGGAAGCTGACGCTGGCGGCGGCGGGTTCGACGGAGCATCTCGCGGAGGGGCAGGTCACGGGGATCGCGACGGCGCTGCCAGGCGGCCCCTAGGCGGGCTTTCCCGTATCGACGTCGCGTCGTAGGGTTGGGCGCGCAAGCGGTTGCCGGAGACCGCAGGTCCCCACGGGGATAAGCCCAAAGCGGCGCCTGCCGAGGCGATGCGCGAGGCGGGCGCATTCGGGCGCCCCGCTGCTCGCACTCCTCTCTCCCCATCGCTGGACTGGAGTCTGATTCGTGCCTGCCGCGAAGAAGGTGGCGCTTGTCGCCGAGATCAAGCAGGACCTGGAACGCGCGGAGGTCGCCATCGGCAGCGACCACAGCGGCCTCGACGTTCAGGCCTTCCAGGCGCTGCGTCGGGCGCTGCGTCCGGCCGAAGTCCGCGTGCGCGTCGTCAAGAACTCGCTCGCGAAGCTGGCCGCCGAGGAGGCGGGCCGCCCCGAGTTGGCCGAGCTGCTGAAGGGACCGACGACCCTGACGCTCGGCTACGGCGACCCCGTCGCGCCCGCGCGGCTGCTCATGGAGCACCTGCGCGAGGAGCGCCTCACGCTGCCGATCCACGGCGGCTGGCTGGAAGGACGCGTCCTCAGCGCCGCCGAAGTGGAGGAGCTCGCGAAGACGCCCTCGCGGGATGAGCTCCTCGCCCAGATCACGGGCAAGCTGCAATCGCCCGTGCGCAACCTCGCGGGTCTGCTGCAGGCCACCGTGCGCGAGTTCAGCGGCCTCGTCGAGGCGCGCGCCAATCAGCTCGAAGAGGGCGAAGCCGCCTAGCGTCGCCGTCCGCCAGAAACGTCACACCAAAGCGAAGGGGAACTGCAATGGCCACCAAAATCGAAGAAGCTCTGGAGATCATCAAGGGCATGACGCTGCTCGAACTCCGCGACCTGAACAAGGCGATCGAGGAAGAGTTCGACATCACGGCGGCGGCGCCGATGATGATGGCCGCGGGCGCCCCCGCCGCCGGCGGCGATGGCGCCGCCGCCGCCACCGAAGAGAAGACGGAGTTCGACGTCGTCCTGAAGGACTTTGGCGAGAAGAAGATCAACGTGATCAAGGCGGTCCGCGAGGTTGTGAGCGGCCTCGGCCTGAAGGAAGCCAAGGAGCTCGTCGAAGGCGTCCCCGCGAAGGTGAAGGAAGGCGTTGGGAAGGACGAGGCGGACGAGATCAAGGCGAAGCTCGAAGAAGCCGGCGCCACCGTCGACATCGAGTAACGGGGCCGCCCACGGGGCGCTGCGTTGGGAGCCGGAGACTGCGGATCCTGCCGTTAGGCAGGCACTTTCCGCTCGATGGTCACCTTGTCGGCGAGGCCGACAAAGCTGGTGACGCGCTCCAGCATGGGCACGAGTTGTTCATGCGCCCCGGTGAGCGTGATGTGCTCAGCGTCCTCGGCAAGTCGCCTCAGGAAACCCTGCAGAAACGAGGGGGCTATCACTACGTCCGTCAGGTCAACGGTGACCTTTTCTTCACGCGCTGAGAGCAGCACCTCTTCCGCCAGCGCTCGACCACGTTCGCGTGTGGCGAATGAGCGACCGTAAATGGACAGCGATACGGCCATGACAAGCCCCCTCCACAAACCCCGCCCGAGTGTGCTTCACTTCCAGTTTACGCGAGCGAGGAGTCGCGCGGTAGAGACCAATGGCCTTCAGGTACGACCGTACCTCCTGATTTTCGGGGAGAGCCACCTGGAGTTTCGTACCCTGCTCACGATGCCGCAGGCACTGGGCGAGGAGCGCGACGACTCCAACCGGGGCGATCCACTGAACCGCCCCCATGTCGATTACGACTTCCTCAGCATCCCCGGGAAGGAAAAAGCAAGCCGCGTCAAGGGGTTCGCGAATCTCCCGGGGGATGTCGGGGACCACGGGGTCAGGCGGCATCTCAGGGAGTGTACGACGGCGCCTGGTTTAGAATCCGGCGTGCGGGAGGCGGCGTATGCCAGATATCGAGCGCCCCGATGGGGCGACCATCCACTACGAAACGTTCGGGGAGGGCTACCCCCTGCTCTGCTTCGCGCCGGGCGGCGTGAACAGCGAAATCGACTTCTGGTCGGTGAGCGCGATTAACCCGATCGAGGAGTTCGCCTCCGACTTCATGGTCATCGGGATGGACCAGCGAAACGCGGGCCAGAGCCCCGCGCCCGCGGCGCCCGCCCCCTACGAGGTGATGGCGGCGGACCAGCTGGCCGTGCTCGATGACCTCGGCGTCGAACGGGCGCACACCTACGGAGGGTGCATCGGCGTGGCCTTCATCCTGCGTATCGCGCAGGAGGCGCCGGAGCGCATCACCGCGGGGGTGGGACAGGATCCGGTGGGGCTCAACCACACGAACTCGCTCGATACCTTCATGGATATGTTCCGGCCGACGCTTGCGCTGGCGCGGGAAGCGGGCGTGGGCGCGGTCGTCGAGGCGGCGCGCGAGAATCGCGTCTTCATGGCGAACAACGCAGCGGGGCCGTTTGCGCGGCGCATCCACGACGACGTGGGCTTTCGCGAGGAGATCGGCGCGATGAGCGCGGAGGCGTACGTCGACCTGATCGAGCGCTACGCGGACGCCATCTGGCCGAACCGGCCGCCCTACTTCAGCGTCGATGAGGAGTTCGTGCGCGGCTGCCAGACGCCCCTGCTCATCCTGCCCGGGAGCGATGTATTCCATCCAACAAGCGTCGCCGAGCGGATCTGCCAGGATGCGCCGAATGCGCGCTGTCTCGATGTGGACTGCCGCAGCGAGGCGAATCTGCCGAACACAATCGAGGCGGTTCGCCGATTCCTGAAGGAGCACACGCCATGACGCGGCCCGGAAACCTGCCCGGAATGGGCGTCGAGGCGACCGTACAGGCGCAGTACGCGCAGCTGGTCGAGCGGGTGCTGGACTACTGCAAGCTGGCGGTGGCGGGCCTGACGGTCGAGGAGCTGTGCGATACCCAGGGGCGGCGGACGAGCTCGATCGGGTTCGATGTCTGGCATGTCCTGCGCACGATCGACAACATCGTTCATTTCGCCTTCGAGCGGGAGCAGCCGGTCTGGCTCGCGCGGGGATTCGACGAGGCCTGGAACCTGCCGCGCGTGGAGCAGGGCACGAACCTGACCGCGGACGAGGCGTACGACCTCGTCTTCCCCGCGCCCGCGGAGTTCGACCGCTACATCGAGGCGCTGCGGGAGACGGTGGTTCCGCGCATCGCGGCCATGAGCGACGAGTACATCACGACGTTCCAGCTCTTCCGGCCATGGGGCGAGATCTCGCGCATGGAGGCGATCGGGCACGGCCTTATCGGGCATGCGAACGGACACCTCGGACGCGCGACCTACGCGCGCGCCCTGCTGGGGAAGCCGGGGCTGCCCTACTAGCTCGCGTTAGCGGTCGCTGGCGCGGTAGTCGCGGTAGGGGCCATCGCGCCAGTCAAGCGCTTCCTTGAGACCGCCGCCGCTCTCCATCGCCTGCCGCGTGCGGTCCTGCCACTCATACGCCTGGGCGGTGAACTGCCCCGCTGCGTCGAGGTCGGTGGAACTGCGCACCGATGAGTAGATGCCCATGTTCTCGTAAAAGCGGTTCATGCTCGTCTTGGCCACGGCGAGGTGATCCGCGCTGAGGTTGGCGATGCGGTTGGCGAAGGCGATGGTGCGCTCTTCGAGTTCATCGGCGGGCCAAGCGTAATTGACCATGCCGATCGCCTCCGCTTCCTTGCCGGTGACGTTGTCCCCTGTGTAGTAGAGCTCCTTCGCCTTCCGCATGCCGAGGACGAGCGGGAAGATGGCGCCGTTGCGGGCGACGCCGAGGCCGCGCACGCCGGGGTGACCAATGCGGACGTCCTCGGCGGCGGTGACCATGTCAGACATCATCGCCATCTCGCAGCCGCCCGCGAGGGCGTAGCCGTGGAGCTGGGCGATGGTGACCTTGGCCATGTTCCAGTAGTACATCTGGATATCGGTGATCTGCTGCATGCCCGTGCGAATGTTCCAGAGCAGACGGCGGCCCTGGTCATCGACGGCGCGGTGGCGGCGGACGACGGCGTCGGCCCCGCGTCCCTGGGGCGGGGTGAGGTCGTAGCCCGCGCTGAAACAACGCCCCGCGCCCTTCACGATGATGACGCGGACGCTGTCATCGGCCTCGTAGTCGTGGAGGGCCTCGCTGAACTCGAAGAGGAGCTCCTGGGAGAGGGCGTTCATCTTCTCGGGGCGGTTGAGGGTGATGCGCCCAACGCGTCCGTCCGCGCCGACGCGGTCGAGGAGCAGGTTTTCGTACTCGGGCATGGCTGTTCTCCAGAGATTGAGGTGCGGCGGATTATAGGAGCGCGGGGGAAGGGGGCGCCCTCAGGCGAGCCCGAGGCGTTCGGCCAGGCCGATGCGCTGGAGCTTGCCCGTGGGGCCGGCGGGGATTTCGTCGACGAAGACGATGACGCGGGGAACCTTGAAAGGTGCGAGGCGCTCGCCGCAGAGGTCGCGCAGGGCGGATTCCTCAAGGTCGGCGCCCTCCTTGCGGATGACCGCGGCGGCCACGTCCTCACCAAGGGTAGCGTGGGGAAGGGCGAAGCAGACCGCCTGACGCACGGCGGGATGGCGGAGGAGAACCTCTTCGACCTCGCGGGGAGCGATCTTCTCGCCGCCGCGGTTGATGAGCTCCTTGAGGCGCCCCGTCAGGAAGAGGTAGCCGTCCTCATCGAGGTAGCCCTCGTCGCCGGTGCGGAACCAGCCAGCGGCGGTGAAGGCGCTGGCGTTCGCCTCGGGGTTGGCCTCGTAGCCGGCGGTGACGCTGGCGCCGCGGATGGAGACTTCGCCGCGCTCACGGGGGGCGAGGGCGGTGCCGGCGGGATCGAGGATGGCGAGTTCGACGCCGGCGGGGCGTCCTACGGAGCCGGGCTTGCGGAGGGCGGGGGGCAGGGGCTGGGCCGCCATCTGGTGGGAGGCCTCGGTCATGCCGTAGGCCTCGATCATGGGCGCCCCGAACGTCGCTTCGATGCGTTCGAGAACGACGGGCGGGAGGGGCGCGGAGGAGGAGCGCACGAAACGCAGGTTCGCCCGCGCGAGCGTCTCCGCGTGGCGCTCCGCGCGAGCGAGGATGAGCTGGTGCATGGTGGGGACGGCCGTGTACCAGGTGGGCCTGAAGGCGTCGAGCCACGCAAAAAAGCGGAAGGCGCTGAACTCGCCCGGGCAGGCGATGGCGCCTCCCGCCGCGAGCGGCGCCAGCAGCCCCGCGATAAGCCCGTGGATGTGGAAGAGGGGCATCACCATAAGGCAGCGGTCAGTGGCGGTGAGGGCGAGGGAATCGACGATGTTCGCGGCCGAGACCGTGACGTTGGCGTGTGTGAGCGGCGCCGTCTTGGGGCGGGCGGTCGTGCCTGAGGTCTGCAGGACGAGCGCGATGTCCTCGGGAGCAGGGGGCGGGCCGGAGGCGGCCGGGAGGTGCTGGCCGTCCTCGGTCAGCGCGAAGCCACGGCCATCGCCCGCAAGGTTCAGGCGCCGGACGCCCGGGAGGGACGGCGGCTCCCCCGCGCCAGCGGCGGTCACGACGGCGCGCACGCCAAGTTCCCGGAAGGAGCGCGCCAGCTCCTCCTCGCGGTAGCGGGGATTGAGCGGGGCGGCGGTTCCGGCGGTGGCGGCGGCGAGAAACGCGGCGACCATGCCGGGGCCGTTGGGGAGAACAAGGGCGACGCGCTCGCCGGACGAGACGCCACAGGCTCGCAGCTGGTCCGCGAGGGCGTCCACGGTCGCGCGCAGGCCGGCGAACGTGACGTCAGAGCCGTCCGCGCCCTGCAGGGCGATGGCGTCAGGCGCGCCCGCGGCGAGCAGCTCGGGAACGGTTCTCGCCATCGAGACGCTAGCGGTCCGGGTCCGCGCGGGGCGACTCGATCCCGAGGGCGGCGAGGTGATCGCGCATGAACCGGGGCGCGGCGGGCGTGCCCACCTGGTAGGTGTCGCCCTCGTGACGGGGAGTGACGCCAAAGGCGGTGTTGAACTTGTGTGAGAGCTCGACGGTGCCCGTCGTGATCGCCAGTTCGAGGAGCTCGCGCTCGCTGAAGTGCTCACGGAGTTCCGCGAAGAACGCGTCATCGATAGAGCGGGCGGCGTCGGCCACCCAGCGTTCAACGAACAGCATGGCGAGCCGCACACGCGGTTCGAGGTCAGAGTTCCGGGGGTCGTGGATAGCCGCGATCAGCTCCTCATCCATGCCGTCCTGCTGCGCCGCAGCAGTGCGCGCGGGCGCTCAGAAATCGCAGGCGTGGAGGGTGGCGGACTTGATGCGGATGAGGTCGCGCAGGCGGGGTTCGAGGTCGCCGTACTCCCAGAGGGTTCCCCACTGCGCCTGAAAGGCTTCCCAGAGTTCGGGGTGCTGGCTATAGACGCCGGCAAAGCCGGCTCCGTGATCGTCGAGTCTCGGCATGGCCTTCCTCCAGCGTGGGGCGCTGGGGACATGATACGCGGGGCGAAGATTGGCGGCCGCCTACCCGCAGCCAGAAACTACTCTAACAATGTTACAGTAGGGATCAGGCAGCGCATCCATGTCCGATGACGTACGGATAGAGCAAACGTCCCTGCCCGGGGTCGAACCGGTCGAAGATGTCGAGGGGTTGGCGTCACGGGCGGAGAGTCAGTGGTTCGACCGAAAGAGCGGTCGCATCGGGGCTCGTGCGTTGGGGGACGCGCTCGTTGGTTTCGCGAACGCCGAGGGCGGGACTATCGTTCTCGGCGTCACAGACGACCGACAGATCGAAGGGATCACCGCGAGCGGCAAGGTCAATGAGTGGCGCCAGACCGCGCGCAACTTCACGGATCCGCCCATCCGCCACCGCTTCCGCGTCATCCCCTGCACGAACGCGGAGGGCAACGCGGATGAGCTCGCGGTACTCGATGTGGAATCCAGCGAGCAGGTCCACACAAACGCCAGGGGTGAGACGTTTCTCCGCATCGGCGACGCGACCCACAAGCTCGGACCAGCGGAAGCGCAAGAGTTGCGCTATGACAAGGGAGACGCCGCCTTCGACGGCAGACTGAGCGGCGGCGCCGCAGAGGATCTCAACGACACGCTCGTGGAGCGCTACGCCAGCGCCGCCGGCGCGGCTACTCCGGAGAGAGCCCTGACGGCCCGCAGCCTGGCGGTCGAACGAGACGGTGAGTTGATCCCCACGGTCGCAGGGTTGCTCCTGCTGGGCGGTGAGCCACAACGGTTCTATCCAGAGGCCTGCCTGCGCATCCTCCAGCATGAAGGCACACGGCAGGAGACGGGCGCCCGCGCCAACATCGTGGCCGACCGCCGAATCGAGGGAGACCTCGTTCACCAGATCGAGGAGGCGCGCGCGGTCATCGAGGAGTGGCTGCCGCAAGCGATTCGGCTCGGCGCGAGCGGTCGGTTCAGCCCCACGCCCATCATCCCGGAGGCCGCCTGGCTTGAGGCGGTCGTCAACGCGGTCACCCATCGCTCGTACTCACTCGGAGGCGATCACATCCGCGTCTCGCTCTTCCGGGACCGGATCGAGGTTGAGAGTCCGGGGCGGCTGCCGGGGCTGGTGCGCATCGAGAACATCCGGCGGACGCGATTCGCGCGCAATCCCAGGATCGCCCGGGCGCTCAGCGACCTGGGCTACAGCCGCGAACTGGGGGAGGGCGTCAACCGGATGTTTGAAGGAATGGCGCAGGCGGGACTCCCTGAGCCGCTCTATGAACAGGGACCCGCTTCGGTGCGCGTCACCCTGAAGGCCGATCCCATCGGTGCGCGAATACTTGAGGCGTTGCCACGGGGTTCAGGGCGCTTTGTGGAGTTTGTGACCCGCCATGGCAGGGTGACGACCTCTGAGGCTGTTAACCTCATGGGGCGCTCCCGACCCACGGCGCTTCGCTACCTGCGGCGACTGGAGAGCGCGGGACTCCTTGAGCGCGTGGGCTCGACGTACAGCCCCACTGCCTACTGGCGGCTCCCGCCCTGATCCGGGGTACCTGATCGCTACTGTAACAATTTAACAGTAGCGATCAGGCTACGTACTGGACGTGAGACTTTCGTCCGGGAATCAAGCGGATACGCAGGGGAAAGGGACGCCCTCAGGCGGGCCTGAGCGCCATCGCCTGGTTGATATCGACGGCGATGGCGGGGCCCATCGTGCTGGTGAGCGTGACTGAGCGGATAAAGGAACCCTTCACGTCGGGACGCGCCTCGTTGATGGCCTCGATGAAGGTGGCCATGTTGTCGCGCAGCTTCTCCTGCTCGAAGGAGGCCTTGCCGAGGGGTACGTGGATGTTGGCGAGGCGATCCAGCCGGAACTCGATGCGCCCCCGTTTGGCCTCGGCCACGGTGCGGGCGATATCCTCGGGGGCGACGACAGTGCCGGCGCGGGGATTGGGCATGAGCCCGCGGGGACCGAGGACGCGACCGAGGCGCCCAACCTTGCCCATCATCTCGCGGGTCGCGATGGCGGCGTCGAAATCGGTGAAGCCGTCCTGTACGCGCTCGATCAGGTCATCCCCGCCGACGATGTCGGCGCCGGCCTCCTGGGCCTCGCGGGCGGGCTCGCCCTCGGTGAAGACGGCGATGCGCACTTCCTTGCCGAGGCCATGGGGGAGAACGATGCTGCCGCGGATCTGCTGCTCGGCGTGGCGCGGGTCGAGACCGGTCAGGATGTGCATCTCCACGGTCTCGTCGAACCTGGCGGTGGCGGTCTCCTTGACGAGGGCGATGGCCTCGTCGGGGGCGTACCGCTGCGTTTCGTCGATCTTCTCGCTGGCGGCGTTGAACCGCTTGCCTCGCTTCATGGGTTCTCCGCGCTAGTCCTCGATGCTGATGCCCATGCTACGGGCGGTTCCGGCGATGATCTTCATGGCGCCTTCGATGTCGTTCGCGTTGAGATCGGGGAGCTTGGTTTCGGCGATGCGGCGGATATCGGCGCTGGTGACGGCGCCCGCCATCTCGAGCTTGGAGGCGCCCGCGCCCTTCTCCACGCCCGCCGCCTTGCGCAGGAGGTCGGCGGCGGGAGGCGTCTTCAGGACGAAGCTGAATGAGCGGTCCTCGAAGATGGTGAGCTGCGCGGGGATGATGTTCCCGGCCTGGGACTGGGTGCGGGCGTTGTACTCCTTGCAGAACTCCATGATGTTGGCGCCGTGCTGGCCGAGCGCGGGACCGATCGGCGGGGCGGGATTCGCCTTCCCCGCCTCGATCTGGAGCGTGAGCATTGCGCGGACTTTCTTGGCCATGCCTGTTGGTTCTCTCCGCCGTGTCTGCGGAAGCGCGTTCGCTCGCAGCTGAATGGGCCGCCACAGTGGCGGGGCCACCCAGTATCAATCAGCGAGCCCTCACGGGCAACGCCACCCCAATCCTTCAGCCAGGCAGTTGGCTAACCACATCCAACCATAGCTGGCCATCCCGCCGCTCGGCTCCTCTAGACGATGCGTCAGTCTGCGAGGGCCTAGCGAGCCTCAACACCGAGCCCTGCTAGTATCTTTCGGACTTCCTCTGGGCGCGGCAGGCCTTCAATCTTGACCCCTTGATCCACGTTGTGGAGGCAGACGCCAATCGGCTTCCCCGGGTTGAGGGAATAGTCGATGATGCGGTCAGCATCAAGCTCCTCCGCGTACCCAGCTGTACCGGACTCGAACTCAATCAGGACAGAGTTCTTGCTCTTCAGAATCTTCAGCATTTCTCTCTCCGTCTCCTCTCAGGGCTGGTGGCTGGTGAGTGAGAACGTCCGTAATCTCTTCGTCTTCAACACGTACCTTCATGGGGCGACCATCGGGTAAGGTGATCCTGTAAATGACCGCGCCGCGATTCGCGTAGGCCTGAGTGTTTCCAAGCGCCAGGGCCACATGATCTTCCGTTAGTCGAAAGCGCTCCATCCGCGATCTCGCAAAGTCGGATATTGGCAGCAAACATTTCCTCTTGGGCGCTCAGAGCGGGTGAGCCAAGCCGGACGCACGGGCCTGACAGAGCGTGTGGGGAAGCGTCTCGGCTTCCAGCCTTCGATCCTACGCAGGTCTGATCAAGAAGCGCAACCACCAACGCGCGGGGCTAGTACTTGGAGACGTTGATCTCCTCCATCCGCCCGGTGACGAGGTAGATGACGCGCTCGCAGATGTTCGTGCAGCGGTCGGCGATGCGTTCGAGGTTGTGGGCGGTCCAGAGGTAGTAGGTGTTGCGCTCGATCAGGGTGGGATTCTCGATCATGCCCTGGAAGGCTTCCTCGTACACGGCGTCCTGGAGGCGGTCGACCTCGTCGTCCGCATCACAGACGCGTCGCGCTTCCTCGACGTTGCGCTCCACGTAGGCCTTGAGGCTGTCGCGCAACATGGCGATGGAGCGGTCGGCCATGGCGGGGATGTAGCCCATGCGGCGGGGGACTTCCGGCGCCTCGCCGAGACGCAGGTTGATGCGCGCGATACCCTCGGCGTGATCGCCGATGCGCTCAAGGTCGGTGATGATCATGAGGGCGCTCATGATCGCGCGCAGGTCCGTCGCGAGAGGCTGCTGGGAGGCGATGACGAAGAGGGCGCGCTCCTCGATATCGAAGCGCTTCCTGTTGATCGCCTGGTCTTCCTCGACGATGCGCTGGGACCACTCAAAGTCGGCGGAGCGGAGCGATTCGACGCTGTCCACCACGGCCTTCTCGGCCATGGAGCCAAGGAAGAGGACATCGTCCTGGAGGTCTGTGAGTTCCTTGTGGAAGAGTTCGCGTGTCATGAGGCGCCGCCCTTCTAGCCGAAGCGGCCGCTGATGTAGTCCTCCGTGCGCTGATCGGCAGGCTTCGTGAACATCGTTTCCGTGGGAGCATACTCGATAAGCTGCCCCGTGGTTTCCTCGTCCGTCAGCATGAACGCGGTGTAGTCGGAAACGCGCGCGGCCTGCTGCATGTTGTGGGTCACGACGACGATCGTGTAGTCGGTCGCGAGTTCGCGCATCAGGTCCTCGATCTTGAGCGTGGCGATAGGATCGAGGGCGGAGCAGGGCTCGTCCATGAGGATGACATCGGGATTGTTGGCGAGGGCGCGCGCGATGCAGAGGCGCTGCTGCTGCCCGCCGGAGAGGGCGAGACCGGACTTCTTCAGGTCATCCCTGACCTCGTCCCAGAGCGCGGCCCGCTTCAGGGAACTCTCGACGAGGTCATCGAGGTTGCCGCGGAAGCCGTTCACCTTCGCGCCAAAGGCGACGTTGTCATAGATGGACTTGGGGAACGGGTTGGGCTTCTGAAAGACCATGCCGATGCGGCGGCGGACCTCGACGGGGTCGACGTCGGAGCCGTAGATATCGACCTCGCGATAGTGGACGCTGCCCTTGATGGTGACGCCGGGGATGAGGTCGTTCATGCGGTTGAGGCAGCGGAGGAGGGTGCTCTTGCCGCAACCGGAGGGGCCGATGAGGGCCGTGACCTGCCGGCGGGCGATATCGAGGCCGACGTTGGTGAGGGCCTGCTTGGGGCCGTACCAGAGGTTCAGGTCCGCGATCGAGAAGGCGAGTTCGCCCTCGGGCCTGGCCACGCGCGTCGAGGGCGCCTGCCGCCCGGCGGGCCTTCCACGCAGGCTTTCACGCGCCTGTTCATCGGTGGGGGCGGTTGCGCGAACGCGAATCGACATGCGGTTACATCCTACTACGGTCAGTTTCGGCGGAGGCGGTCACGAACGATGAGGGCGAGGGCGTTGAGCCCGATGACGGCGATCATGAGGACGATGATTCCCGCGGCGGCGTTCGCGCGGAACTCGGGCTGCGGGCGGTTTGTCCAGTTATAGACCTGGATCGGCAGCGTGGTGAATGAGTCGAACAGGCTGGAGAAGCTGAGGGCGTGGTCGAAGGCGATGAAGGTAAAGGCGCCGATCATGATGAGGGCGGCGGTCTCGCCTGCGGCGCGCGCGATGGCGAGGATGACGCCCGTCATGATGCCGGGCAGGGCGCCGGGCAGGACATGGCTCCAGACGGTCTGCCAGCGCGTCGCCCCGAGCGCGAGCGAGCCCTCACGGATGCTGGGCGGCACCTGGTTGATCGCCTCAACGGAGGTGATCACGGTCATGGGCAGGATCATCAGGGCGAGCGTGAGCGCGCCCGCGAAAATGCTCGGGCCCAGATCCATCAGCCGCACGAAGACGGCCAGCCCGAGGATGCCGTAGATGATGCTGGGAACGCCCGCGAGGTTGGCGATGTTGAGGCGGACGGTTGTGAGAATGGCGTTCTGGGGGGCGAACTCCTCCATCCAGACAGCGGCGCCCACAGCCACGGGGATGGCGAGGATGACCGTGAAGACAAGCACCCAGGCTGAGCCGAGGACGCTGGAGCGAATGCCCGCCCGCTCCGCGAAGCGCGAGGGGTAGTTCGTGAGGAAGTCCCAGTCCAGCGAGGGGATGCCGATGATCGCGTTATCGATTCCGAGGATCACGAGGACGACGAGGCCGAGCAGGGTGGCGAACAGGAGCAGGTAGCGGGACGCGCGCGACCACGCCTGACGGCGGGCCACGCGTCCCTCCGCGCGAAGGGTGACGTTGGCGGCGGGGGCGCCTTCAGCCGCGCTCATTACTCGTAGGCCTCGCGGAAGCGGCGAACGATGATCTGGGCGGCCACGTTCAGCACGAAGGTCATGAGGAAGAGGAGCGCGCCCACGGCAAAGAGCGAGGTGTAGTCAGTCGTGCCGCGGGCGGCGTCGCCCAGGGCCACCTGGAGCATATAGCCCGTCATCGTCTGGATGGTTTCGAGGGGCGAGAGGCTGAGCGTGGGCGTGGAGCCGGCGGCCACGGCCACAATCATGGTCTCGCCGATGACCCGCGCGATGGCGAGGAGGATGGCCGCCATGATGCCCGAAATGGCCGCCGGGAAGACGACCCGAAAGGCGACCTCGAGGCGGGTCGCGCCGAGACCGTAGGCGGCCTCGCGCAGGTCGCGGGGCACGCTCGCCATCGCGTCCTCGGAGACGGACGCGATGATGGGCAGAATCATGACGCCGAGCATGATGCTCGCGGAAAGGGAGTTGAAGAACGAAACCTTGCCCCCGAGCAGCGGCAGCAGCACGTCATCGGAGATGAACGTGAGCGCGAAATAGGCGTAGACAACGGTGGGCACGCCCGCCAGCAACTCCAGCAGCGGCTTCAGGATGCGCCGCGTCCGTACGTGCGCGTACTCGCTCAGGTAGACCGCCGCCGCGAGGCCGAGGGGAAGGGCGATCACCATCGACCAGAGGGTGACGTTCACCGTCCCCGCGACGAGCTCCCAGACGCCGAAGCTGCGCGGATCGAAGAGGGTCTGCCACTCATTCCTGAAGTTGAAGAAGTGCCAGAAGGAGACTTCCCGGAAGAACCCGATGGCGTCGGCGAAGAGCACGTAGATGATGGCGAACGTGGTCGCGATGGAGACGGCCGCGCAGAGGATCAGCGCGAGCATGATGAGGTTCTCGCCGGGACGGCGCAGGGGGCGCTTGCGCAAGGCGCGCGCGAACTCGGGCCCGTCCGGGGGGGCGCTGGCTAGCGCCATGCGACCGCTCCTGCGTTCTCACCCATGCGGGCGTCAGTCTGCGCCGGAACTGTTGGCAAACGAAGAAGGATGTCCGCTTCGGGCACGCGAGCGGAACGTACGGAGCGGACGATTAATGGGCCATTAACGCGAGGCGCGGCTTCCGCGGGCGGGGCCCTCGACCTCGTCCAGCGCCTGTTCCAGCAACTCCGTGAGATGGTCCCACGCATACCACGGCAGGGTGTCGTTGAAAGCGCGCCAGCCGTGGTAGATGACCCCGAGTTCGAACAGCCAGCGGGCGCGGAAGAAGGCCATGTCGGGCAGCGCGCCGCCGCCCCGCACGCGCTCGTAGGCCTGCAGGAAAGGGGCGTCCCGCGCGGGGCCGAAGAGCGCCCCTTTCAGATGCCCCAGGGCCAGTATCTGGCCGACATCGTTGCGAACATCCCCGAGGCGGGCCTGCTCCCAGTCGACGACGGCGGCGACCTCGCCAGCGCGAACGAGGTAGTTGAAGACGTTGATGTCGCCCTGGCAGAGGCCGAGGGAAGCGCCTTCGGGAACGTGTTCGGAGAGGACGCGAAGGGCGCGCTGCAGGATGGGGGCGTCCGCGCCCGGGAATCGCTCCATGCGCTCGCCGATGACTTCGAGTTCGGCGTGGGTGGCCGCGGCGGGGGAGGCGGGGACGGCGAGCGCCTCGTGCAGGCCAAGCGCGCGCCAGTCAAGCGTGTGGATGCGGGCGACCATGGCGGCGTAGGCGCTGAAGCTGGCCTCCGCGCCGGCCATGCCCATGTGCGGCGCCGCGACCCACTCCATCACGATGAAGGGCGCGCCGAGCGCGCTCGCGTCGGGCTCCTCGCCGACGACCGCGGGGACGGGGACGGCGGACGGGGCGAGGCGGCGCAGGACCGCCGCCTCGCGGACGACGTCGTAGGGCTCGAAGATGCCGCGCTCGCGCTGGAGGCGGAGGAGGACGGCGGGCAGGGGCGCGTTCGCCAGCGGAACCTGCAGGATCACGTTGGAAGCGCCGCCCTCGACGGGGCGGAGGGCAAGCGCCTCGGCGGCCTCGTAGCCGTCAAGACGGCGGAGCCAGGATTGAAAGGCGGCCGGGGTAGGCGTTTCCAAGTCCCTTTCTCCTCCTGCGGCGCCACCGAGCGTAAAGGGAACGCGCGCGGCGCTCCAGAATGGCGGCGCCGCATCCCTATACTCAGGGCATGGCCGCCCGCGTCGCTCCCTGCTACCGGCACTCGCGCCGCGCAGCGACGGTGCGCTGTCAGCGCTGCGAGCGGCCGATCTGCACGGAATGCATGGTCTCGGCGGCGGTAGGCTTCCAGTGTCCGGACTGCGTGCGCGCGGGTCTGCGGCGGACGCGCCAGTGGGCGGCGATGCGTCGCTCGCGGCTCATCGTGACGCCGGCGCTGATCGGGATCAACGTCCTTGTCTGGTTCATCGTGGCGGCCGCGACCGGAGAGGTGTCGCTCTGGGGCGGCGGCGTCACCTCGATACACCGCGATTTCGCCCTGGAGGGAAGCCTCGTCGACAGCGGCGAGTACTGGCGCCTGGTCACCTCGGGGTTCCTGCACTACGGCCTGCTTCACCTTGGCATGAACATGCTGGTGTTGTGGTGGCTGGGGCGGATGCTGGAGACGGGGGCGGGGTGGGCGCGCCTGCTGCTTCTCTACGCCGTCTCCCTCCTCGGAGGGTCGCTGGGCGCGCTGGCGCTTGACCCGAACGCCTTCACGGCGGGGGCGTCGGGGGCGGTCTTCGGGCTGGGCGGGGCCGTCGTCGTGGCCGAGCGCGCCTCTCGCTTCAGCCGTCAGGATTCGGGCGTGCTCGGCTTCCTCCTGATCAACATCGTCATCTCGCTGACGATCCCCGGCATTTCGCTGGGGGGCCACATCGGCGGACTGCTGCTGAGAGGGCTGGCGGCGGCGGCGCTCTGGGGCTTCCGCAACTGGCCCGCCTACGCGCGCGCCGCGCGCGCCGCGTTCCCGCTGCGGGCGCTGCCGGAAGCGGTCGTGATCGCGCTGGGGGCGGGCGCGGTATGGCTCACGCTCAGCGTGGTGGCGCCGCGCTGGCAAACCCCGCTCTTCTGACGCCACGCGGCAGGGGCGCTATTCCCCGGCTGCGACGGCAAGCAAGTCAACCAGCTTGCGATTGATGTAGTAGTTATCGCGCCCCAGGCGACGCTTGTCGATGAATCCCTTCTCCGCGAGCTGGCCCAGATAGCGCGCCGCTGTCTGCCGTGTGACCTGCAGGTCGCGCTGGACATAGTCAATCTTGGTGTAGGGATGGCGGAACAGGTTATTGATCAAATCCTGCGAGTAGATCTTCGGGAGTATTTTACGCATATCGTGCTTCATCTCCAGCATCTGATTGCCAATGCCATTAATCAGGTGAAGCGTTTCCTGCGCTGTTTCCGCGACTGCGCGAAGGATGTAGAGCACCCAATCCTCCCAGGCGTTCTGTTCCCGAACATCCTGCAGAAGCCGATAGTACTCGCTCTTGGAGCGGGTGATAGCGCGGCTGAGGTAGAGGATGGGGAGGTCAAGCAGGCCGCTCCGGACGAGGTAGAGCACATTCAGGATGCGGCCGACGCGGCCGTTCCCATCGGAGAAAGGATGGATGCTCTCGAACTGGTGATGGATGATGGCCATCTTGATGAGCGGATCGAGGTCGCTGGCCTGGTCATCGTTGATAAAGCGCTCGAGGTCGGTCATATGTCGCACGATCTCCCCAGCGTCCTGAGGAGGCACATACACGACCTCGCCGCTCGTCTCATTAAAGAGGGCGGTACCCGCGATCACGCGGAAGCCGTCGGAGCGGAGAATGATCGTTCGGTAAAGCTCGATGAGGAGGTTATTGGTGAGGAGCAGGTCCTTCTCTCGCATCGCAACAAACCCATGCCTGAGCGCTTCGCTATAGCGCGCGACTTCCTTCGCGGCCGTGTCCTGGGGAACGGAAAAGAGCGTGGCCTGAAAGAGCTCGTCCTGGGTGGTGACGATGTTCTCGATCTCAGAGCTCGCCTGGGCCTCCTGTAGCGAGAGGGTGTCGATCAGCACGCCCGGGTTGGGAACCGCGAAAGCGCGTCCCTTCATCTCCGCGAGATGGCGATGGGCGTTGGCGAGGGCGCGCAGGATGGCCGCCGAGTCGAAGTCGGCGGGCGGGGGCAGGGGCGGCAGTTCGTACGTCGGCTGCAGCGCGGCCATCGGGATATGTTAGCAAAACGCGATTTTTGTAACACGTTCCCGGCACATGTCACGGAAACGAACATATCCTGCCAACGTGTTAGCAAAACGCGATTTTTGTAACATGTCCTCGGGAACGTGTTCGCAAAATGCGATTTCTGTAACACGTTCGGCGGCGGCTTCGGGGGGGCAGGGCGTGGACGGCCGTGGCCGTCAGGCGGGCCTGCTCTACGATGACGGTTCCGCTCATCCCCAAACGGGCTTCCTCCAGAGAGCAGGGCAGGTATGGCCATCGACCGCATCATCCGCGTCGATATGACCACGGGCGCGGTGACCGAAACGCCGGCGCCGCCCGACTACGCGCTGCTCGGCGGACGCGCCCTCACCGCGCGCATGCTGCTCGAAGAAACGGACGCCCGCATCGACCCCCTGAGCGCGGAGGCCCGCCTGTTCATCGCGCCAGGCCTGTTGGGAGGCACGGCCGTGACCACGAGCGGCAGGACCAGCTTTGGCTTCAAGAGCCCGCTCACGGGCGGAACGAAGGAGTCGAACGTCGGCGGGCAGTTGGGACACCGCCTCGCGCGGCTCGGCGTCAAGGCGATCGTCGTCTCGGGCGCCTCGCCGGATGGCTGGAAGCGTCTGGATATCGACGCTGACGGCGGGCGCCTCTCGCCCGCCGACGACCTCGCGGGACGCGGCAACTACGACCTCCACCGCGAGCTCGTGGGCGATGCGCTGCGGACGCGCGCCGCCGCGACCATCGGCCCCGCGGGCGAACACCGCATGGCCTCCGCCTCGGTGGCGGTGACGGATCCGGAGGGCCGCCCGACGCGTCACGCGGCGCGGGGCGGGCCGGGCGCGGTGATGGGCGCCAAGGGGCTGAAGGCCATCGTCGTCGACGCCGCCGATGGGGTTCGCGCCGTGCCCGGCGAAAACGCCCGCGCGTTCAAGGACGAGGTGGTGAAGTTCAGCAAGATGGCGCTGGAAGACCCGCGCGTCCAGAACACGAGCCGCTACGGGACCGCCGGCGTCATCAAGTTCGTGAACCGCGAGAACGTGCTCTCGATGCCAACCCGCAACCACCGCCAGGGGAGCTGGGAACACGCGCCCTCGATTAGCGGCCAGGCGATCGAGGAGCTGGGCAAGGAGCGCGGCGGCAAGATGCTGCCCTGCATGGCGGGCTGCATCATCAAGTGCGCCATCCTCTACAACGACGAGCGCGGCCAGCACGTGACGACCGCGCTTGAGTTCGAGACGCTGGCGCTGCTTGGCTCGAACCTGGAGATCGGACCGGCGGACGCGGTCGCGGCGCTTGACCGCCTCTGCGACGACATCGGGCTGGACACGATCGAGGTGGGGAACGCGATCGGCGTGGCCATGGAGGCGGGCGCGCTGGCGTGGGGTGACTGGGAGGGGACGAAGCGCCTGCTGGACGAGGATATCCGCCGCGGCTCGCCGCTGGGCCGCGTCATCGGCGGGGGCGCCGCGCGCGTGGCCGCCGTTTACGGCGTCGACCGCGTCCCCGTGGTGAAGGGACAGGGGCTGCCCGCCTGGGAGCCGCGCACCCTGAAGGGGATGGGGATCACCTACAGCACGAGTCCGCAAGGCGCCGACCACACCGCCGGCATGGTGACCGCCCGCGGGGCGACGCCCGAGACGCTCGTGAAGCAGAGCCGCCAGGAGCAACTCACCATGATGGCGGTTGACTCAGTAGGAGTCTGCCAGTTCACGAACGCCCTGCCTGCCGACATGGCGGCGTTTATCCGCGAACGCTTCGGCGTGGAGTTGAGCGAAGCGGAACTGCTGCAGCTGGCGCGCGAGGCGATCGAAACGGAGCGCGAGTTCAACCGCCGCGCGGGCTTTGGCCGCGAGGACGACCGCCTGCCCCAATGGCTCCTCGATGAGCCCCTGCCCCTCCCCGACGGCCCCTCGGTGTTCGATATCGATGAGGCGCTGCTCGACGAGGTCTGGGCCTAGCCCGTTCCCGCTGACTCGCCCCGCAGGGCGCGGAGTTGCGCCACGTGCTCATCCACATGGCTGGCCGCTGAGGTCATCAGCTCCGCGACCGTGACCTCGCCGAGTTCGGGATGGTCGCCGGCGCGCTCCCAGGCGTCGGGGGAACACTCCCGCAGGAGCTCTCCCGTAGCGAAGCGCGTCTGCTGGAAGACGCTGAGCGCCGCCTCGGGATCGCGGAAGACGTAGAGGAGCTTGCGCTTCCAGAGGTCCGGGGCGAGGGCGGGAAGAGGCGTCGCGGCGCCCGCGAGGACAAGGCGAATCTGCACCGCCAGCACGAGCTCGGCGTCGGCGAGGTGGATCACGACGTCGCGCATGGACCAGTCCTCGCCGGGCGGGCGGCGGTTGAGGGTGGCGGGGCCGGTCCCGGCGAGCGTCTCGCGCACGAGCGCGGGACCGCGCACAAAGCGCGCGTAGTCCTCGGCGTGGGCGTCAGGGATGCGCGGCACGGATACAGTGTAGGAGAGCGCGGACGCCGCCCCCCGCCCCGCTCCCGAAGTTGGGGCGGACGCGAGTGCGACAGTCGCGCCCAGCGGCTTTCCCAGACGAATCCTCAGTCGAGGACGTTGACGACCGCCACGATGACGCCCATGGAGGCGACGAGGCCTGTCCCGAAGACCCAGAGCGCACGGTAGAGCTCCGCGCGCAGATCTGCGTGGAGTCGGTCTATGCTCGCATCCAGGTACTCTTTCGTGACGAACTCACTGGTAGCGTCCTGGACAACTTCGACGACGCCCTCGGCGGCAGGCTCTTCAAGGCCGCGCTTGCGCAGCCCCTGGACCGCCCCGTGCGTATCGAACCTCACCGCCATCGTGGGGTTACTCTAACACGAATGGCATAGGCGTAGAGAGGGGCGGCGTTTCCGGACTATCCGTTTCCGGACTATCATTGGAGGCGGAAACACTATGGTTACGCAGGTCCGCGACGATCTCGCCATTGCTGACTACGCCGAACGCATCGGCGCCTGGCTCCTTGCCCAGCGCTTCGCATCCATCCAGCCAGTGGCGTATTGCTGGCGTTTGTGGGAGCCGCCCCCTGAGGATCCCGATGACTTGCCGCATGTGGTCATCGAGCTCACGGTCGAAGATCCGCCCACACCCCCCGATGATTGGCGGACGCTCCCCTGGGACCAGCAGGTGAAGGCTAGGCTGTGGCCTCGGGCGGATATGGACGCCCTCGATGAAGCGCTTCGCAACCACGCTGCGAGCATCCCGGTACCCGACGGCGTCAAGCGTGGCTGGCCGGTGGAAGTGACGCTGCTGAGCCGCTCCGAGGATGAGCGGCGCCGCGCCGCCTCAGCGGAGTGACCGAGCCACAGCGCCCGGTCCCGCCTTCAGCAGCGATCGAGCCCGTGTTCCTTCTTCGGCAGGCGCGGGCGCTCAGCGGCGGCCCTCCAACTCTTGTAGGTCCCCGGTCGGATGAAGAGCTCTCACGCCTCCTGGGGATGCTTCCGCCGCCGACGGACGCAGACCTGCGCAGGGCTGTCTCGGCTGCCTACTACGCGCTCTTGCACACCCTCACGGTTCGGGCTGCTCGCGTGCTCGGGCGAGATTACCCGCCCTTCGAGGAGTACAAGCTAGCTCGAAAGCTCCCACATCACGAGCTGCGCCGTGTCGTTGACTGGATTCTGGATGATTCAGCGCAGCCACCGCCAGCGTTCGTTCCCCGCGTCATAGGCCTTCGTGCTGATCAACAGGCTCAACTGGTGGCCAGCGCACTCCGCATCCTTTGGGGCGCCCGAACGGAAGCTGACTACGATCACTTCGCTTCGTTCTCTGTATCGCGCGTCTGGCCTCTGATTGACCGCGCTTCCGAAGCAGTGAACATCGCCGAATCAGAGCCGTTCGCGGCGAGCGACGCGGGCAGCGCCTTCTATGAATTGCTCGCGTCCCGGATTCGGACCTAGCGCAGCCCCTTACCCCGCGACCTGTTCTGCGAACTCCGCCAGCTCCCGCGCGAACGGCTCCGGCTCCAGGAGCATCTGCACGTGGCTCGACGGAAGCTCGCGCACGGTCCAGCCCGCCGCCGCCGCTCCCGAAGCCGCCCCATCGTAGGTGGTCGAGAGGCGCAGGTAGCCGACGGGGGCGTCGGGCCAGCTTGCGGGGACGGGAAGCGGCTCCTCCATGACCGCGATGGGCGTGGGACGCTTCCCCGCGAATACCGTTGACTGAACGTCGGCCATGTTGTCGGGCCGCTCCGTGAGCGCCTCGCGCAGCAGGTCCAGCGGCCACTCCCGCACGGTCTCGTCGACGGGCGTGATGCCGGGTTGGGGCGCCAGACGGCCCCGTGGCGAATACGGTTCCGCCGCCGCCTTGCGGAACTCCGCGACCTGCGCTTCGTCCCCGAACATGGCGAAGCGGCTCGCTCCGTCCTGCGGCAGGTCTGAATCGACCAGCATGTAGGCCGCCGGTCCCTCCAGCCGTTCCCCCAGCTTCGGCAGCAACGGCCCCGCCCCCGCATGACCGACGAGGATCGCCTCGCGCGTGTCCATCGAGACATCCCGCAGTTCCAGCGCGAACTCGTCGCAGTGATGCTCCCAGTAGGTTCCCGTGCGGACTGCGGGGGACATCAGCGCGGGGATGACCGCGGTCGCGCCCAGCTTGCGCAGCTCGGCTGCGACCGGAACCCACGTAAACGGTCCGATCAGCGGTCCGTGCACCAGAATGAACGGTCTCATGCGAATACCTCCGCCGCCTGCGAGCGGGCCCTGTGGATTCTAGCGAGCGCGCGCCTGCGAATCGCGGGGGCGCCCCGCGACTAGCGGCGCCGCGGGAGCCAGCCTGGCGGCAGGAATGACGATACCGCGAGCGCGAGGCCGATCCCAAGCAGCGCCCAGCCCGCGCAGGCGAATCCGCACAACTCCATTGGGTTACTCCTCTTTCGCGTCCTCGTGGGCGGCGCGCGTCTCGCGGACCGACCACCAGACCTCGGCATTGTCGAGACTTGTGATCTCGTCCCAGTGCGCCTCCACGTCGTCGGCCGTCGCGTTGGCGATGGGGACGCGCTCATTCTGCACGATCGCGGCGCGCCCGAAGGAGCCGGCGGCGGCGGTGATGATCATCCCGCTGGTGGTGCAGGCGTCACTGCTCAGGTAGGTCACCGCGGGGGCGATGAGGTCGGGGCTCATGGCCGCCGCCTGCTCGTCCGTGACCGCTCGCACCGAGGTGGTCATGCGCGTGGCCGCCCCCGGATTGAGGCAGTTCACCATCACGTTGTACTTCTCGCCCTCGATCTTGGCCACGTTCATGAGTCCGATGAGTCCCGCCTTCGCGGCGCCGTAGTTCGACTGCCCGAAGTTCCCCAGGAAGCCCGAGTTCGAGGTGGTCAGCACCACGCGGCCGTAGTGCTGCTGGCGGAACACCGGCCAGGCGTGATGAAGCAGGTTATAGCCGCCGTTGAGGTGCACGGCGAGCACCTTCAGCCAGTCCGCCTCGGGCAGGTTATGGAGCGCGCGATCGCGCAGGATGCCGGCGTTCGAGACGAGGATGTCGAGGCGGCCCCACGCATCGATCGCCTGCTTCACCATGTTGTAGGCGTCTTCGTGATTGGTGACGTCGCCGGTGTTGGCGATGGCGGTTCCTCCCGCCTCCTCGATCTCCCGCACGACCAGCTCCGCCACGGAAACGTCCTCGTCTTCGCCGTCGAGGGCGCCTCCGAGGTCGTTGACGATGACGTTGGCGCCGTGACGGGCGAGGTCGTGGGCGATGCTGCGGCCAACGCCGCGGCCCGCGCCCGTGACGAGGGCGACGCGTTCGAGCAGTGATACTGGCAAGCGGGGCTCCTTATCCTGAAGAAGGGTTCAGCAGGAAGGGTGACGCCAACGCGCGCCCCCGTCCAGCGAGAACGCGATTCCCCGCCCGCGCGGGCGGTTTGAACGGAGGGCGGGCGCATGGCGGGCAGGGTTGAGGGCAAGGTCGCGATCGTGGTGGGAGCGGGGCAGACGCCCGGCGACGGCGTCGGCAACGGACGCGCCACCGCCATCCTCCTCGCGCGCGAGGGCGCCGCCGTCGTCGTTGCCGACCGCGACCTCGTGTCCGCGGAGGAGACGGTCGCGATGATCGCCGGGGAGGGCGGCCTCGCCACGGCCTGCGAAGTCGACGCCACCAGCGAGGAGAGCCTCGCTGCGATGGTCGCCGGCGCCGTCGCCCGTCATGGGGGGCTGGACATTCTCCACAACAACGTCGGGGCCAGCGTGGGCGCGGGCGACGCCTCCCCCATGGCGATCAGCGAGGAGCGCTTCGATCGCCTCGTTGCTCTCAACTTCAAGAGTCACTGGCTCGCCTCGCGGCAGGCGATCCCCGCCATGCGCGAGCGGGGCGGCGGCTCCATCGTCACGATCTCGTCGATGGCGGCGCGCCACGCCTATCCGTTCCTCGGCTACAAGGCCACCAAGACCGCCCTGCTCGCCCTCACGGAGCAGCTTGCCGCGCAGCACGCGCACGAGAACATCCGCGTGAACGCCATCCTCCCGGGCGCGATGAACACGCCCATGGCGATCGAGCCGCGCGTGGCCGCCGGCGCCGACCGCGCCGAGCTCATCGCGCGGCGGGACAGCCGCATTCCCCTCGGGGGCAAGATGGGGAGCGGCTGGGATGTCGGCTACGCCGCGCTCTTCCTCCACTCCGACGAGGCGCGTTTCATTTCCGGCGTCGCCCTCCACGTCGACGGCGCCGAACACGTCAGCGACGCGGTCGCGGGGCAGTAGGGGCGGGGGTTCCGGCGGGTGTACAGTACAAGGCGAGATGGCGAAGGCCCCCTCTGCTCTCCGCTTTACGCGCGTCCGCCTGCGCAACTGGCGTAACTTCGTCGATCTCGATGTCGAGCTGGGGAAACGCGTTTTTCTGGTGGGCGCGAACGCGTCGGGAAAATCCAATCTCCTGGATGTCTTCCGCTTCCTGCGGGATGTCGCCGCGCCCGGCGGTGGGTTTGACGAGGCCGTGCGCGATCGCGGGGGCGTCTCGCTCATTCGAAGTCTGGCCGCGCGCCGCGATCCATCTATCCAGGTCCGCGTCACTGCAGGGCGCGATCGTGATGATGACGGTGTCGACGATGAGTGGGAGTACCTGTTGCAGTTCCGGCAGGAGAGCCGCGGTCGGCGCCTCACCTATATCGAAGAGGAGAAAGTCTGGCGGAAAGGCAAGATCGTGCTCGCTCGTCCGGACAGCGTCGACAAGCGAGATAAGGCGCTCCTCACACAGACGCACCTGGAGCAGGTGACCGCCAACGGCAGATTCCGCGAACTGGCGGAGTTTCTGGCCTCGGTCAGCTACCTTCACGTGGTCCCCCAGTCGATCCGCAACGCGGGCGTGCTGCCCACGCGTGAGAACGATCAGTACGGCTCCGATCTGATCGAGCAGATCGCGCGAACCTCGAGCCGAACCCGTGACGCCAGGCTGCGCCAAATCAGGGGCGCCCTTCAAATCGCTGTTCCCCAACTCATCGCTCTGGAACTGTTTACGGATAAGCGCGGGGTTCCTCACCTGCGCGCCAAGTATGATAATTGGCGCGCGAGGGGCGCCTGGCAGAGTGAGCGGGAGTTCTCGGATGGCACACTGCGGCTCCTCGGGCTTCTCTGGTCGGTCCTTGAGCAAGGCGGCCCCCTTCTCCTTGAGGAGCCGGAGATTTCCTTACACCCCGGCGTGATCGAGCATCTGCCCCAGATGCTCGCGCGCATGCAGCTGCGCACCGGCCGGCAGACGATCATCAGCACGCACTCCCCGGACCTCCTGCGCGATTCGGGAATCGGATTCAATGAGGTGCTGATTCTGGAGCCGGATGAGGGTGGTACCAAGGTCCGCAGGGTGGCTGACACGCCGGACCTGCGCGCGCTGGTGGAGGGGGGTATCCCCCTGAGCGAAGTGGTCATGCCGGAGACACGTCCCGAAAACGCCAGTCAGCTTCCCTTCTATGCGCAGTAAGTGAACCTTGGCAGTGGACGCGCCAGTGAGGGTGACTGGAGCCGTTGAGGGCAACCTCGATGAAGCCGTTTTCCGCCGTCTGGTCAGTCACTGCGGGGCTGAGCCGGGAAAGGTCCACGGGAAAAAGGGGCGCTCGCAACTGCTCAAGGATCTCCGCGGCTACAACGCAGCGGCCAGATATGGACCGTGGTTCGTGCTCGTCGATCTGGATCAGACGCCTGCGTGCGCGCCGAGCCTGAGAGCGGAAACGTTGCCTGACCCTGCCAGCGGGATGTGCTTCCGTGTCGCGGTTCAGGAAATCGAAGCCTGGATACTTGCGGACCGGGGAACGTTCGCGAAGTGGACGCGCGTGAAGAAAAGCCGCATCCCGGAAGATGTTGAGGCGATGCCCGATCCCAAGCAGCGACTCATCGAGATCGTGCGCGAGTCGCCCTCCCGCCATCTGCGCGCGGCAGTAGTTCCGTCTCGCAGCAGCGGGCGGACCGAAGGCCCGCTCTACACGAGCGCCCTCAGCGAATTCGTCGCTCAGCGTTGGGATGTCGAGGCGGCCGCGACTATCGCTCCCAGCCTCGCGCGGGCAATTCGCTGCCTCAGGCGATTGATCGCCGCTCCGCCCGTCGCGGGGCAGTAGGGGCGGGAGCTACGCCGGCGGGGCGCCCGTGATCGCCTCGTGGAGCGGCCTGGGCGGGCCCAGCTCCACGGGGACGCCTACCCAGGCGCCGACGTTCTCGCCCGTGCGCCCGTTCGGACCCTCGGCGATGATGTCGAGCGCCAGGCCCGCGATTTGGCGGGGCGTCATCCACGTGGCCACGGACTCCGCGGGCGGGTCGCCGTCGAAGAGGTTGCGCAGCATGGGCGCGTCCGTCGCTCCCATACAGAGCGCGTTCACGCGGACGCCGTGCGCGGCCAGCTTCTGCGCCCACGCCTGCGTGAGCCCGTTCATCGCCCACTTGGAGGCGGCGTACAGGTCCGTCCCCGGCGGATTCGTGCCCGCGCTGCGGGCGGGAAGCACGTAGTAGGTGCTGATGTTGATGATGTTCCCGCCCCCGCGCGCGATGAGATGGGGAACGCAGGCGCGCCCGAAGAGCACGGCGCCCTTCAGGTTTGTCTCCATGATCAGGTCCCAGTCCGCGAGCGCTTTCTCCCATGCATCGGTGACGGGGCTGCTCGTCCAGCGGCCGGCGTTGTTGATGAGCAGGTCAAGCCCGCCCCCCGCCTCCACCGCCGCCGCGACCACCCGCTCGACATCCTCGCGGCGGGAGACGTCGGCCACGAGCGCCTGCGCCTTCCCTCCGCCCTCGCGGATGCGCGCGGCGACCGCCAGCACGCTCTCCCTTACGTCGCAGAGCGTGACCATGGCGCCCTCTTCGGCGAGGGTTTCGGCGAAGCCCTCGCCGATCCCCTGGGCCGCGCCCGTGACGATGGCTGACTGTCCCTCCAGACGCGCGCTCATGCCGTCGCCTCCTCGTAGATGTAGGGCGAGCCCGGCGGGGGCAGTTCGATGGGATGGCCGACGGCGATGTTGATGTTGTCCCCTGAACGACCCTCCGGACCCTCGTTGATGAGTGCAATCATGAGCGCGGCCACGTCCTCCGCGCGCATGGCGTTCACGAGGATGCCCGAGCCCGGGTTCTGCTCGTGGAAGGTGCGCACCATGTGCGAGTCCGTCGCCCCCATGCAGAGCGCGTTCACGCGGATGCTGTGCTCCCGCAGGGCCTTTGACCAGGGGATGGTGAAGCCGTTAATGCCCCACTTCGAGGCGTCGTAGAGGTCCATGTCGGGGCCGCCGCCCGGGGGACGCGGTCCCTGTCCGGTGAAGGGGCAGTTGGGCGTGTTCTCGTGGGAGCGGTGGCGGGGGGTTCCGCAGGTCGCCACATGGTCGCTGCTGATGTTGACGATGTTCCCGCCGCCGCCCGCGATCATGTGCGGAATCACGGCGCGTCCGAACAGGTACACGCCTTTCAGGTTCGTGTTCACCACGAAGTCGTAGTCGGCGAGCGTCTTGTCGAGGTCGTCCGTGGCCGCGCTCGCGCGCCAGACGCCGGCGTTGCTGACGAGCGCATTCACCCCGCCGAAGCGTTCGATGTGGCCGTCCACGACGCGGCGCGCGTCCTCCGCCACGCCCACATCCGCCACGAAGGCTTGCGCCTGAACGCCGCCCGCCTCGAGCGCGGGCGTGAGGTCGTGAACCTCCGCGCGCACGTCGCAGACGGTCACGTTGGCCCCTTCGTTCGCGAGCGCCCGCGCGAAGGCGTTTCCCAGGCCGAGGGCGGCGCCGGTCACGATTGCCGATTGTCCCGCCAGAGTTCCGGGCATGTCCCCTCCCGCCGCACAGAGATGTACGATGGCGCGCATGATAGCCAGTCCGCAGGCGTTTCGGAGAGGCTCTTCCCTGCTTCCGCAGGCGCGGGCGGCGCTGGCCCGCCTCTTCGAGCCGCGCCTCGTGATCCGCCGCAGCCTCCCTGTGAACGCGTCCCCGGGGGCTGTGTGGGCGGCGCTCATCGACCTGCCCCGCTGGCCCGAGCGCGACCGCTACATCCGCTGGATCCGCCCCATCGGCGAACCCCCGCACGCCAATGGCAGCTGGTGGGTCCCTGGCAGACGCTACCGCGAGCAGGTGCGGCGCGGTCCCTTCCTGCCCGTCTTCAAGCTCACCGTGAGCGAGGTCGAGGAGGGCCGCCGCGTCGCCTGGCGCGCGCGCTATCTTTGGGTCGACGCCGTTCACGCCTGGAGCGTGGAGGCCGCCGCCGGCGACGGGGCCGTCCTCACGAGCGAGGAGTCCTTCACGGGGCCGCGCGTGATCATGGCGATCGCGCGCGCCGTCTTCCGCATCTTCAACGTCGAGGTGATGACGGACCGCCAGCTCGAGTTCATGGCCGCGGACGCGCTCAATCCCCCGGAACGCTAAGCGCCCGACCGTCCCCGCTCCCCGCTGCTCCCGTAGTAGGCTCGCGCCATGCGCGCCGATCCCTACGCCGTCGACGCCGCCTTCTATGACGCGATCCACGGCGCGGATGGCGATGACCTGACCTTCTGGGCGCCGTTCGTCGCCGAGCATGGCGGGCCGGTTCTGGAAGTGGGCGCCGGGACGGGACGCCTCGCCCTTCCCCTGGCCCGCGCCGGACACGCGGTCACCGCCCTCGACCCCTCTCCCGCGATGCTCGCCATCGCCCGCCGCCGCGCCGCCGCCGAGGGCGCGGCCCTGACCTTTCTCGAAGGGCGCCTGCCCGGGGCGTCCCTGCCCGCCGCCGCCTTCGGCGCTGTCATCCTGCCCAACGATGTCCTGCTCGCCTGCGCCTCCCGGGATGAGCAGCGCGCCGCCCTGCGCGCCGCCGCGGCCGCCCTCGCGCCCCATGGCCGCCTCGCCCTCGACGTCGCCGGGCCGGGTCACTGGCTCGACCCCGGGGGCAATGGCGAACCCATCCTCGCCTTCTGCGGCGAGCGCGAGGGCGAATCCCTCGCCGTCTGGCACACCCGCCACGATGACCTGACCGCGCAGACGCGCCGCCTCACCATCCGCTATGAGCTGACGGGGCGGGAGGGGGCGCGAACAGTGGTTGGGAGCGAGCACGTTTTACGCTACGTAACGCGCGACGAACTCGCCCTGATGATCGAGTCCGCCGGGCTGCGCGCGCTCGACGCCTGGGGGGACTACGCGCTGGGAGCATTGACGAACGCCAGCGAGCGGCTGATTGTTACCGCCGAACGTGCGGAAAGGAGCAGAGAGCCCGGGCGGTCGTGAACCGAAGCGGGCTGCTACATGAACCCACGAATCGCCGTGGACGCCATGGGCGGAGACCACGGCCCCGCCGAAATCGTCAAGGGCGCGCTGCTCGCCGCCCGACGCCTCGATGTCCAGTTGTCGCTCGTCGGCCGCGTGGAGGAGGTGGAGGCCGAGATCGAGGAGCTGCCCGCCAACGTGGATCTGGTCGACGCCCGCGAGGTCATCCAGATGGGTGACCAGATCGACGCCGTCAAGGCCAGGCCCGAGGCTTCCATCAACGTCGGCATGAACCTCGTGAAAGAGGGCGCCGCCGACGCCTTCGTGACCGCCGGCAACACCGCCGCCGCGCTCACCGCCGCCCTCCTTCGCCTGGGACGCATCCCCGGCATCGCGCGCCCCGCCCTCGGCATGGTCGTCGCCACCGGCGACGCGGGCCTGACGATGATTCTGGATGTCGGCGCGAACGCCGATTCCCGCCCCGCCCACCTCATCCAGTACGCCCACATGGGCGCCGCCGTCATGGAGCTCTCGCACAGCGTCCGCGCGCCCCGCATCGGCCTAGTCTCGATCGGCGAGGAGGACTCCAAGGGGAACCAGCTCACGATCGAGGTCAACCGCGCCCTGCGCGCCAGCGACCTTAACTTCGTGGGCAATATCGAGGCGGGCCAGATCCCCCACCACGTCGCCGATGTGGCCGTGATGGACGGCTTCACCGGCAACGTCTTCATCAAGACCGTGGAGGGCGTCGCTGAGCTGTTCTTCGATGAGCTGCGGCGGGCGGTGAAGCTCACGCCGTGGAACCTGATCGCGGGGATGCTCCTGCGCCCGGAACTGCGCAAGGCCCAGCGCCGCCTCGACTACGCCGAGTACGGCGGCGCCCAATTGCTCGGCGTGAACGGCGTCGTCTTCATCTCCCACGGGCGCTCCAACGCGCGCGCCATCCTTGGCGGCATCCGCGCCGCCGGCGAGGCCGTCAACAACGGCGTTCTCGCCCAGATGCACGAGATCGCCCAGCGCGTCCCCGCCCGCGGGCTCGTCGAGGCAAGCGCCGCCAACGGAAACGGAAGCGAGGGGGACGCCTCCTGATGCAGACCAGTTTCTATGAGGCCGATGAGTTCACGGGCAGCAAGGGCCGTCACTACGCCACCATCGACTCCGACTATCGCTGGGAGAAGGGCGACGAGGTCTGGCTTGATACCGCCGAGGGGCGTTTCAAGATGCGCATCACCTGGGTCGTCGTGAACGTCGCCACCGACGGCGACGTCACGCGTGAGCTGCTGGGCCTGCGCCTCTAGTCCCGAAGCCTAGAACCCGCCCGCGCGCACGGATTTGAGCGCGGCCGCGATCTCATCGCGCACCCACGGCTCGCGTTCGAGCGCAAGGCGCGCCGCCAGCGCTTCCGCCGCCTCGGCCGCGCCGCCCTCGCGCCGCGCGAGTTCGCCGAGCGCCCAGGCGGCGTGCCCCCGCACCAGCGCCGCCCCATCCCCGAGCGCCCCCCGAAGCGCGGGCGCGTCCTCCGCCGTTCCCGTGTTCCCGAGGGCCACGCACACGTTCCGCAGGAACCCGTCGCGCGTCGCCCGCTGGACCGCGCGCCCGCGGAAGCGGTCGCGGAAGGCGGCTTCGTCGAGCGTCAGGAGTTCGGCGAGCGGGGGGAAGGCGTCGTCGGGGCGGGCGGGAGCGAGGTCGGGGTGGCTGGCGGCGTTTCCCGCGCCAACGGGGCATGAATCGAGGCAGTCATCGCAACCGAAGATCCAGTTCCCGAACTTCGGGCGCAGTTCGCGCGGGATCGGCTCGCGGCTCTCGATCGTGTGGTAGCTGATGCAGAGCCGTGAATCCAGCGCGCCCCCGTCCGGCGCGATCGCTCCCGTGGGACAGGCCACGATGCAGCGCGCGCAGGCGCCGCACGTCTTCCGCAAGGGCGCGTCCGGCGCGATCGCCAGCGTGGTCGCGATCGCGCCCAGCAGCACCCACGGCCCGAATCCCGGCGCCAGCAGCATCGTCGACTTCCCCAGCCAGCCCAGCCCCGCGCGCGCCGCCAGCGGCCGTTCCAGCAGCGGCCCGTAGTCGACCGTGACGCGCGTCTCGCCGCCGAGTTCATCGCGCATCATCCGCGCCAGGCGGCGCAGTCTGGATTCAAACAGCCGGTGGTAGTCGCGACCGCGGGCGTAACGCGCGATGCGCCCGCGCGCGCGGTCGTGGGGATGCGCGGGGTCGGGCGCGTGGCCGCTGATGGCAAGCAGCGCGACCGTGCGCGCGCCCGCCAGAAACGACTGCGGCTCCGTCGCCCGCTCGATCCATTCCTCCGTCATCCAGCGCAGGTTGGCCAGCCGCCCCTCGGCGCGCGCTTCCAGCGCCGCCCGCCGCGCTTCCGCCAGCGTCTCCGCCGGCGCGAACCGCACGAGGTCGAAGCCGGCGTCGGCGGCCAACTCCCGAATCCGCGTGCGCGCGTCCACTTCCCCCGCCTGGCGCATCCCCGCCCCCTCGCACCGCCGTGTTCCGAACACCCTTGACGATAAACCTTCCCCGTTGTTGAATGCGAACGAACATTCGTTCGCGCGAGGCATGGCATGAGTGAACTTTCCACCAAGCAGAGTCAGATCATGGAGTTTATCCGCGACTTCATCGAGGAGAAGAACTACCCCCCGTCGATCCGCGATATCCAGTTCGGATGCGGCATCAGCAGCACCTCTGTGGTCGATTACAACCTGCGGCGGCTTGAGGAGAAGGGCCTCCTCCGGCGCGACCGTGAGGTCTCCCGCGGGATTGAGCTGCTCCAGGGCCGCCCCCGTCGCGGTACCGTCGACGTGCCCGTTCTCGGCGCCATCGCCGCGGGCCAGCCCATCCCCGTTCCCACCAGCGACCGCTGGGCCAGCGACATCGAGGACACCGTCACCGTGACCGAGGAGATGGTGCGCGGCCGCCAGAACGTCTTCGCCCTGCGCGTCAAGGGAACCTCGATGATCGAGGACCTGATCGACGACGGCGACATCGTCTTCCTGGAGCCCGCCGACACCGCCGCCGACGGCGAGAAGGTCGCGGTCTGGCTGCAGGACCGCAGCGAGGTCACGCTCAAGCGCTTCTACCGCGAGAAGGACCGCATCCGTCTGCAGCCCGCCAACTCCTCCATGCCCCCTATCTACGCCGACCCCGAGGACGTTAGGATTCAGGGACGGTTCATCTCCTCCATCCGGCCCAGCGGCTAGCCCCGCGGGCCACTGCCCGACGTCATGGCCCAGACCCTCCTCAGCGTCCGCGACCTCTCCGTCCGCTACCGCGCGCGCGACGAGATGACCTACGCCGTTGACCAGGTCTCCTTCGAGATCGAGCAGGGCGGCGTGTACGCGCTTGTCGGCGAGTCCGGCTCGGGCAAGACCACGATCGGCATGTCCCTGCTCAACCTGCTCCCCGACGAGGCGGATATCCTCGGCGGCGAAATCTGGTTCGGCGACGCGAACATTCTCGCCATGAACGAGCGCTCGTTGCGCAAAATCCGCGGCCGCCGCGTGACGATGATCCATCAGGACCCGGTCGCGGGCCTGAATCCCGTCATTCCCGTGGGCGACCAGGTGGGCGAAGCGCTTACCGCGCACCTCGACTTCACCCGCAAGGAAGCGCGCCGCGCCGCCGTCGAGATTCTCGCCGAGGTCGGCCTCCCTGACCCGGAACGCGTGGCCAAGGCCTACCCCTTCCAGCTTTCCGGGGGCATGTGCCAGCGCGTCATGATTGGCATCGCCACCGCGCTCCGCCCGAACCTGATCGTGGCGGACGAGCCCACCGCCGCCCTCGACGTGACCGTTCAGGCCCAGATTCTCCACCAGCTCGAGACGCTTCGGCGTGAACAGGGCACGGCCATCCTGCTGATCACGCACGACTTCGGCGTCGTCTCCCAGATCGCCGACCGCGTGGGGGTCATGTACGCCGGCCATCTCGTCGAGACGGGGACCGTGCGGGAGGTGCTGTCCGCGCCGCTGCATCCGTACACGCACGGCCTCCTGGCGGCGCTCCCGCGTCTCGACGCCGTGCGCCAGGAGCTCTACGCCCTGCCGGGCGCCTCCCCGGACCTTGCCGAACCCGCGCGCAACTGCGCCTTCATCCCGCGCTGCGGCAAGGCCACGCAGCAGTGCCGCACGGTGGGTCCGCCGCAGCTGACGCCGCTCCCGGACGAGTCCCGCCGCGCCCTCGCCTGTTACAACCCCATCTGGCGGGACTGACGGTCAGGGGGGCGTCGCTAGACATAACTGCCATAGAAGGACCATCGCTCGATTGCCCACTTGGCGAGTTCTTTACTACGAGCAGCGATCTGCTCCGGCCCCCATTCCTTGTGATCTTCATAGATTTGCATCGTGGTCTTATAGACGGTGTCCTGCCGGAGGAGATTTCGCGCATCCTTCCACGATTTTGCATTCTTAGTTGAATTGGCTTTCTTTGAGAGCGGGACGAGATTACTCCAAGTATGGAGTATATCCTCATCTTCTGAAGAAAAGATAGGGGCCCAATCTCCCTTCAGGCTCTGTGGCGCGATATGGTCAACTTCAAAATCCCTCAGCTGCTCAGAGCTGAGGGGATCTCCCCTTCTAAGGCTCAATTCCCGCTCTTCCAGGATATAGTGACACAAGCGACGACCCTTGAGTGGCTTCTCTACGATGCCCGTCCACACTTCGGCATTGCTGGGGAATGTAATTGTCCCTGACTCGATATGCCTGCGGACCTCTCTGGGATCCCCTTTAGTTCGATCCCAGAGAACCTTAAACACTGCATGAAGCCCTGTCGCCTCAAGGCCGACAAGGGCACGTCGGACCAGGAAGGATTCGACGATATCGAGGCACTCCCGCGCTGCCTTGGGGCTAATACCACGATTGGCTGCCTCTCTCAACAATCTCATAGGAAATGGAAGAATCACTGAAGGCGGCTTCATCCGGTAAATTCGATGAGTTAAATCTGTAACATCACCCGGAAGTTCTTTATAAGGCTTATCTTGGCTTAGGCTTTGAAATGCTGGAACAAATTCCTGAAGATCTTCTACAATTCTTCCCACTTGGGAAGCCGGATTAGAATCTCCTTCATTAATCTCTGTCCATCGCTTCTCAAGATCGCTCATCGATCTCGCCTTTGTTGTCCTCGGGGAGTGAATGAGAGAAAACGGGAAAAAGTATCTATCGATATCTTCACCGAGTTCTTTCTCAAATGGCTCCCATCTCCTAGAGTATACTTGACTTGCGAGTTCTCGATTATGAGCAAGCTTTCCGAATACATGGTTGCGTACCAAATCTGCCACTGTAAGCTTCGATCCCTTACGGTTGAGTCGGTTAAATATCTCATTTGGATCATGGCGATCCTTCAACTGAACTTCTAATATTTCTGCTTTATCCAAAATTCTATCCACGATCTCAGAGATTGTTTCCTTAGGATCATTTTCAGATTCCAATATCCGTTTTTTCATCTCCTCCTTAGCAAGGTTGAAAGCGCGCGAAATCACTCCCATTTTGAATGTACTAGCACTGGCCAACTTCAACTTATAATTCGGGTTGAGATTGCGAAAAAGGGATTCATACTCAGCGATGTCAGGAGTGGTGACAATGATCCTCGGACGCCCTTTATCCCTCTCACGAGTTGTGATTGTCACGTAGTGTGCTAATGTCTCTGCTAACTCTGAATAGCCACGCTCTTCGGCGAGAACAGCCGCAGCGAGGATAGTCAGGGAAATTGTTGTTAGCCGCTGCTGACCGTCAACAATAAGGCTTCTCTCGACAGTTTTACTATTAGATGGCGCAGAAGGTTTGGTGATTATGGCTCCAAGGAAGAGGTTGTCGGTAATTCCCGCCTCAAGGTTGGCGTAGTCCTCCCAAAAATCCGCTAGTTCCTTCTTGGGAGACCACTTGTAGCGCCGCTGAAAAATCGGGGCTTCGTATATCTTTGGGTGCTCAAAGATAGTACGGACTGTGGTTGGACTCGTCATTCCTCAACCCTTCGTCATCAGCCGCTGAGCGGGATGCTGTTGACAGTTATCTTGAGCGCCAGGTTACCAGGTTCGACCGCCCTTCGTCCGGCAGTCCCTGATCAGGGGGACGGCGCGCCGCTAGCGGCGCCCCCGCGAACGATTGGCGGCGGGCGGGGCGAGGGCCAGCAGGCGCGTGACCGCTACCTCCAGCGCGAGTTCGTCGCGCATCTCCCCCAGCTTCATGGCGCGATCGGCCGCCACCAGGATTTCGCTGGCGGCGACGACGCCGTCCCGCCCCAGGCGCCGCGCGCGACGGATGGCGGCCTCGCGCAGGCCTGGCCACGGACGGCGAATGGCCTTGCCCACTTCCTCGGCGGACGCGCCATCATCCAGCAGGTCCAGCACGGTCGAGAGGGGACGGCAGGCGGCGGCCAGTTGCGCCAGCAGACCGCTCACGCTCTCCCCCCGCGAAAGCAGGAAGCGCATCGCCTGGAGCGCCTTCGCCGTCTCCCCGTCCAGCACGCCGTCCACCAGCTCCCAGATCGTCGTCTCCCGCTCGCCCCCGCAGAGCGCGTCGACGTCGTCCACCGTTGCGGGGCGGCCCATCGTGTAGAGGGCCAGCTTCTCCAGTTCGTGCGAGAGCTCGAGCGTGTTCGGGTGGAGGGCGGCGAGGAGCTGCGCGGGATCATCCTCGCGCGGGCGGCGCCATTCCTCATCCTCGGGCAGGGGGCGCGTCGAGCGGCCGCGCTGGAAGGCGACGCCCTGCTGCTGCGCCTCCTCCCGCACGAACTGCGCCATCCCCCCCCGCTTTGGCTCGGGGAAATGCTCCACTGTCACCTGTCCCGTCTCATCCAGCCGCTTCAGGAGCGGATTGCGGCCGGCGTTCAGCGCGCCATCGACGAAGACCAGCGTCGTCGTCTCGGGGACGGAGCCCGCCGCTATCGCTTCCAGCAGCGGGTTGAAGCTGTCGACGCGCGCGCCTTTGGCCCCGCCGCCCCCGCGTCCGCCGCTGCCCTCGAACCGCCCCAGCAACCCCTCCACGATCACGTTCCGCCGCGGCGAGAGGAACGGGGCCGTGAGCGCGGGCGCGAGGATGTCCTCGGGTTTCGCCTCGCGTCCGTCGAGCAGCGCCACGTCCGCCCCCACCGCGCCCGCTTCTCCCCCCGCTTCTTCGCGCAGCGCCGCCAGCCGCCGTCGAAGGCGCAGTTCATCCTGGCCGTGGAGGACGATGATCACGGGGCGCTCACCGCCCGATGATACGCGGCCTTCCGTTCACCGCCCTCCCGTCCCCGTACAATCTCGTTCGGCGCGATGCGCCCCGGAGGTATGAAATGCAAGCGAAGGCGGCCGTGGTGCGCGGTTCGGGCGCGTCCCTCGAAGTCAAGACCGTCACCGTCGATGAGCCCGGCCCCGGCCAGGCGCGGGTCAAGGTCACGGCCTGCGGGCTGTGCCACACGGACCTCTCCGTGATGCAGTCGGTGCTGCCGCGGCCCGATCCCATGGTGCTTGGCCACGAGGGCGCGGGCGTCATCGAGTCCATCGGCGAGGGCGTGACCTCCCTTGAACCCGGCGACCACGTCATCCTCACGACCACCGCCTTCTGCGGGCGCTGCCTGCAGTGCGTGGAGGGCATGTACGCGCAGTGTGAGCGGATGCCGCTCAACGTGGGCGGGAACTTCCCCTTCCACGTCGACGGGCTTGACCTGATGCCGTTCGCCTCCATCGGGGGCCTCTGCGAGTACACGGTCGTGGCCGAGAACACGGCCATCAAGATCGACAAGAGCGTTCCCCTCATCAGCGCCTCCCTGCTGGGCTGCGGCGTCATCACGGGCGTCGGCGCCGCCATTAACACGGCCGAGGTGCGGCCCGGTACGAGCTGCGCCATCTGGGGCTGCGGGGGCGTGGGCCTCAGCGTCCTGCAGGGCTGCCGCATCGCCGGAGCCTCCACCCTCATTTCGATCGATACGAACCCGGCGAAGCTTGACTACGCAACGAAGCTCGGCGCCACCCACGTTATCGACGCCTCCCGCGAGGATCCCGTCGAGCAGGTGCTGGCGCTCACCGGGGGGCGCGGCGCCGACTACACCTTCGAGGCGATCGGCGTGGGCGCGGCCATGGAGCAGGCCTACATGGCCGCGCGTCGGGGCGGAACCGCCACGATCGTGGGCGTGGGCCGCTTCGAGGACACCTTCTCCCTCTCCGCAGGCCTCTTCGCCGTCACCGAGAAGACGCTCAAGGGTTCGTTCTGCGGCAAGGGCGCCAGCGTGCGCGACTTCCCGCGCATGCTTGAGTGGTACCGCACGGGCAAGCTCGACCTTGACTCGCTCATCACCGCCACCTACCCGATCGAGGACGTGGCCCAGGCCTACGAGGACATGGAAGCGGGCAAGAACGCGCGCGGGGTCGTCGTTTTCTAGCGGAAGCGCGCGGCTCAGTCCTGATCGAGCGCGTTCTCCTCGATCCAGCCATCCACGCGCCGCCACTGCGCGAGCAGCCAACTGGCGCGGCCATCGATGTCCTCGGGCACCTCGGCCCGCGAGACGCGCCAGAAGGCGATGCGCACCCTGCGCTGGAAGATGCCGCCGGCCAGCAGCGCGCGGTAGCTGCCGCCCTCGAGGCCGGTGTGCGCGCAGAAGACCACGTCCGCGTCGGGGGCGCGTTCGAGCAGCGCGAGGGCGCCGCCGAGCTGCGGCGGCAGGACGTGCCTGAGCCCCTCCGCCAGCCGCGCCTCCTCCTCGTCGCCGCTGCGACGCATACGCGCCACCGCCCGCGCCAGCCGCGCCGGGGTGAAGAGCGCGCCCTCGGGGAAGACGAGCACGCCGTCCCTCGGCCCGAGGTCGTCGCCAAGCGCCGAAACCTTCGCGATCTGGCGCGAGCCCTCGCGGGAGCCCACCGTCAGGAATGTGCTCCGCAGGCGGTGCCCCACGACGTCGATGCAGGGATCGCGCGCCAGCCACGAGTTCATCACCCAGCGCAACCAGAGCCCGTGGCGCCCTTCGAGGAACACCAGCGGGAGCAGGTTGTCGACGGGCGAGACGTGGCGGCTGAACACGATCACGGGGCCTTCCGCCGCGGCCTCGTCCCCTTCCACCTCGACGCGCATCTCGAACAGCCGCACGATGCTCCAGAAGACCCAGCGCGCCCAGACCCGCGCGAACCAGTGATGGACCGCCAGGCGCCGCCGTTCGCTCCCCTGCCCCAGCAGCCAGAGGGGCAGGAAGAGCGCCACGCCCAGCGTTTCTACCGCCAGATACGCCCACATCGCGAGGATGCAGCGCGCGAAGATGGTGCCCCGTCCGCGCGCCAGATCCCCCAGCAGCGCCGCCGTCAGGAAGATGGGCGCGGCCGCTGTGTTAATCAAGAATGAGGCCAGGTAGATGGGGACCGTGACCGTGCGGCGGGCGTAGCGCAGCGCCAGTCGCTCGCGTCCGATGTCCCGCTCGCGCGTGAGCCGGCTGATGAGCGAAGGGGGGCGCGGGGGGATGGGCGTGACCTTGCTCACCGCGCCTAGCGTAGCGTCCGCCGCTCCTGTGCGCGCTCCCCGCGTCGCGTAAAATCGCCGCCACGCCAGAGGAGGGCGCGCGTGCTGGTTTCCGATCGGGTCCGCCATCGCCTGCAGGCCCAGCCCGCCGTCGTCGCCGATCGGGAGCCTGTCCGCCTGCCCGCGCGCCGCTTCGTCGACCGCTCCTTTTACGAGGCCGAGCGCGCCGAGATCTTCGGCAAGACCTGGCTTCTGGCGGGCCGCCTCGACGAGGTCGCCCGCCCGGGCCTCTACATGACATGGGAGAAGACGCGCGTCCCGCTGATCATCGTGCACGCCGTCGATGGCGTGATGCGCTGCTTCTATAACAGCTGCCGTCACCGCGGCGCGCCCGTCGTGCGCGTGCCCCGCGGACGCAACCGCGCCCTCCGCTGCCAGTACCACAGTTGGACCTACGACACCTCCGGCAAGCTCGTTTCCGTGCCCGATGAGCGCGACTTCGTCGACCTCCGGCGCGAGGAGCGCGGACTGGTCCCCGTCGCCTGCGAGGTGGCGAACAGCGCCATCTTCGTGAACGAGGGCCCGCAAGGCGATCTCGCAAGCTGGTTCGGCGGCGCCGCCGACGAGCTCTCTTCCGTCGAAAGCGAGGGATTGCGCACGCTTGACCAGCGCTCCTGCGTCATCCCCGCGAACTGGAAGCGCGTCATGGGACGGCTGCTGGCGGCGGCGCCCGCGCCGCCCCGCGTGGAATCGGGCGCGCTCGCGACCACCGCCCCTGACGTCGAGGCCCTCGACGGCGGCCATCTCCGCATCGTTGCGCCCTTCGAGGACGCGAGCGCCGCCGCGCTGGGCCTTGAGGGGCCGCTTGACTGGGCGCTCCTCGACGACGGCGACCTGCCCGCGCTCGCCGGCCTTGACCCGATGTTGCGCTCCACCGCCACCACCTACGCGTTCTTCCCCAACCTGCTCGTGACCTTCACGCCCGGCGGCGTGCTCAACTTCACGGTCTGGCCCAGCGACGAGGAGACGACGCGGCTCGACGCTGTCTGGCTCGCCCCCGATTGGGGCGAGGAGGATTCGCCCGCCGACCTCCCTGTCTGGCGCGAGCGCATCGACTGGGCGCAGGCGCGGATCGAGGGCGTCGCGGACGCGCTCGACGGCGCCCAGGAGGAGATGCGGGAGCGCGTCCGCGAGGGCTTCTCCCTGACGGAGGACTCCGAAGCCGTCCGCCTCTGGAACGCAACCCTTGATGACCGCCTGCGCGGGTTCGTCCCCGCCGACGCCCTCAGCGCGCCCTAGCGCCCCGCTACTGACGCATCGATTCGCGCCAGCAGGTCTGCGTCGAGCGGCCCCTTCGCCTCCGCCTCCAGGCATTCATCCAGTTCCACGCGGTTCTTCACGCCGAGGATCACTGTGGCCACGCCCTCCATCGAGAGGGCGTAGCGGTGCGCCAGCGAGGCGGGCGACTCACCCACTTCCCGCGCGAGCGCACGGAAGGCCACCGCCCGCCGGAAATCGACCATCTCGGGATGATCGTCCGCGAGATCGCGGTCGATGGCGTCTGTGAGCGCGCCCGCCTGCACGGCGCGGATGCCCATCACGCCCACGCCCCGCGCGTTCGCGGCGGCGAGCAGCGCGCGCGGACGCGGCTCCTCGTCGTACGCGCGCATCCCGCCCGGTGAGTCGAGCAGGTTGGCCACGCACTGGATGGCGGCGGGCGCGGGATCCTCCGCCAGCGTCTCCAGGAGCGCGCTGGGAACGCCCACGCCGCTCACGCCCCAGGCCCCGATGAGGCCCTCCGCCGCCAGCGCCTCGAAGGCCGGGCGCACAGCCTCGACGAACAAGCGGCGGGGCGTTCCCCGCCCTCCGAAGCCGTCGGGAACGATCATCCCGTGCAGGAAGAACAGGTCAACGCGTTCCAGACGCAGCCGTTCGAGGCTTGCCGCCAGCGCCTTCCGCACCGCGCCCGCCGCCTCGCCCGCGGGCGCGTTCCCCAGATGATGCTTCGTCGAGATGCGCACGCCCTCGGGCAGCCGCCCCCCGAACGCCTCTCCCACCACGCGCTCCGCCTCGCCATTGCCGTAGCCGGGGGCGACATCGAGGAAGGTGACGCCGCCGCTGACGGCGGCGCGCGTGGTCGCGACCGCTTCCTCGCGGGTGGTCTCGCCCCAGACCCCGCCCGTTCCACCGCCCCCGAGCGTGAGGGCGCTGACCGGCCCGAGCGTTCCGAACGTACGCATTTCCATGCGCGTGAGTCTACCGCTCGCCCGTCGCGCCCGCGGCCGCTGCGATTCCCGCCCGGCGCAGGGCCTCGACGATGCGTCCGGCGGTCCCTTCGGGCGGGTCCGCGCGGTAGGTCATGATCGCGACCGCGCCCGCCAGATCCACGCGCGCGAGCGTGGCCAGCGTCTCCGCGAAGGCGGCCCACGCCTCTTCCTCGCCGGCGGCGATGCGGCGGCGGAGCTCCTCCGGCGCGGGAATGCGAAGCCGTTCGCTGACGGCGTCGAGCGACTGCGGCGTCAGCAGCGGCATCGCCATCGCCACCACGTGCGCGTCCCGCCGCACGGCCTTGACGAAGGCGGCCGCGCGCAGCAGGGGCGCGAGCTCGAACACGGGCTGCGTCCAGACGCTGGTCGCGCCCGCGCGCAGCTTGTCCGCGAGCAGCCGCGTGGCGTGGTCGTCATCGTGGTACTGATCCAGCGCCGCCCCGACCGCCATCTCAGGCGCCAGTTCCCGCACGAGGGCGATCGCCTCCGCGACGGGCGGCCCCGGTTGCTCCGCGACGTGGTCCCCGCGCAGGCAGAGGACATGGCTGACGCCCGCCGCCCGCGCCCGCGCGACGTCGTCGGCGATCCCCTCGACGGTCCGCCCCGCCGTGGTCAGGTGCCAGATGGGCTCAAAGCCGTTTCGTTTCAGCTCCAGCGCCGCCTCCAGACTCGATTGGCGGTCGGGGCGCTGGATGACGTTGACGGTCGCGGTACAGGCTTCGAGCAGGCGCGCGCGCCGCAGCAAGACCGCAGGCTTCGCGGCGCGCGGCGGCGTGATTTCGAGGGAAACGGGAAATTCGCCCCTGTCCATGGCCTCCCGGAAGGACATCGTTCAAGCCTGTCCCGAAGGTCCGTACGAGTCCAGCGGGATTCAGTCCTGCGGTCCCGCCACGCCCGCGCCCAGCACCGCCGTTCGCGCCTCCGCCACCGCGTAGAGCGATCCCGTCACGCAGATCAGGTCCGCCTCGCCCGCTCGCTTGCGCGCCGCCGCGATCCCCTCCGCCACGCTCCCCGCCGTTTCCACGTGCGGCGTCAGGGGCGCGAGGTCGGCCGCCATTTCGTCGGGGTCGCGGGCGCGGGGGGAGTCGAGCGCGCAACACCAGACGCCGCTCGCCAGCCCCGCCAGCTTGTAGCCGATGCCGCGCAGGTCCTTCCCGCTCATCGCGCCCAGCACGAAGTAGCAGCGCCGCCATTCGAGGTATTCGCGCAGCCCTTCCGCGAGGACGGCGGCGGCGGCGGGGTTGTGGGCGCCGTCGGCCACGACCAGCGGACGCTGGTCCATCACCTCCATGCGCCCCGCCACCCGCGCGCGCGCCACGCCGGCGGCGATCGCGCCGTCGTCGAGGCTGGCGCCGCGCGCGCGCAGCGCGTGCGCCACGGCGACGGCGGTGGTCGCGTTCCCCACCTGATGCGCGCCCAGCAGGGGCGTCCGCAGTTCCCGCGAGCCCGCTGGCCCGTGCAGCAGGAAGGACTGGCCGAACACGTACCGCTCCAGCACGTCCGCGCTCCACTCCTCGTCCACCCGCCGCAGCTCCGCCCCCGCCTCGCGGCAGCGGTCGCGGACGATCTCCGTGACGGCGGGATCGGGTTGCGGCGCGAGCACGCAGGTCGCCCCCGCGCCGATGATCCCCGCCTTGTCCCGCGCGATGGCGGCGGTCGTATCGCCCAGCACGGCGGTGTGGTCGAGCGCGATCGGCGTGATCACCGCGATCTCGGCGCCGTCGTACACGTTTGTCGCGTCGAAGGAGCCGCCCAGCCCCACCTCGACCACCTGCCAGCCGCCGGCGCCCAGCCGTTCCCGCGCGATCCAGTGGAAGAGGGCGGTCAGCGCCCCGAAGGTGCTGACCTCGCTGTCCGCCGCCGCGCGTTCCGCCTCCACGGCGGGCTGGATGGCGCGCACGCCCGCCGCCAGCTCCGCCATCGTCACGGGCTCCCCGTCGATGCGGATGCGCTCCGCGTAGGAGTGCAGGTGCGGGCTTGTGAAGAGCGCCGTGCGTTCGCCGCCCGCCCGCAGGACGCCCTCGACCATCGCGGAGACGCTGCCCTTGCCGTTCGTACCGGTCACATGGACCGTGCCCCGCCCCTTCTGGGGGTCGCCCAGCCGCGCCAGCAGCGAGCGCATGGAGGCGAGGTTCATGGGCGGGCTCGCGGAGGCGCCCGCGTCCCGCTCCATGTCCGCGAACGATTCCAGCCAGGCGATCGCGTCCTGTTTGTCCATGCGTTCCATTGTAGGTTTGGTGTGCGATGCTGGGCTGGCTGTGAGCCGCCACCGTTTCGGACCCCGCTTCGACCGCGCCATCGCGCTCATCGATGAGGCGAATGCCGCCGATCCCGTCACCATCGAGGTCGACGGCCGCCCCGCGCCGAAGGAACTCACCCACGCGCGCATGCTCACGGCCTGGATGGAGCGCCTCCTGCCCGCGCCCGGCGAAGCGCTGCTGCTGGCCGCGCGCGCCCACCACATCCGCCGCTGGGAGTCCCCGCGCGAGACCTGTCCCGACGGCCGTCGGGGCTACCTCCGCTGGCGGCGCGACCTCCAGCTTCGCCACGCCCGCCACGCCCGCGCCATCCTCGACGAGGCCGGCTACGACGAGGACGTCATCGGTCGCGTCGAGCGCCTCATCCGCAAGGAGACGGCGCGGCAGGACCCCGAGGGACAGGCCTTCGAGGATGGCCTCACGCTCGTCTTCCTTGAGACCCAGTTGCGCGATTTCGCCCTGCGCGCCGATCCCGACGTCCTCGCCAACGTCATCCGCAAGACGTGGCGCAAGATCAGCCCCGCCGCGCGCGAGCTGGCGCTGGCGGCGGACCTCGCGCCGGAGGACCGCGCCCTCATCCAACGCGCCCTCGCCTGACGCCGCCAGCTCCTACAATGGAGGCGTCATGTCCGACGCCTTGTCTGAAGCCACGCCCGCGGGAGCGAGCTTCGCGCGGGAACTGCTGGAGTCCCGCGCCGATCGCTTCGCCTCCGCGCTTGCGGACGCGCCCGCGGCGGTCGCCCTCGCGGCCGCCGCATCCGCGCGGCGGATCGCGACGCTCGTGCGCGCCACCCGCGCCAGCTACGTCCTTCTGGTGGAGGGCGACGCCCCCACGCCTGACCCCGAGGCCCCGCGCGACGCCCGCGCCGTGGAGCGGCTCACCGCTGGCCTTGCCGCCTACCGCACCCTGCACATCGCGGGCGCGTTCGGCCACACTGGGCAGGTCGAGGTCGTGGAACGCGCTTCCGGGGTCGCGGACGGCGTCCGTCGGGCCGCCGAACGCCACGCGCTGGCGGAACGCGTCCACGTCCACGCGGGCGATCCCCCGACCGTCGTCCACGCCCTCAACGGCCCCTACGATCTCATCGTCCTCAGCGCTCGCTGGCGCGAATACGAGCGCATGGAGGAGGACCTCACGCGGCTCCTCCGCGTCGGCGGCGCGCTCGCGATCATGAACGCCGCCGCGCTCGCGGACGCGCCCGCGGACGGCGGCGGCGAAGACGCGGACGCGCTCCGCCGCTTCCTCGCGCGGATCGCCGCCAGCGAGCGCTACCTGCTCAGCGCGGGACTCGACTTCGCCAGCGTGCTGGCCGTCCGCCTGCGCTAGTCCCGCGTGACCGAACCGACCCGCCGTCGCGTTCCCGTCCCCGTCGAACAGGACGTGCGCTCGGAGCGACGGGGCTTCTTCCGCCTCGCCGCCATCCTCGGCGTGCTCGTCGGCGTCCCCCTCGGGGTATTCGGCCTGCCCGCGCTCCTCAACGTCTTCTTCGATGAACCGACCGTTCCCCTCGGGGGATCCTGGAGCGAGGACGGACTGATCCTCTGGGTGGAGTCCTGGGACCTCGACGAGGGTCCGCCGCGCGTCGTGACGGTCACGTTCGCGGCGCGCGCGACGCAGGCCGCGACCATCGACCTGACGGGCGCCCGCCTCGAGCTGTCCGAAGGCGATCCCGCGCTCCCCGGCGTGGCGCCGCCGCCTTCCGCCTTGCGGCCCGGCGTCGAGACGGCGATCACGCTGACCTTTGACCTCGGCATGGCGGAGAGCGCCGCCGAACCCCTGGCCCTCCGCCTGCGTGAGCCGAAAGCGCGCTTCGAGCTCGTGGAGTCGGACCATTGACCGCCCCGCGCAAGACCCTTCCCCACTACCTCCGCCCCGGCCTGCGCCTCGTCTTCATCGGCTACAACCCCGCGATCTACTCCGCCGAGACGGGGCATTACTACGCCCGCCCGGGGAACGTGTTCTGGAAGCAGCTCAACGAAAGCGGCCTCCTCGCGCGTCCCGCCGGCCCCGAGGATGACGCCTCCCTCATGGATGAAGCCGGCATCGGGTTCGTGGACCTCTGCCCGCGTCCCACCGTGCGCGCCGATGAACTCACGCCGGAGGAGATCGCGGAGGGCGCGGAACGCCTCCTCGGCCAGCTGCTGGAGACGCAGCCCGTTTACGCCGTCTTCAGCGGTCGCGGCGTTTACCAGCACTTCGCGCGTCGCGCCCTCGGCCTCCCGCGCGGCGCGCTCGCTGGCCGCCCTGACGGCGTTCAGCCCGAACGCATCGGTCGCGCCATTCCCTACGTTGTGCCCTCATCCAGCGGACTCGCCAGCCGCTGGCGCCGTGAGCGCCTCGCCCTTCTCCGCGAACTGGCGCGGCTGCTCCAGTAGCTCCATTAAATGGAGGCGGGCCGCCTATCCCGAAGCAATGACAATGACGAATTCGGGAAGAGCCCGGGGGCTCTTGTCAGCGGCCCAACACCAGCCGCACTCTACCCCGAACCGCTGCGATCCGCTACTGCTCGGGGACGGAGCCGCCGCCGTTCAAGGCCCTGGCGCCTGACAGATCGCCTTCGTCCGCTAGACTCTCCCTGACACACACCCCCAAGGGAGGCGCCGCCCCATGACTTCCGACCCTGTGGCCCAGATGATCGAGTACAACGCCAGAGTCATCGAAGAGTTCCGCGCCAACAACGGCAAGGTCACAGGACGCTTCGCAGGCGCGCCCCTGCTGCTCCTCACCACCACCGGCGCGAAGAGCGGCGAGAAGCGCACCACGCCCCTCGTCCACAGCGTTGACGGCGACAACGTCGTCATCATCGCCTCCTACGCGGGGAACCCGAAGCATCCCGCGTGGTACCTCAACATCCGCGCCAATCCCGAGGTTGTCGTCGAGCTCCCGAACGAGACTTTCACCGCCACCGCCAGCGTCCCCGAGGGCGAGGAGCGCCAGCGTCTGTTTGACCAGCAGGCGGCGAAGATGCCCCAGTTCGCCGAGTACCAGGCCAAGACCAGCCGTCAGATCCCCGTCGTCGTCATCCCCCGTCCGTAACGCGGGGAACCCCCTCGCAGGGAGAAAGGGAAGCGCCATGCCCCGACCGCGCGTTCTCACCGAACTCGATGAGTGGCCCCGCCACCAGACCATCGACACCTTCAACTCCGTGGCCGCCGCCAGCCCTGAGTGGAGCGACGGCTACTGGCATTGCTTCGGCGACCCCGCGGGCGAGGTCAACCTCATCACCGCGATCCGCCTCTACCCGAACACGAACGTGATGGACGCTTACGCCATCGTCAGCCTCGACGACGGCAAGCAGTACAACCTGCGCGCCAGCCGCCGCCTGCGCCCGCGCATCGATGAGCTGCGCGTGGGCCCCTTCTGGCAGGAGATCGTCCGCGGCCTGCGCACCCTCCGCATTGGCTGCGATGAGAACGCCCACGGCGTCGCCTTCGACGTTCGCTGGGAGAGCAAGGCCCCGCCCTACGACGAAGCCCCGGGCGTGCGCTACCAGCTCGACGGCCGCCTCGTGGCGGAGCGCTCCAACTACATTCAGGCCGCCGACATCGCTGGCTGGATTCGCGTCAACGGACGTGAGTGGAAGTTCGACTTCGGCGATGGCTGGGCCGGAACGCGCGACCATTCCTGGGGAATCGGCGCGGGCACGGGCACGGGCGCCAAGCCCAACCCCTACGTCGCACCGCCCCTCGAAACGCCCGACCCGGGCAGCTTCCGCGCGGACGGGATGCGCCACTGGGCGGTCGTCAACATGCCCGACCGCTGCCTCTACTACGCCTTCCGCCTCGGCGAGGATGGCCGCTACACCGCCTCTGGCACGGGCCGTCAGGCGGGCGCCGGCATCCACTCCCGGGTCGAGTACGCCTACGGATCGGGCAAGGAGGGTTTCGCCTATACGGACGTCCGTATCTCCGACCATGAGTGGGAGGCTGGCCTGCCCCGCTTCAAGCGCGGGAACATCCACCTCACGCGCCCTGACGGCGGCGTCGACAACTTCCAGCTCGAAGTCGTGAGCGAGCCCGTCTACATGCGCGCGGGCGGCTACGCGGATGGCTGGAACGACCGCCTCGGGCGGGGCGTTTATCGTGGCGAACTCGTGGTCGAGGGCGAGGTCTGGGACGTCTCCCATCCGGTCAAGGTCTTCGACGCCGACGGCAATGAGATTCCGCAGATGAGCGGCGGCGGCTCCTATGCCGAACTCTCGACCGTCTACACAAACCTCGACGATCCGTCCGACCGCGGGGTCGGCATCCTCGAATGCGTGATCATGACCGAGTTCGAGGGCGTCCGCGGCCCGTAGGGGGCGGCGGGGGGATGTCCCTTGGGGGTCGTAGTCATGATGGCCATACCCGTAAGATAATACTGATTCCTGCCAATGTGAGCGTTAGCAGGGCTCCGCCTGCCGTAAGCAGGGCCCACAGCTTCGTGTTTGCCAAGTCTTCCTTGCTCGCAAGATGTTTGATCTTTTCCTCTAGTCGAATAACTCTGCCTTCAAGGCCATAATACGTCTCCAGAGAGATCTCCCCCGGAACGCTCCGATCGTTTTCTTCCTGTGGATTCGTCAATGGATCTGTTCCGTTGACTTAAGCCAGTCCCACATTTTCGTCCATGACCTTCCACTGAATGAGCCATTGAGTCGAAGAATGGCGCCATAGAGCTTTTCGTCCTCATCAAATCCGAGTGCCTCCTGGACTTCATTTACAAGGCGAGGACCAGTGACAAGGTAGACATGATCTGAAAACTTGTAGTGGGACGAACCAGGGTATTTCTTTTCAATCTGCTGACGCAGCTTGCCGTTAGCCTCAGGTTCATTTTCATGGAGGAGGACCAAAAATGCGCTCATGCTCGTCCTCCGTCCCTCACCGTCAGAATCATCGGGCGCGTGATTGTCCCTATCCAGCCTAGCAGTGTCAATGCGAGGATGGGGGAGGCCTCAGCCCTCCGCCAGCGCTTCCGCCAGCAGCTCCGCGACGTGCCTCGGGGCGCGGGAGGTGAAGTGCCCGATCTGCTGGCGGCACGAGACGCCCGTGATCGCGATGGCGCTCTCCGCGCCCGCCGCCTCCACCGCCGGGAAGAGGCGGTAGTCCCCCATCGCCCGCGAGACCTCGTAGTGCTCCTTCTCGAAGCCGAACGATCCCGCCATCCCGCAGCAGCCTGAGTCCGCCAGCGAGGCCGCGTACCCCGCGATCTCCAGCGCGCGCAGCGATGGCTCCGCTCCCGCCAGCGCCTTCTGGTGGCAGTGCGCGTGCACAAGCGCCTTGCCGCCGGTCCGCGCGTCGAAGAGCCCGCGCACTCCCGCGTCCTCGTCCGCCGCGCGCACGACCAGTTCATCGAGCAATATCGCCTGCGCCGCGACCGCCTTCGCGCGCTCGCAGGGGAGGAGATCGCGGTACTCATCGCGGAGCGTGAGCAGGCACGAGGGCTCCGTCCCGACGATGGGGACGCCGCGCCGCGCGTACGGCTCCAGCCGCGCCAGATTCCGCTCCGCCCAGCCGCGCGCCAGTCCCGGGAGCCCCTTCGAGATGGCCGGGCGCCCGCAGCAGGCAAGCCCCGGCGCGATGGTCACGGCGTAGCCCAGCGCCTCAAGCACGCGCACCGCCGCGCGCCCCGTCTCGGGGTGGAAGTACTCCGTGAACGTATCTACGAGGTAGACCGCCTCGCCGCGCGGGGCCGCTCCCGCGGGGGCGTCCCGTCGTGACCACCAGCGGCTGAAGCGCTCGGGGGCGAACGCGGGCAGCGGCCGCCGCCGGTCAACGCCGCCAGCGCGTTCGAGCAGCGCGCGCGCCGCCCCCGTCCCCGCGAGCGCGTTCGCGAGCGTCCCCAGGGGGCTTGCGAGGGCGCTCAGCAGGCGGATGCGCGCGAAGGCGCGGTCGCGCAGGGGCGCGCCGTGCGCGGCGTTCGCCTGCGCCAGCGCCTCGTACTTCAGCTTCGCGAGGTCCACGCCCGAGGGACACTCCGTCTTGCAGGCCTTGCACTCGACGCACAGGTCGAGCGCCGCGCGCATGCGCGCGCTTGCCAGGTCCTCCAGCGGCAGGGCGCCGTTGAGCGCCTGACGGAGCAGGTTCGCCCGCCCCCGCGTTGAATGCTCCTCGTCCCCCGTGACCATGAACGAGGGACACATGCCGCCGTCGAGCTTGCGGCAGGCGCCCTGCCCGTTGCACTGCTCCGCCGCCAGCGCCAGCCCCCCCTCGGAGCGGAAGTCGAGGGCTGTGCGCGGCGCCGCGTTCACCGTCGCCGGGCTCAGGCGCAGGTTGTCGGCGAAGGGCGGCGTCTCCACGATCTTTCCGGGATTGAGCAGGCCCTGCGGGTCCCACAGAGTCTTCAGTTCGCGGAAGGCGCGGGTCAGTTGCGGGCCGAACATGCGCTCTGTGAAGGCGCCCCGCACGATCCCGTCCCCGTGCTCCCCGCTGAGCGCGCCCCCGAACTCCAGCACGAGGTCGGCGACCTCTTCCGCCAGCCCTTCCGCCAGCGCCAGCCCCTCCGCGTCCTTCAGGCTCACCACCGGGCGGATGTGGAGGCAGCCGACGCTGGCGTGGCCGTAGTAGGCGGGTCGCAGGCCCCGCGCCTTCACGAGCGCATCGAAGCGGGCGACGTACTCCGCCAGCCGTTCGGGCGCGACCGCGGTGTCCTCCACGAAGGCGACCGGCTTGGCGTCGCCGCGCACGCTCATGAGCAGCCCCAGACCGGCCTCGCGCATGCGCCACATACGCCGCTGCTCCTCCGCTCCGCGCGCGATGACCGCGGCGAAGGCGCCGTCCGCCCCCACGAGGTCGGCGCGCAGCTCCTCGACCTTCGCCGCCACCGCTTCTTCCCGCTCCCCCGCGAACTCGACCAGCAGCAGCGCCCCCGGTTCCCCCTCGATGAATTCGACCAGCCCCCGGAAGCCCGCGCTCTCGCGGCAACGCTCGATGATGGTCGCGTCCACGAGCTCGACCGCGGAGGGGCCATGCGCGTTCGCTCGCACGGTGGCGGCGGCGGCCTCCACGACCGTCTGAAAGTGGAGCGCGATCAGCATCTTCACCGGCGGGATGGGCACGACCCGCACCGTCGCCTCCGTCACCGTCGCCAGCGTGCCCTCCGATCCCACCACCAGCCGCGCGAGGTTGAGCGGCCCCGCGGTTCCGATCTCGTCGAGGTTGTAGCCCGAGACCCGCCGCAGGATTTTGGGGAAGCGCGTCTCCACTTCGGCCTGGTGTTCCCGCGCCAGCGCGCGCGTCCCCCGATAGATCGCGCCCTCCAGCCCCTCCCGCCGCGACGCCTCTTCCTCGCTCACCGCTTCGAGCGTCGCCGTGGAGCCGTCCGCCAGCGCAACCTCGAGCGCGATCACGTTATCGACGGTCTTCCCGTACACGGCTGAGTGCGCCCCGCAGGAGTTGTTCCCGATACCCCCGCCGATCGTGGCGCGGTTCGCGGTGGATGGATCGATGGGGTACTGCAATCCGTGGGGGCGGAGCGCCTTGTTCAGTTCGGAGAGCACGACCCCGGGCTGGACGCGAGCGACGCGCCCCTCAGGGTCAATCGCGAGCGTCCGCGCCATACGTGGGGTGAAATCGAGGACGATGGCGTGGTTGACGGTCTGGCCGGAGAGGCTTGTCCCCGCGCCCCGCGGCAGTACAGGCACGCCATGCTCCCCCGCCACCCGCAACGCGTGCTGGACGTCCGCGGTCGAGCGGGGATAGACGACCGCGACCGGCTCCATCTCGTAGATCGAGGCGTCCGTCGCGTAGAGCAGACGCCGGTAGCGCTCGATCTCGACGTCCTCGCGCCCTCCCGCCAGCCCCGCCGCGAGATCGCGCGCCAGGGGCGCCAGCGCCGCTTCACCGCCATGGAGCAACTCGCGCGCCCGCGAGACCGTCGCAAACGGCGAGGACGCGCGTCCCTCGATCGTTCGTGACGCGTGCGGGGAGGCCATGGCCCTAGGCAGGGTCGAACTCGATCCAGAGCTCCCACGGATCGAGGCTGATGGCGATCGGCTTCGGGTTTGAGCCCGGCTTGAAGCGCGGGTTGCGCATCACGTCCATCAGCATGCGGCTGCCGATCACCGTTTCCGTCTGGGCCAGCTGATAGCCCACGCAGAAGTGCTTGCCCAGCCCGAAGCCGAGATGGCTCGCCTGGCCGTTCTCGTGATAGCCCGCCCGCAGCGCCTTCCCCACGTACAGGTCAGGCCGCAGGATGTCGAACGCGTCCGGATTCGCGAACACGCGCTCATCGCGGTTCCCGCCGTAAATCGAGAGTTGCACGTAGGCACCCTCGGGGATGACGGCGCCGTACTCGGGGAAGGGGATGTCGTGAATGGCGCGCCGCGCCTGTCCGCCCGAAGGGGGATGCACGCGCATCATCTCCGTGAACGCGCGGTCCAGCAGCGAGGGATCGTTCCGCACCAGCTCCCACTGCTCCGGATTCGCCAGCATCTGGTACCAGAGATTGGCGATCGCCTTGTCCGTTGTTTCCGCGCCCGCGACCAGCAGCAGGCTCGCGAATGACTTGATCTCCTGGAAGGTCATGCGGTGGCCGTCCACCTCCGCCGCGCAGAGTCGCGAGATGAGGTCGTCCTTCGGATCCTTGCTGCGCGCCTGGAGCAGCGGTTCAAGGTAGTCGTGGTACTCCTGATTCGCCTTGATCCCCTTCGCGCGGATATCGGGCGGCCCGCTGATGCCGTTCATCATCGCCGGGTACCACTCATGGAACATCGCGTGCGCGTCCTGGGGCAGGTCCAGCACATCCAGAATGACGTTCAGGGGCAGGCGCGTGGCGAAATCATCGACGATGTCGATCTCGCCCGTCTGCGCGGCCTGCTCAGCAAGGCGGCGGGCGTGCTTCTCCGTGTACTTCTCGATGAGCGCCATCGAGTTCCGCTCGATCACGGGCAGCAGCGCCTCCAGCTTCCGGCCCACGAATTCGGGCGCGACGATGTTGCGCAGCTTGTTGTGCTGCTCCCCGTCGTACTCCATCAGCGTCGGCCCGAAGACCGCCCCGATGCCAAGCGCGTTCGGCTGCGCGGAGTAGTTCTCCAGGTCGCGGAAGGCCGCGCAGACGTCCTCGTAGCGCGTGATCATCCACTGCTCCGTGAGCGGGTTGTGGTAGACGGGGTAGTGATCGCGCAGCAGCTTCAGCGTCGGGTACGGGTTATCCGCGTACTCCTGGCTGAGGAAGACCTGTGGGTCGATCTCCGGACGGGTCATCGTCATCGCGCATCCTCCTGCCGCGGACGGCGCGCCGCCCCGCGGCTGTGCGCGTCATGGTAGCGGCGTCAGACGAGCGCCGCCGCCCTCGCCTTCGTGAACTCCAGATGGAGCTCGTACAGCCCCAGCATGATCCCGGGCTGATGCCTGAAGTCGTTCTTCCCCGGCGCCAGCTTCAGCTCATCGATGCGGTCCAGCATCACGTTCACGGCGATGTTCTGTTCCAGACGCGAGAGGCCCGCGCCGGGACAGCCGCGCGGGCGGATCGAGAACGTCAGGTGCCTCCCCGGGTTCTTCCGGTCAAGCCGCAGCTCATCCGGCGCGGGGCAGAGTTCGGGGTCGCGATTGGCGGCCGCCCAGCGCAGGTGCAGCAGGGAGCCCGCGGGAATCCTGACCCCGCGAATCTCCGTGTCGCGCGCCACCATGCGGCCGGAAAGGCCCTGCGTCGGCGCATACAGCCGCAGCGCCTCCTCCACGAAAAAGCGCACCTTCGAGCGGTCCGCGCGCAACTCCTCGACGATGCGCGGGTGTTGCGCCAGCAGCAGCGCCTCCGAGGTGAGCGCGTACTGCGTCGTCTCGTTCCCCCCGATGTGCATCCCCGAGACGACGCTGATGATGTCGCCATCGCTCAGCGGCTTCCCCTGGAACTCGACCTGCGTCAGGAACGTGATCATATCGTCCTGCGGATCCCGCCGCTTCTCGTCGATGCGCTCCTGTATGTAGCGATTGAAGGCCACGAGGGCGCGGGCGTTGTCCTCCTCGTCGGGATCGTCCATCTCGCTTTTGGGACCGAATCCATAGACGAAGCGGCGCACCTGCGCCTCCTCCCACTGCTTCGTCATGGGCATGTCCTCGAGGGGGAAGCCGAGGATTGTCGAGATCACGGCCTGCGGCAGCGGGGCCGCGAACTCCGTCACGAACTCGACCGCGCCCCGGTCGATCCAGGCGTCCATCAGGCGGTTGGCGTGTTCGGTGATCATCTCGCGATGCTGGAGCGCGCCCGAGGCGCCGACCCAGGGCTCGGTCAGCTGTTCGCGATGCGCGCGGTGTGACTCGATGTCGGGGCGCAGCCGCTCCCGCGCCGTCACCACCTCCCCGAAGCCTTCGTCCTCGAAGATCTCGTCGTGAATCCGGCTCGTCCCCGACGAGCCCGGCCCCGTACGCGTGGGGAACAGGTCGGGGTCGCGCACGACCCTGCGGATGTCCTCGTACTTCGTGAGCACGTAGGCGTCCGCGCCCGGCTCGTAGCCCTGCCCGGGCAGGCGCAATACCGGCGCCTCGTCCTGCAGGAGCTTGTAGGCGTCGTACCAGTGCTCCTGGGCGCCGGGCGCGAACAGGTCCACTTCATTCACGCTCATCGGGCACGCCGCCTGGGGCAGCTTCTCGAAATCCTCGCGGTTCGCGGCCATGGTCCGTTCTCCCTCGCCGGAGCCGTACAGGCCCCAACCTTTCTTCCTGAAACCTCGCGTGCGGGGAGTATAGCGCGCATGACGGCGCCCCCGCCGCTAGCGCGCCGCGCCCCCCGAAACGGTCAGCAGCGCCCCCGTCGTGAAGCTGGAGGCGTCCGAGGCGAAGTAGAGCGCGGCGCCCACGATCTCCTCCGCCTGTCCGCCCCGCGCCAGCAGGATCGTGTTCGCCGCCCGCTCCTCGAACGCTTCCATATCCCACGCCTTCGAGATGTCCGTCAGGAACGGCCCCGGGATGATGCAGTTCACCCGCACCCTGGGCGCGAACGTTCGCGCGAAGCCCAGCGTCAGGTTGTTCAGCCCCGCCTTCGCCGCTCCGTAGGCGAGCGCGTTCGGCCCGGGGCTCTGCGAGGCGGTGCTCGAGACCATGATCACCGAGCCGCCGTCGCCCGCCGCCATACGCGTCCCGATGGCGGCGGTCAGCCGGAACGGCCCCTTCAGGTTCACGTCCAGCACCTTGTCGTAGAGCGCCTCCGTGACCTCGCTGACGTGGTCATAGAGGGGCGACATGCCCGCATTGTTCACGAGCACGTCCACCTTTCCGAACTCGGCGTAAGCCGCCTCGGCGAGCGCGTCGACCTGCTCCCAGTCGCCCATGTGGCAGGCCACGGGCAGGGCCCGCCGTCCCGTCTCCGCCCGCACCTCGTCCGCCAGCCGTTCGCACGAGGCGAGCTTGCGGCTGGCGATCACGACGTCCGCTCCCGCCCGCGCGAAGCTGCGCGTCATGGCCGCGCCCAGTCCGCGGCTGCCGCCCGTTACCAGCGCCACCTTCCCGCTCAGGTCAAACAGCCGCTCCGCTTCGCTCATGACGCCTCCTTCAATACACGAGTCCGGCGGGGATGATACGGCCCGTCCCTAGCCGTGGTGCGATGGCAGGTCGCGCCATGAGGGACGCCGCCGCGGGATGAGCGGGCGCACCTCGTCCCAGCGCTGGAAGACGGTCACGGCGCCGGCCATAAACGCCCTCGTCAGCGCCTCCTGAAGCGCATCCGCGGAGGGCGCTTCCTGGCGCCGCAGACGGGGCGCCTGTTCCCGCCAGTAGGCGTCCGCCCACTCCGCGACCATCTCCCCGAGCCGCTCGCCCGCCTCGTCGTTCGCGCTGCCGTCAGCCATCGCTCTGCCCCCGTTTCCGGCCCTGACCGCAGTCTACGACGGGAGACGGCGCGGGGCGGGCGCGGGGGTTCTGCGCCGTCCCCGACGCGGCCACGCTTGCCATCGCTGGACGGATCGTCGAGAATCCCGAAATCTCGCGGGGCAGGCGTTCGAGCCGAACCCGCGAACGGGGAGGGTGGCGCACCGGCGGGGGGCCAGAACGGGCCGCATGACGCCAGGCGCATTCACGCATGACGGGTTACATCATCCGCCGCCTGATCGCCGTCCCCCTCATGATGCTGGCCATCTCCTTCATCCTCTTCATGTTGCTGTTTGTGCGTCCGGGGAGCGCCGCCTTTGCCGCTGTTGGCTTCGTTGGCGATAACGATCCGAACGCCGTTGAGCGCTTCGAGGAGCGCTTCGGGCTGAACCGTCCCTGGTATGAGCAGTACGGCGACTGGCTCTGGAGCGCGCTCCAGGGAGACCTCGGCGAGCGCCTCAAGCCCCCGCAGGACGCGGTGACGGACAAGATCTGGGAGCGCCTGCCCAATACCGTCGAAGTGGGGCTGCTGACCGTGATACTCTCCGCCATCTTCGGCGTCACCATTGGCGTACTCTCGGCCGTGCGGCGCAACAGCCTGCTGGACTATTCGCTGCGGACGGTGGCGATCGCGGGCATTTCCATCCCCAACTTCTGGCTGGCCATTCTCGTCCTCACCTTGCCCGCCATCTGGTGGCAGTGGACGCCCTTCGCCAGCGTGTGGGTGGGATTCACGACCAATCCCCTGGACAATCTGGCAATCGTCATCTGGCCCGCGATCACGCTCGCCCTCGCCAGCGCCGCCGGCATCGCCCGTCTGGTCCGCACATCCATGCTCGAAGTGTTCTACTCCGACTACGTGCGCACGGCGCGGGCCAAGGGACTGCGGGAAGGTCGCGTCATCTGGAGCCACGTATTCCGCAATTCGCTCATCCCCGTCATCACCCTCATCGGGCTACAGACGGGCGCCGTTCTTGGGGGCGTCGTCATCGCGGAGGTCATCTTCGGGATTCCCGGCCTCGGCAGCCTCACGCTGGAAGGTGTGCTGGCGCAGGATTACCCGCTGGTGCTCGGTACCGTCTGCATCTTCGCCCTGCTCTTCATCCTCGTCACGCTGGCGGTCGATATCCTCTACACGGTCGTTGACCCAAGGATTCGGTACTAGGCCATGTCACTCGATTCTTCCGCCCAGGACGCCGCCGCGCCCCCCCCCCCCGTTTCTGAAGACGCGCTCGCGCTGGAGTACGCTATCCCGTCGAAGCAGCGCTTCAACCCATGGCGCTGGATCAGGCGGGAGCCGCTCGGCGCCTTCGGGCTGGCGCTCATCCTCATCGTCTCTATCGGCGCAGCCGCCGCGCCCATCCTCAACACCTTTCCCGACCCGCGGGAGCAGGGCGTGGGCCCGCCCCTTGCCGGCCCTGGCGGCGATCACTGGTTCGGCACCGATCGCTTTGGCAAGGATGTCTGGACGCGCGTGCTCCATGGCGGACGCATCTCCCTCAAGATTGGCGTCGCCACCGTCCTGATCGGCACCGTCGCAGGCACGCTCCTCGCCCTGCTCACGGCCTTCGCCGGCGGCGCCGTGGACTTTGTCGTTGGGAGATTCGTTGATGTCGTGATCTCCATCCCCAGCATCCTGCTGGCGCTCGTGCTCTATACCGCTGTCGGGCAGGATTTGCCCGACTTACCGGCGCTGCCGAGACAGGAATTCGTCCTGGTCATTGCGATCGCAGCCTTCTTCCTGCCCGGCACCTACCGGATCATGCGGGGCACAGTGCTTGAGTTGCGGGAACAGCAGTACGTCGAGGCGGCGCGCGTTGTGGGCGCCGCCAACTTCCGTATCATGTGGCGCCACATCGCCCCGAACATGTTCGGGATCGTGATCGTCATCACCAGCATTTCGCTCCCCGCCGCCATCCTTGCCGAGGCCAGCCTCAGCTTCCTCGGCGTGGGCGTGGAAGCGGGCACGCCCTCATGGGGCGCCGATCTCTCGGGCACGACCCGCACCTACTTTATCCGCGCCCCGTGGCTGGCCATCTTCCCCGGCCTCGCGCTGGCGATCACCGTTTTTGGCTTCAACGTGTTCGGTGATTCCCTGCGCGATACCCTCGACCCCAGGTTGCGGGGCCGCATCTGAGCTCACACAAGGCGTTTCGCCAACGGGAGAATTAATGTAGGCTGACTCATCCGAGCGCCACATGGCGTGACGTCGCAAACCTTTGAACCATGGAGGGACGCGTTTCATGCGCGAAAGCGAGAACTACTGGAAGAGGCTCCGGAGCCGGCCGTTCAGCCGCCGGAGCTTTCTGATCGGCAGCGGCGTGGCCGCCGCCGGTTCCGCCGCCATCCTCGCCGGCTGTGGCGACGATGATGACGATGACGACGACGGGGGCGGGGGCGCGGCGGCGACCGCCGCTCCTACCGAGGCGGCCACCGCCGCCGCGACAGAGGCGCCCACGGAGGCGGCGGCGACCGAAGCGCCTGCCGAGGGCAGCTCCAGGCACGGCGGCACGCTCCGTCTCTGGAAGGCCCAGGAGGACGCCGGGCTCGACCCGGGCATCTACCACCTCAACAACACCGAGATCATCTACTCCACGATGACTCAGCCCTACACCTACCAGCCCACCAAGAACATCTTCGCCATGGACGGCATGACCGCCTACGAACAGGTCGACCCGACCACGTTTGTGTGGAGCATCCGCCCCGGCATGAAGTTCCACAACGGCGACCCGGTGGACTCCGAGGCCGTCGCCTTCAGCTTCGGACGCCTGACGAAGCTGTATGACCTCATTAACCCACACACGACGCGCACCGGCTTCGTGTTCGTGGACGACTTCGAGGCGACGGATGAGTTGACGCTGACGGAGCACTGGTCGCGACCGAACGCGGACGCGCCCGTGTATCGCGCGCGCCACTACTACTCCTTCGTCAACCCGCGCGTCGTCGCGGAGCAGGGCGATCTCGAGGGCGCTTACGAGCATCCCGACGGGACCATGGAGGACGTGTACAGCGTTCAGACCTTGCCCGAGGGCTCCGGCAGCGGGCCCTACAAGATCGCGCGGCGGGACGCCACGGGCACGCGCGTTGAGCGCTGGGCGGATTACCACAAGCACTCCCCCGCCGATGACGGCTTCGTCGAGGACGGGCCCTACATCGACGCCTGGGAGACGCGCATCATGCCCGACGGGGCGGCTCGCAAGGCCGCCTTCCTCGCCGGCGACCTTGATGTGTACGCCGCCATTGATCCACTCGAAGTCGAAGAGTTCGAGGGCGTGGATCACGCCAGGGTGGTTGAACTGCCCGCAGGCGGAACCGGCTACCTTGGCATGGATGGCGGCAAGCTCCACGATAAGCGCGCCCGCCAGGCGCTGCAGAAGTCGCTCGACTATGAGCGCATCATCAGGACGCTCTGGACCGCCGGCGGCAAGCTGGCCGCGCCCATCTCGGACCTTATTGCCGCCTACCAGAAGCTCTCCCAGGAAGACCTCGCGGCCTGGTATCGCCATGATCCCGAGGAGGCGCGCGCCCTCTGGGCCGCCGCCGACTTCGTCGTGCCCGTGGAGAAGATCAAGCTCTTCGGGGCGGTCGAGGATCCGTTGCTTTCGGACGTGACCCAACTCTACGCGAGCATGATCGAGGAGTCCCTCGGCATCGAGACCGAAGTGGAGCTCGTCGACCAGAATACCTGGGCGGCGCGCGCCACGGATGTCTCCTCGGATGTGAAGGACTGGGAACTGCTCAGCTACGGCAACGGTTCGGCTGGCGGCACCACCGGCGTCCCCAACGACACCCACCTGATCCACTTCGACCCGCGCGGCTACGGTCTCAACGCCTTCAATCACTGGGCGGATTCACCGCGACCCGAAGTCGCGGCGGATTCAGAGATGCTTATCGGCCTGTTGGACGCCCAGGAAGCAGAGACCGATCCCGAGGCCCGCGCTGAGCTGCTCACCGAAGTGCAGCGCTGGATCCTCGATAACCACTTCTGCAACTGGCGAATGCCCATCTCCTCCGTCTCCTACTTCGGCTTCAATAGCCGTCTGCAGGACTTCGGTCAGGATGACTGGCTCAACTTCTACGACCGCCGCCGCGAGTCCATGTGGCTCGACGACGCCTAGACCCCACCGCCCGCTGATCGCTCATCAGCGCTCAAGCATGCAAGGGTCCACCCGTACGGGTGGACCCTTGTCTTTTGCCAGCACGCGCATTCGGACCGTCCGCCGGCGCAGTAGCATCGTTCGGATGCACCGGTTCCTCCTGCTCATCCCCGCGCTCGTACTCGCGCTGGCCAGCGCCTGCGGCGGCGCCCCCGAGGCGGCGGCCCCCACGCCCACCGCCGACGAGTGTCCCTACGCCGCCCATACCAACCCCGACGGCGCCATCGATATCGTCAACCTGCGTCCCGACTTCTGCCGTGACTGGCCTGACCAGGACTGGTCACGCCATACCGTGCCCTTCAGCCAGATCATCCGCGGCTGCTACGGACGCGACTGCATCCTCGCGCTCGATGCGCCGGGCGCGGTTTCGACGGCGGGCCCCTATGGCGTCGCCCATTTCGCCCCCGTCGGCGCCGTCGACTACGAGGACGCGCTCCCCATCGCCGTGCTCCGCATCGGCGGGGTCGTCCGCGGGTACCCCCTGCATATCCTTACCGTCCACGAGGTCGTCAACGACGAAGTCGCGGGCGTGCCCGTCGTCGCCTCCTTTTGCCCCCTCTGCCACACCGCGCTCGCCTTCGACCGTCGCGTCGGGGGCGCCGTGCTCGACTTCGGCGTTTCCGGCGCCCTGCGCCACTCCGACCTCATCATGTGGGACCGCCAGACGGAAACGTGGTGGCAGCAGGCGATCGGTGAGGGCATTGTCGGGCGCCACGCGGGCGTCCAGCTCCGCCCCCTGTCGATGAGCGTCCTCTCCTTCGGCGATTTCAGGCGCGCCTTCCCCGAGGCCGATATCCTCACCGAGGACACGGGATTCGGCGTTACCTACGGCGGAAACGCCTACATCGGCTACGACAGCAAGGCGTTCCCCCCGTACGCCACGCACATCATCGATACACGGCTGCCGGCCCTTGAACGAGTCATCACCCTCTCGACGGACGAGGTCGCGATGGCCGTTCCCTTCTCCGCGCTGCGCGAGCATCCCGTCGCCGCCATCGACCTCGCGGGCGCGCGCGTGGTCGTCTTCTGGGCGCCGGGGACGGCCTCGGCGCTCGACGAGTCCGATATCGCCACCTCCCGCGATGTCGGCAGCGGCGCCGCCTATCTGTCCGAGGTCGACGGCCGGCCGCTCACCTTCTCCCCCGACGGCCGCGGCCGCTTCCGCGACGAGGAGACGGGATCGCTCTGGGACGTGACGGGGCTGGCGCTCGCTGGACCGCTGGCGGGCACGCGCCTGCCCCCATTCGACCACTCCACCCAGTTCTGGTTCGCATGGTCGACGTTTCATCCGCGCACGCTCGTGTGGACGCCCGCCCCCGCTCTCCCCTGAACGCGTCCACGCGTCCGCTGGCGCGAACCAGTAGGCTAGGCGCGCGGAGGCGGGGCGGGAGCGTCGCTCCGCCGAGGACAGGGAGGGTCTTTGCATGGAATTCGGCGTGAACTACGGCCCCACGCACTACAACGCGAGCCCAATCGCCGTCGCCCGCGAGGCGGAGCGATTCGGGTTCGAGTCCTTCTTCATTCCCGAGCACTCGCATATGCCCCTCGCGACCGACTTCCCCCTCGCCCCCGAAACCCCCATGGGCTACAAGAGCATGTGGGACCCCTTCGTCACGCTGGCCGCCGTCGCCGCCGCCACGGAGGCCATCAGGGTCGGTCCCTCCATCGCGCTCGTCCCGCAGCGTGACCCGATCCACATGGCCAAGGAAGTTTCGACCCTCGATCGCATCTCCAACGGGCGTGTCGTCCTTGGCGTTGGCGCTGGCTGGAACGAAGAGGAGATGGAGGCGCACGGCGTTGACCCGAAGCGGCGCTTCCGCGTCATGCGCGAGAAGGTCGAAGCGATGAAGACGCTCTGGACGCAGGAGGTGGCGGAGTACCATGGCCGCCACGTGGACATCCCGCCCACGTGGCAGTGGCCGAAGCCCGTGCAGGATCCGCACCCGCCCATTCTCATGGGAGGCGCCGGTCCGAACGTGCTCAACCGCGTTGTCAACTATTGCGATGGCTGGCTTCCCGCCGTCCACCTGCAGTTCACCGAGGATCTGCGCGGGCGCTTCACCCCCGTCGAGGAGTTCCCCGACGAGATCGAGAAGCTGCATCGCCTCGCCGAGGAGCGTGGCCGTCCCCGCCCCCAGATCCAGTGCAACCTGGAAGTGGCCACCCGCATCCCCATCCAGCGGCTCGAGGAGCTCGGCGTCACGCGCCTGAATGTGAGCATCGGCATGGCGGGCGTCATCCAGGACGAGGATGTTCCCGCCGAGGTGGAGCGAGCGCGGGAGCGGGTGGACAAGCTCGCCGGCTAGGGATTCCGGGGCGGGTCAGCGATCTCAAGCGCGCCCAGCGCCCGCGCGGTCTCCTGGCACGTCGAGACGTAGTCGGCGGCCCTCACCTCGCCCTCCACCATCGCTTCCCCAACGGCTCGCATGAGCGCGGCGAACACCCGGAAGCGCAAGCCTTCGCGCGCCTGCCACTCACGCGATACCTCATCGCGCTCGTGCATCCCGCGCAGTTCCGAGGGCAAGTAGAGCCCCGCGCCCTGCGCCAGCCGGTGCGTTGCCAGCACCGCGTGCGCGCGCGGGTCCACGTGCGAACTGTGGGGAAACGTCTGCGCGTTCACGATGGGGAACTGTTCGAAGGCGTCCGTCAGCCACGATTCGGAGCGCGCCTCCGCACGCTCCGCCTGCTGAATGGCCGCATTCGTATCCGCCAGTTCCGTTCCCATCGTGGCGGCGTTCCCCAGACGCTCGCGCAAGAACCCCAGCGCGCCCTCCACGCCCGATTCATCCAGTCGCCGTTCAAGGTCCGCCAGCAGCGTCATCGTCCCTCGCCCCCGCCACGCCATGCGGGACCGCTCCGGCCTGTGGAAGGCGCGCCGTCGGGGGCCGCGATGCTCGCAGTTTGGCGGACGCCCGTCAACGAGTTCGCCCTGCGCTTCCGTGCTGTAAGGTTCGGCGCAGTCGCCGTCTGGCGGGGGAAGGAACGCAAGCAATGGTCAAGTTCGGCGTGTTCATGTTCTGCACGGCCAACACCATGCAGCCCGCGGAACTCGCGATGGCGGCCGAAGACCTCGGCTTCGAGTCCCTCTACTTCCCCGAGCATACCCACATTCCCACGCGGCGCTGGAACGGCGAGCCTCCTGACCGCTACGGAACGGTCACCCTCAAGCGCGAGGGCATCCGTCCCTACGGCCGCCCCTCCGATCTCGACACCTTCACCTTCGCCGAGGAGTACCTCAGCCTCTACGACCCCTTTATCGCCATCGCCAGCGCGGCCGCCGTCACGGAGCGGCTCAACTTCGGCACGGCCATTTCGCTCATCAACCAGCACGACGTCATCACCTTCGCGCGCGAGCTCGCCTCCCTCGATCGCCTCTCGCAGGGGCGTCTCAGCATAGGATTCGGCGGCGGCTGGTTTCCCGATGAAATGGCCGACCACGGCATCCCCTTCGAGCACCGCTGGCAGATCGCGCGCGAGCGAATCGAGGCCATGCGCGAGCTCTGGACCCAAAAGGAGCCTGAGTACCACGGCGAGTTCGTCGACTTCGACGCGTGCTGGATGGATATGAAGCCGATGCGCCGCGGCGGTCCGCCGTTCTTCCTCGGCGCCAACTCCAAAGCGGCGCACCGGCGCGTGGTCGAGTACTGCGATGGCTGGCTGGCTCCGCCCGGGACGCCCAAGATGCTGGGCGAGGGCATTGAGCGCATCCGCCGCATCGCTGACGAGCGGGGCCGCTCGATGGATACCATCGAGCTCAACGTGCTCGGACCGGTCGACGACGAAAAGCACGCCGAGGGGCTCATCGAGATGGGTTTCGAGCGGCTCATCATGTGGATCCACATCGGCGCGCCCGCCGACGTTATCCCCCAGCTCGAACGCTACGCCAGCATCAAGGACGCCTTCGAAGGCGCCTGACCCTTCACTGGCGAGGGAGCGCAACCATGCCCGTCCACGTCGACATCAGGGACCATATCGCCGTCGTCACGCTGGACAATCCGCCGGTGAACGCATTGGCGGCGGACTGGGACATCGCCGGCGTTTTCGACGCCCTCTCCGACGATTTGGAGGTGCGGGTGGCCGTGCTCACGGCGGCGGGCGACCGCGCCTTTTGCGCCGGCGCCGATCTGAAGGGCGCCGTTCGGGCGCGCGGGGACGGCGATGAAACCCCCCGTCAGCGCATGCCCACGGGCACGGGCAACCGCCGCATGCGCGAGATGTTCTACGCAATCCAGGAGTGCGCCGTGCCCGTCATCGGCGCCATCAACGGCCCCGCGCTTGGGGGCGGCCTCGCGCTCGCCGCCTCCTGCGACTACCTCATCGCCTCCGAGAAGGCCACCTTCGGCCTCCCCGAAATCGATGTCGGCCTGCTCGGGGGCGCGCGCCACTTCATGCGCCTCCTCACCAACTGGCCGCTTGTGCGCCGCCTCCACTACACCGCCGAGCGCCTCGACGCCCATGAGGCCTATCGCCTCGGCATGGTCGTGAACGTCGTGCCCCACGAGCAGCTGATGGAGGCCGCGCTGGCGGACGCCCGCCTCATTGCGGCCAAGATCCCCATGGGCGTCCGGCTCGCCAAGGAGAGCCTTCACATGATCGAGAACATGGACGTGAAGAACGGCTACCGCTTCGAGCAGACCCGCACCGCCATCCTCACCAAAACCGAAGACGCCGCCGAGGCGCGCAAGGCCTTCGTCGAGCGCCGCCCGCCGCAGTTCAAGGGGCGCTAGGGAGAACAGCTATGGTCCTGCTCAAACCCGGCGTACAAACACCGGAGGGGCTCGCCGCCAGCGTTCCCCGGGAACTCACTGAAATTGTCAGTGAGCACGGGCATCAGAAGGCGCTGCCAATCATCGCCCGCACGCCGCGTCTCTCCGTCCTCGCCGAGGCGGCGGCGCGTTGCGTTCCTTCGACGCACCACGTGTCTTGTGGTGATAGCCGCTCCCTCCACGAGATTGCGGATGAGAGCGTTCACCTCGTCGTCACCTCTCCTCCCTATTGGAACCTCAAGCCGTATGAAGCAGGCGAAGGACAGTTGGGTCTTGTCGAGGATCTCGATGAGTTTCTCGGTGAACTCGACAAGGTCTGGGAGCGTTGCTACCGCGCGCTCGTGCCCGGAGGACGGCTCATCATCGTCACTGGCGATGTGCTCGTCCCCCGCCGCAGGTTCGGGAGGCATGTGGTCTTCCCCTTGCATGCGGGCATTCAGGAACACACACGACGGCTCGGATTCGATAATCTCGCCCCGATCATCTGGCACAAGATCGGCAATGCCGCTCTGGAGGTCGAAAACGGTGGGCGCTTCCTCGGCAAACCCTACGAGCCCAACGCCATTATCAAGAACGACATCGAGTACATCCTCTTTCAGCGCAAACCCGGGGGATATCGAAGTCCGCATATCAGCGCAAGGCTGCTGTCGGTCATCCCCGCGGAGAGTCATGCCAACTGGTTCCAGCAGGTATGGAGCATGGGTGGAGCCAGCACGAAGACGCATCCGGCGCCCTTCCCCGTAGCGATGATCGAGCGATTGGTGAGGATGTTCAGCTTCGTGGGCGATACGGTGATGGATCCCTTTCTGGGCTCGGGAACGACTTCAGTCGCTTCTGGCCGCTGGGGGCGAAGCAGCATCGGGATCGAAGTCGAGGCCCGTTACGTCGCTGCTGCCCGAGCGCGGATAGAACGCGAACTTGGGCAGAGCCGCCTTCTGGATGCAGACTAGAGATCGGGATGTCTCTGCGGGATACCCGTTCAGATTTCTTTCAGCAGGCGGTCGAGTACTTTTGGGAGGCTCGAACCACTGCGTCGGAGCGTCAGCGAACTGGCTCAGCGGGCGCAGATCGAGGGAACCGGCAGGCCGTAACCAGCGGCGGACACCTCGATGGTTTCATCGAATCCATCGGGCATTCGATTCGAGAGGCCGTTGGTGGAGACGGTTGGGAGACCAGAAAGGGCCGGCGCGTCTCGGTGCTGCCTGGGTATTTTCGCCCGGAGAAGGAGTGGGATCTCATTGTTATCAATGGGAATCGCCTCGGGGCGGTGATCGAACTCAAAACTCAGGTCGGTCCCTCGTTCGGGAACAACTTCAATAACCGCGTTGAAGAGGCGCTCGGTAGCGCAGACGACCTGTGGACCGCCTACCGAGAGGGGGCTTTCGGTGAACAGAGCGCCCATTGGCTGGGATACCTGTTCCTGCTCGAAGAGCATGAGCAGGCACGGCGCGCCGTTCGCCTAACAGAACCCATCTATGAGGCGCAGGCTATCTTCCGGGAGACTTCCTACGCCCGACGCTACGAAATTTTCCTTCGCCGCATGGTCCGTGAGCGACGGTATACCGCGGCGGCGCTGCTCATGTCTGAAAATCCGCAAGGGGGCAGGGTACAGTTCAGTGAGCCGGCGGATGACCTTGGATCGGCGCCCTGGATGAACTCCCTGCTCCACCATCTCGCCGCCAGCGTTCCCCGCTAACGCGCCTCCCTACCAGATGACCTGCTCCTCCACGAGCCGCTCATACTCCTCCGCGCCCAGCCCCAGCAAGCCCCGACAGACCTCCTCGCTGTGCTCGCCGAAGAGCGGGGCCGGGCCGTAGCTCCAGGCCTCGATGTCGCTGTAGCGCCCCGGTAAGCCCGCGACCGTTCGCGGGCCTACTTCCGGGTGGTCCATCTCCACGTAAAGGTCGCGGTCGGCCATGCCTTCGTCTGCGAGCAGTTCGTACGGATCGAGGCAGGGCGCGGCGTTGACGCCGACGGCCTGGAGCGCATGCATGACCTCGTAGTGCGTCCGTTCCCGCGTCCAGGCGGTGATAGCCGCGTCGATCTCGTCGTGCGCGGCCCGCCGCGCCTGCGCGCTGGAGAAGCGTGCGCCGTTCGCCCACGCAGGCTTGCCCAGCGCCTCCGCGAGCCCGCGCCAGGCTTCGTCGCTCTCGACCTCGATTGCGACCCACGCATCCTCACCCGCGCAGCGATAGACGCCGCGCGGCGCGTGTCGCGGCGAGCGGTTCCCCATGCGCGCGGGCTCCCGCCCGTTCATGGCGAAGTCCATGATCCCCTCCGGGATCATGGTTGAGACGATCTGCGCCATTGAGAGGTCCACGTACTGTCCCTCGCCAGTGCGGTTCCGCGCGTGCAGCGCGGACAGCGCCGCGAACGCCATCACCGTGCCGATCATGAAGTCGGGGTAGAGCCCTCCCAGACCCGAGGGGGGGCCATCCCCGTAGCCCGTCAGGTGGGGAAGGCCGGCGTACGCCTGCACATTCGGGCCCCATCCCGTGGCGGCATGATCGGGGCCCGTTTGCCCGAGGGGGGAGGTCGCGATCATGACGACGCCGGGGTTGATCGCCTTCAACGCTTCGTAGCCGAGCCCCAGCTTCTCCATCACGCCCGCCGCGTAGTTCTCCATCACAAGGTCGCTCTGGCGCACAAGCTCCTTCGCCAGCTCGAGTCCGCGCGGCGTCGAGAGGTTCAGCCGCACGCTCTTGCGGCTGAAGTTCAGCGAGTTGAAGACCGCCCCGCGATTGATGCCCGGCGTCCCATCCGCCCCCGCCCCCAGATTCTGGCGGTGAAAATCGAGGCGGCTCTGTGACTCGATGCGGATGACTTCCGCCCCCAGGCTCCCCAGCCACGCGGTCGCGTACGGCCCCGCCAGGATCCAGCCAAAGTCGGCGACCCGTATTCCTTCCAGCGGACGGTTGTTCATGCGGGCGCTTCCCTCACGACGCCGGCCGCCGCCAGCGCGGCGAACTCCTCCTCGGAGCGCCCCAGCTCCCCGCAGATCACCTCGCGCGTCTGTTCGCCGAGCAGGGGCGCGGGACGGCGCACAGCCCAGGGCGTGCGCGAGTAGGCGCCCGCCGCCCCGGGCTGCCGCTGCGTCCCCGCCCGCGGGTGCTCCACATCCACGAAGAAGCCCCGCGCCGCGTACTGTCGCGAGTTCAAGACTTCCTCCATCGTGTTCACGGGGAAGCAGGCCACGTTCCGCGCCAGCGCCATCTCATAGATCTCCTGCTTCGTGTGCTGCATCAGCCACTCAACGGTCAGCGGCTCGACGACGTCAGCGTTCTGCACGCGCCCCATCGTCGTCGCGAAGGCCTCGCTCACGGCCCAGTCAGGGCTGCCCATCATGTCCACCACCGCCCGCCACCAGTGATCCAGCAGGAAGGGCGCGAATGAGACGTGCCCGTCCTTGCAGGGCATTACCCAGGGGAAGTTCGCCTTCTCCCGCGAGATCTTCGGCGTCTGCCCGTAGCCGATGCTCGTGACCGGCATGCGCGTCATCGCCGCCACCGATTCCATCGCGGAGACATCCAGCCGCTGTCCCCTTCCGTACACGCTGCGATGGAACACGGCAATCAGCGTCATCGTCGCCGCTGTCCAGCCCGTCAGGTAGTCGCCCTGATCGCCGCCGTCGACGAGCGGCGGGCGCGCCTCCGGGTCCATAATCTCGTTGTAGGGGGTTTCCCGTCCCATGCCGCCGATGTGGAAGGCGGTGAAGGCGGAGCCCTTGTAGTCGCGGTAGGCTCCTGTGAGCCCGTAGGGGCTGACGCATACCATGATCAGGCCGTTGTTGCGGGCGCTCAGCGTCCCGTAGTCGAGTCCCAGCTCGTCGTAGGCGGCAGGCGGCAGGTCCGCGATGAAGATATCCGCGCTCGCCGCCAGTTCGCGTAGCAGTTCACGCCCATCCTCGCGCTCGACATCGAGGGCAAGGCCGCGCTTGTTCGTGTTCAGGTAGAGGAAGCGACCGCTTTTCTCGGGGTGCGGCTCCTCGCCGGGGAAGGGGCCGTGCGCGCGGCTGGCGTCGCCCGCGAGGGGCTCCACCTTCACCACATCCGCGTCCAGGTCCGCAAACGCCTTGCCGCAGAACGGTCCCGTGACTCCCTGCGCGAACTCGATGACGCGCAGATCGCCGAGGGCGCCCTCGCTCCGGCCGCCCGCTTCGGTCGTCACCGGTCAGGACGAGGGTTCTTGTTCTTGCTGGTACTGCTGCATCACCTGCCGGTTGCGGGACGATGTGCCCAGGATCGGCGGAATAAGGCCCGAACCCTGGTCGATCAGACCCGCCTCCGCGCAGAGCGCCCGGAAGAGCGAGATCATGCGCTCCCGCTCCTCTGGCGGCTCGTACTCGCGGAAGGCGGCGCGCAGCTTCATGTCGCTCGTCTGCGCCGGGTCCGGCGTCGCCTCGAAGACAGGCTCGTAGATATCCCGCAGCAGTTCCTCGAGTACGGCGCGGTACTCCTCCTCTGACTCGACGTTCTGGATCTTGTGGAACCGCTCCGTCGGCGTTTCGTCGGGGGCCACCAGATCCAGCAGCTTCAGGGCGTGCATCGTGCGGTCCACGTCGATAAAGGGGATGCCGACGTGATGCAGATCGTCCGGGCTGAACCGCCGGGGGAAGTCCCGCAGACGGTAGCGCCGGATCACGCTGAGGATATTGACCATGCCGGCGGCCGGCGCCGTCGCGTCCGTTGGATGTGCCATCTGCCCGTACTCCTTCTCAGGTTGACTGCTGGCGCTCGCTAGCGGTCGGGACCGTACAGGTAGGCGTCAAGCGCATGGTGCATCGCGCGGATGCGGCGCTCCTCGCTGTTCAGCAGAATGCCGCTGAACCCCTTCGAGTGATACGACTCCTGCACGATCTGCGCCTGCGCCATGTCCTGTTCCAGCGCCTCGAACAGCTCCGGATGGTTGCGGGCTGTTCCGTAGACCGTCGCCGGGCGCCTCGGCGGCGGCGCCCCGTCCGGCACCCGCGCGTACACCTGGTAGTCCCAGTAGCACTTGTTTGGGTCCGTCGGATGGGGCCGCGGACGGAAGAACAGGAATGACCCGTAGGTGAGGTTGAGCGTGAGGTTGGGGAAGATCATGTAGTGAAAGTTGTCCACCAGCTGTTCGTCGACCAGCAGATCGAAGTCCATCCCGATGCGGTTTCCCCACTCACGCCGCGCCGCCGCCATGAATGGCGGCAACTCCCGCGCCTTCCCCGTGAACGTGTCCGGATCGACCCCGCAGTCCTCCAGATTCGCCCGCTGCTGGCGGGTGAGCGTGTCCTTGTTCTCGTAGCCGAAGCGCTGCGCCAGTTCATCCGTCCAGCCCGGATCGGGCAGGCCCATGCGGATCAGCTGGCGGCTGTGCTTCCCCCCGTCGTACACGTCGAGCGGCGTCGCCAGGTGGTCAAAGTACTCCAGCAGCTGCGGATGCAACGCCGGCAAGTGGTAGATCTCGGCGAACTGGTCCACCGCGAACTTCCAGTTGCACTCCCACTCCAGCACGTAGTCATCCACCACGTGGTACTGGTCCAGCCGGTAGGGATCGAGGTGGGCGGGCATGACCCCCAGGTACTCGCGCAGGGGTTCGCAGTCGGGGTTCATGTTGAACCAGACCCAGCCCGCCCATGTCTCCACGCGCACTTCGGCCAGGCGCTGCTTCTCCTCGGGGATGCCGTTCACGAAGTGCTGGCGGTCGGGCACGTTCTGCAGCCGCCCGCCGATGTCAAACGTCCACAGGTGGAACGGGCACTGCAGCTGTTCCGCATGGCCCATGCCCGCGCTCGGACGCAGGCGGCTGCCGCGATGCGGACAGATGTTGTAGTAGCCCTTGACCTCGTCCTCGGCCGTGCGGATGAAGATGAACGACTCCCGCCCGATCTCGTGAACGAAGTGGTCGCCCACCTCGGGGATGTCCGACAGCGGCCCCGCGTTCAGCCAGACCTTCGTCCACATCCGGTCCCATTCCAGCTTCGCGAAATCCGGGTCCGTGTAGCGCGTCGGATCGATGAGGTCCGCGCCCATGTCGGGTTCGTCGGTTCGGCCTGTGGGGGTTGGCGCGGGGCGGTTCTCAAGGACCATAGCCTGCCCTCCCTGTGCGTTGGGATGCCAAGCATCATAGCGCGTATCGAGGGCGGTGGCGTGGTGGCAGTTTACAGGGGAATGCGCAGGCCTGTAGGATGCCGCGCAACATCGACTGTGGGGGGCTATGTGGGCGAGCGCGTGATGAAGCAGGAGAAATTGCGTGTCAAGGCCGCCGCCAACAAGTGGATGTCCGACAATCTAGGTAGTGCGCGTTCCAAACTTTCTCTCGCCAACCCAGTGCTTGTATCCGCAGATCCAGCCAAGTGGGCTGTTACCCTTCTGGTAAAAAAGGGGCGCTTGGGCCACGAGGTGGGGGAGATTCGCTTGGACGGCGAGATGACCGTGGTTGAGGCTACGGCACCAGGGCTAGTAACGCAGAACGTGCGGATCGCCAGCGTGTCACCTGCTACTGATAACAGTTTCAAGGTGAAAAAATTCTCGGAAGAACGTGGGCTTTTTTATGGAGACGGTATTGATGGATCTTCAAGTTTACCCGATCAGTCAGTGGATTTGCTCCTGACTGATCCACCTTATTCCATTAGTGAAGCATATACTTGTGAAAATCAGATTCCCCGTCGACTTCGAACAAGTGGGGCAGATTTCATCATGCCTAAGGGGGATTTTGGAGATTGGGACCGCGACTTTAGGCCGGAATCATGGACCAGATCAATCATCCCTAAGGTTCGTGGCTGGGCTGTGATCTTTTGTGCCCAAGCCCAAATTGGTCAGTATGAGGACATTTTGAAAGAACAAGGGTTCAACTCAGTTGGCACGATTGTATGGCATAAAACTAATCCTGTGCCATTCAATCACCGCTATAAGCCCATAAATGCATGGGAGGCAGGTGTCGTAGGTAAACGCCCAGGCACAAAGTTCCACGGTGATGGTGCCGTCCATAACGTCTTCACCTATAAGTCACCGTCGCCACAGCATAGAATTCATCCTACTCAGAAGCCTCTCGGGTTATTCCGGGAACTTATAGGTCTTTTCAGCTTCCCAGGTGATCTGGTTCTCGATCCATTTGCAGGATCCGCAACGACTGTCCATGCAGCCATAGAGTTGGGAAGAGAGGTGATTGCTTTCGAGAATAACGAAGAGCACTATCGCGCTGCTAGCCAAAGAGTATCATCGATTCAAATGACGATTTAGAGATTCCCTCCATTTTTCAACATCATACCATCCACAGCCAAGGCACCCTCTAGGATCATATTCATCTTTCCCTTTCCATTCTGCAGTCCCAGAGTAGAAATACCTGATTCCGAAGGGCGTTCCTCGCTCTCCAGTCTCAAAGCAATGCTCACATGCACGACTCTTCAGGAGATTATGACTGACGTTACCATTTGATTTCTTTAGAAGCTGAAAAAGCTCCTTGATGTCACTATCGGTCATATTTTGATAGTCAGTTTGGTGCTTAGATGTTGTCTCGTTCCAGCGCTTCAAAGGGAGTTTATGATCGAGAGTAAGCTCGTTGATAGAACGCTCGGTATTGTCCACGACATCACGCTTACCTAAAACCGTATAAGCTCTCCTCAGCAAGGAAATAGGTACTCCTGCCATATGGAGCCCAGAAGTGAATTCACCTATCCAACGGTCGTGATGATGCCTATTCCCACACTCAGGGCAGTCTCGGGACTGATGCTCAATAATGATGCCAGGGCGTTTGGGGGTTCCCCGTCGAAGACCTTGGATTCCGCCACTTCCTGCGATTTGTCCTGAGGCGATGTGAATATAGGAGTGGTTTCGACAATGCCACTGCTGATCTTCAAGGACTTCGAAAGTCTGTAACTGCTTGGTTCCCTTTCGAAACAGAGCCTTGTAGGTAGCTTTGTCCATCAGCGTCTCATCCTCAGCATCATCCCTTAGGTCCGGGCTATTGCGAGCGGGCTCAAGCCTCCATGAGTATAGTACCCTGAGCATCGTCAGAGGCCTAGTACCTAAGGGCTGGCCTCGTGCCTGAAGGTATGGGCATCGTTTGCCGGGGGCCGCCCCGCACACGGAGGGAGTACATGGCCACCATCGAAGAACTCGAAGCGCGCGTCGAATACCTGGAGGCGGTCGAGGGCGTTCGCCGCACCGTCTATGAGTATCTCCTCCTGCACGACATCCCCAACGTTGTCGAGACCCTCATCTCCCTCTTCACCGAAGACGCCATCCTCGATATCAGCGGCTACGGCGAGGAACTGGAGGGAAGGCTCGTCGGACGTGAGCGCATCGGCGAACTCTACCGGCGGCTCGACGCGGGCGGCGTCTTCAGCGGCAAGCACAGCACCACCAACGTCCACATCGAGATCGACGGCGATGAAGCGACCGTCATCAGCTACCTCGAAGTCGGTTCCGGTCCCAGGCCCGGCGTCGCCCCCGGCGGCGGCATCTACCAGGAACGCCTCCGCCGCGAGGACGACGGACGCTGGCGCTTCGCGCACAAGCGCATCATCGGCACCGGCGAGCAGACCGTGCACGACGCCATCGACCACAGCTTCCCCGGCACGGGGGCCTGGCGCTCCTGACGCCCTGCGCGAGAGGAAACAGCATGGAATTCGGTTGGAACGCTGAGCTCGAAGCCTTCCGCGAGGAGGTGGGCGCGTTCCTGGAGGCGTTCGATACCCCCGCGCTCCGTGAGGAGCTCGCCAGGCGGGGCGAGGCCGCGCAGCCCGGCCCTGAGCAGCGGCGCCTGCGCGAGGCTCTGGAGGAGCGCGGCTGGGCGCGGATGTGCTGGCCCGAGGAGCTTGGCGGCGAGGGCAAGTCCCAGTGGTTCCAGTTCGTCATGACCGAGGAGTTCGCCAGGTGGGAGATTCCCTATGGCTCCGGCTTCGGCTCCATGGTTGGCCCCGCCATCCATCGCTTCGGCACCGAGGCGCAGCGCGAGAAGTACCTGCCCGGCATCTGGAGCAACGACATCACCATCTGCCTCGGCTACTCCGAACCCAACGCCGGCACCGACCTCGCCGCCCTTGAGACGCTGGCCGTCAAGGACGGCGATGACTGGCTCATCAATGGCCAGAAGCTCTGGACCAGCGCCGCCGAGACCGCCTCGCACGTCTGGCTCGCCTGCCGAACCGACCCCGACGCGCCCAAGCATCGCGGCATCTCCACCTTCATCGTGGCCATGGACACGCCTGGCATCTCCGTGCGCCCGATCATGACGATGTCCGGCGGACGCACGAACGAAGTCTTCTTCGAGGATGCGCGCGTCCCCGGCGACGCCCTCATCGGCGAGGTCAACCAAGGGTGGTACATCATCGCCAACGCCCTTGACCATGAGCGCGTCTGGATCGGCGCGGGCGGCGGCCTGCGCCACATCTTCGACCGGCTGCTCGCGCATATCCGCGAGCGGCGCCCTGATCTTCTCGCGGACGCCGCCGTCCGCCGCCGCCTCGTCGAGCTGGAACTCGATCTCGACGTCATGGAAGGCCTCGTGCTCACGAACGCCTCCATCGTCGCCGCCGGCGAGACGCCCACCATGGAAGCCTCCATGTCGAAGATCTGGACCTCCGATCTCCGGTACCGGATCAGCAGCGTGGCGATGGACCTTCTCGGGCGCGAGGGCGCCCTTACGGAAGCGTCGGGCGGCTTCGCGCCCCTCGACGGCGAGCTTGAACGCACCTACCGCGCCTCGCCCATCCAGCGCTTCGGCGGCGGGGCCAACGAGGTCCAGCGCGACATCATCGCCCGCCGCGGCCTCGGGCTCCCCCGCTAGCGAGCGCGCCATGGACACTACCCTCAGCGAAGCGCAACGACTCCTCCGCGACTCCCTTCGCGCCTATCTTCGCAACGAGGCGCCCTTCGACCGCGTGCGCGAGCTCGAACGCGAGGGGGGCGTCGACCTGGCGCTCTGGGGCTACCTTCAGGGCGCTGGCTTCCTCGCCCTGCCCTTCGCCGAAGCCCACGGCGGCGAAGGCGGTGAGCTCACCGACACCGCCGTCATCCTCGAAGAACTGACCCGCCGCGCCTGCGTCATCCCCTTCATGGAGACCACCGCCTCCGCTCTCGCCATCGAACGGCATGGCGATGAGACGATCGCGGGGGAGATCGCGCGGGGCGTCATCGGCGGAACGGTCACAATCGCCCCCGCCCTCCAGTCCGCAACCCCCGACGGCGACGCCGCTCCGCGCGTGGTCGACGGCGCCCTCACCGGAGAGCGCCGCTTCGTCGACTACGGCGCCGATGTCACCCATCACCTCGTCGAGGCCGTCGAGGATGGCGACGCCGGTCTCTATCTCGTCGACGCCCGCGGGGAGGGCGTCACGACCGAAGCGCTCAGCACCATCGCGCGCGCGCCCGTGGCGCGTTGCGCCTACCGCGCCGTCCCCGCGCGGCGCGCGGGCGGCGTCGAGGCGCTCCGGTTCCTGCGTCGCGCCGGACGCGCGCTCTGCGCGGTCCAGTGCCTCGGCAACGCCCAGCAGGCGCTTGACATGACCGTCGAGTATACAGGCATGCGCGTGCAGTTCGGCCGGCCGATCGGCTCCTTCCAGGCGGTCCAGCATCACTGCGCGAACATGGCCATGCAGACCCTCGGCGCCCGCTTCCTCACCTATCGCGCCATCTGGAGCCTCGACCAGGGAATCGCCTCCGACCGCCAGATTGCGAAGGCCAAGGCGCTCGCCTCCCGCGCGGCCACCGAGGTCACGATGCAGGCGCACATCCTCTTCGGCGGGATCGGCTACACGGAGGAGTACGACCTCCACTTCTTCAGCCGCCATGGCAAGGAACGCGCGCTCGCCTGGGGCAGCGTCGATGAGTGCCTGCGCCTCGCCGCTGACAGCCTCGATGAGGCGCAACCCTGGCGCTAGATCTCGTCTGCGGCCGCGAGATCCCCGAGGCTGAGGTCGACGCGGTCACCGGGCGCGTCCCCGGCGGCGCGCCCGAGCGCGCCAGCGCGACGGGCGTCAAGCGCTTCTACCGCGGCCGCTGGTACTACTTTTGCTCCCTCGAATGCCGCCTCAGGTTCATGGCCACTCCCGATGACTTCATCAAGGACGCCCCGGGCCGGGGCTGATCGCCGCACCCCCGCCCTTCCCTGTGCTGTACCCTGCCCCCGCGCGAGCGCGTGGAGGGGGCTGCCATGGCTCAGATGTTCGGCGTTGACGTGACCATCGACGAGAATGTGATGATCCCGATGCGCGACGGTGTGCGCCTCGAATGCGACATCTACAGGCCCGAGGGCCCTGGACCCTTCCCCGCCCTCCTCACCCGCTCCCCCTACGGCCGCAACCCCGGCGGGCGTCCCAACACCGGCGCCGATTTCTGGGTACCCCGCGGCTACGCCTATGTCACCCAGGACTGCCGCGGGCGCTTTGGCTCCGAGGGCGAGTACGCCCCCCACCTCCACGAGGGCCCCGACGGCTACGACACCGTTGAGTGGATCGCTGCGCAGCCTTGGTGCGACGGCGCCGTTGGCACGGTCGGCCAGTCCTACCTCGGCTCGGACCAGTACCAGCTCGCCCCCCACGCCCCGCCCCACCTGAAGGCGATGGCGCCCGTCTCCGGTACCTGCGATCACCGCCAGAGCTGGACGCGCCACGCGGGCGGCGCCCTCGAGCATGGCTGGATGATCCCCTACTCCCTGCTCAAGGGGCGCAACACGCTCGAACGCAAGGGTCTCACGGGCGCGGAGATGGAGACGCTCGAAGGCTACCTCGATCCGCCCGATGAGCACGGCTTCTTCGCCCAGCCCCTTACGCCCGAGGGGTACGCCCACGTCCCCCTGACTGACTGGATCGAACGCCTGAAGGAGAGCGCTCCCTACTTCGGCGACTACCTGATCAACCCCGATGACGGCCCCTTCTGGCACACGATCAACGCCCGCCGCAGCTTCCACACCGTCGATGCGCCCATGCTCCACTTCGGCTCCTGGTACGACATCTTTCTGGAAGGGACGCTCGCCGGCTTTGAGGGCATTAACCGCCTCGGCGGCCCCAACGCTCGCGGCAAGCAGCGCCTCCTCGTCGGTCCCTGGGGCCATATCGGCTACTCCCTCCCCACCAGCGGCGGCGCCGGTGATCTCGATTTCGGTCCCGAGGCCGAAATCGACTTCATGGAAATCCAGCGGCGCTGGTTCGATCACTGGCTCAAGGGCGAGGACACGGGAATCATGGACGAAGCCCCCGTGCGCATCTTCGTGATGGGGGAAAACCGCTGGCGGGATGAGCAGGAATGGCCCCTCGCGCGCACCGCCTACACGCCCTGGTACCTGCACAGCGGCGGCTCCGCCAACAGCCTCAACGGCGATGGCGTCCTCAGTCCGGAGCCCCCCGGCGTCGAGCCGCCTGACCGCTACGTGTACGACCCCCGCGATCCCGTCCCCAGCCGCGGCGGCAATAACCTCATCATCGCGCGCGGCGCCTTCGACCAGCGCCCCATCGAAGCGCGCGAGGACGTGCTGGTCTACACCAGCGAGCCACTCAGCGAGAACCTCGAAGTGACCGGCCCGCTCCGCGTCACGCTCTGGGCCGTCTCCTCGGCTGTCGATACCGACTTCACCGCCAAACTCGTGGATGTGTACCCCGATGGGTACGCCCAGAACCTGCAGGACGGGATGATCCGCGCGCGCTATCGCGACTCGGCCAGCAACCCCACGCTGCTGACCCCGGGCCAGCCCTACCGCTACGAGATCGACCTCTGGGCGACGAGCCACGTCTTCCTCGCGGGACACCGGATCCGCGTTGAGATCAGCTCGTCCTGCTTCCCGCGCTTCGACCGCAACCCCAACACAGGCGCGCCCGTGGAGAGCGAGCGCGAACTCGTCCCCGCCGCCCAGATGGCGCTGCACGACGCCCTGCGCCCCTCTTGCATCACCCTCCCGGTCATCCCGCGCTAGCAGGGCGAACGGTGTGCGAAGGCCTACAGGGGCCTCCGACCGCTAGCGGTCCGGCCCGAAGAGGTACTGCTCCAGCGCATGGTGCATCGCGCGGACGCGACGCTCCTCGCTGTTCAGCAGGATGCCGTTGAACCCTTGCGAGTGATATGACTCCTGCACGATTTGCGCCTGCGCCATATCCTGCGCCAGCGCCTCGAAGACCTCGACGTTGCGCGCCGTGCCCCGCACCGTCGCCGGCCGTGGCGGGATGGGCGCGCCCTCCGGCAGCCGCACGAACGTCTGGTAGTCCCAGAGGCACTTGTCCGGGTTCGTCGGATGGGGTCGCGCGCGGAAGTAGGTCAGCGACGTCCCCCCGATGTTCAGCGTGATGTTCGGGAAGATCATGTAGTGGTAGTCATCGATCAGCTGCTCATCGTGCAGCGCCGAGACGTCCACGCCCATCCGCTCATACAGCTCGCGGCGCGCCTTCATGATCGCGGGGCGGACATCGTTCACCCCGCCCTCGAACTGGTCCTGCTCGATCCCGACCGCGGCAAGCTGCTGCCACTGTGAGTCGGTGATCATGTCCTTGCCCGTGTAGCCGTGGCGGCGCGCCATCTCGTCCGTCCACGCGCCCCCGTCCGGGTAGCCCTGACGAATGAGCTGGCGACTATGGCGGCCGCCGTCGTACACATCGAGGGGCGTCCCCGCCGTATCCCACCACTCGATCAGCTGTGGGTGCAACGCCGGCAGGTGGTAGATCTCGGCGAACTGGTCCACCGCGAACTTCCAGTTGCAGTCCCACTCCAGCTGGTAGTCCTGCACGAGGTGGTACTCCTCGAAGCGGTAGGGGTCGAGATGCGAGGGGATCACCCCGAGGAAGTCCGTCAACGACTCCGCCCCGTCATCCATGTTGAAAAAGAGGAACCCGCCCCAGGCGTCGACGCGCACCTCGGCCAGGCGCTGCTTCTCCCCGGGAATGCCGTTCACGAAATGCTGGCGGTCCGGGACCTCGCGCAGCGTTCCCTCGATGTCGAAGGTCCACAGGTGGAACGGACACTGAAGCTGCTCCGCATGGCCCGCGCCAACGCTCGGGCGCAGGCGGCTGCCGCGGTGCGGGCAGATGTTGTAGTACCCCCTGAATTCGTCCTCGCCCGTGCGGATGAAGATGAACGACTCCCGCCCCAGCGTATGCGTGAAGTAATCCCCAACCTCGGGGATATCGCACAGCGGCCCGGCGATGTTCCAGGTCTTCGTCCACATCCGCTCCCATTCGAGCTTCGCGAACTCCGGGTCCGTATAGCGCGTCTGGTCGATAAGGCCCGCGCCCATGTCGGGCTCATCCACCCGCGCCAGCGGCGTCATTGGACGTTCCGTCTTCTGGATGACCATTGCAGTCCCCTCCCTCAGCGGGCGGGGTCGCGGGGATAGCCCGTCCGCGAGGCCGCCGCCGCTCCCCAGGCGACTCTACAGTATCCGCGCCATGCGGCGTCGGGATACACGCTTCCCCGCGCCATCCTCTACGATGCGCCCGCCGCAATCATGCGCAGGAGAGCGTCCATGCCTACCGTCGGAGTCGTCGCCCGCTTCACCATCCAGGCCGGCAAGAGCGAGGAGTTCGCGCGTGTGGCGAACGAATTCCTCGTGGGCCCCAGCCAGCGGGAGAAGGGCTGCATCCGTTACGAACTGTGGCAGGACAACGAGGATCCCACCCTCTTCGCCATGGTCGAGGAATGGGAGAGCGACGAGGATCTGAACGCCCATCTCGCCAACGCCGGCGCCCGCAGCGGCGGCCCCAACATGGGCGACTACATGGCGGGCGCGCCCGAGATACGCCGCTTCAGCAAGACCGCCTGAGGGTCGCTGGCGCGGGCGTCAGGACGCCCGCATCGGCTGCATCACCTCTTCCACGAAGCGGAGCACCGGCTCCGTCGAGGTCGGGTGACCGAAGTCACAGGTGAAGTGGCGCACGCCCAACTCGCGGAAGCGCTCCAGCGTTTCGCGCCAGACTTCCGACTCCTGGGTGTCGTTCGGGAGCGCCGCTTCGCGCGTCACGCTGATCGTGATCTCCGAGGGATCGCGGCCCGCCGCTTCCGCCGATTTGCGGACGATATCCCGCTTCCGCGTCCAGTTTTCCTCCCACTCCTCACGCGGCCACCAGAACGTATTCCAGCCATCCGCCAGACGCCCCACCATCGGCAGCGAGAGCTGCTCGCCCTGCGCTCCCACCATGATCGGGATGATGGGGTCGGGCCGCGGCGGCGCCTTCGCATCCTTGATCGTGTAGTAGCGTCCTTCGAAGCTCGGCGACTCCTCCGTCCACATCAGCCGGCAGATCTTGATCGTCTCCTCCAGCTGCCGGATGCGCGTCGCCGTCGAGGGGAACTCATAGCCGTAGCGCTCGAACTCCTCCCCCCGCCAGCCCGCCCCGATCCCGAGGATGAAGCGCCCGCCGGAGAGCGTCTGCAGGGTCGCCGCCATCTTCGCCGTCAGCGCCGGGTTGCGGTAGCCCTGCCCGAGCACGTGGTGGCACAGCTTGACCGTCGGGAACTTCGCGGCCAGCCACGTCATCGTCGTCCATGACTCCAGGAACGGGTCATTTTCGTCGGCGAAGCCGTAAAAGTGGTCCGCCAGCCACACGCAGTCGAAGTGCTGGAACGCCGTCGGCAGGATGTTCCGCTCCTGGTACATCACGATCGGCTCATGGTCGCTGTCGGGCAGACCGATCACGGGGGATACCCACCCGAACACAAGCTCGTCAGTCATCACGCATCGCCTCTTCCGCGTCCGCCTTCGTCGCACGCGGGCGGTCCCATGGACGCGTCGCGCAGGATACACGAGCGCCCCTGTCGAGCGCGGAGAGCGGTAAGGTAGCGCGCAACCGCTTCCGCGCCGCCGGCGCCCGGGAGGACTGTCATGCGCGCGCTTGTCTATCGCGGCCACAAGCGCGTCGAGTTGGAGAACGTGCCCGACGCACGCGTCCCCGGACCCGACGGCGCGCTTGTCCGCGCCACCAGCGTCGCTATCTGCGGTTCTGACCTGCACGGCTACCACGGCCCCGTCAACGAGGAGCGCATCGGCGCCACCATGGGCCATGAAGCCATCGGCGAGGTGGTCGAGGTTGGCCCCGAGACGCGCAGCGTCCGCCCCGGCGATCGCGTGGCCGTCTCCGCCGTCGTTGGCTGCGGACGCTGCGGCGCCTGCCAGTCGCTCCTGACGGCGCGCTGCCCGAACCGCGAAACGCGTGTGCTCAACCTTGGGCAGGCGGAGGCCATCGCCGTCCCCGCCGCTGACTCCTCCCTCCTCCGCATCCCCGAGGGCGTCACCGATGAGCAGGCTGTCCTGCTCACCGATATCCTGCCCACCGGGTACAAGGGCGTTCGCGGCGCCGAGATTCAGCCGGGCGGCGCGGTCGCCGTGGTCGGCGCCGGACCGGTCGGTCAGATGGCCATCGAGACCGCGTTCCTGTTCGGTCCCTCCAGGGTCTTCGCCATCGATCAGTCGCCCTATCGCCTTGCCGAGGCGGAGCGGCTCGGCGCCATCCCCATCGACGCCAGTGAGGTCGACCCCGTCGAGGCCGTGCTCGATCAGACGGGCGGCGCTGGCTGCCCGCACGTCATCGAGGCCGCAGGGCCGCAGGCCACGGTGCGGATCGCCTTCGGCGTGCTCGCCCACGGCGGCGCGCTCTCCCAAGTGGGCGCCACCGCCGACCCCGAGATGACCGTCAATCTCATGGCCGCCTTCGGAAAGGACCTGACCTACCGCGTCGGGCTCGTGTCACCGCAGTACGCCTGGCCCGAGCTTGTTCCCCTTCTGCAGGAGGGGAAGCTGCATCCCGAACGCGTCTTTACCCACCGCCTGCCCATGTCCGACGGCCCTCGCGGGTACGAGATCTTCGATAACCGCGAGGACGGCGTGATCAAGGTCCTGCTTGACCCCGCTCGCTAGCGACGCGCATTGAACCGCGTCCAGCGCCGGGGCTCCTCGGGGCGCGGCCCCGAGGGAGGATCGAGGCGTCGCCAGTAGCGCGCCATCACGGGCTCGAACGCCTGCCAGACGGCCGCCGTTGCCACCCAGCCTACGCCCCCGCCGATCCACGCCGCCAGGAGCAGTTGCCGGAGGGCGCGCGCCTCCGATGGCGGCGAAGCGTCCCCCGATACTCCCGTCGCCATGATTTCCACGCGGTAGTACAGGCCCCCGTCGCTCACCAGGTCGAACTGGGAGATGGCGATAGCGGCCATCGGCACGACCAGCGACCGCACAAGACCGAGCAGCAGCGCGAGGCTCGCGGCCACGCGTACATACCCGCTGCGCTGCAGCATCCACAGGACCACCAGCAGGTTGAGCGCGCCCGGTATCGCGAGCAGCGCCCACGAGCGCCAGAAATCGAAGTAGAAGAAGCAGGTCTGGGCGATATTCCCCTGGAACTTGCAGAGCTCGCCGTCGGGAAGGCCCAGCGCCTCCGCGCTGTGCTCCCCGCCGGCGGTCCACAGGAGCAGGAGGCTCAGCGGCGCCGTCGCCAGCGGCGTCGCCAGGATCCACAGGAAGGGGGACCGCGTCCGCGCCCAGCGCCAGATCCGCTCCCGCGCCGTCATGCGTTCGGCCCCACGCGGGGGGTCGCGCGCTCCCTGCGGGGGCATGCGTCCCGATAGCGCCGCCGTCCCCGCCCCATGGGGGGCGGCCAGCCAGCGTTCCCTTGGCGCCCGTTCACACCGAAAGCTTGCCCCATTCCCCGCTCAGGTCCGCGGGACCGCGATACAGCGCCTCCAGCCGCCGCGTCTGGATGCGCCACTGCCCATCGATGCGCGTGTAGGTATCGAAGTAGCAGAGCGAGTTCATCGTCCGGCCCGCGTCGCGGTTAAGGAACTCCCCCATGTACCAGCGCCCTGTGGCCGTATCTCCCGTCACGTCATCGATGACGCCCGAATACACGTGCATGTGGACGTTGGGGATACTCGCCATGATCCGCGTCCAGTCCGCCACGATCTCCTCGCGTCCCTGCCGCGCGGCGCGCGTGATCCACGTCCCGTCCGGCGCCCATGTCGCGCCCCAGGCCTCGGGATCGAAGCGGTTGACCGCGTCCACGTAGCGCTCCGCGACCTGCCGCAAGGCGGTGTAGTCCTCTACTGTTGGCGCGCCCATCGCGTCCTCCCTGTCAGTCTGTTCAGACTACCGGAAACAGTCCCTGACAGCCCGCGCCACGGCGCCGTATCGCCCCGTAGGATTCGCGCCATCACCGGCAGGAGGCTCCCTGTGACCGACACAAGCGCCTACGAAGGCCTGATCGCCGAGACCGTCACGGTCGAGGGCGACGGCGGCGACCGCATTCACGCCTACCTCGCCCGCCCCCTTGGCGCGGGCCCCTTCCCCGCCATGCTCCTCTTCCACCACATCCCCGGCTGGGATGAGTGGTACCGGGAGACGGCCCGCCGCTACGCCCATCACGGCTACATCACCCTCGTTCCCGACCTCTACTGTCGCGACGGCCATGGCGAGCCCGAAGACGTCGCCGCGCGGGTGCGCGCCGAAGGCGGCGCCCCCGACGACCGCGTCGTAGGCGACGCCGATGGCTGCCTCGCCTACCTCCGCTCGCTCCCCTGCGCGACCGGCAAGGTCGGCGTGATGGGGACCTGTTCCGGCGGGCGCCACGCCTTCCTTGTCGCCTGCCGCTCCCGCGAGGGCGTCGACGCCGCCGTCGACTGCTGGGGCGGGAACGTCGTCATGCCCTCCGACAAGCTCTCCGACCGCCAGCCCGTCGCCCCCATCGACTACACCGCCGCGCTCAGCGCTCCCCTGCTCGGGCTCTTCGGCGAGAACGACTTCAGCCCCACGCCCGCGCAGGTCGCCGAACACGAGGCCGCCCTCCAGCGCGAGGGCAAGGAGTACGAGTTCCACATATACCCCAACGCCGGGCACGGGTTCTTCTACTACAACTACCCGCAGGCCTACGCCGCCGAGGCGGCCGTCGATGGCTGGGAGAAGATCCAGGATTTCCTCGCGAGGAACCTAGGGTAGGGTAGGGGCCATGTGCACGATGATCGCCGAGAAGATTCAGATCGCGGGCAGCGGCAAGTCGCGTGACCGCTGGTTCCCCATCGCCCAGACCTACGTCTCCTACGACCATCCCTTCCATCTCCAGCGCGACCACGCCCTCAACCTCGATTTCGTGAATGAGGGGCTGGGGACTGGCGCGCGCGTCGCCGTTGAACTCACCCCCGAAGACGCGCACGCCCTCGCCACAACGATCCTGCGCCTCCTCGACGAGGGTGCCCGCGCCGAGGAGGGCGTGGTATGAGGCCGATTGAAGGCAAGACCCGGAACATTCGGGAGTTGCTCGGCGGCGTGAAGTACTCGATCGACTACTACCAACGCGAATACCGCTGGGAGACCAAGCAGATTCACGAACTCCTTGATGACCTGACAGGAGTTTTTCTTGAGGACTATAAACCCGGAATAGGTCGCTCAAAGGTCAAGGATTTCTCGCACTACTTCTTGGGATCGATTATCATTAGCCAGAAAGATGGAGAGAGTTTCATCGTCGATGGTCAGCAGCGCCTGACGAGCCTTACCTTGCTACTGACCCTGCTCCGAAACCTCCAGCGCGACCGCGATGATGTGGTGAACGTGGACGGACTTATCTTTTCCGAACAGTACGGAGAAAAGACGTTCAATCTCGCGGTGAAAGAACGAGAGAATTGCATGGAAGCGCTATTTGAAGGGGAGCCGTTCGATATAACCGAACGGAGTGAATCCGTGCAGAATATCTACAGCCGCTATCAGGATATGGAATCCTATTTTCCGCAGGACCTTCAGGACGAGGCGCTTCCCTACTTTGCTGACTGGCTGATCGAGAAGGTTTACCTTGTCGAAATCTCAGCATACTCGGACGAGGACGCCTACACGATATTCGAAACGATGAACGATCGCGGTCTCTCCCTGAGCCCTACGGATATGCTTAAGGGCTACCTGCTCGCAAACATGGACCCGGATCAACGTACCGAGGCCAATAATCTCTGGAGGAATCGTATTCATGAACTATCGGCGCAGAGTGATGATCACGTATCTGACTTCTTCAAATCGTGGCTACGAAGCCAGTATGCCAGTAATTTCCGCGATAGTCGCAAGGGTTCCATGCCCATAGATTTTGAACGAATCGGGACAGAATTTCATCGCTGGGTGCGGGATAAAAGAACGGATCTCAGATTGAAGGGTCAGGATGATTTTTTCGAATTTATATGTCAAGATTTTGAGTTCTATGGCAGGCAGTATCTTCGTATAAAGGAAGCTCAATCTAATCTTGTAGATGGCCTTGAGCACATCTTCTATAATGCAAGCCACGGGTTCACCTTGCAGGAGATGGTGCTGCTGGCTCCGCTTCGTATCGGGGACGATGATGAGACGATCAAATTTAAGATGCGATTGGTCGCTCGCTTCGTGGACATATTCATCACGTGGCGCGTCTGGAACTCCCGAGCGCGTAACCAATCAACGGTCAGGGACCCGATGTTCCGGGTCGTGAGCAAGATCAGAAAGTGTGAGCCTCGGCCTCTAGCGAAGGCTTTGCACGAAGAGTTGCTTGATGAGAGCGAGACGTTTGCGAGCAACGAGCGGTTCGGGCTGATGAAGATGAACCGCCCTGCGCTTCACCGAATCCTTGCACGCATGACTGACTATGTAGAGACGCAGTCAGGGGAGCAATCCCGGTATGCGGAGTACGTCGCCAGCGGAAGGAACCGCTACGAGGTGGAGCACATCTGGGCTAATCACCCAGGGCGGCACGCGGAGGAGTTCCCGCACCCAGCCGATTTCACGGAGCAACGGAATCGGCTCGGCGGGCTGCTGCTGTTGCAAAAGAAATTTAACGCGAGTTATGGCGACCTCCCGTATGAAGAGAAGTTGCCGCACTACAACACCCAGAACTTGCTGGCGCGCTCCCTGCATCCCCAGGCCTATGAGCACAATCCGGGATTCGTCCGCTTTGTGCGAGAGAGCGGGCTGCCGTTCCGCCCGCACGAGCAGTTCACGCGCGAGGACATGGACCTTCGCAGCGAACTCTACCGCCAGATGGCTGAGCGGATATGGAACCCCGAGGACCTCATCCGTGAAGTTGAGGCGTTTGAGTCCGCTCCAGGGAGTCCTGAGAGCTGAGCCAGGGGCCTAACGCCCTGGACGCCGTCGACGATGACGGAACGCAGCGCCTGCGTCCGTGGGCCGCCTTTGCCTACGCTGACTACCGCTGCCTCTGGACGGCGAACCTCTCCACGATCGTCTCGCGCTGGATGCGCATCCTCGTCACCGGCCAGTGGCTGTTCGAGGCGACCGGCTCCGCCGCCCTCTTCGGCGTCATCGGCGCGGTTCAGCTCGCGGTCCAGATTCCCGCCCTCCTCTGGGGCGGCGCGCTCGCGGACTACCTGAACCGCAAGCGCCTTGTGGCGGCGGCCCACGCCGCGACCATGGCCGTCCTGCTGGCGCTGGGGCTCCTCGACGCCGCCGGGCTGCTCAGCGTCTGGCAGGTCTATGTCGCGATCGCCGCCACGGCCGCCACGCAGGTCGTCTCCCAGCCCGCGGCGGCGGCGCTTACCCCCGCGGTCGTCCCCCGCCGCCACGTCATGCTCGCGATTACCACCGATACCGCCACGATGAACGGCGGCTCCATCCTCGCGCCCCTCCTCTTTGCAGGGGTGGCGGAGGGCGCCGGCCTCACCGTCGCCTTCTTCGTGGCCGCCGCCGTGACCGCCCCCGCCGCCCTCGCGCCGCTGTTCATCCGCGCGCGCGGCCAGGTCGAACAGCGCCCCGAGGGCTCCACAGCGCGGCGCGTCTGGGAGGGGTTCCTGTTCGTCATCCGCCATCCCATCCTCCCCGGCCTCTTCCTCCTCGATATCGGCATCACCGTCGTCTCCTTCTACCGCGAGATTCTGCCGGTGCTGGCGAAGGGCCTCTTCAAGGGCGGAGCGGGAGCGGCGGGCGTCCTCGGTTCGGCCAACAGCGCCGGCGCTTTCGCCGGATCGTTCGGGGCGCTCTTCTTCGCGGGCTACCGCGCCAAGGGGATGCTCGTCATCTACGCCTCCCTCGCCTACGCCGTGATCCTCCTCGTCTTCTCGAACGTAACCGCGCTCTGGGCGGGGGCCGCCACCATCGCCCTGCTCGGCGCCGCCGACGCCGTCACCGTCGCCATCCGCCAGACGACGGTGCAGCTGACCACGCCCGACGAGATGCGCGGACGCGCCTCCGCCTTCCTCGTGCTGGCGGCGCAGTCGGCGAACAATATCGGCACGCTCTGGGTAGGGCTCTGGGCGGCGCTCATCGGCGAGCCCGCCACCATGACGATGGGCGCCTTCATCGCCTTCGGCGCGACCATCCTCATCTGGCGCGCGTGGCGACCGCTGCGCGACTACCGCTAACCCTGAGTCCGCGCCCGGCGACGCCCGCTGTAGACTCGTCGCACTGGACAGGAGCGTGCCATGCAGATCGGCGCCCAGCTTCACAACAACTCCACCAGCTGGCGGGAGATCGCCGACCTCGCGCGCGCCGTCGAGGCCGGTCGCTGGTCCAGCCTCTGGGTGTATGACCACTTCTTTCCGCCCGTCCCCAACCTCCCCAACGAGGCGCCCACATTCGAGGCCTACGCGCTTCTCGGCGGTCTCGCCGCCACCACCGGGCGCGTCCGCCTGGGCGCGCTCGTCAGCGGCAACACCTACCGCAACCCCGCCCTCGTCGCGAAGATGATCGCGACCATGGATGACATGAGCGGCGGGCGCATGACCCTCGGCATCGGCGCCGCCTGGTTCGAACGCGAACACACCGCCTTCGGCTGGCCTTTCCCCTCCATCAAGGAGCGCAGCGACCGTCTGGAGGAGGCCGTACAGGCCATCCGCCTGCTCTTCGAGAGCGACGGCCCCGTCACCTTCGAGGGCGAGTACTACCGCCTCGACCGCCTCCCCTTCGCGCCGAAGGGCGTCCAGAAGCCGCGTATCCCCATCATGGTCGGCGGGGGCGGCGAGAAGCGCACGCTCCGCACCTGCGCCCGCTACGGCGACATCATGAACGTCGATGGCCCGCCCGACTTCGTGCGCCGCAAGATCGCGGTCCTCGAGCGTCACTGCGACGCGATCGGCCGCGACCCCGCCGAGATCAAGAAGACCATCCAGCTCACCTGCGTCCTCCAGGACGATCCCGAAAAGGCGGCCATGTGGCGCGAACGCCATGGCGGGGACCTCACCCCCGAGGAGCGCGAGCGCGACCTCGCCATCGGCTCCGCCGGACATATCGTCGAGCTGCTCCGGCGCTACGAGGATGCGGGCGTGGAGGAAGCGATTTTCGCGGGCATGCCCAACAACCACGCCCTCTACCGGCGCCTCGACGCGGAAGTCCTCAGCGCCTTCGCCTGACGCGCGCGTGGCTGGATGAGACGGTTGCAGCGGGCAAGGTGGGAACCCTACCATCGAGGAGAGAAGCGGATGCCTGACCGTACCCCTGACGCCCCGCACTTTTCGCACAAGTGGGAGCCGATCCAGGATCTCCCGTCAGACTGGCGTGCTCTCTGCCGCGCAGATCTTCACGACGTTCACGAGCAGTGGGCTGCAGACCGAAAGCTCATTAAGGACGAAACGAAGTTCAAGATATTCCAGGAGCAGCTGCTCACCCGATGGGCCATCGAGACGGGCATCATCGAGCGTCTGTACACTGTCGATCGGGGTGTGACTGTCCAGATATTGGAAGCGGGCATGGAGGCGCTTGGACAGTTCCATGCCCGTAATATGCTCTCCGCCGATGCTCGCGCACTCATCACGGACCAGCGGGAAGCGATCGAGATGGTCATGGATCTCGTTGGCAACGAGGAGCGGGAACTCACTGCTTTCTACATTAAGGAGTTGCACCAACGACTGACGCTGAGCCAGGAGACATGCGATGCTGAAGATCAATTCGGCAATAGAATCAGGGTTCCACTGCGGAAAGGCGAATGGAAAAATCAGCCCAATAACCCAAGGAGATCAGATGGCTCCATCCATGAATATTGTCCACCTGAGCAAGTTCAAGGCGAGATCGAAAGACTCCTCGCGTGGCATATGGACCATGATGAACAGGATGTCTGTGCTGAAGTCGAGGCTGCCTGGATCCACCATCGATTTACGCAAATTCACCCATTTCAGGACGGGAATGGCCGTATCGCTCGCGCGCTCACCGGCGCCGTGTTCCTGAAAGCAGGCTACCTCGTGCTCGTTATTCGTGACGAGGAGCACCGTGAGCGCTACCTCGATGCCTTGGAATCAGCCGATCGTGGTGAATTCAAGCCTTTGGTTGACCTGTTCGCGGATATTCAGAAGTCTGATCTCTCCGAAGCAATCGAGAGCATTCGTAGCCTGCGTGGTGAGGACACTGTCAAGGCAGTTGAGTCTGTAGCCGCGATCGCGAGGCAAAGGCAGGACGCCCTGGCCGTGCGAATGGCGGGCGTCATCGACAAGATGGTCCAGATCGTGTCCGTTCGACTGAAGGAAGTGGCTGCCGAGATGCTGCGTGCTTTCGAGTCCGAGCGCGTCGTCATTTCGGCCAATGTGGTGACCGATGATACGGACAGGTCTGACTGGTGGTCATGGCAGATCATCGAAGCCGCGCACAGCCATGGGTACTACGCTGACCTCGAACGCCCTCGCCGGTGGGTTTCCCTGAAGATGGGGCTGCCCGTGGGAGAGGAACGAGAATCGCGGCTAGTCATTTCATGGCATGCCATCGGCCGTACGGCGGATCTTCACGCCGCGACGGCCTTTCTAACCAGTCGACTTGAGGAAGGTTGGGATAACCGCGTCATACCGGAAAATCCCTTCAGATTTGGCGCAGAGACCTTTAGCGCAGAGGATGAGGCAGGCTTCCGCGCGTGGCTGGATGAGACGGTTGCGGCGGGCGTGACCGCCTGGGGTGAACGCCTCTAGCCGTCCCCCGACGCTCCCGCGCGCGTTATCCTTGTCAGCACGCATCCCTCACGCTGACACAGCCAGGAGACCCGACATGAAGTCCGAAGTTCATCCCCTGAGTGGCGCCCTCTATACCGAACTCGGCGATGGCAAGGTGCGCGTCGAGAAGGCGAAGAAGTACGGCGTCTTCCGCTGGGACGGCCATCACATCGAGGGCGACCTGCAGCATGCCGACCCACATCTCCTCCAGTGGGTCGGCGGCCCTGAATTGCCCCCCGACTTCGTCGAGAACGACCCCCGCCGCTCCAGCCGCATGCGCGCCGCCAGTGACGCCGCCGCCGCCGAGGCGCAGTACACCGGCGGAACCGCGCTCGCGGGCGAGATCGATGAGAGCTTTACCCGCTATACCGGCGACCCCGGCCGCGAGACCCCCGCCGGCCCCCGCTCCTCCGGCGTCTCCTTCATGGAGCTGCTCGATGGCGACCAGTACCCCGAGCGCATCCCCGCGACCCTGCGCATGGAGAACTCCCTCCCGGGCGGCGTGCGCAAGGTTCCCACCGAGCGCTACATCGAACAGAAGTGGCACGACCTCGAGGTCGAACGCCTGTGGAAGCGCGTCTGGCAGATGGCCTGCCACGTGGACGACATCCCCGAGGTCGGGGACTACATCGTGTACGACATCGCGCACCTCTCCTACCTCGTCGTGCGCACGGGCGAGCACGAGTTCAAGGCTTACAACAACGCCTGCCTCCACCGCGGACGCCAGCTGCGCGAGTTCGACGGGAAGAAGGCGACCGAGTTCCGCTGCCCCTTCCACGGCTGGTGCTGGGAGCTCGACGGCTCCCTGCGTGAAATCCCCTCGGAGTGGGACTTCCCCGAGGTGCGCGAGGACGCCGGCCACCTGCGCGAGGCGAAGGTCGGTCAGTGGGGCGGCTTCGTCTTCATCAACCCCGCCCCCGACTGCGAGCCCTTCGAGGATTTCCTCGGCGATATGCCGAAGCACTACGAGAAGTACGACTACGAGAAGAAGTACAAGCAGATGCACGTCGCCAAGATCGTGCGCGCCAACTGGAAGGCGAATCAGGAAGCCTTCATGGAGGGCTACCACATCATCGCCACCCATCCCCAGCTCATGATCTATGGCGGCGACGGCGCCAACCACCAGTACGACTCCTTCGGGAACTGGTCCCGCGCCGTGACTGTGGCCGCGCGCACGAGCGCCCACCGCAACATCCACCCACCCCGCGAGGAGGTCTTCGCCACGCGCCACAAGATGGCGGACATGATGCGTGAGACCCTGCGCGAGACGATCGGCGATCGCGTCGATAGCTACTGCGACGCCGAGCTCATCGATGGGCAGTACAACAACCTCTTCCCGAACTTCCACCCATGGGGCTCGTTCAGCCGCATCGTCTACCGCTTCCGCCCCTACGGAGACGATCCGGCGATGAGCATTATGGAGGTCATCTACCTCGCGCCCTGGCCGGAGGACAAGCCCAAGCCCCCCGCCGCGCAGATCCACTGGCTCGGCCCCGATGAGCACTGGACCGAGGCCCCCGAGATGGGCGGCCTCGCGCGCGTCCTCAACCAGGACAGCTATAACCTGCCCAAGGTCCAGAAGGGCCTCAGGACCAAGCAGGATCCGTACATCTACCTCGCCGCCTACGAAGAGGGGAAGGTCCGCCACTTCCACCACCTCTACGATCAGTGGGTGGCCTTCGATGACGGCGAGTAGGGCCTGAGGCGGGCGGCGTCCGTGCCCCGGCGACGCTGTCGATTCTGCGCCCAGCCTCCGCTGCAGGAGGTCGCCGTCTCCATGTGGACGGACGACCCCGCCGATGTTCGCCGCGACACGATCGAGCTCTGCCGCAAGCATCTGTTGCGCTTGCGGCGGGCGGGCAAGGCGGGGCACGAGCACCGCGGCGTCCGCTACCGCCCCGGCTTCTGGTAGGCTCGCCTCGCTGGGGACGGGACGCCCACGCCCGTCTCCCACAGGAGGTCCGCTACCATGCGCGAAGCCGTCATCGTCTCCACCGCCCGCACCGCCATCGGCAAGGCCTATCGCGGCGCCTTCAACGACACGTCCGCCCCCACCATGGCCGCCCCCGCCATGCGCGCCGTCATCGAACGCGCCCGCATCGACCCCGCCGAGGTCGACGACGTCATCGTCGGCTCCGCCCTGCAGCAGGGAACCCAGGGCTTCAACGTCGGGCGGCAGGTGGCGATGGCCGCGGGCCTGCCCGTGAGCGTCTCCGGCCAGTCCATCGACCGCCAGTGCTCCTCCGGACTGATGGCCGTCTCCGCCGCCGCCAAGCAGATCATGGTCGATGGCATGGAGACCGTGATCGCGGGCGGCGTCGAGTCCATCAGCCTCGTCCAGAACAAGAACCAGAACTCCTTCCGCGCGCGGGACCCCAACGTCCTCGAAGCGACCCCCGATATGTACATGCCCATGATCGCCACCGCCGAAGTCGTCGCGAAGCGCTACAACATCTCGCGCGAGGCCCAGGACGAATACTCCCTCCAGAGCCAGCGCCGCACCGCCGCCGCCCAGGACGCGGGCCTTTTCGACGACGAAATCGTGCCCAGCGCCGTCACCAGGGTCGTGGTCGACCGCGAGACGGGTGAGACGAGCCGTCAGGACGGCGCCATCGACATGGATGAATGCAACCGTCCCACGACCACCGCCGAGGGGCTCGCGGGGCTCCCGCCCGTCATGGGCGAAGACGGCTTTATCACCGCCGGCAACGCCAGCCAGCTCTCCGACGGCTTTGCCGCCTGCGCCCTCATGGAAGCGAGCGCGGCGGAGAAGCGGGGCCTCGAACCGCTGGGCTACTACCGCGGCATGGCCGTCGCCGGCTGCGAGCCCGACGAGATGGGCATCGGGCCCATCTACGCCATCCCCAGGCTGCTCGAACGCGCCGGCCTCGCTATGGACGACATCGATCTGTGGGAACTCAACGAGGCGTTCGCGTGCCAGGTTGTCTACTGCCGTGATCAGCTCGGCATCCCCGACGAGATCCTCAACGTGAATGGCGGCGCCATCTCCATCGGCCACCCCTACGGCATGAGCGGGACGCGCATGACCGGCCACGCCCTCATCGAGGGGAAGCGACGCGGCGCGCGCTACGCCGTTGTCACCATGTGCGTCGGAGGCGGCATGGGCGCCGCCGGCCTCTTCGAGGTCGCCTGAGCCGCAGGGGCGAAAGAGCTGTCGTCGCAAGCGTCGGACCGCCCCGTGCGTGTCGCACCGGGATCGTCACCCCGCGCGCGGGTAGCGTGGCCCGTCCGGGCATGGAGTGGGGCCTCCGGGTAGACTGGCGGTCATGTGGAAGACGATCGGAGCGCTGACTGTCGTATGCCTCGGGTTCATCGGGCTGCTGGTGGGGCTCTCGCTGGGGGGCGCGGGATAGGGAGCGTCGCGCCCGTTCCAGGCTGGCGACGGCCGTCCCCGTTCCCTTCCCGCTAGCGACGAGATGGACGGCGTTGTTTCCCGCTATGTGAACCGCCGGCTGAGCCGTCCGCTGGCGGCGGCGCTGGCGCACACGCCCGTGACGCCGAACGCGGCGACGTTCGCGACGCTGGCGTTCGCGCTGGGGGCGGCGGCGCTGACGGGGCTGGGACACCAGCTGGCGGGCGGCGTCGGCATCCAGCTGGCGAGCGTCATCGACGGGGTGGACGGCGACCTGGCGCGGCTCACGGGGCGGGCGTCGCGCTTCGGGGCGGCGCTGGACGCCATCGCGGACCGCTACGCGGACGCCGCCATCCTCGGCGGGATGACGATCTACGCCGCGCGCTTCGAGGACTGGCCGCACGCGGAGGCGGTGGGGGCGCTGGCGCTGGCGGGCGCGCTCACCGTGAGCTACAGCCGCGCGCGGGCGGAGGCGGAGGGGTTGTGGCCGATCGCGCCGTCGGGGCGCTGGCGGCCCGCGGGCGCGGCCCTGGGGATGCTGGCCACGCGGGACGTACGCCTGCTGGCGGCGGCGGTGGGAACGGCGGCGGGCTACTGCTACTGGACGCTGATCGCGCTGGGGGCGGCAAGCGCGGTAACGGTGGCCTCGCGGCTGCTGGCGGGACGCTTCGGGCGGCGGGGGTAGTCACAGCGCCTCACGAGCGCCAGCGCGGGAGCCACAAACGCGCAGGCTTTACGCTGTACGGGTTATGGCGACCATGGTCGGGGGCGTGAACGCGGGGCCGGGCCCGGGGCTGACGGAAGCGGAGGCGTCCCGCCGGCTGGCGGCGGGCGGGGGAAACGTCGATACCTCGCGCCAGCGCAGCGACTGGGACGTCGTGCGCTCAAACGCGCTCACGTTCTTCAACGTGGTCCTGCTGGTGATGATCGTGGCGTTGCTGGTGGTGGGGGAGTTCCGGGACGGGCTGTTCGTGGGCGTGGTGGTGTTCGCCAACGTCATCGTCTCCACCTACCAGGAGCTGCGGGCGGTGCGGACGCTGCGCTCGCTGGTGGCGCTGACCGCCCCGCGGGCGCTGGTGGCGCGGGACGGGGCGGAGCGCGAAATCCCCTCCGAAGAGGTCGTGCGGGGAGATCTCGTTCACCTGCGGTCAGGGGATCAGGTGGTGGCGGACGGGCCCGTGACGGCGCGCGCGGGGGAAGTCGATGAATCGCTCCTGACGGGTGAATCGGACTCCATCCGCAAGGCCCCCGGAGACGAACTGCTCTCCGGCTCGTTCTGCGTGGCGGGCGATCTGTACTACACCGCGGAGCGCGTCGGGAACGAGGCCTACGCCGTCAAGCTGACAGCGGACGCGCGCCAGATCGTGCGCCGCATGACGCCCCTCCAGATACACCTGAAGCGGCTGCTGCGCGTGCTCGTCGGCGCCACTATCGCGCTCACGCTGGCGCTGCTGATCTCGTACAGCGTCGAGGATGGGGGATTCGCGGAATCGCTCAAGGCGACCACGGCGACGGTGACGACGATCGTGCCCGTGGGACTCCTGCTGGGGATGACGGTCGCGTTCGCGGTCGGGGCGGTGCGCGTCTCGCGTGCGGGGGCGATCGTGCAGGACATCCAGGCCGTGGAAGCGCTCAACTACGCGGATGTGGTCTGCCTCGACAAGACCGGCACGCTCACGGCGAACCAGCTGACGGCGCAGGGGGCGACGTGGGCGCCAGGGGTCTCGGGGATGGAGGGCTGGCTGGGGGCGTTCGCGGCGGCCACGGCGGGCGAGAGCAAGACCGCCGCCGCCCTCGCCGATCGCTTCGCCGGGGGCAGGAACGCGGCCGTGGCGGAGGCGCAGATCCCGTTCAGCTCGGCGCGCCGCTGGAGCGCGGCGAGACTGGCGGCGGGCCCCGAGCGACGCGTGTTCGTGTTGGGCGCGCCGGAAGCGATCATCGCGGCGGGCGCGGGCGCGGCGGACGGACTGCTCGACGCCTACCAGGCGGCGAGCGCGCAGGGACTGCGGGGCGTGGCCTTCGCGGAGGCGGAGACGCTGCCCGACCCGGACGCGCCCCTGACCGGACTGCGCCCGCTCGCGCTCATCACCATCGGGGACGCGCTCCGCCCTGAGGTGAAGGAAGCCTTTGAGCTGATGCGCGAACTCGAAATCGAGCCCAAGATCATCAGCGGGGATAACCCGCAGACGGTGGTCTCGCTGCTCCGGCAGCTCCGCATCGAAACGGCGGGCGGGGCGATCGCGGGACCGGAACTGGACAAGCTCCCGCCGGACGCGTTTGCGGCGGCGGTGGCCTCCCACAGCGTCTTCGGACGCATCTCGCCACAGCAGAAGAGCCAAATCGTGGAGGCGCTCCGCGAGCAGGGGCGCTTCGTGGCGATGGTGGGGGACGGGGCCAACGACGTGCACGCCCTGCGCGCCGCGGACATCGCCGTGGCGATGGAGTCGGGCGCCTCGACGGCGCGCGCGGTCGCGGGGATCGTGCTGCTGCGGGATTCGTTCTCGGCGCTCATCCGCGGCGCGCAGGAAGCGACCTTTGTGCTGGGCAATTCCGCGCGGCTGAGCAAGCTCTTCATCGCCAAAAGCGTGTACGCCTACCTGCTCATCTTCGCGACGCACCTGCTGGGGCTCGACTTCCCCTTCCTGCCCCGCCACGGATCGCTGACGGCGACGCTCGCGCTGGGCATCCCCGCCATTTTCATCTCGATCAGCATCCCGCCCCCGAAGGCGGGGAGGGACTACCTCACGAGCGTGCTCCGCTTCGCCCTGCCTGCGGGCGTCTCGCTCGCGCTCGTGGCGATGATCGTGCAGTTCTTCGTGGAATGGGCGTTTAACCAGGGCTCAGAGGAATCGCGCACGCTGGTCTCGCTGGTCATCGGCTTCACAAGCATCGGCTTCATGATCGAGGTGCTCGGCTTCGAGGGCGCCTCCTTCCGCAGCCTCACGCGTCCCGTCATGACTCTGTTCCTCGGCGGGCTGCTGGGGTTCCTGCTGGTGCTGACGGTGTACACGCCGTGGCTGCGCGACTTCTTCGACTTCACCCCGATCAATGCGGGTGAGTGGGCAGTTGTGGGCGTGGGCACGGCGGCGGCGCTGGCGGGGCAGTACTACGTGAGCCATCACTGGCGGGAGATCATCGCCTTCATCCTGGCCACGCCCGGGAAGAAGGAACGGCTGCGGGGCCGCACCGCCTAGCCAGCGAGGTTGACGTCTCCGGGGGCGACCGGGAGAATCCCGCGCCATCCGGATAGACCCGATGAGCGAACTTCCCCCAGAACAGCCCCGCTGGCGCTTCGCGCAGATGACGCCCTCCGAGATCAACCAGGATCCGGTCCAGGGCGAGTTCTTCAGCCGTGAGTCGGACTTGCCGGGCCGTCTCGTGCGCGAGGCGATCCAGAACTCGATGGACGCGCGCCGCGATGGCGAGACGGTACGCGTGCGCTTCACCTTCAGCGGCGAGAGCGGCGCGCTCCCGCCGGAGAAAGCGGCCCGCTACCTCGACGGCCTCGAGGAACACGTCGAGGCGGTCGTCGAGGGAAGCGGCAGGACGCCCGCGAGTGACCCAGGCGACCCGATTGACGAAGAGGGAGAAGTGGAGGCGGCCTACGACGCGCTGGCGCACTTCGGCGCGCCCATGAGCTACCTCGCTATCGAGGACTTCGGCACGACCGGCCTCACCGGCGACATCAGGGAGAACTCCAGGCGGGAAGCGGGCAACCACTTCTGGGGCTTCTTCCGCAGCATCGGCATCTCGCCCAAGGGGGCTGACGACGCGGGCTCATGGGGGTTGGGGAAGTGGGTCTTCCCCGACGCTTCCATCATCAACGCCTACCTCGGGATGACGCAGCGACACGGCGAGAGGGACTGGCTGCTGATGGGCATGGCGTTGCTCAAGACACACGAACTGGAAGGCCCCAAGTACCGCTACTACGGCTTCTTCGCCGACCACTCCAAAGAGGAGGACACTGAGTGGTTCCCGATGCCGGTCGACTCCGCCGACGACCCCGACGATTTCATCCTGACAGCGCTCGAGGACTTCAGGCTGGAGCGGATGGACGATCCCGGCCTCTCCGTGATCGTGCCCTACCCGAAGAGGGAACTGACGCCCGACGCGATCGCGCGCGCGGTCGTCGTCCAGTGGTTCCTCCCGATCGTGCGCGGCGCCCTGGTGGTCGAGATCGTTCACCCCGAGGACGGCGACCGCGCCATCGACGGAACGAGCATCCGTACGGAGGTCAGGCGTCTCGGGGAAGCGAAGTCGGGCAGGGATGATGAGCCATCGCCCAGGGACGATGAGTCCCCGCAATGGTTCCGTAAGGTCATCGATCTGGCGGAGTGGGCTTCCGCTCCGGAGCGGGAGCACCACGAGATTCCCGTGCCCACAGCAAACGCCAACGCGCTCGCGGACGGCATCGAGGAACTGCGGGAGCGTTACGCGCAGGACGAGCGGCTGGCCTTCCGGCTGACTTTCCCGCAGGGCGTCAAGCGGAAGGGAGAGAAGCCGGGTACGGGACCGGATGCGTCCTTCTCCATCTATCTCGAACGGGACGAGGAGTTGACGCGCGGGCACGATTACTTCGTGCGAGGGCATCTCCGCCTCCCGCACATGGACTTTATTCAGCGGCGCAAGGCGCGGGCGCTGGTGCTCGTCGAGGGCGACTCAACGCTGGGGCATCTGTTGCGTGACGCCGAAGGGCCAGCGCATGTGGAGTGGTCGCCGCGCGAGGCGAAGGTGCAAGAGAACTGGCCAAGGCAATCGCGGCGCATCTCCGAAGTTCGCAACGCCGCCGCGCGACTGCTCGGGGCGCTGGTCGAACGACCGAACGAGCTCCAAAAGGACGCGCTCGCTGACCTGTTCCCGGGCAATCCCGCAAAGATCGGCAAGAAGAAGGAGAGCGGTGGCGGCGGCACAGAAACTGTCGTGGTTCAGACGTCTGGACCTCGCGAACTCGAAATCGGCGAGCCAGCGGGGGCGCTCGTTGTGCGGCCCTCAGAAACGCCGCCGCCGTCCCTGCGAGGGCGAACGTGGACCCTGCGCTTCGCCTACGACACCACGCGCGGCAGCCCGTTCAAGGTGTTCGCCCGAGGCGTGAAGGCGGGCGCGCCTGACTTCTCCCTGCGCGATGGCTCTCTGCATCACGTAGCCGAGGGGTGCGAGGTCGAGATCACCGGGGACAACTCGCTCCGCTTTACGGCGCTGGACGATGAGTTCCGTCTAACCATCACAGGATTCGACCAGCGCGACCTGAAGGTCGAGGTACCCGAACCCGTGGAGGAAGAAGCGGCGGAGGACGCCGCATGATCAAGCGCATCAACCGCACGGGTCGCAAGAGGATCAAGCGGGAGGATATCGAGATCGCGATCCGCCCGGCGGAGGCGGGGAGGGCGCCGATCTTCGACATCACGCTTGCTCTCGATGAGTACGGATTCCCCGCCGATGCGCGTGTGCGCGTGGAGGCCGCGCGCAGCAACGCCTTCCAGCGCTGGAGCTTCGGCACAGTCGGAGATATGACGCTGCCCACTGAAGAGGAGCGGCGCATGACCGACGTCGCCGCGGGTTCAAAGTTCCGCATCTTCGTCGTCGCCAGCGACGGTTCGGGGAAACTGCTTGGCCACGCAGCCAACATCAAGCCCAAGCACTCGCTGGACTCGCTCCTGCCGCTGGAGGAGCGGGACGATCTGGGCAAGGAGGTCTGGCGGGTCGATTTCGATGAAAAGGGCGACGGCAGCCCCGTGCTCCAGGTGAACCGCGCGATTGACGGAATCAGCGAGAGCGTGCGGTCCGATTCCGTCTTCCGCTCGCTCGTCATGCCCGCCGTCTTTCGCGCGATTCTCACGCGCATGGTCCTGATTGACGAAGCGAGCGCAGATGACGAAGACGGCCCCTGGGCGGACTGGTTCCTGACAGCGCAGGCGTATTACTCCGATGGGGAGCCGCCAGCGCTGAATGAACTGGCGTCGACGGATGATCGGGACAACCGCCGCGCAGAGGCCCTCGACTGGATCGAGGATGTAATCCGCGCCTTCGCGGAGAAGCCGCTGGACGCGTCGGGCGCCTACGCGGCGGCGCTGGAGAAAGAACGCGCATGAGCGCCGAACGGTCGCCGCTGGATGCGCTCCGCGAGGCCCGCGAGGCGATTGCGCAGTTGCGCGAGCCCGCCAAGGTGGACCTCCGCGAGTATGTGTCTGCGGGCTCGCCCGCCTGGCGCATCTTCGTCGACGCCCGCCGGGTACCCGGCCGCCGTGTGAGGCGGAAGACGCTGCTCCGCTGGCTCGACGAGGTAATCGGGGAGCTCGATGGCGCGGCGATCGATATCGGGGAGCAGCCGTCCCCCGTCCCGTTGCCGCCCACGCCAGCAGCGCCTGATCCGCCCCCGCCCGAGACGGCCACGCCCCCCGCTCCGCCCGAGCACGCATCCCCGCCAGCGGGGGAGCCGCTCCGACAGCTCACGTCCGAGGGCATCGAGAAGGCGCTGGCGTTCCTCGCGGATCTGCGTGAGAACCCCGAACGGGCCCGCACGCCGCCAGACGAACTGCTCTATGACTCACGCTACAGCCGTCCCTTCAACGACGAGGCGCGGGTGGAGCGGCGCGAGTTCCGCACGCGTCGGGAGGCGGGGGAGTATCTCGCGGACGCTCTTGCGCCCTGCAGGCATCTCATCACGGACCACGCGGGTGTGTGGTCGTGGCTGGGGATGTACTACTTTGAGTCGATGTTCGCCCCGCTGGCGGGACGGAAGTGGACAATCGCCAGGGAAGCCGTCGCCTTCTCAAGCGATGAGAGCACGACCGCCGCGCGCCGCTCCTACCAGCGTCGCTACCGCCACTGCCTGCGGGGCGCCTGGCTGCTGTACGAACAGCAGGGCGAGAAAGCGGCGTTCCTGCTCGATGAAGACATCACGACCTTCGGCACGCTCGCTGACCGCCTGTTCTCGGACTTCCGCGCCTTCAGCTCGGAGGGCGTCGTGCCGCTGGCCCTCCGTCTCTACGCCACGGGAGCGGCGCCGAAGCCCCTTGATGGCGCGGGCGGACTGCGCCACTTGCTGCGCGTCCTCTCGCAGCTGGAGCTGACCTACGACGTGTACGGAATGGAGCCGGACGCGCTCCTCGAAATCCTGCCGCCAGTCTTCAAGGATTGGGACAGGGCGGGAGCGGCGGGGGTTCCGGCGCCCGCCTGAGGCTGAGCGCTACCAGCCGCGCTCCGGCGGGAACTCATCGCCGGTGGGCTAAGATTCCCGGGCATGTCCGAATCGCGCCCCGCGCCGAACGCTGAACGCATGAAGAAGGTGCGGGAGGCGGCCGAACGCTGGCAGCAAACACTCGTTGATCCGACTGGCCGCAACCCCCTCCGCCGGTATCGCGATCTCAGGCGGGGGACGCTCGACCTCACGGCGGGGAGCGCGGACGGCCTTGACGGGGTCGCGCTTGACCGGCTCCTGGCGGGGCGCGCTGTCGATCTCAGCGATCTGTTCCCTGTCCAGCAGGATCTGTTCGGGGCAGGGCAGGACGACGATCCCGCTTCCGGGGATGAGGTCGATCCGTACAAGGCCCTCGACGACGCGCGCCGCCGACTCACGTTCATCCACAAGAAGGCGCGGGAGAACCACGAGGAGAAGGGCATCGATACCTGCTTCGCCGCCATCGGGCTGGCGACTTGGCGGGTTGAACAGGGCGCGGACCCGAACGCGCCCGTGATCCTGCTGCCGCTGGCGATCAAGGCCACCGGCGCCGCGAGCCGCGACTTCAGCATCGAGGTCGAGGGCGACGCCCACCTCAACCCGGTGCTGGCCCATCTCCTCCGCAACGAGCACGACATCGACCCCGAGCGCGTGGAGGCGGAGCTGGCGGAAGAGCCGCCCGCCGATCTGGAGGGCTTCGGCGCCCTGCTGGGCGACCTCCGCGAGTCCTGGCGCGTCCTCCCCGAACTGGCCATCGAGCCCCGCGTGGTCATCGCCAACTTCTCCTACTCGTCCATGCCGCTCGTGGCCGACCTGATGAAGAACGGGGAGCTGTTCGCGGCGAACGACCTCGTCGCCGCCATCGCCGGCGATGGCTCCGCGCACGAGGCGCTCAGGTCCCGCATCTGCGAGGTCGCGTTCAACCAGCCCGACATCGATCCGCCTGAGGAAGAGTTCCTGATCCTCGACGCTGACTCCAGCCAGCACATGGCGATCAACCGCGCGCTGGGCGGGGAGTCGCTCGTCATCCAGGGGCCGCCCGGCACGGGCAAGTCGCAGACCATCGCCAATCTCATCGCGGCCCTCATCGCGCGCGGCAAGCGCGTCCTCTTTGTGGCGGAGAAGCGCGCAGCCATCGAGGCGGTCACGAAGCGGCTGCGGCGGGTGGGGCTCGACGATCTCGTGATGGACATGCACGGCGGCGTCAGGTCCCGCCGCGAGTTCGCGAGGACGCTCGCGGCCACGCTCGACCGCGTCTCCACGATTCCCGAACCGGACTTCTCCGGCCTCCACTCCCGCATCCAGTTCCGCCGTGATGCGCTGAACGCGAATGTCGAGGCGCTGCACGAGGCGCGTCAGCCGTGGCGGCTCTGCGTCTTCCATATGCGCGAGCGCGTGCTGGCCATCCCCGAAACGGCGCGCGCCGATCTGCGCCTCTCCCGCGAGGCCGCCAATGCGCTCGACAGCGACGCCTGCGCGCGGGACAGGGAGCATGAGCGCGAGGGCCTTTCGCGCGAACCCGGCGGCTTCGAGCGGCTGGCGGACGCGATCAGGGAGTGGATCGACCTCGACGGTCATGTCCTCGCCGCGAAACACCCGGAGTGGTCAGGCAGCCGCATCGCCACGCCCGGGCAGGCGCGAGATGTTTACGACCTTGTCCGTGAGCTCGCTCGTGAACGCCTGCCCGCCGCCCGCAAGGCGCTCGGCGCCGCGCTCGAACAGGCGAACCTGTCGCTTCCTGACGCGGTTGATGAGTGGACGGGCGCCGCGCGGTTCCTCGCCGTCGCCAGCGGGACGCGCTGGACGCGACTGAAGGCGCGGCTCTTCTCGGCGGAGTTCCGGGCCACGCGAGCGACGCTGGGCGCTCCCGACGCGTTGTCGCTCTCGCCCGGGACGGCGCAGGCGGCGGAGGACTGCGCGCGCGAGCTCGCATCCGCGCTCACAGAGTTCGAGCGAAGCATGGGCATGACCGGCCTCGGCCAGCTGTCGCATGAGGAGTTGGCGTCCCTGCTGGAGCGGCTGGCCTCCACCTCCAACCGTACGATCGTCGCCAGCCTCCCGCGCGTACGGGAGCTCGAAGCGCGCTTCCGCGAGGCGGGGATCGAGGAGGTCATCGCGCAAGCGGGCAAGGGCGTCCCCCCTGAGCGTCTGGCGCACGCGCTGGAATACGCCTGGCTGTCGCGCGTGCTGGAAGATCTGGAGTTTGACGATCAACAGCTCTCCACGTTTGAGAGTGAGGCCCACTCACGCTATCGGGACGAGTTCGTGGAGAGCGACCGCCAGCACCTCGAAGCCACTCCCCGACGCATCCACCGCCTCCACGCGGAAACGGTCATCGCGGCGATGAACAGCAACCCGGAGGAGGAGGCGCTGGTCCGGCGGGAAGCCGCCAAGAAGAGCCGTCATCTCAGTCCGCGCCGTCTCTTCGAACGCGCTCCCCATGTCCTCTCCGCGCTCCGCCCATGCTGGACGATGTCGCCCATTCTGGCGGCGGAGATGGTCCCCGCGGGGGCGGAGCTCTTCGACGTCGTCATCTTCGACGAGGCTTCCCAGATTCCGCCGGCGGAGGCGATCGGCAGCCTCGGGCGCGCGCCCCAGGCCATCATCGCCGGCGACAGCCGCCAGTTGCCGCCCACTTCCTTCTTTGGCGGCGGCGGCGATGACGAGGAGGCGGATGAGGATGACGGCGATCCGGCGTCCATCAGCGACATCGAATCCTTGCTTGACCTGGTTGGCGCCTTCCTGCGCGACAAGATGCTCCAATGGCACTATCGCAGCCGCGACGACCGCCTCATCGGGTTCTCCAACGCGCATATCTACGGCGGGACCCTGACCGCGTTCCCGGGCACGCTGGTGGAGAGCCCGATTTCCCACTGCCTCGTCCCCTTCCGCGCGGACACCAGCGGCTCCGGCACGCGCTCACACCCCGACGAGGTGCGGAAGGTCGTCGATCTCGTCCTCGAACACGCCCGCGAAACGCCCGCGGCCACGCTCGGCGTCATCGCCTTCGGACAGCATCACGCGGACGCCATCGAGAACGCGCTCCTGCGCCGCCTGGGCGAGTTGAACGACGCATCGCTCGATGCGTTCTTTAACGAGACGAACGAAGAGCGCTTCTTCGTGAAGAACATCGAGCGGGTGCAGGGCGATGAACGGGACGTCATCATCCTCAGCGTCGGCTACCACAAGAACGCCGACGGGAGACTCCTGTACCGCTTCGGTCCGCTCAATCAGGAGGGCGGCGAGCGACGCCTCAACGTGGCCGTGACGCGCGCCCGCTCGCGGGTCATCCTCGTCTCCTCATTCAGCCACCATGACATGGACCCGGGGCGCTCTTCGGCCGAAGGCGTGCGGCTCCTGCGCAACTACCTCGAATACGCCGCCTCCGGCGGGGTCAACCTGGGGCCGGATGTAGCCGATATCGCGCTGAACCCCTTCGAGCTCTCCATCAAGGAGGGGCTGGAGCGTCGCGGCGTCCCCGTCACGGCCCAGTACGGCGTCTCCGGCTACCGCATCGACTTCGCCTGCGCGCATCCCGCTGAGCGCGGGCGCATGGTTCTGGCTGTCGAGGCGGACGGCGCCAGTTACCACTCCTCCCACACCGCCCGCGACCGTGATCGGCTTCGCCAGCAGGTGCTGGAGGACAAGGGGTGGCGCTTCCACCGCATCTGGTCGACCGCATGGTTCGGCGACCGCGAAGCCGAACTCGACCGCGCGGAAGCGGCGTGGAAACGGGCGGTCGAGGAGTCAGACGCCGCCGGGCCCCCGCCGATCGTCGAGCCCGCAACCCCGCCCCCGCCCCGGCCGGAGGCCGCCGCGAGCCGCGGCCCTCGCCCGGACATTCCCCTGTATGACGCTATTACGGCCTACCGCGACCACGAACTTGAGGCGCTGGCGCGCTGGATAGCATCCGACACCCTCCTTCGCACCGACCAGCAACTCATGGAGGAGCTCAAGGAAGAACTGGGCTTCAAGCGCATGGGGAGCCGCATCAGGGAGCGGTTCACGCGGGCCATCGCCGCCGTTCGCGCCGGAGGCTGAGCACTACCAGCCGCGTTTGGCGAGGACTTCCTCTTCGGGAAGGGACGCTACCGCGAGGCCGCGCATGGCCGCGCCCAGCCCGCGGCTGACCTGCGCCAGCAGCTCATCGTCCCGGTAGTGGGTGGTGGCCTGGACGATGGCGCTGGCGACGGCGGGCGGGTTCTCTGACTTGAAGACGCCCGACCCCACGAACACGCCGTCCGCGCCCAGCCGCATCATGAGGGCGGCGTCGGCGGGGGTGGCGACGCCGCCGGCGGCGAAGTTGACGACGGGCAGGCGGCCCTCCTCGCGCACGCGCCGGACCAGCTCCACGGGCGCGCCAAGCTCCTTGGCGACGGCGTAGACCTCGTCCCCGGAGAGGGTTCGGAGGCGGCGGATCTCGTCCTGCACGGCGCGCATATGGCGCACGGCCTCGACGATGTCGCCGGTACCGGCTTCGCCCTTCGTGCGGATCATGGCGGCGCCCTCGGCGATGCGGCGGAGGGCCTCGCCCAGATTGCGGCAACCGCAGACGAAGGGGACGGTGAAGTCGTGCTTGTTGATGTGGTGGGCCTCGTCCGCGGGCGTGAGCACCTCGGACTCATCGATGTAGTCGACGCCGAGGGCCTGGAGCACGCCCGCCTCGACGAAGTGGCCGATGCGCGCCTTGGCCATGACGGGAATGCTGACGGCCTCGGTGATGCGCACGATAATCTCGGGGTCGCTCATGCGCGCGACGCCGCCATCCTTGCGGATATCGGCGGGCACGCGCTCGAGGGCCATGACCGCGCAGGCGCCCGCCTCCTCGGCGATGCGGGCGTGCTCGGGCGAAACGACGTCCATGATGACGCCGCCTTTGAGCATCTGCGCCAGCCCGGCCTTGACCGTCCAGGTTCCGCGATCCTTCGCGCCGTTCTCGTTCATGTTCTCAGGACGCTCGACTGCTTCGCGCTTAGTGTCTTCATGGCGCTCGACTGCTTCGCGCTCGCTCATAACGCTCTCCTCGGGGATTCGGACGGCTGCCGTGTTCTCCTGCTGCCAGCATAGGCGGTTTTGCCGTCAGCGGCTGTCCCGACGGCGCACGAGGGTGAGGCCGTCGCGCACGGTGAGCATGACGCACTCGACCCGCTCATCCCGCGCAAGACGCTCGTTCAGCGCGCGGATGGCCTGCGTGTCTTCGCTTGTGTCCTGTTCATCGAGGACGCGCCCGGACCAGAGGACGTTATCGAAGGCGATCAGGCCGCCTTCCGCGAGCTTCGGGAGAACGCCCTCGTAGTAGACGGGGTAGTTCGCCTTGTCGGCGTCGATGAAGACGAAGTCGAAGGGGCCAGCGAGGGAGGCGATCGTTTCGAGGGCGGGGCCGAGGCGGAGTTCGATGCGATGGCCCCAGGGGCTGCGGTCGAAGTTGGCCTGCGCGATGCGGGCGTGTTCGCGGCTGATCTCGCAGGTAGAGAGGCGGCCGCCCTCTGGCAGCGCCTCCGCCATGGAGAGCGCGGAGTAGCCGGTGAAGCAGCCGATCTCCAGAACCCGTCGCGGGCGTGAAAGGCCCACCAGGAACTTCAGCAGCCGCCCTTCGAGCCGTCCCGTGAGCATGCGCGCGCGCTCCCCGAGCGCCTCCGTCTCCCCGGCGACTTGCTGCAGGAGCGCGGGTTCGGGCGTGGTGCTCGCGCGGGCGTACTCCTCGATCCCGGGGCGGACGAGCGGGTCCATTGGGGGCGCGTCCGTTCGCTAGACGTCCTGCCGCCAGACGCGCGGCTCATCGCCGGTCATCATGTCGCTGAGGGCGGAGAGTTCGACCCGCCAGGGAATCAGCTTCAACACGCCGAACTCGGGGTTGTCGACCGTCTGGAAGAACATCGCCGGGTCATAGCCGACGGGCGGGGGCGCATTCTTGATGAAGTCCCAGATACGCTGCTTCTCCGCGGGATCGTCCCGCCATTCCGCCTTGCATTCCGCATAGATCTGTTGCTGGCCGAGGGGGTTGCCGGCGGGCAGGTCGAAGTAGGTGACGGAGAGGTAGGGATTCTCCGCGAGGTGCTTCGCCTTCAGGGAGGTGCGCCCCGTCGCGATCCAGCCGGTCGAGCCCTCCCACACGGGGTGGAGGATGCGGGAGCGGGGCCGTCCCTTGCGATCGATGGTGGTGACGGTGCACCAGACGAGGCGGTTGACCCGCTCATTGAACTGCTCGGCGATGTCGTCGAACGACGCAACTTCCATTGGTTGCCTCCTGGGCGTCGCGCCGGACGGGCGCGCGGGCGTCTAGGATACGCGCTCACGACGGGGAGGGAACGGATGCCGGTCTACGCCGTGGGCGCAAAGGTCCCCGTGATCCACGAAAGCGCCTTCATCGCGCCCACGGCGACGGTGGTGGGGGACGTGCGCATCGAGGCGGGCGCGTCCGTCTGGTACGGGGCGGTGGTACGGGGAGACACCTCGTACGCGGTCATTGGAGCGGGCGCGAACATTCAGGACGGAGCGGTCGTCCACGGGCGCGCGGACCTGCCCGCCATCATCGGCGAGCAGGCCTCGATCGCGCATAACGCCGTCGTCCACGGGGCGACCATCGGACCGCGCGCGCTCATCGCGAACGGCGCCCAGGCGCTCGACGGAGCGGTGGTCGGAGAGGGGGCGCTGGTGGCGGCGGGCTCGGTCGTGCTGGCGGAGACGGTCATCCCCGCGGGCATGCTGGCCGCGGGCGCGCCCGCGCAGGTCAAGCGCGCCATCACGGGGACGCCCTCGCAGGAGTGGGTCGAGAACAACCCCGCACGGTACGCGCGGCTGGCGGAGGAACACCGTGTCGGGTTAAGGGAAATCACGCGCGAACATGCGAGGATGTCAGAGCCATGAGCGCGCCGCGCGTTCGCGAGCCCGCCAGCGTGAACCAGCCCCGGGGCTGGTATGCGAACGTGCCGCTGGCGCGACGCCTCCCCATCGAGTGGCAGCCCAACCCCCGCGTCTTCCTGAGCATGCTCCCCGTGCTGGTCTTTTATGGATTGACGAAGGCGGCGCCGGCAGAGGTCGCCATCGGGGGCGGCTTCGCGGCGGTCACGGTCGTGTTCCTGTTCACGCGGGAGACGCCGCTCCTGCGGCTCATCGCCATCTACGGCTACCTCGTCACGGCGGGCTCGGCCCTGATGGGGATCGTGTTCACGAGCGAGAAGGCCTACCTCGCCGCCGGCCCCGTGGGCGATGCCCTCATCCTGCCGTTCTACGCCTGGACGCTGTGGCGGGGATGGCCCCTCATCGGCGCCATCGGCCGCGAGATATCGCCGCGCATGGTGGGGAACCTGCCCGTGAACGCGCCCATCTTCGTGAAAGTGACGCTCGTCTGGGCCGCCTATGAAGCGATCAAGGCGATCGTGCTCACCTGGATGCTGCTCAACCTCTCCATCGGCGAGTACCTCATCTACGGACGTCTCTTCGGTTGGCCCACAACCGCCGCGCTCGTCTTCATCTGCGGCACGTTCATCCTGCGTGAGGCGCGACGGCATGGCGCGGAGACGAGCGGGAGCGAGACCCCCGATTACTCCCCGCCTTCGAGCAGTCCCGCGGCGGCCGCTTCGTAGCCCAGCGGCGAGACCGCCACGTGTTTCGTGAGAGCGTGGACATCGCGCCAGGCGCGGGCGAGCGGCGAGGCGGCGGCGAGCGAGGCGGAACCGGCGGCCTCGAAGAGGAGCGTAGCGGCGCGCGCCGCGCTGGCGGCGGCGTGGATGGAGGCGAGGGAGACGCGCGCCGCCGCCTCGCCTTCCAGGGGCGCGCCTCCTACGACCCCGTCCCAGCTCGACTGCGCGACTTCGAAGAACCAGGCGCGGGCCGCGCTCACCAGCGCCTCCGCCTCGCCCAGACGGACACGCGCGCCCTGCCGGTCCCCCAGCGGTTCATCGGTGTAGAGCGAGCGGCGCGAAGCGGCGAGCGCCAGGAATTCGTCGAGCGCATGCCGCCCGACGCCGAGCGCGACGGCCGCAAACGAAACCTCCGCGTGGTGATTAAAGGGGTAGCGGTAGAGGGGGCCGTTCTCGAAGGGCTGGTCGCCGAAGACGTCGAAGGTGCGGCGCAGGGGCACGAGGCTGCTCCCCACGCGGAAGTCATGGCTGCCCGTCCCGCGCATCCCCGAGGGGTTCCAGTTCTCGACGATCTCGACCTCGCTCGCGGGGAAGGCCATGGCGCGGATGACGGGGCCGTCGCCGCCATCGGCGGGCCGTTCCCCTTCGAGGATGCAGTTGGCGGTGAAGAAGGTCGCGTGATGGGCGCCGCTGGCGAAGTTCCAATGCCCGCCCGCGAGGTAGCCGCTATCGACGGGCCTGGCGACCCCGTCGGGCTTTCCGGAGCCGGCGATGAGCGCCTCGCGCGGGCCGAAGATCTCGGCCGCCGTCGCCGGCTCGAGGGCGCCCGCGAAGAGTCCGCCGCCCGTCCCGATGGTCACCGCCCAGCCGAAGGAGCCATCCACGCGAGCGGCGGCCTCGAACACCTCAAGCGCGGGAGGGAGGGGCAGTTCGGGGTCGCCGAGGGAGCGCGGCAGCCAGAGGCGATACAGTCCCGCCCCGACGATGCGTTCCGCGACGGCCTCGGTCATGCGCGCCTCGCGCTCCGCGCGCTCGGCCTCAGCCGCGACAAGCGGAGCCATCTCGCGGATAGCGTCGAGATAGGGCGCGGCGTCGCTCATGGGGGCAGGGTACCGCGAACGGGCGGAAGGCTCAGGCAAGCATTTCCCCATGACGAACTCATGTTCTAAACTGAAGATGCGGTAGAATGGCTGCGATCATAAAGGAGAGGGGACCGTGAAGAATGAGCGCCTCCTCTTCGATTGAGTGGACAGAGGCGACGTGGAACCCCGTGACGGGTTGCACGAAAGTCAGCCCAGGCTGCGCGCACTGCTACGCCGAGACGTTCGCCGAGCGCTTCCGCGGCGTCCCCGACCACCCCTACGAGATGGGCTTCGACCTGACGCTGCGTCCCGAACGGCTGGAGCTGCCGCTGGGCTGGCGCAAGCCCCGCATGATCTTCGTGAACAGCATGAGCGACCTCTTCCACGAAGACGTCCCCGCGGAGTTCGTCCAGCAGGTGTTCGGGACGATGAAGCGGGCGCGCTGGCACACCTTCCAGGTGCTGACGAAGCGTCCCGGGCGCGCGTTGGAACTGGCGGCGGAGCTCCCGTGGCCGGCGAACGTCTGGCTGGGCGTCTCCGTCGAGAACCGCCGCTTCCTCTCCCGCCTCGACGCGCTCCGCCGCATTCCCGCCGCCGTGCGCTTCGCCTCCTGCGAGCCGCTGCTGGGGCCGCTCGACGGCATCGAGCTGAGGGACATCGATTGGGTCATCGCCGGCGGGGAGTCGGGGCCGCGCGCGCGCCCGATGAAACCGCAGTGGGCCTGCGCCCTGCGCGACGCCTGTACGCGTGAGGGCGTCCCCTTCTTCTTCAAGCAGTGGGGCGCGTACAACGAGGAGGGCCAGCGGGTCGGGAAGAAGCGGGCGGGTCGGACGCTGGAGGGGAGGACGTGGGGGGAGATGCCGCCGGTTAGCCAGCAGACTGGAACGTAACGGACGTGCCGGCGTTCCAGTAGTTCTTCCTCTTGCCAGGGGGCCTCATTACGGTAATCGTCTTATCTTTCTCGGCCCTCCTCAATACCTCTGTACTGTGTACCTCACGGAATGCTGTCGCCGTCAGCACGAAATATTTAATCTTTTTAACTGGAACGTTGCGCTGGCCAGCGAAGCGCTTCTCGATGTGAGAATAGAGTTGAATGTAGTCAGGCTCAGACTTGAACAATGTGGCCTGCTCTTCTGGCTGTACAGTAAAATCTGAAAATCTGAGACCTTGGGATTCATCGACTTTCCACATCGCGTCCTTCATTGCGCTAAGTCCAGCGACATGATTGGCAGCGAAGGCAAGAAAGTACTCTGTCCGATTTCCAGAATCTCGCATCTCGAAAAATCGAGTATACTCCATACCGATTCCTTTTAGCTGAAAAGCATAGAGGTTACTTAGGAACTCTTTTCTTGTATCCCTATCAAAACCTAGAGAATTTCTCCAGATTCTTGTACCAAAAAGATCGTCAAGATTGTGCTCAAATTCCGGCCGGGAGAGGAATCGGTTGATCGGCTCATACATGAAAGAAACCAGCAGTTCAGTCTTTGGATAGTTTGCTAAACGCTGGAGCAAATCCAGTGGTAACCCCTTCACCCCGAAGGGATCGACCATGATGAAGGCTGGGGCAAGCTCAGTCTCCCCAAGACTGTCCAGCGCCTGTTTCATGTGATCCTCAAAAGTCCCACAGCGAACATCCGCCTTGACATTCGGCGGATCACTGCGCGCGCTGATGAGGCTTTCCAAATGCTGGGCACGGTCAACATCTTCTTCAATGAAGAGAAAGACAAACTCACAGTTAGACATCTTCGGAAAGTAGCGATGCTTGGTGAGGGAGTCCAGGGCAATGATAGGGGAGCCGGGCTCTCCTCCCTCATACACTCCTGGCCCCGCGAAGCCATCGACGAAGAGGACGCGCCCCCTGCGTCCCAACTTCGGGTAGTACGCTTGCAGGTAGCGCCGCAGGATCGAGTGTTTGGCGGCGGTGTGCGGATCGAGTGGCCAGACTATCTTGCTTGCCATCCGAACGAATGTACCACATCCGGACGCGCCCACCCCTCCCCAACACCCCCGCGCTTGCCGCCCCGATCCCTCGCGCTTATCTTTGTGGCGCAAATCACAAAGGCCTCGAGGGCGGCCTCGGTGGGCGCGGGCGCGCCGCTCCGGGACGGCCTCGGCGCCAGGGCAAAGCGAGACCATGAGCTTTTACGACGAATGGTCAGCCGTCCTGATCGCCGCGATCGCCGGCTTCATCCTCGTCTTCACCGCCCTCGTCGGGGCGCGCCTGCTGGGACCGTTCGCGCGCGAGCGGGGCAAGGACGTCTCCTACGAATGCGGCATGCTCCCAGTTGGCCGTAACTGGTCACAGGTCCACGTCCGCTACTACATCTTCGCGATCATGTTCCTCATCTTCGACGTCGAGACGATCTTCATCTTCCCCTGGGCGGTGGTGTTCTTCGACCTGCCCGCCTACGCCTTCTGGTACATGTTCATCTTCATCGTCGTGCTCAGCGCGGGGCTGGTATACGCCTGGCGGCGCGGCGTGCTGGAGTGGCGATGAGCGAAGAACCGTCCGCCGCCGAGGGACCGGCGATGCCGCCCTACGTCCCCGACTTCGGGAGCGAAGCGGAGCGCCTGACGCCCGTGGACCTGCCCGAACAGCGCGCCGCCTACCGCATCGTCATGCCCGGCATCCTGCAGACGGGCGTCGATACCGTGCTGGCGATGAGCCGCAAGAGCTCGCTCTGGCCGATGACCTTCGGGCTCGCCTGCTGCGCGATCGAGATGATCGGGACGTTCATGGCGAACCACGATCTGGACCGCTTCGGCATCGTTCCCTGGCCCAGCCCCCGCCAGAGCGATGTGATGATCGTCTCGGGCACGGTCACAAAGAAGATGGCGCCCGCGATCAAGCTGCTCTACGAACAGATGCCAAACCCCAAGTACGTCATCTCCATGGGCGCCTGCGCCACCAACGGCGGGCCCTACACGGAGTACGACCGCGTGCTCCAGGGCGTCGACAAGATCATCCCCGTGGACGTATATGTGCCCGGCTGCCCGCCCCGTCCTGAATCGCTGCTCGACGGCTTCCTGCGGCTGCAGGAAAAGATCATGGAAGAGAAGAGGATGGTCGGGTGAGCGCCGAAGCGCCGACGAGCGAGCCGCCGATCGCGGCGCTCGTACGCAAGCGCCTGCCGGATATCCCCTTCGAGGCCTCCGCGACGAAGACGTACACGGACCTGCGCGTCGCGCCGGAGCATCTGCGCGCGCTCGTAACCGGGCTGCGCGATGACCCCGAACTCGCCTTTGACCTGCTCCGCAATATCGTCGGCATGGACATGGAGGAGGCGGGCCTCGAAGTGAAGTACCACCTGTACTCCTTCCCCCACGGCCACACCGTGCAGTTGACGGCGCCGGCGCCGGTCCCGAGCTGTGAGGTGCCCTCGCTGACGGACCTCTATCCGGCGGCGAACTGGCATGAGCGGGAGGCGGCGGAGATGGTCGGGCTGGCGTTCACGGGCCATCCTGACCTGCGCAACCTGCTGCTGGAGGAAGACCTCCGCATCCATCCACTGCGCAAGGCGCACCCGCTCCAGAAGGCGGAGATCCTGCAGGGCATCGAGGACGGACCGCCCGGGGTGGAAATCTAGAATGTCGGTCTGGCCGGAAGAACGCGTCGCCGCCGAGGGTGAACTCGACACTGTCGACATGGTCGTGAACGTGGGGCCGCAGCACCCCGCCACGCACGGCGTCTTCCGCATGGTGCTGACGGTCGACGGCGAACTCGTGGTCGACTGCGAGCCCTATATCGGCTACCTGCACCGCGGCCTGGAGAAGCTCTCGGAGAACGCTGACTACCGTCAGGCGATGGGCTGGTGGGACCGCACCGACTACCTCGCGGGGATGTGCTGCGAAGGCGCCTACGTGATGGCCGTCGAACGGCTCGCCGACATCGAGGTTCCCGAACGCGCGGAGTACATCCGCGTGATCATGATGGAGCTCTCGCGCATCAACTCACACTTCATGTTCCTGGGCGCGTTCGGCGCGGACGTGGGCTCCTTCGGCACCAGCTTCGTATACGCCTGGCGCGAACGGGAGCGCATCTATGACCTGTTCGAGGAGGTGGCGGGGGACCGCATGTTCCCTACCTACTTCCGCATCGGCGGGGTGACGATGGACCTGCCCGACAACTTCGAGTCGCGCTGCCGCTGGGTGCTTGGCTCGATCCGGCAGGGACTGGAAGACATGGACGGGCTGCTGACGGGCAACGAGGTCTTCGTGGAGCGCTGCCGCGGGCTCACGCCGGTGACGCCCGAACAGGCCATCGCGTGGGGCTTCACGGGCCCCATGCTGCGCGCCACGGGCGTTCCCTGGGACATCCGCCGCGCGGAGCCCTACAGCGTCTACCCGAAGCTCGATTTCGAGATTCCCGTGGGGCGCCAGGGCGATGTCTTCGACCGCTTCCATGTGCGCCTCGCGGAGTGCTACCAGAGCGTGCGCATCATCGAGCAGTGCCTCGAAGCGATGCCCGCGGGACGCGTGCTCGCGCCGAAGCTGCCCAAGACCCTGCGCATCGACGACGGCGAACTCTACTTCCCCACGGAAGGGACGAAGGGCGAATACGGCGTCTACCTGATGGCGAAGGGCGGCGCGCAGCCCTACCGCGCGAAGCTGCGCTCCCCCTCCTTCTGCAACCTCTCCGCCCTCAGGGAGTTGGTCGTGGGAAGCTATGTGGCGGACGCCATCATCATCCTCGGGTCGCTCGATATCGTGCTCGGCGAGGTGGACAAGTAGCGATGGAATTCGGGGAGGTTTTCTTCGGACTGAGCTGGCTCGATGCGATCATCCGCATCCTCATCGTCGTGCTCGTGATGACCCTCGTCGTCGTCTACCTGACCTACGGCGAGCGCAAGGTGGTGGCGCGCTTTCAGATGCGCCTGGGACCGACGCGCACGGGTCCGGGGGGGCTGCTGCAGGGCTTCGCGGACGCGGTCAAGCTCCTGATCAAGGAGGATGTGCGCCCCCGCAACGCCGATCGCTGGGTGTTCGAGTTCGCGCCCTACCTGACCTTCATCCCCGCCTTCCTCGTGCTGGTGGCGCTGCCCTTCGCGCAGGACTGGGGCGTGCGCAATCTGGCGCTGGGCATGTTCTTCGTGTTCGCGGTGCTGGGGCTCAACATCGTGGGCGTGCTCATGGCCGGCCTGGGGTCGGGCAACAAGTACGCGCTGCTCGGGGGCGTGCGCGCCGCCGCGCAGATGATCAGCTACGAGATTCCGCTGGTGGTGGCGCTGCTGGCGGTGGCGATGCTGGCGGGCACGCTCGACCTGAACAAGATCGTGGGAATGCAGGACGCGCGCCCCTTCATCCTCATCCAGCCCCTCGCCTTCGTCATCTTCTTCACGGCCATGCTCTCGGAGTTGCACCGCGCGCCCTTCGATATCCCTGTGGCGGAATCGGAGATCGTGGGCGGCTACTTCGTCGAGTACTCAGGCATCCGCTGGAGCATGTTCCAGCTGGCCGAATACGCCTCCCTGTGGGCGTTCAGCATCTTCGGGTCCGCCATCTTCCTCGGCGGCTGGCAGTTCCCCTTCGGGGATGACTGGGGCTGGGGCTGGCAACTCGTCCTCACATTCATCAAGAGCCTCATCATGATCACGCTCATCTTCTGGGTGCGCGCCACGCTGCCGCGGCTGCGCATGGACCAGCTGATGAGCTTCTGCTGGAAGGCGCTCATCGAGGTGAGCTTCGCCCTCCTGCTGGTGAACGGCCTCTTCCTCTTCTATGACTGGCCCGAAGAGCTGCTGGCGGCCGTCAACTGGGTGGGGACGGTCGCCTTCCTGGGCGTCATCTATCTGCGCGCCGCCCGCAAACCCTCCACGAAGAATCTCGTGGGCGCCTACAAGCACGCTGAGGTCCCGCACGCATGATCGGAATCCTGAAAGGCCTTGCCACCACGCTCTCCACCTTCGCCCGCCGTCCGGTCACCATCCAGTATCCGGATGAGAAGCACGCGCTCTCCGAACGGCAGCGCAGCTTCCCCGTGCTCACCTGGGACTTCGATCACGATGAGCCCTTCTGTACGGGCTGCAACATCTGCGTGCGCAACTGCCCCGTGGACTGCATGACGGCGGTGATGCACGACAACCCGAAGCACCCCGAGGGCACGAGCGACCGCCGCAAGATCGTGGAGAAGTTCTGGATCGACTACGCGCGCTGCATGCGCTGCAACATCTGCATCGAGGTCTGTCCCTTCGAGGCGATCGCGATGGACAACACCTGGGAGGGGCATGAGCAGGCCGCCTTCGACCGCCGCGATCTGCACAAGGACATCGAGGATCTGCTGGCCGCAAGCAAGAGCGGCAAGCTGGAGAATCCCTTCCGCCCGCTGGACAACATCGAGGCGAACGCCGCCCTCGCGGAAGGCGGGGAGGCGCCCGCCGCCGGCTTCGCCGGGGCGCGCCCGCAAGCGCGCGAGGCGCAGGCCGAACGCATCGCGCAGGGGCTCGGCGCCGCCATCCAGGAGCGGGAGCCCGAGGCGCCGCAGCAGGCGGCGGCCGCCGCCGCGGGCGCGACCGCCGAGGATGACGAGGTCGCCACGCTCTCCCCGCGCAAGCTGCGCGCCCGCCGCATGAAAGCCGAGCGCGAGGCGCGCGCCGAACAGGAAGCGGGAGAGGTGAGCGCCGAAGCCATCGCCGCCCTGCGCCGCTACGGCAGCGATCTGTATACGGAGATCACGGGCGAGCCCGTGCCGCCCATCGGCGCGCCTCCTCCCGCCCCTGCAGGCGCCGCGCCTGCCACGGCCCCCGCCGCGCCCGCGGGCGATGTGGGCGATCCCAACTCCCCGCGCAAGGTCCGCGCCCGCCGCATGAAGGCCGAACGCGCCGCCCGCGGCCACATCGAGAAGGGCGAGGACGTCCCGCCCGAGACGCTGCAGGCGCTGAACGATACAGAGAGCGATCTCTACAGGGAGATCACCGGAAACGATCCCTCCCCCGCGGGCGCCGCGCCGGCGGCGGCCCCCGCCGCGGCCCCGGCGGCAGGCGGGACGCAGGGCGACCCCAACTCCCCGCGCAAGCTGCGCGCCCGCCGCATGAAGGCCGAACGCGCCGCCCGCGAGCACGTGGAGCGGGGCGAGGCTATCCCCGAAGACATCGTGGCGACCATTACCGAGCTCGGCGGTACGCTGCCGTCCGCAGACGGCGACGGAGAGGGCGGCAGCGCGTGACCACCGAAATCCTCTGGTGGATCTTCGCCGTCGCCATCGTGGCGGTCTCGGCCGGGGTGGTGCTCTCGCGCTCCGTCATCCACTCCGCCATCTTCCTCATCCTCAGCCTCGCGGGCGTGGGGGCGATGTACCTCTTCCTCACGATCGAGTTCATCGCGCTCGTGCAGTTCCTCATCTACGGCGGGGCGGTGACGGTGCTCATTCTGCTGGCGCTCATGCTCACGCGGCTGGGCGATAGCGGGGAGCCCGAAGCGACCACGGGCGTGCAGGCGCCCTTTGGCGCACTGGTCGCGCTGGGGCTGATGGCGACGCTCATCGGCGTCGCGGTCTCGACCGCCTGGCCGGGCGATCTCGGCGGGTCGCCCGTAGCGGTCACGATCGAAAACATCGGCGAGCAACTCTTCCAGCACTATGGAGCGCCCTTCATGATCATGGCGGCGCTGCTGCTGGTCGCGTTCATCGGGGCGATCGCCATCGCCCGACAGGAGGACGGCGACTAGTGGTTCCCATGGAGAACTATCTGGTCCTCAGCGGGATTCTGTTCTCGCTTGGCGTGTACGGCGTCCTCGCGCGGCGCAACGCCGTGCTCGTGCTCATGAGCGTGGAGCTGATGCTGAACGCCGTCAGCCTGAACTTCGTGGCCTTCGCCGCCTACCTCGACCCGAACAAGGCGACGGGCATTGTCTTCGCCGTCTTCGTCATCGCCGTGGCCGCCGCCGAGGTCGGTCTCGCGCTCGCCATCGTCATCCGGCTCTTCCGGAACCGCGCCACCGCCAACGTGGATGAGGCGGCCACGATGCGATGGTAGGGGGAGCGGCGCATGGCTGAACACGCCTGGATTCTCGCGGCCGTCCCCGGCATCGCCTTCATCGTGATGGCGGCCACCGGCCGCAAGCTCCCGCGCCAGGGCGACTGGCTGGCGGTGCTCTGCGCGACCGCCGTCTTCGCGCTGTTCTTCGCCGTGCTCGCGAACTTCCTCAATCTGGGAGACGCCGCCTGGCCAGTGCTCAACAGCATTGAGTGGACGGCTGTCGGCGACTTCGAGCTGAACATGGGCATCGCCGTCGACCAGATCACGATCGTGATGCTGGGCGTGATCACTACGGTGGCGCTGATGGTGAATATCTTCTCCGTCGGCTACATGAAGGGCGAACCGCGCTACTGGTGGTACTTCGCCGTCCTCCAGCTCTTCGTCGCCTCGATGCTGATGCTGGTGCTGGCCGATAACCTGCTCCTCCTCTATGTGGCCTGGGAGCTGGTCGGCCTGAGCTCGTTCCTGCTCATCGGGCACTACTGGGAGCGCCGCTCCGCCGTGGAAGCGGCGAAGAAGGCGTTCATCACCACGCGCGTGGGCGATGTCGGGCTGCTCATCGGCGTCATCCTCTTCTGGGAAGCGACGGGCTCCTTCAACATCCTCGAAATCCAGCGCGCCGTGGAGGAAGGCCTCATCGGCGATACCCGCCTCTTCGTGACGATGATGTTCATCCTCCTGGGAGCGATGGGGAAGAGCGCGCAGCTCCCCTTCCACGTCTGGCTGCCGGACGCGATGGAGGGCCCCACGCCCGTCAGCGCCCTCATCCACGCCGCCACGATGGTGGTGGCTGGCGTTTACCTGGTGGCGCGCATGCTGCCCGTCTTCGAACTGGCCGGCGACGCGCTCACGGTGGTGCTCATCGTGGGGCTGCTGACGGCGCTCTTCAGCGGGGTGGTGGCCTTTGCCCAGACGGACATCAAGAAGGTGCTCGCCTACTCCACGGTGAGCCAGCTGGGGTTCATGTTCGTGGCGCTGGGAGCGGGCTACGCGAGCGCGGGTATGTTCCACCTGTTCACGCACGCCTTCTTCAAGGCGCTTCTCTTCCTGGGAGCGGGGTCGGTCATCATCGGCACGCACCACCACCAGGAAATGGGCCAGCTGGGCGGGTTATGGCGGAAGATGCCCGTCACCGCCGCCACCTTCCTCATCGGCTCACTGGCGCTGGCGGGGCTCTTCCCGCTGGCGGGCTTCTGGAGCAAGGACGAAATCCTGCACGCCGTCGAGGGCGTGGGGGCGTGGGCCCTCTTCCTGTTAGCGATCGCCGCCATCATGACCGCGTTCTATACAACGCGGCTCTTCATCCGCACCTTCCTGGGCAAGCCGCAGGACGAAGCGATCGCGAGCCACACACGCGAGACCGGCCTCGTGATGACGCTGCCGCTCGTGTTCCTGGCGCTCCTCTCGATCGTGGCCGGCTTCTTCATCTTCCACGATTTCGGCAGTGCGCTCGGCTTCCCCGGCGGCTTCAGCGAGTTCGTCTTCCTGCACTACCCCGCGAAGTTCCACGTGGACTGGGGCCTCGTCGGCCTCTCCACCGCGCTCTTCGTCATCGGCGCCTTCGGCGGGGCCTGGTTCTACTGGAACGGTCGCGTCGATCGCGCGACCGTCCTCGCGGAGTGGCAGCCGAAGGTCTATGAAATGGTCCAGCGCAAGTTCTTCTTCGATGACCTGTACCAGTTCCTCATCGACCGCGTCGTGCTCGGCTTCAGCTATCTGGTGAGCTGGTTCGACCGCTTCGCCGTGAACGACACCGGCGTCGACGGCTCAGCCACGATGACGAACTACACCGGCTTTGTGCTCAAGCACCTGCAGACGGGACGCGTGCCCAACTACGCGATGGCGATCGCGGTGGGTGTGCTCGCGCTCACGCTCATCAGCCTGGCGGTCAGGAGCTAGGGCATGGACGAAGCGCAGGGCTATGTGCTGCTGACCACGCTTGCGCTGCCGCTGCTGGCGGCGGGCGCGCTGCTCTTCACGCCGGGCGCCAGGAAGATGGTCGCGCGCTACCTCTCGGCCGTCATCGGCGCCATCCTGCTGGGGCTTTCCATCTATGTCTTCGTCGCCTACCAGGCGAGCGGCGAGGTGCTGCAGATGCAGCTCCAGTGGCCCTGGATCGAGAATGTCGGCTTCCTCGGCGAGAACGGCGTCTCCCTGCGCCTGGGGGTGGACGGCGTCTCCGCGCTGCTGACGCTCCTCACGGGCGTGGTCGCCTTCGCGGGAACGCTCATCGCCTGGAAGCTGGAGTACCGCGCCAAGGACTTCTTCATCCTCTTCTGGGTGCTGATCGCGGGCGTGTACGGGACCTTCTTCTCGCTCGATCTCTTCTTCTTCTTCTTCTTCTATGAGTTGGCGGTCGTGCCGCTCTACCTGCTCATCGGCATCTGGGGCTCAACGCGCAAGGAGTACGGCGCGATGAAGCTCACGCTCATGCTGGTGGGCGGCTCGGTGGGCATCTGGATCGGCATCTTCGCGGTCGTACACGAGGCGGGGCTGGGCACCTTCGACCTGCCCACGCTCTGGGAGGCGGGCCGCAGCGGCGCCCTCAGCCCCGAGTTCCAGAAGATCATCTTCCCCTTCTTCGCGGTGGGCTGCGGCGTGCTGGCGGGCCTCTGGCCGCTGCATACATGGTCTCCCGACGGCCACATGTCCGCCCCTACCTCGGTCTCCATGGTGCACGCGGGCGTGCTGATGAAGCTGGGCGCCTTCGGGATCATCCGGCTGGGCATCCAGATCCTGCCCGAGGGCGCCGAATTCTGGATGCCGGCGCTCCTCGTCCTGGGAACCATCGGCGCCCTCTACGGCGCCATCGCGGCGCTCACGCAGCGGGACTTCAAGCTGATCAGCGGCTACAGCTCGGTAAGCCACATGGGCTACGTGCTCATCGGTCTGGGCACCATGCACGAGGTCGGCCTGACCGGCGCCTCGCTGCAGATGTTCAGCCACGGCGTGATGACGGCCCTCGTCTTCCTCCTCATCGGGGCGCTCTATGACCAGGCGCACACGCGCGACCTGAGCGACTTCGGGGGCGTGGCCAAGGTGATGCCGTTATGGGTGATCGCCTACGTGATCGCGGGCCTTGCGAACGTGGGCCTGCCCGGGCTTTCGGGCTTCACGGCGGAGTTCCACATCTTCGTGGGCGCCTTCCGCACCTATCCCGTGTTCGGCGGGCTGGCCATTCTCGCGGCGGCGATCGCGGCCGCCTACATGCTGCGCATGTTCGGCGTGGTCTTCTTCGGACCGCTCAATCCGCGCTGGCGTGATTTGAAGGATCTCTCGCCCATGGAGATGATCCCGGCGGCGCTGCTCATCCTCTCGATGCTGGCGATGGGGCTCTGGTGGTCGCCCTTCACGGACCGCCTCGCGAACACGATCGTGAACCTGCCAGGGGTGACGAGCTGATGCGCGACTTCACCCTCTTCATCCCCGAGTACATCGCCGTGGGCGCAGCCTTCGCCATCCTCGCGGCGGAGCTCATCTGGCCCAAGGTTCGCAAGGACTACCTCGCCTGGGCGACGGCGGCGGGCGCCCTTGGCTGGCTGATCGCGGCCATCCCCTACATCGGCCACAGCGCCGGCGACTTCGAGGGCCTGCTCCGCACGGACGACTTCACGACCTACTTCCGCATTCTCGCGGCCGCGATCGTGATGGCGATCGCGCTCCTCTCGGCGCACTACCTGCGCAACCGCACGAGCGCCGCCGGGAGTACTACAGCCTCCTGCTGGTGGCGGGCACGGGCATGACGCTGATGGCCGCCTCGCGCGAGCTGTTGACGGCCTATGTCTCGCTCGAGTTGCTGAGCTTCTCGCTCTACATCCTCGTGGGCTACCTGAAGCGGGACCGCCTGAGCAACGAGGCAAGCCTCAAGTACATCCTCCTCGGCGCCTTCTCCAGCGCCATGCTGCTCTATGGCGTCAGCCTCATCTACGGCGTGACCGGCACGACCAGCTACGACGGCGTCTCCGCCGCCCTGGCGGCGCGCGAGGGCGGGACCGACGCGGCCACGGTGGTGGGCGTGATGCTGATCGTGGCGGGCGTGGGCTTCAAGGTCTCGGCGGCGCCCTTCCATATGTGGGCGCCGGACGCCTATCAGGGCGCGCCCCTGCCGATCACGGCCTTCCTCTCGACCGCCTCGAAGGCCGCCGGCTTCGCCCTCATCCTGCGCCTCTTCACGGGCGCCCTGGCAGTGGACGCGGTGGAGTGGCGCGCGGCCATCGCCGCCCTCAGCGCCATCACCATGACGGCCGGAAACCTCATCGCCATCCAGCAGACGAACCTGAAACGGCTGGTCGCCTACAGCTCGATCGGGCAGGTGGGCTACATGCTCGTCGCCATCGCCGCCATCGGCTACGGCGACGCCGCCACGGCGGAGAGCGCCTCAAGCGCGCTCATGCTGCACATCGCCGGCTACACCGTCTCCACGCTGGCGCTGTTCGCCGCCCTGACCGCGCTCTACAACCGCACCGGCGATGACAGCATCGCGGGGCTGCGGGGCCTGGCCTCGACGCAGCCGTTCCTGGCGCTCGTGATCACGGCCTCGCTCTTCTCCTTCGCGGGGTTGCCCTTCTTCGCGGGCTTCGCCACGAAGCTGCTGCTCTTCCAGGCCAGCACGACGGACGGGCTGCTGTGGCTGGTGGGGCTGGCCGCCGCGAACAGCTTCGTCAGCCTCTACTACTACCTCATGGTCATGCGCCAGATGTACCTCTTCGACCCGCCCGAAGGACAGGCGCGCTTCCGGCCCGCGCCCCTGCTCGGCGCCATGGCCGCGCTCCTGCTGCTGGGCGTGCTCTTCATCGGCGTCTACCCGCAGCCCCTCTTCGAGGCCGCCGACCGCGCCGCGTCAGCCCTGATAGAAGTGAGCGCGTTCGCTCGCCTGCCCTGACGGCGGGCGGCTAGTCTCCGTCGAGATCCCCGAGACTGATGGCGTCGTCGCCCGCGCCGGCGTCGCCGTACACGCCCGCGGGAACGCCTTTCCACACGGTCACGATGAAGTCCTCGCGGTAGGGATTGGCGGTCATCGCGAGCTGCTCATCAACGGCGTCGATGAGTTCGCGCACGCGCTCGTCGCTGGCGTCGGGCGTGGTGCAGAGGGTCGCGTGAATGGTGGGGGTCTGGATATGCAGGTCCACGCGCCCCACGATCTCGCCGTTATCAAGCACGGTGTAGGACTCGGAGTGGGGCGTGCGCGCCTCGCGCTCGAAGCTAATCAAGGTCAGTGTCCTCCCGAAGCGGAATGGGCGTTGTCATAGCGGTCGCACGTGTCCCGAACCGAGGACCAGCCACTTATAGCTGGTGAGTTCGACGAGCCCCATGGGGCCGCGCGCGTGCATCTTCTGCGTGGAGATGCCGATCTCCGCGCCCAGCCCGAACTGGGCGCCGTCGGTGAACTGCGTGCTCGCGTTCACATACACGACGGCGGCGTCGACCTCGGCGGTGAAGCGCTGCGCGTTCGCGTAGCTGTCCGTGATGATCGCCTCGCTGTGCTTGCTGCTGTGCGCCTCGATGTGGGCCAGCGCCTCGTCCATCGAGCACACCACGCGCACGCCCGCGCGCAGGGCCAGATGCTCGGTATCCCATGCATCGGGGCCGGCGCGCTCGACGTCGAGTCCGGGGACCGCGAGTTCCGCCAGCAGATCGAGGGCGTCGCCATCGCCAAGAAGGGTGACGGTCCCGGCCCAGCGCTGGCCCAGCGCGCGCAGCAGCGCAGGCGCGACCGCTTCGTGCACGAGCAGCGTATCGAGGGCGTTGCAGATGCTGTAGCGGCGGGTCTTGGCGTTATCGACCACCTTCAGCGCCATCGCAAGGTCGGCTTCGGCGTCGACGTAGGTGTGGGAAACGGCCTCCCCGTGCGCCACGACGGGCATCGTCGCCGTCTCCCGCACATAGTTGATGAGCCCGGCGCCCCCGCGCGGCACCATCAGGTCGATGACGTCGTGCATGCGCAGCAGTTCATCCACGTGCGCGCGGTCGGGGTCGCGCACGACCTGCACGGCGCCGGTGGGCAGCTCCGAGCCCGCGAGCGCCTCGTGCAGGAGGTCGCCGAGAACGGCGTTGCTGTGAACCGCTTCCTTGCCGCCGCGCAGGAGGGCCGCGTTCCCGCTCTTCAGGCAGAGCGTGGCGATGTCGATGGTCACGTTGGGGCGTGACTCGTAGATGCAGGCGACAACGCCGAGGGGCACGCGGCGGCGCGAAATCTGCAGGCCATTGGGGAGCGTGCGCGCGTCGATCGTCTCGCCCACGGGGTCAGGCAGGGAGACGATATGGCGCGTATCGGCGGCCATGCCTCGGAGCCGCGCGGGCGTCAGCGTGAGGCGCTCCAGGAAGTAGTCATCGAGCCCGGCCGCGCGCCCGGCCGCGAGGTCCTTCCCGTTTTCCGCGAGGATCGCGTCCTCGCGCTCCAGCAACAACGCGGCGATGCGCTCGAGGGCGGCGTTCCTGGCCTCGGTCGAAGCCACGCCAAGGGCGCGCGCGGCCGTGCGCGCGGCCTCGCCCTGCTCGCGGATGCGTGAGACGATCGTCGTCATGGCGGTAAGTGTAGCCCCTCCCTGTTGTCTATAGATCGCGGACGCGCCTAGGCTTAAGGCAGCACGGGACGGCGGCGGCATGCTCCTCGCCCTCGACATCGGCAACACATCGGTCCATCTGGGACTGTTCGCTGGCGAGAAGCTGGCGGCGACCTGGCGCGTGGGCGTGGAGGCGGAGCGCTCCGCCGACGAGTACGGCGTCCTGATGCTGAACCTGCTGGCCACGAACGATCTGACCGCCGACTCCGTCGAGAGCTGCATCATCGGCTGCGCCGTGCCGCCCCTGCTCCCCACCTTCCAGCGCGTCAGCGCGCGCTACTTCGGCGTGGACGCGGTGGTCGTGGGCCATGGCCTGAAGACGGGCGTGCGCATCCTCTACGACAATCCCCGGCAGGTGGGCGCGGACAGAATCGTCGACGCCGTGGCCGCGATCGAACTCTACGGCGCGCCCGCCGTCATCGTCGACTTCGGCACCGCCACCGTCTTCGACGCCGTGAACGCCGACGGCGACTACCTCGGGGGCGCGATCGCCCCGGGCATCGGCATCGCCAGCGAGACGCTGTTCAGCCGCGCGGCGATGCTCTCGCGCGTGCAGCTCGAACGCCCGCCCTCGGCCATTGGCCGCAACACCACCCACGCGCTGCAGTCGGGCATCCTGCTGGGCTACGTCGGGCTGGTGGAAGGCATGGTCGCCCGTTTTCAGGAAGAGCTCGGGGGCGGCGCCACCGTCATCGGGACGGGCGGCTGGGCCAGCGAAATCGCCGCCGAAACGGACGTGCTCGACGCCGTCGATCAGAACCTCACGCTGCAGGGGCTGCGCCTTCTCCATGACCGCAACGCAGGCTGAGCCGTCCGGACCGTTCCGCGATCACGCCCTCGACGGCCGCTGCATCGCCCTCGGCGTCACCGGCAGCGTCTCCGCCTACAAGGCCGCCGACTTCGCCAGCAAGCTGCGCCAGGCGGGCGCCCGCGTCGAGGCGCTGATGACGGAGGCGGCCACGCGTTTCATCGCGCCGCTCACCTTCCAGTCACTCACAGGCCGCGAAGCGATTGTCGATATGTTCGCGACGGAGGAGGCGGAGGCGCACGTCGAAGTGGCGCGCCGCCTCGACGCCTTCCTGATCGCGCCCGCTACGGCCGACTGCCTGGCGCGTCTCGCCTACGGGGGCGGGGGCGACATGGTCACGCTGACGGCGCTGGCGACCACCGCGCCGGTCGTGATCGCGCCCGCGATGGACTCGCAGATGTGGGCGAACGCCGCCGTCCGCGCGAACGTCCAGACCCTGATCGAACGCGGCATGGACGTGGTGGGCCCGGAGGCGGGACGCCTCGCCAGCGGACGCTGGGGCGAGGGGCGCCTCGCCGAGACCCCCGCCGTCATCGGCGCGGTGCGGGCCGCCATCGGGCGCCGCGAGGGCGACCTCCGCGGACGCGCCGTCATCGTGACGGCGGGCGGCACCCAGGAACCGCTCGACCCCGTGCGCTACATCGGCAACCGCTCGAGCGGGCGCATGGGCTTCTCCCTGGCGGAAGCGGCGCGGGACCGCGGGGCGAACGTCGTCCTCGTCGCGGGACCGTCTCCCCTCGCGACGCCCTACGGCGTGGAGCGCGTCAACGTGAAGACGGTCGAGGAGATGCTGGAGGCGCTGGCGCCGCTCACCGAACGCTGCGACGCCATCCTGATGGCCGCCGCCCCCGCCGACTTCCGCCCACGCGAGACCGCCGGCCAGAAGATCAAGAAGGCCAGCCTGAGCGACGATGAGATGCGACTGGAGCTGCTGGAGACGCCGGACATCATCGCCACGCTCGAGGGCGGTGGCGTGCGCGTCGCCTTCGCCGCCGAAACCGAGAACCTGAAGCAGAACGCGACCGCCAAGCTGGAGGCCAAGCGCGCCCACTTCATCGTCGCGAACGACGTCACGGCGGCGGGCAGCGGCTTCGGCACGGAGACGAACGAGGTCACGATCTTCCATCGCAACGGCGAGGCGGAACGCCTGCCGCTGCTGAGCAAATACGCCGTCGCCCACGCGATCCTCGACCGCGTGGCGGCCGCGCTGCCGGGATAGGGGCGCCGCCAGATAGGGGCGAATGACAGGCGAATGCAGCCGATCGCGAGGCGATTGCAGGCTTACTGGCAGTTCAGGGTAGCTTACTAGCAGTTCGAGGGCTTATACTCGCACTTCGTGATGGGCGAAGATCAGGCGAATGCAGTGCTGACCCAGGCGGAGGCCGTGCGGGTACGGGTAGAGCTGTCAACGATCTTCAACCCAAACGGCCCTATCGATCACCGCGACCTCTTTTCCGGTCGGGGGGACGCAGTCGCTCGCGTCCTCGCCGCGGTCGGCCGCGCCGGCCAGCACGTGATCCTGTTTGGCGAGCGGGGCGTGGGGAAGACTTCGCTCGCGAGCCTGACACACGAGTTCTGGGCGGACTTTGCCCGCGAGACTCCCGGATGCGTCGCCGTTCGATATAACTGCGAGCCCGCGGATTCGTTCGAGACAATCTGGGCCCGCATCGCAGAGCTGCTTTCTGACGAGTACGCCAGACAGGACCGGGCGCTCCCCGCGGGTGAAACCTGGCGCGATCTCTTCGCGGAAATCACCCACGAGGCGGGCGCGCCCCACTCGATCCGCAGGCTCCTCGACCTCACGAATGAGATGTCGATCATCGTTATTGATGAGTTCGACCAGATTGAGGATGAGGGCGTGACCCAGCAGTTCGCGAGCCTTATCAAGGCGCTCTCGGACTACCTCACCCCTTCGACGCTCATCCTCGTCGGCGTGGCCGATACCGTTGATGACCTGATCGAGGACCACGCTTCGATTGATCGGGCGGCCAGGCAGGTCTCGCTGCCGCGAATGTCAAGACGGGAACTGGAAGAGATCATCCAGAGTCGCTACGACCGCGTTGGCCTCTCCGCCGCCCCGGCCCTTGTCAGCCGCATGGCGAGACTCGCCCAGGGCCTGCCGCACTACGCGCACCGCCTGGGACAGGAGGCGGGGCTTTCGGCCGTCGAGCGCGAGCGCCTGTTCGTTGACGAACAGGACGTGGCTCGCGCCATCGAGATGGCGATCGAGCACACGCAGGCGAGCATTGGCATCGAATACCGGAAGGCGACGGCAAGCCACCGGCGGGACGCCCTCTTCGGCAAAGCGCTGCTCGCCTGTGCGATAGCCACCGCAGACGAACTAGGCTTCTTCGCGGCGGCCGATATCCGTGAGCCGCTTCAGCGCCTGACCGGGAAGCCCTACGACTTCCCGCAGTTCGCCCGTCACCTGAAGCAATTCACCTCGCCCGAGAAGGGAGCGGTTCTTGAGGTTGTGGGGCTCAGGCGTAAAAGACGGTACCGGTTCGCGAATCCGCTACTCCGACCGTACGTTGTTCTGAAGGGCATCCACGACGGCGTCCTTGATATGGCGGACATCAGCGACGCCGAGCCCGACGCGGATGAGCCGCGTCTGCTGTAGAACCCGTTTCCCCCAAAGCGCCTCTGCCGTAAGCTCGAAGGCATGATGCGCCCTTCGGACGGCGGGCCGCGACGTTGCACCTGTACGGCGGGGTTCCGCGACTAGCGGACCCCGACGACGCAGCGAGCGCCGCCCAGCCCCGAGAGGTAGCGAACCGATGTCCCTGTTCAGCGAGATCCGCGACGATGTCCGCGCAACCATGGAGCGTGATCCCGCCGCCACCAGCGCGCTCGAAGTCGTGCTCTTCTATCCCGGTTTCCACGCCCGCCTCGCGCACCGCTTCGCGCACGCCCTCCACCGGCGCGGCCTGCCCCTCGCGCCGCGCGGCGTCATGCAGGTTGTGCGCCTGCTCACCGGCATCGAGATTCACCCGGGCGCGACCATCGGGCCGCGCTTCGTCATCGATCACGGCATGGGCGTGGTCATCGGCGAGACCACCGAGATCGGTCCCGATGTGACAATCTACCAGGGCGTCACCCTTGGCGGCACGAGCACGCGCCGCACGAAGCGCCACCCCACCCTGCGCGGCAATAATGTGGTCGGGGCGGGCGCGAAGGTGATCGGCGCCGTCGAGATCGGGGAGAGCGCCCGCATCGGCGCGGGGTCGGTCGTCATCACCAACGTGCCGCCGCGCGCCACGATCGTGGGCGTGCCCGGCCACATCGTCGCCTTCCACGATGACTCCAACGGCGTGATGCAGCGCCTGCCCGACCCTGAGTGGGACCGGCTCAATCAGCTCGATGAACGCGTCGATGAACTGCGCCAGCTGATCCAGCACCTCGAGGAGCACGTGGGCGGGTTGCACGACGATCACCACGCCGCCGAAGGCGAGCGCGCGGAAGCGCCGCCCCACAGCTAGCGATGCTGAAGCTGCGCGATACCCTCACCGGCGAGAAACGCGAGTTCGCGCCCATCGCGGACGAGGTCCGCCTCTATGTCTGCGGCATCACGCCCTACAGCGAGTCCCACCTCGGCCATGCCCTCTTCTCCATCGTCTTCGATGCGCTCCGCCGCTACCTCGAATGGCGGGGCTACCGCGTGCGCCATATCCAGAACTTCACGGATATCGATGACAAGCTCATCGAACGCGCGAACGAAACCGGCACGAGCGTGGCGGAGCTGGCGGAGCGCTATTCCGATGCGTACATGGCCCAGCTCACGCGTCTGAACGTGCTGCCCGCGACCGACTACCCGCGCGCCACGGAGGAGATCCCGAACATCATCAGCTTCATCGAGGGACTCGTGGCGAAGGGCGCCGCCTACCCCTCCGGCGGCGACGTCTACTACCGCGTCCGCGAGAAGGCGGACTACGGCAAGCTCTCGAAGCGGGACATCGATGACCTCCGCAGCGGCGCCCGCGTCGACCTCAGCGAACTGAAGGATGACCCCCTGGACTTCGCCCTCTGGAAAGGCGCAAAGCCCGGCGAGCCCCACTGGGACAGCCCCTGGGGACCGGGGCGGCCGGGCTGGCACATCGAGTGCTCGGCGATGGCGATGAACGCCCTCGGAGAGCGGATCGACATTCACGGGGGCGGGGCGGACCTGATCTTCCCCCACCACGAGAACGAAATCGCGCAGAGCGAGTCCTTCACGGACAAGGCGCCCTTCGCCAACTTCTGGATACACAACGCCCTCCTCCGGCTGGAGGACGAGAAGATGTCGAAATCGCTGGGGAACCTCGTCAGCATCGACGAGGCGCTGGACCGCTACGGGGCGGACGCGCTTCGCATGTTCATCGTGACGAGCCACTACCGCACGCCGCTGACCTACAGCGAGGACGCGCTCGAGGCGGCGCGGGCGGGAGCGGCGCGCCTCCGTCAGGCGGCCTTCTCCGAAGGGACGGACGGCGCCTCCGAACGCGCCGCGCTCGACCAAGAGACCCCTCGTTCCCTGTTCGTGGAGGCGATGGACGATGACCTGAACACGCCGCGCGCGCTCGCGGTCCTGTTCCAGCTGGCGCGCGCCATCAACAAGACCCATGACGCGGGCGGCGATGCGCGCAAGGCCCAGGAAACCCTGAAGGAGCTGGCGGGCGTGCTCGGCTTCACGCTGCACGAGCCTCCCCACCGCGACGAGCAAGCGGCCCCGTTCGTGGACCTGCTGGTCGAGCTTCGCTCGGAGTTGCGTACGGCCCGGCAGTACGCGCTGGCGGACAAGGTTCGCGATCGGCTTACCGCCCTCGGGGTCGAACTGCAGGACAGCCCCGAGGGCACGGAGTGGTCATTCCAGTGAGCGAGCGAGGAGCGGAAGGGCGCGGTCTGCGCGACTACCTGCGGCAGAAGGCGCGGGCCATGCGCGCGGCGGCCGCGGCCAAGCCAAAGGCCGAGCAGTGGCGCGAGACGGTCTCGGCGACGTGCGTGGCGGACGATGTCACGGGCGTGCGCAAGCTGCGCATGCGTGACTGGCGGATCACCGGCGACTCCGGCCCCGACTTCGGCGGCTGGAGCCTGGGTCCGAGCTCGCCGGAGCTGTTCTGCGGGGTCATCAGTACCTGCCTCACGCACACCTACCTGATAGCCGCCGCCTCGCTCGACATCCCCCTCGACCGGATCGAGGTGACGGTCGACTCATCGAACAACGACGCCCACTTCCTCGGCCTCGAGAGCGACGATCCGGACACGCCCTTTGCGATCACGGCGCGCGTCTCGCTGGACGCGCCCGACGCCAGCGCGGAACAGGTCGCCACGCTTCACGCCTACGCCGCCGCGCGTTGCCCCCTCTCGAAGCTGGTCCGCGAGCCGAACACGATCACGCTTATCACCGTGTAGGGACTGGCGCTCGACAGCCCGCGCCTTCAACGATCGCTGCGGAGCGATTCAGGAAGGTGGTCGAGATCGGGAGCGCGCACGAGTGCGGCGTAACGCGGCGCTCCCTCGGGGTGGCGGCCCCTGGGCCAGACCAGCAGTTCCACAATGGCCGCGTTCGGAAGGTCGAACTCGTGGGACCAGCCGCTGCCGGCGGGAATGCTCATCGCCCACCGCAGAATGGCGTCGTTCGTGCCGGAGTGGGCGACGATAGCGACGGACTCGCCCGTGTGGGCGCGCGCGATGGTCTCGCAGGCGGCGGCGATGCGCTCGGCGAAGGCCTGCAGCGTCTCGCCGTCAGGGACGCCGCGGTGGTCGGGCCGCCAGATAGCCCAGTCGATCTGATCGGCGCCGCCCTCCGGGTTCCAGCCGCCAATCTCGAATTCAAGCAGCCGCTCCTCCACGCGCACGGCAAGGCCGGTCACGCGCGCGAGCGGCTCAGCGGTCTCGAGGGCGCGGCGGCTGGAGCTCGCGTAGATGGCCGCCAGCCCCGCGTTCGCGAGCCCCGCGGCGATGGCTTCCGCCTGCCGCCGCCCGAGCGGGGAGAGCGGCGTGTCGTGGTCATACGAACCGTCCGCGGAGCGCGCCTGCGCGTGGCGCGCCACGTAGAGATGGACGGCTTCGGTCACCATGCGGCCGACGTCACAGAGCCCGCAGCAGACCGCCGGCGGCGTTCAGGACGAAAATGAACGGTCGAGGCGTCTCGGCAAAGAGAGCCTGCATCTCATCGATCGAGTCCGCGAGAACGCGGACGTACTCCTCACGCGTCGGGGTCTTGCGCTGCCCGAGGATGAAGCAGCCGACGCGATTGGCCTTGATCGCCGCAATCTCGCCGGGCCTGTGGCGGATGCGCTTGTCACGTGAGATGACGAGCCAGCCTTCCTTCCCTGCTTCCTCCAGCCACTCGCGATCGGGAGTGGCACGGGGGAACCGTTCATCGAGATAGATGACGGGCGCGCCGCTGATGCGCCGAAACTCCTCCGCTGAGTAGCGAGGGATTGAACGGTCGATGAAGATCACGCAACAGCGCGTTCGAACTGCAGGGCGTCCTCAACCGACTCCACCGGGATCCCGAAATCAGCCGCGATTTCCTCGACGGATTCGCCGACCTCGCCGCGCTCAAAGAGGATTTCCGTACGCACCCCCGTCCCTGCAACGACCGGGAGCCCGAAGCCAAAGTCGGGATCGATGAGAACCTGCTTCGTCTGACCCTCGGGCCACCAGCGACGCGCCCAGCCATCCCGGTAATCAACCGTATCGAGGAAGGGACCGAGGACATCGTCCCAGGCCGTTAGCCGCTTCCCCCGAAGGACGCTGACGAGAACTTCAGCATCGCTCTGAACGAACACTTCCTTCCTGTCGGTCTTGAAGCGGTGGGTGAGCAGGGGGCGCTCCGAATCAAACAACTCCCGACAACTCTCGACGACCCGCCGAATTTGCGGGAGCGAAACCCCGAGGTCGCGCAGTCCGCGGATGGCGGCGACTTCGACAAGGTCCGCAAAAGACACCGCCGCCCTGGGAGACGGCGCGGTCTTGCCAACTGGCGGCTTCCTCACGGATTCCCCTGCTGCTGATTGGTACGAATAGCCTCGGGACCACCGCTTCGACGTTCCGGGGCGTACCCGTGCGAGCCGGTCGGCTTCGGCGTAGCTGTACAAGGGAACGATCAGCCGCTCGGGAACGCGAGTTGCGCGCACGGTACCGATTGCCATCGTTCACCCCCTGCTGGCGCCCCGCAGCAGACCGCCGGCGGCCTGGCGCGGGATGGGGCCTACCCTCGCGGCAGGCCGAGGCCGCGGGTAGCCATGATGTTGCGCTGGATTTCGCTCGTGCCCGCCTCGACCGTGTTCGCCGCCGAGCGCAGGAAGGACTGGGCCTGATCGAAGCCCGCGCGGGAAGACTCGCCCCGCAGCATCCCCGCCATCCCGAGAATGTGCATGCCCGTCAGCTGCAGGCGCTGGTTGAGTTCGCTGCCGAAGAGCTTGCTCGCGCTGGCCTCATGGTTCGGCACGAGGCCCTGCGCCTGCATGGTGGCGACGCGATAGGCGAGGAACGTGCCCACGTTCACCTCGATGGCGCGTTCGGCAAGCTCGGCGCGGATCGTCTTGCGATGCTGCCAGAGGGCGGGGCGCTCGCGCACGAGCCTCGTGAAGCGCTCGATTGTGCGCCGTCCCCCGGCATAGGCGCCGATGCCGCTGCGCTCGAAGTCGAGGGCCACGGCGAGGTGGTACCAGCCGCGGTTCTCCTCCCCCACGCGCTGCTCCACGGGCACGCGCACATCCTCGAAGAAGACTTCGTTGAAGCTGTGCTGGTCGCCCAGATTGATGAGCGGCTGCACGGTGACGCCGGGCGACTTCATGTCCAGCATCAGCAGCGAGATACCCTTGTGCTTGGGCGCGTCCGGATCGGTGCGCGCGGCGAGCCAGCCCCAGTCCGCGAGGTGCCCGCCCGAGGTCCAGATCTTCTGGCCATTGATCACGTAGTCATCGCCATCGCGGACCGCGCTTGTCTGCAGCGAGGCGAGGTCGCTGCCCGCGCCGGGCTCGCTGTAGAGGGTGCACCACCACTGCTCGGCGCTGGTGATGGGGGGAATGTACTTCCGCTTCTGCTCTTCCGTGCCGTAGAGCATGAGCGAGGGACCGACCCACGCGATTCCCATGTTCCCGACGGGCGCGCCCGCGTAGGCCATCTCCTCGTTGTAGACGAGCTGGCGCATGTGCGGGGCGCCGCCGCCGCCGTACTCCTCGGGCCAGGCCATGGCCAGCCAGCCGCGCGCGGCCAGCTTCTTCTGGAAGCCCATGGTGTAGTCGTACTCTTCCTGGTTTGTCCCGAACCCGCCCCGCATCGAGCGCGCGAGGCGCTCCTCCTCGGGGGGAAGCTCATCGGCGATGAACTGGCGGACCTCCTCGCGGAAGGACTCGATCTCACGGTCGTGGGTGAAGCGCATGGCGGGGCTCCGGCGAAACGAAGTGCCGCGAGTCTAGCAGAGGGCGGGGGCGCCGCGCCGCTACGCCTCCCCCGCGACCGTCCGCGGGCGGACGGCGCCCTGCTCGCGCAGGTCTGCGATGGTGACGACCTGGCCGGTGTAGTCGAGCGGCTGTTCCGCCATCCAGAGGACGGCGTCGGACATGATGACGGGATCCTCGAAGTCCGAACGGTCGACATCGCCGAGCGTAAAGGCGTAGCCCTCGGTCCAGACGCCGAGTTCGAGGCGGATGCAGTTCACGGCGACGGACCCCGCGAGTTCGACAGCGAACCCCTCGGTCATCGCCTCCAGCGCGCGCTTCGTGGTCGTGTAGCTGATGCGGCGAAACTCGGGATTCACGGACGCGCCCGAGGAGATGTTGATGACGCGCCCGGCGTCCGCCTCACGCATGCGCGGACAGAGGTAGTAGATGAGATAGAAGGGGCCGTGGATATTGATGTCGGTGGCGAGCCGCCAGCGCTTCGTCGAGTTCTCCAGGGTAGCGCCGGGGACGCCCACGGCGGCGTTGTTGATGAGCAGATCGCACCGCCCGAAGCGTTCGTAGACCGTGTCCGCGAGGGCGGCGACGGCCTCCTCATCACGCACGTCGAGGGGCGCGACCAGCGCTTCCGCGCCCTGCTCGCGGGCGAGCGCGGCGGTCTCGTCGATGGTGCCGGGCAGCTTCGCCGGCGAGGCCGCCGTCGAGCGCGCGCAGACGACAAGGTCATAGCCAGCGGCGGCGAGGTCGATCGCGAGGCGCTTGCCGATGCCACGACTGGCGCCGGTGATAAGGGCAACGGGTTTGGACACAGATCGCCTCCAGGCCGCCAGCGGGCGGCGCCGCGATCCTGCCCCACAGGCTGGCCGAAGGGAAGACAACGGCGCAAGAAACACAGGCAAAGTTGAATACAGGAGTTCGAACTGGCCTATATTCAAGTGGCGCCTGAATATGAAGCCACACACGCCTCCATATTCAAGTGAAGGAACAACATGGCGATGAACGCGCCTTCACAACGGTCGGGCAGATACGAACCGCAGCCGCAGGGCTATCGGGCGTTCATCCCCGCGCCCCTGCCGCCTGATCCCCCGCTCGCCCTGACGCCGGAGCTCACCAGCCTGTTGGCGGAGGCGGAACAGGCGCTGGGGCGGCTCGATGGCTCCACCCAGATCCTGCCAAGCCAGGACCTGTTCGTGGCGATGTACGTCCGCAAGGAGGCCGTCCTTTCCAGCCAGATCGAAGGCACGCAGAGTTCGCTGGACGATCTCCTCGCGGCCGAGGCGCGCATGCGGCGCGTGCGCCAGCCGGACGATGTGGGGGAGGTGGTGAACTACGTCGTCGCCATGAACCATGGCCTCGAACGGCTCGCATCCCTGCCGGTCTCCGTGCGCCTCATCCGCGAGCTCCACGAACGGCTCCTCTCAGGGACGCGTGGCAGCGGACTCCAGCCCGGCCGCCTGCGGGAAAGCCAGAACTGGATCGGCCCCGCCGGCGCCACGCTCAGCGAGGCGATCTACGTGCCGCCCCCGCACCAGGCCGTGCCCGAGGCGCTGGGCGATCTCGAACGGTTCATCCACTACGAGCAGGATCTGCCGCTCCTCATCTGCATCGGTCTGGCCCACGCGCAGTTCGAGACGATCCATCCCTTCCTCGATGGCAACGGGCGGGTCGGGCGCCTGCTGATCACGCTGCTCCTCTGCGAGCGTGGCGCCCTGGAGCGACCGGTCCTCTACCTCTCGCACTACCTCAAGCAGCATCGCGGCGACTACTACGAGGCGCTGCAGGCGGTGCGCGAAGAGGGCGCCTGGGAGGAGTGGGCGCGCTTCTTCCTGCGGGCGGTGCAGGCCTCAGCGGTCGACGCGACCAGGACGGTCCGCGAGATCGTGGCCCTCCGTGAGCGTCACCGCGACCTGCTCGTCGCGGAACTGGGACGCGGCGCGGGAACGGGGCTGCGCCTGCTGGAAAAGCTGTACCGCCTGCCGCTCGTCTCCGTGCCAGAGGCGCAGGCGCTGCTCGAAGTCACCTACCAGTCAGCGAACAATCTCGTGACGCGTCTGGAGGCGATGGGCGTGCTCGAAGAGATCACCGGTCAGGCGCGCCACCGCGTCTTTCGCTACTCCGAGTACGCCGACCTGTTCGCCTGATACGGTCCCGCCGCCCCCTCGCAGCGCCCTTCTGTTATTCATGTATGCCTTTATATGGACCCATCGAGGTCTCCATATTCAGGCGCCACTTGAATATGGAGGCGGATCCACTCCCATATTCAAGTTACGACACAGCATGGCGCGGCGCCCGCCGCTCAGGCGCCGCGGCCGAAGGCGGTCAGCTGGCGGAGCCGCTTCACGGTCAGAACGCCTTTCCAGACGACTTCCGCTTCGCTCCAGGCCTCGGGGAACGTACCCATCCAGCTCCAGTTCGGCGTCCAGGCGCCGTCTTCCCCCTGCGTCTCGATGACGTAGTCGAGGTGACGGTCGACGTGTTCCCGGAAGGGAACGTGGAGGGGCGAGGCGGGGGCGGGGACGGCGTCGAGGGGCTGCAGGCCGTAGCCGCCCCACGCCTCCGGGTCGGTTACCAGCGTGGCCTCGACGAACGCGGGCAGGCGGACCAGCACGGCTTCGCGGGCGGCTGGCGGGACGGCGGCGGTCGTGGCGAAGCGGATGTAGCACTCAAGCGCGTCCTTCTGAACGGCCGCTGGCTCGACCTCGGCGGCGCGCCGCGCGACCGCCCCGGTCACGTCATCGAGCAAGGCGTGGACGTCCGCTGAGGCGAAGGCGTGAAGCGCGGCCACAACGGAAGGACGCGGGTTATCGGCGAAGAAGCCCCAGCCCTCGTCGAACTCCTCGGTCCAATGCCACCAGGGCGCGTGGGGAGCGCGGTTGTCGTGCCGTGGAACCAGCGGCCATGACCGCCAGGCGGGGACGTAGGACGCGAGGAGGAAGCCAACCGCCCGCTGCGCCATCGCGTCGCTGGCCGGAACCCCCAGATCCTCGAGGATCTCCAGCGCCCGCAGCGTGCAGAGCGTCGACGAGGCGGCGCTCTGGAAATCGGCTTCCATCCCGTGGAAGCCGCCATCCGCGTTCTGGAGGGCGGCCAGCGCCGCCCGAACGTCTTCCCCGTCGCCGTCGAGGAGGTGGTAGCGGGCGAGAGCCCGGTCGAGGGGCAGGGCGCGTTCCTCCACGAACGCGAGGGCGCGCTCCCGCGCGGCGGCGGCGAGGCGCTTGACCGCCATCAGCGGAGCGAGCGGCCGCCATCGATGGCGATGACGGCGCCAGTGACGTAGCTGCTGGCGTCGCTGGCGAGGTAGAGCGCGGCGCCCGCCACATCCTCGGGCGTGGCGAAGTGTCCGAGGGGCACATCGCCCTTGAGGCGCGGGCCATGGCGGCTCTCGAAGAGCGCCTCCGTGAGGGCGCTCTCCGTCCAGCCGGGGGCGAGCGCGTTCACGCGCACGCCGCGGTCGGCCCATTCGAGCGCGCACACCCGCGCCATATGGATGAGCCCCGCCTTCGTGACGCCGTACGCGCCCTGCCGTTCATCGGGGTGAAGGCCGAGCACGGAGCTGACGTTGATGACGCTGCCCGGGCGCCCGGCCTCGAAGAGGCGGGTCGCGACCTCGACGCTGCAACACCAGGCGCCGCGCAGGTTGACCCCCAGGAGCAGGTCAAACTCCTCGGCGGTGGTGTGCTCGACGCGCTTGTAGAAGGGGCTGACGCCGGCGTTGTTCACGAGCACATCGACGAGGCCGAGACGGCTCGCTTGCCCGACGAGCGCGCGCACAGCCTCGGGGTCGGCGACGTCGCAGGGGATGGCGATGGCGTTCGGCCCGAGGCGCCTGGCCGCCTCGTTCAGGGCCTCCTCGCCGCGCGCGCTGATGACGACGCGCGCGCCCGCTTCGACGAACGCCTCCGCGATGGCGTACCCGATCCCGCGGGAGCCGCCCGTCACGAGCGCGGTCTTGCCTTCGAGTTGCATCCGCCGGGGCGCCTCCGCCGCTGGAGTGTACCGAGCACGGGCGATTGGCGCGTGGTTCCGCCACGCGCGCTTCTGGCCCCAGCCGCCGGCAGCCGCTACCTTCCCCTGCGTGGCGGCCACGATCGATACGGAGCGGGCGATGGCGCACCTGCGCCGCGCGGACGACGTCATGGCGATGGTCATCGAGGCGGTGGGGCCGCCGCGCCTGCGCGAGCCCTCGCCGACCGCGTTCCAGGCGCTGGCCCGCTCCATCATCTTCCAGCAACTCAGCGGCAAGGCGGCCAGCGCGATCCTCGAGCGCTTCGTGGCGCTCTTCCGCGAGGGCGCGACCGCGGAGGACGCCGTCCACGGGTTCTTCCCCGAACCGCGCCAGGTGCTGGCGCTCGATGAGGCGGCGATGCGCTCCGCCGGCGTCTCGCGCCAGAAAGCCGCCTCCCTGCACGACCTCGCCGAGCGCTTCGCTAGCGGCGCGCTCACGGTCGAGGAGTTCGACCACTGGACCGATGAGGACGTGATCGCGCGGCTGACGCCCATTCGCGGCGTCGGGCGCTGGACCGCGCAGATGTTCCTGATGTTCCAGCTCCGCCGCCCCGATGTGCTCCCCACCGCCGATGTCGGGCTGAACCGCGCGATGATGCGGCTCTACGGGCTCGCGGCGCCCGCCACGCCCGCCGATATCGAGCGCATCGGCAAGCCCTGGCGACCGTGGGCGACCGTCGCCTGCTGGTATCTGTGGCGCAGCGAGGATGTGATCCTGCCCCTGGGGGAGCCCGCGTGAGCATCCTCATCGACGCCTCGACGCGCATCCTCGTGCTCGGCATTACCGGTCGGGAGGCCGTCTCCTTCACGCGCGACACGCTCGACTATGGAGGGCGGGTGGTGGCGGGCGTTACCCCCGGGCGGGGCGGACGCGATGTGCACGGCGTCCCCGTGTACGACACCGTGCGGGAGGCGGTGGGGAAGCACGGGGCGGACGCCGCCGTCATCGCCGTGCCCCCGCGCGCCCTGCGCGACGCCGCCTTCGAGTGCATCGCCTACGGCGTCCCCCTCGTTGTCATCGTCACGGAGCGCGTCCCCCGTCTGGACGCGGCGCAGGTGGTGGAGCTGGCGGCGCGCGAGGGCGTGCGCGTCATCGGGCCGAACAGCATGGGGCTTATTTCCCCGGGCAAGACGAAGGTCGGCGGCGTGGGCGGTCCCGCCGCCGACACCGCGCGCAGCTTCCTGCCGGGAAACGTGGGGATCATGTCGCGCTCGGGCGGGATGACGACGGAGATCGCCAGCCTCCTCGCGCAGCATGGTCTGGGCGTCTCGACCGCGATCTCGACCGGCGGCGATCCGATCACGGGATCGTCCTTCGCCAGCCTCCTGCCCCTCTTCGAAGCGGACGCGGAGACGGACGCGATCGTGACCTTCAGCGAGCCCGGCGGCGCCATGGAAGCGGAACTGGCGGAGGCGGTCCGCGAGCGCGGCGCGCGCCTCCGCATCGTCAGCTTCATCGCGGGGAACTTCATGGCGGAGATGCCGGGCGTGCGCTTCGGTCACGCCGGCGCCCTCGTCCAGCGCGAGGAGGACAGCGCCGCCGCCAAGGCCGCGCTCCTGCGCGCGGCGGGCGTGCGCGTGGCGGAAACCCTCGCGGACATCCCCGCCCTCGTGCGGGGCTAGTCCACCAGCGGCAGCAGTTCGTCGGCGGGCGCGCGAGGACGCAGAGGCAGCGCGGGCGCGGCCTGTTCCTCGGCGTGGTAGGAACTGCGCACGAGCGGCCCCGACTCCACATGGGCGAAGCCCAGCCCCCGCGCCGCCTCGCCCAGCTCCGCGAACTCATCCGGATGGTAGTAGCGCTCGATGGGCAGGTGCTTCTCGTCGGGGCGCAGGTACTGCCCCACCGTGAGGATGTCGACGTCGTGCGCGCGCAGGTCGCGGAAGACGGCCAGGAGCTCGTCCTTCGTCTCGCCCAGTCCGACCATGAGCCCGCTCTTCGTGAGCCGCTCGGGCGCGCTCGCCTTCGCCCGCAGCAGCAGCCCGAGGGAGCGCTCGTAGCTGGCTTTGGGGCGCACGCGCGCGTACAGGCGGGGGACGGTCTCGGTGTTGTGATTCAGGATCTCGGGCGCCGCCGCCAGCACCGTCGCCAGCGCCCCGCCGTCGCCGAGGAAGTCGGGGATGAGCACCTCGATCGTGATCTCCGGGGAAAGGCGGCGGGTCCAGCGGATCGTTTCCGCGAAGATGGCGGCGCCGCCATCGGGAACGTCGTCGCGGTTCACGCTCGTAATCACGGCGTGGCGCAGCCCCATGCGCTGGATGGCGACGGCCACGCGCTTCGGCTCACCGAGGTCGAGCGCCCCCGGACGCCCCGTCGTGACCGCGCAGAAGCCGCAGGAGCGCGTGCAGGTGTCGCCGAGGATCATGAAGGTGGCGGTCCCGCGATTCCAGCAGTCGCCGATGTTGGGGCAACGCGCCTCCTCGCAGACGGTGTGCAACTCCTGCTCGCGCATGAGGTCGCGCAGGCGTTCGTAGCCGCCGCCGGTGGGGAAGCGCACACGCAGCCAATCGGGCTTGCGGCCCGTCATCGCGACCATGCGAACAGGTTAGCGGGTTCGGGCGCGGGAGCGTAGCGGGCGGGGGCGGCCTACAATCGCGCCCCATGTCCGCCGGTGGTCTTGAACGGCTCTTCTCCCCGCGCGCTGTGGCCGTGGTAGGCGCCTCCACGAACGTCGACTCCGCGGGGCACGACTATGTGCGCGCGCTGCGCGAATTCGGCTTCGAGGGCGCGGTCTACCCCATCAATCCGCGCGCCAGCGAAGTCGCCGGCTACCGCGCGTGGCCGAGCCTCGACGCCGTGGACGGCGCCATCGACCTCGTGATCTGCTGTATTCCCGCGAAGGGCGCGCCCGCCGTGGTCGAAGCCTGCGGCGCCGCCAACATCCCCTTCCTCCATCTCTTCACCGGTCGCCTGAGCGAGACCGGCGACCCTGCGGCGGCGGCGCTGGAGGCGGAGATCGCGGCCAAGGCCAGCGCCGCGGGCGTGCGCCTCCTCGGGCCCAACGGCCTCGGCGTCTACCACCCCGCGGGGCGCATCGCCTTCCGCCCCGACCTCCCCCGCCTCGCCGGCGGCGTGGCCTTCCTCAGCCAGAGCGGGAACAACGCCGTCGAACTGGTCATCCGCGGGGTCGCGCGCGGGCTGCGCTTCGGCAAGGTCGCGAACTACGGCAACGGGCTCGACCTGACCCCCGGCGAACTGCTGGACTGGCTCGCCGATGACCCCGAAACGGAAGCGATCGGCGCCTATGTGGAGGGCGTCGCCGACGGACGCGGCTTCTATGAGGGACTTCGCCGCGCGGCCTCCCGCAAGCCGGTCGTCATCCAGAAGGCGGGGCGTTCAGCGGAAGGCGCGCGCGCGGCCGCCTCGCACACCGCCGCCCTCGCGGGAGAGGCCGCGATCTGGTCGGGGATGCTGCGCCAGGCGGGCGCGATCGAGGCGCAGAATCAGGAACAGCTCCTCGACCTGCTCGCCGCCGCCGCGTTGCTCGCGCGACCGCAGGGGCGACGCGTGGCCGTGGCGGGCGGCGGCGGCGGCCGCAGCGTGCAGTCCGCCGACGCCTGCGCGAGCCAGGGACTGACCCTCCCGCCCCTGCCCGCGGACGTACGCGAGCGGGTCGCGGAACAGGCGCCCGCGCTCGCGGACTGGGTGCGCAATCCCGTCGATCAGTCGATCCTCGCAGGCAGCGGGCTCTCCGCGAACGGCCTGCTCGCGCTGATGGCGCGCTCCGGCGCCTACGACCTCGGCATCGCCAACGTGGGCGAGGAGTGGTTCCTCGGACGGCCCCGCGCGGAGGAGCGCCTGCGCCACGCCTGCGCGCGCCTGCGCGAGACCATCGCGGAAGCGCCCATCCCCATCGCCGTCGTGCTCGGCGCCACGGAAATGACCCTCGTCTGGCAGCGGGAGCTCATCGATTCCGTGCGCGATGAACTCATCGAAGGCGGGCTGGCGGTCTTCCCCACGGTCGAACGCGCGGCTTTCGCCCTCGGACGGCTCGCGCCCCGACCATGACCGCCATCGCCCCGCCCCCGCGCCCCGCCGCCAGCCCCGCCTCCCCGCAGACGGACGTCGATGAAGAGGCGTTGCTCTCCCTCCTCCCGCCCTTCCGCGTCATCCTCCACAACGACGACCACAACGCCATGGACCACGTCGTCCGCTCGCTGACGCGCTGCGTGCCCTCGCTCACGGTCGAGGCCGCCGCCTCGATCATGTTCGAGGCGCATCACGAGGGACGGGCGACCGTGATCGAATGCCCCCGCGAGGCGGCGGAACACTACCGCGCGGCGCTCGAATCGTGCGCCCTCACGGCCACTATCGAACCCGCCTAGAGGCGGTCATCGAGGGGGCGGTTGTCGCCGTCCGCTTCCTCCTCCGGCTCGGGCGGCGCCTCATCCACCGATGGGGGCGCGAAGGGCGGCGGGGTCGGGAAATCGCCGAGCACGGACAGATCAGGCGGGCCATCCTCGCCGAACTCCTTGAGCAGCCGCCGCGCCACCTCATCGAGCTGTTCGGGGCCCAGCCCCATGCGCTGCATCGTCTCCTGCAGCAGCCGCTGGACCTCCCCGAGGTCGCCGCGAATGAGCGCCTCCGCCAGCTCAAGCTGGGTCTCGATCGCGACGAACTGCTCCCGCCGCTCACTCTCGCTTGTGTTGCTGAGGATGGTGGCGAGCAGGCGCGTGAAGAGCGTGCAGGTCCGCGCGATGCGGATGCGGTCATCGTGGTGGGGCGGGAACTCCCCGGTCACGGCGACTTCGAGTCCGGTACGCTTGTCCGCGGCGACGTACTGCTCGGGCATGACGCCAAGCATAGAGGACGCGCGCCGCGCCCGTCGGGGCGGCTTCCGTGGATCCCCCGGCGGCGCTGGTAACCTTTTCCGCCTTCTGGCGTTATAGTCTTTGGCACGACGTTGCGCAGGGGCCTTTCACAGGGCGCTTGCGCGTGGAAGGGTGGGCTTCCGCCCCCCTCCTCCGAAACTCCGTTTCGTCGTGGAGTTCTTCTTACACCACAAAAAGGGGGTAACTCGATTTGAAGAAGAACACTCTCATCAGCGCCATCGCCGGCTGGAAGTCAGCCGCGCTGCTGGCGCTCATCGCCATGGTGGCGAGCATCGCCTTCAGCGGCGTCCTCTCCACCACTCCAACGGCCGAAGCCCAGCAGGCCAGTACCGCTGTCAAGGTGGACGGCAGCCCGGGCGGTACCGTCGATCTCGTATTTAAGAACGCCGCCGGCGCCCAAGACGGGAGCGACGACGGGGGCGACACGGAGCTCACGGCTACCGGCGCCACTGCATTCACCTACTGGCGGATCCAGACCACAGGCAAGGAGCGAGCGACCTTCGCCAGCGGCGGCGGACTCACGCTCACGTGCAAGAACGGCACCGCCACTGCCAAGACCGCCTGCGATAAGGACAACACCGCCGAAATCGTCAAGGTGACAGTCAATATCCCCGCTAACTCAGGCGAAGGCATCATGCTTGTCTACGCGAGGTTGCTCACCAAGACCGACGCCGCAGCGCGCGTCTACCCCATCGAGGTCAAGGCGGCCCTGCAGGTTACGTCGCTCAAGCTGACGCCGTCGACGACAGCGGTTGCCGCGGCAGATGGCGAAGTCACGTTTACGCTCGAGGCAAAGGGCAGCGATGGCAAGAACCTGGAAACCGGGGATACGAAGTTCTCCATGACCACGAACGCGGGGCTGTTCACCGCTGACGGCTGTGAAGGCGCCGGTAACACCCAGGTCTGCGCGGAGACGCTGACCGACGGCTCCAGGGACAACATTAAGCTGAAGGCCGGCGGCGTGGCGGGCATGGCCACCGTGACGGCCAAGCTTGGCGCCCTGACGGCCACGTCCAAGATCACGTTCTATGGCCCGAAAGTGAACATCACCGCCGTGCCCGACAACAGCGCCATCCAGATCGGCGACAAGACCTTCGTGGTCGTCACCGTGACGGACGCGCTCGGTCAGCCCTTCCCGGGCCACACGGTCGCGGCCGCTGATGTGACGGTCGCCGGTCCAACGACTTCGGCGGTCAAGGTCACGACGAAGACGAACGTGCCCAAGGAAGTCGGCACAGCGGACGGCAAGACCGAAGCAACGGGTGAGCTGCCGCACTGCGATTCCACCACGCCAAACACCCCCACCGCAGTCACCGCTCCCGCGACCTACGCCGCGGGCGGCACGAACGCCATGGGCAAGTGCGTCATCGAGGTCACGGCTCCCAAGGGCGCCACGGCGGACAAGAACGCGACGCGTGGCGCGCATGTCGTGTCAGTCAAGCTCACGCCGGCGACCGGCGCGGCGAAGACGGCGATGGCGACGATCAACGTCCGCGGCGCTCCGAGCAGCATCACGACGGACGCCCCTGAGAGCGTGGACGCCCTCAGCACGACGACGGTCACCGTCTCCGTCCTCGACGACACGGGCGAGCTCGTCGGTACCGTCCCGCTGCAGGTCGACCTGATCTCGGGCGAGGGCAAGGTCACAACCACGCCCACAATGACGACGGACGGCACGGCCAAGTTCGTGTACGTCGCCTCGCTCAGCGGTGAAGCGATCTTCCGCGTCGCCGCAGGCACGGGCGCGGACATGCCCAGGATATCCGTCCGCATCAACATCGGCGCCATGGATGACATGGACGACGATGACGATGACATGATGGAGAAGACCTGGAACAAGACCCCGACCGCCGCCGAGCCCATGCTCGTCTGGCTGGGTGAGGACGGCGCCGATCCCTCGAAGGGCGCGGTCACAGGCGTGGTCGCCATCTGGAAGCCCACCGGCGATGGCTGGGTCGGCTACTTCCCCGACGCCGCTGACGCGGGCGTTCCCATGGGGACGGCGCTGACCGAGTTGAAGCACAACGAGGCCTACTGGGTCGTCGTCCGCTAACCTGTTCCCCCGGGAAGAACTCCAACCCCATCCCCGTCCCTGCGATCGCAGGGACGGGGATGGGGGACGGATTCCCCCTACGGACCCTGACCGCAACGGATGCCAACAAAGGAGCAAAACGGAATGACCAGTACTTTCAAGTGGCTCGGCGGCGGCCTGGCGGCGGTGATGCTGCTCGGTCTCGCGGGCCTCTTCGGCGGAGGGGACGCGGCGGCGCAGGAGCCCGCCGGCCCGCCGCATCAGTTCGACGGCAGCGTCAGCGTGGACGGCGCGCCCGCCGCCGCCGGGACCTCCGTCAGGGCCATGGTCGACGGCCGTGAGTGCGGCGCCGCCACCGTCACCACCGGCGCCAGCGGCTCGACCTATGTCCTGCACGTCCCCACGGACTGCGCGGCGGCCGACGCCACCGTCAACTTCAGCGTCGGCGGCCACCCCGCCGCCGAGACGGGAACCTACGCCGCCGGCACCCGCACTGCCCTCAACCTCACCGCCAGCAGTGACATGGCCGTCGACCCCGGCATGGACGGCGACGACATGGGCGGCGATGAGCCCACTGAGCCCGGCGACGACATGGGCGGCGACGAGCCCGCCGAACCCGGCGACGACATGGGCGGCGATGAGCCCGCCGAGCCCGGCGGCGACATGGACAACGGCGACATGCCCGGCGACGACATGGATGACCCGATGGCCGGCCACACCGGCAGCGGTCTTGCGCCGGTAGCCAGCGCCTCGCTGGCCGCCATCATGGGCGCCATCGCGCTGGCCGTCGTATTCGGCGGTACCGTTTACGCCCGCCGCCGCTAATCGCAAACGACCAGCCGCCGCAAACGGCGCGAACCCGAAAGGGGCCTCCATGGGGCCCCTTTCTTGCGTCCCTGGCAGACGCAGGGCGGCGGGCGCGCTCCTCCGTGCGAGATTTCACAAGTGGCGGGATCGTGCTACGCTGGCGGGCGCGGCGGCGCAGGGCTGATCCCGCCTTGCGCTGTCGATCCCCGACCCGTCGGTAAAGGAGTTGGCGCCAGCGTGAACATTGTCGTATGCGTCAAGCAGATCCCCGATCCCGAAACGCCGGCTTCGCAGTTCGCTGTCGATGAAGCGGCCAAACACGTGATTCCCGCACAGGGCATCGCGCCGGTGGTGAACCCCTACGACCCCCAGGCCACGGAAGCGGCGCTGCGGCTGAAAGACGCCGTCGGTGAATGCAAGATCACGGTCATCAGCCTCGGCGAGGACTCAGCCCGTGACGCCATCAAGCACGCCCTCGCGATGGGCGCCGATGAAGGCGTTCTGCTGAGCGATCCCGATTTCGCGAACATCGATAACTTCCAGACAGCCGTCGCCCTCGCGCGCGCCATCGAGAAGATCGGCGATGTCGATCTGGTCCTCATGGGCCGCGCCGCGGCGGACTGGGATATGGGCGTCGCCCCCCTGGGCGTCGCTGAGCAGCTCGAAATCCCCTGCGTGACCATCGCCAGGTCGATGGAAATCGAGGGCGAGGTCCTCACCGTCGAGCGCGTCCTCGATGACGGCTTCCAGACGGTCGAGGTGGACTTGCCCGCGGTCGTCTCCATCTCCAACGAGTTCGGCGAGCCCCGCTACCCGCAGCTTCGCCAGATCATGCTCGCCGCCAAGAAGACGGTTCAGGTCTGGTCAGCGGATGACCTGGAGCTCGAAGACGAAGAGGCGGGCGAGGACAACCGCTGGCTGGAGCTCGAAGCCCTCTACATCCCCACGGTCGAGAGCAACGTCGAGATCATCGAGGGCGACTCCCCCGAGGAACAGGCCCACAACCTCGCGCGCAAACTGCGCGACGCCAAGCTCATCTAAGGAACGACGATGTCTGGAACGCTCATCATTGCCGAGACGGCCGGCGGCGCCGTCGCTCCCCTCTCCTTCGAACTGCTGGCGGCCGGACGCGCCCTCGCCGATCAGGGCGGCGGCGCCGTCAGCGCCCTCGTCGCGGGGGATGAATCCCTCGCCCAGGCGCTCATCGAACACGGCGCCGACGCCGTCTATGTCGCCCCCGCGGGCGCCCTCGATCCGGGCTGCGCGGAGAAAGGCGTGGGCGCCGCCCTCGGCGCCCGCGAGGCCGCCGGCGCCGACATCGTGCTCATCGGCCAGACCAGCCTCGGACGCGACCTCGGACCGCTCATGGCCTTCCGCCTGAACACGGCCGTCGCCATGGAGTGCCTCTCCCTCACGCTTGAAGGCGGACGTCTGCGCGCCACCCGCAGCTGCTACGGCGGCAACGCCAACGCCGACGTCACCTGGCGGGGCGAGGTGCAGATCGCGACCCTGAAGCCGAAGACGACCGACCCCCTGGAGCCCGATGCAGGTCGCAGCGGCTCCGTCGCCTCCATCGACGCCGCCGGCGAGCAGCGCATCCGCATCGTCTCCACCGAGGCCGCGGAAGCGACCGGCGTGCGCCTCGAGGACGCCGCCGTCGTCGTCTCCGGCGGCCGCGGACTGGGCGATCCCTCCGCCTTCGACCTGATGGAAGAGCTGGCGGAACTGCTGGGCGGCGCCACCGGCGCCAGTCGCGCGGCCTGTGACCTTGGCTGGTACCCGCCCTCCCAGCAGGTCGGGCTCACCGGCAAGACAGTCACGCCGAACCTGTACATCGCGGTCGCGATCAGCGGCGCCAGCCAGCACATGGCCGGCATGTCGGGCTCCAAGAACATCGTCGCCATCAACCGCGACCCCGACGCCAACATGGTTCAGGTCGCGCGTTTCGCCGTTGTCGAGGACTACAAGAAGGTCGTCCCCGCCCTCATCGAGGCGATCAAGCAGCTGGACTAGGGCGCCGCGTCCTCTTCCGCATCCGCGCTATCCGCGCCGCTCCCGCCATTCGCCTTGAGGGCGGCGAGGACCAGATCGCGCGCGAGGGGCGCGACGAGCCTGCGTCCCTCCCCGACGTCGTCGAAGATGACGGCCGCCACGGCGGCGGGGGCCTCGCGCGGCGAATAGGCCACGAACAGCGCGTGTTCCTGCCCTTCGGCCTCCTCCGCCGTCCCCGACTTCCCGCCGAAGTTCCCGAATCCGGCCTCGGCGAAGACCCATCCCGCCGTCCCTCGCGCGCTGGTCACGAGTTCGAGACCGTGGCGCAGGTGCGCGGCGTGTGCTGGCTCGATGGGCAGGGACTGGCGAACGCTGGCCTCGGCGCCCGCGAGGATCACGGGCGTCCGCAAGGCGCCCGTCAGGAACGCGCTGTAGGCGTTCGCGAGCTGCAAGGGCGTGACCAGCAGGTCGCCCTGCCCGATGCCGAGGTTGACCGCGTCCCCTGGGTACCACGGCGCCTGTCGCGCCGCCTGCTTCCAGGCGGCGTCGGGGACAAGGCCGTCTTCTTCAAAAAGGCCATCGACGCCCGTTGCCGTCCCGAACCCGAAGGCCCGCGCCATCTCCGGCAGGAACCCGGGCGCCTCGTTGTAGAGCGTGAGCGCGATCTCATAGAAGACCGGATTGCACGAGCGCATGAGGCCCTCGGCGATGGTGAGGTCGCCCTGCGCGCCCTCCCAGTTATTCCTGGGCGGGTCAACGCCGTCCCAGGTGGCCCCGCAGAAGATGCGATCGTTGGGGTTGAAGGAACCCTGGGCCAGTCCCGCCGCCCCTGTGACAAGCTTGAAGGTGGACCCCGCCGCGTAGAGACCGTGCGTCGCGCGGTCGGTGAGGGGGTGATCCTCGTTCTCCGTCAGCTCCCTGAGCGCGACCGCGTTCCCAAGTTCGAAGGCGTTGGGGTCGAAGGAGGGCGAACTGTTGAGCGCAAGAATGGCGTTCGTCCGCGGGTCGATGACGGCGGCCGCCCCCGGCCGCTCGCCCAGCCCGCGGTGGGCGGCGCGCAGGAGCGCCGAATCGAGGGTCGTATGAACATCCCTCCCGGGGATATGGTCCCGTTCGAACAGCACGAGGGGCGCGTCGCCCCCGACGATTTCGAGCCGCGCCCCCCGCCGCCCCGCAAGGACCGCGTTCATGGCCGCCTCGATGCCAACCGCGCCCACCCGATCGCCGGGCGCAAGGATGAGGTCGGGGCGGGACGCGATCTCCTCGGCCGTGTATTCGCGCGTGTACCCCACCACATGGGCGGCGGCCGCGCCGAGGGGATGAACGCGCCGCTCCTCGAACCACAGCACCGCCCCCGGTACCGCCTCCACGAAGCGCGCCGCTTCCTCCACGCGCGAATCGGGCACGACCCCAAGGGGCACGCGCTGCGTGCGCCGCAGGGGACTCGCGAAGGCCGCGCGCACTTCCGCTTCCCCGAATCCAAACGAGACGAAGGCGTCGGCTGTCTCGTCTTCGTTGAAGACGCGGCTGCGGTCGAGCCCGATGATGCGGATGTCGAGGGTAATCGCCAGCGCCTCCCCGTTGCGGTCGTAGATCGCCCCGCGCGGACCGTGGCGAAGCTCCCCGCGCAAGTGTCTCCCGGCCGTCAGTTCGGAGTGGATGACGGCCGGCGTCCACGCGATTCGCGGGGAACCCTGCAGGGGAGAACCAAAGGGAACGGCAGTGGCATACTCGAGGGCGCCGAAATACGTTGTTTCCAGGCGGACACGGAAGGCAAGGCGCTGAGCATCCTCATCGGAGACGGCCACAGCAATGGTCGTGACGGCGGCCTCCTCGCGGAAGCTCGTGTAGGCGCGGGCGAAGTCGGTGTGCGTCCACTCCGCCCGCGCGCCGTTGTCGAGCAGGGCGTACATCGCCTGCGTGTCCCACGCTTCCCATGCCGTCGCGAAGCGCTGGGCCACGGCCAGACGGGTCTCGCCCTCAGGGGTAGGAGAGGCCGCCCCCGTCGCGGGGGAGGGCTCTCCGCCGCCCCCCTCCGTGAGGATGCGGACGCCGCTCGCGACGCCGCCCGCGAGGACGCCCAGAAGGACAGACGCCAGAAGGAATCTGCGTAAGGTCATGCAGTGTGCGCGCCTGTTTCCCGCCATCCTGATTGTAGCAGCGCTCCTCGCCTCCGCCTGTCAGGATTCGGGCGATTCCGGCGACCCCGCGCCCGGCCCCGAGGTCGTCCGCCCCGCGCCCCGCGGCGCCCCCCGCGAACTGCGGCTGGGGCTGGGCGTACAGCCTTCCGTCGAGACGCCCGACGCCTACGTGAACGCCTTCGCCAGCGCCGCCCGCCACGCTGACCTCGTGAGCGTCGCCCGCGTCCCGCCCTGGGAGGAGTTCTTCCCCGGCGCCCGCATTTCAGAGGACACGCACGCGCTCATGCGCCTGGAACGGGATCTCGTGAGCCAGTACGGGCTCTCCCTGCTCTTCGCCATCGATCCCACCGATGGCCTCGCCCAGCGCAGCCGCATCGCCGGCCTCGCCGGGGAGGGCGGGGGCTTCCTGCGCGCCGACGTCAGAGCCGCCCTCGTCGCCTACGGCGTCTATGTCGCGACCAACTACAACCCCGACTACCTGGCCGTGGGCGTCGAGATCAACATGCTCTGGTCGCGCTCGCCGGAGCAGTTCCAGGGATTCCTGCAGGCCTACATCCAGCTCTACGACGCGGTCAAGACGATACGGCCCAATATACGGATCTTCCCCACCTTCCAGCTCGAAGACCTGCTCGGCGAGTTGACGCAGCGGCGCCCGCCGCAGTGGGAAGCGCTCGACGCGTTCGGCGACCGCATCGATGCGCTGGCCATCTCCACCTACCCCTATCTCTCCTCCTCCATCCGCCTCGTGCGGGAGATACCGGAGGACTACTACCGCCAGCTGCGGGAACGCTACCCCGGGGAGATTCTGATCAGCGAGGCCGGCTACGCCTCCGCCACCATCGAGGGACACTCCTGGGTGGGCTCCCAGCGGGAGCAGGAGCAGTTCCTTGACCGGCTGCTCACGGACGCGGAGGCGTACGGCTTTCACACGGTGGTGTGGGCGGCGGAACGCGATCCCGCGCAGAGTCGCCAGGGCGGCGCCGCGGTCCTGAACGACATCGGCCTGCGCTTCAGCGACGGCTCGAACAAGCTGGCGTGGACGCTCTGGACGGAGTGGGCGCGACGCCCCCTCCCCGTTCAGGCGGCGGAGGACTAGCGGGGCCCGCGTGCCGGACGCGTAGCCCCAGCGAGCGTCCGCGCTATACTGGTCCCGCGCGGCAGCGAAGCCACGCGCGAAGGGCGGGCGAGCCTTTGAGCGACGGCGGCGACCATCCACGCGAAGCTTGTGGCGTTTTCGGCGTGTACGGGCCGGGTGAAGACGTCGCCCGCCTTACCTTTTACGGCCTCTACTCACTCCAGCATCGCGGCCAGGAAAGCGCGGGCATCGCCACCAGCGACGGCGGTCCCGTGCGCGTGCGCACGGGCATGGGGCTCGTCTCCCAGGTGTTCGATGAGCAGGACCTGGCGCTTCTGCAGGGACATCTCGCGATCGGACACACCCGCTACAGCACCGCCGGGGGATCGCTGGCGCGAAACGCGCAGCCGATCCTTGTGCGCGACCCCCGCACCGGCGCCGAGATCGCCGTCGCCCACAACGGCAACCTCGTGAACGCGGACGTCCTGCGCGAGGACCTGGCGGCGATGGGGGTGGCGCTGCACGGCACCGCCGACACGGAGCTGATCGCGCACCTCTTGACGCTGGCGCCGGCGGATGGGTGGGAAGAGCGCTTCCGCTACGTGATGCGGCGCGTGAGCGGCGCCTACTCCCTCACCATCATGACGCCCGATGCGCTCTTCGCCGTGCGCGACCCCCTGGGGGTGCGCCCCCTCTGCCTGGGGCGGCTGGGGGAAGGCTGGATCGCGGCCTCGGAAACGTGCGCGCTCGAGCACCTCGGCGCCGCCATCGAGCGCGAGGTGGAGCCCGGGGAGGTCATCCAGATCGACGCCTCCGGCATCCGCAGCTTCTTCCCCCTCGGGCGCTCCACGCGCACCGCTGGCTGCACCCTGGAGTACGTCTACTTCGCGCGCCCGGACAGCCGCCTCTCCGGTGAGCTGATCTACCTCGCGCGCGAGCGTCTGGGCGAAGAACTGGCGCGTGAGCAGCCGCCCCCGCAGAGCGCCGATCTGGTGATCGGCGTCCCCGACTCAGGCATTCCCGCCGCGATCGGATTCGCGCGCGAGGCGGGGCTCCCCTATCGCGACGGCCTCGTGAAGAACCGCTACGTGGGGCGCACCTTCATCCAGCCTGACCAGCGCATCCGCGAGGCGGGTGTGGCCCTGAAGCTGAACGCCATGCGCGAGGTTCTGGAAGGGCGGCGCGTGGTCGTGGTGGACGATTCCATCGTGCGCGGGACAACGAAGCCGCGCGTGATGGAACTGCTGCGGCAGGCGGGGGCGCAGGAGGTGCACGTACGCATCGCCTCCCCGCCGATCATCGCGCCCTGCCACCTGGGCGTGGATATGGCGACGCGCACGGAACTCATCGCCGCCAACAACTCCGTGGCGGAGATACGCGAACATATCGCCGCTGACTCCCTCGGCTACCTCAGCGTGAACGGCCTCGTGCGGGCCACGCGCCGCCCCCATGAGGCGCTCTGCAACGGCTGCTTCACGGACCGCTACCCCATGGACGTGCAGGACCAACTCCCGCTGACGGCGCCGCGCGCAAGACGCGAGCGGGCGGCGGCGCGCCGCTAGCGGCGTTCTGCCTTAGCCGGCCTCTTCCCCGAAGGGATCCGTCGGCGGCTTGTCGTAGTCCACGTAGGGCGGCCAGAGCGATTCGAGTTCGCGCCGGATGGGGTCGCCCTCGGGCAGGTACCGGTGGAACTGCGGCTCCACGTCCCGCCGCACCCAACTCTTCGCGATCGTGTCTTCCTTGATCTTGTCCTGGAGGAGCATCAGGCCGGTCAGCAACGATTCCGGCCGCGGCGGACAGCCGGGGATGTAGACGTCCACCGGCAGCAGCACGTTTACGCCCGGCGTCACGCTGTAGGCGTAGGCGAAGGGCCCGCCCATCGTGGCGCAACCCCCCATCGCGATCGCCCACTTCGGCTCCGGCATCTGCAGCCACACGCGCCGCACTGCCGGCGCCATCTTCCACGTCACCGTGCCCGGCACGATTAGCAGGTCCGCCTGTCGCGGCGAGGCGCGGAAGATCTCCGCGCCGAAGCGGGCGATGTCGTAGCGCGGCATCGCCGTCGCGATCATCTCCATGGCGCAGCACGCCAGCCCGAACATGGCTGGCCACAGCGATGAGCGCCGCGCCCAGTTCAGCACCTGGTCCACGCTCGTCACGAGCACGTTCTGCTGCAACTCCTCCTCCACGCCCGTGAAGTCGTGAAGGGGCAGTGACTCGTAGACCTTGGTCGGATGTTCGGGCATCGCGCTCCCGCCTGATTGGGCTCCGGGCCAGACGCTAGCGCCGGTCCGGGTAGTCTCGCCCGTCGAAGATCGGCTCATCGATGTACATCTCGCCCTTCCGTATCTTCAGGTTGTAGTTGCAATCAGGATTGGTGCATACCCACGCCTTGTAGTGGATCGCGCCCTGACCGCTGAAGTCCGAAAAGGGAACCAGATCGCCGGCTTCGCACCGGCGGCACGGGGGAAACTCTTCCATTACCGCCACCTCAGCCCAAGAGTAGTTGGGGCATCCTACCAACCGTTCCCGCTTGCGGGCAATGGCCGCGCGGGCGCCGCCTCCCCCTCGTCAGCCCTGCGCCGTCCGCGCCGCCGCGCGCAGGTCAGCCAGCAGCAACGCAAAGTCCGCCTCCGGAATCTCGCGCAGATTGCCCTGGTAGGCCAGCGTCCAGTGCTCCCGCGGCCACTTCTGCGTCCATGTCAGGCGATCGTGGTACGGCTCCGCGTCCAGCCACTCATCCTCGTGCAGCTCGACCAGCGGCTCCGTCTCGACCCGGAACGGATAGAGCTCGTCCGGATTCTTGCTGCTCCGCCAGATGCGCGTGCGCTCCTCGACGATGGCGGAGGTGACGCGCACGGCGCCCGCCAGTTGCTTCCTGCCCGTGACATAAAAGACGAGCCCATCGCCCGCCCCGATGCGCTGCGCCATCTTGCCGCGCGTGCTTTTGAAGGCGTGCCGCGTGAATCCCAGTTCCCGCGTCGTCCCGAAAATCTCCGGCCCCAGCGTCGCCAGCCAGTACTTCGCCATGGTCATGCCCCTCCCGATTATCTCCCGCCGCGCCTCTACGGGAGCGTCGGCGACCAGGCGCCGGCGTACCCCCGTACAAGAAGGTCTTCGCCCAGTTCCTCCACGACGCGCTCCCGCAGCCGGAAGGCGTCCGCCGCCCGCGTCACGCCTGCGCCGCCGACGGCCGCGACCCCGTCCCCGCCCATGACGCTGGGCGCGAGGAAGGCCCAGACCTCGTCCACGCGCCCGCCCTCGAAGAGCGATCCCAGTACCGCTCCCCCTCCTTCTGCCCAGATGGAGAGCGTCCCCCGCTGCGCGAGCGTCGCCAGCAGCTGATCGAGGTTCAGCCCCGCCCCCTCGCGCTCGCACTCCACCACCTGCGCCCCCGTCTCCGCGATCGCCGCCTTCCACGCCGCGCTCGCCTCGCGCGAGGTCGCGACCAGCGTTCGTCCCTGTTCCGAGAAGAGCCGCGCTTGCGGCGAGAGCCGCCCCCGTCCGTCGAGCGCGACCCGCAACGGTTGCCGTTCGGCGGTCCGTCCCCCGGGGCGGGCCGTCAGCGCGGGGTCGTCCGCCAGCGCGGTGCCGCTCCCCACCAGGACCGCGTCCACCCACGCGCGCTGCTCGTGCGCCCGCTCCCGTGCCGCCTCCCCTGTGATCCATTGTGAGTCGCCCCCCGCCGCCGCGATGCGTCCGTCCAGCGTGGCCGCGAACTTCGCGATCACGTACGGACGCCCGGTCGCGCGATGCTTCAGGTACGGACGCAGGAGCGCCGCCGCCTCCGCCGCGCCGTCGCCCACCTCCACGGTGAGGCCCGCCTCCCGCAGCAGGGCGAGGCCCCGCCCCTGTACCCGCGCCTCCGCGTCCTCCAGCGCCACCACCACCCGCTCGACGCCCGCCGCCACGATCGCTTCCGCGCAGGGACGGGTTCGCTTGCCGGGGAAGGGCGCGCACGGTTCAAGCGTCACGTAGAGCGTGTCGCCGTGCGCCCCTCCCGCCAGCGCCTGCGCTTCCGCGTGCGGACCGCCATCGGGAGCGGTCGCCCCCTCCGCCACCGCCTCCCCCTCGCGGACAAGCACCGCCCCTACCCAGGGATTCGGGCTTGTCCGCCCCCGAACCCTGAGCGCCGCCGCCAGCGCCCGCTGCATGAACGGCGAAGCGTCCGCCATGCCCGCCAGCTTAGCGGTCTCCCGCGCCATCGGGGATGGAACCGCCGCTGCGTGTAAGCTTGCCCCACGCCTCCGTAGCTCAATGGAGAGAGCGCCTGGCTTCGGACCAGGAGGTTGTGGGTTCGAGTCCTGCCGGGGGCGCCACCGCTCGCCCGCGCCCCTACAATGGCCCCATGGACACCGTGCTCGCCGGCGGCGTGGGCGCCGCCCGCTTCCTCCAGGGACTCGTCCAGGTCGTCGATCCCGCGTCCGTCACCGTCATCTCCAACGTCGCCGACGACGTCGAGATGTTCGGCCTGCACGTCGCTCCCGACACCGACATCGTCATCTACTCCCTCGCCGGCGCCGTCAACCCCGAGACGGGCTGGGGCCTGCAAGGCGACACCTTCGCGGTCGTCGACGCCCTCCGGCGCTTCGGCTACGGGCGCTGGTTCAACCTCGGCGACCGCGACCTCGCCACCGCCGTTCACCGCACGCGGCTGCTGCGCGAAGGCCGCCCCATGCACGAGATCGTCGCCGAACTCGCCCGGGCCTTCGGCGTCGCGTCCGCCATCCTGCCCGTGACGAACGAGCGCGTCGCCACGCGCATCGTCGCCGCTGATGGGGACGAACTCGAGTTTCAGGACTACATGGTGCGGCGCCGCGCCGAGCCCGACGTCGCCGGCGTGCGCTTTGCCGGCGCGGAGAACGCGACCCCCGCCCCCGGCGTCCTCGACGCCATCCGCGAGGCTGACCGCCTCATCATCGCCCCGAGCAATCCGTTCGTCAGCATCGGGCCCATCCTCGCCGTCCCCGGCGTGCGCGAGGCCGTCCTTCGCAGCCGCGCGCGCCGCCTCGCGATCAGCCCCATCGTCGGCGGTGAGGCGATTAAGGGGCCCGCCGCCAGCATGCTGGCCAGCCTCGGCCACGAGGTCTCCGCCGTGGGCGTCGCCGCCATCTACCGCGACCTGATCGACGTTATGGTCATTGATGAGCAGGACCGCGCCCTCGCCCCGCAGGTCGAAGCCCTCGGCCTCGACTGCGCCGTTACCGATACCATGATGACGTCCCCCGAACGCAAGGCCGCGCTGGCGCGCTTCCTGGCCGACCGCTAGCCGCTTCCGCTAGAAGATCGGGTTGACGATGATCGCCTGCTCGCGCTCCGGTCCGACCGAAATCAGGTCCACCGGAGCCGTCAGCAGCGATTCCACCCTGCGGATGTAGACCTGCGCCTCCACGGGCAGGTCATCGAAGGTCCGCACGCCTGACGTCGGCTCGCTCCAGCCCGGCAGCTCCTCGTACACCGGCTTCGCCCGCCGCAGCGCCGAGGCGCTCGCGGGCATCATCTTCACGATCTCGCCGTCGATCTCGTAGGCCGTGCACAGCTTGAGGGCGGGCAGACCGTCGAGCACGTCGAGCCGCGTGAGCGCCAGCGCCGAGAGTCCGTTGAAGCGCACCGAGTAGCGCGCCGCCACCGTGTCCAGCCAGCCGATGCGTCGCGGGCGGCCCGTCGTCGTGCCGTATTCGCCCCGCCCGAACTCCTTGCCGTGATCGCGCAGCTGGTCGCTGGTCTCCCCGAACAGCTCCGTCGGAAACGGTCCGTTCCCGACCCGCGTGCAGTAGCTCTTGAACACGCCGATAGCGCGCTGAACGTCCGTGGGTCCGATGCCCACGCCCAGCGTCGCGCCGCCCGCGGTGCTGCTGGGCACGCTCGAGGTGACGTATTCGTACGTTCCGTGGTCCAGGTCCAGCAGGGAGCCCTGCGCCCCCTCCAGCAGCACGTACTCGCCCGCGTGCAGCGCCTCCGCCACGATCGCCTGCGTATCAGCGACAAACGGACGCAGCCGCTGGCCGTACTCCCGATACTGCTCGAAGCACGCCTCGAAATCGATCGGCTCGCCCCCGTACACGCCCGTGATGACGGCGTTCTGGTAATCGATGATGGCGCGCATGCGCGCCTGCAGGTCCTCGGCCTCCAGCAGGTCGACGATGCGGATGCCGCGCCGCGCGACCTTGTCCGTGAAGCACGGCCCGATGCCCTTGCCCGTGGTCCCGATGGCGCCCGCCCCAAGCCGTTCCTCGTCCAGCCGGTCGATGAGCCGGTGCCAGGGCATGACCACCTGCGCGCGCGCGCTCACCGCCAGCTTGCCGGTATCGATGCCGCGCGACTGCAACTGCGAAATCTCGCCCAGCAGCACCTCGGGATCGACGGCCACGCCATTCCCGATCAGACACGTTTTTTCGGGGTAGAAGACGCCCGCGGGCACGAGGTGCAGCTTGAACTCCCCAAGTTCGTTCACGATCGTGTGCCCGGCGTTGTTGCCCGCCGAGTACCTCGCGACAACACGCGCCTTGCGGGCCAGCAGGTCGACGATGCGGCCCTTGCCCTCGTCGCCCCACTGCCCGCCAACAACCACAACAGCTGGCATGGCGGACTCGCTCCGGGCGCTCCCTTCTCTCCGGGGAGCAGGCCCGTCCAGAGAGTCTACAGCAGCCTGTCTCCCACGCGAGCGGTCGCGGCGAGGCGCGCCCGCTTGGGTCGGGTTCATGCCCCGCCTACCCCGTGGACTCGCGTTCTTCGAGGAACCGCGCCCAGAGCGCATCCCGCTTGCGCGACCCCCGCCGGTACCCCACTTGCCCGCAGATGAGCGGCCCGAAGAGCTGCGCCAGCAGGTATCCCCCGCCGATGAGGGCGAGGAACGCGACCCCCAGCGCGATGCTCCGGCTTCCGAACAGATCCGTCCCCCACACCACGAGAATCACGAACACGCCCGCCGCAATCAGCAACCCAAACATCGCGCCGCTGTACACCCACCGCTCCTCGGTCCGCTTCTTGGCGTGATAGATGAGCAGCGCCTCGCGAGGCACCGCCTCGACGGCGCCTCGCGCGTCCGTCTCCGCGCCGCAGTAGGGACAGCGTTCGATATCCCGCGCCAGCCGCGCGTAGCAGAACCCGCAGAACCGCCCCGAGTTCGGGATCTGGCGGTTCAGGATCTCGTCCATCCGGTCCTGCAGCCGCTGTACGTACGGAAAGGGTGAAACGTAGCCCGCGACTTCCGGTCCTTCCGCCACCGTCTCCCTCCCCCCGCCGGTCAGTCGGCGTGGATGCGCACGGTTCCGGCGAACCCGTCGACCGTCACCGTGGCCCCGTCGGGAATGCGCTCCGTCCCGAACTCGGTCCCCGTCACGCACGGGACGCCGTACTCCCGCGCTTCGATGGCGGCGTGCGAAAGCGCTCCTCCCTGGTTCGTCACGATGGCGCCCGCGGTCGTGAACACGGGCATCCACGATGGCGCCGTGAACGGGCAGACCAGAATCTCGCCCGCCTCCAGCGCCTCCGCCTCCTCCAGGCTGAACACGACGCGCGCCCGTCCCGTGACCACCCCCTGGCTGGCGCCCGTTCCCTTCAGCAGTAGCGGGTCGCCCGTCTCCTCCGCTGGCCCGCCGAACATGAGCGCGATCGGGTTCGGCGGACTCCCTGCGGGCGGCGCCGGCGGTGGCGGGCCAAGCGTGAGCGGCGGCCTCAGCCCCGCCCACGAGGCGAACTCCGCCTTCCGCGCCTCGATCGTCGCCAGCATCGCCCCCGACGGGCTCGCGGCGAGCGGCCCCGCCTCATCGAGGCGCAGATGGAACACGTCGTCGGGGTCCGCCAGTGCGCCCGCATCCGTCAGTTTGCGGCCCAGCGCGAGGCACACGGGACGGAGCGCGCCCACGCAGTTCTGCTGCCAGTGCGCCCGTCCCTCGATCACGAAGACGTAGCCCGCCGCTCCTTCCACCAGCGCCCGGAACCGCTCCCGATCGCCTTCCTCCGCCAGCGCCGCCTCGCAGCGCGCGATCGTCTCCGCGCGCGCCGCCGCCGAGCGCGCGTGCGCGGCGGCCGGTCCCCGCGAGGGGTCGGCCACGTAGCCCGCGAGCAGGCGCAAGGCCGCGCCCGGCGCCTCCAGCCACGTCGGCGTATGCAGCTCCCACCACGTCCGCGAGCCGTGTCCATATTCCTCCAGGTAGGCGTCGAACGCCTGCGCGAAGGCCTCCCCGTCCGCCGCCGCGCGCGCCCCCGCGAGGTCGCCCGCGCCAATCGCCGCCAGCAACTCCGGCGAGGCTTGCGCGAGCGGCGCCAGCGCCTCCAGCTTCAGGCCGCGCGCCGCTGACTCGTTGTCCACGCCCTGCAGGAGCGCCGCCGCCAGTTGGGCGCGGTCCCCCAGCGCCCCCAGTTTCTCGTCGCAGAAAACCATCAAGGCGCTCGCTGGTCCGGCGGCCGCCATGAGCGGCTGCATCGTGTACGCGAACCCCCGCGCCGCCTCCGCGAAGTAGCCCGGCGCCGCCTGCCCCAGCGCCGCGAGGGGCCAGCGCTCGTAGTCCTCCGACCACAGCCCCTCGCAGATCTCGCGCACGCGCGGGAGCGCATGCAACTCCCAGGCGCGGCGGCCGTCCTCGTACGGCGATGGTTCGAGCGCCGCCGCCGGCTCTCCGTTTCCGCCGCCAAGGTAGGAGTAGCCGTTGAGATGCACGGCCCGCGCCCCAAAGGCCAGCATGAACCGCTCAAACATCTCCTGCGCGAGCGCTGGCAGCGGCCGCAACGCGTGCGGGCTCAGGCGCAGCGAGACCTCTTCCATCCCGTGCGGGGGCTCGAAGACATTGGCGGCGGGCATGGGGACTCCCTCTCAGGTCAGGGATGGGGGCATTGTACGATCGCGTTCGCTGGCGGGTTCCCGCCGCCCTCGACGTTATCCGCGGTCCATGGCGCGGGCCCGCTCGTGCTCCGTCTTCGTGCAGCGGTCCTGCGTCGCGATCAGTCCCGCTTCCCGCGCCCGCTCCAGCGCCGCGTCGTTCGTGACGCCCAACTGCAGCCACACCGCCCCCGCCCCGATCGCGATCGCGTCATCCACGTATGGCCCCGTGCGGTCTGACCGCACGAACACGTCGACGAGGTCCACGCGCTCGGGGATATCCCGCAGCGAGGCGTAGGCGCGTTCCCCCAGAACCTCCTCCGCGGGCCGCTGGACGGGCACGGGGATAATCCGGTAGCCCTGTGACTGCAGGTAGGCCGCCACCTCGTACGCCGGGCGCGATGTTCGCGTATCCAGCCCCACCACGGCGATCGTCGTTGCCGCCAGCAGGGCGTCGAGCGCGGCGTCGTCACGCATCCCGTGACTCTCCCGCGGCGGCGCCCTCGTCCTCCGCCAGCTCAACCAGACTCCAGCCCTCGGGCAGCTTCACCTCCGCCCCCGTCAGGTTCGCGATGGCGGTCGCCACGGCCAGCGTGCGGTCCATCCCGTCAGTCTGGTCCCCCGCCGGAACCGGCACCTGCGTCAGCGTCAGCCGTTTCCCCGACTGCTTGACGAGGACGAGCGCGAACTGTCGCAGCGCGTCCGTTTCCTCCCGCCAGCGATCGGGCTGGTCGCCCTCGATGGTGATGGCGAGGTGATCGATCTTCCCGAAGGGCACAAGCTCCCGCGTGCCCACGCCCATCCCCAGGTACCCCTGCTGCCACGTCGCCGAGTTCTTGCGCGCGTCGATCACCACATCCGCCCCCATGAAGGCCGTCACCAGCGCCATCACCGAGATGGGGAAGCTGATCAGGGCGAAGGCCAGCAGCGCCACCAGCAGCGCGAAAGGCAGGTCGCCCGCCTTGATCGCGATCAGCGCGCCCGCGCCCGCGCCCAGAATCACCCCCAGCGCTGGCAGCAGCACCGCGCTGCGCGCGCTCCGGATCTCGACCCGCTCCTCCCCGATCAGAGCCAGCGATCGATGCAGCAGCACCTCGTAGCGTCCATCGCGGCGGCGCGCCGTCACGTGGCTCGGCAGGGCGGCGTCGACCATGCGGAAAGCGTAGCAGCCGCGCGCTCCGGGCGCGTCCCTGCTCGCGGGCGTTCCGCCTCGGTTGTACGCTAGCGGGAGAATGAACGACCTGCTGCGCGCGCGCACCCGTGTCGTCGTGACGGGCCTGGGAGCCGTGACTCCCGCGGGCGTGAACGTCTCCGACTTCTGGGAGAACATGCTCGCCGGCCGCTCCGGCATCGATCGCATCTCGTTCTTCGACACCACCGACTTCCCCTGCAAGGTCGCGGGGGAGATTCCCGAGTTCGCGCCCGCCGAGTTCATGGACCGCAAGGCCGCCCGCCGCATGGGGCGCTTCTCCCAGCTGATGGTCGCCGCCGCCCGCGAGGCCATCCACGACGCCGCCTTCGACCTCGAGTCCCGCAACCTCGACCGTGTGGGCGTGCTCGTGGGCAATGGCGGCGGCGGCTACCCCGGCATTCAGGAGGCCGCCCACACCCTCTTCAAGCGGGGCGGCATGCGCATCGACCCCCTCTTCTTCTCCAAGCAGCTCTCGAACATGGCCGGCGCCCAGGTCGCCATGCAGTTCGGGATGCGCGGCTACAACGGCACCATCACCACCGCCTGCGCCGCCGGCACCCAGGCCATCGGCGAGGCCTCCCTCATGATTCGCGCGGGACGCGCGGACGCGGTCCTCGCCGGCGGCTGTGAGGCGGGCATCAGCGAACTGGGCCTCGCCGGCTTCTGCGTGATGAAGGCCGTCACCAGCGCCGAGGGCGATCCCGCCCGCGCCAGCCGCCCCTTCGACGCCGCCCGCGACGGGTTCGTGCCCTGCGAAGGCGCCGGCGCCCTCCTGCTCGAAAGCGAGGAACACGCCCTGCGGCGCGGCGCCGACGTATACGCCGAACTCGCCGGCTTCGGCTGCACCTCCGACGCCTTCCACGTGGTCGCGCCACCCGAGGGCGGCGAGGGCGCCGCCCGCGCCATGCGCGAGGCGCTCGACGACGCCGGCGTGCGCCCCGACGAGGTCGGCTACATCAACGCCCACGCCACCAGCACCCCCGCCGGCGACGCCGCCGAGACGGAGGCCATCAAGACCGTCTTCGGCGAGCGCGCCCGCGAGATCCCCATCAGCGCCACCAAGAGCCTCATCGGTCACGGCCTCGGCGCCAGCGGCGGCATGGAGACGGTCGCCGCCGTGAAGACGATCGAGACAGGCCTCGCCCACCCCACCATCAACCTCGAGAACCCCGACCCCGCCTGCGACCTCGACTACATCCCCGAGGGCCAGCGCCGCGTCGATCCGCGCGTCATCCTCAAGAACAGCTTCGGCTTCGGCGGCCAGAACAGCTGCCTCGTCCTCTCCCGCTACGAACCCTGACGACACCGCGCGCCCGACACGCGAGCGGGCGGATCGGCATACTGGCGCCCATGCCCCTGATTACCGACGAGAACGTCGCCGCCTTCGTTGATCTCTACGAGCTCACCATGGCCGCGAGCTACTTCGCGCGCGACATGAACGAGCCCGCCACTTTCGAACTCTCCGTCCGCGACCTGCCCCCCGCTCGCGGCTTCCTCATCGCCTGCGGGATCGAGGACGCGGTCTCGTTCCTTGAACGCTTCGCCTTCACGGACGCGGTCCTGGACCATCTTCGGTCCCTCGACAGGTTCGACGAGGCCTTCCTCCGCGCCCTCGGCGGGCTGCGTTTCACGGGCGATGTCTGGGCCGCGCCCGAGGGCGAGGCCGTCTTCGCCGATGAGCCGCTGCTGCGGGTCACGGCGCCCCTCATCGAGGCGCAACTGGCCGAGACGTTCCTCCTGAACGCCATCGCCTTCCAGACGATGGTCGCCACAAAGGCGGCGCGCGTCGCCCTCGCCTGCGGCGATCGCGCCTTCATCGACTTCTCGTCGCGGCGCGCCCATGGCCTCGACGCCGCCCTCAAGGCCGCCCGCGCCTCCTGCGTGGGCGGCGCCAGTGCGACCTCCAACGTGCTCGCGGGCCAGCTCTACGGCCTCGAGGTGAGCGGGACGATGGCCCACTCCTACGTCCTCTCCTTCGCCGATGAGACCGAAGCCTTCCGCGCCTGTGCCCGTGACTTCCCCGAGGACGCCACGCTCCTCATCGACACCTACGACACCGTGGAAGGCGCTCGCCGCGCCGCCGCCGTCGCCAATGAGCTGCGCGCCGAGGGCGTGACCGTCCGCGGCGTGCGCCTCGATTCCGGCGATCTCGGCGCGCTCGCCGCCGCCGTTCGCGAAACGCTCGATGCCGAGGGTTGCCGCGACCTCCGCATCTTCGCCTCCAGCGACCTCGACGAATACCGCATCGCCGAACTGGTCGCGCAGGGCGCGCCCATCGACGCCTTCGGCGTGGGCACGCGCCTCGGCGTCAGCGCCGACGCGCCCTCCCTTGCGGTCGTCTACAAGCTCGTCGCCGGTCAGCGCGGCCCCGTGATGAAGCGTTCCGCGGACAAGATCAGCCTCCCCGGCGTGAAGCAGGTCTACCGCGAGGAACGCGCCGGTGTCGACATTGGGGATACGCTGGCGCTCGAGGGCGAACCCAACGTCCCCGGACGCGCCCTCCTGACGAAGGTGATGGCTTCCGGCCAGCGCCTCGCCCCGCCCGAACCCCTCGCCCTGCTGCGGGAGCGGCGCGCCGCCGCCGTCGCGCGCCTGCCGCTGGCGTGCCGCAGCCTCGACGCGCCCGCGCGCGCCTACCCCGTGCGCCGTTCACGTGGCCTCCAGCGGCTGGTCGGGCGTCTGGGCGGTTGAGGCGGCGCGGGGCTACTCCCCGCGGTCGCGGCCGCCCACGTACTCCTGGATGGCGTCGTACACCCGCCATAACTCACGGTCCTTCTCCAGCGGATACGCGGGCGGGGCGATGCGCACCCCCGGAAAGGCGTCGATGACGTCCTGGTGATCGTCGATCACATAGTCCGGCGTGAACGGCACCCCGACCTCCTCCAGCCGCTCATGGTGGCGGTACAGCGGCTTCAGGAAGCAGTCGAGGATGTGCTCATGCAGGTCGAAGCGGCGCACGATCTCCCAGCGCGGCCCGTTCCCGCTCCACAGATAGACCTCGTGCCCCTCCTCGCGCAACCGCGTGAACACCTCCACGACTCCCGGCCGCAACCGCACGTCCCACGTGATGATGGTGTCGTCGACGTCGAAGAAAATGCGCATGGCTGTCGATTCTGCGCGATCGCGCCCCTGTCCGCCCGTCCCTACCGCTCCGCCAGCCGCCGCGACGCTCCGAACACGTCGTTCAGGATCTTCGTCCGCGTCGCGCCCTCGGCGAAGACGGGCCGGTACATGTCCTCGATCACGTACGGAACGAGCCGCAGGTTCACGAGGCGCGCCCCCTGGAAGGTCGCCTCCAGCAGATACCCCTGCGTGTGCCCTTCCAGCCGCGTCTGGTCATAGATGAAGTTGCCCAGCGCGTAGGCGATGAACGCGTCCGCGCCCGTCTCGATCGCCTGCGCGTGGTGGGGGTGATTCCCCACCGCCAGCGTCGCCCCCGCCTCCACCGCCGCGCGCAGGGCCTTGACGCTGCGCGGGCTCGGGTCATGCGTGTCCTCCGTCCCTGACTGGACCTGCACGATCACCACGTCCACCTCCTCCGCCAGCGCGCGGATGCGCGCGCGGAAGCGCTCCAGCCCAAGCTCTTCGGCGGGGCGGAAGTAGGCGGGCTCCCCCGAGGCCTGCTCCTCCGCATAGTCATCGTCCAGCGGCGCTATGCCGGGGTAGTCCTCCCCCGCCCCCAGGAAGGAGGCCGCCACGTCGTCGAACCCGAGCACGCCAAAGGTGATCTCGCCCACCGTGAACACGGCCGGCGCCAGCGCCTCCTCAAGATTCTCCCCGCCGCCCACAACGGCGATCCCCGCCTCCCGCAGCAGTTCGATCGTGCGCAGGAAGGCCGCCGACCCGCACGGCTCCGCTCCGCAGTCAAACACGTGATTCGTCGCCACCGTGACCTCGTCGAACCCCGCCAGCGTGAGCGCCTCGATGACGTGCGGCGGCGAGCTCAGGTTCACGTGGGGGGAGCATCCCAACGGCTCGGCGATGTCCTGGATGCTGCCGTCCACGGACCCCAGCGTCAGGTCCGCCGAGGCCAGATACTCCCCCACCGGCCCCCGCAGCGCCGCCCCCCAGTCTCCCGTCGCCCGGATCTGCGTGAGCGAGCAGCGCGACTGCAGGATGTCGCCCGTCGCGATCACCGTAATCGGCGCCGGCGGCGCCGCGGAGCGCTCCGCGACCAGCGCCTGCGCCGCCGTGCGCCCCTCCTCCGTGAGCGCGACCACCGTCACCCCGTCGACGTACGTCCAGTCACGCGCGTCGCCCCTGTCCCGCACGAGGTCGATCCCGCTGACCGCGATCGCTGTGACCGTTGGGACCACTTCCTCGACGGGCACGAAGGCCCACGCCCCTGAGTCAAGCGTCATCGCCGCCAACAGCTCCGCGTACGTTGCGAACGTCTGCGCGGGCGCGCGCGGGGCAAAGGCGATGGGCGCCGCGTCCTCCGCTCCCGCCGTCACCGCGAAGGCGCGCACCGGCCCCGCAATCCCTCCCACGTCGCTCCAGTCCCTGATCGCCCCCCGCGCCAGCTCCTCCAACTGCGTTCGCGTGAGCGCGTCCACCCCCGCCCCGATGGCCGCCACGGGGACGTACCAGCGATGAACGATCCGGTAGATCGCGCCGCCGTCGGGAAGAAACGCCAGATCAGCGCCGTCGACCGCTTCAGCCAGCGTCGCGTCTTCGAGCTGGGGCGGCAGCGCGCCCGAGTACCGCGTCTGTGGCGTCGCCGTCGCGGTCGCCGTCATCGTGGGGGAGGCGGTCGCGGTAGGCGTCGCCGTCGGCGCTGGCGTCTCGACCACCGCCGACGGCGGTGGCTCCGCGTCGTTCAGGGAGCGGTCGAGCGCCAGCGTCACGAGCGCGCCCAGGCTGGCCGCGAGAATCAGGAGCGCAAGCAGCGATCCCCGCCGCGCCAGCCGCCGCCGTGCCATGGAAGCGACCGCCCTGTTCCCGTTTCCCGTCCTGCGCGCCGCCACCCCGCCATGATCGGCGGGCGCCCCCCAAGCGGCAACGCAGGGCGCGCGGGCGCCGCCCGTTGCGCGATCCCCGCCGCCCCTTCACGATGCCCGCATGACTGATCCGCCGCGCCTCATCCTCGCCTCCGCCGACCCCGCCGAGCGCGCTGACCTGCGCGCGTTCCTCGCCGGCGCCGCCGTTGCCTGCGTTGACCCGGAAACGCCCCCCGACTCACCCTCAGGAGGCGACTACGCCGCCCGCGCCACCCACCGCGCCCGCGCCTGCGCCGAGGCCGCCGGCGAGATGGCCCTCGCCCTCTGCGCCGGCCTCGAGGTCTACCCCATGGACCTCCAGCCCGGCGCCCTCACCGAGACCTTCCACGCCGGCCTCTCCGATGCGGAACGCTGCCAGGCGCTCCTCGCCCGCCTCGCCCAGACGCCGGTCGGTCAGCGCATCACCGTCGGACGCGCCGCCGCCGTCCTCGCCATCCCCGGCGACCCCAACGTCGCGGTCTCGATGTCGATCATCGAGTGCGAGATTCCGCTGGAGCCGCGCGGCGAGGGCGGCTACGGCCTCGACGCCGTCACCCAGATCCTGAACGGCAAGACCCTCGCCGAACTCGACGACGAGGAGCGCGCCCGCCTCGGCCATCGCGGCAAGGCCGTCAAGCCGCTGCTCAAGCGTCTCGACTGAGCCCTGCCTCCCCTGTTCCCCGCGTCTCGCGCCAGCGCGGCGGCGGGAGCGTCCCCGCGCGATGCGCCGCCACGGTCTCCGCGATCGCCTCATCGACCGCCGCCAGAAACGCCTCCCGCGTTCCGTCGTTGTGGAAGACGCGGTCCGCCGCCGGCGCGCGCTCGCGCCAGTCCCGCGCCGAGGCCAGCCGCTGTTCCGCTTCCTCCCGCGAGAGGTCGCGCGTCGCCGTCAGCCGCGCGATCGCCGTCTCCTCCCCGACGGTGACCAGCCAGGCCGCCTGCGCCTTCGTCATGTAGGCGTTCTCCAGCAGGTTCACCGCCTCCAGCACGGCGACGCCGTCCTCGGGCAACTCCTCCCGCCAGCGGTCGAGGAGGGCCATGAAGTAGCCCGGAATATCCCCGATCGCCGTCCGCAGGGCCTCCATCCGCTCCGGTTTTCCGAAGACCATGCCGCCGAGCGTTCGCCGGTCAATGACGCCGTCCGCGCCCACGATCGCCTCCCCGAACTCCGCCACCACGCGCTCGAAGCCGGGCGTCCCCGGGGCGTAGAGGCGGTGCGCTTCGCGGTCGGCGTCCACGTGCAGGGCGCCATGCGCCTCCGCCAGATGTCCGCAGAGCAGGCTCTTCCCCGCCGCAATCGAGCCGGTAACGCCAAGTATCAGGGGCACGCCGTATTCTAGGGGTCTGAATCCCATGGAAGCGCGCGAAGCGGCCGAAGCCATCCAGCGAGCCTTTCCCGACCTCGATGAAGCGCCCGTTCGCGCCCTCGGGCACGGTTGGTCGCACTGGACCTTCGCCCACGGCGACCGCATCTTCCGCTTCCCCCGCACGCCCGCCGATGGACGCCTCCTCGAACGCGAACTGCGCCTGCTCCCCCTCCTCGCCCCCTCCCTGCCCGCGCCCGTCCCCGTCCCTTGCTGGGTGGGTGAGCGGGAAGGGCGCCCGTTCGCCGGCTACCCCATGATCGAGGGCCAGGCGCTCCGCCGCGTGACCCTCTTCGGACCCGGCGGCGGGGGCGTCGCCCGCGCGATCGGCGCCTTCCTCACCGCCCTCCACGGGTTCCCGCCCGAGCAAGCCGCCGCCGCCTTCGATGAGCCCCTCCCCGAGCGCGCCCCCGACCCGCGTGACTGGCTCGAAGCGATCCGCATGCGCGTCTTCCCCCGCCTCTCCGCTACCCTCCGCGTCGCCGTCGACAGCGGCTTCTCCCGCTACGCCCGCGACCAGTTCGACCCGCCTCTCCGTCTGGTCCACAACGATTTCTCGTTCGACCACATCCTCGAACGCCACGGCCGCCTCGCGGGCGTCATCGACTTCAGCGACGCCGCCCTGCGCGATCCCGCTATCGACTTCGCGGGCGTCCTCGCCAGCGGCGGCTGGCACGCCGTCGACGACATCGTCCGCTTCTATGACCTTCCGCTGGGGGAGGGCTTCCACGAACGCGTCGAGTTCCATCACTGGACCGCGGCGCTCCACTACATCCTCTACGGCCTCGATCGGGGCGAGGAGCGCTACGTGGGCCTGGGCCGCTCAATGCTCGCACAGCGCATGCGGGAGGCCGGCGTCCTTCCCGTCTGAGCCGTCCTTGCCCCGCGCGGCGTATCATCCCCGCGGACGCCGACGTCATGCCGGAACTCCTCGACGATCTCCGTGTCATCGACCTGAGCGAGGGCCCCATTGGTGGGATGGCCACCATGGTCCTCGCCGATTTTGGCGCCCGCGTGATCAAGATCGAGCGCCCCGGCGGCGATCCCTGGCGCGCCCTCGCGAACGCCCCCATGTGGCTGCGGGGGAAGCGCAGCGCGATTCTGGACCTCAAGACCGAATCCGCCCGCGACTCCCTCGCGCGCCTCGCCGAGGGGGCGGATGTCGTGGTCATGAGCGGCCGTCCGCGCAAGGCCGCCGCCCTCGGCGCGGACTACGAACGTCTTCGCGCCCGCAACCCCGCCCTCGTCTACTGCGAAATCACGGGCTTCGGCGCGAAGGGGCCATACGCCGGCTACCCGGGCTATGAAGCTGTCGTCGCCGCCCGCATGGGGCGCATGCTCACCTTCAGCGGCATCCCCGAGCGCGAAGGCCCCGTGTACCCCGCCGTTCAGGCGGGCGCGCACGCCGCCTCCCAGGCCGCCATCCACGGCGTCATCGCCGCCCTCCTCGCCCGCCAGCGGACAGGACGCGGCCAGAAGGTCGAGACCAGCCTCCTGCAGGGACTCTTCTCCTACGACCTCGGCGGGCTCTACCGCGCGCAGCTCGCCGAGCGCTTCCCCGAGACCTTCGCCGGGCTCGCCCTGCCCGCGATGCCCCCGCTCAACTATCACGCCCTGCAGACGAAGGACGGACGCTGGCTCCAGTTCGGCAACCTCATGGCGCACCTCTTCGATAACTACCTGACCGCCGCCGGCCTGGCCGACGTCTTCGCCGTCCCTGACTACGAAGGCAGCCCCGCGACATGGTCCGAAGAGGCCCGCGAACGCCTGCGGGACCGCATGTTCGAGCGCACGCTGGAGCAAACCGCGGATGAGTGGATGGCGACCTTCATCGAACATGGCGGCGTCGCCGTGACCCCCTTCCAGACCACCCAGCAGGCCCTCGATGACCCCGACCTCGTCCTCAATGGCCACGTCGTCGAGCGCGAACATCCCGCCCTCGGGACCGTCCGCCAGTTCGGACCCCTCGCCCGCTTCACCGCCACCCCGGGGGCCGTCGCCGAAGCCGCCCCCGAGCCCGGCGAACACACCGCGGAAGTCCTCGCCGAGGCGCCGCCGCCGCGCCCCGCGCTCCCCGCCGCCGTCCCCGTTTCGGGACCGCCCCTCGATGGCGTGACCGTCCTGGAGTTCGCCACGGTTATCGCCGCGCCCCTCGGCGCCGCCCTCCTCGCCGACCTCGGCGCGCGCGTCATCAAGGTTGAACCCATTGGCGGCGACCCCTTCCGCGCCATGGGCGTCGCCTCCCTCGGCGCCGCCCGCTGCAACGGCGGCAAGGAGAGCCTCGCCCTCGACCTGAAGAGCCCCGAAGGTCAGGAGATCGTCCACGCGCTCGCCGCCTCCACCGACATCGTCATCCACAACTACCGCCCGGGCGTCCCCGAACGGCTGGGGATCGGCTACGAGACCCTGAAGGCCATCCGCCCCGAACTCGTGTACGTGTACGTCAATGGCTACGGTCGCTTCGGCCCCGGCGCCCACCGCCCCTCCACCCACCCCATCCCCGGCGCCGGGCTCGGCGGGGCGCTCATGCAGATGGGCGAGGGCATGCCCCGCGTCTGCGACTCCATCCCCGAGCTCCGCGAGGTCGCGCGGCGCTTCTTCCGCGCGAACGAGCTCAACCCCGACCCCAACACCTCCGTCGTCGTCGCCTCCGCCGCCCTCCTCGGCCTCTACGCGCAACGCCGCTTCGGCAAGGGGCAGGAGGCGTTCGTCGATATGTTCGGGGCGAACGCCTGGGCCAACGCCGATGACTTCATCTCGTACCGAAACAAGCCCCCGCGCCCCGCCCTCGACGCCGACCTCTACGGTCTGGGCGCAACCTGGCGCCTCTACCCCGCCGCCGAAGGCTGGGTCTTCCTCGGCCTCGCCGTGCAGTCCGAATGGGAGCGCTTCTGCACCCTCACCCGCCGCCCCGACCTCGCCCGCGACCCCCGCTTCGGCGCCCCCGCCGACCGCGTCGCCAACGACGCCGCCCTCAGCGAGGCGCTGGCCGCGCTCTTCCTCGAACGCCCCGCGGATGCGTGGGAGGCGGCGCTCGCCGGCGAGGGCCTTGGCTGCGTCCGCGCCGACGCCGCCCCCGTCCACGAGTTCATCGCCAGGGACGAGCACGTGGCCGCCAACGGCATGCGCGTCCCCACGCGCAACGTCAACTACGGCGAGTACGAACGCTACGGTCCCCTGGCCGCCTTCAGCGAGAGCGAGCTCGACCCCGGCGGCTTCCCCCTCGCCGGCGAACACGCTGACCGCATCCTCGCCGAACTGGGATACGACGCCGCCGTCATCGCGGCCCTCCGCGCACGGGGCGTGGTCTGGTCCGAGACGCCCGCTCCCCTCGCCCCGCCTGATGCCTGACTCATTCGCCGGCCGCCTCCTCGTCGCGACCCCGAACATCGAGGAGCCCAACTTCTGGCGCGCCGTCGTGCTCCTCTGCGCCCACGATGGCGACGGCGCCTTCGGGCTCGTTCTCAACCACCCGATGGCGGGGGAGGCCATCGCGAGCCATCTCCCGGAGTGGGAGGCCAGCGCCGTTGCGCCCGCCGTCCTCTTCCGCGGCGGTCCCGTCTCCACGACCTCCGTCTTCGCCATGGCCACGGGCGATGACCTGCCCGTGGACCGCTGGGGCCTGCGCGTCTCCCCCGGCCTCGGCCTCATCGACCCGGGCAAGGGCCCCGCGCATTTCGCGGGACGCCTTGGACGCGTGCGCTTCTTTGCGGGTTACGCGGGCTGGGGCGCGGGCCAGCTCGAAGGCGAGATCGCGAACCATGGCTGGTTCATCGTGGCCGCCCTCCCCGACGATCCCTTCCACCCCGAACCCGCCGACCTCTGGCGGGTCGTGCTCCGCCGTCAGGGCGGCGAACTCGCCCGCTACGCCACCCACCCCCTTCACCCCGGAGCCAACTGACGCCCGCGCCGCGCCCGCGCCCCTCCCCCGCGAGGGCTGGTAGCATGGCCCCATTCAACGCCCCAGCAGGAGGATTCCGATGGCCGCATACGTACTCGCGCAGGGCCGGGTCGAGGACCGCGAGAAGCTCAACCAGTACCTCGCCGGAGCAGGCGGCACCCTCGCTCCCCACAACGCCAAGGTGCTCGCCTATACCGAAGAGCCCGAGGTCATCGAGGGCGAAGTGCCCAATAACCGCTTCGTCCTGATCGAGTTCGCCGACGTGGAGACGGCCAAGGCCTGGTACAACTCCGACGGCTACGCCGCGGTGCGCGGCCTCCGCATCGAAGGCGCCCCCGGCACCCTCGTCATCCTCCCCGGCATGTAGCCGCCGGCGGGGTGAACCGCGCGCCTAAATCGCCTTGATGCCCTGGTACTCCTGGGCGAACACGCACTCCTGCAGCCCGAGCCCGACGTCGTTCGGGTCATCGAGGTTCGTGTAGCGCGTATACAGTTCGGCGAAGTGACCGCCCGGCCGCTGCTTCACCTCATTCCCCTCCAGATCGCGCACGATTACGGGGTGAGAGACGTCCCAGACCTCCCCCTCGACCTTATCGCCGCGGTAGACGCCCCGCCCCAGCCCATCGTCCCAGCCGCCCCAGTAGCCCCCGCCCTGCATGTACACCGGCTTGCTCACCGTCTCCAGCAGGAAGCGGTCAATCCCTCCGTCGGGGCGCGTCAGGTCCAGCCGCGCGCTCTTCAGCCGCGGGAACCCGTCCTCGAACTCCGTGCTCACCACGTCCACATCGGTATACGCCCACCCCTCCCTGCCTGAGTCATAGGGATAGTCGATGCGGCTGTGGACGCGCCCCAGCTCTGGCAACTCGCCGCCGCCCGTGCCCGCCGCCACGATCGCGCCGTCCGTACGGTGGCGGAAGGAGCAGTACATCGAGCGATCGGGGAAGCGAACCAGCGCCCACCAGCGCGCTCCCGGCGACCCCCAGACCGAACTCTGCCGCTCACTTGGCGCGGCGTAGCGGTTCGGCTGCTCGCCCTCGCCTGTGTTCGCCTGCCCCCAGGAATGGTCCTTCGCCCCCACCCAGCCATCATCGACGTCGAAGCGGTACTCCTTGCCGCCGACCTTGATCCACCCCGAAAGCCACCCCAACTGAACCAGGTTCGAGCGCTCCCCCACCAGCCGCCCGTCGCGGTGCATGCGCACGCCCGCGCACTCATCGTAGGGCGGCGCCGAGCTCTCCCAGAGAATGTCGAAAGAGCAGTCGATCTGCGTCTCCTCCAGCCCCAGCCGCAGCGTCCGCAGCCCGCGGATGATCTCCTGCGAGAACGGCCCCACCGTCAGATCGTCGATGTCCGGCCGCAACTGCCGCGTGGCCCGCACATTGTACTGCTTCCCCTCGGCCGTGCTCAGAATCGAATAGGCGTCGATCACGTTCGTGTTGTGGTAGAGCCGCAGCGCCGTGATCAGGTTCACCTCGCCGTCCGGATCCCCGACGCAGTGCCAGTAGCCGTCGCTCCACCCGGGGCTTGGGTTGGCGACGGTGTCGAACGTATCGAGCGTCTGATGGCGGGGCCATTCATCCAGCTCGGTCAGGGTGCGTCGTGGGGACATGGCGGGCGCCTCCAGCCGTTTTGTGCGCCCGCAGGATACCCCCTGGGGCGACCGACCGCGTGAACGCCTGTGCGCGCAACGGCGGCGCCGGTACAATCCACGCCCGGAGGTTTCGCTATGTCAGACGACGTGTTCTCACTGGAAGGCAAGACGGTCATCGTCACCGGCGCCAGCTACGGCCTCGGCGTCACCTGGGCCGACGCCCTCGCCGACCGCGGCGCCGATATCGTCGCCACCTCCCGCAGCCTCGATCGCCTGCAGGACACCGTCGCCCTCATCGAGGGCAAGGGCCGCCGCTGCCTCCCTGTCGCCTGCGACGTCACTGACTACGGCCAGGTCGAGAACCTCATGAAGGCCGCTTGGGACGAGTTCGGGACCGTCGACGTGCTTATCAATAACGCCGGCATCTCCGACCTCAGCGCCTGGCGCGCGGAGCACTCCGACAACGATATGTTCCGCCAGATCGTGGAGACCGACCTCACCGGCCTCTGGTACTGCTGCCGCGCCGCCTCCCAGTACTTCCTGCGCCAGGGCCACGGCAACATCATCAACCTCAGTTCCATCTTCGGCATCGGCGGCTTTGAAGGCCGCACCCCCGGCTACTTCGCCGCCAAGGGCGGCGTCACCCGCCTGACCGAGTTCCTCGCCGTCGAATGGGGCGACCGCGGCATCCGCGTGAACGCCCTCGCCCCCACCGTCTTCGACACCCCCATGACGCACGACGGCCTCGTCCAGAGCGGCGTCATGGAGATGCTCGAAGGGCGCACCCCCATGCGGCGCATCGGCCAGACCGAGGACCTTGTCGGCCCCATCGTCTTCCTCGCCTCCGACGCCTCCCAGTACGTGACCGGCGTCGTCCTGCCCCTTGACGGCGGCCTCACCGCCAGCCGCGGCTACGCCCCCGGCCCCTGGCCCATGGACGAATTCGACCCCGAGGGTCGCGGCAAGCCCATCAAGCCCGGCGACCCCTGGGACTAGCGCCGCCCGCAGGCCCTCGTCATGGATGACGGCATCGGCAAGTTCGTCGCCTGGTTCTGGAGCGACGCGCACGGCCTCCCGCTCTGGCAGAAGGCCGTGTACGCCCTCGTTTCCGCAGGCCTCATCGTGGCCATCGTCGCCCTCATCGCGCTCGACGGCGCCCTCAACGGCTGACGGCCGCCGCAGGGTGGGACTAGCGCAACTTCAGAGGAGCGCCAGTTGCTCTTCGCTGCTACTCGTGGAAAGCGGCTCCTCCGCCCGAATCCCCTCGATGAGAGCACGGAACTCCTCCATCGTCTGGAAGGCTATGCCGCCTTTTTTGATGAGCTCTCTGCTTCCTTCCGCCTCCACCCCCTCGCCCTGCGCGACGAGCAGCCGTTTCTTGGCCTCTAGGCACTTCTTCCCTGCATTCAGCGTGCCGCCCTTCTCGCCCGCGTGTATCGCCACCATCGCCATCGACAGATCGATGATGGTCTTGTTTCGCTCCATGGCTCGCCCTACGGTCCAGCGGGCCCCCGGCTCGAACTCGCTTACGACTGCGTAGTTCTCATCTATCCATGGACGGTGTCCCTGCCGCGGTTTCCAGTCTGGCGTGAACCCTTGAGCCAGCACCGAGATCACGTCTCCGCCGCTGCCCAGCGCCGCCAATTCCGCCTGTTCGTCCACGCCGCGCGCGTTCCCCGAGACAAGCACGAACTCCATCTCGGCGATCTCCCGCCCCACATCCCTGGCGAATTCAAGTGCCTCTGGTCCAGCGTTACGCCCGCCACAGACCCCAATTCCCGCGCGCTCACCCTCTTCCAGACGCTTCAGCAACGGGTCATGACCCCGCACGCGAAGGTCATGACCCCGTACGTTAAGCGTGGTGACATCGCTAGACATGGCGACACCGCTCATGGTCAAAATCAGCCGTGCCTTCCTTGAAGTTCTTGACCAGCGTCAGCGCCATGACCTCGCTCGCGCCGGCCTTGCGGAGGGCGCGAGCAGCCTCCCTCCACGTGATCCGCCTCCATCGTATCCCTTTGGTTCGCGTCGGGATCAAGACCAGACAGACGAGCAATACGCTTCTGCGGATTGGCTGTGCTGCGAATGCGCCGAAGAGGGGTGAACGGCTTCCCCAGCGCTGCCCCTACCCCCTCGCCGACCTCCAAGAGAAGAGGGCCCGGGCCTCTCCTGGCCTCCGATGAAGGCATGATCGCGATCCGATCCGCAAGACGCAGAGCGGGGTTGGACGCGGCGTACTTGGAAGCCTCTTCCCTTAGGTTGACTAGCTGGTCGCTCTTGCCTCCGTACTTGGCATGATTCACCCATTCCCCCAACTGAGTGGAGCGCCTACCAATTCTGAGTCTGAAGCGAAAGTCCAGGCAGAGCGCCAGCGAGCAGCTATCAATCATCGTCATGACCCGCGGCTGCTGAAGGCGCTCCAGCAGTTCGCGTACGGTACCCTCCTCCCCTTCCCCGATTCGGTACCGGGCTGTCTGAGCCGACTGCTTCCCGATGAACGTCGCGGAAGGCGACACCAGCCGCAACACGCGCTCGATGTTCGTCGCCTCCGGTTCAAGTGAACAGGTTTCGATGAAGATGTCCTGACCGTCGCAGCGATAATCAAGTATCTGGTAGCAAGATACCGGCATGACCGCATTCTCCACGGCACCGCCCGGGAACGAAAGGCGCCTCAGGCGGCGCACATCCGCCGCGTGATCTCGTAGATCATCTGGCAGCTTAGCCGGAAGCTCCCCAGCGTCATGCGTTCGTTGTGGCCGTGGACCGTGCGCGCCAGATTCGGCGGCGTCAGCCCTCCCGAGAACCCGTACGCCACTGTCCCCTGATTGCGGAACACGCGGCTGTCCGTGAAGCCCGCCGTCACCCCCGGCGTCACCACCGCGTCCTCGACCAGCTCGCGCGCCACTGACTCAATCGTCGCGAACAGCTCCGTGTCGTGCGCGCTCGTCTCCGAGGCGCCCGCGAACACCCGCTCGATGCGCACCTTCGGGTCATCGATCACGCGCGCCACCTCCGCCTCGAAGGCGTCCGCGTCAACCCCGGGCAGCAAGCGGCAGTCGAGCGTCGCCTCCGCCCGCCCGGGGATGACGTTGTGCTTCATCCCCGCCGCCGCCGTCGTCACGCTGATCGTGTTCGTCAGCAGCGCCTTCACGCGCATGTCCGCGGCGGCCGTCTTCTTCAGCGCCTCGAGCGACGCCCCGCCGTGGTAGACGCCCGCCCGTCGCAGCCGCTCGAAGTACTCCGCCAGCGTGGGCGAAAGCTGGGGTTCGCGGTCCCACTCCTGGAGCCGTGCGAGCGCGCGCACGAGCCGGTCGAGGGCGTTGTCGCTGTGGGGAACGGACCCGTGCCCCGCGCGCCCCTCGACCACCAGCCGCAGCCAGAGCGGCCCCTTCTCCGCCGTCGTCACCGTGAAGACCGGCCGCTTCACCCCGAACAGCTCCGTCGAGCCCCCGCCGCCCTCGTTGATGACGAACTCCGCCGCCAGCGCCTCGGGATGGCGTTCGGCGAGCCACTCAATGCCGAGCCGCCCGCCCGCCTCCTCGTCCGCCACCGCCAGGAAGACTACGTCCCGCGCCAGCGGCAGCCCCGAGCGCTTGAGCAGCAGCACGGTCAGCAGCTCCGCCACCCCCAGCCCCTTCATGTCGAGCGTCCCGCGGCCCCAGATCTCCCCGTTCCGAACCACCCCCGCGAACGGCTCTTCGTCCCAGTACTCGCGTTCGACGGGCACCACATCCGTGTGGTTCAGGAGCAGGAGCGGTTCGCGGCTGCCGTCCCCCGTCAGCGCTGCCCGCAGCGAGACGCGGTCATCGCCCGCATCGAACAGCTCGTACGCGATCCCCTCGCGCTCGAGGATTCCCCCGAGGTAGTCGCAGGCGAGCCGCTCCCGCCCCGGTGGGTTCGAGGTATCGATGCGCAGGTACGCCTGCAGGATGCCCAACGCCTCCTCGAAGGCCGTGTCCCAGTCAACCCGTAGTTCCGCCCCCGTCGCCATGCGAATCCTCCCGCGCCGCGCAGGATACGCCCCACGCCGCCCGCGCGTGCGTGGGGGTGGTTGTCTATTCCAAAGTTCGGTACATTTGTTCTGCACGGAGGCACAGATGCTGTTTTGGAAGCACAGGGTTGGGGGAAACGGCTAGATGCGAGTGTGTGCGTGAGGCACGGGCAACAAGTATTGGAGCCGCAACTGATCGCGAGCGATCAGTTCTTCACCAAACCCGAGATCGCTCAGGAATGCTGGCGGGTACTTGGCGATGTGCTCAGCCGAGCCGGAGGCGAGGCGAGGCGAGGCGAGGCGAGGCGAGGCGAGGCGAGGCGAGGCGAGGCGAGGCGAGGCGAGGCGAGGCGAGAGTATAACGCTAATCGGTACTTCTTTGTAGAGCCATCGGCGGGCGCGGGCGCCTTTTACGACGTCTTGCCCGCCTCCCGCCGGCTTGGCATCGATATCGCGCCCCGTCGCCATGAGTTCATCTGTCACGACTTCCTGGAGTGGTCACCGGCCCCCGTTCTCGAAACCCACGATCGAGCTGACGTTGTCGCCGTCGGGAATCCGCCCTTCGGGAAGCGGGGCAAAACCGCAGTCGCGTTCTTCCAACAGGCAAGCCTGTTCGCGGACACCGTCGCGTTCATCGTACCCGTCATCTTTCGCAAGCACTTCATCCACAAGCAGCTGCCGCAAGGCTTCCGGTGGGTCCACTCCTTGGCGCTGCCGCGCGACGCCTTCTGGACGGACGCACGCCCTAGTCACAGCGTCAATACCGAATTCCAGGTCTGGACCCGACTAGCGGTTGGCCTGCCAGACCAGCGTCTTCGGACACCCCCACCGACCCGCCATCCCGATTTTGATCTCTTCCAGTACAACAATACGCCCGAAGCTCAGAAGGTCTTTGGCTATGACTTTGACTTCGCCGTCCCGTGTCAGGGGTGGCAGGACTACACCCGTCGCGAGCGTAGCCCCGACGGGTGCGAGCTTCACAAGCAGTGGATGCTCATCAAGGCCAAATCGTTCACGGCTCTCACGCGGCTCTACGCTCGCATCGACTATGGGGCTCTTGCCACCGCCCACACCACCAGCGTCCCCGGCTTCCGCAAGGGCGACCTCGTGATGGAGTACACCCAACGCTATGGCTAGCCTCGCAGATTTCTTTGAGCGGCTCCTCCGTGACAAGCGAAAGTACCTCGGCGCGGCCAAGGGGTCCGAATTCGAGGAGCGCATTTACACTGAAATGGGCCGTCAGGTCGGCCTGTCTCGCATCCAAAAGGACCAGTTAGCCAAAGGGGATTTCGGTGACATAAAGAGCCGCATGCAACTCAAATCATCAACGGGGGACAGGAAGAATACGACTGACTTCCGCCAGCACTTTCTCTTCCAACCTTACGGATCTCAAGACTACCCTGATATTCTGGTGTTCAATGGTGATCACATTCATGCTGTCGAAATTAAGTTCTCAAAGGGGAATCACGGGAAGCCGATGTGGAACAGTGGATCCCCGCGTCCTTCTGGAATCTATATCTTCGGGTCATACGGTCGTGGGGACATAACATTTTTCCTAGGGAAAAGTGTTCTGGAGCCCGAGATCGCGAGTATGATGCATGCTCAGTGGGAAAGAATTGGCAAGGAGATAAGTGATTTCAATACTGATGTGGCGAGCGAACAAAAGTATGGGTTTCATCTTTATCCGCGCAAGGCATTCGACCAGAACAAAACACTCAACCCCAACGCTGTGATCAACTTCTTCACGAACCCAAATCGTCAGGCCTTGGAGGATGAAGTTATCGCGCACCTTCGGCGATTCGAGGAAGGGTGATTTCCTCGAGTGAAGCGCAGGCGCAAGCCGCCACGTCACCGACTCTTCTCGCAGACCAAGCCATCGTTGTCGCCATCACGAGCCCTGGGGACAAGATCCGCGGGGAATCCCCAGCCCGGCCCTTTGCTGCCTTGAACTCGCGTAACTCCGGCGGCTTCCGCTGCCTCACAGGAAGGATAGAACGATGGAGTAGGCGTGGGCGTTGGAGTCGGAGTAGGGGTAGGCGTTGCCGTCGGGGTAGTCGCTGGCGTCTCGACGGGCACATCGACGGTGATGGCGCTCCCCTGTCGGAAGTTCCCCGAACGGCTGAGCTGGCTCATGTCGAGCGGCGTTTCATGCGTGGTCCAGCGCCCGCCAGCGGGACGCGTACTGAGATAGAGGGAGCCATCGGCGACGCGCTGCTAGACCGTTACCTCAACCCGTGCGGTCGAGGAGCCGCCCTGCCCGAACGCGGCGACGGTCCCTCCGACAGCGACGACGGCGATGAGCGTTGTGAGAATCAGCTTCTTCATGTCGAACCTCCCTGGTTCGTGACAGGGCTAGTCGCGGGGCATGATACCCGCGAGGTTCAGCACGGCTTCTAAGTCGCCTCCGCCGGCGGCTGACCACAAGCGGGCGGGTTGCTACCCTCGCGGGCGGCGCGCAGGCCATGAACCGATACCCCCTGACGCGAATTCGAGAAACGCGAGCGCACAGCAACCAATGGTGATGCAGCAATCCGGCAGAAGCCGCGTCGCCCCCGTCTGGTGGGCGCCCGCCACCCGCGTCCGCCTCACCATCGTCGAGTTCATGCGGCTCGAGGCCGCGGGCGGCATCGCGCTGCTCATCACCTCCGTGGCCGCCCTCATCTGGGTCAACGTCCACGGCGATTCCTACCACGACTTCTGGGACTACCACATCGAGTTCGGCGTCACCCTCTTCGGCGAGCGCTTCTTCGTCGATGAGTACCTCAAGGCCTGGGTGAACGACGCCCTCATGGTCGTCTTCTTCTTCGTCGTGGGCATGGAGATTAAGCGCGAGATCGTCGCCGGCGAACTGCGCGATCCGCGCCGCGCCGTCCTCCCCATCTTCGCCGCCGCCGGCGGCATGATCGTCCCCGCCGCCGTCTTCGCCCTGCTCAATATGGGCGGCGACGGCCTCGATGGCTGGGGCATCCCCGTCGCCACCGACATCGCCTTTGTCGTGGGCGTCCTCGCCCTCTTCGGGCGGCGCCTCCCCGCTGGCCTCCGCGTCTTCCTCCTCACCCTCGCCATCGCCGACGATATCGGCGGCATCGCCATCATCGCCGTGTTCTATACCGATGACCTCTCGCTTCCCCACCTTGGCGTCGCCATCGGCCTGCTCGCCCTCATCGTCGCCGCCCAGCGCTTTGGCGTCCGCCACATCCCCGTCTACCTGCTGGCGGGCATTGTTCTCTGGTACGTCACGCATGAGTCAGGCATCCACGCCACCATCGCGGGCGTCGCCCTCGGGCTGCTGACGCCCGCCCGTCCCTTCCGCGGCCGCGATGTCATGCACAACCTCGAGCACACGCTCCTCCCCTACACCAGCTTCCTCATCGTGCCCCTCTTCGCGCTGGCGAACGCGGGCGTCGAGGTCACGCCCGCGGCCCTCGGCGACGCCTTCGGGGAAACCGTCGCCTGGGGCGTCCTCCTCGGTCTCGTCGCGGGCAAGTTCGTGGGGGTGACGCTCATGACGCTGGCGGGCGTCCGCCTCGGCGCCGGACGCCTCCCCGACGGCGTCAATACGGGACACGTCCTCGGCGCCTCCCTGCTCGCCGGCATCGGCTTCACCGTGTCCCTCTTCATCGCCGAACTCTCCTTTGGAGACAACGTCGACCTCCTCGATCAGGCCAAGATTGGCGTACTCGCCGGTTCCATCCTCGCGGGGGCGCTGGGCGTCGCCTTCCTCTACGCCGTCTCCCGCGTCACCCCCACCAGCGCCGAACTCGGCGATATCGAGAGCATCGCCAACAAGTAGCGCTCCCGCGCGGGACCGCCGAACGCCGCCCCTTCCCCTTGACCCGCCCCGCGCCCCCGCCCATCCTCCCCCGCATCCCCCGCGACGGAGGCGGCCATGCCCACCCCACCCGCTGAAAACGAAGTCCTCGGGTATCTCGATACCCTCTCCAACTGGGGTCGCTGGGGCGAAAACGATGAGCTCGGCGCCCTCAACCTGATCACGTCCGAAAAGCGCCGCGCCGCCGCCGCCCTCGTGCGGGAGGGCGTCAGCGTTTCCTGTTCCTGGGAGATCGAGACCCGTCCCCAGCCCGATCACGCCTTCGGAACCCCCCAGCGCTACATGCTCGCCACGGGCCAGGGCCTCAACGACGAACACCGCGTCGGCGCAACCGGCGCGCGCAACGCCGGCGCCCTCGAGTTCATCGGCTTCATCTTTCACGGCTACGCCATCACGCACATCGACGGGCTCTGTCACTTCTTCTGGGACGGCAAGATGTACAACGGCAAGCCCGCCGAGCTCGTCACCTCCGCCCTCGGCGCCACTCACCACGCCATCACCGCCCTCAAGGACGGCGTCGTCACCCGTGGCGTCCTGCTCGATGTCGCCGCCGCCCAGGATCGTCCCTGGCTCGACGCCGGCGAAGGCGTCTACCCTGAGCACCTCGAAGCCGCCGAAGCCCGCCAGAACGTGCGCGTCGGGTCCGGCGACGCCGTCCTCCTCCGCACCGGCTACGGACGCAAGAAGGGAGAAGTCGGACGCGAGTCGCTCCCCGCCGCCGGCTATCCCGGCTGGCACGCCGCCAGCCTCCCCTGGCTCCACGATCGCGGCGCCGCCATTATCGGGGCCGACACCGCCCAGGACGCCGCCCCCTCCGGCTACGCCGCCATGAACCAGCCCGTGCACATCGTCGGCCTCACCGCCATGGGCCTGCACCTCATCGATAACTGCAACTTCGAGCAGCTCGCCGAGACCTGCGAACGCTTCGGCCGCTGGGAGTTCCAGTTCGTCCTCGCGCCCCTGCGCGTGAGCGGCGGCACCGGCAGCCCCGCCAATCCCCTCGCGATCTTCTGATCCCTGACGCGGCTCGAAGACGCGGCTGGCCCCTCGCTCATGCGCCCGTGAGCCCCCAAGCGGCTGGCGTGTCCGCGCTCGCGGCTTGTGCAAGCCCCTGGCGCCGCGCGAGGCGGATCGCCGTCGCGATCGCTTCCGCCATGCTCGTCTCATCGGCCACGCCCTTGCCCGCGATATCGAACGCCGTCCCGTGGTCGACCGAGGTGCGGATGAACGGCAGCCCCAGATTCACGCTGACGCTCTCCTCGAAGCCGTGCACCTTGATCGCGATATGCCCCTGATCGTGGTACATCACCACCACCACGTCGTAGCGCCCCGCGATCGCCTGCGGGAACACGGAGTCCGCCGGAACCGGCCCCGTCGCCGCGATCCCCTCCCGCCGTGCGTCCTCCACCGCGGGCCCGATCGCGGTCAGTTCCTCCGTGCCGATCAGTCCCCCGTCCCCGGCGTGCGGGTTGAGCGCCGCTACCCCGATGCGCGGCGCCGCGAACCCCCAGTCGCGGAAGTGTCGGTCCGTCAGCCGGATCGCCGCCAACACGTTCTCGCGGGTCACATAGGCGCACGCCTCCGCCAGCGTCTTGTGCGTGGAAAGGTGCATACAGCGCAGATTGCCGGTCACGAGCATCGTCGCTACCTGCTCCGCCCCCGAGAGCCGCTTGAAGACCTCCTGGTGTCCCGTGTCCGCGCTCCCCGCCAGCCGCCACGACTCCTTGTTGATGGGCCCCGTCACGATCGCGTCCACCTCTCCCGCCAGCGCCAGCCGCGCCGCCGCCTCCACCCAGGCGTGCGACGCCTCCCCCGCCACGACCGAGCGCTCCCCCATCGCGAAGTAGTCCTCGCGGAACCCCCCGACCGCCAGCGTCTCCACCGTCCCCGGCGCCCCGCGCACGTCCCCGGGACGCCGCACCGGGCGCAGCTCCTGCGTCGAGCCGATGAGGCGCAGGGCCGCCGCTGCGCTTGTCGGCGACCCCAGCAGGAACAGCCTCGCCTGCGCCCGCAGCTCATCCCGCTGCAGCGCCTTCCCCGCCACCTCCGGCCCGATTCCCGCCGGATCCCCGAGCGTGATCGCGATGAGTGGCCGCTCCGTCATGCGTGCTTCCCTTCGAAAGTCAGCCCCCGCTCGCGCCGCGCCCCGATGACCCCGCCAATCGCCCCCGCGCCATAGATGACGTATCGCAACCCGCAGCCCTCCCCGTTGGTAGTGGCGCCCATCGTAGTGACGCGCAAGCCGATCTTCCCCGAAATCGCCCTCAGGGTCGCGCCAGCCACGTTGAAGCCGTGCCCCCGGCTTCCTGTTGCGCCCGCGCAAGCTCCTCTCTACAATGCCCTCGAAATCTCTTCGAAGAGGAGTTCAACGTGTTGAAGCGATTCGGACACAGCGTCCGTACTATGTCTACCCCCCCCCCCCCCCCAATTTTGAACTAGCAGGCGTTGGCGCTCGCCGGCGGCGACTCCTCAGTTGGGGGCTGCTGGCTGTAGCGGGTTTGGTGGCCGGCCTCGTCGGCTTGGCCTCGTTCCCGAACACCGCGGAGGGCCAGCCCGGCTTTACCGCCAGTTCCGTTACGGACACAAGCGTCACCCTGACCTGGTCGCCGGGAATGGTCGGCGGTTGTCCGGACTTGTTTTACGACGTCACGGTTGGCTCCTTGTCGCGCAATGGGATTAGGGCGACAACTGTGACCGTTACCGGCTTGAAACCGGGAACGAAGTACTCGGCCTCGATCATCGCCGCCGGCAGTTGCGGGTGGTCCGACGACTACGCGTACACGACGTTCACCACCACTGGGGGCGTAGCGAAGCCCACGGGCCTCAAGGCGACGGGGGGCGCACAGCGGATAACCCTCTCCTGGTCGAACCCGGGCGACGCCAGCATCATGCGCTGGGAGTATCAGCAGAGGGTGTTCCCTAGGGGGATCTACGGGTCATGGACGGCGATCGGTAATTCGAGCGCGACCACGACGACCTACACCGTGACGGGTCTGACGAACGGAACCGCGTACGCCTTCAAGGTGCGGGCGGTGGGCGCAGGCGACGCCGGCCCCGCCTCGGACGAGGTCACAGCCGCGCCGCTCCCGGCGAAACTCACGGGAGTCACGGCGACGGGGGGCGCGCAGCGGGTAACCCTCTCCTGGGCGCACCCGAAGGACTGGATCATCACGCACTGGGAATACCAGCAGAAGACGGGCGCCGGGAGCTACGGGTCATGGACGGTGATGAGTGGGTTAAGCCCGCTCGAGTGGAGCTACACCGTGACGGGTCTGTCGAGCGGAACCGGGTATGCCTTCAAGGTGCGGGCGGTGAACGCAAGCGGGGCCGGTCCCGCCTCGGACGAGGCGACGGCCAGGACGGCCCCGGCGAAGCCCACGGGCTTCACGGCGACGGGGGGCGAGCAGCAGGTCACCCTCTCCTGGACGAATCCGGGCGACGCCAGCATCACGCGCTGGGAGTATCAGCAGAGGAGGGGCACCTTCAAGAGCTACGGGAGGACGTGGACGGCAATCGGCAGTTCAAGCGCGACCACGACCACCCACGTCGTGACGGGCCTGACGAGCGGAACCGGGTACGGCTTCAAGGTGCGGGCGGTGAACGCAAGCGGGAACAGTGTCGCCTCGGACGAGGCTATAGCCGCGACGGCCGGGGTGCCGGCGATGCCTGAGGGCATCGGTGCGAAGGGGGGCATAGAGCAGATGGTCCTCTCCTGGGTTGACCCGCAGAACCCCACCATCACGCGCTGGGAGTACCAGCAGCAGAGAGAGCTTGATCTTAGTTTTGAGTGGTCGTCATGGATACCGATCCCTGGTTCGAGCGCGACCACGACCACCTACACGGTGAGGGGCCTGCGGGTCGAGACGGCGAGGGAGAGCTACGCCTACAGGATACGGGCGGTGAACCCCGCGGGGAACGGCGTCGTCGCAGGCGACTACGGGGACTGGGTGCTGCCAGCCCCGGCTCTGATGATATCGGTGTCGGATGTGAGCGTGACGGAGGGGGACAGCGGCACGACGGCGATGAACTTCACGGTCACGCTGAGCGGCAGCCCCAGCCACAAGGTGGAGATTCGCGCGACGGCGCGGGGCGTGGGCATGGCGGCGGCGCTCGGCCGCACGCCTCCGACAGCGATGGGAACGGGCTACGGCCGCGACTTCTTCCAGTTCACGGGCCGCAACCTCGTGTTCGAGGCGGGCGCCACGGGCGCGGCGCTGACGAAGACGGTGACGGTGAGCGTCTACGGCGATCAGCTCGAGGAGGATGACGAGACGTTGATCCTGCGGCTGAACAACCTGCGGACGGAGGCCACGAACGTGTCCTTCGCGGGAGGCGAGACGAGCCTGGAAGCGACGGGCACGATCAGCGATGACGACGAGGGCAAGACGCCGCGCGAGATCTCGGTATCGAACACGAGCGTGACTGAGGGCGCTGAAGGCGACCGAACGGAGCTGACGTTCACGATCACGCTGAGCGCCACTCCCACGCACGAAGTCCGAATCCGCGCGACGGTGCGAGGCGCCGGGATCAAGGCGACGCTGGCGACGACGCCGACGGCCAAGGGAACCGCAGGCGAAGGCCGCGACTTCATACGGTTCACGAACCGCAACATCGTGTTCGAGGCGGGCGCCACGGGCGCGGCGCTGACGCAGACGGTGAAGGTCGTGATTCTTGGCGACGCCGTCGTCGAGGGTGACGAGACGTTGAGCCTGCGGCTGAACAACCTGCGGACCGATGACGGACTCGTGAGGTTCACGGGCGGAGCGAAACGCCTCTTCGCTACCGGCACGATCACGGACGACGACTCGAACAACTAGCCCATTACCGAAATACGGCAAGGCGGCTGGTCGGGGGACGCATGGACCCCCGACCAGCCGCCAGTGATACCGCGCATACCGAGCGAAGGAGAGAAGGGTGTTGAATTGGCGTGAAGCGACGGGCAAGCGGAGGCGGTTCCCCGCCTGGGGGCTGCTGGCTGTAGCGGGTTTGGTGGCCGGTCTTGTTGGCTTGGCCACGCATTCGGGTTCCGCGGATGGCCAGACAGCCAGGCCGAACCTGCCGACGAACTTTGCCGCCAGCTCGGTTTCGGACACCACCGCCGTCCTTTCCTGGACGGCGGGAGCGGACGGCAGTTGTGCGACGACTGAGTACGATGTCGACGTGAAGCGGTCTGGCAGCGACGATGTTGTCTGGGAAACGACTGTTACCGGGACGAGTGCGACGGCCACCGGCTTGATAGCGGGAACGTCCTACATCGCTTCAATAGTTCCCTACGGCCGGTCTTGCGACGATACCGCGAGCAACTTCGTGTACGCGAGTTTCACCACCACCATTGGGGGCGTAGCCACGCCCACCCCCACGCCCACCCCCACGCCCACCCCCACGCCGCCGCCGGGGGCAACGCCGAATACTCCGACAAGCTTTACCGCGGGCTCCATGACGAAGACTGGCGTCACGCTTTCGTGGACGGCGGGGGCGGACGGCGATTGTCCGACCACGAGTTATGATGTCGATATTCAGATTCCGGGTGGGGACGTGTCCCCCTGGTCGCGGACTGGGATTACCGCGACGACTGTGACCGCTACCGGCTTGGCGGCGGGAACGACGTACGACGCCTCGATCATCGCCTACAGCAGGAGCTGCAATACCTACTCCGACGAATACGCGTACGTGATGTTCACCACCGCGGGCCTCCCTGCGAAGCCCACAGGAGTCAAGGCGACGGGGGGCGCACAGCGGATAACCCTCTCCTGGTCGAACCCGGGCGACGCCAACATCACGCGCTGGGAGTATCAGCAGAAGACGGGGACGAAGAACTACGAGGCATGGACGGCGATTCCCAGTTCGAGCGCGACCACGACGACGTACACGGTAACGGGTCTGACGGACGGAACCGTGTACGCCTTCAAGGTGCGGGCGGCGGTGAGCGCAAGCGGGAACGGCCCTGCCTCGGACGAGGTCACAGCCGCGCCGCTCCCGGCGAAACTCACGGGAGTCACGGCGACGGGGGGCGCGCAGCGGGTAACCCTCTCCTGGGCGCACCCGAAGGACTGGATCATCACGCACTGGGAATACCAGCAGAAGACAGGCGCCGGGAGCTACGGGGCATGGACGGCGATGAGTGGGTTAAGCGCGCGCGAGTGGAGCTACACCGTGACGGGTCTGACGAGCGGAACCGGGTACGGCTTCAAGGTGCGGGCGGTGAACGCAAGCGGGGCCGGTCCCGCCTCGGACGAGGCGACGGCCAGGACGGCCCCGGCGAAGCCCACGGGCCTCACGGCGACGGGGGGCGAGCAGCAGGTCACCCTCTCCTGGACGAATCCGGGCGACGCCAGCATCACGCGCTGGGAGTATCAGCAGAGGAGGGGCACCATCAAGAGCTACGGGAGGACGTGGACGGCAATCGGCAGTTCAAGCGCGACCACGACCACCCACGTCGTGACGGGCCTGACGAGCGGAACCGGGTACGGCTTCAGGGTGCGGGCGGTGAACGCAAGCGGGAACAGTGTCGCCTCGGACGAGGCTATAGCCGCGACGGCCGGGGTGCCGGCGATGCCTGAGGGCATCGGTGCGAAGGGGGGCATAGAGCAGATGGTCCTCTCCTGGGTTGACCCGCAGAACCCCACCATCACGCGCTGGGAGTACCAGCAGCAGAGAGAGCTTGATCTTAGTTTTGAGTGGTCGTCATGGATACCGATCCCTGGTTCGAGCGCGACCACGACCACCTACACGGTGAGGGGCCTGCGGGTCGAGACGGCGAGGGAGAGCTACGCCTACAGGATACGGGCGGTGAACCCCGCGGGGAACGGCGTCGTCGCAGGCGACTACGGGGACTGGGTGCTGCCGGGGCCGCCGTTGGGGGTGGTACCAACAACGCCGACAGCCACGCTGACTCCGACGGCCACGCCGACCCCGACAGCCACGCTGACCCCGACGGCCACGCCGACCCCGACAGCCACGCCAACCCCAACGGCCACGCCGCCGCCCGAACCCACGCCCCCGCCGAGCGATGAGCCGGACGAACCCACCGAGCCCGATATCGGCGCCGGGGACATGGATGACGACGAACCCCCCGAGCCCGATGTAGGCGATGGCGCGATGGACGACGACGAACCTTCCGCCCCCGATACGGGCGCTGGCGGGGACATGACCGATGACGAGCCCGCCGTCGGCGACACCGGCGACGGCGCCAGCGGTCTCACGACCGGCGCCAGCGTCTCCCTGGCGGCTATCACGGGTGTGATCGCGCTTGCGCTTGCCCTCGCGCTCGGCGGACCCGCCTGGGCTCGCCGCCGCCGCTAGCCGCCCAGCCTCCGCAAGCCCCCCGCACGCGCCGCCCCCTCGTAGTCACTGGCCGCGAGGGGGCGGCGCCGCGTCTGCAAGGCCTCTGTGGGCCGCCGCCCCTCGTGACCTGTTGGCGGTCGGCGTAGAATCAGCAGGGAGGGACGGCGCGGTTCAGCGCCAGCCCAGGGGAGCAGTTCCATGCAGGAAGCGCTGGTCGAACGGCTGAAGCAGGAGATCCTCTACGAGTTCTCGCGCGAAGGGCCGCCCGAGGGCTTCCCCAAATTCCCTGACATCCCCGCCGGGCGCTACCGCAGCCAGGAATTTTACGACCTCGAGATGGAGCACTTCTGGCCCCGGGTCTGGCTCTACGCCACCCGCGAGGAGGAACTCCCCGAGCCCGGCTCCTACCAGCTCTGGGACCATCTCGGCATGCAGGTCGTGCTCGTTCGCGGGGAAGACCTCGCCATCCACGCCTTCGAGAACGCCTCCGCCCACGGCGCCCCGCTCCTCGAAGCGCCCGATGACAGCCAGCTCTTTCACTGGAAAGAGTTCGACTCCGCGGGCAACAACCTCCAGTTCCAGCAGGAGTTCCCCCGCCGCAAGCTCCCCGGGGGCGTCCTCCGCTGCCCCGTGGAAGGCCACCTCTACGACTTCACCACAGGCCGCTTTATCGGCGACGCGACCGGCGTTCCTGAGGACCGGCGACGGCTCCGCGAACTGCGCTGCGAGACATGGGATGGCTGGGTCTTCATCAACCAGGACGCGGACGCCGAGCCGCTCCTTGAGTGGCTCCACCCCCTGCCCGAACAGATGGCCATGTTCCAGGGCGCCACGCTGCGCATGATCGACAAGCGCTGGACCATCATCCCCTGTAACTGGAAGGTCACCGTCGAAGCCTTCCAGGAGGTCTACCACTTCAAGCACATCCACCAGAAAGCGGGCGTCTCCGGCCTCGACCAGCGCGGCGCCACCATGGGCGTCCTGCCCAATGGCCACTCCCGCATGATTACCCCCCTCTCGAAGCGCGCCGCCGAGCAGACGGGCATGGCGGACCAGCTTGACTGGCGCGTCGATCTCGACCGCAAGTCCTTCGGCGCCGCCAGCGAGGGGATGGCGGAGATCTCCACCGTCAACGGCATGACGCGCTGCACCAGCACCGCCTTCAGCGCCTTCCCCAACCTCATCACCCCTGTGAGCGCCACGGGCATGCCCTTCCTTCTCGCCTGGCCCCTTGATGTGGGAACCACCCGCTTCGAATGGATCACCTTCTGTGTTGATTGGGGCGACGCCCCCTCGCCTGTCGATTCCGAGCCCTGGCGTCAGCGCCTCGCGGGCTTCGACGTCGTCATGGAAGAGGACACCCGCAACATGGCCCCCATGCAGAAGTCGCTGAACTCGCCCGGGCTCACGGGCATGCCCGTCAGCTATCAGGAGCGCCGCATCTGGAACTGCGCCGAGCAGCTCGACCGCATGATCGGACGCGATCGCATTCCCGAGGACCTGCGCGTGCCCCAGTTCCTCGGCCCCTACGTCGAGCGCTAGGAGCGCCGCGCCCATGCCCACGACCGCCCGCGTCGTCGTGCTTGAAGGCGATTTCGGCGTCTGCGCCATTCAGGAACTGGAGCTGCCAGACCCGCGACCCCATCAGGCCGTCCTCGAGATCTACGCCGCCGCCATCGAGCACGCCCAGCTGCATCAGATCGAGGAGCCTCAGGACCTCCCCCGCATCCCCGGACGTGCAGGCGTGGCCCGCGTGCTGGCGGTCGGGAGCGAGGTCACGCGCTGTCAGGTTGGCGACGTCGTGATCATCACCCCCTGGGGCGCGGACCCCGACCGCGCGCCGGAACTGCCCCGCGTCACGTTCGACGACGGCGCCGAGGCGGAGATCGCGCCCGCCGGTTCGTGGGCCACCAACCTCATCCTCGATGAGCAGTTTGTCGTTCCCGCCCCCAACCTGTCCGACCGCGAAGGCGCCGCTGTCCTCGGCGGCGCCTCCCTCCTCGCCGCCAGCGCTGTCCGTACCGCCGGCGTGCGCGCCGGCGACAGCGTCGCGGTCTTCGGCGGCGCTGGCGTTGGCCTCTCGACCATCGCCGCCGCCTCCGCCGCTGGCGCCGCCGCCATCATCGCGGTTGCGCGCGATGACGAGCGTCTCGAAGCCGCCCGCGCCGCCGGCGCCACCGAGACCCTGAATCTGAGCGCCGCCGCCGCCGCCGAGCGTCTCGCTGCGCTCGTCCCCGCTGGCGTCGATTGCCTTTTCGATTGCGTGGACGAGTTCGAGACGAACTCCCGTCCGGGGCGCGCCCCCGTGCGCGAGAACGGCGCCGCCATCGCCGTCGCCAGCCCGGGCACGGAAGCGCGGCGCGAGGAGTTGGACGCCCTCGCCGCCGCCAACGGCTATACCCTCCCCGCCCCTCCCGACCCCGACCGCGACATCCCCGTCCTCCTCCAGTGGGTTGAGGATGGGCGCCTCCCCATCCCCGCCATCGTCACCTTTCGCTGCACCATCGAGCAGGTGAACGAGGCCGCCGCCATGCTCGAGAACGACGAGATCGTCGGTCAGGCGGTCATGGTCGTGGAGCCCCTTCGCTAGCGCGCCGCGGCCGCTCCTCGATGAACAACGCCGACCCCAGCGGCGCCAGCGCCTCCCGCAACGACGCCCCCGAGGTTCGCAACAGCGCCGCGTAGTGCAGCTCCTCCGCCAGCAGCGCGCTGCGCGCCCCCTCCGGCTCGCCCCCGACCAACGCCGCCAGCCGTTCATCCTCCCAGTCCGCCAGCGAGAGCCCGGGGATGCCGTAGGTGAGGCAGGTTCCCTCCACATCCTGGGTGTTGTGCGTGCCCATCACCAGCGAGGCCAGCTCGTTCACATCGGGGCTGAACCACGCCCCCTCGGTATCGAAACGCTGGTAGGCGCGGCGGTTCAGGAACGTCATGGAGAGCGTGAGCCACGTCTCGCGGTCCGGCGAGGCCACCAGATTCCAGCCCCCCAGCGCCCGCAACAGGAGGAAGGGAACATCCCGCGGAATGTCGCGGAACGCGTCCTCCTGCGGCCGCGGAGGCGCGACCCCCGTCCCTTTCAGATCAGCCATCCAGCCGCTCCCGTCCCGCCAGACCCTCCCCGCGATGGCCGCCTCCGCCACCCCCAGCGCCCGTGAGGCCGTTCCCCCCGCGCCCGCCGCCGCCTCCCCCAGGTCGATGGCGAGGTCATAAGCCCCGAGCGTCGTCGCGATCTCGCCCAGGGCGAGCGCGCCGGCGGCGTTGGCGGGAGGCGGCGCGCCTGCGGCCTCGATCGTCTCCCGTACGGAACCGCGCGTCTCCGGCCAGAAGCGATAGAGCGCGATCATGGCCTGCCGTCTCGCTGCGACCGCCCCTCGTTCGTGTTAGTCGCGCGCCTTCGTAACGTCCCAGCGCTCCCAGTTCGTCACGTCGTCCACGGGCTTGCGGTTGGTGGGGCCGAAGTTCGCGTCCGGGAATCCCAGCGGGATGAGCGCCACTGGCGTGGCCTCCGGCGGAATCGCGCAGCGCTCCCGCAGCACGTCATCGACCGCGCCCTGGAACGTCGTCATGACCGTGCCCAGTCCAAGCGCGCGCGCCGCCAGCAGCATGTTCTGGACCGCCTGGTAGATGGAGCTTCCCGCCAGCAGCGTCGTCGGATCCTGCGTGGGCGAAGCCACCTGGTAGAGGCATGGCACGATAAACACGGGCGCCTGCGCGAGGTTCTCGAAGAGGCCGCGCGCGCCCGTCATCATCAGGCGTTCCCCCTTCGTCCCGGACTTCACGGCGTTGTCGATCATCGCCTGCAGGCCCGGATTCTCGAGCCCCTTGCGCAGCTGCGCCGAGATCGCGTCCCGCGTCTCCGCGTCCTTGATCACGACGAAGCGCCATGGCTGCAGGTTGCTGCCCGAAGGGGCCTTCGTGCCCGCCTCGATCACCTTCCAGATGAGGTCATCCGGCACCGGCGCATCTTTCCAGCGGCGGATCGCCCGCTGCGTGTAGATGGCCTCCCAGATGTCGTTCGTTCCGGACCTTGCGTCGGCCATGGATGCGCTCCCTCGTCTAGCCGACAACCGCCGGCTCCTCGACGGGCCGGATGTTCACGGGGATCGCGCTCTGCCGCGCCATTCCCGTGATCGGGTCATACGCCTCCTCGTTGCTCACGAGGCGATTCGTGCTGCCGCCGATGCTGCGCACCTCGCCGTCCATCTCCGGCACATCGCCCCATGAGTGCGCCATCGAGATGACGCCCGAAGGCACGTCATCGCTGAAGGCCGCGACCCCGAGGATGGTCGCCCGGCTTGACGCGATCTCGATGACCGAGCCATCGGCAATGCCGTACTGCGCGCCGTCCCGCGGGTTCAGGAACGCCGGGTTGGTGCCGCCGTCCCTGGCCGTCAGCCCGGCGATGTCGCGCCCCGAGGAGTTGTAGAACTCGCGCATCCGCCGGCTGATCAGGCGGTGCGTGAACTCCTCGTCCGGCAGATAGCCGGCGCCGTCCACGATCGGTTGCGACCGCACCTCCGCGATCTCCTCGATCAGGTCCGCTGGCCCTACATCGAGACGCGCGTCCGTACCCGCCGCCTTCGCGGCCACATACACCGGTTCGCCCTCGAAGATCGCCCCGCCGTCGGCCTCCCGGATCTGGTCCAGCGGGATGCGCGACTTCGCCGCGACCACGTCCAGCACCTCGTCCGTCGTCGGCTTCTTGTCCATCGGCAGCGGGCCGCCGGGGAGGTTGATTTCCGAGCCCAGCCGGTGCGCGACGCCCCAGAAGAACTCCCACTCCTCGATCACGTCGTCCTCGGCCTCCACCATCGCGGGCGTGTAGTGCGCGTACGGCTCCGGGTACCAGGAGTCCGTCAGCACCGTCAGGTCCGGACGCTCCAGCGAGAGCTTCGGCGCGATGATGTAGTCCGCCATCTTCGCCGTCTGCGACATCCTGATGTCGATGCTCACGTTCAGGTCGAGCTGCTTCATCGCCTCGATCGTCTTCAACTGGTCCGGCCACGCCCCCACGGGGTTGCCGCCCACGCTGATGAGCGCGCGCACGCGCCCTTCGCCCGGCGTGATGATCTCATCGCTGAGCGCCGCCGTCGGCATCTCGCCGAAGACCTCGCCCAGCCCGCGCACGCGGCTCGGCTCGCCCTTGCCCCAGGCCGGGTTGGGCGGCATCGCCTGCGCCGTGAACGGCCGCTCGGGGCCGACGACGCCGGGATTCGACACCACCTCGCCCTCGCGCAGGTAGCGCCCGCAGAGCGTGTTCAGCGTGTTCACGAAGTGTTCCGTCAGGTTCGGATGGGGCGACATATTGGCGCCCGTGCCGCTCGACGCGACCCCCCGCTGCGCCTCCGCGAACATCCGCGCCGCGCGCTCCACCAACGCCGCCGCCACGCCCGTGCGCTCCTCCACGTAGTCCAGCGTGAAGCTGTCCACCGCCTGCCGCAGCTCCTCCACGTGGGCCGCGTTCCCGGCGAGGAAGTCGCCGTCCACCAGCCCCTCATCGAACATCACGCGGATGATCCCCGCCAGCAGCGTCGGATCCTCGCCCGGCTTCACCTGCAGGTAGAGGTCCGCGCGCTTGGCCACATCCGACACGCGCGGGTCGATCACGATGAGCTTCAGTCCGCGCGCTTGCGCGTCGCGGAGCCGCTTCCAGGGGTTGAACGGCGGCACCCCGCCGAACATCGAGACCACCGGGTTATTGCCGATCAGCATTGCCACGTCCGCAGTCTCGAACCGCTGCGCGCCGCCCAGCCAGGTACCGTGCCGCGAGGCCGCGATCGCCTTCGCGGGCTGGTCGATGGTCACGCTCGTGTAGTACGAGGGCGATTCGATTCCGGCGTGCCACGCCCGCGTTACCGAGAGCGTGATCCCGTTGCAGAACGCGTAGGTGCCGTTGTAGCTCGCCACCGAGCGGGGGCCGTGCTCATCGATGATGCCGCGCAGCTTCTCCGCGATCTCGTCCATCGCCTGCTCGCTCGAGATCGGCTGGAAGGAGCCGTCCGGCATGCGCTTCAGCGAGCTGCGGAGCCGGTCCGGGTGGTTGTGCTGTTCCGGCAGGTGCCGTCCCTTGATGCACGTGTACCCGCCGTAGATCGGGTCGCTCTTGTCGCCGCGAATCTCGACGACCTTGTTGTCCTCCACGTCCACTTCGATGGCGCAAAAGGCGTGGCAAAAGCGGCAAAAGGACTTCTTCGTCTCAATCATGGAGCATCTCCCGAAACCAGTTGTGCGCGGAGTCTACCAGACCGCGGAAGGGGTTCGGGCGGGAAGCCGCCTAGCGGAACGGATTCTCCTCGCCCTCGACGGATGGCGTGTTCGCCCCATCCAGGCCAAGCAGCCTCAGGCGAGCCGCGTCGTACGCCTGTTTGGCCCGCGCCTCGCGATTGAGGAGGCCCTTGAGCCGGTCAGGGGGCAACCGTTCCCCTTCCAGCAGCGCATCGTGGACCCGCTCAAGCTGCTTCATCCACGCCCCCCAGGCCTCCCGATACGCCTCCCGCGCTGCCTCATCCACCATCACGCCGCCCCTGCTCCCACGCTAGCACGTTGACCTGCGTAGTAGTATCGCACTGCACGTACCATGCCCAGCACGATAGACACTAACTCATTGGATGCTGCCGTTGGCGTCTCGTCGCTAACTTGGGTCGATATCTCTGTTCTTGATCTCTGTTCTTGGGCTGGCAGACGACGAGCAGGACTGGCAAACATTGCCCGATTGGGCGCGCTACAGCATTGAGGCCGGGCTCACGATCGGAAGGACCGGTGCGCAGGAGCGAAACAGGCTCGCCATCATCGTGCCGGTGAGGGACTACGCTGCAGCCTTCTGCGCGGCGGGTGTGGCGCTGGCCGTGTATGAGCGTGAGAGTTCCTTCGACACCGCCGAGAGGTTTAAGGCGCTCAGCGAACTGTCCGATGGCGCGCCACTGACGTTGCGGGACCGGCCCCCAGGGCAGCGAATCAGGCCAGGGCAACTGGTCGGCGTGCGCGATGACCTCGGCACAGGCGAGCCGGGCCTCGGCGTCAAGGTCCGCGTCAAGGGGGGTGACATGATCGACTGGATTCCGCGCCCCGAAATCTGGCGCGTAACGAGCGATGACGGAAGTGGTACGACGCGGCCCAAGCGTCAGCGGGGTTGGCGACTCCAGGAAGCAAATACCTTTGCTGAAGACGTTCTCCATCCGCTGGATGCGGCGCGTTTCACCGAGCCAGGCGATGTGCGGTGCCTGATCGTGGGGTCAAGACGCAGCATCGAGGCGGAGGTCACGCAGCCAGGTCTGGCGACAAGGTCAAGAGTCAGGGAAGGCAAGCCTGCGCGAGGAACGTTGAACGATCTGTTGCGTCTCGAAGGAATAGCGGGGGTGGGTGGCGCACATCGCACGCGTGTCATCCCCATCCATACGAAGCCCCCCTCAGATCTTCAGATCCCGTCTGTGCTGGTCTTCGACGGGGCCAATGGGTATCTGAAGTGGCCAGGCCGCTTCCGAGCGGCCCATACGATCATCGTCCTCGACAGGACCGAGCCCCGCTACGCGGATGCCGTCAAACACATCCACGGTGACTACGTGAAAAGGGCGCCAGGGAGCGCGCTCCCGACGCTTCCTCCCCCGCCCTCGGGTATTGAAGTTCTCCACTTCAGTCAGGCGGGATCGTGACCCGCACGTTTTCGCAAGTCAGCGCGCTGTTCGATTGTCTCTCCGAGGGAGAGATCCATGAGCGGCTTGTCTGGGATGAGAACGTCCACAGGTTCAGCGCGGCCGTTTCCGCCCTGCGTCAGGGCGTTGGAGACGACGACCTGCTGCGCCCCATGCTCTGGAAGCTCAATCGCCTGCGATTTGATCTGATGGCCGCTCCCGTCAGTCCTCAGGCCGCCGGCGTGGAAATCGTCCACGACCAGCTCGCCCAGGACCGCGTTCGGATTGAGGCGGCGCTCCCACGCCTGCAGAATGTCATCACCGAGACCATCAGCGCCATCGAGGCCTTGAGCCAGCGCGAGGTGAACCCGCTCCTGGACGCATTGTTCGCGGCCTTCGCCTGCCAGCAAAAACAAGAGGCGCAGGCGCCGGTAGTGCTGGCCGAGTCTCGCCTCATCGAGCCTGCACAGAAAGCGGCGGCAGGGACGGGGCTCGACGCTGTTCAGTGGATGACGCCGCATGAACTGCGCCTGGCAAACCGTATGGAACAGCTGATCGTGTTGGGCGCCCCGAGGTGGTTTCCCGATCATGTGTTTACCGCGCCGCGCTCACCCGAAATTCACGCTATCCGCTATCGCTGGGTCACGGCTGACTGGGAGCGCCTCCGTTCCCCGACCTTCGCAGTCGCGCGGTCGGACAAACAGGCGATGGGCCAGCGCAGGCTGGTGATTAGCCGCGACCGAAGCCCCACCCCCGTGTCCGTTGTCCATGCTGAAGAGTCGGACCTGCTTCCGCAGCTTGACCTGGATGACTGGATGAATGAGCGGGCTGGCGGCGGCGGCCCGGACCGCGAATGGTCCGGGGACGACGAAGTCGATGCCGCGGTGATCAGGCTCGAAGGAGACGACTTCGTGCTTCTTGAAGATGGACACAAAACGTGGATCGTGGACCTTGATCAGGATGACCCGGTGTGTGATGTCCCCGTGGGTGAAATAACGCCCGGCGTCTTCGTGCTGCTTCGCACTGAGGGAGGCGGAGACTACGTGGTCGATGTGGCGGATCGCGTGCTCGGGAGCCGTGCCAGACCTGCCCGCGAGACCCAGCGGCTTTGGAAGTCGAGGCTGCGTGAGGTCGTGCGTTCACGCGGCGCCGATGTGGTCATCGATGAGTTGCGCCGGCGCGGTTCCCAAATCGCAAGTGACTCCAACCTGCGGAACTGGCTGTCGCCGAGGAACATCAGGACGCGCGACCGCGTCGAATTCGACGCCATTCTCGCCGTCATCGGCCTAGATCTAGATAGCGAGAGGGATGAGATGTGGAAGCAAATGACCCTCATCGACAGGGCGCACAGGAGGGCGGGCAGGGTCATTCGCAACCAGCTGATGGCCAAGGTCCGGCAAACAGACCCCCAGGAAATACTGCGGCACGGCCGTCTCGACTTCGAGATGGAGGAAGGTGGCGGCGCGCTCACAGCTCTCCGTGTGGTTGAGGTAGCGCCGTGCCGACGCAAAGTTCCTCGCAATCAGCTCGATCGCGTCCTGTCTGCGATCGAGCCAGAGTCGCTCTTGTAGGTTACGGGCATGGCCAGCCATCTTGAGCATCGCGACAACCTCACAGAGTGGCTCCGCCGCGAGATTGTCGGTCCTTGGCCTGCAGGCAAGGAGGTCGATACCGAGGGACCGATTACGGGCCTTAAGCCCGATGACACAGGGCCCTTCCGTCAGGCGGGCTCTGGTGAGGAGATACTCACCCGTGAACCGCCCACGCGACGTTACGGCGCCGGTATGCTGTATCCGCGGAAGGTCGACGCTGAAGAGGCTGGCTCCGAGTCTGCGGAGCACGACGAGAGCCGGCGCGCCGACCCTGTCCGCGTTGAGGCCGCGAAAGACGCCCGACTAAACGAGCGCCCGAGGGCGTTCGAGGCTGACCGCGATGACTTCGATCTCTCGAGCGCCAACCGCTTCCGGCAGTCTTCAATGGGTATCAGCCTGCTTGCCGAGCTGGATGCTGACAGCACCGTCATTGTGGATGTCAGCGGTGGACGCTACGAGGCGAAGGGCGCAGGTTCCGGGCGCAATTGGTGGTTACGGCGTCCGGTCGAGAGCGCGCTCCAACTCCCCGCGGGAGACCTACGCAAGAGCAAGTCAGTCACATGGATGCCCTTGGCCGATAGCGAACCGCTTCAGCTTAGTGTCGCAGTCCGCGTACGCCCATTCGACGAGAACAAGGGGCTGTACCTGCTGACGATCTCGCTCGTGAACCGCGCCCAGCGCACGGGCGCTGATGGCGCAGGACTCAGGGTTGATGAGCAGTGCCTCTTTCAAAGTGGCTTCAGCGTGCGCATTGAGGGGTCCACGGAGACTGGCGCGATTCACCCCTATCCCGATAACAAGGCAGGGGGCCAGGACTCCGAATCTGCGTCGATTGATCTCCTCTACCGTGCCCAGCGCACGTTCGCTATCGGCCATGGCTGTGCTGCGGATTGGCCTGAACCTCTGGGCGCGTCATCAGAACGCGTGGACGAAGTGCGGGCTGAGTGTCTTCCGTGGTTCGAGACGCCTAGCATCACCCCCGATGTCAACGGCAAGGACGGCCAGCCCCTGACGGTACGGATGGCTGAGCTCGCCGGTCTCGTCGAAGGCGAAGACGGGTTCCGGGCGCTTCAGATTGTTGTCGACGCCTATAGCGCCTGGCTCGCTGAGCGGCGCGCGGAGGCGGATACGCTGTCTGAGCGATATCACGGCGCCGCCTCCGCTCATCTCGATCAGTGCGAGGCGGCGCTCCAGCGGATGCGCAACGGGATTGATTACCTGCGCAACGACGATGTGGCGCGGGAGGCCTTCTCCCTTGCGAACCGCGCGATGCTGCTGCAATGGTCCCGGAGCCGACTTCCCCGCCGTGAGGCCGGCTTTGATTCAGGTGAGCTGCGTCTGAGCTTCGAGCCCGCCTATCGCCCGCTGGACAGGCTCGCCCTGAGTGGCGAAGCTCACTCCTGGAGGCCGTTCCAGATCGCCTTTCTGCTGATGACGATCGCGACTGTCGACGATGGGGCCGGCGAGTTCCGCGAGATGGTTGAACTGATCTGGTTCCCGACGGGAGGTGGGAAGACTGAGGCCTACCTTGGGCTCGCCGCCTTCCATATGTTCCTGCGCCGCCTGCGAGACCCCACGCATGGAGCCGTTGATGTGCTCATGCGGTACACCCTTCGGCTCCTCACCGCCCAGCAGTTCCAGCGAGCGGCCACGCTGATCGCGGCGATGGAGTATCTGCGCCGCGACCGTGATACCCGGCTCGGCGCACACCCCTTCTCGATCGGGCTCTGGGTGGGCGCCGGGTCAACCCCTAATCGTCGCTCTGACGCTCGCAAGGCGCTGCGCGACCTTAACCAGTGGAAGGGGCGCCGCAACCCCTTCATTCTCCTGCGCTGCCCATGGTGCCAGGCCGATATGGGGCCATTCCGAGCGCCGCGGAAACGCCGACGGGAAGCGCCGGCAGTGCTCGGGTACGAGGAAGAAGCGGGAACGGTCGTGCTCAAGTGTCCGGATACAGCATGCGACTTCGCTGGCGGGCTGCCCGTCTGCGTCATCGATGAGGATATCTACGAGCGCCGCCCCTCGTTCGTGATCGCCACCGTAGACAAGTTCGCTACGCTGGCCTGGCGACCGCAGGCGCGCGCTCTCTTCGGCCTCGACAAAAATGGAACCCGCGCAAGCTGGCCACCCGGACTCATCATTCAGGATGAGTTGCACCTCATCTCCGGCCCGCTCGGCTCGATGGTCGGGCTCTATGAAGCGGTCATCGAGGAGCTGTGCACGGATCGCCGCGACGGGCAGGCAATCCGCCCAAAGATCGTAAGCTCAACGGCGACGATCAGCCGCTACCGCGAGCAGATACAGGCTCTGTTCGGACGTTCCGAGGTCACGCTCTTCCCGCCTCCGGGGCTGGACGTCTCAGATTCGTTCTTTGGCCGCTACGCCGTCGATAGTGATGGGACTTTACTGCCGGGGCGGCGCTACGTGGGGATTCATGCGCCTGGCTTCGGCTCGCTCGCCGCGGCGCAGATCAGGCTCTACGCATCGATGCTACAGGCTCCTGCTGCTCTTGACCCTGAGTATCGTGATCCATGGTGGACGCTCGTCGCCTTCTTCAACAGCATCCGCGAGCTCGGCGGAGCGGTCTCACTGGTGCACTCCGACGTGCCTGATCACCTCCGTACAGTTCGTGAGCGGGTAGGCATTCCTTGGGAGGGTCTCCGACAAGTGCGTCGTGTCCAGGAGCTTACAGGCCGGCTTTACGATCACGAAGTACCTGAGATGCTCGAAGCGTTGGCGGTTTCGACGACTGCTCCCGGACGGAAGTGGCCTATCGATATCTGCCTTGCATCCAGCATCCTCGAGGTTGGGGTCGACATCGAGCGGCTCTCCCTGATGGCCGTTATCGGTCAACCCAAGACAACGGCACAGTACATCCAGGCAACCGGGCGAGTGGGCCGCAACTGGCGGGAACGCCCTGGCCTGATTCTCACCCTGTATTCACCTTCTAGGCCTCGCGATCGGTCGCACTTCGAGCATTTCCGGAGCTACCATCAGCGGCTCTACGCGCAGGTGGAGCCCACGAGCGTGACCCCGTTCTCCCCTCCCGCGCTGGAGCGCGCCTTGCATGCGGTGATGGTGATCTATGCGCGTCAGGCGGGAGACAAGGCGACAGTTGGCGACAGCCCCAACCCCTACCCTGACCGATTGATGCGTGAACTGCGCGATATCCTCCACACTCGCATTGGCGCCGCCACTGACAACGATCCTGAGGTGAGGGAGGCCTTCGAGGCGTTGTTCGACCGTCGCGCCCGTGAGTGGAAGGGATGGGAGCGGGTGCGATGGGATGGGCGCATCACTACGAACAACGACATCCCGCTGCTACGGGAGGCGGGAGCCTATGCGAGTTCCGAAGTGAAGCGCCTTTCGTGGCCGACGCAGCGCTCGTTGCGCAACGTCGACGCCGAATGTGAGGGTGTGATCACAACTCTGTATGCAGCTGAGGCGGGAGCCGGTCAGTGACGCGAACCCGCAGGGTGCCCATCAGGCGTGGGCAGCTGATCCGGCCGTTCGGCGTAGCCTCGTTGGTGGTTGGTCCCGACGGTACGTCGCTCATCATGGCTGGGCTGGATCACTGGTACAAGCGTGAGGATGGCGAGTACGCGCAGCCCGCGGAGTTCGAGGTTAATGAGTGGCGCCTGCAGGCTGCGCTGGACGTAAGCCACTTCCGCCTTCCGCCGGACCTCCGCTGGTCGCAAGGATTCGGGACGACGCCCAACACCGGACTGCGGATTCCTATGCTGCGGTTCCCGCAGTGGCATTACTGCCCGAATTGCCGCCGTCTCAAGCACTACTCCTTGACTCTTAGCGAGACCCCCGAGTGTACATGTAACACGAAGGGCCGCCGCGCGCCGCAGATGCTACAGGTGAGGTTCGTCGCCATGTGTAGCCAGGGTCACCTCTTCGACTTCCCTTGGCGCGAGTGGGTCCATCAGGGCCTAACCCCCTGCGCCGCCCCCATGAGGTTGCGCGCTACCGGCTCCGTGGAGTGTGACTGCAAGAACATCACTCCCCGCTCGCTGCGGTATGTCACCCAGCAAGATCTCTCGCTTGCGCCTGGCCAGCCGTATAGCTGTCCTGGTGTGGCCCCGTGGCTTGGTGACGCTGAGGCGCGATCCTGCGGCGAAGGCGTGCGAGCTGCCTTGCGCAACTCATCGAACGTCTACTTCGCGAACGTTCGCTCCTCGATCTACGTACCACGAACCGCCCGGGCGGCGCCGCCGGAGTTGGTCCAGCGTCTCGAGGAGCCGGCCCCTCTCGGGTCAGATCGCACTGCTGAAGCTTGCTGGGCGGGATCCAACGCCCGAAGCGCTTCGTAGCTCTCATGCCTTGTTGCTCGAGGAGTTCACTGACGAGGAGATCGCGGAGGGGTTGGCCGCGGTTAGCGACTCATCGTTCTCGTCTGCCGAAACCAGCCTCTTGCCCGGCGACGATCGTGAGACAGCCTTCCGTCGAGACGAGTTTTCACTGCTGAGGTCGCCAGTAGACCACCCCGAGCTCAAGACGCGCCCGATCGCGCCCAGCGAATACGGCTCCCCGCTCAGCGACCACGCCGCCTTGGTCACGCTTGTCGAGAAATTGCGCGCGACCGAGGTCTTCACGGGCTTTAGCCGCGTGGAGCCAGAGGAACAGCGCCTCGACGGCGATCTCCCCCCTGCTCATGAACGAGCTGACCTGCTCTGGCGGAAACCGCCGCCGCGAGGGGAACGTTGGCTACCGGCAAACGTCGTGTATGGCGAGGGGATCTTCATCGAACTGGATGAGGCGAGAGTACGCGAATGGGAAGAACAGGAGGCTGTGCGGGAGCGTGGCGACACACTCTGCCAGAACTACGAAACCGCGAGCGAGCGGCTGCTGCCTCCCTGGATTTCACCACGGTACACGCTCATGCATACCCTCGCCCATCTGCTCATCAATCGACTCACCTATGAAGCGGGATACAGCTCCGCCGCGCTTCGGGAACGGCTGTACATATCAACGGCCCAGGAAGCGCCGATGGCGGCGGTGCTCATCTACACAGCGGCAGGGGATGCAGACGGCACGCTCGGCGGTCTGGTACGACTTGGCCGTCCCGAACATTTGACGCGCCTTATCACCGAAGCGTTGAAGCGCGCGGTCTGGTGCTCAGCCGATCCGGTCTGTACAGAACTCGCGGGGACCGGGGGGCAAGGGCCGGACTCCTGCAACCTCGCCGCCTGCCACAGTTGCGCCCTCTTGCCGGAGACGGCGTGTGAGTCAGGCAATCGCTTTCTCGACCGCGCGATGGTGGCGGCCGGAGTAGCGGATTTCAGGGAGGGCCCCGTGAACTTCTTCGGGACATCGCAGACAATCAATGCCTGAGCCACGCCCCCCAAGCCTCCCGCTACGCCTCCCGCGTCGCCTCATCCACCATCACGCCGCCCCCGCCCCCGCTCCCGCACAGACTCTCAACGCTGGTGGGCGATACTGGATTCGAACCAGTGACCTCTGCGATGTCAACGCAGCGCTCTAACCATCTGAGCTAACCGCCCACGGATTCCCCAGACTAGCGCGTTTCACCCCTGACCGCTCTCCCAGGCCCCGACGCCCGCCCGTATCTGGCATACTCCCCCGCCCCATGTGCAGGCTTCGAACCTACCACGCGCCCGAAGACCTGGGCCCTGAACAGGCTCGTCGCGACGCCGCCATCCCCAACCGGCGCTTTTACGTGTACGTCCTCCAGACCGACTACGGCCACTATGTGGGGCATACCGCGCGCCTCGAAGCGCGTCTGCGTGAGCACCGCGACGGTGAAAGCGCCTCCACCGCCGGCGGCAATCCCCGCAGGGCATGGGTCTCCGCCCCGTTTTCCCGACGGCACGAGGCCGCCTCCTTCGAAGCCGCCCTCAAATCCTTGCGTGATCAGCGCGCCCCCCGCTTCACCGAGATCACTGGCCTGGAACCCCTGCCCTTCGTCAGCCCAGCGCGCCGTCCGTGGCGTACAGGCGGGCGCCAGCGCCGCCCGCCTGTACGCCACGGACGGCGTGGGCGGCGCTGGCGCGGACGGCGCGCTGGCGGATTCGGAGGGCGCTTTGCGTGGCGGATGCGGCGGCGGTTCGGTGTGGCGCTCCTCCTTCTCCTTCTACTCTACGTGGCCATCGACCGCATGGTCGGCTAAGTCCCCCTCGTTGCGGGCGGCGCGCGGCGGGCTATACTCGAACGCAGACAATCGCAGACCGCAAAAGGCGATGACCGGGACGAGTAGCCGCCACCCCAGAGAGCCGCGCCCCTGGCTGAAAGCGCGGCGGCCGGCGGCGAATACCACCCGCGAGCCTGCGCCCGAATCCCTGTGCGGACCAGGCGCGCACGGTTGGCCCCGTTAACGGCCGCAACGAGCCCGCGCGCATCGCGAGCGCGGGAAATCAGGGTGGAACCACGGGCCGCGCGCCGTCCCTGAAAGGCGCGAGAACGTCCGGGGGAATCCCTGCCATGCCAGAACCCATCGAAGAACACGTGGATCTTGCCGCGCTCCCTCGGGAGGAGCGCCTCGCGCGCATGCGCCACTCCGCCGCGCATGTGCTCGCCGAAGCCATGGTCGAGCTCATCCCCGAAGCCGAACTCGGCATCGGCCCGCCCACCGCCACCGGCTTCTACTACGACTTCCGCCTGCCCCGCGCCCTCACCCAGGAGGACCTCGGCTGGCTGCGCCGCCGTATGCGGAAGTCGATCGGGCGCCGTCTCCCCTTCCAGATGGCGGCCATCACCCGCGACGAGGCCGAGGAGCGCTGGCGCGACCAACCCTTCAAGCTCGACCTCCTCGCCGACCTCGAGGACGGCGCCCTCACCCAGTGCGCCCACGGCCAGTTCATCGACCTCTGCCGCGGCGGCCATGTAAACCACACCGGTGAGATCCCCGCCTTCAAGCTCATGAGCATCGCCGGCGCCTACTGGCGCGGCGACGAGAACAACCCCCAGCTCCAGCGCGTGTACGGCGCCCTCTTCGAGACGCAAGAGGAACTTGACGCGTACGAACGCCAGCTCGAAGAGGCCCGCAAGCGCGACCACCGCCGCGTCGGGCGCGAACTCGGCCTCTTCACCTTCTCCGATGTCGTCGGGCAAGGCGTGCCCCTCTTCCTGCCCAAGGGCGAGATCATCCGCCATGAGATGGAGCGCTATGTGCGCGAGATGCAGGAGCGCACGGGCCACCAGCACGTCTGGACGGGCCATGTCGTGAAGGGCCAGCTCTACGACCGTTCCGGCCACCGCGAGCACTACGCCAGCGCCATGTTCCCGCCGATGGTCGACGGCGAGACCGAGTTCCTCATGAAGCCCATGAACTGCCCCTCGCACATGACCCTCTTCAACGCGGAACCCCACAGCTACCGCGACCTGCCCCTCCGCTACGCCGAATTCGCCACGCTCTACCGCTACGAGAAGTCGGGCGAACTCAGCGGCCTCACCCGCGTGCGCGCCCTCACCCAGGACGACGCCCACATCTTCTGCGCGCCCGATCAGATCCAGCAGGAGTTCGCGCTTGCCCTCTCCCTCGTGCGCGAGGCGCTCCAGACCTACGGCTTCAGCGACTACCGCGTCGCCCTCTCCCTCCCCGATACCGGCGACGACGGCAAATTCGTGGACGCCCCCGCGCAGTGGGAGCAAGCCGTGACCGCCCTGCGCGCCGCCATGGAAGCCTCCGGGCTGGAGTTCAGCGAAGAGGAGGGCGAGGCCGCCTTTTACGGCCCCAAGGCCGACTTCATCGCAAAGGACGTGCTGGGCCGCGAATGGCAGCTCTCGACCATCCAGGTCGATTTCATCCAGCCCGGGCGCATGGGCTGCGTCTACACCGGCGAGGACGGCAAGGAGCACATTCCCGTCATGCTCCATCGCGCGGTCACCGGCTCGACGGAGCGCTTTCTGGGCGTGCTCATCGAGCACTTCGGCGGCGCCTTCCCCCTCTGGCTCGCCCCTGTCCAGGCGACCGTCATCCCCATCGCCGACCGCCACCAGCCCTATGCCGATGAGGTCGCCGCCGCCCTGCGTGAAGCCGGCTTCCGCGTCGAGGTGGACGCCCGCAGCGAGCGCATGAACGCGAAGATTCGCCACGCCCAGCTGCAGAAAGTCCCCTACATGCTCGTCGCCGGCGACCGCGAAGCCGAGGCGGGTACGGTCGCCGTGCGCGTCCGCAGCGGCGAGGACCTCGGCGCGCTCCCCCTCGCGGACTTCCTCACCCGCCTCGAACACGAACGCGCCACGAAGGCGCTGGGCCCCTAGAGGGATGCGCTGCGTGTCAGGCCGCTCCGGCAATCTCGTCGAGCGCGCGAATCAGTTCACGCCCGCGTAGGCCTTGGGTTCGGTGTATTCGATGAGCGAAAACTGCCCCTCGACTACAAGGAAACGCACCGTTGTCTCCACGCCGTAAACGTCAAGGAACTGAAGGGGCTCTCCCAGATTAAAGCGCGCTGCTGGATACGCGAGGACGCCGTTCACAGCGATATTGTCGGCATAGACGTAGCCGTCCTTGTGCGGATTGATGCGCCCCTCGATGCCCGGGATGTACCCGGTACTGCTCGTGAAGAGGGCGGCCTTGCGACCATCCCTCGACGGCTCCAGCTCCAGCGTGATGTCCTGCCGTTCTCCGGGCTTGAGGGTCGTCTGGAAGGCCAAATACCCCTCGGCCGCGACGAGGCCCGTCATATCCTGGTCAGTCCGATAGAGGCGCAGCGGGCAGCGCCCGTCGGAGTCGGTCCGGCCGGTGATGTAGGTGCGATTCGGGTACGCCGCCAACACCGCCGCCCCTGACACGGCGCTCCCGTTCGCCCCCTTTACCGCAAAGACCACGTCTTCCATTCGCCGTACTGGGGCAGCCTACGAGAGCCCGAATACACGATCAATCAGCAAGCGGCAGCGCCGCCGCCTTGGCGGTCAGCCCCGCTCGGATTCGTTCCTGTCTAACTTTGGAAGGGGGAGCGCTCCGCGACGCGGGCGGCGAGCGTCAGCCTAGCGCCGCCTTCAGCTTCTCCGCTGACTCTTCCGCCGCGCTGGTGGCGTCGTCGAGGACGCCGTGCATCCCGTAAAAGGCGTGGATCTGGCCTGCGTAGCGCGTCAGCGTCACGGGCACGCCCGCCTCCTCCAGACGCCTCGCGTAGGCCTCGCCCTCGTCCCGCAGTGGGTCATACTCGGCGGTAATCACGTGCGCGGGCGGCAGACCCGCGAGGTTCTCTGCGCGCAGCGGCGAGGCGTGCGGCTCGGCGCCGTCTCCGTCCGGTCCCAGGTAGTGGTTCCAGAACCACTTCATGCCATCCCGCGTGAGCAGGTAGCCGTCCGCGTTCTCACGGTAGGACGCTGTCTCGAAGTTGTGGTCGGTGACGGGGTAGACGAGCAGCTGGAAGCGGATCGCGGGGCCGTGCTCGTCGCGCGCCCGCAGCGCCACCACCGCCGCCAGATTACCGCCTGCGGAATCGCCCCCGACCGCGAGCCTGCTCGCGTCCGCCCCCAGTTCGGCGGCGTTCGCGGCGGCCCACTCCGTGGCCGCGTAGCAGTCCTCATGCGCGGCCGGGTAGCGATGCTCCGGCGCCAGCCGGTAGTCCACCGACACGACGACTGAACCGCTCTTCGCCGCCAGTTCGCGGCAGGTCACATCCGCCCCGTCGAGGTCGCCGATCACCCAGCCGCCGCCGTGATACCAGAGGAGGAGGGAATGGTCGGCGGACTCGGTGGGGCGGTAGACGCGCACGGGAATCTCCCCCGCGGGCCCCGCGATGGCGCGGTCCTCGACGCGCGCCATCCTCGCGCCCGGGACCGCGGGCGGCAGCCGGTTCGCTTCCCGCACCGCCTCCGGCTCCTGTTCGTGGATGGGCGGCATGCCCATCGCCGCCAGCTGCTGAAGAAGGACGTGCGCCTGCGGGTTGAGTGTCATCGGTCGTCTCCTCGGCGGCGAACGGTAGGAGCGCCCGCGGGGTCCGTCAACCGCGCGCCGCGAGCGCCGCCAGAAACTCCCCCGCCGTCACGAACTCCACCGCGCCGTAGCCGCGTGTCAGCAGCACCTCCCGATCCGCCGTCACGAGGTAGCGCGCGCCGCCCGCGTGGGCCGCCTCCACCAGCCGCCGGTCACCCGCGTCCTTCAGCGTGAGCCCCGCGATCGCGGGCGCTTCCACGATCAGGGAGCGCGCCCGCAGTTCGGCCAGCAGCGCGTCCCGCGCGTGACGGTCGGCGATGCGCGTCACCCAGCGCGCCCCCACCACCAGTTCCGCTTCCCGCAGCGTCGCCGCCGAGGCGACGTGTTCGAAGGCGCCCAACCGCCAGTGGCCGAGGATGCGCGCGGCCGCGCCATCCGCGCGCGCCAGCGCCCCGACCAGCAGGTTCGTATCGACAATCGCCCGCAGGGGTTCGCGAGCGTCCGTCAATGCGCGACCGCGTTGCCCCCGCAGACGTTGATCGATTGCCCCGTGATCCAGGAACCCTGATCGCTGCAGAGATACACCGTCGCCCAGCCGATATCCTCGCCCAGCCCCGCGCGCCCGATGGGGATCGTCGCGGCGCGCGCCGCGAACTCGGGATCCTCGAAGACGTCCGCCATGCGCGAGGTGTCCACCAGCCCCGGACAGATCGCGTTCACGCGGACGCCATGTCTCCCGATCTCGCGCGCCATCGAGCCGGTCATCCCCTGCAGCCCCGCCTTGCTGGCCACGTACGCGGCCATGTTCGGCCCCAGCAGCTTCCCCGCGATCGAGGAGATGTTGATGATCACGCCCCCGGCGCCGGCGTCGATGAGCCGCTGCCCGAAGATCTTCGACATCAGGAACGGTCCCCGCAGGTTCACGCGGATGACCGTATCCCACGCGTCCACGGGCATGTCCACGACGGCCACGCGGTCCGGCCCCCGCGCCGCCCCCGCGTTGTTCACGATGAAGTCGACGCGCCCGAACGCCGCGAGCGTCTGGTCCAGCAGTTCCCGCACGGACCGCTCATCGGCGGCGTCGCTCACGACCGGCAGCGCGCGCCGTCCGGCCGCCTCGATCTCCTCCGCCACCGAGGCGATATCGCGCCAGCCCGCCGCCTTCTCGTCATCGGGATAGCGCTCCGGCGGACGCCCCGTGCCCGTGATCACGACATCCGCGCCCGCCTTCGCGAACTCGACCGCGATGCTGCGCCCGATGCTCTTCATGCGGCCCGCGCCCGTCACCACCGCGACCTTGTCTTCAATCCCCGTCAGATGCAGTCCTGCCATCACGCTCCCCGGCGAGCCATCCGCCCGCCTGCGCGACTATGCCGCCTCCGCCTGGTTCTCACAAGACAGCCCGCGGCTACAGTGGAAGGATGCGGCTCCGATCGTGGACGTTCTCGCTCGTTCTGGCCGTCGTCCTCGGGCTGATTGCCGCCTTCCTCTTTCTGCTGGAGGACGGCTCCGATCGCATGCTCGCGGAACCTCCCGCGCCCGACCCTTCCGCGCCCGACACGCCCGCTCCCCCCGCCGCCACCGAGCCCCCGCCGCCCGAACCATCCCCGCCCTCCCCCACCGCCACCCCGACCCCAACCCCCACGGAGGACGCCGCAGGCGCGGACGCGCGCCCCGACCGCTGCGCCGCCGTCCCCGCTCGCGCCGCCGCCCTCATCGACGCCGTCGAGGCGACCATGTCCGGCTACGAGGGCGACTGGGGTCTGGCGCTCATCGACCTCGATTGCGACTCCGCCACCGTCGCCCGCCCCGACCACGCCCAGTACCCCGCCTCGGCGGGGAAGATCGTCATCCTCACAGCCGCCCTCCGCGCCGTCGAGGACGGCCTCCTCGCCTTCGACGACATCGAGGAGAATCTGGAGCTCGTCCTTCGCTACTCCCTCGACAAGAGCACCGACGAGATCGCGGAATTCCTCACGCCCGAACAGGTAGGCGCGGTGATGGAGCGCGCGGGCGTCTCCGCGTACTCCTGGCTCCAGTGGGACTGGCGCGAGTCCCGCTTCACCGCTCACGACCTCGCCCGCGTCTGGGCCTCCATCCTGCGCGGCGACCAGTTGGGCGGCTCCTGGACCGACTACCTCCTCACCCTCGCCTCGGAGGCGGTCCTGCCCGAGGCGGACGTGACCTTCCCCGCGGACTTCAGCGTTGCAGGCTATCAGTACGGCCAGAAGGCAGGGTACTGGAAACCCGAAGAAGACCCCGACTTTTTCGTCTCGGCCGGCTACATTCGCCCCGAAGACGGCGCCAGCGCGGGCTTCGCCTTCGCCTTCCTCCTGCGCACCCCGGAAGAGGACCCGTTCGAACCCAAACGGCGCTCGGTCTTCCCGCTCGTGCGCGACTTCGTCGTCGCCGAGGTGGAGCGCAACCGCTAGCGGGCGTCCGCGCGGGCCAGACGCGCTTCGAGGTCGGCGAGCGCATACTCCCCCGGGCCGCGCCCCGAAGCCGCCGCCTCCGTCGCCGCTTCCTGCAGGAGCGCGTTCACCGGCGTGGGCACGCCGTGCAGCCTCCCGAGCAGCGCGATCTCGCCGTTCAGGTAAGCGGCCTCGATGGTCGCGGACCCGCGCGTCAGGCTCTGCCACGACGAGTTCCCCGAACGCGCGGCGGGGCTCCCCGTGCTGATGCGGTTCAGCGCGCGGAAGCGTTCCCCGAACGCCTCATCGCTGACCAGTTCGATTCTCGCCGCCGCGAAGCACGCCAGCGCCTCCTCCCGCGCCCGCGCCATCAGCGCCTCCGCCTTCTCCTCCAGCCCCAGAATCGCCTGCGTCGAGTTCGCCAGATTGCGGAGCAGCTTCGCGTACTTCCACGGCATGATGTCCTCCCGCGGCTCCGCCCTGAACCCCGCCTCCGTTAGGTCCCGCGCGATCCCAGCCGCGCGCTCATCGTTCCCTCGCGGATAGCGGCCAAGGTCCAGCACGCCGGCGAGCGGGCTCGCGCTCGATATCACCACGCCCGCCTCCAGATGCGTCCCCGGCAGGATCACAAGCTGGCCGTACACGTTCGCGAAGCGGCGCAGCGCCATGCGTTCATTCACCACGCCGTTCTGCGCGCAGACTACGGCGATCTCCGGCGGCGCCGCCGCGAACAGCGCGTCCAGCGCCCCCACCGTGTCCTGCGACTTCATCGCGAGCACGACAATGTCCGCGGCGGTCAGGTCAAGCTCGGCGGGCGAACCCACAGCGGGAATGCGCAACGTCTGCGTCCCCTCCGCGCTGATGAAGGTCAGCCCCCGCTCGCGCAGCGCGTCCAGATGGGCGCCGCGCGCAATCAGCGCGACCTCGCGCCCCGTCAGGTGCAGTCGCGCCCCGATGACCCCGCCGATCGCCCCCGCGCCGTAGATAACGTATCGCAACCCTCAGCCCCCCCGTTAGTAGTCGCGCCCATCGTAGTGACGCGCAAGCGGATCTTCCCCGAAATCGCCCTCAGGGTCGCGCCAGCCACGTTGAAGCCGTGCCCCCGGCTTCCTGTTGCGCCCGCGCAAGCTCCTCTCTACAATGCCCTCGAAATCTCTTCGAAGAGGAGTTCCGCATGTTGAAGCGATTCGGACAGAGCGCCCGTACTATGTCTACCCCCCCCCCCCCCCAATTTTGAACTAGCAGGCGTTGGCGCTGGCCGGCGGCGTCTCTTCAGTTGGGGGCTGCTGGCTGTAGCAGGTTTGGTGGCCGGCCTCGTTGGCTTGGCCACGCTTTCGGGTTCCGCGGATGGGCAGGCATCGGGGCCGCCAGCGGCGGCGACGAACATTCAGGCCAGCGACATTACCAAGACGAGCGCCACGCTTACGTGGGAAGCGGGAACAGGCTGTGCGGCCACCCGGTACCACCTCACTCTGCGTGATCCTGACTACGCGCAGATCGCTGTTACAGTGGTTACTCCACCGGAAGCGCTGAGTTGGGAAGTCACCGGGTTGGATGTTGGTACGGAGTACCAGGTGCAGATAGATACTTACGGTGCATCCTGCAGCCCTTCATGGAGCGCCACCGGCGTAGACTATTTCACGACACTAGCTGAACCTACGCCCACGCCCACGCCCACGCCCACGCCCACGCCCACGCCCGTGCCAGGGGCACCAGCGGCGGCGGTGAACCTGGCGGTCAGTGGGATTACCGAGACGAGCGCCACGCTTACGTGGGAGGCGGGAACAGGCGAGTGTGCGGTCACTTATTATCGCCTCAGTCTTCTCAATCGCCAAAATATCACCATTCAGAGTACGGATATTTATCCACCTGTAGCGCTGAGCTGGACAGTCACCGGATTGACTATGGGTATGACGTACTCATTTTCGGTGAAGCCTTATAGCACACTCTGCAGCAGTCGAGCGGGTCCAACAAGCCCACTGATATATTTCAAGACAGTATCTGACCCCATGCCGACTCCGGTAAACTTGATGGTCAGTGGGATTACCAAGACGAGCGCCACGTTTACATGGGAAGCGGGAACAGGTCGTGGCTGTACGGCCACCAAGTACACTGTCACGCTTTACGATCACGATGGGCTAATCCTCGGTAGTACGACAGCTACAACACTGAGCAGTAGCGTCGCGGACCTACTTTCGGGTAGGGAGTACTCGTTTTCGGTAGTTGCAGAGGGCAATTGTGGAATCTCCAACTCCTCGCCACGAAAGTCCTTCACCACATCTGGAACTGTGACCTATCCGAACCCTCCGAGTGGTCTTACCGTCAGTTCCATCACGGACACCACCGCCGTCCTTTCCTGGACGGCGGGAGCGGACGGCGACTGCGCGACGACTGCCCACGATGTCTGGGTCACGGCTTTTGCTAGGTATGGAGTGTACGTCTGGGAGCGGGATGATGTTACCGCGACGACCGTGACCGTCACCGGCTTGATCGCGGGAACAACGTACACGGCTTTTGTAGATTCCTACGGCAGCACGTGCGACGAATACTCCGCCCATGTGACGGAGAGGTTCACCACGCTGGCGGCCGCGGCCACCCCTGAGCCGACCCCCACCACGCCCCCGTCTCTGACGATATCGGTAGCGGATGTGACTGTGACGGAGGGGAACAGCGGCACGACGGCGCTGAACTTCCAGGTCACGCTGAGCGGCAGTCCCAGCCACAAGGTGGAGATTCGCGCGACGTCGCGAGGCGTGGGCATGGCGGCGGCGCCGGGCCGCACGCCTCCGACAGCGAGTGGAACGGGCTACGGCCGCGACTTCTTCCAGTTCACGGGCCGCAACCTCGTGTTCGAGGCGGGCGCCACGGGCGCGGCGCTGACGAAGACGGTGACGGTGGTCGTTTACGGCGACGAGCTCGACGAGGCCGACGAGACGTTGATCCTGCGGCTGAATAACCTGCGGACGGAGGCCACGAATGTGTCCTTCGCGGGAGGCGAGACGAGCCTGGAAGCGACAGGCACGATCACCGATGACGACGATGGCAAGACGCCGCGCGAGATTTCGGTATCGGACGTGAGCGTGGCCGAGGGCGCCGAAGGCGAACGAACGGAGCTGACGTTCACGATCACGCTGAGCGAGACTCCGAGCCACGATGTCCGAGTCCGCGCGACGGTGCGAGGCACCGGGATCAAGGCGACGCTGGCGACGACGCCGACGGCCAAGGGAACCGCAGGCGAAGGCCGCGACTTCATACGGTTCTCGAACCGCGACGTCGTGTTCGCAGCAGGCGCCACGGGCGCGGTGCTAACGCAGACGGTGAAGGTCGTGATTCTGGGCGACGCCGTCGCCGAGGCTGACGAGACGTTGAGTCTGCGGCTGAACAACCTGCGGACCGATGACGGACTCGTGAGGTTCACGGGCGGAGCGAAACGCCTCTTCGCCACCGGCACGATCACGGACGACGACGCCAACTAGCCCATCAGGGACGACGACAAGGCGGGCTGGTCGGGGGACGCATGTACCCCCGACCAGCCCGCCAGTGATGCCGCGCATACCGCGCGAAGGAGAGAAGGGTGTTGACTAGACGTGAAGCGACGGGCAAGCGGCGGCGGTTCATCCTTAGCTGGGGGCTGCTGGTTGTAGCGGGGTTAGTGGCTGGCCTCGTCGGCTTGGCCACACTCTCGGGTTCCGCGGATGGCCAGACATCGGGGAAGCCAGCGACTCCGGTAAACTTGATGGTCAGTGGGATTACCAAGACGAGCGCCACGTTTACGTGGGAAGCGGGAACAGATGGTGGCTGTGCGGCCACCAAGTACACTGTCACGCGTTACAATGACTGGGGGCTACACCTCGGTAGTACGACAGTTACAACACTGAGCAGTAGCGTCGCGGACCTACTTTCGGGTAGGGAGTACTCGTTTTCGGTAGTTGCAGAGGGCAATTGTGGAATCTCCAACTCCTCGCCACGAAAGTCCTTCACCACATCTGGAACTGTGACCTATCCGAACCCTCCGAGTGGTCTTACCGTCAGTTCCATCACGGACACCACCGCCGTCCTTTCCTGGACGGCGGGAGCGGACGGCGACTGCGCGACGACTGCCCACGATGTCTGGGTCACGGCTTTTGCTAGGTATGGAGAGTACGTCTGGGAGCGGGATGATGTTACCGCGACGACCGTGACCGTCACCGGCTTGATCGCGGGAACAACGTACACGGCTTTTGTAGATTCCTACGGCAGCACGTGCGACGAATACTCCACCCATGTGACGGAGAGGTTCACCACCAGCGTGGTCGTGGCCACGAACACACCTACGCCTGAGCCCCGACTAGTGGCCTGGCCGAATGCGCCGACGGGCCTTGCCGCCAGTTCCATCTCGGACACCGGCGCCGCGTTGTCCTGGACGGCGGGGGCGGACGGCGACTGCGCGACGAGTAACTACGGTATCTCCGTCGATATTTTCGACGAGGGTGGTGGCGGCAATGTGATCTGGGAGCGGAAGGAGGTTACCGCGACGACGGTGACCGTGACCGGGCTTTCGCGTGCAACGGTCTACACCGCTGAGGTATACGCCTACGGTGCGAGTTGCGGGACCCATTCTACCGGCATGTACGTACGTTTCACCACCACTGGTGATCCGGCGAAGCCCTCAGGCCTCACGGCGACGGGTGGCGACCGGCAGGCGACCCTTGCCTGGACGGACCTGAGCGACACGACCGTCAGGCGCTGGGAATACCGGCAGAAGGCGGGCGCCGGGAGCTACGGGTCATGGAGGGCGATGAGCGGGTCAAGCGCGACCACGACGCGCCACACCGTGACGGGTCTGACAGGCGGAACGACCTACGCCTTCCAGGTGCGGGCGGTGAACCCCGCTGGGAACAGCCCCGCGTCGGACGAGGTCACCGCCACGACGGCCCCGTCAAGGTCCGTGGGTCTCACGGCCACGGGAGGCGCGCAGCAGGTTACCCTCATCTGGACAAACCCGAACAATGGCCCCGCCATCACCAGCTGGGAATACCAGCAGAAGGCGGGGAGCGGGGCCTACGGGTCGTGGACGGCGATGACCGGTTCAGGCGCGTCCACGACGAGCCACACCGTGACGGGTCTGTCAGACGGAACCGTGTACGCCTTCAAGATTCGAGCGGTGAACGCAACCGGCAATGGCCCCGCCTCGGACGAGGTGACAGCCGCGACGGCTCCCGCGAAGCCCACGGGCGTTACGGCCACGGCGGGCGCGCAGCGGGTGCTCCTCGCCTGGGCGGATCCGGGCTACGCCAGCATCACGCGCTGGGAATACCAGCAGAAGCAGGGTGGCGGGAGCTATGGGTCGTGGACGGCGATCCCCGGTTCAAGCGCGACCACAACGACCTACACGGTGAGGGGCCTGCTGGCCGAGACGACCTACGGCTTCAAGGTGCGGGCGGTGAACCCCGCGGGGAACGGCCCCGCCTCGGACGAGGCCACGGCCACAACGCCGATGTTCGTCCTCGTGCCGGAAGAAGAGACACCCACCCCGACGACGACGCCTACTCCCACGCCAACAGGGACGCCCATGCCAACCCCCACAGCCACGCCGACCGCTACTCCAACACCGCCACCGGCGGCGACGTCCACACCCACGCCCCACCGGGAGCGACACCCGCGCCAGGGTCAACGGCGACGCCGACGCCCCCGCCGGGCGATGCACCCGACACAGGCGCTGGTGACACGGACGACGACGAACCTGCCGAGCCCGATACGGGCGCTGGCGACACGGACGACGATGACCCCGCCGAACCGGATACGGGCGCTGGCGGCGACGTGGCCGATGACGAACCCGGCATCGGCGACGCCGGCAGCGGTCTCGCGACTGGCGGCGTCTCCCTGGCCGCCATCAGCGGCATGATCGCGCTGGCGCTTGCCCTCGCCCTCGGCGGCCCCGCCTGGGCCCGCCGCCGCCGCTAGCCGCCCAGCGCTCCGCAAGGGGTATAACGCAAGAGGCATAGTTTAGTTAAGGAAGGGCCTCCTCCGGGAGGCCTTTCTGTTGCGTTGACGCCGCCTCCCGCTATACTGCCCCCTCAAGTCCATGCCAAGGTGGTCCACGGTGCTGAAGCGATTCGGACAGCGCGTCCGTACTATGTCTACCCCCCCCCCCCCCCCCCCGAACATAAGAAGGCGTTTTAAGGTGCCCGGCGGTGGCGCAGGCCGGCGCTGCTTCCGGGCCTGGGGGCTGCTGGCGGTAGCGGGTCTGGTGGCCGGGGTTGTTGGGCTGGCCTCGCTCGCAAACACCGCGGAGGGCCAGGCAGCAGCGCCAAATGCGCCGACAAACTTTGCCACCAGTTCCCTCGCGGGTACCAGCGTCACCCTTTCCTGGACGGCGGGAGCCGCCGGCGACTGCCCGGCGACGAAGTACATTGTCAGGGTCACCGTTTTTGCTACCGGGACGATAGCCTGGCAGCGGACCAACGTTACCGCGACGACTGTGACAGCCACCGGCTTGAGCACAGGAACAAAGTACCGGGCTTTTGTATTCGCCTACAGTGAAGATTGCCTGCAGTACTCTGCCCTGGTGCCTGTGACGTTCACCACCACTGGATCAGCCTCGACCGACCCGGACGCGCCCACGCCCGAGCCCACGGTGGTCAGTCCGAATCCGCCGACAAACTTTGCCGTCAGCTCCATTACGGGTACCACCGCTGTCCTTTCCTGGACGGCGGGAGCTGACGGCGACTGCGCGACGGAAAAGTACCATGTCGGGGTCGTTACTAGCGACGGGACGATCGTCTGGCAGCGGAATAACGTTACCGCGACGACTGTGACAGCCACTGGCTTGAAAGTGAGCACAAGGTACAGGGCTTTTATAAGTGCCTACGGCCGAGTTTGCAACTACCGCACCCCCCAGCAGTTTGTGGCGTTCACCACCGGCGCGGTCGCGCCCACAAACACACCCACGCCCGCGCCCACGGTGGCCAGTCCGAATGCGCCGACGGGCTTTGCCGCCAGCTCCATTACGAGTACCACCGCTGTCCTTTCCTGGACGGCGGGAGCTGACGGCGGCTGTGCGGCGACAAAGTACCATGTCAAGGTCCAAATCCCTAGCGTCGTCGATGATCAAACCCCCGATGAGGTCGTCTGGGAGCAGCTTGATGTTACCGCGACGACCGTGACCGCCACCGGGCTTTCGCGTGCAACGGCCTACGAGGCTTCAGTACTCACCTACGGCAGGAGTTGCGATAACTACGCCCCTCGGCTGTCCATAAAGTTCACCACGACCGGCGCCCCGTTGCCGCCCGCGGGCGTCATGGCGACGGGAGGCGTGCGGCAGGCGACCCTGACCTGGACAGACCCGAGCGACGCCACCATCACGAGCTGGGAGTACCAACAGAAGGCGGGTACCGGGAGCTATGGATTGTGGACGGCGATCGGCAGTTCCAGCGCGACCACGACGAGACACACCGTAACGGGTCTGACGGCCGGGACCGTGTACGCCTTCAAGGTGCGGGCCGTGAACCCCGCGGGGAACGGCGCCGCTTCAGGTGAGGTCACAGCCGCGACAGCTCCCGCGAAGCCCACGGGCGTCACGGCGAGGGGAGGCGTGCAGCAGGTCGCTCTCTCCTGGGCGAACCCGAGCTACGCCAGCATCACGAGCTGGGAATACCAGCAGAAGGCGGGCGCCGGCAGCTATGGGATGTGGACGGCGATCCCCAGTTCGAGCGCGACCACAACGACCCACACCGTAACGGGTCTGACGGCCGGAACCGTGTACGGCTTCAAGGTGCGAGCGGTGAACCCGGGCGGGAACGGCGACGCCTCGGACGAGGTCACAGCCACGACGGTCCCGGCGAAGCCCACGGGCGTCACGGCGGCAGGCGGCCTGAAGCGGGTCGCCCTCGCCTGGGCGAACCCGAGCGACGCCAGCATCACGAGTTGGGAGTACCAGCAGAAGCAGGGGAGCGGGAGCTACGGGACGTGGACGGCGATCCCCAGTTCAAGCGCGACCACAACGACCTACGCAGTAACGGGCCTGACGGACGCAACGAGCTACGCCTTCAAGGTGCGAGCGGTGAACCCGGGCGGGAACGGCGTCGCCTCGGACGAGGTCACGGCCACGACGGTCCCGGCGAAGCCCACGGGCGTTACGGCCACGGCGGGCGCGCAGCGGGTGACCCTCGCCTGGGCGGATCCCGGTGACGCCACCATCACACGCTGGGAGTATCAGCAGAAGCAGGGGAGCGGGAGCTACGGGACGTGGACGGCGATCCCCGGTTCGAGTGCGACTACGACAACCTACACGGTGAGGAGCCTGCTGGCCGAGACGGCCTACGGGTTCAAGGTGCGTGCCGTGAACGCAAGCGGAAATAGCCCCGCCTCGGACGAAGTCACGGCCACAACCCCGCAGTTCGTCCTCGTGCCGGGAGAGACGACGGCGACACCGTCGGCGGGAGCGGGGGCAACGCCAACGGGGACGCCCACCTCGACGCCAACACCCACACCCACGCCAACACCCACACCCACGGCGCCGCCCACACCGGGAGCGACACCCGCGCCAGGGTCAACGCCGACGCCGACGCCAACACCCACGCCGAGCGATGAGCCGGACGAGCCCGCCGAACCCGACATGGGCGCTGGGGACAAGGCCGATGACGAACCTGCCGAGCCCGATACGGGCGCTGGCGATACGGATGACGATGCCCCCGCAGATCCTGACATGGGCGACGGCGATATGGATGACGGCGAACCTGCCGAGCCCGACACGGACGCTGGCGGCGATATGGGCGCAGGCGAACCCGGCATTGGCGACGCCGGTAGTGGTCTCGCGACTGGCGCCAGCGTCTCTCTGGCGGCCGTTGCCGGCACGCTCGCGCTTGCGCTCGCGCTCGGCGGTTCCGCCTGGGCGCGCCGCCGCCGCTAGCCGCCCAGCGCTCCGCAAGCGGGCAGAGCCACGCGCCGCCCCCTCGTCGTCACTGGCGGCGAGAGGGGCGGCGTGGCGTCCGGAAGGCTTCTGTGAGTTCGCCCGCTCCCCGTCCCCGCCTCGCTAGAATAGCCGCGCCCGTTTGCCCCATGGAGGCCACTCATGACGACCGTGTCCGCTTCCCGCGAGGCGGCTATCGATGAACTGCTCGCCAAACAGGAGATCCGCGACGCGCTCATGCGCTACTCCCGCGGCATCGACCTGCTCGACCCCGACCTCGTGAAGTCCGCCTACCACCCCGACGCCTACGACGACCACGGAACCTTCAAGGGCAATGCCCACGAGTTCGCTGAACACGTGATGACAGGGCTCTCGAATCTGGAATGCACCCAGCACTTCCTCGGTAACTCCCACATCGAGGTCGAAGGCGACCGCGCCCGCTCCGAGACCTACCACGTCGCCTACCATCGCATCCCCGCCGGCGATGACGGCGTCGCCAAAGACTTCACCTGGGGCGGGCGCTACCTCGACGTCTTCGAGCGCCGCGATGGCGGCCCCTGGCTCATCCTCCACCGTACCGTCGTCCACTCCTGGAGCCGCATTGATCCCGTGCTCGACGACAACGCCGCCATGGCCGCCAACTTCACCCAGGTCGCGCGCGGCGACCGTACTGACCTGATCTACCGACTGCGCGAGGTTGCGGGCTAACCAGCCGCGCTTGCAGGGCGTATCATGTTCGCGAATGGCCCGCAGCGGCCCCTGACAGGAGACCAGCCATGACCGCAGAAGCAACGACGGAACGGCCCTTCTACAAGGATCCGGCGCCTGACCAGATCCGGCGCGACCCGCCCCACCGCTACCTCCCCGTGAGCGAGCGCCCGAACTGGCGCGAACAGGGCATCGATATGCCCTCGATTCTGCTGCGCGACCCCGAAAAACTCCCCGTCAAGGTGCTGCTCCACTCTATGTACGGCGGCGAGATCGGCGGCTCCGAAGCCTTCGGCCGCCGCTACGTCCTCGCCACGAAGGAGGGCGTCGACCAACTCCCCTGGGAGCTCGCCCTCGTGAACGCCCGCCTCACCTGGGATGAGTGCCGCCACACCGAAATCGTCCTCGAAGAGATGGCCAGGAACGGCTGCACCCTCGGCGATTTCGCCGATGGCTACATGGCCGGCGAGAGCCTCACCAGCTCCAGCGCCTCCGCCAGCGGCGACGCCCGCCCCGGCGCCTCCCTCGACATGATCAACAGCATGGCCTCCGTCCACCGCGGCGGCGAGGGGCTCGCCATGAACCTCTTCACCGCCCTCATCGACATGGGCCGCAACATCGACGACCCCGACTGGGAACGCGCCTTCGACTTCAACCACGCCGACGAAGTCATGCACGTCGAGGTCGGCAACTACTGGGTTCCGCGCCTCACCGAGGGCAATGACTCCCGACGCCGCGAGGCCATGCAGGCCCAACAGGCCTTCGAGGAGCTGATCATGGCCCTCAACACCGGCGACGAGGTCGTCGCGCCCAAAGAGTTCGCCCTCTAGGGACGCCCTCCACCAGCGCCGCCGGCACGGGGGAGAGACGATGGCCAAACGCTGGCGCCCGCCCTTCAGCTTCAAGCGCTACTGCGGCGACACCGCGACGATGACCATCCACGACCTCGTCTGCGAGAAGCCGGAGTGTTCCGTCTCCACGCTTGAAGACGAGCAGATCACCATGTGGGACGCCGAGGAAGAAGTGCTGGCCGCCATCGAAAGCGGCGGCTGGAAACGCCATCAGCCCTGCGAATCCGGCGCCCTCTACTTCACCCCCCGCGAGGAACTCAGGTAAAACGCGAGGCCCTCGGGCCGGGAAGCGAGCGCATCATGGTCGAACTCTGGGCGCCCCGGCGGAAGCTGGGCGGAGCCTTCTCCGTGGACGAATGCGCGCGTCGCCTCATGCACTACCGCTACGCCGAAGTCGAGATGATGCGCGCCCTCCTCCAGTGGATCGCCACGCAGCCGCAGGTCCATCACAAGGTCGAGTTCGGCCCCATCGCCTACCACTGCGCCCAACACGCCGACATGCTCGGCAAGCGCCTCCCCGAACTGCGCATGACCGAGGGCGCCGAGGGCCCCTACCCCCTCATGACCTCCCCAAAAATGGACCCTCCCAACGATCAGTTCCGCGCCTTCATGGAGGCCATCCAGGATCAGGAGGACTCAGTCCTTCGCGTCGCCGGCGTCTTCGGCGTCCTCAAGCCCCACCTCGCCACGCACTACCTCTACCACATGCGCGCCACCGATCAGGTCGTCGATTCCCCCACCGTGCGCATCCTCAAGTTCATCCTCATCGACGAGGAAGAGCACATCCAGTGGGGCCGCGCCCAGATCGAAGAGCTCGCCGACACCCCCAGAAAGCGCCGTCGCGTGAATGAGTGGCGCATGCACCTCGAGGAGTTGCTGACGGAAGCCGGCGGCGTCATCGGCGTCCGCGGGAGCGACGGCGACGAGTGACCTACGTCATCGAGAAGGCCCTCTGCATCAACTGCGGCTACTGCCGTCGCGTCTGCCCCACCGAGACGATTCACTACTTCGACACCGACGACTTCACCCATGCCATCGAGCCCGGGGAGTGCATCGACTGCAACGCCTGCGTCCCCGTCTGCCCCGTCGACTGCATCAGCTACGACGAGACAAACGTCCTCGAGGGCGAAGCCCTTGAACAGGCGCTGGCGAAGGCGCGCGCCTGGGCGCGCAAGCGGAACCAGGATGATCTCCTCAAGGAGCTCGCCCCCCGCGCCAAGTTCCGCCCCTCCGTCATGCCCGAGCGCGCCCGCCGCAGCGCCCGCAAGGCCTGACCGCCCGATGGCCCTCAAGATCATCGATGGCTGCATCAACTGCGGAAACTGCCGCCACGTCTGCCCCACCGATACCATCCACTACTTCGACACCCCCGACCTCCAGCATGTCATCGAGCCCGCCGCCTGCATCGACTGCAACCTCTGCGTTGACGCCTGCCCCGTCGAGGTCATCGAGCCCGACAACGACTACGTCCACGACCCCGAAGAGCTGGCCGCCGCGCGGGAGCTGGCCGCCAGCGTCTGGAACGAGCGCGGCCCCGTCATCCAGACCGTGCTCAAGGTCATGCGCCAGCGCAACGCCCGCTGGGCCCGCGAGCGCGAGGAGCGCCGCGAGCGCCCCGACCGCTACCGCAGCGGCAATCGCCTCCCCTGACGGGGTGGTGGCGTGGGGATCGGGCGAAACGCCGCGCGGCGCTATACTGCCTGACAGGGTTGGCGCGTTCGTCTAGAGGCCTAGGACACCGCCCTTTCAAGGCGGAGATCGCGGGTTCGAATCCCGCACGCGCTACCACCCCCCTCGCTCCGCATGAGTTAATCGGCGCCCCGCTTCGCCGCCGTCCGCGCCAGTAATTCGCACACCTGCGGGATCAGGACCGGCGGAACCGTGGCTTGTTGGGGGTACTGATAACGCTGGCCAAGCCACATCCCCGTAAGGACGATCTACCCCCGCCCTGCCCCCGTCCCCTCCCGCGAGCCATCCCCCAAGTCGAAGGCCTGCAGGACGAGGTCGCCGAGGCGCTCCCCGGTTCCGTTGGCGGCGGTCTCGCGCAGCCGTACCGTGGGCGTGTGCAGGAGCTTGTTCACGAGCCTCGCCGAGAACTGCTCGATGACCGCGCGCTCGCTCTCGGAGAGACCGGCGAGCTTGGGCAGCGCCCACTCCAGCTCCCCCTGACGGATCGCGTCCGCGCGCTCCTTCAGGAGGCGGATGGCGTCGGAGACGTTGCGGGCCGCGAGCCAGCCGCAGAAGGCGTCCAGCTGCTCCTCGATGATCCGTTCCGCGGGCGCCATCTGTTCCGCCCGCTGGCTGCGCGCGCCATCGACGACGCAACGGGCGTCATCGATGTTGCTCAGCCGCACCCCCGCGAGGGAACGGACGGCGGGGTCGATGTCGCGGGGAACGGCCAGGTCCAGCAGGTGCAGCGACTTCCCCGGAGGCAGGCGCCGCGCCGCCTCCGCGACCGTCGCCTTCGTCAGGAGGAACCCGGGCGCGCTTGTGCAGCTGACGATGACGTCGAAGCGGGCAAGGTTCTCGGGCGGCACGGGCCACGCGACCGCCTCCGCTCCCGTCTCGCTGGCTAGCTCCCGCGCCCGTTCATGGGTGCGGTTGGCGATGGCGAAGGCGTCCGTCCGCATCCCGCCCACGGCGCGGGCCACGCTGCGCGCCAGCGAACCCGCACCGATGATCAGCGCCGACGCCGGCGCTGCGCGCTCCCCCCTCTGCGCCTTGCGGATGATGGCCGCGGCCGCGCCCCCCACGGAGACGGGCGCGCCGCCGAGCGCCGTCTCCGAGCGCACACGCTTTCCGGCCACGAGCGCGTCCTGGAACATGCGCGTTAGCAAGGGCCCCGCGGATCCCTGCCCCTGCGCCCCGGCGAAGGCGCGGCGAACCTGCCCGAGAATCTCGTGCTCGCCCACAATCGCCGAATCCAGCCCGCTCGCTACCCGGAACAGGTGGCGCGCCGCCTCGACCTCTTCGAGCGTGTAGCTGTATCGCGCGGTGAAGTCGGGGGGAACCTGAAGTGCGTCCGCGAACATCGCTTCCGCCGCGCCCGTCCTCTCCGCGACCGAGTACAGCTCGGTGCGGTTGCAGGTGTGCAGCCAGACCGACTCACGGGCGCGGTCCGCGACGGCCACGCAGGGAAGCGCTTCCGTGAAGGCGAACCGCTCGCGCGCCTCGATCGGGCAGGTGTGGTGGCTGACGCCCACCACGGAGATGACAGACAACGCCTCGCCTACTCGCCGCCGGGCGCGATCTGCTGGGTGAGGTAGGCCTCGAGCCCTAGCTGACCGATCACATCGAGCTGGCTTTCGAGCCAGTCAATATGCGTCTCCTCGTCCCGAATCATCTCCTCGAAGCGGGAGCGGGTGCCGTAGTCGCCCACCTCATTACAGAGCGCGATGCCCTCGGAGAGCGCCTCGACGGCGGCCTGCTCGCTGGCGAGGTCCAGTTCCAGATGTTCGCGCACGTTCTCCCCGACCTTGACGGAGCTGATGCGCTGAAGATTGGGAAGCCCATCAAGGTAGAGGATGTGCTTCACCAGTTCCTCGATGTCGCGCATCTCCCCCATGCTGATCGCGCGCAGGCGGTCGGCGAGGCGGTCATAGCCCCAGTTGCGGACGATCTCGGACTGCAGGAAGTACTGATTGACGGCCGTGATCTCGATGGTGAGCATGCGGTTGAGCGCATCCACCACCCCTGGCTTGCCTTTCACTCGGTCCTCCCGTGGGCGGTTGCTACCCTGCAGGCTACGCCCTCAGGCGGCCTGTGGCATCCCGCCGCCCCCTCCGCAGGGCCATCCTCCAGCAGCAGCTCCTTGAGAACGTCGAGGCAGGCGCCGCAGCTGTCGGCGTCCCCGAGGGAGAAGCGGTCCACGATCGCATCGAAGTCGCGGCTGCCCGTCTCCCCGGCAAACCGTCTCACCTCGGAGACCGTCACCGCCTGACAGATGCAGAGGTACACCCCGTGCCCTTCCTCCCGCGGACGCCCCGCGCGGCCCTATGGTTTGAAGCCGGCCTCCCGGATCAGCTCGATCGTGCGTTCGAGGCTGCCCCCCAGCCGGTCGAAGTCGCCGACATCGACCGCTCCCGACGGCAGCGACACGCCTTCAAGCTCGACACCCGTCGCGAGCGGGTACTCGAAGTTGGCGTTGCCGAAGTACTCCTGCGCGGTCTTGCCCGTCAGGAAGCGGATCAGCTTCTGAGCCACGTCCTTGTCGCCGGAAGCCGTCGCCCCGATGGCCGTCGCGATCATCACGCTCCCCGGATCGCCATCGCGGAAGCGGTGGTTCTCGCTGAGGGTGGAGGGATCCTCCACCTTGATCCGCAGATTGTAGTAGTGGTTCACGAGCCCCATCTCGATCTCTCCGCGGGCCACGGCCTGCACGATGGAGACGTTGTTAGGGTACACGGGCGCGCCCCCCTCGTGTAGCGCCTTCAGCCACGCGACCGCGTCCTCGTCGCCCTCCGAAAGGCGGAAGAGGGTGAAGAAATCCTGGAAGGAACCGTTCGTCGGGGCCAGCGCCACGCGCCCAAGCCACTGCTCATCAGTCAGCTCATGGATCGACGCCGGCAGCTCGCTCGGGTCAAACAGGTCCGTGTTGTACACCAGCACGCGCTGGCGCCCGGTCAGCGCCACCCAGTAGCCCGCGGGGCTGGACGGGGCGAGATCGAGCGTCTCGTCGTCCAGCTCCGCCAGCAGGCCCTTCTCCGCGAGGAAGCCGATCGGCCCCGGGCTGCGCGAGATGAACACATCCGCCGGCGTCCGCTCGCCCTCCTCCTGCAGCAGCAGGGCGAGGTCCGTCGAGCTGCCGTAGCGCACGTTCACGTCGATGCCCGTGTCTTCGGCGAACCGCTCGAGGAGCGGGCCGATCAGGTTCTGGCTGCGCCCCGCGTAGACCGTGACGGCCTCATCCCCGTCAGAGCAGCTAAGCCCCGCCACGGCGCCGAGCGTGAGCGCGAATGAGAGCGCAAGGGCGATCCCGATGCGCCGAAAGGAGGTCGTGCGCCAAAAGGCTGATGCGAATGACACGGTTGCGTTCTCCCAAACGAAGTTAGGCATCCCTAACTTCAGTAGATAGGTTAGACGTAATCCTGAACCATGTTCGCGCACAGCGCAAGGGCCAGCGGAGCCGCGATGCGGAATCCTTAAGCCAATGACCTGACGCCGTCCAGCGCCACGCTGGGCGGCGGACGCCTCTACGGGCGCGGCGACCCGTACACGGACTCGATCGACTCCCCGCCGTCGAAGCGATCCTGGATGGCGCCCATCGTCGCGATCGCTTCCTCCGTGCCCACCACCGTCTGGAAGAGGCGCTGCTCGTTCGCGAGCGCGTCCGTCAGGCCCAGGTCATCGTTGTCGATCAGGATCTGCTTGAGCGTCGCCAGCGCCTTTGCTGGACGGTCCGCCAGACGGCTCGCCCACTCCAGCGCCGCCTCCACCGCCGTCCCCTCGGGAACCACGCGGTTCACCCCGCCCAGCTCATAGATGCGCTGCGCTGTCAGGGGCGTACCGTCGAGCACCATCTCCGCCGTCGCCGTGCGCCCGATGAGGCGCGCCAGGCGACTGGTCCCGCCGATGCCCGTCGTCAGCGCGATCTGGACCTCGGGCTGGCCGAAGCGCGCCTGCTCCTCCGCGATGCGCAGGTCGCAGGCCCATCCCAGCTCCGCCCCGCCCCCGGAGCAGTCTCCCGAGATCGCCGCGATCGTCACAACGGGCTTCTTCGCCAGCTCCTCCAGACAGACCCCCCAGCCCCCGCCTGTCCCCGTCGTCGGCTCCCCGAGAACGGCGTTGCGCAGGTCGCGGAGCCACGCGTGTTCGTACCAGTGCCCGGACGTCCCCGAGGCCAGCACCGATACCCGCGCCCCCTGCTCCCGCGCCTCCGTCAGCGCCTCGCCCAGCTGTCCCACCCCCTCCCAGGAGCCGTGGTTGTTGATGTCGGGGTTGGACATGGTGATGAGCGCGACGCCTTCGCGCGGCCATTCAAGGGTGACGATGTCGGGCATTTCAGAACTCCTTGCGCCGCTTACGGGCGTTCCTGCTGCTCTCCCCAGCGGTCGAAGTGGACCACCTTCTCGACCGCCATCCGTCGCGGCTGCGAGAAGCGCCCGCGGATGGGGTACCCCAGCGGGATGATGGCCACGCCCGTCGCGCCCTCCGGCAGTTCGAGCAGTTCATCGAGCTTCGGGCCCGTCCCGAACGTCGTCAGGGGCGCGCCGATGCCGTGCGCGCGCGCCGCCAGCGCCAGGTTCTGGACCGCCCCGAAGATGAAGCCCCCATAGGTAATCCCCGTGCTGGTCGACTCCGCGCCCCCGCCCACGTTCGTGAGCACGGGCACGACCAGCACGGGCGCCTCCCCGATGTGGTTCGCGAGGTACGTCACCGAGCGCAAGCCGGCGGCGTCCAGCCCTGTCTCCGACTCGACCACCTTCTCGAAGTCCGCGAACTGAACGCGCCCGCCCCCTTCGAGCGCAGCGGGATCGGCGCGCCCGTAGGTCGCCTCGAACACGCCCTTCCACCACTCCGCGATCTGCGCCTTCTTCGCCGCATCGCGCACGACCACCCAGCCCCAGATCTGCGAGTTCCCGCCAGTCGGCCCGCGGATGGCGGCGTCCAGCAGTTCCCACAGAATCTCGTCGGGAATCGGATCGGATCCAAGGTAGCGCCGCGCCGGCGTTGAGTGGATCGCCTCCAGCACGTCGAGCGGTTCGCGTTCTGCCATCGGTGGTACTCCTTCGCGCGGCGCTCAGGCGCGGCGCAGTTCCATGTAGTTCGCCGCGGGATCATGCCCCACGAACGTCTTGCCGATCTCCTCGTAGTGCCGCCACGAGATGAGCGCGTGCGTCGCGGACTGCTGCGCGTCGCGGAGGTGACGCTCCAGCGGGCTGTCCATGCGGCTGCCCGTCGTCCCTGCCGTGTTATTGATGATTCCGACCGCGTGACGCACCGCCTGCGCTGAGTGCGCGCAGGCCAGGTAGGCCGGCCAGAAGACGTCCCAGTCCGGCTCCAGCCGTCCGCCCTCCGAGGGCTTCTTCCAGCCCAGGTGCGCCTCCATCGCGTCCTGCGTTTCCAGCACGAACGTGCGCGCCGCCAGATACGTCGCCTGCGCCTCGCCGATGCGGTACTGCGCCTGCGGCATATCCTTCAGCGGCGAGGTCAGCCCCCAGGGCGTCTTCTCCTTCGCCAGCTCGATAAACGACTCAATCGCGCCCTTGCACACGCCCAGCGCCACCGCTGACTTGTTGTAGACGGCGTGGCAGGGATTGCGGAAGGTCGGATTGTCCCACTGCTCGCTTGGCGCCAGCGGGCGCGCCGGCAACAGATGCTCTGGGGGCACGTAGGTACCGTCCATGCGCACATCGTGGCTGCCGCTCCCGCGCATCCCCGCCGTGTCCCACGTATCCACGATCTCGAACTCGCCCTCCGGCACCATGAACGAGTTCGCCGCGCCCTCGCCCGTATCCTCGTCGACCACCACCGGCGACATCACGAAGTTCCAGGTGGCGTTGTGGCAACCGCTCGCGAACGACCCCTGATAGCGGAGCCGCCAGCCATCCCCTTCGCGTTTGGCCGTGCGCCCCGGAAAGGGTCCGTTCGGAGGGCCCAGCCCCGAGCACACAAGCGCCTCCCAGTCATCGAAGATCTTGTCGCAGAGGGCGCGATCCATGCGCCGCACGATGAGCCCGTTGATCTCCGAGTTGATGTGCGTGCACCACCCCACCGACCCATCGATGGCCGAGACCGCCTCCACGTTCTCGATCTGTTCGCGCGCGCTCACGTCCTCCCCGCCCAGTTCCGCGGGCAGCGCGAAGCGATAGAACCCGTTGGCCGCCATCTCCTTCGCCGCCCAGGCGGGCAGGTGGCGCAGCTCCTGCGCCTCGTCCCCCGCCGCCCGCAGCATCTCGCGCATGTTCGCGATGCGCTCCAGCATCGGCGTCTGCTTGACCTTGTTCTGCCGTTCGATGATTTCGGGGCGCACCATACCGCTAGCCTCCGCTCCCTGAGTGCCGCGCGATAATACCGGAGCCGCGCCCCGCCCGTGGTGGCTGACTACTGGCTACGACTCTCGGTCGCCTCCTGAATGAGCGTGAGCGCTTCATCGAGGTCGCCGTTTCTAGGGCGTAACCAGCCTTCAGGAGATTTGGGGTCTACTGTGATCCAGAAGGTGTCGCGCCCTCTTGAGCCGCCATGTTGAGGAGTCGCTTCTCTGAGTGCGAGCTCCTTGGGCAATACCCAGCAGTGCGCCTCAAATGGGGAGAGGCCAAGGCAGATCAGGAAATCGTACCGTTGGTTTCTGATCTGCTGGAACTTGTAGGTGCCATTTTCCCAAAGAGTGGACCCTTTGATCTCTACGCGTCGCCCACCGATGAGTCGGTCAGCCTCTGAGTCCCCGGATGGCCTGACATCGAAGGACTCGGAGGAGAGCCAGCGTTCAATGAGCATCTCTATCGCCTTTCCCTTGCGCCGGGACGAGGAGATGTTCTTGAGCCATTCGAGCGGGCTGCCTGCCCACCTAGCGGAGTCCTCGGCGTATTCGAGCGCTAGGCGGTTTGCGGCTAGTACCAGTCGTGAAAAACCTCGCTCTGCCGTGGCTGCCATGAGCGAATCATAGCAGCGAACCTTGCGCTCCTCCGTCCTCTGCTTGCACAACCTCGCCCTCCGCCGTGCGGAACTCCACCTCTCGCTCCCCCGCGAAGCGCTCCCGCATCACCGCGAACGCCTCCTCCGAATGGTCCGCCAGCACGAAACGACGGCCCAGCTCGAGCGCGGCCGCCCCCGTTGTCCCGCTCCCCGCCACGAAATCGGCGACCAGCCCCCCCGCCGGCGATGACGCGCTCACGATTCGGCGCAGCACCCCCAGCGGCTTCTGCGTGGGGTAGCCCGTCTTCTCCCTGCCGTTCGTGGGCACGATCGTGTGCCACCACGTATCCGTCGGCAGCTTGCCCCGCGCCGCCTTCTCCGGCCCCGCCAGCCCGGGCGCCATGTAGGGGATGCGCTCCACCTCGTCCGCGTTGAACAGGTTCCGCGCGGCGTCCTTCGCATAGAAGAGGATGGTGTCGTGCTTCGCTGGCCAGCGATTCTTCGGACGTCCCCCGAAGTCGTACGCCCAGATAATCTCGTTGCGGAAGCACTCCCGCCCGAAGACATCGTCGAGCAGCACCTTCGCGTAGTGCGCCTCGCGGTAGTCGAGGTGCAGGTAGAGCGAGCCGCTCGGCTTCAGCAGCCGTCGCGCCTCCACGAGGAACGGTTCGAGGAACCCGAGGTAGTCATCGAAGGCGTCATCGAACGATCGCGACCCCAGCCTGACGGTCTCGTAGCGCCGTCCCCCGAACCCCGTCCGGTCGCCCCCGCCGGGCGCCGCGCGCGTCGTCCGCAGCCGTTCCCGCGATTGTCGCTTCCCGGTATTGAACGGCGGGTCGAGGTACACAAGGTCCACCGACTCGCTCGCCAGCCCCCGCGCCACCGCCACCCCATCCGCGCACTGCACAACGCCCCGCCCCCCCGACACGCTCATGGGCGGGATACTAGCCGATCGTTCCCCGATACGGGCTCCGCCGGCGTAGCCGGCCACCGCAGCCCCGCTCCTCCCGACAAATTCGGGAACAAACGTAGACTAGCCCCCATGAGCCCAGCGACCGACCTCCCCCCTGACCACCGAGCCCAACTCTGGCGAACGGCCGACGCCCTCCGCGGGAGCATGGACGCCGCCGAATACAAGCACGTCGTCCTCGGCCTCATCTTCCTCAAGTACGTCTCCGACGCCTTCGAGGAGCGGCGCGTCCAGGTTGAAGCCGAACGCGACCAGGGCGCCGATCCCGAAGACCCCGACGAATACCGCGCCAAGAGCATCTTCTGGGTGCCCCCTGAGGCGCGCTGGTCCCGCCTGCAAGCCGCGGCCCGCCAGCCCGTCATCGGCCAGCTCGTCGACGCCGCCATGGAAGCCATCGAACGCGATAACCCCGCGCTCAAGGGCGTCCTGCCCAAGGACTACGCCCGCCCCGTCCTGGACCAGAACCGGCTGGGGCAGGTCGTCGACCTCGTCAGCAACATCAAGGTCGGAGGCGCCGAGGCGCAGGCCACGGACGTCCTCGGACGCGTGTACGAGTACTTCCTCGAACAGTTCGCGCTCGCCGAGGGCAGGAAAGGAGGCGAGTTCTATACCCCCCGCTCCGTCGTACGGCTCCTCGTGGCCATGCTGGAGCCCTACCACGGACGCGTGTACGACCCTTGCTGCGGCTCCTCCGGCATGTTCATCCAGTCAATGGAGTTCATCCGCGCCCACGCCACCGGCAACGGCAACGGCGGCAGAGCCCGCCGGGACATCTCCATCTACGGGCAGGAATCGAACTACACTACCTGGCGCATGGCCCGCATGAACCTTGCGATCCGCGGCATCGAGGGCCAGATCGAGCAAGGAGACAGCTTCCACAACGACCGCCACCCCGACCTGCGCGCCGACTACATCCTCGCCAATCCGCCCTTCAACGTCTCCGATTGGGGCGGAGAACGGCTGCGCGATGACCAGCGCTGGGTCTACGGCGTTCCCCCCACCGGCAACGCCAACTTCGCCTGGGTCCAGCACTTCCTCTACCACCTCGCCCCACGCGGCGCCGCCGGCTTCGTCCTCGCCAATGGCTCGATGTCCTCCAGCCAGTCAGGCGAAGGCGAAATCCGCAAGAACATCATCGAGGCCGGCCTCGTCGACTGCATCGTCGCCCTGCCCGGACAGCTCTTCCGCTCCACCCAGATCCCCGCCTGTCTCTGGTTCCTCTCGAAGGAACGCCGCGCCGCCGGCCGTGAGCGCGAGACCCTCTTCATCGACGCCCGCGAGATGGGCCATATGACCGACCGCACCCATCGCGAGCTGGCGGACGAAGACATCGACCGCATCGCCGATACCTACCACGCATGGCGCGGGAAAGAGGGCGCGGACCAGTACGCCGACATCCCCGGCTTTTGCAAGAGCGCGACCCTCGACGAAGTGCGCAAGCACGACCACGTCCTCACCCCCGGACGCTACGTCGGCGTCGCCCCGCGGGAGGACGACGGCGAACCCTTCGAGGAGAAGATGTCGCGCCTCGCCGCGCAGTGGCGCGAGCAGCGAGCCGAAGCCCAGCGCCTCGACGCCGAGATCGAAGCCAACCTCGAAGCGTTGGGCTACGGCGGCGGCAATGATTGACCTCAGCCCCGGCCACCTCGCCATCGTCACGCGCATCCTCGCCGAGCATGTCCCCGACTGTGAGGCGCGGGCCTTTGGCTCCCGCGCCACCTGGACCGCCAAAGACCACTCCGACCTCGACCTCGCCATCGTCGGCGAGGGACCGCTGCCGCCCTTGACCCTCGCGCGCCTGCAGGAAGCCTTCGAGGAGTCGCCCTTGCCGGTGCGGGTCGATGTTGTCGACTGGCACGCTATCGCGGACAGCTTCCGGGAGGCCATCGAGGCGGACTGCGTAGTCGTTCAGGAAGCGGCGGAGCGTGCCACTGATTGGCCAGCGGTCACATTGGGTGAGGCGCTTGAAATAAATCCTGCTCGTCTACTCACTCGCGGTACAATTGCGCCCTTCGTTGCGATGGCGGATGTAGGGGAATTCCAACGGTGGCTCCCCGCTTTGGTCAACCGCGAGTTCGAAGGCGGCGGTTCCAGATTTCGTAATGGCGACACTTTACTTGCACGGATCACGCCATCCCTTGAAAACGGGAAGACGGCCTATGTATCAGTCCTTCCAGATGGTGCGATCGGGCACGGTTCTACGGAGTTCATTGTACTCTCAGCGAGAGAGAGGGTAACAGATCCGAAATTCGTCTACTACTTGGCTCGGGAGCCGACGTTCAGAAGCTATGCAATCGCTCAGATGACAGGTAGTTCCGGGCGCCAGCGCGTACCGTCAGACGCCATTCGTGATTTCGAGTTCCCCCTCCCACCCCTCGACGAGCAGCGCCGAATCGCCCACACCCTCGGGACCCTCGACGACCGCATCGAGCTGAACCGCCGTATGAACGAGACCCTGGAGGAGATGGCGCGAGCCCTGTTCCGTTCGTGGTTCGTCGATTTCGACCCCGTCCACGCCAAGGCCGAAGGCCGCCCCACCGGTCTCCCCCCGTCCATCGACGCCCTCTTCCCCGCCACATTCGTCCCCTCGGAGCTGGGCGAAATCCCGGCAGGCTGGGAGGTGAAGCCGCTGGGGGAGTGCTTCGATGTGAACCCCAAGCGACACATCCGACGCGGGGATGTTGCGGTACATATAGAGATGGCAGCGCTCCCGACATCCGGGCCTCACGTTGAGAGGTGGTCTCAACGCGCGTTCACATCAGGCAGTCGCTTCACCCGTGGCGATACGCTCCTTGCGCGTATCACCCCTTCGCTGGAGAACGGCAAGACGGCGTTTGTGGACTTTCTTGACGACGGCGAGACGGGTTGGGGTTCAACGGAGTTCATAGTCTTGCGTCCGAAACGGCCGTGGCCTCCCGAGATGGCGTACTTGGTCGCGCGCGAGCCGGAATTTCGTGAGTATGCGATTGTGAACATGACAGGAACGAGTGGACGCCAGCGTGTACCTGCGGAGGCTGTGTCTGGATACCCATTCACTGCACCGCCGGATAACGTCGCTGTGGCCTTCGGCAAGCTCGCCCGGCCATGGTTTGAACGCTCGGCCTACCTCAAGCGCCAGGCTCGCGCCCTCGCCGAGCAGTGTGATACCCTGCTGCCCCACTTGATGGCGGGGCAGTTGAGGACGTTCACCTAGGACGCTCAGGAAGACCGAACACCATGGACGATGAACTCTTGGCGGTGACAGATCAAGAAGAGGCCTTGTCAAGGGTGTACACTCGCGCTGTGGCCGCACGCGCAGGGTACGCCATATCCGAGCCTGATTTCGATCGGGATGGCATCGATCTTCGCGTCCACGCTGGGGGGAGGATGCGGCCGGCACTCGATCTTCAACTTAAAGCTACCATTACTCTCGATAATCCGCAGAATGGATACGTCCGATTTCCCCTCCCTCGGCGCAACTTCGATCTACTCATTATAGATTCTCAGACTCCTCGACTGCTAATAGTTCTCGACCTTCCGCGCGAAAATCGTGAATGGATGAGCATCACCCGCGACAACCTGATTCTGAGAAGGCGTGCATATTGGATGAATCTGAAGGGTCATCCCGAGACTGCCAATACTTCTTCGATCACGATTCCAATACCAGAAACCAATCTGTTCGACGTTGAAAGCCTCCGGGATCTAATGGAACAATCGCGGTCGGGGTCAATAGGATGAGCGCAGAATTTCTCAATGTGAAGGATCTAAATGCAGTATCTCCGGTGGCACTCTCATCCTATGCACGATACTTGGGGTGGATAAAATCTGAACAATATGGCGACCACTCCGACGTATATACCTCAGAGGAATTCCCTGAGATCATTATTCCTCGCACACAGAACCTCGCAGACTACCCGAGTGTTGTCTTTCGATTGATGGAGATGATATCCAGTGCATCAGAAATTGATATTCCTTCCCTTTATCGTGAAATAGTAACGGCAGATCGTGATGTACTGCGCCTGCGCGTTGGTGACAGTAGTAGTGACGGGAGTCTTCCAGTTAATTCGGGAATTGATCTTGTGAATGGTGCAAAGGAAATGATACTTTCTGCTGCATGCTCGCTGGAAGATCGGCGCGCATTTTATCGAATAGGAGCCAATCAAGGAGCGGCAAAATACTTGGAACAAGTTCGCTTAGGCCAGACGGAAAAAGGGAGTTTTGTGGTCACAATTCTTAGTCCTATTATTGCCCCAAGGTTACAACAGAGTTTGATTGACGGGCATGAATCTGACGATGACTCAGTGGGCCGAGGGATGACTAAACATATCCATTCTATACTTATGACTATTCGTGATTCTATAGAAAAATCTAATTCGGGAGATGACAAAGCATTCAGTAGAACTTTTGAGCAAGGAGTGAGTGCTAATATTTGTGATGCTATCGTAAAAATGATCGAGCCATTTCAATCATTGGAAACAAGCCTCGCTTGGGCTCATACTCGACCAATTGAAAAAATGAAATCAGTCTTTAGATTTTCGTCATCAGATATTCCTATTCTTCAAGGAGCCTCTGCTTCCTTTAAGCATTTAGAACCTAGACACGATGAAGAAATCTTTGGACATATACCCAAACTGCAACGTGATAAAAATGACGAAGAAGGAGCGATCACTATGATCGCCTTGATTGATGGAAAGAGCCAGTCGGTAAAAGTGGACTTGAATCGCTCCGATTATGAGCGTGCAATTGAGGCTCATAAGGCTAGAGCCCCAATTATTATGCGTGGGGATCTTGAGCGGATTTCCCAGCGGTGGAGGCTATTGAACCCGCGTATCGAAGATGTGATTAAGGGTGGCGACGATCAGGAGGAAGTGGATTAGTTGACCACCCTCACTGAAGCCACGGTCGAAGACGCCGCCCTCGAGTGGCTCGTGGGCATCGGCTGGCAGACGGCGTATGGCCCCGATATCGGCCCCCACGCCACTGCTCCCGGACGCGACAAATACGAAGACGTCGTGCTGGAGCGGCGGCTGCGTGACGCCCTCGCACGGCTGAACCCATCCCTGCCTTTCGAAGCCCTCGACGACGCCTTCCGCAAGCTCACCCATCCCGAAGGCTCGACCCTCGAGGCGCGCAATCGCGCCTTCCACCTCATGATCGTCGGCGGCGTCACCATCGAGTACCGCGCCGATGGCGACGCGATCCGCGGAGCGCAAGTCAAGGTCCTCGACTACGACAGCCCCGCCAACAATGACTGGTTCGCGGTCAACCAGGTGACGTTCAAGGAGCGCGACGGTACCCGCCGCCCCGATATCGTGCTGTTCGTCAACGGTTTGCCCCTCGGCCTCATCGAGCTCAAGAATCCGGCCGACGAAGACGCCGACATCTGGGCCGCGTGGCAGCAGCTCCAGAACTACCGGGCGGGGCTTCCCACGCTGTTCTCGATGAACGAGCTGCTCATCATTTCGGACGGCATGGAGGCGCGCCTCGGCACGCTCACCGCGGGGCGGGAGTGGTTCAAGCCATGGCGCACCATCGAGGGTGAAAGCCTCGCCTCGCCCTCGGTTCTGGCATTGCGTGTGCTGCTTGAAGGGGTCTGCGAACCGGAGCGGCTGCTCACGCTCATCCGCGAATTCATCGTCTTCGAGGATACAGGCGGCGCGCTCGCGAAGAAGATGGCGGGCTACCACCAGTTTCACGCCGTGCGCGTCGCCATCGCCGAGACGCTGCGGGCGGCGCAGCCAGAGACCGGCCGTAGCGTTGGCGAGGAGGCCGGCCACTACGAAGCAGGACCGCAGGCGGGCGGTGAGCCCGGCGACCGTCGCATCGGCGTCGTCTGGCACACGCAGGGCTCGGGCAAGAGCCTGACGATGGCCTTTTACGCCGGCGCCATCGCGCGCGAACCGGCTATGCAGAACCCGACCCTGGTCATCCTCACCGACCGCAACGACCTCGACGAGCAGCTCTTCGGCGCCTTCGCGCGCTGTCAGGATCTGCTCGGCCAGGCGCCGTCGCAGGCGGAGAGTCGCGCCGACCTGCGCAAGAAGCTCTCGGTCGTCTCGGGCGGCGTGGTGTTCACGACGATCCAGAAGTTCTACCCCGAGAAGCGGGGCGATACGCTCCCCTCGCTCTCAGGGAGGCGCAACATTGTCGTGATCGCCGATGAGGCGCACCGCAGCCAGTACGACTTCATCGATGGCTTCGCCCGGCACATGCGCGATGCGCTGCCGAACGCGTCGTTCGTCGGCTTCACGGGGACGCCCGTTGAGCGGCAGGACGCGAACACGCGCGCGGTCTTCGGCGACTACATCAGCATTTATGACATTCAGCGGTCGGTGAACGACGGCGCCACGGTGCCCATCTACTACGAGAGCCGCCTGGCCAAAGTCGCCCTCGATGAGGACGCGCAGGCGCTTATCGACGAGGAGTTCGAAGAGGTTACCGAGGGCGAAGAGGTCGAGCGCAAGGAGAAGCTCAAGGCCAAGTGGGCGCAGCTCGAGGCGATCGTCGGGGCGGAGAGGCGGGTCGCGCTCGTCGCCGAGGACATCGTCGCCCACTTCGAGGAACGCCTCGCCGCCATCGAGGGCAAGGCGATGGTGGTGTGCATGAGCCGGCGCATCTGCGTTGAGATGTACCGCGAACTCGTGCGGCTGCGTCCCGAGTGGGAGCACGTCGACGACGACAAGGGCGCGGTCAAGATCGTGATGACTGGTAACGCCTCGGATCCCCCGGACTGGCAGCCGCACATCCGCAGCAAGGCTCGCCGCGAGGGACTCGCGAAGCGCTTCCGCGACCCCGACGACGAGCTGCGCGTTGTCCTCGTGCGTGATATGTGGCTGACGGGCTTCGATGCGCCCAGCCTGCACACGATGTATGTCGACAAGCCCATGCGCGGTCACGGTCTGATGCAGGCCATCGCCCGCGTCAACCGCGTGTTCAGGGACAAACCCGGAGGGCTCGTCGTCGACTACCTCGGCATCTCGAATGAACTGAAGCAGGCCGTCGCGACGTACACGGAGAGCGGCGGCAAGGGCCAGGCAGTCATCGATCAAGACGAGGCCGTCGACCTGATGATTGAGAAATACGATATCTGCTGCGGCATCTTCCACGGCCTCGACTGGTCAGCATGGACCGAGGGCGATACCCGACAGATGGAGTTGCTGCCCGCCGCCCAGGAGCATGTGCTGGCGCAGGAAAACGGCAAGGAGCGCTTCATCGACGTCGTGCGCGAACTGGAGCGGGCGGCCGCCCTCGCCGGCCCGCACGAACAGACTACTCGCATCCGTGACGATATCCGCTTTTTTCAGACCGTGCGCACAGTTTTGGGCAAACGCACGGTGGGCGAAGCGCGCGCCGGTGAGGATCTGGATCAGGCGGTGCGACAGATCATCGCGCGGGCGGTGGCGCCTGAGGGCGTGGTCGACATCTTCGCGGCAGCCGGCCTCGACAAGCCCGATATCTCGATCCTCTCCGATGAGTTCCTCGCCGAAGTGCGTGGCATGCCCCGTCGCAACCTCGCCGTCGAACTGCTCCAGAAGCTGCTCAAGGGGGAACTCGCCACACGCCGGCGGACGAACATCGTGCAGGCCCAATCCTTCGCGGAGCGCCTCGAACAGGCGATGGGCCGCTACCAGAACCGCGCCATTGAGGCGGCGCAGGTAATCGAGGAACTGATCGCGCTGGCGAAGGAAATGCGTGAAGCGGACAAGCGAGGCGAAGCGCTCGGCCTCTCCGAGGGCGAACTCGCCTTTTACGACGCCCTCGGCGCGAACGACAGCGCTGTCCAGGTGCTCGGCGATGAGACGCTGCGCGCCATCGCGCGCGAGTTGGTCGAAACGGTTCGCAATAGCGTCACGATCGACTGGGCGCTGCGCGAGAATGTGCGCGCCGACCTCCGCCGCCTGGTTAAGCGCGTCCTGCGCAAGCATAAGTACCCGCCCGACAAGCAGGAGCAGGCGACGCGCACCGTCCTCGCGCAAGCCGAACTCTTCTCGGAGGGTTGGGCTGCAACCTCAGCCCCGAAGGCGTAGCGCCCGTCCGCGGATTGGGGAGCGCCGCCGGCGCTCCTGCCGGAGGCTGGAGAGGCGCCAAATTCCCGCGGAGGCGGGGCTGACCCTCCCTGCTGGCTACCCCGCGACCCCCGGCGGGATTGCGCCCTCCGCAGGCGGGCGCGGCGGCGCCACGCTTACCTCCAGCAACTCCGCGATATCGAACGCCTGGATCGAGCGCGTCTCCTCGTCCGGCTGAACGGCGGGGATGCCGTCCTCGAACATCTGGATGCAGAACGGACAGGCCGTCGCCACGATGCTTGCGCCCGTGTTCGCCGCCTCCGCCGTGCGCAGGTGATTCACCCGCGTTCCCTGCTCCTCCAGCCACATATTCCCGCCGCCCGCGCCGCAACAGAGCCCCTTCTCGCGGCTGCGCGGCATCTCCACTAGTTCCGCTCCGGGGATGCGCTCCAGCACCTCGCGGGGCGCGTCCATCACGCCGTTCCCCCGCCCCAGGTAGCACGAGTCATGGAAGGTGATGGTCTCCCCGCCCATCTCCTTCGGCTGCAGCTTTCCCTGGGCCAGCAGGAGTTGGAGGAACTCCGCGTGATGCGTGACCTCCCACTGCCCATCGAAATCAGGATACTCGTTCTTGAACGTGTTGAAGCAGTGCGGGCAGGCCGTGATCACGCGCCGCACCCCCAGCTCGTTCATCGAGGCCGCGTTCGTCTCCGCCAGCGTCGCGTACAGGAACTCGCTCCCGAGGCGTCGCGCCGGATCGCCCGTACACGTCTCCTGCTGCCCCAGTACCCCAAAGCTCACGTCCGCCTCGATCAGCAGCCGCACCACCGATTTCGTGATCGGCAGGTTGCGTTCAACCAGCGCCCCCGAGCACCCCACCCAGTACAGGTATTCCTGCGATCCGTCGAAGACCGGAACATCGACGCCCTCTTCGCGCAGCTGCTCCATCCACGTCTCGCGCGTCAGCTGCGTCCCGCGCCAGGGATGGCCGCGTTGCTCGATGTTCTGCAGCGTTTCCTGCGCCGTTCCCGGGATGCGCGCCTGCTCCATCACGAGGTATCGCCGCATGTCCACGATCGTGGGCACGTGCTCGATGAGCACCGGGCACTCCTGCACGCAGGCCATACAGGTGCGGCAGGCCCACAGCGATTCATCCTTCACATAATCCCCCACCAACTCGCCGCCAACCTCCGCCGCGGGGTCCTTGCCCGCGATCAGTAGCGGCCCCGCGTGGTTCATGTATGACTTCAGATCCTGGATGATCGCCATCGGCGAAAGCGGCTGCCCCGCTGTGTAGGCGGGACACGCCTCCGTACAGCGGCCGCAGCGCACGCACGTATCGGCGTCGAACAACTGCTTCCAGGAGAAATCCTCGACCTTGCCGCCGCCCAGACTCGCGCCTTCCTCGATCAACTGCTCGAAATCGCCCATCGGCGCCAGATAGCCGGGCGCCGTCGGGCGCTTCAGGAAGGCGTTCACGGGCGCGAAGATGATGTGCCGGAACTTCGTCAGCGCCATCAGCGTGAGCAGGCCGAACGCGCCCACCACGTGGATCCACCAGAAGACGCGGTGCGCCGTCAACAGCGCGCTCTCGCTGGCGCCGCCCACGATCGTGGCGATTACCCAGCCCCCCGGCGACCAGTAGGACCAGTTCTCGCGCCCCGCGGGAATCTCGTGCCCGCCGATGCGGAAGCCCTCCACGAGGAAACCCGTGAACAGTACGAACCCCAGCAGCCCCACCACGATCGCGTCCTCCGACTGCCGCCGGTCCCACGTCAGCTTGGCCGGCGCTGGACCGAAGCGGCGGTAGACCGCCATCCCGATGCCCACCAGCCCGATGATCCCGAACAGGTCGCCCACGAGGCTGTAGGCGAGATACACGCCCCCTTCAAGGAAGGCGTGCTCCCCCCCGACCTGGAAAATCAGATCGAAGTAGTCATCGATCGCCAGCAGGATCGTGACCAGCGTCAGCACCGCGAAGCTCGAATAGATGCACCAGTGCATGACGCCCGCGTAACGGTCGTTCGTGACGCGACCCGTGCCCGCCCCCAGCGTCAGCGCGTTCGTGATGCGCGCCCCGAGGTTGTCCGTGACGCGGTGGCCGCGTCCCAGCCGCCACACCCGCAGGCGCTGCACGAACGCCCCGATGATCACCGCCATGGCCACGCCGAAAATGACGTACATCAGGGCGAAGCCCTTGATATTGAAGAAGACCTCGCGGCTGGCGCGCTCCGTCTGCGCTGTCTCCAGCGCCCCGATGGCGGCGATTACCGCCACCGGCACGGCCACTCCCACAACGCTCACGTTGAAGCGCCTGCCCTTCGGCGCACGCTTGCCCGCGGCGGCCGGCCCTTTTCCCTGTGCGGTCGATGAGGCGCTCATACGTTGTCGTTCGTCGCGGCGCCGTACAGCTTGCGCAGGTCGTTCTTCAGCACCTTCCCCATGGCGTTGCGCGGCAACTCCTCCACCACCGCGATGTACTGTGGCGCCTTGAATGAGGCGATGCGGCTCTTGCAGTAGGCGTTCACTTCCTCGGGCGTGAGCGTCGCCCCCGCCTTCGGCACGATCACGGCTTTCACGACCTCGCCCCAATCGACGTCGGGCACCCCGATCACGGCCGCCTCATCGATTCCCTCATGGTCTTCGAGGCAGTTCTCCACCTCGCCCGATGAGATGTTCTCGCCCCCGCGAATGATGAGGTCCTTCTTCCGTCCCGTGATGAACAGATAGCCGCCCTCGTCCACGCGCCCCACATCGCCGGTGTGCAGCCAGCCATCGATGATCGCTGAACTGGTCGCGTCCTCCTGCTCGTAGTACCCCTTCATCACGCGGTCCGAGCGGACGCAGATCTCGCCCTCCTCGCCCGCTGGCACAAGCGCGTTGCGGTCGTCCATGATGCCGATCTCGACATCGTCCATCGGCCTCCCCACGGAGCGCAGGCGCGCCTCCCGCACATCCATATCCACGCTCAGATCGTGATCGTCTGGCCCCAGATACGTCAGCGTGGAAGTGGATTCCGTCTGCCCGTAGGCGTTCATCAGCCCCACGCCCTGCGGCGGGAAGATATCGCACGCCCGCCGCACAACCTCGTAGGGCATGGGCGCCGCCCCGTAGGTGATGAGCTGCAGCGTCTCGAGGCTCGTCCCGTCCAGGTTCTCGTGCTCCATGATGCGTTTCAGCATCGTCGGCACCACCATCGAGTGCGTCGCCCCCTCATCGCCCACCGCCGTCAGCCAGCCCTCCGGCGTGAACTGCGGCAGCACCAGCATCGTGCGCCCGCCCCAGATCGCGGAGAGCATCGCCGTCGCCCCCGCGATGTGGAAGAAGGGCACCGAAACCAGCGTCTTCTCGTGCACGTCCGGATCGGCCGGGTTCATCGTGTTCGTCACGTACGCGGTCATGTCCAGGAACGTGATCATCACGCCCTTCGGCTGCGCCGTCGTGCCGCTTGTGAAGATGAGGACCGTGGGCTGCTCGTCGTCCACCTCCACCCAGATGTCCTCCGCCTCCGCCCCCGCGACGAGGTCGGCGAAGTCGAGGTAGCCCTCGGCGGGTCCGTCATAGCTCACGAACGTCTTCGTGCGCTCCAGCCCGGGGCGGATGCGGTTCACCAGTTCGCGGTAGCGTTCGGAGGCGAACAACACCTCCGCGCCGCTCACGTTGAGCATGTAGGTCAGCTCTTCGTCCTTCGAGCGGTAGTTGAGGGGAACGAGGGTCGCGCCCAGCATCGCGCAGGCGTAGTACGTCAACACGAAGTCGACGCTGTTCTGCGCCATCACGGCGACCTTCTCGCCCTGCTCGACGCCCAGGCCGCGGATGGCGTTCGCCAGGCGCGTCACCCGCTCCTGCATGGCGGCGTAGGTCAGCCGGCGGCCACCGCCGCCCACCTCCACCAGCGCCTCCCGTTCAGGAACGACGGCGGCGGAGATCTGAAGGAACTCAATCGTATTCATGCTCCCTCCCAGGAGCGGGTTTGCGCGTACTCGCGGCGCCACGGGATTCTACCGGCGCCCCGATTGCCGCGCGAATCGCCCGCGCGCCTCATGGCTGAAGTCGCGGGCGCAGGGGCGTGAACGGCCCCGCCAGCAGCCGCTCCAGCTCCTCCTCCACGGCCTCGTCCAGCGCCTCCTCGGGCGCCGCCCGGGTGATCAGTCCCCAGCGCAGGGCCTCCTCCGCGCCCACCGGCTCGCCTGTCAGGATCAGGTCCGCCGCCGCCCCCGGGGGAATCGTGCGCGGCAGCGTCTGCGTGCCCCCCGCGCTGGGGATGTACCCCAGCGTCGTCTCCGGCAGCGCGAACCGCGCGTCCTCCGCCGCCACGCGCACATCGCAACAGAGCGGCAGTTCCAGCCCCGCCCCAAAGCAGTAGCCGTGCATGCGCGCCGCCAGCGGCGTCCGCAGCGAGAGCAGCAGCCCCCACACATCCCGTTCGTGTCGCGCCCGTCGCGCCTCCCACAGGCTCGGCGCCGTCCCGAACTCGGAGATGTCCGCTCCCGCGCAGAAGGCGCGTCCTTCCCCGCGGAAGCGCACCGCCCGCACGTCGGGATGGTCGCGGCAGGCCTGCAGGTACTCCCACAGCAGATCGCGCATGGCCAGGTTGATGGCGTTCAGGCGTGCTGGCCGGTTGAGCGTGATTGTCGCCACGCCCCGTCCATCGATATCGAACAGAACCTCATCGGCCATAGGGGGCAAGTGTACGGCGCGCCGAAGGGTGAGCGCCGCGCCCTCGCGTTCGCAGCCTACTGCCGCCAGTCCGGCCGACGAATGGCGCTCTTCTCGCGCATCGAGACGTTCTTCGCGAAGTCCTCGTTCGCCTTCCGCACGAGGTCGGCCAGCTCATCGCTGCCCAGCTTCATCTCCGAAGAGCGCCAGCGCTTCAGCGTCGCCCGGTCTTTGGCGTTCAACTCGGCCTCGCCCGTCATCCGGTTCACGAGCTCGATCAGCATCTCGTTAATCTCATCGTCGCTGTACGTGACCTGAACCATCCCCTACCTCCGTACCGTCTCGTAGCGCCCGCGGCTTTTCACGCGCCGCATCAGCTTCGCGTCAATGGCGGCGTTCAGGCGGTCGTTCAGGGCCTCGGTGAGCGCCTCCAGCTGGGGCGTTCCCTCCTGATGTTCCGACCGCCAGCGGCGGATTGCTTCCTTTCCCTCCAAGGAAATGTCGGCGTTGTCGATCGCGATGGCGCTGACGAGCATCATCAGCGACCACGATTCCGGTTCTTCGAGCAAGACGATCATGCGTTAATCCCCAGTGAAGGTCGGCGGGCGCTTTTCCAGGAAAGCCCGCACGCCTTCCCCCCGATCTTTGGTCGTTTGCAGGAGCAAGGTCAAATCGGTTTCGAAACGAAGGGCCTGTTCGAGCGGTTGCGGGAGCCCCCGCCACACCGCTTCCTTCGCGAGCCGCGTCGCGATCGGACCCCGCGCCGCGATCGCCGCCGCCGCCCCCCGCGCGACCTCTCCCGCGCCGCCCGCGCGCCCCACGCGCGAGACAAGCCCCCGCGCCAGCGCCTCCTGCGCCGTCAGGCTGATCGGCACGCTCGCGCCTCTCCCGCCCTCAGGGCCCAGCAGCGTTCGCGCCCGCTCCTGCGTGAGCGCGTCCATCCCCGCTTCATCCAGTTCAAGCGACGCCTCCGCCCCGCACACCCGGATATCGCACCCCAGCGCGAGCGCCGCCATCGCGCCGCGCAACCGCGCCTCGAACGCGAACACGACAGGCAGCGGGTAGTCCCTCCACAGCCAGCGCACCCGTTCTCCCGCCCACGCCGCCAGATCCGCGTCCGCCGCCGCCTCTACCAGCGCCACCCGCGCGCCCTCCCCGACGAACCCCTCCAGCTGCTCCGCGACCGTCCCCGCGGCCATCCCCCGCTCCAGCGTCAGCGTCCCGATCGCGCCCATGCGGAACAGCGTACGCGCTTGTCTGGCTCGTTGCCCCGTTCCCCGCCATAGTCGAACGATGGCGATTACGTATCGCGGGCTGATCGAGAGCGACTGGGATGAGCGGGTCGCGACCGGCGCCCTCGCCTTTCTTCATGACATCGAGGACGTCGCCGCCTCGGCTGAGCGCGTTCGCCCCCTGGTTGAGTGGGACCGCAGCCTCGGCGCCTTCGACGGCGATCAGATGGTCGGCAAGACCCACGCCATCTCCTTCTCCATGAGCGTCCCCGGGGGCGACCTGCCAACCGCCGGCGTGACCGACGTCTCCGTCGCCTCCACCCACCGGCGGCGCGGAATCCTCACCGAACTCATGTGCCGCCAGCTCGTCGACATCCATGAGCGGGGCGAGCCCCTGGCCGCGCTCTGGGCCTCCGAGAGCCTTATCTACGGCCGCTTCGGCTACGGCCTCGCCGTGCAGTCAGACCGCGTCAGCATCGACCGCCGCCACAGCGAGTTCCTGCCCGCCGCCGCGTCCCCCCGCGGGGAGGTCCGCTTTGTCCCTCCCGACGCCGCCCTCGAGCGCTGGCCCGCGCTCTACGAACGTCTGCGCCAGTCCCGCCCCGGCATGATGACGCGCGTCGCCAGCAACTGGCGCGTGTTCATCATCCCGCGTACAGAGAAAGCCGAAGGCGGCTTCACGAAGCGCCTCTACGTCGAGTACGTCGGGCCGAGCGGCCCCGAGGGCTACGCCATTTACACGGTCAAGTCCGACTGGCCCGAGGGCCTCCCCCGCGGTTCCCTGCAGGTCCATGAACTGGTCGCGCTCAATCCCGCCGCCGAGGCCGCCCTCTGGCAGTACCTCTTCGGCGTCGACCTGGTCGAGACGATCGAGGCCATCAACCGCCCGCCCGATGACGCCCTCCTCTGGATGCTGGCTGACCCCCGCCGCCTCCGCCGCGTTCCCCGCGACACCCTCTGGCTGCGCATGCTCGATACGCCCCGCGCGCTCGAAGGACGCGCCTACCTGGCCGAGGGCCGTCTCGTCCTCGACATCCGCGATCCGTTCGGTCCCTGGGCCGCTGGCCGCTTCGAACTCGTGGCCGAAGGCGGCGCCGCCTCCTGCCGCCCGACAGACGCCGCCCCCGACCTCGCCCTCGGCGCGGACGACCTCGCGGCGGTCTATCTCGGCGGCGTCTCGACCATGGCGCTGGCCAGCGCCGGTCGCGTCGAGGGCGCGCCCGAGGCCGTGCGCCTGGCCCACGCCCTCTTCTCCTGGTCCAGCGCCCCCTGGTGCTTCGACGATTTCTAGGGCGCCCCTTGCCCCGCCGCCCGTCGCCCGCCATGATCGCGGGCGATGGCTGACCTGACCGCGGCCGCGCCCGTCGAGCCCGAGAAGCGCGGGGCCGTTCACGACCGCGAAACGCGACCCGCCGCGCCCGCGGGCCGCCGGGACATCGGCCGCCTGCTCCTGCTGATTCTCGTCGGCGCCCTCTTCAGCGCGGCGCTCATCGCGCTCGCCTTTCAGGCCCGCGCCAGCTGGACCGAAACGCGTGACTGGGTCGTGCCCGTGACCATCCCCCTCTACGCCCTCGGCGGCGTCGCCCTCGCCTACCTTGCGCTGCGGCGCGCCTGGCGCGAAGCCTCCGCCGGCCTCGCGCTGCTCTTCGTCGCCGTCGCCCTCACCGGCTTCAACCTCTGGCGCGCGGCGCTCACAACGGGCCCCGATGGCCTCCGCGACAGCTTCTCCATCACCACGGGCGTGTTGCTCGGGTTCGCCATCGCCGCCCTGCTCGGCGCCATGGCGTGGGTCGAGGCGAAGCGTCCCTGTCGCCCGCCCGCGTCCGGTCAGTAGCGACCATGTGCCGCAGCATCAAGCGGCTGCGCGGCCCCGAGGGCGTCGCCGCCAACGATGAGATTCACGAGGCCTCGCTTCAGTACGTCCGCAAGGTAAGCGGCTTCCGCGCGCCCTCACGGCGCAATGCGGACGCGTTCGACCGAGCCGTCGAGGAGGTCGCCGAGGCCACCCGCCGCCTGCTCGAATCCGTCACCCGCCCGCGTTAACGGCCGCCCGCGTTTCGCAGCCAAGCGCGCGCGCAAACTGCCGCACGAACGCCGCCCCCGCCTCCGCCACCGTGACCGGCGCGCCCGCCTCCGCCGCCAGACTCGTCATCTCCGTGTCTTCGAGCCCGCACGGGTTCATCAGCGCGATGTGGCCCATGTTCGGGGCCACGTTCAGGGCCGCCCCGTGCATCGAGACGAAGCGGCGCACGTGCAGCCCTACTGACCCGATCTTCCGCTCCCCCACCCACACCCCCCGCGCGCACTCGTGGCGCCGTCCCTCAACGCCCCACTCCCCCAGCACGCCCAGCATCACGTCCTCCAGCGCGGATACGTAGTCGACCACGCGCACGCCCCACGCCTGCAGGTCGATGACGCCGTAGGCCACCAATTGCCCCGGACCGTGGTAGGTGATGTCCCCGCCGCGTTCCGTCTGCGCGACCTCGATCCCCGCCCGTCGCACCGTCTCCTCCGTGGCGCGCAGGTTCGGCTCAGGGTGGTTTCGCCCCAGCGTGAACACTGGCCGGTGCTCCGTCAGCAGCAGCGTGTCCGCGCCCTCGCCCCGAATCCGCTCCGCCTGCAACTCCCGCTGCAGGCGATGGACCTCCCCGTAGTCGGTCAGCCCGAGGTCGCGCACGGCGATCGAACGCCGGCCGGACGGTTCACGCATGGCTCCAGCGTAGCGGAGGCTGGCCCCTGCCCGCGATCATCCGCCGCCCGCCGCCGCCTCGCCGATGCCCTCGATCGCTTCCCAATCCTCCTCGCGCAGGGGCTGCAACTCACCCTTGCGATACTGCTCGTAGAGGCGGAAGAGCGCGTCCTTGTGCGGGCGCACGCGCCCGATCGGACACGCCTCCCAGTCCTCCTCCGACTCATCACAGTAGCCCGTGCGAAGCTCCCCGCACTTGGGCTGCAGGTAGCCCGCCAGCTCAGGCTCGACCCTCGCCACTTCGGCCCGCATTAACGCCGCCACGCGCCGGAACTCCCACTGCGCGCGCGTGCACAGCCGCAGGTCGCAGATATGCAGCAGCGCCTGGAAGTTCACGGTAATTTTGAAATTCGTGCTCGTCGCGTTCGGCAGCAGGAAGCGCGCGTCCTCCGCGGGCACGCCCGCCGCCACCATCTCCTCGTAGAGCGCCCCCGCCCGCCCGAACAGCTCCTCCATCTTCTCCGCCATCCCCGCCTTCTCCACCGTCTTCGGGACGCTGTAGGGGAACTCGCCCTGCTTGTACGTCACGTACCGCTGGCTCTGCTGCTCAAACGAAATGCCCACCCGATGGCGCACGAACTGATGGCTGAAGGCCCGCGACACGCCCGCGATGGCGAACTCGAACCAGACCTGCTCCAGCGGGCTCGCGTGACCCGTCTTCAGGCGCTCGACGATGAACGCCCGCATCTTCTCCCGCGGAATCCGTTCGTCCTCGATGCGCGCCGCCACCTGCTGCGGCGTGAGCGCGCTATAGCAGGTCCGATACGCCATGTAGAGCGACCGCAGCGGGTCATCCGAGTGCGAGAGCAGCGTCACCTCAATCGTCATGGCGCCTCCCCTCACCGATGGTTGTACTACCGAACACTACGCGAATGACCCGAAATTCGTAACTCTCGGGGCCAAAACGTCAATGGCGGCGGCCTTTGGACAGGATCGCGGCCGCGTCCAGTTATGGCGAGATGCGCCTCAGCGCCCCGCCTACCCATCCCGAAACGCTGCCCGCCCCTCGACCCCGATCCCGACCAGGTAGCGCCCCGCCGCCGTCTCCCGCCCCGCCGCCTCCGCCAGCAGGCGGCGCGCGTCCTCCGGCGTATCGAGGTCGAGCGCGAGCGCCGGCGCATCCACGCGCCGCGCCGCTGCCCCCGCCCGCCGCGCCGCCGCCTCATGGCGGTCGCCGCTGCCCCGCCCGTACGCCAGCGCGAACCGCCCCGGCGGCCGCAGCAGCATCGCGTTCGTGCCCCCGTCCGCGGCCCGAACCAGCGTCGCCGAGGGCGCGGGCGGCGCCTGCGTGACGAGGTCGCGCAGCGCCGCGCCCGTCGCCAGCGGCAGGTCCGCGTGCAGAATCAGCAACTCCGCCGCGCCGAGCCGCTCGGCGGCGCGCTCGATCTGCGCGCTCAACCCCTCCAGCGCGGGCGCCTCCCCGAGCATGCGGACGCGACCTGACAGTTCCGCGCGAACGCCCTCGTCCGCGGTCAACACAGCCGCCTCCATCCCCGCCCCCGCCGCCGCCTCCAGCACGGTCGCCAGCGTCCGCCGCACCAGCTCCGCGCGCTCCGCGGGCGTCAGGAGCGCCGCCAGCCGTCGCTTCGCGCGGTCGAGCCGGTTCACGGGAATAAGGACGGTTGGCGGCGGCGCGCTCATCGCTCCCCGTCCTCCCGCGCCGCTACTCGCCAGCGGGCGTGAGGCGCAACGCCACGCCGCCGTCTTCGAGCGGGACCTCGTCCTCGAAGCGCAACGCTGACGCCGCCGCCGCTTCCCGAAGCGCGTCGCCCGACGGGCTCTCCCCGTCCCCGTCGCTCACGAGCCAGCCCTTCCCGCCGCCCGCCGCCGACAGCATCCACGCAAGCCGGCTCAGGTTCTCCGCCGTCAGCTCATCGCGCTGCGGCCACCAGACGATATGCGGGGCGGGCTCCGCCACCTGCAGCGAACTCGCCACCGTGGGGCGCGGTGAGAGCGCTCCCGCCTCCGTCAGCGCGTCATCGGGAGGGTCGATGAGCATCGCCCGCGACCCGTCCGCGCCCGCCCCCAGAGCGGCGAGAACCTTCACGCCGCCGCGTCGCCGGTCAGGCGATCTTGCCGTGGCATTTCTTGAACTTCACGCCGCTGCCGCAGTAGCACGGATCGTTCCGCCCGATCTTCTTCCCGCCCGCCCTTGGCGGCGACGGCGCCGTCTCCACAGCGCCTCCCCGCGTCCGTGCCGCGCCCCCGTTCCGCCGCCGTTCCTGTCGCGGGGCGCCCTGCGGTTCGGGCCGGCGGGCGCTCGTGGCGCCGTTCGGGGAGGCCGCCGGCAGATCCTCCGCCCGCATCTTGAAGATCGTCTGCGCCACCTGCCGCCGGATATTCCCCTGCAGCTGCTGGAACATGTCATAGCCCTCGCGCTTGAAGGCCACCAGCGGGTCCACCTGCGCGTAGGCCTGCAGCCCCACGCTCTGCCGCACCTCCTCCACCGCCGTCAGGTGCTGGCGCCAGTGATAGTCGATCGACTCCAGCAGCAGCCACTGTTCGAGCCTGCGCGCGGTCTCCTCGCCCACCTTCTCCTCGATCGCTTCGTAGCGATCCTCGATGCGATCGAGGGCGACGTCCGCGATGCGCTCCTGCCGCTCCGCGATATCGTCCAGCGCGGGCAGGATGTCGGGCGGCATGATCTCGCCCAACTCCGTGTGCACGAGGTTCGCGTCGAAGCCCTCATCGCGATTCCGCTCGATGATCCCGTCCACCTCATCCGTCACGAACGAGAACACGTTCTCGCGCACGTCCGCCCCCTCCAGCACCTTGTCCCGCTCCGTGTACAGCACCGCGCGCTGCTCATTGATGACGTCGTCGAACTCCACCAGCCGCTTGCGGATATCGAAGTTGTAGCCCTCCACCTTCTGCTGCGCCTGCTCGATCGCGCGCGTCACCATGCGCGATTCCAGGGGCATGTCCTCCGTCATCCCCACCTTCTCCAGCATCCCCGGCACCCAGTCCGGCGCGAACCGCTGCATGATGTCGTCCCCGAACGACACGAAGAAGCGGCTCGATCCGGGGTCGCCCTGCCTGCCCGCCCGTCCCCGCAGCTGGTTATCGATGCGTCGCGATTCGTGCCGCTCCGTTCCGATGACGTGGAGTCCGCCCGCCTGCTTGACCCCCTCCCCCAGCTTGATGTCCGTGCCCCGCCCCGCCATGTTCGTCGCGATCACGACCGCGCCCTGCTCCCCCGCGCCCTCCACGATGTGCGCCTCGCGCTCGTGCTGCTTCGCGTTGAGCACGTCATGGTCGATGCCCCGTCGCCGCAGCAACGCCGCCAGATACTCCGATTTCTCGATCGAAGTCGTGCCCACCAGCACCGGCCGCCCCCGCCCGTGCATCTCCGCGATCTCGTTCACCACCGCCGTGAACTTCGCCTTCTCGTTGATAAAGACCATGTCCTCATGGTCCTTGCGAACCATGGGCCGGTTCGTCGGAATCGCCACCACGTCGAGGCCGTAGATCTTGGCGAACTCCTCCGCCTCCGTCTCCGCCGTGCCCGTCATGCCCGCCAGCTTCTCGTACAGCCGGAAGTAGTTCTGGAACGTGATCGTCGCGTGCGTGAGGGACTCCCGCTGGATGGGCACGTTCTCCTTGGCCTCCACCGCCTGGTGGATGCCGTGACTCCAGCGCCGCCCCGGCATCAGCCGCCCCGTGAACTCGTCGACGATCACGATCTCGCGGTCCCGCACCACGTAGTCGCGATCGGGGCGCTTCAGGTACTCGGCGTCGAGCGCCGCCTCCAGGTGTCGCGCCAGCCGCGGGTCGCCCCCGAAGATGTTGTCCACCCGCAGCGCCCGTTCGATCTTCCCGATGCCCGTCTCCGTCAGGGCCACGTGCTTCGCCTTCTGGTCGATGGCGTAGTCCAGCTCCTCGTGCAGCCCCCGCACCGCCCGCGCGAACATCTGGTAGGCGCTCTGCGCTTCCTCCGCCTGGCCGCTGATGATCAACGGCGTCCGCGCCTCGTCGATGAGGATGTTGTCCACCTCGTCCACGATCGCGAACGAAAGCGGGCGCTGCGTTTTCAGCCTCGCTTCGCGCGCCATGTTGTCGCGCAGGTAGTCAAAGCCGAACTCATTGTTCGTCCCGTAGGTCACGTCCGCCCGGTACACGTCGCGCCGTTCGCAGGGCTGCAGGTCGTCGAGTCCGCCCCCGCCGTCCTCCCCCGGCCGGTACCCGGGTTCGAACAGATACTGCGTGTGGTCGTTCTGGATCACCCCCACGCTCATCCCCAGCGCGTGGAATACAGGGCCGTACCAGGCCGCGTCGCGTCGCGCCAGGTAGTCGTTCACCGTCACCAGATGCGCGCCCTTGCCCGCCAGCGCGTTCAGGTAGAGGGGCGCGATTGCGGTGAGGGTCTTGCCCTCGCCCGTCTTCATCTCCGCGATCTTGCCCGCGTGCAGAACCAGCCCGCCCATCAGCTGCACCGCGTAGGGGCGCTCCCCGACCTTGCGCGCCGCCATCTCGCGAACGACCGCGAACGCCTCCGCCGCGATGTCATCGAGGGTCTCGCCCTGCGTCAGCCGCTCCCGCAATTCACCCGTGCGATCGCCCAGCTCCTCGTCCGTGAGGGCGGCCATCGCGTCCGCGAGCTCCTCGATCTCCCCGATCGCGGCGCGGAGGCGTTTCACCTCGCGGTCGTTCGAGTCCCCCACGACGCGACTGATGAAGCCAAGCTTCGGCATGGAACCAGTGTATCGCGCCGCGCCCTTGACGAGGAACGGTCAGAGGAAACGGCTGGCGGAGAGGGTGGGATTCGAACCCACGAGGGACTTGCGCCCCTACACGATTTCCAGTCGTGCCTGTTCAGCCACTCCAGCACCTCTCCGCGAGGCGTCGCGCTAGCGTAGCAAGGGCGCGCCCCCCGATCCTGGAGGCGCTAGCGCTTCCGCTCGCGGCGGCCCTTCGTGAGCGCGCGGTAGCGAGCCCACAGTTCCTCTTCCTTCTGCCGCGCGCCCTCGCGCATCACGTCCATCGCCTCGCGCGCCGCCGACCGCAACTCCTCGGCGATCGCTCCGGAGCCGCCGACCGCCCCTTTCCCGATGACGGGATCGTCCGCTGGGCCGCGGTCGCTCATGACCCGCCCCGGAAGCGTCCGCCGAGCGACCCCAGCGCGCCCAGCCCCTTGCGCAGGCCGCTGACCACCGAATAAACGCGGATGATGGGCGTCACCGCCGATTCGCCCACGAATTCGGCCGTGCCCCGCGCCTCGTCCACGAACTCGCGCGTCGAATCGAGCAGGGGAACCACGTTCTGGTTGATGGCGCGCCGCACCGCCAGCGCCGTCCCGATGAGAACCGCGAGCAGTATGCAGGCGAGCACGCCCGCGATCGCCGCCAGCGCGCCCAGCCCCACCAGCGCGATATCGCGCCACTCACTCCAGCTATCGGGCGCGGACCACGCGTTCGGCTCCGCCTCGTCGGGGAAGATGTTCCCCCCGAAGTAGCCGTCCACGAGCACGGCCAGAACCAGATACACAATGACGATGAGCGCCGCCGCCAGCACGACGGTCAGCAGGAAACGCATGATTCCGTTCATGCGGCTCATCATAGAGCCATCCCCCCGCAACGCGCTCAGAATCCCGCGCAGGCGGCCTACCCTGGCGCCAGCGAGAACACCTCCAGCAGGTTGGCGATCGCCTCGAACGTGGTCGCCCGCCCCAGCAGGAAGTCCACATAGTCCAGATCGCGCGCGCTCCCCAGCGGCGCGCCGATGGCCCGCGCCAGCGCGTCCAGATACTGCTGCGCCACCGGCTCGACGGGCGCGGACGCGTTCGCGCCCTCCGCGTAGCTGGCGGCGATGATCCCGGCGAACGAACGGTGCGTGACGCCCGACCCCGGAAGCGCCTCGCGCCCGTGCGGACTGGCCAGCACGCCAAGCGATTCCGGCGCCGAACGGCCGCTGTTCAGCATCGCCAGCGCCTCGATGTTGAAGTTGCGCGCGAGGGGCGAGGGGTCGCTCGCCAGCTCCGGTCGCGAGATCAGCAGATGGACGTAGAGGTAGATGTCGATGGCGCTGGCCACGATCTCCTCCTCCAGACTGTCGGCCTCGTCACAATGGACCGCCTCGTGCGCGATGAGCGGCATCAGCAGTTCAATGGGCGCCGCCTCCAGGTCGGGCCGGATCGAGATCACGCGGCGGCCCTCCTCGTCGAAGGTCACGCGCGCCGCCAGTTCCGCGTCCCCGGGCGGCTCCCGGAACCCGACGAAGGCCGCTGGCTCCCCCGTGCAGTTCTCCGCGCCCAGCAGCGATCGCACGGCGGCGTCCGCGAACGTGCCCGCCAGCGCCGCCACGGCCGCGCGCGCCCGGGCGTGCGGAAACGCCTCGCGGTCCATGCCGTCGTAGAGCTGCAGCGCCGCCGCGCGCACCCCCGCCGAGGCTTCGCGCGCCTCAAGATGCCGCTCCAGTTCCGCCCGTACCGCGTCCGCGTCGCGATCGGCGGCGGTCGGCGTTTCCGCTAGGCGTTGTTCGACAAGCGAGAGATCGCCGAAGGCGAAGACGCCCCCCGCCAGCGCCACGCCCAGCTCCGTGAACTCGCTCGTGACCGGCAGCGTCGCCTCCTCGTCCGGCCCCGAAAGCGCGCCCGTCGAAACGCGCAGGATCGACCCCCGCGGGATGAGCCCCCCGACCGTGAGTTCGACCGCGCGGGCGCCGCTCACCTCCACCCCCTCGACCGGCATCTCCGCGAGCGAGTGGTCCGTCAGCGGCGAATCCTCGGGCAGCGTCAGCCGGAACGCTCCGTGAAGCGCCCGCAGCGTCGTCGGTTCGACCGCGCGGTTGAAGCGAACGCGCACCAGCGAGCGCGCCAGCGGCAGATCGTCCTCGTACAGGCGCTCCGCGTCCGCTTCGAGGATGCGGATGGGTTCCGGAGGGGGCCCATCGCCGCCGCAGGACGCCGCCAGCGCGACCACAAGCGCCAGCAAGCCGCCGGCCAGAATGCGGGCCATGCCCCGTAGCCTACCGCGCCCCGTGCCCGCTGACCGCCCGCCGTGCTCGCGCGACGCCCGCTCCCTCGGCCATGATGGCGGCGTGACAGCCGACGCCTCCTTGCCGGAACCGCCGCGGGGAACGCCCTGGGTCGAGCGCAAGCGCAAACCCGACGGCGGCGAACGGCGCTATCCCGTCCGTCTGGAGTTCGCCTCCCCCGCGCTGCTCGTGGTCAGCTACGAGATGCGTCAGGGCGGGGCCGTCTTCGGTACCCCCATCGACATCCCCCCCGGGTCCGTCTCCTACGGCTACTTCTGGCCCTCCCGTCCCTACGCCGTCTATCGCATGCGTCAGGGCGGCCGCGTCATCGCCCACCGCTTCGACGCCGTGGCGGCGGTGCGCGTCCGCGAGGGCGAGGTCTCCTACCGCGACCTCGCCCTTGACTGGTGGCTCACGCCTGCGGGCGAACTCATCGAAGAGGATCGGGAAGAGTTCGAGGCCCTGCGGGAAGCGGGCGCCTTTCGCCCCTCCGATATCGCCGCCGTGGCCCGCGCCGAACGCGTCATCGCCCGCGCCGCGGACCGCCTCCTGCCTGAACTCGCCGCCCTCGAGCGGCGCGCGGGCGTCATCGCGCCCGCGGACCCGTAACGGCTGAGGCGCCGCGCCGCCCTACCCCCTTGGGCCGCGCGCGCGTACGTTCACCCCGATGCGTGTCGGGATTATCGGGCTGCCCCGCGCGGGGAAGACCACCATCTTCAACGCCGTCTCCCGCGGCCTCGCGCCCGTCGGCGGATTCGGCGGCGCGAACAAGCCAAACATCCGCTCCGTCGCCGTCCCTGACCCGCGCGTCGACCGGCTTTCCGACATCTACCGCCCCAAACGCAGTACCTGCGCCACCGTCGAGTACGTCGACTTCCCCGCCGCCAGCGAGAGCTTTGGCGCGGGCAAGGGGCTGGACGGACGCTTCCTGAACGAGCTCGCCGCCGTCGACGCCCTCATCCACGTCGTGCGCGCCTTCGAGGACGATTCCGTCCCCCACCCCGAGGGCTCCGTTGACCCGAACCGCGATATCGGCGTCATGGACCTGGAGCTGGCCTTCGCCGACCTCGCCCTGATCGAGCGTCGCATCGAGCGCATCGACCCAGAACTGCGCACCCTCAAGGCCGGAGAGCGCGGCCAGCTGCAGGCCCTGCGCGATCTGCTCGACCGCATGCGGGGCGAACTCGAAGCCGAGACCCCCATCCGCGCCATGACCCTCTCCGACGACGAACGCCGCCTCCTCGCCGGCAGCCAGTTCCTGACCACGAAACCCCTGCTCGACCTCATCAACGTGGCCGAGGACGACCTCCCCCGACGGCTCGCGATCGAGGAGGAGCTGCGCGGCGCCCCCGTCGCCCCGGGCCGTGACCTCGCCGTGATGAGCGGGCGCTTCGAGATGGAGCTGAACGAACTCAGCGACGAGGAGGCCGCCGAATTCCGGCAGGAGGCCGGCGTCGACCACAGCGGCATGGACGAAGCCGTGCGCCGCAGCTACGCCCTCCTCGGGCTCATCAGCTTCCTCACCGTCGGCCCCGATGAATGCCGCGCCTGGACCGTGGAAGAAGGCGCCACCGCCCCCGAAGCCGCCGGCAAGATCCATACCGACCTCCAGCGGGGCTTCATTCGCGCCGAGGTCATCCGCTACGAGGATCTGATCGCGTGCGGCAGCGAGGCCGAAGCCAAGCGGCGCGGTCTGCAGCGCACCGAGGGCAAGGACTACCGCGTGCGCGACGGGGACGTCATCCACGTCCTCTTCAACGTCTGAATCAGGCCTCGTCCTCGCGGGACGCCTCGTCGTCGGCGTCGTTCGTCTCGGTCGCCTCGTCATCCTCCCCGTCCATCTCCGGCTTTCGCGCGGAACGCCGCCCGAGGATGCGCGCCGCGAGGGCGTTGCGCAGGACGCGGTAGGCAGTCTTCGTCTCGGCCGCGTCCGTCCGTTCCAGATCGGGCGGGCCGTAGCGCGCTTCCTCGAAGGCCGTGCTGAGCGCCGCCGCCTCCTCTGGACGGTCGAGCGCGGAGCCAAGCCGTTCACCCCACTGGCGGACGGTCTCCGACTCCGCCGACCGCAACCCCGCCCAGCCCGCCAGCCGTTCGAGGCCGCCCCACTGTCGCGGCATGCCGCGCAACCCCCGCAGTCCCCACGCCCAGTAGGCCCTTGCCCCCAGCGCGATCGCCGCCAGCGCCGCCAGCGCGCCCCCCACGCTCCAGATGACGGTCCACGGCGGACCGCTCGCCCGCTCCAGCGTGATCGGCGTCAGCACCGTCCCCAGGATGTCGGCGTCGTCCCCGAGGAGCGTGTCAATCGGCAGCAGATCGACGGGCAGCTCCAGGACCGGCGTTACCTCTGATCCATCCAGGACCTCTTGCAGCGTCACGCCCGTCAGGAGCACGTCGCCCGAAGGATTGAACTCGACCCAGCCATACGTCGGGAAGTAGACCTCGACCCATGAGTAGGCGTCGTTCTTGCGGACGGCGACGGCGCCCGTCGCTGCGTCGAGATCCTGCGGGTCCAGCACATAGCCCACCGCCACCCGGGCGGGTACCCCCTGGGTCCGCAGCATCACCGCCATCCCCGTCGAGAAGTAGTCAAAGTAGCCCCGCTGCAGGTCGAACAGCAGGAAGTCCGCCACGTCGCGGCGGGAGGGCGCGGAGCGCACGCTCAGATCGACCTCGAAGGTGCGGATGTACGTTTCGATGGCCTTGGCCGCGTCGTACGGATTGGTCGTCTCCTCCGTGACCTCCGCCGCCTTGTCCGAAACGCGGGCGGGCAGATCATCGGGCAGCTGCAGATACCGCTCGCGCACCCACTGCGGGTAGTCTGCCCCGTCCCTCCGCAGCTGCTCGGGCGAGGCCAGGCTGACCGTTCCCGCCACGCGGTAGCGGTCCCCTTCCCGCAGATCCTCCTGGCTGCGGATGCGCTCGATATCGCCGGGGAAGGAATCGGGCGCGTCCACGAGCGAATCAATGTTCGCGCCCAGCGGCGCGCCCACCGAAAAGAGCGTCTCCTCGTCGTCGAACACTTCGATGTCGAGGGTGGTGAGGAAGCGTTCGCGGTAGGCGCGCGCCTGGAACTCCGCGGCTGTCGGATCGCCCGCGTTTATCGCCTCCTCCTGGCGGTCCGAGGAGCGCCAGCCCGATCCCGTGTACTCGTCGTAGCTCGTGCCCCGCACAAGCCCAAAGTTGTCCCCCTGCGCCTCGAACAGCACGCGCGAGCCGAGGCTGACATCGCCGCGGATGGCCAGCGTCCGTCCCATCTTGTGGAAGTTGCCGCCCCCGCCCGCGAGGTTCACGAAAAGGTCGCTCACCGGTTCGAGGGCGCCCTCGATCGGTTCGGTCACGAAGTTGATCGTCGCGTCGATCGCGCTGGCCTGCTTCCCGAGCGGCGCCTGCCAGGCGATCACGACCATCGCAATCGTGAGAACGATGGCGAGTTGCGCCGCCTGCAGGCTCAGCCATTCCGGATACTCGACCTTCGTCCGGTCCCAGCGCGAAAAGGCGCGCTGCAGGTGGAGCCGCGAGATCAGCAGGAGCGCCCCGAACGAGAACAGCAAGAACGCGCCGCTGGGCCGTCCGTCGGTCGTGGCGATGATCACAAGCAGGCCCGCGCAGGCCGGCGCCACCGCGATCCACGGATTCCGCCAGCGGAACACCGACCAGGCCCCGAGGTAGGCGCCCATCACCCCCAGCGCGTGCACCATCAGCACGAACGGCAGATTGTCGTTGCTGACATCGTTCTCGCGCACGACCGCCACCCATTCGTTCATCCGCGCCACGATGTCCTCGACGCGTTCCACGATGGAGCCGCCCTCCCCGAAGGGCGCGATTCCGAGGGTCAGCAGCATGAGCCCGAAGAGCAGCGCCAGCGGGTGCGTGACGAGGGGGCTCGTGCGCGCTCTCGCCGCCGCCAGGCCGATCACGAGCCCCCCGATAACCGTGGGGATGAGCGAGGGGAAGTCGCGTACCCAGTCCGCCTGCTGGATCGCGATCGCGATCGACAGATACACCACGAGCGCGGGCGCGAAGGTGAGCCAGTCCTCCCAGTCCATCAGCAGGCGCGGCCCCTCGATCGCGAGGCGACGCAGGCGCGCCCCCGCGCCGGCGCGGGCGGGAGCCTCTAGCTCTGCCATGCTTCCGCTCCCATGGCGGTGCTGCTGAGCGTCAGGGAGAGGTCATCCCCCTGCGCCGCCACGTAGGTGAGGATATCGCTCGCCGTCAGCTCCCCGTACAGGAGCAGCGGCGAATCCTCGCCCCCGAACGTGCCCGCGTCCACGAGCACGACCGCCACGCGCACCCCCCGCTGCACGAGCGACTGCACGGGCGGGAGCCAGGAACTCTCCGTCGAGGCCGTCACCAGCACCAGCGTCGTGTGCCGTCCGAAGCGGCGCTGTTCCTCGATCAGGAGATTGCCCAGCGGCGCCTCCCCCGCCGCCTTCGCCACCGCCAGCGACTCCAGCATGCGCGAGAGCTGCTGCTGCCCCCGCTCCGCCTCGACAACCGTGTACTCCTCCCCGAACGCGATCAGCCCCACCGAACGGTTCGCCGCGATGTACCGCTGGGCCACGCTCGCCGCCACCGTGATCGTGTACTCCTCCGTGCTCTCATCGCCCTCGCCCGCCTGAATGCTCCCCTCCAGGTCCGCGATCACCCAGATATCGCTGGTGGGGTCGAGCTCGAACGTCTTCACCATCAGCTCGCCCGTGTGGGCGGTGGAGCGCCAGTGAATGCGGCTCAGGGGATCGCCGGGAGCGTAGTCGCGAACGCCGCTCGCGTTCGGCGTGATGTAGTGCGTGCGCCGCCGGAAGCGCCCCTCCCCCGGCAGGCTCGCGGGCGGCGTCTGGAAGCGCGGCAGGTCCGCCACCCGCGGGTACACCAGAATCTGCTGGCGCGCCCCGTAGCGGCGCTCCGTGGAGAAGACGCCGAAGGGATCGCCCCCGCGCACGAGCAGGGGCCCCCAGTCATACAACCCGCGCCGCCGCAGGGTGGTCTGAACCACCCAGCTCCGCAGTCCCCGACCGGGGATCGTCACCGCCCGCCGTGATTCGTGCCCCGGCAAGTCACAGGGATCCTCCAGCTCCACCCAGAGCTTCGGGATGAGGCTTCGGTTGCGCACCTCGATCAGCTCCTCCGCCTCCTGCCCCACCTGCCCCCGCAGTGTGCGCCGCTCCACCCGCGCATCGAGCGCGCGCGTGTTCAGCCAGGCCAGGAGAAGCGCCACGGGGATGCCCAGCGCCACGATGTAGGCGATCCGGTAGAGCAGCCAGAACCCCGTCCCCGTGGCGATGAACACGGCCGCCACCAGCAGCGCCACGAGCGCCGTGAGCGTGCGCCGCTGGGGCGCGAAGGGCCACGCCAGCGCTCGCCGCGCCACGCCCCTGAACCTCAGGCCCTGGCGCGCGCGCCGGGCACGGGCACGCGCGCCAGACAGTCCGCCACCACGTCCGCCGCCGTCGCCCCCTTCACGCGCGCCCCCGGGCTCACGATCACGCGGTGCCCCAGCGTCACGAAGGCGAGCTCCTTCACATCGTCCGGAATCACGTAGTCGCGACCCTCCAGCAGGGCGCGCGCCTGCGCCGTGCGGAAGAGCGCAATCGACCCACGCGGGCTCGCCCCCAGATACACGTTCTCATGCGTGCGCGTCGCGCTCGCCAGCCCCACGATGTACTGCTTGATGAGCGGGTCAAGATAGACCTCGCGCACCGCCTGCTGGAGCTGGCGTATCTCCGTCGCGTCCGTCACCGGCTCAAGGCTGTCGATGGGGTGCGCCGTCTGCTGTTCATCGAGCACCCGCACCTCGTCCTGCGCGCTTGGGTAGCCCAGGTTCACGCGGATCAGAAAGCGGTCCAGCTGCGCTTCCGGCAGCGGGAACGTGCCCTCGTACTCGATGGGGTTTTGCGTGGCCATCACCATGAAGGGCGACGGCATCGTGTGCGTGATCCCATCCACCGTCATCTGCCGCTCCTCCATCGCTTCCAGCAGCGCCGATTGCGTCTTCGGCGTGGCTCGGTTGATTTCGTCGGCGAGCACGATCTGGGCCATGATCGGCCCCGCGCGGAACTCGAAATCCCCCGACTTCTGGTTGTAGATGGAGACCCCCGTCACATCGCTGGGCAAGAGGTCGGGCGTGAACTGGATGCGTTTGAAGCTGCAGCCCGTGGAGAGCGCCAGCGCGCGCGCGAGCATTGTCTTGCCCACGCCGGGAACGTCCTCCACGAGCATATGGCCGCCGCAGAGCAGGGCCGTGATCGCGAGCCGCAACTCGCGGTCCTTCCCCACGATGACCTTCTCCACGTTTTCGATGATTCGTTGTGAAACGAGCGTTGGCTCTTCCAAGGCGTTGCTCCCTGCCAGGTCCGGCGGAGAGCGCGAGTATAGCAACGTCGCCCGCGCCTCCGCCCGTCGAGCCGCTAGACTGCGGCCATGTCCGAGCGGGACTGGGTCGCCCTCGCCTCCTCTCTCGCCGCGCGTTTCGCCGCGCGCGCCGCCCGCCACGACCGCGAAGGCTCCTTCCCCCACGAGAACTTCGCCGAACTGCGCGAAGCCGGCTTCCTCAAGCTCACAGTCCCCCGCTCGCACGGCGGCTTCGAACTGCCCCTCTCCCGTTTCGTACGCCTCCAGGAGGCGCTCGCCGCCGGCGACGGCTCCACCGCCCTCGCCCTCAACATGCACCTCATCCGCTTCGGCGCCGAACGCGAGGCGCCCGCCTATCCCGCCCGCTGGTTCGATGAACTCTGTCGGGGCGCCGTCGAGGATGGGCGCCTGGTGAACACGGCCGCGACCGAGGAAGGGCTCGGCAGCCCCGCCGGCGGCGGCCTCCCCGCGACCACCGCCACCCCCGTCGAAGGCGGCTGGATCCTCGAAGGCCGCAAGACCTTCGTCACCCTCGCGCCCGAACTCTGGTACATGCCCGTCCTTGCCCGCATCGCCGCGCCCGCGGACGGCCCCCCGGACATCGCCGACTTCATGGTCCTGCGCGATGACCCCGGCGTCCGTGTGGATGAAACCTGGGACGCCCTCGGCATGCGCGCCAGCGGCAGCCACGACCTCGCCCTCGAGGGCGTGCGCCTCGGGCAGGACCGCTTCCTCGGCTATCGCAACAGGGCCGCGCCCAGTCCCCGTGGCCGCGCCAGCGGCGTCTGGTTTGCGCTGGGCGTGGCCGCCGTCACGACCGGCGTCGCCCGCGCCGCCCGCGACTACGCCGTCGATTTCGCCCGCACACGCGCCCCCACGGGTCTCGGCGCCATCGCCGAATTTCCCGGCGTGCGCCGCCGCATCGCCCGCATCGAGTTGCTCCTGCAGCGCAACCACGCCCTCATCGCTGACGCCGCCGCTGCCTGGGAAGCCGGCGCCGCCGCCGGCGAAGGCATGCCTGCCAGCGATCGCGTGGCCGTCGCCAAGGTCGACGCCCTCAACAACGCCATCGAGGCCGTCGACGAAGCCATGCGCGTCGTGGGCGGCGTGAGCCTGCAGAAGCGGCGCCCCATCGAGCGCTACTACCGCGATGTGCGCGCCGGCCTCCACAATCCGCCCCTCGAGGACCGCGCCCTCGAACAGCTTGCGCGCCGCGCCCTCGACGCCGGCGGGACAGACGCCGACGCGAGCGGCTGACCCTTCCCTGCTCAGCCCATCCCCAACTCGTGCAGGCGCTCATCGTCGATGCCGAAGTAGTGCCCGATTTCGTGCAGCACCGTCGTCCGCACCTGTTCCCGCACCTCCTCATCGGTCCCGCAGATGGCTTCGATGGGCGTCTGGTAGATGCTGATCGTATCGGGCGCCACGAGGTTGTAGTTCTCCCCCCGATGGGGCAGGGGGATGCCGTGGTAGAGGCCGAGCAGCGTGCTCCCCGGCCCTATCCCCGCCCGCTTCCGGTCCTCCGCCGTCGGCCGCCACTCAATCACGATCTCGACATTCTGCACGCGCGCCAGCAGCTCCCGCGGCAGGCTCTCGATCGCCTCGCGCACCAGCTCGCGAAAGTGCTCCCGTTCCATTCCGCGAGTGTACGGCCCGCCCGCGGTTCACGCGGCGCCGCCCGTATACTCACGGCCATGAACCGCGACGCCTACCTGCAAGACCCTGATGTGGTCGCCTTCCTCGAATGGGTGAAGCCCTTCGTCACAGGCGACCGTCCGCTCGACCACTGCTGGACCAGCCCCAGGTGGGGAACGAGGCGATTCAGGACCCTGTTCGACGCATACGAGAACTATGAGTGGAAGTTCCGCGTCGGCGGGCGCGAGGGCAAGAACTACGCCGAGACCGTGGCCTTCCTCGATGGGCTGAGGAAGCAACTGCGCGAGAGCGTGGAGCAGGGAGACGCCGCCTTCCTTGAAGCGGCGCTTGAGGTTGTGCGTTGGGGGAAAGTAAGCGAGAAGCCGTTGCGCAAACTCAACCGCGAAGCGCTGCCGCGCCTCACAGCGAACGCGCGCCTGCTCGATCCGGCCACGGCTGATCTGGACAGCCTCTCCGCTGTTGATCTGATGAATTCGGGCTTCAGCAAGATCTACTCGCTGCTGATCGACGGATTCCCCATTTACGACAGCCGCGTCGCCTGCGCGATCGCCTCGCTCGTGTGGCTGTTCTGTCACGACTGCGACCGCGACGCCGTCCCCGAGACGCTGCGAATCGCTATCCCCCCATATCAGCCAACCGTTCGCCGCAACCCATCCTGCGGGCGCTTCCGCTTCCCGAAGGTCTACACCCGGGCGCGATACGCTCGCTCCAACGTCATGGCGGCGTGGCTGCTCAGCGAGATGGCAGAGCAAGCGCCCTTCCCGGGGGCGGACGACCCCCTCCACGCGCTCCAGTCCGCCATGTTCATGGTCGGCTACGCGCCCCTCGACCGCCCCTGCCCGCCCCCGCGTTAATCCCCCTCCCTTTCCCCATGCCGCAATCGGTTGTACCGTTGCCTGCAGGCTCTGCGCGCCGCCCGCATCCAGCGTTCACGGAAACGGCCCGCGCAGAGGAGAGAAGATGTCAGAACCTCTGGGCCGAATGTTCATGTCCCTGGTCCCGTAGGGACCACCCTCGCGATTCCATACGCCTCGCGCCGCCGAGCGCGCCCACTCCCGCGGACGCCTCGACCGCCGCGCCGCCCACTGCACGAGAGAAAGGCATGAGCTACGCACAAAACCTGCGCTGCCGCGAATGCAGCCGCGATTACCCCCTCGCCGCCCTCCACGTCTGCGAGTTCTGTTTCGGCCCCCTCGAAGTCGTGTACGACGACGAGGCCATCAAGGCGGCCGTCTCCCGCGAGACCATCGCCGCGCGACCGGCCAACCTCTGGCGCTACCGCGAGTTTCTCCCCTGCGAGGCCGAAACGGCCGTCAATATCGGGGCGGGCTTCACCCCCCTGATCCACGCGAAGAACCTCGGCAAGGCGCTGGGCCTCCCCAACCTCTACATCAAGAACGACACCGCCAACCCCACCTGGTCCTTCAAGGACCGCGTGGTCACCGTCGCCAGCTCCCGCGCGTGCGAACTCGGCTACGAGAAGCTCGCCTGCGCCAGCACCGGCAACCTCGCCAACAGCGTCAGCGCCCACGCCGCCGCCGCCGGCATGGAGGCCGTGGTCGTCATCCCCGACGACCTCGAGGCGGGCAAGGTGCTGGGCTCCAGCATCTACAGCCCCACCCTCGTCAAGGTTCACGGCAACTATGACGCCGTCAACCGCCTCTGCGCCGAACTCGCGGGCACGCGCAACTGGGCCTTCGTTAACGTCAACGTGCGTCCCTACTACGCCGAGGGCTCCAAGACGCTCGGTTTCGAAGTCGCCGAACAGCTCGGCTGGCGCGCCCCCGACCATTGCGTCGTGCCCATTGCCAGCGGTTCGCTCTTCGTCAAGATACGGAAGGGCCTCAACGAGTTCGCCAAGGCGGGGCTCATCGACCCGCCCCGCACGCGCATGAGCGGCGCCCAGGCCACGGGCTGTTCGCCCGTGGCCACCGCCTGGGCCGAGGGCAGCGCCAACTTCCGCCCCCAGCGTCCCAACACCATCGCCAAGTCCCTCGCCATCGGCAATCCCGCCGACGGCTACTACAGCCTCGTGCAGCTGCGCGACACCAACGGCGCCTGCGCCTCCGTCAGCGACGACGAAATCGTCGCCGGCATGAAGCTCCTCGCCGAAACGGAAGGCGTCTTCGCCGAGACCGCCGGCGGCGTCACCATCGCCAGCGTCAGGCAGCTTGCCGCCAGCGGTAGAATCGCCCCCGACGAACTTGTGGTGGCCTTCATCACAGGCGCGGGCTTCAAGACCGCCGAGGCCGTCGCCGGCAAGCTCGGCCCCGCGCTCGAAATCGACGCGACCGTCGAGAGCTTCGAGGCCGCCTACAGGGATCGTGAGGAGGTTCCCGCCTGATGGCCGTCCAACGCCTGCGCTTCACCTTCCCCACCGATCTCATCAAGGAGCCCGTGATCTACCTCATTGGGCAGCGCTTCGAAGTCATCACCAACATCCGCATGGCCGACGTCGATGAACGCACCGGCTGGGTCATCCTCGAACTCGAAGGCGATGCCGACGAGATCGCGCGCAGCGTCGCCTGGGCCGAGACCCGCGGCGTGCGCGTGGACCCCATAACCGGCGACGTCATCGACGGCTAAACGCGCCACCCACGACAACAGAACGGAGAACCAGCGCATGGCAGTAACAGTCCTCATCCCCCAGCCCCTCCGCCCCCTCACCGATGGCCAGGCCACCGTCGAGGGAATCACCGGCGCCCTCGCAGCCTGTATCGAAGACCTGGAGACGCGCTTCCCGGGCGTCCGCGAGCGGATGCTCGACGAGGAAGGGGAGTTGCGCCGCTTCGTGAACGTCTACATCAACGGCGAAGACGTCCGCTTCGAGGACGGCCTCGCCACCGCCATCAATGACGGCGACGAAGTCAGCATCGTCCCCGCCGTCGCCGGCGGCGGCTGAGCGCGGCCGCCAGCGCTCCGGAAAGCGCGAAGCCCCCGGAAACGGGGGCTTCGTTGCGTTCGTCTCGCGGTCCGCTAGAAAACGTTGCGGTTGCCGCTGTCGCTGCGGGGCGCCTCCGCGGGAGGAGCCGCCGGCGGCGTCTGCGTCTGCTGGGTCGGGGGCGCGGCCTGCTGGACAGGCTGCTGGGGCGCGGATGGGGGCGGCTGTACCTGCGCCTGCGCGTCGTCCGTGGACTCTTCCTCCGCGTCGTCTTCCCGCACAGCGCGGCGGAACTCCTTGATCGAGGAGCCCAGGTCACCGCCGATCCTGCTGATCCTGCCGACCCCGAAGAGCAACACGATGACTCCCGCGATGATGGCGATCTCCAGCGGCCCAAGCGGACCAATAAGCAACGGACCAGGCATGGCTGCCTCCTTCGTCCTCCGGCGCTGCCGGAAGAATCAGTCTTCCCATGGTACATGATGCGGCAATGCGGGGAAGCGCGCGCCAGCCCCGCGCTTGTCCTTCCGGGGAACCCTGCGGCGCTCGCTAGGTTATGCGCTCGACGAAGACGTCCATCACGCCCCCGCAGATCTTGTCCTCGCCGTCCGTCGGCTCCGTCAGGTCAACGGTGACGATGCGCGGGGCGCCGTCTTCCAGCGTCTCCATCGCCTCCTGCCAGACCTCCGCCTCCCCGCAACCTCCGCCGATCGTGCCGAAGAACGAGCCATCGCTGCGGACCACCATCTTCGCGCCCGTCTTGCGCGGCGTGGAGCCGCGCGTGCGCGCCACCGTGGCCAGCGCCACCGGTTCCTCGCGCTCCAGCGCATCCGCGATCTCGCGGTAGATCTCCTCGTTCATTCCCTGATCCTGACGCCTCCCGCGCGCCCCCGCAAGCAGGGAGACGCGGCCTCCCGCGAAATTCCCTACCATCGTCCCCGTGACGCCCCTCGCCATCGACCACGTCATCCTCGCCGCCGCCGATATCGCCGCCACCGCCGCGCGCCTCGAACGCGACTGCGGACTCGCCTCGCTCCCCGGCGGCAGGCACGAGGGACACGGCACGGGCAACCGCATCATCCCCCTCGGCGACGCCTACATCGAGATCATGGGCGTCGTCGACGAGGAAGAGGCCGCCGCCAGCCCCATGGGCGGCTGGTTGCGCGAACAGACCGCCGCCGGCGATCGCCTCGCGGCCCTCTGCCTGCGGAGCGACGCCCCCGGCCTCGATGCGATCGCGGACCGCCTCGGCCTGCGTCCCCTCCCCATGTCGCGGGACGCGCCCGGCGGCGTCGCGCTCAGCTGGCGCCTGGCCGGCCTCGCCGACGCCATGGCCGATTCCTCCCGCCCCTTCTTCATCGACTGGAAGATTCCCCCCGAACGCCACCCATCCCGCGGCGCCGCGCCCCACGCCGTCGCGCACGCCGGCTTCGCCTGGGTCGAACTGACCGGCGACGCCGACGCGATTCGGGCGTGGCTGGGGGAAGAGGTCGAAGGCCTGCGAATCGCGTCAGGCGCGACGTCAGCCGTGCGCGCCGCCGTCGCCATTGCGGGCGGCGGCGAGATCCTGCTGGACTGAGGCGCCCTCGCCCAGTCGTTCGCCAATGAACGCCAGGATGCGCGCCGTCGCCTGCCGCCCGATGGTCAACGGCATGGCGTCGAAGCCGTGCGGACCGCCCGGATAGACCGCCAGCTCCGACGCGTTCCCCGCCGCCAGCCAGCGCGCGTGCATGAAGAGCGAGTCATCCAGCAGCGGGTCATAGGTGCCCACCGTGAACAGCGCGGGAGGCATGTCCCGCAGATTCGCGTTCAGCGGCGAAACGTCCGCGTCCGTGGGGTCCACCCCGGGGATGAACATCCGGTAGAACGCCTCGATGGCGTCGCGCGCGAGCCCGCCCTCCGGCCCCACCCCCAGCCGCTGGCTCGGCGTCATCGAGAGGTCATAGACCCCGTACACGAGGTTCGCCCCCAGGAAGCCGGTGTAGCCGTGACGGTCCCGCATCCGCAGCAGCGTGACCGCCGCCAGATGCGCCCCCGCCGACCCCCCGCCGATGAGGATTCGCTCAGTGCCGAACTCCGCCGCCGCGTTCTCGACAAGCCACAGCGCCGCCGCCTCGCAGTCATCGGGTGCGGCGGGGTAGGGGTGCTCCGGCGCCAGCCGGTAGTCGACGCCCACCGTCGCCAGCCCAAAGTCATTCACCAGCGCGAGGTTGGCCTGATCGCTCATACGCGCCCGCCCGATCACCCAGCCGCCCCCGTGAATATCGAGATACACGCCCGTCGCGGCGCGCCCTTCCGGCCGGATGATGCGCACCGACGCCCCCTCGCCCATCCCCGGCGTCTCGCGGTCCTCCGCGCAGTCGACGGGCGGCGGCGCCGGGAAGACGCCCCCACCCTCCTCCATCAGCCGCCGCAACTCCGCAAGGTCCGTATTCTCCAGCGAGGGCGTCTGCTCGCGCATGGCCACTGCGGCGGCCACGACGCCGCGCGTCTCCGCGCTAATCGCGTCCTCGCCAAAGACGCTCGGATCGAAACTCATGACGTCCTCCCTACAGGGGCTTGAGTCCGAATGAGTGGATGAGCCGTCCATATCCCAGGTAGCTCACGGTCGCCCATCCGATCTCGAGGATCTGTTCCTCCGTGTAATGCTCCCGCAGTTCCTCGAACAGTTCGCGGTCGATATTCGCGTGGTCCACGAACAGCCGCTCAGCGTAGTGAAGGGCGGCCTTTTCCGCCTCGCTGAAGTCCGCATCGCCCCACGTCGATATCTTCCCGACGACATCCTCCTCGAGGGTTTCTCCTTCCCCTGACAGGGGAAGCCGCGCCGCCTGTCAGAAGTCACAGGCGTTCAGCTGCGCGACCCGCAGCCGCACGATCTCCTTAAGGCGCGCCGACACCGCCCCATCCCGAATGAGCGGTCGGTACCACGCGTTCCACGCCTCGAACAGCCGAGCGTTGTGCCCAAACACGCGCGTAAAGTCGTCCGTACGCCCCCGCAGCCCCTCGGGCAGCTCATCGTCACGCGCCAGACGGATATGGGGGCCAGTCGCGTCAGTCTCAGTCATGCCCGCGATTCTACCGCAGCCATACCCGCGATTCTACCGCAGCGTCGCGGGGCGGGGGGGCGTTACCACGTGCAATCGTCAGGGATGAACCCCAACGTGTCCGATTACGCATCGAGGCGGGTCGTCGTCGAGCTCATACTCGAAGTAGACACGAAGGAGGTTCTTCTTGTTGTAGCCACCGCTGAACTTAAGGTGCTTCTCCATGAAGATGCCCCCGAAAGTGTATTTCTGCTTATTGCCCGCCACCCCGCCACCGACGAAGGGGGCGTAATCGAAGGTAAAATCAGGAAGTTGCTCGTGGAGCCACTTATCCACCGACTTTCCTAGGCTATCGCGATACTCCACAGCCAATCGATCCAAAACGCAGAAAGCTTCGTAGAGGTGAGGTCCCCGATCTGACTCTGATTCCCTTGCGGTCTTCCAAGCGTTATGTAGAAAAACTAGGTGATCCAATTCATTGTACGCCCTCTCAACCGCATCAAGGACACTCTTTATTTGCGTTTCTTCCGACTCTTCGACCGATTTCTCCGATGCTAACTGGTTCGTTATGCTACTCGCAGCGAGAGTAAGCTGTTCAATCTTTGCCTCGTAGTCGTTACGCTCCTTCTCCCATTCCTTATGCTCCTCCTCCCGTTGCTTGCGCTCTATCTCAATCTGATCCTGCAAGCGCTGGATCTTGACCACCAACTCCAGGTCCTGTTCGCTCTTCTCCGGCTCAGGGCGCCCATCCTCGATGCTCTGTTGCTGGCTTGCTGCCTCTTTGCGCAGACGTTCCTTTACATCCCGCAATTCATCCCGAAGCCTGGCCTGCCCCCTCCAGCCCCTCATCGCGCTGACTCTCGGCCGCCAACCGATGGCCCCGCTCTTCCGCGATCGCGTCTTGCGCGGCTGCGCTTTCACCTCGTGCGGCGTCTCGTTCGACCACGGCCTTATCGCGTTCGCCACCAAGCGCCTTCACCACATCCCGATAAATGTCCGCCAGATCCCCTGATGGCTCGTCCCCACTCACCAAGGAGAACGAAGCTTTCCTCTGTGCGAAGAAGCGGTAGACGGATTCCGGGTCGAGCGCGATGTTCCTCTGGCTTCGCTCCAGTTGCGCGATCTGGTCCCGCAGCGAGGCGTTCTCATCTTCGGCTCTGTCCGCTCTGGCGGATAACTCCTTGCGGTCACGCTCAGCGGCGTCTGCGCGTGCGAGAGCGGCGTCCCGTTCGCGTTCGGTCCTGACAACGAGCGCCGCCAACTCACCCACGCTAGTCTGGAGTTCCGCAGTCCGCTTCTCGCTCGACGGTGTGGCCGTGGCCGGCCTCATGAACAAGGCGGTACGCGCTCCCGGTACAGGGGCGCGGTTCGGGGCGCCCTCGCGGAGCGTTTCGACAAGATCGTCGTAAAAGCCCTGAGGCCCCAAGTTCTTGATCTGGTCTGCAATCCAGACAGGATGTTCTGGCGGCCAACTCCTGCGTGAGTCAAATTTGGGCCAGTAGACGCGTACTGCGCCCCAGTAGCACGAGAGCCGCTTGCCGACGATTTGCGACAGTGCTCGCGCCGCACTCTCATCCCTGAGCAGCACGACTTCCGCGAGGTCGCCCACCCGCTCGATTACCTGAACCGGAGAAACGAGGTAGCGGCGGCTCCCCCACGCAGGGCTGATGACCACGAGGGGCCCCTCGCGCTCGGGGTTCGCAAGACGCCCGCGCACGAACGCCCCGATGTCCCCCGAACCGAGGAGTGGTATGTCAGTCTCCGTCATGCGCGCGATTTCCCCCTATCCCAAGCACGCCAGCTTTGGCTAGGACATCTCATTCGGCAGGTGTTCGCCAACGTGGCCGATTTCGCATCGGGGAGGTCCCTCTTCGAACTCGTACTCGAAGTGGACGCGCAGGAGGTTTTGCGTGTTGTGGCCGCCGCCGAACTTAAGGTGCTTCGGCATGAATGTTTCACCAAAGGTATATGTCTGCTCCCTCTTGCTAGCCGTCGTGTCACTGAGAAAGGGAGCGTACTCGAAAGGTACATCGGGAAGTTGCTCGTGGAGCCACTCCTTCACTCCTTTCCCCAGCCCACCACGGTACTCCACAGCTAGACGGTCCAACTCGCAGAGCACCCTGTAAAGATCGGGCCCCTTCTTTGACTGTGAGCGCTTTGCTGTATCCCAAGCATTATCCAGAAACTCAAGGTTGTCCAACCGGCTTGCTGCCAAGACCGCATCAGCGACGCTTTCTATCTGCGGTTCCTCCTCTTCTTCGAGAGATACTGCCACTGGTGTCTGGTTCGATACACTTAATATCTTTGAAAACTGTTCAATCTGCGCCTCATAATCATCGAACTTCAACTTGAATTTATCACGCTCAGTTTCCCACTGTAGTTGTTTCGCGGTATGGCTTTCCTTGAGCTTTATGATCTCATCCTGCAGCCTTTTGAACTCGACGCCCGACTCCAAGCCTTGAACACGTGCCTTCAGTTCGGAGCGATCCTGTTCGGCGTCTCGCAGACGCTCCTCGGCTTTTTCGCGAAGGTGATCCGCTTGTTTCCTCTCCTCCCGCAGCCTGGCCTGCCCCTCCAGCGCCTCATCCCGCTGGTGCTCGGCCGCCAGCCGATGGGCCCGTTCTTCCTCGAGCGCATCTTGCGCGGTGGCGCTTTCATCTCGCGCGGTGTCACGATCGCTCACCGCCTCATCGTGCTTCTCGCCAAGCGTCTTCACTATCTCCCAATAAATGTCCGCCAGATCCCCTGAAGGCTCGTCCCCGCTCACCAGGGAGAACGGAGCCTTCTTCTGCGCGAAGAAGCGATAGATGGACTCAGGGTCGAGCGCGATGTTCCTCTGGCTTCGCTCCAGTTGCGCGATCTGGTCCCGCAGCGAGGCGTTCTCGTCCTCGGCCCCGTCCACTCTGGCGGATAACTCCTTGTGGTCACGCTCGACGCCGGCGATCTGATCCCGCAGGTCAGCAAGACGCTCTTCCGCAGCCTCGCGCTGGCGCCGTTCCTCCTGGAGCGCGGCCTCGACCTCGTCGATGCGCGGAACGACCGCTTCACTCGCGCGCTCGGAGATGATCTCGGCGATCTCATCGATGACATCCTTTGGACCCGCCGCCCGGATACGCTGCGAGAGCCAGACCGGATGCTCGTACGCGCGGCTCGTGCCGGAGTCGAACCCGGGCCAGTAGAGGCGTACGGCGCCCCAGTAGCACGAGAGCCGCCCGCCGACACGCCTCGAGAGCTCCCACCCCGCATCCTCATCCTCGAGCCTCACGACCTGCGCGAGATCGCCCATCTGCTCGGCTACCTGGGTGGGAGAAACAAGGTAATCGTGACTCCCCCGCGCCACGCTGATGACTACAAGCGGCTCCTCGCGATCGGGGTTCTCAAGCCGCTCGCGCACGAACCCATCGATGTCCCCCGGGCCGATGCTGTCGGGCTGGTTCTTGTCAGGCTCCATAGCCCCGAATCCTACCCCAGGTACGCCGCCCCCGACCGCCTCCCCTTCGGGTCCGTCAGCACGTTCACCAGCGCCACCGTGTCCGCCGCCAGCGCCTCCCGCACGGCGGGCGCAATGTCCGCCGGATCCTCCACGCGCCGCGCCCAGCCCCCCACCATCTCCACCGTCTTCTCGTACGCGACCGGCAGGAGGGCGGCGATGGGCGGCGCCTCGGGGGCGAACTGGCGGTCCTGGATCGAATGCCCCGCGATGCCCCCGTTATTCGAGATCACGATGACCACGTTGCACCCGATGCGCGCCGCCGTCTCCACCTCCATCGCCGCCGCGCCGAAGGCGTAGTCGCCCAGCACCGCCACCACCTGCTGGTCAGGACGCGCCAGCTTCGCCCCGATGGCGTACGGCAGGCCCGTGCCCATACACCCCGTCGTCCCCGAGTTCAGCCGCCGCCGTGACCCGAAGCTGGGCATAACCGCACGCGCCACGCCCATCGTCAGCTCCGCGTCGACCGTCACCGTGGCGTCGCGGTCGAGGCAGTCGCGCACATCGCGCAGCAGGCGGAAGTGGTTGATGGGAACCTCGTCCGAGGCCATCGCCTCCGCCGTTCTCGCCTCGTTGCGATCGCGCGCCTCCCGCAGCGTCTCCACCCAGCCGCTGTTCGCCACGCGCAGGCGGCGCCCCTCAAGCCGCGCGTTCAGCCCCTCCACGGCGATCGCGCAGTCAGCCACGATGCCGGCCTCGACGTTCGCGCCGCTGTAGAACTCCTCCGCCACGATATCGATGTGGGCGAGGCGGACCCCCTCGGCGAAGCGCGGCGCCCGCCCGAACTGGAACACCCAGTTGAAGCGCCCGCCCACCATCAGGACCGCGTCCGCCCCGCTGAGCGCCGCCGAGCGCGCGGCGTTCATGAACATCGCGTGGTCATCGGGAATCGAGCCCCTCCCCATCGGCGACGCCACGAACGGGATGCCGCGATCCACCAGCCGCTGGAGCGGCGCCCCCGCCTCCGCCCAGCCCGCCCCCTTCCCCATGATGACGAGCGGGCGCTCCGCCTCCGCGAGCATCTCGGCCACGGTTTCGATGGCGGCGGGGTCGGGGTGGGGACGCGCGATGTCGGGCGCGTTCGTCCGCCACAGGACCGCGTCCTCATCGAACGGCGTGCGGATGAGCTCCGCGGGGAAGTCCAGGTAGACCGCCCCCGGACGGCCGTTCAGGGCGCGCCCCAGTCCCAGATGCACGTACTCGGCGATGCGCGCCTGGCTATCGACCTGCGTCGCCCACTTGCACGCGGGCGCCGCGAACGCCACCTGGTCCGCCTCCTGGAAGGCGCCGAGGCCGCGCTGGTCGCTCGCCGAGGAGCCGCCCAGCACGAGCAGCGGCATCGCGCTCTCGGTGGCGACGTACATGGGCGTAATCGCGTTCGTCATCCCCGGCCCCGAGCCCACCACGAGCACGCCCGGCTTCCCCCGCGCCCAGCCCCAGGCCGAGGCTGCGAACCCCGCCGAGACCTCGTGGCGGCAGTTCACGACCGTGATGCCCTCGCGCTCCATGGCCGCCATCACCTCGATCATGGGTCCCGCCACCACCCCGAAGGCCGTATCGACGCCCGCCGCCTTCAGTTGCCGCGCGATGATCTGTCCGCCGTTCAGTTCTGCCACGCCCAGTCCTCCCTCGGTGGGGTCGCCGCCATCGTACGCCCCGCGGTCTGGTCGGTGGCGGCTTCCGCGCCCAAACAAGGCGTCACTCCTGAACGTGCCCGTGGTATAGACTGGATTGAGGGCTGACCATGGAATTTGTATTCGACGAGCGGAAAGCCGCGCAGGCGGCCGCGCACCTCCTGCACCGCCATGGCGCACGCGTGCCCTACATCAAGCTCATCAAGCTGTTGTATCTGGCCGATCGGCGCGCCTTCATTGAGACGGGTCATCCGATTACCGGCGATCGGCTGGTCTCGATGGAACATGGACCGGTCCTCAGCAACGTCCTCAATCTCATCCGGTGGTCAGGGGGGCGCAGCCGCTCCGTCTGGCACGAGTATGTATCCGATCCCGAGCCCGACTACACCATCAGGGCGATATGCCCCCGGGAACTCGATGAAATCGATGATGAACTCTCCGAGTACGACAGGTCCCTGCTGGACGCTGTCTTTCTGGAGTTTGGCCGAACGAATACGTGGGACCTTGTTGGCTCCACGCATGAACTCCCGGAATGGAACGACCCACAAGGATCGTCTTCCGCCATCACCCCGCAGACTATTCTGGAAAACGAAGGATTCACGAAGAGTGAAATCGCTGAAGTAGAGCGCGAAGTCACTGCGTTCCACGACCTCCACTCTCGCCTTCTTGCCTAGATTGTGGGCCCGGGACCACTTTTGTTGGATACGACCGCGACGACCACCTCTACATCATCCTGAGCGCTCCTGACAATCGCGGCAGGGTGGCTCTGGCGAATCTGACATCCCACGGCAAGCCTGGCTGTGGCGAGCACTGCCTGATTCTGGATAAAGGCGCCCACCCGTTCATTCGTCGTCCTTCCTGCATTCCCTTCCGTCGATCCAAACTGGAGCCCTTGATGAAACTGCAGGAGGCTCGAGACCGTAAGTCGGTTACGCTGCGTGAGCCACTCGAACCTGGAGTTCTTCAGCGTATCCAGCAGCGTGCGCTGAACGACATTCACCCGCCCCGCAACGTCAAACTCGCCATCCGCGTAACGCTTCGGAGCTGAGCCCCTGCATCGCTCGCCCCGCCCCGCTAGACTGCCCCCAATCCACGAAGGACGCGCCTCCATGAACGCTGATGTCGACGCCACCGCCCCCAGGCACCTGCGCGACAAGTACGCCATCATCGGCGTCGGCGAGACCACCTATACCCGCGGCTCCAACCTCACCACGCGCGCCCTCGGAACCTGGGCCGTCAAGAACGCCATGGAAGACGCCGGCGTCCCCGCCTCCGAAGTCGATGGCATGATGTCCTACTCCAATAACGACTCCACGCCGTCCCCCCTCATCGCCGGCGACCTCGGCGTCCGCCTCAACTTCTACATGGACGTCTATGGCGGCGGCTCCAGCAGCGAAGCCCTTATCGGCCTCTCCATCGGCGCCATCGAGGCGGGGATGTGCAACACCGTCGTCGTCTTCCGCTCCATGAACGGCTACTCCCAGGTCCGCATCGGCGGAACCGGCGCCCGCGCCCGCGCCCCCATCGCCGGCGACGCCCTCCATACCGCCCCCTATGGCTGGCTCAGCGCCGGCCAGAACTTCAGCCCCAGCTTCATGCGCCACATGTACGACTACGGCACGACGCCCGAACAGGTCGCCATGGTCAAGGTCATCCACAGCGAGCACGCCTCCAACAACCCCAAGGCCTACTACAAGCAGCGCGTGACCGTGGATGACGTGCTCAACAGCCGCATGATCGTCAAGCCCCTCCACCTGCTCGACTGCTGCGTCGAGACCGACAACGCCACCGCCCTCATCGTCACCCGCGCCGAACGCGCCCGCGACTACCGCCATACCCCCGCCCGCATCCTTGGCGTGGCGGGCCGCGTCTGCAAGCCGCGCAGCGATATGCACTTCCAGCACGGCCCCATCTCGACCGTCGCGGGCCACTACATCAAGGACATCATCTGGCCGAACGCGGGCGTCGGACCGGAGGACATCGACCTCACCGGCGCCTACGACGCCTTCACCTTCACCTCCATGCTCCAGCTCGAGGACTACGGCTTCTGCAAGAAAGGGGAAGGCGGCGACTACGTCAGCAGCGGCGTCATGCGCCTCGGCGCCGGGCGCCCCAACAACACCAGCGGCGGCCACCTCTGCGAAGGCTATACGCATGGCATGAACATGATCATCGAGAACGTGCGACAGCTCCGCGGCGAAGTCGATGACTACTGTTCCGTTGATGACCAGGGCCGCCGCGAGCACACCTTCGACTACTCCGAAGGGGGGTGCCGCCAGGTGCGCGACGCCAACATCTCCATGAACCTCGGCTGGGCGATGCCAGGCACTGGCTCCTCGCTCGTGATGCGGAAGGGATAACGCCATGCCCCAGGGCGACTACCGCGGCATGAACCTCTCCATCCTCGATATCGACCACGAGAACGTGGCTTACTTCCGCCACTGCGCCGCCCACGAATTCCGCCTGCAGCAGTGCACAGGCTGCGGACTGCTCCGCTACCCGCCCGGGACCGCCTGCCCCTGGTGCCAGAACCGCGAGTTTGAATGGACCCCCGTCGAAGGAAAGGGCGCCGTCCACTCCTACGGGGAGGTGCATCAGGCCATCCAGCCCCAGTTCCGCGAACACACCCCCTACATGATCCTCATCGTCGATCTGGATACTCAGAACGGCGTCCCCAGCGAACACGAGGCCCTGCGCGTGGCCGGCAACCTCGCCACCCCCGACGGCCAGTTCGCCCCTCCGGAACTGGTCAGGCGGGTCGGCATCGGAAGCCGCATGCGCATGGTCTTCGCCGATGTCAGCGAGGGACTCTCCCTCCCCCTGTGGACCCTCGATGAGGACGCTGACCAGCCCGAGCGCCCCTGGCGCTATCCCCAGACGTACAACGGAGTCTAGAAGCGAGGGCCCCGACCAATGCTGAGCGCGCACGACAACGAACTCCTCGCCCGCACCGGCGTAGGCACGCCCATGGGCGATCTCTTCCGCCGCTTCTGGCTGCCCGTTCTCATCGCCACGGAACTGCCCGAGCCCGACTGCCCGCCCGTGCGCGTCGGCGTCCTCGGCGAGGAGCTCGTCGCCTTCCGCGCTACGAACGGCGCCGTCGGGCTCATCGAGGGGCGCTGCCCCCACCGCCGCGCCGAACTCTTCTGGGGGCGCAACGAGGAATGCGGGCTGCGCTGCGTCTACCACGGCTGGAAGTTCGATATCGACGGCGCCTGCGTGGACATGCCCTCGGAGCCGCCCGAATCGCAGTTCCGCGAGAAGGTCGCGCTGACCGCCTACCCCACGCGTGAGCACGGCGGCTACATCTGGGCCTATCTCGGCCCTCCCGACCTGCCCCTCCCCGAACTGCCCTGGTTCGAATGGGCGCGCGTTCCCGAGAGCCACCGCTACGTCTCCAAGAAGCTGCAGCAGTGCAACTGGGCGCAGTCCGTCGAGGGCGCCCTCGATACCGCCCATTTCTCCTTCCTCCACATGCTCGTCGACCTCCCTCCCGACGCCCCCGCCGCTCTCCGCTACATGAAGGCCGACGGCTCACCCCGCTTCACCATTCAGCCCACCGAGGGCGGCTTCGTCATCGGTGGCCGGCGCATGGCCGAAGCGGACAGCTTCTACTGGCGCATCACCCAGTTCCTCGTCCCCAACCACAGCCTCGCCCCCGGCGCCGAACGGGGCCAGAACATCAATGGCCAGACCTGGGTTCCCATCGACGACGAAAGCTGCTGGGTCTACACCTACACCTGGAACCCCGACCGTCCCATCACGGAAGAAGAGCTGGCCGTCATCAAGGGCGGCAAGGCCAGCATCCACTCCATCGTCGATGAGCAGTACCGCCCCATCCGCAACCGCGCCAACGACTACCTCATCGACCGCGAAGCCCAGCGTTCCACCAGCTACACGGGCGTGCAGGGCATCTCCGAACAGGACGCCTGCATCCAGGACAGCCAGGGCCGCATCTATGACCGCACGAAGGAACACCTTGGCACGACCGACGTCGCCATCATCGAATTCCGTCGCCTGATGCTGCGCATGGCCCGCGACCTGATCGAGGGCCAGGAGCCCCCCGAGGCCCGCAACGGCCGCGCCTACTGGGTCCGTTCCGGCTCCGAGGTCGCCCCCCGCGCCACCCCCTTCGAGGAAGTCGCCGCCGAACGCGCCACCGCGGGCGAACTGGACTGATGGCCAACTGCCACTATTGCAATCGCGCCGTCGGGGGCTTCTTCCGGAGCGCGCACAAGGATTGCCAGCGCCGTTGGGAGCAGGACCGCGACCGCGTCATGAAAGCCATCGAGAAGGGTGAAATCATCGATGGCGCGAGCTACTGGCTCGAGCTCGCCGATCCCGACCGGTACCGGATACAAAAATCCGAACAGCCCATCTGGGGCTGCGGGGGCGTCACCCGCTACTTGCCGAAGCGCACCGAGAAGGTGGCTACCTTCCTCGCGATTCTTGAAGCGCGCAGCACTGAGTGGGAGTTGCTGCCGAAGGATATGGGTTCCGTGCTCCTGACGACCAAGCGCGTCCTGTACTCCACTGGCGCTCGACAGTCGATCATCCGCCTCCCCCTCATCCACGACTTCGGGTCCTATGGGGGACTGGGGCGGTCCGGCTTCAAGGTCCGCTATCAGGGCAAGGACGGACCCGTGGCATTTTCCACCGAGGACGCCGACGGACGCTATCTCTACACGCTTCTTAAGAAACTGCTGGAGATGAGGGACCACGGGAAGTTGCCCTGGCAGAAGGGCGTCACGCCCCCCGCCTGACCGTTCTGTGGCCCTAGGGCATCGCCAGCGGCGGCGCCACCGCCACCTCAAGGTTCGAGACGGACTTGCCAAGGTCAACGGGATGGTCATCCCGTGTCGTGAAGAGCAACTGTCCCTGACGCCGGATCGCCACCCAGACCTCGTGCCTCGCCCCCGGCTTCAACCAGTTCGTGTTGTAGGAGATGTTGAACTTGACCGGCAGCGTGTTCGCGTCCTCGATGATCTGGCGGCCCACCGCAATGGCGCGGTCGTCCTCCCCCGCCACATTCACCAACACCACTTCCACATGCGACCCCGCGGGCAGGTCCATCTCCCCGTGGGCGTACCGAACGGTGCCGGACACCGTGTCAGCGTCGCTGCCCGTGAAGACCACCGTGAGGAGAATGGCGGGGACCGTCATCAAAAGAAAGGCGGTTCCCGATAGCGTGGCGGCGAGCTTCCACATCGATCCCCTCCCGTATCAGGCTCTGTCGACGACGCTGCTATCTTTCCCCTGTTTCGGGAATGAGTGTAGTCCCTTCCGCGCGCGCCCGTAACCGGTTCTTTACCGGCTGACGCAGGCCGCCTCCCCTGTCGGGCCGTCAGCCGCCCCGCGCCGTCTGCAGGTCCGACCGCGCGGCCACGCGCATGCCCCCCTGGTCGCTGCTGATCGTCACCAGCTGGAAGCCCGCCGCCGCGTGCTTCGCCGCGAGCTGCGCGTTGGCGTGAATGCCCGCGACCACGCCATGCGCCTTGCACGCCTCCGCGATGCGCACGCGCTCCTGTTCGAAGCGCCCTTCGTTCGCCATCCCCGGCGGCTGGCCCAGCGTGATGCTCAGGTCCGCCGGCCCCACGTACACCGCGTCGACGCCCGGCGTCGAGAGGATGCCGTCGAGGTTATCGAGCGCCTGCTCCGTCTCGATCATGGGAATGCAGGCGACCTCCGCGTTGGCGTGCGTGAAATAGTCCGTGCCCGCGTACATCGTCGCCCGCAGGGGCCCGAAGCTGCGGCTTCCCTCGGGGTGGTAGCGGCAGGCCGCGACCGCCGCCTGCGCCTCCTCCACGCTGTTCACCATGGGGATGATCACCCCCATCGCGCCCGCGTCCAGCATCTTCATGATCACGCCCGGCTCATTCCAGGGCACGCGCACGAACGGCATCGTCTCCGTCGTGCTGATCGCCTGCAGCATCGTCAGCGCCGTTTGGTAATCGATGCCGCCGTGCTGCATGTCGATGCAGACGTAGTCGAAGTCCTCGCCCGCCATGATCTCGGCGCTGAGTGAGCTGGGCAGGGAGAGCCACCCCCCATAGGCGACCTCCCCCGCGCGCCAGCGCGCCTTTACCGTGTTCTCGCGCATCGTCCCGTCCGTTCCCGTCCGGGGAAGGCGCCCGCCCTTCACGATCGCGTCGTGAAGGGCGGGCGGCGCCGTCCCGCGAACCTACTCGTTCGTCATGATGATCGTGCCCGAAGCCATGAACATGCCGCCCACGCCGTGGCAGACGCTGATTTTGGCGTCGGGTACCTGCGCCGGCGCCGTCCCCCGCATCTGGCGGACGCTCTCCTGGAGGGCGTACATCCCGTACATCCCCGAGTGCATGTAGCTCAGCCCGCCGCCGTTTGTGTTGACCGGCAGCGGCCCCCCCGGCGCGGTGTTGCGCGCCTCGATGAACGCCCCCGCCTCGCCCCGCCCCACGAAGCCGAGATCCTCGAGCCCGTAGATCGGCAGGTGCGCGAACGCGTCGTAGATCATCACGTGGTCCACGTCGTTGTGGCTGACGCCCGCCTCCGCGAACGCCCGCGAACCGGCCACGCGGAACGCGCGCGAGGTCGTCATATCCTCCATCTGGCTGATCATCGGCGTCTCCACGCTCTCGCCCGTGCCGAGGATGTAGACGGGCTTCGTCGGGAAATCGCGCGCCCGCTCCTTCGAAACCAGAATCAGCGCGCCCCCGCCATCGGTCACGAGGCAGCACTGCAGCAGCCGGAACGGATACGCGATCATGCGTGAGTTGAGCACGTCATCCACCGTGATCGGATCCTTGAACGTCGAGCGCGGATTCAGGGCCGCCCACTCACGCTGCACCACCGAGACGGAGGCCAGCTGCTCGTGCGTCATGCCCGTCTCTTTCATGTAGCGCAACACCCCCAGCGTGAACATCGAGGGCGGACCGCTCAGGCCGTAGGGCGCCTCGAACTGGCCCGGGAGCGAAGCGGGCGACCCCGCCGGGCGATCCATGCCCACGCGTGAACGTCCGCTCTCGCCGTGCGTGACGAGCGCAACCTCGCAGAGTCCCTCGTTGATCGCCGCCGCCGCATGGCGCACGTGCAGCATGAACGAGCAGCCGCCCACCTGTGTGCCGTCAACCCACGTGGGCGTGATGCCGAGGTAGTGCGCGATGCCCGCGGGCGCCTCGCCCGCCGTCGCCACGCCGTCGATGTCGCTGGGCGCCAGGCCGCAGTCCTCCATCGCGTTGAGGGCGGCGTCGGCGTGCAACTGGATCTTGGAAAGGCCGGGGATGCGGCCCAGTTCGGTCGTCTCGGCTGCGCCGACAATGGCTACGGAACGCGGTTCCATGGCTATCCTCCCGCCGGCCGGAACTTCGGCAAGGCAATCTCATCCGTCACCGGCGTGAACGCCACCTCGACGGGCATGTCCAGCACGAGCGCCTCAGGCGTCTGCTCGCAGTCCACGATGTTCGTCATCAGGCGCGGCCCCTCATCCAGCTCCACAATCGCGATGGCGTGCGGCTCCGGCCCGAACCCGCGCGGCGGCGGGCGGTGATTGATCACGTAGCTGTAGAGCTTCCCCCGTCCGCTGGCGGTGAAGCTCGAAACCGAGCGCGAGGCGCAGGCGGGACAGAACGGCCGCGGCGGGAAAATCACGTTCTTGCAGGCGTCGCAGCGCTGCAGGCGCAACTCGCCGCGCTTCGCCCCGTCCCAGAAATCCTGGGTCTCGGGAGTAGGCATGGGGACGGGCCCCTCGTAGTCAGCCATACGGAATCGCCCCTTTCGTTCAGCTGGTTTGGCGCGCACGGGCGCGCGCAACGCCAGCGCATCCTACGAGTTTCGCCGTAAAGAGGGGAGCGCCCCCGCCCAACGGCGCTAGTCCGCCGCCGCCCCCGCGATCCGCACCCACACGCGGTTCGCCACCTGCGTCCCCATCACCACCTCGCGCCCCTCGATCGTCACCGTGACCGTCCCCCGGTAGGGCTCCGAGGACTCCAGCTTCGCCTTCTGGCCCGGGCGGATGCCCTCCGCGTCGAAGAACCGCAACAGCTGCTCGTCCTCCTCGAAGACGCGCTCGATCTCCACCGTCTCGCCCTCGGGCGTGTCCGCCAGCGTTGTCATCGAGAGATCGCCCGTATCCGCCAGCCCCGGAATGGGGTAGCCGAAGGGACTGCGCGCGGGATTGCCCAGCGTCTCGATGAGATGCGGCTCCGTCACGTCGGAAATGCCGTGTTCGAGCAGGTGCGCCTCCTCGTAGGCGCGCCACCAGTCCACCTGCAACACGCTCGTCAGCAGGCACTCCGCCAGGCGGTGTCGCCGCACCATCTGCTCCGCGCGACGCAGGCCCTCTGGCGTCAACTCAATCAGCTTGTTGCGCTTGATCGAAACCAGGCTGTCGCGCTGCAGGCGTTTCAGCATGCCCGCCACCGATGGCGGCGTGACCCCCAGGCGGTCCGCCAGGCGCACCGCAATCACGTCCTCGCCCTCATCGTGGTGAAGGCGGTAGATCGCGCTCAGGTAATCGTCGCTGGCGACATTGACGACCTGCTTCGGCATGACGCCGATCGTGCCACGCCGTCTCCCTCTTGTCTCGACCGCGTCTCGACCGCGTCTCGACCGCGTCTCGACCGCGTCTTGACGGTGATCGTGACCGGGCGCCCTCTTCTCTTCCTGCGCGTTCCCCCGTAGACTCAAACAGGCGCCTCGCCGCGAGGGAGAGAAACCATGACCGCCGCGCCTTCCCCCGAACTTGACCTTTCCTGGCTCGATCTCTACGACGATCCCGCGTCCGCTGAGCCCACGAAGAAGGGCCTCACGCTCGACGCCATCGACATCGGCGAGTACGCCTCGCGCGAGGATCTGCCCCGCGATATGACCCCCCGCCTGCGCGGCGCCGCGCCGCGCGAGAACGCCCACCGTCTGGGCCTCACCTACCAGACCAAGCACGATGTCTGGACCGATCAGTGCCGCTCCCTCTACGAAGAGGCCATCCAGCGCCAGTGGTCCTCCGCGCGCGACATCCCCTGGGACACCCTCAACGAGCTCCCCGATGAGGAAGAGCGCGCCATGTGCCAGATCGCGACCATGCTCGCCGAAGTCGAGTTCATCGCGGGCGACGTCCCCGGCCAGTGGCTCCCCGCCATCAGCGGCGATGAGTTCGAGGTCGGCCTCTTCCTCATGAGCCAGATCATGGACGAGGCCCGCCACACCGACGTCTTCCGCAAGCGCGCCCTCGCCAACGGCGGCGGCCTCCTCCAGCAGGGCGCCGGCCTCGGCCTGCGCAACCTCATCGAGGCCCAGGACTTCACCGAGATGTCCGTCCTTATGCATGTCCAGGCCGAGGGCTTCGTCCAGTCCATGTTCCGCATGGGCGAGCTCATCGGCCCCACCCAGGCGGACAAGCGCATCTTCCGCATGGCCGGCCAGGACGAATCGCGCCACCTCGCCTTCGGCGTGATGCACCTCAAGCACATCCTCTCCGAAACCCCCGAACGCCGCGAGGAGATCCATCACTACCTCGACAAGGCCGAAGAGCGCTCCGCCGGCGGCGGCAGCGGCGACGTCACCTTCCCGCCCGTCTTCGAGTCGCTCTGCATCCTCCTCGGCGGGGGCAAGGATCGCTTCGATGAGGGCGTCGCCAAGTTCCTCCTCCTGCGCCGCCGCCAGGTCAAGGAGTACCTCCACCGTCTGGAAGTTGCGGGCCTCGGCGACCGCCGCGAGCGGCTGGGCCCCGCCCTCGCCCAGTACGCCAACTAGCCCCGTGCCCGCCGCCAACGGCGAGGCCGCCGCCAGCCCCATCACCGCCGAGATGCGCGACGCCGCGCAAGCCCTCGGCTGGGACGAGGGCCTCCTCGACCGCGCCCTCGACTACGGCTACAAGCCCGCCACCCTCGTGAGCGCGCTCGACGCCAGACTCGCCCCCGATCAGGCCGTGAGCTTCCTCGACCACGAACCCCTCAAGCCCGACCTCGGCTGGATGAACGCGCCCACCGAGTGGGGCGTCCGCGCCGAACAGGCCGACCCCGCTATGGGCCTCACCATGAGCGACATCATGGTCGGCTCCTATGGCGAGATCCCCGACCTTTGGACCGACCGCACCGAAATAGCCCGCGGCTCCAACCCCCAGGAGGGGCAGGAGGACATGGGCTACACCATCTTCGAGAAGGCGACCGTCTGGGCCGACTCCGTCTCCGACCTCTACGAGCGCGCCATCCGCGATCGCTGGGCGCCCGCCACCGACCTCGGCTGGCGCAGCCTCGAAGCCCTCCCCGACGACATCGAGCGCGCCATCTGCCAGGTCCTGACCGAACACAGCGAGCGCGCCTACGCCGAGGCGACCGTCCTCGGCCGCTGGCTCCCCGAAATCAGCTACGGCTTTGTCGAGATGAAGCTCTTCATGGGCAGCGTTATCTACGACCTCGCCCGCCACGCCGAAGCCTTCCGCAAGCGCGCCCTCTCGAACGGCGGCGGCCTCGGCCTGCAGGCCCCCACCGATCTCATCCGCGGCGCCCGCGAGGCGCGCAGCTTCCCCGAGTTGATGGCCTACCTCTTCGTCCAGGACAGCGCCTTCCTGACCTTCTTCGGCGCCGCCGGCGATTTCGCCCGCAATCAGCTCGAACGCGACCTCTACGCCTTCGTCGCAAGCGACCGCGAGCGCCTGATGACGTACCAGATCGATCGCTTCCAGAGCTTCCTTCAGGCGATGCCCGACCGTCGCGAGGAGCAGCAGCGCTACTTCGCCAAGGCGGAGACGCGCCTCGCCCGTGAGTGGGATGACCCCGCCGTGCGCGAACCGCTGGTGTTGCTCCTCGGCGGGGGCCGTGAGCGCGTCGCCGCCGGCGAAGCCGCCCTCCACGCCCTGCGCTGCCGCCAGGTCGAGGGGTACCTCGCCCATCTCGATCGCGCGGGCTTCGTCCGCAACCGTCTCCACTCCGGCCTCGCCCGCTATCTCGACGAGCCCGCGGAAGCGTCCTCCGCCTAACCCCCGATCAGCGCCTCCAGCGCCGCGCGCGCGGCCGCCTCGCTCGTGCCGATGGCGAACAGCGCCTCCCGCCCCACGGGCGCCGTGAGCGCCGTGAACGTCCCCTGCTCGGGGTTGGCGGCGATCGTGACTGTCCCCGCCTCCGGGCGCTCCGCCTGCGTGAGCGTGAGCTGGAGCTGCGCGAACTCCTCCGCCTCGTCCTCGTCCACGAAGCGCACGCGCGCCACAAACACGCTCTCGGCGCCGTCCTCGCTGACGTATACGGCGTAGCGGTCCCCCGCCCAGCCAGCGGAGGCCGCCTCGCGATCGTCAGCAAGGTCAGAGTCGTCGCCCTCCTCCCGGTTGAGCGCGAGGGCGAGGAGGTAGTTATCCAGATGAAACTCCCCGAACACGCCCTCCGCTTCCAGCCGCCAGCCCTCCCCCAGCGCGCTGGCGATCGCGGGCAGCGCCACCTCCTCCGGCGCCCAGCCCGTCCCCATCAGTTCCGGATGGATGATGAGCGTGGTTGCGGGCGGCGGTTCCGTGAGGAACGCATTGATCGCCTCTACGCCATCCTCTGCGACCACCTCCGCAACCCACGCCTCCCCCTCGCTGTAGGGGAATCCGATCTCCCGCAGCAGCGTCATGGACAGCTCGCCCAATGCGTCTGACTGGAGCGCCGCCGCGCGCAGGAAGAACCATCCCCCCGAGGCCCCTGTGCGGACGCTCCGGAAGAAGCGGCTCGTATGAAGTTCGGCGTCGCCCTCCACGACCGCGCTGAACGCCAGCTGTCCATCAGGCGAATCCCCGATCCGATCAGCGGTCGCCTCGAGATCGAAGTGATGATCCTGGAGAAGGTGCACGAGCTCATGCACGAGCGTCGCCCGCCCCAGCTCGTCGAGCGTGTCCAGCCCTTCACCATCATGCACCACCCAGAGCGTCTTCTCCGTCGTCAGGTAGAAGCCGAGCACGAATTCGGAAAGCGCCTCCTGCAGTTCCAGCAGATCCTGGTCAGGCCGCAGGTGTCCGAGCAGGCGGTAGAGCGTCGTCGTCTCCGCCAGGTCGCGCCGCTCCTCGTCCGTCGTGAGCCGTTCCAGCAGCGCGGGCAGTTCACTCCGCGAGATGACCTCCGCGCGTATCTCGGGCGGCGGGTCAAGCCCGCGAATCTCGGCGAGCTCCTCCAGGGTCTGACGTACATCCGCCGGCAGTTCACGCATCGCTGGAGGTTCAGACGCCGCCGCATCACTCGTCGGTGAAGGCGTGGGTGTGGGTGTGGGCGTCGCCGTGGGAGTGGGCGTAGGCGTGGTCGTGGGCGAGGGCGTCGCCGTAAGTGAAGGCGAAGGCGTCGCTGCAGGCGACGGCTCCCCCTCGCCGTCTCCGCAGGCGACGAGCGCAAGCGTCAGGAGCAGCGCCGCGCAGATGGCCGCTGTTGTTCGAAGCATCCTCCGATTCTTGCCCGCCGAGGGCCTCCGGCGCCAGTGGACGTCATCCCCGCTCTTGCCCGATTCTTGCCCGCCGCGCGCCTCCTGCGCTAGATTGAAAGTGGCGGCGCATTCGTCTAGCGGCCTAGGACACCGCCCTCTCAAGGCGGAGATCAGGGGTTCGAATCCCCTATGCGCTACCACCCCCGCGGTCCCGCTGCCGCCTACCCGCAGGCGCGCCTCTCGCGCCGCCGCCGCCTCTCGCGCGCGACCCCGCTTCAGCCCGACGACAGCAACGCCTCCCGATGTTCGAGGAAGTCGATGTAGTCGAGTTCGCCCGGGGAGCGCCCGTAGTGCGAAAGCAACACCGCCGCCTCGGCGCGGTGCTGGGCGGCGTGCAGGAGCACGTGCATGACCCCCGCCGCCAGCGTCTCCCGCCCCCCGCCAATGGGCTGGCGCAGCGTCAGCATGCGCCCCAGGTCAGCCTCCGTCACGTTCGCGAGGAAGACGCGCGTTTCCGCCTGAAGGGCCATCCAGCGCTCCGCCACCTCGGACACGTCCTCCGGCCACGCGAACGACGGCCGCTCGCTTCCCCGCCAGTTCGCCAGCCAGTAGCGCTCGGAACTGACGATGTGCATGAGCGTGTCCTGCAGGCTCGCCATCCCCTTCCATGGCATGGCCTGCGCCTGCTCTGGCGGAACCTCGCGGGCGAGCCCCTGCAGCGCCCCCATGGACCACGCGTGGTGGTCGTACAACTCGCGCAATCCCCCCGGCGTAGCCATGGCGGCATCTTACGCCGCCCCGCGGGCGCGATGCCGCGAGCGGGCGGGACCGCTATCCTGCGACGACGTCGCATGGCGGCGGGAGGAGCGTTCATGCCTTCGCGCCCAATCCCCTTCGGATTCGCGCTTCCCCAGGTAGCGCTCACGGAACCAGTCGATACCGCGCCCATCGCGCGGGTGGCGCGCCGCGCGGAGGAACTCGGCTACCAGAGCCTGTGGACCCTTGACCAGGTGCTTGGCGGGAGCCGCAACCTCGAGCCCGTGAGCCTGCTCTCCTACGTGGCCGCCATTACCTCGCGCGTGCGGCTGGGAACGGCCGTGTTCGTGCTCCCCCAGCACAACCCCGTGCAGCTCGCCAAGGATCTGGCCACGCTCGACGTGCTCAGCGGCGGGCGTGTGGACGCGGGCTTCGGCGTCGGCGCCGACGCCGCCCGCCACAACGCCGCCTTCGGCGTCCCCTCAGGGCGTCGCGCTCGGCTCCTCACGGAGTCGCTGGCCGTGATGCGCGCCCTCTGGACCGAGCGCAAGGCCACGTACGACGGCGAGTTCTTCCAGCTGGACGCCATCCGCATGGAGCCCAAGCCCGTGCAGCGCCCCACCCCGCCCGTCTGGTTCGGCGGCCGCGTCGAGCCCGCCCTGCGCCGCGCCGTGCGTCTGGCGGACGCGTGGATGGGACCGGGATCCTCGAGCGTCGAGGACTTCCGCGACCACGTCGCCATCTTGCGCCGCGCCCTCGAGGACGCGGACCGCGATCCCGCCAGCTTCACTATCTCGAAGCGCCTCTACCTCGCTATCGACGACGACCGCGATCGCGCGGAGAAGCGGCTGCGTGAGTGGTTCGCGCACGTGTACGGCAGCGCCGACCTCGCCGGTCAGGTCGCGGTCTGGGGGCCAGCCTCCCACGTCAACGCGCGCATCGCCGAGGTCATCGACATCGGCGCCGAGCACATGCTCCTTCATCCCGTCTTCGACTTCGACGAACACCTCGAGGCGCTCAGCCACTGGACCGCCTGAGAAGCGCTACGCGCGTACCGCCGGGATGATGTCGGTCGCGAGCGTGTCGAGGCCTTCCAGCACCGCCTGCAGCCCCCCGCCCGGGCGCCCGAAGCGGCGCGCCGAGGCGATCAGGTGCGTCAGGCCCGCCGCCTCGAACTCCCGCAACTCCTCCACCACCTGCTCCCGCGTGCCCACCACGCTCTGGGCGCGCTCATGGTCCGCGAGGGAACCCCGCAGATCGGGATCGTCCGTGAGCGTGACGCCGTGGAGCATGGCCGCCGACAGCGCCTCCCCGTCCCGTCCGTGCGCCTCACAGCGCTGGAGCAGCCGCGCGCGATGCTCCGCCAGCTGGTGCGGTCGCAGGTTGATCCCGAGCCAGCCATCGCCGAGCGCGGCCGTGCGTTCGAGCGCCGCCTCGCTGTTCCCGCCGATGAGGATGGGCGGGTGCGGATCCTGGTACGGCTGCGGCGTGACGCTTACCTCCCCGAAGCGGTAGTACTCCCCCTCGAAGGAAGCGGGATCGTTCGCCCAGACCTCCCTGAACACCTCGATCTGCTCGTTCACCAGCGCCCCGCGATGATGGAATGAATCGAGCTGCAGGTTCTCGAACTCATCCTTCATCCAGCCCACGCCCACGCCGAACTGCACGCGACCGCGCGAGAGCTGGTCGATCGTGGCCACGATCTTGGCCGTGTGAACGGGGTGGCGGTACGGCAGGATGATGACGCAGCTGCCGAGCTCGACCCTGCTGGTGCGCGCCGCCGCGTAGGTCATGACGGAGAAGGCGTCCCACCACGGCCCCTGCCCCGCCGCCCACTCCCCCGTGAGGTTGTACGGGTACTTCGCGCCGATGCTGTAGGGAAGAAGGATGTGGTCGATCACCCAGATCGAGTCCAGCCCCACCGCCTCCGCCTTGTCGCAGACCGCGTCGATCGCCTCCGTGCTCGCGAGCGAGCCGATCATGGGCAGGACCACGCCGAACTTCATGGCGCGAAGGATACGCCCTCCGCGGGCGGGGCGGGCGTATTCCCGGCGGGAGCGAGTCAGGGTAGGCTGCGGACATGGCGCGGGGACGGGAGCCGGTCTTCTCCGAAGGAGGGGAATCACGTAAGGTGAGTTCGGGCAACCCCGCAACCCCGCAACCCCGCAACCCCGCAACCCCGCAACCCCGCAACATTAAGTAGCGCGCGGCCCGCCGCCTCCTTCCCACACGGCGACCTCTACCACGGAGATTGCCTCGCGCTCATGCGCGAACTGCCAGCCGAATCGATTCGGCTGGTCGTCACCTCTCCCCCCTACAACATCAAGAACAGCACCGGTAACGGCCTCAAGGACGGTCGCGGCGGCAAATGGCCCAACGCCTCCCTGCAGGCGGGCTACGACGGCCATGACGACGCCATGCCCCACGAGGCCTACATCGACTGGCAGCGCCAGTGCCTCGCCGCGATGCTGGACCTGCTCACCCCCGACGGCGCCATCTTCTACAACCACAAATGGCGTGTACAGGGCGGCCTCTGGCAACGCCTCGCGGACGCCATCACGCGCGACTGTCCCGTCCGCCAGATCATCATCTGGCAGCGCGCAGGCGGCTTCAACCACAACCCCGGCTACTTCCTCCCCACCTACGAAGTCATCTACTTCATCGCCAAAAGCCGCGAGACGCGCCTGACGAGCCAGGGCCGCGCCCTCGGCGATGTCTGGAGCGTCTCACAGCAGAGTCGCACGGATCACCCTGCGCCCTTCCCCGTCGAGATCCCGTTGCGCTGCATCGAGGCGATGGGCGCGGGCCCCGTCCTCGATCCCTTCATGGGTTCGGGCACGACCGCCATCGCCGCCGAGCGTCTGGGCGTTGAGTGGGTCGGCATCGAAAAGTCAGCGGACTACGTCGCCATGGCGGCGACCCGCATCCACGCAGCGGGGAGCCAGATGTCGCTTCCCGCGCTTTTCGGCGATGAGCTGGCGACGGCGCAGGCAGGCGCGCGATGACGGCGACGAGTTCCAGCAACGGGCGCGCGCAACCCGAACTCAAGCTTGGCGAATGGTCGGTTCGGGTTGACATAGAACCGAACAGCTACCACGTCGGCGACGCCATCGACTTCATGCGCTCGCTGCCGGACGGACTCATCGACGGCGTCGCCACCTCCCCGCCCTACAACAAGTCCTTCCGCAATCGCGGCGGCCGCAAGTCGAACTGGCCCAACAGCCAGCTCATGGCCAATAACTACATCGGCTACGACGACGACATGCCCGAGGATGAATACGTTCGCTGGCAGCGGGAATTCCTTAAGGAAGCCGTCCGCCTCGTCGGCGAAAACGGTGTCGTGCTCTACAACATCGGGCGACGGATTTTCAAGAAACGTGAAGACCGCCGCCAGGACATCATCGCTGATTTCCCCGTCCGCCAGACCATCATCTGGAACCGCGGATCCAGCAATAACCAGGGCGGAAAGCGCCCCACGATCTTCCCGCCCATCTATGAACTGATCTACGTCATCGCGGGCGACGGCTGGAAGCTGCCGCAGAAGCACCTCGGCGAGATGCGCAAGTGGGGGGATGTCTGGCGCATCCCCTTCGAGACGGGCAATCCGCACCCGGCGCCGTTCCCGCTGGAGCTCGCGAGGCGCCTCGTGAAGACAGTCGATGGCGTCGTCCTCGATCCGTTTGCGGGGAGCGGAACCATCGGCGTCGCCGCTTCGGAGTTGGGGTACGACTACCTCCTGAATGACTCCTGCGAAAAGTACAAAACCATGTTCGAAGACCGCATTTTGCGGAGAAATGAGGAGAAAACCTGATGGAGTCCAAAATTTCGAACGTCACGACAGGAATGGTGGTAGAAAACTATCGCCAAATCCTTGCCACAGTTCCACTGCGAGAAAACCCACATCAGGTAGTTAAGGAATTTTGGAGTGTATATAAATCAAGCGCGAATCAGAATAACAGAAATAATGGAACGATGTTCGAGTGGATAGTATGTGAATGCCTTGTTCAATTCAGTAGATCTTCCTTCTACTACGATCCAAAAAACGATCAATACGACTTGGCCTCTTGGACCGAAGAAGGATTCCTTATCATTGTATCCTGTATGACTAGCTTACGTGAACGGTGGAAGCAATATAATCTTAGGGGACACATACGTAAAGTCGATTACCCCAAGGCCGAATCATACCTCATCACACTCAATTGGCAGGAAGCTGCTAGCCGCAAGAGAGATATAGAAAACGGTAATATTCCTGGCATTGATGAGGTATACCTCGCCGACGCGCCCGAATTTGATGAATTCGTCGCTCGCATGAGCAAGGCAGGGATGCGCGGGGTGAGTCCTCTCCTCCCGCTGGAGGGAACACTCCTCGGCTCGTAAGCCTACCGCAAGCGGGAGCGCCACCCCTCCGCTACCATGGATCCCATGCGTGTGCGTATCCCTCGCAGGCTGGCCGTCGTCGGAGGGCTGGCGCTGGCCGTCATCGCCGCGGTGGCGGTCGTGGGCTTCCACGCGCACTCCCATTCCCACGGCGACCTGCGCGTCGTCGACGCCCAGGGCAACGTCCAGGTCCTTGGCGCCTGGCGGCTGGGCTCCTCACAGGGCGGGGAACTGCCAGCGGTGGCGAGCGGTGACCTGCGCTTCGAACTCTCCAACGCCGACGGCGTACGCCACAACTTCGCCGTCGTCCGCACCGACCGTGAAGGCGCGGCCCTGCCCACGGCGCACGGGCGCGTCGACCCGCAGACGGCGGGCGAACTGGTCGGAACGGTGGAGACGGTCCTGCCCGGCGGCGAGGGCGGCCGCACGTTCGCCCTGCCCCCCGGCCGCTACGTCCTCTACTGCGACATCGCAGGACATTACGAGGGCGGCATGTACTACACCCTCGTCGTGGAAGACCGCGCCGAAGTCGCGCTCCCCTAGCGCGCGGCAAGACGCGCCCCGCGCCCGCCCCTCTACAATCGCAGCATGGCTCCCACGCAAGAGGCGCTGATCGAGGCCTTCGCCCGCGCTGGCCACGAGCTCTGGCTGGCGGGCGGACGCGTGCGCGATGAACTGCGCGGCCTCCCCCCCGTCGAGTGGGGCGACGCCGATTTCGCCACCGACGCCGCCCCCGAAGCGTGCGAACGCATCGCCCGCGAACTGGGCGCCACCGTCACCGCCATCGGGCGGCGCTTCGGCACGACGGGCGCGCTGCTCGATGATGGCTGGGCCGAGATCACGACCTTCCGCGGCGATCAGTACACCGCCGGCAGCCGCTGGCCCGACGTGACCTTCGGGCGCTCGATCGAGGAAGACCTCGCGCGGCGCGACTTCACCGTGAACGCCATCGCGCGCCACACGAAAACGGGCGAACTGCGCGATCCCTTCGACGGACGCGGCGATATCGAGCGCGGCCTCCTGCGAACGCCCGGCGATCCCCGCACACGCTTCGCCGAGGACCCCCTGCGCATCCTCCGCGGCGTGCGCTTCGTCAGTCAGCTCGACTTCGCCATCGCTACGCCCACGGAAGCCGCCATGGCCGCCTCCGTCGCGCTCCTGGAAACGCTCTCGCAGGAGCGCGTGACCTCCGAGCTCGAACGCCTGCTGCGGGGTCGCCGCCCCGCGAAGGGGCTGCAGGCGCTGCGCGAAACCGGCGCCCTCGCCCACGTCCTCCCCGAGCTCGCGACCATGCCCGGCTGCGAACAGAACCGCTTCCACCAGTTCGATGTCTGGGGGCACACGGTCGCCACGGTCGAAGCCATCGCCACGGACGCGGAAAGCCTCTCGCTGCGCCGCTGGGCCGCCCTCCTCCACGACCTCGGCAAGCCCGCTGTGCGCCACGTGAAGAAGAACGGTGAGTGGGGCTTCTACCGCCACGAGATCGTCGGCGCGGAGATGGCGGAGGCGCTCACCGCGCGGCTGCGGCTGGGAAAGCGCGAAGGCGCCCTGCTGACGCTCCTCGTGCGCCGCCACATGGACCGCCCCGATCCCGACGATGGCCGCCTCGTGCGGCGCTTCATGCGGCGCCTCGACGGACACTGGCGCGACCTGCTCGCCCTGAAGCGCGCCGACAACGCCAGCCACACCTACGACGACAACGATTACCACGACCGCCTCGAAGCCGCCTGCGAGCGCGTGGAAGCGGAAGAAGCGGCCATGCTCCGCGCCGAAAGCCCCCTCGACGGCCGTGAGTTGATGGCGCTGCTCGGACGCGAGCCCGGACCCTGGATCGCGCGCGTCAAGGAACGCCTCAGCACGCTCGTCCTCGATGGCGAACTGGCCCCCGGGGACAAGGAGGAGGCGGCCCGCATCGCGCGACGCATGGGCGGCGCCGCGTCGCTCCTCGCGGACAGCGAGCGCGCGCCATGACCGACGGCGGCGAAGGCGGCCATTCCCCCATCGACGTGGAGCGCCTCGAAAAGCTGGGTGAGGGCTACGAGGCGGAGATCTTCGCGTGGGAGGACGGACTCGCCCTCCGTCTCTTCCGCGAAGGCCGCGAGCGCAACAGCGAACCCGAGCGCCTCGCCATCCCCGCCGCGCTGGCGGGCGGCATCCCCGCGCCCCGCCTCGGCGAGGCCGTCAGCCTTGCCGGTCGAGAGGGGACCGTCATGGAGCGCATCAACGGGGAGAACCTGCTTGACCTGATCGGGCGCAACCCCCTGCTCATGCCCCGCGAGGCCCGCGCCACCGGCAGGATGCACGCCCGCCTGAACGCCCTCCCCGCCCCCGACGGCCTCGCGACCGTCCATGAGCGCGTGCGGGAGTGGATCGAAAATGTGGAGGTCCCCCCGCAGCTCGCCGCCCTCGCGCGGGAGACGCTGGCGGAACTCGATGGCGGCGCCCGCTTCTGCCACAACGACTTCCACCCCGGGAACATCCTCCGGGAACCGAACGGCCGCCGCGTGGTCATCGATTGGGGGTTCTGCGCCGCTGGCCCGCCCGAGGCCGACGTGGCCCGCTCGGTCGCCCTGCTCTGGCTGGGCGAACCCCTCGACCCAAGCCCCGCCCTCCGCCTTATCACGCGCTTCTTTCGCCCCATCGCCCTCTCGCTCTACCTGCGCGCCTACCGCCGCGCGGCCCCCGTCGACATGGCGTTGATGTGGCGCTGGGTGGTCGTGCGCGCCATCGAGCACCTCGCCATCGTGCGCGCCATCAGCCCGCCCGAGGCCGGCATCCCCGATCCCCTCGCGCAGGCGGAGGCGCTCGTGGCGCACGCACAACAGCGGGCCAGCGCCTCCCGCTAGCGTGTGCGACGATCAGGAGGATCGGGAGGAGCCGGTCGTTCAAGTGCTGTTCACACAGAACCGCGACAGTCTGGAGTACGAATGACGGCGGTGTCTGCCACGAGCGCAACCGTGCTGGTCGTGGAGGACGAGGAAGCGCTCCTCCTGACGATGGCGCACCACCTCCGCCGCGAGGGCTACCAGGTCATTACCGCCGCCCGCGGCGATGACGGCCTCCGCCTCGCGCGCGAACGCGAGCCCGACGTCATCGTCCTCGACCTGATGCTCCCGGGCGTCGATGGCATGCGAATCTGCCGCTCCCTGCGCCGTGACACGCAGGTTCCGATCATCATGGTCACGGCCCTTGGCGGGGAAGGCGATCGTGTGGCCGGCCTCGATACCGGCGCCGATGATTACCTCTCCAAGCCCTTCGGCATGCGCGAACTGCTCGCGCGGGTGCGCGCGCTCCTGCGGCGCGCCCCCGGCCGCCGTGTGGAAGCGCCCGAGGAAGAAACCGTCCGTTCGGGCGATCTCGAAATCAACCCCGTACGCCGCGAGGCGCGGCGGGGTGGCGAACTGCTGCGCATGAAGCCGCGAGAGTTTGAGCTCCTGCTATTCTTGTTGCGACATCCCGGCCAGGTGCTCTCACGCGAGCACATCCTCGAGTCGGTCTGGGAGCACGACTTCAACGGTGACGCGCGAACGGTGGATGTACACATGCGCTGGCTGCGCCAGAAGATTGAACTGGACGCGGCCAATCCCCAACGCATCCGCACCGTGCGCGGCAGCGGGTATCTCTTCGAAGGATAGGACAAGGCCGTGAGAGGCCTTGCCGGGCGGGCCGCCCTCATCAGCGGGATCGCGGCCCTCCTCGCAGCCGTGGCCGGCGCCAGCGTCGCCGCCGCCACGGACGATCCCCTCTGGATCACGGCGGCGACGCTCGTCATGGGCGCCGCCGGCTTCGGCGCCGCCTTCCTCTTCCTGCGTCCTGTCGCCCTCTCCGTGCGTGAGACGGCGGAGGCGGCGCGCGCCCTGCGCGGCGACAGCCTCTCCGCGCGCGCCATCCGCACCACCGGCCCCACCGCCCGGCTGACCCATGAGTTCAACGTGATGGCGGAAGCGATCGAGGAGTCCTCGCGCGCCATCGCCGCCGAGCGCGCGCGCCTGGAAGCCGCCCTCGCCGCCGCCGCTGACGGCATCATGGCCCTCGACCCCGAAACCAACGTCCAGTACGCCAATCCCGCCGCCCTCGACCTCCTCGGCATGGATGAACGCGAAGTCGTCGGGCGCACCCTGATCGAGAGCGTGCGCGACTACGAACTGGACGACCTCGTGCGTCAGGCCCTGGCGGGAACGGGAACGCCCCCGCCGAAGGTGGTCCCCTTTGGTCGCGAGCGCCTCCCCCTGCGCGCCCTCGCCGTGCCTGTAACCGAAGGCGGCAGCTGGGCCGCGCTGCTCATCCTTGTCGACCTCTCCCTTGTCCAGCGCGTCGACCACGTGCGCCGCGACTTCATCAGCAACGTCTCGCACGAACTGCGCACGCCCATCGCCTCCATCGGCGCCCTCGTGGAAACGCTCGAACTGGGCGACCTCGAAGCGGACGAGCAGGCCGCCTTCCTCAGCCGCATCCGCAATCAGGTCGAACGCATGGCCCTGCTCACCAATGAACTGCTGGACCTCTCCCGCATCGAGTCCGGGGCCATCCACCTCGAACCGGAGCGGGTGGACCTGCGCTCCGCCGTGGCCGAAGCGCAGGCGGGGCTCGCCCCCAGGCTCGAAGCCTGCAACGTCCGCATCGACGGACCCTCGGGGGACTCCCCCGACGTCGAGGCCGACCGCGCCGCCACCGTCCGCATCGTCACCAACCTGCTCGACAACGCCCTCAAGTTCAGCCCCGAGGGCAGCGCCATCACCGTGGCTGTGCGCGATGAGGACGCGCTCGTGGCCGTCGAGGTGTGCGACGATGGCCCAGGCATCGCCGCCCAGGACATCGATCGCGTGTTCGAGCGCTTCTACAAGGCCGAGCACTCGCGCGCGGACAGCGGCGCGGGGCTGGGACTCGCCATCGTGAAGCACCTCGTGCAGGCGCACGGCGGCACCGTCGCCGCCCGCAACGAGTCAGGCCGGGGCGCGGCCATGACCGTGCGCCTGCCCAAGCGCTTCGTGGGCCGCGAGCCCGGCGCGCCGGCCTAGAGGGGATCAGAACGTGGAGTATCTGCTGCTCACATTCGGAGCGGGTCTGCTCGTCGGCGTTATCGTCGCGGTCTGGCAGAAACGCCGTCGCTGACGGGCACGTCGCCGCCCGCCGCCCGAGGGTCGCGCGGCTTCGCCCGCGACCCTCGGCGGTTCCCCGACGCCGGAACGGAGACGCCTAGGAGGCGCCCCCCGCGGCTTCCGCCGCGTCCGGCTGCCAGCGATCCATGGGATTGCCGTCGCCGTCGAGGTGCGTCACGAGGTGGCGCATCTCCTCGGGCACGTCCGCCAGCTGTTCGAGCACGAACAGGCCGTCCTCCACGGGCGGGGGAACGTCGAACACATTGTTGAACTTGTGCACGGAGTCCCAGATGCCGATGCCAATCGTCAACTCGACGATCTGGTCCTCGCTGAAGTGCTCCTTGAGGCGGTCCATGAACGCGTCATCCACGTTGTTCGCGTGGTTGAGGATGAAGTCCTCGGCCAGCTCAAGGGCGATCTTCGTGCGCTCGGGGAGGTCGGAGTTTCGGAAATCCAGCGCCTGCTGAATCATCTCCTCGGTCATGCCTTCCTGCTGCGCCGCAGCAGTACGGGCGGGGATTCAGTAGCGGCAACCGTTGGTATTGGAGGAATAGAGCCGGATCAGCTCCTTCAGGAGCGGATCAAGCGTGCTGTGCGACCACAGCACCCCGTAGTTGAACATGAACCCCTTGAAGAGGTCCGGACGGCGCCCGTACACGCCGCCAAACCCCGTCATTCCGCCGGCTTCCTTGACTCTCGGCATCGCCTTCTCCTTCGCGCGGGCGGCGCGGGCGCGCATCCACAGCCACCGGTTCGCCGCCTTCGCGTATCCTGCCCGAGAGTATAGCCCTCCTGGCGGGGCGAATGTGGAGAGTGACGGATGAAGCTCCTCGAAGGCAGGAAAGCGGTCGTGCTGGGCGCCTCGAGCGGAATCGGCTGGGCGATCAGCGAGCGCTTCGCCGAGCATGGGGCGGACGTCATCGTCGCCGCGCGCCGCGTCGAGAACCTGAAGAAGCTGGCGGACCAGATCGGCGGTACCGCCGTGCGCTGCGATGGCCGCGACCATGATGACCTGAAGGCGCTCGCCGATACCGCAATGGAGAAGTGGGGCCGCCTCGACGTCGCCGTGAACTCCGCCGGCGTCGTGCGCGGCGCCCTGATCAAGGACATCACCCCCGAAGACCTTCACGCCGTGGCCGATATCCAGTACTTCGGCTTCATCTACTTCATGAAGCACTTCGGCAACACTCTCGCCGCCAGCGGAGGCGGCTCACTTATCAACATCACCTCCACCACCGCGATATCGATCCCCACGCGCCTCACCCCCTACTCCGCCGCCAAGGCCGCGATCAACTTCGCGACCAAGATCGCGGCCCGCGAGTTCGGCCCCGATGGCGTGCGCGTCAACGCCGTGGCGCCCACCTTCGTCCCCACCGCCATGAACAACTACGGCGGCGGCACGCCCATCGATGAAGCGCGCGTCGAGATCCCCGATGACAACCCCGTCGCCGCCGGCTTCATCGAACAGACCCCCCTGGGGCGCATCACCACCGTCGATGACTGCGCCGATGTGACGCTCGCCGTGGCCAGCGACCTGTTCAGCGACATCACCGGGCAGGTCATCCCCGTGGACGGCGGAAACCACCTCCTGCGCCTGCCCGAAACGCGCCGCGCGGCCCTCCAGGAATAAACCCGCCCGCCCCTGGTCCTACCGCTCCCGCCCCCGCGTCAGCCGCGCCTCGCGAGGCTGGTCAAAGATGATGCGGCGGAAGGCCTCCGCGTACTCATAGTCCTGGTCTGCCGCCTGGCTGCGCGCCATCTCCGCGGAAAACTCCGCCACCTCCTCGCTGAGCTGGCTCGGGTGCGCGGCGAGCGCCTTCTTCTTCAGTTCGATCGTCTCGCTGATATCAACCCACACATTCGCGTTCCCGCCCGCGCCCGCGCCCATCCAGAGCTGCTTCACCTTGTGCGGCTCCAGACCGTCCGTCAGCAGTTCGGGGAAAGTCAGGCGGTCGCGCGCGCTGGGGAAGATGGCGTCCACAGTCGCGTCCCCGGCGGCGCGATGGTCGGGGTGGTTCGCGTACGCGTCGAACATGAAGCGCGCCGTCGGGTCAAAGGTGACGACGACGTCCGGGCGGTACTTGCGGATGAGCCGCGTGATGTCGCGGCGCAAGTCCAGCGTGTGCACGAGATAGCCATCCTCGTAGCCGAGAAACTCGAAGTGCTTGACGCCCAGAATGCGCCCCGCGGCGCGCTGTTCGGCCTCGCGGATCTCGGCGAGGCGAGCGGGCGTCATCTCCGGATCCTCGCTGCCCTTGTTGCCATTCGTGATGACGGCGTAGGTCACCTCGGACCCTCGCGCCGCCCACTTCGCCACCGTCCCCGCCACCATGAACTCGGCGTCGTCGGGGTGGGCGACGACCACCATCGCGCGGTCGGGCTGGAACTCGGCGGCGTTGTCGTTGGTCATGAAAGACGATCCTCCGTTGGGTTGGCGTTCAGCTGGTGGCGGGAAGCCGTCAGAAGACGGCGATGGGGTTCACCGGCGAGCCCGTCCCGCCGCGCACATGGAGCGGCGCGATGGAGAGCAGAAACTCCCAGCGGCCTTCCTCCGCGCAGGCGTCCGCGAGCGGATCAAGCCAGGCGTTGTCGAGCAGCGGCAGCCCCATATAGACGATCGCGAAGACGTGGACGGGACCGCCCGGCGCCTCCGCGAAGAGCGGGTAGGCGTGCGGCCGCGCGTCGAGCATGTCCCACCCCAGCAAGGCCGCGTCCGCCTCCTTGAGCACGGGTATGCAATCGACGTGCAGGCCGGGCGTGGGCGGGACGCCGGGCGCCGCCTCGGGATGATCCGCGAGGAAGGCGGGCCGCGCCCCCCGCACCAGCACCGCGTCGCCGGCGCGCAACTCAACCCCCTCCGCTTCCGCCGCCGCCTTCAGCTCCCAGCCGCGCGTGGGCGCGTCCGTCGTCACGTAGTCCGTTCCGCGCAGGCGCGGAATATCCAGCAGCACCCCGCGCGTGATGACGCCGTCCTTCCAGGCGGCCACGGCCCCGCTGCGCGCGCCTGCGGAGGTCACCTCCGCGGCGGCATCCTTCCCGTTCCACATCTTCCCTTCCCAGAAAATGTGGCAGAGGGCGTCCACATGCGTGGTCGCGTAGCCGTGGAACACAAGCCCGATGTAATCAGCCGAAGCGGTCGGCCCGATACGCATGAAGTGCTGCGCGGGATTGCGGTTGCCGGGGCCGCCCTCCGTGTTCAGTGGGTAGGAACACGAGACCGAGCGACCGCTCCGCACCAGCGCCGCCGCCTCCCGACGCTTCCCGGGCGTAATCAGGTTAATCGCGCCCGCGCTGTCGTCCGGCCCCCACCGCCCCCAGTTACTGCACGTCTCGAACCAGGAGCGAACCTCCTCCTCGCTGGGCTCCGGATGCGCGTCTGCCGCCATCGGTTCTTCCTTTCTCCGCGAGAATCCTACGCATCTCGCCGCTCCCGCGAAGCCCGCCGCCGCGCCGCTCAGCTTTGCGGAAGCGGGGCGCGCAAGGGGAACGTCGCGATGGTGTCGTGCCGCGCGCCGCCCGGTTGCAGGCGGCTGCGGATGAGTGAAATCTCGGTCGTGCGCCACTCACACTCGGGAATCTTGATCTTGCCGACGGCGACTTCGATCTCGGCGCGCTGACGGGTCGAGACCTCGTTGCGCACGCGCCCCAGAGTCAGATGCGGGCGGAAGGGACGCGTTTCCGGCTCGAAGCCCACGACCGACAGCGCGCGGTTGACGTCGCGCGCGAGCGCCTCCAGCCGCAGCACGTCGCCCGCGACGGCCGCCCACATGACGCGCAACCCCTCGCGCCCCCCGAACGTCCCGATGTTCGCCAGCTCCAGGAAGAACGCTGAGTGCCGCACCACCGCTTCCTGCAACGCGACCTTCACCGCCGGCGCCTGGCGCTCGGGAACCTCGCCCAGGAACTTCAGCGTGATATGCAGGCTCGCGGGGTTGACCCAGCGCACCGCGCCATCGCTCTGTCGCTGCAGGTCCGCAACAAGCTTGCCCACGGCGCCGCGCACATCCTCGGGCAACTCGCAGGCGACGAACAGACGATGGCTCTTCTCGTGTGGTTCCGTCATGTCAGCACAACCGCTCATGAGCGTTCTCGCCGCCGACGCGTTCGCTGGCGGCGGGTTCGAGGCCGGCGAGCGCACGCCGCAGCTCAGCTCCCGGGCGGCGCAGGGGAAAGTCCGAACCGAACAGGACGCGCTCCGCCCCCACCGCTTCGACCAGCCGCGCGACGGCGCCGGCTTCGTACAGGAGACTTGCGGCGGCGGTGTCGAAGAGAAGGTTGGGCGCGCCCTCGCGGACCTCGGGCATGGAGAGGTAGAAGGAAGCGCCCGCGCCGAGGTGCGCCCCCACCATCGTGACCGCGGGCGCGGCCATGGCCGCCGCGATCAGTTCGGCTGGCGAGAGCCCGCCTTCCTTCCCCGCGTAGCCGTGGCCGGCGGGCTCGCTGCTGTGCCAGAGGAGGGCCGCCCCCGCCTCGCCCGCGAGGCTGCTCAGGCGCCGCCCCTCCGCTCCCAGCGGATCCCAGCCCTGCGTCCCTGGACGCAGTTCCCCGAAGCCGCGAGCGCCCCTCGCGAGAGCCCGCCGCGCCTCCCGCTCCCAGCCGTCAAGGGCGGGGTTGATGGTGGCGAAGGGCGTGATGGCGTTGGGAGTCTCGCTGGCGACCGCGAGCAGGTACTCGTTCTGCTCCGCGATCTCGCGCTCGCCCGCGAAGGCGAAGCCGAGCGCCACCGCCGCGTCCACGCCGTCCTCGCCCAGCGCCGCGAGCAGCGCGGGCGCGTCCGCCATGGCCGCGCGACCATCGCCGTAGATCTCGGCGAAGCCCGGGTCGCGGCGCGCCATAGCCGCGCGACCCTCGGCCTGCGAGGGTGGAAAGAGGTGCGTATGGGCGTCGATAATCACGAGCGACGATCGTAGCAGATACGGTAGGTTCAGCCAGTGGCGTTCTTCATCGCAGTCAGCATCGACGAGGCGGCTTGCGCCTCCGAGCCAGCCTGTCGCGAATGCGTGCAGAGCTGCCCCGTCGACATCCTCGAACGCGATCGCGGCGATCGCCCCGCCATCGTCATCGACGCCAACGTCGATGAGTGCATCCTCTGCGATCTGTGCGTCGTGCGCTGCCCCGTGGAAGCGGTGACGGTGACGAAGCTGTACGCCACGGACTAGTCAGGGCGGGCGCCCTGCCGGAGCAAGGCGATGTGCGCGCTCTCCTCGAGGGCGGTGAGCCAGTGCAGCGCGTCCCAGAGCGAGCCCCCGCGGGCGTAGGCCCCGTGGCCGCGAAGCAGCGCCACCCGCGAATCGCGCAGGGCGCCCGCGATCCGCTCCTCCTGCGTCGGCCCGGCCTCGATTACGGGTACGGAGGGGATGTGCAGCTGCCCCTCAAGGTCCTCCGGCTCGAAGACCTCCCGGTCATACGAGAGCGCGATGGCGTGGCGGGGATGGGCGTGCGCGATCGCGTCCGCCCCCGTGGTGGCGTAGATCGTCCAGTGCAGGATGGTGTCGCTGGAAGGGGGCGGCGCGTCGTGACGCCCGTCGGGGAAGGCGCGGCTGATGTCCAGCGCCTTCAGATGCCCGAGGGCGGCGCCCGCGCCCGTGATCCACAGCGCGTGGCCATCGCGACGGCTGAGGTTGCCCCCGCGGCTGCTCACCATGCCGAGCTGGTAGAGGTCGCGCCCGACCCCCGCCAGCTCGCGCAGTATCGCTTCGGGAATGGCCATGCGGCGAGGATAGCCCCCCGCTAGACCTCGCGGAACTCGCCTTCGACGGTCCCCTCTTCGGCGGCCCCGCCGGCCCCGGGAGCGGCCCCGCCGTCCGGCCCCGGGCCGCCGCCCTGCTGCTGGCCATAAACGGCTTCGCCGACCTTCTGGAGCGCCTCCGTGAGGGCGTCGAGAGCGGTCTGGAGGCGCTCCTTCGTGGCGTTGTCCTCCCCCTCGCTCTCGAGCGCCTCGCGCAGCGCCTTGACCTTCTCCTCGACGTCCGCCTTGAGCGCCTCATCGATCGCCTCGGCGTTGTCCGCAAGCGTCTTCTCCGCCTGGTAGGCGGCGCTGTCCGCGAGGTTGCGCAGTTCGATCAATTCGCGGCGCTGGCGGTCCTCATCGGCGTGCGCCTCAGCGTCGCGCTGCATCTGGCTGATCTCGTCTTCCGTCAGCCCGCTGGACGCCTGGATCGTGATCTTCTGCTCGCGGTTGGTGCCCTTGTCCACGGCCGCCACGTTCACGATGCCGTTGGCGTCGATATCGAAGGTGACCTCGATCTGGGGCACGCCGCGCGGGGCGGGGAGAATGCCGTCCAGCGTGAACTTCCCCAGTGACTTGTTGTCCGGCGCCATCGGGCGCTCACCCTGGAGAACGTGGATCTCGACGCTTGGCTGGTTATCCGCGGCGGTGCTGAACACCTGGCTCTTCGCCGTCGGAATCGTCGTGTTGCGCGGGATGATCGTCGTCATCACCCCGCCCAGCGTCTCGATGCCGAGCGTGAGCGGCGTGACGTCGAGCAGCAGCACGTCCTGCACGTCGCCCATGAGCACGCCCGCCTGGATGGCCGCGCCGATGGCGACCACCTCATCGGGGTTGACGCCCTTGTGGGGCTCCTTCCCGAAGAACTCGCCCACCAGCTGCTGAACCGCGGGCATGCGCGTCTGGCCGCCGACCAGCACGATCTCATCGACATCGGCGGCGGCCTTGCCGGCGTCGTCCAGCGCCTTCTTCACGGGCTCAAGCGTGCCCTGCAGCAAGTCCCCCACGAGCTGCTCCAGCTTCGCCCGGCCAAGGGTCAGGTTGAGGTGCTTGGGACCGCTCGCGTCAGCCGTGATGAAGGGCAGGTTGATCTCCGACTGCTGCGCGCTGGAGAGCTCGATCTTGGCTTTCTCCGCCTCCGCCTTCAGCCGCTGCAGGGCCTGCCGGTCCTGGCGCAGGTCGATGCCCTCCGCCTGGCGGAACTCGTCCACGAGCCATTCAATGATGCGATCGTCGAAGTCATCGCCGCCAAGGTGGGTGTTGCCGTTTGTGCTCAGCACCTGGAAGGTGCCGTCCCCGATTTCGAGGATGGAGATGTCGAACGTGCCTCCCCCGAGGTCATACACCGCGATGACCTCGTCCTCCTTCTTCTCCAGCCCGTAGGCGAGGGAAGCGGCGGTGGGCTCGTTGATGATGCGGAGCACGTTCAGCCCCGCGATGCGCCCCGCGTCCTTGGTCGCCTGGCGCTGCGCGTCGTTGAAGTAGGCGGGCACGGTGATGACCGCTTCCGCCACCGTCTCCCCCAGGTAGGCCTCCGCGTCAGCCTTCAGCTTCTGCAGGATCATGGCGCTCACCTCGGGCGGGCTGTGGTCCCCTTCGCCCATCGTCACGCGCACATCGCCGTTGCTGGCGGCGCTGATGCGGTAGGGCATGGAACTCGCCCCCCGCTGCACTTCCGCGTCGCTGTATTTGCGGCCCATGAAGCGCTTGATGCTGTAGACGGTGTTCTCGGGATTGGTGATGGCCTGGCGCTTGGCCACTTGCCCCACGAGCCGCTCGCCGGACTTGGTCAGGGCCACGACCGACGGGGTCGTGCGCGTGCCCTCCGCGTTCGGGACCACCGTCGGCTCGCCCGCCTCCATCACGGCCATGGCGCTGTTCGTGGTCCCCAGGTCGATTCCCAGTACTTTCGGCATTGTTCGTTCGCTCCTTGCGGTGATGTCGTTTGGGGGCGGTTAGCCGCCCTCGTGTTCGCTTCCTGTCATGTCCGTTGGGTCCGCCTTGCCGCCCTCGCCCACGATCACCATCGCTGGACGGATGACGGCGCCGTTGAGGGCGTAGCCCTTCTGCACAACGTGCAGACAGACGTTCTCGGGGCCGGGCGCGCGCCCCACGGCCTCGTGCTGCATGGGGTCGAAGGCCTCGCCCTCGGCGGGCGTCTCCGTTACCCCCATGCTCTCCAGCAGGGCGGCCAGCTTTCGCTCGATGGCGAGCACGCCCTGCACCCAGTTCAGGCCCGCGAGCGTGCCGTCGAGCGTCTCCACCGCGCGCCCGAAATCGTCCTGGATTGGCAGCAGGTTAATCACGAGCGCGGCGCTCGCGAGGCGCGCCTGTTCGGAGCGTTCCTGCTCCGTGCGCCGCTTGAAGTTGGCGAAGTCCGCCGCCGCGCGCTTCCAGTTCGCCTCGAAGCGTTCGGCGGCGGCCTGCGCCGCCTCCAGCCGCTCCGCGAGGTCGCCGTCGGACGCCGCCTCCCCGGGCGCGGCCGACTCCTCGTCGCGCTCTTCGTTCATGCGCGCGGACGCGCGCCGGTCAACAAACCTGGGCGCGTCGTCGTCGTTCATTCGTCCTCCTCCGGGCGGGGCTCCTCGCCGGCGGCCCCGTAAAAGCTGCGCATGAGCTCCGTCAGCACATCGCTGACGTAGCGCACGTGGGCGACCGCCTCGGGATAGTCGAGGCGCGTGGGTCCGAGCAGGCCAATCAGGCCGCCAGCGCCCCCCGCAGGCCCGTAGCGCGCGAGCACGAAGCTCATGTCGCGGTAAGGTTCATTCGGATTCTCATCGCCGATCACGATGGCGACGCCGTCGTCTCCGAGCGCGCGCGCGGGGATGGCCCGCTGCAGGTGCGACGTCTCCACCGCCTCGAGGGTGTCCAGCAGGCGATCGCTGTCGCCCTCGTATTCGGGCTGGCGAAGCAGCTTGCGCACGCCCTCCACGAAGGGCGTCTCGCTGGCGGCGTCCTCCTCGCTGCGCAAGAGCGCCACCACCTGATCCACCACCTGCCGCTCGATGTCCGCCGTCGGCGTCGGCGGACGCTCCTCGATTTCCGTCGCCGTCAACCCTTCAAGCTGCCGGTTCAGGCGCCCCGCCATGCGCGTGAGCCGGTCCTGGTCGATTGTCTCGGCGAACTGCAGCGTGTGCTGGAGCACGGCCGCGTCGTTCATAACGACGACTAGGAGCGCGCGCTCCTCCGTCAGCTCCACGAGCTGAGCTGCTTGAGGCGCACCTCGACCATGTGCGGCTGCGTCGCGAGCGCGGCCGTCTGCAGCGAGTTCGCCAGCACGCTCGCGGAAAGCGCCAGCCAGCGCTGAAGGCTGACCGCGCTCTGGTGGAACTGATGCAAAATCGTCAACTCCTCCTCGCTCGAAAGGCGCCGTTCGCCCATGAGCGAACCCACGTAGGTGCGGTAGCCCAGATTGCTGGGCACGCGCCCGGCGGAGGTGTGCGGATGCGTGATCAGCCCCTCCTCCTCGAGCGCCGCCATCTCGCTGCGCACGGTCGCGCTCGAAAGGTCCAGATCGTGGCGCGCGACAAGCGCCGCGGAGCCCACCGGCTGGGCGCTCTCCACGTAATCCTCGACGATGAACGAGAGGATTCTGGCCCTTCGCTCTGATAATGGCATTGTGAACCCTGTTGACCCATGTTAGCACTCTCACGGCAAGAGTGCTAATCGCCCGTCGGCTAGACTCCCACCATGCCCGTCGGACTGCTCGGAGGGACGTTTGACCCGCCTCATCTGGGGCACCTGGCGCTGGCCGAGTGCGCGCGCGTCCAACTCGGGCTGGAACGCGTCCACTTCATCCCCGCCGGCGATCCCTGGCGCAAGGCCGACAGCGGCGTGACCGCCCCCGCCCATCGCCTCGCCATGACGCGGCTCGCGATCAGCGGAAACCCCGCCTTCCGCCTGGATGCGCGCGAGATCGAGCGCCGCGGGCCCACCTACACCGTCGACACCCTGCGCCAGCTGCGCGAGCAAGGGCTGGGCGACATCACGCTCATCCTTGGAAGCGACGCCCTCGCGGACATGCCCGCCTGGCGCGAGCCGCAGGCGATAACCGCCCTCGCCAGACTGGCCGTCGCCCCCAGGGACGCGGACCCCGACGAACAGGCGTGGCTGGCCGCCCAGGTCGGGCTGGACGCGCCCCCCACGGTCGTGGACATGCCCCCCCTGCCGCTCAGCTCAACCCTGCTGCGCCAGCGCGTGCGCGAGGGGAAGCCCATCCGCTATCTCGTGCCCGCGGCGGTCGAGGAGTACATCCGCGGGCGGCGCCTCTACCGGTAGCGTTCGCGCAGCGCCGCCTCCAGCGCCTGCGTCTGAATCGGCGCCGCGCGATCTCCTCATCGCCGACCGCCACCACGGGCACAGCCTCGCCGTAACGCGCCCGCAACTCCCCGTCGCCATCGACGTCCACGGACTCGATCCCGAATCCCAGCCGCCCGCCGAGCGCCTCGAGGAGGGCGTGCGCGTCATCGCAGAGGTGGCAACCGGCGCGTGTATAGAGGGTGACGGTCGCGGGCGCGTTCATGCCGGCGAGGGCGTGGACTCGTCCCCGGCGTCGGTTTCGGGCGCGCCGAACACGCGGTCCTCCCAGGCGTCCGTGATCGGCCCCGGGAAGCGGCGGATCACCCCCGCCAGAATGACGCCCAGCCCGATGATGACCGCCGCCACGATCTGCGGCACGGGAATGCCGTCCACCGTCTGTTCATCGATGCGCAGCTCCGAGAGCCCGAAGCGCATCACCGAGTAGAGGATGGCGTACGCGCAGAACGTCCAGCCCGGTACCTTCAGGTAGCGTCGCGCCACAAAGAGCAGGATCGCGAGGATCACGAAGTCGCCCAGCAGCTCGTAGCCGCCCGCCACGGGATGCACCGCCTTCCCCACCTCCCCGAGCGTGTTCGGGTGCGTGTACACGAAGGCCCACGGCAGGTCGCTGGCGGAGGCCAGGTGCTCGCCGTTGATCAGGTCGCCGATGCGCCCCAGCCCCTGCCCCAGAATCATCCCGGGGGCGGCCGCGTCCAGACAGATCCCGATCGGCCAGCGATGGAAGGCGCCGTAGATCACCCCTCCCAGCACCCCTCCGATCAGCCCCCCGTAGAGGGTGATGCCGCCCTCCGTGATGTCCGTGACAATCGCCGCCAGGTTGTCGTCGAAGTCGTCCCAGTGTTCGAACACGAAGAAGAGCCGCGCCCCCACAATCGCGCTCACTACCGAGACCAGCGCGAGCTCCTGCCCCACATCCGAGGGAACGCCGTCCACCCTCGCGAGGTACACGGCGAGGCTCACCCCGCCGATGATGCCGATCGCCGTAAAGAGTCCGTGCCATGTGATCGTCAGCCCGAAGATCGAGCCGATATCGGGATCGATGTCGATCGTGATGGCGAGCAGCAGGGCGAAGTCCAGAAGTTCCATCAACGCTATCGTACGGCGCGCTCCGCTCAGGGGCGAAATCCGTTTGCCGCTGGTTCGCGCGAGGCCGTAGGCTTGAGCGCCATGGCAGGCATCGCAAGCATGGAAGGCAAGACCGCGCTCATCAGCGGCGTCTCGAACAACCGCTCCATCTCGTGGGGCATCGCGAAAGCCATGCACGACGCAGGCGCCCGCGTCGCCCTCTCCTACGGCCCCGCCATGGAGAAGCGCGTCCGTCCCCTCGCGGAGAGCATCGGCTGCGACTTCGTCGAGCCCTGCGACGCCACCAGCGACGACGAGATCGCGGCCCTCTTCGACAAGCTGGCCCAGCGCTACGGCGCCATCGACGCCGTCGTGCACGGCATCGTGGGCGCCAAACGCGACGACCTCGCCCGTCCCTTCATCGAGACCAGCCGCGACGGCTTTCTGCTCGCCCAGGAACTCTCCGTCTACTCGCTGGTCGCCCTCACCCGCGCCGCCCTGCCCCTCATGCCCGACGGCGGCAGCGTCGTCACCCTCAGCTACCACGGCTCCCAGAAGATGATGCCGAGCTACAACGTGATGGGCGTGGCCAAGGCCGCCCTCGAATCAGCCGTGCGCTACCTCGCCTCCGATGTGGGCCCCCGGGGCGTGCGCGTCAACGCCATCAGCGCCGGACCCGTGCGCACCCTTTCCGCCGCCGGCGTGGGCGAGTTCCGCCGCCTCTTCAAGGTCTTCCCCGAAGTCACCCCCCTCCGCCGCCACATCTCCATCGAGGACGTCGGAGCCGCCGCCGCCTTCCTCGCCAGCGACGCCGCCGCGAACATCAGCGGCCAGATCCTCTACGTCGATGGTGGCTTCAACACCCTCGGCATGGCCATGCCCCCGAACGAAGACGAGGACGGGGGCTAGCGTCCGCCCATGAAAGCGATCGTCATCGAGAAGACGGACGGCGGCGGCGCCCTCGTCTATCGCGACGTCCCCGATCCCCTCGCCGGCCCCGATGACCTGCTCGTCTCGGTGCGCGCCTGCGCCCTCAACCGCGCCGACATCCTCCAGCGCATGGGCGGCTACCCCCAGCCCGGCCCGAAGCCGGAGTTCGAAATCCCCGGGCTGGAGTTCGCGGGCGAGGTCATGGAAGCGGGCGCGCGCGTGGAAGGGTTCGCGCCCGGCGACCGCGTCATGGGGCTGCTCCCCGGCGGCGGTTACGCCGAGCTGGTGAGCGTTCCCCAGCGTCTCGCCGTGCCCGTTCCCGACTCACTCAGCTGGCGGGAGGCGGGCGCGACCCCCGAGGTCTTCATCACCGCGCATGACGCCCTGCGCCAGTGCGATCTGCGGGCGGGCGAGCGCGCGCTCATCCACGCCGTCGGCTCCGGCGTTGGCGTGGCCGCGGTCCAGATCGCGAAGGTCATGGGCGCCGCGCAGGTTATCGGCACCGCAGGCAGCGCCGATAAACTCGAACGCGCCAACCGACTCGGCCTGGACGTAGGCGTGAACTACCGCGAGCGCGACTTCGCCGAAGCGGCGCTGGAAGCGACCGATGGCGTCGGCGTGGACGTCGTCCTCGATGTCATCGGCGCCGCCTACTGGGAGCGCAACCTGCGCGCCCTCGCACGGCAGGGGCGCATGGTCGAGGTCGGGCTCATGGGCGGCGCCGTCGCCGAATCCGCCAGCCTCGGACCGCTGCTCCAGAAGCGCCTGCAGGTCCGCGGCACGACCCTTCGCGCGCGCCCCCTCGAACAGAAAGCGCAGGCCACGCGCGCCTTCGAGAAGAGCGTATTGCCGCACATCGCCACGGGCCGTATCAAGGTCGTGGTCGACAGCGCCTACCCGTTGCGCGAGGCCGCCGCCGCACAGGCGCGCATGGAAGCGAACGCCAACTTCGGCAAGATCGTACTGGAGCCGTAAGGCCGCGCCGCTCTAGTCCGAGTCATCGTCCCTGATCGTGCCGGTGACAAATATCCGTTTCTTGCCGTTGGCGAACATCACGCGATCGTCATCGGTCCGCAGGTTGTTTACGCGCAGACTGACTGTCTCGTCACCCTCGGCGACCGTATCGCCCAGGATTTTCACCGTCACCGTCTTCGTGAGGCCGTCGCCGGTGGCGCCCGCCTCGAACATGATGTTCCGGTCCGTGAACCGAATGAAGTCACGGCCGGGGTCAGCCAGCCCCGTCGCCGTTGGCGGCGACGGGCGCCTCGCCTTGATCGCCACGCCCCGCGCCGTCGCGCGGACCTGGACCTTGTGGCTGGGCGTGCCGCTGAGCGTGATCGTGAACGTCATATTCGTCCTGCCGCTGTCCCCCTCCGCCACGCTCGTATCCGATACCGAAATCGTCAACTCCTCCTGCTGCGCGCCCTCGGCTGGCGGGGTTGGCGCCTGCTCTCTGTCCGCCGCCAGGGTAGTGAACCTGGTGACCCCGTCGAAGGAGTTTGTTTGATCACAGGAAGCGCTCTGGGCGTATATCTCGAACTCGTACTTCGTAGAGGGCGTCAATCCCGTGACGCGCCAACTCTTTTTGGGCGACAGAACTCGCGCTCCTGCCTGAAGCCTTGCAGTACTGAATTCGTAAAGCCTGATGAGATACTTATCGACTACGCAGCTGCTGCCTGTTCCCTGCGACCACGTGAACGTGGCCTCTGTCGCGCCAGGGACCACGTGCAAGTTCGTCGGAGTAGCCGGCCTTGTGAGCGTGGGAGTAGCCGTTGGCGTTGGCGTGGATTCATCTTCGGTCGGCTCGCTGGACGCTAATGTTGTGAACTTGATAGTTCCGGGGCTGGAGGAGTATTTCCCGCAGGAAGCGCCAAAAGCGTAAACCTCAAGGCTGTAACCGGTGGAAGGGCTCAGGTTGGTGAAGCGCGAACTTGTTTTGTCCCCTGACGGCGCAACTTCTTTGTAGGTAACGTAACCGTCCTTGCTGTGGTAAAGCGAGACGTTGTACCGGGTGGTCGCACAATCGCTGCCCGTCCCCGGAGACCACGTAAGCGTGGCCTCTGTCGCGCCTGGCGCAACCGCCAGGTTCGTTGGAGCCGCCGGCCGCGGACCCCCATCCTGGGCGTCCGCGGAGCCGGCCCCCAGCCAGGCGCCGCCCGCCAGCAGACCAGCGATAACCAGCAGCAAACTCCAGCCCGGGAGCCCGCGCTTCCCGGTTAGCTCCGCCCGCTTCCAAACCATCAGGGAGGGAGATTGGGTCCCAATCCGCTTCGGCATTTCAGCACCTCGCCACCGGAAATCCCACTGTGTTCCGTTCTAGGCGTTCTGGCTGAATATGTCAACCTCTCAGCGCCCCTCATAACTGGAAAAGTCGTACCAGCCCGAGCCGAAGATGAGGCCGTCGTGGCGAATCACCCAGGCGTGCTTGCGCTGGGGCTCGCCCGTCTCGGGGTTGTTGAACACGTAGGTCACCCAGCGCCCCGCCTCATCCGTGGCCGTCATCGCCGCGCCGAACTCGTAGCCGGTGACGTCCGTGCCGATGGGGCCGGTGATCGGCTGCCCGCGGACCTCGTCGTCGTAGTGCCCCACGACGACGTCGTTCGGGTCAAAGATGAACACGTACCAGGAGCCGTCACGGCTGGCAGCGGAGTTGTAGTAGTCGAGGGTCGCGCCGCGCCCCTCGCGATCGTAGCGGTCGGTCGCCTGCTCGACGAGCCAGACGGTGTAGGCCTGCGCGTTCGCCTTCGAGGGCTCATCGGCGCCGCCGTCGTTGAGGGCGATGACGCTGACGATGAGCGCGGCCAAGGCCACCGCGACGCCGATCGCGGCCAGCACAGAAGTCACGGTTTCTTTCGCGTTCATGAAGACAGTCTCCAGGATTCAGGGTCGGTCCCGACAGTATGGGGCGCCCCTCGCCACCGCGCAGGAAGCGCGCTTACCCCCGCGCCTCCTCGAGGGCCGCGCGCAGCTCCTTCGCCTTTCCCATCCCTCGAGTCTTGCCCAGCGTCAGCTGCACATCGACGGCCACGCCGTTGCCCTGACCGCCAGAGATGACCTTGCCCAGCACTTCGGTCGTGCCGCCCGCAGCCACCGCCGAAACAACGCCGTCGGAGGTCATGCCCACCGTCGCGTTGTCCGCAGGGTTGTAGCCAGAGGCGACCCGCACATCCTCGGCAACGCCCCCCACCTGAATCACGCCGCGCCAGCCCGTCTCCGGGACGTCGCTGATGGCCGAGTTGATGCGGAGGACGCCCGCGAGACGGGGATTGGTGCCGCCCCGCGAGACATCGGGCGTGACAACGTAGGTCGAGTCATCGTCGAACACGAGCGGCGACCCGTCCCGGATGTTGTTCTCGCTGAGGTTGCCCCGATGGAACTCCACATAGGCCCAGCGATTGCCGAAGCCATCAGTGCGCGACACGCCGCCGAGTTGAAGGTTCGGCTCCCACGCGGCCATGTTCAGGCCCTTGAGGACGTCCGGGTCCCACCACATTCCGACGCGGATGTTACCCCCCGCCGTAGTCTCAAACTTTCCCATGACAAGCATCCTCCTCGACAGGCGCTTCCGGGGCTGCCTCCGCCTCAGGCGCGGGCGACTCTTCGACTGGCGTTTCCGTTGCGGTCTCTTCTGCCATATCCGTCAATCTAGCGGTTCGGGATTATTCTTCCCTACTCAAGGGGGCCGACTTCCTCGGTTTCGGTCTGCTCATCGTCCCAGCCGTCGTACCGCGTGTACCAGAACTTCTGAAAGAGCGCGTTCTTCGGGTCCTTCCGAAAGGCCGCCCGCTCCCTGCTCCAGCCAAAGGAGACGGCGGCCATCACCAGCCACAACGCGTATTCCGCCTCCTCCTTCGCCTGCAGCTCCGAGTACCCCCGCTCAATAGCGAGCCGGTACTTGTCATCGTAGAACTTGGCGTACGCCATCTCACGAGCGCTGGCGCCTCCAAACTCCGCCGCCTGACCAGTGGAGATCAGGTTTCGTATCTCTTGGTCATAGGTGTTCGCCAGCCGCGATTCCTCAACAGTCAAGTGGTTGTAGATGGGGATTTGCCGGTACTCGTCGTTCTGCTTTCGCGCCTCCCGCAACTCACGCTCCAGCGGCGTGTCGTGGATGCCCTCAACCGCTTCCAGCGCAACGTCAACCTTCCACTCCCCATTCTCATCCTTGCCGTGCTTCTCCTTGTACTCCTGCCTCAAGTCCTCCAGCCGGTCCCAGTCGATGTTCCCCGCCCGATCCCTCGTCGTGTCCGTCAGCTCGTACCAGCCATCCACCAGCGGATCGTCAGCCCCCCGTCCGTCACCGATGAAGTCCATGATGATGCCGCGCTCCGTCTTGGCACGGTCAAGATCGATACGAAAGTCGGACGGCGAGTATGGCGTCCCATCATCCTTCTGCTCGTTATCCACCCACTCGGTGAGCACATCCACCGTATTCATAAACTTCAGCTGCGCCTTCGCCCGCTTGCCTACATCCCCCGCCCGCTCCGCACGATCCTCCAGCGTCTCGCGGTACAACTCCTCCATCCCCGGCTGCTGGTACACCTCCCACTGTTGGTCCCCCGTCAGGTCATCCCAGTCCACATCCCCGTGAAGCTCCTCCGCATGCTTGTCACGCGCCTCCCCCTCCAACTCATACGGCGAGCTGGAGGTGGCCAGGTCGGCGATGCCAACGATGCCGACGATGAGAGCGGCTACGGCCGCCCCGCCCCCAAGCGCCGCCAACAAGAGCGCCACAGAGTCCTTCATGTTCACGGGTCTCCCGCAGGCAAGAGTATGTCCTTTGGACGGAAGCCTGCTACCAGCTGAAAGCCTGGCGCGCTTACCCCCGCGCCTCCTCGAGGGCCGCGCGCAGCTCCGCGAAGTGGCCGATGCGGCGGTGCGGGTGAGCGGGAGGGTCATCGGGGAACTGCAGGCGCTCACGGTGAATCCAGACGCTGTGGATGCCCGCCGCCCGCGCCCCGCCGATGTCCGCGTACAGGTTATCGCCCACCATCCAGGCCTCGTGCGGCCCCGCGCCGGTCCCCGCCAGCGCCTGCGAGAACACCGCCGCATCAGGCTTCCCGCGGCCGAACTCGCCCTCGATCACGATCGCGTCGAAGTACCGCTCCAGACCCCAGCGCGCGATCTTCTCGCGCTGCGTCCGGGCGGCGCCGTTCGTCGCCATTCCCAGGCGATAGCCCTGCGAACGCAGCGCCTCGAGCGTCTCAATCGTGTCGGGGAAGGGCGCGACGCGGTCCTGCAGGCCGCGCAACGAGCGCTCCGCGATCGCGCCCGCCGGCGATTCATCGAGACCCTCGGAGAGGAGCGCGAGCCGCACGATGCGCGTGCGTGAGTCGAGCGGCCGCACGCGGTAGCCGGCGACCGCCTCCTCATCGGACCAGAAGATGGCGCTCTCGCGGCGGATAGCCGCGCGCAGGCGCGCGGCGTCGCCGCCGAGGCGGGGCGCGACCTCGGCGCAGACCGCCTCCCACGCGCTGTGCACGGCGCTGTACCAGTCAAGCAGCGTGTCATCCATGTCGAACAGGATCGCCTTCGGCGCGCTCATGCCTCCCTCCGCCGCACGCCCACGACCACCTCGACGCCCTCAAGGGTGAATGACCGTTGCGGAACATCCTCCGGCGGCGCCTCCCCGAACAGCTCGACGGAAAGGGTCTCGCCCTTCACGTAGTCGCCGTGCGCGGCGAGGACGCGGGCGATCGTCCCGTCCCCCGCGCACCAGGCGTCGATGCGGTCGCTCAGGTCAAAATCCGCCTCGCGCCGCAAGTCCTGAAGGCGCCGCACGAGTTCGCGCGCCGCCCCCTCGTCCGCGAGCGCGGCGGTGATGGCGGTCGCCACGCCGACGGTGTAGCCAGCCTCGCTGACGGCGGCGTAGCCCTCGCCCTCGCGCATCTCCAGCAGGAAGTCATCAGGGGCGAGCTCGTGGCCCGCGACCGTCACCGTTCGTCCCGCCCGCACCGCCGCCGCCGTCTCGCTGGGGTCCAGTTCGGCGAGGGCGGCGCGCACGGCGCCCATTTCCCGCCCCAGTCGCGGGCCAAGCGCGGGCAGATTGGGCTTCACCTCGAAGGTTACGATCTCGGCCTCATCCTCCAGCGTCCTCAGCGCCTTCACGTTCAGCTCTTCCCGCAAAAGCGCCTCGTGGCGCGCAAGCGCGGCCGCCTCATTCGCGTCGCGGGGGCGCACAAGCGCCTCCGCGAGCGGCTGCCGCACCTTGATCGCGGCCCGCGCGCGCGCCGCGCGTCCCATGGAGGCGATGCGCTTCACCAGCTGCGTCTCCGCGTTCAGCGATTCATCCACGAACGCCGTCCCCCCGAGCGTGAGGGGCGTGGGCTGCGGCCAATCGGCGAGATGCACGCTCTCGGGCGCCTCCCCGTCGAGGGATCGCGCCAGATTCCCCCACAACTCCTCCGCGAGGAAGGGCGTGAACGGCGCCAGCAGCCGCGCCAGCGTGGTGAGCGCGGTGTAGAGCGTGAAGTAGGCGCTACGCTTGTCCGCGTCCTCCCCCGCCACCCCCCGCCAGAAGCGGCGGCGCGAACGGCGCACATACCAGTTCGAGAGGTCATCCACGAACGCCTCGATGGCCCGCGCCGCGACCGTCGGGTCATAGCGGTCGAGGCTCGCGGCGGCGCGTTCGATCAGGGCGTTCAGTTCGCTCAGCAGCCAGCGATCCAGTTCAGGCGGCGCCCCCGCGGGACGCTCGCGCGGATCCAGCCCGTCGATGTTCGCGTAGCTCACGAAGAAGCTGTACACGTTCCAGAGCGTCAGCTGGAAGCGGCGCAGGCTCTCCTGCATCAGGCGCACGCTGAAGCGCCGCGAGGAACCGACGGGGGCGGCGGCGTAGATATACCAGCGCACCGCGTCCGCCCCCAGCTCGTTCAGCAGATCGAACGGTTCGAGGACGTTGCCGCGGCTCTTCGACATCTTCGCGCCGTCCTCGTCGAGGATGTGGCCGTGGCAGATCACATTGCGGTAGCTGATCTCCTCCGGCGTCGCCTCCGCCGCGTTCAGCAGCGCCGCCTCCGCGTGCAACGTGTAGAACCAGCCACGCGTCTGGTCGATCGCCTCGCAGATGAAGTCGGCGGGAAACGCGCGCTCGAACTCGTCCGCGTTCTCGAAGGGGTAATGCCACTGCGCGTAGGGCATGGCCCCGCTGTCGAACCAGGCGTCCGCCACCTCGGGAACGCGGACCATTTCGCCGCCGCAGCCGTTCGCCTCACAGCGCAGCCTGATGGCGTCGATGAAGGGGCGGTGCAGGTCATCGAGGGCCTCCGCGGCGGCCCGGTCGACGGCCCGCGCCGCCAGCTCCGCGCGTGAGCCCACAACGGAGACGTCGCCGCAGCCCTCGCACACCCAGAAGGGGAGGGGCGTGCCCCAGTAGCGCTCGCGGCTCACCGCCCAGTCGATGTTGTTTTCGAGCCAGTTGCCGAAGCGCCCCCGCTTGATGTGGTCAGGCTGCCAGTTGATGCGCGCGTTCCCCGCGAGCAGCCGCGCCCGTTGCGCCGTCGTGCGGATGTACCAACTCGGCTTCGCGTAGTAGAGCAGCGGCGAATCACAGCGCCAGCAGAACGGATACGTGTGCCGGATGCGCTCGCTGCGGAAGAGCAGCCCGCGCTCATCGAGGTCGCGGATGACCTCGCGATCCGCCTCCTTCGCGAAGCTGCCGCCCCCCGGCAGCCCCGCCGCCATCGTCCCGTGCGTGTCGATCGGCTGCGCGAACAGGAGCCCGTGCCGCTTGCCGTCCTCGAAGTCCTCGCCGCCGAACGCGGGCGCGATGTGCACGATGCCCGTCCCGTCCTCCAGCGAGACATGGTCCGCCACGAGGACGCGCCGCAGCCCCTCTACGCGCTCGCCGCGCGCCAGCGGCCGCAAGTGGCCGTCCGCGTCGAAGCGACGCACCGCGCCCTCCCGCGCCTCCGGCCGGTAGAGGGGCTCGTACGCGAGTCCGGCGAGTTCCGCGCCCGCGAAGACGCGTTCCGCCTGCCGCTCCTCGCCGAAGACGCGCGCCGCCAGCGCCTCCGCCACGATCAGCCGTTCGCCCTCGTGTTCATAGAGGCCGTACGACGCCTCGCCCATGACCGCCAGCGCGGTATTCCCCGGAAGCGTCCATGGCGTCGTTGTCCAGGCGACGGCGCTCACGGGCGCGCCCTCCGCCAGCCCCACATCCGCGCGCGCCTCCGCCGTCAGGCGGAACTTGATGGACACGCTCGGGTCAGAAACGTCGTCGCGATACCCCTGCGAGAGCTCGTGGTCGCTCAGGCTCGTCTCGCAGCGGGGGCAGTGGGGCGTGCTGCGATAGTCCTGGTAGACGAGTCCGTGCTCCCAGAGCCGCTTGAAGATCCACCAGCCCGTCTCGATGTACTCGTTGTCGTAGGTGATGTAGGGGTTCTCCATGTCAGCCCAGAACGCGATGCGCTCCGTCAACTCCTCGAAGTCGCGCACATAGCGCCCCACGCTCTCGCGGCAGCGGGCGTTGAACTCAGCGATGCCGTAGGCCTCGATGTCGGGCTTCGAGCGCAGCCCCAGCTCCTTCTCCACCTCGATCTCCACGGGCAGGCCGTGGGTGTCCCACCCAGCCTTGCGGGGCACGCGGTAGCCGCGCATCGTCTTGTAGCGCGCGAACAGGTCCTTGATCACGCGCGGCATGATGTGATGAACCCCCGGACGCCCGTTGGCGGTGGGAGGCCCCTCGTAAAACACGAAGAGGTTGTCCTCCGGGCGCTCCTCGATGCTGCGCGTGAAGATGTCGCGCTCGCGCCAGAACTCGAGGATTCCCGTCTCGAGTTCGGGAAAGCTGACACCGGGATCGACGGGTCTGAAGAGTTGCGACATTTCCGGCCTCCCGCGGGCGGGAGGGGCGCGAAAAACGCCCGTCCCCAAAGTCAGGGACGGGCGCGACGCCCGCGGTACCACCCTGCTTCCCGCGCGAGGCGGGCTCTCCGTGGAGCGCCAGCACGCTCCCGCCCTCGATAACGGGGGGCGGCCCGCCAGCGCGGGCGCGTTCCGTCCGGGTCTACTGACCGGCGGGGCCGGCGTTCGGCCGGAAGCTCGGGAGGGATCTTCGCATCCCCCTGCAGCGCCCCCTCACACCAACCGGGGCTCGCTGGGCGCAGGGCCCGACGCTACTCGTCTCCGTCACAGCCGCTGCTATCAAGTCAACCAGCGGTCCGCGAACGGGTCAACGCCCGCCGCGCGCTCAGAACCGCTGAATCGAGTACTCCGCCGCCCCCAGGCTCACCCCCATGCCCATGATCACGAGGGTCAGAATGAGCCCCGTGACGCTCAGCGCCATGGAGGTGATGCGCAGGCGGCGCAGGCGGATATCGGGAACGTCCTCGCCTCGCGCCTTCTCCTCCATCGCGTCCACCTGGCTCGGCCCGACCACGAACATATGCAGCCCCACCAGCACAAGCATCACCACCAGAATGATCATCTTGACCACGAAGACGACCCCGTAAATGTAATCGAAGAAGGCGACGTCCTCGGGAACGTTGTGGTAATCGCGCCAGGTGACGATCAGATATGAGCCGCCGATGAGGATGAGGAACAGCCCGATCCCCCCGAGCCAGCCGAAACGGGTGGTGATGGTCCGCATCGCGGCCACGCGCGTGGGGAGGTCCTCGATCTGGCGGGAGGCGGGTATCCAGGCGAACGCCAGGAAGAACTGCGGCCCCACGAACAGCGCGATGCCAAGGACATGCAGCCAGACGGCGCCAATATGCAGGAAGTTCTCCACGGACCGGCCTCCCGGGGGGCGTCCCCGACTGCTGAGCTTAGGCGCGCCTCCCGAACGAGCGCAAACGCTCGCGAGGCGCCGCTAGCCCGAGGCCGCCCCCCGCGCCTCGACCGGCGCCAGCAGTCGTTCACGCACCCAGCGCGCGACGCCCCGCGGCCGGGTAAACGGCGCCTCGTGCCCCGCCCCCCGCGCCACGCGCAGCGACCACCCACGTTCCCGCGCGAGCGCCACGACGGGATCGAGCGGCGTGACGCGATCGCGATCGCCGTGGAGGGCCACGACGGGGGCGCTGACCTGCGCCGCCAGCCACGGCGCCTGACCGCAAAAGACGATCGTCTCCAGGCCGCCGCGATGCGCCGCGGGCGTGTGGTCGAACAGGTCGACGATCATGGGCAGGGGGTAATCAGGCTTGAACAGGTGGAGCGCCGGCGCCCACAGGGAGCGCGCGGGATGCGCCAACCGGCAAAGGCGATGCCCCCGCTCGCGATTCCGCAGGTAGCCCCCGCGCGCCACGCTGCTCCCGCTGATGAAGCGCAGCCCCTCCTCGATGTCGCTGAAAACCGGCAGACCGATGAGCCCCACGCGGCTGAAGCGGTCGCGCCGCCGCGCCGCCAGCCCCAGCGCGATCAGGGCGCCCATCGAATGCCCCAGCGCGTAGTCGGGCTGGAAGGCCTCGGCCGCGTCATCGAGCGCCTCGACCACGCCCCTCAGGGTGTAGTCGGATGGATCAGACGCCGCCCCGTAGCCGGGGAGGACGGGCGCGAAAGTCTCGGCCTCGCCGGCCAGTTCCCGCTGCAGCGGCGCCCACGCCTCCGGATTCGAAAGATAGCCGTGAATGAGCAGGATGCGCGGTCTCATCACTTGCCTCCCGTGCCGGCGCCGCGCGCGAAGAGCGCCTTCGCCTCCGCCGTCGAGACCAGGCTGAACTCGCCCCGCGTCGCGCAGCAGAGGCGGCCTTCGGCGTCGCGCAGTTCCGCCACCGCCGCCGCCCGATTGCCGTCCAGCTCTGCGATCCAGGCGGCGACGGAGTAGGACTCGCCCGGACGCACGATGCGCGTGTATTCGATTTCGCCCCGCCGCGTGAGCCCGAAGGAACCGCTGAGCGCGTTCACCGCCCAGGCCATCGCGTCATCGAGGATGGCGCCGAGCACGCCCCCGTGCGTGACCCCGGGCGCGCCTGCGTGGGCGGCCGCGGGCGTGTAGTCCGCCTGCACGCGCCCCGCCTCCTCGTCGAGGAAGAAGGCCACCCGCAGACCCTCCGCGTTCGCTGGATCGCACACATAGCAGCGCGTTTCCACTGCGAGGTCGTCGCGGGTCAGGCGGCGTCGCGTCATCGGCGGGCTCCGCTTCAAGTGTACAGGCGCGCGCCCCCGCCGCGCCGGCGCCCGTTCCCGTCTGGTCCGCGAACGCCCGGGGGTCGTAGCATGAAGCGAACGGGTTTGCGGAGCGGTCCATGCACGAGGACGAACGGGAGAGTCTGGCGCGCAAGACACGCGCCGATCGCGTACTGGAGCGGGCCGCCTCCGAGCTCGAGGTCCTGTTGAAGGAAGCCAGCGCCGCCCTGCGCCCCTTCCCCTCCTTCCCCAACGCCTTCTTCACGAACGCGCTCGAATGCGATCCCGGACCCGCGGGCGATCCCGAGCGTGGCTGCGTCGTCGTCGCCGAAGACGGCGAGCTGTACGAACTCGAGTTCGGCGTCGACCACGACGCCGTGGAACTGACGGGCTCCTGGGATCCGGTCACCGCGCGCAGGGAAGAAAAACGCCCCCTCGCCCTCCATCCGCGTGAGTACGTGATCTACGCCTACAGCGGGCTGGTGGCCGTCACCGAGGCGCTGCTCGAACGGGCGGCGCCGGCCGCACAGGAGGCTGATTCGTGAAGGGCGTCCTCAAGGCGCTCCTCGCGCTCGCCGCCCTCGGCGCGGGACTCGCGCTCCTCTGGCGTCTCTTCGGCCGCCCGCCGGGCAGCGGCCACAGCGCCGCCGCCCGCGAAACGCCGGACAGCGCCCCCGAGGTCATCGGCGAGACCCGCCTCCGCAGCGCCGCCTCCTACCTCGACGAGGGCAACGTCTACTTCAACGTGGGGCAATACGCCCTCGCCATCGAGCGCTACACCCGCGCCCTCGCGGAGACGCCCGCGCTGCCGTCCGCGCTCTACAACCGCGCCACCGCGCACACCCGCCTCGGTCAGTTCGATGAAGCGCTGACGGACTACGACGCGACCATCGAACTGACGCCCGCAGACGCCGACGCATTCAACAATCGCGGGATGCTGCGGCTGTACCGCTCCGAGCCCGAGCAGGCGCTCGACGATTTCGGGCAGGCGCTCGCCCTCAACCCCGGGGACCCGACCGTGATCGTCAACCGCGGACTGGCGCAGCTGCAGACGGAAGCGCACGAGGACGCGCTCGGGAGCTTCGAGGAAGCCTCGCGCCTCGCGCCCGCAGACGCCGCCGCCCGCTACGGCGCCGCGCAGGCCGCCGCCGGCCTCAACAGGAAGCAGGTCGCCCTCCGCCGCCTGCGGGAAGCCATCGCCCTCCATCCCGCCTACGCCGCCGAGGCGGCGGGCGACGCCAGACTCGCGCTGCTCGATGGCGATGACGAGTTCATGCGGCTGCTGCGCGAAACATCCCCGGAGTAACCCCATGCCCGCCGCCCGCTTCCTCCTGTTCTATGACTACGTCGAGGACATGGTCCGCAAACGCGCCCCCTTCCGCGCCGCGCACCTTGCCCACGCGAACGAGTTCCGCGAGCGCGGCGAGCTGGAGTTCGCGGGCGCCTTCGCCGATCCCGTCGACGGCGCCGTCTTTGTCTTTGCCGTGGAAGACCGCGCGCGGGTGGAAGCGTTCGTGGCCGCCGACCCCTACGTCGCCAACGGCCTGGTCCCGTCCTGGCGTATCCGTGAGTGGACGGTCGTGATCGGCGGCTAGCCCTGGCCGCGCGGCGCCAGCGCGAAGGCTTCCGCCAGCAGCTCGTACGAGCGCCGCCGCGCCCCGTAGTCGTAGGTGATGGTCACGACCACGAAGTCATCCACGCCGTAGCGTTCGCCCATGGCCAGAAGCCGCTCACGAACCTGCCCGGGGTCGCCGTAGATCGAACGACGCTTGAGCGTCTCGAGGTACTCGCGCTCCGGTTCGGTGTACTCGAAGGCGCGCGCCTCCTCAGGCGGAGGGATGCCGCCGCGTCCCGCCGCCCCCATGAGCCGCCAGCCCCAGCGGCTCCAGCTCAGCCGCTCCGCTTCCTCCTCCGTCTCCGCGACCAGCGCGGAAACGGCGATCGCGGCGCGCGGCTCGCTCGCCATCGGGCTGGCGGAAAAGAGCTTGCGGTAGGCCTCGAAGGCCGTGTCCGCGCGGTGTGAGTTGATGAAGTGGGCGTAGCAGAAGGGCCAGCCCAGCTCCGCCGCATAGCCCGCGCTCACATCGCTCGATCCCAGCAGCCAGAGGTCGGGCATGGCCTCCGGTCGGGGCATCGCCGCGATGCCGTGGTACTCATGGTCGGGCGGGAAGTCATCGGCGAGAAAGCCGTAGAGGTCGAGCAGCTGGTTGGGGAACTCGCGCAGGTCCATGGGCGCGCCCCCGGGGGCAAGCGCCCGCGCCGTGCGCGCGTCGCTGCCCGGCGCCCGCCCGATGCCGAGGTCGATGCGACCCGGATGAAGCGTCTCCAGCAAGCGGAAGGTCTCCGCCACCTTGAGGGCGCTGTAGTGCGGCAGCATGACGCCCCCCGAACCCACGCGTATGCGCGCCGTGCGCGTCGCGATCTCGCCGATCAGCACCTCCGGCGCGGTGGAAGCGAGGGCGGAGGTGTTGTGATGCTCGGCCACCCAGTAGCGCTCGTACCCGAGGCTGTCCGCCCGCTGCGCGAGCCGCACCGTCTCCGCGAGCGCCTCCGCGGGACCGCCCCCACGCCGCACCGGCGCCTGGTCGAGGACGCTGAGCGTGGTCATGGGGGCGACGCGGGAACGGTCCCGTCCGGCGCCTCCGCGTGGTCGCGGTCCTCCGGCGCGCGCTTCCGCCGCGTCCCTTCCGGGAGGGGCGTGCGCCGCCGCCGTCCCGTGAGGCGGTCCGCCTCGGCCTGCGTGATCTTGCCCTCCGCCACGAGCGTCGCCGCCCGCACCGGCGAGAGCTCCGCCTTCGCCAGCGCGTCGATGTGAAGGTTGCGAAAGCGGGGGACCGCCACGAAGACGATCGCGAGCAACGCGATCAGGGCCAGCGACACCGTCATTACCGTCGTCTGCAGGCCGAACTGGTCCGCCGCCGCCGTGATCGGCAGCACCCCCACGGGCATCACGCCAAAGGACATCATCATGATCGACATCACCCGCCCCCGCAGTTCCTCCGGCGCGATCGTCTGGACGGCGGTGTTGTTGGAGGCCATGAAGATCATCTGGCCGGTGTTGCTGGCGATGAAGAAGAGCGCCCCGAGGGCGAACGCGCTGGTCGCCCCGAAGCCCACGAGAAAGACCGCCATCACGAGCGCTCCCGCGAACATGATATGGCCCTTGTTGGGGAGGCCATCGAAGTTGGCCGCGATGATCGCGCCGACAAGACCGCCCACCCCTCCCGCGCCCATCAGCAGGCCGTAGCCCAAACCGCCCCCCATCCCGTACACCTCCTCGGCGAAGATGGGCAGCATGATTTGCACGGGAAAGGCGAAGAACGGCATCAACGTCCCCGCGAGCAGCAGCATCAGAATGACCGGCGTCGCGACCACGTAGCGGAAGCCCCCCATGAGGCCCTGAACGAAGTTCTCCTCCCCGGATTCCGCCTGCATGCCGTGGCTGGGCAGGCGGAACTCGGAGGCGACCGCGATCAGGAAGAGCGCGAAGGTGAGCAGGTAGACCCAGCCCAGACCGCCGCTCTCGCCAACCCCGATCACGCCCAGCGGCGCGATCAGGAGCCCGCCAAGCGCGGGCGCGATGATGCGCGTGAGGTTCATCCCGCTCATCTGCAGCGAGATCGCGTTCATGAGCTTGTGCTGGGGCACCAGCTGGGGCACCAGCGCCTGCCGCGCGGGCATGTTCAGCGAGAAGATCATCCCCGCCAGGAACGCGAGCGCAAAGAGGTGCCAGTACGCCATCAGATCGGTCAGGATGAGCACGGTGGTGAAGAGGCTGATGAGCGCCGCCGCCGACTGCGTCGCGATGAGCAGCGTGCGCTTGTTCACGCGGTCCGCGATCAGCCCACCTACCGGCGCCACGAAGATCATGGGGATGGCCGCCCCCAGCGTGACCAGTCCCAGCCCCAGTCCCTTCCCGCCCTCGGGCGAGAGGTCATAGGCCAGCTGCGCGCGCAACACAAACTGCATCTGCATCGCCATGAAGAAGGCGATGTTGCCCGTGAAGTACCAGGCAAACTCGCGCTCGTGCAGCGAGGACAAGGTGCGCTGCAGGGCGTTCCCCGGACCGTAGGTGGCGTTGCTGCGGATCACCGGATAGCGCTGCTGTCCGGCTGCCCGATCAGAGAGGGCGAGGGCATGCGATTGAGTGTACACACGCAGCCCGAGCGAACCATTCCGGCCACGGTGGCTGTTCAGATCGCCTTGGTAGGATGGCGGGGTGCTCGGCGCTGGCGGCGGCCCGGACCATCCCGTTTCGTTCGAAGTTGAACCCGCCCGCGAGGGCAGACGGCGGCTCTCGGCGGCGCTGCGGCTCCTGCTGGCGCTGCCCCACCTCGTCTTCACGGGCGGCCCCTCGCTGCTGGGGATGGTGATCGCGCCGCTCCTCATCCTCGTCGGACTGGCGCCCCTCACGATTCCCCTCGCAATCGGCGCCTTCGGCGTGATTGCCGCCCTCGCGACAGTCGCCGCCTGGTTCGCGATCCTCGCGCGCGGACGTCACCCCCGCGACCTGCGCGAGTTCGCCCTGTTCTTCCTCAGCTGGCGGGCGAAAGCGGTCGCCTACGCGACCCTCCTCCGGGATGAGTTCCCCTCCCTCGGCTACGGCGACTACCCCGCCACCCTCATCCTCCCGCCCCCGCCCGCCCGACGCGACCGCCTCGACGTCGCCCTGCGCCTCCCCCGCGTGTTCCCGCACCTCATGGGGCTTGCGCTCCTCAACGTTGCCCTCACGGCGGTCAGCCTCATCGGCTGGACCGCGATCGCGCTGCTTGGCCGCTATCCCGCGCCGCTATACGACTTCAGCGTCGCCGTGGTCCGCTACTCCTTGCGGGTCGAGGCGTACCTCCTGCTCGTCCACGACGACTACCCGCCCTTCCGCCTGGAGTAGCGCGACGGACGACGTGCGTTGGGCCGCTAGGTCTCGGTCACCTCAACGCGCGACACCGTGGCCCCGCTGGCGGCGATGCGCGTCACGAGCGTGCGCCCCGTCATGCCCGCGCCCTCGATGGTTTCGAGCATCGCCCGCGCTACCTCGCGGCTCGCGTGTTCGGGGGTGAAGGCGGCCACGCTGCTCCCCGCCCCGCTGAGCCAGGCCGCGTGCGCCCCCGCCCCCTTCGCCGCCGCGAACACATCGTAGAGCGGAGGGAAGAGGGCGGACCGCTGCCGCTGGTGAAAGCGGTCCTGGGTAGCCTCGTCGAGCGCGTCCACGCGCCCCGCCGCCAGCGCCGCCACGAGCAGCCCGAGGCGGCTGCTCGTGTGAATCGCGTCATCGCGGCTGTAGCTGTCCGGAAGCAGGCGGCGCGCCTCCTTCGTGGGCATCGAATGGTCCGGAATGAGCAGCGCGATCTGGAGGTCATTGGGATAGCCGCAGGGCACGCGCGCGAACCCCTCCGCCGTGGCCACGCACGCCTGTACGCCCCCGAAGAGCGCGGGACAGGCGTTGTCCACATGGCCTTCGAACTCGGCGGCGAGCGCGAGGCAGGCCTCCTCGTCGAGGGGATGGCCCTCGTGTTCGTTCACGGCGAGGACGCCGGCCACGCGCGCGACGGCGCTGGCCCCCAGACCGCGTCCCAGGGGAATGGCCACCGTGTAGCGCGCCGAAAGCCCCGCCGGTCCCGTCCGCCCAAGGCGCGCGTAGGCGGCGCGCGCCGCCGAAAGCGCCATCTTCTCGCCCACGTCAGCCGCCGGCGGTTGTTCCGCCTCGCTGAATGTGAACGTGATCGACGCAAACAGATCGAGGGCCAGCCCGAGGCAGTCGAAGCCGCTGCCGATGTTGGCGCTCGTGGCGGGTACGCGAACCGTGATGGCGGTCCCTTGCATCGTCGGCGCCCTCCGCGTGGTCCCGATCGTAGCGCCTGCGCCCAAACGCGCGACCCCGGAGAACGCTACGATCGCTCCCCATGACCGGCCCCTTGCCCTCCCCCGACAGCCTCGGCAGCGTCGAGCGCGCCCTGCTCGGCGTCCTCTGCGTGGGGCTGCCCCCCGCGCGCGCGGCGGGCAGCGACAGCTTCCGCGTTGACTACGTGACCGCGCGCGTGCTTGGCTTGCTCGAAGGCGACCACGCGCGGCACATCGCCGGGGAGCGCGTCACCGCCGCCTTTCGCGACCATCTGCGGGAGGCCGTCGAATCCCTCGCGGAAGCGGGAATCCTCGCCCGCCAGCCCGCCGGCGTCCCCGCGCCCCCGGGCGGCTACGAGGAAGGCCTCGCCATCGATGTCGTGGAGCCCGATGTCCACCCCGCCGTGCTCGACCGCCAGCTCGCCCAGGAGTGCATGGAGAGCCTCTTCCGGCTGAAAGCCGTCTACCCCTACCTGATGGAGCGGTACTCGACCAGCGGCGAAGTCTGGCGGCGGCTGCGAGCCGAAGGATACGGCCAGTAGCGCGAAGCTCCCGCCCTCGCGGCGTACACTGAACCGATGGCCCCCGTGATTGCGCTTCGCCAGGAATACCTCGACGCCATGGTCGCGCACGCGCTCGAGGACGCCCCCAACGAGTGCTGCGGCATGATCGCCGCGCGCGAGGGAACAGTGACCGCCCTCCACCGCGCCGTGAACGCCGAGGCCAGCCCCTACCGCTTCAGCATCGACTTCCGCGAACAGCGCCGCATCGGGGAGGCGATGGAGGAGGCGGGCGACGCGCTCGCGGGCTTCTACCACTCACACACGGGCAGCCCCGCTCGCCCCAGCCCCACCGATATCCGCATGATGAACGTCTTCTTCGGGCCGCCCTACGTCCACTTCGTCGTCAGCATCGCCGACCGCGAGCGCCCCGATGTGCGCGTTTTCCACATCGAGGGCGAGACAGCCACGGAGCAGGAGTACACGCTCGAAGCCTAGGAGGGGCGCCATCCCCGCAGACTCTCGCCCCCGCCGCTACGTCGAGCGCGCGCTGACGCTGCGCGGACGCGCGTTTGAATGGGGCGCCCGCACCTACCTCATGGCCATCGTGAACGTCACCCCCGATTCCTTCAGCGGCGATGGCCTCGGGGCTGACGCGGGCGCCGCCGCCGCCCTCGCGAAGCGGTTCGCGGAGGCGGGAGCGGACATCATCGACGTAGGCGCGGAGTCGACCCGCCCCCACGCCTCCCCCGTGCCCCCCGACAGGGAAGCCGCGCTCGCGCTCCCGGCCGTGGCCGCCATCCACGCCGCCACGGACCTGCCGATCTCGATCGATACGCAGCGCGCCGCCGTCGCGGAGGCCGCTATCGAGGCCGGCGCCAGCATGGTCAACGATATCAACGGGCTGCGCGCGGACGGACGCATGGCCGCCGTGGTCGCCTCGCGCGGGGCGGCGCTTGTGGCCATGCACAACCAGCGCGGGCGCGCCCCCGGCGACGCCGTCGCCAGCGTCCTCGCGGGGTGGCGGGAGAGCCTGCGTCTCGCCGCCGCCGCCGGCGTCCCGCGGGAACGCGTCATCCTCGACCCCGGCTTCGGCTTCGGCTGGACCCCCGAGGAGAATCTGGCCCTCGTCCGCCGCCTCGATGAGTTGACCGCGGCGGGCTATCCGCTCCTGCTTGGCCCCTCGCGCAAGTCAACCCTCGGCATGGTGCTCGACGCGCCCGTCGAGGCGCGCCTGGAAGGGACGGCGGCGGCGGTCGCCATCGCCATCGCGCAGGGCGTCGACATCGTGCGCGTGCACGACGTGGAGGCGATGGCCCGGGTCGCCGCCGTCGCCGACGCCATCAGCCGGGGCAGGTGGCGGGCGTCGTGAGCGCGGCCATCCTCGCGCTGGGCTCGAACCTCGGCGATCGCGCCGCGAACCTGCAGGCCGCGCTTGACCTGCTCGCCGAACGCGCCGCCGTCCCCGTGCGCGTGTCCTCCGTGTGGGAAACGCCCCCCGTCCCGCCTGACCAGCCCCGCTACCTGAACGCCGCCGTCCGCGTCGAAACGGCACTGGAGGCGGAGGCGCTGCTCGCCACGGCGAAGGAGGTCGAGCGGCTCCTGGGGAGGCGTCCGGCGGGCCGCTGGCGACCCCGCCCCATCGACATCGACCTGCTCATTCAGGGCGATCGCGTCCTCGTGAGCGAGACCCTTACCCTGCCCCACCCCCGCATCCGGGAGCGCGCCTTCGTGCTCCTGCCCCTCGCCGATCTGCTGGCGGAACCGCTCCCCGTGCTCGGCCAGACCGCCGCCGCCCTCCTCCGCGGCCTCGACACAAGCGGGCACACGCGCACCGCCGTGCGTCTCCGCGCCCCCGGTCAGGTTCCATGACCTCAGACCCAGGGATGGTCATCCATGCGCGCGCCCCCCGAGAGCTGCACGGCGGCGCCCCATCCCGCGAGGACGGCGACCCCGACGCAGATCAGCGCCGCCGGAGCGAGCAGCCAACTGACGCGCAGGCAGGCGCGCGCCCCCGCGAGCGCGAGCGCCGCCAGCAGCAGCAGCGCGCCGCCATTCGCGGCCTGCGTCCAGTGGAGGCGGAGCGGATTGCGTTGCGGCGCCGCGGGCTCGGGGGCGTTCATGCCTCGCGCAGCTCCGGCGGCGTCAGGTTCGGAATCCCGTCCTCGATCGGGTAGCGCTCGTCACAGGCGTCGCAGGCAAGGGCGCCGCGGAGAATCTCGCCCTCCGCTTCCTCCGTCACAGTCAGCGTCAAGGCGCCCTTGCAGAGCGGGCACGCCAGCAGGTCCATCAGGTCAGGACGCATGGCGCCATTGTACGGAGCGCGGTCGGGAGGGGGCTTTCCCGTTCTCTACGGCGCGCTCGCGTAGCATGGACGGCGCGTGAACTGGGTCTCGCTCGTCATCGTCGTGATCGTCGCGCTGCTCACCTGGCGCGCCTTTCGCCGGGGCTTCCTGCGGGAGCTGGTGGGGCTGGCCGCGCTCATCCTGGCCGTACCCGTCGCGGGCGTCTTTTACGACGACATGATCCCCAAGGTCGAGCCCATCATCGATAACAGCCTCGCATCGGCGCTGATCTCGTTTCTGGCCATCCTCATCGGCGTCGTCCTCGCGGGACAGCTGCTGGGCTATCTCCTGCGCCGCAGCGTCGACGTGCTCAATCTGGGCGGCGCCGATCGCATCGCGGGGGGCGCGTTCGGCCTCCTCCAGGGCCTCCTGCTGTGTCAGGTCCTGCTGGTCGCGCTCGTCAACTTCCCCGAACCCGATATCCGCACGCATATCGATGACTCCGTACTCGCGACCAGACTGCTCGATCAGGCGCCCGCCGTGCTCGCCATCCTCCCCGTTCAGTTCGACGAGACGGTCGAACTCTTCCGGCAAGGCGTCAGCTTCCTCGACGAGGCCGATCTGCAGGATGTCGGGTCAGGCCCCTGAGCCGCCTCGCCGTCGCCCGCCCGCATCCGCTATCATCGGGCGGGCGTCACGGCTCGCGGGCGGCTTGCCGTGTACTTTACCGCCGCTTTACCTTCCCGTACGCGGGCCGGGGGAGTCAGGGATGGCCGAGATCATCCGCGCAAGCGAAATGGGCTTCTGTATGGGCGTGCGCCGCGCCGTCCAGATCATGGAAGGTGAAGCCACGCCCGAAAATCCCATCGCCAGCGCCGGCGAAATCGTACATAACCCCCACGTCGTCGAGGAACTCGAACGCGCGGGCGTCCACCAGCTCCCGGGACCGGATGAGGTCGAGGGCGACTTCGGCGCCATCACCGCCGATCGCGTGGGCGCGGGACGCATCGCCATCACCGCCCACGGCGTCGGTGAACGCGTGCTGCGCGACCTCGAAGGCGCCGGCCTGAACATCATCGACACCACCTGCCCCGTGGTCACCAGAGCCCAGCGCTACGCCCAGAAGTTCGTGCGCGAAAACTGGCATGCCCTCATCTTCGGCGACCCCGGCCACAAGGAAGTGCGGGGCATCATCGGCTGGGCCGTCGATGATGATGGCCGTTCCGGCGTGACCGTCGTCGAGCACGCCGATATCGAACATCTGCGGGAGGTCATCGCGGGCTTCCCCGGCGGCTTCCCCAATAAAATCGGCGTGATGGCCCAGACCACCCACAAGATCGATGACTTCGCCCGCTTCGTCGGCAACCTCATGCTGCTTCAGCGTGAAGCCAACTTCGAGATGCACGTTGTCAATACCCTCTGCCACGCCACCACCGGCCAGCAGGCCGCCGCCGCCGAACTGGCCCATCGCGTCGATGTAATGATCGTCGTCGGCGGCAAGAAGAGCGCGAATACGCGCCATCTGCGTCAGGTCTGCGAGGGCGAGGGCGCGAGAACCTACCACGTCGAGAACGCGTGCGAGCTTCAGCCTGACTGGTTCGAAAACGCGGAGCGCATCGGGCTGACCGCGGGCGCCTCCACGCCGGACAGCTCCATCGACGAGGTCGAGGACCGGCTCGCCGTGCTCGTGGGGCCCCGGTGACGTCACCGGGTTCCGTCCGCGAAGCGCAGGCGGGCGTCCCCTCCAGCGCCGAAGACGTCAGCCTCGACGCCTGCCTCGATCGCGGGGTCAGGCGGCTCCTCTCACTCCAGGCCGAGGACGGCTACTGGTGGGCCGAACTCGAATCCAACGCGACCATGGCGGCCGAGCACCTCTTGCTGGAGCGCTTCCTCGGCACGACCGAACCGCAGCGTGAACAGGGCGTCGTCCGCTACATCCTCGAACTGCAGGGCGAGGACGGCTCCTGGCCTATCTACTGGGGCGGCCCCGGCGACGTCAGCGTCACGACGGAAGCGTACTTCGCGCTCAAGCTCGCCGGCGTCGATCCCGAACGGGAAGAGATGACGCGCGCCCGCGACTTCATCCGTGCGCAGGGCGGCGTCGGCGCTACCCGCATCTTCACCAGGATATGGCTGGCCCTGTTCGGACAGTTCGAATGGTCCGCCCTCCCCGCGATGCCGCCTGAGTCGATCCTGGCGCCCGTCTCCGCGCCCCTGAACGTCTACCGGTTCGCGTCCTGGGCGCGCGCCACGATCGTCGCCATCTTCATGGTCTGGGCCTACCGCCCGGTCGTCCCCATCCCCGCCCCCGCCCGCGTCGATGAGCTCTACCTCCACCCAGGCCACCGGCGGCGCATCCAGCTGCGCCGCGACCCTCGCCCGTTCACCTGGCGCAACGCCTTCCTTGTCCTCGACAAGGCGCTACGCGCGCACGAACGCCTGCCATGGAAGCCCCTCCGCAAGCGCGCCCTCGACGCCTGCGAGCGCTGGATTCTCGAGCGTCAGGAGGCGGACGGGATGTGGGGCGGCATCCAGCCCCCGTCGGTCTACTCCCTCATCGCCCTCAAGGCCCGCGGCTACTCGCTGGACCACCCCGTCATGCGGAAAGGGCTCGACGGCTTCCTCGGCGATTTCGCCCTGCGGCGGGGCGACGCCTTCTCGGTGCAGCCGTGCCTCTCGCCCGTCTGGGACACCGCCCTCGCCATCACCGGCCTGCGCGAGGCGGGGGTGCCCGCCAACGACGAGGCCCTGCTCCAGTCCGCGCGCTGGCTGCTCGCCCACGAGGTCCAGAGCCTCGGCGACTGGGCGCTCACCGTCCCCGGCGTCGAGCCCGGCGGCTTCCCCTTCGAGTTCGCCAACGAGCGCTACCCCGACACCGACGACACCGCGGAAGCGCTCATCGCCCTGCGCCTCGTCGATGTCCGCGGCAAGGACGGCCCCTTCCACCGCGCCCGCGGCTGGCTGCGCGCCATGCAGTCATCCAACGGCGGCTGGGGCGCCTTCGACCGCGATAATGACGCCGAGTTCGTCTCCCGCATCCCCTTCGCCGACTTCGGCGCCGCCCTCGATCCCCCCACGGAAGATGTGACCGCCCATATCGTCGAAGCCTTCGCCCTCGATGGAATCTCCCCGCGCGATGACATGATCGCGCGCGCCCTCGACTACCTCTGGGACACGCAGGAGCCCGACGGCTCCTGGTGGGGACGCTGGGGCGTGAACTACATCTACGGACTGGGGGCGGCCGTCCCCGCCCTCGTGGCCGCCGGCGCCGATCCCGCTGACCCGCGCCTGCGGCGGGCCGCACGCTGGCTCGAACGCCACCAGCAGCCCGATGGCGCCTGGGGCGAGAGTTGCGCCACCTACGAGGACCCTTCCCTGCGGGGAAAGGGCCCGGGCTCCGCCTCGCAAACCGCCTGGGCCCTGCTCGCCCTGCTCGCCCTCGAACCGCCCGAACACCCCGCCATCGTGCGCGGCGTCGACTACCTCGTGCGCACACAGACGAAAGACGGCGAGTGGGATGAGCCGCACTTCACCGGCACCGGCTTCCCCGGCGACTTCATGCTGAAGTACCACCTCTACCGCAACTACTGGCCGCTCTGGGCCCTCGGCCGCTATCGCCGGCTGCGTGACGGGAACCCCATCCATCTGCCCGGCGTGGATCCCCTGCGATGACCGCCCGCGCCAGCGACAGCCTGCGGCGCTGGCCCGCCGCGCGCCCCGCCACCCCCCGTGAGGCCTATCAGTGGTGCGAACGCTACGCCCGCCGCCACAGCGAGAACTTCACCGTGGTCTCGTTCCTCCTGCCGAAACGGCTCCGGCGGCACTTCTTCGCCCTCTACGCCTTCTGCCGCTATACCGACGACCTCGGCGACGAGGCCGAAGGCGACCGCCTCGCGCTCCTCGACGCCTGGGAACAGGATCTGCGCGACGCCGTCGCGGGCGCGCCCCGCCGCCCCCTCCTGATCGCCCTCGCGCGCACGATCGAGCGCTGCGAAATCCCCCTCGATCCCTTCCTCCGCCTGATTGAGGCGAACCGCATGGACCAGCGCGTCTCGCGTTTCGCTACCTACCAGGACGTCCTCGCCTACTGCCGCCACTCAGCCACGCCCGTAGGCCAGATGGTGCTCGCGGTCATGGGCTATCGCGATGAGGAGCGCATCGCCCTCTCCGACCAGACCTGCATCGGCCTCCAGCTCGCGAACTTCTGGCAGGATGTCTCGGTCGATATCCAAAAGGGGCGCATCTACCTGCCCCTCGAGGACCTGCAGCGCTTCGGCTGCACGGAGGAGCAGATCATCGAGGGCCGCTTCGACGAACGCTTCCGCGCCCTCATGCAGTTCGAGGTGGAACGCGCGCGCGCCTGCTTCGCGAGCGGCAAGGAGCTCGAAGCCCGCGTCTCGCGTGCCGTGCGCGCCGATATTCGCCTCTTCCGTCTCGGCGGCGAGGCCGTCCTCGACGCCATCGAGGCGGCCGGCTACGACACCCTAAGCGCCCGTCCACGCCTGGCCCGCGCCGCCCGCGCGCGCCTCGCCCTCGTGGCCGGCGCCCGCGCCGCGCTGGGCCGGTAGGCGGGGGAACGGAGGAAGGCATGGCGTTCGATGTGCTGGCGGAACTGGAAGCCCACGCCAGCGAGCGCTTCACCCCCGAAGAGGCCTACGCCTGGTGCAAGGCCTACACGAAGGATCGCGCCTCCAACTTCTACTACGCGTTCACCATCCTCCCCGCCAGCAAGCGCGACGCCATCTACGCCGCCTACGCCTTCAGCGGCTACGTGGACGACATCGCCGACGAACTCACCAACCGCTCCCGCCAGGAAGCGGAGATCGCGCTCGCCCGCGCCCGCCTCGAAGCCTGCTACGCGGGCGACCGCCAGGGCCCGCTTTTTATCGCCCTCGGCGACGCCGTCGACCGCTTCGGTATGCCCCGATCGCACTTCGAGGAGCTCGTCAACGGCGTCGAGATGGACTTCACCATCAACCGTTACGAAACCTGGCCCGACCTGCGCCAGTACTGCTACCGCGTGGCCTCGATGGTGGGCCACATCTGCGTCTCCATCTTCGGAGCGAAGCCGCACCCCCGCTCCGAGGAGTTCGCCACGAGCATGGGCATCGGCCTGCAGATCGTGAACATCATGCGCGATGTCAGGGAGGACGCGGAGCGGGGGCGCGTCTACTTCCCCGTCGATGAACTGAAGGCCCATAACCTGACGCCCGAGGACATCCTCGCCGGCGCCGGCGATGAGCGCTTCCGCGCCATGATGGCGGACCAGGGCGAGCGCGCCCATCGCTACTTCCGCCGCGGCCGTCGCCTCCTGCCCCTCCTCGATGTGCGCTCGCGCATGTGCGTGAACGTGCTCCAGGGCGTCTACTTCGAGCTCCTCCAGCGGATCGAGGCGCGCGACTACGACGTGCTCTCCGAACGCGTGCGCCTGAGCGGCCGTGAGAAGGCCGCCGCCATCGCCCGCCTCTGGGGGTCCGCCGCCCTGCTGGGGCCGGCGCGATCAGGTTGATCCGGCGGCGGCATGCGAGTCGGGATCATCGGCGCGGGGCTGGCCGGCCTCGCCGCCGCGCTGGAACTCGCCGACCGCGGCCACAAAATCGAACTCTTCGAACGCCGCCCATGGGCGGGCGGCGCCACCTATTCCTTCGAGGATCCGGAAACGGGCGACGCGATCGACAACGGCCAGCACATCTTCATGCGCTGCACGACCGCCTACCGCGCCTTCCTCGAACGGCTGGGAACGCTCCACCTTACCTGCCAGCAGGATCGCCTCCACGTGCCCGTGTTCGACCGCGATGGCCAGCGCTCCGACCTGTGGGCCGCGAACCTGCCCTTCGGACTGCACCTCGCCCCCGCGCTCCTGCGCTACCGCCACCTTTCCTGGCGACAGAAAGCCGAGATCGCGCGCGCCGTCCTCTCGCTCCAGTTCATGCCCGTCCATCAGCGCGGACGGCTGGAGCGAATCACCTTCGAGGAGTGGCTGCGCGAGCGCGGACAATCCCCCGACACTATCCGCGAGTACTGGGACTTCCTCGTCATCCCCACCCTCAACTGCCGCGCGGACCAGGCCAGCGCCAGTCAGGCGCTCTTCGTGCTGGAAGAGGGCTTTCTGAAAGACCCCCGCTCAGCCGCTCTGGCCGTGCCCGCCGTGGGCCTCTCCGAGCTGCACGTGAAGCCCGCCATCCGCGCCATCGAGGCGCGGGGCGGCGTCGTTTCCCTGCGCGCGGGCGTCGAACGCATCGAGGCGGCGGAGCGGCGGGCGGCGGGTCTGCGCCTTGCGGACGGCGAATCTCGCGCCTTCGACGCCTGCATAAGCGCGCTGGCGCCGTGGCGGCTCCTGCCCCTCCTCCCCGAAGAGGAGCGCACGCGGGCGCCCTTCGCCGACCTCGGCGACTTCCAGCCAGCGCCCATCCTCAACCTCCATCTCTGGTTCGACCGCCCCGTGGCCGGCTTCCGCTTCGCCGCCTTCATCCGTTCCGAAGTGCAGTGGGTCTTCAACCGCAGCCGTCTCGGCGGGGAAGGGGAGGCTGCGGCGGGTCGGGGCCAGCGCCTCGTCATCTCCATCAGCGCCCCCGGCGACCTCTTCGAACTGAACCAGGAGCACGTGTGCGCGCGCATCCTGCCGCAGCTGCGCCGCGCGCTCCCCGCTGCGCGCGAGGCGAAGCTCCTGCGCGCCCGCGTGATCAAGGAGCCGGAGGCGACCTTCATCCCCGCGCCCGGCCTCGTTCGCCCGGGCGCGCGCACATCCCTTCCGAACCTCTTCCTGGCGGGCGCCTACACGGACACAGGCTGGCCCGCCACCATGGAATCGGCCGTTCGCAGCGGTCTCGCCGCGGCCGCAGCAGTGGAGGCGTCGGGCGCGTAGCCCTCGACCCAGTCCAGCCGTATGCTGTGCCGCCAGCTTCCCGGAGGAAACACGATGGGAGTCCCCCTTCGCCAGGCGTTCGCCGTCAGCCGCTACCTGCTCAAGCAGAAGTTGCTTCGCAAGAAGCGCTACCCGCTGGTGCTCATGCTGGAGCCCCTCTACCGCTGCAACCTCGCCTGTGAGGGCTGCGGGAAAATCCAGCACCCGGAAGAGATCCTGAGCGACCACCTCTCCCCCGAGCAGTGCTGGGAAGCCGCCGAAGAGTGCGGCGCGCCGGTCGTCTCCATCGCTGGCGGCGAGCCGCTCATCCATCCCCAAATCGACCAGATCGTCGACGGCCTGATCGAACGCAAGAAGTTCGTCTACCTCTGCACGAACGCCATCCTCCTCGAGCGCTGGTTGCCCAAACTGACGCCCTCGCCCTACCTCACCATCAGCGTGCATATGGACGGCCTGCGCGAGCAGCACGACAAGGCGGTGGACCGCGAAGGCGTCTTCGACAAGGCCGTAAAGGCCATCCGCGAGGCGAAGGGCCAGGGCTTCCGCGTCAGCACGAACACCACCGTGTTCAACGACAGTTCCCCCGAGGAGACGGGCAAGCTCTTCAACTTCCTGATGGACGATCTGAACATCGACGGGATGATGGTTTCGCCCGGCTACGACTACCCGAAGGCCCCCAACCAGAGCGTCTTCCTCAAGCGTCCGGAGATGATCGCGACCTTCAAATCGATCCTCGATTCCCCCGACCGCCGCCGCTGGCGCTTCTTCCACACCCCCGTGTTCCTCGAATTCCTCGAGGGCAAGCGCGCCATGCAGTGCACCGCCTGGGGCAATCCCACGCGCAGCGTGCTGGGCTGGCAGCGCCCCTGCTACCTCATGAACGAAAGCTACGCGAAGACCTTCGTCGAACTGATCGAAGAAACCGAGTGGGAGCGCTACGGCTACGGACGCGACGCGCGCTGTACGAACTGCATGGCGCACTGCGGCTACGAAGCGACCGCCGTCGGCGCCACCATGGCGAGCCCCCTTGAGGGCGTCCGCGCGGCCATCGCCACCCTGGGCGGTCGCGGCGATTCGTGAGCCTGCTCATCGTGGTGCCCACGCCGCGCGAAGCGCGCGCGATCGGCGCCGCCTGCCAGGTCACGGGAACGGGCGAGCGCGGAGCAGCCGCCCTCGCCGCCCTGCTGCGTGAGCGCAAGCCCCATACCGTCCTCATCGCCGGGCTCTGCGGCGGACTCGACCCCTCCCTCAGCCCGGGCGACCTCATCCTCGCGCGCGAAGCCCTCCATGAAGACGAAGACGGCGAGGGACTGCACCCCCCCGCCGCCACGCTCGCCAGCGTTCGCCGCGCCATGCGCGGCGCGGGGCATCCCTTCATCTGTTCGCGCCTCGTGACCGTGGCGAAGCCCGTGGCCACGCGTGAGGCCAAGCGCGACCTCTGGAACGTCCACGGCGCGGCGGGGGCGGACATGGAGACCGCCCCCTTCGCCCGCGTGGCCGTGGAACACGGCGCCAGCTGGCTGGCCCTGCGCGCCGTGATCGACCCCGCCACGATGTCCCTCCCCGTCTCGCTGCGCCGCTGGGACGGGGAGCGCGGCGATCTCGCCACGGCGCTGCGAATCGCGCGGCGCCCCGCTGACTGGCTCGGCGGCGGACGCCTCGCGCTGGCGCTGCGGCCGGCCTTGCACGCGCTGGCCGCCGGTACCCCCATCGTCGCCCGCGTGGCCCGCGATACCGTCCCCCTCGACGACGACCTCCTCGCCTGACCCGATGCCCCCCGACCAACCTCCCGTCGTCATCGTTACCGGCGCAAGCGCCGGCATCGGGCGCGCGACGGCCGCGCGCTTCGCCCGCGAAGGCGCCTCCCTCGTGCTCGCCGCCCGCTCACGGGAGCGGCTGGCGCGGCTGGCGGAGCGCCTCGAGCAGCGCTTCGGCGTCGAGACGCTCGTCTTGCGCTGCGACGTACGCCAGCGCGACGAAGTGGAAGCGATGGTGGAGGCCGCCATCGCCAGCTTCGGACGCGTTGACGTGCTCGTGAACAGCGCCGGCTACGGCCTCTACGGACGCGTGGAAGACACGCCCGCGGAGGCGTTTCGCGATCTGCTCGAAACGAACGTGCTCGGAACCCACCACGCCATCCGCGCCGTCCTGCCCCACATGCGGCGCCAGGCTTCGGGCCACATCGTGAACGTCGGTTCCGTCGTGGGGAAGCGAAGCTGGCCCTATCACGGCGCCTACGCCGCCAGCAAGTTTGCCCTGACCGGTCTCACGCAGGCGCTGCGCGGCGAGCTCGCCGCCTCGGGCGTGACCGTGTCCCTCGTCCTCCCTGCCAGCACCGATACCGACTTCTTCGCCAACGCCCCCACCTACTCCCCCGAGTACGTCCCCGCGCCCCTCGGTCCCGTGCAGACCCCCGCGCAGGTCGCGCGCGCGATCGCGCGATCGGTTCAGCGCCCCTCGCCCGAGGTACACCTGCAGCCGCTCATGCGCGTCGCGAACACGCTCGGCGATCTGTTCCCCGCGCTCACCGCCTGGGCGAGCGAACGCTACTACCGCTGGCTCCAGCGCCAGCCGTGAAGGGCGCTACTCCCGCGCGACCCAGTTCTCGAGCAGCTGGTGGAAGTGGCGAATCTTCGTTTCGCCGTAGTTCCCGAACTGCACGGACTCCTTCCTCGTGGCGTGCAGGCCGAGCTGCACGCGGGGGAGGTTGTAGGTGTCCTGGTTGAAGACGCGCGCGAGCATCCCCAGCTCAGGCGCCTCCGTCCAGTCATCGTCCACATCGATCCAGTGGATCGGAGCGGCCGGCGGTCGCTCGCCATCCTGCGGGTAGGGCGCCAGATAGAGGCACTCCATGATGCTCTCGTCCGGGTTATTCCCGTTCGGCCGGAAGCGATAGACGATTCGGTTGAACGAGCCCCACGGGTGGAAGTTCGGGAACAGCGTGAAGTAGATGCTGTCGTTCAGTTCTGCGTCGGGAACGCCGTCCATCAGGTCGCCCAGCACCGGGCGCAGGCCCTCGCGCATCGCCGCCGCCCCGATTTCGCGGACGGAGGCTCCGTTCGAAGGCGCCGCCGTCATCTGTTCCATGCGCCTGTCCAGCTCTTCCGCCGCGCTCTCCGCCTCCGCTTCCGCGCTCGCGCCGTTGGCGTCGCCGTTGCTGTTCCCGCGCCGGTTCTCCCAGTACTGGTCATCGGTTTCGAGTTGCTTGCCCGCCAGCCACTGACACATATGGGGGTCAGCCTGCCCGAGGTCGCCGCTGATCCACGTCCCGCCCTCGCTGAAGACGCCGCTGCGACCGTCAGGCGCGGTGACCAGCACCGTGCTGTCGGGCTGCGCGTCGTAGATCGCGTTCGTGAGCGGGTGCCGCATCTTGAAGGGGCTCGCGTCCGCCAGCGGCTCCTCCTGGGGCACGTTCGAAAGATGCGGGCTGGGAACCCCGTTCGGCGTGATCGCGCGCGCGTAGTTCCCGAACACGTCGTACTTCGAGTTCGCGTCGCAGATGCCCGCCAGAATCTGGGGATGCGTGGCGACCACGTGGTAGGCCTCCATAAAGGCCTCCTGCGCCACCTTCCAGTTACAGCGTAGCACCTTGGCGACGTGCGCCTCCTTGTAGCGCTTCTCGTAGGGCAACAGCGTGAAGTGGCTCTCCAGATCCCCCACGAAGTCCTCGAACGGCTCCGCCTCGGGGTCAGGGTTGATGAAGATGAACCCGCCCCAGCGCGCCACCTTCACTTCGGGGAGGGACTGCTCATCCGGATTCACGTAGGGGAAGTCCCACTGGCAGGGGATCTCCTTGAGCGTCCCGTCGAGGTTCCAGGTCCAGCCATGGAAGGCGCAGCGCAGGTCGCGGGCGCGCTTGCCGTCCTCCTGCCGCAGCAGACGGCCGCGGTGCAGGCAGGCGTTGTAGTAGGCCTTGAACTCCGCCTCCGCCACGCGCACCACCAGATAGGAGAGGTCCGCCACCTCGTACACGAGGTAATCGCCCACCTCGGGGATGTCGTCCTCGTGGCAGGCCATCTGCCAGACGCGCTTCCAGAGCTTCTCCACCTCGAGGTCGTGCCACTCCCGCGAGGTGTACCGCTCCACGGGCACAAGCGTGGGCTCGCCCGTTTCCATCGGGGAATCCCGCAGCAGGTACTCGGGAACAGGGTGGCTGTCCTCGGCCAGCAGCTGCGTGTAGGCCACGCCCGCCGAACGGTTCGTGCCAGTCAGCGTTTCAGTCATGATGGAAATCCCTCGCTTCGGGACCGCGCAGGTCCCCGATGTCGTGGCGGATCGTAGCAGAGCGCGCCACCGATTTGGGGATTCCCGCGCCTCCCCCCGCAGGAGTAGGCTGGTGCACGCGGCCCCCCGGTCGCCATGCACGAAGAAAAGGAGGGAGCGCCATGCTCCTCGAAGGCAAGGTCGGAATCGTCACCGGAGTCGGCATGGGCATGGGTGAGGCGGTCGCCAGACGCTGGGCCCGCGAGGGCGCCCGCGTCATCGGGACCGACGTCAACGACGAGGCCGGACACGCCGCCATCGAAGCGATCGCCGCCGCCGGCGGCGAGGCCCACTACGTCCACGCCGACAGCGGCAGCGAGGATGACTGGCGGGCCGTGACCGCCTACGCCGTCAACGAGCTCGGCGGGCTCAACATCCTCCACAACAACGCCGCCATCCACTTCTGGTTCGACTCCCTCAATGACCCCATGGAGAAGTGGGACCAGATGATGAACGTCAACCTGCGCGGCGTCCTCCTCGGCTGCCGCTACGCCATCCGCCACATGACGGAAGCGGGCGGCGGCGCCATCGTCAACACCTCCTCCGTCTCCGCCCTCCACGGCGTCCCCATGCAGGGGCTCTACGGCGCCACCAAGGCCGGCGTCATCAACCTGACGCGCTCGCTCGCCCGCGCCTACGGCCCGCAGGGCGTGCGCGTGAACGCCATCTGCCCGGGCACGATCGACACGCCCATGCTGCACACCGCCGCCGCCGAAGCGGCCGAGCTCTACCGCGAGCAGGACGAGCCCGTAGGCGGTCGCGGCGCCAGCACCGGCCCCACGCTGGACGGCGGCCGTCTCGGCACGCCCGACGAGATCGCGAACGTCGTCACCTTCCTCGTCTCGGACGAAGCGTCCTACGTAAGCGGCGTCTTCCTGCCCGTCGACGGCGCGATGATGGCCTAGGCGGTTACTCCTCGAGGATCTGCAACAGTGAGTGAGGCGTTTTCGTTACGCCCACTTCGTACTGAACCAGCAGGTCCGTGAGTTGTTCGCCGTTCATCAGCGCCACCGGAGCAGCGTCCGCTTTCGCGGCCTCCCTGCGGGCGATCTTGCTGAATTTGCTGGTTGTGATGATAAGACCCTGCTCATGCACACTGAGGCTGCCCTTGGCTTTTCGGATGATAGACACAGGCACGGTGGTCTTCCAACGCTTGGCCTGGACCGCTATCCGAAGGCGAACGACATCAGCGACAACCAGCGTTCCCCGCACATCAATGCCTCCGTCTTTGTAATAGCGCCCCACTTCGACATCTTCAAAACCAATCGCGGTAAGTAGGTTCGCCACGAGTTCCTCGAACTCAGCTGGTGAGATTTCGTGAAGCTGGTGGAGTATCTGCTCACGCACGGAGTTGTTGTGCTCCTCGATCTGCGTTGCGAGAGTAGTTGGGAGCTCCTCCGCCAGCCCGATCAGGCCCCGCCCGGGACGGGTGAAGCGCTGGGCGTCGCCTCGTGCCTCGCGCCGACGAATATCACTGCTCACGCTCGTGTGGAGCAAGATTGCAGGCGTCTTGCTTTTGGTCTTAAGGTAACCCAGCGCAAGCGCCCGTCTGGTGATCTCCCTGTAGTGCAGCGGCTGGCGTTCCGCTGACTCCCGAAGTACGCGCTCGGCCGCCTCGACGACGGTCATTGAGCCCGTGGCGGGCGGGTCTGTAATCCCGGAATCTCGTGGCACTTTTTCCGTATCTCCCCCTAGCGGATCACGCCCCGCTCGAAGAGCCCCCCAATCTCCTCCTCGCCAACGTCGAGTTCCTCCAGCACTTCCTGCGTGTGCTGGCCCAGCGTGGGCGCCACCTCGATCGGCGCCTCCGAGCCCGAAAGCATGGCGGGCATGCGCATCACCTTCACCGAACCGAGCTCGGGGTGCTCCAGCTCCTCCACAAGCCCGCGTTCGCTCAGGTGGGGGTCCGTGAAGAGCTCGTGGGTATCAAGCGTCGCCGAGCACGGCACGCCCGCGCTTGCGAGCTCCTTCATGGCCTCATGCTTCGTGCGCTGGCGCGTCCACGCCTTCACGATGTCGTAAAACTCGCCGACGTGCTCGAAGCGCCCCCGCTGCGTCTCGAAGCGCGGGTCGCTGATCAGTTCGGGCATCCCGATGGTCAGGCAGAAGGCGTCCCACTGCGCGGTCGTCACCACCATCACGAACAGGTAGTCGTTGGGTCCGCCGCCCTTGCAGGGGTAGACGTCCGTGCCCGGGCCGCGGCGGTTGCCCGTGCGCTCCTGCGGCGCCTCGCCCCAGGTCCGTAGCCCAAGCGTGCGCATGAAGAGCGTGACCGCTTCCTGCATGGAAATCTCGATGAACTGGCCCTCGCCCGTGCGCTGCTTCTGCACGTACGCGGCCGTGATCGCGAGAGCCAACTGCACGCCCGTCCCCGAGTCGCCGATCGTCGGACCCGGCCGCGTGGGCGGCTCCCCCGCCGCGCCCGTCACCGAAAACGTGCCCCCCGCCGCCTGCGCCACCCAGTCATAGGCGGGAAAGCCCGAGTAGGGGCCGCTCAGCCCGAACCCCTTCAGGCGGGCGTAGATGATGGAAGGATTCGCCTCCTTCATCACCTCATAGGTGAGGTCGAGCTTCTCGATCACGCCGGGGCCGTAGTTCTCCACGAACACGTCGAAGCTGGCGGCCATGCGCAGGAGCAGGTCGTGCCCCTCCTCGCAGGCGAGATCGATGACGGCGCTGCGCTTGTTGCTGTTGTAGTTCAGGAAATACTGGGGCAGCCCCGAGGGAATCGTCACACCCCTGCCGGGGTCGCCGCGGGGCGATTCGATCTTCACGACGTCCGCCCCCAGCCAGGCGAGCAACTGGGTGCACGAGGTCCCTGCCTCGTACTGGGTCATATCGAGCACGCGCATGCCCTCAAGCGCCGGCATCCCGTTCCCCTCCTCGCGAGTGGCTGGATGATACGCCTTGCGCTCGACGGCGGGCGCCCGCGAGCCTTTCGGGCGCGTATCGTATGCTTGCGCGGTGGGGTCTGGAGCAGCGATGAATCGCCCGGATGAAAGCGCCGAGGCCGCCCCCGACGCCCCCAACCTGCCCGAATTCCGGAAGCTCCTCCACGGCGATTTCAGCGCCGTTGACTGGCGCATCTTCTGGAGTGGCCTGCCGCTCGTGATCTTCCTCGCGCTGAACTCGTTCTGGCCGGAAGACCTCTGGCGCACGCAGGTCGCGATCGTGGCCTCCTTCCTCGCCTCCCTCTGGGTCTTCCTGGACAACCGCGACAGCGGCGTCATCCGCCTGATCACCGTGCTCGGGTTCGTCGTGGTCGCCGGCTCCGCCGTCCTCGGTCTGGCGATTAACAGCGCCAAGGCCTTCGCCGCCCAGAACATCTACAGCGATTTCCTCGTCGCCGCCGTCTGTCTTGGCAGCGTCGCCATCGGAAAGCCCCTCGTGGGAGCGGTCGCGCGGGAGAGCATCCCCGCGCTGCGCGACCTCATGGAGCCACGGAACCGCCTGTTCGTGATCCTCACCCTCGTCTACATGACCTATAACATCGGCACAGGCGTCTTCCGCATCTTCCTGCTGGGCGAGTTCTCGGCGAACGAGTATGTCATCGCGAGCCGTATCACCTCACCCATCAGCATCGCCTTCTTCCTCGTCTGCTACTTCACGATTAAGCGCGCCGCCGGCCTGAGCCAGCCGTCACCCACCCCCTGACCGCCCTCACGCCCGCCGCTGCGTAGGCTCGCCGCTGCGTAGAATGACCGCGTGGCGAAGCCGTTCCTGAAGTGGGCTGGCGGCAAGGGGAAGCTTGCCCCTCGCATCGCCGAGCGGGTCAGCCAGGCGTCGATCGCGATCACCCGCTACCACGAACCATTCCTCGGCGGCGGCGCCGTCTTCTTCGCCCTGCGCGAAGCGGACCTGATCCGCGAGGCCTCCCTCGCCGACAGCAACCGCGACCTGATCGATGCCTACACAGCCATCCAGAACGATGTCGAGGGCGTGATCGCCGCGCTGGAGAAACTGGAACGAGCGTATCTCTCGCAGGACCGCAGCGGTCGCGCGTTCTTCTACTACGAAGTGCGCGACCATCGCCGTCCGCGCTCCGCGGCGGGCAAGGCCGCGCGCCTCATCTTCCTCAACAAGACCTGCTACAACGGCCTCTACCGCGTGAACAGCCAGGGTCGCTTCAACGTCCCCCACGGTCGCTATGTCCGCCCGACGATCCTCGACGCCGAGCGGCTGCGAGCCGTTGCGCGCAGCCTTGAGGGCGTCGAGCTTCGAGTGGAGGACTTCGCCGAAGCGTGCGCCCGCGCCCAACCCGGCGACTTCGTCTACCTCGACCCCCCCTACCAGCCCCTGAGCGAGACCGCGCACTTCACGAGTTACACGAAGGACGGCTTCGGCGTTGAGGAGCAGCGCCGCCTGCGCGACGCGTTCGACGACCTCACGGCCCGCGGCGTCCCCGCGCTCCTCTCGAACTCCGACCACCCCGCCGTCCGCGAGCTCTACGAGGTGTACGCGCCAGCAGAAGTGTCGATGGGCCGCAACATCAACTCAAAGACCAGCAAACGCCGCGCGGTCAGTGAGTTGCTGGTCAGCAATCTCGATGATCCCCATGTCCTGTGGAGGCTACGGCGCGATACCGATGAGCACGAGCGGTACGGCGGGGATGCCACGTCCCTGACGGATGATATTGAGGAGGTCTCGCTCGTAGTAGGCAACGCCTGATGACATCTCGCCCCCAAGCTCCTTCATTGGGAGTATCTCGATTCCCACATCGATCACATCGGATACGAAGAATGCCATGTGCTTCACGAAGAGATCATGGGCAACGAATGCGTACTTCCCAAGTTGAACCTCTACGGCCACACGTTCCTTGAAAAAGTCTGTCTGGTTGTAGGAGCCAATTGGAGTTAGGCCTTCCTCACTAATCTCCTTCTGCTGCTGATCCGGTTCAAGCCCAACGATCCCCCGGAGTATCCGGGCATCTGAGGTCACCCAAAACTTCTGTCTTCGCTCTGACCACCCCCGAGCCTTGAATTCGTTGGCTATGGCTTTGTTGAGGTCCTTGGGTGAGTAGAGCAGTTTCCCGGCTGTTCGCTTTTCCTTAGAGACCTTCGTCCGACATGCTTGAGCATCGATGGCCTTGATGACCTCCTGAACCTCGCCCCATAGGCCTGGCTGGTGAACTAGCAGGAATTCTTCGCCGTTGAGGTGTGAATACCTTTCGACTATTCGCATCAATGCCCACCGTTAGGCTTGTTCGGATCATATATAGGCTTCCCCATCGGTCGGGTCTGGAGACGACCTTCGTGTAAGGCTTGAATACGCCCCCACGCAATATCAACGTACTCGGAAATGATATCGCATCCATAACCAAGACGCCCATGCATGAGAGCCGCTACTATGGTTGTTCCTACTCCCATGTATGGATCAAATACTGCATCACTCGGGTTAGTCATCGATAATACAAGGCGCTCGACTAATTCAACAGGAAACTGACAAGGATGGTCGGTCTTCTCGATGTGGTTGCTCTTGACATTGGGAAACTCCCAGATATCACTCGGGTTCTTCCCTTTTGGGTTTCCTGATAACTGACCATATTTTGGACCCTTGAAATGCCTCTTCCCAGGATACTTTGCAGGGACACGTATAGGGTCTAGATGGAAAGTATAACTATCACTCTTTGTGAACCAGTTAATAGTCTCGTAGCGACCAGAAAATCTTTTTGTGCAGTGGAGCCCATGGCCAAAGTGCCATACGATCCGGTTTCGGAGCTTAAGGCCGTGGCGTTTGAAAACCGGATACAGAATGGTGTCAAGCGGGACGACTTCCCCATCTTCAACGTAGTTTCCAACCTGCCAGCAGAGGGAGCCTGTGTGGTCCAGAAGACGGACACACTCCTCAATCACGATCTCCTGGGCCTCCACGTATGAGGGCAGCGACGAGCGCCGCTCGTACTCCTTGCCAATGTTATAGGGCGGCGAGGTGACGATGAGCTTCATCGAGCCACTGGGCAGCCGTGCCATGAAGGATCGGTTGTCCTCACACTCCATGACAGCCCCAGCATGGTCGCTCATCACTGGAGGGGCGTCAGCAGCGGCTAGGAGAGTTGGAGCCTCCGCAGATTTCGGGATTTCTGTCATCTCTGGGGATACTAACGAAAGCCGAACCAGTGTTCTACCCCGCCGGGACGGGCGCCGTCAGGAACTCCACCATGGCCGCGGCGTAGGCCTGCGGGTGCTCGACGAGCCCCGCGTGCGCGCCCGGCTGCCGCTGGTGCGTCCCGTTCGGGAGCGCGGACGCGAGCGCGGCGGCGTCCTCGGGATCCACGAGGATGTCCTCCTCCCCGGAAAGCGCGAGCGTGGGCTGCTCGATCGCGCCCAGCTTCGGCGTCGCGTCATAGGCGAGGAAGGCCTGCGCCTGGCGCACGTACGCGTGGTCCTGCGCGGGATAGGGATCAGTGGCGCCGCTCTCGACGGCCTGCTTGCGACGCTGGCCGTCCGCCAGCAGCTCCGCGCTATACAGCCAGGGAACGGTCAGCGCGAACGCCTGCTCGCGGCTCAGGCTCGAGCGGCGCGCGGCGGACCAGCCCTCCGTCACGAGGCGCTGCCGCCCGCTCGGGCGCGCGCTGGCGCCGATGAGCGTGAGGCTCTCCACGCGATCGCCATGCTCGGCGGCGAGTTCGAGGGCGATCGCGCCGCCCATGCCGTAGCCGGCTACGCTCGCCTTCCCGATGTCCAGCCGGTCCAGCAACTCCCGCGCGTCCTCGGCCATGCCCGCGATCGAATAGGGCTTGTCGGGCGCGCTCGTCCGCCCCGCGCCGCGGTTATCGAAGGCGATCACGCGGCGCTGCAGGGCAAGCGTGCGGAGATGGAGCGACCACAATCCCGAATGTCCGCCCAGCCCCGCAATCAACAGGAGCGGCGGGCCCGAACCCGTCTCCTCGTACCAGACGACGATGTCCCGAAGCTGTAGATGCGGCATGACGCCGCTAGCCTAGCGGGGCCGCTGGCTACTGGCTATCGCGGCGCCGACGGCCCCACGAGGCTGCGCCGGTCCGCCTCCTCGATGATCTGGATGACATTCGTGGCGGCGCCCTTGCGGATGCTGTCCGTCACCGCCCACAGGGCGATGCCCCCCGGCCGCGAACTGTCCGCGCGGATTCGGCCGACGAGCACATCATCGCTCCCCGCCGCGTCCGTGGGCGTCGGGTAGCGCTCGCCCGCGGGCTCATCGACGATGCGCACGCCGGGCATGGCGGCGATCGCCTCGCGCGCCTCGGCGGGGTCGACCGGGCGCTCGAACTCGGCCCAGATCGCCATCGCGTGCCCGAAAAAGGTGGGAATGCGCACGCAGGTCGCGCTCACCGGCAGATCGGGAACGTCGAGAATCTTGCGCGTCTCGTTCACCATCTTCGTCTCCTCCTTCGTGGAGGCGTCCTCGACGAAGACATCCACCTGGGGCACGGCGTTGAAGGCGATCTCGCGCTTCTGCGTGCCCGATGGCTCGAATCGACCCGCGAGCGCGGCGGACGTCTCGCTGCGGAGCCCCTCCACGGCGGCGGCGCCCGCGCCCGCCACCGCCTGATACGTGCTCACGACGACGCGCCGCAGCGGATTAACGCGATGGATCGGGTGGAGCGCCATCACCATCGGGGTGGTTGTGCAGTTCGGCTGGCTGACGATGCCGTTATGCCGCGCAAGCGCGTCCGCGTTCACCTCGGGGATGACGAGGGGAACGGCGGGGTCCATGCGGAAGGCGCTCGAATCGTCGATCACGAAGGCGCCGCGCTCGCGGGCCAGGGGCGCGTACTGCCGCGAGGCCTCGCCCGATGCGGAGAGAAACACGATCTCGTCCTCGCCCGCAAAGGACGCGGGCGTGGTCTCTTCCACAGTGACGGTCCCGCCGCGAAACGCCACGGTCGAACCGGCCGAACGCTTCGTCGCGAGCAGACGCAGCCGCGCCACGGGCGTCTCCCGCTCATCGAGGATCTTCAGGAACTCACGGCCGACGATTCCGGCGCCGCCGACAACCGTGATGGCGTAGGCCCTCATGCCGGAATATGGTATCGCATTGCCCCCGCAGCGACCTCAGGAGGAGCCCCATGCCTGCGTTGGAATTCGAAGAGAAACGCCTCACGCCGCAGCCCGCGGTCGTCATCCGCGCCACGGCGCGTCCGGACGCGCTCGGCCCGGTCATGGGCGAGCTGCTGCCGGCGGTCAGCGCCTACGTCGAACAGAGCGCGGTCCAGTCAGCGGGCCCGCTCTTCGCGCGCTACCTCTCCATGGAAGGCGAGGAATGGGAGTTCGAGTGCGGCATGGCCGTCACCGCTCCTGTCGCGGGCGAAGGGCGGATCGAGCCCATCGAACTCCCCGGCGGCGATGCGATCACAACCATCCACACAGGGTCCTACGAGACGCTCGGGCAGTCATGGGAAGCCCTGTACAGCTGGGTGGCGGAACACGGCAAGCAGCCCGCGGAAACCTCCTGGGAGCTCTACCTGACGGACCCGGGCGAGATTCCCAACCCCGCGGAGTGGCGCACGGAACTCGTCCAGCCGCTGGCTTCCCGGGAATCCTGACCACGGGCCGGTTACGGGGGAAAGGGGCTATTCGACGACCGCGGGCTCGCCGGGCGCGGGTTCCTCAGACTGCGCGTCCAACTCCACGGCAGGGGGCTCGATTGGCTGCGGCTGCCGCTCCATATGCTCGAGCCCGGCGATGCTGAAGCCGAGGTCTCCCAGTTCGCAGAGGAAGCTGCAGTAGGTGAGGCGCAGGGCGCTCGTCGACTTGGATGGCACATAGCGGAGTTCGCAACGCGCGCAGCGAAGCATCTCCTCGCTTTCCGGACCAAAGTCCGGCGCCGGCAGGGAATCGGGGGCGGGTGTTTCAACCATCGCAATAACCATGCTAACGAATCACGGGGGGACCGCAAGCAGCGCCGCGCGATCCGCCCCGTTCTTGAAGCGCCCCGCCGGGGCTGGTAGCCTCATGGTGTTGGATCATCCACGCAGCAAGCCTTGGAGGGAGGCGATGCAGCGTCTGCAGTTCTTCTCACGCCCCTCGGGCCAGGCGCTTCCCTGGTATCTCGATGCGAGGCGCCTGAGCATCGCCCTCGTGGAGATGGTCGGGACCATCGGCGCTCTCTTCATCTACTTCTTCGTGCGCGGCGGGCGGCCCGATGACATCGAGTCCTCGCTCACGCGCGGGCTCCAGATCATCGACCTCGAAAAGCGCCTCGGCATCTTCACCGAGCTTGAGTGGCAGGCCGCCTTCCTCCCCTACGACGTCCTCATGGCGATCGCGAACCAGGTCTATGCCTGGGGCCACTACCCCGTGCTCGCCGCCATCGGCGTCTGGCTCGCGATCAAGAACCCCTCCCGCTTCCGCTTCGTCCGCAACGTGATGCTCCTCTCGGGCGGCGTCGGAATCGCCGCCTACTGGCTGCTGCCCACGGCCCCGCCCCGCCTCATCCACCTCTCCGGCGTCGACTTCGGCTTCGTCGACACCGTTCACGGGGGCGCGGATGTGGTCTACCTGCAGCCGGCGCCGTTCGTGAATGACTTCGCCGCCCTGCCCAGCTTCCACTTCGGCTGGATCGCCCTCGCCTCTGCCGCCATCTGGGTGAACACGACCAATCCCTTCCTGCGCGCCTTCGCCGTGGCCATGTCCGTCGTGATGTGGTGGGCCATCGTCGTCACCGGCAACCACTTCTTCTTTGACATGATCGTGGGCGGCTTCGTCGTGGCCGTCTGCTGGGTCACCGTCGCCTGTCTGGACCGCATCGGCGTGAGCGCGTGGCTCACCGACATGTTCCTCGCGGGCGTCAGACGGCTGCGCGCGCGCTTTGGCGTCAGGCGCCTGCGCTCGCTCCTTGCGAACATGGCCCTGTAGCCTTCCTTCCGTGCCCGAACTCGTTCGTGGAAGCTGGACGCTCGCCTGTGACGCGACCGGAAGGGCGGACGCCCCCGCCGCCCTCCTGCTCCACGATATCCCCGATGACCGCCGCGTCTGGCGCGTCCTCGCCTCCGATATGGCCGAGGACTTCCGCGTCCTCGCCCCCGACCTCCGCGGGTTGGGGCAGAGCGGCTGGCCCGCAGAGGCCGCCTCGCCCCCGACCATGCGCGACTACGTCAGCGACCTTGTCGCCCTCCTCGACGCCGAGAACGTCGGCGGCGCCGCCGTCATCGGCGCGGGCTTCGGCGCGGATGTCGCGCTCCAGCTGGCCCTGGACGCCCCCGCGCGGGTGGACCTGATCGTGCTGACCGGCGCCACGCCCCCGTCCGGCCACCCTTCGTACGACGCGGAGCGACGCTCCAGCCAGGTCCTCCGGCGCGAACAGGGGCGTCTCGCCGCGCGCTTCGGGATAGCCCGCGCCGCCGCCAGCGTGGCCGCGCCCCTGGCGGAAGATCATCTTCGCGCCGCCGCCCGCGCGCGCTACGGCGCCGTGAACGCGGACGCCTTCGCCGCCGCCTGCGAGGCGCGCGCCGCTCGCGGGAACGACCCCGCGCGGCTGGCCGCGCTGACCGTTCCCGCCCTCATTGTGGCCGGCGCGGACGACCCCGCGTTGCCCGCCGCGCGGCTGCTGGCAGACGCCCTCCCGAACGGGCGCCTGGTCACGCTCGACGGCTGCGGTCGCGGCGCCCCGTTCGTCGCGCCCCGCGCCTTCGAGGGCGCGCTTGGCGCCTTCCTCGGCGACGTCCGCGCGGGATAAAGCCCGCGTCCGGCGCCGGAATGCCCGTGCGGGCAGGGGTGCTATACTCCGTCTTCCGCCAACGACTGCTGAAGGGATTGTCCGCGCCATGAAACGCATCCTCGCTCTCCTCGTTCTCCTTGCCGTCGCCGCCTCCGTAGCCGTCGTGATGCGCCGCAGTTCCGGCGCCGATGACTTCCTTGATGAGGATCTTGACTAGCTGAGCGACGCGCCCCAACTCCCGACCGCGCCCCTGTCGGGCGCCGCCGCGACCCCGGTCATAACCGGCTACGGCGCTGTAACCGCGTACGGAAGCGGCGTCAGCCCGATGTGGGACGCGCTGGCGGAAGCGCGCTCCCCGGCCGCTGACTGGTCCATCGAGAACGCCCCGGAGACCTTCCGCGCGGGCCCCATTCCCGAAGACTACCGCCCGCACGAACGCATCCCCCGCAACCTCGCCCACTTCCTCGACCGCGGCTCCATGATCGGCCTCGACGCCGCCCTGCAGGCGGTCGAGGCGGCGGCGCTCACGGCCGGAATCGCTGACTCGCGGCGCTTCGCCGTGGCCGATGGGCTCGCCTATCGCGCCCCCGGGCAACCGACCCTGTTCGTGCCCTACGGACAGCTGGTCGCCCGCACGCTGGGCGTGCGCGGCGCGGTCGTCGGAATCGCCGGCGCGGAGGCGAGCGGCCTCGCCGCGATTGCCGAAGCGGCCGCCATCGTTTCCCGCGGCGAGGCCGATGTCGTTGTGGCGGGCGCCGCCCAGGCGCTCCAGCCGCCGCTCCTCGCCCACCTCGCCGAACAGCGCCTGATCGCCCCCGACGAAGCCCACCCGCTCGACGCGCGCCCCGCTGGCTGCATCCCCGCCGAAGGCGCCGCCTACATTGTGGTGGAGGCGGAAGCGCACGCGCGGGAGCGTGGCGCGACCGTCCACGCGCGCATCGCCGCCGCCACGCGCACCTTTGACCCGCTCGCGGAGCCGCTCGACCCAAGCGATCCGGCGGAGGCGGGACGCGCCATGCAGGCCGTGCTCGGCGCCGCCGGCTACCTCCAGAATCAGGTCGACCACGTCGCCCTCTGCGCCGATGGCCGCGCCAACCGCGACGCCGCCGAGGCAGTGGGGCTCACGCGCACGTTCGGGCGGCACGTCTACTACGCGAGCGTGACCGCCCCCGCCGGCGCTCTCGGACAGACCCTCGCCGCGAGCGGTCCCCTGGCCGTCGTGTACGCGCTGGAAGCGATGCGCCGCCAGCGCGTCGCCCCCGCCGCCGGCTTCCGCGAGCCCCCCGAGCGCTCGGACCTGAGCGTCGTCCGCGAAGCCCGCGACGAACGCCTCGACTGCGTGCTGGTGACGTCGCTCGGGCTGGGCGGTTCCAACGCCAGCGCGCTGCTCCAGCGCTAGCCACCCCCGTTCCTTCCACGTTCCCCGCCACGCCGCTACCATGCGTGCGGTGGAGATCAGCTGGTTCGGGCGTACCTGCTTCCGCCTTCGCGGCCGCGAAGGCGCGGTCCTGACCGATCCCGTGGCGTCCTCGACGGGCTACCGCCTCGGCCGCGTCAGCGCCGAAATCGTGACCCTCAGCCGCAGCGATGACCCCGCCATCAGCAATCATGACGGCGTTCAAGGCTCCCCCCGCGTCTTCCGCGCCCCGGGCGAGTACGAAGTCCGTGGCATCCTCGTGACGGGCATCCCCATTCCCTGCGCGGATGGTCGCGTGATCGCCTGCTCCTACGAGATCGACGGAGTCAACATCGTCCATCTGGGGCTCCCCGACGCCCCTCCCGACCCCTCCATCCTCGGACGCTTCGAAAACGTCGATGTGCTGCTCATGCCCGTTGGCGGCGGCGGTTCGCTCTCCGCCGATGTCGCAGTGGACCTGATGCAGCGCATCGATCCCAATATCGTGATCCCGATGAACTACCGCACCGACCTCAACAGCGGAACCCTGGACCCCATCGATCGCTTCCTCAGCGAAGCCGGCGCCACGCCCGAACCCCGCCCCCGCCTGACGGTGACGCGCGCCTCGATCCCCGGCGAGCTCACGGTCGAGGTCCTCACCCCGCGGGGCGCCTAACCCCGATCCGCGACGAGCGCGCCATACGCCTGCGGTACGCGGTCGCGGAGCGCATGCGTACCCGGCGCCATGTCCTTCCAGCGCGCGTTGGCGCGGTTGACCTGCGCCGCCATGGCCACCCCCGTCCCCGCTGGAACCGCCGTCAGGGGCGCGCCCGTGGGCGCCGTCACTATGCCGCCATCCATCCAGGCGGCGGCTGTGTAGACGCGGTTCTCGTCGCTGCGGGTCCGCGCGATGCGTTCGTTCATCGGGCGCCCCGCGAAGCTGGGCCAGACGAGCGCGTCCGCGCCTTCCAGCGCGAGGCAGCGTCCCACCTCCGGCGCGAGTCCCTCATCCCCGCAGAGCAGCCCCACATTGCCCGAGTCCGTCGCGGTGACGGGGGCCAGCGATTCCCCGAGATCGAGGCCGCGCCCATGGGTCGCGCGGTGCTCCACGGTCTCCTCGGGCGTGATAAGCACGGCGCGTTGCTCCATCGTGCAGCCGTTCGTGGCCACGGCGAACGCAAGCGCCCCGCCCTTGGCGCGCACCGCCCGCTCGATCGCGGGCAGTGAGGCTTGCCAGCCCTCGGCGCCGATCGCGCCCCCGATGACCGTAAGGTCGCAGTCCTGTTCGCGCAGCGCCTCATAGCGCGCGATCACGGCGCTGGCGTCAAAAAGAGCGTCGCCGCCGGGGACAACGGCGATGCGGCGGTTCTCCTCCGCCGGAACCAGCGGCTCCGCCAGCGCCGCCCTCGCCGGGGACCGCTCCCATGGCTCCGTCAGACGCTGGTAGAGGGCGGGGCGGCGCGGCACAGCGGCGGACGGCGCCGCCGCTGGATCGATCGTGTAGCTAACCACGGCGTCGCCCGTGCTCGGCGCCGCCAGCCGCGTCTCGCCTTGTGGGTCGATGATGCAGGAGCGCCCCGCGTAGATGAGCGTCTCCCCCTCAGCGCCCCACTTATCCGCCGCCGCTACCCAGACCCCGTTCTCGAAGGCGCGCGCGGGCATCAGGTATTCGCACTGGGTCGTGCTCAACTGTTCAACCGCGCTCGCCCACGAGACCCAGGCGGTCAGGTCGAGGATGACCTCGGCCCCGTTGACCGCCAGGGAGCGGGCGATCTCCGGCTGGCGTCCGTCGGCGCAGATGAGCGCGCCGAACCTCGCGAACCCCGCGTCGAAGACGGGAAAGGCGTCGCCGCGTCGAAACCAGCGGGTATCGAAATGCCAGAGGAATCCCTTGTCATACCGCCCAATCGCCTCGCCTTCGGGGTTGAAGATGACGCCGCTGTTCGTCAGCGAGCCATCGTCGTGGGGGACGGCCATCCCCGCCGCCAGCCAGTACCCGTACTCCCGCGCCTTCGCCCCGAAGAGCGCCGCCGCCTCCGCGAAGGGGCGGACGCCGGGGCGGGCGTACGGGTTCGAGTCACGCACGTAGTAGGCGGGGTAGGCGCACTCAGGCAGGGCCACCAGCTGGGCCCCCGCTTCCCCCGCCTCATCGAGCGCGCGCAGGAGGCCCTGAAGGTTCTCCTCGGCGTCCTCGAGTTCGAAGGCGCGAACCTGGCAACAGGCGATCGTGAACGGCTCCACGGAATGCCTCCGGTCCCGGATTTTCGCACGCACTCGGGCGCGTTGCTAGACTCGCCCGTGGAGAGGTGTCCGAGTGGCTTATGGTGCCGTTCTCGAAAAGCGGTGTGCAGCAATGCACCGGGAGTTCGAATCTCCCCCTCTCCGCCAGCCCGCCGGGAACGGTCAGGCGAGCGCCCGTGCGCGGACGGCTTCGATCGTGCTCGGGGGCAGCCCCAGAGAGCCCATGTAGCCAGCGGCCGAGCCCCAGCGTCCGCGGATGAAATCGAGCGTCAACTCCATATCCCGCGGCGGGGCGGCCATCAGCATCCGGCCCGTCTCGATGCTGATGCCGTACTCATGGAAGCGATCCATCCGCTCCTCCAGCACCGGCTCCAGCTCAGCCGTCGAGCGGGCGTAGTCGGACACGATCCGCTCATCGGGCACGCCCGCGAGCTCCAGCAGGAGCGCGGCCGCGACGCCCGTGCGGTCCTTGCCCACGGCGCAGTGGAAGAGCACCGCGCCGGAGGCCGTGGCGATGGTTTCGAAGAGGGTGCGATAGGCGTCGCCCCCTTCCGTCAGAAACTGCTGGTAGATGGCCGCGTGGCCAGGGAAACGCTCTTCGCGCGCGAGCGCCCCCGGCGAAGCGTCGGTCTCGAAGACGGGCGCCTCGATCACCGTCACGCCGTGCGCGCCCAGGTCCGGCGTGGGGTACGTCTCGCGCTCGATCCCGGAGCGGAAATCGACGACGACGCGGACGCCGAGCGCCGCAAGGGCGCCCTGCCCCTCCTCCGTAAGCTCGTGCAGGTTGCCGCTGCGGATAAGGTCGAAGCCGCGCGTCTCATGGCCGCTGACGGTCAGATGTCCGCCCAGATGGCGAACGTTGTGGGCAATCTCGAGGTGAATCGTTCGGTCAGCGCTCTCGCGTGTGATCATCTTCGTGGTCATGGTCCCATCTTCGCGCCCCAGTGTGATCGTTGGGTGAACTGCGGCTGTGGCTACTCGCCCGCAATCGTGGCCTCGGGGTGCGCGTCGTAGCGCGGCAGATACGGCTTCAGGTCCAGTACCGGCGTGCCGTCGATAGCGTCGAGCCCGCGAACCCGCGCCGCCGCCCCCTCGACGCCCAGCAGGCGCACAGCGGCCACGCCAAGATGGTTCGGGCGCAGCTGGCTGCGCGTCGCGAACACGCCTGTCTCGACCCCCGCAACCGGCAGCGTCGGGGGCTTCTCGGGGGCGTCGGCCGCGAGGTCCATGTAGAAGACGGCGATCACGTGGCTGTAGCCATCGAGCCCGCGCAGCCGTTCGATATGTTCCGGCAGCAGTTCGATGCGGCTCTCGACGCGTTCCCAGCCCCGCGGACGCGGTTTGGCGACGGCGTTCCGCACCCAGCCGATGGCCTCGAGCGTCAGGCGCTCCGGCGGCTCCGGACGCTCAAACGCGCGCAAGCGCTCACGCAGTCCCATCGGTCTCGCGGGGCGCTCTCGGCGGTTGGAGGAACATGGGCGCGTCCAGTGGCGGCGTCGGTAGTGCGGTGTGGCGTCGGCGTGGTCAGTATAGGCGCTGGGAGACCGCTTCGGAGGCCCCGAACGCTGGCGGAGAACCGCCGCCTCGTGCTAAAATGCGCATTGTTCCTAACAATACCCGCGGCGGCGATCCCAGCGCCGCGCGGCCCAATCGCCCCTGACAGCGCAGGACAACGTATGGCCATTGAACAAGCGACCCCAGGCACCTATACCGCCGCCAACATCCAGGTGCTCGAAGGTCTCGAAGCCGTCCGCCGCCGCCCCGGCATGTACATCGGTACAACCGACAAGGCCGGGCTTCATCACCTCGTCAAGGAACTCGTCGATAACGCCGTCGATGAAGCGATGGCGGGCTTCTGTGACCACATCGAGGTGGTCTTCCAGGCGGATGGCTGGTGCACCGTCAGCGATAACGGGCGCGGAATCCCCGTGGGCGTCCAGAAGCAGACGGGCAAGACCGCTGTCGAGACTGTCATGACCGTGCTCCACGCCGGCGGCAAGTTCGGCGGCGGCGGCTACAAGGTCTCCGGCGGCCTCCACGGCGTGGGCGCCAGCGTCGTAAACGCCCTCGCTGAGGAGATGAGGGTCGAGGTCGCCCCCGATCCGGAAGCGCAGGGCAAGCGCCACAAGGACAAGGTCTACCGCCAGGACTACTCCCGCGGCGAGGCGCTCAACAAGCTCAAGCCCGGCCCCCGTCTCAACGGCCGCGGCCACGGCACCACCATCTCCTTCAAGCCCGACGCCGATATCTTCGATTCAACCGCCTTCGACTTCACGATCGAGGCCGACCGCCTGCGCCAGTACGCCTACCTCACCAAGGCCACCTGGTTCCGCCTCTACGACGAGCGCGACGGGCGCGAGATGAACTTCTACTTCGAGGGCGGCATCCAGAGCTTCGTGCGTCGCGTCAATCATGACCGCACCGTCCTCAACCAGACCCCCGTGTACGTCGAACGCGAGATCGAGGGGAACTCGATCGAGTGCGCCATCCAATACAACGACGGCTTCAGCGAATCCGTCTACACCTTCGCCAACGGCATCAACACGATCGACGGCGGCGCTCACCTCACCGGGTTTCGCAGCGCCCTCACCCGCGTCCTCAACGATTACGCGCGCAAGGCCAAGGCGCTCAAGGAGGGCGACGCCAACCTTGGCGGGGAGGATGTGCGCGAGGGGCTCGTCGCCGTCGTCTCCGTGAAGCTCCCCGAACCCCAGTTCGAGGGCCAGACCAAGACCCGCCTCGGGAACGCGGAAGTGGCCGCGCAGGTGCAAAGCGCCCTCGGCGACGCCCTTGCCCAGTACCTCGAAGAGAACCCCTCCGACGCCCGCCGCCTCATCGAAAAGGGCATGACCGCCGCCCGCGCGCGCGAAGCCGCCCGCAAGGCGCGAGACCTCGTCCACCGCAAGAGCGCCCTCGAGAGCGGCAACCTCCCGGGCAAGCTCGCCGACTGCTCCAGCCGCGACCCCGCGGAGTCCGAGATCTTCATCGTCGAGGGCGATAGCGCGGGCGGCTCAGCGAAGCAGGGCCGCGACCGTCACACGCAGGCGATCCTGCCCTTGCGCGGCAAGATCCTGAACGTGGAAAAGGCGTTCCCCGAAAAAATGCTCGGACACGAGGCCATCCGCCTCATCATCTCCGCGCTCGGCACCGGCATCCGCGACACCTTCGACATCGCCAAGCTGCGCTACCACAAGGTCATCATCATGACCGACGCCGACGTGGACGGCGCCCACATCCGCACCCTGCTGCTCACCTTCTTCTTCCGCAACATGGTCGAACTCATCGAGAACGGGAACCTCTACATCGCGCAGCCCCCGCTCTACCGCCTGCAGCAGGGGAAAACCACGCACTACTTCTTCTCCGACGCGCAGTTGCGCGACTTCCGGCGGGGCAAGAAGCAGAAGGGGAACGTCCAGCGCTTCAAGGGGCTCGGCGAGATGAACGCCGATCAGCTCTGGGAAACCGCGCTCAAGCCGGACTCGCGCATCCTCATGCAGGTCACGATCGAGGACGCCGCCGCCGCGGATCGCATCTTCTCCGAACTCATGGGCGAAGACGTCAGCCACCGCCGCCGTTTCATCCAGACCCACGCAAAGGACGTCCAGAACCTCGACGTCTAGCGAGCGCCGCGCCCCGTCCCGATGCGCCTCCGCGGGTCAGGTACTATTGCCCGCAGGGGAGTGGATAGGGCCCGGTGGTCCTCGCCGTCTTCAAAACGGTCGCCTCGTCGCCAGCGCGGCGAGGGGTGGGTTCGACTCCCATGCACTCCCGCCGCTCCCGCTCATTCCCCGCGTCGCCCCTAGACGTACGGCAGAACCTTCTCTGCGAACAACCGCGCCGGCTCGCGAGTGTCGCGTCCGAAGAACTCAACGATGAACATATCGCAGCCCGCCTCGCGATTTGCGGCGATCTGATCGCGGATGCGTTCGGGGCTGCCCGAGAGGGCGAGCGGCCCCGTGGGGTCGCCAAGGTGGCCGCCGAAGATCTTCTGCGCGCGCTCGATCATGGGCGCCGCCGAGGCCTCGTCCGGGGCTATCGTCACCAGCGCCTGCTGGCTGATCCTGATCTCGTTCGGATCGCGTCCGACGGCGACGCAGTGCTCCCGCAGAACCGCAATCTTGCGCGCGAGATTCGCGTGATGCCCCGCGAGGTTGTTGTAGATGTCCGCATGCTCAGCGGCGATCCGCAGCGTCACCCGCTCCCCCGCGCCGCCGATGAGGATGGGCGGCGTGCGCGGCGGCTTCGGCTCACACACAAGGTTCTCCGCCTGCACATGCCGCCCCGCGTAGCTGACCGGTTCCTCCTCGCTCCACATCCGCTTCAGCAACACAACCGTTTCCTCGAGCTGGCGCAGGCGCTCGCGGGTGGAGTGAAAGGGCATCCCGAAGTCGGTGAACTCGCGTTCCATCCAGCCGCCCCCAAGCCCGGGGATGACGCGTCCCCCCGCGATCTCGTCGACGGTGGCGATGACCTTGCCGAGATGCGCCGGATTGCGCATCCCGGCGGGCGTCACGAGCGTGCCGAGCTCGACCCGCTCGGTGATCGCCGCCAGCGCCGCCACCGCGCTCCAGGCTTCGAGGATGGGAATCGTGGGCGACTGCGGCCCGTAGAGATGGTCGTTCACCCAGACTGAATCGAAGCCGAGCGCTTCGAACTCGAGCGCGGCGGCGCTGGCTTCCTTCCACGTGCGCTTGATCTGCGGCGCGTTCACGCCAATGTGCGTCTTGCGGGGCGCTTCCATCCGGTATCCCTTCCTGCGGCGGTCGTCGCGAGGGGTCGCATTCTACGGCCAGCGCCGCGCTCCGCCCCCCTGCGCAGGGAACGCGCCCCGCCCCGCGATACAATGCGATCGATGGTCGAACTCTCCAGCTATCTCTTCTGGACTGGCCTTGCCCTGGCCGCGATCGCGTCCCTGACGTACATCGCCCATGTCGCCAGCGCCTCCCTCTCGCTGCGGCGCCTGAGCGCGCAGACCTCGGCCGGCGCGGTCACGCTCTCCGGCGCGACTGGCGCCCCCAACGCCGGCCTCGGGCGCCTCGCGACCACGCTCGCGGCGCTGACCGCGGCCGCCCTCACGATATCCCTTGTGGCGCGCTGGATCGCCGTCGGACACGCCCCCCTCTCGAACCTCTACGAATACACCATCGCCCTCGCCTGGGGCGTCTCTGTCGCCTGGCTCGCGTTCGAACGCGCCTCCCGCGCGCGACGCTTCGGGTTCGTGGCGCTGCCCATCGTGGCCGCCCTCCTCGGCGTCGCCACCTTCTTCCCGGACGATGTCATCCCCCTCATCCCCGCCCTGCAGAACGGCCCCCTGCTCACGCTCCACGTGAGCGTGGTGATGGTCTCGTACGCGGTCCTGACCGTCGCCTTCAGCGCGGCCGTCATCTATCTCGCGCAGGGTGGGGAGGGGCGGCGCCGGTTCGCCTCCCTCCCGAGCGGAGCGGCGGCCGGCGACCTCGCCCATCGCGCGGTGCTGGTGGGATTCCCCCTGCTGGCGTTGGGCATCGCCCTCGGAGCGTGGTGGGCCAACAGCGCCTGGGGACGCTACTGGGGCTGGGACCCCAAGGAGACAAGCGCGCTCGTCGTGCTCCTCGCGCTGGCCGCCTACTTCCACGCCCGCGCGGGGGAAGGGTCCGTGGCGGGCGCGCCCATCATCCGCTGGATCGTGCCGAAACGCTTCCAGCGCAGCTGGCGCCCCGACCCCATGTGGTGGCTCATCGCCATGTACGCGCTCATGCTCTTCACCTACTTCGGTGTGAACCTCTGGATCACGGGCCTGCACAGCTACGCCGGGGTCTAGGCCCCCCGCGACAAACGAAACGCGCGCGCGAAGCTACCGCGCCGCTGGCAGTTCCCTCGGAAGCGGCGGGAAGGGCCGCGCCTGCTCATAGGCGTACGAAGCGCGCAGCACGAGATCGTCGCGGTGGCGCGGTCCCACGATCTGGAGGCCGCAGGGCAGCCCCGCGTCCGTCAGGCCAGCGGGTACGGAAGCGGCGGGGTGGCCGGTGAAGTTGAACGGATAGGTAAAGGCGATCGCGTTCCCCGGCTCGCCCTCGATCTCGCGCGGAACAGGCCCCGCCGGCGCGAACGCCTCCGTCGGCAGCGTCGGCGTCAGGAGCAGGTCATACCGTTCGAAGAGGTCCGCCGTCCACGCCACCAGTTCCCCCCGCCGCCGCAGGAACTCCTGAAAGTCCGCAGGTCCCACCTCCAGCGCACGGTCGAGCTGACGCGCATAGCGCGCCGTAAACTCGTCGTGTCGCGTTGCGTAGTGTTCCCACTCCTGCCCCAGTGACTGGAACGCCGAGACCCGCGCCCACCATCCCCCCATCTCCGGAATCGCGTCATGGTTCTCCTCGATCTCGTGGCCCATCCCCGCAAACGCCTCCGCGGCCGCCCGCACTTCGCGCAGCACATCCCCCTGCACGCGGGTCACGCCAAGCGTCTCGTTGAAGGCGATGCGCAGCTTCGGCAGGGGTTCCTCCAGCGCGTCGGCGTAGCGCACATCGGGCGCGGGCAGGGATTCCGGGTCACGCGCGTCAGGCCCCGCCACAACGTCGAGGTAGATGGCGGCGTCGCGCACGCAGCGCGTCAGGGGGCCGTAGCAGCTGATGCTGAGCCAGCTCGGCATGGGGCGCGGCGCGATCGGCGTGCGCCCGTGCGAGGGCTTCAGCCCGTAGAGCCCCGAATAGCAGGCGGGAATGCGAATCGAGCCCCCGCCGTCGCTGGCCGTCGCCAGGGGCGTCATGCCGGACGCCAGCGCCGCCGCCGCGCCCCCGCTGGAGCCGCCCGGGGTCCGCTCCGGATTCCAGGGGTTGCGCGTCGCCCCGAACAGTTCGTTCTCCGTGAAGGGAAGATGGCCGAACTCGGGCGTGTTTGTCTTGCCCACGACGATCGCCCCCGCCGCCTTCAGCCGCGCCACAAGCGCGTCGTCGAAGTCCACGCGGTTCTCGCGATACAGACGGGACCCCCGCGTCGTGGCGAAGCCCGCCGCGTTTTCCAGATCCTTCACCCCCACTGGCAGTCCCGCGAAAGGCAGGGAGCCCTCGCCGTTCGCCAGGCGATCGGCCAGCGCGCGCGCCTCGCGCAGGGCGCCCTCCGCGTCCACCTCCACAAAGGCGTTCAGAACGGGATTGAGCTGGTCAATGCGCGCGAGGGAACGCTCCATCAGGTCCACCGGCGAGAGCTCGCCCGTCCGCACCAGCGCCGCCAGCTCGTGGGCCGGCGCGAAATCGAGGTCCGAATCGCGCATCGCTCAGCCGCCCTGCATGTTGATGCGCAGCTCGACCGCGTCGCCGTCCGCGATGGGCGTATCGAGCTGTGACTGAACGTCGTTGATGACGGCCAGCACCGCCTCCTGATCGCGCTCGTTGAAGCCCTCGTCCTCAAGGATCGCCTTGGCCGTAAGTCCCGTGCGCCACTCCAGATCGAAGGCCTCGCGCTTCGACTTCGAGAGGTTCTGGAGCGTGGGGAAGAGCTTCACCGTGACCGCCATCTGCGCCTCCGCAGGCGCATTGTACGGCGCGCGCCCCCGTCCCGTGGCCGCAGACGCGGGCGCTGGGCTACGATCGCGGGGCCATGCTCGCGCTCGCAATCGAATCCTCCTGCGATGAAACCGCCGCCGCCCTGATCGAGGACGGCGTCACCATCCACAGCTCGATCGTCGCCAGCCAGGTCGATCTGCACGCGAAATACGGCGGCGTCGTGCCCGAAGTCGCGAGCCGCGAGCACCTGCGCCAGATCGCTCCCGTCGTGCGCGAGGCGCTCGCCGAGGCGGACTGCTCCCTCGACGATGTGGACGCCGTCTGCGCCACGCGCGGCCCCGGACTGGCGGGGGCGCTGCTCGTCGGCTACAGCACGGGCAAGGCGATCGCGTTCGGGCGTGACCGGCCCTTCCTCGGCGTCAACCACCTCGAAGGCCACGTGTATGCGAACTGGCTCGGGGAAGGCGAGCCCCCCGCCTTCCCCGCCCTCTGCCTCGTCGTCTCAGGGGGACACACCGACCTCATCCTGATGCGCGGGCACGGGCGGTATGAGCGCCTCGGCGGCACGCTCGACGACGCCGCCGGCGAGGCCTTCGACAAATCAGGACGGCTGCTGGGGCTGCCCTTCCCCGGCGGCCCCGCCATCGCGAAACTGGCGGTCACGGCGGGCCCCTCCTCCCTGCGCCTCCCTCGCGCCTGGCTGCGCGGCTCCTGCGACTTCAGCTTCAGCGGCCTGAAGACGGCCGTGCTCCACGCCGTGCGCGAGGAGCGCGCCTCCCCCGCGGAAGTCGCCTGGGAGTTCCAGGAGGCGGTCGTCGACGTGCTCACGGGCAAGGTCTCGCGGCTCGCCCGCGAACTGGACGTGGCGGAAGTGCTGCTCGCCGGCGGCGTGGCCGCCAACGCGCGCCTGCGGGAGGAGATGCGGGCCCGCAGCCCCGTCCCCGTGCGCATCCCCCCGCCCGCCCTCTGCACCGACAACGCCGCCATGATCGGCGCCGCCGGCGGTCACCGCCTCGCCCTCGGGCAGCGCAGCCCCCTCGCCGAGGACATCTTCAGTACCAACGATTGGGCGCAGGTCTAGCGGCCGGCGGGAGCCATCCACGCGCCCCCGATCACGCCTAAGCCGCGATCGCCGTACACTCAGGCCACATCACCCACGCCCCGGGAGAGATCATGGTCTGGTTTGTCAGTGTCGCCATCGCCGTCGTCCTTTGCGGCGTCGCCTTCCTGTTCGGGAGGGCGATGCGCAGCGAGGCCGAGCCCGGGAGCCCCGAATCCGATCGCGGACTGATCGTGGTCGTGCTCTCCATCATCGTCTTCGTGCTCTGGGTAGGCGCGCACACGGCCTTCTCCGCGCTCAAGCAGATCGAGGCCGGCAACATCGCCGTCGTCTACCAGTTCGGCGAGATCGTCGGGAGCCGCGGCGAGGGTCTGCAGTTCATCGCCCCCTGGCAATCCATCCGCACCGAGAGCATCAGGGTCCAGCGCGCCCGCTTCGATAACGTCAGCGGCTTCTCCGCCGAAACCCAGGAAGTCAACGTCTCCGCCACCGTCAACTACCGCGTCGACCCCGCCGCCGTCCAGCAACTCTACCGCGAGGTCGGCCCCAGCTGGTTCGATATCCTCGTCGAGCCGCGCATCAACCAGTACTTCAAGGCCGAGACCGTCAAGTACAACACCGTCGACATCGCCCCCAACCGCGAGACCATCCGCGAGAACGTGCGCGCCGCGCTGGCGGCTGATCTGCAGGCGTTCTCCGTCACCGTGCAGGACCTCCTCATCGATAACGTCGACTTCACCGAAGCCTTCAAGCAGTCCATCACGGAGAAGCAAATCGCGGCCCAGAACGCCCTGCGCGAGCAGGAGCGCATTATCCAGGCCCAGAATGAGGCCAGGCAGGCCGAAGAGCGCGCCAAGGGTGAAGCCGCCGCCGAAATCGAGCGCGCGCGCGGCAACGCCGAGTCCATCCGTCTGCGCGCTGAGGCCCAGGCCGAAGCGAACCGCCTGATCGACGCCTCCCTCACGCCCCAGGTCATTCAGTTCCTCGCCGTCGACAAGCTGTCGCCCAACCTCGATATCGCCCTCATCCCCTCCGGGCAGGGCATCATCATCGATCCGGCCACGCTGCTCGCGGGCGTAACCGGGGATGACGAAGAGGACGCCCCCGCTGCCCCGGGTGCCGGGGACAACTAGAACCAGGCGTTGCCGTCCGGGGCGTTCAATCGCGGAGCGTTCGCAGCCGCAGAACGTAGATCGTCACGCCCGCGCCCACCGCCGCGAGCAGGGCGTAGAGCCACACCGGCGGCGTGATCAGCCACACGGAGACGCCCAGCCCGATCCAGAGCATGGCGATGGTCACCGCCTTCGTCCCCGGCGTCGCCCCCTGGCGCTCACGGTAGTTCCGCAGATACCGCCCGAACAGGCGGTTGGTCAGCAGCCAGCGATGGGCGCGTTCAGACCCCCGCGCGTAACAGGCCGCCGCCAGCAGGAAGAAGATCGTATGGGGCAGGAGCGGCAGGAAGACGCCCAGCACGCCGACGCCCACCAGCAGGCTTCCAAGCGCGATGAACAGGAAGCGCGCGACCGGCGATCGCGCCACTGACGCAGGAGCCGCTTCCGGGGAACCTGCCAATTCTGTCAATTCATCGCCAACCTGTCGGAAGAGTCGTGAGAGTTCCCTGAGTATAGCCCACCTTTCAGGGCGTGATGGCTAGCGCCCCGGCCGCCGCCAGCGGCTCCAGTCAAAGGGCTCGACGCCCGTCTCCGTGAGCTGCCAGATGGAGGCCTCGACGCGCCCCTCCGTGATATCGAGAAACCCGATCGTGCCCAGCTGCGTCTCGAGGTTGTGCGGGTAGGTCGGCGATCCCGGGTTCACGCAGAGCACCCCGTCGATCTCATCCACCGCTTCCACGTGTGAGTGGCCGTACACCACCACATCCAGGTCCGTCCGCCCGAAGAAACGCGTCATGGCCCGCTTGACCGTCAGGTGCGGCGGATATTCGGGAACGGGCAGGTCATGGATCAGCCCCACCGAAACCCCGCCGAACTCGAGCGTCCAGGCTTCTTTCAGCAGGGGATGGTCGGGTTGTCTGGGGCGGCCGCCGGACCCGTCCTCGCCGTTCCCGCGCGCCGCCCAGAGCGGCGCCGCCTTCGCGAGTTCGTCGAGCAGCCCCACCTCGTGGATGTCGCCCGCGTGGAGGATGGCGTCCACCCCCGCGAACGCCGCGAAGGCCTGCGGCCACAACTCCGGCCGCGATTCCGGAATGTGCGTGTCCGAGATCAAACCAATGCGCACTGGCGGAGTCTACCGCGCGCCACTGGGCGAGGGGCGCGCTTGTGAAAGAACGAATGTTCTGATACCGTGCCAGTATGTCCAGCATCCTCCAGCCAACCCTCTTCGGGAACGAGGGGCCGTCGTTCGATCCGTCCTTCCCGGACGTGCGGCGCAGGGAGCTCCCCTTCGAGTCCTGGATCGACCAGGCGCAGGGCTTCCTCGCGGGCAGCCAGCGCGTCTTCCACGCGCTGCGCGATGACACGCGCTGGCACGGTCACCGGCGCCTGATGTACGACCGCATGGTCAACGTCCCCCGCCTCACCGCCTCCATCCCCCGTGACGGCCCCGGCCACCCCGTGATCCGTGAGATCGCGGACGCCCTCAGCAAGCGCTACGGCCGTACCTTCGACCTTGTGGCGCTGGCGCTCTATCGCGACGGCGCCGACAGCGTCGCCTGGCACCGCGACCGCTGCCGCCGCGAACGCCGCGGGCGGGCGCTTGTCGCCACCCTCTCGCTGGGCGAATTGCGCCGCTTCCTCATCCGTCCCCACGGCGGCGGACCCTCGATCGCCTTCTCCGCTGGATGGGGCGACCTGCTCGTGATGGGCGGCGCCTGCCAGTTCCACTGGGAGCACTGCGTGCCGAAGGCGCGAGAGGCCGGCTCTCGCATCAGCGTGATGTTCCGCAGCAGCGCCGATTTCGTGCGCTTCTAGCGCGCCGCCGGACCGCTACAGCGTCTGCCCCTGGACGCCTTCGAGCCCCAGCAGCGCCGCGATCTCGCCCTGATGCGAGGCGATGTGCCAGACGCCCAGCGCGCCGAAGACCCACAGCCGCGTTCGGGGCTGCGGGCCAAAGGGAACCTCGGCCTGCAGCTCCACCTCCGGCGCTGATTCGAGATAGCCGTCAATGGTCGCGCGCATCGCGGCCGCGTACTCGTGCAGGGGTTCAAGTTCGAAGCGGAAGTTGGTCGTGTAGTCCCGCGAGATGACCGGGCTCTGCGGCAGTTCGAAGCCCACCCGCGCGCCCACGCCGCTCTCGTGATAGACGGGGTTCCGCCCCATCAGCCCGCGCACCAGCACAAGGTCCTGCGTGATCACCGTATGCGCGTAGGTCGCCCCGATCGGGTTCGTCCGCGAACCCTCGATCGTCTTCGTCAGCAGCTCCGGCGGGCAGCGCCTGATCGTCCCCTCGAGGTTGTCCTGCGCGAAGGCGTACTGACTGCGAAGCAACTCCCTCTCGTCCATCCCGTGTCTCCCCTCGTTCGTCTTGCCTCAGTGTGAGCCGTGGCGCTCACCGCCGCCACCGTCGCCCGCCACTGCCACGACCAGCGCCTCCGGTCCGTGGATGCCGCGCACGATCCGCTTCTCGATGTCGGCCGTGCGGCTGGCGCCCGTCAGGATGAGCGCGTCGCCGCCCCCCTCGAGCGCGTCCGCGAGCTCCTGCGGATAGCGCACAATCGTCCCCGCATCCACCTCCACCACGAGGCGGCGCGCCTCCATGAGCGGCCCCCGCGCCGCCGCCGCTCCCGTAAGCAGCACGCTCCCCGTTGACGCGACGGCGGCGGTCGCGCGCACGCGGCGGTCGCCCTCGGCGCCGTCCGCGCGATCGGTCACGGTCGCGCCCACGGCGGCGGCGCGCTCCCGGAAGAGCGCGATGACATCCTGTGTGGCCGGCGCCGCCGCAGGTTCGGGTTCGCGCTCGACGGCGACGGTCTCGAGGGGGATCAGCATCGCCGGATCCCGCGAGGGCTCGGCCGCTGGCAGGCGGCGGACGCCCGGCAGCCGTCCGCCGAGCGCGCCTCCCGCGCGAAGACCGAAACGCGCCAGCCAGCCCGCCGCGCGCCGCTGCGGCCCCGAGAACGCCCCCGCCCAGGACTTCCACAACAACCGCTCAGCCGCCGTCCCCCCGTCCGTCGCCGCGTCCGCGCGCAAGTCAAGGAGCATCCGGTGCAGGGGGATGCCCACGGGGCAGACCTCCGAGCAGCGCCCGCACAGGCTGGAAGCGGAAGGAAGGTCTGCATGACGCCCGTCGCGCCACAGAAGCGGCGAGACGACCGCCCCGATAGGCCCCATGTACGGCGATCCGTAGGAAAGCCCCCCGGCGGCTGTGTAGACCGGGCAGGCGTTCATGCACGCGCCGCAGCGAATACAACGCAACACATCGCGGTAGCGTTCATCCGCGAGGATCCCGGAACGGCCGTTATCGACGATGACGAGGTGGCGCTCCCGCCCCTCCTCCGGACCGCCCAGAAAGTGGGTATAGGCGGTCAGGGGCTGAGCCGTGGCGCTGGGCGCGAGAACCTGCAGCACCGCCAGCGCCGCCTCCTCGTCCGCCACCACCTTCTCCATGCCCGTGATGGCGATGTGCAGTCGCGGCTGGCTGACGCCGAGGGACACGTTCCCTTCGTTCTCGACGATGACGATCTGGCCGCTGCTTGCGATCACGGCGTTCGCGCCCGTGATCCCCGCGTCCACCTCGCTGAAGAACTCGCCGACGGTGTCGCGCACGGCCTGCGAGAGGCGGACGGGGTCATCGTCGGGAACGTCCGCGCCCGCCCCCGCGAGCAACTCGCGAATCCGCGCGCGGTTCAGGTGCAGCGCGGGCGCGGTGATGTGGCTCGGGCCGCGCCCCTCGATGTCGACGATGTACTCGCCGATGTCGGTTTCCAGCACCTCGCGCCCGCGCGTCCGCAGGGCCTGTGTGAGCCCCACCTCCTCCGCCACCATCGACTTCGACTTGGCGATGCGGCGGGCGTCGCCGAGGAGCCGCGCGACGATCGCGACCGCTTCCCCGGCGTTCGCGGCGAAGTGGTAGCGGGTTCCCTGGCGTTCGCACGATTCCCGCAGTTGCTCGTGCAGCGCGTCGAGATGGTCGACGGCGTAGGCGCGCGCCGCCTGCGCTCGCGCTCGCGCGTTCGCGGGGCTCGCCGCCGCGAGCTGCCGCTGGCTGTCGTCCAGCAGCTTGCGCAGGATGGGCGAAAGCGTGGCGGCGGGCGGTCCCGCCTCGATCTCAGCCCGCGCCCGCTCCCGAAACCCGCTCATGCCAGCGCCCTGTCGAGAATCTCGGCCAGCGTCCACGTCTCCAGCGGCTGGCCGCCGGAGCGAGCCGTCGCCTCCAGATGGGCGAGGCAGGAAAGGTCGCCGGAGATGAGCACGCGCGCCCCACACGCGGCCACGTCCTCGAGCTTCGCCCGCGCCATCGCGACCGAGACCTCAGGCTCCTTCACGGTGAACGTCCCCCCGAACCCGCAGCATTCCGCCTCCCAGGCGAGTCTGCGCGCGTCCAGCCCCTCGATCCGCTCCAGCAGCCCGACGGCGCTTTCGGTCAGGCCCAGTTCGCGCCGCCCGTGACAGGAATCGTGGTAGGCCACCGTCCCGCGCAGACGCAGCGACAGCTCCCCAAGGTTTGGGTGGCCCGCCACATAGGCGCCGAACTCGACGAAACGCTTGCTCATGCGCGCGATGCTCGCGCCCCGCGGCCCCGCCCAGAGCCCCGCCAGATAGTGGCGCGCCATGCTCGCGCAGGAGCCTGAGGGAACCACGATGGTTCGGTGGCTCCGTCCCGCCCGCAGGAGCGCGCGGCCCACGCTCTTCGCCTCAGCGCGATACCCGCTGTTGAAGGCTGGCTGGCCGCAGCACGGCCCCACGATCGTCGAAACCTCGTCCCCGAGGCGTTCCAGCACGCGTCGCGCCCGCCGTCCGTCTTCGGGACGAAGCGCCGCCATATAACAAGGCGTGAACAGCGCGACCTGGCCCATCGCCTTCACGCTACCGCTCCGCGGTCCGCCGCCGCAAGCGCGCCCCCGGAGAGGGCAGCCTCATAGCGCTGGCTTGCCGCGTGCCCTACCGTAGAGGCATGCCTGCGCGCGGCCTGCGGATTGGCTCTATCGGCGGGATCAGCATCGAAGTCCACCCCACGTGGTTCGTCATCGCGGGGGTTGTCACCTGCCTGCTGGCGGTGGGGTTCTTCCCCGACCGTTACGAAGGCGCCATAGCCTCGTACTGGCTCCTCGGCGCCGCCGGCGCCGTCCTCGTCTTTGTGGCTGTGCTGCTGCACGAGCTGGCGCACGCGGTCGTGGCCCGCCTGCGCGGGCTGCCCGTGCCCCGCATCACGCTCTTCATCTTCGGGGGCGTCTCCCACCCCTCGAGCTCGCCCCGTTCCGCCGGCGAGGAGTTCGTCATCGCGGCGGCGGGGCCGGCCGTCAGCTTCGCCCTCGCCCTCGCCCTCTTCGGTCTCTCATTCCCCGCTGGCGGCTCACACACGCCGCCCGGCGCGATGTTCGAATACCTCGCCATCGTCAACCTCATCCTCGGGATCTTCAATAGCCTCCCCGGCCTCCCGCTGGATGGCGGACGCGTCCTGCGCTCCATCGTCTGGCGCTGCACGCGCGACGTCCGCAAGGGCACGCGGGTCGCCACAGGCGTCGGCGAACTGCTCGGCTGGGCCCTGATCGCGGGCGGCGCCGTCTTCCTCTTCATGACGGAATGGCTATCCGCCGCGGGGGCCCTCCTGATTGGATGGTTCCTGGTCAGCTCCGCCCGCAGCGAGGCGGAAACGACCCGCATGGAAGACATACTCAGACGCCTGCGGGCGCGTGACCTGCTCGACCGCACATTCCCCCGCGTTCCCCCGGGAATGCCCGTCCAGACCGTGGTCGAGGAGCGCATGATCGAGCAGGGCGAGCGCGCCGTCGTGGTCGCCAGCGACGACAACGTCCTCGGCATTCTCACCGTGCGCAATCTCGCCCGTCTTCCCCGCCGCGAATGGCCCGCCACCCCGGCGCAGCGGATCATGACCCCGCGCGCGGACATCGCCACCATCGCCGCGGACGCTCCCGCTATCGAGGTGGTGCCCCTGCTCGCCCGCCACCGCCTCAACCCGCTCCCCGTTCTCGATGAGGGCCGCATGATTGGGCTGATCACGCGTCGGGAGTTCTACGAGCGCCTCCTGATCACCGATGAACTCGGCCAGGATGACCGCCCCGATAGCGACGCCGCGCCCCCGTCCGTCGGCGCCCCGGACAACGCTGACGCCCCTGACCGCGACGGCCCCTCCCCGCCGCCCCCGTAAGGGGAACGTCCCGTACCGGGCGCAGCCGTTAGCATTGGCCCATGCGTGAGATTCCCGCCCTTGATCCCCCCCGTCGCATCCTCATGGGCCCCGGCCCCAGCGGCGCCGATACGAGCGTGCTCGCCGCCATGGGCCTCCCCCTCCTCGGCCACCTCGACCCCGAGTTCATCCGCATCATGGATGAATGCCAGCGGATGATGCGCCAGCTCTTCCGCACCGAAAACGAGGTCACCCTCGCCACGCCCGGCACCGGCACCAGCGGCATGGAAGCCGCCGTCATGAACCTCCTTCAGCCGGGTGAGCGCGCCATCATCGGCATCTGCGGCTACTTCGGCGATCGCATCGCGCAGATGGCCGCCCGCACCGGCGCGGAGGTCGCCATCGTCACCGCCCCCTGGGGCTCCCCCATCCCCCCCGAAACCATCGAGCGTGAGTTGCGCGCCGCCCCCGCCAAGCTCGTCGCCATCGTCCACGCGGAAACGTCCACCGGCGTGCGCCAGCCCGTCGAGGCCATCTCCGCCCTCTGCAAGGAACACGGCGCCCTGCTGCTGCTTGACTGCGTCACCTCCCTCGGCGGCGTCCCCGTCGAGATCGATGACTGGGGCGTCGACGCCGCCTACTCCGGTACCCAGAAGTGCCTCTCCGCGCCCCCCGGCGCCTCCCCCCTGACCCTCTCCCCCGCCGCCTGGAGCGCCATCCAGGCCCGCGAGGCGCCTGCCAACAGCTGGTACCTCGACCTGGGCCTGCTCGAAGCCTACTGGGACAGCCGCCGCGCCTACCACCACACCTCCCCCATCTCCATGACCTACGCCCTCCACCGCGCCCTCGCCCTCGTCCTCGAAGAAGGACTGGAGGCTCGCTGGGAACGGCACGAGACCAACGGCCGCGCCCTCCAGGCCGGGCTTGAAGCGATGGGCCTCGCCCTCCACGCCGACGCCGGCCACCGCCTCCCCGTCCTCACAACCGTGCGCATCCCCGAAGGCGTCGAGGACGCGTCCATCCGCGGCGCCCTCCTGCAGCGCTTCAACATCGAGGTCGGCGGCGGCATCGGCGAGCTTCGCGGGCGCGTCTGGCGCGTCGGCCTCATGGGCGAATCCTCCACCGCCGGCAACGTCCTCTTCTTCCTCGCTTCCTTCGGACGGTTGCTGCGCGAGCATGGATTCGAGGCCGATGTCGGCGCCGCGCTCGATGTCGCCGCCCAGCGCCTTGAGCGCTAGCGCGTCGCGCGGCGGGCCCCAAACAGGGGCGCTGCTACACTCGCTCCCGTGAACGCCGAGGCGCTCCCCTACACCCTGCTCATCATCCTCATCGAGCTCGCCATCGGCAGCCTCTGGGTCACCCTCGCCGCTGACCTGCGCGGCGGCGTCACCCGCGGCTTCGTCCTCACCATGTCCGCGCTCGCCGCCATCGTCGCCGGGCTCGGCTACTGGCTCGCCCGCTCCCTCGCCCCCGGCCCCGATGTCGACGGCTACCTCATTGACGCGGACTGGTTCGAACCCATGCAGGCCCTGCTGCTGGTCGTGACCGTGACTGCCGCCGTATACGCCTTCATGGTCTTCATGGGCTGGGATCCCGTCGGACGCCTCGTCGCCATCGGCGGGTCCGTTGTCGGCGCCGTCTGCATCGCCTTCCTCGCGGGTCTGCTCGCGCCCCCCGTCTGGGGATATGCGGGCGTGTTCCTGGCCCTCCTCACGGGTACCGTGGCCATGGGCGCCGTCTCCACCTCCATGACGTGGGGCCACTGGTACCTCACCGAAGGCTCCCTCCCCGGACGCCCCCTGCGCGAGCTCGCCTGGATCCTCATCATCGCCATCGTCGCGCAGGTCGTGTTGCTCGCGGTCAACGCCGCCATTCCCGAGCGCGTCACCCCCACCCCCGCCAACCCCGTCGAGGGCGGCCTGCTCGCCAACCCGCTCTTCTGGTTCCGCATCGGCGTCGGTCTCGCCTTCGCCTTCGTGCTCGCCGCGCTTGCCTTGCGTACCGCCCAGATTCGCTCCATGCAGAGCGCCACCGGCCTCCTCTACATCTGCATGGGCGCCGTCTTCACGGGCGAAGTCCTCGCGCGCGGCGTCCAGTTCCTCACCGCTCACCCCATCTAGACGGTCGCCCCCCGCCATGGGTGGTAGGATGCGTTCCGCCAGCGGAGGAGGCGTCAGTGCAACGCGATCGGGCCTGGGAAATCCTCACCGAATTCGCCCGCGAAGAACGCACCCGCAAGCACGGCGTCGCCGTCGAGGCCGTCATGCAGGCCTGCGCCCGCGAACTCGGCCAGGACGAAGAGAAGTGGGGCATCGTCGGCCTCCTCCACGACTTCGACTGGGAAATCCACCCCACCGAGGAGCTCCACCCCCGGGAAGGCTCGAAGCTCCTTGAAGCCCGCGGCGTCCCCGAGGACATCCGCTACGCCATCCTCTGCCACGCCCCCTTCCTCGGCCTTGCCTACACGCAGGACATGGACCGCGCCATCTACGCCGCCGATGAGATGGCCGGCTTCGTCATCGCCTGTACCCTCGTCCGCCCCGACAAGTCTCTCTCCACGCTCAAGGCCTCCTCCGTCAGGAAGAAGATGAAGGACAAGGCCTTCGCCCGCAGCGTAAGCCGTGACGACCTTCGCAACGGCGCCGCCGACTTCGGCCGCGACCTCGATGAACACATCCTCTTCGTCGCGGACGCGCTCAAGCCTGTCGCCGCGCAGCTGGGCGTCAACCCATGAACCCCGAACCCCCCGATCGCAACATCTCTATGGAGCTCGCCCGCGCTACCGAGGCGGCCGCCCTCGGCGCCGTCCCCTGGACCGGCCGCGGCGACAAGAACGGCGCCGATGGCGGGGCCGTCGACGCCATGCGGACCATGCTCAACACCATCGATATCGACGGCGTCGTCGTCATCGGCGAGGGCGAAAAGGACGAAGCGCCGATGCTCTTCAACGGCGAGCGCGTCGGAACCGGCGCCGGTCCCCAGGTCGATATCGCCGTCGACCCCATCGACGGCACCACCCTCCTCTCCCTCGGCCGCGCCAACGCCGTCAGCGTGATCGCCGCCGCTCCCCGCGGCGCCATGTACAACCCGCACGACATCTTCTACATGGAGAAGATCGCCGTCGGTCCCGAAGCGAAGGGGAAAATCGACCTTGCCGCACCCGTGCGCTGGAATCTCGAACAGGTCGCCAGCGCGCGCGGCATCCCCCTCACCGAAGTCACCGTCACCCTGCTCGACCGCCCCCGCAACGAGGATATTATCGCCGAGGTCCGCGCCGCCGGCGCCCGCATCATCTCCATCACCGACGGCGATGTCGCCGGCGCCGTTATGGCGGGCATGGATGGCGCCGGCGTCGATATGCTCCTCGGCATTGGCGGTTCCCCCGAAGGCGTCTCCGCGGCCTGCGCGATCAAGGCCCTCGACGGCGATATGCAGTGCCGTCTCTGGCCCCGCCACGACGCCGATCGCGCCCTCGCCGCCGACCGCGGCCTTGACCTCACGCAAGTCCTGACCCTCGATGACCTCGTCAGCGGCGATGACTGCTTCTTCGCCCTCACCGGCATCACCACCGGCTACCTCTTGCGGGGCGTCGAGGTCACCCGTTTCGGCGCCCGCACCCACTCCCTCGTCATGCGCAGCCGGTCACGCACCATCCGCACCATCGAAGCCGAGCACCACACCCACAAGGTCGAGCAGTTCCTCGCCATCTGAGACGCCGCCCCATGGAGGACCAGCCATGACCACCGAAGCCGAACTCGCCGCCTGGGTCCGCGAATACAGCGACCACTTCGGCTTCTCCTTCCACGCCAGGGATCCCGCCATGATGCGGCCCTACTGCCACGTGCCCGCCCTCAGCGTCGGCGGGGGCCGCGTTCAGTTCATCGCAACCGTGGAGGAATCAGACGCCCGCTGGGCCGCCGCCCACGCTGGCCTTCCCGAGGACTACCATCACAGCGTCCTCCATACCGTCGATGTGACCTTCACCAGCCTCAACGCCGCCTTCGTCACCGTCGACTGCGGCCGCTTCCGCGCCAACGGCGAGGAGTACGCGCGCTTCAACGCCTCCTACATCGTGGCGCAGGTCGAAGAAGGCTGGCGCATCACTGCCTGGATCGGCCACCGCTAGCGCCCGTTTCCGCGCTCAGGCGCGCGCTGCGCTTGCGCTCAGGCGCCCTCGCCCCGCAGGTTCGCGAGCATCCCCTCGCGCAGGCGCCCCGGCAGCAACTCCTGACGCACCCCCAGCGGTCCGTTCAGGTACGAGACCGCCATCATCCCGCCCCGTACGTCAAGCGTGGCCTCCAGCTCGACGCCTTCCGCCGTCAGGCGCGCGACCTCGTCCTCAAGGTCATCCACGAAGGCGCCGAGATGGTGGATGCGCGAGCCTTCCCCCGCCTCCCACGGCGTCCCCGGTACCGCCCGAATCACCTCCAGATACGGAGGCCCCTCCGCCGAGTACACGCCGATGACCTCCGCACGCGTCTCGCCCGTCGCCGTCTTCACCAGCACGTCCGCCCCCGAGGTCGGCGGCGGGTCAGGAAAAGTCACCCCGAAGCGGTTCGCGATCTCCTTCAGGCCCGACTCAAGGTCCGTCACGATGATCCCCACGTGGAACAGGTCTTCGTACTTCATGGGGGCAACCTACGCCTCCCCGCCCCTCCCCCGCAAGCGTGTATCGTGCCCGCGAGGTAGCGCATGGCTGGACCCCTCGCTGGCGTCCGCGTCCTCGATCTCGCTCGCGGGGTCGCCGGCGCCTACGCCGTCCGGCTGCTCGCCGACTACGGCGCCGACGCGCTCAAGCTCGAACCCCCCGACGGGGATCCGCTCCGCCGCTTCGGCCCCTTCCCCCGCGACGAACCCCACCCCGAGCGGTCCGCCCTCTTCCTCCACCTCAACGCCAACAAGCGCTCCCGCGTCCTCGACGCCGCCGACCCCGCCAACGCCGAACGCGTCCGCGCGCTCGCCGCCGAGGCGGACATCGTCGTCGAGGACTTCGCGCCGGGCGATCCCGCCTCCCGGGGCTGGGGCTGGAAGGAACTCTCCGCTGGCCGCGACGATCTCGCGCTTCTCTCTATCACGCCTTTCGGCCAAACCGGCCCCTACCGCCGTTACCGCGCGTCCGAGATCACCCTGCAGGGATTCGGCGGACCCATGCACATGACCGGGAACGCCAACCTCGGCCCGCTCAAACACGCCGGCCATTTCGCCGGCTACCACGCCGGCGTCATCGCCGCCTTCGCCGCGCTCCTCGTGCGTCTCCGCGTCGAGGCCGGCGGTCAGGGGGACTGGATCGACGTCTCCGTGGCTGAGTGCCAGGCCAGCTCCCGTGACCGCCGCAGCGCCGCCCTGCTCGCCGCTTCCTACGCTGGCGTGGGCGGCGGGCGGGCCGCCGCCGGCTTGCGCGTGGGCGCGGGCGTGCGCCCCTGCGCCGATGGCTACGTGAACATCATGGGCGCCGGGCCAAGGCTCCCCGCCCTCCTCCAGCTCATCGAGCGGGAAGACCTCCTCGCGCATCCCGATATCAACGCCCCCATGACCCTCATGCCTCCCGCCCTCGCCGAGGAGATCGAGAACGCCTGGCGCGCCTGGCTCGGCGAACGCACGAAGCGCGAGATCATCCCCCTCGCCCAGGAACGACATCTCCCCTGCGGCGCCCTCCAGACCACGCAAGACCTGCTCGAAGACCCGCACTTCCGCTCACGCGGCGTATGGGAGCCCATCGACCACCCTGAGGCGGGGCGCCTCCACTATCCCGCCCGCCCCTTCATCATGTCCGCCACGCCCCGCCAGCCCGCGCGCCGCGCCCCCCTCCTTGGCGAACATGATGACGACGCCCCCTTCCCGCCCCGTCCCGCCGCTTCCGTCCCGCGCGCCCGTCCCCATCCCCCTGGCCGTCTCCCCCTCGAGGGCGTCCGCGTCGTCGAGATCACCGTTGTGTGGGCGGGTACCCACGTCAGCCAACTCCTCGCCGATTGGGGCGCGGACGTCATCCGCGTCGAACCCGTCAATCGCATCCAGCCCGCCACCCGCGGCGCGGAGATGTCCCTCAGCCGCGAACAGACGCAGCGCATGGCCGAACAGGGTCAGGTCATCACCGTCTACCCCGACTTCGACCCCCGCGACGATCCCTGGAACCGCAACCCCGGCTTCAACGTCGGCGCCCGCAACAAGCGCTCGATGACCTGCGACATCATGGCGCCCGAAGGCCGCGAGACCATCCGCCGCCTCGTCGCCCGCAGCGATGTCTTCATTGAGAACAACGTTCCCGAAACGATGGCCCGCGCGGGCGTCAGCTACGAGGTCTTCCGCGAGATCAACCGCGGCCTCGTCATGCTGCGCATGCCCGCCTTTGGTCTCAGCGGCCCCTACCGCGACTACCGCGGCTTCGGCATGCACGCCGAGGCCACTGTCGGTCATACCCTGCTGCGCGGGTACCCCGACGGGGAGCCCGAACTCACCGGTGACGCCCTCGCCTCCGACGCCCTCGCCGGCGTTCACGGCGCCCTCGCCGTGGCCATGGCCCTCCGCCACCGCCAGCGGACGGGCGAGGGTCAGCAGATCGAGATGGCGCTCGCTGAATCGTTCCTCCCCGTCCTTGGCCAGTTCCTCCTCGACTACGGCATGAACGGCCGCGTCGCCAGCGGCCTCGGCAACAGCCACCCCTGGAACGCCCCCCACGACGCCTACCCAACGCGCGGCGATGATCAGTGGATCGCCATCGACATCGCCACCGACGCGGAGTTCGCCGCCCTCTGCCGCGTCCTCGGCGATCGGTCACTCCCCGCCGATGCGCGTTTCACCACCGGCGATGCCCGCCGCCGGAACCGCGCCGCCCTCGACGCCGCCATCGCCGCGCTTACCGCCGCCCGTGACAAGTACGAACTCTTCCACGCCCTCCAGTCCCGCGATGTCTGCGCCGCTCCCCTCCTCGACGCCGTCGACGCGCAGGCCGATCCCCACCTGAACGCGCGCGGCTTCTTCGAAGAGGTCTACCAGCCCAACGTGGGAACGCATCGCCACCCCGGAATGCCCTTCCGGCTCAACCGGACCGCCAACGCCATCCGCCTGCCCCCGCCCGCCCTCGGGGAGCACAATGCGTGGGCCTACCTGGACCTCCTCGGCTACTCCCGCGAGGAGTTCGCCGCCCTCATCGCCAGCGGCCAGGTCGGCGATCGCTACCCCGATTCCCTCCTCCCCGCGCGCCGGTAATCGCCGCCCCTCGTTCTGGCCCGCGCTCGCCATCGCGCCTACAGTGGCGTTGATGCTGTCGCCCCGGCGCCTGTGGCTGCTGGCCAAACACGCCTTCCTCGGCTTCGTCGATGACAACTGCCCGCAGATGGCCGCGGCCATCTCCTACTACGTCCTCTTCTCCCTCTTCCCCCTCGTCATCTTCTCCATCGGCGTCCTCGGCCTCGTGCTCCAGGACAACGACATCGAACGCCGCCTTGTCGAAGATCTGACCGGCCTCCTGCCCGTTGATGAACAGGGCGCGCGGGACGTCGAAGCCGCCGTCCGCGAACTCACCGGCAGAGCCAGCGGCGCCCTCGGCCTGCTCGGCCTGCTCGGTCTGGCCTGGGCCGGCAGCGCCATGTTCGCGGTCATCCACCGCTCCCTCGATATCGCCTTCGACCTCTCCAGCCGCCGCCCCTTCGTCCGCCAGAAGCTGGTCGATTTCGGCATGATGGCGCTCGTCGGAGGCGTCTTTCTCGCCTCCCTGGGCGCGACCACCACCCTGCGCGTCGCCCGCGAAGCCGTCGAGGACACCCTCGTCCTCGGCGACCTTGCCGGCAGCCTCGGGTTCGGCTGGAGCATCGCCGTGTTCCTCGTGCTGTCCGCCTTCTCGTTCATCGCCTTCGCCCTGCTCTACTGGCTCGTCCCCGCCACCCACGTCCGCTTCCGGCATGTGTTGCCCGGCGCCCTCCTGGCGGCGCTGCTGCTGGAGGCGCTCAAACTCGCCTTCAGCGTCTACCTCGAACACTTCAGCCGCTACGACCTCATCTTCGGCTCCCTCGGCGCCGTGGTGGCTTTCCTCTTCCTCGTCTTCCTCGGGGCGAACACGCTCCTCCTTGGCGCCGAGATCTCGGCCAACTACCCCCGCGTCGCCCGCGGCGACTACGACCGCCCCCCGGGCGTTCCCCGTCTCACCATGCGGGAGACGGTCTGGCGACTGCTTCGCGGCCTCGTCTTCCACGACGAGGAAGCAAGGCGGCCGGACCCGCCCCGCGAAGAGGCCTCCGGCTGACCCTGAAGGACGCGCCTGACGCCGTCCTTCCTTCGCGCCACACTCGCGGTAGTGGCACGATAGATCCCTGCGAGGCGCCCATGGCGGAGAACAGGCTGGCCAGTTTCCTGCAGCGCTGCCGCGCGTACGCCCTCCCCGGCCTTGGCGCTGTCGCGCTTGCGGCCCTGGCGCTGGTCGCCTGCGGGGGAGACGGCGCCCCCGACGATGCCGTTCTGGAGGCGGGCGTCATCGACAGCCACCGCCCCGAGGTCGGCAAGCCCGCCCCCGACTTCGCCCTCCCCAGCGCGCGCGACCCCGAGACCCTCGTGCGTCTCTCCGATTTCCACGGCACGCCCGTGGTGCTCAACTGGTACGCCAGCTGGTGCGGTCCCTGCCGCAAGGAGATCCCCGACTTCCAGAAGGCCTACGCCGCCCTCGACGGCGCCGTCGTGTTCATCGGCGTCAACCTGCAGGAGGACGCCAGCCAGGCGGCGGGACTGCTGGAGGTCTTCATGGCCGAGTATCCGGCGCTCCTCGATACCCGCGGCGAGATCGCCGCCCACTACCGCATCCCCGGCATGCCCACCACCTACTTCATCGACGCTGAGGGCGTCGTGCGCTCCTTCGGCGCCGGCCTCGTCACCGAAGAGGTTCTCGTCGAGCACCTCGCCGCCATCGGCGTCGCCTACGCGCCCGAGTAGGCGGCTACAGATCCGCTACCTGCGGCGCGATCTCGGCGGCGAAGTACTCAGGCCCCGCATCCCCGTCAAAGTCCATGTGCTGCAGGACCATCTCCTGCAGGCCAAGCTCCGCCAGCTTCCCCAGCTTCTCGACCACCTCATCGGTAGAGCCGCTCAGGATTCCGCGCCCCTCCATGCGCTCGATCAGCGCCCGCGGCGACGCCTCCGCGTCGAGGCCGAAGTGCGCCATCGTCTTCGCCGCGATGGCCCTCCGCGTGCGCTCATCCGGCCCCGCGATGGGGAAGACCATCATCGACCGCGCGATCGTCGCCGGGTCACGCCCCACATCCTCACAGTGCCGTTCCAGCGCCGCGATCTTGCGCGCATACCCCTCCGGCTCATTGACGGTCACGCAGTTCCACTCATCCGCGTGTTCGGCCACGATGCGCAAGGCGCGACGCTCCCCCGCGCCCCCGATGAGGATGGGCGGACGCCCCGCCGCCGGCCGTGGCTGGTAGTCAGCCTCCTCCAGCTGGTAGAAGCGCCCCTCGAACGACGCCGACCGCTGCGTCCAGAGCGCGCGCGCCAGCCGCACCGCCTCATCCAGCCGGTCAAAGCGCTCCTTCATCGGCGGGAAGGGAATGCCGTAGGCGCGATGCTCGGCCTCGTTCCACCCCGCCCCCAGCCCCATCACGAAGCGTCCCCCGCTCAACAGGTCGACCTGCGCCGCCATGCGCGCGTCGTTCACCGGACGCCGGAAGGTGATCGGCGTCACCAGCGCGCCGAAGCGGTACGAATGCGGCTCCCGCGCAATCGCCGCGAACGTGAGCCACGCCTCCAGCGACTGCAGCTGGCGGTTCCCTGTGAAGTAGTGGTCTGAACGGAAGAGCGAGGCGAACCCCAGCCGCTCCGTCAGATTCGCGATGTGCAGCCAGCGCTCCCACGTGAGGTCGTTCTGTCCCTCGATCATCAATCCGATACGCATTCGCCCTCTCCTTCCGGTACCCGCTGTGATTGCGCCTGCCCATCCTGCCAGCGCCAGCCCGTGACGCGCGCCGGACGCAGGCGGATGAGCGGCCGTCCCTCCAGCGCCATGCCGCGGTAACGAGGATAGCGCCGCCGCAGCGCGGCCAGCGCGTCCGGCCACGCCTCCCCCCGCTCCAGCACGCCCGCCTCGCAATCCAGCCGCAACCAGGCCAGCCGCTCCCAGCGCTCCTCGTAGTGGTGGACGAGGAGCGTCGCTCGCGGATCGCGCCGGATGTTGCGGATGCGCGCCAGCGCGCCCCCGCCCTTCGGCTTCTCGTCGATGGCGATCGCGATCGCCCCGCCGGTCAGCGCATAGCAGACGGGCGTCAGCTGCGGGAGCCCGCTCCGCGCGATCGTGCCGAGCGCGCCCGCTCGCGCATCTTCCAGCAGCCGCTCCTGCCACGCTTCCATGCGCGCAGGGTGGCGGCGCGCGTCCCGCCTGTCCAGCGAAAGGCCGCGCTCGCGTACAGTGCCGCCATGACCCGAACCGTGATCGCCGGCGACTTCGGCGGGACGAACCTGCGCGCCGCCCTCGTCAGCGAAACGGGCGAGGTCCTCGCGCGTCAGGAAGTGAGCAGCGCGCCGGAAGCCTCCCCCGAGGCGGCCCTCGAGCGCATCGCCGCCCTCCTCGCGGGCGTGCGCGATCAAGGCGCCCAGCCGCCCGTGGGCGCCGCCCTCGCCGTGGCCGGCCTCATCGACGCCGAACGCGGGCGGGTCATGGTCTCGCCGAACATCCCCGCCTTCCGCAACCTCGCCCTTGCCGCCCCCCTCTCCGAACGTCTGGGCGTTCCCGTCTCCATCGAGAACGACGCCTCCGCCGCCGCCCTTGGCGAGCATCGTTTCGGGGTCGGGAAAGGAACGCGCCATCTCCTGCACGCCACCCTCGGCACGGGCATTGGCGGCGGCGTCGTCATCGATGGCCGCCTCTACCGCGGCGCCCAGGGACTGGCCGGCGAAATCGGCCACATCGTGCTGGACCCCGCCGGTCCCCCCTGCGGCTGCGGCGCGCGCGGCTGCCTCGAAGCCATCGCCGGCGGCATCGCTTTCGCTCGCCGCGCCCGCCGCCTCATCGAGTCCGGCGCCGCGCCCCTCCTTGCGGAGCTGGTCGCGGGCCGTCCGCCGTCCGCCGGCGATCTCGCCGAAGCCGCGCGCCTTGGCGAGCAGGCCGCCATCGCCGAGATACGCAACGGCGGCCACGCCATCGGCGTCGGTCTGGGCGGCGTCGTCAACGTTCTCAACCCCGACGCCGTCTCCCTCTCCGGCGGCCTGCTCGGGATGGGCGATCTGCTCCTCGACCCCCTGCGCGAGGCCATGGCATCCCTTGCCTACGGCCCCGCCGTCAACACCCCTGTCCACGCCAGCGCCCTCGGCGAGGACGCTGGCCTCCTCGGCGCCGCCGCGGTTGCCCTCGCCCGCCAGCGGCCTGCTTGACGGCGCCACCCTGCCCTCGGTCTTCCCCGCGCCGTTCGCCACCTTCGCGCTATGTTCACACCACCGCCTGTCCGCCAGCTCCTCGTCACCCGAACCGACAATCGCCCCAACCGCCCCTTCGCCGGCGGACTCGCCGCCTTCATCACCATCCACCAGACCGGCAACCCCCGCCCCACCGCCAACGCCCGCTCCCACGCGCGCTGGATGGCGAATCAGGCGCCCTACTCCTGGCACGCCACCATCGACGACCGCGAAATCTGGCAGTCCCTCGACTGGAGCGAGCAGGGCTGGCACGCCGGCGATGGCGCCCGCGGCCCCGGCAACGCCACCTCCATCGGCCTCGAAATCTGCATGCACGCGGGCGTCGATGAAGCCGCCGCCGACCTGAACGCCGCCTGGCTCACCGCCCGCCTCCGCCTCGACGGTCACGGATACGGGGGCGTCGTCCAGCACAACCACTGGACTGGCAAGAACTGCCCCGCCCTCATCCGCGCCGCGCCCGGCCGCTGGGAGCGCTTCCTCCAGCAGGTCGCCCGCTTCGAGGCGGATGCGGGTCTCCACCGCCTCGAAGCGCGTGTCATCAGCCTCGAACAGCGCCTCGACGCCCTCGAAGCCGCCAGCGCCTCCGCATGAGTCGAGCAACTATCCCGTCCGGGCTAAGATAGGGGCAGGCCTTCGTAGCTCAGTTGGAAGAGCGACGCATTCGTAATGCGTAGGTCGTCGGTTCGAATCCGACCGAAGGCTCCAGTTCCGCCTGTCGGCCCCGCGCGCCCCTACTTGACCGCTTCGTGGTTCGCGTTCATGTCCCCCTCGACGCGGATCTCGGGAAGCCACTCAAGCCAGCGCGGGAGGTACCAGTTAAACCTGCCCAGCACCGCCATGCTCGCCGGCACGATCACCGAGCGGATAATCGTCGCGTCGATGATGACCGCCACCCCCAGCCCGAACCCCGCCTGCTGGAGCGGCGCCAGATCTCCCAGCGCCACCCCCGTAAACACCGCCACCATGATCAACGCCGCCCCCGTGATGATGCTCCCCGTTGAACGCAGGCCGAACGCCACCGAGTCACGGTTGCTCCCCGTAAGGCCGTACCGCTCGCGGATGCGGCTCAACAGGAAGACGTGGTAGTCCATCGAGAGGCCGAACATGACCGCGAACAGGAAGAGCGGCAGCCACGCCTCGATCGTCCCCGTTTGCTGGAATCCCAGCAGCTCATTCCCGATCCCGTGCTGGAACACGAGCGCGAGCAGCCCGTACGCCGCCCCCACCGAAAGCAGGTTCATGATGATCGCCTTGAGCGGCACCACGATCGAGCGGAACACGAGCAGCAGCAGGATGAAGCTCAGCCCCAGCACCACCGAGAACACGATCGGCGTATAGAGCGTGATCACCTCCAGCAGGTCCACATCCCGCGCCGTCGGACCCGTCACCAGCGCCTTCGCCTCCGTCTGCGCGAACGCCTCCGGGATGTAGTCGCTGCGCAGGCGCCGCACAGCGTCGTACGCCTCCTGACTGCGCGGATCGCTCCTGAGCAAGGCCGACACCAGGGCAAGGTCGCCCGCTTCGTTCATGCGCACGCTCGCGCTGTCAAAGGAGGCGTCCTGCTCGAGGAGCGCCCGCAGATTCCCGATCGCCGCCAGCACCGCCGGTGAGGCCGCATCGGGCGCGTCGATGACCACATCCACGGGCGAAACGAGCCCCGCGCTGAAGTCCTCCTGCAGAATCTCGAACGCCCGCCGCTGCTCGTTCCCCGCGGGCAGCGTCGAAACCCCCGCGATGCCGGACTGCAGGGTGAACGCGGGAATCGTGGCCGCGATCAGCAGCCCCGCCGAGACCGACAGGCTGATGAGCGGCCGCCGCATCACGATCCGTCCGATGAACGCCCACACGCCCCCGCCCGCGCGTTCCGTCAGCCGCAGCCGCGGCAGGAAGGGAATCCGCAGCGCGTCCACGCGATCCCCGAGCACGCTCAGGAGCGCGGGCAGCAGCGTCAACGCCGCCAGCACCGCCACCACCGCCACGCAGATCGCCCCCAGCCCGAGGCTGCGATAGATGTTGCTGGGAACGAGCAGCAGCCCCAGCAGCCCGATCACGACCGCCCCGCCCGAGAACAGCACCGCGCGGTTCGCCGTCGCCCCCGCCCGCGAGATCGCCGCCTCGATCGAGAAGCCGCGCAGCCGCTCCTCCCGGAACCGCTGGACAATGAAGAGGGAGTAGTCGATGCCCACCGCCAGGCCGATGGCCGTGATCATGTTCACCACGAAGAACGAGAGCTGAAAGCCCTGCCCCACCACGAACGCGACCCCGAGCGCGGTCACGATCGCGATGAGCGCGACCACCAGCGGGATGCCCGCCGCCACCGCCGCCCCGAACACCGCGATCAGGATGATGAGCGCAATCGGCGCCCCGATCCCCTCACCCCGCCGCAGGTCACGCTCCGAGGTCTCCGTAAACGTCCGCCCGATGCTCCCCCGTCCAGCCACCAGCGCCTCGAATCCCGCTGGCGCTTCGTACTCCTCCACAAGCCGGACTACCTCCCCTGCGGTCTTCTCCGCGTCGCTTGCTTTCCCGGCCAGGGTCACCGGAATCAGGGTCGTGCGCCGGTCCGTGGAAACGAGCCCCGCGTGTCCCGTCTCGAAATAGCTGGTCGCGCTCAGGACCGTTCCCTCAAGCGCCCGCAAACGGGTCAGCAGGTCGCTTGTCAATTCCGCGAAGGCCGCGTCCTCCACGGTCGCCGTCTCGGACCGCAGCACCACGAACTCCTGTGGCGTCTCGGGGCCGCGCAGGCGGTCCTCCAGAAGCGTTTCCGCGCGCTCCGACTCCGCGTTATCAACGCCCGCGTCGTCCGTCGTCAGCACATCGCCGATGTCGAATGCGAGACTGCCCGCCGCCACCGCCAGCGCGCACCAGACGCCAAGGACATACCACCGGTACCGCGCGCTGATGCGCGCCACCCTGGCGGTAATGGAGCGCTCAAGGTACCCGGAGCTTCCGCGAGCCATGACGCCCTCCCGCCAATGCCGCTTGCATCCACCTTAGGCAGCTCCCTGTGCGCGTCAACAGGGAGGTTCAGAGTTGGTAAGGAAGGTCAAGGCGCGGTAATCACCCCGCTGGCGACCCGCGCTCCAGCCGCAGAGCGCGCGGGCCGCGCAGTACGCGCGCAGGCGAGCGGCGCCTCCCCCGCGGACGCGCAAGGTTAGGATCGCTCCCCGGCAAGGGGAGGGCGGCAATGAAGCTTGGAACCACGCAACCCGCAGACGGCGGCCCCGAGACGCTGGCGGCCGGGAATCCGAACGCGCCTGCGCGAACCGCCCCCTCATCATGGCCACAGTAGCGGTCATCGGCGCCGGCGCCGTCGGCTCCTACTACGGCGCCCGTCTCGCGCAGGCCGGCCACGACGTCCGCTTTCTCCTGCGGCGCGATTACGAAGCGGTCGCCGAGCGCGGCCTCCGCATCGAGTCCCACCACGGAGACTTCGTCATCGAGCGCCCGACCATCGCCCGCGACCCCGGCGCCATCGGCCCCGTCGATTGGGTGCTCTGCGGCCTCAAGACCACCTCCCTCGACGCCGCCCCCGCCCTCATTGGCCCCTGCCTTGGCCCCGAAACGCGCGTCCTCGCCATCATGAACGGCCTCGGCGTCGAGGAGTCGCTCGCCGCCGTCCTGGGCGCCGACCGCATCTTCGGCGGGCTCGCCTTCACCTGCATCAATCGCGGCAAGCCCGGGACCATCCACCACTACGAATACGGCCAGCTCGGCATCGCCCACCTGCGCGACGATCCCGCCGAACTCGAGCGCGCCCACGCCCTCTGGCGTGACGCCGCCGTCGAGGTTTCCACCGCCCCCTCGCTCGTCCGCGCGCGCTGGGAGAAGCTCTGCTGGAACGTCCCCTTCAACGGCCTCACCGTCGCCGCCGGCGGCGTCACGACCGAAGCCATCGTCACGAACCCCGCCCTCCGTCAGGAAGCCCGCGCCCTCATGGAGGAAGTCATCGCCGCCGGCAATGCCGCCCTTGCCGCCCACGCCAGCGCCGGGCGCATCGACGGCGTCGCCGTCATCGCGCGCATGTTCGCCCTCACCGACGTGATGGGCCCGTACCGCCCCAGCACCCTCATCGACTACCTCGAAGGTCGCGCCATCGAGGTCGACGCCATCTTCGCCGAACCCGCCCGTCGCGCCCGCGCCCTGGGCGTCCCCACCCCCCGCCTCGACCTGCTAACCGCCCTCCTCGCCGCCCTCGACCCCGCCGCAGGGTAAGGGCCTCAGGCCGGAAGCTCGATCGCGGCCGCCACGAGTTTGTAGTAGTACCCGTCTTTAAATTTCCCCGTGAGGCTGATCGTCAGGAGCAAGCGTTGATTGTCGGGAATGCCTGCAACACTTCTGTCGTAGCGGCCGGGGGCAAGGCCGTTGAGGGCTCGCCAGACATCGATGTCTGTGACGGGGAGTTCAAATATGCTTCTCCCTATTTCGAACTGACATCGCTTCTTCATATCTGGTCGAATGTGCCACTGGACATAGCTTGGCTCTATGAGAGCCAAAGAAGGAGTACGTTTTCCAACCATATTTTGAGGTGATATTTTCTTTCGGTCACCGTGCTTTAATAGTTCGGGTTCCTGTTCAATGATGCCCTCAAGTTCTTCCTGCAGGCGAGATGGGATTTTCCCCAAATTACGTGAAAATCCGGCAGGGCCAATCAACCAATTCTCTGGCTGACCGGTGATAGGAACCCATTTCCCCAAGTCGATGTCCACGACATCAAGCAGTCCAATGTGGCTGACCTGGCGCTGCGGCACGGCGCTTCCTGTACGATCAGGGACTGGCCTCACCCAGCCGCGACCCGGTACCAGGCCCGCAACGCAGCGTTCCCCGTCTTTCCATGAGTTCGCGAGGCACAGAAACTCAACCATTACATATCCTCATCCAGCAGCATCTGCCGACAGGCTAGCATACGCTAGCGCAGGCTTACCACTACAGGTGCTCGATCCGAATGTTTGGAACCAGCTCCTGCAAGCCTTCCGCCACAAGCCGCCGGTGGCAGTGCTCGGGCGTCGCCTCGCTGCAGAGGAAGCAGGGACTCTCCTTCAAGAGCTCTTGGTCGAACCCCTGATAGGCGCCCCGCTCCTCCATAAGCAGCCGAAAATCCTTCTCGTACTCAGCCCACGCGCCCCCATGCTTCCTGTACCGATCGAGGATATCTTGCGTCGGCGCCAGTTCATGTGCGTGCAAGTACTCGATCCCGGCTACCTCCCGTACAAAAAAGGCGAGGTCACGGCTCTTCGCGAACCCCGCAAGCTGAGAGCGGTTATTGAGTCTGATGTCGATAAGGCGGCGCACTCCTGCCGTTCGAAGGAGCGTGAAGAACTCCTCGGCCGTCTTCTTCGTGAAGCCAATCGTGTAGATGGTCTTCACGCCAGAGCGAGTGTCCCTTGCTGATGCTCAGGGGCCTTGCGGCGCTTGCGACGGTAGCGCCACTGCACGTCCTGCTCATCCTCCAGCGAACCATCCCGTCGCAGGTGTCGCAGCGTGACCCCCCGCTCCCTCAGCGTTTTGCCGACCAACAAACGCCGGTGGCACGCGAGCGGATCCTCTTCGGCGCACAACAGACACACCACCGTTTCCCGCGCCATCTCCAGCACGCGCTCGATTCCCGCTACGTACAAGTCCGTTCGCGCGATGGCCTCGTAGTCGACTGTCCCGTCCTCGCGGTAGAACCGGCTGTCGGACGGCTTGCCCCCCAGCGAGTCGCCCATGTAGCGGTACTCGAACGCCGCCTCCCGTGCCGCATCCCGCAGGAACTCACGCCCGAAGTGGGGCGCCCAGCGGCTGGAGGGGTTCGAGCGCGTGTCGACAAGGATGCCCACCCCTTGCCCGGAAACGAGCTCGGTGAACTGCCGAAGGCTCATATTGCTGTGGCCGACCGTCAGGATAGTCAGGGCCTTCTCGCGCGCCTGGGACATCGTCGTTCCGCCTTCGGTCCAGTCTACGCCCCCCGCTCCCGCCCCGCTCGCGTATCCTTCCCCGCCGACGGAGAAACAGATGAAGCTTCCCTGGCGGCTCAAGTTTGGCCTCTTCATGGCCCCCTACCATCCCGTGCGCGACAACATCAGCCTCGCCATCCGCCGCGATGTCCATACCATCCAGTGGCTCGATGAACTCGGCTACGACGAGGTATTTATCGGCGAACACCACTCCGGCGGCTGGGAGCCCATCTCCAGCCCCGAAGTCTTCATCGCCCACGTCGCCCAGGAGACGCAATCCATCAATCTCGGCACAGGCGTCCTCTCCGTCGGCTACCACCACCCCTACATGATCGCCGAGCGCATCCTCCTGCTCGATCACCTTACCCGCGGGCGTGTCATCCTCGGCGTCGGCCCCGGCGCCACCGCCCCCGATACCGCCCAGCTCGGCTTCCACGCCACCCAGCTCCGGCCGCGCCTCGACGAAGGGCTCGGCGTCATCCTGCGCCTCCTCCGCGGCGAGGAGGTCACCCACGAGAGCCCTGGCTGGTTCAGCCTGAAGAACGCCTCCTGCCAGCTCCAGTCCTACCACGAGTCCGGCGTCCCCGTCTTCCTCGCCACCACCTCCTCCCCCGGCGGCGCCGTCATCGCCGGAAAATACGGCGTCGGCATCCTCTCCGGCGGCTCTTTCCGTCCCCTCGGCCCCGGCCTCAAGAGCACTTGGGAGACCGCCCTCGAATCCGCCGCCGCCCACGGCCAGACCCTCGACCGGCGCGAGTACCGCGTCATGACCCGCATCTACGTCGCCGAGAGCCGCGAACAGGCCTGCCGCGACATCACCCTCGGCCTCCACGAGTTCGACTGCGACTACTTCGCGGGAACGCTTGGGCGCCCCTTCCAGTACGATGGCGCCCCCGAGGATTACGCCCAGTGGTCCGTCGACAACGCCGGCGCCCTCTTCGGCTCCCCCGACGACGTGGTCGCGGGGCTGGAGCGGCTCTGGGAAGCAAGCGGCGGCGGCTTCGGCGGCGTCCTCCTCATGGGGAATGAGTTCGCCCCGCCCGATCGCATGCGCAACCACTACGAGCTCCTCGCGCGCTACGTCATGCCCCACTTCCAGGGATCGCTCGAACGGCCCATGCGCTCCCACGCCCGCGCCGTCAACGAACGCGTCGCCAATAACCGGGGCGAGGCCGAGGCCATCGCCGAGGCCATCCGCGCCGCCGGCGGCGAGCCGCCCGATACAATCCTCGGCGTCCCCCTCGCGAAGCCCTAGCGCCGGCTGGCAGACGGGGCATGGGCGAGCGCTAGGCCCGCTCGCCCAGCTCACGTCCGTTCCACGTCTCCCAAATCTTCACCAGCTCCGTGACGCCCGCTGCTTCCCCCAGTAGTTCTTCGGCCTCCCGCCAGAGCTCGCGGGTGTGCGCGAGGATGGGGGTCTCCAGCTCCAGCCCCTCCGCCAGCGCGGCGGCGATCCCGACGTCCTTGGCCATCAGCCCCACCGTGAACCCCGCGCTGAAGTTTCGGTTCAGAATCTCCTGCGCGATCTTCCCCTCCGTCGCCGCGTTCCTGCCGGAGGAGGCGTTCAACACCTCGACCATCTGCGCCGCGTTCAGCCCCAGGCGGTCCCCCACGATGAGCGCTTCGCAGGCCGCCCCCAGCCCCGCCGCCGAACAGTAGTTATTGAGCGCCTTCATCGCGTGCCCCGTCCCTGAGCCGCCCATTTCGTACACGACCCGCCCCAGCCGCTCGAAGATCGGGCGGCTGCGTGCGACCTGCTCCGCCTCGCCCCCCGCCATGATCGAGAGCGTCCCGTCACGCGCCCGCCCGGTTCCGCCTGATACGGGCGCGTCCACGAGCGCGACCCCGTGCGCTCGCAGCTCCTCGCCCAGCTGGCGCGTCCCCAGCGGCGCCGCGCTGCTCATGTCGATCAGGAGCGCCCCGCGAGCGAAGCCGTCGACGAGCCCGCGATGCTCCCCCTCGCCAAGCGCCACATCCCGCACGATCCCGCCGTTCGGCAGCATCGTAATGACCGCGTCGCTCGCCGCCGCCAGCTCTGCCGGGTCCGATGTCGCCGTGGCGTTGTGCTCCGCCGCGAACGCCTCCGCCGTCTCCGCGCGCGCGTCCAGCGCCGTCAGGGAGTAGTGCGGCGCGAGCAGCCGCGCCATGGGCCACCCCATGTTCCCCAGCCCCACGAAACCGATACGGGCGATGGCCTCATCCGCCTCAGGCATGATCGTCCCGCTTACGTCGCCGGCGCCTGCTGCGCCCAGCTCGCCATCGGATACAGGGTGCGCCTGGCGATGCGCCACCCCTGCTCCGTCCGCACTGCGTCATCGACGTAGGTCAGCAGCACCACCAGCACATCGCCCGTCGGGCTGAGGTGCGAGGCGTGCATGTAGGTCGACATCTCCGCGCGTTCCCCATCCTCGGCGGGCACGATGTTGACGCTCCCGATCAGGTGCTGCGTCGCCACGTGCCCCGCCCCCCGGAACGTTCCCTCCACGAACTCCACCCACGCATCCGGCCCCGTCCGCCGGGTGTCCGCGGCGCCCGCGATCGAGATAGCCGCGTCCGGCGTGAACGTCTGCTGGTAGAGCGCGCGTCCCGTCTCCGGCTCATCGCGCCCGATCGCGTCCGTGCCCAGCGCGTAGTTCACGGCCAGCTGCCGGATGGCGCTCTCCATGGCGGGCCAGTCAGGGCGGTCGCTTCCTCCCGCCGTCTGCAGGACGCGCGGAGTCTCGCCGCTCACGCCCGGTCTCCCGCCGCGCGCGGTTCGCGGCCAAGCTCCTTCATCACCGCCTCGAACGTCTCATACTCCTGGGCTCCCACGATCGCGTACTCCTCATCGAAGATGAACGTCGGCACGGAGCGTACTCCCGCCCGTCGCGCCCCTTCCACCGCTTCATCCACCCGCTCGCGGTAGACGCCGTCCTCGAGCGCCTGCCGCAGCGCCCCGCCCGCCAGCCCCGTCTCCTCCCCCAGCCGCACGAGCGTCTCCACCTGTCCGATGTCCTCCAGGTTCTCGAAGTAGGCCTTGAAGACGCGCCGGTGGAACGCCTGCGCGTCCCCGCCGCGGTCCGCCGCGAACTCCGCCGCCTGCAGCGCCAGCGCCGAACTCGATCGATGCGTCCTGCCCGCCGTGAACTGAACGCCCGCCGCTTCCGCTCGCTGCTCCAGATAGGCGCGCGCCTCGCTTCGCTCGCCCCCGTGCGGCGGCTGCGGACGTCCCTCGGGAGGAACCCCCGGATCCAGCAGGAACGGCGCGAATTGCACAGTCACGCCCTCATAGTCCCGCTGCAGGCGTTCGACCTCCCCGAGGCCGAGGTAACACCACGGTCAGACGAAATCGGAAACGACCGTGAGGACGGTGTGCGCGGCTTCCTCGCTCATGCCGCAAGTATAGGGAGCCCCTCCGCCGCTCGCTTACTTCCCGCCCGTCGCCGCCTCGGGCAGCGCCTCGCTGGCGCTCACATCGGCCAGTCCAAGGCTGGGAAGCCTGCGGTTCAGCCACCCCGGCAGCCACCAGTTCGCCTTGCTCATCAGCTGCATGGACGCCGGCACCAGCACCAGCCGGATGAGCGTCGCGTCCAGGAAAATCGCCACCGCCAGCCCGATGCCGAACTCCTTGATGACGCGCTGTTCGCTCAGCGCGAAGCTGAGGAAGACCGCCACCATGATGGCCGCCGCCGCCGAGATCACGCGGCTCGTGGAGGCGAGCCCCCGCGCCACCGCCTCCGCGTTGTCGCCCGTCGCCAGATACTCCTCCCGCACGCGGCTCACAAGGAACACCTCGTAGTCCATCGAGAGCCCGAACAGCACCGCGAACATCATCATCGGCAGGAACGCCTCGATCGGCCCGGAGCCCTCAAGCCCCAGCAGGCTCGCCCCCCAGCCCCACTGGAAGATGGCCACCAGAATGCCGAACGCCGAGCCCGCCGCCAGCACGTTCATGAGCGCCGCCTTGAGCGGAACCAGCAGCGATCGGAACACGATCATCAGCAGCAGGAAGCTCGCCCCGATGACCGCCCCCAGGAACACCGCCATGCGATCCCGCACCCGTCCCCCGATATCGATGAACACGGCCGTCGCTCCCCCGACCAGCGCTTCCCCGCCCGCGTCCGCAAGCAGTTCCGGCAGGCGCTCCCGCAGGCGCTGCACAAGCTTGTCCGTCGCCTCGTCCTGGGGAGAACTGCCAGGGATGACCGCGATCACGCCCGCGTCGCCCGCGCCGTTGATCAGGGCGGGCGACAGGCGTTCAATGTTCGCCTCATCCGCCAGCGTCGGCGGCAGCGCCTCAAAGGCCGCCCGCTGTTCCTCGTTCTCGAAGGCCCCGCCGATGATGATCTGGCCGTTGTAGCCAACCCCGAAGCCTTCCGCCAGCAAGTCATAGGAGCGGCGCGTCGTGAGCGAAGTGGGATTGCTCCCCGCGTCGCTCGACCCCAGCCGCACATCGAGCGCCGGGTAGGCCAGCACAAGCAGGGCCGCCGTCCCCACGATCAGCCAGAGCCACGGCGCCCGCTGAATCGTGCGGCTCAGCCAGTAGCCCATCCCGCTTCGGTGCTGGACAGCCGAGACGCGCAGGCCGGGGACCGTCAGGCGGTTGATGCGATGCCCCACCAGGCCAAGGATCGCCGGCAACACAAAGAGCGCCACGAGCGCCGCCAGGGTCACGGCCAGCGCTGGCCCCATCGCCGTCAGCGAGAGCAGCGGTATCCCGATGGCCCACAGCCCCATGAGCGCGATGACCACGCTGCAGCCCGCGAACAGCACCGAGTGCCCCGCCGTCGCGGCCGCCTTCGCCACAGCGTCGGGCACCGTCTTCTCGGTCGTGAGCGCCTCGCGGAAACGGGTCACGACCAGCAAGGCGTAGTCGATCCCCACGCCGATGCCGATCATCGCCGCGAACTGCGGCGTGAAGCTCGCGAAGTTCACGAAGGACGCGCCCACGCCGATCAGGAAGAAGGCCGGTATCAGCGCCAGCAGCGCCGTGAAAATGGGCAGTCCCGCCGCCGTCACGGACCCGAAGGCGATCAGCAGGATCACGACCGCCGCCGCCAGCCCCACAAGCTCGGCGCTCCCCGGCGCCTCGCGTTCGCCCGCCACCGCCACAATCCCGCCCAGTTCCACCTGCAGGCCGTCTCGCGAAACCTCCTCGCGCCACTCAAACAGCGCGTCCACGCTGGCGTCATCGGTTTCGTTTGTGTCGCGTTCGTACTGCGCCGTGATGCGCGCGATCGTTCCGTCCTGCGAAATGCGCCCCGGCTCCTCGTAGGGCGATGTCGCCGCCGCCACCTCGGGCAGCGCCGCCGCCTGCCGGACCAGCTCCTCGACCTCCGCTCGAACCTCCGGATCGTTCAACCCGTCAGGGGCGTACACGACGATCTCGGCTGTGTCGCCCGCGATCTCGGAAAAGCGCTCGTTGAGCAGGTCGCTCAGCGCCTGCGATTCCGTCCCCGGAAGCGAGAAACTGCCCGTGCCGAACTCGCCCCGCAACGTCGCCCACAGCGCCCCGCAGACGATGACGAAGATGAGCGCGCCCGCGATCACGCTCCATGGATGCCGGCACGCGAACCGCGGCCAGCGATCAAAGAGCCACGACCGCTTTCCCGTCGCCGCCGCCTCCCCCGAAGCGGGCTCCGCCAGCGCCCCGCCTGTGGCCGTCTCGTGCGCGGGCGCCTCCCGCGAGTCCCGTCGCGCCGCCTGCGCCTGACGCGCGCCGCCCAGCACCGCGCGCAACGCCATCCATATCGTCCCGCCAAGCAGAGCAAGTCCCAGGAACCCGGCAATCAGCCGGCCAAAACCGTTCACAAACTCACGCTCCGGTCGTCATAGCGGGATTGAAGGGAAGAATGCGACATAGTGTCCTGCGCGCCGACTACCCTAAACAGGCCGCGCGCTTGCCGCCAGCCCTACACATCGAGCGCGGCGTAGTGCCCTGAATGGATCGCCATCTCCAGCCACCGCGGCGCCAGGGCGTCGCCCACCACCGTCACCTCCCCCTCGTAGTCCTCCAGCAGCTCCGCGAACTCCGTGTTCGGCGTGTTCCCCGACATCAGCACGACCATGTCCGCCGTTATCCGCTCCTCCACGTCGGCGTCGAGGTTGCGAACCAACACATCCGTCTCTGTGACCTCCGCGAGGTGCGCCCGCGCGATAAGGCGGAACCCGCTCGGGTGACCCGTCAGCCGCCGCAGCGCCGGCTCCTGCATGAGCGCCCCCGCCACCGCTGTGCCCAGCGAGTAGTGCCGCGTGATGAATACGACGCTCACCCCCGCGTCGAGCAGCTTCTCCGCCACGCCGATCGCCGGGTAGTGGCCCACATCGTCCAGCACCACCGCCGCCGTCCCCAGCCCCGCGTTCCCCTCCGCCACGTCGTAGTACGACCAGACGTGCGGCAGGTGAAGCCCCGTGGGCGGCTCCGTCGGGCGCAGCGTCTGGAAGCCGTCCACCCGCGGCGTGGAGCCGGTCGCCACAATGACCGCGTCAGGCCGCTCATGCTCCAGCCAGTCAAACGAGCGATGCCAGCGGTCCCACTGGCTCGCGTCCACGTTCGCGTTCAGGCGGATGTCCACCTCCAGCGTCCGCAGCTGGCCCTCCAGCCAGTCCACGATGCCCCCGATTTCCTCGCGATGGGGTAGCCGCCGCGCGGCCTGAATCTGCCCGCCCAGCCGATCCGTCGCCTCGAACAGGGTCACCTTGTGGCCCCGCAAGGCCGCCACCCGCGCCGCTTCCATCCCCGCCGGTCCGCCCCCCACCACGTACACCCGCTTCGCTTCCTCCGCGGGCGCGATGCGGTCATCCCCGAACGAGCCTTCCTGTCCGGCGCCCACGTTGACCGTGCACCCGAAACGCATGAGCGGACCCGTGCGCCCGCCGATGCAGCCCTGGTTGCAGCCGATGCAGGGCCGCGTCTCCCCCTCGCGTCCCTCCTCCGCCTTCCGCACGATGTCCGGATCCGCGAGCGTCGCCCGCACCATCGAGACCATGTCCGCCTGCCCCGAGGCGATGATCGCTTCCGCCTCCGCGATCGTCAGCACGCGCCCCGTCACAATCGTCGGCTTCGAGAGCGCCCGCGTCGCCACCGTGCTGCGCTCCAGCTCATAGCCATGCGGCTCGTGCATCCCCCCGATGAACTGGTCAAAGCTGTAGTAGCTCCCCACCGACACGTCATAGAAATCCAGCACCCCATCCGCTTCCAGGGCCAGCGCGATCTCGAGGTTCTCCTGCGGCCCGATTCCGTTCGCCACCCCTTCCGAAGCCGTCAGGCGGATGCCCAGCGGATAGTCCTCCCCCACCTCCGCGCGAACCGCCGCGATCACCTCCCGCGGGAACCGCATCCGGTTCTCGAATGAACCGCCGTACTCGTCCTCGCGCAGGTTCGTCACGGGCGACATGAACTGCGTGAGCAGGTAGCCGTGCGCGCCGTGGATTTCGATCCCGTCGAGCCCGCCCTGCTTGCAGTGGCGCGCCGCCCGCGCGTACGCCTCCACCACCTCGTCGATCATCCCCTTCGTCATCGGCAGGGGCAGAACCGTCGCCTGCGCCCCCATCACCCGCGAGGGCGCCCAGGGCGGCCCGCCCGTCAGCGTCGCGGCGTTGTTCCCGGCGTGCCAGAGCTGCTGGAACAGCTTCATCCCGTGCCGGTGCGCGGCTTCCGCCAGCTGCTCATAATCGGTCACGATCCCGGGCCGGAAGGCCAGCAGCGACGAGGCCGTCGTCGGGTGCACCGTCGCCACCTCAAGGATGGTCAGCCCCACGCCCCCCTTCGCGCGCGCCTCGTGGTAATCGATCAGCGCCTGCAGCCCGCCCGCGTTCAACCCCGTCCCGTGGGCGGAGCGGATGATGCGGTTCTTGATCTCCAGCCCGTTGATGGCGATCGGACTGAAGACGTGGGGATACGGCATGGCGTTGCCCTCCGGCTCCTACTCGTCCGCCGTCAGCAGGAACGGCCCCTCGGCGCCGCGGCCCCGCGCCGAGGTCAGCTCGACCACGATCGCCTTGCCCCGTCGCTCCGGATCCCGCTGCCGCTCCAGCTCGTGCGAATGCTCGTACACGAGGCGGTCGATCGCGTCGTCGTCGTTCAGCCGCGCGCGCCCGCTGAAGTGGTAGAAGCGCCGCTCCGCCATGTTCGAATAGACCAGCGCCACCACGGGGCGCCGCTCGATGGAGGCGACAAGCGCGCTCCCCTGTGGGTCGCGCGACCAGAACGCGATGGCGGAATCGCCCAGCGTCTGCGCCGTTCCGCGGAAGCTCACCGTCGGCTCGCCCTCCGCCGTCACCCCCGCCACCACGATCGGATGACCCTCCGCGAAGGCGTTGTTCACGTCCCGCTTGATCGCGTCCGTCAGGACCAGCGCCATCCTAGCCCGCTTCCTCCGTCAGGCTGATGGCCTGCGCGGGACACATTTCGATGGCGTCGTTGGCCTGCTCGATCCGCTCCCCTTCGGGCCGCTCAACCGTCACGACGGGCCAGTTCTCCTCGTCCCGCCCGAACAGATCAGGCTGCAGGTAGGAGCACTGCCCCGACTTCAGGCACAGCCGCCGCTCGATCGTCAGTTTTCGCATCGCGTCCTCCTTCCTTCCTTCCTGGTCGTCAGTTCTGCGTGGGGGGATCCCACGCTACCGGCAGCGTTTCGACCCCGTGCAGGACGGGCGCGCTGATCTCTTCCGGTTCGCCTGTAAGCCGCAGGTTTGGCATCCGCTCAAGCGTCAGCTTCAGTGCCACCTTCGCCTCCACCCGCGCCAGGGGCGCGCCCATGCAGTAGTGGATTCCCTGTCCGAAGGAGTAATGCAGCTTCAGCTTCTCGTAGTCGCGCGTCACGTCGAACCGCTCCGGATCCTCCCACGCCTCCGGGTCGAGATTGGCCGATCCGAACATGCAGAGCACCTTTGTATCCTTCGGAACCTGCACGTCCAGAAATTCCGTGTCCTCCACAGCCGTCCGGAAGAGCCCGTTCACGGGAGCGTCGTAGCGCAGGCTCTCCTCGACGCACGTGTCGTATAAATCCGGGTTGTTCTTCACCAATTCCAGTTGGTCAGGGTTCTGCAACAGCCGGTAGATCATGTTGCCGATGAGCTGCGTCGTTGTCGCGCTGCCGGCGATAAAGAGGAAGCCCATGAAGCCGACGATCTCGTCATCTCGCAGCGTACGGCCGTTCAGTTCCGCCGTGATCAGCGCCGTCAGCGTGTCTTGCGGCAGCTCCTCGCCGGCGGCGAGCATCGCCCGCCGCTCCGCGATCTTGTCGAGGAAGTACTGCACTTCGTCCTGGCGTCGAGTCGCGCCTGCGCGGTCGCCCTCGCGGCCCTCGGCCGCCGCCTCCGCCTGAAGCCGCCGCGCCATTTCCTCCTGCTCGAGCGCGTTCGCGGCGATGACGCTATCCGCCCGCGGACGCATCTGTTGGACCAGATCGGGGTCAAGCCCCAGCAGCCAGGCGATCACGATGAGCGGCACGGGTACCGCCAGCAGCTGCATGTAGTCGCCCTCGCCCCGCTCCACGAAGCCATCGATGATCTCCTCGATCAGCTCCGTGATCTGCGGCTCCATCGCCAGCAGGCTCGCGGGCGTGAAGGCGCGGTTCACCAGCCGTCGGTCGAACGTGTGCTCCGGCGGATCCACGCTCACGAGCACGCCCCCGCCGCTGCGAGCGAGCCCCGGACCGAGCTCGCTCGTCCAGTTCTTCCAGTCATGCAGCAGGGCGCGGACATCCCGCTCGCGCGTCACCGCGTACCAGTCAAACGGCTCCTCCGCGTGCGCCATCGGGCATTCCTCGCGCATGCGCGCGAAGTGCGTATGCACGTCCCCCTGAAACGCGGGGTCGAAGAAATCGAAGTCAGACGCCATCGTGCCCTCCGTCGGCGGAGCATACAGAAACGCCCCCAGCGATTGTGAACCCGCGCGCGGTCGCCCTTAGCGCGCCGCCACCGTTGAGAGCCGCGCCCGCTCCACTTCGCCCGGGAGCGCCTCCAGCACCGCCTCGATGTCCCGTTCCGTCGTGCCCTCGCCGAGGCTGAAGCGCACGCTCCCCGCCGCCCGCCGGATGGGCACGCCCATCGCCAGCAGCACGTGCGAGGGCTCCCACATCGCGTTCGCGCAGGCGCTGCCCGTGCTCGCGGCGATTCCCCGCGCATCGAGCCGCGCCACCAGATCGTCCCCCTCGATCCCCTCGAACGAGAGATTCAGGGTATTCGGCAGGCAGTTCTCCTGGCAGCCGTTCGCCGCCGCCCCGGGAATGGCCGCCAGCGCCCCGTCCCGCAGCCGTTCCCGCAGCGTCCGCGCGCGCGCCGCCCGCGCCTCAACCCCCGCGCTCGCCAGTTCCAGCGCCTTCGCCGTCCCCACAATGCCGGCCACGTTTTCCGTGCCAGCGCGCTTCTGCATCTCCTGGCCGCCCCCCTGCAGCAGCGCATGGAAGGGCGTCGCCCGCCGCAGGAAGAGCGCGCCGCTCCCTTTCGGTCCCCCGAACTTGTGCGAAGAGAGGCTCAGCGCGTCCACGCCCAGCGCCTGCGCGTCGACCTGCATCCAGCCCGGCGCCTGGACCGCATCGGTGTGCAACAGCACGCGGTGCCGCTGGCGCGCCGCGTACTCCCGCAGGATGCCCGCCAGCTCCGCCACCGGCTCGATCGCGCCCACCTCATTGTTCGCCAGCATCACGCTCGCCAGCACGGTGTCCGGCCGCAGCGCCCGTTCGAAGGCCTCCGCGCTCACGTGGCCGAAGGCGTCGCAGCCCAGCGTCGTCACCTCAAACCCGATCTCCTCCAGAAACTGCGCGGCGCGCAGCCCCGCGTGGTGCTCAATCGCCGTCGTGATGATGTGCGCCCCCGCCCCCGCCCGACGCATCGCGTAGGCGATGCCCAGCATCGCCGTGTTAATCGCCTCCGTCCCCCCGCTCGTGAAGAGAATCTCCGACGCGCGCGCATTGAGGAGGCTGGCCACCGTCTCCCGCGCCGCATCGACCGCTTCTTGCGCGAGGCGTCCCGCCGCGTAGTGCCCGCTCGGATTGCCGAAACGTTCGCCAAGGAAGGGCAGCATCGCCTCGCGCGCCTCCGCGCGCAGGGGCGTCGTCGCGGCATGATCGAGGTAGACCACTGGCGTTCAGCCTAGCAGAGCGTCGCCTCCCGTTCCCCGCGGTCGCCGTCCCCTAGTAGTTGTAAAAGAGCCCGAACTGCCCCGCCCCGATGGGCGCTTCCGGCGCCGACGACGAGATCGCCACCACCCCCAGCACCAGCGTCATGAACCCGAAACTCATCAGGCACGCCGCCACCACCTGCACCGGCTTCACCCCCGTCGCCTCCTGCACCGCGTAGATCATCGCCACCAACAGGAGCGCCAGCGGCATGAGCGCGAACACGGGATAGAGCACGGGAATGAACATCCCCACCGACAACCCCAGCGGCGCCGCCGCATAACCCATCGCGCGCACGATCGCCAGCAGGTCCACCTGCGCCCGGAAGAACTGCACCATCAACACGTAGATGAGCAGCGTCGCCGCCCCGTACGTGAGCGCCAGAAAGAGCGATCCCAGCACGAACGCGTTCAGGAACGCGTTCGCCGGCGTGGCGTCCGCCACCTCCCAGTGCAGCCACGCCCCCAGCCCCGCGAGCAGGCAGGCGCTCCCCGCCACGATCAGCGCCGACTTCAGCTCACGCTCGTCGTCGCGCACCTCCTGGAAGACCGACGTATCCAGCCACAGCATCCGCTGCAGCCGATCCAGCACGCGCGCCATCGGCCGGCTGTCAATGTCGCTGACGCGCTCCCCGACGCGCCCGAAGGCGCCCCTCACGCGCTCCACGGCCGTGCGCCGCATGGTCGAGAAAAACCGAACAGCCTTCAGGGTCGACTACTCCTGCGCTCCGCTCGGCGGGTGGCGCGGGCAAGCGGAAGGCTCGTGTCCGAAACGCGCCCCCGGACGGTATCGCACTCTAGCACAGCCCCTTGCCCGCGCCGCCCGCTGGCGCGCGCCTGATGGGCCGCTTTCCGGGCGTCCCCGGCCGTCTCGGATAGCGCGCGGGCGTCGCCCCGTTCTTGCGGAAGAGCAACACCCGCATCCTCCCCCCGATCCCGGCCCGCATCGTTTCCGTCGCCGTGTGCTCGCAGTGAAGGGCGTCGATCGCGGCCTCCGCCTCCCCGAGCTCCCCCGCCGTCCGTGAACCCTTCACCGCCGCGATCGTCCCGCCCCGCGCGACCAGCGGGGCCATGTACTCCAGCAGGACCGGCAGCGGCGCCACCGCCCGCGCGAGCGCGAGGGCGCCCCGCTCCCGCAACCCGCCCCGCCCCGCCGCCTCTGCCCGCTCGCCGTGGACCGTCACATTGCCCAGCCCGAGCCGCTCCGCCAGCTCCCGTAGCAGCTCCGCCTTCCGCTGGCGGGCTTCGACCAGATGCAGCTCAGCGGCGGGCGCCACCGCGGCAATCACAAGGCCGGGAAAGCCCCCGCCGCTGCCCACGTCCACCACCGCCCCCTCCCGCGGCGCCCCCGCCAGACGGTAGGCCTCCAGCGACTCCGCGTAGTGCCGCCCCACCGCCTCCGCGCCCGTCACCGTCGTCGTGCGCACGGGCGCTTCCGCCAGCAGCGCCGCGTGCCGGCGCAACAGCGGCAGCCAGCGTCCGGGCTCCTCGAAGTCCGGAAACAGGTCAGGCAGCGATTCCCATGTCAGCATCGGCGCATCCGCTTCCGGAACGAATCCGCAGTTTCTTTCGCGTCCTCATGGTACGATCCCCGCATGAGTGAACAGTCCGACGAGAGCGCCCCGAAAACCCTGGGCGAAGCGCTTGCGGAATATCTTTCAACGCTCTCGCCCGAAGTCCACTACACCGCCTCCCCCTTCATCCGCCGCTACGTCGAACACGCCGGCCAGGAAACGGCCGTCTCCGCCCTCACCGGCGCCCGCGTGGAGTCCTACGCGGAATCGCAGATTCAATCCTCGGACCCGGCCGCCCCCCAGCGCGTCGCCGCGCTCAAGGCCTGGTTCCAGTACCTGAAGAAGTGCAGCTACACCGAGAAGAACTACGGCGTCCACATCCGCCTGCGCCGTTCCGCCAGCCGCGCCAGCGCCGCCCAGACCGTCAACGAGGCGCCTATCGAGATGACCGCCGAGGGCATCCAGAACCTCCGCAACGAACTCGATCGCCTCGAGGGCGAAGTGCCCAACCTCGTCAAGGCCATCTCCCTCGCCCGTGAGGACAAGGACTTCCGCGAGAACGCCCCCCTCGAGGCCGCCCGCGAGGCGCTCGCCTTCAACGAAACCCGCCGCCGCGAGATCAACGCGACCCTCCGACGCGCCGTCGCCGTCGATGAGAGCGGCTCCACCGACGACCGCTCAACCATCGGCTCCACCGTGCAGGTCACCCGCCTCGATAACGAACGCGATATCGAATACAAGCTCGTGAGCGCCCGCGAGGCGAACGCCGCCGACCGCAAGATCTCGGTCGAGTCACCCGTCGGCAAGGAACTGCTTGGCCGCCGTCCGGGCGATGAAGTAAGCGTCTCCGCCCCCTCGGGCGTGATTCAGTTCCGCGTGACCGGCGTCAGCAAGTCCTGACCCGGCGCCGCCCTCGGCCCCTCCCTAGCAGCAATCGTCCTTGTAGCCGCAGCGCCGGCACACAGCCAGACGCGACCCCTTGATCGCGGAGAGCGGCCCCAGACATCGCGGACAGGCCTGAACCGGAACAGCGCCCACGACCCTGTCCAGTCCCGACGCGCTCGCAGGTTCCTTTGCCAAACCAGCGCCTCCGCGCCCGCGATTCTACCGATCGTCTGGCCCTGGCGTGGCCCGTCCCTTTCGCAGGACCAACCGTTGGAGGCTAGAATGCGATTGGGCCGCGCTCGCACCCGTACAGGGGGTGCGCCCCGCGCCCGCAAGACTTTTGACAGCGAGGGCCAAATGACCTTGAACCACTACTGGTGGCCGGATCAGTTGAACCTGAAGGTTCTCCGCCAGAATTCCCCCCTTTCCGACCCCATGGGCGCGGATTTCGACTACGCCGAAGCCGTCAAGACCCTCGACGTCGACGCCCTCCGGCAGGACATCGAGGAGGTCATGACCACCTCCCTGGACTGGTGGCCCGCCGACTACGGCCACTACGGCCCCCTCTTCATCCGCATGACCTGGCACGCCGCGGGCACCTATCGCATCAACGACGGCCGCGGCGGCGGCGGCTTGGGACACCAGCGCTTCGCCCCCCTCAACAGCTGGCCCGACAACGCCAACCTGGACAAGGCCCGCCGCCTGCTCTGGCCGGTCAAGCAGAAGTACGGACGCAGCCTCTCCTGGGCGGACCTGATCATCTTCGCCGGCAACTGCGCCCTTGAATCGATGGGCTTCAAGACCTTCGGCTTCGCTTTCGGCCGCCCCGATGTCTGGGAAGCCGACGAAACCGACTGGGGAGAGGAGGCGGAGTGGCTCGGCGATGAGCGCCACGCCGGGGACGGCGAACTCGAAGGCCCCTACGGCGCCGACCACATGGGCCTCATCTACGTGAACCCCGAGGGGCCCAACGCCAACCCCGACCCCCTCGCCGCCGCCCGCTACATCCGCCAGACGTTCAAGCGCATGGCCATGAACGACGAGGAGACGGTCGCCCTCATCGCCGGCGGCCACACCTTCGGCAAGGCCCACGGCGCCTCCACCGACGAACTCGTCGGCCCCGAACCCGAGGGCGCCGCCATCGAGGAACAGGGCTTCGGCTGGACGAACGGCTACGGCTCCGGCATGGCCGCCGACGCCGTCACCAGCGCCCTCGAAGGCGCCTGGACCAACGACCCCGTCAAGTGGGACAACAACTTCTTCGAGAACCTCTTCAACAATGAATGGGAGCTGACGAAGAGCCCCGGCGGCAAATCGCAGTACGCCCCCGTGGCCGCCGCCGCCACCGTGCCCGACGCCCACGATCCCGCAAAGCGACACGCCCCCTTCATGCTCACCACCGACCTCTCCTTGCGGATGGACCCCGACTACGCGCAAATCTCGCAGCGCTTCCTGGAGAGCCCCGCCGAGTTCGAGGACGCCTTCGCGAGGGCGTGGTTCAAGCTGCTCCACCGCGACATGGGCCCCCGCAGCCGCTACGTCGGCCCCCTCGTGCCGCAGGAACCGCTCCTCTGGCAAGACCCCGTGCCCGACGTCGATCATGAATTGATCAACGAACAGGACATCGCCGACCTCAAGGCGAAGGCGCTCGCCTCGGGCCTGTCCGTCTCCCGGCTGGTTTCGACCGCCTGGGCCTCGGCGGCGTCGTTCCGCGGCACCGACAAGCGCGGCGGCGCGAACGGCGCCCGCATCCGCCTCGCCCCGCAGAAGGACTGGGAAGTCAACGATCCCGCCCAACTCGCCGACGCGCTCGACGCGCTCGCAGCAATTCAGGCCGAATTCAACGGCGCCCAGACCGGCGGCAAGCGCGTCTCCCTCGCCGACCTCATCGTGTTGGCTGGCTGCGCGGGCGTCGAACAGGCCGCGCGCGCCGCCGGCCACGACGTCCAGGTCCCCTTTGCGCCGGGTCGTACCGACGCATCCCCGGAATGGACGGACGAAGAGTCCTTCGCCGTCCTCGAACCCACCGCCGACGGATTCCGCAACTACATCCAGGCGGGGCAGGAGGGGACAGCGGAAGAGCTGCTCGTCGAGCGCGCCTGCCTGCTCACCCTCACCGCCCCCGAGATGACCGCGCTCGTCGGCGGCCTGCGCGTGCTCGGCGCCAACGCCGGCCAGTCCGCCCACGGCGCGCTTACCGATCGGTCGGGCGCCCTCAGCAACGACTTCTTCGTGAACCTGCTCGATATGAGCACGGAGTGGAGCCCCGCCTCCGCCGCCGATGACGTCTTCGAGGGGCGCGATCGCGGGACCGGGGAACTGAAGTGGACCGCCACCCGGGCGGACCTCGTCTTCGGCTCCAACTCCGAACTCCGCGCCCTCGCCGAAGTCTACGGATGCGACGACGGCGAAGCGTCGTTCGTGCGCGACTTCGTGGCCGCCTGGAACAAGGTCATGAATCTCGATCGTTACGACCTGGCCTAGCCCCGGGCCTGGTCCCGCCGCCGCAAGGTCAGGAGGCGCGCGCTTCGGGGCGCGCCTCCTCCGATCTGCCCGCACGGGCGGCCTGCGTCACAATCAAAGCTGTGCCTGCGTCGCTCCTCCCGCGCGCCCTCCTCGCGATGGCGGCCGTCCTCGTCCTCGCGTCCTGCGCGGACACTCGCATCCCCCCGCCCGAAGGCGTCCCCGAAAACGCGCCCTTCGTCTCGCAGGACCGCCTCACGTTCTCCCCGGAGCGGCTGCGCGTGCGCGTGGGCGAACGCGTCTACTTCTGGAACGGCGAGACCGCCGTCCACAACCTCGTCTTCGATGCGTCCGCCCGTTCCCCCGATATGCAGGCGGGGGATATGTTCGTCGGGCGCTTTACTACGCCCGGCGAACACGTCGTCACCTGTGACTACCATCCCCAGATGCGCCTGCGCGTCACCGTCCTGCCGTAGTCCCCGCGCCCGCGCTCCCGTACCCTAGCGCCAATCGCTGGCGTGGAGGCCGAACCATGGAATTCGAGGACATCCTCTGGGAAGTCGATGCCGACGGCGTCGCGCATCTCACCCTTAACAAGCCCGGGAAGCTGAACGCCATCAGCCTCGACACCGTCGCCGAGATCGAACACGCCGTCGCCCTCGCCAACGACGACGACGCCGTGCGCTGCATCCTGCTCACCGGCGCCGGTCGCGGCTTCAGCTCCGGCACCGACCTGGTCGACCGCGGCGGCGACCGCGTCGAGCGGCCCTTCCCCGGACGCGCGCGCCTCACCCGCAGCACCATGCTCGCGCCCGCCTACCTCTATAACTGCGCCAAGCCCAGCGTCGCCGCCATCAACGGCGTCTGCGTCGGCGCCGGCTTCTCCCTCGCCCTCGCCTGCGATATCCGCATCGCCTCCACGGAGGCGCGCTTCAGTTCCATCTTCGTCAAGCGCGCCATCGTCCCCGACTCCGGCGCCAGCTGGCTCCTGCCCCGTCGCGTCGGCCTCGAACACGCCCTCCGCATGATGTACACCGGCCGCATGGTCGACGCCGGCGAAGCGAAGGAGATCGGCCTCGTCAGCGAAGTCGCCCCCCATGACGAGCTCATGACCCGCGCCAGCGCCCTCGCCCGGGAGATCGCGCGCGGCCCCTCCGTCGCCGTCGAGGTCTCGAAGAAGCTCGTCCGCGAAAGCCTCCACCGCGGCATCGAGGAACAGACCGAGATGGAGAACTTCTACCAGACGTTCATGCAGCAGACGGAAGACATCAAGGAAGGCCGCCTTGCCTTCGTCGAGAAGCGCGAGCCCAACTTCCGCGGCCGCTAGGCGGTCAGCTCCCCCACGATTCGGCGCAGTTCGCGGATCGCGTCCGGCATTCGCGGGCCGTACCACCACAACAGCTTCCCGTCGACGCCCGCCGTCGGCGCGATCCCCGCGAATTCGGGAATATGCCGCTCGCTGAACCGGTAGGGCTCATCCGGCAACAGAATCGCCGCCGGCGCGAGCGCCCGCGCCTCCTCCAGCGACGTCTCGGGATAGCGCGTCCGCCCTGCCAGCGCGTTCGACGCGCCCGCCGCCTCCAGCACGGAGCTCCCGTAGGTGTCCTCCCCCAGACCCATGAGCGGATTCCGCCAGACCGGCACAAACAGCGCCGGGCGCGGTCCCCCGCCGCCTTCCGCAATGGCGTCGCGCGCGTCATCCACGATCGCGCCCGCCGCCGTCTTCCGCCCCAGAACCTCCCCCAGTTCGAGGATCATCGCCAGCGCGTCGTCCACGCTGTTCGGGTCCGTGAGCAGCGTCTCCAGCCCCGCCTCGCGGAGCGCCTCCACATCCTCGCGGCGGTTCTCCTCGCGGTTCGCGATGACGAGGTCTGGGACGAGCGCGACAATCGCCTCGATGTCGGGGTTCTTCGTCCCGCCGATCGCGGGCACGCGCTCGATCGCCCCCGCCGGTTCCTCGCAGAAGCGCGTCCGCCCGCAAAGCGCCTCTCCGCAGCCCAGCCGCCACACCAGTTCGGTCAGGCTTGGAACCAGCGAGACGATCCGCTCCGGCGCCACGCCGCGAGCTTACGTCAGCGAGCGCGCCCCCGCTTCGACGGGAGAAGTCGCTAGCTCTGCGTATTCGGCGGCTGCGCCGGTGACGGGTTTACCAGGTTCGCCCCGATGACCCGCGGGAAGACGCGCTCCAGCGAGGCCAGGTCCCAGCCCCCCTCGCGGTGGATCGTCGACTCCTTCGTGGGGATCGTCATCAGCGAAATCTCGTCGCCCCCGACCACGAAGTCGCGACCGTTCACGTTCGCCGCCGCGTCTGTACAGAGGTAGACCGCCAGCGGCGCCACCATCTCCGGCGCGAGCGAGTCAAGCTGCGAGACCGCTTGCTCGGCGCCCGTCTCCTCGCCGTCCCCGCTGTCGCCGCCACGCCGCGAGGCGCGCGCCCGCTGCATCGCCTCCCGCAGCTCCGGCGAGAGCGTCAGACGCGTGCCCGCGCGCGGGCGGATGGCGTTCACCGTCACCCCGTACCGTCCCAAGTCGAGCGCGCAGGTGCGCGTCAGCCCCACGATCCCTTCCTTGGCCGCCGCGTAGTTCGCCTGCCCCATGTTCCCCAACCCCGACTCCGACGACGTGTTCACGATGCGTCCCCAGCGTTGCTGCCGGAACACGATGCTGGCGAACTTCGTCGTCGTGAAGTGCCCCTTCAGATGGACCGCGATGACCGCGTCCCACTCCTCCTCGGACATGTTGAAGACCATGCGGTCGCGCAGGATGCCCGCGTTATTGATGAGGATGTCCAGCCGTCCGAAGGCGTCGAGCGCGCTCTGAACCATGCGCTCGCCGCCCGCCATGGTCGCCACCGAGTCATAGTTCGCGACGGCCTCGCCGCCCGCGTCCCGTATCGCCGCCACGACCTCATCGGCTGGCGATTGGTCCGCGCCTTCGCCCGCTTCGGAGCCGCCAAGGTCGTTCACCACCACCTTCGCCCCCTCTTCCGCGAGCAGCAGCGCCTCCCCGCGTCCAATCCCGCGCCCCGCGCCCGTCACGATCGCGACCTTGCCTTCCAGCCGTCCCGCCATCTGCTGCTCCTTCGCCTGCGCTCCCGCCGTGCCTGGCGGCGGGGCTGGCGCCGAATCTACACGGCTCCCCGTTACTGGTCAGGCTTCCCCGCCGGACCCTTTCGGTTGAACCGCGAACCGGCGCGCGCAACCCCCTCCGCCACGATCCCCGCCACTGCGTCCGCCGCGTACCGCGCCGTCTCCTCCAGGATCGCGCGCTCCTCGCCGGTGGGGTCCGCCAGCACATAGCCCGCCACGATTTCGGGATCGCGCGTCGGCGCATCCCCGTCCAGCGGCCTCCCGATGCCGATGCGCACGCGCGCGAACTCCGCGCCCGTCTCCGCGATGATCGACTTGAGGCCGTTATGACCGCCCGCGCCCCCTCCCTCCCGCAGCCGCACCGCCCCCAGCGGCAGGTCAAGCTCGTCGTACGCCACAACCGTCCGCGCCAGTTCCGCGCCGCACGCCTGCAGCGCCTGCGCGACCGCCCGACCGCTCTCGTTCACATACGTGCGCGGTCGCATCAGCGCCACCCGCTCCCCCCCAAGCTCCCCGTACCCGATGCGGATGGAGCGCCCCTCCGCCTTGAGCCGAACCCCGAGGCGCCGCGCCAGCTCATTCACCGTCCAGGCGCCGGCGTTATGCCGGTTGCGGCTGTACCGCTCCCCCGGATTCCCCAGACCCACAATCAACCAGGCCGCGGGTTCCGCCCTCGTCCCTCCCCATCGCAGCGCTCGCCGAAACCGCATCGCCGTCCTACGCTAAGCGAAACCGCCAAACGTGGTAGAGTCACCTCGCCAATGCTTATCGATCTCCATTCCCACACATGGCCCAAGTCACACGACAGCGTCCTCAATCCCGACGACCTCGTCGTTCGGGCAAAGAACGCCGGCCTTGACGCCATCTGCTTCACCGAACACGACACCGTCTGGGATCAGCACGAGATCGAGGAGATGCGCGCCCGTCACAATTTCCTCGTCCTCGCGGGCGTCGAGATCAGCACCGACGACGGCCACATCCTCACCTTCGGCGTCGACCGCTACGTCTTCGGCATGCACCGCGCGCCCGAGCTCGCCACCTACGTCGAGCAGGGCGGCGGCGCCATGGTCGCCGCCCACCCCTACCGCCGCCAGATGCCATGGTTCACCAGCAGCGAGGACAAGTACGAGGCCGCCCTGGAAAAGGCGGGCCGCAACCCCGCCTACGAATACTGCGCCGCCCTCGAAGCCCTCAACGGCCGCGGCAGCGACAAGGAAAACGAGTTCTCCCGCCGCCTCTGCGAGCGCCTCGAGATGCCTGGCACCGCCGGCACCGACTCCCACGCCATCGGCGATATCGGCAAATGCGCCACCTACTTCGAGCGCCAAATCGAGGACGAGCGCCAGCTCATCGAGGAGATCAAGGCCGGGCGCTTCTACTCCGTCGACCTGCGCACAGGCGACCCCGTCCCCTTCGCCGCCAGCGTCGCGGGCTAGCCCCCGCCCCGTCCCGCTTGCGCCTTGCTTCACACATACCGAATCCAGTTGTACTATGCGGACGGAGTCGAGGGCGGCCCCAGCCGAACCCCCCGGAGGAAGCAACAGCATGACCTACGTCATTACGACGCCGTGTATCGATGTCCAGGACCAGTCCTGCGTCGAAGTCTGTCCAGTCGACTGCATCTACTTCGATGAAGACGGCGATCGCATGCTCTACATCCAGCCCGATGAGTGCATCGACTGCGGCGCCTGCGAGCCTGCTTGCCCGGTGACGGCCATCTTCGCCGAGGACGACGTCCCTGACGAGGAGCAGGAGTACACCGCCCTCAACGCGCAGTGGTTCGAAGACAAGGACGCCGTCCGCGCGCGCGTCAACGAACTGCGGCCCGCCTGACGTCACAACGCCACACACCGCTCCCCGGCCAGTGAGCGCGCAGGCGCGTATCAAGCGCGCCCCCAGGAGCCTCCATGCCAGACCGACTGACACTCTCCGCCACCGCCCGCACCGTCCTTGGCAAGAAGGTCAAGCGGCTGCGCCGTGAAGGCCTCCTGCCCGCGAACGTGTATGGGCGCGGCGTCGAATCCACCGCCATCCAGCTCAACGGACGCGACTTCCGCCGCGCCATCCGCCAGGCCGGCATCCGCAGCATGTTCGAACTCGCCATCGAGGGCGAAGCGGAGTCCCGCCACGTGCTCGTGCGCGCCCTCGACCGCGAAGGCGGCGCCGGCGACCCCATCCATGTCGACTTCTACCAGGTCGATCTGAACCGCCCCATCCAGACCACCGCCAGCATCCACCTCGTCGGCGTCGCCCCCGCCGTCAGCGACCTCGGCGGCACGCTCCTGCAGAACCTTGAGACCATCGCCATCCGCTGCCTCCCCCTCGATATCCCCGACGCCATCGAACTCGATGTCAGTTCCCTGGAAACGTTCGACATGAGCCTCGCCGTGGGCGACCTCGACGTGCCCGCGGGGGTCGAAGTGCTGGCCGCTCCCGATATCGGCGTCGCCACCGTCGACGCTCCCCGCCTCACCATCGAAGGCGAAGTCGAGGAAGAAGAACTCGAGGGCGAAGAAGGCGAAATCGTCGAGGGCGAGGAAGGCGCCGAGGCTCCCGCAGAGGGGGCCGCCGACGAGGCCTGACGCCCCTCCGTGCCCGAACGCCTCTACCCCTCCGACCCCACCGAAGCCGCCCTGCTCCTGTTCCTCGACTGGTTCGGGCGGCGCTACGCCCGCAGCGCCAGCGTTGTCGAGCGCGCTCCCGAAGGCGGGGACGCGCGCGCCGTCCGCGTCCGCATCGGGCGCCGCTGGGAGCTCGCCTGCACGCTTATCAACCCCATCGCCGCCGAGGCGGGCCTGCCCTTCGAAGCCGCCCGCGCCGCCGTTGAGCGGCGTCTCGACCTCGAGGACCTGCCCTGCGCTCTCTGGCTGCCGCGCGGCGCCGAGCTCCCGACCGGCGAGCCCGCCCTCAGCCAGTTCGCCCTCGCCGCCCACGAGGCCCGCCCCGTCGCTGACGGCGGCGACCGCCTGGAACTGCGCTTCCCGGTGGACCTCTACCTGCGCCGCACCAGCCGCGAAGGCTCGGTCGTCACCGTCCTCGGGGGTCTGGCGCCCCTTTGGGCGCAGTTCACGAACCGCGTCGCCGGCTCCTTCCAGCTGAACGCCCAGGCCCTGCGCCGCCTGCCCGAGTCCGAAGAGGAGCGCGACGAACTCATCGAGCGCGTTGTCCTCGCCGCCGCCCAGCCCGATGTCGACGACTCCTGCGTCATCCCCGCCGAGGATGTCTGGACCGCCAACCGCCTCCCAGGCGATCGCGCCTTCGTCATCGGCTCCCCCGTGAGCGAGAGCGATGAGGCCAGCGCCGCCCTCCGGCGCAACCTCCGCAAGCTCCTGCGTCAGGCGCGGGAGGCGCCCGCCCCGCCCGCCGACGCCCGCGCCCTGGTTATCCTCGCGGCCGTCACGGAACTGGCGGACGAGAAGGTGTCCATCACCCTGCGCGGCATGGACCCCACCCTCTACTCTGGCTACGACCTCATCGCCGTCGTCGCCGATGGGCAGGTCCGCGCCGTCCTCGATTCTCGCGCCGGCGCCCTCCCCTGGGATGCGCCTCCGCCTAGCTGAAGAGCGGCCCTCCCGGGTCCAGCACCTCGCCCCCCGTCGCGATCACGCTCGGGCGCTCCTCGCAGTACCCCGTGTTCTCGCATTTGTCGAACACGAACGCGTCCTTCTCCTTGTCGAAGCTGATCGTCCAGCTGCCCAGCGCAAGACTCTCGCGCCCACGCGCGTTCTCGCGTGTAAGGATATCGATGAGGGCTTCGATCTCCCTGGTTCCCATGCTGCGCTCCCGTCTTGCGGCGCCCCTGTGCGGGGCGGTCATGCTCCGCCGCGCCTTCATCGTACCGCCTCGCCCCGCTCCCAACCGCATAGCGGAGCGGGCGACGTACAATCCCCCGCCGTGGGCCACGTCTTCGTTACCCGACGCGTGCCAGGGCGCGCCATCGCGCTTCTCCGGGAAGCGGGGCATACCGTCGAGGTGTGGCCCGATGACCTCCCGCCCCCGCCCGACGCCCTCCGCGAACGCCTCCGCGAGGCTGACGCCGCCCTGACCCTTGTCACCGACGCCGTCGACGCGGCCCTGCTCGCCGCCGCCCCACGCCTGCGCGTCGTCGCGAACATGGCCGTGGGCTACGACAACATCGATCCCGCCGCGACAGCCGCCGCCGGCGTCTGGGCGACCAACACCCCCGGCATACTCCACGAAACCACCGCCGACCTCGCCTTCGCCCTCCTCCTCGCCGCCGCCCGCAACGTCGTCCTCGGCGACCGCGATACCCGCGCTGGCGGCTGGCGAACGTGGTCCCCCACGGCCTTTCTGGGTCACGACCCATTCGGCGCGACCCTCGGCGTCGTCGGCCTCGGCGAGATCGGACGCGCCGTCGCGCGGCGCGCGCGCGGCTTCGGCATGACCGTCCTCGCCGCCACCCGCACCCCCCGCCCCGAGCTCGAGCGCGCGCTCGACCTCGAACGGGTCCCCCTCGCGGAGCTGCTGGAACGCTCCCACTTCGTCACGCTGCACGTTCCTTACGGCCCCGAGACCGAACGGTTCATCGGCGCCGCCGAGTTCGCCGCCATGAAGGACACCGCCATCCTCGTGAACACCGCGCGCGGCGGCGTAGTCGATCAGGACGCGCTCGTCGAGGCGCTGCAGGCGGGCGTTATCGGCGGCGCCGCCCTCGACGTGACCGTCCCCGAGCCGCTCCCCCTCGACCACCCCCTCTACCGCTTCCCCAACGTCATCATCACCCCCCACATCGGCAGCGCCAGCCACGCCACGCGCGCGCGCATGGCGGAGATGGCCGCGACCAACATCATCGCCGTCCTCGCCGGTGAAGAACCCCCGAACCCCGTCAACCGTCCCGCCGCCCCGCGGCCTCCCACTTGACACTGCCCGCGGCGTCGCGGAGAAATGAAGCGGCGCTCCCGTCCCGAACGCCACGGAAAGGCCCCCTGCCCTGAGCAACGAACCCACAACCGAGAACCTCTGGCTGGCCGAAGAGCTCTGGGAGCTCGACGCCGTGGAGCTTGGGAACTTCACCCTCGGCCGCACGGCGGTCGACTCGCCAATCTACATAAACCTGCGCAAGCTCATCAGCAGCCCCCGCGCCCTCCAGCGCTGCGCCAGCATCATCCGCCTCAAGCTCGAAGCGCTCGTCTCCATGCGCCACCCCCAGGTCCAGCCCTTCACGCTTGTGGCGGGCGTGCCCTTCGGGGGCCTGCACGTCGCCACCGCCTTCTCCCTCCACGTCAACACCCCGATGATCTACATCCACCCGCCCGGAACGGGAAAGGCCGATCGCATCGAAGGCAACTACGTCCGCGGTCAGTCCTGCCTCATCATCGATGACCTCATCACCGGCGGCGGCAGCATTATCCAGACGGCCGAAGCCCTGCGCGAGGCCGGTCTCGTCACCCACGACGCCGTCACCCTCATTGACCGGCAGGAAGGCGGCCACGACGCCCTGCGGGCGAAGGGCGTCAACCTCGTGAGCGTCCTCACGCTCGACCAGATCGCGACCTACCTGCGCTACTCCGGCCGCATCGAGGCCGCCGACTACCAGCGTGTGGAGCGCTACATCGAGTCCCGTCGGGACGCCTGAGGCGGCGGCGTCTCAGGCGCGGCCCGGAACCTCCAGCTCATCGGGCGGCGGCGCCGGATTGCCGATGCCCGCCATCAACTGCGCGGGCACGATCGCGCGCAGCTCATCGAGCGTCCACAGGCCATCCTTGTAGATCGTGCGCAACGGCGGATAGATCTCGTTCAGCAGGCCCACCTGCCCGCCCGCCACCGAGAAAATCTTGCCGTTGATGTTCCACGCCTCGTCCAGCAGCAGGTACACCGTCATCGGCGCCACCATCTCCGGACCGCGCATGCCCGAGGACTGCGCCGCCTGCCGCTGCGCCTCCGCCGCCCGTCCTCCTGCCTGCGACATGCCCCGCTGTTCCCGAATCTGACGCGCCGAGGACGGCACCGTCGCCGTCAGACGCGTGGCCGCGCCCGGCGCGATCGCGTTCACCGTCACGCCGTAGCGCCCGAGGTCGCGCGCCGCCACCCGCGTCAGCCCGGCCACGCCCGCCTTGGCCGCGCCGTAGTTCGCCTGCCCCGAGTTCCCCTGCAAACCCGAGACCGATGAATAGTTGACGATGCGACCGTAGCGCTGCTGCCGGAACAGCACCGCCGCCGGCTTCGTTGTCGTGAAGTGTCCCTTGAGGTCGATGCGGATGACGTCGTCCCACTCCGCCTCGGTCATGTTGAAGAGCATGCGGTCGCGCAGGATCGCCGCGAAGTTGATCAGCCCGTCGAGCTTTCCGTAAGCGTCCAGCGCCGTCTGAATGACGCTCTCGCCGCCCTCCATCGAGGAGACGTCCGCGAAGTTCCCCGTCGCCTCGCCGCCCGCGTCCTTGATCTCGGCGACGACCTGCGCCGCGGGGCCGTCGTCGTGTCCGCTCCCGTCCGGGTTCACCCCCGGGTCGTTCACGACCACGCGCGCGCCCTCGGAGGCGGCCAGCAGCGCGCACGCGCGCCCGATTCCCCGCCCCGCGCCCGTCATCGCGATGACGCGTCCGTCCAGCAAGTTCGCCATGGGTGCTTCGCTCCTTACGGCAGGCGGACGGTCGCGCGCCCGGGAGAGGTCCGCGCCCCCTCCGGGTTCTCCGTCCAGATCTCAAGATCGACGAGCTTCTCGCCGTTCTCCTCGTACTTGCGCGTCACCACGCCCTTGCACTCGATGTCCTCGTCAGGGAAATCCATCCCGCGGTAGCTGCAGCCCACGCGCTTGATCGCGCCCTCGTTCCCCACCCAGTCATGCAGCAGCTGCCCCAGGAAGGCGTGCTTCAGCGCGCCGTGCACGATGATGTTCTCGAGACCCGTGGCCCGCGCGAAGTTGTGGTCGTAATGAATCTGGTAGAAGTCGCCTGAGCCCGCCGCCCAGTGCACCAGCTGCTGCGTGTTGCAGTTCTTCCGTAGCGTGGGGATCTCCATCCCCTCCGCAACGTCGTCCCAAAGAGCGCCCATTTTCGTCCTCCTAGTAGCGGATGCCTGTTCCGGTCATGATGGCGACGACCTCGCCGTTCTCGTTCCGGTAGGTCGTCTTCGTCGTGGTGATCAGCATCTCACCGAGGCGCCCCTGGCGCTCCTCGATCGACGCCACCGCGCTCCTCGACGTCAGGATATCGCCCGCGCAGATGTCGGCCAGATACTCGATCTCCGTGCCGCCGTTCAGCACCCGCTTCAGCGGACGGCTCGGCTCCGGCGCCTGTTGCGGCCGCGCGCCGCGCTTGTTCGGGTCATAGATCGGCGTGCCCAGATAGCCTGGCGGCGCCGGCAGGCTCCGGTAGCCCGCCGCCTTCGCCGCCGCCTCGTCGTAGTACACCGGATCCGTGTACCCCACAGCCCGCGCGAACATACGCACCGAGGTCTTGTCGATCTCCAGCGGCGTCGGCTCCGACTCCTTCCCGATCGATGCCCGCATCTCGTCCGTGATTAACGATGCTTGCGTCTCCTCGCTCATACCGCCTCCTTGGTTGGCGCGGTGAACGATAGCCCAGCCCGCTGGGGCCGTAAACAGGCGCCCTCCCCCCGCTGGCCCGCCATGGCGCAACCCGCTACGGTGACGCCATGCCCGACGATCGCTGCGCCCTCGGGGGCCGTTGGCGTCGCTGCGCGCGCCCTCCCGCCGATACCTGCCAGTACTGCACACGCCCCTTCTGCCGCGAACACGCCCACTTCCTCGAAGGCTACGACGCCGTCTGCGCGCGTCCCGTCTGCGCCGCCAAACACGATGATCTCCCCGGGCACCACGACTACGTCCGTGGCGTGCGCCGACGGAATCATGACGGCCTCTGCGGGTTCGATGGCTGCGGCCACACGCACTCGTTCGATTGCGGCAAGTGCGGGGGGCGCTTCTGCCTCTCCCACCTCTCCGACGAACTGTACCCCTCGCCCGGCGCCCGCGAAGCCGCGGAGATGGTCATCGTCTGCGCCCACTGCTGGAGCCGCCGCGTGATCTGGAGCAAGGCGTAAAACCCTCGCCTTCCGCGCATGAGCGCCGCCGCCGCGCGCAGTCCCCGCGTACCTAGTAGGTAACGAAGCTGCCCTCGCCCGTTTCCAGATGGCGCGTGTCATTGAGGCTGTGCAGCGCCCGATACGGCCCCTTCGCGCGAATCACATGGACGGAAGCGTGCGCGGGACGGAAGAACATATCGTTCGGCGTCGCGATCACGTAGCCCGTGTACGCGTTGATGACGCCGCCGTGGCAGGCGATCACCACGCGTTCCGCTTCGCCTTCGTGCCGCGCGATGATGCCCTCGATGGCGTTCACCACCCGCTTGTGAAACTCCGCGCTCGATTCGCTCAGGGGGAACACGTCCCACGACCGCTCCCGCGCCATGCGCCCCCGGATTCCCGCCAGTTGGTCATTCCCCAGCGCCTCCGCCGACGTCTGCTCAGGCGGAACCTCGCGGAACAATTCGACCTCGCGCAGGTCTTCCACCACCACCGGGTCAAGCCCGTGGCGCTTGCCGATCGCGGCGCCCGTATCGCGGGCGCGCTGCAGGTGACTCGAATACACGATGTCGATCGGCGTCATCGCCAGACGCTCTCCCGCCAGCCGCGCCTGTTCGCGCCCGAGGTCGCTCAGGGGCGCGTCGACCGTCTCGCTGACGCGCGCGTTCGGCCCGCTCGGTATCGATTGCTGCCCGTGCCGAACGAGCAGCAGCTCCATCGTCCCCTCGATGCCGGTCAGGAATGCCTGATTGAATGCGTTGGAAGCGGCTCCCCGCTGCGGTTGACTCATGCCCTGGAGGATACAGCCCGCCCATGAACGCGCGAGGCCACGCCGTCCAGCCGCGCGTCTGACTGCGTCTCTCGCGGCCGCCGCCAGCGGAGCCCCGCGCGCGCAGTCCCAACCCGCCCCTCGCCCCGTTCTACCAGCGCTGCCCCTCGGGCGGCTCGATGAGCGCCTGCTGCGCGACCGCTTCCGCGGCGGTCGCGCCCGCCGCCCACGGCCAGCTCCCCGCGTCCGGCGCGAACGCCCCCCGCTCCGCCGAGACGATCGCCGCCGCCAGCGCCAGCGTCCGGCGCGTCCCCGCGACATCGTGCACGCGGAAGATGCGCGCCCCCTGCGCGTAGGCCAGCGCCGTGGTCGCGTGCGTCTCCAGATCGCGTTCTTCCGGCCCCGCCCCCGAGACGCTCCCGATGTAGTTCTTGCGTGAGTGCGCCAGCAGCAGCGGCTGCCCCACAGCGCGCGTCTCCGCCAGCCGTCGCAGCGTCTCCAGGTCCTCGTCGTGGCTCTTGCCGAACGCGATCCCGGGGTCGATGGCGATGCGTTCCCGCTCCAGCCCCGCCGCCTCCAGTTCCGCCAGCCGCTGCGCCATCCACGCCACCGTCTCCGCCATCACATCGCCGTAAACGGGCGCCGGATCGGGACGGCGTTTGGGGACGCTGTAGCTGTAGTTGAGCACGTAGCCCGCGCCGCCCGCCGCCGCCGCTTCCGCCGCCCCCGCGCCCAGCGTGAGCCCGCTGATGTCGTTGACAATCGCCGCGCCCGCCGCGATCGCCGCCTCCGCCACCTCGCGCTTGTACGTATCGATGGAGACGGCGTGCCCCTCCCGTACAAGGGCCGCGACTACCGGCGCCGCGATCGCCGCCTCCGTCCGCGCCTCCAGCTGCGGACGGCTCGCGCGCGCCGTCTCCGCGCCCACGTCGATGATGTCCGCCCCCGCCGCGCGCAGTCCCTCCGCACGGGCCAGCGCGGATGACGCGTCCGTTCCCACCCCGTCCCCCGAAAACGAGTCATCCGTCAGGTTCACGATGCCCATCACAAGCGGGCGCTCCAGCGAGAGATCGAGCGCTCCCGCTCGCCACCGCTCGACCGGCGTCAGGTAGCGGTCAAGCGGCGCCGCGAGCGCGCTCCCCCGCCGCCGCAGCTCCCCCGCCAGCTGCCCCAGGTCGCGCTCGCTCGCCGCCACGCGCCCCTTCCCCTCCGTGATCGACAGCCCCAGCCCCAGCGCGCTCGTCGCCAGCGCCAGCCGTTCGAGATCCTCGCTGAAGAAGGCGATGTGTTCGGCCTCGTCCCCCGCCGCCAGCGCCCATGCCGCCGGCGGGATGACGCGCAACAGGGGCGTCACCGCTGCGGAACCGGATCGAGGCCGAGCATGCGCCGCGCCTGCCAGAGATGTTCCAGATCGTGCTTGTAGAGGTCCCGCACGAGGTCGATGAGCGCGACCTCGCCCCGGTAGGGGTGCTCGGCCGTCCGTTCCCACTCCGCCGGCGAGAGCCCCCAGAGCGAGTACAACGTCTCCTGCCGCGCCTGCGCAAAGCCCGAGACCGCTTCCTCGATGCTCAGGAACTGGTAGTCCTCGGGGAAGGGGATGTCATCAAGGTCCACGTGGCGAACAGGGGCGTAGGGACGCCTCAGGAGGGCGTCAAACTGCTCGCCCGTCTGCCGTTCCACGTCCCGCAGGTGGACGGCGATCGCCAGCAGCCGCCACCCCTCATCCCGCCCCTCGCCCGCCGCCCGCGCCCGTCGTTCGCTTACCGGCCAGAGCAGGCCCTGCAACTCACCCGCCGCCTCCCCCAGCGCCTTCAGAAGAAAACGATCGCTGCTGGTCGGCGCCTCCTGCATGCGCCCATTCTACCTGTCGAACCCCGCCAGCCCCGCCCGCGGTCAGGTGATGACGAGCTCGACGCCCTCGCGACAGAGCGCGCACGCCTCCGCCTCCCACGACGCCACGTTCACTTCGAGACAGGCGTGGAATGGCGCCCCGAAGTCCGGCGCCGCGCCGCGGCTCACCAGCACCCCCACCCCCGCCGTCTCCGCGCCCCGCGCGCGCACCGCCTCCACCGTGTCGCGAACGCTGCCGCCCGTCGTCAACACGTCATCCACGACCAGCGCGCGGTCGCCCGTCCCCAGTTCGAACCCGCGCCGGAATTCCCGTCCGCCGCCCGCCGCCCGCTCCGCGATGATCGCCCGCAGCCCCATGCGTCGGGCGACCTCGAACGCGAGGATGACCCCGCCCGTCGTCGGCCCCGCAACGAGCGTCGCGCCCGCGTCCGCGAACCGCTCTGCGATCTCCGCGCACAGTTCCCCCGTCACGTCCGGCCACTGCAGGATGCGGAACTTCTCGATATAGCGGTCCGCGTGCCGCCCGCTGGCCAACTGGAAGTGCCCCTCCAGCACCGCCCCCCGCCGTTCGAGCTCCTCCCGCAGGGTTTCGCTCAAGGCTCCCGCTCCCCGCTCCCCGGCAGGAGCGTATCGGTCAACTCCGCCCCGCCGTTCGGCGGCAGGCCAAAATCGCCGAACGGCCAGTAGCGCAGCAGCGCCTTCCCCACGATCAGCTCCCGCGGCACCATCCCCACATACACAGTGCGGCTGTCCTGGCTGCTGCTGCGGTTATCCCCGAGGACGTAGTAGTGGCGCTCCGGCACCACGACCGCGGCGTGGTCGTCGCTCCAGGCCTCCCGGATGTACGGCTCATGCAGCAGGCGGCCGTTGATGTATACCCGCCCCTGCGCGATCTCGACCTGCTCCCCCGGTAATCCGATCACGCGCTTGATGAGGTCGTTTCCGACCCCGCTGGGACTTTCAAACACGATGATGTCCCCTCGCTGGGGCCCCCCGAAGACCTGCTGCACATCGCCCTCCTCCGCGTCCACGAAGGGGATGAAGTCCGTCAGCCGGTCCATGTCGATCTCGGCGTACGCCAGCTTGTTCACAAGCACATGCTGGCTGTCATCGAGGTTGGGGAGCATCGAGTATCCCTCGACCAGGTAGTTCTGCAGGCTCGCCCGCACCGCCAGAAACACGAGCACGACCAGAAGCGCGGTCTCGATGATCTCGCGCGCGAGTTTGCGGTTTCGGGCCGCCTTCCGTCCCCTCGTGTCGACGGCGGCGCCCGCCGTCCACGAAGGGATGAGGAACACCTCCGCCTCGCGCGCCGCCAGCGCCCGCTCAGCTGGCAAGCCAGCCTGCGCCCCCGCCGGGGGCGGCGGCCCCGCCCCGATGACTGGCCCGTCGTCGTTCAAGCGTTCCCCTTCATTCGGCCATTCGGCGCGGGCGACGCGCCCTCGCAGCGCCCGCGGATGACGCCCATGAGCGTAGCACCGCCCCCGCATTACCCTCTAGCGGGTCGCGCGCCGCCCGGGCGGCGCGTACATGTAAAGGAAAGCGCAAGCCTCATGACGCCGCCGCGGCCTCCGCGGGTCGCGTGTCGGGCGCTGGTCGCCTACGCTCGCAGCAGTTGGTCACGCCGCCGGAGGTGGTTCGCATGACTCGTTTCCGTTCAGTTGTCCTCTTCGCCCTTGGCGGGATGCTCCTCGTGTTCGGCGCCGCCTGCGTCCAGGCCACCGCCGAACCGCCTTCCGCTGAACCGCGCTCCATCAGCGTGAGCGGCGCCGGCGAGATTCTGGCGGAGCCCGATATCGCCACCGTCAACACTGGCGTCGAGGTCCAGGCAACCACCGTCGCCGAGGCCCGCGCCGGCGCCGCCGAAACCGCCGCCGCCGTCATCGCCGCTCTCCGCGCTGGCGGCGTGGAGGAGCGCGATATCCGCACCACCCACTTCTCCATCCGCGCGGCCTACGACTATCGCGGGGAGACGACGCGCCTCGTCGGCTACGTCGTCTCCAATACCGTCGAGGTCACCGTCCGCAACCTCGCGGGCATCGGCGAACTGATTGACGCTGTCGCCGCCGCCGGCGGGGACGCCGTGCGCTTCGACGGCATCTCCTTCGCGCACGAAACCGCCGCCGCGCTCATCCAGCAGGCGCGCAAACTCGCCGTCGAGGACGCGCGCGCCAAGGCCGGGGAGATCGCCGACCTCACCGGCGTCACGCTCGGTTCCGTCCTTACCGTGCACGAGACCGGCCGCGCCGTTCCCCGCGCCGGCGCCGCCGAGCAGATGGACATGGCCGCCGATATGCCGACGACCTCGATTCAACCCGGAACCTCCGGCGTCACCGTGACCGTCCAGGCGGTCTGGGCGATCGAGGAAGCGACCGACGGCGAGGAGTAAGCACTAGCCCTTCAGCTGGCCGGTGCGCTCCAGAATCGTGTAGCGGCTGAGCCCTTTGGCGAACTGGTCCGAGAGCAGCAGATAGCGTTTCCGCAGCTCGTTCTGGAACTGGTTCAGAGGAAGCCGCCGCCGGTGGTAACCGGAGCCCTCAGGGACGGGCCCCACCTCGCTCGCCACCGCCACATACAGGGGGCGGATCGCGCGGAAGTGCGTCTCGTACCGCTCGTTGTAGCTCGTCGCCTTGCAGTCGAGGAAGCCGATGAGCAGCGTCTGCGCGATCGTCGCGCCGGTCTGCTCGTGGGCCGCGCGCCGTACGAACGCCTCGGGCGTCTCCCCCTCGGCGATGTCGCCTTCCACGACGTTCCAGCCATCGCCGCCCTCATCCTTCTCCGTCACGTAGCCGTAGTCGCCCTTCACCACGCAGGCGTAGGCGTACAGGGTGGGGACGTCCTCGGGCAGGGCCTCCTCCTCGGCGTCGAAATACACCGCGCTCCAGTTCTCCCCGAGGATGATCTCCACCTTCCCGTGAAAGTGCGTTTCCGGGACGGGGATATTGGGCATGGGGATGTCTCCCAGTGGCATCGCTACGTCTTCCTCCGGCGGTAGAGCGGCTTCTGCGCCACCAGGGCGCGTTCTCCGTCCACCGAAATAACCGTGCCAGGATGGCTTCGGTCGCGATTGAGTATTGCCAGTCCCACGGCAGCGTCAAGCGCGAACGAGCGCGCCCCGCTCCGCATCTCCCCCGCTACCTGCCCGTCCGCGAGCGCGGGCGCGCCTGCGGGCGGCGCCGTCGTCCCCTCGAACAGCAGCGCGCTCAATACCCGCGCGGGCTCCCCAGCGGGCAGCCCCAGCGCCTCGCTCAGCCCCGCCTCCGCTGGCGTGAGCCCCGTCTCCAGGTCGGGCGTGAAGGCCGGAATCCCCGCCTCGATGCGGGCGATCTCCAGCGCCGCCATGCCCGCCAGCGCCACCCCCGAGGCCTCCAGCAGGCCCAGCAGATGTTCCGCTACGGGCGGCGCCGTCATCAGCGCGAAGCCGTCCTCGCCCACGCCGCTCGTGCGGATCGCGAGGGCGCGGTAGCCGTGGAACTCGAACGGCGCCGCGTGCATCGGCGGCAGCCTTGGCGGGAGCGCCTCGTTCACGTGTCGCGCGGCCGCCGTCGCCGCCCCCGGCCCCGCGATCCCGACGAGGCAGGTGGAGGCGGTCCTGTCCTCGATGGCCACGTCATATCCCTCCCCGACCGCCCCCTCCAGCAGCGAGCGCGCCATCGCGCCCCGCCCCGGTTCCCCCATCACGATGTAGGCGACGCCCCCCGTCCGCGCGACCAGCGCCAGGTCCGCGATCCGTCCATCCCCGTCAAGCGCCGCCACCCGCGCCGCCCGCCCCTCCTCCAACTCCGCCGCGCGCTCCCCGAAGACCGCGCCCAGCGTGACCCCCGCGTCCGTGCCGCTCACCAGCAGCCGCGTCCCGTCGGAGCGGTCGAACGCCACCGCGTCCGAACGCAGGCGCCCGTACTCGTCCTCGCGCTCCCCGTAGCGTTCCGGAAGCCGCCAGCCCGCGTGCAGGGCGAACGTCGCGCCGAACGCCTCGTGCACGCGGTGCAGGGCCAGCCGGTTCACGCCCGCCCCGTTCACTCCTCCACGAAATGCCGCCGCCCGTCAACCTCGGTCAGCCGCCCCACCCCGGGGAACGGGTTATGCACGCAGATCAGCAGCGCCCGCTCCTGCAACGCGTACTCGACCATCTCCTTCTTCGTCTGCAGCGAGACCAGCGGCAGGACATCGAAGGCCGCGATCCAGGCGGCCCGCTCCATCTGCACCGCGTGATGCACAAGGTCGCCGGTGTAGATGGCCGTTTCCCCGCCCGAACTCAGCACCACGGAAGCGTGGTCCGCGGTATGGCCGGGCGTCGGCAGGAAGGTCACCCCGCGCAGGATCTCGCGCTCCCCGTCCACCAGTTCGAGCTGCCCCGCGAGCTCCAGCGGCTCGAAGTTCGGCGGCAGATACGTTCCCCGGGTGCGGTCGTTCGGGCGCATCGCCGTCGCGTACTCCCCCTCCTGGATGAAGTAGCGCGCGTTCGGGAACGTGGGCCGCAATACTCCCTTTTCCGAGACCGTGTTCCAGCCGCAGTGGTCAGCGTGAAGGTGCGTGTTCACGACATGGGTCACGTCCTCGGGCGCCACGCCGATCGCGGCGAGCTCGTCGAGCAGCGTGCCGTACTCGCCCTGCCAGCGTTTCTGCTGCCACTTCATGTATTTCGCGCCCATGCCCGTCTCGATCAGCAGCACGTCATCGCCGCGGCGCACGAGCATGCAGTTCAGCGCCAGCTGGATGCGATGCTGCTCATCGATGTTCTCGCTGCCCACCACGGGTTCCCAGAGCGTCCGCGGCACCAGCCCGAACACCGCCCCCGCGTCGAGGTGGATGTACCCGTCAGAGACCACCGCGATGTCGAATTCGCCAGTTCGGTACCTTGCCGCTGTCATACCGCCACAGTACAAACCGCCGGCCCTGAGCGCCAGAGCGCGGGCTAGCCCTCCGGCGGCGCCGTCGCTGTCTCGAAGGCCGCGATGGCGACCTCGATCTGGTCATCCTCGGGAATCCGCGTCGTGAGCGCCTGGAGCAGAATGTTCGGGATGAACAGCGCCCGCACCAGCGCGTGCGATTCATACCGCGCGCCGAAACGCAGGATCTCGTAGCTGACGCCCGCGATCGGCGGGAGCAGCGCCACCCGCGAGGCGATGCGGACGGCGATCCCCTGATCGACCAGCAGGTCAAACACAAGGAAAGCCGCCAGCGCGATCATGATCACGACCACCAGGAAACTCGTCCCGCAGCGCGTGTGTTCCTTCGGCAGCCCCCGGATAGCGGCGACCGTCAGCGGCCGCGCCCCCTCATAGGCGTGGATCGTCATGTGTTCGGCGCCGTGGTACTGGAACATGCGGCGGATATCGGGCATCAGTCCGATAAGCGCGATATACGCCACGAACAGCGCCAGCCGCACCGCCGCCTCGATCGCCACCACCCCCGCGCGCGCCACCCCCAACGACTCCAGAAAGTTCGCGAACAGCACCGGCCCCACGAAGAAGATCGCGATCGCGAAGCTGATCCCCAGCGCCATCGAGCCCCACACCGCCGCGTCGGCGCCGCCCTCCGCTTCCTCCTCGTCCGGCTCGCCTTCCTCCGCGAGGGCGATGCGCGAGGAGTAGTTGATGGCGCGCAATCCCAGCGCGAGCGTCTCCCACAGCACAAGCGCCCCGCGCACAAGCGGAACCTGGCGGAGCGGGCCCGTCGCGAAGCCCGTCAACTCCTCCGTGTGTCGCGCGATCCCGCCGTCGGGGCGGCGCACGGCCACCGCCATGTGGCGCGGCGCGCGGATCATCACGCCCTCGATGACCGCCTGCCCGCCGTAGTACATATCCGGTCGTGGAGGCGCCGCGGTCATACCCGTCTCAGTGTCCGTTTCGGGGAATGGCGAGCGGCTCACGTGAGCAGGAACGCCGCTCGATCGGGGACGGCTACTCGCCCTCGGAAGGGTCGCCCAGCGAGTAGCGCCGCTGGAAGCGCTCAACCCGCCCCGCCGTGTCCACGATGCGCTGCTCGCCCGTAAAGAATGGGTGGCACTCACTGCATACGTCGATGTGCATCTGCTCCTTCGTCGCGCGGGTCTCGATGCGCGCGCCGCAGGAACAGGTGATGACCGCCGCCACGTAGTCGGGGTGAATCTCCGCCTTCACCGCGTTACTCCTCGCCTGCGGGACCGGCCGCGAGCACGCCCACGCGCTTCCGCCGCCCCTTCGCGTGGGGGCTGAACTTCACCGTGCCCGCCACCTTTGCGTAGATCGTGAAATCGCGGCCCAGGCCCACGTTCTCGCCCGGGTGAAAGCGCGTCCCCCGCTGCCGCAGGATGATCGTCCCCGGCGTCACGTATTCGCCGTCAGCGCGCTTCACGCCCAGCCGCTGGCTGTTGCTGTCGCGGCCATTTTTGGTGCTGCCGAGGCCCTTCTTGTGCGCCATCGCCTACCCCTTCGCGATCGACTCAACCACGAGCCGCGTGATCGGCTGCCGGTGCCCAATCGTTCGTCGGTAGCGCACCTTGTTCTTGTACTTCATGAAGCGCAGCTTCGGCGCCTTCCCGTGCTGCGCGATGCGCGCCCGCAGGGATGCCCCCGGGACCGTCGGCTCCCCGATCGTCACGTCCATGCCGTCGATCAGCAGCAGCACATCGAAGTCGAAGGCGTCGCCGGGCTCGCCTGTGAGCGAGCCCACGTCGAACTCCTGCCCTTCCGTGAGCATGAACTGACGCCCTCCGGCTCGCACGATCGCCTGCACTGAACGCTCCCTTCGCTCCCGCTGTCACGGGGCCTCCCAGTCTAGGAAGACCCCGCCTGTAGGGTCAACGCCGCCGTGGGCGCCCTGCGCGCCTCCGTTCGCTAGAACTGGCGGTAGGCGCGGTGGCGCATGACGATGCTCTGCACGACGCCCAGCCCGATGAACAGCGTCACCAGCGAGCTCCCCCCCTGGCTCACGAAGGGCAGGGGCAGCCCCGTGACCGGGAAGATGCTGAGGTTCACCGCGATGTTGATGCAGGCCTGCATGAGGATCATGATCACGATCCCCGCCGCCACCAGCTGCCCCGGAACATCGCCCGCCAGCTGCGCCGCGCGGATGCCGCGCATCAGTAACAAAATGAAGAGCGCGAACAGCGCCATCGCCCCCACGAAGCCAAGCTCCTCCCCAAGCACGCTGAAGATGAAGTCCTTCGTCTTCACCTTCAGGAAGTCGAGTTGCGTCTGGTCACCGTTCGTAAGGCCCTTCCCGAAGAGCTGCCCCGAACCGACCGCGATGCGTGACTGGATCGGGTTATACCCCGCGTCCAGCTGATCCTCCTCCGCGTCGAGCAGCACCGAGATGCGTTCGATCTGGTAGTCCGCCACCGTGAACGTCCAGATGAACGGCAGCAGCGCGAGAAAGACCGCCCCGAAAAAGAGCAGGTGGCGGCGCTGAATGCCGGCCACCACGACCATCCCCAGCCAGATCGCCGCGAAAATGATGCTGGTGCCGAGGTCCGGCTGGATGAACACAAGCAGCAGCACCGGCGCCGTGATCGCCAGTGAGCCGCCCAGCGCCCGCAAGTCACGGGCGCTCCCGCCCTGCTCGCTCAGGAAGCGCGCCAGCAGGAGCACGGTCGCAATCTTCGCGAACTCGGATGGCTGGAACTGGATCGGGCCCAGCGCGAACCAGCGCGTTGACCCGAAGTCCGTCTGCCCGATGGGAATGAGCAGCAGCAGCAGCAGGATCGAGGCCCCGTAGAACCACCACGCGTAGTGCAGGAGCACGTGGTAGTCCAGCCGCGAGATGACGAACATCGTCCCGATCGCGATGAGCGCGAAGAGCCCCTGACGAACGACCGGATTCTCGATGCTGGCGGTGGGCCCCTCATAGGAGCCGAGGCTGCCGCTGTAGATGAGCGCCAGCCCGTACCCCACCAGCGCAAACGCCGTCAGCGCGAGAATCGCATCGAAGCGATCCCAGGCGCGCAGCGAACCCTGGACCCCGAAACGGCTCATGGCTCAACGCGCTCCATAAAGTAGGCGATGATGTCCGCGGCCACGGGCGCCGCCTTCGTCCCCCCAACCCCAAGGTCATAAAAGACCGTCACCACCACTTGCGGGTCATCGTACGGAGCGAAGCCCGTGAACCACGCCCGCTCCTTCGTCTGGCCATCCTCCGGATCGACAAACTCCGCCGTGCCCGTCTTCCCCGCCACGAGCGTGTTGGGCAGGGCCGCGCGGCGGGCCGCTCCGTCGATCACCGACTGCCGCATCCCCTGGCGGATGGTCGCCAGATGTTCCTCGTCGACGGGCACGCGTTCCCGGGAGGTCGTGGTCGTCGAGACGACGGACCCGTCAGCGGCGAGAATCTCCCTCGTGACATAGGGCTCAAGCAGCCAGCCGCCGTTGGCGATGGCGGCGGTAGCGAGCGCGATCTGCAAGGGCGTGGCCGTCACGTCCCCCTGCCCGATGCCCATAAAGCAGGTATCCGCGAGGTACCAGTCACGGTCCTCGGGGTTGAAGAGGGAGCCGCTGCGAACGCGACGCTTCCACTCAGGGCTGGGGATCACCCCGGAGGACTCAGTGCTGGCGATATCAAGCCCGGTCACCTGCCCCAGCCCGAAGCTCCGCGCGTAATACCCCAGCACGACCGCCGCCTGCTCCGTGTTCGCCCCCAGCCCGGTCACGCCCTCCTGCGGAATGCCGCAGGACGCCATGTAGAAGTAGATGTTGGATGACCAGGAAATGGCGCCGATGAGGTCGAGCTCCCCGTGCGCGCGCCAGTCATAAAAGTAGTAGGGCTGCCCGTCCTCCCCGATGAACTCCAGCACCGTGCTGTCCACCGTCCGCCGCGTATCGCGCGTGATCGCGCCCTCCTGGAGCGCCGCCGCGGCCGTGATGATCTTGAAGGTGGAGCCAGGAGCGACCGGGCTCAGCGCCTGATGCAGGAGCGGAATGCGCGGATCCTCCAGCAGCTTCTGGTACTCCTCTCCGGGGTCGGGCAGCGAGAAAATGTTGTTGTCATACGTAGGAACGGAAACGATCGCGTACACCTCGCCCGTCACGGGGCTCATCACCACCGCCGCCGCCGTTGACGCCTCGCCCATCGTGTTCGAGAGCAGCTCATAGACGTAGCGTTGCAGGTCGGAATCGATGGAGAGCGCGAGGCTTCCGCCCCCCTCCGGCTCGCTCGCCTCGATGGCGCTCACCAACTCGCCCTGGGCGTTGACCTCCTGAACCGCGCGTCCGGGCGCGCCCCGCAGCTCCGCTTCGTAGCGCGCCTCCACGCCGACCTTGCCGACCACTTCGTTGAAGGCGTAGCCATCCTCCTGGAGCGTCCGCCACTCCTCCGGCGACATCGCCCCCACGTAGCCGAGGATGTGGCTGAACTCAGGACCGCCGGTGTAGCGCCGCTGGGACTCCACGGAGAGCGCCACGCCGGGCAGATCGGCGGCCACCTGCTCCAGCTGAAGCGCCACCGATCGCTCCAGCGCGCGCGCGATGGCGAGCGGAAGATCGCCCTGGCCGCGCGCCTCCGCGGCGTTCACCGCCTCCTCGATCTGCAGCGCCGGCGTCCCCAGCAAGTCCTCAAGGTAAAGGTAGAGGCGGTAGCGGTCGCTGGCGTCCTCGGGCAGGAAGCTCGGGGTAATGAGGGCTGTGAAGGAGCCCGTGTTCTCCACCAGCGGCTGCCCCTTGCGGTCCAGAATCAGCCCGCGCGTGGGACTCACGCTCTCCACGATGATGCGATTGAGCTCCGAACGCCTCGCGTAGTCAGCCCCATCAACCAGCTGCATCTGCGCCAGCCGCGCGCCCAGGACCACGAAGAGCGCGACGACGACAACGCGCAGCACGCCCACATTGCCCTGCGGCCGGTTACGGCTGAGCCCGGGGTTGACGCGCCGATCGCCCCCGCCGTTCATCGCTGGAGCTCCGCTGTCCTGAGGTCGAGGGAGCGGGTCGGCCACCCCAGCTGACGGCACAGGAAATACCCGACCGAAATCAGCATCGCGTCGAAGGCGGCGCCGGGCAGGAGCGTCTCAAGGACGATCGCCCCGGGGTCGGGGTTCGCCCCCGAGACCGTCGCCGCGCCCGCCAGCGTCCCCCTCGCCCAGACCCCCGCCGCGACCGCGATGAAGAGCGCCAGCGTATACGGGGTCTGGGGGATGGCGCGCTGCCGTTGGATCCACGCAGCGCCGGGCAGCAGCGGCAGATAAGCGAGCGTCAGCCACTCAAAGCCGGCGTTCGTGGAAAAGCCAAGGAAGAGTACGAGGATGGGGAACACGACCATGACGGCGTAGGGCCCCGCGAAAAGCGCCAGCAGCGTCAGCAGCGCCACGGGAAGCTCGGCGACGGCCCCCTGGAACGGGAAAAACGGCGCGATCGCGACCTGCGCGAGCACAGTCGCCAGTACGAGCGGCGCGATCAGAAGGGCGCGCATCACTCCTCCGCCTCAAAGCGCGCGGGCGTGAAACTCACGATCACGAGCACGGTGCGCGTTGTGGACACGCGCAAGGTCGTCTGCAGCCGCACCGTCGGGAAAGGATCCTGGGGATCGCCGAGCACGCTCGCGACCTGCCCGATGGGGATGTCCGCCGGATAGATGCCCCCGAGCCCCGAGGTGACGACCGTGTCGCCTGCGTTCACGCCGCCCCCCACCAGCTCGAACGAGAGCCCCCCGCCATCGCCTTTGGCGATGCCATCGGCGGGACTGCCGCGCACCTGCGCCGCCACCCGGCTGCGGCTGTCGGTCAGGAGGCGGACGAACGAACTGCCGGGGAGCGCCTTCGTCACCGTTCCGATCAGGCTTCCCTCCGCCGAGAGCACCGGGTTCCCCACGGCCACCCCGTGGTTCGCCCCCCGATCGATGCGCAGCTCACGCGTCAGCGGACCCTGGATACGGCTCAGCACGCCCGCGACCAGTCGCTCGCCGGAGGGGTCCGCCTCAACGATTCCGACCAGATTCTCCAGTTCGCTGAGCCGGTCGCTATCCGTTCTGAGCGCGGTGTTTTCGTTGCGCAGACGCTCGTTCTCGCTGAGGAGGAGGCGGTTCTCCTCCTGCAGGCGGTCGACGTCGCCGATATCGCTGAAGAACCCCGCGACGGGCTGAAAAACCGAGGAAAGCCCCTCTTCCGCGGGACCGGTGACGCGCAGAAACACGTCCTGCACGGGGTTGAGCGCGCCCGTGCGGCCCGCAACCGCCAGCAACGCGGCAAGGACGATCATGGCCCCGATCCAGTAGGTGTACCGGCTGAACGCCACCATGCGCCGACCGCGGCCTGGCTACCGTCGCGCTCGTCGCGAATCGAACTGCTGCTCGACCGTCCCGCCCGCTTCGAGCTCGTCGAAGATGGCGCCCGCGCCGCGCACCACGCAGAGCAGGGGCTCCTCCGCGACATACACGGGAAAGCGGGTTTCCTGGCTGATGCGGCGGTCAAGCCCCTGCAGCATGGCGCCGCCGCCGGCAAGGACGATGCCATGCGCCATCAGATCGCTGACCAGCTCCGGCGGCGTCTTCTCAATCGAGGAGCGCACCGCCTCCACAATCTGGTTGACCGAACCCGCCAGCGCATCGCGCAACTCAATCGTGCTCACATCGACCGCCTTCGGCAGGCCGGTCGCCTGATCGCGCCCGCGCAGGGTCACCGATTCCTCGGTATCAAGCGGCGCCGCCGACCCCGCCGCCTTCTTCACCTCCTCCGCAGTGCGCTCCCCGATGAACAGGTTATGCACCTGACGCGCATAGGTGACGATGTTCCGGTCCATCTCATCGCCCGCCACGCGGATCGATTCACTCACCACCATCCCCCCCAGCGAGATCACCGCCACTTCGGTCGTGCCGCCCCCGATATCGACGACCATGCATCCCGACGCCTCCATCACCGGAATGCCCGAGCCGATGGCCGCCGCCAGCGGCTCCTCGATGAGGAAACAGGCGCGCGCCCCCGCGCTCAGGGCGGCGTCGTGAACGGCGCGCTTCTCCACCTCCGTCACCCCGCTGGGAACGCCCACCACGATCCGCGGCTGCGCGAGAAAGGAGCGATCCTGCACCGCGCGGATGAAGTAACTCAGCATCCGCTCCGTCACCTCGAAGTCAGAGATGACGCCATCGCGCAGCGGCCGCACCGCGATGATGTTGGCGGGCGTGCGCCCTACCATGCGCTGCGCCTCTTCCCCGATCGCGAGAATGCGCTTGGAACTGCGATCGATGGCGACGATCGATGGCTCGATGATCACGATCCCCCGGCCCCGAACCATGACAAGCGTGTTCGCCGTCCCCAGGTCAATGGCGATGTCATGGGAGAGGAAGCCGAAGAGGCGTGAGAGAAGGCCGAGGCGTGCCACGGGACGGTCCTGTCGCAGGCCTGGCCTGCGGTTCGCGAGTTGGGCGCTTGCCGTCAGTATAGGCCAGCGGCGCCTGCGAACCCGCCCCCGAACTCTCAGGGAACGGTCGCGAGCCCCTCGACATGAACGAAAAGGAAAAGCGCTTCCTCGTCGCGCGCCCAGGCGCGCCATCCCGCCGCCAGCCGCTCGAGGTCCGCGCGCGTCGCCAGCCCGTAGCCAAGCGCCTGCTCCGCGAGGGCCGAACTCGTGATCCGCTCCGCCCACGAATCGCCCCAGTTCAGGACCTCCTCGCGCTCACGCATCACCGCCACCGTGGTCGAGAGCGCGACTTCTGCGAAGCCCGCCCGCGCCAGCCACGAGGGGATGTGCCGGCCAGCGTTGGCGTCCGCCCCGTTGCGCCGCGCCACCTCCGTGTAGAGGGCGCGCCACTCCTCGATGGCCTCGCTGCGGGGATGGCTGATCATCGTCTGGTAATCGGAATCGCGGACGGCCACGTAGCCCCCGCGCCGCACCACCCTGCCCAGCTCCCGCAGCGCCCCCACGGGATCGGCCAGATGCTGCAGCAGCTGATGGGCGTAGGCCACATCGAAGGAGCCGTCCTCGTCGGGCAGCGCGTACACGCTGCCCGACGCGAACGTGAGGTTGGGGACGCCGTCCGTCAGTTCACGCGCCGTCCGCAGCACCGAAGGCTCCGCGTCCACGCCGACGACCTCGCCGACGTACTTCGTGAAGCCCGCGGTAATCGAACCCGGCCCGCAGCCCGCGTCGAGCAGCCGCATCTCCGGACGCAGTCGCGGGATCAGAAAAGCGGCCGCTTCCTCGACGGTGCGGCGGCTGTGCTGCGCCACCACCGAGGCGTGATGGCCGTGCGTATAGGTGTCCCGTGGCGTGGAATCGCTCATCGCCGCGCCATTGTGGACGCTCCCGAGGCTGTGGTCAGGCCTCGTCGCCGTCGCCATCGTCCCCGTCGGCCTCGCGTTCCTCGCGGATGCGTTCGAGGGCGGGCGCGCCTTCATCGAGCACGGTCAGGTACTGCTCCTCGTCGAGGAGCAGCGTCCCCAGCTTCTCCGCGCGCGTGAGCTTGCTCCCCCCCGGGTCAGCGCCCGTCACGAGGAACGCGGTCTTCTTCGAGACGGAACCCGTGACGGCGGCGCCCGCGTCCTTGGCCCGCGCCTCCGCCTCCCCGCGCGTCATCGTCTCCAGCTTGCCCGTGATCGCGACGGACAGTCCCGCGAGCGCGTCGCTGGCCGGCGCAATGACCTCCCCCGCCATATTCACGCCCGCCTTGCGCAGACGCTCGACGATGTCGCGGTTCAGCTCCCGCTCGGCCCAGCGGGCGACGCTGCGGGCCACCACCGGCCCCACGCCGTCGACCTCCTGCAGCGCCTCCTCCCCCGCCCCCAGAATGGCGCCGAGGTCGCCGAAGCGCTCCGCCAGCAGGCGCGCGGTTTCGGCGCCGGCATGGCGAATCCCGAGCGCGAAGATGAGGTTCGGCAGGGGACGCTCCTTGCTGAGCGCAATGCCCTTCATGAGGTTGGCTGCGTTCTTCGGGCCAAACTGGCGGTCCTCGATCCGCAGCCAGGCCAGCTGTGCCAGCCCCGGCTCGCCCCCGTCCGCCGCCCATGACTCGACCAGCGCCAGGTTGCGCTCGCGCTCCCGCCAGCGGGCGACGCTGCGAGCCACGACCGGCCCCACGCCGTCGACCTCCTGCAGCGCCTCCTCGTCCGCGTCGAGAACGGCGGCGACGTCGCCAAAGCGCTGGAGCAGGGCGGACGCGGTCTTCTCGCCGATGTGCTGGGGGAGCCGCAGCGGCGCCAGCTGCTCCTCGGTGAGGTCGTAGATATCCGCCACGTCCTTCACCAGCCCCTCGCGGAAGAGCACGTAGGAAAGGCGCTCCCCCAGCCCCTCGATGTCCATCGCCCCGCGCGAGGCGAAGTGCTCGACGAGGCGGACCTGTTGCTGGGGGCAGGCCAGGTTCGGGCAGAAGGAATCCGCCGCGTCCTCGTCCTGCTCGATCTCGCTTCCGCAGGCGGGACAGGCCTCGGGCATGGCGAAAACCCGCTCGCTCCCGTCGCGCAGACTGACCACAGGCGCCACAACCTGGGGAATCACATCGCCCGCCCGCTGCACAATCACGGTGTCGCCGATGCGGATGTCCTTGCGGTGGATATCCGGTTCGTTGTGAAGGGTCGCCATCTGGATGCGCGCCCCCCCGACAACGACCGGCTCCAGCACCGCGAAGGGGTTCAGGGCGCCCGTACGCCCCACGTTCACCACGATGTCGAGCAGTTTCGTGGTGCGCTGCTGGGGCGGGAACTTGAAGGCGGTCGCCCAGCGAGGCTCCCGCCCCACGACCCCCAGGCGGTCCCACTCCCGCGTGTCGTCGACCTTGATCACGACCCCGTCGATGTCGTAGTCGAGGCGCTCCCGCCGCTGTCCCCACCACGACACGCGCTCCGCGACCTCCTCCAGGTTGGCGTGGCGCCGCGCGTCCGGATTCACGCGGAAGCCGAGGGCGGCGAGCCAGCGCAGCCGCTCGATGTGGCTGGATGGCGTGGGCTCCTCGCTCCATCCCACCTGGTACACATAAATCGAGAGCGGCCGCTGCGCCGTGATCGTGGGATCGAGCTGGCGAACGGCGCCGGCCGCGGAGTTGCGCGGATTGGCGAACAGCGCTTCCCCCCGCTCCGCGCGCTCTGCGTTCATCCGCTCGAAGCCGCTCTTCGTCATATAGACCTCGCCGCGAACCTCGAATGCGGACGGGTAGTCGCCTGCAAGCGCGAGCGGAATGCTGCGAATCGTGCGCAGGTTGGGGGTGATGTTCTCCCCGCGGCGGCCATCCCCGCGCGTAGCCCCCTGGATGAAGCGCCCCCCCTCGTAGGTGAGCGCGATGGCGAGACCGTCGATCTTCGGTTCCGTGGTGAAGGCGAGGTCATCCCGCCCCGCGCGGTCGACCACGCGCCGCCGCCAGTCCGTCAGTTCCGCGGCGCTGCTCGCGTTCGAGAGGCTCAGCAGCGGCGCGCGGTGCTCAACTGTGGCGAACGCTTCAAGCGGCGCCGCCCCCACCCGCTGCGTCGGAGAGTCAGGCGTGATGAGTTCGGGGAAGGCGGCTTCGATGGCGCGCAACTCATTCAGCAACTCGTCGTATTCGCCATCGCTGATCTCGGGCGCGTCCAGCGCGTAGTAGCGGTGGTTGTGGTAGTTGATCCGCGAGCGCAACTCCTCGCTGCGGAGCCGGGCCTCGTGCTGATCCGCGGGCGCCATCCAGCGTCGATCTTATCGCGCCGCGCGCTCGCGCTCGACCGCCTCCCGCCCGCCCGTGTGACGCTAGCGGAGCGAGGCCGCACACTGCCTTTATGGGCGCCGAGCCGTTCCTCGTGGTGGTCGATTACGACGCCGGCAACCTGCGCAGCGTCGAGCGCGCCCTCGCGCACGCGGGCATGCACGCGACCGTCTCCGCCGATTGGGCGGACCTCGACCGCGCCCACGGCGCCATCCTCCCCGGCGTCGGCGCCGCCTCCGACACGATGGCGAAGCTGGGCGAACGCGGCCTGTCCGAACCATTGCGCCAGTACATCGCCTCGGGGCGACCCTTCCTGGGCGTCTGCATGGGGCTTCAGGCGCTGCTCGACCACTCCGATGAGGGCGGCGGGCAGGAGTGCCTCGGCGTTCTGGCGGGAAACGCGCGCCACTTCGGCTTCGACCGCCTCAAGGTTCCGCACATGGGCTGGAACCAGGTGAAATGGGTGCGCGACCATCGAATCACGGCGGACATCCCCAGCGGGTCGTACTTCTACTTCGTCCACAGCTTCTACCCCGTCCCCGCCGACCCCGCCCTCGCGCTGGGAGAGACGACCTACGGCTTCGCCTTCCCCAGCGTCCTCGCCCGCGACAACGTCGTCGCGACGCAATTCCACCCCGAAAAGAGCGGCGCCGCCGGCCTCGCCCTCTACGCCAACTTTGCCCGCTGGGTGCGCGAGGCCGCGTGAGCTTCGAGGTGATCCCGGCCATCGATATCCGCGGAGGACGCTGCGTGCGCCTGCTCCGCGGCGACTACGATCAGGAGACCGCCTACGCCGCCGACCCCGCCGCCGTCGCCCGCGACTGGGAGGCGCAGGGCGCCCCGCGGCTGCACGTCGTTGATCTCGACGGCGCCCGCGAGGGGCGTCCCGTGAACCGCCGCGAGATGGTCGCGATCTGTGAAGCGGTCGCGATTCCGGTCGAGCTTTCCGGCGGACTGCGCACGATTGCGGACATGCAGGCGGCGACCGCCATGGGCGCGAAGCGCATCCAGCTCGGGAGCGCCGCCGTGCGCGACCCCAACCTCGTGACCCGCGCCGTCGAGCGCTTCCCCGGCATGATCGTGGTCGCCATCGACACCCGCGCGGGGGAAGCGCTCACGCAGGGGTGGCGCGAAGGCTCGGGCGCCGACGGCCTCGCGCTCGCGAAGGAGATGGTCGCGCGCGGCGCCCCCCGCATCATGGTCACCGACATCGCCCGCGACGGCGCCCTCGAAGGCCCCAATGTCGCGCTCGCGGCGGAGTTCGCCGCCGCGCTGCCGGTACCGGTCATCGCCTCCGGCGGCGTCGCCGCCACGCGTGACCTGCAGGCGCTCGCCGAAACGGGTTGCGAGGGCGCCATCGTGGGCAAGGCCCTCTATGAACGTCGCTTCACCCTCGCCGAGGCGCTGGAAGCGGTCGCGCCATGCTGACGAAACGCATCATCCCCTGCTTCGACGTCGACCACGGGCGCGTCGTCAAGGGCGTCTCCTTCGTCGAGCTGCGCGACGCCGGCGACCCCGTCGAGCTGGCCAGGCTGTACGACGCCGAAGGCGCCGACGAACTCGTCTTCCTCGACATCACCGCCTCCTCCGACGATCGCGCGACCACGTACGACATGGTCGCCGCCACCGCTGACCAGGTCTTCATCCCCTTCACCGTCGGCGGCGGCATACGCACCACCGCGGACATGAAGACGATGCTCGAACTGGGAGCGGACAAGGTCAGCGTCAACACCGCCGCCGTCAACGCCCCCACGCTCGTGAACGAGGGCGCCTACCGCTTCGGAAGCCAGTGCATCGTCGTCGCCATCGACGCGAAGGGGACGGGCGAGGGCTGGGAGGTCTACACCCACGGGGGCCGTACCCCCACCGGCATCGACGCCATCGCCTGGGCCCGCGAGGTCGTCGAGCGGGGCGCGGGTGAACTGCTCGTCACGAGCATGGACACGGACGGCCACCAGCGCGGGTACGACATCCCCATGCTGCGCGCGATGAGCGAGGCCGTGAACGTCCCCGTCATCGCTTCCGGCGGCGCGGGCGGCCCCGATCACATGGCGGAAGCGCTCACGCAGGGGAAAGCGGACGCCGTGCTCGCCGCCAGCATCTTCCACTTCGGGACGTACTCCATCCGCGAGGTCAAGGCCGCCCTCGCCGAACAGGGCGTCGCCATCCGCCCCGCCGAGCCGCGTCAGTAGCCGCTCCCCGCGAGCGCAGCGCCTCCCTCCGGTATCCTCGACCCATACGATTTGCGGAGCCGGCCATGCCCCTTGCCCTCGACGAACACGATCGCATCCCCGCCGTTGTCCAGGACGCCGATACCCTTCAGGTGCTGATGCTGGGCTGGATGAATGGCCAGTCTCTGCGCCACACCTTCGCCACCGGACACGTCACCTTCTGGAGCCGCAGCCGCGATGAGCTCTGGGAAAAAGGCGCCACAAGCGGAAACTTCCTGAACTTCGTCAGCCTGCGCAAGAACTGCGAGGACAACTCCCTGCTGGTGCTCGCGCGCCCCGAAGGCCCCACCTGCCACACCAACAACGTCTCCTGCTACTACCGCGAGGTCGACCGCGACCGCGATCTGCCGTGAGCGACCCCTGGAGCGCGGGCAAGCCGGACTACACCGCCCTCGACCTGCCCCCTCCTCCCCCCGACCGCCCCTGCGTCATCGCGAACACGGTCATGTCAGCCGATGGCAAGAGCGTCATCGAGGGCACCGAGCGCGGGATCGGGTCAGCCGTGGACCAGCGCCTCATGCGGGAGCTCCGCGTGAACGCCGACGTCGTGCTCAACGGCGCGGGAACCCTGCGCGCGAGCGGTACCTCGTCACGGCTGGGGGATGAACGGCTGGAGGCCATCCGCATCGCGCGCGGAAAGCCCCCCACGCCCATCGCCGCCGTCCTCAGCCGCGGGGGGAACCTGCCCCTCGACCGCGCGTTCTTCACCGCGCGGGACTTCCCCGCCGTGGTCTACCTCTCGGAGCGCGCGCCGCCGCCGCGCCGCGCCGCGATCGCCGCCGCCGGCCGTCCCCTCGTGACGCTCACGGAAGGACGCGAGGTCAGCGAGATGCTGCGCCATATGCGACGCGACCTGCGCGCGGACGTCCTGCTGGTCGAGGGCGGCCCCACGGTCTACGCCGCGCTCTACGCGCTCGACGCGATCGACGAGGCGTTCGTGACGCTGGGGCCGGTGGTCGTAGGCGGCGCCCGGACGCTCACGGCGGTGGCGGGCGCGCGCGCCTTCACGCCACAGGAAGCGAAGCGCCTCCAGCTGCTCTCCGCGCACCCCAACCCCGAGACGGACGAGGTCTACCTGCGCTACCGCGTACGGCCCCGCCGACGAACGCTAGTTCTGTAGTGTAGGCTGGGGGCAAGATGCAAGCAGGAACCCTCTACTACGGCGACTGCCTCGATTGGATGCGAGAGTGGCCTGCCGAGACGGTAGACTTGATCTACCTCGACCCTCCGTTCAACAGCAACGCCGGCTACAACATCATCTTCGGCTCAGAGAACGGCACGCCCGCTCAGGTACGCGGGTTCAACGATACCTGGAAGTGGGATGGAGCCGCTGCTGAGCGGGTCCGCGAAATCGAGAATGCCGTCGCCCATCCACTCCACAAGGTGACCACGGGGCTTCGCGTCCTGCTTGGTGAATCAGGGATGCTCGCATACTTGACCTACATGGGGTTGCGGCTGGTTGAGATGCGACGCCTGTTGAAGGCGAGTGGCAGCATCTATCTCCACTGCGATCCCAGCGCGAGTCACTACCTTAAGGTGTTGATGGATGCCATTTTTGGCTATAGTTCCTTCCGGAACGAGATCATCTGGTCTTACCGTCGCTGGTCTGTCAGGAGCTTCCGCGGATTCCAGCGTATGCATGACTGCATCCTCTATTACATGAAGCAGCCAGAGGATGCGATCTTTAACGTCGAATATGAGTCTGCGAGTGAGAGCTATCTCAAGCGTTTCGGTGGGAAGTCGAACCGCAAGGATCCCGCGAATCCCACTCGGGTTATCCCCGTCGACGAGCCTACACAGGGGATGCCGCGCCGCGATGTGTGGAGCGACATCTCTATCATCGCTGGGAATTCCCGTGAGCGCGTCGGATACCCTACCCAGAAGCCACTTGCGCTTCTGGATCGGATCATCGCAGCCTCAAGTAGCCCGGGTGATCTTGTGCTTGACCCCTTTTGTGGCTGTGGTACGACCGTGGTCGCGGCGCAGAGTATGGACCGCCGCTGGGTAGGGATTGACATCTCGGCGACAGCGATCGATATCGTTCAGAACCTTCGCCTGAAGCCTATGGGTATCGAGTCACAGACTGACGGGATTCCTCAAGACCTCGCGAGTGCGCGAAAGCTGGCTTCGGAGCGCCCTTTTGATTTTGAGGCATGGGCCGTGACCCGCCTGCCCGGACTCGCGCCAAATGAGCAGAAACGCGGTGATCGCGGCATCGACGGCCGCGGGACGATGCTCGACCAGCCCAGCGATCACGAATCCCGACTGGTTCTTGCCCAGGTCAAGGGCGGCAGCGCCTTCCAGATGAGTCAATTCCGCGACTTCCTCCATGTGGTGGAGCACGAACCCGCCGCCTGCGGCGTGTTTATCACGCTGGGTCGGGTCTCTTCATCGCAGGCCCGAGCGTTGGCGGCAGAGCAGGGAGTAGTCACTATCGGCGCACAGCGATATCCGCGAGTACAACTCTGGTCGATCGAGAACTATTTTGAGGAGCGCCTGCCACAACTCCCTGCCCTCGCGGATCCCAATACGGGGAAGCCGATGCAGCCATCATTGCTGTCGCCCTAGCCCGCGACGGCCGCCTCCGCCTTCCGCTTTCGTCGCGCCCGCCGCTGCTTCTTCGGGAGCGTGCCGGCGCTTTCAAGGAGGGGTTGCAGGTAACGCCCCGTGGCGCTCTCAGGATTGCCGGCGATCGCCTCCGGCGTCCCTTCGGCCACGAGTTCACCGCCCCGATCGCCGCCATGGGGACCAAGGTCGATAACGTGATCGGCTGACTTGATCACGTCCAGATGGTGCTCAATCACGACCACCGTGTTGCCGCTGTCAGCGAGACGCTGCAGGACATCGAGAAGATGGTGGACGTCCTGGAAGCTCAGCCCCGTGGTGGGCTCATCGAGAACGTAGAGCGTCTTGCCGGTCGAACGCCGCGCGAGCTCACTCGCCAGCTTGATGCGCTGCGCCTCGCCCCCGGAGAGCGTCGTCGCCGGCTGGCCGAGGCGGATGTAGCCCAGACCGGTCGCGTCGAGCGTGCTCAGGATGCGTTTCACGCGGGGAAAGCGATCGAAGTGGTTCAGCGCCTCCGCGACCGTCATGTCGAGCACTTCCGCGATGTTCTTGCCACGGAAGCGGATCTCCAGCGCCTCGCGGTTGTAGCGCTGCCCCTGACAGACCTCGCAGGGAACCGTCACATCAGGGAGAAACTGCATCTCGACGAGCTTGTAGCCGTCCCCCGAACACTCCTCGCAGCGCCCCCCCTTCACGTTGAAGCTGAAGCGCCCGGGCTTGTAGCCCCGCGCCCGCGCCTCGGGGACGGAGGCGAAGAGCTCGCGGATGACGGTGAACACGCCCGTGTAGGTGGCCGGGTTGGAGCGCGGCGTGCGCCCAATGGGCGACTGATCGATGTCGACGATCTTGTCCAGGAGTTCGAACCCCTCGATCGTGTCGTGGGCGCCCGGACGCTGCCGTCCGTTCTGCAACACATTGACCGCGCGCTTCACCAGAATCTCCGTAATCAGCGAGGACTTGCCCGACCCGGAAACCCCCGTGACGACCACAAACTTCCCCAGGGGCACGCAAACGTCGAGGTTCTTCAGGTTGTTCTCGCGGGCGCCGCGAATCACGAGCGCGGCGTCGCTGCCCGCGCGGCGCGTCTCCGGCGTGGGGATGCTGCGGCGGCCAGAGAGATAGGCTCCCGTGACGCTCTCCTCGCAGGCCAGGATGGCCGCCATCGCGCCCTCCGCGACCACGTGCCCGCCGTCGCGGCCAGCCTCCGGGCCAAGGTCCACGATATGGTCGGCGGCGCGCATCATGGCCTCGTCATGCTCGACCACCATGACCGTGTTGCCGAGATCGCGCAGCCGTTCGAGCGTGCGGATCAGGCGGTCGCCGTCCACGGGGTGGAGCCCGATCGACGGCTCATCGCAGATGTAGAGAACGCCCATGAGCGCGGAACCGATCTGGGTCGCGAGGCGGATGCGCTGGGACTCGCCCCCCGAAAGCGTGCCCGATGTGCGGTTCAGCGTGAGGTACTCCAGCCCCACGTCGATGAGGAACTGCAGCCGCGAGCGAATCTCCTTGAGAATCTGTCGCGCGATCGTCTGCTCGCGTTCGCTCAGGGGCGTCTCCCGCCCCGCGAGCGCGTCGAACCAGCGCAGGGTCTCGCTGATGCTCCCGTTCGTGACCTCGACCACGGCGCGTCCATCGATGCGAACGCCCAGCGCCTCGGGGCGGAGGCGCCGCCCCTGGCAGTCCGGGCAGGGAACCGCGCCCATGTAGCGTTCGATATCGCTGCGGACGTAGTCGGAGTCCGTCTCCCTGTAGCGACGCTGCAGGTTATTGACGACGCCCTCGAAGCGCGCGTCGTAGTACCGCGTGCGGCCGTAGTCGTTGGTGAAGCGCAGGTGCAGCTTCTCCTCGCCGCTCCCGTGCAGGATCACGTCGAGCTGCGCCTCCGTGAGCTCACGGATGGGCGTCTCCGCGCTGAAGCCGTACTCCTCCGCCACCGCGTCGAGGAGGCGCTGGTACCAGGTCTGGCCGCCGCGTGACTTCGCCATCGGCTCGATCGCGCCCTCCGCGATCGACTTCGTGCGGTCGGGGATGACGAGGGAAGGGTCGACCTGCATCTCCACCCCGAGACCCGTACAGCGCGAACAGGCGCCGTGCGGGCTGTTGAAACTGAACGTGCGCGGTTCGATTTCGCCGAAGGAGAACCCGTCATAGGGACAGGCGAAGTGCTCGCTGAAGATGCGCTCGGGAACCTCTTCCCCGTCCGCGCGGGGAACCGTGGCGACGTGCATCACGCCCTGCCCCGCCGTCAGCGCCGTCTCCACGGATTCGGCCAGCCGCAGGCTCGCCCCCTCCGAACCAGGTTCGGGCACGACCACGCGGTCCACCACCACGTCGATGTCGTGCCGCTTGTTCTTGTCGAGCTCGATGGACTCATCGAGGTCGCGCACCTCGCCATCGATGCGGACGCGCACAAAGCCCTGGCGGCGCGCCTCCTCCAGCAGGCGGACGTGCTCGCCCTTTTTGGCGCGCGTCAGCGGCGCGAGCAGCAGCAGCCGCGAGCCCGGCGGATAGGCGAGCGTCGCGTCCACCACCTGTTGCACCGTCTGCCGCTCGATCGGCCGCCCGCACACAGGACAGTGGGGCTGCCCCACGCGCGCCCACAGCAGCCGCATGTAGTCGTAGATCTCCGTGACCGTGCCGACGGTCGAGCGCGGGTTGTTCGAAGAAGCCTTCTGGTCGATTGAGATCGCGGGCGAAAGGCCGTCGATGTGGTCCACATCGGGCTTCTCCATGAGCCCCAGAAACTGGCGCGCGTAGGCGGAAAGCGACTCAACGTAGCGACGCTGCCCCTCCGCGTAGATGGTGTCGAACGCGAGCGAGGACTTCCCCGATCCCGAGAGCCCCGTAATCACGACCAACTGATCACGCGGGATATCGACGTCGATGTTTTTGAGGTTGTGCTCTCGGGCGCCGCGCACGGCGATGTGGTCGAGGGGCATGCGCCTCCGATTCTAGCAGCGCCGCGGCAGCGATCATCGCGCAAGAAAAAGCCCGCCAGTGCGACCCGAAGGCCGGACGGCGGGAAAGCGTGTGAAAAGCGTAGCCCGCCCGAGCCAGGCGCTGTGGCCGCTACCGGCTTTCCGCGAGATCGACCTCGTGTGTCTCGATCGTGGCGATGCGGCCATCCTCGAACTGGAAGACGGCGTAGGTCCCCACCGTGGGGTCCCCGTCGGGCGTGAAGTTGAGGGGACCGCTCGCGCCCACGTAGTCGATATCCTCGCCCGCGTGGATGAGGGCCACGCAGGCCTCGTAGCTGAAGCACTCGACGCCATCGTGGGTAAGGCCCTCGAGAGCCTCCATGATCGCGTCGCCGTCGGTCCCGCCCGCGATTTCGGCGGCGAGCGCCATCAGAACCACGCAATCGTAGGACTGCGCGGCGAAGGTCACGCTGCCGCCCGTGATGGCGGAGATGCGCGCGTTGAACTCGTCGCGGCCGGCGATGCCGATGAACCGCATCCCGTCGATGACGGTAGGGTCATCCGGGTCGATGTGTTGCCACAGGAAGGGGCGCAGGAGCGCGTCCCCGCCGTACTGCATCTCCGGTCCGAAGCCAGCCTCGATGAGGTCGCGGGTGATGCTCGTCCCCGCGAGGAAGAACCCGAAATTGAGGATGGCGTCGGGGTTGTACTCGACGATGGCGGCGACCTCGGCCTCGAACGTCGTGGCCGCGGAGTCGTAGAGGATGACCCGTGACTCGACCCCGAGCTCGCGAAACAGTGTCGCCATCAACTCGCCGCCGTAGCCGGTGTCACGGTCGATCACGGCGATGCGTGTGGCGCCGTCCTCCACGATGATGCGGGCCGTGAGCGGCGCTATCGCCTGGGCGGGCTGAATCGTCCGGAAGAAGTATGTCGAGTTCTCCTGCGTACTCAGGGTGGGAAACTGGGCGGAGGGCGTGCACTGCGGGACGCGTTCCTCGAAGAGGCGCTGGATGACGCTCCCCGTGACCTCCGAGGTAAAGGGACCGACGACCACGTCGGCGCCCTCCGCCAGGACCTGCGCGACCGCCGCCTGCCCGGTGGCGCTGTCGGTGGCGGTGTCGGCCATGGTGACGGTGATGTTCCCGCCCGCCGCGTCAATGTCGGCCACTGCCAGCTTCATCGCCTCCACGGCCGGTACCGCCAGCGAGGCGAGGGCGCCCGTTTCGGGAACCAGCAGGCCGATGTGGAGCGCGACCCGTTCGCGCGCCGCCTCCGTCGCGGACGGGGTCGCCGTCGCTGGTTCGGGCGTAGCCGTCTCCGTAGCGGTGGACGCTGGCGTTGGCGTGGTCTCCGCCGCCGTCGCTTCAGCCGTCGCCGTCGGCGTTGGGTCAGCCTCCGTTCGCGGACGAGACCGGTTATCGTCGTCCCCGCCACAGGCGGCCGCCATGAGCATCGCAAGAGCGGCGGCGCCGCCCGTCAGAATCCGCAAAAGCCTCGATCGGCGCATGGACATCGCCTTTCACTCGAATGACGGGATTATCCCCCGGCGGGGCGGACGCCGTCGATAGGTTCGCTTACGTCGGCGGGAAGCGCGGGCAGCGCTTATCGTGAAGCGGATGCTCGCAGAGCTCCCCCTCCTCCCTCGCAAGGTCTTTTACGGCTGGTGGATGGTCGCCGGCGGATGCTTCATCCAGATCGTCCTCGGTCTGCTCATGTTCCATTCCTTCGGCCTCTACGTGAACAAGCTGGAAGAGGAGTTCCAGTGGAGCAAGACCACCTTCTCCCTCGCCTTCGCCATGACGCGCATCGAGAGCGGCTTGCTGGGGCCGGTCCAGGGGTGGGCCATCGACCGCTTCGGCCCGCGCATCATGATCCGCATCGGCATCGCCTCGACGGGCCTCGGCTTCGTCCTCTTCAGCTTCACGAACTCGGTCACAACCTTCTTCCTCACGTTTTTCCTGATCGCGGTCGGCGCCAGCCTCGCCGGCTTCGTCACGCTCGTCGTGGCGGTCGTGAACTGGTTCGAGCGCAAGCGCTCCCTCGCCCTCGGACTCATGTCCTCAGGCTTCTCCATCGGCGGCTTGCTTGTGCCCCTGGTCGTGCTCTCGATGAACGAGATCGGCTGGCGCAACACCTCCATCGCCGCCGGCGTCCTGATCTTCGTCGTCGGCCAAATCGTGGCCACCTTCATCCATCACCGCCCCGAGGACCTCGGCGAAACCATCGACGGGGCGCCGCCCCCCGCCCCGCCCCCCAAAGCCGCGTCCGGGAGCGACCCCGTCGTCATCCCCGCCAGCGAGGACTTCAGCACGCAGGAGGCCCTGCGCAGTCCCAGCTTCTGGTTCATCTCCATCGGCCACGGGGCGGCGGTGCTGATCATCGGGGCGCTCATGGTGCATCTCGTCGAGCATCTCGAGGACCTCGGCTACTCCACCTTCGCCGCCGGTTTCGTGATCGCGCTCATGACAGGCGTTCAACTCGTCGGGCAGGTAGGCGGCGGCTTCCTCGGCGATCGCATGAACAAGCGTCTCCTGCTGGCGACCTGCATGGTCGGGCACGTCATCGCCCTCCTGCTCGTCACCTACGCGACCGCCTTCTGGATGGTTTTCCTCTTCGCCATCCTCAACGGGATCGCGTGGGGCGCCCGCGGACCCATGCAACAGGCCCTGCGCGCGGACTACTTCGGCCGTCGCGACTTCGGAAAAATCATGGGCTTCTCCTCCCTCATCGTCATGTTCGGGATGATGTCGGGGCCCATCATCGCGGGCGCTATGGCGGACGCCTTCGGGAACTACGAACTGGGCTTCACCGTCCTCGCGGTCATCGCCGGCGTGGGCACAATCTTCTTCGCTGCGGCAAAGCCCCCGCAGCGCCCTTCAGGCCCCTCCTGGTACGAGCGGCGCTCCTCCTTCGAGCGCCTGAACCTGCGCCGCCGCTGGGCGTAACGGGGCTCGCGCGCGGGCGCTAGAATCCCCCCACCCTCTGGACGGGAGGCGCCCCATGGTCACGGAGAACGCCAGCCAAACAACGCTCGACGCTCTCATCGCCGAGCGCGAGATCACGCGCGTGCTCATGCTCTACGCGCGCGGAATCGACCGCATCGACGCCGCCCTCGTGGAACGCTGCTTCCACCCCGACGCCGTCCTCCGCTACGGCGCTGAAACCACCCCCGCGGAGTTCGCGAAGACCGCCCCCGCGGGCCTCGGCGCCTACCGCTTCACCCAGCACCGCGTGAGCAACGTGATCATCGATATCGAGGGCGACTTCGCCTGGTGCGAGTCCTACTGCCTCGCCCGCCACCGCATCCCCGGCGACGAGAGCAAGTCCGACACGGATTTCCTCTGGGGCGGCCGCTACGTCGATCGCTTCGAACGTCGCAACGGCGAATGGCGCATCCTCCAGCGCACGGTCGTCCACGACTACACGCGCTTCGATCCCGTGACGGAGACGTGGCCTGGGGCGCCCGCCTTCACCCAGGGGCGCCATTCGACCGACGACATCGTCTACCAGCGGTAGGGCATGGAGCCGTGCGGCTCATCCTCCTCGACGCCACCTACGAGCTCTTCCGCGCCTTCTTCGGAGCGCCGCCCCGCACAGCCCCGGACGGCCGCGAGGTCGGCGCCGTCGCGGGCATCGCCGCGAGCGTCCTCGCCCTGCTGCGGGAGCATGAGCCCCTCGCCGTCGCCGCCGCCACGGACACCGTCATCCATTCCTTCCGCAACGAGCTCTACGACGGCTACAAGACGGAAGCGGGGACGCCCCCCGATCTGCTCGCGCAGTTCCCCCTGGCGGAAGACGCACTCGAGGCGCTCGGGGTCACAGTCTGGCGGATGCGCGAGCTCGAGGCCGACGACGCCATCGCCTCCGGCGCCGCCCGCTTCGCCGCCGAGGCCGGGCAGGTCATCCTCGCCTCGCCCGACAAGGACCTGGCGCAGTGCGTGATCGGCGACCGCGTCGTCATGCTTGACCGGCGCAAGGGCGTCATGACCAACGAGGCGGGCGTGCGCGAGAAGTTCGGCGTGGAGCCAGCGTCAATCCCCGACTACCTCGCCCTCGTCGGCGATTCCGCGGACGGCTTCCCCGGGCTCCCCGGCTGGGGCGCGAAGTCGACCGCCGCCGTGCTCGCGCACTATCGCCGCCTGGAAGCGATCCCCGAGGCGCACGGCGACTGGGCGGTGCAGCCGCGCGGCGCGGGCCGTCTGGCGAAGTCGCTGCGCGAGGGGAAGGAGCAGGCGGCCCTCTTCAAGCGTCTGGCGACCCTGCGCCGCGACGCCCCCATCCCGCAGACGTTCGCGGACCTCGAATGGCTGGGCGTCCCGCGCGAGCCCTGGCGCGCGCTCTGCGACGAACTGGGGCTCGGCCACCTCCGCGCGCGCCCCCACCGCTGGCTGGATTGAGCGCTAGCCCAGCGCCTCCAGCCGTTCCTTCAGCGTCGCCAGGAAGGCGCCCGCCTCCGCCCCGTCCAGCGCGCGATGGTCGAAGCTCAGGGCCACGTTCATCATCGCGCGGATGGCGATCGCGTCCCCCTCGACCACGACCGGCCGCCGTACCACGCGCTCCATCGTGACGATCCCGATCTGGGGGTGATTCACGATCGGCTTCGAGGCGATCGAGCCGAAGGCGCCGGTGTTGTTCACCGTAAACGTGCCCTCCTCCATGTCCTCGATGCGCAGCTTGCCCGCGTGCGCGCGGCTGACAAGGTCATCGATGCGGCGCGCCAGCCCCGCCACGCTCAGGTCGCGGGCGTTGGGGATAACGGGAACCACCAGCCCCCGCTCCGTAGCGATCGCGACGCCAAGGTTCACGCGGCGGTAGCGGCGCAACTCCTCGCCCTGCCAGCGTGCGTTGAGCTCGGGGAAATCCGTCAGCGTCTGCGCCACCGTTGAGGCGAAATAGGGCAGGTACGTCAGGTCGACGCCGGCGAAGCGCTCGCGCTCCCGCGTCCGCAGCGCCACGAGACCGCTCACATCGACCTCGACCAGCATCCAGGCCTGGGGCGCCTCGCGCGTCGAGCGCGCCATGTTCTCCCCGATCTTGCGGCGCGTGGGCGAGCGCGGGACGACGTCGTAGGCCGCGCCCGCCGCGACGGTCGCGCGCTCGGGCGCTGGCACGACCTCCCCCTCAGGCAGCGGCGGCGCCGCGGCTGCGGGCGGGACGCCATCCGCCGCCGCGGCCGCGCGTTCGCGCTCATCGATGACCGCCTGCACATCCTTGCGCGTTACCCGCCCCCCGCGCCCACTCCCCGCGATGCCGCCAAGGTCGATCTCGTGTTTGGCGGCGAGCCGCTGGACGACGGGCGAGTACACCCCCGCGCGGCTGGCGTCAGGCGCGGGCGCGGGCGCGGGCGCGGCGCCGGACGCCTCCGCGCTGGCGCCGCCGTCGTCGTCGGGTTCGGGCATGGCGGCCGCCGACTCCGACGCGACCTCGATGATCGTGCACAGGGGCGCGTCCACCGCCACGGTTTCGCCCGCCTCCGTGAGAATCTCGCCCAGCTCGCCCTCATAGGGAGAAGGCAACTCAGCCGCCACCTTCTCCGTCTCGATCTCGCAGAGCGGCTCATCCAGCGCAACCGCCTCGCCCGGCTGCTTGAACCACTGCAGGACCACGCCTTCGGTCACGCTCTCCCCCAGCTGGGGCATCGTCACCGTCGCCATCAGTAGGCCGCCAGGTCACGCGCGGCGGCGGCGATCTTCACGCGGTCGGGCATGAAGAACGACTCCATCGCTTCGTGGAAGGGGATGGGCGGGATATCGGGACCGGCGAGCCGCCGGATGGGCGCGTCGAGGTCCTCGAAGGCGTGCTCCGCGATGATGCCCGCGATCTCGCCCCCAAGCCCGCCCGTGAGCGTGTCCTCGTGGACGATGAGGACCTTTCCCGTGGCCCGCGCCGCCTCCAGGATCGTCTCCCTGTCCAGCGGATTCAGCGTGAGCAGGTCCACCACCGCGCACTCAACGCCTTCCCCCGCCAGTTCGTCCGTCGCCGCCAGCGTCTCATGCAGCATCAGTCCGTAGGCGAAGATGGTCAGGTCATCCCCCCGACGCGTGATGCGCGCGCGGCCGATGCGCTCCTCCGCGGGCGCGCCCTCGATCTCCTGACGGATGAGGCGGTAGGTGCGCTTGTGTTCCAGAAAGAGCACGGGATTGGGGTCGGCGATGGCGGCCTTCAACAGCGAGCGGTAGTCCGCGGGGAAGGAGGGCGCCACAACCTTGATCCCCGGCATATGCGCGTAGTAGGCCTCGATGCTCTGGGAGTGATGCTGGCCCCCGTGCACGCCTCCGCCCCAGGGCGTGCGCACGACCATGGGCAGGTACTGTTCGCCCCGCGTCCGCCACGACCAGCGCGACGCCTCGCTGCACAGCTGATCGAAACCGGCGTGGATGAAGTCCGCGAACTGAATCTCGGCGATGGGGCGCTGGCCGTAGTGCGCCGCCCCGATCGTGATCCCGATGATGGAGGCCTCCGCCAGCGGCGTATCGAGCACGCGCCCGGGATGCTTGTTCGCGAGCCCGTCCGTGGCGCGGAACACGCCCCCCGCCTCCAGGTCCTCCCCCAGCAGGAAGACGCGCTCATCCTCCGCCAGCGCCTCATCGAGGGTCTCGCGCACAGCCTCCAGCACGCTGACCTCAGCCATCCCCGTCCGCCCCTTCCGCTTCCTTGTAGACGAAGCCGAGCGCGTCCTCCGGCGCCGGATCGGGCTGATCGAGCGCCCATTTCGCGGCGGCGCGCACCTCCACCTCGACCCCTGACTCGATCGCGTTCAGCGCCTCCGGCGGGAACAGACAGTCCTCCTCCACGCGGGTCCGGAGCAGCGCGATGGGATCCCGCTGCGCCCAGTTCTCCAGCTCCTCCCGCGGCCGGTAGCGGCGGTGGTCATCGTCGCTGGAATGCGCCCACAGACGGAAGCACTTCGCCTCGATCAGGAACGGCCCCGCGCCGCGCCGCGTCTGATCCACCGCCGGCCGAACCGTCTGGTAGACGGCGATCGCGTCGAGACCGTCCACAACCGCGCTCTGGATGCCGTAGGCGGCGGCGCGATCGGCGACGTGCGGGACCGCCATCTCCTTCTCCGTGCGCACCGAGATGGCGTAGCCGTTGTTTTCCACGAAGAAGATCACGGGCAGCTTGTGAATCGCGGCGAAGTTCAGCGCCTCGTGGAAGTCCCCGCGGCTTGTGCTGCCCTCCCCGCAACTGGCGAAGACGACAATCGGGTCATCCCGCATCTTTGCCCCCAGCGCTACCCCGACCGCGTGCGCCAAATGGGTCGCGACTACGCTTGACTGCGTGATCACGCGGCGGCTGGCGCTTCCCCAGTGCGAGGGCATCTGCCGCCCGAACGAGTTCGGATCATCGCGCTTCCCCAGGGCGTTCAGCATCGCCTCCCGCGCCGTCATGCCGAGCGTCAGCATGACCCCCAGATCGCGGTAGTAGGGCGCCGCGTAGTCGATGCCCGCCTTGAGCGCCATGCCCGCCCCCACCTGGGCCGCTTCCTGCCCCGCGCCCGCGATCACGAAGTCCGCGCGCCCCTGACGGTTCAGGGTCATCATGCGCTCCTCCAGCCGCCGCGAAAGCAGCATGTAGCGATACATCGCCTCGATCTGCTCCTCGCTCAGGAGGTAGTCATGCAGCGTCTCGCTGGAACGCGGAACGCTCGCCTGGCTGGCGCTCATCGTGCGTGCCTCCCCGAATCATGCTAGCAGGGCCGCCGTTCCTGTCGGAAGGACGTTGCGTTCGATCTGTAGTTAGGGGGGCGATCTGTATTTAAGGGGGGGGGGGGGGGTAAGCTAAGCAGCTGTGGCGCGAACACCCCTCTGGATAGTAGCCCTCGCCACCCTTGTAACCGTGGCCTTCGCAGGCGTGGCGGTCGCCGCCGCGCAGGAAGCCCCCGCCCCCGACGAGTCCTCGCACGCGACCATCGAGGCGCGCATCTGGCGAAGCGTCCCGGACCCGACGCTGTTCTGGCTGAGCACGCGCCCCGAAGGCGGTTCCTGGCGTACGGAACAGGAACCCCTCGACCTGTCCTCCCTGAGCCGTTCCGGGCGGTTCCACCTGAGCGATACCATCACGGTCGCGGTCCCGCTCCCCGGCGTAGGCCGCGCGTACATCAAGGCGTCGCTCTGGCAAAGCGTCGCTGACCGGACACAGTTCTGGCTGAGCGTCCGGCCCGAGGGCGGTTCCTGGCGCACAGAACAAGAGCCCCTCGATCTGTCCTCCCTGAGCCCCTCGGGGCAGTACCACCGCAGCAACGTCGTCACCGTGCTGGTCCCGCTGGCGGACGTCGAACCCACCCCCACCCCAACGCCTTCGCCCACGCCCACACCGACTCCCACCCCAACGCCTTCGCCCACGCCCACCCCAACGCCCACCCCAACGCCGGCTCCCGCTCCCATACCGGCGCCTCCGCCGATAGTAGTCGCGCCGCCGTACGTCCCGCCGCCAGTCATTGCGCTACCGGTGGCCCCGCCCCCGCCCGCCAGTAGTCAGTGCGTCTTCGATGTGGCCACGCAAGAGCGGGTTATCAACAGAGCCTTCCTGGTGCTCACGCCCAAATCCCAGGGCAGCGCCTTCTACATCGGCGGCGGACACTTCCTGACGGCCGCGCATGTGGTAGACGACAACGTCGCCCCCATCGTCCTTCGCAATGAGAACCACACCGTTCGCGCGACCATCGTCGGGTTTACGCCTGACGATCATCCCGGCGACCTCGCGATCCTCTCCGCGGAGATCCCTGGTCTGTCCCCGCTCGAATGGAGGGGAAGCGTCAGCACGGGCGAGGAAGCGGCGCTGGTGGGCTATCCCGGAGGGAGGCCGGCCTCGGGCTGGCGCGCGACGGTTTCGCGCGGGTCCGTCACGGATGTGTTCACGAACAGCGCCGGCATTACGGAGCTCTGGATATCCGCGACCACGCAAAGCGGCTACAGCGGCGGCCCGGTCGTCGACGCCTGCGGGGTAGTCCTGAGCGTCCATACCCAGGGATCCGTGGCGTCAAGAATCGGAGTGGGCGTAGCCGAGCCGAGCCTGGGCCAGTTGGTAGCGCGTATTAAGGCCGGGGAGTTCACGCCTCCCGCCCCTACTACGCAGGGAAGCCTGATCACCATCCTCGCCTTCTGCACGGAGCTCCCATCGGAAGACTTCAGCCGTGCAGAGTGCGCCAGGCGTTCCTCCTCGCTCGACCTGACCGGGGGCCGCCACTGGGCTACGTGGATGTTAGGCGCCTTCGACGGGAGCAAGACTCGCTATCGCTTCAATGGAGGAACCCGTCTCTCCAAGGATGATCTGTTCCCCGCCCTTGATGCGCTTGACATAGGCTGCCACGAGATCGAAGCGTACGAAGAGGGCGTCACGACCGACTGGTCAGACCCGTATCAGTTCTGCATCACCCAAAAGTGATCGGAGGAATTCGACAGTGAGCCCCGCGCGACTCTGGATAGCGGCCCTCGTCGCGGGCGTGGCGTTCGCAGGCATGGCTGCGGTCGCCGCCGCACAGGAATCCCCCGATCCCGACGAGTCCCCGCACGAGACCATCGAGGCGCGCATCTGGTGGAGCGTCCCGGACCCGACGCTGTTCTACCTGAGCACACGACCCGAGGATGGTTCCTGGCGCACAGAACAGGAACCCCTCGACATGTCCGCGCTGAGCCGTTCCGGGCGCTTCCACCGGAGCGATACCATCACAGTCGCGGTCCCGCTCCCCGATGTAGGCCTCGCGACCATCGAGGCGACGCTCTGGCAAAGCGTCGCTGACCCGACACAGTTCTGGCTGAGCATCCGCCCCGAGGGCGGCTCCTGGCGCACGGAACAAAAGCCCCTCGACCTGTCCGCGCTGAGCCCCTCCGGGCAGTTCCGCCGCAGCAACATCGTCACAGTGAAGGTCCCGCTGGCGGACGTCGAACCCACGCCAACCCCAACGCCTTCCCCCACACCGACGCCGACTCCCACACCGACGCCGACTCCCACCCCAACGCCGACTCCTACCCCCACGCCGCCGCCCACGCCAATCCCCACCCCGGCGCCTCCGCCGATAATCGCGCCGCCGTACGTTCCTCCGCCGGTATTTGCGCTACCGGTGGCCCCCCCGCCCCAGTGCGTCTTCGATGACGCCGCGCAAGAGCGGGTGATCGACAGTACCTTCCGGGTGTTCACGCCCCTGAGCGGAGGTACCGCCTTCTACATCGGCGGCGGGCACTTCGTGACGTCCGCGCATGTGGTAGACGACAACGTCGCTCCCATCGTCCTTGGCAACGAGAACAATACTGTTCGCGTGACCATCGTCGGGTTTACGCCCATCGATCACCCCGGCGATCTGGCAATCCTCTCCGGGCAGGTCTCTGGCCTGTCCCCGCTCGAATGGACGGGAAGCGTCAGCATGGGCGAGTCAGTGGCGCTCGTAGGCTATCCCGGAGGGAGGCCGGGGCGCGCCTCGATCACACATGGGCGCGTCTTGGACTTGTATACGGACGGATACGGTCAAGCGAAACTGAAAGCGTCTCCGTACGCAGCACGCGGCAACAGCGGCGGCCCGGTCGTCGACGCCTGCGGGCGAGTCGTGAGCGTTTTCTCTGTGATAGGGCCGGGAAACACCGTGGTTGGCATCACCGAACCGGATATGGGCCGGCTGATAGCGCAGCTCAAGGCGGGGCAGTTCACTCCTCCCGCCCCCACGATTCAGGAAATACGGATCACCATCCACGCCTTCTGCATGCGGCTCCCATCAGAGAACCCTGACAGCGACGAGTGCGCCAAGCGTTCCTCCTCGCTCGACCTGACCGGGGGCCGCAGCTGGCTTACGTGGGTGTCAGGCTACAACGACGCGCGCAAGACTCTCCATCGCTTCAATGGAGGAACCGCTCACTCCAGGGCCGATCTACGAGCCGCCCTCAATGCGCTTGACATAGGCTGCCACCAGATCGAGGCGTACGAAGAAGGCCTCTCGACCGCCTGGTCCGCTCCGTACAAGTTCTGCATCACCACAAAGTGACAGGCGGAGGGAGTTCGACAATGAGAAACGCACGACTCTGGATAGTGGCCCTCGTCGCGGGCGTGGCGTTCGCGGGTATGGCCGCGGTCGCCGCCGCGCAAGACGCCCCCGCCCCCGACGAGTCTCCGCACGTGACCATCGAGGCGCGCATCTGGCGGAGCGTCCCTGACCCGACGCTGTTCTACCTGAGCACACGACCCGAGGATGGCTCCTGGCGTACAGAACAGAAACCCCTCGACATGTCCGCGCGGAGCCGCTCCGGGCGCTTCCACCTGAGCGATGCCATCACCGTCGCGGTCCCGCTCCCTGGGCTAGGCCGCGCGCCCATCGAGGCGACGCTGTGGCAAAGCGTCGCTGACCGAACCCGCTTCTGGCTGAGCGTCCGCCCCGAGGGCGGTTCCTGGCGCACAGAGCAAAAGTCCCTCGATCTGTCCGCGCTGAGCCCTTCAGGGCAGTTCCGCCGCAGCAACGTCGTCACCGTGAAGGTTCCCCTGGCGGATGTCGAACCCACGCCAACCCCAACGCCTTCCCCGACGCCTACGCCGACTCCAACGCCCACACCCACACCGACTCCAATACCGACGCCCACGCCCACCCCAGCGCCTCCGCCGATAGTAATCGTTCCCCCGTACATCCCCCCGCCAGTATTTGGGCTACCGGTGGCCCCGCCCCCGTCCGCCAGTAGCCAGTGCGTCTTCGATGCGGCCACGCGAGAGCGAGTCATCGCCAGCGTCTTCCTGGTGATCACGCCCACCGTTTACGGTAGCGCCTTCTACATCGGTGGCGGGCGCTTCGTGACGGTCGCGCATGCAGTGGGCGACAACCTTGCCCCCATCGTCCTTCGCAATGAGAACACCAACATTCGCGCGACGATCGTCGGGTATACGCCTGGCGATCACCCTGCCGATCTGGCGATCCTGTCCGCGCAGGCCTCTGGTCTGTCCCCGCTCGAATGGGCGGGAAGCGTCAGCACGGGTGCGGAAATAGCGCTCGTGGGCTATCCCGGGGGGATACCGGATTCTGGCTGGCGCGCTACGGTTTCACGCGGGCGCGTCACGCATGTCACTGGCGGCGACGGTCCTGCGGAGGTCGTGATATCCGCGGCCGTGCAAGGCGGCTACAGCGGCAGCCCGATCGTCGACGCCTGCGGGAAAGTCGTGAGCGTTCTCGCCCGGGGATCCGTGGCGGCGAGAATCGGGGTGGGCGTAACCGAGCCGGATATGGGCCGGCTGATAGCGCGTATTAAGGCGGGGGAGTTCACGCCTCCCGCCCCTGCGACTCAGATAACCCGGATCACTATCCTCGCCTTTTGTATGGAGCTCCCATCGGAAGACTTCAGCAAGGAAGAGTGCGTCAGCGCTTCCTCCTCGCTCGACCTGACCGGGGGCCGCAAAGTGGCTGTCTGGGGTGGAGGCATCTACGATACGAGCACGGTTCGGTACCGCTTCAACGGCGGAACCGGTCACTATAAGTCTGGCTTGACCGCCGCCATGCGGGCGCTTGCCACAGGTTGTCATCAGGTCGAAGCGTATGACGAGAGCGTCTCGACCGCTTGGTCCGCTCCGTACAAGTTCTGCATCACCACAAAGTGACAGGCGGAGGGAGTTCGACAATGAGAAACGCACGACTCTGGATAGTGGCCCTCGTCGCGGGCGTGGCGTTCGCGGGTATGGCCGCGGTCGCCGCCGCGCAAGACGCCCCCGCCCCCGACGAGTCTCCGCACGTGACCATCGAGGCGCGCATCTGGCGGAGCGTCCCTGACCCGACGCTGTTCTACCTGAGTACGCGACCTGAAGGCGGTTCCTGGCGTACAGAACAGGAACCCCTCGATATGTCCGCCCTAAGCCGCTCCGGGCGCTTCCACCTGAGCGATGCCATCACGGTCGCGGTCCCGCTCCCTGGGCTAGGCCGCGCGCCCATCGAGGCGACGCTGTGGCAAAGCGTCGCTGACCGAACCCGCTTCTGGCTGAGCATCCGCCCCGAGGGCGGTTCCTGGCGCACAGAGCAAAAGTCCCTCGACCTGTCGAACCTGAGCCCCTCAGGGCAGTTCCGCCGCAGCAACGTCGTCACCGTGAAGGTTCCCCTGGCGGATGTCGAACCCACGCCAACCCCCACGCCTTCCCCGACGCCTACGCCGACTCCAACGCCCACCCCCACACCGACTCCAATACCGACGCCCACGCCCACCCCAGCGCCTCCGCCAATAGTCGCGCCGCCGTACATCCCGCCGCCAGCGCCGTACATCCCGCCGCCAGTATTTGTGGTACCGGTGGCCCCCACCGCCCCACCGCCGACACCGCCCCCGACGGCGACGCCCACGCCCGCCAGTAGTCAGTGCGTCTTCGATGCGGCCACGCAAGAGCGCGTCAGCGCCAGCGTCGTCAGGGTGTTCTCGAACAGGCTCAGGGGCTCCGCCTTCTACATTGGCGGCGGACACTTCCTGACGGCTGCGCATGTCGTGGATCGCGAGACGGTCGGGCTTGTCCTTCTTAATGAGGACGTCACCGTTGAAGCGACCATCGTCGGGTATACGCCCGTCGATCACGCTGGCGACCTCGCGATCCTCTCCGCGGATGTCCCTGACATGTCCCCGCTCGAATGGGCGGGAAGCGTCAGCACGGGCGAGGAAGTGGCGCTCGTGGGCTATCCCGGAGGGGGATCCTTCCGCCGCGCGACGATCTCACGCGGGTTCGCCACGAGCGTGTTCATAGACAGCCACGGGCTTTGGAAACTCTATACGTCCGCGCCCGCGATAGGCGGCTACAGCGGCGGCCCGTTCGTCAACGCCTGCGGGCGAGTCGTGGGCGTGTTCTCCTATTTCACGAGCACTGAATCGAGCGGCCTCACCGAGCCAAGCCTCGGCCAGTTGCTGACGAGCCTCCGCGCCGGTCAATTTCCCCCATCCAATCCTGCTCCTCCCGCCACTCGAGAACACCGCATCACCATCCTCGCCTTCTGCACGGAGCTCCCATCGGAAGACTTCAGCCGTGCAGAGTGCGCCAAGCGTTCCTCCTCGCTCGACCTGACCGGGGCCCGCCACTGGGCTACGTGGATGTTAGGCGCCTTCGACGTGAGCAAGACTCGCTATCGCTTCAATGGAGGAACCGCTCACTCCAAGGATGATCTGTTCCCCGCCCTCGATGCGCTTGACAGAGGCTGCCACCAGCTCGAGGCGTACGAAGAGGGCATCACGACCGGCTGGTCCGCCCCGTACAAGTTCTGCATCACCAGCAAGTGACCGGTGGCCAGCCGTGGGTCTCGTCACTGGCGGGAAGGCCGCCTGCGCTATACTCGCGCCGTGAGCTCTAGCTCCGTCATGCGAAGCGCGCGGCTCTGGGGTTTGGCGCTCGCCGCGCTCCTGGCGGCAGGCGCCGCCGCAGTCTCCGCGCAGGACCCCGCCGAACCCGTGGATCCCGACCTCGCGAGCGTCGAGGTCACGCTCTGGCGAAGCGTCGCCGACCCTTCCGTCCTCTACCTCAGCACGCGCCCCCAAGGCGGTTCCTGGCGCACCGAACAAGCGCCCCTCGACATGTCCCGCCTCAGCCGCTCCGGACGCTTCCACCAGAGCAACGCCATCACCGTCACGGTCACGCTCACGAACGGCGACCGCGTGAACGTCGAGGTCACGGTCTGGCGAAGCGTCGCCGACCCCTCCGTCCTCTACCTCAGCACGCGCCCCCAGGGCGGTTCCTGGCGCACCGAACAAGCGCCCCTCGACATGTCCCGCCTCAGCCGCTCCGGACGCTTCCACCAGAGCAACGCCATCACCGTCGACGTCCCCCTCCCCGAACCCAACGAACCCGCCGCTCCCGGCGGCGACAGGGGCAGCGTTGACAGCGGAGACGACCACACCTGCACCATGCAGAGCACCGCCGCGCGAGTTATCGCCAGCACCGTCCGTGTTGAGACATCCACGAACACGGTGGGCACCGCCTTCTATGCAGGGAACGGCCAGTTCATCACCGCCGCCCACGTCATCGACGACAACCCCGCCACGATCCGCCTGCACAACACCAGCTACGACGCCTACGCAAGCGTCATCGGCTACACCAACGACGACGACGGCGACATCGCCATCCTCTCCGCCCCCTCCTCCGGCCTGACCGCGCTCGAATGGGCGGGGACGCTCAGCGTCGGCGAGACGATCGCGGTCGTAGGCTATCCCGAAGGTCTCGGGCTCAGCGCCTCCATCACGCGCGGCATCGTCTCGCGCCTGTTCACCGCCGAAGGCGTCTCCTACATCCAGACCGACTCCGCCGTAAGCCCGGGCAACAGTGGCGGCCCCCTGGTCGACGCCTGCGGTCGCGTCGCCGGCGTCATGTCTGCGAGCTACGTCGGCGAACGCGGCTCCGAAGGCCTCCACTTCGCCGTCGGCGAGCCCACCCTTGCCGCGCGCCTTACCGCCCTCCGCTCCGGCCAATACGTCCGCCCCGTCGAGGACGTCCCTGAGAGCTATCTCACCATCACCGCCTTCTGCACAGAACTCCCATCGGAAGACCTTCAGTCAGCAGAGTGCGCCCGCCGCTCCTCGTCCTTCATCCTGGACGGTGGCCGTACCTGGAGCCTGTGGGCCCGCGGGGTAGATGACTGGGACGACGTCGTCTACCGCTTCAACGGCGGGGCCAGGCAGTACGAATCTGGTGTGAAAGCGGCTCTTCAGGCTCTTGGCGCAGGCTGTCACGAACTCCAGATAGCCGAGGAAGACGTCTCGACCCACTGGTCAGCCGCCTACCAATTCTGCATCGTCCAGTCCACGGTTCGCTCGCTGGCCCAAGCAGAAAGGGCACCTCTTTGGATTCGTATCAGCAATGATTACCTTGGTTATCTCAGCGTGGAATTCTCACAGTATGCTGGAACTGTCCCCTCGTTTCGTGCCCAAATAAAGATTCATTATGGAACATATATTAGGGAATTTTTTAACGGAGAAATAGTTTTTAGTGATGCTTGGAGCGATAGTTTATGCTGTAGCTACGTCTGGGAGTGGACGATGCACCATACCTTAATCAGCCATGTCTCCGCAAGGCTACGAATAGATGGTGTTCTTCAAAGCTACCGCTGTGAACGAAATGTTGTCTATAGCGAAAGAACATTCAGTATGTGGGCGTGTGAATAGTAGTATTCTCCGGTAAGGTTCTGACATATCAACAATCACTTCGGCAGGCCGCGCTCGTCGTACAGCATCGCCTCAACGGCGAGAGAAGGCGCTTCCCCCTCCCCAAGAGGACGGCCCTCCTTGCGGAGCGCCTCTCGCACATCCCGTCCGATGGCCAGCAACTGCTCGACCCGCTCCCCGACCTCGCGCTGCCGCTCCAGCCGCGCCCGCAGGGCCTCGGCAATCGCGTCCGTTGGCGTCTTGCCCGTCAACTCCGCCAGTTCGCGGGCCAGCCGGCAGGTCTCCTCGTCTCTGATCGTCAGGCTCACAGGACGCTCCCGAACACGCTTCTTCACCCCCCACTGTACCCCACCACCTCCCCTACCATAGCCCCATGTGCGGACGCTTCACCCTGACCGTCGACGACATCGAGACTGTGGCCGCCGAGTTCGGCGTCGCCTCCGAAGAACTGCCCGCCATCCAGGCGCGCTTCAACATCGCCCCCACCGATGAACACGTCATCGTGCGGATGCGGCGCGAGGACCGCGAACTGCTCCCCGCGCGCTGGGGCCTCGTCCGCTCCGGCGCGAAGGACCGCAAGCAGGCCGCGCGCGGCATCAACGCCCGCGTCGAGAGCGTCGAGACCCGCCCCCTCTACCGCGAGGCCTTCCGCAAGCGCCGCTGCGTCGTCCCCGCCGACGGCTACTATGAGTGGACGGGGACGAAGGAGAACCGCCAGCCCTTCTGGTTCCACCGCCCGCACGGGGAACTGCTCGCCTTCGCCGGACTCTACGAATGGCGCCGCCCCACGCCCGAAAGCTGGGAGGCGACCTTTACCATCCTGACCTGCCCGCCCAACGCCCTCGCCGCGCGCATCCACGACCGCATGCCCGTCATCCTCCCCCGCGAGCGCATCGATGACTGGCTCTTCGGCGGCGAGCGTGAGACCGAGGCGCTCAAGGCGCTGCTCGGCCCCGCGCCCGAGGACTACCTCGTCGTGCGGCCCGTCTCGCAGCGGGTGAACAGCGTGCGCAACGAGGGCCCCGACCTCATCGCCGAACTGACCGACGAGGCGGGCGATCAGCTCCAGCTCTTCACCGGCGCCTGACCCGCCCCCGCGCGGGGCCGTGGTTGCTAGACGGGCGACGCCCTATCATGGGCGGCAGGGTAGGGATACCGTTCGGGTCAGTCTGAGCGTCGCGACAGGCGGCGGAACCCGGGCGGCGCGGCGGCTTCCCTTCGTCGTGGCCGTGTTCGAACATGCGCCCGCTGCCCGGAAGAGGAGCGCGAGCCAGTGAGTACAGTCGAGCGTCCCAGAACCGTCGGTGAACTGCGCGCGTCGGGCTACCAGCCCCTGTCCGTGCGCGAGGAGATGCGCAAGAACCTGATCGCGCGGATTCGTTCCGGAGAAGAACTCTTCCCCGGCGTGTACGGCTACGACGAGACGGTCATCCCCCACGTCGTGAACGCCATCCTTGCCGGTCAGGACATCATCTTCCTGGGCGAACGCGGGCAGGCCAAGTCCCGCATCATCCGCTCGCTCACAACCCTCCTCGACGACGCCCTCCCCGTCCTCGCCAACTGCGAGATCCCCGAGGATCCGTTCAATCCCATCACCACGCAGGGCCGCCAGATCATCGAGAACGAAGGCGACGCCGCCCCCCTCGCGTGGCGCGAACCGAGCCAGCGCTACGGCGAGAAGCTGGCCACGCCCGATATCACGATCGCGGACCTCATCGGCGAGGTCGACCCCATCAAGGTCGCGGAAGGGCGCTACCTCTCGGATGAACTGACCATCCACTACGGCCTCGTGCCGCGCACCAACCACGGCATCTTCTGCATCAACGAACTCCCCGACCTCGCCGAACGCATCCAGGTCGGCCTCCTTAACATCATGGAAGAGCGCGATGTCCAGATACGCGGCTACCGCGTGCGCCTCCCCCTGGACGTCTTCGTCGTCGCCAGCGCAAACCCCGAGGATTACACCAACCGCGGCCGCATCATCACCCCCCTCAAGGACCGCTACGGGGCGCAGGTGCGAACCCACTACCCCCAGCGCATCGAACACGAGATCGACATCGTGGAGGCGGAGCACCATCCCGCGCCCTCGGACTTCAACGTATCCGTCCCGGGCTACATGAAGGAGATCATCGCCGAAATCACGCGCCTCGCGCGGCGCAGCCCCGATGTCAACCAGCGCTCCGGCGTGAGCGTGCGCGCCAGCATCGCCAACTACGAAAGCCTGCTCGCCAACTCCCTGCGCCGCGCCATCATGAACGGCGAGGACGAGGCCGTTCCCCGCGTCAGCGACCTCCCCTTCGTCGTCCCCACCCTCAGCGGCAAGGTGGAGCTGGAGACGATCGAGGACGGGCAGGAAGAGCAGATCATCGAGAAGCTCATCCAGGGCGCCGTCGTCGCCGTCTTCAACCGCGCCTACAACCTCAACGATCTCGAACCGGTCGTGGCTCGCTTCAAGTCCGGCGTCTCCGTCGAAGTCGGGGAGATGACCGCCAGCGCTGACTACCGCGGCCTCGTCGACAGCATCGAGGGGCTGGCCGAAGCCCTGCGCGTGGTCGAGGCTGATTCGCCCGGCGCCGTCGCCGCCGGCGTCGAGTTCATCCTCGAAGGGCTGCACCTCAACAAGCGGCTCAACAAGGACCGCGTCGGGGCGAAGATCCAGTATCGCGGATGAGCTGGCGCATCGAACCCCTCCCCGAAGATGGCCCCCTGTTCGAGGGGGCCATCGCCGTTTACGCGGCCGCCTTTGCGCCGCCACCCTATAGCGACCCCAACCGCGGCGAGGAGATTCGCTACCGCCTGCGCCAGTTGCATCGCGACAGGGAAGGGTTCCGCGGTTTCATTGCGCTTGGGGAATCGTGTGAACGCCGCCCGCCGGAGCACGGCGTGGCCGGCATGACCTACGGCTACACGAGCCAGCGCGGACAGTGGTGGCGGGACGCCGTCGCCCGTGAACTCGACTGGCGGAGGCGGTGGCGCTGGCTTGGCAGCGCCTACGAACTGGTCGAGATAGCGGTTCATCCCGACTTCCAAAGTCGCGGCGTCGGAACCCTGCTCGTCGAGCGCCTCCTCGAAGGCCGTCCCGAAAGGACGTGCGTCCTGAGCACGCGCACAGACAGCCGCGCCCACGAACTGTACAGCCGCCTGGGCTTCGAACTCCTCACGGAGATGCGATTCGCCCCCGGAGGCACGCTGTTTTACGTGATGGGGAAGGCGCTGAAGTAAGGCGCCATAGCCCCTAACGCGCGTCGACCGAGAACGCCACCGGATCGTGTCCGCAGACGCGCAGTACCTGCCCGCAACGCCTGACGATATCCCCGGCGCTCAGCTTCGTTTCGGCATAAATGCCGCTTCCCCGCACGATCGCAGGCGTGAGCAGATCATCGGGGTTGCGGGAGAAGCAGGGGCGCTTCCGCCCGTGCAGGGTCAGAACCTTCTCGAAGTCCGCGGGAGACCGTTCGAAGACGGCCCCGCACACGCCCAGCAACACCTCCTTAAACGATTTCACCACATGGCGCCGTCCCCACAGCGTATAGGCGACGGCCTGCTTCCCGGTGTAGCCCCCTGACGCGCGCTCCTGACCCGTTCGCGATGATCGTGGGCGGCGCCCAGGAACGAGTGGCGGTGGCGGCGCCGCCCCCTTCAGGCGGTAGGTACCCCTCCCCGTCCGTTCGAGTCGGGGATCGCTGGAGTAGCGGGCAAGGTAGACGATCGCGGGATCGCCGCCGTGCGTTCGCGGCGGACGCGTCTCCCTCGACTTCAGCCTGCGGTAGATATCCCGAAAGTGAAGGGGCTTCCCCGCCTCACCCAGAAGTTCGCAGACGAGATCCGCGCTGGCCGCGCTCGCCGGGCGTCGGGGAGTGTGGGGCGGGATGGGCGGGTCAGGTTCGCGGACCGTTCGCTCTCTGCTGGCGCCGGCGCCCGAGGGATAGTCGCCCTCGTCCTTCGCCTCGCGCTCGACGGCTGGTTCGCCCTTGCCCCGCGCGGCCACGGGAGTGGGGCGCGGCGCTTCAGGCGGCTCTGGCGCGGCGCCGCCTGTCGGGGGAGGCGGCTCGAGAGACGGGGGCTCAACCGTGGCCTTGACGCGCTTGAGTTGCTCCTCCAGACGGTGAATCTCCTCCTCAGTCGCCTTCCGCTCTGCGTCCACGCTGGCGCTCTCCCGCGCGATGCGCCGCCGCTTCTCTTCAAACTCCCTGGCCAGACGCAGTTGATCTTCTTCAAGGTAGTCCCTGCGGACGTCTAGCCCCTCTCGCTCCGCCCGCTTCGCGGCGATCTCGTTGCGGAGCCGCTGAATCTCCTGGACCGCCGCTTCCCGATAGCCGTCGTTGTCGTGTGCGTCCTCGTCCGCCACGGGCGGCGGCGTCTCTGGCTGGAGTGGCTCCTCCTCATCCGCGGGCGTGGGAGGGGGCGCCACGGGCCGTTCGATCCTGGGGGGCAGTTCCCGCTGGCGGGCGGCGCGATACCCGTTCAGCATCTCCTCCGCCTGCCGCATCTCGTTTGCGTTGATGGCGCGGAGCAGGCGTCGCACGGTATCGAGCGCCCGCTCGGCATCGTCATCGGTGAACGCCTCCTGATGCGCCCAGCGATTGCGGACGCTCCCCAGTTCCCCCACGAGGCTGCGGACCTCGGCCCTGACGGTTCGCTTGAGATTGGGCTGGAACACCTCGAACCAGGTCTGGCTTGTGAGCATCAGCCGAACAAGCGCGGCGATATCGGAAAGCGGCTCCTCATTCGCCTCGTACTCCGTGTCCCGCAGGCGCGCCGCCACCTGGTCGAGCCCGCCCGGGGAGCGCCTGAAGCAGCGCTCCACAAAGGGCCGGAGGCCGTCACGCGCCAGTTCGAGCGCCTTCCCTACCTGCTCGCGGTTCGTCGTCATGCCGGGTGGGTGGGATTGTACGGGCGCCCCCGGAGGCTGCCTACCCCGCCCCGCCGGACCGCGGCTCCTGCCCCGCCAGACGCGCCGGATTCTCCAGAATCGTCTGAATCTCCTTGAGGAAGCGGGCGCCCTCGGCCCCGTCGCTGACGCGGTGATCAGCGCTCAGGGCGAGCGTCATCAGGCGCCGGACGGCAAGCTCGCCGTCGATCACGGCCGGCCGTTCCGCCACCGACCCCGCGCCGAGAATGGCCGCCTGGCCCGCGTTCAGAATGCCCACCAGCGCATCGATGCCGTAGGCCCCAAGGTTCGTGATCGTGAACGTCCCCCCCGAATACTCTTCCGCCCGCAGCCGCCCCCCGCGGGCGCGCTCGACCAGCGCCTTCGATTCCTCCGCGATCTGCGGAAGCGGCTTGGCCGCCATATCCAGAAGCGCGGGCGCGATGAGCCCCTCATCCAGCGCGACGCCGATGTTGATGTCAATCCGCTCGTGATACTGGATGCCCTCGTCCGTGAGGGAGGCGTTGAACCTGGGGTGGCTGGCGAGGGCCGTCGCGCAGGCCCGCACGAGCAGGTCGTTCACGCTCACCCGCCGCCCCGCGTCAAGAATCAGGTTGATGTGGCGGCGGAAGGCGATCGCCTCGGTCATGTCGACCTCGACGGTCAGGTAGTAGTGGGGCTGCTGTTGTTTGGCCTCGGTCATGTTCCGCGCGATGGCGGCGCGCATGCGCGAGAGCGCCTCCACGCGGGCGGCGGGCAGAGGCGGCGGCGGGGGATCGGGTTCGATCGTCGGGACGCCGGCGGGCGCGTGGTGGTCGCGCGCGGCCAGCGCCGCCTCCACGTCGCGCCGCAGGATGCGGCCGTCCGGCCCCGATCCCGTGACCTCGGCGAGGTCGAGCCCCGCGTCGTCGGCGATGCGGCGGGCGACGGGCGAAACCCGCACCCGCCGCGCGTCCAGCTCATCCCCCGTGCCATCCGCCCCGCGCGGCTCCACGGCGCGCGCGCGGGGCTTCTCCGCGGCGGGGCGACGCTCGATCGCGGGCATGGGCTCATCCGCCTCGCCGAGCAGCGCGATGACCTCGCCGACGGGCACGACCTCGCCCTCCTCCGCCACAACCTGCCGCAGCACGCCCGCGTCGAACGCCTCCAGTTCGACGGTCGCCTTGTCGGTCTCGATCTCGGCGATGACGTCGCCCCGCTCGACGGTCTCCCCCGGCGCCTTGAGCCAGCGCACGAGCGTCCCTTCCGTCATATCGGCGCCCATCTGCGGCATCAGGACTTCGAGCGCCATGGCAGCCTCCTAGAGCATCGCCAGGACCGCCTCAACCACATCCTCCTCGGAGGGCAGGGCGGCGTATTCGAGATTGCGGTTGTAGGGCATGGGCACGTCCTTGCCGGCCACGCGCGCCACGGGCGCGTCCAGCCAGTCAAAGGCGCGCTCCATGATCTGCGCGGCGATTTCCCCCGCGAACCCCCCGAACTTCCAGTCATCCTCCACGACGACGGCGCGGTTGGTGCGCTTCACGGAGCGGATAACGGTGGACATGTCGAGCGGGCGGATTGTGCGCAGGTCGATGACCTCGGCGCTCAGGCCGTGTTCGGCGGCGAGCGTATCGGCGGCCCGGTAGCACTGGTGCACGCTGCCGCTGTACCCGATAAGCGTCACATCCTTGCCTGCGCGGACGGTCGCGGCCTGGCCGAACTCGACCAGATGGTCGGGGTCGTCGGGAACCTCGCCCCGCGTCCCGTAGAGGGCCGTGTGCTCGATAAAGACGACGGGGTTGGGCTCGCGGAACGAGCGCTTCAACAGACCCTTGGCGTCCCCCGGGAAGGACGGGCAGACGACCGTCAGCCCGGGGAAATGGGCGAACATCCCCTCCAGGCTGTGGCTGTGCGTCGCGCCCAGCTGGCTGCCCCCGCCGCTCGCCATGCGCAGAACCAGCGGCACATTCACCTGGCCGCCGCTCATGTAGTGCAGCTTCGAGGCGTTGTTCACGATCTGGTCAAGGGCCACAAGGCTGAAGTTGATGGTCATGATCTCGACCATCGGAATGAAGCCCGCGAGCGCGGCGCCCACCCCCGCCCCCACGACGCCGGACTCCGAAATCGGCGTGTCGCGCACGCGCTCCGGCCCGAACTCCTCCAGCAGCCCGCGGGTACACGCGTAGGAGCCCCCGTAGGCGCCGATATCCTCACCCATCAGGAACACGCGCTCATCGCGCAGCATCTCTTCGCGCATCGCCTCGCGGATGGCGTCGCGCATGCGCATCTCCGTCATCGCGAATCCCCCTCGTACTCCAGGGTGATGTGGTCATAGAGGGTGTGCAGCCCGGGTTCGGGACTCGCATCGGCAAAGGCCACGGCCGCATCGACCTCCGCGTCCACCCGCGCCACGAGCGCTTGGTAGGCGGCCTCATCGAGCCGCCCCTCCGCCATCATCAAGCGCTTCAGGCGCTCGATTGCGTCGCGCTTGCGGTACTCCTCGATCTCGGCCTTCGTACGGTAGAGCTCGGGGTCGGCCATCGAGTGCCCGCGATAGCGATAGGTGAGCGCCTCGATGAAGTAGGGGCCATTGCCTTCGCGGCAGTGGGCGAGCGCGAGCTGGGTCGCGGAGTAGACCTCGAGCGCATCCATCCCGTCGATGCGCACGCTCGGCATCTGGTAGGCGGCCGCGATCTTGTAGACGTCGTTCGCGATCGCGTCATCGAACGGGGTGCCCATGCCATATCCGTTGTTCTCGCAGAACCAGACGACCGGCAGCTTCCAGATGGAGGCGAGGTTCAGCGCCTCGTGAAACTCGCCTTCCCCCACGCCCCCGTCGCCGAAGATGCAGAGCGCCGCCCAGTCCTCGCCGCTCAGGTTCGCGGCCAGCCCCAGCCCCGCGGCGATGGGCATGTGTCCCGCGACGATGGCGTAGCCCCCGAGGAAGTTGCGCGCCGCATCGAAGATGTGCATCGAGCCCCCGCGGCCCCCGTTCGTGCCGCCGGTGCGGGCGAAGAGCTCCGCCATGAGGCGGTCGGGCTCCACCCCGCGGGCGAGCGCGTGTCCGTGATCGCGGTAGTGCGTGACGATCCTGTCGTCCTCGCGGAGCGCGTGAATGGCGCCCACGGCGCACGCCTCCTCGCCCGTGTACAGGTGGAGGAACCCGCGAATCTTCCCGCGCGTATACATTTCCGCGCACTTCTCCTCGAAGCGCCGGATGAGCAGCATCTCGTACAGGAAGCGCTGCTGCAACTCGCCGCTGGGCGGTTCGACCGCCATGGCGGGCGTCGCCTGCCCCGCGCTCATGCGTACACCTTCATCGCCATCACTGGCCACTCAGTGTAGGCGACCAGCGTGAACAGCGCCCCCGCGGGAGCGCAGGCGCTAGACTCGCCTGATGGATCCCGAGCTGGAGGAACTGACCGGCCTCGCCCGCCGCGCCGCCGCGCTTGCGGGGGAGATCGTGATGCCCCTGTACGAGCAGCGCCTCACCGTCGAGCTCAAGGCGGACGGCACACCCGTCACCGAGGCCGATCGCCGCGCCGAGGAAGCCATGCGCGAGCTCTTCGCGCGGGAAACCCCCGCCTTCGGCGTGCTGGGCGAGGAGCAGGGAGAATCAGTCGGGGACGGGCGCCACCGCTGGCTGCTCGATCCCATCGACGGCACCAGGAGCTTCATCCACCACGTCCCCCTCTTCGGCACGCTGGTCGCGCTCGAACGCGATGGCGAGCCCGTCCTCGGCGTGGTCGCCTGCCACGCCGTCCGCGAGACCGCGTGGGCCAGCCGCGGCGGCGGCGCCTTCCTCAATGGCGAGCCCGCCCGCGTCAGCGAACGCTCCGCGCTGCGGGACGCGACCGTCCTCACAACCTCGTCCGCAAGCCTGCAGCGGCGAACGCCGGCGGGATTCGCGAGGCTCGCCGCGGAAGCTGGGCTGGTGCGTTCGTGGGGCGACTGCTACGGGTACCTCGCCGTCATCGCCGGCCGCGCGGAAGCCATGCTCGACCCCGTTGTGAACCCCTGGGACATCGCCCCCTTCGCCGTGCTGCTGAAGGAGGCGGGCGGCCGCCTGACCACGTGGGCCGGAGTTGACGTCGCCGGCGATGACGCCGTCGCCACGAACGGACGCGTTCACGCACAGCTGCTCGATGTCCTGACGCAGCCCGAAGCGGACGCGCGCTAGCCGCCGGCGACGACCTTCAGCGGCCGTACGCGCCCCGGCTCATCGACTTCCCCCATCCCCAGAAAGGAGCCATCCGCGCCGTAGAGACGGGCGAGGCCGGCGGGACGCAGAAACCCCCCGCGCGCCCACGCGACCTGGCCGTGGCGAAGCTGCTCAACATGACCGTTCGCGAGGATCGCGGCGGCGCTCCCGGACACGCCCTCATCCGCGGGCCGAACCACCTCGTCGAGCTTGCCCGCCCTTGCGAACGCGCCAAGCGCTTCCACCGGCACAGCCTCGCGAACATGGAAGGCGCCGCTGCCCGTTCGCCGCAGGCTGGCAAGGTGAGCCCCGCATCCGATCGTGCGGCCGATATCGCGCGCGAGACTGCGGACGTACATCCCCGGCCCGCATCGCACTGCGACGCGCAGCCGCCCGGCGTCGACGCGTTCGAGGCGAAGGGAAGCGACGCGCACCGCGCGCGGGCGCAGCTCCGGCGTCTCTCCCTTGCGCGCGAGGGCGTAGGCGCGGCGCCCCTCCACCTTGACCGCGCTGTAGGCCGGCGGCGTCTGCATGATCTCGCCGCTGAAGCGCAGCGCGATCGCGTCGAGATCGATAGCGCCGTCGGGAACCTCGCCCGTGCGCGTGGGCGCGCCCTCGGCGTCATCCGTGTCCGTCTCCTGACCAAGCGCAATCTCGCCCTCGTAGGCCTTTTCGCTGGCCATCATGTACTCCACGAGACGGGTGGCGCGCCCCAGGCAGAGCACCAGCAGACCCGTCGCCATCGGGTCAAGCGCGCCCGTGTGGCCGATGCGACGCTGGCCCGTAAGCCCCCGCGCGCGGGCCACGACATCGTGGCTCGTCCAGCCCGGCTCCTTGTCGATGAGGACCACGCCCGTGAGCCCAGAATCCCCCTTGCGGCGCTTGCTCACAGCTCGCCGCCGGCGTCGCGATCGCGGGCCAGTTCGGCAATCGTCGACGCAAGCCGCGCGCCCCGCTCGATGGAAGGGTCGAACTGAAAGCGCAGGGCTGGCGTGCGTCGCATCCGCAAACGGCGGCGCAACTCGCGTTCCAGGTAGGGACGCGCGCTGCGGAGACCGGCGAGGGCCTCCTCGCGCTCCTCCTCGCTGCCGAGGTGGGACACGAACACCGCCGCCGCGCTCAGGTCCGCGCTCACCTCGACCGCGGTGATGGAGAGGAACGCCCCTTCGAGACGCGGATCCTTCAGGTCGCGCTGCACGAGGGCGCTGATCTCCTCGCGGAGCAGCTCGCTGACGCGGCTTGTGCGCTTGCTCATGGCGATTCCACCGGAGGGACGCGCTAGTTCACGCGCTGCTGGTGGTAGAACTCGAGGAGATCGCCCTCCCCGAAGGCGTCGAAGCGCTCCAGCACAACGCCGCACTCAAAGCCCTGCTGGACCTCGCGGACATCGTCCTGGAAACGCCGCAGCCCGCCGCAGCTCACGTCCGCAATCTCCTCGCCGTCGCGGAGCACGCGCACGCGGTCGCCGCGAAGCAGGACGCCGTCGGTCACGTAGCAGCCCGCGATCTGCCCGACGCGGCTTGAGCGGAAAATCTGGCGAACCTCCGCGACGCCGTCCACGATGCGCTCGTACACAGGCTCATAGAGCCCTTCAAGCGCGAGTTCCACGCTCTCGATCAACTGGTAGATGACCTCGAAGGCGCGTATCTCGACGCCGTTCACTTCCGCCTGGCTCGCGGCGGACGGCTCCGTTCGCACGTTGAAGGCGAGGATAATCGCCCCCGAAGCGCTCGCCAGCATCACATCGGACTCGTTCACGGAGCCCGTGGCTGAGTGAATCACCTTGACCTTGACCTCGCCCGTGCCAAGCCCCTGCAGCGAACCGCGGATCGCCTCCACGCTTCCGCGCACATCCGCCTTCAGGATGAGGAGCAGCTCCTTCACGTTTCCGGCGCTGACCTCGTTGAAGAGCGTATCGAGCGTGACCCCGCCACGGCGGACGCCGGCCGCCCCCTCCTGCTCGCGGCGGGCCTGTTCGACGCGGCGGCGGGCCGCGCGCTCGTTCTCGACCACCTCGACGGCGTCGCCCGCCGCGGGCGCGTCCTCGAGCCCCATGATGCGGACGGGACGGGCGGGCCCCGCCTCCTGCAGCCGCTCGCCGCGCTCATCGAACATCGCCTTCACCTTGCCGCTGATGAGCCCGCTGACGAGCGCGTCCCCCTGCCGCAGAACGCCATTGCGGACAAGCACGGTGGCGAGCGGACCGCGACGCGAGTCAAGCTCCGCCTCGATCACCGTGCCCGTCGCCGGACGGCTGGGATCGGCCTTCAGTTCCTGAATCTCGGAAACCAGATCGATGGATTCGAGCAGGTCATCCAGCCCCGCGCCAGTGGTCGCGGAGACCGGTACCGCGAGGACGTCGCCGCCGTACTCCTCGACCACGACGCTCTGCTCGGTGAGCTGCTGCTTCACGCGATCGGGGTTGGCGGTCGGGAGGTCGATCTTGTTGATGGCGATGATCAAGGGGACGTCCGCCGCCCGCACATGGTCGATGGCCTCGATCGTCTGCGGCATCACCCCATCGTCCGCCGCCACCACCACAACCGCGATATCCGTAATCTGCGCGCCGCGCGCCCGCATCGCCGTGAAGGCGGCGTGGCCGGGCGTGTCGATGAAGGTGATGGGGGCGCCCCCGCGCTCGATCTGGTAGGCGCCGATGTGCTGCGTAATCCCCCCCGCCTCGCCCGCCACCACGTTCGTCTCGCGGATGGCGTCGAGCAGGCTTGTCTTGCCGTGATCCACATGACCGAGGATGGTCACCACCGGCGGGCGCGTCTCGCCCGCTTCCGCCGCCTCCTCATCGCCATCGTGCGGCGCCGTCGCGACGGCGTCCGGCGCCGCTTCGCGCGCCGGGGAGAGCCCAAGCTCCGACGACACAAGCGCCGCCGTCTCGTAGTCGATCGTGTCGTTCATGGCGGCCATCACCCCATGCGTCATGAGGCGCTTGATCGCTTCGATGGGCGAGATGCCGAGACGTTCGCTCAGCCCCTTGACGGTGACGGCTTCGGGAATGACGACGGAGCGCGGACCGGATGATGACGGTCGGGTTGTCATGCTTCCTCCGCGCCCTGCTCGGGGATGGTCTCGACGTAGCGCCGCAGCCCCTCGAGATCGCCGGACTTCGGGGACATTCGCAGCGCCTCCCCTATCGTAGCGCCTTCAAGGGCGCGCTCCCAACAGGAGCGGCTCGCGTGCAGGTAGGCGCCGCGTCCGGCAAGGCGCTCTCCGCGCCCCTCAACGGCGACGCCGCCCCCGCCCGCCCGCACGATGCGCACAAGACCGCGCTTGCCGGCGACCTCGCGGCAGCCGATGCAGGTGCGCTGCGGCTCACGACGGGCGGCTGTCATGCGGGGGCTCAGTGAATCCGGCCCGCGTAATCGATGTCGTCCTCGAAATCGTCCTCTTCGATGCGTGGCCCGCGCCGCCGCTTGCGTTTGGGCTGCTCTTCTTCCTCGCGCGCGGGCAGCACGTCCTCGGCGAAGCGGATGGCCGTGGGGCGCTCCTCCGGCGTCACGATGGTCGGCGCCTGATACTCCCCGTCTTCGTCCTCGTCGAACCCTTCCTCCCCGTAGTCCTCGGCCTCGCGCGTCTCCCCGTCGGGGATCTCCATCTCGGCCAGCGCGGTGGGGAAAAGCACGTCCTCCTCGACCTCGGCCGGTTCCTGCGTGAGCGCCGCAGGCTGCTCGACGGCGGGCGTAGGGACAGCCGCCGCCGGACGCGTCGCCGGCGTTTCGACGGGAGCGGGCGGCTCATCGGGCAACTGGAGAATATCGAGGTCAGGCTCCGTCCCCGGCGGGAAGGCGTCGAAGGCCGCCGGCGCCTCCTTGATGGCCGTCTCCTCGTCCTCGCGCTCCGCGCCCGTCTGGCTGCGAATGCTGATCCGGTAGCCCGTGAGCTTCGCCGCCAGCCGCGCGTTCTGCCCCTCCTTGCCAATGGCGAGCGAGAGCATGGAATCGGGCACCACGATGATCGCCTCGCGCGTCGCCTCGTTGAGTTTCACGTCCACGATCTGCGCCGGGCTGAGGGCGTTGCTGACGAAGTTCACCGGGTCAGGGTCCCACTTGATGATGTCGACGCGCTCGCCCCCGAGCTCATTGACCACGTTCTGAATACGGGAGCCACGCATCCCCACGCACGCCCCGATGGGGTCGACGCTGGCGGCGCGGGCGTGAACCGCGACCTTGCTGCGATAGCCGCCCTCGCGCGCGATGGCCTTGATCTCGACCCGCCCCTGCGCGATCTCGGGCGCCTCCACTTCGAGCAGGCGGCGCAGGAGCAGCCGGTGTCCGCGGCTCACGATCACCTGCGGCCCCTTCACCTCATCGTTCACCTCAAGCAGGAGCACCTTGACGCGCTGGCCCGCGCGCAGGTGCTCGTTGCGAACCATCTCGCTCCCCGGCAGCAGCGCTTCCGTGCCCCGCCCGATCTCGACCGTCGCCTGGCGCGCCTCCACGCGCTGCACGGACGCGAGCAGCACCTCGCCCTGCTTGTCCGCGTACTCCGCGTAGATAGCCCCGCGTTCGGCCTCCCGCAGGCGCTGGAGCACGATCTGCTTGGCCGTCTGCGCGGCGATGCGGCCCGCGTTCTCCGGCGGCTTCACCTCGAACTCGAGGACATCGTCGATGCGCGCGTCAGGCTTGTACGAACGCGCCTCCTCGATGTCCATCTCAAGGTTTGAATCCTCTACCTTGCGCACGACCGTCCGCTGGATGAAGGCGCTGATATCCCCCGTCTCGCCGGAAATGCGGACGTGCACCTCGGGCCCTTCCTCGTCGTCGCGGCGGTACGCGGACGCGAGGGCGGCCTCGACCGCCTGGAAGATGACCTCGCGCTGGAGGTTCTTCTCAGCGGCCAGCTGGCTGATGGCGAGCAGGAAGTCGTTCTTCATGTTCGTTCAACGAAAAAGGCGGGCGCGTCGCCCACCTCTCCCCAAGGATTGGCCTTCCGTACTATAGCAGACCCCGCTGCTTAGCGGGCGCCCGATCCGGTGCGCGGAGGGCGGGAAACGCGCGCGTGCAGCCCTCCCACCTCCCGTATCCGGCGGTCCGCCCGCGCGATCGCTTCGTCCAGCGGCGTGGCCCCCGTTTCGCGGGCGCGCGCGAGCAGATCGCTCACCACCGCCTCGATGCCGTCGATCCGCCCGTTGGCGCGCTCCGCGCGGTACTCGCGCCCCACTTCCTCGGCGAGGTTGATCACCCCTCCCGCGTTCACGATGAAGTCGGGAACGTACAGCACCTCGCGCTCCGCCAGCGCCGCCGCCAGCTCATCGCTCGCCAGCTGGTTATTGGCGCTGCCGATGATGGCCGCGCAGCGCAGCTCGGGAACGGTTTCGGCAGTGAGCGCCCCGCCGAGGGCGCAGGGCGCGAAGACGTCGCACTCCACCGCATGAATGTCCCCCGGAGCGGTCACATCCGCCCCCAGTTCCTCGGCGAGACTCCTGAGCGCCCGCTCGTTCACGTCGGCGAGGGTGAGACGCGCGCCCGCTTCGGCCAGTTCACGCGCAAAGGCGCCCCCGACCTTCCCCACGCCCTGGATTGCGACGTGGCGTCCGGTCAGGTCGGGGCCGCCCCAGAGCGAGCGCGCCGCCCCGCGCATGGCCGCCAGCAGCCCGCGAGCGGTGGCGGGAGACGGATCCCCCGAGCCTCCCGCCCCCCGCGACGCGCCCGTGACCGCGCCGCTCTCGCGCGCGATCAACTCCATGTCCGCGATCGTCGTGCCGACATCCTCGGCGGTCACATAGGCGCCGCCCAGTGACTCGATGGCGCGTCCGTACGCGCGCAGCAGGCGCTCCGATTTCAGAACCCGCTGGTCGCCCATGATGACGCCCTTGCCCCCGCCGAAGTCGAGCCCGGCGGCGGCGTTCTTGCGGGTCATGGCGCTGGAGAGGCGCAGCGCGTCAGCCAGCGCCTCCGCCTCCGAGTCATACGGGTAGAAACGGGTTCCCCCAAGGGCTGGCCCGAGGACGGTCGAATGAATCGCGATGATCGCGTTCAACCCCGATTCGCCATCGCGTGCGAAAAGAACCTGCTCGTGACCACCCTGCTCAGTTGCGGTAAAGACGCTCATGGCCGTGATGGTAGCGTAGCGGCGGACAGGGAGCGTGAACGAGCGTATGGCGGACACAAGGGCACCGGTCACGGCCATCGCCGAGGCGATCGAGCGCACGCTGCGACGCGAGAGCGATCCGCGCCGCGCCGTGGGCCAGCAAGCCGACCGCGAGAAGCGCATCCCCAATCCCCCCGGCCCCGCCCTCGCCCTCGAGTACCTCGGCGGGACCGTGCCCCTCGTCCGCCGCACGACGAAGGACGCGCTCAAGACGCGCCCTGACCTCGAACGGGAGCAGCTGGTCGCGCTCGCCGCCCTGCTCTGGCGGCGGGATGTCTATGACCTGCGGCTGGCCGCCGTGGAAGCGCTCATGGCGCGCAACAAGCTGCTCATCGCTGAGGACGTCGCCGCCATCGAGCCATTCATGCGGCAGGCGCAGACGTGGGCTCTCCTCGACCCGCTCGCCATCAGCGTGCTGGCGCCCATGGTCGAGCGTCATCCGGAACTGACCGCGACCCTCGACCGCTGGTCAGTGGACGGAGACTTCTGGGCGCGGCGCACGGCGATGTTGTCCCTGCTGCCCGCCTTGCGTCGCGGCGAAGGCGACTTCGAACGCTTCGCCGGGTACGCCGCCGCCATGGTCGAGGAGCGGGAGTTCTTCATCCGCAAGGCGATCGGATGGGTGCTGCGCGAGGTCAGCAAGAAGCGCCCCGCGCTCGTAATCGACTGGCTCGCTCCGCGTACCGGGCGGGTCTCGGGCGTGACCTTTCGGGAAGCGGTCAAGTACCTGCCCGCGGATGACCGGCGGCGCCTGACCGCCGCCTTCCGCGCGGGACAGCCCGCCTGACGCTCAGTTTGCCTCTGCCGTCCGTTCGAGGAAGGGCTTCGCGTATATCGCGACCCCGCGGTGCTCGGGCTTCTGCAGGAAGGGATCGCGCGCGAGGATGCGGCGCGCCAGCTCCCGCGCTTCGTGGAGCAGATCGCGGTCGCGCACGCGCGCGACGCGCAGCATTGTGTTGCCGCCGCTCTGCGCCATCCCCCACGTCTCACCCTCGCCGCGCATCTCGAGGTCGATCTCGGCGAGTTCGAACCCGTCCGTCGTGCGCTCCATCGCGCGGAGACGGTTCTGCGCCTCGGGAGAAGGATCCTCATCGCTGCTGAACAGCAGGCAGTAGCCCTGGCGGTTGGATCGCCCCACGCGTCCGCGAAACTGGTGGAGCTGGCTCAGGCCGAAGCGTTCCGCGCCCTCGATCACGATCGTGGTGGCGTTGGGAACGTCAATGCCCACCTCGACGACGCTGGTCGAAACGAGCACGTCCGTCTCGCCCTCACCGAAGCGCCCCATGACCTCGTCCTTCTGCCGCCCGGACATACGCCCATGCAGCAGGTCCAGACGCCAGGCGGCGAGCGGTCCGCTCCGCAGCCGTTCGAACTCCTCCTCCGCCGAACGCACATCCAGCGCCTCCGACTCATCCACCAGCGGACAGATGACGAACGCCTGCTCGCCCGCGTCGAGGCGTTCGCGGATGAACGCGTAGGCCTCATCCCGTTCCTTGCGTTCGACCCACGTCGTGCGGACGGGAAGCCGTCCCGGCGGCAGCTCATCGATCGTCGAGACCTCCAGGTCCCCGTAGGCGGTGAGGGCGAGCGTGCGGGGGATGGGGGTCGCGGTCATTACGAGCAGGTGCGGATTCGCGCCCTTCTGTCGCAGGCGGGAGCGCTGATCGACGCCAAAGCGGTGCTGCTCATCGATGACCGCGAGCGCCAGCCGCGGCAACGCCACGGACTCCTCGATGATGGCGTGCGTCCCGATCACGATATCCGCCCCGCCGTGGGCGGCGGCGGCGCGGATGCGTTTCTTCTCCGCAGCCGTACGGGAGCCCGTCAGGAGCGCCGCCCGCAGCGGTCGCCCGAGCCATGCCGGCGTGAACGTCCCCCCGAAGGCGGATTCGTCTTCCCCCAGCAGCTCCGTGAGCGATCGGTAGTGCTGCTCCGCGAGGATCTCGGTGGGCGCCATCAACGCCGCCTGCCGTCCCCCCACGACCGCCGCGAGCATGGCCGCGAAGGCGACGACTGTCTTGCCGCTGCCCACCTCGCCCTGCAGCAGCCGCAGCATCGGAACGGGCTTGCCGGCGTCCGCGAGGATCTCGTCGAGCGCCCGCCGTTGCGCCGCCGTCAGGCGGTAGGGCAGCGAATCGAGGTAGCCGTCCAGATGGTCGCGGAAGTCCAGTTCCGCCGCGCCCTGTTCGTGCTGCCAGGCCGCGCGGCGCTGGAGGACCGCCGTCTGAATCGCGAGAAACTCGCCAAGCGCGAGACGCTGGCGCGCTTGCTCCGCCGCGGGAACGCTCTCGGGCGCGTGGTAGGCGCGCACCGCCTCCCCGAACGGCTCCAGCCCCTCCTCCTTCGCGAGCCAGTCAGGGATGGGGTCCGGCAGCCGCTCCGCCAGCTTTTCCACCGCTTCGCTCACGGTGTTGCGGATGGTCCGCTGCCCAAGACCCTGCGTCGCCGGATAGATGGGAACGAGGCGCCCGGGCCGCATGATGGCCGAATTGAACGGCTCATACTCAGGCGGATTCGCCATCTGCAGCCGCCCGCGATAGACCGTCACGGTACCCGAAACGGCAAACTCCTCTCCCTCCCGCAGGGTCTGGTACACCCACGGCATGTTGAACCAGACCAGACGAAGGGAACCGGACCCGTCGCTGATCACGGCCTCGCTGCCCCGTACCCGCCTGCCGTAGCGCAACTGTCCGGCGCGCATAATCGTGCCCACCACCGTCTTGGGCAGGCCATCCGGCTCAAGCTCGGAGATGCGCCGCACGTCCGTGAAGTCCTTGAAGCGGCGGGGAAAGAAGAGCGCCGCCTCGCCGGCGGTCGTCACGCCCAGCTTCTCGAAGCGCTCGGCGGCGCTCTTCCCGATGCCGGGCAGGCGCGTAACGGGATCATTCGGAGCAAGCGGCCGCAGCCGCGGCTTCCCCGTGGAGCCCTTCGACGCGGGCGCGGACGCGGGCGCGCCGCCGCTCGCGGCGATGGCGCGTTGCAGCCACCGCCGCCGCCCCTCGGAGTTGAGCGCGCGATACCCGCCTCCCCGCTGCAAGCCGTGGATGCGCGTGTACAAGGGGTGCGCGCGGGCGATGACGCCCTCCTCCACCAGCCGAATGAGGAGCGTGTCGAATCCCCCAGGGATGTCGCGGCTGGCGTCGCCGCGCTCCAGTTCGCGCTCGAAGAGCGACCGCAGGCGGGAGAGCTCGGTCGCCGCGCTGGGCGGCGGGGAGCCCTCGCTCACCCCTGCGCGCTCCGCCGCACGATGCAAACGCCCAGCGCGTTGGGCCCCAGGTACGCGCCCACCGTGGGCCCCGTCTGAATCATCTCGATGCGCGTCTGGGGAAGCTGCGGCCGGACGCGTTCGATGAGCTCCCGCGCGCTTGCGTCCGTATCCGAGTAGACGGCGTACAGGGTTTCGAGCGCGGGGTCATCCAGCACCACCTCCTCGATCCGCTTCACCGCCTTCGCGCGGGTGCGCACGCGGTCGAAGGGCGCAACCTCGCCGCCGTCGATGTGAATGATCGGCTTGATCCGCAGCGCCGTCCCCACAAGCGCCCCCGCCCGCCCGATGCGCCCGCCCTTGTGCAGGTACTCCAGCGTATCGAGGCTGACGTACACGTGGCTGCGCTCCATCACGCTGCGCGCCGCCGCCGTCACCTCCTCCAGCGCCGCTCCCTCGCGCGCCCGCGCGACGGCGGCCTCGACCACGGCCCGCAGACCGACGCTGGCCGTGCAGGAGTCAAGCAGCTCAATGCGGGTCGCCAGTTCGCTCGTCTCGCTGGCGACGGAGGCGGAGTTGAGCGTCCCCGACAGCTTCGAGGAGACGTGGATCGAGGCGATGTCGGCGCCCTCGGCCGCAACCTCGCGGTAGACGGACGCGAACGCCTCCACGCTCGGCTGGCTCGTCTTCGGAAACTCTCGCGAAGTCGTCAGCCGTTCATAAAACTCCGAAGGAGTGATGTCGACGCGATCGCGGTAGACGTCGTCGCCGAACGCCACAAGGGCGGGGACGACCCTGACGCCGAGCGCCTCCGCCTCGGGAGGGCTGATATCGCTGGTCGAATCAGTGACTACCTGCACCGGCATTGGCTTCCCTCCGGCGCCCCGCAGTATACGGCGGGCGACGCCGAGCGCATACAATCGCGCCATGCGTACGGTGCGGCTCGCCCCTTCGATCCTGACCGCGGACTTCGGCCGCCTCGCCGAGGAAGTGCGGGCGGCGGAGGCGGGCGGCGCCGACCTGCTCCATCTCGACGTCATGGACGGCCGCTTCGTCCCCAACATCACCTTCGGCCACGCGCTCGTGGAATCGCTTCGGCGGGAGACGTCCCTCCCCTTCGATATCCACCTGATGGTGGCTGACCCGGAGCGACAGGTAGCGTTCTACACCGAGGCCGCCGCCACCGTGAACGTGCACGTGGAGGCGACCGCGCACATCAACCGCACGCTCGACCTGATCCGCAAGGGCGGCGCCGAAGCGGGGATCTGCCTGAACCCGGGGACGCCCCTCGCCGCCATCGAGGAATCGCTCCCCGAAGTCGACCAGGTGATGGTCATGACCATCAACCCCGGCTGGGGCGGGCAGACGCTCATCCCCGCGCAGCTCGAAAAAGTCGCGCGCCTGCGGAAGCGTCTGGACGAACGCGGCCATCGCGCGCGCATCGAGATCGACGGCGGCGTCAAGGTCGGGAACGCCGCCAGTTGCGCGGCGGCGGGCGCGGATATCATCGTCTGCGGCAGCAGCGTCTACAACGATCGCGCCAGCGTGGCGGACAACCTCGCCGCGCTGCGGGCGGCGCTGGCGGCGGGAAGCTAGGCGCTCTTCGAGAGCGTACGGAGACAGCGCGTGCAGATATTCAGCCGCTTCCAGGCGCCGTCGATGAACACCCGCTGCTTGTTGACGTTCGGGCGCAGCTGGCGCGGCTTGGAAGGCGCCTTGCGTTCCCAGCGCCCCCCGTGGCGGTGGCGGATGTGGCGACCGAAGGTGGTCGTCTTTCCACAAACGTCGCAGGCGCCGCTGGCCATGGATCGCACTCCCGCTGAATACTGGAGCGCAATGCTAGCACCGCTTCCCGCTAGCGGCTATCGCGGAACAGCGGGGCGGTCCGCATGAGCCGCGCGGCGCTCACTGGCGCCGAGCTGCGGGACGCGCTCGCCTCAGCGGCGGCGTACCTCACGCAGTCCGCGAAGGCCGTCGACGCCATCAACGTCTATCCCGTCCCCGACGGCGATACCGGCTCGAACATGGCCGCCACCCTGCGCGAGGCCTGCGACCACATGCTCGCGCTGGAAGAGCCCCTCGCCGCCGGACAGGCGCTGGCCGCGTTCGCGCGCGGCGCCCTCTACGGCGGGCGCGGGAACTCCGGCGTCATCCTCTCGCAGGCGCTGCTGGGCCTGGCCAAGGGCGTGGGCGAGGTCGAGGAGCTGGATGGCGCGACGCTGGCGGCGGGCCTCGCCGCCGCCGCCGAAGCCGCCTGGACCGCCGTCTCCGAGCCCGTCGAAGGGACCATGCTGACCGTCCTGCGCGCGGCCGCCGCTGGCGCCGAAGAACGCTCCCGCGAGGACGCGCTCACCGCCCTCGAGGGCGCGCTCGCGAAGGCGGAGCAGGCGGAGGCGGCGACCATCGATCAGCTCCCCGCGCTGCGCGAGGCGGGCGTCACCGACGCCGGCGGCGAGGGCGTCTGCGTCATCCTTCGCGGCCTCGTCGCGGCCCTGCGCGGCGAGCTCCCCCCGCCGATGGCCATCCCCGACAAGCCCCTGGCGACGCTTCCGGGGCACGTCGACAACGGATTCGGCTACTGCACCGAGTTCGTCCTCGTCCCCGGCCAGCGCGATGTGGACGTCGAGGGGTTGCGGCGGCACACCGAGGGAGAGGCGTACGGCTCCGTCGTGATCGTGGGCGATGAGCAGGCCCTGCGCGTTCACGCGCACACCGATGAGCCCCAACGCCTGCTCGAGGAAGCCCGCGCCTTCGGGGAGCTGACGCGCCCAAAGTTCGAGGATATGAGCGCCCAGCACGCCCGCTTCCGCGAGGAGGGCAGTGGCCAGGGCCTGAAGGTCGCGCTCCTCGCGCTGAGCGGCGGCGAAGGGTTCGACAAGGTCTTCCAGAGCCTCGGCGCGAGCGTCCACCGCCTCGAGGCGATCGTGAAGCCCGCCGCGGGCGACATCGCGCGCGCCGCGGACGCCCTCGGCCCGCCCGACGTCATCGTCCTGCCTAACCACGCCAACGCCATCCCCGCCGCCGAACAGGCGGTCGCGCTGGCCCGTTGCGCCCTCCGCGTCGCCCCCTCGATCTCCCTCGCGCAGGGCGCCGCCGCCGCCATCGCCTTCAACGCGCTCGCCACCGTCGAGGAGAACACGGCGGCCCTCGCCGGGGCGCTCGCGGCCACCCGCACCGTGGAGGTGACCCGCGCCGCCGCCGATCGCGCCGCCGACGGCGTGCAGGTACGGAAGGGGGAAGCGATCACGCTCGTCGACGGACGCCTCATCGGGAGCGTCCCCGATCCCGTGGAAGGGCTGCTCGCGGGCCTCGCGGAGGCGGAAGCCGAAGCCGCCGCCATCGTCACGGTCTATACAGGCTCGGAGTTCGAAGGCTCCCGCGACGATCTGGCGAACCGTATCGAGGACGCCTTCGCGGACATCGAGGTCGAGGTCGTGGAAGGCGGACAGCCGCTCTACGAACTGATCGCGGCCGTGGAAACCTAGGCCTGGCGGCGCTCCTTGATGCGCGCCGCGCGTCCCGTCAGCCCCCGCAGGTAGGAGAGGTTCTTGCGGCGGACCTTCCCCCGACGCACGACCTCGATCTTGTCGAGACGCGGGCTATAGAGCGGGAACGTCCTTTCCACGCCGACGCCGCTCGCGATCTTGCGGACCGTGAAGTTCGAGGCCATGCCCTTGCGCCGCTTGCGGATGACGACGCCGGCAAAGACCTGCACGCGCTCCTTGTTCCCCTCGACGACCTTGGCGTGGACGCGCACCGTATCGCCGCTGCCGAAGTCAGGCAGGTCATCGCGGGGCGTCGCGTTGGTGAGGGCGTCGAGTTCGTAGGACATGGCGGTGCCTCTTGTGGGAAAGCGTGGACGCGTACCGTACAGCGCCCGCCGCCTACAGCCAACGGGGGGGGCATCCCCTCGCTGTTACCCGATGCGCTCACGCCCGGCCAGTTGCGCCATCAGGTACTCCTGCGGGCGGTCGCCCTTCACGCGGTTGCAGTGGCCGCACAGCAACTGCAGGTTCTCGATGTGGTGCGTCCCCCCGCGCGAGCGCGGAACGATGTGGTCAACCTCGAAGTGCCGAAACTCGAAGTGCGTCTCACAGCCGCCGCAGCGCCCCTCCTGCTGGCCGTAGAGGATGTGCTTGTTCTCGCGGTAGTTCCTGGGCGCGTCGATGTCCGTGCGCCTTGGGATGTCGGTGCGGGTTGTCACGAACCCGCGATGGAACAGGCTGCCAATCTCGTCCTGCAGGCGAAGGTTCACCAATTCGGCAGCCTTCGCTGAGATATCGATACCTACCCACTGCCGCTCTAGTTTCTCCGCCGCGACGCAGGCTGTGGCGCAGCCGCAGAATGGGTCGAGCACTACGTCGCCCTCGTTGCTTGACGCCTTGATAATCCGCTCTAGCAAAGCGAGAGGTTTCTGTGTCGGATATCCGGTCTTTTCCGATCCTCGAGGTTGTGGGATATCCCCCCATATATCTTCAACCTTAATGCCTTTTGCTTGATCAAGGTATTTTTTGTACCTAAATGGAGAAGTAGGAGTAGCTTGTGTAAGCATGTTGTTCTTGTACAGTTCTTCCATGTTTTCCTCAGAATATCTCCAAGCCCTAGAAATACCCCTAAACTCATAAACACTATTTCCTCCAGATTCGTTCGTGCACGGAAAGGTGGCGTAATTACCACGGTTATCTCTAAATTTATAAGTCTTCTTTATGTACTCCTTCGAGTAGGGAGTATACTGAATATGATACTCAGAATCCTTATAAGCGTACCATAATATGTTATCATGAGAGCTTGGCATTCTCAGTTGGGCTAGATTGTGACGCTCTCCTTGCTTACGACGCCACACAATTTCATTCCTGAAATTCATTCTCCCAAATATCGCATCCATGATCATCTTGAGATAATGACTAGCTGTAGGGTCACAATGCAAGTATATACTACCAGTCTTTTTCAGAAGGCGGCGCATTTCTAGTAGGCGAACAGCCATCATTGTGAGATAGGACTGCATCTCCTCTGAATGCGTGCGGTGCGCTGTGTCCAGTAAGTACGCGATCGCTGGCTCTTCCTCTGCGACTAACCCCATCCAGGCTACGTCGAGGTCGGACAAGTTCCAGGTGTCCCTGAAGGCGGCCCCCGCCGCCTTGCTGCCCACGGGCGCCTCGTAGTCCTTATTCGAGTTAAAGGGTGGGTCCAGATAAATCAGATCTACGGATTCCGAGTTCATGCCTCGCAGGATGTCGAGGTTGTCGCCGGTCCACAGCGTACGATTCGCCCAATTCGACTTTCCATAACCAACGGGGGGGGGGGCGCTCATTTAAGCCTCCAGGATTTCCTGCTTTTCGGGGGGGGGGGGCTATTTATAGACCGTATGCCAGCCTGCCGCCACAACCCTCACCCCCTCACCGCCCCGTGCTCCCATGCCCCCCAGACCCCCGCGCCGTCCCTGACAACTCATCGCGCAGTGCGAACGCGACGCTGGCCAGACGCGTCACGACGAGCTGGGCGATGCGGTCGCCGTCCCTGACGGTGTGCGTGATCGCGGACGAAGTTGTGTAGAGCGTGACGAACACCTCCCCCCGATAATCCGCGTCGAGGGTGCCGAACGTGGCCAGCACGCCTGCGCTCGCGAGTCCGCTGCGGGGACGAATCTGGGCGTCCAGCCCGCGCGGAACCGCCAGCGCAAGCCCGGTCGGGATGCGTACGGGTACCGTCCCCACTGTGACGGGGCCGTCGGGCAGGCAGGCGTACAGGTCATGGCCGGAAGCGTGTTCGCTCGCGCGCTGCGGCAGACGGGCGCCCGCGCGCAGCAGCTTCACCCCGATCTCGTCCATGCGTCCGCTTAGCGGAAGAGGTCGCGCTCGGCCTCGCGGATGATGTCCGTCATCGAGGCCGTCTCGTCGGGCTCCCACGGATACCCGCGAATGATGGCGACGGGAACGCGGCTGAGGTTGCCCTTCACGAGCTCGCCCGCGCTGGCCAGCTCATCCGCGCGACAGACCGCCTGCACCAGGAACTCGTGGCCGTGCGGATCGTGCTGCCCGACATAGCTGATGACGGGGTTCAGCCCGGCGATGCCGATGGCCACGTCCACCTGCGCCTCCCGCCACGGCCGCCCGAACGTATCCGAGACAATCACCGCCACATCGTGGCCCAGCTCGCGGAAGCGGGCGCGCAAACCGCGGGCGCTGGCGTCCGGGTCCACAGGCAGCAGCACCACCCGCCCCTTCGCCCCCGAACTCGACTGATCGACGCCGCTGTTCGCGCAGACGAAGCCGTGGCGGGTCTCCGTGATAAGCACGGGCCCGACCTGGCGCACCACCCGCTTCGCCTCGCGCAGAACGAGCTCGACCACGCCGGGCTCCTTCTCCCAGCGTTCGGCGAACTGCCGCGCAAAGAGCGAAGGCGTCACCGTCTCCAGATCCACGGCGCGCCCCTCGGACTTCGACACGATCTTCGAGGTCACGACGACGACGTCGCCCCCCGCGAGGGGTTCCCCGCGGGCGCGCGTCGCCTCATCGATCATGGCCGCGAGGTCAGCGCCCTCCGTGATCTCGGGCAGACCCTCGACGCCGCTGATGGAGACGGCCATGCGCTTCTCCTCCCCGCCGCTCCCGGCTAGACGCCCGCGATGCGGACGCTGGTCTGCGTCTTGTGCACGCGGTTGAGGTTGATCAGGAGCGAGGTCAGCATCTCCACGTAGCGGCTGTTGGCGAGCGCCCCGCCATCCACCCCGCGCACCCCCGCGATTTCGTTGGCGAGGCCGATGACGACCGCCTTCGCCTCCTCGTCGTCGCCACACACCAGCACGTCCGCCTCGATGGGCGTGTCGAGCTCCATCAGCTTCTCCGCGCTCATATTCTGGAAGGCGGAGACGACGCGGGCGTTGGGGAGCGCGGCGGCGGCCTCCTCGGCTGCGCTGCCGCCGGCCACGTCGAGCGCCACCGCGCCCTTCCCGCGGACGAACTCCAGCGGGGCGACCACGTCGCAGACGATGGCGCCGTCGAGCGCCCCGCCGATGGCTTCGAGCGTGGGCGCCTGACCGCTGTAGGGAAAGGTCAGGAAGACGACGTCCGCGCCCGCCGCGGCGCTCGCGTTCTCCCCTCCGCTGACGCTGGCCCCGGGGACGGCCCCAGCGACTTTGACGGCGCCCTCCTCGCCCCGCTCCGTCGAGCGGGAGCCGATGGCGATGTCGTGACCGGAAGCGGCAAAGCGGATGGCGAGCCCCAGACCTTCGGGCCCGGTCCCGCCGACGAATGCAAGTTTCATGGCGCGGAGTCTAGCGGAAGTGGCGCGAAGGGACGCGCCCGCGGCAGGCGTCTGACGGGGCGCTGGCCTTTACAAGCCAGTCAGGGGCGCTCTGCTATACTCGAAGCCCGAGGGCGAACATGCCCACGCGGAGCGGCCTGCTTGCCGCGGAGTTTCTGGTTGTACTCCCGCTGGATGCGCAACGGTTTCGTCTGGCTCCTCGTGGTCGTGGCCGCGATCGCGATCGGCTTCGCGTTCTTCTCCGGCGGCGATTCACGGGAAGAGGTCTCCTTCGGCCAGATCGTCCAGGACATCGAGGCCGGCAAGATCGAGACAGTCGAGGTCGACGGGCGTGATATCAATGCCACTTACTTCGATCTGTTCCAGGGCGAGCGCGTCCAGCGCAAGTCCCGCGTGGCCGAGAACACCGACGTCGCCACCTTCCTCAGCGACCGCGGCATCGCCCTCAGCGGGGCCTCGCAGGGCAAACTGAACACCGTCAACCTCGAATTCAAGGACAGCGGCGGTTTCGGCTGGCTGGGACTGCTCCTGAACCTCTTCCCCTTCCTCCTGTTCGGGGCCTTCCTGCTGCTCATCATGCGCCAGGCGCAGGGCTCGAACTCGCAGGCGATGAGCTTCGGCAAGAGCCGCGCCCGCCTCTTCACGGGCGCCAAGGTCACCGTCACCTTCACGGATGTGGCCGGCGCCGATGAGGCGAAGGAAGAGCTCGTCGAGGTCGTCGAGTTCCTGAAGTACCCCGAAAAGTTCGCCGCCCTCGGCGCGCGCATCCCCAAGGGCGTGCTCCTCGTCGGCCCCCCCGGCACCGGCAAGACCCTCCTCTCGCGCGCCGTCGCGGGCGAGGCGGGCGTGCCCTTCTTCAGCATCTCGGGCTCCGAGTTCGTGGAAATGTTCGTGGGCGTGGGCGCCAGCCGCGTGCGCGACCTCTTCGAGCAGGCCAAGAAGAACGCTCCCTGCATCGTCTTCGTGGATGAGATCGACGCCGTCGGACGCCAGCGCGGCGCCGGCCTCGGCGGCAGCCACGACGAGCGCGAGCAGACCCTCAATCAGATCCTGGTGGAGATGGACGGCTTCGATACCGGCACAAACGTGATCGTCGTCGCCGCCACAAACCGCCCCGACATCCTCGATCCGGCCCTGCTCCGCCCGGGGCGCTTCGACCGCAAGGTCGTCCTCGACTCACCGGACGTCAAGGGCCGCGAGGCGATCCTCGGCGTCCACCTCAAGGGCAAGCCCATCAGCGAAGACGTCGAGCCCGCGACCCTGGCCAAGTCAACGCCGGGATTCAGCGGCGCCGACCTCGCGAACCTCGTGAACGAAGCCGCCATCCTCGCCGCACGCCGCAACCGCAAGACGATCGCGATGGAAGAGTTCGAGGAGGCCGTCGACCGCGTGATCGCGGGCCCCGAGCGCAAGAGCCGCGTTATGAGCCAGCACGAGAAGCGCCTCACCGCCTACCACGAAGGCGGCCACACCGTCATCGCCCATTTCCTCGACAAGCATGACCCGCCCCACAAGGTCACCATCGTCTCGCGCGGCATGGCCGGCGGCTACACCCGCTTCCTCCCCGACGAAGAGACGCACTACCGCACCCGCGACATGTTCAGGGACCAGCTCTGCACCGCCCTTGGCGGGCACGCCGCCGAGGAGCTCATCTTCGGCGAAGCCTCCACCGGCCCCTCCAACGATCTGGAGCAGGCGACCCGCATCGCGCGCTCGATGATCACCCGCTGGGGCATGAGCGAGCGCCTGGGCCCGCGCACCTTCGGCCGCAGCGACGACCTGGTCTTCCTCGGACGCGAAATCTCGGAGACGCGCAACTACTCCGAGAAGATCGCCGAGGAAATCGACTACGAAGTGCGCCGCATCATCGAGGAAGCGCAGTCACGGGCGCGCGATATCCTGCGGGACAAGCGCGACGTCCTCGAGAAGCTCGCCACCGTCCTCCTCGATGTCGAGACGCTCGAGGGCGAGGAACTGACGCGCCTGCTCGAAAGCGATCCGAACGATCCGTGGCCGCCCCCGGACCTGCAGAAGAAGCAAGAGCCGCCGCCCGAGTCCCCCGACGGGGAGCCCGCGGACATCCCCGGCTTCCAGCCCGCGCCCAAGCCCGGCCTCGCCTGGGAAGGCGGCGCGCAGGCGACCACGGATGGCGGCGGCTAGCCCCCGCGCCCGCCTCCCTCCGCATGAGCGACTACAGGCTTCCCCCGTACCGGGACCGCACGCGCAAGGACTGGTTGATCTGGGCCTTTACGTGGCGCGGGCGCACGTGGAAGGACAGGCTCCTGTTTACGGGCTGGCTGGGCACGTTCATCTTCGCGGGGCTCTACATCAGCCTCGGCGTCATTTGCTCGTAATGCCCAAGCCCCCGCGCGATGCGGGCGGCGCGCGCTACTCCATCTTCCGCAGCGACGGCTGCGTCAGCAGCGCCGTCGTGGTGAAGGTGAACAGGATCGCCCCGCTGATCGCCATCCAGAGCGGCGCCCCCATCACCGCCGCCATCATCCCCGCCAGCAGCCCGCCAAACGGCCCCAGCCCCTGAAACGCGAGCGTGTGGACGCCTACCACGCGGCCCATCATCTCCGGCGCCGTATTCGCCTGCACCAGCACCTGGTTCAGGTTCATGAAAATCCCGCCGCCCATCCCGCCGATGAACATCACCGTGGCCGTGAGCGCATACCACGGCGAGAGCCCCAGGGCGGGCAGGATCATGCCCGCCATCATCAATGACCCGATGAACCAGCCCCCCTTGTTCTTCAGGTTCGGCAGCGAGGCGATGGCGAGCGAACTGACCATCATGCCCGCGCCCATAAAGGTGAACAGCAGCCCCGCCGCCTCAGGCCCCCGCCCCAGCTCATCCTTCGCGATCTGGGGCAACAGCGTCCCGAACGGCCCGATCATGAACACGCCCGTCCCCGCCAGCAGCAGGATCAGCGTGCGGATCCCGCGGTGGCCCCACACAAAACGCAACCCTTCCTTCAGCTCTTGCAGCGGCTGTTGGTGCTCCTCCGTCTTGCGAACCTGCGGAACCCGCAGCGGGATCAGCGCCAGCGTCCCGATGAGCAGCACGACCCCCTGCGCGATGAACGCGCCCCCGATGCCCCACTGGCCAATCGCGATCCCGCCCAGCCCGGGCCCCGCGATCTGCGAGATGTTCATCGCCATGCTCATCATCACGATCGCCTTCAGGAGCGTGTCGCGGTCGACCACTGTCGGCACGATCGCGTTCCGCACCGGCAGCCCCACCGCGATCGTCGCCCCCACCCCCGCCGCCAGCAGCAGCGCGATCAGCGTGGTCATCGCCCCCGCGAGGATGATTGCCCCCGCCGCCGCCGTGACCCCCACCGCGATCAGCTGGCTCCCCAGCACCAGCCAGCGGCGGTTCATGCGATCCGCCAGCACCCCCGCCGGAATCGTCACGAACAGCACCGGAATCCCAAGCGCGAAGAACACCGCCCCCGACCACGCCGGCCCCTTCCCCAGCCCCCCGATATCCACCGCCTCGATCACCAACCACACAAACGCAAACCGCTGCGTCGCCTGCACGAGCGCGAAGCTCATCGTGTTGATCCAGAGGTAGGTGAAGGGCCGCGACTTGAAGGCCGAGAACGTCTCCAGCGTGGGCAGCGATGGGCGGGAGGCGGGGCGCGCGGGCGCGCGGGCGACGCTCCGTGTCTGCTCGGTCATCCCGGCATCCTACAGGGGAACGCCAGTGCCGCCCCGCTCCCCGTCCCCTATAGTCCCGCCATCCCCGTGCGAGGAGGCTCCCCGATGGCAGGCAAACTCAAGGGCAAGGTAGCGGTCATTACCGGCGGCGCCAGCGGCATTGGCCGCTCGACCGCCAAGCTCTTCGCCGACGAGGGCGCCGATATCGTCATCGCCGACCTCCAGGACGGCGCCCGCGGCGTCGCCTCGGTCGAGAAACGCGGCCGCAAGGCGATCTTCGTCCGCACGGATACCAGCGATGAGGACGCCTGCGAGGCCCTCGCCGCCGCCGCCATCGAACAGTTCGGCGCCATCGACATCCTCGTGGCCGCCGCCGGCGTCAGCAACTGGCGCTACCTGGACCGCCAGCCATCCCCCGCCTCCTCTGTCGGCGACTTCGAATCCTTCCTCGTCAACGCCCCGCTCGAAGCCTGGCAAAAGGTGCTCGACATCAACCTCACCGGCGTCATGCTCACCGATCGCGCCGTCGCCCGACGCATGATCGAGGCCGGAAACGGCGGCGCCATCATCAACATCGCCTCCATCATGGCCAAGGTTCCCCAGATGGGGGTCGCCCCCTACTGCGTCTCCAAGGCGGGCGTATGGATGCTGACCAAGGTCCTCGCGATGGAACTCGCCTCCCACCGCATCCGCGTCAACGCCATCGGCCCAGGATTCATCGAGACGCGCATGACGGCGGGGTTGAGCGAGAGCGAGCTGGGCGGCTCCTGGGCCATGGGCCTTACCCCCATGCGTCGCATGGGCGCCCCCGAAGAGGTCGCCAAAACCGCCCTCTTCCTCGCTTGCGAGGACTCCAGCTTCTACACCGGCGCCCTCCTCCACCCCCACGGAGGCGTCTTCACCGACTAGCGGGCGCCGCTCCGACGGTCGAGGCGTCAGGTCTCGTCCCGCGCTGTCGCCGCCGCCTTGTCGCTCCGGCCCCGCCGCCAGAGCCGCCGTCCGCCCCCGTCCCCAAGACCCAGCGTGAGGACGGCCGCCCCCGCCATCAGCGCAGCCGCCACAAAGAACGTCTCGGTCATCGTCCGGTGGACGACCTCGGCCACTTCCGCCGTCGTGATCTCGAACAGGTTTTGCGAGAACAGCGCGCTCGCGCGCTGGTCAAAGCGCCCCAGCGCTTCCGATCCCAGCAACGCCACGCCCACAACCATGCCCAGCGTCTGGGAAACCTGAAGCACGGCCGTCGCCGAGGCCCGCCGCCCCACTTCCACCCCCTCCATGATGGTCGCATAGAGAGAAGCGTCGGCGAGGGTAAAGCCGAGCCCCGCCAGCCCCAGCGCGACCCAAAGCGCGATCTGGCTTGGCTCAGCGGCCCAGTTCGCCATCGCAAAGAGCCCCGCCGCCGCGATCACGAAGCTCGCCAGCGTGGTCAGCCGGTACCCCGCGATCGTCGCCAGCGCGCCCCCCGCGATCCCCCCGATTGCCATGAACAGCACCATTCGCCCCAGCATCAGCCCGGGCCCGGCGCCCTCCATCTCCCATACCACCTGCGCCAGCAGCGGCACGTTCACGAGCGCCGTAATCAGCGCCATCCCCTCCAGCAGGAAGACGATGTTGGCGACCGTCACGCGCCGGATGCGGAACATGCGAATGTCGATGAGCGGAGCCTCGACCCGCAGCTGCCGCCAGACGAACAGCGCCGTGAAGACCGCCGCCGCTCCGTAGAGCGCGACGATCGCCCAGAGTGCGCGCAGGCTCTCCCCCGCCCCCGCGATCGCGAACGTCAGCGCCCCCAGCGCCAGCGAAAGCAGCAACCCCCCCTGCCAGTCCACGGGCTCGTTCGATCGCGGCGGCGCCGAAGCGCGTCGCGCCAGCGCGAGCACGAGAATCAGGATCGGCAGGGCGAGGACCAGGTTCATCCAGAACAGCCCCCGCCAGCCAAGCCAGACCCCGATGAGCGTGCCCCACAGCGGCCCCGCCAGGCTCGACGCGTCGTCCAGCGTTGAGATCGCGCCGAGGCCCATCGTGCGTTGGGAGCGCGGCAGCGCGTGCGCTGCGATCGCCAGCCCCACCGGCACCAGCGCCCCGCCCCCCAGCGCCGTCACCGCCCGCGCGATCGTGAGCAGCGTGAGCGTGGGCGCAAACGCGACGAGCACGGACCCGCCCATGAAGATGAGCATCCCGATGACGAAGATGCGGTAGTGCCCGTGCACGTCCGCCAGCCGTCCCATCAGCGGCAGCGCCACCGTGTACCCCAGCAGGTACCCATTCAGGATCCACGAGGTCTGTTCGAGTTCGTCCACGGCCACGTCCAGATCGGCCAGTATCTCCGTCAGGACGGGTACCACGAACGTCTGGTCGAAGCCGCCGATGAAGACCCCGAGCCCGAGCGCGATCACCACCGGCCAGGCTGATCGAGCCACGGCCGCCGCGCTCCCCGCTACCGTCACGGCGGCTCGATCGGGTCCACGTTATCGAAGTTGGAGAAGTTCAGCCGTCGCAAGATATCCGCTGGCTCCACCGTCGCCAGCCGTCCCCGCAGGTGGATACGGTAGATGACGTTGTCCGCCTTCCCGATCCAGATCGTCCCCGTCACCGCATGCCCCGCTTCGGCGGTCGGCAGGAAGGCCGTCAGATCGCCTGAATCGATCGTCCCCTCCACCATCCACATCGCCATCCCCTCGAGCTCGTCCTCGCCCCTCACCGCCGGATCCGCCGTCCCCCGGATGACGGCCGCGACCCCGTCCGTTGGGTTGAACAGCCCGTTCAGCGGATTGCCGCCCTCCAGCGGCAGCCAGATCGTGCGGTCGAAGGGGTTCGTCACCCACGCATCCGCGCCGACGCCCACAATCTCCACCGTGACGTTCATGCCCCCCAGCTGGCTCGCCTTCGCCTGCACCTCCGCCCGCAGCCTGTCAGGAACGATGACGTCGCCCTCGATCGCCTCCATGTCGATAGAAAGCTGCTCCAGCGGAGACGAACCGCCGTCGAAGTCGAGCGCGAAGTGGGCGCTCTTCACCTCCGCGAACTGCTGCACCGCCGTGTCGAGCAGCGCCGCCACATCAGGCGGCTCGCTCCCGTTCCCGTTCCTGTTCGCATCGCCGTTGCTGGCGTCGCCGTCGCCGCCACAGGCCGCAAGCGCGACACAGACCGCGAGCGCCAATCCTGCCAGCCAAGCCCTTTTCCGTTTCTTTACCTTTATCACCACGCTATTGTGCGGGTTCCGCCGCTGACGGTCACCCCCCGCGACTTGTTCGGGGATCACACGCTGATCGGGTAGGCTTACGGACTGACACTCCAGGGGAGGCCCAACGCATGACGACAATCGAGGATCGCAGCCAGCCCAAGGCCGGCTACAAGGTGATCGGAAGCCGCCCCATCCGCCATGATGGCGTCGACAAGGTGACCGGACGCGCCCGCTACGGCGCCGATATCAACCCGCCCGGCACGCTGCACGGCAAGATCCTGCGCAGCCCCCACGGCCACGCCCGCATCGTCTCCATCGATACCAGCAAGGCCGAGGCCCTTCCCGACGTGAAAGCCGTCGTCACCGGCGCCGACGTCCCCATCGCGCAGGACATGATGATCGACTTCGGCGAGACCATGGGGAACGCCCGCCTGCTCGCGGAAAACTGCCTCGCCCAGGAAAAGGCCCTCTACAAGGGCCACGCCATCGCCGCCGTCGCCGCCCTCAACCCCCACGTGGCCGAAGAAGCCCTCGACCTCATCGACGTCGAGTACGAGCCCCTCCCTGTCGTCCTCAACGCCCTTGACGCCATGCGCGAGGACGCCCCCCTCCTCCACGAGGCCATGACCACCCGCTCCATCGCCGAGCGCTTCACCCGCGGCGATGACACCGGCGTCCACAGCAACATCGCCAGCCACCTCCAGTTCAAGCGCGGCGATCTCGAAGAAGGCTTCGCCGCCTGCGATGTCATCGTCGAGCGCGAGTTCACCACCAGCACCGTTCACCAGGGCTACATCGAGCCCCACACCTCCACCGCCCGCTGGTCCGCCGATGGCCACGTCACCATCTGGACCAGCACGCAGGGCGCCTTTGGCATTCGCGGTCAGGCGGCCGCCATCCTCGGCCTCCCCGAGGGCAAGGTCACCGTCATCCCCATGGAGATCGGCGGCGGCTTCGGCGCCAAGACCTACGTGCATGTCGACCCCGTGGCCGCCCTCCTCTCGAAGAAAAGCGGCCAGCCCGTGAAGGTCACCATGAGCCGCACCGAGGTCTTCGAGGCCTCCGGCCCCACCTCCGCCACCGCCATCCGCGCTCGCATCGGCGCCACCAGCGACGGCGATATCCGCGCCGCCGAGCTCTGGATGGCCTACGAAGCCGGCGCCTTCCCCGGCTCCCCCGTCGGCGCCGGCGCCTCCACCGCCCTCGCCCCCTACGACATCGAACACCTCCTCGTCGATGGCTACGACGTCGTCGTCAACAAGCCCAAGGTCGGCGCCTACCGCGCCCCGGGCTCGCCCCAGGCCGCCTTCGCCGTCGAGAGCGTCATCGACGAACTCGCCGAAAAGCTCGGCATGGAATCCATGACCTTCCGCCTCAGGAACGCGACGAAGGAAGGCGATCGCATGCCCAACGGCATGCCCTTCCCCGTCATCGGCTGCGTCGAGGTCGAGGAGGCCATCGTCAACCACCCCCATTACTCCGCCCCCATCGAGGGCCCCAACCGTGGCCGCGGCGTCGCCATGGGCTTCTGGTTCAACGGCGGCAACCAGTCTTCCGCGACCGTCACCGTCAACGCCGATGGCTCGATCGCGCTCGTCACCGGCTCAGTCGATATCGGCGGCATGCGCCCCGTCCTCGCCATGCAGGCCGCCGAGGCGCTCGGCCTCCGCGCCGAAGACGTGCAGCCCACCGTCGGCGATACCGACTCCATCGGCTGGACGGGCGTGACCGGCGGCAGCCGCACCGCCTTCTCCACCGGCATCGCGACCATCACCGCTTCCGAAGACGTGAAGCGCCAGATGACCGAGCGCGCCGCCATCCTCCTCGAAGTCGAAGACCCCGACGACGTCGCCTTCGAAGCCGGCGTCTTCTCCGCTGGCGACAAGCGCATCAGCTGGCAGGAGGTCGCCGCCAGGAACCTCCGTACAGGCGGACCCATCAGCGCCTCCGCCAGCTCCAACCCCACGCGCGTCGGCCCCGCCTTCGCCGGCAACATCGTCGATGTCGAGGTCGACCCCGAGACGGGCAAGGTCGACATCCTCCGCTTCACCTGCATTCAGGACGCCGGCACCGCCATCCACCCCGACTACGTCGAGGGACAGATGCAGGGCGGCGCCGTCCAGGGCATTGGCTGGGCCCTCAACGAGGAGTACGTCTGGCAGGAGGACGGCACCATGTCGAACTCCAGCTTCCTCGACTACCGCATGCCCACCAGCCTCGACCTCCCCATGATCGACACGCAGATCATCGAGGTGCCCAACCCCGGCCATCCCTACGGCATCCGCGGCGTGGGCGAGGTACCCATCGTTCCCCCCATGGCCGCCATCGCCAACGCCATCCACGACGCCACCGGCGTGCGCCTGACGCATCTGCCGATGGCGCCCGGCGCCGTCCTCGAAGCGCTGGGGGCGCCGCCCCCGGAGGGCTAGCGAGCAGACGGACTCATGGCGACCGTCTTCATCCCATCGCTGCTCGAGGGCCTCACCGGCGGCGCCCGTACCGTGGAGGCGCCCGGACGCAACCTGCGCCAGGTCATCAACGCCCTCGACGAGCGCTACCCGGGCATAAAGGAGCGTCTCCTCGACGAAGACGGCGCCCTCATCCCCGAGATCATGGCCGCCATCGACGGCGAGACAAACCATCTCGGCCTGCTCCAGCCCGTCGCCGAGACCACTGAGATCCAGTTCGTCCCCGCCATCGGCGGCGGCGAGCCGAGCCCCCGGGACTTCGGATGCAATTGCCCCTGAAGGTAGCGTTGACCATAGCCAGCGACACTCTTTACGATACGAATCTATGAACTCTCCATGCATGAGGAGTGACCAGATGAAGACGCAAAGCCTCCCCCCCCCCCCCCCGAAGTTTATGTCTCGTCGCAGAATTCTTCCTGACACCCGAAAGCGGGTCTTTGGCTTGAAAAAGAACGTTCCCATTGACGTCATGAAAGACAAGCGGAGGCGGCTCCCTCTCTGGGGATTGCTGGTTGTAGCGGGTCTGGTAGCGGGGCTCGTTGGCTTGGCCTCGCTCTCGAATACCGCAGAGGGCCAGTCAACGACGCCGAGTCCAACGAATGTAGTTGTTAGCTCCATTACCGACTCGGGGGCGAAGGTTACGTGGGACTGGCCGCCGAATTCGTGTACGCCCAGGTGGTTCACCATCAGCCTGACGGACCACCACGCGAGCATTCTGGGCAGCGGAAGGACGCATACCTTCACCGGAATGACCGCCGAGACGACGTACACCTTCGGTATGTATGCCTGGTGCGGAAGGGTGATCTCCGCTGTCGTGCAGAAGACCTTCACCACGCTACCGTCCGGCGCCACCAAGCCCCCGCCCCCGCCCCCGCCGCCCCCGCCGTCGCCGCCCCCGGGGGCGGAGCCGAATGAGCCCACAAACCTTACCATCACCGATGTCACGAAAACTGGCGCCACCCTTACCTGGACCGCGAGCGCGCCCGGCGACTGTCCGACGAGTTGGTACGATGTCGAAGTCAATGATACCCGCAGGGAGATTTCTTGGGAGGATTCGGTTACCGGGACAACCGTGCGCGCCGGGAAATTGACTCCGGGGACAAAGTACACGGCCTCTATCTCCGCTTTCAGCGAATTCTGTGACTTGAGCTCCGAATGGGTGGAGAAGAGCTTCGCCACTGTCCCTACCACGCCGCCAACCCCAACCCCCACCACGCCGCCAACCCCAACCCCAACCCCGACGCCACAGACAGGACCGCCGGCTCCTCCGGCGAACGTGCAGGTCAGCGGCGTTACCGGGACGGGAGCTACGATTAAGTGGGAGGCGGGGACAGGCGACTGTCCGGCCACCGGGTACGTCGCCCGACTTGCCGCAAATGCAAACACAGGCCAATTGCTCAAGCACACAACGATTTCTCTACCGGCGCCGCTGAGCTGGACAATCAATGGATTGACTCCTGGTACAGCGTACCTGGTTCAAGTGAATGCTCTCGGTAACAACTGCAGTGGGCAGAGTAACGGTGTATCAGCATATTTCACGACAGTAGAGAATCTGACGCTCTCGGTGTCGGATGTGACTGTGACGGAAGGGAACAGCGGCACAACGGCGATGAACTTCACGGTCACGCTGAGCGGCAGTCCCAGCCACAAGGTGGAGATTCGCGCGACGTCGCGAGGCGTGGGCATGGCGACGGCGCCGGGCCGCACGCCTCCGACGGCGAGTGGAACGGGCTACGGCCGCGACTTCTTCCAGTTCACGGGCCGCAACCTCGTGTTCGAAGCGGGCGCCACGGGCGCGGCGCTGACGAAGACGGTGACGGTAGTCGTTTACGGCGACGAGCTCGACGAGGCCGACGAGACGTTGATCTTGCGGCTGAACAACCTGCGGACGGAGGCCACGAATGTGTCCTTCGCGGGAGGCGAGACGAGCCTGGAAGCGACGGGCACGATCAGCGATGACGACGAGGGCAAGACGCCGCGCGTGATCTCGGTATCGAACACAACCGTGGCCGAGGGCGCCGAAGGCGACCGAACGGAGTTGACGTTCACGATCACGCTGAGCGCCACTCCGAGCCACGATGTCCAAATCCGCGCGACGGTGCGAGGCGCCGGGATCAAGGCGACGCTGGCGACGACGCCAACGGCCAAGGGAACCGCGGGCGAGGGCCGCGACTTCATCCAGTTCACGAACCGCGACGTCGTGTTCGCAGCGGGCGCCACGGGCGCGGCGCTGACGCAGACAGTGACGGTCGTGATTCTTGGCGACGCCGTCGTCGAGGGTGACGAAACGTTGAGCCTGCGGCTGAACAACCTGCGGACCGATGACGGGCTCGTGAGGTTCACGGGCGGAGCGAAACGCCTCTTCGTCACCGGCACGATCACGGACGATGACGCCAACTAGCCCGTCACCGAATACGGCAAGGCGGCTGCCTGGGGGCGTTCCCCGGCCAGCCGCCTTCGTCGTTCATGGCGGCTGGCCGGGTGGGGTCAGTTGGCCGTCGGGACAGGTTCCCCGCACGCTCGCTATCATGCCCCGCTCTACCGGAGGTGTGGCCATGCCCTCAAGCCCCGGCGACATCGAGACCGCGCGCAAACTCGTCGAGGAAGGCGCCTGAAGCCCCCCGCTTCCCTGTCCCCCCTCCTGTCTGGGTATGATTCGCGCACACGCACAAGGGAGGCGCCCCATGCCCGTCGGACCCAACGACATCGAGACCGGACGCAAACTCTTCGAGGAGGGCGGCTGGAGCAGCGGCGACCCCTACGGCCCTGATCAGTGGTTCGCCGATGACGCCGTCATGCGTGACATCGTCAACCACGAGGGCGCCCTCCGCGGCAAGGAAGAAATCCGCCAGTTCTGGGCCAGCCGCAAGGTCGGCATCACCCTCCGCGTCCCCGTCGAGGAGGTGTACGTCGCCGAAGGCCACCGCGGCGTCGCCATCCTCTGGATGGCCTACTCCCAGATCATGGACGAGGATGACGAAAACTACGGCAAATGGCGCTCCTTCGAGGGCATGTCCCGCCTCGAATTCAACGACGCCGGCGAGGTCACCCTCGAGGTCGACTACCACCATGGACCCCAGGGAATCGTCGAGAGCTGGGTCGCCCACTGGAACGCCCGCCGCGCCATGAAGTGGGAGGATCTCGGCGCCATCACCGGCGCCTAGGACCGCGTCATGGGCAGACTCGATGATCGCGTCGCGCTCGTAACCGGCGCCGGACGGTATCGCGGCATCGGCCGCGCCATCGTGCGCCGCCTCGCCGAAGAGGGCGCCGATGTCGTCGTCACCGCGCGCCGCCGCGACCCCGCCACCTACCCCCCGCACGAACAGGAGATGGGCTGGAAGGGCGTCGAGAGCGTCGCCGAAGAGGTCCGCGCCATGGGCCGTCGCGCCCTCGCCATCGACTGCGACGTCACCAGCAAGGACGACCTCCAGCGCGCAGTCAGCGCCGCCATCGCCGAATTCGGCCGCATCGATATCCTCGTGAACAACGCTGCCCTCCCCAGCGAAGCCGGCGCCGCTCCCATCCTCGACATGACCGACGAGAACTGGTACGAGACCGTCGACGTCAACCTCCATGGCCTCTACCACGCCATCCGCGCCGTCGGGCGGGAGATGGTGAAGGGCGGCCGCGGCAGCATCATCAACATCTCCTCCACCGCTGGCCGCATCGGCATCCCCAACTACGGCGCCTACTGCGCCACCAAGTGGGCCATGCACGGCCTCACTCAGCAGCTCGCCCTCGAACTCGCGAAGCACAACATCCGCGTCAACATCGTCTGCCCGGGCTCCACTGATACCGACATGATGGACGGCACTTTCGGCCGCTACGATGAAGTCGCCGTCGCCGAGCCGGGCTCCTCCAAGGCCGCCATCAGGCGCGCCCTCCTCATGGGCCGTCAGGCCACCGTCGAGGAACAGGCCGCCGTCGTTGCCTTCCTCGCCTCCGATGACTCGTCCTACATGACCGGTCAGGCGCTCAACGTCGACGGCGGCAGCCGCATGGACTGACCCCCCGCCGCCAAATCCCCCGCAGGAGGCTCCGATGCCGCTCCGCTACGTGAAGACCCTCGAGGAGGTCCGCCGCCTCCAGAAGCTCTACGCCGCCCCCGCCTTCGAGCAGTTCCGCGGCGTCGCCGCCAGCTTCCGCACCGATCCCGATGTGGTCGCCGCCCTTCTCCCCCCGCCCCTCGAACCCGCCAGCGAGCCCATCGTCTCCGTCAGCGTCTCCCATATCGGGCTCAGCAATACGCTCCAGCCCTTCGGCGCCGGCGGCCTCAACCTCCGCTGCCGCTACGAGGACATCATCGGCGACTACCCCCTCACCATGCCCATGTCGACCGATAGCGCCGTCATCTTCGGACGTGAGCTCTACGGCGAGCCCAAGAAGGTCGCCAACATCCACGTCCGCCGCGACGGCGACGAGATCACCGGCGCGATCGAGCGCTACGGACGCGTCTACATCGAGGTGCGCGGACGCGTCGTCGAGCGCCTCGATCCCGGCGAATCGCCCGAGACCTCGCGCTTCTACTTCAAGTTCATGCCCGCCCCCGATGGACGCGGCTTCGATAACGATCCCGTCCTCGTGCGCGTGCGCCACACCGGACGCACGCGGCTGGTCGAGCGCCTTGCGGGTGAAGTGCTCCTGCGCGAGTCCCCCCATGACCCCGTCGCCGACATCCCCATTCGCGAGATGCTGTCCGTCAACTACAGCGAAGGCGATACCTACACCCACGGCGAAATCCTCACCCGCGTCCCCGGCGAATCGTTCCTGCCCTACATGTTCGGCAAGGTTGATGACCTCGAAATCCTCGCCGGTCAGCCCCCGGGGAACTCCTCTGCGGGAACCTCCTCGCCGTGAAGTTTGGCCTCGTCGCCACCGCCCCCGCCGCCCTCGACGGCAGAATCGAGGAGCTCGACGCTCTCGGCTTCGACGCGCTCTACGTGGTCGACCACCCCTCCTTCGACGCCCCCGACCCCTGGACCTGTCTCGGCTGGGTGGCCGCCCGCACGGAAAACCTGCGCCTCGGCACGCATGTCACGGGCATGCCCTTCCACCATCCCCTGCGGCTCGCCAAACAGGTCGCGACCGTCGACACGCTCTCCGGCGGGCGCGCCGTCCTCGGCATCGGCGTCGCCTACGAGCGCGCCGACTTCGAGCCCTACGGCTTCGAGATGCTCGATTTCCCCGGCCGTGTCGAACAGCTCGATGAGGGCATTCAACTCCTGAAGTCGTTCTGGACGCAGGACACGACCGAGTTCGAGGGCAAGCGCTACCGCCTGAAAGGAGGCGCCGCCTTCTCCCCCAAGCCCGTCCAGAAGCCCCACCCGCCCATCGTGATCGGCCTTAACCGGCGCGGCGCCCTCCTGCGGCTCGCGGCCCGCCAGGCCGACGCCATCAACACCTGGCAGCTCGGCCCCGCCCAGGTGCGCGAGCTCGCCGAACACGCGCGCGACGCCTGCGCCGATATCGGGCGCGACCACGCCACCCTCGCCCTCACCTGCGATGTCATTCTCGCCCGCGGCCAGTCCCGCGAGGCCGCTGACCGGATCGCGGACGGCATCGCCCGCATGGCGCGTGGCTGGGGCCGCTCCGAACTGGTCACCCGCTGGAACCACAGCGGCGTCTTCTTCGGCGATGGCGACCACATGACCGAGCAGGTCGCCGCCTTCGACGCGCTCGGCGTCGAGGAGATCGCCGTCTCCTCCTCGGATTTCGACGACATCGCCTGGTTCAGCGAGAACGTGATCGCGCGCCGCCCCTGACGGCCCCTGACAGCGCTACGCCCCCCGGCGCAGATGCTCTGAGTTGCGGATCACGAGCAGCCACGTCAGCACAGCGGAGACCGCCACCAGCGCGACGCTGGCCACGCCCATGTCCGCGAGGAACCCCTCCTCCTCCGCGTTCCAGATGCGCGTCGCCAGCGTTTCGAAGCCCACGGGCGCGGCCAGCAGCGTGGCCGGCAGCTCCTTCATCGTCGAGAGCAGCACCAGTCCCCCGCCCGCCGCCAGCGCCGGCGCCATCAAGGGCGCCTCGATCCGCACGAAGCGCCGCCACCGTCCCGCGCCCAGCGCCTGCGCCGCCTCCTCCAGCCGCCGGTCGACCGTCGCCACGCCCACTTCCGCGCTGCGCAACGCCTGCACGCCGAAGTGGACCACATAGGCGAACACCAGCAGCGGCAAGGACAGGTAGAGGAAGCCCAGCCCGGGCGTCTTCAGCGCCATGAACACCACCGCCAGCGCAATCAGCAGCCCCGGAACCGCGAAGCTCCCCGCCACGATCGCGTGCAGCGTCCCCGCCGCCCGCCCGCCGTAGCGCGTCGTCAGGTAGGCCAGGGGCAGGACCACGACCACTGCGACCGCCGCCGCCGCCACCGCCGCGTACACGGTGTTCAGGGCTGGGTCCGCCAGCGCGCCCAGGTCCACGCTTGTCCGGTCGAAACCGGTTCCCTGCCCCGCCAGCCCCCGAAGGCCCCACCAGGCCAGCACTCCCAGCGGCGCGATCAGCCCCGACCCCACGGTGATGACCGCCGCCAGTATCGCCGGCCCCTTCCACCATCCCAGCCTGACGCGCCGTCCCCGCGCCCCGCCCGGCGCGAGCCGCGCCAGCGAGCGGTTGGCCGACGCCCGTTCGAGGCCCGCCACCGCCAGCGCCGCCAGCGCCAGAATCAGCCCCAGCGAGAACGCCATCGGCGCGTTATAGAGGCGGTTCACGAAGATGTTTGTGGAAAGCGTCTCGTAGTTCATCAGCTTCACCACGCCGAAGTCGCTCACCACGTACAGGAAGACCAGCAGCGCGCCCGCCTGCACAGCGTGGCGCAGCTGCGGCCAGACCACCCGCCGGAAGGTTCCCGGCCCCCCCTTGCCGAGCACCCGCGAGGCCTCTTCGAGCGCTGGCGGCAGCCCCCCGATGCGCGCCGCCGCGGGCAGGTACACATACGGATATGAAACCGCCGTCAGCACCGCGAACGAACCCCAGAATCCGTCGAGCCGCCCGGGCGAGCCAAGCCCCAGCGGCCTCAGCGCCTCTTCCACGAGGCCGCCATCCGAGACCGCCGCCAACAGCGCCGCCCCCGCCACGAACGAAGGCAGCGCCAGCGGCAGCGGACAGATCACCCGCCAGACTCCCCGCAGGGGCAGGTCCGTGCGCATCGTCAACCACGCCAGCAGCGTCCCCACCGCCGCCGTCGCCGCCGAAACCGCCACGGCCAGCGCGAGCGTGTTCACCAGCGGCCTGAGCGTTTCGCGGGAGAAGAGGACGTCGAGCGTGTCGCCCCCCTCGGTGATCGTGCGAATCACGAGATAGCCGAGCGGGACCGCGAACAGGACCGCGATGATCAGCGCCGCGGCCCACAGCCACAACGGCCCCCGCAGGCCCCCCGTCCGTCTGGCGGCGGCGATCAGGGTTGAGGCGCGCCGCACAGGGCGCCCTGCGCTTCGAACGCGACCGTTGGCGGTCCCGCGTAGCGCACGGACGCCCGCTGGCCGCTGACGAAGCAGGGCGCGCCCGCCGCCCGCACCAACAGTTCCTCCCCCGCTTCCCCGCGCACCACGTAGAGCGTGTCGTGGCCATAGAACTCAATGCGCTCGATCTCCCACGCCTCCCCGGCGCCAAGCGCCAGGTGTTCGGGGCGCAGCAGGACATCGCAGCTGGCCGGCGCCGCCTCCGCCACGGGAACGGCTCCGATCAGCGTCTCCGCCGTCTCCGCCCCTCCCTTCCCCGGCACGATGTTGGCCTCCCCCACGAAGCGCGCCACCCAGCGGTTCGCGGGATTGCCGTACAGCTCGCCCGGCACCGCGCTCTGCAGCACGCGCCCCTCCCGCATCACCGCCACCTGGGCTCCCAGCACAAACGCTTCCTGCTGATCGTGGGTCACGAACACGCTGGTGATCCCCAGCCGCCGCAGCAACGCCGCCACCTCCGTGCGCAGTTCGATGCGCAGCGCCGGGTCAAGATTCGCGAACGGCTCATCCAGCAGCAGCATGTCCGGCCCCGGCGCCAGCGCCCGCGCCAGCGCCACCCGCTGGCGCTGGCCGCCCGACAGCGAGGACGGCGACCGTTCGCCCAGGCCCGCAAGCCCCACCAGGTCGAGCGCGGACTCGACCGCCTGCGCGCGTTCCGCCCCCCGCGGCAGCCCAAAGGCCACGTTCTCCGCCACGCTCAGGTGCGGGAACAGCGCCCCCTCCTGGAAGATCATCCCGATGCGTCGCTTCTCCGGCGGCGTCACCCGCTCGGGCGTGCTCAAGGTTCGGGCCCCCGCGTGGATGGACCCCGCCCGCGGGCGTTCAAGCCCCGCGATCAGCCGCAGCAGCGTCGTCTTGCCGCAGCCACTGGGGCCAAGCAGCGCCGTAATCGTTCCCGCTGGCGCCGTCAGCGATACATCGTCCACGACGCACGCCTCGCCATAGGAAAAGGAGAGACGCTTTGTGACGAGGTCGCCTGTCGCGCCCGCTGGCGGCGGCGACGCCGTCCCCAGCCGTCCGCGCGTGAGTTGTGCAAGAGCGCTCAATCTCCGCCTCACTCCCGAAGTTAGCCGTGACAAAGTATAGCAGGTAGGCCTTCCTATCAAGCCCCGTCATCCGTAATCGGCTAGGATCAGACCATCCCACGGGCTGGACGCCCGCCGGAGCGAGCATGAAGGCAGTTGTCCTCGCGGCGGGCCTTGGCCAGCGTCTGAACGAATCCGCCCCCGATCTCCCCAAGCCGCTCATTCCCCTCGCGGGCAAGCCCCTCATCGGCCACACCCTCGACGCCCTCGCCGGAGCCGACCTCGACCGCGCCCTCGTTGTCACCGGCCATCGTGAACAGGCCGTCCGTCAGGGAGCGCAGGAGTGGGCCCGCCTTCCCGTCGAGTTTGCTTCCAATCCCCGCTATCGCCGCGGCGCCTCATACTCCCTTGCCGCCGCGCGCGCCTGGTGCGCCGACGCGCCCTTCCTCCTCGTCATGTGCGATCACGTCTTCTCCCGCGATCTCATCCGCGTCCTCCTCGACTCCGCCGCCAGCGATCCCCCCGCCGACACCTGCCGCGTCGCCGCTGACCGTTCGGTTCGCCCCGCCGCCTATGTCGAAGAAGCGACGAGGCTCGCCCTTGACGCCGCCGGCCTCGTGACCGCGATCGGGAAGTCGCTTGCCGCCTGGGACGCGCTCGACGCCGGCGCCTTCATCTGTTCCCCCGCCGTCTGGGAAGCCGTCGACGCCGCCCCCGGGGACTGTAGCCTCAGCGACGTCATGGCCGTGCTCGTGCGCGACCGTCGCCTCGGCGCCGTCGATGTCAGCGGCCGCTTCTGGTACGACATCGACACCCCCGCCGACCTGCGCGAGGCCGAACGCCTCCTCGCCGCCAGCGCCCCCGCCCCTCGATAACCCTCAGGTCGCTGGCAGCGCGCGAAATCAGGTAACGGCGACGATCAGCGCCAGCGCGATGAAGAGCGGGATGAGCGCCAGCGCCGCATAGAACAGCATTTCCGAAGGAAGCCGCCGCCCCCGCGCCACCCCGCCCGCCATCGCCACCCCCAGCGCCGCCACGATCGCCCCCGCGAGCACCGATGTGAGGGGATTCACGAGGATCGCCAGCATCACGAGCACCCCCAGCGCCGCCCCCGCCACGATGGCGAGCCCGATCCAGGGGGAGAACGTGGGGATGCGCCGCATGCGGCCCGCGACAAACGTAAGGAGGCCCCGGTCCTGCTCTGACGTCACGGCCGCTCCCGGGGCATGGTCACGGGCCTCAGCATACCCGCCTCCCGACGTATGCATGGAAGCCGTGTAGCATGCGCGCCTGTGAGCGCCATGCGTGCCGTCGCGTGGGCCGGTCCGCGCGCGGTTGCCGTCGTCGATCGGGAGAGTCAGGACCCGCCTCCCGGCTGGGCGCGTCTGCGCGTCGCTGGCGCAGGCATCTGCGGCAGCGATCTCCACTCCTACCGTCGCGGCGGCCCCTCCCCGGAGACCCCCGGCCATGAGGTCGGCGGCGTGGTCGAGGCCGTGGGCGAAGGCGTCGAGCTCGAAACGGGCGCAAAGGTCGCCGTCGAGCCCGTCGCCGTCTGCTTCCGCTGTCATGAGTGCCTCACCGGCGCCACCTGGCACTGCCAGAACCGCGTCTTCCTCGGCGGCGATGGCGCCGGCGGCATGGCCCAGACCATGCTCGCCCCCGCGACCTCCCTCTATCCCCTCCCCGACCGCGTCTCCCCCGAGGACGGCTCCCTTGCCGAACCCGTCGCCGTGGCCGTCCACGCCGTTAACGAGTCCGGCATCCGCCTCGGCGCCCGCGCCGTCATCCTCGGCGCGGGCACGGTCGGGCTCGTGAACCTGCTCATCGCCCGTCGCGCCGGAGCCACCGAGATCTACGTCACCGCGCGCCACGCCTTCCAGGCCGAGATGGCCCTCGCCCTCGGCGCGACCGCGACCTTCCCCGACGGCGAAACCGCCCGCAAGGAGCTCGCAGGCCTCCCCGTCGACGCTGTCATCGAGACCGTCGGCGGAAACGCCCCCACCATCACCGAGGGAATCTCCCTCGTGCGCAACCGTGGCGTCGTCGTCATGCTGGGCGCCTTCGGGAGCGATATCGCCCTGCCCGTCACGCCCCTGCTCCTGAAGGAGGTGCGCCTCATCGGCGCCGTCTGCTACGGCCGCACCGGCCCCCGCACGGAGTTCGGGATGGCCACCGATCTGCTGGACGAACTCATCGAGCCCCTCCAACCCCTCGTCACCCATACCTTCCCCCTCGACCGCGCCTCCGAGGCCTTCGCCACCGCCGATGACAAGTCATCCGGTTCCATCAAGGTGCGGCTCCTCCCCTGATGACAGGCGGCATGGCCGGGGACGCCGCCGAGACCCGCGAGCGCGCCGCGCCCGTACGCGCGGGCGAGCGCATCACGACCCTCGACGCCATCCGCGGCGTCGCCGTGCTCGGCATCCTCGCGATGAACGCGGTCTCCTTTGGACTGGAGCCCGCCGCCTACTGGAACGTGAGCGCGGGCGGCGTCGATACCTGGTTTGACTGGGTCATCGGCGGCGCCGGCGAGATCTTCGTCGACCAGAAGTTCATGGGCCTCTTCTCGATGCTCTTCGGCGCGGGCATCGTGCTCTTTTACGAACGCGCCCGCGCGAAGGGCGCAGGGGTCGGGCTCAGCTTCTGGCGGAACTTCCTCCTGCTCGTCATCGGCGCCCTGCACTTCGCGCTCTGGGATGGCGACGTGCTCATGCTCTACGCCGTCTGCTCGGTCTTTCTCATCATCCTGCACCGCTTGCGCGCGGCGGTGCTCTTCGCCCTCGGCGGAATCGTCATCCTCGCGGCGGCGGCATTGGCGATCGTCATGCAGTCCACGGTCGAGAGCGCCGCCGACTTGGGCCAGTTCTGGCTGCCGGAAGCGGACCTCGGCGGCGACGCCGCCGATCGTGGCCGCTTCGACACGATGGCCGCCCCGCGCGTCGAAAACTGGTTCCTCGCCGACGCCTTCCTCCGCGCCCTCGGCATGATGCTCATCGGCGTCGCCCTTTACCGCACGGGCGTCATAACCGGCGCGCGCTCCCCGGCGTTCTACCGCCGCGCCGCGCTCTGGGGGCTCGGCCTCGGCCTGCCTCTCGCCGTCGGGGGCTTTGCCTGGATGGCCGCCGCTGACTTCTCCTCCGATATCGCACTCGTGGCGGCCGTCCCCAACACGCTCGCGACCTTCCCCCTCGCGCTCGCCTGTCTCAGCCTGATCGCCCTCTGGAACCTGCGCGCCCACACGCCCCTCCATCGCCGCATCCACGCCGTCGGGCGCATGGCCCTCACGAACTACCTCACACAGACGATCATCGGCGTCATCGTCCTCCGCGCCCTCTTCGAGCCCGATGACCTGAACCGCAGCTGGATACTGCTCTTCCTCGTCGCCGTCTGGGCGCTGCAGCTGGCCTGGTCACAGCCATGGCTGTCGCGCTTCCGCTATGGCCCCTTTGAGTGGCTCTGGCGAACCGCCACCTATCGCCGTCTCCAGCCCCTGCGCGGCTGATCGCCGCTCGCGCCCCCGCCCCTCCCTGTGCCATGCTCCCCCGCGGAGGGAGAGACATGGGACGTCCGCTCGATGGCATTCGCGTGCTCGATTTCACCTGGGCCCAGCAAGGCCCCTACGCCACCGTGCTCCTCGCCCGATATGGGCGCCGAGATCATCAAGATCGAACACCGTGAGGGCGAGCGCGGGCGCGGCGTGGGCGGTCGCGCCAACGCCCCCACCCCCTACTTCGTCGCCCACGACCGCGGCAAGCATAGCGTTACCCTCGACGTCCGCCGCCCCGAGGCCCGCGCCATCGTCCATCGCTTCGTCGAACGCGTCGATGTCGTCGTCAGCAATATGCGCCCCGGCGCGATGGACCGCCTCGGGTTCGACTACGAGACCCTCTCCGCCATCAACCCCGGCATCGTCTTCGCCAGCGCCTCCGCCTTCGGCCCCCATGGCGACCGCGCCCCCGTGCCCGGCAACGACATCATCGGCCAGGCCTCGGGCGGCGTCATGCTGCGCAGCGGTCCCGAGGGCGGTCCGCCCACCCCCGCCGGCGCCGCCATCGCCGATCAGGTCGGCGCCATGGTCCTCTGTTCCGGCATCCTCGCCGCCCTGCTTAAGCGCGAACGCACGGGCGAGGGCGAACAGGTCGACGTCTCCCTCTACGGCTCCCAGATCGCCCTCCAGTCCTGGGAAATCACTACCCAGTCATTCTCGGGCGCGACCGCTCCCCGCGCCGGCCTTGGCCACCCCCTCCTCACTTCCCGCGCCGTCTGGCGCGCTTTCCAGACAGCCGATGGCTGGCTCGTCATCGGCGGCGCCGCCACCGACAAGTTCGCCGCCCTCTGCGACGAGCTCGACCTGAACGATCTCGCCGAACGTTACCCCGATGACCGCTCCCGCGCCGCCGGCATATCCGCCATCATGCCCCGCCTCGAGGAACGCATCCGCGCCCGCCCCACCGATGAGTGGATCGACCGCTTCCGCGCCCGTGACATCTTCTGCGGTCCCGTCCAGACCTACGACGACATCCTCGCCGACCCCCAGGCGCGGGCCAACGGCTACATCGCCGCCATGCCCCACCCCACGCTCGGACAGACCCTCGTCGCCGGTTGCCCCATCCAGTTCGGACGCGAACCCCGCACGGAAGTCGCCCCGCCTCCCGAAGTCGGCGATTCCACCGAGCGCTACCTGGCCGAGCTCGGCTACTCCTGGGACGAGATCGCGACCCTGCGCGAGGCCGCCGTCATCTAGGCGGGGCGCCTAGCCGCTCACCAGGAAGTCGAGGATATTCCCGCCCCTGCCGCTCTGCTGGCGGTAGAACTCCGTGTAGCCGCAGTTCTCGCACATCACCGCCGTGAACTTCTTGCTCTGCATGTCGAAGAACCGTCCCCACTTCCCCGTGAAGAAGAGATCCTCCGCCGCAAACGATGGATTCGAGCACCTCGTGCACGTGTAGCTGATGGGTTCCGCTGTCATGGCCGCCTCCGTCCGCTGGATGGCGGCGATTCTAAATCACCGTCGGCGGCCGGTATTCCCCGAAGACCTCGCGCATCGCGCCGCAGATCTCGCCCAGCGTGGCGTACGCGCGCACCGCCTCGAGGATCGGCGGCAACAGGTTGCCCTCGCCCTCGCAAGCCGTCTTCAGCCCCGCGATCGCGCTCGCGACCGCCTCCCCGTCGCGCTCCCGCCGGTGGCGTTCCAGCCGCGCCAGCTGCTCGTCCACGAGCCGCCGGTCAACGCTGAAGATGGTCTGCGGCTGATCCCCGCCCTCGCGGAAGTCATTCACCCCCACGACCACCTCCTCGCCCGCGTCCACGCGCTGCTGGTACCTCCAGCTCGCCTCCGCGATCTGGTTCTGCATCCAGCCGCTCTCGATAGCGGAGACGGAGCCGCCCATCGCCTCCACCTCCGCCATGAGCGCGACCGCCTGCCGCTCGAGGTCGTTCGTCAGGCGCTCCACGTAATAGCTCCCCGCGAACGGATCGACCGTGTCCGCCGCGCCCGTCTCGTGCGCGATGATCTGTTGCGTCCGCAGGGCCATGCGCTGCGCCTCGTCCGTCGGCAGCGCCAGCGCCTCATCGAAGCAGCTCAGCGCGATGCTCTGCACCCCGCCCGTCACCGCCGCCAGCGTCTGGATCGCCGCCCGCACGATGTTGTTCTGCGGCTGCTGCGCCATCAGCGTGCTGCCGCCCGTCTGCGTGTGCGTGCGTAGCATCATCGAGCGCGGGTTCTTCGCCCCGTACCGTTCCTTCAGCAGGCGCGCCCACAGCCGCCGCAGCGCGCGGTACTTCGCCACCTCCTCGAAGAAGTGGTTATGCGTGTTGAAGATCCAGCTGATGCGCGGCGCGAACGCATCGATGGCAAGGCCCCGCGCCAGCGCCGCCTCGATGTAGGCGCACGCGTTCGCGAAGGTGAATCCGATCTCCTGCGCCGCCGTCGAGCCCGCGTCGCGGATGTGGTAGCCGCTCACGCTGATGGCGTTCCAGAGCGGAACCTCCTTCGCGCAGAAGGCCATTACATCCGCCGCCAGCCGCACGCTCGCCGCCGGCGGAAAGATATACGTCCCCCGCGCCACATACTCCTTCAGCACATCGTTCTGCACCGTCCCCCGCAGCTTCTCCGCGGGAACCCCCTGCTTCTCCCCCGCCGCCATGTACATCGCCAGCATCACCGCCGCCGGCGCGTTGATCGTCATGCTCGTCGAGACCTTGTCCAGGGGAATATCCGCGAACAGCGTCTCCATGTCATACAGCGAATCGATCGCCACCCCTACCTGCCCCACCTCCGCGATCGCCATCGGGTCATCGGAGTCGTACCCCAGCTGGCTGGGCAGGTCGAACGCGACCGAAAGCCCCGTCTGCCCCTGGCTCAGCAGGTAGCGGAACTTCTGGTTCGATTCCTCCGCCGTCCCGAAGCCGGCGTACTGCCGCATCGTCCACAGCCGCCCCCGGTACATCGTCGGCTGCACGCCGCGCGTGAACGGATACTCCCCGGGGAAGCCCAGATCGCGTTCGTAATCGAGGCCGGCCACGTCCAGCGGCGTGTAGAGCCGCGCCACGTCGAGGCTGCTGGTGGCGAACTCCTCCCCCCGCTCCGGTGAGCGCTGGAGCGCCTTCGCCAGCGGCCCCTCCTCCCAGCCGTGCACGGCCCGCGAGAGCTCGGCCAGCGCCTCCTCCGAGAACAGGCTGGGCTGTGACCCGTTCGATTCCGTCGTGTCCGTCATGCGGGCCTCCCTGACAAGCGACCAGTCTAGCGAACCCGCGCCCCATAGCGGACACGATCGCCGCGCCCGTCCGTCGATGCGCGCGCGCTCGTCACGCCGCCGTCTGGCCTTCAGGCCGCTATGAGCGTACCCTGCCCGCATGCCGCCAGAGACAGCCCTGTTCCTGCCGCCCGGCGTTGCGCCCTCCGCTGCCGCCGCCCAGCCCGCTTCCGGAGGCCCGCCCTTCGATCGCGACTTCTTCGAAAAGGTCCTGCCGCAGGCGATTAAGTCGTTCTGTACCCAGGTCGTCTGCGAGTCCCCCATCGTCGAGCTCTACACCGTCGATGGCGCGAAGCACTTCCTGAAGGCCGTCTCCGGCGTCTCCGACTCCTGGGTCGCGCTCCACACCAGGCGTGAGGACCACGATCACGACACCCAGGTCTTCATCCCCTACACGACCATCTACCGCGTCGAGGTCCACCCCGACGAGGACGACGCCCAGCGCCGCCTCGGCTTCCTCGCGATCATGGCCGACGAGGACGACGGGGACGACGGGGACGACGAGTAGCGCGGAGTTCCGCCCGGATCTTCTAGCCGCGAGGGGAGCCGTCGCCCGCCGCCAGCGGCCGCGCGCTCGTACGGTATCGCGCCTTGCCCGCCTCCAGCAGATCGCCGCCGTGCGCGTCGTTTACGACGATCGCGGGGAAGCGGTCGACCTCCAGACGCCGGATCGCCTCCGTCCCCAGATCCGCAAACGCCACCACCTCGACCTTCGTGATGCGACGGCTCAGGAGCGCGCCCGCGCCCCCCACGGCGATGCAGTAGACGGCGTGATGCGCGCGGATCGCCTCCCGTACCGCGGCGCCCCGCCCGCCCTTCCCGATTAGCCCCTTCACGCCAAGCTCCAGCAGACGCGGCGTGAAGGGGTCAAGCCGCATCGCCGTCGTCGGTCCGGCTGAGCCGATGACCTCGCCCGGACGGGGCGGCGTCGGCCCCGCGTAGTAGATGACCTGCCCCCGCAGGTCGAGCGGCAGCGCCTCGCCCGCGTCCGCCAGCGCCGCCAGCCGCTGGTGCGCCGCGTCCCGCGCTGTGTGGATGACCCCGCTGAACTCCACGTGGTCCCCGCTCCGCAGCCCCTCGATCGTCTCCTCCGTCAGGGGCAACGTGATCGCCTTCGTTTCCGCCATCCCGCCGCCTACAGAACCGCGTGCTTCACGCGCGCGCTGTGGCACTGCAGGTTCACCGCCACCGGCAGCGACGCGATGTGGGTCGGGAACGTCTCCACGAACACGTCCAGCGCCGTCGTCGCGCCCCCCACCGCCTGCGGCCCCACCCCGAGCGCGTTCACCGCCTCCAGCAGTTCTCCCTCCAGCGCCGCCGTCTCCGCATTCTGGTGGCGCGCCCCGATCGTGCGGAACAGCGACTGCTTCGCGATCGTCATCGCCTTCTCCGCCGTGCCCCCCACGCCCACGCCAACGATTAGCGGCGGACACGGGTTCCCGCCGGAGCGGTCCACCGTCTCGCAGACGAAGTCGATGACCGCCTCGCGCCCCGCCCCGGGAAGGAAGTTCTGATAGCGCGACATGTTCTCGCAGCCCCCGCCCTTGGGCATGAACCCGATGCGGAGCCCGTCGCCGCGCGTGATCTCGGTATGAATCACGGCGGGCGTGTTCGTGCCCGTGTTCTTCCGGTCCCCCAGCGGGTTCTCCACGATCGACGTGCGCAGGTAGCCCTCCCCATACCCCTGTTCGACGCCCGCGTTGATGGCGTCCAGCAGGTAGCCGCCCGTCACGTGGACGTCCTGCCCCAGCTCCACGTGAACGACTGCCGTGCCTGTGTCCTGGCACAGCGGCAGCATGCGCGCCCGCGCCACTTCGGCGTTCTCCAGAATCTCATCGATGATCTGCGCGCCCAGCGGCGAGCGCTCCGTCTCGCGGGCCGCGCGGATGGCGTCCTCCACGTCTTCGGGCAGGAAGTGCGCCGCCTCCACGGCCAGCCTCGCGACGGCTTCGGTGATGGCGGACGCCTCGATTATTCGCATGGGGTTCCGCCCGCGGGGACGGGGGAACCCCCCGCCCGCCGCCCTTCGCGCATGACAGGATCGTAGCCCTTTGCCGCCGCCGCCGCACGTTCCCGCGCTCCCCGGCCTGTTCGTGAGGAAGCGACGTGCTAGCCTTCCCCCGCCACAACCCCGCTGACCCGCGCCAGCCCATTCGACGCTGTGGAGCGCCCATCCCATGACCGCCCCCGCCGGCACACTCAGGCATCAGGCCATCAACGCCATCCGCGCGCTCGCCATGGACGCCGTGCAGGCGGCTAACTCCGGCCATCCCGGCGCGCCCATGGGCGCCGCCCCCATGGCCTACGTCCTCTGGACGCGCCACCTCCGCCACAACCCCGCCGACCCCGCCTGGCCCGATCGCGACCGCTTCGTCCTTTCCGCCGGCCACGCCTCCATGCTCCTCTACAGCCTCCTCTATCTGACCGGCTACGACCTCTCCCTCGACGAGATCAGGAACTTCCGTCAATGGGGCGGCAAGACCCCGGGCCACCCCGAGTTCGGACTCACCCCGGGCGTCGAGACGACCACCGGCCCGCTCGGCTCAGGCGCGGCCAACGCGGTCGGCATGGCCATCGCCGAGCGCATGCTGGCGGCGCGCTTCAACCGCCCCGGCCATACCATCGTCGACCACCGTACCTACGCCCTCGTCAGCGACGGCGATCTCATGGAGGGCATCGCCGCCGAAGCGTGCTCCCTCGCCGGCGCCCTCGGTCTGGGCAAGCTCACCTTCCTCTACGACGACAACGGGATCTCCATCGACGGCAGCACCGCTCTCGCCTTTCAGGAGGACGTCGGCGCCCGCTTCGCCGCCTATGGCTGGCATGTCCAGCATCTTGACGGCGATGACCTTGACGCGCTCGATGAAGCCCTCTCCGCCGCCCGCGCCGACGAGGACCGCCCCTCGATCCTCGTCGGCGCCACCGAGATCGCCCATGGCAGCCCCAACAAGGCGGGAACGGCCGCCGCCCATGGCAATCCTCTCGGCGAAGAAGAAGTGCGGCTCACCAAGGAGGCGTTGGGCTGGCCCCTTGAGCCAGCCTTTCACGTGCCCGAAGCGGCCCTGGCCGAGTTCCGCGTCGCCCTCGAGGAAGGCGCCGCCCGTCAGGCCGCCTGGCGGGAACGCTTCGAGGTCTACGAGCGCGCCTTCCCCGAAGAGGCTGCTGAGTGGCGCCGCGGCCTCGCCCGCCGCCTGCCCGAGGGCTGGGACGCCCGCCTCCCCGCCTTCACTCCCGACGATGGCCCCATGGCCACGCGCGCGGCCTCGGGCAAGACGCTGAACGCCCTCGCGCCCGTCATCCCCAATCTCGTGGGCGGCTCAGCCGACCTCACGCCCTCGAACAACACCTACCTGAACGGCTCTGTCGCCTTTGCGAAGAACGCCCGTGAGGGGCGCAACCTCCACTTCGGCGTCCGCGAACACGCCATGGGCGGCGTCGTCAATGGCCTCGCCCTGCACGGCGGCCTCATGCCCTACAGCGGCACGTTCCTCGCCTTCTCGGACTGGATGCGCGGCGCCATCCGCCTCGGCGCCATCATGGGACTCCCCGCCGTCTATGTCTTCACCCACGACAGCATCGGCGTGGGCGAAGACGGCCCCACCCACCAGCCCGTCGAACAGCTCCTCGCCCTGCGCGCCATCCCCGACCTCACCGTCATCCGCCCCGCTGACGCCAACGAGACCGTCGCCGCCTGGCGCGTCGCCCTCGAACGTCGCGACGGCCCCACCCTGCTCGCCCTCACCCGCCAGGGCGTGCCCGTCTTCAGCGAACGGGAGCGCGTCCTCGCGGGCGTCCCCCGCGGCGCCTACGTCCTCGACGACGCCCCCGAAGGCTCGCCTGACATCATCCTTATCGCCACCGGCTCCGAAGTCTCGCTGGCGCGGGAAGCCGCCGCCACGCTTGCCGAAGGGGGCGTCGCCGCGCGCGTGGTGAGCATGCCCAGCTGGGAGCTCTTCGAGCAGCAGCCCCAGGCCTACCGCGACGCCACCCTCCCCCCCGCCGTTTCCGCCCGCCTCGCCATCGAAGCGGGCGTGAGCCTCGGCTGGGAGCGCTACGTTGGCGCCCGCGGCGAGGTTGTCGGCGTCGACCGCTTCGGCGCGTCCGCCCCGGGCAAGGTCCTCATGGAGCAGTTCGGCTTCACCGCCGAGGCCATCGCCGAACGCGCCGCCAGCCTGCTGGCGCGAATCCGCGCCGCCGGCGCCGGGGAAGGGTAGCCGCGTGCCCCTCGCCACTGAACAGCTCATCCAGCACGGCCAGAGCGTCTGGCTCGATTACATCCGCCGCGGCTTGCTCGTCTCCGGCGAGATCGATCGCATGGTCGCCGCCGGCTGGATCACCGGTATGACCTCCAACCCCACCATCTTCGACAAGGCCATCTCCGGGTCAGGCGACTACGAAGAGGCCCTGCAGGCCATCATCCGCGCCGGTCAGTCCGATCCCTACGACGCCTTCGTCTCCCTCGCCGTCGAGGACATCCAGCGCGCCGCCGACGCCCTGCGGGGCGTGTACGAGTCAACCGCCGCCGTCGATGGCTACGTCTCCCTCGAAGCCCCTCCCGGCATCGAGCACGATCGCGAGGCGACCATCGCCGAGGCCCAGCGTCTCTTCCGCCTCGTCGACCGCCCCAACGTCATGATCAAGGTTCCCGGCGCCCCTGCCGGCGTCGAGGCGCTTACGGAACTCATCGCCGCCGGCGTCAACGTCAACGTCACCCTCCTCTTCAGCGTCGCCGTGTACGAGCGCGTGGCCGAGGCCTACATCGCGGGCCTCGAACGGCGGCTCGAAGCCGGCCATGCTCTCGACGCCATCGCCAGCGTCGCCTCCTTCTTCGTCTCGCGCGTGGACACCGCCGTGGACGCCCAGCTCCCCGGAGACTCCCCGCTGCGCGGCCAGTTCGCCGTCGCCAACGCGCGCCGCGCCTACGCGCGCTTCCGCGAGCTCTTCTCGGGCGAACGCTGGCGCCGTCTCAGCGACGCGGGCGCGCGGCCGCAACGGCCCCTCTGGGCCTCGACCAGCGCCAAGAACCCCGCCTACTCCGATACCCGCTACGTCGAGACCCTGATCTTCCCCGACACCGTCAACACCCTCCCCCAGGTCACCCTCGAGGCCGTGCTCGACCACCTCGACCCCGCCCCCACGCCCCTCGACGCGCTTGACGACGCCGCGCGCGTCCTCGACGAGGCCGCGCAGGCCGGCGTCGACATGGCGGCCGTGACGGACAGGCTGCTCGCCGAGGGCCTTGCCTCCTTCGAGGAGAGCCACCGCGCGCTCATGGACAGGCTCGCCCGCCGCCTCGCCAACGCCCCCGCGCGCTGTCCCGTCTCATCCTGCGCGCTCGGCGACCTTGCCGGCGCCGTCGAGAAGCGCCTCGCCTCGCTTCATCGCGATGAGGTTGTCCGCCGCCTGTGGGCGCGCGACCACACCGTCTGGAAGCCCGACCCCGCCGAGATCAGCGACCGCCTCGGCTTCCTCTTCGCCCCTGAGCGGAGCCTCGAAGACGCTCCCTCCCTCGCCTCCCTCGCCCGCGAGATCGCCAGCCAAGGCTTCACTGACGTGGTGCTCATGGGCATGGGCGGCTCCAGCCTCACGGGGGCGGTGCTGCACGCCGCGCTCGGCGCGGCCCCCGGCGCCCCCGTCCTCCACACCCCGGACACGACTGACCCCGAGGAGCTGCTCGCTCTCGAATCAAGCCTTGACCTCGACCGCACCTGCTTCATCGCCGCCAGCAAGAGCGGCGCCACCATCGAGATGCGCGCCCAGCTGGCCTGGTTCTGGGAGAAGGCGCCCCACGGCGAGCGCTTCTTCGCCATCACCGATGAAGGCTCCCCCCTCGACGCGCTCGCCTCCGGGCGCGGCTTCCGCCGCGTCCTCCACGGCGATCCCGAGATCGGGGGGCGCTACTCCGCCCTCTCCGTCTTCGGCATGGCCCCCGCCGCCTTTATTGGCGCGGACGTGACCCAGCTCGCCCTGCGCGCCCGCGAGATGCTCGACGCCTGCCGTCGCCCCATCCCCGCCGAGAACCCCGGCGCTCTCCTTGGCGCGATTCTCGGCGAGGCCGCTCTCGCGGGGCGTGACAAGCTCACCCTCGCCATCCCCGACGAACTCCCCGAACTTGGCGTCTGGATCGAGCAAATCGTCGCCGAATCCCTCGGCAAGGAGGGCAAGGGGATCATCCCCATCGAGGGCGAGCCCCTCGCCGACCCCGCGACGTACGGTGATGACCGCCTCTTCGTCGCCCTTGGCGATCACGAAGGGCTCGACGCCATCGAGGCGGCCGGCCACCCCGTCGTCCGCCTGCCCTACGGCGATACCGCCCAGCTCCCCGCCGAATTCGTGCGCTGGGAGATCGCCACGGCGGTCGCCGGCCATGTCCTCGGCGTCCACCCCTTTGACCAGCCCAATGTGCAGGAAGCAAAGGACGCCACCGCGCGCGTGCTCGCCGCCTCGTCCCCGCCCCCCTCCACCCCGCCCCTCGCCGAGGTGCTGGCCTCCCTCACGCAGGGGGACTATCTCGCCCTCCTCGCCTACCTCCCCCGCACAGCGGAGCACGCCGCCAGCCTCCAGCGCATTCGCCTCCGTCTGCGCGATCGGTACGGCGTCGCCACGACCGTCGGGTTCGGGCCGCGCTACCTGCATTCCACCGGCCAGCTTCACAAGGGCGGCCCCGCCAGCGGCGTCTTCATCCAGATCGTGCGCGAAAGCCCTGTCGACGCCGCCGTGCCCGGCAAGCCCTATACCTTCGCCCGCCTCCAGGCGGCTCAGGCCCAGGGCGACCTCGAAGCGCTCCTCGCCCGCGGCCGTCGCGTGGCCCGTGTCACGATCGAGGAGCTCGCCGCCGAGGCCGGAGCGCAGGACGCCCGTGGCTGACGAAACGGAACCGCGCCGCCAGCTTCAACTCCCGGGCGACGCGCCCCTCACAGACCTCGAGGAAACGGCCCGTCAGCTCGCCCACGCCGCTGGCGTCGAAATCACCGCCGCCCTCGGACGCTCCATCAACGTCGACTACAAGACCGACGGCAAGTCCGCCGAAGCCGCCCCCACCGATCCCGTCTCCGAGGTCGACCGCGCCGTCGAGACCATGATCCGTGAGCGCCTTGCCCAGCGCTTCCCCGAACACGCCATCCTCGGCGAGGAGCACGACGAACATCCCCTCCCTGACGCTGAATACCTCTGGGCCGTCGATCCCGTCGACGGCACCACGAACTTTGTCAATCGCTACCCGCTCTTCGCCGCCTCCGTGGGCGTCCTCCACCAGGGCGTCCCCGTAGCGGGAGCGGTCTGGTGCTCCACAAGCCACAGCCTCGGGCCGGGCGTCTATCACGCTCACCGTGGCGGTCCCCTCCGCTTCGAGGGCGAGCCCGTCGCCGCCCTCGCGAACCAGGGCGTTCGACGCAGCCTCAGCGGCGCCCCCGGAGGCGCTCCCGGTCGCGCCGCCAGCTGGGACAATCGCGTTACCGGCTCCGCCGCCATCGAGTGCGTGTACGTGGCCGCGGGCGTCTTTGCCACAGCCCAGTTCTGGAGCGTCCACGCCTGGGATCTTGCCGCCGGCCTCGTCCTCATCGAAGCCGCCGGCCGTCAGGCTCTCATCCGCGAGGGCTCTGGCTGGAAGCCATTCGAACGCTTCACGTCCCCTACTCGCGTCTCCGGGGACCGCGCTCCCTCGCTGCGAGACTGGTCCCGACCGGTCCTCGTCGGCGCCGAGGAAGACCTTGCGCGGTTGCGTGAAGGCATCCGCCGCCCCGGCATCATCCAGCGCGCCGCCCGCCGCCTCCGCGGACGCTAGCGAAAAACCCGCTCCCGATAGAACCGCAACTCCGCGATCGATTCGAGAATGTCATCCCGCGCCCGATGCGCCTGTCCCTTCGGGAAGCGCTCAAGCTCGGGGTACCAGCGAAGCGCCAGCTCCTTCACCGTCGAGACATCGATGACGCGGTAGTGCAGGTACTCCGCCACCGCGGGCATCCACCGTTCGAGGAAGCGCCGGTCATGCCCCACCGAGTTCCCGCACAAGGGCGACTGCCCCTCAGCTGTGTGCTTCTTCAGGTAGTCAAGCAGCAGCGCCTCCGCCTCCACCAGCCCCGTCCGCGAGGCGCGCGACGCCGCGGTCAACCCCGATTGGCCGTGCTGCTTCACACACCACGCATCCATCAGCGCCAGCACCTCGTCCGGTTGGCGCACAACCAGATCGACGCCTTCATCCAGCTCGCGCAACTCCCCGTCCGTGACAATGGCCGCCACCTCAAGCACGTGATGGCGTTCCACCGCGAGCCCTGTCATCTCCATGTCGATCCAGACCAGCGGCGGTCGTGACGCGTTCGCCATCCTCCGATCGTAGCGCGTCCGCGTCAGCGATGAGGCTACAATCCCCGCCCATGGAACCGCTGGATATCTTCGGCTGGCTCACGAAGGAAGAATGGCTCGCCATCCTCCGCATCGGGCTCGGCCTCTGGTGGCTGGAGAGCGTCCGCCACAAGGACTATCCCGGCTTCCTTCGCGGCGGCGCCCGCGGCTGGGTCGAAGGGCTCGTCGAGAGCCATCCCCTCCCCGCCTTCGCCGGCGTCCTCAGGCGTACGGCGCTGCGCAGCGAACGGACCTGGGTTGCCGCTTCCTGGCTGGTCGTTCTTGGCGAGCTCGCCGCCGGCGTGAGCATCGCCTTCGGCTTCCTCACCTTCGCCGGCCTCATCCTCGCCGCCTTCCTCAACCTCAACTACCTGCTCCTCGCCGGCCTCAGGGACCAGGGCGAACAGGGGCAGAACCTCATGATGATCCTCATCGCCGCCGTCCTCTTCGTGACGGGCGCCGCCGATGTCTGGAGCGTCGACGCCGCCATCTTCTAGCGCGCCGAATCTCTGGCTCCCTCCGCCGGAGCCGTTATACTGCGGCCCATGGTCGAGACGATTCGCGATATCGCCGCGCGCTATCCCCGGTCCGGAGAACTCCGCGATGGCCGTCCCGTGGACTTCCACGTGTTCGATGAGGATGACCGGGATGACATGCTCGCCTTCGCCCAGTCACTCGATGAAGAGGTTCTGCTCTTCCTGCGGGAAGACATAACGGACCCTGCTACGATGGACGCCTGGCTCGTCGAGGTCGCCACCGGCGACACCTTCACCATCCTCGCCCGGGTCGATGACGAGCTCGTGGGCTATTCCAGCCTGCACACCGAACCCGCGCGCTGGGCCCGCCCCGCGCGCTGGACCCGCCACCTCGGCGAGGTGCGCATCAACGTCCACTCCGACTACCGCGGCACCGGCATGGGCGCCCTGCTTGTCGCCGAGATCCGCGAAATCGCCCCCGTCCTTGGCGTGCGCAAGCTCAGCGCCCAGATGACGGTCGATCAGGAGGGCGCCCGCGTCGTGTTCGAGCGCCTCGGGTTCCGCTACCAGGCCACGCTTGAAGGCTGGGTGATGGACCGCAAGGGCGTTGAGCGCGACCTCGTGATCATGTCCTGCGATCTGGAGAACGCCAGCCCCGGCTAGCCACTGGAGGCGGCAAAGGCCGCGCGCCAGCCCTCGCCCTCCCGCTCCAGCATCTCCCGTACGTCTTCCAGCGTCTCGAAGGCGTAGCTGCGCGGCCCCTCGCCGAGCGCTGGCCACAGGGCGCCGCCCGCGAACGTCGCATAGGCAATCCGCGCCGCCTCCAGCCCCCCCTTCTGCGTCCCTACGTGCACGACGAGGTCTCCCGCATCCCGCAGCGCCGCGGCGTAGGAGAGCAGGAACCCCTCCTCCAGCTCCACGCCGCGGGGACTCGCGTAGGTGAGCCGCCAGCGGTAGACCTGTCGCGTGCGGCCGCAGTGCCGCGCGACGCGATCCAGCCCCGCGTCATCCAGCGCCGTTTCCACGCAGACGTCCGGCGCTGTGCTGACCACGATCGGCAGCCAGCCATGCCACTGCGCCCACCCCACGAGCTCCTCGAACCCCGAGCGGAGCCGCGCCGCCTCCCGCACGCGCCCCTCCACTTCCTCCCGCGGCGCCTCGAACTCCGCGATCGCCTGCGCCAGCGCCGCCTCGGAGTCGCCCGCGCCGCCCTCTGGCGGTCGCGCCGCGAACTCCGCGATGATCGCGTCCGTCAATCCCCCGTCCACCACGACCCCTTCGAAGTCCAGCCAGAGCACCGACGCCATCAGCGGCAGAATAGCCCAACTCCGCCCTGCGGCCACGCCCCGCCCCGCGATGCGGCCCGTGTTTGCGAAGGTTTCGACATAAAAGCGAGGCGATGCTAGATTTTTATTGCCTACTCGGTTTATCCTTTTCCACCCCACCCAAACCGAACAGGCGGAGATGGCCGTGATGACCCCTTTTGACGATTACCTCGACCTCGTTGAATCCGCCCGCGAGCTCTCGATTCACCCCCAGAGCCTGCGCCGCCTGATCAAGCAGAAGAAGATCCCCGCCACGCTCTTCGCGGGCAAATACCTCATCGAGCGCGACAAGCTCGAAATGTTCAAGAGCAACTACGATCCGCGCCCCGGCCGCAAGCCCATCCGCCGCCTGCTCTAGCCGTTCCCCGAAACGCGCCCCTGGAAGCGGGAAACCGGAATCAGAAAATCTTGCCCTGGCTGTTAAGCACGGCCAGGGCGATGAGCAGCGCCGCCTCCACCGTCAGCACGAATCCCGCCGCGCCCAGCCACGCCAGCTGCGGCGTCCCTCGCGTGGCGAAGGCCGGGATCGTCACGAGCACCGCCGTGGACGCCCAGACCAGCACGAAGATCACCCCCAGCGCGGTCGGGCTGTAGAGAGCGGGCAGGACATCGATCATTGGAAACTAGCCCCCGTTGCCAATGCGCGCATCATACGATCGCTTGTGACCAAACGCACAAACGCCGCCCCCTTAGCGTCCCCGCCGCCGGTAGTCCGCGATCGCCTTGCGGATCGCGTCCGCCGCCAGCACGCTGCAGTGCGTCTTGTCCCCCGGCAGCCCGCCGACGCCCTCCGCGATCGCTTCCCGCGTCAACGCCTCCGCCTCCGCCAGCGTCCACCCCTCCACCTGTTCGCTCGTCCACGAGCTCGTCGCGATGGACGGCGGACAGCCGCGCGTGAGCCACTGCATCTTCGCGATGCGCCCCTCGCGGATGCGCAGCATCACCCGCATACGGTCGCCGCACACGGGGTTCCGCACCGTCGCCTCGCCGTCGGGCGCGTCCATCTCGCCCGCGTTTCGCGGGTGTTCGAAGTGATCGATCACGGTCTCGGAGTAGGCGGCCATAGGCCCTCCATGCTAGGAACGGCGCGAACGCCCCGTCAACGAACGCCCCGCGCTACCCCTCGCGTACGAAGAACAGCTGCAGCTCCATGATCCCGTTGTCCTCGATCGATACGAGGATGGGCGATTGCGGCTGAGCGATCCCGTAGTCCGCGAACACGATCGGGAGCGTCCCCACGACCACCAGCACCCCCTCCCGCAACTCCGCCTCGATCGGCATCGTCACCGCCCTCGCGACGCCGTGCAGGGTGAGCCGTCCGTTCACCTCCAGGCTGATCGTCTCGCCCGCGGCAAGGCCCTCGGGGATCGCCGCGGGCTCGACCAGTTCGAACGTGGCCATCGGAAATTCGCTCGATTCCAGCGCCTGGGAGCGCAAGGCCCCGTCCCGGCGGGAGTCATCGCTCTTCAGGTCGCGAAGGTCGGCCGTTACCGTCACGGCCGTCAGCTGGCCTCCCGCGACCGTGATCGTCCCCTCGATCGTCGGGCTGCGGCCGACCGCCTCCTTGTAGCCGATGGTCGCGAGTTCCTCCTCCACGCGGTACCCGACGAAGTTCTCCTTCCCCTCCGCCAGTGTCCACGCCCCCTCGAGCGCGGCGCCTGCTGGCGCGGTCGCGCTGTCCGCCATCGCTGTCGCTGTGGCCGTGGCCGCCGTGGCGTCGGGAGCCGTGGCCGTCGCGGTCGCCTCTGCCGTCGCGGTTCCGTCGTCCTCCAGCGTCGCCACCGCCCCCTCGATGCTCACCGGCGGCGGCGAATCGTCGCGAATCACAAACCACCAGACGAGGAAAATGGCCACGGCGATAATCGCAATGGCGACCACGCCTCCGCCGATAAGCAATAGCTTGCGCGTCATCGCTGTCCCCATTCCCGTTCAGTCGCCGCGCGGCGTTCCCCGCGCAGCAGCCCCGCCACAGTAGGCCACCCCCGCCCCCACGGTCGAGTCCCCCTACGCCAGCCCCAGCGCCTCGAACAACGCCTCGAAGGCCGTCAGGTTCCCCGGATTGAAGTGCGGTTCCACGTAGCGAACGAGACCGTCGCCTCCGACCAGGACCAGCGCCCGCCGCGACTTGCGCGCGTCTTCGTCCCAGAGCCCGTAGGCGCGCACGACCTCCCCGAAGAAGTCGCTGATGAGCGGGAACGGGTAGCGGTCCCGCTCCTGGAAGCGCGCGTGCGACTCCAGCCCGTTCGTATTCACGCCGAACACCCGCACCCCCGCCCTGCGCAGGGTCGCGTGCTCCTGCGCGAACGCCTTCAACTCGCGCGTGCAGACGGGCATCCCGTCGTCCTGGTAGAAGAGCAGCAGCGCGTCCCCCTCCGCCAGCGCCTCCCCGAGGACGACCTCGATCTCGTCCCCCTCCGTGGTGATGGCCGGCAGCCGGAACGTTGGCGCCCGCTCGCCTGCCCCGATTGGCGCCTCGCGCGGCGGCGAACTCGTAGCCGCTCTCCGCGCCTCGCCGCTCACGCGTCCCCCCCAAACCCGGGCGGCGTCCCTTCCACCCCCCGCGTCCCCGCGATCACGCGGATGCGCCCCAGCCCGGCGGCGTCGGTGAGCTGCTGAAACGCCCGCCGCCGCGCGAAGTACTCATGCAGGTCATCCCGCGCGCGTTCGATCAGGCTCCCCAGCCCTGTTTCCGTCAGGAACGCCGCCTGCGCCACCGGTCCGAACGCCGTGAAGCCCGCGAGCTCCATCGCCAGTTCCAGCTCCGAGAGATTCACGTGGGCGGTCAGATCCTGTTCCCCCACATGCTGGTACGGATCCTCGTGCGCGGTGTGCCGGTAGAAGCAGAGCAGCGTGCCCTGCGAGCGCCAGCCCGCCCACAACTCCTCCTGCGGATAGCCGTAGTCGAAGGCAAGGACCGCTCCCCGCTCCACCAGCCCGCACATGGCCGCCATCGTGGCGTGAGCCCGCCCGTTCACCTCGAAGCGTCCCGCCGCTGGCGCCCCCTCGATGGTCGCGATCCCGCCCCGCGTCTCCACGAAGCGCTCCCCGTCCCAGCGCACCCAGACCTCGACCGGACCGCGTTCCCCGGCATCGAACAGCCGCACCGGCAGCGCATCGAAGAGCTCGTTCGAAAGCGCCACGCCCGCCTCCGCCGGAGGGGGCGCGTCCGTGCGCCACGCAACCCGCGGATCCGTCCCCGGAGCGTTCGGCTCGATGGCGACGTAGCGCAGCGCCTCCCCGAAGCCCCCGCCCCGCCCCTCCGCCCAGTCAAGCAAGGAGACGGCGAGCGCGCCCTCGCCCGCCCCTGGCTCAATGAGGGTGAAGGGCCTCGGGCGCCCCAGCCGTTCCCATACCCACTCACACCACGCCCCCACCGCCCAGCCAAACATCGGATGGATGACGGGACTGGTCAGGAAGTCCCCGCCCGCGCCGATCCGCCCCGCCCGCCGGTAGTAGCCGTGCTCCGGGTGATAGAGCGCCAGCTCCATGAAGCGTTCGAAGGGGATAGCCCCGCCGTCCATCTCCTCGATGATCGCCTTCACCAGCGCGGGCTTCCCCACCGCTACCAGCCCCGGGTCCAGGTCAAGCGCCATGCTGCGATTCTCCCCCCTTCGCGCCGCCCTGTCCCGTTCGCGGCGGGAGCGCTACAGTCCCCACCGCCATGTCCGATACGACCAAACCGCGCCGCGTCCGCTGGATCGACCTTGAAAATCCGTTCATCGAATCCCTCGAGGGGATGGCCGAACTGTTGCTGATCCGCCACGGCGAACAGCAACTGCGGACCAATATGCCCGTCGGCGATGTCGTGGACGCGCCCCTCTCCGACCTCGGCCGCGAACAGGCCCGCGTCGTCGGCGAACGCCTCGCCCGCGTCGCCCTCGACGCCGTCTACTGCAGCCCTCTCAGCCGCGCCCGCTTCACCGGCGGCGAGATCGCGCGCCACCACGGCCTCGAGCCAATCGTTCACGAGGGCCTGCGCGAACTCGAACAGTTCCAGAAGATGCCCCAGCGCCTCGGCGTCATCGACCACTACGGAGCGGAGCGCTTCATCGCGCTCATGCGCGAACAGAACCACACCGGCCTTGACTCCATCTGGCCCGACGCCGAGGACGTGCCCGCCTTCCGCCGCCGCGTCATCGGCGCCCTCGACGAAATCGCGGAGACCAGCCGCGGACGCCGCGTCGCCGTCGCCTGCCACGCGGGCGTCATCAACCACTTCCTCGCCGAAACGCTCTCCTCGGCCGTCGATCAGGTCTTCCCCCTCCACCACACCTCCATCACAACCGTGCGCGTCGATGGCGACCGGCGGGCCGTGCTCTCGGTCAACGACTTCGCCCACGTCCACGCCGTGCAGACCTCCCGCAGCGACCTGAACGGCTGAGCCGCCAGCCGTCCCCGCGGGCGTGCTAGGCTCGCCCCGCGATGGCCCCGTCCGAACCCCGCCAGAAGCTCTGGATCGAGACCGACGGCCAGCTCGTGATGTCGGACTACCGCGTTCGCCTCCTCGAACTCGTGGCCGAGACAGGCTCACTCGCGGACGCCGCCTCCGCCCTCGGGCTCAGCTACCGCCGCGCCTGGGGCAAGGTCAAGGAGCTTGAAGCCAACCTCGGCCGCCCCCTCGTCTCCTCCGAGGTTGGCGGCGCGGGCGGCGGACGCACCGCCCTCACTCCCGAAGCCGAAGAGCTGGTGGTCGCCTACCGTCGCTTCCAGCAGCGCCTGCAGGAAGACGTCGAGCGCGCCTACGCCGCCGAACTGCGTGACCTCCTCGCGCCCCCCTGAGCCCGCTTCCCCCTCCGTTGGCCTTCGTTGGACCTTGATGGCGCTCGCGGTAGGCTGGGCTATGCTCAAAGACGCTTACGCCGGAGACCTCACCGTCGACGACGTGGGGCGCGTTGTGCGCCTCGCTGGCTGGGTCCACCGCCGCCGCGACCATGGCGGCCTCATTTTCATCGACCTGCGGGATTCCCGTGGCGTCGTCCAGGTTGTCGTCGATCCCGAGAACGCCGAAGCCCACGAAGCCGCCCATCGCGTCCGCGCTGAGTGGGTCCTCGCCGTCGAGGGAACCGTGCGCCGGCGCTCCCCCGATACCGTCAACCCCGCCATGCCCACGGGCGCGATCGAAATCGTCCCCGCGCGCGTCAAGGCGCTGAACGAAGCCCTCACCCCGCCCTTCGCCGTCAACGAGGAGAGCGAGGTCGATGAGCTGGTGCGCCTCCGCCACCGCTACATCGACTTGCGCCGCCCCGCCGTCGCCGAGGTCATCCGTCTCCGCCACGAGGTCGTGCGCTTCATGCGCGAGTTCCTCTCGCAACGCGGCTTCCACGAGATCGAAACTCCGACCCTCATCAAGTCAACCCCTGAGGGCGCGCGCGACTTCCTCGTCCCCTCGCGCCTCCAGCATGGCCACTTCTTCGCCCTCCCCCAGTCCCCCCAGATCATGAAAGAGCTGCTCATGATCAGCGGCTTCGAACGCTACTTCCAGATGGCCCGCTGCTACCGCGACGAGGACACCCGCGCCAACCGCATCGTCGAACTCACCCAGCTCGACCTCGAAATGAGCTTCGCCGAGGAAGAAGACGTCATCTCCCTCATCGAGGAGCTGTTCACCGAAATCGCCCGGCGCTTCGGCGGCGGCCGGCGCCTCGCGCAGACCCCCTTCCCCCGCATCGACTACGCCGACGCCATGGCTCGCTACGGCGTCGACCGCCCCGATCTGCGCTTCGGGCTTGAATTCGTCGACGTCAGCGACGCCGTCCGCGAATCCGGCTTCCAGGTCTTTGCCGGTGCCCTCGCCGCTGGCGGCGAAGTGCGCGCCATGCGCGTTCCCGCGCAGGCGGAAATGGCCCGCCGCGCCATCGACTCCCTCGTCGAAGTCGCCCGCGGCGGCGGCGCGAAAGGCCTCGCCAACATCGGCTTCCTCGCGGGCGGCGAACTCCGTTCCCCCATCGCCCGCTTCCTCTCCGACGCCGAAATCGCCCGCCTCCGCGCGCTCGCCGCGGTCGAGGACGGCGATATGCTCTTCCTCGTCGCGGACCAGCCCGCCGTCGTTTCCGCCTCCATGGCCCTCGTGCGCGAGGAACTCGCCAGGCGCCTCGACCTGATCGACCCCGACGTTCTCTCCTTCGCGTGGGTCACCGGCTTCCCCCTGCTCGAATGGAGCCCCGAAGAAGAGCGCTGGGACGCCCCCCACAATCCCTTCAGCGGCTTCCCCGAAGAGGACGCCCCCCTGCTTGAAACCAATCCTGCCGCAGTCCGCGCGAGGCAGTATGACCTCACCCTCAACGGCGCCGAAATCGCGGGCGGTTCCGTCCGCATCCACCGGCGCGCCGATCAGGAGCGCGTGCTGCGCCTCATGAACTACACCGACGAAGAGATGCAGGACCGCTTCGGCGTCCTCCTCGACGCCCTCGAGTACGGCGCCCCGCCCATGGCCGGCATCGCCGCCGGCATTGACCGCGTCCTCATGGAGCTCGTCGGCACCCCCAATATCCGCGATGTCATCGCCTTCCCCAAGGCCTCATCCGGCAGCGACCCCCTCATGGGCTCGCCCCAGCCCGTCAGCCAGGAACAGCTCGATGAACTCGGCCTGCGCATCGCCCCGCCCGCCTCCGGGTAAACGTTGGTAAGCGGTAGTACGGTGGAGCGCTGCCCGCAGTGCGCTATCCTCTTGACGGGCGTGTCGTCCCGCGCTGACGAGCCCACCTGCCGCAGAGTCGTGAATCGGGAGAAAAGCCGCATGTCCACTCGCACGCTCGCACTGAAGATGAGGGCCGTCGCCCTCCTGCTCGTCGCCGTCGCCGGCCTGGCCGCGCTCGTGGTGGCGTGCGGAGGCGATGACGGGGGCGCGCCGTCGCCCGCCAGCGAGCCCTCCGCAAATGGCGACGCTCCCGCGGATGAGTCAGAGGATGATCGTGAACCGCCCGCCCGCGCCGCTACCGGCATCTGCGCCGACAACCGCCTTATCGTCCCCGGTGACAGCCCCGGGACCGTATTCGACCCCATCCAGGTCACCGACGCCAGCACCGCTGATTACGTCGTCGAAATCTTCGGCGGCCTCGTCACCCTCGACCTCGACCTGAACGTTGTCCCCGATATCGCCGAGCGCTGGGAAATCTCGGACGACGGCAGCGTCTACACCTTCTTCCTGCGCGACAACGTCGTCTTCCACAACGGCCGGCGCGTCACCGCCGAGGACGTCAAGTACAGCATCGAGCGCGCCGCCGACCCCGCCAACTTCTCCCCCACCGTCCTCGATTACCTCGGCGATATCGCCGGCGTGCAGGACAAGTTCAATGACCGCGCCGACGAAGTCCGCGGCGTCCAGGTCATCGATGAGTACACCCTTCGCATCGAACTCGAACGGCCCGTCAGCTACTTCCTCCAGCAGCTCACCTACACCGTCGCCTTCGTCGTCGACCGCGAGCAGATCGAGCGCGATCCCGATGGCTGGACGCGCAACCCCAACGGCACTGGCCCCTTCCGCCTCAAGGTCTGGCGCCCGCTCGAGGAGATCATCCTCATCCCCAACGACCGTTACCACCTCGGCGCCCCCAAGCTCGACGAGATCGAGTTCTCGCTTGGCGGCGGCAGCCTGCTCACGCGCTTCGAGAACGACGAGATCCACGTTGCCGGCGTCCCCGGCATCGAGCTCGCCGGCGTTCTCAGCGGCGAAAGCCCGCTTGCCGAGTTCTACCGGCCCTCCCCCCAGCTCGCCGTCTTTTACATCGCCATGAACGTGAACGAAGCGCCCTTCGATGATCCCCTCGTGCGGCAGGCCTTCGCCCTCGCCTCGAACCGCGAGGTTATCAACGAGGTGCTCTTTTACGGCGCCCTCGTCGTCGCTGACGGCATCCTTCCCCCCACCCTGCCCGGCTACGGTACCACCGCCACGAGCTACCCCTACGATCCCGACCGCGCCGCCGAACTGCTCGCCCGTTCCCGCTACGCGGACAACATGCCGCGCATCGTCCTGACCTACAGCGGCACAGCGGCCAATTCTCCGGATACGCTCCAGGCCCTTCAGCAGCAATGGGAGGACGCCCTCGGGGTCACCATTGAACTTGAGGCCATCGAGCGATCCGCCTACCTGCGCGCACTGCGGCGCGGCACCCTACAGATGTACTCCGCTGGCTGGATCGCCGACTATCCCGACCCCGAGAACTTCGTCGGCAAGCTCTTCTCCAGCAAGAGCAGACTGAACTACACCGGCTACGCGAGCGAGCGCCTCGACGCTATCCTCGATGAAGCGGCTATCCTGCCCGATCAGGAGGCCCGCTACCGGCTCTACCATCAAGCCGAGCAGATCATTCTCGATGACGCGCCCATCATTCCCACCTTCTGGGCCATCACCCACTACCTCGTCCGTGAGTGCGTCCAGAACTGGGTGGATCCCGGCACGATCGTGCCCAAGTATCGCCACATCGAGATTGCTGCTTCGGGCGAGTAGGGCGCGGTGAGCCAGGGGCTCGCGGGCTATATCATCCGGCGGCTCTTCTGGGCCGTGCCCGTCATCTTCGCCGTCTCCATCCTCGTCTTCCTGCTCCTCCGCCTCGCCCCCAGTGACCCGATCGATTCAATCCTCGATGTCCGTTATGACGAGGAAATCGCTGAGCGGTTGAGGACCAAATACGGCTACGACGAGCCCATCCACATTCAATATATGAAGTATGTGGAGAATCTCTTCCAGGGCGACCTTGGGGTCTCGACGAAGTACGGCGACTTTTCCGTGGCGGAAGTGATTTTCCCCAAAATTCGGGTCTCCGCGAGCATAGGGGTTATGGCTGTCGTCATTGCTTTTGGCATCGGCATCCCTGTCGGCGTGTACGCCGCGCTCGTGCGCGGAACGTTCCTTGATCCGCTGACTGTCAGCTTCTGGCTCTTTATCGATGCACTCCCAGTGTTCGTGACTGTCCCCATAGCCTCCTGGCTGTTCGCCCTCAAGCTTGGGTGGGTAGGCCTCGGATATGAAGGCGTGCTACACCCCAACATCCTGCTGCCCCTGTTCCTCGTAGCCCTCCCCGGGGTCGCCAGCGTGGTTCGGCTGATGCGCGCCTCGGTGGTGCAGGTTAGCAGTGAGGAGTACATCCGTACGGCCCGCGCCAAGGGCTTGCGCGAGCGCACTGTTGTGATTTCACACATCGTACGCAACGCGCTCCTGCCAGTTATCACGGTCATCGGATTGGCCCTGCCCGGCATATTCGCAGGCTCTCTCTTCATCGAACTCCTGTTCGGTATCCCTGGCATTGCCCGCGAGTTCCTCGACGCAGTCCTGGGCCCCGACTTCGATATTGTGCTCGGGTTAGCGCTGTTCGGCTCGGTGCTCTTTGTGCTCGCAAACATCGTTGTCGATGTCGCCTATGGCTTCATCGATCCTCGCATCCGTATTGACGCGGTCAAGGGGGGGGGGTAGCCTATGCAGGCAGGCGCTGCTCCCCTCACCGCTACGGACATTGCCTGGCGGCCTTCACCTCGCTTCCGCCGCCTCCGTGAACTCGCCCGCAAGCGCATCGCGATGCTTGCCATCGCCGTTCTCATCGTCTTCTATCTCGCGGCCATCTTTGCTCCGCTGGTCGCTACGCATGACCCCAATCAGCAGCAACTCACCGTTGAAGCCCGCTTTCTAGGCCCGAGCGGGGAGCACTGGCTGGGGACGGATCGTGCTGGGCGGGATCTCTTCTCCCGCGTTGTATACTCAGCGCGCACTACTTTCCTCTTCACGCTCGTGGTTATTCTCTTCGGTTCTTTTCTCGTGGGATTGGGTCTGGGGTTGCTCGCTGGCTACAAGGGAGGCCGGGTCGATGCTGTCATCATGCGCATTGGGGAAGTGCTGGCGGGCATTCCTACCCTCTTCCTTATATTGGCGATATCGGCCGCCTTTCGTACGCGTATCAACGATCTCGCATTCTGGCTCAAGGACAACAGTTTTTTGGGCGATGACGCCCGCCCAATTGTGTTCTTCTCCATCATCGTGCTGGCGGCCCTTCCTTTCGCCTGGGTGAGTTCTGCCCGAGTCGTACGCAGCCAGGTGCTCGCCATCCGTGAGCAGGAGTACATACTTGCGGCCGAGGCGATCGGCGTCTCCACCGGCCGTCTGCTCATTCGCCACGTTTTCCCCGGCGTACTCCCAGTATTCCTCGTGGGCCTTTCCGCGGGCATGGCCGGAATCGCCGGCGTCGAAGTCGCGCTCAGTTGGCTTGGCCTCGGCGTCGATCCTTCGACCCCCAGTTTCGGAACCCTCCTCTTCGATGCCCGCAGCGTCCGCACCTTCCAGGAATTCCCCCACCTTCTCTTGGTTGCGGGCATTCCCCTCATTCTCTTCTTCTTCGCCTGGAACCTGCTCGGCGACGCCCTCGTCGACATCGTCGAGCCGCGCACCCACCGCCGCTGAGCCATAACCCGTGAATGTCGTATACTCCCCCCGCGGAGGCATGGCGGCCCGGTGAAGGTCACTCTCGAACGGCTCCCACAGAGTCGTGTGCAGCTTGAGATCGAAGTCGAACCGGATCGCCTTGAGCGGTCCCTCGATGCTGCCTACAAGCGCCTCCTCCCCACCCTGAAAATCCCCGGCTTCCGCCCCGGCAAGGCCCCCCGCCCCATCGTCGAGAAAATGGTCGGCCGCGAGCGCCTCATCCGCGAAGCGCTCGATTCCCTCGTCCCCGCCGCCTACTCCGAGGCTCTCGAGAGCGAGGAGGTCGACGCCGTCGACCAGCCCGAGATCGAGATCCTCGAGACCGAACCCCTTCGCTTCAAGGCCACCGTGCCCGTCCGCCCCGCCGTTACCCTTGGCGAGTACCACGCCATCCGCATCGCCCCCGAACCCGTCGAGGTTACCGGCGAGATGTTCGGGGAGCAGATGCAGCTCATCCGCCGCCGCTTCGCCACCATCGCCCCCGTCGAACGGGGCGCCCAATGGAACGACATCCTCACCGCCGACATCACGGGCGTGGTCGGGGAAACCCCCTTCGTTCAGGACGAGGGCGTCGAGTTCCGCCTGATCGAGGGCGAACGCCTCCTCCTGCCCGACCTCGCCGAGCAGTTCCTCGACATGGAGCCCGAATCCACGAAGACCGTCGAGCTCCCCGTTCCCGAGGACTTTCCCGAACAGTTCGCCAACAAGACCGCCTCCCTCACCCTCAACGTCACCGCCGTGAAGGAGGAGGAACTGCCCGATGAGGACGACGACCTCGCCCAGCAGGTCAACGCCGAGGAGTTCGAGACGATCGACGACCTCCGCGATCGCGTCCGCGCCGACATCCGCGAAACGCTCCAGCGCCAGGCCGACGAAGCCTATCGCCTCAAGGCCGTCGACGAACTCGTGAGCCTTTCCGAGGTTGAGTACCCGGATGTGCTCCTCGACCGCGAGATCGATGGGCTCGTCCGCGAGAGCCACGGAAGCGATGAGCGCGCCTATCAGGCCCACCTCGCGCAGATCGGCAAGTCCCCCCAGGAATTCCGCGAGATGTACCGCGAGCCGGCGCAGCAGCGCCTCCTCCGCTCCCTCATCCTCAGCGAGCTTGCCAGCGCCGAGGCCATCGAGGTCAGCGATGAAGAAGTCGACGAGCAGCGGGAGAAAATGCTCGAGCCGCTCGGCGAAAACGCGGAAAGTATGCGTACCATGTTTGAGAGCGATCGCGGGTCGGCCAGCATTCGCAACAGCCTGCTGACCGACAAGACACTCGCGCGGCTCCAGGAAATCGCCGCCACGCCCATAGAGGAGGAAGCCGAGTGACCGCATTCCACGCTGCCGATCCGAGAGCCGTGGTCCCCATGGTGATCGAGACGGGACCGCGTTCCGAGCGCGCGCTGGACATCTTCTCCCTGCTCCTCAAGGAGCGCATCATCTTCCTCGGCACGCCCATCGACGATCTGATCGCCAACCTCATCGTTGCCCAGCTCCTCTTCCTTCAGCGCGAAGATCCGGAACGCGACATCAGCCTCTACATCCACTCCCCCGGCGGCGTCATCGCTTCCGGGCTCGCCATTTACGACACGATGCAGCTCATCGAACCCGATGTCTCCACCATCGCCGTCGGACAGACCGCCTCGATGGCCTCCGTCCTGCTCGCCGCCGGCGCCGCGGGCAAGCGCTACGCCCTCCCCAACGCCACCGTCCACATGCACCAGGCCCTTGGCGGCGCCCGCGGTCAGGCCCGCGATATCGAGATCGCGGCGCGCGAGATCCTGCGCAACAACGAGATCATCCGCGACATCATCTCCAACCGCACCGGCCAGCCCGTCGAGCGCGTTCAGGAGGACTTCGACCGCGACTTCTACCTCGACGCCGAGGGCGCCCGCGACTACGGCTTCGTCGATGAAGTGCTGGAACAGCAGAGCGGCGTTATCGGACAGGACGGGGACAGCTAGCCGTGGCCAGCAACCGCTCCAAGCGCACCCAGTACCACTGCTCCTTCTGCGGGAAGAGCCGTGACCAGGTCAAGCGACTGGTCGCCGGCCCCGGCTCCGTCTACATCTGCGATGAGTGCATCGAACTCTGCCGCGAGATCATCGAGGAAGAAGCGGGCGGCGCCGGCGCCCAGCCCGCGGCCGCCGCCCCCGCCGCCGGTACCGTTCCCTCCCCCCGCGAAATCCACGAGCACCTCGATAACTATGTCATCGGCCAGGACGCCGCCAAGAAAGTCCTCTCCGTCGCCGTCTACAACCACTACAAGCGCATCAACGCCGGCCCCGATCAGGACGTCGAGCTCGAAAAATCGAACATCCTCCTCGCCGGCCCCACCGGCGTCGGCAAAACGCTCCTCGCGCGCACGCTCGCGCGCCTCCTCGATGTCCCCTTCTCCGTCGCCGACGCCACCGCCCTCACCGAAGCCGGCTACGTCGGCGAAGACGTCGAGAACATCCTCCTCCACCTCATCCAGGCGGCCGATTTCGATATCCCGAAGGCTGAGCGCGGCATCATCTACATCGACGAGATCGACAAGGTCGCGCGCAAGGCCGATAACCCCAGCATCACCCGCGACGTCTCCGGCGAGGGCGTCCAGCAGGCGCTCCTCAAGATCATCGAAGGCTGCGTCGCCAACGTGCCTCCCCAGGGAGGCCGCAAGCACCCCCATCAGGACTTCCTCCAGATCGACACATCCAACATCCTCTTCATCTGTGGCGGCGCTTTCGAGGGGTTGGAAGACACCATCGAGCGCCGCCTCAAGCGCGATCAGGTCAGCCTTGGCTTCCGCGCCGAGCGCAACATTCGCGGCCCCGCGCGCACCGACCAGCTCCTCGCCCACGTCACCCATGACGACCTCCTCGAGTATGGCCTCATCCCCGAGTTCATCGGCCGCCTCTCCCTCGTCGTCTCCCTCAGTTCACTCGATCACGACGACCTCATCCGCATCCTTACGGAACCCAGGAACGCCCTCGTCCGCCAGTTCGAACGCTACTTCGCCATGGATAACGTCGACCTCACCTTCACCGACGACGCCCTTGAAGCCGTCGCCAGCGAGGCCATCCGCCTCAAGACCGGCGCCCGCGGATTGCGCACCGTCCTCGAAGACCGGCTCGTCGACGTGATGTACGAAATCCCGAGCCGCGAGGATATCGACCGCTGCGTGGTGCGGGGTGAAACGATCGCGAAGCGCCAGCGCCCGCTCCTGATGGCCAAGGGCGGCCAGCCGATCGAACTCGAAGGCGTCCCCGGCGAACCCGAGGCCCGCGGCGAGCCCGCCTGACCCTATCCCCGCGTTCGGCTGATCGCCGCCAGTTGCGCGCCCGCAGCCTTCACCAGTTCGTCCGTGCGTACGCCGAAGAGGGCGTCGCTCGCCCCCGCCGCCGCCCACACCTGCGCGAAGCGCGTCAGGCTGTCATCCGCGATCACGTCCCATTCCCCCGGCAGCCCCACGGGCGGGACGCCCCCCACCCGGAACCCCGATAGCTCGAACACCTGCTCCGCGGACGCCATCTTCAGGCGTTTCCTGGCCACGCCTAGCAGGCGGGCGAGCGCGGCGGTATCGACCTGCCGGTCACCCGCCACGAGCGCCGCCGTCGGCCGTCCGTCCGCCAGCAGAATCAGCGTCTTCACAATCTGCCCCAGTTCGCACCCAAGCGCGTTCGCCGCGTCGACCGCGGTGGCCGTCCCCTCCGCGAACCGCTCAATCGGCGAGTCCAGCCCGCACGCCGCCAGCGCCTCCGCCACGCGTTCCGGACCGCTGCTCGCGCTCATGCGGGCTTCCGCCCCGTGAAGATGGGCCCCGGGCACTCCTGCGGGTCGCCCGCCGGATACTCCCCCGCCTCGAACCCCGCCTCCCGAAGCGTGTCGAGCCACTCCCGCCGCATGAACAGCCCCTCGACGCAGTGATCGTGCGCGACCCGCACCGAACCGTCCGCCTCCCGCAACGCGTAAACAAGGTCGACCTCGTACCGCGAGTCATCCGCATCCTCGTCCCGCACCCACTCCAGGTATCGCAGCGAACGCCCGTCGGCGCCGTCGTGCCCCCCATGGTCCGTCCCCGCCCTGAAGGTCTCGCGTACGAAGTCCGGCACGAATACCGCCGCTCCCCCCGGGCGCAGGTGCGTGAACGCCGTGACCGCCGCCGCCCGCAGGTCATCAAGCTCCGTCAGATACACGACCGCGTCATGCGCGAACACCACATCGAAGGCGCGGTCCAGCCGCAGGCTGCGCATATCCCCGGCGATGTGCTCGCATTCGGGGTTGATGGCGTGGCTCTGGGCAAGCATCGCAGGCGACAGATCGGTCAGCGTGCAGGCGAACCATTGCTTGAGGTGGGAGGCGTTGTTCCCGCCCCCGCAACCCAGTTCCAGCAGCGTCCGCGCGCTCCCCGCGCACGTCTCGACAAGCGCCTTGCGGTAGTGCGCCGCCTCGACCGCGTACTCCTGCGGCGCCGTGAGCAGATGGAACCAGTCAGCCAGATCCGAGTAGAGGCGCATGTCGAACGCGATCGTACCCCGTGCCCCCGTAGAGCCCAAAGGCGGCTCCATGCGCTAGCCTTACGCGATGCCCCGCGTCCCCGCCGATCAGTCCCCCGCCCACCGCGGTCTCGTCGCGGCCCCTGCCCGCGCGGAGCCATCGTGCTGAAGCGCGTCCTCATCCTGCGGCCCGAAGGGGTGGAGCCTGCCCTCCTGCTCGCCGGACGCATTGCCGCCTCCTTCGAGCAGGCGGGAGTAGAGGCGCACGAGGCCGGCGTTTGGGGGAACGTGCCCGCGGACGCCCTGGAGACCGCCGATCTCATCGTCTGCGTTGGCGGGGACGGTACCGTGTTGCGAGCGGCGCGCCTCGCGGTCCCCCGTCCCACTCCCATCCTCGGCGTCAACATGGGCCGCCTCGGGTTCCTCACCAGTCTCAACCGCGACGCCTTCTTCGATCAGTTCGCTCGCATCCTCGCGAGCGAGTGGGAGGTCGAGGAGCGCCTCATGGTCGGCGCCGCCGTCATCGAGGGGGAGTTCGCCGGGCGTTCGTTCCACGGCCTCAACGACATCGTCCTCAGCCGCCGCTCCCCGGGACGCCCCATCTACGTCGAGCTCGCCATCGATGACGAACGCGTCGCCCTCTACCGCTGCGATGGCATGATCGTGGCGACCCCCACCGGCAGCACCGGCTACTCCCTCAGCGCTGGCGGTCCCATCCTCGCCCCCGTCGAGCGTCACCTCGTCGTCACGCCCGTCTCCGCGCATCTCGCCATCGGCCGCTCGCTTGTCCTCGAACCATCCTCCACCGTGACGCTCAGCGTCCGCTCCAGCGAGGGCGCGATTCTGACGGTCGACGGGCAGGAGGATATTCGCCTCGCGAGCGGCGCCCGCGTCTCCCTCGCCGCCAGCGAACATATCGCGCGCTTCGCCCTCCTTGACCCGCCATCCTCCTTCTTCGGACACCTCGCCGAGCGCCTTGAAGTGCAGCTCAGCAGCGCCATGACCGACCGTGATTGAGCGCCTTGCCGTCTCCGGCTTCGCCGTCGCCCGCGATGTCGCCCTTGCGCCCGGACCGGGCCTCAACGTGATTACCGGCGAAACTGGCGCGGGCAAGTCCATTCTCGTCGACGCCCTCGACTTCCTCTTTGGCGGGAAGCACGGGCGCGGCGTCGTCGCCGAGGGAGCCAGCGCCGCACGCGTCTGCGCGACCGTGCGCGCGGGCGACGAACGCTTCACGGTCGAGCGCGTCTTGCGGCTCTCGGGGCGCGCCGCCGGACGCATCGACGGCGAGGCGGCGTCCATCGAGCGACTCCGCGAACTCGGCGCCCGCGTCATCGACATCCACGGACAATCCGAACAGCTCACGCTGCTGCGCCCCGCCGTCCAGCTCGCCGTCCTCGACGCCTTCGGCGGACTCGAGGGGAAGCGGGGCGAGCTCGCTGCCCACGTTCGCGAACTGCGCGCCCTCCGTCGCGAGATCGAGGCCGTCAGCCTCGATTCTCGCGAGCGGGAGCGGCTGCTCGATCAGCTCCGCTTCGAAGTCGACGAGATCGCCGGCGCCGGCCTCATCCCCGGCGAGGACGAAGCCCTGCGTCGTGAACAGCGCCGCCTCGCCAGCGTGGAACGGCTGCTCGACGCCTCGGCCACGGCGCTGGAGGCGCTTGACGCCCCCGCCCTCGCCGAAGCCGTCGACGCCCTCGCGGAGATCGGCGATCACGATCCCGACGCCGCTGCGCTGGCCAGCCAGGGCGTCACCCTCGAGCAGGCCGCCGCCGACCTTGGCCGCACGCTCCGCGCCTACCGCGACACCCTCGAGGACGACCCCGCGCGCCGCGACGCCATCGACGCCCGCCTCGACCAGATCGCCCGCTTGCGCCGCAAGTACGGCGACACTGTCGAGGTCATCCTGCAGTACGGGACCTCGGCGCGGGAGCGCCTGCAGGCTATCGAGGCGGCGGGCTCCTCGCTCGAAGCGCTGCGTGAACGCGCCGACGCCCTCGCCGTCGCCGCGGCGACGGAGGCCGCCTCCCTCTCCCGCGCCCGTCGGGAGGCCGCCGCGCGTCTCATCGTGGAGGTCTCCGCGGAGCTGGCCCGTCTGGAGATGCCCGACGCCGCCCTCGCCGCCGGATTCGCCTGCGAGGACGCCCCCGATGGCCTTGCCGTTACCCTCCCCGACTACGAGATCGTCGCGCCCGGCGCCGACCCCGCCGGCGCCGGCGAGCCAGGAGCCCGCGCCTTCACCGAGTCGGGCGTCGACCAGCTGGAGCTGCTCGCCTCGTTCAACCCCGGCGTCCAGCCCCGCCCCCTCCGCAGCGTCGCCAGCGGCGGCGAGACCTCACGCTTCCTGCTCGCCCTCACGACCGTCCTCGGCGGCGCCGCCGAGCCCCGCCTGGTCGTCCTCGACGAAGTGGACGAGGGCGTGGGCGGACGCGCTGGCTCTGTCGTCGGCGCCGCCCTCCGCCGCCTTGCCGAGCGCCATCAGACGCTCTGTGTCACGCACCTCCCCCAGGTGGCCGCCTACGGACGCCGTCACTTCGTCGTCACGAAGGCCAGCGAGGAGTCCGGCTCCTGGAGCGATATCGAAGAAGTCGAGGGCGACGCCCGCCTGCGTGAACTGGCGCTCATGCTCGGCGGCGATACCCCCGCCAACCGCGCCGCCGCCGCGGACCTGCTCCAGGCCGCCGCCGAATGAGGCGCCAGCGGCGTCAGGAGTAGCGCTCTTCCTTCCAGGGATCGCCGTACATGTGGTACCCGTACATCTCCCAGAAGCCCGGGCGGTCCTGCTCGATAAACTGCAGGCCGCCCACCCACTTCGCGCTCTTCCAGAAGTAGAGGTGGGGCACCACGAGCCGCATCGGCCAGCCATGCTCCGCCGTCAGCGGTTCGCCGTTGTGCGTCCGCGCGAAGAGCACGCCTTCAGCCAGCAGGTCCTCCAGCGGCACATTCGTCGTGTAGCCGCCGTAGCTGTGGACCATCGCCACCTTCGCCTCGGGCTTCACCTTGATCGCGTCGTAGAGCGCGCGGAAGGGCACGCCTTCCCACGCATTGTCGTACTTGCTCCACGTCGTCACGCAGTGAATGTCGCTCGTGTCCGTCGTGTTCCCGAGCGCGTTGAACTCATCCCAGGTGAACGTGCGCTCCTCCTCGACGAGCCCCCATACATGGAAGCGCCACGTCTTCGGATCGAGCCGCGGGATGGCGCCGTAGTGGAGCACGGGCCAGCCCGTCGTGAGGCGCTGTCCGGGTGGCAACCGGAGCTTGCCGTCGGGCCGCACTTCGCGCGTCGCGCTCTGGGACATTCCTCGCACTCCCGCAAACAGTAGAACCAGCCTAACCGCCCGCCTCCGACTGCGGCAAGGCGCCGCAACCGCCTCGCGCCCAGCGCGGCGGGAGGACCGCAATCAGCGCCGTTGGCGGTCCCGTCGACGCAGCATCGCCGTCGCCAGCGCCGTCAGCGGACCGGCGCGCTTCGCCTCGCGCGCGTAGCTCGACTCGCCCCGCTGCACGGCGAACAGCGAGCCCCACAGGAACGGCGAGTAGGCGCTCGCCAGCATCCACGGTCGCCGCGCCCGCTTCAGCATCCCGTAGAACATGTACGCGATCGCCCGCGCCGCATCCAGCTCCGGCTGAATCTCCTCATCCAGATACTCCTCGTAGCGACGCAGATCGCCCCTTCCCGCGAGCGCTCCAAGCGCCGCGCGGGCGGCCAGCCGTCCGGAGTGAATCGCGTAGGAGATGCCCTCCGCCGTGAACTCGTCCGCCAGCCCCGCCGCGTCCCCCGCCAGCGCCACGCGCTCGCTCGCGACCCGCTCCCCGCCCCGCCGAAACCGAATCTTGTGCCCCTTCGCGATCTCGACCTCCGCCTCCCGCAACCCCAGCCGCGCGAGGTAGCGCGCGACCAGCGCCTTCATCGCCCCCGCCCGCTCGCGCGGCAGCACGATGCCGATCGAGAGCAGTTCCGCCTTCGGGAAAAGCCAGGCGTACCCCCACGGGTCATATCCGAGGTCGAGAAGCGCCGTCGCCTCCCCCACCGACGCATCCCGTGGGCGTCCCCGCACCTCCACTTCCCACGCCGCGCACTCCGCGAGTTCGCCCCCCAGCCCCGCCATCCGCCCCACTGGCGAGTGCGCGCCATCGGCGCAGATCAACGTCTCCGCCTCCGCCTCGAACCCGTCCGCGCGAATGCGCGCGCGACCGTTCAGATCCAGTTCGCGGATAACCGTGCCCGTGCGCAGTTCCGCGCCCGCGCGCTGCGCGTGCTCCAGCAGCAGCGCGTCGAAGCGGTCGCGCATGACCATCCGCGCGAACGGCCCCCGCGAGCGCTTCGTGAACGCCAGCTCCCCGCGCGCCGCCAGCTCGATGCGCGAGACCGAATCCTCCACCACGCTGTCGATGGGAAACGGCAGCAGCCGCTCCGTCCTCAGGGGAACGCCGCCCCCGCAGGCCTTGTAGCGGGGCCACTGCGCGCGGTCGACCACGAGCACGCGCGCCCCCGCGGCCGCCAGCTCTCGCGCCGCCGTGCTGCCCGCCGGCCCCGCCCCCGCCACAATCGCATCGAACGCGCCCATCCCCTGATTCTAGCCCCGCCGCTCCCTCGGAGCCGCCCCGCCACGGGCGACGCTGTATAGTTGGCGCTCGTCCGGAGTACGTCATGCCCGTGCGCTACGTCCTGATCAACGCCATCCCCGTGACGATCACCGCCGCCGCCTTCGGCTGGATTCTCGGCGACCTCATCTGGTAGTTGGGCTTGCCCCCACTGCCCTCGGGCGCGTACCTTCCTCGCCCCATGAGCGGCATCGGCGCCAGCGCAAGCCATCTGTACACCGCCATCCTCTCCGCGGACGGCGCCGCCGCCCTCGACGTGGCCGCTGACCAGTGGCTGAATGATCACATCGCCAACGAGATCGTCTCGATGCAGTTCGCCCCCGACGGCGGCAAATTCCATCTCCTCATCGTCTATAAGGGCGAACGTCGGGTGCGGCGCGCGTGAGCAAATTCATCCGCACCCGTACCAACGCCGCGGGCGAGGCTGTCATCGCCGAAAACCGCGAACTCCCCGACGCCCGCGCCCACGACTTCGAGGTGCCCGCGGGCGTCGCCGGACGCTGGCTCATCGTCGAATTTGAGCCAGGCCAGACGACTGGCTGGCACGCCGTCCACTGCGACGTGTACGTCTACATCGCCAAGGGTCAGCTCGAGTTCGCGCTGGACGGAGGCGAATCAGTGACCGTCGTCGAGGGCGACCTCGTCATCGAGGGCGACAACACCCTCCATGCCTGGACCAACACCGGCGATACCCCCGCCAAGGTCTCCGCCATCGAAATCGACCTCCCCTAGCGGGGTTCCTGCGGAAGGCCAGGGCCGCTGTTGCTGGCCGCCCGCGCGCCTACCACTGATCCCAATGCACCGTCTCCCCCACTGGAAGGCGCGTCACCGGCCCGAAATTCCCCATCGGGTAGCCCACGGGCAACATGCAGTACGCCTCCACCGTCTCCGGCAGCCCCAGGATCTCCTTCACCCGCGCGCGATCGCGCAGGGCCAGCGTCGTCGGCGTCGCGCCCAGCCCCAGCGCCCGCGCCGCCAGCAGCGCGTTCTGGACCGCCGGCCACACATACCCGCCTCCTCCCGCCCGCGACGGGTCAGCCTGCGCCTCCGCGAACTCCAGGCACGCGATGACCAGCGCCGGAATCTCGTGCATGTGCTCGATCTGCCACACCACCGCCGCTCGCATCCGGTCCCGCTTCGCCTTCGACTGATGCGGCAACTCCTCCACCGTATCCGCCGCCATGTAGGCCGTAAGGTGCTTCCGGTTCTCCTCCGCCAGCAGCCGCTTCGTCTCCGCATCCCGCACGATCACCCAGCGCACGTTCTGGACGTTCGAGCCCGTCGGCGCCTGATTGCCGGCGTCCGCCAGCTTCAGCAGCAGCTCCTCCGGGACGGGGTCCGGCTTAATCCGCCGCATCGCCCGACAGTTGTACAGAACCTCGAAAATGCCCAACTCCTCAGACATGCCGTTCCTCCCGCGTCACTCCGCGTGTGTGTTCGTGCGAGACTACGCGTCCTGGCGCTGGAGGCCACCCATGCCCGACCTGCTTTATGAGAAGCGCGACCGCTTCGCCGTCTTCACCATGAACCGCCCCGAGCGGCTCAACGCCCTCGGCGGCACGCTGGCCGCCGACCTCGCCGCGGCCCTCGCCGACTTCAACGCCGACCCCGCGATGCGCGCCGCCATCCTCACCGGCGCCGGCCGCGCCTTCAGCGCCGGCGCCGACCTGAAGGAGATGAACCAGCGCAACATCGACCGCGGCGATCGCCCCGCCTTCGACCCCGCCGTCGCCCTCCCCTTCTCGCGTTCCCCCAAACCGTTCATCGCCGCCATCAACGGCCTCTGCATCGCCGGCGGCCTCGAACGCGCCCTCGATTGCGACATCCGCATCTGTTCCACAGAAGCCTGGTTCGGGCTCTTCGAGGTGAAGCGCGGCATCCTCGCCGGGTACGCGATCCACCACCTCGCGCGCCTCGTCCCCTTCAGCGACGCCATGTACATCCTCCTCACCGGCGACCGCATCGAACCCGACGACGCCCTCCGCATGGGGCTCATCCGCGAGGTGCTCCAGCCCGACGAACTCCTGCCCCGCGCCGAGACCATCGCCGCCATGATCGCCGAAAACGCTCCCCTCTCCGTTGAGGGAAGCAAGTTCATGGCCCAGCAATGGCGGCAACTCATGATCGATGAGTCCTACCGCACCGGTGAGTGGGTCAGCCGCGCCGTCCTCAACTCCGAAGACGCACGGGAAGGCCCCCGCGCCTTCTCCGAAAAGCGACCGGCCCGCTGGCAGGGCCGCTAGCCAAAGGAGCGCTCACGCATGACCACGAACGAGTCCCCCCTGCGCGTCGGCCTTATCGGCGCGGGCGGCAACATGAAGCTGCGCCACATCCCCGGCTTCCGCGAGACTGGCGAAGTCGAGCTCGTCTCCGTCTGTAACCGCAGCGAGGCCAGCGGCCGCGCCATCGCCCGCGAGTACGGTATCCCCCGCGTCGAGCCCGACCCCGCCGCCCTCCTCGCCGCCCCCGACATCGACGCCGTCTGTATCGGCACCTGGCCCTACCGGCATCGCGACCTCACGATCGCCGCCCTCGAAGCGGGCAAGCACGTCCTCTGTGAGGCGCGCATGGCCATGAACGCCGCCGAGGCCCGCGAGATGCTCGCCGCCTCCGAGGCCCGCCCCGACCTTGTCGCCCAACTCGTGCCCGCCCCCTTCGACTTCAGGAGCTGGCCCACCATCCGCCGCCTCCTCGAAGACGGCTCCCTCGGCGACGTGCGCGAGGCGCACGTGACCGTCCTCGGCGGCGGCGCCCTCGATGCCGCCGCGCCCCTCCATTGGCGTGAACGCGTCGACCTCTCCGGCATGAACGTGATGGCCTACGGCATCTACACCGAGATCATCGCCCGCTGGCTCGGTCCCACCCGCGCCGTCCTCGCCCACGGCGACACCTTCATCCGCGAGCGCGTCAATCCCGAGACAGGCGAGCGCGCCGCCATCGACGTGCCCGATAGCCTCAGCGTGTTCGCCGAACTGGAGCGTGGCGGACGCGTCATCTATCGGGTCTCCACCGTGCTCCACGCCGCCCCGCCCGAGGCCAATGGCATTTCCATCTACGGTTCCGCCGGTACCCTCCACTGGCGCCCCGACGACTCCATGACCTTCGCCCCCTTCGGCCAGGAGCCCGCCCCCCTCGCCCCCGACCCGGGGACAGCCGGCGCCTGGCGCGTCGAGCAGGACTTCGTCGATTCCATCCGTCGCGGCGCCCCCGTCACCCTCACCAGCTTCCCCGACGGCGTCCACTACATGCGCGTCATCGAAGCCACCCACCGCAGCCGCACCGAATCCCACCCCGTCCCCCTCGCGGAGGTGTAGCGGGCGGGCGAGAAGGATCGCCTGGGCGATGGACTACGGTTGCTCCTCGGTCTTGAGCCATTCCGGCGGTGTGACCGCCCACTGGCAGATCTTCGTCGTCAGTTCCTTCACCTCTTGAGCACGGGCGCCCGGACCGGAGTCGCCAACGCCAAATTGATTGGTGTCGGTCACCCAGACGCTGTCTTCGAGAGTAGGGGCGGACATATGCGGGGCGAGGCTCTCGAAGAAGCGCACGACCTCCGATCGACTCCGTTGTCGCGCTACCCGGATTCGCCCGGGTTCATTCTCGTCCCGAGGCGGCCAAACAGTATTGCTCAGCGGGTTGATGAGCAGATTATGGTAAACCCCTGCCAGGACTCGCTGCATCGAGGTGGAGGCGAGGAGGCTCCGTGCTCGTAGTTCTGGCACGGTGAGAACGCCATCCTGCACCGCCAGAAAGTCAGCAAAGCCTTCGATGATCGGAGTCGTCATAGCCGGAGAGATGGCCCAACTCCCCGAGCCCCTCCAATTCTTCGCTGCCGCTGGCTCGTTCTGATTCCCCGTTGGTTCCCATGACAGTCCCCCCTACCTCAGGTCTGGCGGGCGACCCGCTGGGGGAGAGTAGCTTAAGCGGCGAGTATTCGTCAGCAGCATATCCGCCCCGTCCCCCTCGTGGAGGTGTGACTGCTCCCCATCTCGCCCCCCGCCCCTGTAAGGTGCGCCACGCGAACCCAGTTCCGGAGGCCCGCAATGCCCAGACCCGAACCCTTCACCGTCGCCGTCCCCGACGAGGCTATCGCCGACCTCCACCGACGCCTCGACAACACCCGCCTCCCCGCTGACTTCGCCAACGATGACTGGCGCTTCGGCATGAACCGCGAGTACCTCGAGTCGTTCCTGCATTCCTGGCGTCACGAGTATGACTGGCGCGAGACCGAACGCCGCATCAACGCCTTCAAGAACTACCAGATCGACTTCGATGGCGTGCCCCTCCACTTCATCCACGAACGCGGCGAGGGCCCCGACCCCATCCCCCTCATCCTCACCCACGGCTGGCCCTGGACCTTCTGGGACTTCGAGCAGGTCATCCGTCCCCTCACCGATCCCGCCTCCCACGGCGGCGACCCTGCCGACGCCTTCGACGTGATCGTCCCCTCCCTCCCCGGCTTCGGCTTCTCCACCCCCCTGCGCGTTGACGGCCTCCAGACCAGCAAGGGCGTGGATCTCTGGGCGCGCCTCATGACCGACGTCCTCGGCTATGAGCGCTTCGCCGCCGCGGGCGGCGACTTCGGCGCGATGATGTCCGCCACCCTCGGCGCCCGCTACCCGGAGCGCGTCCGCGGCGTATACGTGACCCTCCCCTCCCTCCCCGTTGTCGCGGCCGCCGCGAACCTCCCCGAACCCGGCAGCACGCGCCAGCTCGTGGGCACGCTCATGGGCCCGGCGATGCGCACGAGTCGCGACGACTTCGCCCCCGATGAGCGCCACCGCTACGACACCATGGAGGAACGCTGGGCCACGGCCCTCTCCCACATCGCCGTCCACACCACCGATCCCCAGACCCTCGCCTTCGCCCTCCACGACTCCCCCGCCGGCCTCGCCGCCTGGCTCGTCGAGCGACGCCGTAACTGGAGCGATAACGAGGGCGATGTCGAGCAGGCGTTCTCGCGCCAGTTCCTGCTCGATACCGTCAGCATCTACTGGTTCACGGAGAGCTTCGTCACCACTGCGCGCTGGTATTGGCACACCTTCCGCACCCCGCCCCAGCCCGCGCCCGATCCTGAAGCCGCCCGCAAGACGCCCTTCGCCCTGCCCGTCTACCCGAAGGAGATGGTGTTCGTGCCCCGCGCGCGCGCCGAGGCCGCCGTCAACGTCGCCCACTGGACCGAGCACCCTCGCGGGGGACACTTCGCCCCCTCCGAGGTCCCCGATGCCTTCATCGAGGACGTCCGCGCCTTCTTCCGCAAGCTCCGCTAGGCGGAAGAACGCCCCACGGCGTCCCCTACAGCGCCATCTCGCGCACGTCCTCCGCCATGCGCAACGGCGCCTCCGTGAGCGCCGCCACCTCCTCCGGCGTCCACCCCGGCGCCACCTCGCGCAGCGTCAGGCCCGCCGCTCCCGCCTCAATCACCGCCAGGTCCGTCACGATCAGGTCCACGCAACGACGCGCCGTCAGCGGATACGAGCACTCCCGCAGGATGCGCGCCGCCCCCGCCTTCGTCGTGTGCTCCATCGCTACGATGAGCCGCTTCGCCCCCACCGCCAGGTCCATGGCCCCGCCGATGCTGCCCCCGCCCCGCGCCGCCGCTGACCAGTTCGCGAGGTCGCCCCGCTCCGAAACCTGCAACCCTCCCAGCACGGCTACATCGATGTGTCCGCCCCGAATCATGGCGAAGGAGGCCGCGCTGTCGAAGAAGCTCGCCCCCGGATTCAGCCGCACCGGCTGGCCGCCCGCGTTGATCAGGTCAGGGTCGAACGTCTCTTCGCTGAAGCCTCCGTATCCGAGGATGCCGTTCTCCGCGTGCAGCAGGATGTTCGCCTCCGTCGGCGCGAACGCCCCCACCAGCGTCGGCAGCCCGATGCCGAGGTTCACCACATCCCCGTCCGCAAGCTCGCGCGCGACCCGCATCGCGATCAGTTCGCGCGTCAACCCCGCCTTCGTCCTATCCGCCATCCCACCGAACCTCCACCGGATCGCACCGCACGATCCGGTCGATATACGCCGCTGGCGTCTGGATCGCCTCCGGGGGCAACGCGCCCGTCTCCACGATCTCCTCCACCTCCGCGATCACCAGATCGGCTGCGGTCGCCATCACAGGGTTGAAGTTGCGCCCCGCCATCCGGTAGCTCAGATTCCCGAGCCGGTCCGCCCGATGCGCCTTCAGCAGCGCCACGTCCGCCCGCAAGGGGCGTTCAAGCAACCACTCCTCCCCCGCCCACTGCACGACCTCCTTCCCCTCCGCCGCCTGCGTTCCCACGCCGGTGCGCGTCAGGAATCCCCCGATGCCTGCGCCCCCCGCCCGAATGCGCTCGGCGAACGTGCCCTGCGGAACCAGTTCCAGCTCGACCTCGCCCCGACGGTACTGCGCTTCGAAGCGGCTCTCGCGCGCCTTCGAGGCGCGCACCGCGAATGTCGCGATCGCCTTCGCCACCTGCCGGTCCTCACACAGGTCATCGAGCCGGTCCCCGAAGCCGATGTTGTTCGCCATGACCGTCAGGTCGCGCGTCCCCCGTCGCTTCAGCGCGAGGATGAGGTTCGTCGGCGTCCCCGCCGAGACGAATCCCCCGACCATGACGCGCGCGCCGTCGCGGACGTCCGCCAGCGCCTCGTCCGGCGTCTCGAACACCGTTGCCGTCATCGCTCCCCCCGCCGGCGCTGAGAACCTCACGCCAAAGGCGTAGGCTGCGCCTGCGAACGCCCCCGCGTCAACGCACGGGAAACTACCGACAGGAGGACACGCGCATGGCGGGAGAACTCGAAGGCAAGGTCTCCATCATCACGGGAGGAGGCTCCGGCATGGGACGGTCCACGGCCCTGATGTTCGCCCGTGAGGGCGCGGCCGTCGCCATCGCCGACGTTAACGACGAAGGCGGTGAGGCGACCGCCGCCCAGATCGAGGACCTCGGCGGAAACGCCCTCTTCGTCCACACCGATACCTCCAGCGAACAGGATGTGCTCAACGTCGTCGCCGAGGCGACCGGCAAGTTCGGCCGCCTCGACTCCATGGTGACCGCCGCCGGCATCTCCTACGCCAACTACGTCGAGGGCGACGAAGCCACCGACCCCTTCCTCAACCCCGGCGCCGGCGCCATCCTCAGCAAGCCCACCGAGCGCTGGCAGAAAGTCATCGACGTCAACCTCACGGGCGTCATGTTGTGCGCCCGCGAAGCCGCCCGCCAGATGGTGAGCGAAGGCCACGGCGGCACAATCGTCAACTTCTCCTCCATCGCCGCCTACGCCCCTTCCCCCGGCATCATGGATTACTGCGTCTCCAAGGTCGGCGTCATCATGCTCACCCGCTGCTTCGCCGCCGAGTTCGGCCCCCACGGCATCCGCGTCAACGCCGTCGCCCCGGGCCCCATCGATACGCCCATGACCGCCTCGCTGCAGCGCACCGGCGCCCTTCAGCAGCAGGGAGGCGCCCTGCCCCTGGGACGCATGGCCCAGCCCGAAGAAGTCGCCGAGGCCGTCCTCTTCTTCACCAGCGACCGCTCCAGCTACGTCACCGGTAAGACCCTCGGCGTCGATGGAGGCACCAACACCGTCTAGGGGAGGCGCTGCCGCTACAGATCCTCCAGTGGCCGCAACGGCCCCTGCGAGACGATCTCGTCCAGCGTCAGCAGCGCCTCGAGCGTGTCCTGCACCCGCAGCGGCACGGCGAACTCGCGCGGGATGAGGGGTCGGTTGATCGCCGCGAAGAAGAACTCGCGCGCGTACCGCGGCAGATCATCCTCGGCCAGAAGCTGGAGACCGTAGTTCGCCTGTCGCACGAGCCGCTCCGCCACCTGTTCATGACTGGGCCCCGGTGGCTGGGGCGAACCATCGTCCAGCCCCAGCGCGATCGCCCGCGTGCTCTCGTGGAACGGCCCTTCCCCCTCGTAGGAGACGCGCATATAGGTGATGATATGGCCATCCGCGCTCGTCTCCGTCCGGAGCCCCCCGATGCGTTCGAACTGTCCCTGCATCGCAGCCCTCCCGGCGGCCCCTGGGCGAGGGAGTATGACGGGGATCGTTACAGGGTTTGCCAGGCCCCTGCCAGCCCCCTTGCGCCCCGCTCCCCTCTGGAGCGCCCTCCCCCGAGCGTGCTAGGCTCGTCATGACGCTGGGGACTCGTCTAATGGTAGGACAGCGGATTCTGGATCCGTATGTGGGGGTTCGACTCCTCCGTCCCCAGCCAACCCCCCGACGCAGAGCCTGACGCAGTCCTCCCGTGAGCGCGGGCGCCTACTCCGCCTCGACCGTTACCGTTGACGGGTCCACCCCCAGCCGCGCGAGCAGCGTGTCCAGTTCTTCCTCGCTCTGAACTTCCCGCACAAGCGACAGGAACAGCCGCAGGTCGCCCGTTTCCTCCCAGACGCGTTCCACCTTCGGCCCGATCGGGTCCGATGACTGCGGCAGGCTCGCGTATGACCCGTAAAAGGCGAAATACGCCTGGTTGATCTTGCGGATAGCGACGCCGTGCGCTTCCAGGTAGAGCCGTCGCTCCTCCATCAGCGCTTCCGCCTCCGTCACGCGCCCTTCCGCGAGCAGCGCGTCCACATCCAGCCGCAGTTCCCGCATCTCCGTGCGGAAGTCCAGTCGCGGCGGCTCCCGTGGCGGCGCGCGACCGTTCGCGTCCCCCGGCAGCTTCACGGGATGCAGTTCATGGGCGATGCGCGCGATCTCCCGCTCCGCCAGGTCCGCCACCGTCTCGTTCAGCGTCGTCCCCTCCCGGCTGCCCCAAACCTCTCCCAGCGGGTAGAAGGCGAGGTAGTGGTGAACCCACTCATGCGCCGCCAGCCGCAGGACCGTCTCGTATGAGCGGTCCTCCCGCACGAGCGCCGGATAGGCCGCCAGTCCCCCGATCGCGACCACCAGCGAGACCGTCTCCCCGTCATCGCTGCGGGACTCGATCCGCTCAACCTCCGTCAGGGTCAGGTCAGGCTTCAGGAGCGTATCCCCCGAGCGCCGGATCTCGTCGCGCGGGGAGCGAACGAGCAGGTGGGGAGGATTCGTCAGCTCAATGTCGACCGGCGGCCACAGCGTCCTCACGCCCCCGAAGAGCGGCAGCGGGCGCTCCAGTCCCGCCGCCACGACCGCGTCCGCCACAAATCCCTCGATGGCGCGCTCCACGTCGTTTTCGTAGAGCGCGCGCTCATTCGTGAGCGTCTCGATGAGCCGCCGGTCCGGTGATTCCGCCTGCGCCTCAGCCCGAATCGCGCTGGTCAGGGCGAAGTAGGTCGTGATGCGTTCCAGTTCCTCGCTGGCGTCGAGCTCCCCGCTCACTCCCGCCAGCGAGAAGATCGATCCCGCCAGATTGCCCGCCTGCCAGCGCCAGAGCGAGTACTCGTACTGGGCCAGCGCCCCGCGGTTCAGAAGCGCGTTCAACGCGATCGCCAGCGCGATCGTGAGCGTGGCCGCCATCGTCGCAGCGAGCGGCAGCAGCGGCGGCCGCCAGGGACGCAACTCCACCGCGTCAGCGCGTGCCCCCTTCGGATGCATGCGTGTCACCGCTCCAGTCTAGGGTTCCCCCGCTGTTCCAGCCGCCCTGGCGATACAATGACGGCGCTCATGACAACAGGATCAGCGGCCGCGCCGGGAGCGGCGTTTGAACACCCCGCAGTCCGCCGTCTGCGCTACGCCTCCCTCGAACTCCGCGTCGCCGCCATCGCCATCGACGCCCTGGTCCTCTTCTTCGTGGCGGGCGTCCTCATCATCGCCGGCTCGGTCAACCTCCTCCTCTCCTCGGATTTCGACCGCGTGAACGCCTCCAGCGGCGCCATCAGCCTCTTCTGGGCGCTGGTCGGGGCCGTTCCCGCGGCCTGCTTCCTCTACTACTTCTTCGGCTTCGCCTTCTGGGGGAAGACCGCCGGCGGCGCCATCATGCGCATCAGCGTGATTCGCTCCGATGGCGCCGCCCTTGGCCTGCTCGGCGCCCTCGCGCGCGTCATCAGCATGCTCAGCTATGTCCTCATGCTGGCCATCGGCGCCGTCCTCGCCTACGCCCTCCGGGGCGTCCCCGCCGCCGCCGCCGTTTTCGTCGCGCTCAGCCTCCTCGCTTGCGTCGCGGGGCTGCTCTGGGCCGTATTCGACCCGTACCGCCGCACCCTTCACGATCGAATCGCCGGAACCATCGTCGTCCAGGGCGTGTAGGGGAGCCATGCTGAGCCGTCGCGCGAACTTCCCCAGGAGGGCCCCCGTCAGCGAACGCGTCTTTGGCCGCGCCTACGCCGAGGCCGAACACGGGGGCGTCTGGCTCGCCGCCGGGCTCTTCGCCATCGCCCTCTTCCTCCTGATCGTCTCGCTGAGCGTGTATGAAATCACCCGCCCGCATCGCGCCCAGACGCTCCTTGCCGCCGGCATCGCCTCCCTCACCGATATCGACCAGACGCTGGAGGAGAACATCCCCGCCCTGCGCGAGAACGCCCGCGCCTCCTCTGAGCCCAGCGTGCAAGTTCCCGGCTATCCCCTTCCCGTCGCCCTCAGCCGCGCCGAAGCGCTGACCGCCGACCCCCCCACGCTCCGCGCCCTCGTGCTCGAGCGCTCCGCCAGAATCGTGTACTTCACGGGCTTCGACGCCTTCGATGAAACGGGCGAGCAGGACGCCGACCTCCTCTCTATCACGAATGTCATCCGCGAACTCGTCGGCTTCCTCACGGGCGAGGCGCACGATCGTGCGCACCTCGTGGCGGTGATCTGCCTCGTCGTCGCGACCCTCACGGGGGCGGCCACGCTTGCGCTCAACCGCCGGTTCGCGCGCTTCACCTCCTTCGGACTCGCGCTCCTGCTCCCCTCCGCGGCGGGCTACGTTCTGGCGTGGGGCGGGGGCTGGCTCATCGACCGCTTCGGCGGCGAGGACGCCTTCGTGGTTGACCTGCAGATCATGGTCCAGGCCATGCTCGACGTCCCCGAGCGGAACTTCCTGATCGCGGGCTCCGTCGGTCTCATCGTGACTGTCGCGGGATGGGCGCTCGGCCTCGTCGCCGACCGCTTCTTCCCGGACGAATCCCGCGACCCAGTCGACTACGACACCGGCCCCCCGCTCCCCTTCACTGCCGTTCCCGGCCCCGCCCCCGAACAAGCCGATCGCGCTCGTGGGCGTCTGACCGTCCCCGGCCTCTCCGCGCTCCGCGGACGGCTGCGCGCCATGATCGGCCCCGCCAGACCCTCCCCGCCCCCCGCCCCCCAACCCCGCGACGCAGAGCCATCGAGCGCTCCCGACGAGGAACCCTAGCCCGCGCGCCCCTTTCCCGCGACGCTGCCCGGACACGCGGCTTCCAGCGGACACGCCTCGCAGCGCGGCGCGCGCGCGCCACACGTCCGCCGCCCATGCTTGATAAGCAACATATGGAAGCGGTAGTACTCTTCCGGCGGCACAACCGCCTCCAGCCGTTCGTGCGCCTGCTCCGCCGTTGTCTTCGGCGGTACAAGCGCGAGCCGTTTCGCGACCCGTTCGACGTGCGTATCAACGGGCAGCGCCGGCCGCCCCAGCGCAAACAGGAGCACGCAGGCGGCGGTCTTCGGCCCCACCCCGGGCAGCCCCCGCAGCCACGCGCGCGCCTCTTCGAGCGGCTCCTCCTCCAGAAACCCGAGATCCCAGTCCGGCGACCGCTCCCGCACCGCCTCCAGAATGCGCTGGATGCGCGGGGCCTTCTGTTGCGCCAGCCCGCCTGTCTGAATCGTCGCGATCAGCTCAGCAAGCGGCGCCGCCGCGATCGCGTCCCAGTTCGAGTAGCGCCGCAGCAGCTGCACGAACGCCCGCCCGCTGTTCCGGTCCGATGTGTTCTGCGAGAGCACGGTCAGGACCAGTTCCGCCAACGCGTCGCCATGGGGCCGTGACTCCGGCTCCCCGTACAAGTCGCCCAGCGCCGCCATGATCGCATTCGGATCGGGGGTCACCTCCCCATTCTGGCACGCCCCGATCCCGCTGCGCTCCTGTCCGGTACGATCGCTCCGTGACCGCACACGAGATTCGCCTGACCGATCTGACCGGCTGCGGCGGCTGAGCGTCCAAGGCGGGCCCTGAGGCCCTGGCGCAGGTTCTGTCGCCCCTCATTGCCAGATTCGACCCCGAACAGCACCCCGATCTCATCGCCGGGCTCGGGACGCCCGATGACGCCGCCGTCTATCGCATCAATTCCCGTACCGCCGTCATCGCCACGCTCGACTTCTTCGCGCCCCTCGTCGATGACCCCTGGCAGTACGGCGCCATCGCCGCCGCCAACGCCATGTCCGATGTCTACGCCATGGGCGGCGAGGTCGCGCTTGCCCTCAACGTCGCCGCCTTCCCCCAGGATCTCCCCGCGGACGTCGCCGCTGGCGTCATCCGCGGCGGCGCCGACAAGGTCGCCGAGGCCGGCGGCGCCGTCGCCGGCGGCCATACCATCTGGGATGACGAACCCAAGTACGGGCTCAGCGTCCTCGGGCTGGCGAACCCCTCCCGCCTCCTCCGCAAGGACGCCCTCCGCCCCGGCGACCGCCTCTACCTCACCAAGCCCCTCGGCACGGGCGTCATCCTTGCCGCCACCGGCGGCGGGCGGGGCGAGGCCGCCTGGCTCGACGCCGCCATCGATTCGATGCTGCGCCTGAACCGCCACGCCGCCCACCTCGCCGTGGCCCATCGCCTGCGCGCCGCCACCGACATCACCGGCTTCGGCCTCGCCGGCCATCTGTGGGAGATGGCCGAACGCTCCGGCGTCGCCGCCACGCTCGACGCCGCCCGCCTGCCTCTCCTCCCCGGCGCCCGCGAATCCGCCGCCCTCGACGCCCACACCGGCGGCGAGGGGCGCAACCGTGACTGGGTCGGCGGGAACCTTGCCGTCGCCGACGGCGTCTCCCCCGAACTTGCCGCCCTCGCCTTCGACCCCCAGACGTCCGGCGGTCTCCTGCTCGCCTGTTCCGCCCGCAAGGCGAAGGCCCTCGAAGCCGCCTTCGCCGCCGACAACGAACCCCTCCACCCCATCGGTCGCGTCACGCGCGGCGCTCCCCGCATCGTCCTCCGCTAGCGTCCCCCGCCGCCTCCTTCCTATACTCGCTCGCGTCGAGGAGGGCGATCCCGTGACCGCTGCCGCCACCGAGTTCGAGACCGTCATCGGCCTCGAAGTGCACTGCCAGCCCATCACCCGCAGCAAGATGTTCTGCGGCTGCAGCGCCGAGTACGCCGGCGCCGAGCCCAACACCCACGTCTGCCCCGTCTGCCTCGGCCTCCCCGGCGTCCTCCCCGTCATCAACGAAGAGGCCATCCGCCTCATCGTCAAGACCGGCCTCGCCCTCAACTGCCAGATCTCCGCGTTCTCCAAATTCGACCGCAAGAACTACCCCTATCCCGACCTCATGAAGGGCTACCAGGTCAGCCAGTACGACCTCCCCGTCTGCCACGATGGCTGGCTCGACGTTGACGTCGAAGGCGAGCGAACGCGCGTCGGCGTTACCCGCGTGCACATGGAGGAGGACACCGCCCGCCTCCTCCACCGCACCGACCCCATCACGGGCGAGGGCTACAGCCTTATCGACATCAACCGCTCGGGAACCCCTCTCATGGAGATCGTGAGCGAACCCGATATCCGCTCCCCCGAGCAGGCGCGCGCCTGCCTCGTGAGCCTGCGCGCCATCCTCCGCGCCATCGGCGCCAGCCGCGCCAACATGGAAGAAGGCGACTTCCGCTGTGACGCGAACATCAGCCTCCGCCCCCGCGGCCAGGAAGCGTTTGGCTCAAAGGTCGAGATCAAGAACATGAACAGCTTCCGCGCCGTGTATGAGGCCCTCCGCTTCGAGACGGTCCGTCAGGCGGACGTCATCCGCGCCGGCGGCGACATCCCCCAGGAGACGCGCGGCTGGGATCAGGACCGTCAGGAGACCGTCTCCCAGCGCTCCAAGGAAGAAGCCAACGACTACCGCTACTTCCCCGAGCCCGACCTGCCCCCGCTCGCGCTCAGCCGCGAGTTCGTCGAGGGCGTCCGCGCGGAGTTGCCCGAACTCCCCGCCGCCCGCCGCCAGCGCTACCTCGACCTCGGCCTCTCCGACTTCGAAGCGTCCACCCTCGCCGAGGACCGTGACCGTTCCGACTTCGCCGACGCCGTCGCCGCCTCCCTCCCCTTCGCCCCCGCCCGCTCCGCCAAGCTCGCCGCGAACTGGGCGCTGGGCGAAGTCGGGCGTTGGGCGAATGAGCGCGACGCCGGCGTTGACCAGTTCCCGCTCGCGCCCGAAGCGCTCGCGCAGCTCATCGAGCTTGCCGAAAGCGGCGCCGTGACGGGCCAGGTCGCCAAGCAAGTCTTCGAAGAGATGGTCGCGAGCGGCAAGGCCGCCGCCGTCATCGTCGAGGAAGGCGGACTCGCCCAGGTCGGCGAGAGCGATGAGCTCCTCGCGATCGTGCGCGCGGTCATCGCCGAAAACGAGAAAGCCGTGGCCGATTACCGCAGCGGCAAGACCGCCGCCATCAAGCGCCTCCTCGGCGGCGTCATGCGTGAAACGCGCGGGCGCGCCAATCCCCGGGTCGCGCAAGAACTCCTCGCCCGCGAACTCGAACGCTAGCGTTTCCCCATCAGTCCGCGGCCAATTTCACCGGTTTGCTGCGGGAACGCTTCGGGAAACGGCGTTCCGCTGGTAGACTCTGACAGCGGAATGCCACGCAGGATGCGCAATCACAGCCTCTTCACCTGGCTCTATCCAGGGATGCACATCAAGCGCTGGCTTGTTCTCCTCGTCGTGGGCATGACGCTCCTCAGCCTCGGCGCCGCCTACCTGCTGCGCGAAGCCTACCTCGCCTATGACTTCCCCGGCGTGGCCCACTACCTCACGCTCCAGTTCATCCCCCGCTGGGGACGCGGGATCATCTTCGTCAGCGTTGCCGTCAGCGCCGTCAGCATCGCCTTCTGGAAGCTGAACGCCTCCCTTCTCTACGCCGTGGTCCGCCCCGGCGCCCAGAACGGCGGCATGGCCCGCTCCCTCTACGCCAAGCGCGTCCTCAGCCGCGGCCCCCGCGTCGTCGCCATCGGGGGCGGCACCGGCCTCTCCGTGCTCCTGCGCGGGCTCAAGGAGTACACCAGCAACCTCACCGCCATCGTCACCGTCGCCGATGACGGCGGCTCCTCCGGACGTCTCCGCCAGGACTTCGGCGTCGTCGCCCCCGGCGATATCCGCCAGTGCCTCGCCGTCCTCGCCGAAGCCGAACCCCTCATGTCACGCCTCTTCCAGTACCGCTTCCGCTCCGGCGAAGGGCTCGAAGGCCATTCCTTTGGCAACCTCTTCATCGTCGCCATGGCCAATGTCACGGGGAACTTCGAGACCGCCATCCAGGAGGCCAGCCGCGTCCTCAACGTGCGCGGCTCCATCCTCCCCTCTACACTCGTCGACGTCACCCTCTCCGCCCGCACCCAGGACAACGAACTCGTCCATGGCGAACATAACATCACCGAGTACGGCGCCCGCATCCGCGAGCTCTTCCTCAATCCCGCCGACGCCGAGGCCCATCCCGACGCCGTCCGCGCCATCCTCGACGCCGACCTCGTCGTCATCGGCCCCGGCAGCCTCTACACCAGCGTGATGCCCAACCTCCTCGTCGAGGACCTCCGCAAGGCGCTGCTCTCCACAAGCGCCCAGCGAGTCTTCGTCTGCAACGTCGCCACCGAGAACGGCGAGACCGATGACTTCGGCGTGGCCGACCACCTCGAGGCCATCGAGCGCCACACCGCCCCCGGCCTCATTGAAACCGTCATCGCCAACAGCAACCTCGGAACCCTGCCCGAGGAACTGCATTCATCGCCCGTCTCCCTCGCCCATCCCGACGCCCGCGTGTTTCAACACGTGCGCGTCGTCGAAGCGGATGTGGTCGCCTCCGGGAACCGCTACCGCCACGACGTCCAGAAACTCGCCGACGCCATCCTCGACGTGTACCATGGTCGGGAGAACGGAGCGCTCGAGGACGAGCGCGCATCCTCCAGGAAGGCTGTCCTCGTTACCCGCTGATGTTGAACGCCATCCAGATCATCATTTCCACCCTGCTCATCGTCGCCGTCCTCCTGCAGGTCAAGGGGTCCGGCTTCGGCGCCGCCCTCGGAGGGCTCTCCGGAGGTTCCGTCTACCGCACGAAGCGCGGCCTCGAAAAGACCCTCTTTCAGGCCACGATCATTCTCGTGATTGTCTTCCTCTTCGTGTCCTTCCTGAGCGTTCAGTTCCAGCGCTAACCTCTGGACATGCTTCGCGCGGTTGCGAGTTCGCGGCGCGCCCTCCTCGCCGTGGCCGTTCTGGCCACGGGAGCGGTGGCCGCGGTCGTCGTCATCCTTGTCCTCACGCTCCCCGATGGCGATCCACAGGAACCGCCGCCCCCTGCCGTCGCCGCCTCCCGCCCAACCGCCTACACCGAAGGCGTCGTTGGCGTCTGGCAGCGCATTAACCCCCTCTTCGCTGACGGCAACCCCGTTGACCAGGACCTGTCACGCCTGATCTTCGCCGGGCTCTTGCGCGTCGGCGAAGACGGCCGCCTCCTCCCTGATCTCGCCCCCCTCCCGCGCGTGAGCGATGACGGGCTCACCTACACCTTCCGCCTCCATCGCGATCTCCGCTGGCACGACGGCGCGCCCGTGCGCTCCCTCGATTTCGCCTTCACCATCGAGCGCATCCTCGCCCCTGACTTCCAGGGCGATCCCCGCCTGCGGGACGCCTGGCGGGACGTCGAGGTGGAAACGCCCAATCTGCGCACGATCGTCATCCGCCTCCCCGCCCCCAACGCCGCCTTCCTCGCGCGCTTCGCCACCATCGGCGTCCTTCCCCAACATCTGCTTCAGGGCCTCGACGGCGCCGCCCTCTTCGATGCGCCCTTCAACGCCCGTCCCGTGGGCGCGGGGCCCTACCGGCTCGACTCTGTCACGTCCATCGAGGCGACCTTGCGCGCCAATCCCCGTTATCACCTTGGCCGCCCCCTCATCGACGTCATGACCATTCGCTTCCTCCCGGACTTCGCCGCCGTCAGGCTTGCCCTCGAGGACGGTGAAATCGATGGCGTCTTCCTGCGCCAAAGCCTCAACCGGGACCAGCTCAACGCCCTCGACGCCATCGATGGGTTCGTTCAGGAAGACCTGCAGCGCGCCGCCCCCATCGTCCTCTACCTCAACAACAGCCAGGCCGCCTACTTCCGCGATGCGCGCGTGCGTACCGCCGTCTCCCTCGCCATCGATCGCGAGGAGCTGGCGCAGCGAGCCCTTTTGGGGTTGGCGACCGCTTCCTCCTCCGCCGTCGCGCCCGATACCTGGGCGTACGCGCCTTCGCTCGACAGCCCCCCGGGCGATACTGAGGCGGCGCTGCGCCTGCTCGCGGAAGCGGGCTGGAATCGCCACCCCACGACCGGCGTGCTCACCCGCCAGGGATCCGAGTTCCGGCTCACCATCCGCACCGATAGCGATCCACGCCATCTCGCGCTCGCCCGCGAGGTCGCGCGCCAGCTCGAGCCAATCGGCGTCCGCGCCACGGTCGCGAGCACCAGCTTCACCGTCCTCAACCGCGACTTCCTCGCCCCGCGCACCTACGACGCCGCCCTCGTCGGCTGGGACCAGGGCCCCGATCCTGACCTCTACCTCGCCTGGCACAGCTCCCAGGGCGCGCCCCCGGGAGCGAATGTCGCGAACTACGGCAGCATCGTCATCGACGCCCTCCTCGAACGCGGCCGCACCGCCGCCGACATCCTCATTCGCCTCGACGCCTACCGGCAGATTCAGGAGCTCTGGCGGCGGGAGGCGCCCAGCGTCATCCTCGCCTATCCCCACATCCGTTACATCCGCGCCGCCGAGGTGACGTCGCCTCCCTTCGGCGTGCTCTTCACCCCCGCTGACCGCTTCCTCAACGTGCACCGCTGGCGCATCGAATGAGCGCTCCCCTCCCCATCTTCCTGCTCACCGACTTCGGCGCACGGGATACCTACGCGGGTCAGATGAAGGCCGTTCTCAGCGCCCGCGCGCCCGCCTCCCCCATCATCGACCTGACCCACCAGGTTTCGCCCTACGCCATCGATGAGGGCGCCTGGCTCCTCGAAACCGCCCTCCCCGTTCTCCCCGCTCCCGCCGTCGTGCTCGCCGTCGTCGATCCCGGAGTCGGAAGCGAACGGCTCCCGATCGCCGTGCGCGCCGCCTCCCCGCAATCCCCCGCCGCCGTCCGCTACTTCGTTGGGCCGGACAATGGCCTCCTCTCCGCCGCCGCCCCGCCCGAGGCGCGCCCCGCCTCCCCGGGGCCGCGCCGTACGCCCCCGGGCCTCGACGCGCGCGCCATCGAGAACCCCGAGGCCCGCCTCCCGACCCTGAGCGCCACCTTCCATGGCCGCGACCTCTTCGCGCCCGCCGCCGCCCGTATCGCCGCCACGGGAAGCCATGAGGCGCTCGGCCCCGCCCGCCGTGAGCTCACCCTGCTGCCGCCCTTCCGCGGAAGCCCCGAAGCGGGCGGCGTTCGCGGCGCCGTCATCCATATCGATCACTACGGCAACCTCGTCACCACTATCAGGAAGGAGCAGCTTCCCCCCGAATTCGCGCTCGATATCAACGGGCGCCGCATTGAACGGGCCGTACGGACCTTCAGCGAGGCGCCCCTCGGCGCGCTCGCCTGCCACATCGATTCCAGCGGCTTCCTCGCCATCGCCGAGCGCGAGGGGAATGCCGCCGCGCGCACGGGCGCCTCCCGCGGCGATGCCGTGTTCCTCACCCCGCGATGAAGCCCGCCCAGGTCCGCGCCATCTTCATGGGCTCCCCCGAATTCGCCCTGCCCACCCTGCGCGCCCTCGTGGCGGATGGCTACGACGTGCGCCTTGCCGTCACCCAGCCCGATCGTCGCGCCGGACGCGGCGGGCGCCTGCGCGCGCCCGCCGCCAAAATCGAAGCCGAACGCCTTGGCGTCCCCGTCTACCAGCCGCCTTCGCTCCGCGATCCCGCCGCCGTCGCCGAACTCGCGTCCATTGAGCCCGACCTGATCGTCGTCGCCGCCTACGGGCGTCTCCTGCCCCGCTCCCTGCTCGATCTCCCCCGCCGTCCCGTGGTCAACGTTCACCCCTCCCTCCTGCCCCGCTGGCGCGGTCCCTCGCCGGTCGCCGCCGCCATCCTCGCCGGAGATGAGACAACAGGCGTCTCCATCATGGAGCTCGTCCCCGAGATGGACGCCGGACCGGTGCTCGCCGCCCGCCCCTTCCCCATCGCCCCCGATGACACCACCGCCTCCCTCGAAGCGCGCCTCGCGGAGGAGGGCGCCGTGCTGCTCATGGAAACCCTGCCCCCGTTTCTGGATGGCGAACTCACCGCCACGCCCCAGGATGAGTCCCTCGTGACAACCTGCCCCCTGCTGCAGAAGGCCGATGGCCACCTGCGCGCCGGCATGACCGCGGTCGAGGCGGAACGCGCCGTTCGCGCCTGTGACCCCTGGCCCGGCGCCTTCGTGATCTATCGCGGGGACCGCCTCCGCATCTGGCGCGCCACAGTTGGCGCCGCCCGCGATGACCTTGCCCCGGGCGCGCTCACGGTCATCAGCGGGAAGCCCGCCATCGCCTTCCGGCGTGGCGCGCTCGTGCTTGCGGAAGTACAGCGCAGCGGGTCGCGGCGCGTCTCCGGCGAGGCCTTCCTCAACGGAGAGCGGGGACGCCTCGCAAACTCGGCCGGTCTCGCATGACGAGCCTCCTCCGTCTTCTCCCCGAAGAACTCGACGACGCCCTCACCGCCCTCGGGGCGCCGCGCTACCGCGCCGATCAGGTTCTCCGCGCCCTCTACCGGCAGCGCGTGGATTCGCTCGACGCCATCACGCAGCTGCCGGGCGCCTTGCGCCAGCGCATGCAGGACGCTGGCCTCGCTCTCGCGCCCCCTGCCGTGATCCGCGAAGTCGCCAGCGACGACGGCGTGACCACGAAGGCGCTCCTCGCCCTGCCCGGCGCCGCGGTCGAAACCGTGCTCATGCAGTACCCCCGCCCGGGCCGTCTGCCGCGCTCGACCGTGTGCGTCTCCACGCAGGCCGGCTGCGCCATGGGCTGCGTCTTCTGCGCCACCGGCCAGATGGGCTTCGAACGCAACATTCCCGCCGAGGATATCGTCGCCCAGGCGCTCCATTTCCAGCGTCTCCTCGCGCCCCGCGACGAACACGTTACCAATGTCGTCTTCATGGGCATGGGTGAACCGCTCGCCAACTACGACGAAACCGTCCGCGCCATTCGCCTGCTCACCGCCCCCCGCGCCTTCGGTCTTGCCCAGCGCGCCGTCACGGTCTCCACCGTGGGACTCCCGCGCGCCATTGACCGTCTCGCCGCCGAGAACCTCCAGATCGGCCTCGCCATCTCGCTCCACGCGCCCGACGACGCCCTCCGCAAGCGGCTCGTGCCAACCGCGCGCCCCAACTCCGTCGGCGAACTGCTGGCCGCCGGAACGCGCTACTTCCGCGCCACCGGCCGCCGCGTTTCCATCGAATACGCCCTCATCGACGGCGTGAACACCGCCCCCTCGCAGGCTCGCGCCCTCGCCAGGCTGCTCCGTGGCGCGGGCATGCACGTCAACCTCATCCCCCTCAACCCCACGGCTGGCCCGTTCGCCGCCCCTTCCCGCAGGAGCGTCCGCGAGTTCCGTCGCATCCTCACCGAGGCCGGCGTCAACGCCACCGTTCGCATCGAAAAGGGCGCTGAGATCGCCGCCGCCTGCGGTCAGCTCCGTACCGACGTCGAGGCTGCTACCGGAACAGGCTCCGAAGCGCCCCGCGGCCCAGGCTGAGCGCAAAGCTCCCCACCGCCAGCCCCAGCCCCACCGCGAACGCCGTTCGCAGATCGAGCCAGGTGTGCACCTCGCCCCGCACCACCGGCGCCGCCAGCACCCCCACGAAGGTTCCGTCGCACGCCGCCGACCTTGCCGCCAGCGCCGCCACCGTGCTGTCGCGCACGGTCACGCGCTCCGCCCGCAGCGCCGCTACCGCGCCCTGCTCCATGCTCACCGCGTCCGCCTCCAGCCGCCCGACCGCCCCCTGTTCGATGGAGACCTCGTCCGCCTGCACCGCCTGCGCGTAGTCGCGCCGCACGCCTGCGAATCGCGCCCGCGGACCGCCTGGGTCGAACGCCGTCATCTCTGCGCCTCCAGCGCGCGTACGCTAGACCCCGACCCGGGAAAGGGCAATGCTCCCCGCGTGCGCACCTCCGACTTCGACTACGACCTGCCCCCCGAACTCATCGCCCAGGAACCGGTTGAGCCCCGCGACGCCGCCCGCCTGCTGGTTGTCGCGCGCGCCGCCGGCGCCATCGCGCACCGCCACGTGCGCGACCTCCCCGCCCTCCTCCAACGCGGCGATGTCCTCGTCCTGAACGATACCCGCGTCATGGCCGCGCGCCTCTTCGGAGAGCGCCTCGATACCGGCGGTCGCGTCGAACTCCTGCTCCTGCGCGAACACGCGGACGGCGTCTGGTCCGCGCTCGTGCGGCCCGCGCGCGCGGCCACGCCGGGCCGTCGCTTCCGCCTCGAGGCCAGCGATGGCCCGCTTATGGCCACGGTCCGCGGCCGCGAGGAGGAGATCGCCGCCATCGCCTTCGACCGCCCCATCGACCCCGCCTCCGTCGGCGCGGCTCCCCTGCCGCCCTACATCCGCGGCTTCCACGGCGATCCCGAACGCTATCAGACCATCTATGCGCGTGAGGCTCGCAGCGCCGCCGCCCCCACCGCCGGCCTCCATTTCACCCCCGCCCTCTTCGAGCGCCTCGAGGCGGCTGGCGTTGAGCGCCGCTTCCTCACGCTCGAAGTGGGTGCCGGAACCTTCCGCCCCGTCCGCACGGAAAACCCCGCCGAGCACGTCTTGCCGCCGGAGCGCTACCGCCTCCCCGCCGCTACCGCCCGCGCCCTCCGCGCCGCCCGCACGGAAGGCCGCCGCGTCATCGCCACCGGCACGACCGTGGTGCGAACGCTCGAACACGCCCTCGGCGAGTCCGCTCCTGGCGAGGAAGGCGAAACCGCCCTCTTCATTCGCCCCGGCCACGCCTTCACCGCCATCGACGGGCTGCTCACGAACTTCCACCTGCCCCGCTCGACCCTGCTGATGCTCGTGGCCGCCTTCGCTGGCCACGAACTCACCCGCGCGGCCTACGCCGAGGCCGTCCGCCAGCGCTACCGCTTCTACAGCTTCGGCGACGCCATGCTCATTCTCCCCTGACCACCGTCATCCCGCCGTCATCGTCATCCTCCGCCAGTCCCCAGCGTCCCGCGTGGAGTCGCACGATCCCGTCACGGATCAGCGCCTCCAGATAGCGTCCACACGCCTCGCGATGCTCCTCCGGGAGGCGCGCCGCAATCTCCCCGGCTGGCATCGGCGATCCTTCCGCCAGCATCGCCACGATCCGTCCCCGCGCGAATCGCGCCGTCGATTCGAACCGCGTCGCCTCCCCGCGCGGGACCATCGTTCGGGCCTCCGGACGCCCCGCCGCGAGCCACGCGCATCCCCGCGCCAGCGGGCAGACCTCGCAAGCCGGCGATGACGCCTTGCAGACTGTCGCCCCCAGGTCCATCACCGCCAACTGATGCGCGCGGGCGCCTCGCTTCGGAAGCCACGCCTCCGCCGCCTCACGCGCCTCCCGTCCGTACGGCGCCCGCGCGCTCGCCTTGCCCAGCAGCGCCCGCGCCACCACCCGCGCGACGTTCGTATCAAGCGCCGCTGTCCGCCGCCCTCCCGCGAAGCACGCCACGGCGGCGGCGGTATAGGGCCCCACGCCCGGCAGGGACCGTAGCCGCTCCTCGTCCACGGGGACGCCGCCGAATCGCGCCAGCGCCTCCCGTCCCGCCCGCTGCAGGTTGACCGCCCGCCGATTATAGCCCAGCCCCGACCACTCACGGATGACCGCCGCCGCTGGCGCCTCCGCCAGGCTCGCCGCCGTTGGCCAGCGCCGCAACCACGCCTCGTAGCGCGGGCGCACGCGCTCGACCTGCGTCTGCTGCAGCATCACCTCCGAAACCAGCACCGCGTACGGATCGCGAGTCAGCCGCCAGGGCAGGTCGTGCCGCCCGTGCGCGTCATACCAGCGGCCCAGCGCCCGCCGCAGCCGTGCGAGATCGGGAAGCGGGGCGGAGCTAGTCGTCGTCCTCGAACTCCTCGCCATCTCCCATGCTCCCCCGTGACGGCAGGATCGCGAAGCCGCTTTCGCTGCGCCGTCGGGAGCGTGGCGGTACAGCCTCCAGCTGCTCGATTAACCTCGCCAGTTCGCTCCCCTTCGCCGCCACGACCGCGCCCGCTCCCGTCTCCCTGAGCGCCCCCAGGTCCGCGCTCGAAACATCCTCCCCGACCGTCACGATCAGGGGCGCGCCGCAGAGCGTCGCCAGACGCGTCAGCGAGATGCGCCGCGCCAGCGTGAACCGTTCGACCGGCGCCCGTACGAGCACGGCGTCCAGCGAAAGGGGCGCCAGCGCGCGCAACGGCGGGTCTTCCCACGCCTCGTCCACTTCCAGAACCAGCCCCAGCTCGCTATCGACGACGCTCGCGGCGGCGGTTTCCGGCGCGGCGATGACGAAGTCGGCGTTCGCCGCTTCGAGCGCTTCGACGCCATCCGCCGCCAGCGACGCGACCTCCGCCCCCAGCAGCCCCTCGAGACCCGCCAGCGCCTCGACCGCCGCTTCCGCGTCCTCGGCGGCGACCGCCACGAAGTCGGCGCCCGCCTCCCGCGCCGCCGTCGCCTCCTCCACGGAAACGCCGGTCACGCCGAGGAGCAGCGCGTGGTCCTTTCCCGCCGCGCGCGCGCCGAATCCCATGCCTCGCGCCCCTTCGCCCTGACGCTTTCGCTGGAGCGCCTCCCTGAGTTTGCTCACGCTGTTCCTCCCGTACTGTTCAGTGCCTTGCCGCCCCGCACCACGCCCGCGATTGCTCCGGGTCTGGTCAGGCTGCGGATGTCTGTGAGGGGATCCTCGGTCAATCGCACGATATCGGCGGCCAGCCCCACGCGCAGCCTGCCCGTCTCCCCGTCCAGTCCCAGCAAGTCAGCGGCCCAGCCCGTCGCCGCCAGCAGCGCCGCCGCCGGCGAAAGACCGTGCTCGGCCATGCGTACGACTTCCTGGGCGTTCTCGCCGGGACGGTTCAGTGGCGTCCCCTGATCGGTGCCCATCGCCAGCCGCACGCCCGCGCGAAGCGCCCGCTCGTAGCTCTCGATGTGGTCCTCCAGCACCGCCTGCCCCTTCTCCACTGCGTACGCGGGGATGCCCGCCTCCGCGCCGAACGCGATGTGGTACGGCGCCGTGAGCGTCGGGACCAGATAGGTTCCCCGCTCCAGCATCATCGCGATCGCCTCCTCATCGAGCCAGACCCCGTGCTCGATCGAGGTTACGCCCGCCGCCACCGCGTTCTTGATTCCCTCCGTCGATTGGGCGTGCGCGGCCACCGTGCGGAACGCCTTCGTCGCCTCCTCGACGCCCGCCCCCAGTTCCTCCCGCGTGAACGCGGGCGAGCGCGGGTCCACCCCCGGCGTGAGCACGCCGCCGCTCGCGAACAGCTTGATCGCCCTCGCTCCCGCCCGCAGCTCCTCGCGCACGGCCTTGCGCACCTCGTCCGCGCCATCCGCCTCGCGCGCGATGAAACCGTGGCCGTGCCCTCCCGACATCGTGACGCCCATCCCCGCCGCCAGCACCCGCGGCCCCACCGCCTCGCCCGCCTCGATCGCCTTCGCCAGGTCAATGTTCAGGCGGTCCGCCGCCCCCAGGTCGCGGACCGTCGTCACCCCGCCCGCGAGCGTTGCGCGCGCGTGCGCGGCCGTGCGCCAGGCCCGACGCGCCAGCGGAAGCCGCCCCCCGGGGGTCAACTCAGAAGGATCCCCCGAAGAGCTCACATGTACGTGGCAGTCGATCAGCCCGGGGATGAGGTACTCCCCCTTGCAGTCGATCGTCTCCGCCCCCTCGGGCGTCTCCCCTTCTCCCAGCCGCGCGATCACGCCATCCACGCACAGCGCGTCGCCGCGCACGAACGCGCGCGTGTCGCTCTCGAAGAACGATCCGCCCCGCAGGAACAGTGGCCGCTTCTCAGGCGCTGGCAACGTTCGCATTCTCCCCGCCGCCCCGCGTGAGCGGCAAGCGCCGCGAGCGAACGCCGTCCACACGCGCGGCTGGGCGCAGGGTACGATTCGCCCCATGCTCATCGGGTACTTCACCGAGCGCCCCTATCAGGATCCCGGCGCCAGCTGGTGGGGCACGACCGGCCGCCGCCTCGTCGACCTCGACGCCAGCAACGACGAATACGATCCCGTCCTCGGCGCCGACCTCTACAACCGCTACCTCGATGAAAAGCTCTTCGCCGAGGAGATGGGCTTCGACGCCCTCGCCCTCAACGAGCACCACAGCACGCCCTTCTGCATGGGCAGCGCCTGCAACGTCGAGGCCTCCATCCTCGCCCGTATCACGAAGCGCGCCAAAATCGTCCTCATCGGGAACATCCTCCCCATCTGGGACGATCCCCTCTGGCTGGCCGAAGAACTGGCCATGATCGACACCATTTCGAGGGGCCGTCTCGTGACTGGCTGGGTCCGTGGAACCGGTCGCGAGAGCGTCGCCCACGACGCCAACCCGCCCTATAACTGGGAGCGATTCCAGGAAGCGCACGACCTCATCGTCGCCGCCTGGACGCGTGAGGGCCCCTTCCGCTGGGAGGGCGAGCACTACAACTTCCGCTACGTGAACCCCTGGGCGCGTCCCTACCAGTCCCCCCATCCCCTCATCATGATTCCGGGCGCGGTCAGCCGCCGCACCGTGCAGTGGGCCGCCCGGCGCCGCTACCCCTACGTGATGCTGGCCACGCGCCTCGAACCGACCCGCCTCTCCTTCCAATACTACGACGAATGCGCGGCCGAGGCGGGCTACGAGGCCGGCCCCCAGCACCGCGGCTATCTCTTCAAGGTGCACGTCGATGAAACCGAGGAGTTGGCCGAGGAAGTCGGGCGCAAGTACCTCACCGGCCCCGGCAACATCTTCCTCGAAGGCAGCCGCGGGGACGCCCGCCAGCACCTGCAGAACCTCCCCGGCCTCACCGACCGCCGCGCCCTCCTCCCCACCGGCGGCGTCCGTCAGGTCGCCGAGGCCCGCGGCCAGCGCGCCCCCGACGCCCCCGACCTCCGCCCGATCGCGCTCGACGCAGCCGAGTCCTATCGGGACATCGACGAGACCTACCGCGGCCTCATCGAGGCGAAGTCGATCATCACGGGAACCCCCAAAACCGTCATCCCCCGGATTCGCCACGTACTCGAATACCTGCGCCCCGGCAGCGTCTTCCTCTGGGACGGCGACGGCTCCATGTCGCACGAAGACGCCATGCGCAGCCTCCGCCTGATGGGTTCCGAGGTCCTCCCCGCCATCCGCGAAATCGGTGAGGAACTCGGCCTCGACAGCCCCTTCGAGGTCGATCCCGCCACCAATGAACCGGTCGCGCCCGACTCGCCCTGACGCCTTCGCCGAACCCCGAACCCGAAGCCTAGATAAGCCCGCTGCCGCGAAGGCGTGGGTCAAGCGTGTCCCGCAGCGAATCCCCCAGGAAGTTGAAGGCGAGCACCGTCAGCGAGAGCGCGATCCCGGGGAACACCGGCAGCCACCACGCCGTATAGAAGTAGGCCCGCGCCGATGGCCCGATATCGACGCCCCAGGAGGGCGACGGCGGCGGCAGTCCGAAGCCCAGGAACGCGAGCCCCGCCTCCGTCATGATCGCCGCCGGGATGATGATGCTCGCGTTCACGATCGCGAGCGGCAGCAGATTCGGCAGAATGTGCCGCAGCATGATCCGCGTGTTCGACGCCCCGATGACCCGCGCCGCCTCCACGTACGCCGTCGACGCCTCCTGCAGCACATTGCCCCGCAGCACCAGCGTCGTCAGCGGCGCGAACGCCATCGCTACCGTCACGATGAGGACGGGCACGCTGCGCCCGAGCGCGGTCGTGACCAGAATCAGCACGATGAGCCCGGGGATCGCCAGACCTATCTCGAGTATCCGTAACAGGATGGCGTCGACGGCGCCCCGCATGAACCCCATCGCCAGCGCCAGGACCATCGCGATCGTCATCGCGATCCCCACCGAGCCGACGCCGATGAAGAGCGCGGGCCGCGCCCCGTAGATCACCCGCGACCACATATCCTGTCCCGCGCTGCTCGTCCCGAACCACCAGTCCGCGTTGGGCGGCTGCAGGTAGCCGGTGGAATCGAGCTGCTTCCCTTGCGCGATGGCGATGCGGCGGACATCGCGCTCACCCTCGCCGATCGTCTTCAGGTACGGCGCGAAGATCGCCGCCGTGACGACCAGCGCGATGACCACGATCCCGAACGTCCCCCCCGGCTGCAGCCGCACGAATCGCGCGGCCGCCCGTCCACCCCTCGCCAGCGCGGAACCACGCTCCGCGACCGGTTCAAGACCAGGGTTAATGGGGCTGCTGGCGGTTTGCGTCATCGCGCCCTCGCGTTCGCGGGACGATTGTGCGACGTCGCGCGAACGTCCGCAGGACGTAAGCATAGAGAACGCTACCCCGCAAGGGGTGGCGTTCTGCGTGACGCCGTCTGCGGCGGAACCCTAGACGAGGCCGCTCCCCCGCAGGCGCGGGTCCAGCACGTCCCTGAGCGAGTCACCCAGGAAGTTGAAGGCCAGCACCGTCAGCGAGAGGGCGATGCCGGGGAACACCGGCAACCACCACGCAGTCTGGAAGTAGGCTCTCGCGTTCGGCCCGATGTCAGCGCCCCACGAGGGAATCTGCGGGTCAAGCCCCAGCCCGAGGAACGAGAGCCCAGCCTCCGTCAGAATCGCCGCAGGAACGATGATGCTCGCGTTCACAATCGCGAGCGGCAGCAGGTTCGGCAGGATGTGCCGGAACATGATGCGCAGGTTCGAGGCGCCCACGACCCGCGCCGACTCCGCGTAGGTCGAAGACGACTCCTGGATCACGTTCCCCCGCAGCACCAGCGTTGTCAGCGGCGCGAACGTGAACGCGATCGCGAACACCAGCACGGGAATGCTGCGCTCCAGCGCCGTCGTGAACAGAATCAGCCAGATGATCCCCGGAACCGCGATGATGATCTCGATGACCCGAAGCAATAAGCCATCCACGAATCCTCGGATGAATCCCATCGCCAGTGCGAGCGTGACCGCCACAACGATCGCCACGCCCACAGCCCCGATGCCAATCAGCAGCGCCGGCCGCGCCCCGTAGATCACGCGCGACCAGAGATCCTGCCCCGTACGGTTCGTCCCCAGCCACCAGTCAGAGGCGGGGCTCTGCAGGACGAAGTTGACGCCCGAAATCTCACGCTCCGGCTCCTCGCCCCGCTCGATGGCCGCGAACGCTTCCTCCTGCCAGACATTGCGAATGCCGCGCTCGCCATCCCCGATCGTGTTCAGGTAGGGCGCGAACGCCGCCGCCAGTCCGACGATGACGATGATGACAACGCCGATCGTCCCGCCCGGCTGGAGCCGTATAAGGCGGCCGGTTGCTCGCAGCCAGCGGCTGGTGAGTGAACCCCGGTCCGCCAGCGGCCCGAGGTCGAGATCCGTCGCCGTGGTCGATGCACTCGTCATCGTCAGCCCTCGTCTCTAGTACCGGATTCTCGGGTCAATGACGGCGTAGCCGACATCGACGAGCAGGCGGATGAGCACGAACCAGGTCGCGACGATGAGCACGATCGCCTGAATGGGCTGGAAGTCCCGGTCCCCCACATTGTTCACGATCCAGAAGCCGAGCCCGGGGATGCCGAACAGCTGCTCAATGATGACCGAACCCCCAAGAATCAGCCCGAACTGCAGGCCGGCGATCGTGAAGACCGTGATCATCGAGGGGCGGAACGTGTGCCGGACGATGATGAGCATCTCCCGCAGCCCCTTCGCCCGCGCCGTCCGCACGTAGTCGCTGCGCATGACCTCAAGCATCGAGGAGCGTGCGATGCGGGCCAGATACCCTGCGCTGGAGAGCCCCAGCACAAGCGCCGCGATCACCAGAATCCGGAGGTGCGTCGCGGGCTCCGCCCAGCCCGTCCAGTCTGGCACCCAGCGTTGCTGCCAGAAAAACGCGGGCAGCGCCACGATCAGCGTCCCGATCCAGAAGTTGGGAACGCTCAGCGCCAGAATCGCAAAGAAGCGCGCGGCGTAGTCCGAAAGCTTGCCCGCGCGGATCGCCGACAGCACCCCGACGGGAATGCCGATGAGCATGCTGAACATGATGCTCAGCATCCCCAACTGGAGCGTGTTGCCCAGCCTCCACCAGAGCTCGTCCGCGATCGGCTTTGGCGGCACGATCTGGTGCCCGAAGTCGCCCCGGAAAATCTCCGAGACCCACTTCCAGTACTGTTCGGCCGTACAGATGATGTCCTCGCCGAAGTTATCGGCGTCGTCACAGATATCCAGCCCAAGCTCGCTGCGGAGGCCCTCGATGCAGGTTGCGTCGGCCAGCCCCGAGGCGCCGCAGCGCACCTCCGCGGCGTCGCCGGGCAGAATCCGCATGAAGACGAAGACCAGCGCCGATACGGCGAAGAGCGTCACAGGAATCAGGATCAACCGCCCGATGATGTAGTTCCGCACGCCGTCCCCCCGCGCTGATGTGATAAGGAAGGGGCTTTCGGGGGACGGTACTCCCCCGAAAGCCCCTTGTCGATGCTTCCTGAGTGGAGGGGCTAGCCCTCCAGCCAGACGTTGTGAGCCCGCCACATGCCAAACGCCGCCGTCTGGTTGCCATCAGGTATCGCAGGGACGTTCTTCAGCCGCGAACCCACCGCGTGGTAGGTGGTCGATCCCGTCGGCAGCGGGAAGCTGCAGCAGTAGCGCGTGAAGATGCGCCGCTGCAGCTGCTTCAGGATCTCGGCGCGCTCCTCGTCGTCGGTGGTAGCCGCCTGCCTGTCCGCATAGTCCTGCAACTCCCTGGCGTAGGGGTGCGTGATCTCCAGCGCTGCGCGCACGGCCTCGCCCTTGTCCGAGCCGCCGTTTTCGGCGTAGTTCGGGTTATCGGGGTTGACCCACGGGTCAGCGATGTTGACGCCCTTGTACCAGTTCCCGCCCCAGATAGCGCCGTAGCCATCCGGCGTGTAGGCCACCAGCGCGTTCCAGTCCGGCATCGTCGAAACGGCGTTGTTGCCGGCGATGAAGAAGTGCCAGTCCTTCGTGCCCGTGGCTCCGTTCGCGGAGGCGATGTAAGTCGCCAGCTCGAGCGGGTTGTAGTTCACCTTCACCCCGAGGCTGTCCTCGAAGCTCTGCCCGATGAACTGCACGTAGCTGTAGTCCGGGATCCAGGCGGCGACGGTCGTATCGAACTCGGGGAAGAGTTCGGGGCCGTTGTTCGCCTCCCACAGCTGGCGCGCGCCCTGGGGGTCGTACACCTGATAGCTGCGGATCTCCTCCTGGGAGAGCGCGTACTTGGGGAAGGCGGTGGGGCTCACGGGCGCGCTGCGGCGACCCTCGCCGCCGAGCACCACGTCGATGTAGCCGTCCCAGTCCATCGCCATGGAGAGAGCCTTGGTGAGTTCCGGATACGGCGTCCACTTGGCCGCCGCCAACTGGATCATCCGCGCCCCGTCATCGATCCCCGGGCCCGTCTGGATGTCGACGTTCGGCTGGCCTTCCCACTGCTCCGCCGTGATCTTGTCGATCGCGCCGTAGTAGTCAGCGTCGCCTGCGAGGAAGCGAGACTGCACGGCGGCGCCGTCCGTGATGATCACCGCCTCCATCTCGTCAATGTAGGGGTGGTCGTGGTTGAAGCGCGTGCCCGGCAGATCCTGCTCGGGATGCTCGTAGTAGTTCGGGTTCCGCTTCAGCGAGATCCGCGTCTCCGAAACCGAGTCAAACATATAGGGGCCGGTGCCCGCATTGATGCCCGATACCTGCCCGAGGTCGCCTGACTCCTCCGCCGCGAGGCGCTCCGGTGAGACGACCACGAGGGAAGCCGCCGCGAAGGCGCGCAGGTTCGAGCCGAATGCCTTGTTCTGGTTGATGCGCAGGGTCAGGTCATCTGGCGTGTCAAAGGTAGCGCCCAGACTTTCATCCATGAACGAGAAGAAGAGTTCGTTCACATTGGAGCCGCGATTGGCGCGCGCGTCCGGGTAGCGTCGCAGGCTGGTGGCCCAGTCCGCCGAAGTCACCTCGCGCCCTTCCGAAGCATCGGGGTTGAAGCGCACGCCCGGCCGCAGGTTGAAGACCAGCGTCTCATCGTCGACCTGCTCCCAGCTCTGCGCCGCGTCGGGGTAGAACTGGTCTTCAATAATCGAGAAGGCCGCCAGCTGGCTATAGGTCTGCGCCATCCCGTAGGGGAAGGTAATCGTGATAGCGGGGTCGAAGCCCGTCGGGTAGGCCCGCTCCGTCCAGTTCAGCTTCCCGCCGTAGCGCGAGCGGTCCTCGGGCTCTGGCGTCGGCTCAGCGGTGGCGTCGCCGCCAGTGTCAGGAGCTTCCGTGGCCGCCTGGGTAGGGGCGGCGGTCGCCGCTCCGCCGTCGTCATCATCGTCATCGTCGTCGCCGCAACCCGCGAGGATCGCCGCCGAACCCGCTGCCAGCGTCGCGCCGCCGGCCAGCACTCGCCTTCGCGAGACCCGCCTGCGCCAGTACTTGCCCCAATAGCTTTCTTTCACGCTAGTCCCTCCTTGAGGACTCGTTTTCGCTCCGACGCTTTTGCTTGCGCCGTCGCACGCCTTCGGGCGCATGGCCCTCAGGCGGATTGCGGGGCATTGTACGCACGCTGTCAATGAGGGCAAGCAAGCACGGGAGCGCAACTCGCCATGCCGCCCCCCGGCGAAGCCCCTCAGCCGCCCTCGGGCGTGTTGTCGAATCCCGCCGTGATGGGCGCGTCCGTGCGCTGCCCCGCGCCCCCGTTCGGGCTGTATCCCTCCACGATCGCGCCCAGTTGTTCCCGCCCCGGCGCCTCCGCCAGCCGCTGTGGCTGGCCGGGCGCCGAAGCCACGTGCAACGTCTGTGTGGGGAAGGCGAACTCCACCCCAAGATCCTCCGCCAGCCGCATGATGTCGAGGTTCAGCACATGGCGCGTGCGCAACTCATCGTTCCAGTTCGGCGCGTTGATGAAGCAGTACACGAGGATGTCGAGCGCGGACGCCCCGAACCCGTGGAACTCCACAATGTAGTAGTCCTTCCGCATCCCCGGGTTCGAGCGGATCAGCGCGCGCACGCCCTCCACGAACGCCTGCACCTGGTCCGGCGTCGTGTGGTAGGCCAGCCCCAGCGTGGTCTTGTAGCGGCGCCACTGCCGCAGCCCCATGTTGTCCACGTGCGCATTGACGATGCCCGCGTTCGGCACGGTCACGATCGAGTTATAGAAGGTGCGCACGCGCGAGGAGCGGAAGCCCACATGCTCGACCGTCCCCTCGACATCGCCTATCACCACCCAGTCCCCCACCTGGAAGGGCCGGTCCGCGAAGATCGTGACGCCCCCCAGCAGGTTGCGGATCGTGTCCTGCGCGGCTAGCGCCACCGCCAACCCCCCCAGCCCCAGTCCCGCCAGCAGCGAAGTCACGTTCACGCCCAGATTCCCCAGCACGAACACCACCCCGATGAGCAGCGTCATGCCCTTCAGCGCCGAGCTCACAAGGGGAACCAGTTGGTCATCGAAGCGGCTTTCTGTCTGTTCCGCGCGCCGCTCCAGCACGTCCGTCAGCACATCCACGCCACGGAACCCCAGCACGACCAGCGCCCCCGCCCCGAACAGGCTCGCGACCTGGTTCACCACGTTCTCAACGCTCGCCTCGAAGCCCAGCGTGGGAAAGCCGAGGATCACCGTAATCGCGGCGATGAGCGCCAGCAGCGCCCGCCCGATGCGGCCCCGCTCGCGGCTCCAGAACTCGCGGTTTTCCCCGCTCAGCCGCGTCCGCACGAAGAGGCGCAGCGCCTGCGAAACCAGCAGGTTCGCCGCCACCGCCACCACGAGCAGGACGCCAAGGCCGATGAACTGCTCAACCTCGATGCCGATATAGGTGTCCTCAAACCAGTCCGGCGTCAGAAAAAAGGGCACGATGTCCTCCGCTGCGGACTAGCCTATCATCCGCTAAAGCGTCTGGGCGCCTTCACATCTCCCCCGCCCCGGCAGTCAGGAGCGAGCGCATGCCCCACCGCCCCTTCGTGCAGCTTGCCTACCACGTCCCCGACATCTTCGAAGCCGCCGAACGCTGGGCCGCCGAACGCGGCGCCGGCCCCTTCTATATCAACGAACGCATCCCCGTTGAGCGCGCCATCTACCGCGGTCAGCCCGCCGCCTTCGATCACTCCTCCGCCTATGGACAGCTTGGCTCCGTCATGCTGGAGCTCGTCCAGCAAAACAACGACGGCCCCTCCGGCGTCCGCGATATGTTCGCCCCCGATGAACAGGGCCTCCACCACTGCGCGACCATCGTCCCCGACTTCCGAGAGGAACTCGCCCGCTACGAATCCCTCGGCTTCGCCGTCGCCAACCGCTTCTGGCTCCCCGGCGGCATGCAGTTCGCCTTCATCGACACCGTCGCGGTCTACGGCCACATGGTCGAGGTCTACGAGGGCCAGCGGGGGCTGCTCGATTTCTACGCCGCTATCGCCGCCGCCGCCCAGGACTGGGACGGCGCCGACCCCATCCGCTTCGTCGCTGACCTGAACCGCAGTCAGACCTAGGGCGCCGCCCCCGGCATGATCCACGTCGAAGGGGGCGCGGACTCGAACCGCAACCCCTCCCGGTCAGGCTCCAGATTCGTGATCGTGAGCGCGAACGGCTCAAGGTAGTCCGCCTCGCCGTCGACCACGCGGAAGGGTCGATCGTGACCCGGATAGAGCGCGTCCGCCGCTCCCAGCGCCTTCGCCACGCTTTCCCGCGCCTGCGAGAGCGACCCAAACACGATGGGCGGCTGCCGCGACTCCAGCACCCAGCTCGAATGGACCGCGTCCCCGGCCACGCACGCCGTCCCCGCCGCCGTCTCCACCAGCAGCCCGATGCTCCCGACCGAGTGCCCCGGCAGCTCGATCACGCGCACGCCCGCCGCGATCTCGTCTCCCTCCACCACTTCCTGTAGCTGATGCGTCTCCAGCGCGAGCCCCGTCCAGGGCGGGGTCGCCCAGTCATTCTCGTGGGGCGCGCTCGCGTACCGCCGCTCGCGCGGGTGCAGCAGCACCGGCGCCTCCGCGAACCGGTCGAAATTCTGGGCGTGATCCCAGTGCGCGTGCGTGAGCGCGACGGCGTCGATGCTCGCCTCCGTCAGCCCGCGCCGTTCCAGGGCCGCGCGCAACTCGCGCCGCCGCCCCACATGCGCCGGATCGACGAGGATGAGCCGCCCCTCCGATTCCACCAGCGTCACCGCGCAGAACGCCGGCCGCCCCTCGCTGGTCGAGAACGAAAAGCCGTTCAGCAGAACGTCCACCGTCGCCATGGACGGGAGCCTACGCCCTTCGCCGCCGGCCGCGTACAATCGCCGTGGCGGGTATCCGCCCCCGGGAGGTTGTCATGAGTCGTGAGCAGTTGGTCGAGATGGCACGCCGTGAGGTCGACAACCTCGCCAATGATCGCATCGACCTCGCCAGCGACGTCTACAGGATCCCCACCAGCGCCTACTACGACCAGGACCGCTGGAACCTTGAGGTTGAACGCGTCTTCAAGCGCCTCCCCCTCGCCCTCGGCTTCTCCTGCGAGTTGCGCGAGCCCGGCGACTACCGCGCCCTCGAGGTCGTCGGCGTGCCCGTCCTCATGACGCGCGACCTCGACGGCGAGGTCCGCGCCTTCGTGAACATGTGCAGCCATCGCGGCGCCATTGTCGTCGACGAGGGCGGCGGGAACTCGCGCGGCTTCCGCTGTCCCTACCATGCCTGGAGCTATGACCTGCAGGGAAACCTCGTCTCCATCTTCGACTCCGGCAATTTCGGCGATATCGACAAGTCCTGTTACGGCCTCACCGCCCTTCCCACAGCTGAGCGGGCGGGCCTTGTCTGGGTCACCCTCAACCCCAACTCCGACGTCGACATCGACGTCTTCCTCGCGGGCTACGACGAGATGCTCGACCATCTCGGGTTCTCCGATTGCCATGTCATCGGCCGCCAGAACCTCGACGGCCCCAACTGGAAGGTCGCCTACGATGGCTACCGCGACCTCTATCACATCCCCATCCTTCACCGGAACAGCTTCGGTCCCGACTCCGCCTACCAGCCCGACTACTACGCCTGGGGCTCGCACGTGCGCATGGTCAGCCCCACCCGCTTCGAGCGGGCGGCTGACCTCCCCGAGGACCAGTGGGAGATCGATGACCTGACCCCCGGCATCTGGACCATCTTCCCCAACATCTCCATCGCCGGCGGTCGCGGCTCCGCCGCCTACGACAGCCAGGGCGGCGCCACCCCCTTCATGGTCTCCCAGCTGTTCCCCGGCAGAACGCCCGAGGAGTCCGTCACCATCCAGAACTTCCTCCTCCCCGAAGCGCCCGATCCCGACGATGCGGAGCGCTACGCCAGCATCATGAAGATGTACTTTGATGTCGTCGGCGATGAGGACTACTACACCGGATTCCGCGTGCAGCGCGCCCTCAAGACCGGCGCCAAGGACCACTCCCTCTTCGGGCGCAACGAGGGCGGCGGCCAGCTGTTCCACAAGTGGGTGCAGGCCCTCATCGATACCAGGGACAAGGATCTCAACGCCCTGCTCAAAGCCGGCGTCGACGGCTAGCGGCCCCGTTCGCGCCCGCCCCCGTCCGCCCGAAACGAACGCTGGTAGGCTTGCCCGCGCGGGCGGCGCTCGCGCGGGAGTAATCGCCATGAACGGCTCCGAGTCCATCGCCGGGAGCTGGCCCGCCAGCGGCGCCGAAGCGGCCCCCGTCGAGCGCGCCGCCCCCCGCGTGGCCGGCGGCCCTCCCCCGTGACGACCCCTCCCGCCCTCCCCATCCGCCGCCCGCTCGCCGCCCGATTCCTGCCGTCCCGCCACTACTACGGCTGGTACGTCGTCGTTGGCGTCGCCCTCGTCATGCTGTGCGGGATCGGCGTGGGCTACTACGGGCTCGCCGTCTTCCTGAAGCCGCTGCAGCAGGCCCACGGCTGGTCGAACGCAAGCGTGAGCGGCGCGACCGCCCTCTACTTCGTCGTCTCCGGGCTCTCCGCGGCCGTTGTCGGTCCCCCCATCGACCGGCGCGGCCCCATGCCCTTCCTCACCGCCGGCCTCATCCTCACCGCCATCACGATCGGGTGTATCGGCTTCGTCGAGGAGCTCTGGCAGCTCTACCTCGTGTACGCCGCCCTCGCGGCCGCGTTCGGCATGGCCGGCGGCGTCTCCACGAACGTCATCATGGCGCGCTGGTTCATCCGCCGCCGCGCCCGCGCCATGAGCATTTCCGCCACCGGCGTCTCCTCGGCCGGCGTGCTCCTGCCGCCCCTCGGCGCCTGGTTGATCGCCGCCGGCGGCCTCGAGCTCACCACATCCGTCATTGCCGCCGCCGCGCTCGTGGTGGGACTGCCCATCGTCTTCCTCGTGCTCGTCTGGGATCCCGGCCAGATGCGGCTCCCGCCCGACGGCCCCGTTCCCGCCTCCGGACCGCCCCCGTCCGCCTCCCTCAGCGAGGAGGTCCAGACCCGCCGCTGGACGCTCGCCCAGGCCATGCGCACGTTCTCCTTCTGGGCCCTCGCGATCGCCTTCGTCCTCGCGCTCCTCGCCCAGACGGGCTACCTCATCCACGAGATCGCGTTCCTCGAGGACCGTACCGGTTCCCGCACCGCCGCCTCCCTCGCCCTCAGCTTCGGGGCGATCGGCAGCATCGTCGCGCGCCTCATCATCGGCGCCTTCGCCGACGCCCTCAGCAAGCGCCGCCTCGCCGCGGGCCTCTTCGCCTTCCAGGCCCTCTCCGTCCTCCTCATCACCTTCATCGATACGGACGTCACGAACTACGTCTTCGCCTGCGCCTTCGGGTTGACGATCGGAAACGTCTACCTGATGCAGTCCTTGCTCACAAGCGAGCTCTTCGGCTACGTCTCGTTCGGCGCGATCTTCGGGATGATCTCGTTCACGAGTCAGGTCAGCAGCGGGGCCGGCCCCCTGCTCGTGGGCCTGCTGGAACAGGCCACGGGCGGGTACGAACTCCCCTTCATCCTGACCGCCGCGATCACCCTCGTCGCCGCCCTCGTCGTGCTCCTCGCCCGACCCCTGCGTCCGCCCGAGCGCGCCGCCGCCCCCTACCCATCCGCGTAGAGGCCCCGCTTCCTGATGTACGCGAGAACCTCATCCGGCAGGTCATCGCCCTCTTCCCCCGCCGCGATCCGCGCCCGCGCCTCACTGGAGGCGATGCGCCGGTGTTGTTCGTCCAGCGCGACCGTGACGATGCGATCCGCGTACGCCCCCGCCCGCTCCCCGATCCACTCCCGCACTTCCCCGATCGGCGCCTTCCCGCGATTCGCCGCGATGACGCGGTGCCGCTTGAAGAACGGGGCAAGCTCCCGGTCCATATCCCGCGCGTAGTAGCGCTCGTCGAAGAGCCGCACGAGCGTGTCGTACCCGAGGACGAAGTCGAAGTCCGCCGCCGGCCACGCCCGCCGCAACGCCGCCGCCTGATCGATGATGCGCGCCTGGTTCGCGACCAGCACCGCCAGACCTGGCCGCGCTGCGCGCGCCGCCAGCAGCATCCCCACGCGGTCCGCCAGCGACGCCCCCTCCACGCCCTTCGCCACGTTCCGCGTCGTCAGGAGCGCCGCGCTCCCCGCAACCCCCTCCACCTCCATAGCCAGTTCAAGCAGCCGCAGGTGCGCCCGCGTGGGCGGGTTGAAGGCGGAGGGAAGCGCCGCCCACCGCCCCGTCAGCCCCTCCGCGGAGTCGAATCGCAGAGCCCGCAATCCCTCGCCGCCCGCGAGCGCCTCCATGCGCTCCCCGATTCCCTCGATCGTCGTGAACGTCTCCTCCATGCCCCGATTCTAGGCGCTCGCGGGCGACCCCTCCCGCCCTTGCCTCCCCGTCCCGCGCCCCCGTAGCGTCCCCCTCGTGCCGCTACCCCGGGCGCCGCTCGTCATGCTCTTCATTGGCGTCCTTGGCGTCTCCTGGGCCGCCATCTTCGTGCGCCTCGCCGGTGAAGCGCCCGCCCTTGCCATCGCCGCCTACCGCCTCCTCATCGCCGCCGCGATCCTTGTCCTCGTGGTGGCCGCCGCCCGCGCCTGCGGGAAACTCGACCTCCCCTCCCGCTCCAGCCTCCCCCTGCTGGCGCTCTCGGGCGTGTTCCTCGCCGCCCACTTCTGGAGCTGGTTCGCCTCCCTCGAGCGCACCTCGGTGGCGTCGAGCGCCGTCATCGTGGGGCTGCAGCCGCTCCTTGGCGCGCTCATCGCCTTCGTGGTCCTGCGCGAACGCCCCTCCCCCCGCGAGTACGCCGGCCTCGCCATCGCCATCGCGGGCCTCATCTGTATCGCCGCGACCGACCTCGCCCGCGGCCTCGAGTTCTTCATCGGCGACCTGCTCGCTTTCCTCGCCGCCTTCTTCGTCGCCGTCTCCCAGACCATCCGCCGCAAGACCCGCCATGAAGCGAGCGCGCTGCCCTACTCCGCGGTCGTCTACATCGCCGCCAGCGCCACACTCTGGCTCGCCGTCCTCATCGTGCGCCCGGCGCTCAGCGGTTTCGCCGCCGACGTCTGGGTCTTCATCCTGCTCCTCGCGCTCATCCCCCAGCTCATCGGACACACAGCGCTCAACTTCGCGCTCGGACACTTGCGCGTCGTCACCGTCGGCCTCGCCATCCTTGGGGAACCGCTTCTCGCGACGCTCTACGCTATCCCCGTTCTCGGTGAGACGCCTCCCGTGGGCGCGCTCATCGGCGGTCCGCTCATCCTGGCCGGAGTCGCGCTCGGACTCAGTCGCGCGCGCGAGCCCGCCGCGCCGCCAGCGTGAGCGTGGTCGTGTCCGGAGGCGTCTCGATCGCGCGGCGGATAGCGCCCGCGTGCTCGCCGTCATGCGCCGCCCACGCCGCCAGATACGCGCGCAGGGAGAATACCCGCGGCTCACCCCACGCCGTCAGCGCCCCCGCCACGCGAACGTCCCGCCCCAGCGCCTCGCCCGGCAGCGCCAGCAGCGCCTCCACCGCCGCCTCCCGCGACGTCCGCATGATGTCGAGCAGCGCGCGCAGCTCCCGCTCCCGCACGCGTTCCAGCAACGCCGCCCGTCTCACCTCAAGCGTCGCCGCGTCGCGCGCGTCCCCCACCCACAGTTCCTCCCCCGCGGGCGCCCCCGCCGCCTCGACCAGCTCCACGACCATCCCGTCCACCGTCGCCACGTGACGCACATGGTCCAGCGCCGTCCACCGATCGCCGGACGCGCGTCGCTCCCAGTACGCGTCGGGCACTGACGCGATCAGCCCTTCCAGCGCATGACGCCGGCTCGCGGCCCGCTCAACCAGCGTTCGCATCTCCGGAACCACGCCCATGCCCCGACTCTGCCAGAGCCTCCCCCGCCCCGCGACTGCCCCTGTCGGGATCGCGGGCTACACTGCCTGTGTGCGCCTCCTCCTCTTCGATATCGACGGCACCCTCATCCAGAGCGGCGGCGCCGGACGCCACGCCATCGCCGGCGCCTTCGCCGCCGAATACGGGCTGGCCGGTATCGATGGCGTCCAGATCGACGGGCGCACCGATACCGGCATCTTCGAGGACGCCCTCAGGCTTGCCGGCGTCGCCCCCACCCCCGCCGCCATCCGCCGGATGACGGACGCGTACCTCGCCCGCCTCCCCGAGGCGCTCCAGACCCACGACGGACGCGTCCTTGATGGCGTCATCGAGCTGCTCGACGCCCTCGAGAGCGCCGAGGCCGTCATCGGGCTGGCCACCGGAAACGTCGCCCGAGGCGCCGAGCTGAAGCTGACCCACTACGGCGTCTGGGATCGCTTTGTCGCGGGCGGCTACGGGGATGTCTCTTCCGACCGCACCCGCGTCGTGGCCGCCGCCATCGAGGCCCTCGCGCGCGCCGCCGGCGTCAGCGCCGCCGAAGCCAGCCCCATCGTCATCGGCGATACCCCCCGCGACGTCGCCGCCGCGCACGGCGCGGGCGCGCGCGTCCTGACCGTCGCGACCGGGAACTACGCCGAAGCCGCCCTCCGCGAGAGCGGCGCTGACCACGTCCTCCCCGACCTGCGCGATACCCGGGCCGCCCTCGATATCCTGCTCGGCTAGCCGCCCAGCGCCGCGATCCGCTCCCGCAAGCCGCTCGCTCGCGCCTGCGCCTGCGCAAGCCGCTCGCGCTCGCCCTGGACCACCGCCGCCGGCGCGCGTTCGAGGAAGCGTTCGTTCGCGAGCTGCTTCTCCAGGCGGACGATCTGCCCCTCCGCTTCCGCCAGCTCGCCCGCCAGCCGCTCGCGTTCGGCCTCGCGGTCGACTTCGGGAAGGGCCAGCGCCACTTCCGTCTCCCCCACCCTCGCGAAGGCGTACTCGCCCGCCGGAAGCTCCTCTCCCGCGCCCGTCACAACGGGCTCGACCCGCGACGTGAAGGCCGTGGCCGCCGCCGTCTCGCGGAGCGCCTCCCCCTGGCCCGCCGCGCGCAGGTACGCCGTCAGCCGCACGCCCGCCTCGACGCCCTTTTCCGCGCGCAGATTGCGGATGGCGCGGTTCACCTCGATCACGTGGGCCATCGCCGCCTCCGCCGCGTGATCGCGCCACACCCCCGCGCTCTTCGGGTACCAGGCCACGATCAGCGCCGACGCCAGATCGGCGTCCAGATGCTCGCGCAGCTTCCCCCACAGCTCCTCCGTCACGAACGGCATGATTGGATGCAGCAGCCGCAGTCCGTGGTCAAGCGCGTGCGCGAGTACCGCCAGCGGGCGCTCATCGCCCTCGCGCAGCCGCGCCTTGCTCATCTCCACGTACCAGTCCGCGAGTTCGCCCCAGATGAAATCGTGGATGCGCCGCGCCGCCTCCCCCACCTGATACGCCCCCAACAGCGAGTCCACATCGCCCTCCAGCGCCTCCAGCCGCGAGAGCAGCCAGCGGTCCTCCAGCGCCAGCCCCTCCCGATCCGCTGCGTGAGGACGCTTCAGGCGCCGCCCCTCAAGCTGCAGAAGGATATAACGAGCCGTATTCCAGAGCTTGTTCGCGAAGTTGCGGGCCGCGACCATGCGGTCTTCGCTGTACTTCATGTCCTGCCCGAGCGCGCCCATCGTCAGCAGCGCAAAGCGGAACGCGTCCGCCCCGTACTGTTCCGCCGCCACCAGCGGATTCACGACATTCCCGCGCGACTTCGCCATCTTCACGCCGTTCGCGTCCCGAATGAGGCCGTGGAATACGACCGTACGGAAGGGAATATCGCCCTCCGGCCCCCGCTCGCGCATGTTGTAGAGCCCGAACATCACCATCCGCGCGCACCAGAAGAACATGATGTCGTAGCCCATCTGCATATCCGTCGTCGGGTAGAAGTAGCGCAGGTCTTCCGTGTCCTCCGGCCAGCCCAGGTCCGAATGCGGCGCCAGCGCCGAGGAGAACCACGTATCCAGCACATCCTCCTCCTGCCGTATCTCCGCGCTCCCGCACGCCGCGCACGCCTCCGGATCGTCGATCGCGACCGTCATCTCGCCGCAGTCGCAGTACCACACGGGAATCTGATGCCCCCACCACAGCTGGCGGCTGATGCACCAGTCACGCAGGTTGTCCGTCCAGTTAAGGAACACGCCCGCCATCCGCGCGGGCACGATGCGGATGCGCTCCTCGCGGATGGCCGCGCTCGCCGCGCTCGCCAGCGAGACGCCCGGCGCGTACGCTTTGTTCACCGCCACCCACCACTGCTCGCTCGGCAGCGGCTCGACCACCGAGGCGCAGCGCTCACAGCGCCCCACGCTGTGCGTGTACGGCTCCGTCTTCTCCAGAAAGCCCCCGTCCTCCAGATCCCGCACGATCGCGGAGCGCGCCTCATCGACGGTCATCCCCGCGTAAGGCCCCGCCTCATCGTTCATGCGTCCGTCCTCGTCGATCGCCACGATCACGTCGAGGTCATGGCGCTGGCCGATCTCCCAGTCCAGGGGATCGTGTCCGGGCGTGACCTTCAGCGCGCCAGTCCCGAATCCGGGCTGGATGGAGTCATCCGCCACCACCGGCAACTCCCGTCCCACGATCGGCAGCAACACCGTCCGCCCGATGCGGTCCTCGTAGCGTTTGTCCTCGGGATGAACGGCCACGCCCGTATCCGCCGCCATCGTTTCCGGCCGCACTGTCGCCACCGTCACGGCGTCAGGCAGCGGCATCCCCCCCTCTCCCAGCACCGGATAGCGCACGTAGTAGAGTTGCCCCTCCTCCTCCTCGTGCTCCACCTCGAGGTCGCTCAGCGCGGTGCTGCAGCGCGGACACCAGTTAATCATCCGCAGCCCGCGGTAGATGAGCCCGTCGTTGTAGAGATTCACGAACGTCGTGCGCACCGCCCGCACGATGTGGGGGTCCAGCGTGAACGTATCGCGGCTCCAGTCCGCGCTCGCGCCGAGCTTGCGGTGCTGCTCGTAGATGCGGGGACGCAGCTGCCGCACCCACTGCCAGACGCGCGCCTCGAACCCCTCCCGCCCGAGATCGTGCCGCGTGAGCCCTTCCTTCTGGAGCTCCCGCTCCATCACGTTCTGCGTGGCGATCCCCGCGTGGTCCTCCCCCGGCAGCCAGAGGGTTGGCTGGCCCTGCATCCGCCGCCAGCGCACCAGCGTATCCGTGAGCGCGTCCTCGAACCCGTGGCCGAGGTGCAGTTCGCCCGTCACATTGGGCGGCGGCATCACGATGCTGTAGGGCGTCTCCCCCGGTACCACGCGCGCGCGGAAGTAGTCGCCCTCCTCCCAGAAGGCGTAGATGCGGTCCTCCACCGTGCCCGGTTCATAGGCCGAAGCGAGCCTTGTGCTCGCAGGCGCGTCGCTCATCGCTGGTCCCCCGCCCGAATGGAAACACCGCCCATCGGCGGCGCCCCCAGAGTGTAGCAGCCACCCCCGCAAGAATTGCAGGGGAGAGAACTGGCGTTCTATACTGAGGCTTCTGTCGGGCGGGCGACTGCGGAGGCGCCGCAATCGGTATACTCGCCCCGCTCCTCACGCGCAGGGTGAGGGGTATGGAGGAACGGCATGACGTCCCAGAGTCTGGATGAACTGATCGAGGCCGCGCGGCACATCGAGATGACTGATGAACAACGTGAAGAGCAGCGCCGCAGCTTCGCCTTCGGCAACGCCAACATCGAGAACCCGCGCGTCACTCGCCAGTTGATTGATCAAGTGGCGGACAGGATGGCCAATGAGCAACGGGAAGCAGCGCAGAACCAGGCTAAGTGAGCTTGGGGCGCTCCCCAAACTCACCGATGATGAGATAGCGAGACGCGAAGCCCAGAACATCCTCCGCCAGCAGGATCGCCTCTCGGAGTTGATAGCTGAGGCCGTACGGGGCGGCGCTCCCCGCTTCCGGCTGCGACCGTCAATGTTCAGTGAACTACAAGCGCTTGCGGTCGATGGCCTTGAGTCTTCTCCGGGAACCCATCGGACGGTACCGGTAACCATCGAGGGCAGCGCGCATAAGCCGCCGCCTCCCGGCGCTGTCCTTCGGCTGGTTGAAGAACTTTGCGACTACGTCAATGAGAACTGGACGGAGCCAGCATTGTTCCTTGGCTCCTATGTGATGTGGCGTACGAACTGGATTCACCCGTTTGTTAACGGTAATGGCCGCACGTCTCGGGCTGTCTCGTATCTGGTGTTCTCCGCGAGGCTCGGTTTTATTGTTCCTGGTTCCCCCACTATCCCTGATCTGATCGCTCGTGATAAGCCCCCATATTACCGTGCGCTCGAAGTAGCAGACGAGGCCTGTGCCGAAGGCGCAATTGATCTCTCTGTGATGCAGGAGTTACTGGAATCCCACTTGGCTACCCAGCTGCTTAACGTCTTGAAGAGCGCCCGATCCTCGTAAGGGGCTTTCCCTACAACGCCCCCAGCCGCCGCGCCGCCTCCGCCAGCGTCGCGTCCGACTTCGAGAACGTGAACCGCACGAACCGCGACCCCGCCTCCTTGTCATCGTAAAAGCTCGACCCCGGCACCGGCGCCACGCCCGCGCGTTCGATCAGGTGGAGCGCGAACGCCGTGTCATCCCCCGCAAAACCGAAATCGCCGAAGTCCGCCATCACGTAGTACGCCCCCTCCGGCTTGTGACACCTGAACCCCGCCTCCCGTAACGCGATCAGGAGCCGGTCCCGCTTCCCCTCGTACATCGCCCGCAGCTCCGGGTAGTAGGCCTCGCCCTGCTCCAGCGCGACCGCCGCCGCCTGCTGCAGCGGCGCCGGCGCCCCCACCGTCAGGAAGTCATGAACCTTCCGCACCGCCTCGCTCAGGCGCGGCGGCGCCACCACGTACCCCAGCCGCCACCCCGTCACGCTGAACGTCTTCGAGAGCCCGCTGATCGTGACCGTGCGGTCGTACATCCCCGGCAGCGTCGCCATTGGCAGATGCTCGTGCGCGTCGAAGAGGATGTGTTCGTAGATCTCGTCGGTGAAGCAGAGACAATCGAACTCCTGGCACAAGGCCGCTATCAGCCCCAACTCCTCCCGCCCGAACACCTTCCCGCTCGGGTTATTGGGCGAATTCACGATGATCGCCTTCGTCCGCGGTCCGAACGCCGCCCGCAGCTCATCCGCGTCAAAGGCGAAGTCGAGCCCCCGCAGCGTCACGAACTTCAGCGTCGCCCCGCTCATCGCCGCGTCGGGCGCGTAGTTCTCGTAGAACGGCTCGAAGACGATGACCTCGTCCCCCGGCTCCACGAACGCCAGCATTGTCGCCATCATCGCTTCGGTCGCCCCGCAGGTGACCGTCACCTCGCGTTCAGGGTCCACGTCGAGGTCGTAGTGGCGGCGCATCTTGTCCGCGATCGCGGTTCGCAGACGCGCGTCGCCCCACGTGATCGCGTACTGATTCACGTCCGCCTCGATGGCCGCAACCGCCGCGCGCTTCACGAACTCAGGCGCGGGGAAATCCGGATACCCCTGCGCCAGATTGATGGCGTCGTGCACGAGCGAAAGTCGCGTCATCTCGCGGATGACCGATTCCGAGAACACCGCTGTCCGCGAGGCGATCACGGAACGCTGGACCATGCGCGCGATTCTACGGACAGGTCGCGAAGGCGCCTCCGCAAGGGCCGCTCAGGACGCAACCTGCCGCAGGATCACGACCGGAATCTTGCGCTCCGTCCGCGCCTCGTGCCCCGCGTAGTGACTGGAGCCCGCCTTGAACAGATCGTAGAGGCGCTGGCGGTCCTCCTCCGGCGCCGGTTCGGCGCGCATCGTGCGCTTCCCCGTGCGCGTCTCGACGACAACCTGGGGGTTCGCGACAAGGTTGTGGTACCAGGCGGGATTGCGCGGCCCTCCCCAGAGCGAAGCGGGTACCAGCAGAGCCCCGCCCTCCTCCACGTAGAGCAACGGCGCCGTCTGCTTTCGCCCCGTTCGCGCGCCCGTGGTCGTCAGCAGCAGGACCGGAAGCCCGAACTTGCCCAGCAGCCGCCCGCCCGTCAGCCGGAACACGAATGTGTGGAACGGCGAGAACAGCCTCAGGAAGGCCATCTGCAGCCCGAACATCAGCGGTTCGGCCCGCGGTCCATCGGGTACGGCTGCCAGCGACGCAGGTTCGTGCGCGGCAACGCCTCCGGGTTCACCGCGCTGCGCGGCCAGCGACCCTGCAACGCCGTCGCGATCTCCCGTCCCGTTCGCCGCCGCGTCTCGGGCATCATCCGCGCCGTCGCCGAGGCCACGTGGGGGGACACGATCACGTTGTCCATGTGCAGCAGCGGATTCTCCGGGTCCGTCGGCTCCACTTCGAACACGTCCAGCGCCGCCCCCGCGATCGCCCCGTCCTCCAGCGCCTGGATCAACGCCGCCTCATCAACCGTCTGGCCGCGCCCGTTGTTCACGAAAATCGCCGAGGACTTCATCGCGGCGAAGTGCTCCGCCTTCATCATTGGGCGCGTCTCCTCGTTCAGGGGCGCGTGCATCGAGACGAAGTCGGACCGCTCCAGCATCTCCATGAACCCTACCGGCTCCACTCCCTCCGCCGTCATGGTCAGTTCGCTCACGTATGGGTCATAGGCGATGACGTGGAACCCGAACGGCTGAAGGCGCCGCGCCACCGCCCGCGCGATGTTCCCGAACGAGATCAGCCCGACCGTCTGCCCCCAGAATCGTGGAACCTCGCTCAGTACCGGCCGCGCCTCGCGCCACTTCCCCTCCCGCATCAGGCGAGCCATCAGCTTTAGCCGCCGTCCCGCCGCGAACATCATCGCGATTGTGTGGTCCGCCACCTCCTCAACGAAGATGTCAGGCACGTTCGTGACGACGATCCCCTTCCTCGTCGCCGCCTCCACATCCACGGTGTCAGCCCCTACGCTGCTGAGACCGATCACGACGCACCGGTCAAGCCCCTCGATGATCTCGGCGGTGATGCGCCTCCCCGGAGCGATCACGGCGTCGGCGTTGCGCGCCGCCTCTGCGAACTCGGCGTCCGTCTTCGCCGCTATCTCCAGAATCGTCGCGCCGATCGGATCGAGCGCCTCGCGCTCATAGCGGAAGTCACGCATCGGCGTCCCCTGGCGCGCCTGCGCCGCCACCACGAAACCGCCCGACTCATTCGTCATCGTTCACTCCTGCCAGTTCGCTGTGCGCGATTCTCACGCCCCGACGGAGGCGTGTCTACGGCGCAGTGGGAAACGGAAAACCGTCAGGCGGGAACGGAAACGCCGGCGCGGACTGCGGGCGCCGCCCCGTTCCGGTAGAAGCCGGCGACCGCCCCTCCCTGGAGCAGGCTCGACACATAAACCGCGCCCTCGGGCACGCGGTCCGTCACCGTCACGGGAGCGCGCAGCGTGTACTCGCCGTCGCTCAGCTCGACCGTGTTGTCGTCGCTGAGGCCGAGCCGCGCGGCGTCCTCTTCGCTCACCTGCACGTGGTCGTAGCGGTGCAGCTTCTCCGCCTCCGGATGGCGCAGCGCCGCTGCGTCGACCGCCGTGAACTGGTCGCGGCCGGTGATGATCCGCAATCCCTCGCCGCCCGTGGACGCCTCCGCCACCGGCGCCATCAAGCCCTGCCCCGACGGCGCCACCTCCATCCGCACGCCCTCCCCGATGATGAGGTCGGCGGCGGGCTGGTAAGCGGGAATCTCGTTGGCGATGGCCGCAAGCGCCGCCCCCGGATCGGCGGGAACCTCGACGTCGAGCGCGTCCGCGAGCGTCGAAAGCGCGGCGAAGCAACTGACCGCGTCGCCCTCCGGCTTGATCGCAGGCTCCAGTCGCTGCACGCGGAAATCCGCCTGGGTATACGTGCCCCGCGAGGCGAACGCGCGCCCCTCCGCGATCACAACCGTCGCGCGTCTGGCCGTCTCGTGCGCGACGTTGTCGATGACGACGATGGCCTCGATGCCGTCGAGCGCCGCTGCCGCCTGTGGCAGCCGCATCGTCGGGTCATCCCGCACAATGAGCAGGCCGCTCAGCCCCGCCAGCGGGTCAGCGCCGCCCTCCGCCGCCACGCCCACATCGAGCAGGCCATGCGTATTCGCTTCAGGCGGCGCCACTACCAGGTGGTCCGAGGCGGCCTCGCCGTGAAGCGCCACCGCGAGGTTCGCCGCCCCGCCCGCCATCGCCCCCGCAATAGCGGGCGAAACCGGATTCGGCGCGCAGACCACGATCGCGCCCTCGCTCGCTCGCAACGCCTCCGCGGCCGCGGCCGCGGCCATGTCAGCGCTGGCGGCGTCCTTGCCCGCGAGCGCGCTGGCCAGCTTCGCCGCCGCCTGGCCCTCCTCCCCCGCCGCCGGACGGATCCAGTGCGTCGCGAAATCGACCAGCTCGCTCCGCAGCGCCCCGATGACCACCAGCGTGGCCTTCTCGTTCACGACCGCGTCCTTGATGCGCACGCTCAGGACGTTGTGGCTCTCTTCAAGATCATCCGCGATTACCACAATCGCGTTCGCAGTGGGAACGCGCGTCAGGTCTGTGGCCATGCGCCACGTCCCCAGCCGCTCCTCAAGCGCTCCCCTCGCCGCCCGCATGACCGGCCCCAGCGGGCTGTCGGGGGCGGTTCCGAACGCCTCGTTCGCGATGCGCCGCGCGAGATACGCCTCCTCGTTCGTGACGCTGCCGCCCACGAGGACGCCCACGCGTCCCTTGCCGGCGGCCTCGCGCAGGGCGCTCGCCGCCTCCGACGCCGCCTCCTCCAGTGAAACCGGCGCCTGAATCACGCCCCGCCGCGCCAGGTGGCGCGAGAGCCGCTCGCGCGGCTTCAGCGAGTCATAGTGATAGCGCCCGCGGACGCAGATCTGATCCCCGCTGAAGGGATTCCCCGACCCGGGCCGCACGATCACGCCGCGCCCCTCGCGCGAACCCACCTTGAGGCTGCACCCGACCGCGCATGAGTTGCACGTCGTCGTCGTCCACGTATCCGGCTTCGCGACCCACTTATTCGGATGCTCCATGAGCGCCGCCGTCGGACAGACATCGATACAGGCGCCGCTGAAGTCGCAGTTGCTCTCGTGGATTGCGCCGCCCGCCCCAAAGGTAATCTGCAGGTCGAACCCGCGACCGCCGAGCGTGATGGCGCTGGTGTGACGCTTGTGCTCGCACACCCGCTGGCAACGCGTGCAGATGATGCACATCTGCGGGTCAAACTCCATGAACGGGTTCGCGCGGTCGGCCGGCGGCTGTGGCGCCTGGTAGAAGGTGCGCTCCTCCCCCACCCACGGCTCATACCCCGACATCCCCACCATCTCGCAGGTCGCCTGCAGTTCGCAGCGGTAATTCTTCGAGCAGGTCAGGCAGCGGTGCGTCACCACATCGTCGCGCAGGCAGATATCGCCCGGGTGGCAGTGTTCCCGCCGGTGACAGGTGAGGCAGCGCTCGCTGTGGTTCGAGATCAGGACCGAAAGGACCGCGCGCCGCGCCTCTTGCACCTCATCCGTGTCCGTGCGCACGACCATCCCGTCCTGGACCACGCTCGTACAGGCCAGCTGCAGCCCCGGCGGCCCCTCGATATCGACCAGACATGTGCGGCAACCCGCGTACGGCTTCAGGCCGTCCACGTAACACAGGTTCGACATGTAAATGCCGTTGTCCTTCAGAACCTCGACGAGGGGCGCCCCCTCAGGCGCCTCGAGAGCGCCGCCGTTCGCCGTGATCGTCGCCATCGCTAGAGCCTGTGGAAGTCGCCGTCGGGGTCCGGCGCCTGCATGCCGTTCGGATAGGTGTTCTCGTTCCGCTTCAGGAAGGACTGCGCCATGCGGCTGAGCGCGTGCTTGTCGCGGTACATCTCGTCGAAGTTCGTGACCGCGTCATCGAGCGGCCCCCCTGGCTGGATCGCTTCATAGGGACACGCCTCCGTGCAGAGCCCGCAGTACATGCAGATGCGGAAATCGATCTCGTAGCGGTCGATATTGCGCCGTCCCTCCGCGTCCTGGCTCGTCGCCACCAGGATGCAACCGTCGGGACACGCCTGCGCGCACGTGCTGCAACCCGTACATCGCTCCTCGAACCAGAGCAGGTTCGTGCGCGCGTAGACCGGAACCGGTCGCGAGACCTCCGGGTACTCCAGCGTTGAGACGGGTTTGAACAGCTGACGCAGGGTCAGGCCCATCCCGCGCGCGATACCCGTGCCGTAAGCCATCGAACCCTCCCCCTGGAGAAGCCGCTCGATCGTAGCCCCCCCGCCTCGTGCTGACAATCACGAACCTCCCGCGAGCGCGTAGACTCCCCCGCAACCCACCCCCGCACGGAGGTCACGCATGCTCTTCGAACTACGGCAGTACCGCATCAAGCCCGGCCAGCAGGCCGCCTGGGTCGACTTCATGGAGAACGTCATCATCCCCTTCCAGCAATCGAAGGGCATGGTCATCCTCGGCAGCTTCACCGATGAAGCGGACGAGACCGTTTACATCTGGATGCGCCGCTTCCGCGACGAAGCCGAGCGCGAAGCCCAGTACGAGGCCGTCTACCAGAGCGATGAGTGGAAGAACGAGATCGGCCCGAAGATCCCCGACATGATGGAGCGCGAGGGCATCGTCGTGCGCCGCCTTGCCCCCACCCCCCACTCCCCCATCCAGTAGGGCCGCGCGCTCGTTGCTGCTAATTTAGCAGTCATTTTCAGCAAATTTACATTTGGGGGCTGGTCTGGCGCCCGGATTCGGCGAGCGCCCGCAGCCGCTCGGCGAGGTCAGGTCGAGGCGAGAACACGAAGCGCTTGCCACTCTTCCGCCTGGTGAACAGCCCCAGCGTTTCCAGCCCGAGCAGGTCCGTTCGCGCGGACTGGGTTGTCACCTGGTGAAATTGGGCGTGCGCCTTGATCGTGAGGCTTTGAAGGGTGTCGCGCAGGGCATTGCCGACTACCACGAGCTGGCGATGATTGAGGTGCGCGTTCCCCCGTAGCAGGGACTCGACCTCGCGGACTTCGGCCGCCTTGCGGGTCAGGTAGTCGCGCAGACCCTCGATTGCGCGTTCAATGACCTGCAGTTGGTGGATGATGAAGTAGGTCAGGTCAGCTCCGTCAGTCTCCACGTACAGGTACGAGCGCGCGTACGGGGCAGGCGCTCGTCGCAGGACGCTGGAGATGGAAAAGTACTGGGAGAGCCAGTACCCGTGCCGCAGCATCGCCCAGTAAAACAGCGCGCGCGCCACCCGCCCGTTGCCATCCACGAAGGGGTGGTCGTACCCCATCCAGAAGTGCAGCGCGATCGCCCGGATCACCGGGTGCAGGAAGCCCTCCCCCAGTTCCCCGTTCGCGAAGCGGCACAGGTTCTCCAGCCGTTCCGGGAGTTCGGCTGCGGGGGGCGGTCGATGCAGGACGACGCCGTTGTCCCATACGATCGCCACCCGATCGTCCTCCGCCTTCTGCAGGCGTCCGGCGTCAGCTTCCTGGTCCAGCGTGCCGCTCGTCACGATGCGGTGCAGTTCCAGAATATCCCCGGGCGTCAGCCGCTCCGCCTCATCGGCGAGGCGCCGCGCCGCCTCCATCGCCGTGAAATTGTTGGCGACCATGCGCTCAGCCTTGTCCACTGGTTGGCGGCCGCTCCGCAGCAACTCCTTCGCAATCCGCCTTGTCGTGGCCGCCCCCTCGAGAAGGCTCGACGTAATGGCCTCTTCCTCCAGTGAAGAAACGAGATACCGGTCGCTCGATTGCCGGTTCATCACCTGCTGGTCCGCAAGGATGCGGCCGCTGGCCTGTTGATCGATGCGATGCGCCATCTCCTGAATCTGGTCCACGTTGTTGAACCAGAAGGGCGAGCCATCGATGGCCGTCAGCGGCAGGGTGCGCGAAGCCGCCCTCCGGCTCAGCCCCGTCCCCAGCCACCACTGCTCCAGCGTCAAATCCTCAGGCGGAGTCCGGTGGCGCATCTGGTCCCAGTGCAGGTACCGCCCCCGGGCGTCGACTGGCCCCGTCCGCGCGATGACGTCGAGGATGTCCTCCGCCCGCTCCCCCTTCATCAGGTCAGCGAACGCCGGCGGGGACAGGGGGATCTTCATGTCGACACCCCAGGGAGCCGCAAGGTTCCTGTAAATTTTGCTTTCATTAGCAGCAAATTAGCAGATGCGTTACCTGGCTGGCAAGGCGGCCATGGCCATCTTCGCTTGCGTCTAGAGCGCTGGTGGAAGCGAAGCCCGACCTCGCCGCCCCCTACAACCGCCGCAGCTTCGTCAGGCTCTTCAGCTCCCGCGGCGGGTCCAGCGCGCGGCCCCTGATGCTGAACGACACCTCGCCCACGTATATGTCCCCGTGGGAGTCCACGGCCACCCCGTGCGGGGCGATGAACTGCCCCGGCCCCTCGCCCTCCTCCGCGTCCCCGAAGCGCGCCAACAGGTCGCCCCCGCGGCTCAGGATGCTCACGCGGTGCCCCAGCCCCGGGCACCCCTCCATGCCCTCCATGCCGTTCAGCTCACCGATATACACGTTCCCGTCCGGCCCCAGAACCATCCCGTCAGGCCGGTGGATGTTGTTCCACATCTCGAGGAAATTCCCCTCCGCGTCGAACACCTGAACCCGATGCGCCTCGCGGTCGGCCACGTAGACCCGTTCCTCCTCGTCCACCGCCACGTTGTGGGGCCGGATGAACTGCCCCGCGTCGATGCCCGGGCCGCCCCACGAGCGCACGTGCTCCCCCTCCGCCGTGTAGCGATGCACGTTCGCGTTCCCGTAGCCATCCGTGATGAAGAGGTCGCCGCTCACGGGCGAGACCGCCGCGTGCGTGGGCCGGTTGAAGGGCGCCCCGCTCCAGATCGGCGCCGGATCGCCCCCGATCGTCAGCAGCAACTCCCCCTCCTGCGACCACTTCGTGATCGAATGCGTGCCGTCATCGACGCACCACACCGCCTCGTCCGCTCCGATGAACAGCCCGTGCGTGCGCGCGTCGAACGTCCCCCGCCCGAAGCTGCGCAGGAAGCTCCCCGACCGGTCAAACGCCATCACCGGGTAGTCGGTATTGCGGGTCAGGAGGAAGACCTCGTCGCGAGTGTTCACCGCCACGCCCGGCGTCTCCCGCAGGGTGACGCCTTCGGGGAGCTGCTCCCAGCCCTCGACCACCTCGTACCGGAAATCTCCATCGCCAAGGATCACGGCCATCGTTCCCCTCCCTCAGGCGTGACCGCCGCCGATTGACCCCACCCGCGGACCGATCACAGACTGCGAGCGATGGTAACGGCTCGACCGCCCGCCGGGGATGGCGCCCCCCTCGGGGTCGCGGTCCCGCAACGCGTCTCCCTGCGTCCCCCCTCCCTGCGAAACCTCCTCCGCTGGCCCCGCAGTGGCGCGCTCCTCCTCGTCCTGGCCTACGTCATCCTGATCGTGGGCGGCGCGCTCGCCCTCCGCGCCCCCGCCGCCTCCACCGCCCCGACCAGCGCCGCTGACGCATTCTTCACGACCGTATCGGCGGTCACCCTCACCGGCCTCACGACCGTGCCCGTCCAGGAGCACTGGACCCTCCTCGGCGAGGGGCTGCTCGCCGCCCTCACGCTCCTCGGCGGCCTCGCCTACCTCCTCGGGGCGACCATCCTGCTCTGGCTGCTTGGCCGTCGCCTGGGCATGCGCGACGCAGGCATGCGCCGCCTCTTCCGCGGCGCCCCCGGCGCCCGCGAGGTCGCCCCCGTCGTCCGAACCGTGCTCGCGGTCGCCTTCGCCGTCCAGGCGATCGGGACCGTCGCTCTCTTCCTTGTCCTGCTCGCCGCCGGCGTTCCCGCCGAACGCGCCCTCTGGTGGGGGCCGTTCCACGCCGTCAGCGCCTTCAACAACACCGGCTTCGCCCTTTCCGATGGCGGCTACACCGCCTTTGCCGGCGACATCCCCGTCCTCGCCGTTACCGGCGCTCTCGCCATGCTCGGCGCCATCGGCCCCGTCCCCCTTGCCCTCTACGCCTCCCGTCGCTCGTTCCGCCGTCTCCCGCTCGACGCCCGGCTGATTCTGCTGGCGATGGCGGGCGTGCTCCTCATCGGCGCCGGCGTCCTGCTCATCGGGGAGTGGACGAATCCCGCCACGCTCGCCGCCGAGCCAGCCTGGCGGCGCCCCTTCCTCGCGCTGTTCGAGTCAGCCACCCGCACCACCGCCTTTACCGCCCTCGACCCCGCCGCCTTCCACGACGACAGCAAGGTCTTCGGCACCGGCCTGATGCTCATCGGCGGCGCCGCCGGTTCCGTGAGCGGCGGCCTTAAGGTCGGCGCCATCGCCGTCCTCGCGATGGGACTCCTGAGCGCCCTCGCCGGCCGCGAGCGACTCTCCCTCCTCGGGCGGACGCTGCCCTCCTCCGCCTTCCGGCACGCCCTCGCCATCACCTTCCTCTTCGGCGGCGCCGTCACCTTCCTCGGAGCGGGCGTCATCGCCTCCTCCCACGCCGCGCCCCTCGACGCGCTCTTCGAGGGCGTCTCCGCGATCACGCTTTCGGGCTGGTCAGTCGGTCAGACCGCCGAAGCCGGCGCCTGGGAGCGAGGCCTTCTCGTGACCGCCATGCTCGTCGGGCGCTTCGGGCCGCTCCTGCTCGTCCTGCAGATGGCTCGCATTCGCCGCCAGCCCGCCATCCGCCATCTCGACGACAGCGTCCGCTTCGGCTAGCGCGCTACTCCCATGCGTATCCCGCCGCCCGCAGATCGGCGTGCAGCGCCGCGTAGTCGCCCTGGAAATGATGCGCCCGCATCCCCACCGAGCGCGCCCCTTCCACGTTCTCCGCGAGGTCGTCGATGAAGAAGCAGGCGCGCTCGGGCAGCCCGATGCGCTCCGCCGCCAGCCGGTAGATGGCCGGGTCCGGCTTGGCCAGTCCCACCAGCCCCGAGATCACGCGGTCGTCCCAGGGGATGTCCACCCCGAAGTCCGTTGTGATCCGCGTCTCCAGATCCGGCGCGGCGTTGCTCAGCAGCCCGACGCGCCCGCCCGCCGCCGCCAGCGCGCGCGCCAGCTCGATGTTTGGCTGGTGCAGCCTGATGGGGCGCGCGTACCACTCCTCGAAGAGACCTTCAGCGCGATCGCCGCAGTGCTCCGCCAGCGAGGCGATGGCCGCCGCCCGCCAGATTCCGCGATCGCTGATGCGCCCCGTCTGTAGCGCCCGCCATGCGTCCGTACCATAGAGCGCCCGTCGCAGGGCCCGCGCGGGCAGGCCGTTCCGCTCGCAGAAGGCGTCGTACTCATCCCAGTCCTGGCGCAGAAGCACCCCGCCGAAATCAAACAGCGCCGCTTGTTCGCTCATCATCGCGCCGCTGCCGCTAGCTCTCGCGCTGCCGCTGGTAGAAGTTCGTCCCCTCGATCGCGGGGCGGAAGACCTGCGGGATGCGCTTGAACATGTCATCCACCGTCCACGGCTCCTTGCCCTGAATGAGGCGGATCGCCTCCGGCGTGTTGAACAGCTGCACCTGGTAGCCCGAGGCCCCGATCACCTGCCCGTTGATCCAGCCCGATTCCGTGCTCGCCAGATACGCTACCGGCGGCGCCACATTGTCCGGCGACATCTCCCGCTCCCGCTCCTCCTGGCTGCGCTGCGCCGCCGCGTCCAGCTGACGCCGGCGATCGGGCGGGATGGTGGCGCCCATGCGTGTCGCTGCGCCCGGACTGATCGCGTTCGAGGTCACCCCGTAGCGCCCCAGCGCGTTCGCGCACGAGTACGTCAGCCCCACGATGCCGAGCTTCGCCGCCGCGTAGTTCGGCTGCCCGGGCGCTCCCGCCAGCCCCGATACCGACGTGAAGTTGATCAGCCGGTAGTCGCCCTTGCGTTCCTGCCGCCAGTGGATGGCGGCGTACTTGGAAGTGTTGAACGTGCCCTTCAGATGCACCGCGATGACCGCGTCCCACTCCGCCTCCGTCATGTTAAAGATCATCCGGTCGCGCAGAATCCCCGCCACGTTGCACAGAATGTCGAGCTGTCCGTATTCGTTTAGCGCTGTGCGGATGATCTGTTCGGACGCGTCGTAATCCGAGACATCGTCGAAGTTGGCCACGGCCCGCCCGCCCGCGGCCTCGATCTCGCGGACGACCTCGCGCGCGGGCGCGTCGTCCGCGCCTTCGCCGTCGACGCTGCCGCCGAGGTCATTCACCACAACCGCGGCCCCCTCGGCCGCCAGCAGCTTCGCGATCGAGGCGCCGATGCCGCGCCCCGCGCCCGTCACGATCGCCACGCGATCCTTCAGTCGTTCCGCCATGCCATGCTCCTCTGCCCTGCGGGTTCTTCTTCGCGGACCCCGCTGGCCCGTGTCTCACAAAGCCGCCTCATTCTGCCACCCGCCCCCGAAGGCGCGAACGCCCGCCGCCGCCCCGTCGCTCGCTGTGTGGATACTGGGTGACAACGGTCAGGATTCAGATCGTCAAGAAGGGACAAGATACGGGTGACCAACCTCCATCGCTGGTCCTCTGAGATGAACTGCTCCATCTGTGCGGTAACTCACGGATTATTGCCGCTCGGATGGTTCTGGAAGAGTTGTACCTGCTTTTCTGATAGAGATGATATCAAAATTGCTTGCTGGACCTGAAAGTTTCTGAAAATAGTGTGTTCTCCGTCACTGCTGTTATCGTTCCCCTCCTTAAAGCGAAGACGTTACCGTTGTGGTGTGTCTGACGAAGAATTGCAGTTCACCCTCGCTGTCGTAGAGAGGATTTCCATCACTATCCACGATCTTAAATATCTTGATAGGGGTGGTCTTCATTCGAATCCTTCCGCCATCAGCCAGGTCATACTCATCCCATTGCTCGCTCACAATCACGAAAGATTGCTCGATCGCGGAATGCTCCTGGCCATCCACATTCACCTTCTGAATGTTGGGCATGGGTCGCTCCTCTCCGGTGGGGGGCCGCAATGGCGCCTGCCCTGCTCGCTGCTCGTCACTGAGCGGGTCTGCATCTGAGGCCTCACCCTCGCCATGTGTAGTTACATCCTACCCACACTCCGTCGCCCAGGACAGGTTGTGTCTATGGAGGGCGCGCCCGCCGCCGCCCCGCGTGGCAGAATGACCCCTCCCATGGCTGTTCAGGACGACAAGCGCCGCCCCTACGACCGCGACAGCGTCGACCACGTCCTTACGACGACGCGTTCCGTCCGCCGCCGCCTCGACTTCGACCGCCCCGTTGAACCGGAAGTCATCGAGGAGTGCGTCGGCATCGCCATCCAGGCCGCTCCCGGCGGCGGCGAGGCTCGTCCCTGGCACTTCATGGTCGTGACCGACCCCGCCAAGCGCGACGCCATCGGCGGCCTCTACCGCGAGGGTTTTAACCAGTTTGCCGGCGCCCGCCCCATGCGCCCCGTCATCGCCTACCTCGCCGAGAACCTCCATCGCTGCCCCGTCCTCATCATCCCCTGTATCGAGGGGCGCGCCGAAAACGACGGGCAAGGCGCCCAGGCCAGCCTCTATGGCCAGATACTCCCCGCCGCCTGGTCGCTCCAGATGGCGCTCCGCACGCGCGGCCTGGGCACGGCCTGGACCGGCATCCACCTGCGCTACGCGAACGAGGTCGCCGAACTCCTCGCCATGCCTGACGCCATCACCCAGGCCACCCTCTTCCCCGTCGCCTACTTCACCGGCGACGACAACTTCAAGGCCGTCGAGCGCCCGCCCGTGCGCGAGGTCATCCACTGGGACGCCTGGGGCTCCCGCGACCGTCCCCACGCCTGACAGCGGGGCGCGCGCCGTCGCCAGCGCCACGCCGGCCGCAGTACCCACACACCCGCGACCGTCCCCACGCCTGACAGCGGGGCGCGCGCCTGCTACTCGACCACGCGCCACTGCACGAGCGTATACGCCTCGTCGCCTTCGCCCTTGTCCTCGAACACGGCTTCGACCTCGGCCCCGATGACCACGTCCTGCCTGCGGTCGCCCAGCAGGTTCCCCGCCATGCGCACATTCCCCGCGTCGGGCAGTTCGACCAGCGCCACGAGGTAGGGCGTCGCCTCCCGCAGGGCGGGATGGACCGGATGCCATACCCGCTCCCAGCTGTAGATCACGCCCCGCCCGGAGACGCGCGTGTAGGTCAGGTCATAGGAGTGGCAGCGGTGGCAGATCCATTCCGGCCCCCACTGAAACCCCTCGCAGGCGCGGCACTGCTGGACCACCAGCTCGTGGCGCTTCGCCGCCTCCCAGAACTCCGCCCCCAGCCCGTCGACCGCCGGCCCCGGGCGGGGAAGTGCCTCCGGCAGGTAGGCGCTTCCCTCCGCCGTCACGCGTCCACCCCCCGGTCAGCGGCCAGAATCAGGTTGCTCACCGGCTGCACCATCGGCCCCGACGTCACCATCGAGACATTGACGTCCGGAACCTGGCAGGTCGATTCCCCCCGCGTCTGCCGCACCGCCTCGTGCACCAGTTCGAGGCCGTGCATGTAGCACTCCGCCAGATTCCCCCCGCTCGTGTTCAGCGGCAGCTTCCCCTGCGGCGCCGAGAAATTCTCCAGCGTGAAGAAGTCGTTCACCTCCTCCGGCGCACAGAACCCGTGCTCGACGATGCTCATCAGCACGCCGCCGGTGAAGTTCTCGTAGCTCTGCAGCACGTCCACCTCCTCCGGACCGAGCCCCGCCATCGCGTACAGCCGCGGCGCCAGCGTCTTGAAGTTGGAGGTCGCGTAGTCCGGCGAATTGTGCGCCGTCGCCGCCTGCCGGTAATCCGAGCCCTGCGCCGCGCCCAGCACCCACGCCGGCGGCTGCTTCATGTCCTTTGCCCGCTCCGCGCTGGTCACGATCAGCGCCGCCGCCCCATCGTTCTCCTGGCAGCAGTCAAACAGGTGGAACGGCTCCACGATCATCCGTGAGTTGTCGTACAGCTCCTCCGTCAGTTCGCGCCCGTACATCACCGCCCGCGGGTTCGACTGCGCGTGCTGGTACGACGCCAGCGAGATCGCCCGCAACGCGCTTTGCTCCGCCCCGTGTTCGTGCATGAAGCGGCGGATGCGCATCGCGAACGATTGCGCCGGCGAGAGCAGCCCGTACGGCGCCGTGAACGCCATCGGCCCCGCCGCCACGGGAACCGTCGCGCCCTGCCCGAACCGCCCGAACTGCCCCTGCGCCAGCCCGCGGTAGACGACCACGTACTTCGAGTACCCCGCCACGACCGCCGCCACCGCGTTCGCCACCGCGCCCGTCCCGCCCCCGCCCCCTCCGCCCCAGAACATATTGCTGAAAGTCAGGTCGCGCGTCCCCAGCGCTGTCATCAATCGTGGCGGGTCATTGCGGTCGTTCGAGTAGGCCGCGAACCCGTCGATATCGCGCACATCGATACCCGCGTCCCCGGCCGCCAGCCGGATAGCGTCGAGCACCAGCTTGAATTCAGGGTCAGGCGACTGCCCGCGTTTGTAGTAGGTCGTCTCGCCGATGCCCACGATGGCGGTCTTCCCCCGCATCGTGGCGTGCTCCGTCATGCTCCCCTCCGGCGCCGCAAGGCTGGTGCCCGAATCGTACACGGCGCCGTGAAGCGGACCAGCCTGGGAGGCGGGCCGCTTGTAGCCGTATGTGGGGTATACTTGCGGCGATGCCCGATAATCGTGACATAACGCAACGGGGGGGGGGCGCTCACAGGCAGGCGTTCCCAACTGGAAAAATCGTACCCTCTTTCACGGCGATAATCTGGAATTTTTGCGTGGGATGAATAGCGAGAGCGTTCATCTCATCGCCACGGACCCGCCCTTCAACAAGGGCCGCGACTTCTACGCCTCACCAGACAGCCTCTCCGCCGGGGCCAGGTTTCAGGATAGGTGGAGATGGGAAAAGGACACGCACGAGGAGTGGCATGACTCCATTCAGGATGAACATCCTGCCGCATGGGCGGTGATCGACTGGTCTCGCATGACCTATGGAGATGACATGGGCGCATACCTGTGCTTCATGGGTGTACGCCTCATGGAGATGCATCGCGTATTGCGGGAGGATGGGAGCCTGTATCTTCACTGTGATCAGACTGCGAGCCATTACCTGAAGTCTCTGCTGGATGCGATATTCGGGAAGAAAAATTTTCGAAACGATATTGCATGGTGCTATCCTCCAACAGGGAGATCGCCCAAGAGATCATTCCCTTATAAGCACGATAACATACTGTTCTATGGGAAATCCGACTCATCCAAGTTCTTTACCCAGTACGGCCCCATGACCGAATCAACACTTAAGACGTATTCCGCAATTGATGAAGATGGAAGGCGATACAGTAAAGCGCATGGTGGAAGAACCTATTTGGATGAATCAAAAGGACGGGCGGTGCCTTCATGGTGGGATGACTGTGGATCAGGATCAACGATGCCAGTGAAGGAGCGGACGGGTTATCCGACACAGAAGCCCCTTGCTCTCTATGAGCGCATGATAAAGGCCAGTAGCGATCCCGGCGATATCGTCCTCGATCCTTTCTGTGGATGCGCGACTACTCCCATCGCTGCTGAGCGACTGGGGCGACAGTGGGTTGGCATGGATATCTGGGATGAAGCCTACGATCGGGTTATCGAGCGGCTTGAATCTGAGGGCTTGGCGGGACCGGAGCGAACCCCCGAACGCCTGTTCATCTTCGGTGATGTGACCTACACCACAGAGCCCCCGATCCGCACAGATGACGGTGAGGAAGCCGCGCCCGAACTCCGCCTCAGGTCCAGGCGCGCCCTTGCCCCCTGGCAGCGCCTCACGCACAAGCAGATCGTGGAGCGGCTTGAGGACGCGCAAGCCCAGAGGGGCATGATCATTTGCGCTGGCTGCGGGCGCGTTCTGGAACGTGAGTTTATGCACCTCGACCATGTCCTGCCCCGCGCTGATGGCGGCGTGAACGACATTACGAACCGTATCCTTCTCTGTCCGCCCTGCAATGGTCGCAAAGGCGCCGTCCTCACGCTCAGTGGCCTCATGCGCGAGAATCGCAAGGCGGACTGGATGCGCGACGAAGATCTCGCAAAGATCGCCCAGCACAACGCCCGCGGGATGGCCGAGCGCGTCAGGGATGGCCTCAGCAAGTAGGCGTTAGCGAAACCGAAGGGGCGTCGTGGCTGACAGGCGCGAGCGCTACCCGATCGCGTCCATGACCAGCGCTGTGATGAACGCCGCCAAGCCTCCGCTGACAGCAGTGAGCACGATCCATCCACCCCGCCTGAACCAGCCGCTGAAGCCTTGCCTGCTACCTTCAAACATCCCACCAATCCATGAACCGTCTCCCGCCGGACGCCCGCCCCTACGCGGCCGCGATCTCCTTCGGCCACATGGACGCCGGCACGATGCGGGAAAACAGCCGCTCCGCCTCCGCGTCCCGACGGTTCGGCGAGAGCATGTACTTCGCCCTCCCCTTGCCCGAACGCGAGAGCGCGAACGTGCCGTTGGCGGTCTTCCCGATCGCGATAAATCCGTTCGCATTGTTCGCGCTGATCGCGATAACCCCGTTCGCGTTGACGTTTGACAGGGCGATCACGCCAGTCGCGTTTATCGTGGAGAGCGCAACGATCCCGATCGCGTTCACGGAGCTGATCGCGACAATTCCGATTGCGTTCACAAAGCTGATGGCGATAATCCCGATCGCGTTTACAAAACTGATGGCCAGAAAATCAATGGCGTTGCTGCCGCCAAACGTCATGGTGTCAATCCCTCATCGAATGATTGCGCGAGTCTACAGGGCGCCGCGTCTCATTGCTCCAGCCACGCGCCCGGCACGCGCGCCAGCGGCCCCGGAAAGTCCTCCTCCGTCCCCCGCCGCGTCGCCACCTCCCCGATGTGGTAGTAGTCATGCGCGATCGTGCGCAGCACGAGGTAGCGCAACGATGTCGGCGGGAACGGCCCCCAGGCGGGCACGACCGTCGCCGCCAGGTCCGCGTCGCTCATCTCCCCGAGGTAGCGCTCCAGCTCCGCCCGCACCTCCCGCGCGGCCTGCGCGATCGCGTCCCAATCGCCGCAATCCCCGCTGAATTCGTACGCCGCGTGTTCGCGCGCGAAGGTCGGGTGCATCGCCCCGCCCCGCAGCAACTCGTTCACGAAGAAGTCAGTCCCGCCCATCAGATGGCGCAGCGTCCAGCCGAACGAGCTTGCCCCGTCCGGACGCGCTATCGCCTCCTCCGCCGTCATCCCCGCGTACGCGCGGTCGAGGTCGTCCCATGTCTCGAACAGCAGCGGTACAAGAACTTGCTCTCCGGCCATGTTGTCCCTCCCTGCCAGGACGTCGTTCCAGTCTACGCGTCCGACTCCCCTGCGGCGGACTCATCAAGCGCCGCCAGCAAGCGCGCCTTGTCCCGCACGAACTGCGGCTCCGTCACGATGCTCGCGGGCCGCGGGCGCGGGTAGTCGATCGCGAAACGCGCGGCGATGCGCGCCGGGCGGGGCGTCATCACATACACCACGTCCGAGAGGATCAGCGCCTCCTCCACGTCGTGCGTCACGAACAGGACCGTGCGCGCGTCGCTCGCCCACACTTCCTGCAGCCACTGATGCATCTCCCGCCGCGTGATCGCATCCAGCGCCCCGAACGGTTCATCCAGCAGGAGCGCGCGGCGGGGCACGAGGAACGTGCGCAGCAGCGCCAGCCGCTGGCGCATCCCCCCGCTCAGCTGCGAAGGCCAGCTTTCCTCGAACCCCGCGAGCCCGAACCGCTCCAGCAGCGAGAGCGCCTGCGCCCGCGCCTCCCCCCTGGGCGTCCTCGCGATCTCCGCGCCCAGCGTCGCGTTCCCGATCGCCTTGCGCCAGGGGAGCAGCAGATCCTTCTGGGGCATGTAGGCCGCCAGCCCCGGCGCCCCGATCGTCGACTGCCCGTCGATCAGCGACTCGCCCGCGTCAGGCCTCAGCAGCCCCGCGAGCGCCTGCAGCAGCGTGCTCTTGCCGCAGCCGCTTGGCCCCACGATGCTCGCGAAGGCGCCCGTCGCCACCTCCAGGTCCACCCCGTCGAGAACCTCAACGGGGCGGTTCCCCGGAAACGTGTGCCGCAGCCCGCGGATGACGACGCTCGCCTCGGTCATCGTTACTCCCGCGGCAGGAAGTCGTTCGTGAACGCGCCCTCCACGTCGATCGCCGACTCCGTCAGCCCCGCCTCGCGCAGGAAGCCCTCGAAGCGGGTCCAGACCGCCAGTTCCTGCCGTCCCCAGCGGTCCGCGTCCGCGGCGTAGCGCTCCGCCAGATAGCGCGCGCTCGCCCCGACAAGCTCCGCGTCCAACTCCGGCGCCGCCTCAAGCAGGATGCGCGCCGCCTCATCGGGCTGGGCCATGGCGTGACGGTAGCCGCGCGCCGTCGCCTCCATGAAGGCCCTGACCAGATCAGGGTCGTCCGCGATCAGCGACTCACTCGTGATGATCAGCGGCGTGTACCAGTCAGGGATGCAGTCTGTGTGGTCGATGAAGTGGATGAACGACACATCCCGCTCCAGCACCTCCGTGTAGCGGATGCCGTCCCAGCCATCAAAGATCCAGACGAAGTCGTAGTGGTCCTGCTCCATGCCCACGAGGTGGTCCACGTTCCCGATGACGGCGTACTCGACCGTGTCCGGGTCGCCCCCGCCGCACTCGACAAGCCTCGAGATGAGGGCTGATTCGAGCGCGCCGCCCCAGCCCCCGTACGTCTTCCCCGCGAGGTCGCCCGGCCCCTCGACGCCCTCCTCCGCCAGCGCGATCAGGCTCGAGGTGTTGTGCTCGATGATCGCGGCGACGGCGACCACGGGAACGCCCTGCTCACGCGCCGGGATCACCGCTTCCTGAACGGAGACGCCGAAGTGGGCCGCGCCGGACGCGACCGCCTGCTCCACGCCGCCCGCGCCCGCCCCGACGATCTCGACATTCAGCCCCGCCGCCTCGTACCAGCCCATCGCCTCGGCGATGTAGACGCCCGCGTGGTTGGTGTTGGGCGTCCAGTCCAGCATGAACGTCACATCGGCCGCTTCTCTGGCCTGTTCGGTGGCGGGGGCTGCCGTTGGCGTGGCCTGCTCCTCCGCGTCGTCGTCCCCACAGGCGACAACCAGCAAGCTTGCCGCCAGCAGCAGAGGTAGCAAGAGGTACCGTGCGTTCCGAATAGTCATGATCCGTGTTCTCCTTTGTTGTTGGTTGTGTAGGTCCAGGGCGCGGCCGCCCTCGCCAGCAGGTGCACCGCAGCGAAGAGGGCGATGCTGAGCAGCGCGATCACGGCGATGGCGACGAAGATCTGGTCGATCCGGAAGGAGGCCTGCGACCGGATGATGAAGATCCCCAGCCCCTCCTTCGCCGCTACCCACTCACCGATGACCGCCCCGATAACCGAGTAGGCGGCGGCGATCTTGAGCCCCGCGAAAAACCCCGGAATCGCCGAGGGTATGAGCACATGGCGCAGTTCGTCGAACTTGCTCGCGCCCATGCTGCGCACAAGCGCCACCATGTCCCGATCCGCGGACGCGAGCCCGTCGACGGTGCTCACCACGATCGGAAAGAAGCCCACGAGCGCGACGATGATGAGCTTCGATTCCAGCCCGATCCCCGCCCACACCATGAGCAGCGGCGCCAGCACGATCGCGGGCACCGTCTGCGAGGTCACGATGATCGGATAGAGCACCCGCCGCGCCAGCGGGATACTCGCGAGCGTGACCGCGAGCAGCGCGCCGCCGCCAGCAGCAGCCGCCAGCCCCAGGACCGCCTCCAGCGCCGTCGCGCGGATGTGGTTCGGGAGCAGATGCCCCTTCTCCAGCAGCGCCTCCCAGATAGCGCTTGGCGCCGGCAGGATGTACGGCCGCGTGTCGAGCGCGGCCACGAGCAGCTCCCACAGGCCCACGAGCGCCGCCAGCAGCAGGACCGCGGGCGCGTACTCCCACGCCCAGCTCCCCCACCGCCGCAGGAACCGCGAGCCCGCAGCGGGTTCAGCCATCGTTCCCCTCCCGAAACGCGCCCGTCAGGCTGGCGATGGTCGGCGCATCGCCGCCCGCCGCCTGCTCGACCTTGATGACCGTCACGACCCCCGCCGCCCCCGCCTTCAGACAGGCCTCGTGCACGGCCCGCATCAGCGGCCAGACCTCGTCGGGCTCGCCCTCCACGGTCGTGCCGAGGGCGCCCACCTCATGGTTCAGCCCCGAGCTCTGGACCACGGCGATGGCGGCGTCGATGTGCCGGTAGGGATCGTCGGGGACGCCGGCGGGACTGGCCAGGCACTGCAACTCCACGATCATGCGCTGCCTCCTTGCGCTGCCAGGGGCGCCCGATCGCATCGAACAGGGAAAGGGGAAGGAAGGTCGCTCAGCGTCCGCTCGCCGAATCCGCGTCCGGCGGGCGCGCCGCCGCCCGACGCGCCCGCGCCGACCAGTCGATCGCTGCCAGAACCTTGGCCTTCACGCCGCTCCCTACGCTCGCATTACCGAGATCAGGTTCCTGGGGTAGTCCTCTGCGGATCTCAGCCTTTCGGCCCCCCCGGCGGCAGATTCCGCTCTGGAACCTGCGCCTTCCACGCTAGGCGCGCCCGCCCTCGCCGTCAACCGCGCCTCGCGCTTGCCCCTCTGCGGACAGGGACGCGTATACTCAGCATGGCTCAGCAACGAACTCACGTGATCACAGGGAGGCCCCAGTGGCAGTAGCCTCAACGACGCTCCAGGGAACCGCGCTCGAACGCGTGCACAAGCTCACCCAGGTCATCCGCGAAGGCGGCGACGAAGCCCAGAAGCTCCGCCGCCTCCCCGATGAGACGGTGAACGTCCTCATCGATGAGGGCATCTTCCGCTTCACCCTCCCGCCCGAGCTCGGCGGCGAGGACGCCAGCTCCATGGAGACCATCGAGGTTCTCGAAGCCATCTCCGCCATCGACGCCTCGGTTGGCTGGAATGTGATGATCGGCTCCGAGATCAACGCCATGGCCGCCGGCGGCATGGACAAGGACCTCGCCCGCGAGGTCTACCTCGAGAATCCCCGCGTCATCATGTGCGGCGGCGGCGGCCCCGGCACCATCCCCGGGAAGGCCGTCGAACAGCCCAACGGCGACTTCAGGATCTGGGGGCAGACCACCTTCCAGAGCGGCTGCCATCAGGTTGAGTGGGCCTTCATGTCCTGCCCCATCTACGAAAGCGAAAGCGCCGACGGCCCCATCATGGATGAGGCTACCGGCATGCCCAAAATGAAGATGTTCTTCGTGAACAAGTCCCAGTTCGAGATCGTCGATACCTGGGACGTCGCCGGCCTGCGCGGCTCCGGCAGCCACGATGTCAAGTGCGACGGCGCCATCATCGAGAAGAAGTGGCGCGACGTCGAACTCGTCTCCCTGCCCGCGCACTACCCCAATCCCGTCTTCCGCATCCCCGTGCCCCTGCGCCTCTCCTATAACAAGGCGGCGGTGGCGCTTGGCGTCGGTCGCGGCGCCCTCGACGTCTTCGCCGACCTCGCCCAGAACAAGGTGCCGATGCTCGCCACCGGCAAGCTCCGCGAGCGCTCCATCGCCCAGTACCGCATGGGCGAGGCCGAAGCCACCGTGCAGGCCGCGCGCGCGTTCGTGATGGAGTCCATGCGCGAAGTCGAGGACGAACTCCACGCCGGCGCCGAACACCCCAGCGTGGAAATCACGAAGAAGGCGCGCCTCGCCTGCACCTTCGCCGCCAACGCCTGCATGCACGCCGTGGACAGTATCCACAACACCGCCGGCACCAGCGGCGCGCGCATGTACAGCCCCCTCGAGCGCAAGCTCCGCGACGCCCACGGCTGCGCTTCCCACCGCTGGGTCGCGCATCCGCTCTACGAGGCGATCGGCAAGCTCTACCTCGGCTTCGAGCCCGACCTCGAGTTCTCCGGTGCCTAATCCGCGCCAACCGCCTCCGCGCCCAATGCCAGAGGCCGGCCGCAAGCCGGCCTCTGCTGCGCCCTGCTGACGCCGCCCGCCGTCCGTACGCGTCGCCGAAGGGCGTGGAGGGGCGCCGAAAGACGGCGCCGGTCAGGCGCTCCCTGCTAGTCGATCAGCGCCGCGATCACGTCGTCCACAATCGCGTCCGCCTTCGCCCGCATCTCCTCGTCCGTGGCGTCCTGAATCGGGTGCGGGACGAACAGCCGCCGCGCCTCCGGCAACCCCAGCGCCTCCGCCTGCGTCTCCGCCGCCTGCACGAACTCGTCCGATGCGATGAACACGGAAGGAACGCCATTGATTTCCAGCCAGGTCGTGTCGTGCACACTGCACGTCGTACACGAACCTCAGTCAGCAAGCCCTTCGATAACGAAGTCCGCCTCCTTCGCCAGTTCCTGCCGCAACCCTTCCGGCGCCGGCTTCGTAAAGGTGGGCTTGCGATAACGGAGCACGTCCACATCGGGAAGCCGCTCCCGCAGCAGCGCCTCGAGCCGGTCCAGCAGCACATCGCCGCGCGGTTTCGAGATATCCAGCAGCGCGACCGTTCCGCTGATCGCCTCCGGCCGCCGCGTCAGCGCGCGCCGTACAGGCACGCGCTCGTCCGTTGGGTCCAGAATCGTCGTCATGGAGCGCCTCCCCCAGTCCAGGGCATTATAGCGAGAGCGAGCGCTGCCCCTCGCTCGCTGGAGCGTTACACTGGCCTCATGCCCAACGGCCAGGCGCGCTCCGCTCCCGGCCGCGACCTGGAGGAACCCCCGATGGTCCAGCGCAGCGTCGCCATCTCGATCGAGTACTGCGTTCCGTGAAACTACACCGCGCGGGCCGCGTGGACGGCCCAGGAACTGCTTCAGACCTTCGCGGACCAGACCGCGTCGCTCTCCCTCATCCCCGGCGCGGGCGGCGCCTTCGAGGTCAAGGTCGACGGCGACCTTGTCTTCTCCAAGAAAGAGAAGGGCCGCTACCCCGAGATGCGGGAGTTGCAGGACGCCATCGCCGCCCGCCTCTGACCCGTCGCCCCGGAACCAGCAGCTGACCGGAGGTCGCAATGCCTTTCATGCTCGTTCGTCTGGAATGCAAGTATGGCAAGACCCGTGAGTTCCAGGAGATCATGTCCCACCTCGTCCCCATCCTCGAAAAGAAGGGCTGGCGTCTCCACGGCGCGTACCAGACCAGCATTGGCCGCCTCAACCGCTGCTACGACCTCTGGGAAATGCCCGACGCCAACCATGTCAGCTCCGTCCTCCAGCTCGCCAGCCAGGAACCGGAGTGGGCGGAGTGGGCGGGCCGCCTCGGCGACTGCCTCGAAGAGGAGGAACTCGATTTCATGAACGAACTCCCCTACTCCGTCGAAGCGCGCGAGCGGCGCGCCTCCGCCGGCTGACCCGCCCCCGCGACGGACGAACCTGTAGCTTCCCCCGCGAGTTATCGCGTGGCCGTTCCCCAATCGCGGAGGCTGACTCCGTACACTCGCCCCGATGTCTGAGGGAGTGGCTGTGTCCCGCGAAGCAGGCCGCCAGCAGGTCGAGCAGGCCGCCGCCCCGTGGCGTCCGCCGACCCCCGCCGCTCCCGCCTGGCCCGAGGTCTGGAAGGCCCCTCCCGGCGTCCTCCCCCGCCAGCGGCTCCGCGAAGCCGAGCGCCTCGGCGTCATCGCCACCAGCGCCGTCGAGATCCCCGAAAACGGCTTCCAGCCCGCCAGCCTCGACCTCCTCCTCGGCCCCATCGCCTACCGCATCGGCTCCAGCTTCCTCCCGGGCGACTACACTGTGCGCGAGCGCCTCGCCCGCCTGAAGCTCGACAAGGGCATCGACATCCGTTCCGGCGGCATCCTTGAGCCCAATCGCCCCTACCTCATCCCCCTCATGGAGAGCCTGCGGCTGCCTGCGAACGTCCGCGCCTTTGCCAACCCCAAGAGCTCCACGGGCCGCGTCGACATCTTTACCCGCGTCGTCACCGACTACTCCCATCGCTTCGATGACATCGCCCCCGCCTACGAAGGCGCCCTCTGGCTCGAAGTGTTCTCCCGTTCCTTCCTCGTCAAGGTGCACGCGGGCATGGCCCTCAACCAGCTGCGCCTCATCATCGATGACCCTTCCGGCGGCGGCGCGGTCACGGATCTGCCCCCCTCCGCGCCCGAAACCGTGCGTATCCAGCTTCGCCCCGCCTCGCAGGAGCCGGACATGGGCGAAACCGACGGCGGCCCCATGCCCGTCGGCTTCAAGGCCCGCCGCAACAACAGCGCCCTCCTCGACCTCGCCCGCACGGACCACGATCCCCGTGAATTCTGGGAGCCCATCTGGCCCGCCAGTCAACTCGTGCTCGAACCCGAAGAGTTCTACCTCCTGCGCTCCTGCGAACAGATCGCCATCCCCGCCACCCTCGCCGCTGAGATGATCCCCTACGACCCCACCAGCGGCGAACTGCGCACGCACTACGCCGGTTTCTTCGACCCTGGGTTCGGCGCGGGCGCTCCCGGCGGCCTCCCCGCCGTGCTCGAAGTCCGCGCCCACGATGTGCCCTTCATGCTCGAAGACGGCCAGGAGGTCGCCCGCTTCCGCTACCAGAAGCTCGCCGCTCCCCCCGATCGCCTCTACGGACGCGAGACCGGCTCCCACTACGCCGACGAACGCCAGTGGCGCTTCCTCAGCAAGCACTTCCGCTCCTGGGGACAGCTCCCCCTGCGCCTCTGACCGCCCGCGATGCCCTTCCCCGCGCGATAGCGATAGACTGAACGCCCACGTTCGTTCGGAGCGCATCATGTCCAACATCGGCCGCCTGCTCACCGCCATGGTTACCCCCTACACCCCCGAGGGCGAGGTCGATTACGCCCTCGCCCGCCGCCTCGCCGCCGCCCTCGTGCGCGCTGGAAACGACGGCGTCGTCGTCACTGGCACCACCGGCGAAGCCCCCCTCCTCAGCGACGATGAGAAGGTCCGCCTCTGGGAAGAGATCAAGCAGGAGCTCGGCGATGGCGGGACCGTCGTCGCTGGCGCCGGCACCAACGACACCCGCCATTCCGTCGCTCTCGCCAGGCGCGCCGAAGCCGCCGGTGCCGACGCCATCCTCGCGGTCGCGCCCTACTACATCCGCCCGCCCCAGGACGGCATGATCGAGCACTTCCGGCGCATCGCCGAGAGCGCGTCCCCGCCCGTCATCGTCTACAACGTCCCCGGCCGCACGGGCGTCAACCTCACCGTCGAGACGCTCCTGCGCCTCGCCGAGATTCCCAACATCGCGGGTAACAAGGAGGCCAACGGCGACCTCCACGCCGCCGCCCGCGTGCTCGAGGCGCGCCCCGACTTCCGCATCTGGAGCGGCAACGACAACGACAACTTCCACCTCTGGTGCATGGGCGCCTACGGAGCCGTCAGCGTCACCGCCCACATCGTGGCCGGCCGCCATCGCGCCATGCTCGACGCCGTCCTCGCCGGCGACCTTGACGCCGCCGCCGCCATCCACCGCCCCCTCGTCCCCCTCACGGACGCCTGCTTCCTCAACGGCAGCCCCAGCACCATCCGCTACGTCTTGCGCCAGCTGGGCGTCGACATCGGCGCTCCCCGCCTCCCCGTCGTCGAGCCCGACGAGTCCATTGGCGCCCGCGTCATGGCCGAAGTAAAGCGCCACCCCCTCGACCCCCTCGACGTCGCCTGAGGCTATGGCGACCGCAACCCAAAGGCCTTAGCGATCGTGATCGCTGGCGTGAAGCGACGTATCTCCGCCTCGGCGTTCGTGTTCCTTCTGGCCAGGCGACCCGGGAGCGTGCTCAGTAGCGGAATCGATCCTGTCGAGCGCCTGTGAGATAGCCGCCTTATAGGCTTCGATGTACTCGTCGAGGTCTTTCTCAAACTCGGCCCACGCCTCCTTTCGGGCTCTGGCGCTTTCTTCCTCGGTAACCATTACTACTCCTGATTCTGCACCAAGTATACCACAAAAAAGTTCCTCTCCCTCGACGCTCCGATGGTCATACTTCTAGCGTTAGTAGACACCTTCTGCGGGATACAAGATCGACGAAACCACGACCTCCCGTGGAACGCCCCCTGACCGCGCTGTGTAGCATGGAGGCGATGGGTTGGACAGGGCTCAGGGGATTCGCGCTGGCGCTCGTGGTTGTGGCGGCGGCGATGGGCGGCATGGCTGGCGTCGCCGCGCATGACGACCACGAGCCGGTGGAGACGGTGAACATCGAGGTGCGGGTCTGGCAGCACACCGCTGACCCCCTCCGCATCTACATCAGCGCGCGGCCCGAAGGCGGCTCCTGGAACACGCTCGGGACAATCCCGCTCCCCCTCGATGACGGCCTCTCAAGCAACGGCCGCTACCGCTACGGCGACATCGCCGTCGATGTGGGGCTTTCTGCGCACTCCGTGACGACGAGCGTGGAGGTGCGGGTCTGGCAACGTACCGCCGACCCCCTCCGCATCTACATCAGCGCGCGTCCCGAAGGCGGCCTCTGGAACATGCTCGGGACAATCCCGCTCCCCCTCGATGACGGCCTCTCAAGCAGCGGCCGCTACCGCTATGGCGACATCGCCATCGAGACGGTTCTGCCGCCTCCGGCCGGGCCAGAGGATGACCATGCCCCTGCTGGCGACGCCGGCTAGCGCGCCGCCGTCCTGCCGCCCCGCAAGCCGATCCGCGCGGCGATCGATTCCCGTCGGGCGCGTATCGTGCGCGGACGGTGGTTCCCCTTGGGGCTGAGTGTTACCGTCCCAACTCTGGAGTACGGGCGATGAGCGGCCTCGGCATCGGTGAGCAGCTGGTCCAGGCTCGCGCCGAACGCGGCCTTACCCTCGAAGACGCTGAACGCGATACCCGCATCTCACAGCGCTACCTCGCCGCCCTCGAAGCGGAGCAGTTCGACGTCATCCCCGCCCCCGTTTACGCGCGCGGCTTCCTGCGCTCCTACTCCCAGTACCTTGGACTCGAGCCCGCCTCCCTTCTCGCTCGCTTCCCCCGGGAAGACTCCGCAGGAGACCTTCCCGCCTCCCGCTCCCCGAACGCGGAAGACCCCTCCGCACAGGGCCCGTCCGCACGTGGACCATCCACTCTTTTCCGCTCGCGCGTTCCGGAAGAACCCATGATCGGCGTTGATATCGGCGTCGCCATTCCCGCGCGAGGCTTCGGCGGCGGTCCCTTCCCCTTCGCCCGCGTCGGAGTCATTGCGGCCGTCGCGGTGGGCGTCACCGCGCTTGTCATCATGCTCGCCCTTGTCATCGTGAACCTCGCAGGTTCGGACGGCGGCGGCGCCGTCGCCGGCCAGGCCCAGACCTTCACTCCCACCCCCCAAACCGTGGCGGAGACGCCAACCACGAGCGGCCTTGACGTCCAGCGCGGCGTCGTCCCCGATGTCGTCGGCCAGACGGAGGAGATCGCGCGCCTCGCCGTCGAAGAGGCGGGCTTTGTCGTCACCGTCGTCACCGATCGCAGCGAGCAGTACCCCCGCGGCACGGTCTCCGATCAGTCCCCCACGGCCGGCGTCGAACAGGAACCCGGACGCGGGGTCACGATCGCGGTCAGCGAAGGCCCCTGACCCCTGTTGGACAGGCCCCGCGGCCGCGCTTACTCCGCCGTCGCCATCGCCGCCAGCTCCCGTATATGCGCGGCCACCAGCCCGGGCGCCTCCATCGGGATGAAGTGGCTGTGTTCCTCCAGCACGACATCCTCCGCGCGCCGCAGTTCCCCCGCCAGCCCGGGCCACGTCGGCGAGACCATCATGCTCCACTCCTGGTCCGGCGTCGGGGGCGGCGCCCGCAGGATGCGAACGGGCAGGTCAAGCTCGCGCAGGAGCGGGTACGGGTTCCAGGCGCGGTTCCCCGCATAAACCGCCGCCTCAATCTCCGGCGGACACGCGAGAACGTAGCTCTTCCCCTCCTGCGCGGGCAGCAGGCCGTGCTCGCAGTAGTCCCGCAGCACCCGCGGCTCCCAGCGGCGGAACGGGTCGCGGTCCGCGAATCGCGCAAACATCTCCTCCGGCGAACGCCACGCATTGCGCCGCCGCGCCACGAAGTGCTCCGCCGTGAAGGCGGGCTCGCGCTCGTACAGCAAGGGCTCCATGAGCACCGGGTCAACCAGTAGCAGCGCTGCGAACGTCCCCGGACGCAACGCCGCCGCCACCGCGACCGCCGCCCCTCCCTTCGAGTGCCCCACCCCGATCGCCCCACTCAGGTCCAGCGCTTCACAGAACGCCGCCACGTCCTCCGCCACCGCGCTCCACGGATAGGGCGGAGCGGGCTTCTCGCTGTGTCCGTGTCCGCGCAGGTCCAGCGCGACGCTGCGCTCCTCCAGCCCCTCCGCCACGGCGTCCCAGCAGCGCGCGTGAAACCCCGTTGCGTGCGCGAAGAGCACGGTCGGCTCCCGCCCCGCGCGCTCGAAGCAGGCCAGCTCCACGCCGTTCGCTCGCACGCGCCGCTCCGCTGGCTGCGTCCCCATCCCCGCGATTATCCCCGCCGCCGCGCGTGGGCGCTTCCCGCGCGTCCGCTAGAATCGCCCGCATGTCCGATGACGCCGCCATTCCGCAGGCGCTGGCGCAACTCGCGTCAACCGCAGGCAAGCTCGCCCACCTCACCGTCGAAGCCGCCGACGAAGCCCTCGACGCCGCCCCCGCTGGTGAGTGGTCCGCACGCGTCGTGCTGGCCCATCTGCGCGACGCCGAAGCGCTTGAGTTCCGCCTTGGGCTCGAACGGTTGCTGGCTGAACCGACCCCCGCCCTCTACTTCCTCCCGCCCGATCAGTGGGAGCGGGACCGCGCCCGTGAGCGCGACGGGAAGAGCGTCCTCCTCAGCGACTTCGCCCTTCAGCGGCAGGCCTCCCTGAACCTTCTCGACGCCATGCGCGCCGGGGACTGGACGCGCACCGGCTCCACTCCCGGCGGTCAGCCGATCGTCGCATCCGAATTCGTGCGGATCTGGGCCCGCCACGACGCCGCCCACCTCTCCCAGATCGAGGAGCTCCTTGGCGACACCGTCGAAGGCGCGCAGGAACGACGCGCCCGTCCCCCGGAGTAACCGCCCCGCGCCCGCTTCCCCGCCAGCGGCGGCTAGCTCCCCGCGCGCGCTTCCGCCAACTGACGCGACCGCGTCCGCCGCGCCGTTCCCTTGTTCGCGGCCAGCACCTTCTCGATGCTGCGCGCCAGATCATCGCTGACCGCCGCCTGCTTCCAGTCAAACGCCTGCTCCAGCCCGTCGGTATCGTGGATCACAAGGCGCACTTCGTCCGAGCCGGGATACTCCTCGAGCATCGCCTCGACCGTCTTCAGCAACGCCTTATCCGTGACCTCGTCCTCCGTCTCGTAGATGGTGATGATGAGTTGCGAGGCCTCGCCCCCCACGGGCGAGCGGACCCCGGGGCGCTCCGCCTCCGTCGTCGCCGCGGGCGTTGGCGTCGGCGATGACGTCGGTGGCGAACTGTTCGCGCTGGCCCCGTTGCCGTTGCGCGCCGCTGGCGCTGGCGCCGTCGCCGCCGGAGGCTTTGGCGCAGGCGCCCGACGGCGGCCGTTCCCCCGACGCGGCGGTTCCACCTGGAACTCTTCCGGCCGGAACCCGATGAGTGTTCCCTCCGCGGCGTCCCATGGCGCCGCGCGCCGCGCGCTGAGGTTGAGCCGGTCCCCGCGCTCGCGGCACTCCACCGAAACGAGCACGACTTGCCCCTCCGCCCACGTCTCTTCGCTGGACATCTCCAGCACATCGCTCCAGACCGCCAGATCCGCCCGCCCCGAAAGGTCCTCCAGCTCCACCAGATAGAAGCGGCGGTTGTCACGCGTGTAGCGCACCGTCACCTGCGTGATCATCCCCGCCACCGTCACCGCCTGCCCCACCAGCTCCAGCGAGAGGTCAGCCAGCTGGTGGGTTGTGTGCGGCGCCAGATCCTGCGCCGCGCGGTGGAATGGATGCTCGCTCAGATACACCCCCAGCAAGTCCTTCTCCCAGCGCAGCCGCTCCTCCTGCTCCAGCGGCGCCTCTGTCAACTCCACCCCCGGCATGGGCGTGTCCACCTCGCTCCCGAACATGTCGAACATCGTCGACTGGCCGCTGTCGCGGAGCTCCCGCTCGCGCTTCGCGAGGCTGACGATGCGGTCGCTGTTCGCCCGCAACGTGCCCCGGTCGCCGAGCGCGTCGAGCGCGCCCGCCAGCGCCAGATGCTCGAGTGTGCGGCTCGTCGCCCCCGACAGGTCAGCCCGCTTGCAGAAGTCATCGACATCGCGATACGGCCCATCCTTCTCCCGCTCCGTGATAATCCCCTCCACGGCCGCCGCTCCCACGTTCTTGATATCCCCCAGCCCGAAGCGGATCGCCGGCGCCCCGTCATCCCGCCGCTCGATTGCGAACGTGGACGCGCTTGCGTTGATGTCTGGCGGCAGCACCTCGATATCGAGCCGCACGCACTCCGCGACCGCCTGCGCGATGCGTTCGTGCGGGTCCGGCGCGCTCCCCGCCAGCTGCAGCACCGCCGTCAGGTACGCGACCGCGTGGTTCGTCTTCAGGTACGCCGTCTGGTAGGCGATGTTCCCGTAGCACCAGGCGTGGGCCTTGTTGAAGGCGTAGCCCGCGAACGGCTCGATCAGCTCCCAGACCGCCACCGCGCGGTCCTTCGGGTAGCCGTTCGCCGCCGCGCCCTCGGTGAAGCGGGATCGTTCCGCCGCCATCACCTCCGCCTTCTTCTTCCCCATCGCCTTGCGCATCACATCCGCCTCGCCCAGCGTGTAGCCGGCGAACCGCTGCGCGATCTGCAGCACCTGGTCCTGGTAGACGATGACTCCGTGCGTATCCGCCAGAATGTCGGCCAGATCCGGGTGGGGGAGCTGGATTGCCTCCTCCCCGTGGCTGGCGCGGATGTAGGTGGGGATGTGCGCCATCGGCCCCGGCCGGTAGAGCGCCACCATCGCGCAGATCTCCGCCACGCTCTTCGGCTTCAACTCCTGCACATACCGCCGCATCCCCGCCGACTCCAGCTGGAATACCCCGAAGGTCTCTCCCCGCCCCAGCGTCTTCATCGTCGCGGGGTCCGCTTCCGGCAACTGCAGCAGGTTCACCTCCTCCCCACTCGTTTCCCGCACAAGCTCCACCGCCCGCCCCAGAATCGTGAGGTTCGAAAGCCCCAGGAAATCCACCTTGAGCAGGCCCATCGCCTCGACCTGCTCCATCGCGAACTGGGTCGTCGGCACAGCCAGATCGTCCCCGCGCCCCGTTCGCTGAAGGGGCACGTACTCCGCCAGCGGCTCCCGTGAGATGACGACCCCCGCGGCGTGCGTGCTGGCGTGGCGCGCCACCCCCTCGAGCTGACGCGCTGTATCGACCAGCCGCCGCACCTGCGCGTCCGTCTCGTACGCCGCCTTCAGGTCGCTCGATTGCGTGAGCGCGTCCTCCAGCGTGATGTGGAGCGCGTTGGGCACGTAGCGCGCCACCCGATCCGTGTCCGCGTAGCTCATGCCCAGCGCCCGCCCTACATCGCGGATGGCCGCCTTCGCGCCCAGCGTCCCGAAGGTGATGATCTGCGCGACCTTGTCCTCGCCGAAACGCTCATAGGCGAACCGGATCACCTCGTCCCGCCGGTCATCCGCGAAGTCGAAATCGACATCCGGCATCTGCCGCCGCTCGACGTTCAGGAAGCGCTCGAAGACAAGGTTGTTCGCCACGGGGTCAATGTCCGTCACCCCCAGCGAGTAGAGCGCCAGCGAGGCCGCCGCCGAACCGCGCATCCCCATGGGAATGCGCTCCCGCCGCGCAAAATCCGCAATCTCCTTGACCACGAAGAAGTAGTCCGTGAAGCCCGTCTCCTGCAGCACATCGAGTTCGTAGTCGAGGCGCTGCTCCAACTCCGGCGTCAGCGCCCCCACCCGCCCCGTCAGCCCCTCCCGACAGAGCTGCCGCAGGTAGGCGTCGCTCGAGACCCCCTCAGGCGTGGCCGGTTCGGGCAGGAGCGCGCGGTCGAACGTGAGATCGAGGTCGCACGTCGCCGCGATTGCCTCCGTGTTGGTAATGACCTCGGGCGTCTCGGGGAAGAGCGAGCGCATCTCTTCGTCGCTGCGCAGGTAGTACCCATCCCCCTCGATGCGGAAGCGGTCCTTCTCGTCCACGGTCGCGTTTGTGCCGATGCAGAGCAGAACGTCGTGCGCCTCCCCTTCCTCCGCGCGCGTGAAGTGCCCGTCGTTCGTCGCCGCCACGGGGATTTCGAGTTCCCGCCCGATGTCGATGATCTTCGCATTGAAGCGGCTGAACCGCTCCACCCCGTGCTCCTGTACCTCCAGCGCGTAGTGCCCGTCGAACACCTCGCGGTACCAGCGCGCGACTTCCACCGCCCCCTCGCGGTCCCCCTCCTGCAGCCGCTCGAAAAACTCGCCCGAAGGACAGCCGCTGAGCGCTGTGACGCCCGCGCTGTGCGCCTCCAGCAGCTCCCGATCGATGCGGGGCTTGTAGTAGAACCCCTCCAGGTTCGACTTCGTCACCAGTTGGAGCAGGTTCCGGTATCCCGTCCGGTTACGCGCCAGCAGCGTCAGATGGAACGGCTGCCGTTCCCGCGTGCGACTGTGGCGCGAACCCGGCGCGACGTACGCCTCCAGCCCGATGATCGGCTTGATCCCGCGCGCGATCGCCTCGCGGTAGAAATCGATCGCGCCATAGAGCGCCCCGTGGTCCGTCATCGCGATCGCGTCCATCCCCAGCTCCTGCGCCCGGTCGAGGAGCTGGGGGATGCGGGACATCCCGTCGAGCAGCGAGTATTCGGTGTGCGTGTGTAGATGCGTGAACATTTCTGTGTGCGCCATCCTACCCTGCTGCGGGCCTTGCGACCGAGGCCTCGATGGCGGCGGCGCCGCGGGCGGGAAGCAGCGCCACTGTACCCCGCCCCCCGCCTCCACAGCCGCCCGGCGCGCCGTCCCCGGCGGACCTGAAGGCGGCCCTCGCTGTTATGTCCCAAACGGCCCCGTCGCCGCCTTCAGGCGGGCGCTTCCGGCGCGGCGGCGGGAATGCGGGCCGCCTCGCGCCTCACTCCAGCGCCGCGTCCTCGATCGCCGCCAGGCGCTCCCCCCCGCCTGCTCCCGGCCACCGCGTGCGCGCCACCGCCCACCCGAGCGCCAGCGCGAACAGCGCCCCCTGCAGCAACACCACGGTCGCGCCCGATGAGACGTCCACGAACCACGAGAGATACACCCCCGCCAGCCCGCTCAGCCCGCCCAGCGCCGTCGCCAGCGCGAACATCCGCGTAAACGAGTCCGTGAGCAGCCGCGCTGTCACTGGCGGGATCACGAGCGCCGCCGCGATGAGGGTCGCGCCCAGCACCTGCAGCGAAGCGATCACCGTCGCCGCAAGCGTCAGCGAGAAGATCGCCTCCACCCACGCCACGGGGACGCCGTAGGCGCCCGCCACGTCCGCGTCAAAGGTGGTGAACAGCAGCTGCTTCCACCAGGTGAAGATGACCGCCCCCGCGAGAACCAGCACCCCCGCGATCACGTAGAGATCGCCGTTCGTGATCCCCAGAATCTCGCCGAACAGGGCGGCGTCGAAGTCCCGCGTGAAGCGCCCGTGCCGGCTGATAAGCGCCACCCCCAGCGCGAACGCGCAGGTCGTGATGACGCCCACCGCGGCGTCGCCCCCGATCTGCCGCCGCCGCGCCGCCCCGTTGATCAGCAGCACCGTAAACACGCCCCAGATCGTCGCCCCCACATAGAAGCTGATCCCCGACACGAACGACACAACCGCTCCCCCGAAGATGCTGTGCGCGAGCCCGTGGCCGATGTACGCCAGGCTGCGCAACACGACATAAACGCCCACGGCCGCGCATAGCGCCCCCACGAGCGTGGCCGCCGCCATGCCCCGCACGAAGAACTCGTAGTCGAAGGGCTCCGCCAGCCCCCCCACCCTCAGCCGTCCCCGCGCGGCGCGCCGATGGCGGTCTCCGCCGGCGGCGAGCCAGGCGCCGCCAGCGCCTCGTCCACGTGCTCAACCACGTAAATGGCCTCCCCCCGGCGCAATACCAGCATCTCCGCCCCGTAGGTGCGGCGCAGCGCCTCTGGCTGCAGCACGTCCGCGGGCGTCCCGTCCGCCACGATCCCCTTCTCGCCCACGCAGATCAGCCGCGGCAGGTGCGTCGCGACCGCGTTCAGGTCGTGGGTCGTCATCAGAATGGTCGTGCCGCTGCGGTTGATCTCGCCGAGCAGGTGCATGATTTCGTGCCGCGTCTTGATGTCCACGCCGCTTGTCGGCTCATCCAGCAACAGCAGATCGGGATCGCCGATGAGCGCCCGCGCGAGGAACGTCCGTTGCTGTTGTCCGCCCGAGAGCGCCCGTATCTGGCGGTTCGCCAGACTTCCGATGCCGAGCCGTTCGAGGATGTGCGCCAGCAGTTCGCGGTCGCGCGGTCGCGACCACGGACGCCACCCCATCTCCCGCCAGCGCCCCAGCAACACCGCCTGCCCCACCGTTAGCGGGAAGTTCCAGTTGATCGCCTCGACCTGGGGCACGTAGCCCAGACGAAGCGCGCGTTCGCCCGCGCGGGGATGCGTCGTGATCGTCCCGCCGAAGCGCCGCGCCTGCCCTGCGATGGCCCGCAGCAGCGTCGTCTTGCCCGATCCGCTTGGCCCCACCACCCCTGCGAATTCCCCCCGCCGCAGCGTGAAGTCCACCCCCTCCAGAACCGGCGTCCGCTCATAGCCCGTGGTCAGGCCGCGAAGCTCCACCAGCGGGTCGCGCGCGGGAGCGGTGGGCGTCAGCTCAGCCACCGTCGTACTCCCCGAAGGGGATCCAGCTGGCGCGCACGTCAAAGCCGTCCAGCGCGGAGGCGTCGCCCCCGAGGCTGGTCACGATCGCGCGCGCGTTCTCGACCATCATGGCCAGGTAGGTGTTCCCCGCCTCCCCGCGCTCGCCCGGCAGATCGTCATCGCGCAGCGTCCCCACCTGCACCGCCCCCGCCTCGCGCGCGATCGTCTGCAACACCTCCGAGGGGAACACCTCTGACCCGAAGATGGCGGGCGCCTTCACCGCGCGAATCTGCTCCACCAGATCCGCCACTTCTCGCGGCGACGGCTCCGAGAAGTCGGATGGCTGGATCGCCCCGATGATCGTGAATCCGTAGCGCGGGGCGAAGTAGGGGAATGAATCGTGGTAGGTCAGCAGAAAGCGCTGCTCCGCGGGTGTCGTCGCCACCGCCGCCCTGATCGCGGCGTCGAGCGCCTCCAGCCGCCGCGCGAACGCGCCCGCGTTCTCCGCGTAATAGCCCGCCCCCTCGGGATCGACGCGGCTGAGCGCGTCCCGCACGTGTTCGGCGTACGCCCCCGCCAGTATCGGGTCAGTCCAGAGATGCGGATTGGGGTCGCCCCCTTCTTGCGGAAACGAGAAGTCGTACACGTACTCCTCGGGGTCGACCGTCGCCTCACCCAGCCGCACGATCTCCACGCCCTCGCGCCGGTTCGCCTCCGCCAGTTCGAGCGTCGGCGCCTCAAGGTTGAGCCCGTTCGCCACGATCAGGTCCGCCTCCGCCAGCTCCCGCGCGACCGAGGGCGCTGGTTCGAAGGTATGCGAGTTCGTCCCTTCGGGAACGACCGTGTACACCGAAACCCGATCCCCGCCCACGTTCTCGATGATGTCCCGGAGCGGCGAGATCGTGGTGACGACGCGCACCGTCGCGTCATTTGCGCGCTCCCCCTGCCCCCCGCCGCACGCCACCGCCAGCGTCACGAGCATGAGCAGGAGCGTTCCCGCCGCCGCCAACCGGCCCCGGATCCGCGTTCCGCCCCTCACGTCCATACAGGCATCCTACCGCCATTCCCCTGCAGATGCGATTAACTGCAGAAAGGAAACAGTAGCATCTGCGCAATCACGCAGGGCTATCCGTCTGGATGCCGCCCCTTTCACAACTCCCGCGTACGATCGCCACCGGCCATGAACGAGGAACACTCCGCCGAAGACTTGCGCGCGCAGCTGCGCGAACTCGCCGAAACCGGTGAGTGGTCCAAAGCGCTTGCGCTCCTCACCGCCCTCCACCCCGCCGACCTCGCCGAAGTCGCCCTTGCCCTCGATGACGGGGAACGCGGCGCCCTCTTCCACAACCTTCCCATCGACATGATCGCCCAGACGCTGGCGTTCGTCGACGAAGCCGGGCTCGCCGCCTTCGCCGCTTCCCTCGATACCTCGGCCCTGCTCGCCATCCTCAACGAGGTTCCCGACGAAATCGCCGCCGACCTCCTTCAGCAGCTCGAGCCGGACCACCAGCGCGAAGCGCTCACCGCGCTTGACCGCGAGGAGCACATCGCCGCCATCCTCGAATACCCCGACGAATCAGCCGGCGGCATCATGCGCAGCGGCTTCGTCTCCCTCAATGAGTCGCTCCCCGTCGAACGCGCCATCGAGACGCTGCGCCGTCTGCGGCCCCCATCCGATCGCGCCTACTACCTCTACACCGTCGACGATGATCAGCGCCTCCGCGGCGTCGTGAGCGTGCGTGACCTGATCGTCGCGTTCCCCGGCACGGCCCTCGCCGAGATCGCCGAGCGCGACGTCCACGCCGTCGGCGTCGACCTCGATCGGGAGGAGGTCGCCCGCACCCTGCAGCGCTACAACCTCCTCGCCATCCCCGTGACTGATGACGATGGCCGCCTCGTCGGCGCCACCACCGCCGACGACGTTATCGACGTCCTCGCCGAGGAGGCCACCGAGGACATGTACCGCATGGTTGGCCTTGACGAGGGCGAGCGCGTCTTCAGTCCCGTCCGCGCCAGCGTGCGCCGCCGCCTTCCCTGGATGTTCGTCAATCTCATCTGGGCCTTCGCCGCCGCCGCCATCGTCAGCCTCTTCGACGCCACGCTCGCCCGCTTCACCCTGCTCGCCGCGCTCATGCCCGTCGTTGCCGGTCAGGGGGGAAACGCCGGCGCCCAGACCGCCACCATCGCCGTCCGCAGCATCGCCATCGGCGACCTCGACGTCCGCGACGTCTTCCGCGCCTCCGGCAAGGAGATCGTCGTCGGCCTCGCCAACGGGATCGTCCTCGGCGCCATCGCCGGCGCCGCCGTCTACGCCTGGGACCGCAACGCCGTCCTCGCCGCCATCCTCGCGGGCGCGCTCGCGGGCAGCATCGCGCTCGCCACCCTGCTGGGCGTCATCATCCCGCTGGCGCTCAAGTGGCGTGGCGTCGACCCCGCCCTCGCCGCCACGATCTTCGTGACGGGCGCCGCCGACATCCTCAGCTTCGTGCTCTTTCTCGGCCTCGCCGCCCTTGTCATCGAACACATCGCCTGAGGGTGGGAGGAAACGGCTGGGGTGGACGGAGGGATTTGAACCCTCGATCTTCAGGGCCACAACCTGACGCGTTAACCACTACGCTACGCCCACCGCGCAGACCCTGATCGTACCCAAGCTTCACGCCAGCGGCTAACGCGCGACCGTCTTACACTGACCCCTCCATGGATTTCCACCTGCCGGCCGAGACCGAGCGTTGGCGCGAGGAGCTCGTCGAATTCCTGCGCGCCGAGATCCCTGAGGACTTCGAGGGGGACGACGACTTCTTCGATAACGAGGAACAGGCGCCCTTCGCCCGTCAGTTCATGCGCAAGCTGGGCGAGCGCGCCTGGCTCGCGCCACCCTGGCCACGGGAATACGGCGGCATGGGCTCCTCCGCCATCGAGCAGATGGTCCTGAACGAAGAGTTGGCCTACCACCGCGCCCCCTCCGGCGGACGCCTCTTCACCATCGGCATCACCGGCCCCACCGTGCTCGTGCACGGAACCGATGAGCAGAAGGCGCGCCTCCTCCCCGAGATGGCCTCCGGCGAGGCCTGGTACTGCCAGGGCTTCAGCGAACCCGAGACCGGCAGCGACCTCGCCTCCCTCCAGACCCGCGCCGTCCGCGATGGCGATGACTACGTCCTCCAGGGCCAGAAGATCTGGACCTCCAACGCCCATCTCGCCGACAAGATGATCGTTCTCGCCCGTACTGATCAGGAGGTCCGGAAGCACCGCGGCATCAGCGCCTTCATCCTTGATATGCGCGCCCCTGGCGTCACCGTGCAGGCTGTCCCCAACATCGCCTACCGGAACGACTTCAACCAGGTCTTCTTCGAGGATGTGCGCGTCCCCGCCGGCGACCTCCTCGGCGGCGAGAACAACGGCTGGCGCGTCGCCATGACCGTGCTCGACTTCGAGCGCTCCAACATCGCCGCCATCAGCGGCGCCCGCCGCACCGTCGCCGACCTCATCCGCTGGGCGAAGGAAGCGCACGGCGGCCGCCGTCCCTGGGACGATATGCACGTACGCAACAAGCTCGCCGCCCTCTACGCGGAAGGCGAGATCGGGCGCCTCGTCGCCTACCGCACCGCCTGGCTCCAGTCACGGGGCGAAGTGCCCAACTACGAGGCCAGCATCGGCAAGGTGTGGATGGCCACCTACGGCATCAAGGTCGCCAACGCCGGCGTCAACCTGATGGGCGGCTACGGCCAGCTCGCCCCCGGCTCGAAGTGGGCGCAACTGCGGGGACGCGTGGAAACCTCCTATCTGCTCGCCGTCTCCGGTCCCATCGCTGGCGGCGCCGCCGAAATCCAGCGCGACATCATCGCCACCCGCGGCCTTGGCCTCCCCCGCGCCTAGCGCCCCGCGCGCTTCCGCCGCGCGCGGCTACTCGTCCCCGGAACCGTCCCTGGAGACGTTCGGGATAATGATCCGGTAGGTCTCGTCCTCTTCCACGTAGGGCTCCAGTTCCACGGTGCGCTCCACGCCCGGGCCCGCGCGCACCGCGATCGTCCGCATCGCTCCCTCGCCCAGCAGTGGCTCGATCACGACCGCGCCCTGCACATCCTCGCCCTCGGGCAACTCCTCGACATCGAGCGTGATGAGCAGCGTCAGGACGCGGCCGTGGTAGGTGACGTCCACGTCGCAGTACGGGATCACGCAGTGCCGCACCGCCGTTTCCGCGCCCATCGTCACCCCCCCGTGGAGCCGCTTGATCCCTTCGCGGCGCACCACGATCCAGGGAGCCGACGCGCGAATCCGGAACGGCGCGATCCAGGTGCCCCTGTTTTGCACCGTCACCTCCACGCTGCCCGCCTGCCCCTCCCCGTCCACCGCGATGGCGATGCTGCGGGCGCCCTTGATGAGCGTGTCAGGCGCCCCGATCACGCGATCCCGCAAGCGCGTATCCACGGGCGGCGTCGGATCCTGGTGGGGCTCGACGCCGAGGTCGGGGAACGAAGTCGGGAAGTACATCCCCGGGCATCCGCTGAGCCAGCCCGCGTCCGCGCAGGCGATGTAGATCTGCGGCGAGAACGCGACCGCCACCGCCGGAATCGTCTGATCAGGCATGGTGAACTCCACCGCCGGCCAGAGCCGCACGACGCCATCCGCCCCCGGCGCCGGCCAGGGCGCCGCCGCTGGCGTCGCTGCCGGCGTGGGGGTCGTATCCCCCTCCCCGTCCTCGTTCGCCGGGACGTCCTCCCCTTGCGCGGGCTCCTCGCCGTCCGCATCGGGCGTCGGCGTGGCCTCCGGACGCGGCGTGGGCGCGTACTCCGGGTCCTCCGTCAACCGCTGCGGGTAGTGCGGAGGATGGCGTATGCAGCCGTACACGCGCTCCGGGTAGGTGTAGTCCGTGTACCCAAACACCGGAAACACGCCGTCGTTCGATTGCCAGGTGGGGGCGGTCGCGTCGTTGCAGTGCCAGACATCCCCCCGAAACGGGCTCAGGAACGGGTTCCGGGGATGCCCGATCCAGTCAAGCCAGACCTCGCTGTTGTCCGTCTGATACTGCGGATGATTGAAGGAAGCGCGGCCGTTGTAGGCCCACACCGCGTAGTACCAGTCCTCCAGCGAGGCGGGATCGCCCTTGCCCACAACGGACACCAGCGAGAGGTTCCACTTATCCGCCAGCAGCCGCGCCGCCGCCGCCACGTTGAAAGCGAAATGCGTCCCCACCAGCGCCTGCTTCGCCGAGGGGTTCCCCGTCTGGTTCGTCATGCCCGTCGTGATCTGTCCTAACCCGAAGCCGCAGTCAAACGACCGCTTCACCGGCCCCACGCCCCCCCAGGGAATCGTGTTATCGGCGTGCCCGAACTCCGACTCCACCCACACAATCGACTTCAGCAGGGTCGGGGGAATCCGCAGCGATGGGTCCGGCTCCTGGTCGATTCGCTGCTCCGCCGTTCCCGACAGCAGCCCCTGATACACAAGTCCGTGGGGCTCCCCCGAAGGCGTTGTGGACGTCGTGACCGCCTCTCCCGCCGCCGCCAGTTCGATCGCCGTCAGGTAGAGCCCGGCGTTGTCGTACGCCTCGTGCGTGTCGAACACGAACGGCTCAATGCCGGCGCACTGATCCGCCTGCGCGCCCGCGTCCTGTTCGGAGAAGACCACCATCAGCACAGCCGCCCCCACGGCCAGCGCCGCTAGCGCACGGACCATCCGAAGAACCTCGAAAAGTCGCGCAGCGCCTGCCTGTCCCTTCCGTTCACGATCTCCAGTCGCGGCGTTCCCGGCTCGGCGAAGCTGCCCCCGCTCCAGTGGCGCACGACCAGCGCGCCGCCGTCCCTGCTATACCCGAGAGGCACGTCAAATCCGCTCCCCGTCTGCGCGCGGACGTCCCCCGGCGGCGAAGGCGGCGGCTCGTCCCCGAACAGCGGTTGCGCGCCCGCTGGCGCCCAGACCGCGCCCAGCGCCTGCCGCGTCATCGTCGCCGCCGAGGCCGCCGAAACGACCCCGTCCCCCGCGCTCGCCGTCGCGACCACCCGCGGCAGATAGCGCAACTCCTGCCCCGTGTTGGCCTCCACGAACGCCAGACGGGAACCGTCGGGGCTGAGCGCCCAGTCACGCGTGATGTGTTCGCTGAGCCATCGGATCGCGACCCCGCCTCGCGTCAGCGTCGATCCCTTCGCATCGATCCTGACCGCCAGCAACCTCCCCTCTCCATCGAACCCCAGCGGCGCGACCGTGACCGCTCCGTGGTGCGTCTCCAGCGTTGTGGCCGCGCCGTCCATCTCCACCCGCACAACCGCGACCGCAAGGCCCGTATCCGCCCGCACGGCGTTCGTCACGATGATCGCCTGTGAATCCGGCGTCCAGAGCGCGTCCTGCAGCGGCTGGAGGCCCTCCCCCACTCGTCGCAGCAGGCCCGTCTCCAGGTCCAGCGCGATCAGGGAAGCGATGGGCTGTCCGGCGATCAGGCGGTCGGGCGCAATCAGGGCTACGTGGCGTCCGTCCGGAGAGACTGTTCCGCGCAGGTGCGTCCCTCGCAGGTGTGCGACCGTCGCGATCTCCATCGGAGCCGCGCGCTGTCCCGTCCCCACGACCGTCACGACCGTCGCGTCGCCCGTGTTCCGCGCGAGCACGGCGTAGTGACCGCTGGGCGCCCGCGCAAAGGCCGTCTCCGGAGGGCCGCCGCTCTGCGTCAGCAGCGAGATCGCCGCAGCCCCGGCCAGCAGCGCCGCCAGCGCGAGGACCACGAGCGCCCTCCGCCCGCCTTGCGCCGGAACCCGGCGCAACCGCCCGCGTGTCACTCGCGAATCATGGAAGGAAGAAGGTGTGTGCATAGTCCGGAAACCGCGGCTGAGGCCGTGGCGAAAGTCCGGACCCGCTCGACCGGGCCCCTTTCGTCCGACGCAGAACTCCCCCCGCGCCTTCGGACCCGCGAGAAGCTTGCCGAAGGCGCCCCTCGCGAACCTAGCAAGCGTCCCGCGCTCGGTCAACGCGTAGACGCTTTCCCGAAAGGCTCCCGCATCGCCCGCAGGCAGGCGGCTGCTAGCATGGAGCGACCGTGATCATCCAACTTATCGATGTTCTCCAGGAGAACCCCGCTGCCTTCTTCGCCTACCTCGGCGCCATCACGATCGCGATCGTCACGGGCATCGCCTTCCACGAGTTCAGCCACGCCTGGGCCGCCAACGAACTCGGTGACGACACCGCCGCGCGCCAGGGTCGCCTCACCCTGAACCCCCTCGCCCACCTCGACCCCCTCGGAACCGCGCTCCTGTTCATCGTGGGCGTGGGCTGGGGCAAACCCACGCCCGTCAATCCCTACCGCCTGCGTGTGGGCGCGAAGCGCGGCAACATGCTCGTCGCCCTCGCCGGTCCGCTCTCGAACTTCGCCTTCGCCCTGCTCGCCTCCCTCCCTATCATCCTCGGCTGGGTCGAACCCATTTCGTTCAGCGATATCGAACACGCGAGCGGCCTCCAGATTCTGGGTACGTTCCTCCTCCTCATCGGCTTCCTCAACGTCATTCTCGGCGTCTTCAACCTCATCCCCATCCACCCCCTCGATGGCTTCAAGGTGCTCCTCGGCGTTTTGCCCGATGAGCTTTCCCGTCCGCTCGCCTCGCTCGGCCGTTGGGGGCCCGGCCTGCTCATCGCGCTCATCCTCATCAGCTTTATCGCCCCCGAGTACAGCCCCATCCGCTGGATCTTCGATGGCGCCGCCGACCTCTTCTTCGAGGCCCTCGTCTGATGCTCCAGCGCGTCCGGCAGGTCTCCGAAGCCTCACGCGCGCCTGACGCCGCGGACCTTGCCCTCGCGCGCGGCTACCTTAGCGGCGACCTCCTCGCGCTCTTTCACACCCAGACGCCGCGCGATCAGCGCCACTCCGCCGGGACCGCCCGCTGGCTCATCGAACGCGGCCACGATCGCGACCATGACCTCCTTGTCGCCGCTCTCCTCCACGATGTCGGCAAAGGTTCCCAGCGCACCCGCGATCGCGTCGCCCACGTGCTCACGGAGTGGCTCCCCGCCTCCCTCGTCGCCGCCGGCGCCTCCCGCTTCGAGATGCGCCGCGCCATCGCCCGCAGCCGCGCCCACAGCGACCTCGGCGCCGGCCTCCTCGTCGCCGCCGGCGCGTCCCCGCGCGTCGTTGAACTGACCCGCCTCCACCATCGACCAGCGGGGCGGGATGCTATGCTAGCCCTCCTGCAGCGCGCCGACGCTGCCACCTGACTGACGGCGGAATGCGCATGGCTGATACGACGGAATCGAAGATCGCCATCATTGGCACGGGCCTCATTGGCGCCTCCGTGGGCCTCAACCTCATGGCCCGCAAGGACCGCAAGTACGAGGTCGTGGGCATCGACCGCAGCCGTCAGAACGCCCGCGCGGCGCGCGAGATGAAGGCCGTCGACAGCACCGTCCGCTACCTCGATGAAGCCGTGCGCGACGCCAGCATGATCGTCCTCGCCGTCCCCCCGCGCGCCGCCGAGGAACTGCTGCCGGCCATGGCGCCCCATGTCGCCCCCGGCGCCGTCATCACCGATACCTGCAGCACCAAGGCCTCCTTCATGGCGAAAGCGGAAGAAGTGTTTGAGGCGCGCGCGAGCGTCGTCGGCGGGCACCCCATGGCCGGGTCCGAACGCAGCGGCCCCGCCGCCGCCAGCGTCGACCTCTTCCAGGGCGCCGCCTGGGCCATCACGCCCTCCACCGTCGCCCACGAATCATCCGTGCGCGTCGTCCTCGGGCTCATCGAATCCGCCGGCGCCGTCCCCATCTACGTCGATCCGCAAGAGCACGACGAGATCGTGGCGGCCGTCAGCCATGTCCCCCTGCTCCTCTCCGTGGCCCTCTTCAAGCTTGTGCGGGACAGCTCCTGCTGGGACGACGCCGAACAACTCGCCGGCCCGGGCTTCCGCGACATGACGCGGCTGGTCATGGGCGACCCCGAGATGGGGACCGGCATCGTCGCCACCAACCGCTCCGCCATCCTCTCCTGGCTCCGCCGCTATCAGGGCGAACTCGACACCATCATCGAAGCCCTGGAAATCAGCGATGACGAAGCCGAACGGCTGGCCGAGGGCATCGAGCGCCCCGATAACGACGCGGAATCCGCCGCCTCCGGCGCCGACGCCCTCATCGAGAGCCTCTTCTCCCGCGCGCGCCTCGAACGCTTCCTCTTCGATGACCGCATCGTCGGTCGCGAAGCGCCCCGTGATGGCGAGGAAACGCCCCGTTCGGGCGACGTGCTCGGGCAGATGTTCATGGGCTCCTACCTCTATGGCCGCCTGAAGGATCAGCTCCGCCGGGGCGAAGAGCGCGAGAAAGAGGCCGCGCTTCGTCAGGGCTCCCCGCGAAGCCGGTGATTGTCCAGCGCCCCGCCCGCCTCCGCGCCACCCTGCGCGTCCCGCCCGATAAATCGATCTCCCACCGCGCCCTCATCCTCAACGCTATCGCTGAAGGCGAAGCCCGCGTCGAGAACCTCCTCGATTCCGATGACGTGCGCTCCACCGCCGCCTGCGTCGCCGCCCTCGGCGTCGAGATCGACTGGCCCGCCGGCGCCGCCGAGGCGCGCATCCACGGGGGCGGCCTCCACGGCCTCTTCGAGAGCGAGGACGCGCTCGACTGCGGGAACAGCGGCACCACCATGCGGCTCCTCACGGGCCTGCTCGCCGCCCACCCGCTCTTCAGCGTCCTCACCGGCGACGCCTCCCTGCGCCGCCGCCCCATGGGTCGCGTCATCCAGCCCCTCCGCCTCATGGGCGCCCGTATCAGCGCCCGCCGCGGCGATACCCTCGCGCCCATCGCCATCCGCGGCGGCGCCCTCCGCGCGATCCAGTACGAGACGCCCGTCGCCAGCGCCCAGGTCAAGTCCGCGACGTTGCTCGCCGGACTCTCTGTCGAGGGCCGCACCCGCGTCACCGAGCCGCACCCCACGCGCGACCACACCGAGAAGATGCTCGCCGCCATGGGCGCTCCCGTCGTTCGCGAGGCGCGCTCCGTCACGATTCGCCGCCCCGGCCGCCTCCAGCCGCTCGTCATGCGCGTCCCCGGCGATATCTCCAGCGCCGCCCCCTGGCTCGCGCTCGGCGCCTGTCACCCCGACGCCGAGCTCCACATCGGGGAAGTCGGCGTCAACCCCACCCGCACCGGCCTGCTCGACATCCTCGCCCGCATGGGCGCTGACATCGAGCGCCACGAGGAGCGTGAGACCAGCGGCGAGCCCGTCGCGGACCTGGTCGTTCGCTCCTCCAGCCTGCGCGGCGTCACCGTTCAGGGAAGCGAGATCCCGCGCGCGATCGATGAGCTTCCCCTCGTCGCCCTGCTCGGCTGCTTCGCGCACGGCGTCACCGTCGTGCGCGAAGCGGGGGAGCTGCTCGTGAAGGAGTCCAACCGCATCGAGAGCGTCGTGACCATGCTCTCGTCCATGGGCGCCGCAATCGAAGCCACCGCCGACGGCTTCATCGTCGAGGGACCCTGTCAGCTGCGGGGCGCCCGCCTCGACGCCGCCAATGACCACCGCATGGGCATGCTCGGCGCCGTCGCCGGCGCTCTCGCCAGCGGCCAGACGCGCATCGAACACGACGCCGTTTCCGTCTCCTATCCCGACTTCTGGGAGGCGCTCGCCGCCGCCGCGCCCGAGGCGGCGCCGACCGCGTGAGCGCCCAACGCCGCCCCCTCATCATCGTGCTGCACGGCCCTTCCGGCGTCGGCAAGGACTCCGTTATCGATCGCCTTCGCGCGCGCACCGGCATCCACCGCGCCACCAGCAGCAACAGCCGCCCCATGCGCGTGGGCGAGCGTCAGGGAATCGACTACCACTTCCTCACCGTCGAAGCGTTCCAGCGCAAGATCGCGGACGGCGACTTCATCGAGCACGCCTGCGTCTATGGCGAACTCAAGGGCCTTGAACGGCGAGAGCTCGAAGCCCCCCTTGCCGCCGGCGAGGATGTGCTTGTCCGCACCGACCTCCAGGGCGCCCGCGCCCTGCGAACGCTGCTTCGTGGCGCCGTCTTCGTGCTCCTGATCGCCGAGAGTCGCGAGGCCCTTGGCGATCGTCTCACCGCCCGCGAGACCGAGAGCGAGGAGTCCCTCGCCCGCCGCCTCGCCGAGGTCGACGCCGAGATCGCCGACGCCCCCAACAACGACTACGTCGTCACAAACCGCGAAGGCGCGCTCGACGAGACCGTCGCCGAACTCGTCCGCATCATCGAGCGCGAGCGGGTCAACCCCAACAGGGAGCCGGCGGGCGTGCGCTAGGGCGCGCCTTACTTCTTCTGCGCGAAGTCCAGTTCGATGTACTCGTCGGCGGCCTTCTTCAGGTTGCTCGCCACTGATTGGCCAAGCCCCGCCACCTCAACGCGAACGCCCCGGCTCTGCAACACCTCGACCAGGTGCTGGAAGTCGCCGTCGCCCGAAACAAGCACGGCGATGTCCAGCCGCTCCGCCATCGTGATCACGTCCAGCGCCAGCTCAATGTCCACGTTCGCCTTGATCGACCCATCAGCGAAGCGCTTCAGCGGCTTCGTCACGATCTTGAAACCCTTCCCCAGGAACGGCTCCACGAAGCGCTGCGTCTCGGGGCTCACCCCGGGATCGTCGTGTACGGGCGAATACGCGATCGCGCGCACCAGTCGCCGCCCGTCGGTCACGCGCTTGAGCACGAGCCCCCAGTCGATGGGCCTGCCTCCGCGTGAGCGGTCGCGCGCCAGTTCCACGTTCGCGCTATCGACGAACACGCCCACGCGCGGCGTTCCCACCGCCGCCTTGCCCGCGCTCCCGTTCCCCGAAAGCCGCGCGATCGTTTGTTCCTGGAGCTGCACAAGGCGGCTGAGCGTTTCGGTCTGCTCCTTGAGGGCGGCCAGCAGGGCGTCGTTATCGCTCTCCGCCGCTTCCGTCGCCGCGCGCGAACGGCGTCGTGGCGTCGCCCGCTTGGGCTTCTCCTCCTCCGCCTCCTCGCTCGTCCTGGCGGCGGGCGCGGCGCGCCTGCGAGGCGCGCGTGGCGGCGTCTGCTCCTCTTCGTCGGCGGTCCTGGCGGTGGCTGGGCGCCGTCGCGACGGCTTCGCCGCCGGCGCCTCCTCGCTGTCCGCCTTCGGCTGCCGCCGCGAGGTCGCCCGCCGTGGCGCGGCAGGCTTCTCCTCGACGGCCTCGGAGGCTTCGTCGGCGGGTGCGGGCGGCGACGCCTTGCTCCCCGAACGGGAGCGTCCGCCCCGCGAGCCGCGACGGCGGCGTGCGGGTTCGGCGGCCTTGTCTTCTTCGGTTGTGTTGGTCGTTGGTTCGGATTCGGTTGTTTCCGGCGCTTCCTCCTCCGTGGAGGAGCGGCTGCCGGTCAGAAAGTTGAGTGCCATGCGGGGTTACGTACCCATCCTTTGCAAAACGCTGATTCGGGCGGCGACCGCCCCCGCGATCGCGCGGAAGCCCTCCGCCGGGGCGGAGTCCTCCTTGCTGACCACCAGGGGCACGCCCCGATCCGAGCCTTCGCGAATCCGGGGCTCAATCGGGATCTCGCCGAGGAAATCGATGCCGAGCTCCTCGGCCGCTTCACGCGCGCCGCCGTGCCCGAAAATGTCGTATCGCTTGCCCGTGTCGGGAGCGATGAAGTAGCTCATGTTCTCGATCATGCCGAACACCGGCACATCGAGCTTCTCGAACATGGAGACCGCCTTCATGGCGTCCTCCAGCGAGACGTCTTGTGGCGTCGAAACGATGACGGCGCCGGCGATTGGCGCCTCCTGCGCCATGCTCATCGAAGCGTCGCTGGTGCCGGGTGGCAGATCGATGATCAGGTAGTCGATGTTGTCCCAGGGAACGTCGTGGAGCAGCTGGCGCACGGCGCTCCCGATCATGGGGCCGCGCCATACCACCGGCGTCCCCTTTGGCAACAGGAACCCCAGTGAGACCAGCTCCACGCCGTACTTCTCGATCGGACGCAGCCCCTCCGTCTGGTTCGCCTGCAGCCCCGCTTCCAGCCCGAACATCGTCGGAATGTTCGGCCCTGTGATGTCCGCGTCCACCAGCCCGACCTTCGCTCCCGTGGCGGCCAGCGCCACGGCCAGATTGGTGGCCACGGTCGATTTGCCCACGCCCCCCTTGTTCGAAGCCACCGCGATTACGTTGCGCACGCCCTCGATCGGCTTCTGCCCCTCGCGCGGGTCGCTCGCGCGCACCTGCGCCCCCCAGTCGAGGGCGACGGCCGTAACCCCCGCCAGCCCCTCCAGCGCGGCGCGCACATCCTCCTCGATGACGTCCTTGAGCGGGCAGGCGGGCGTCGTGAGCTGCACCTTCACGCCCACGGCGCCCCCCTCGATGGTCAGCTCCTCGACCATCCCCAGGGAGACGATGTCACGATGCAGTTCGGGATCGTTGACGGTTGCGAGTGCGGCGAGCACGGCTTCGCGGTCTACCGCGGCGGGAGCGGTCATTGCGGTTGCGGCGTCCTCATGGCGGCGGCGTCTCCTGGCTGCGTGCGCGTCATAGGGAAGAGAAGCGTCCGCGGGAGATCACAGCGGAAACGCGAGCGAAAGCGACTCATACGTGAGTTCTGCACGCCAGACCTCCCTGATCGTACCCTGCCCGACGAACACAGGCCAGCCGCCCGCCCGCTCATCAGCTATTCCCCGCCCTACTCCGCGTCCAGATCATCGAAGGCCGCGAAGAACGCGACCATGTCGACGCCCTGTTCGTTCAGGGATTTCACGATGTCTTCGGCTGTGAGATGCTCACTGTCCTGCAGAACGACAGGATGACAGCCGGCCTCTCCGTAGCGGATAAAGAGCTGGAGACCTCCCGCCTCGCCCCATTCCCGAACGTATCCGATAGTCGTGAGCACAACGGCCGCCAGGCCGGAGAGCGGGTTAGGCGGCACGCGCCAGTTCGCTCATCACGACCGTTTCCCAGGCGCCGGTGCGCTTGCTGGGAGCGCGCTGACCGCGGCCTCCGATGCGATAGTCGATGCCGTGGTCCTTCATGAAGCGCTCCAGGGCGTGGACGCCTTCCCGCTTCATCCGTCGGACAAGCAGTTCGTTCGCCTCACCGTTGCGCGTTTCCGCCTCTTCGCGGCTCGCGCCGTAGGTATAGACGCCAGTCTGGAGCGTCTGTGCAACCCAATGGTCGCCGCGATCGAAGCAGCGCACTGTGACTGTGAAGTAAACCGTCTGCTCGATAGCTTCGGACATGCGCTCCCCTCCTGAACCGGGGTCTACCGTGCGGCCAGCGCGTCCGCGATGTCAAGCGCCTGAAGGCGGCCATCCGCCCGCCCCCTACGCCCCCCAGGGCGTGATCGCCCGCTTCAACTGCGCGTACCCGTCAAGGAAGCCGGGACGCTCCCCCGAGTACGCCTCGTCGAACGTCGACAGCGCGTCGTCCAGCCAGGCGTGCAGTTCGCCGTTGTCAGGATTCGCGTCGCGGTAGGCGTCCCGGATGAGCACGAAGTGGATGCGTGGGTCGTAGGGACGCTTCGCGCCCCCCATCCACTCATCCCCGTCCAGCAGCCGCAGCAGCATCGCGTCTGCCGACCCCAGCGTCTGCTCATGGATGGGCGGGCCGTGCATCCGGTACATCACCGAGGTCATGTCGCGACCGTTACCCGTCGTGTAGCCCATCTCCCCCCACAGATCGCGCATCTGCGCGCCGCCGCCCGTCGCGTCGACCACGCGCTGGCCGAAGGCCCGCAACGGCTCCGAGACGTCCGCCAGCAGGTCCGTCAGCCGGTCCCCGTCGAGGTCTGTGGCGAGCACGATCGTGTCCCGCTGCTCGATCAGGTCCCACAACAGGAGCCCGTAGTTCGTGTCCGAGATATGCTGTTCAATCTGGCCGCCCCACTCCTCCATTCCGTCCTTGAAGTCGTCCGGCAGCAGGGCGACGATGCGGTCCACCCGCTCGCGGTGCTCCACGTAGCCATCGACCGCGTACTTGCGCCCGACCGTGAACTGCGTCCCGTCCAGCAGCCAGGAGAGCAGCCCTGAGTTGATCCCGTCCTCCATCGCCTGCGTCGGCTTGAACGCGATCCGCCCGAGGGCGCCCGTCTCGTGAACCATCTGCAGGAAGCGCCGCCCCGCGTACGCCATCTGGACGCCGGGCGTGTTCATCTCCGAATGGATAATCCCCGTCTCCGCGTCCACCTCGAACGCCGCGCGATTCTGCGAATACGGCAGGCAGGGCATGCAGCGCACCACCGTGATCGGTCCGTAGGGACGCACGTTGCAGTACACCCCCGCCTGCGTGCGCAGGGGCGCGTTCCCGGACTTGCCCATGACCACCACGCGGCCGCCCTCGCCGTCGTTCACGTAGGCGTCGCCCGCCGTTGACCACTTGATCGACGTGCACGGCATGTTTCCGAACCAGCTCAGCGCTTCCAGCCGCGTATCGTGCCGGTACTGCGCCCACATCGGCACCGCGTAGAACGGCAGCCCGAGGATGTCGACCGCCGCCAGCGTGCCCAGCAGCGCGTAGGCGTCGGTCAGCGAGTGCGCGACCGGGTTCACCCTCCCGTCGAAGTTCCCGCCCTTCCAGATGACCGCCTCCGGGTAGCCCTCCGGACGGATGTCGGCTGGCTCGAACAGCTCGCCCAGCGCTCCCAGCAGGTCGCCGCCCTCGTGTTCCGTGCGAGCGATCTTCAGCAGATCCGGTTCTGGCATAGCGTCCTCTCCCTGTGAATGTTCATGTCTGGCCGGTGGCCGTCTCCTCGCCTAATCCCGCGCGCCCGCCAGCTGCCGGAGCACGTACGGGAGAATCCCCCCGTGGCGGTAGTAGTCAAGCTCCACTGGCGTATCGATCCGCACGATCGTCTCGAACGTCGTGGTCGTTCCGTCCCCGGCCGTTGCCGTCACCCGCGCCTGGCCCCCCGGCCGCAGCCCCTCGGCGACGCCCTCGACCGCGAACGTTTCTTCCCCGTTCAGCCCCAGGGTCTCGCGGCTCTCGCCCGCCAGATACTGCAGCGGCAGGACGCCCATCCCCACGAGGTTGCTGCGGTGGATGCGCTCGTAGCTCTCCGCGATCACCGCGCGCACGCCCAGCAGCCGCGGACCCTTCGCCGCCCAGTCACGGGATGACCCCGTCCCGTACTCCTTGCCCGCCAGTACTATTAGTGGGACGCCCTCGTCGCGATAGCGCATGGCCGCCTCGAAGACGCTCATCTCTTCCCCCCCGGGGAGGCGCCGCGTCACGCCCCCTTCCGTCCCCGGCGCGAGCTGATTGCGCAGGCGGATGTTCGCGAACGTGCCCCGCATCATCACCTCGTGGTTCCCCCGCCGCGCTCCGTAGGAGTTGAAGTCCTCGCGCTTGATGTCGTGGTCGAACAGGTAGGCCGCCGCCGGACTGTCTGGCGCGATGCTCCCCGCCGGCGAGATGTGATCCGTCGTCACCGAGTCCCCCACCATCACCAGCACGCGCGCCCCCGCGATGTCCTCCAGCGCCCCCGCCTCCTCCGCCAGATTCTCGAAATAGGGCGGGTTCTTCACGTAGGTCGAATCCTCGTCCCACTGATAGCGATTCCCTTCCGGCGCCTCCAGCGTGCGCCAGGCGGGATCCCCCTCGAACACCGATCCGTACCGCTCGCGGAACATCTCCGAGCGCACCGCCCCCCGCATCGCCTCCTCGATCGCGTTCTGCGAAGGCCACAGATCGGCCAGCATTACGGGTTTGCCGTCGAAATCGTTCCCGATGGGCTCTGTGAGCGGGTCGAAGTCCATGGAGCCCGCGAGCGCGTAGGCCACCACCAGCGGCGGCGAGGCGAGATAGTTGGCGCGCACGATGGGGTTGACGCGCCCCTCGAAGTTGCGGTTCCCCGAGAGCACCGCCGCCACCGTCAGCCCCCCCTCGTGGACCGCCGCCGCCACATCCGCGTCCACCGGCCCCGAGTTCCCGATGCAGGTTGTGCAGCCGTACCCCACGAGGTTGAAGCCCAGCTCATCCAGGTAGGGCGTGAGCCCCGCGGCGGCGAGGTAGTCCGTCACCACCTTCGAGCCCGGCGCCAGGCTCGTCTTCACCCATGGCTTGCGTCCGAGGCCGCGCTCCACAGCCGCCTTCGCCAGCAGCCCCGCCCCCACCAGCACCTCCGGATTCGACGTATTCGTACAGCTCGTGATGGCCGCGATCACCACTGATCCGTGCCCGACCTCGAACGACGCCCCGTTCCGCGAGACCTCCACCGCCGGCGCCGCGTCCGCCTCCGCGCCCGCCAGTTCCGCCAGCGCCTCCCGCCACGCCGCCTTCGACTCCCGCAGCAACACGCGGTCCTGTGGCCGTCGCGGCCCCGCCAGCGACGGCTCCACCTCGCCCATGTCCAGCTCCAGCACCGCCGAGAAGCTCGGGTCGGGCGTGTCGTCTGTGCGAAAAAGCCCCTGCTCCCTGCAGTACGCCTCGACCAGCGCCACCTGCTCTTCGTCCCGTCCCGTGAAGCGCAGATAGCTCAGCGTTTCCGCGTCCACGGGGAAGAAGCCGACCGTCGCGCCGTACTCTGGCGCCATGTTCGCGATCGTCGCCCGCGTCGGCAGCGGCAGTTGCGAGAGCCCTGGCCCGAAGAACTCGACGAACTTCCCCACCACCCCCAGTTCGCGCAGCATCTGCGTCACCGTCAGCACGAGGTCCGTGCCCGTCGTCCCTTCGGGCAGGGCGCCCGTGAGGTGGAAACCCACGACCTCGGGGATCAGCATCGAGATCGGCTGGCCCAGCATCGCCGCCTCCGCCTCAATCCCGCCCACGCCCCAGCCCAGCACGCCCAGCCCGTTGATCATCGTCGTGTGCGAGTCCGTCCCCACCAGCGTGTCCGGATAGACCAGCCCGCGCTCCTCGTTCTCGAACACGACGCTCGCGAGGTACTCCAGATTCACCTGGTGGACGATCCCCGTCCCCGGCGGCGTCACCCGGAAGTTGCGGAAGGCCTGCTGTCCCCAGCGCAGGAACAGGTACCGCTCGCGGTTGCGCTCGTACTCCATGCGCACGTTCTCCGCGAACGCCCCCTCCGTGCCGTAGGCGTCCACCTGCACCGAGTGATCGATCACAAGGTCGACCGGCTGCAGCGGATTGATCCGTTCGGGGTCGCCCCCCATCGCTTCCAGCGCATCACGCATCGAGGCCAGGTCGACGACCGCGGGCACGCCCGTGAAGTCCTGCAGCAGCACCCGCGCCGGCGCGAACGCCACCTCCCGTTCCTCGCCCGCGTTCGGGCGCCAGTTCGCCAGCGCCTCGATGTCCTCCCGCGACACCGCGTCGCCGTCCTCGCGCCGCAGCAGGTTCTCCAGCAGCACGCGCTGCGTGAACGGCAGCCGCGCCGCCGCCTCCCCCCGCAGGACTGCGTCGAGACGGTGGAAGGCGACTGTGCGCCCTCCCGCCGTCAGCGTATCGCGGCTGTTGAAACTATCGAGCATGACGATTCGCCCCCGCCTGTTCCTTCATATGGTCTCGTGCCCGGGGCCCGTCGGGGCCCGGATTCGGCGCCTTCGGGACGAAGCCCCGCGAGTATACCGCGCTCCGCTCGCTCCCGAATCGCGCCGCCGCCAGCCTATACTGCGGGAAGGGGCCTGTAGCTCAGCGGTGAGAGCGCCCGGCTCATAACCGGTTGGTCGGTGGTTCGAATCCACCCAGGCCCACCAGTTCGCGCCAGCTGCGAACCCATTTGTTCGTAGTGGGTTCGTAGTGAGATGCTGGTGGATGGCCAGCGGAGATTGACAGTCATGCGTTTCTGGCGAAGGCGAAAAGCATTTAGCGGTTATATTTGGGGGGGGGGGGGGGGGGTCAAGGGATGCGTTGACTTGAAAGCGTACTTCCTGAGGTCATGGTTCCCTCCTGGCAGGGAAGCGCTTGCGAGGGTCTTCTTACTGGCGGCCCTGCTGATCGCGGTCTTTGTGTCGAATGCTGCGCGAGCGCAAACGCCCACACTGACGATCTCGGTCGCGGATGCAAGCGTCGTGGAAGGCGATCGTGGCCGCGCGGTGCTGCGATTTCGCGTTGTCCTCAGCGGCTCACCCAGCCACGACGTGACCATCAGGGCGACTGGCAGAAAGGGCAGGGGCGACGCCATAGGCGGAGCCGGACCAGACCGCGATTTCATCGCCATCAACAGGACGCTCACCTTCGCCGCCAACGCCTCCGGGGATGCGCTTGCCGAAGCGGTCACCGTCGCAGTGCTTGGCGACCTCAGGGTGGAGCCCGACGAGACCTTCGACCTGCGCCTCTTCAACCTCGTGACGGATGATGCCCGAGTGGGCTTCGCGGGTGGGGGAACCGAGCTCCTCGCCACAGGCACGATTACCAACGACGACAGCGCCTCCGACACGCTGCTGGATATCTCGTCACCGGATGTGAGCGTGGTCGAGGGAAACGATGGCCACACCCACACGATCCTGACGTTCACGGTGACGCTGAGCGGCTCACCCAGCCACAAAGTCAGCATTCAGGCGACAACGCTGCTGAAAGACGGCGGCACCGCCCAGGGCAACTCGGGAGAAACGCGGGACTTCATCCCCTTCCAGAAGGACATCTTCTTCCCCAAGGACGCATCCGGGGCTGATCTCAGCCAAACCGTCAACGTTGAAGTGCACGGCGATCTCCGCGTCGAACCCGACGAGACCATCATCCTGCGTTTGAACAACCTCAGGACGGAAGACCCCCATGTACGCTTCGCCGGCGGCGGGAAGCGTATTGAGGTCACTGGCACGATCATTGACGACGATACAGCCCGGGGCGCCGTCGCCCCAGCAAAACCCGTTCGCTTCTGGGCGCTGACGGGCAATCGCGAAATCATACTCTCGTGGGCCGATCCCGGCGACGCCACGATTACCGGCTGGCAAGTGCGTTACACCGCCAGCGCGTCAGGCTGGGAGGGCGCGACCTGGACGGACATCCCCAATTCCGCCGCGCGCACGATTCTCCACACTGTAACGGGCCTTGCCAATGGCTCCGCCTACCGCTTCCAGGTACGCGCGCAGAATAGCGTGGGCACTGGCGCCGCCTCCGACGAGCAGACCGCGACCCCCAGGAACGCTGAACCCGTCGTCCCGACAATTTCCGTGGAGAACGTGAGCGCCAAGGAGGGAGACACGGACACGACGGACATGACCTTCATGGTGACGCTCAGCAGCATCCCCGTCCAGGACGTCACCGTGCGGGTGGAGGCGCTCACGAGGGGCGACAACACCGCCACAGCCAATATCGGCGTCTCGACCGAGCAGCGATTACGAGAGCGCGACTACCTGCACGTGCGCACGTCGTACACCTTCGAGGCGCTTGCGACCGGAAGCGATCTCTCGAAAACGATAGTCGTGAAGGCGGTCGGCGATACGCGCATAGAGCCCGACGAGACGTTTATTGTGCGGGTGAGCAACCTCCGAACGCGGGATCCCCGCGTCGTCTTCGCTGGCGGTGGAAGTCAGTTTGACGCAATCGGCACGATCATCAACGACGACTTCCCCCTGGGCATAGTCCCGACCGCGACCCCGATCCCGCCCCCAATCGCAATCCCGGTTCCAACCACAACGCCCACTGCAGCCACAACGCCCACCGCGACCGCAACGCCCACCGCGACCGCAACGCCCACCGCAACCGCAACGCCCACCACGATCGCAACGCCCACCACGATCGCAACGCCCACCGCGACCCCAACGCCCACCGCGACCCCAACGCCCACCGCGACCGCAACGCCCACCGCGACCCCAACTCCGGCCGCAACCCCGACTCCGACTCCGACACCCACTGCAACCCCGCCGCCGACCGCTCCCGGTGTGGGCGCTGGCGGGAGCGGATTGGCCCCCATGTCTGCTCTGGCGGCGCCCCCAGGGAGTGGGCTAACCAGCGCGTGGCCATGGTTCCTGGCGCTGCTGGCGGTGGTACTCGCGGCCAGCTACTGGCTGCCGCGCCATCGCGCTCGCCGCGACTCCCCGTGAGCGCGCGCACGTGTGCCGTGCGAGTATTTTCGAGTACCATTTTTTCCTGGTGTTTGAAGGAGGATCCTTGTGAAGCCTTTCGGAAAGATGCGCTTGTTCGCAAGCATTTCCCTTGTTGCCCTGACCGTCGCGTTTCTCGCCGTCGCCTGTGGCGACGATGACGACGGGGATGATGCTGGCGCGCAGCCCACATCCCCCCCCGCGACAGCGGTAACCGAGCCCGAACCCACCATCGAGGGCGTGCCCCTGAAGCTCGGCGCCGTGCTTCCTGAAACGGGCGCCCTCGGTCCCCTCGGCGCCCCCATGATCGAGGCCGTGAAACTCGCCGTCGACGATATCAACGCCGCCGGCGGGAACATCACCCTCACCATGGCGGACTCAGGGACCAACCCCGACACCGCCACCGAGGCCGTCGGCCGCTTGCTCGGCGAAGGGAACAACGTCATCGTCGGCGCCGCCGCTTCGGGCATCACCCAGGCCTTCATCCAGACGCTCTACGACGAAAAAATCCCCCAGTGCTCGCCCTCCGCCACCTCCCCCTCCTTCAATGACCAGGAGAACGCCGGGTACTTCTTCCGCACCGTGCCCCCCGATGAGGCGGTCGCCCCCATCATCGCCGACGAAGTCGTCAACGATGGCGGCTCGCGCGTCGCCATCGTCGCCCGCGCCGATGACTACGGGAACGCCCTCGCCACGCTCGTCGCCAGCGCGCTCACCGAACTGGGCGCCGAATCCCGCACCATCCTCTACGATCCCGCCGCCTCCACCTTCGACGCTGAAGTCGCCGCCGTCTCCAGCTACGGCCCCGACGCCGTCGTCAATATCGGCTTCTTCTTCGATGGCACCAGCATCATCCGCGGCCTCATCGAGACCGATATCAGCGCCGATATCCAGTACGGCTCCGACGGCCTCTTCCTGCCCACCCTCTGGGACGCGATCGACCCCGAGGACAACAGCGTCCTCAACGGCATGAAGGTCATCGGCGCCTCCGGCGGCAAGGAGTTCAACGATCGCCTCACCGCCATCACGCAGGGCAACCTGATCTACGGCGGGCAGGCCTACGACTGCGTCGTGCTGCTGGCCCTCGCCGCCCAGAGCGCGGGCGGAACCGACGGCGCCGCCATCATGGCCGCCATCGACGGCCTCACCACTGGCGGCGTGGAGTGCTCCTCCTACGCCGAATGCGCGACCCTCATCGCCGCCGGCGAAGACGTCGACTACACGGGCGTGAGCGGCCCCCTGAACCTTGCGCGTGGCGGCGATGACGCTTCCATGGGCTCGCGCAACCCCACCGTCGGCACCTACGCCGTCGCCCGTTTCGAGGATGGCGCGCTTGTGACCGAACGCTCGCAGACGACCGGCGTGATGGCGGCGACGCCCCCCGCTCCCGCCACCGCCGCTGACCCGACCCTCAAGATCGGCGTGATCCTGCCCGAGACGGGCGCGCTCAGCGCCTACGGCGTCCCCATGATCAGCGCCGTACGCTTCGCCGAAGAGGACATCCTCGCCGCTGGCGGCGCCGTCGAGTTCATCTACGCCGACAGCGGCACGGACGCCGACGTCGCCAGTGAGTCCGCCAACCGCCTCATCGGACAGGGCGCCCAGGTGATCGTCGGGGCCGCCTCTTCCGGCATCTCCCAGGCGATCATCCAGCGCCTCTACGATGAGCGCATCCCCCAGTGCTCGCCATCCAATACATCGCCCAACTTCACCGGCCAGGAGAACGCGGGCTACTACTTCCGCACCGCTCCCTCCGACGCCGCCATCGCTCCCGTAATGGCGGACACGGTGGTCGAAGACGGCGGAACGCGCGTCTCCATCATCGCCCGCGCCGATGACTACGGAAACGCCCTCGCGCGTCTCCTCGACGCTCGCCTCAACGAGCTCGGCGCGGAATCCGATGTCATCAGCTTCGATCCCCAGTCAGCCACCTTCGACGCCGAGATCTCGCGCATCAGGAGCTACGCCCCCGACGCCATCGTGCTCATCGTGTTCGATGAGGGGATCGGCCTCCTCCGCGGCCTCCTCGAAGCCGGCTATGACCCGTCCATGCTCTACGGGTCCGACGGCCTCTACCGCGCCAATCTTTGGGAGGAGATCGACACCTCCAATCCTTCCGTGCTCGACGGCATGACCCTCTTCGTCTCCGCTCCTCCCAGCGGCCCCGTCCTCGACGAGTTCAATGCGCGGCTGGAGGAAATCACCGAGGGCGTCTTCGCCTTCGCCGCCCAGTCCTACGACTGCGCCACCATCCTCGCCCTCGCCGCCAAAGCCGCCGGCAGCACGGACGGCGACGCCGTTATCGCCGCCGTCAGCGAGGTCACCAGCAGCGGCGCTGAGTGCGTGTCGTACGCCGATTGCGCCGCGCGCATCGAGCGCGGCGAGGACGTCGCCTACGTGGGCAAGGTCGGCCCGCTGCAACTCGATACCGGCGGCGATCCCACGATCGCCAACTACACCGTGAGCCGCTTCATCGATGGCGAGCTCGAGGAAATCTCCACCGTCACCATCGACCTGTTGCGCTAGTCGCGTCGGTCACTCGGCGGCCAGGACGAGGGGCGCTCACACGGGCGCCCCTCGCGCGTTTGGATTTAGCGCTAGTCCCGCCCGCGGGCGCTGAGCGAGCCGAGGTACAGTTCGATCACGCGCTCGTCGTTCAACAGCTCCTCGCCTGGCCCCGTATAGGCGTTGCGCCCCTGGTCAAGGACATAGCCGCGGTGCGCGATCTGCAGGCAGCGCCGCGCGTTCTGCTCCACCATCAGCACCGAGACCCCCGCGCGGTTCACCTCCTGTACCTGCCGGAACACGTCTTCCTGGTACTTCGGCGAGAGGCCCGCCGAGGGCTCGTCCAGCAGCAGCACCGCCGGCTCCATCATCAGGGCGCGACCCATCGCCAGCATCTGGCGCTCGCCGCCGGAGAGCGCCCCCGCCCGCTGCCCCGCCCGCTCCGCCAGCAGCGGGAACAGCTCCACGACCGCCTCGAACCGCTCCCGCCAGGCGCGCGGCTCCAGGAAGAGCCCCATCTCCAGATTCTCCCGCACGCTCAGCCGGGGGAACACGTTTTCCGTCTGCGGCACGTACCCGATTCCTTCCGTCACCAGGCTGTGCGGCTTCTTCCCCAGAACTGATTCCCCGCGCAGCAGCACATCCCCCTCCCACACCTCCACCAGCCCGAACGCGGCTTTCAGCAACGTCGACTTCCCCGCCCCGTTCGGCCCCACGATCCCCGCGATCTCCCCCTCGAACAGGCTCAGGCTGCAGTCGTTCAGGATGGGCACGCCCGCGATATAGCCCGCCACCAGCGCCTCCGCTTCCAATAATGGCCTCCGCTCATTCATCGCGCGCCCGTCCCTCCGCGTCCGCTTCAGCGTCTTCGTCTTCGCCGTCCGCCGCGTCCCGCGCCCGTCCGAGGTAGGCGTCGATCACCGCCTCATTCGCGATCACGTCCTGCGGCGGCCCCTCCGTCAGGATGCGTCCCTGCGCCATCACCACGACCCAGTCACTGATGTCCATCACCACGTCCATGTTGTGTTCCACGAACACGATCGTGAGCCCCGCCGCGTTCAGATCGCGGATGTGTTCGAGCAGGGACTCCGTGAGCGCCGGGTTCACGCCCGCGGTGGGTTCATCGAGCATGAGGAGGTGCGGGTCCGTCATCAGCGCCCGCGCCATCTCCAGCAGCTTCCGCTGCCCCCCCGAGAGCGTCCCCGCCTGCTCATCCGCCATGTGATCGATTCCGAAGCGCTCCAGCAACTCCATCGCCCGCGTCAGTACGCGCTCCTCTTCCGGCCGCCACAGCCACCGCAGGAGGGCGCGCTCCAGCCGCTCGCCCCGTTGCGTCTGCGCCGCCACCGCCATGTTCTCCAGCACCGTCAGCCGCGAGAGCGCTTTCGTCAGCTGGAAGGTGCGGACCATGCCCAGCCGCGCGATGCGATAGGGGCGCAGGCCCCCCAACCGCCGTCCGTCCAGCCGCCACCACCCCCGATCGGGCCGGTCAAATCCCGTCAGCAGGTTGAAGAGCGTCGTCTTCCCCGCCCCGTTTGGCCCGATCAGCGACGTGATCGTCCCCCGCTCGACCTCCAGATGGTCGATGTCGACCGCGCGGACGCCGCCGAACGTCTTCAGCATCCCGAACGTGATCAGGATGGGGTCTCCCTTGAGCCGCCCGGGCGGGGCCGCCTCGAGCGCCGCCTCCGTCAGGTCCGATCGCGCCGCCGTCGTGTCGCTCATCGCTTCATGTCCCCAGGTGCAAGTCCCGACGTCTCCCGAAGACGCCCTGCGGCCGCAGCGCCATCAACGCGACCAGCCCGACGCCCATGAGCGCGATGCTGATGGCGCCCTCTTTCCCGTCGAGGAAATCCGCGAGCGCTCCCGGCAACCAGCCCTGCCCCGAAAGGTCGCGGATGAATGACTCGACCCCTTCCCGCAGGAACCAGAACAGCATCGCCCCCACGACCGGCCCTACCGTGGTCGCGAGCCCGCCCAGAATCAGCGCCGCCCACACAAAGAACGTCACCTGCGGTTCGAAGTTCTCCGAACCCACCCCCGACTGCTGAAGCGCGTCGATCACCCCCGCCAGCCCCCCGATCACGCCCCCGATCACGAGCGCCTGCATCTTGTAGGCCACCGTGTTCTTCCCGAGGCTGAGAACGGCGTCCTCGTCCTCGCGGATTGCCCGCACGACCCGTCCCCAGGGACTGCGGATCAGGCCCAGCACCAGCGCCGAACAGAGCGCCACCAGAACCCAGGCGACGATCATGACCCATAGCTGGTTCGATGAGTACGAGAATGTCCCCCACCCAAACCGTCCGTCCGGCAGGAAGTTCAGGTTATAGAAGCTGTTCGCGATTGCCTGCAGCCCGAACGGCCCGCCCGTGATGTCCGTCGCCGGCGAAGAGCGGATCAGGAGGCGCAGGATCTCGGCGGCCGCGATCGTCGTGATCGCGAAGTAGTCGCTGCGCAGCCGCAGCGTCGGGATGCCGAGCGCCAGCGCGAAGGCCACGCACAACCCCAGTCCGAACGGGATCCCCAGCCAGAGCGATCCGCCCCACGTCGCCACCACGACGGCCGCGCCGTAGGCGCCCAGCATCATGAAGCCGACCTGGCCGATGTTGAGCAACCCGGCGTAGCCGAAATGCAGGTTCAGCCCAATCGCCGCCAGCGCGTAGATCGCCGCCTGCGGACCCAGTCCCGCGCGCCCCGCGTTCCCCAGGATGATGTCGAAATCCATGCCTGGCTACCCGATCCGTTCCCGCTGGCCCAGCAAGCCCTGGGGTCGCAGGAGCAGCGCCAGCACCAGCGCCGCCAGCGCGAACACGGCCTTGATCTCGGGGCTGGCCCAGACGGTGCTCACCTCCGTCACCAGCCCGATCAGCAAGCCCCCGACCATGGCCCCGTAGGCCGTCCCCAGTCCGCCCAGCACCACCGCCGCGAACATGAGCAACAGCAGCCGGAACCCCATCAGCCAGTCCACCGCCTCCACTGACCCGAAGAAGACGCCCCCCACCGCCGCCAGCGCCGCCCCCGCGATCCAGACGATCAGGATCACGCGGTCCACATCGATGCCGGACGACTCCGCCAGCTCGGGGTTGTCCGCCACCGCCCGGATCGCCTTGCCCGTGCGCGCCCGCTGCAGGAACGCCGCCACCCCGATCAGAATCACCGCCGAGAGCGCCATGATCGTGAAGTCCCGCGGCGTCACCGCGAATGGCCCGAAAGTCCACTCCGTCTGCAGGGCGTAGTCGATGTAGCGCTCGCGGTTGGGGCCGAAGAACAGCAGCATCACGTGTCGGGCCAGCAGGGAAAGCCCGATCGTGACCACCATGAACTGAAAGCCCCCCAGCCGCCTCCCCCGCAATGGACGCAGGAGCGAGAACTCGACGCCCCCTCCCGCCGCTCCCGCCACCACGACCGCCAGCGCCGCCGCAAGGATCAGCGGCGCCCCGAACGAGTCCGCGTTGAAGTACCACGCGAGGATCGCCCCCAGCGTCACCAGCTCCCCGTGGGCGAAGTTAATGAGCCCCGTCAGCCCGAAGATGAGCGATAACCCGATCGCGCACATGGCGATGATGAGCCCGAACTTGACGCCGTTCAGCGTCGCCTGCGCGAGCTTCTCCCCTACCGTCGGCCCGCGGCTGGCGCGCTCCCCCAGCGCGAAGATGAGCGGCCGCGATCGCCCCGCCGTCACCGTCACCTCCAGCCTCTGCCGCTCTGGATCGCGCAGCGTCACGCCTTCCGGCAGCGTGTCGGTGTGGATCGTCGCCCGATACGTCCCCGGCCCGGGAAGCTCGACCCGCCAGCGCCCTTCGCTGTCGCTCACCGCCTCGCCCACCGTCGCGTCCGCGCTGTCGACGACGGAGATGCGGACTCCCTCGACCGGTTCTCCCTGGAAACGCAGCGTCCCCGAAAACGCCTCGCCCCCTCCGTCCTGGGCGTTGGCCGCGCCAGAGAGGAGAAGGGGGAGCAACGCCACCGCCGCCAGCGCGAGAACACTGCGAAGTGAGCGGGCGTTCGGCAAGGACGCGCTCCCTTCAGTATCCCTTCCCGCGACGCTGCCGTCCTCGGGTGGCTCCGGCGGCCAAGTATAGGCGTCTTGTCCGCGCTGCGGGATTCGGAAGGGGCGTAGACATCGCGCTCACATGCGGCCGGTCGCTCGGCCCGTCGTTGACGGCGTTGCGCTGGCGCTCGGATACTGGGCGCCCGCGCGACGGGCTGTCGGGGGCGCTATGGCTGGGTACAGGGTTCGCGCATTCGGCCTGCTGCTCCTCGCGCTGGGGCTGGGTTCGCTCCTGCTCACGTACTGGATGACGCCCGCCGGAGCGCAGACAGGCTACATCGGCGTCATCAGGATCGACGGCGCCATCGACGCCATCAACGCCCGCTACCTCTCCCGCGCCATCGACAAGGCGGAGGGCGACGCCGCCGTCCTCATCGTCGTCGAACTCGATACCCCCGGCGGCCGCCTCGACTCCACCCGTGACATGGTGGAGCGCATCCTCGAATCGCGCGCGCCCGTCGCGGTCTACGTTGCGCCCTCGGGCGCGCAGGCCGCCTCCGCCGGGACCTTTCTGACCGTCGCCGCCAACTTCGCCGTCATGGCGCCCGCCACGAACATCGGCGCCGCCTCCCCCGTCAGCGGAACCGGTGAGGACCTGCCCGAGACGCTGGGACGCAAGGTGATCGAGGATACCCGCGCCTTCATCCGCGCCATCTCCGAACAACGCGACCGCAACGCCGAGGCGCTCGAGGCCACCGTCACCGAGGCCAGGGCCTACTCCGCCACCGAAGCCCTCGAACTCGACATCATCGACTTCATCGCCGCCTCTCTCGATGAGTTGCTCGATCAGGTCGATGGCCGCACCGCCCACACTGCCGCCGGCCCCGTCGTCGTCGAGACCGAAGGCGTCCCCGTCCGCCAGATCAGGAAGAGCCTGCTGGAGCGCTTTCTCGGCGTCATCGCCGACCCCAATATCGCCTTCACCCTCATCTCGTTGGGCACGCTCGCCCTGACCGCCGAGTTCTTCACGTCGTTCTTCGGACCGGGCGTCGTGGGCGTCATCCTGCTGGCGTTGGCGTTCGTGGCGTTCGGCTCCCTGCCCGTTAACTGGGTTGGCGTCGCCCTCATCATCATCTCAGCGGTCCTCTTCTACTTCGAGATGCAAGCCCCCGGCATCGGTGTGTTTGGCGTGGGCGGTCTTGTGAGCTTCCTCCTGGGGGCGTTCCTGCTCTTTGGCGGCTTCTTCGAGTCCTCCAATCCCCTCGACCCTTCCGTCGATGTCAGCCTCTGGCTCATCATCGTCATGGCGGTCGTCATGGGGGGCGGGACGCTGACCCTCTACCTGCTCGTGCGCGAGGGCGGGAGCGCGGACGCCTTTGGCTCCCTCGATTCAGGCCTTGTCGGCGCTTCCGCCGTCGCCCTCTCCGACCTCAACCCCACCGGCAGGGTGCGTATCAATGACCGTGAGTTTTCCGCTACGATTGAAGAAGGACAACGAGTTCGCGCCGGCGCAAACGTTCAGGTCATCGCCGTCTACAGCGGCAGTACCGTGAAGGTATCCAGCGCGCCCGTTCCCACCGGTCCGCAGACGCGCAGACCCCTTGCCGCGCTCGCTGACCGAATTCGCAGGACATTCAGGAGATAGTTCAATGGCGTCCATTATCCGCGTAGCTGGCCCCAACGAAGCCCTTATCCGCTCCGGCGGCGGCTCCCACCCAAAGATCACCGTCGGCGGGCGGGTCATCGTCATCCCCGTCTTCTTCAAGGCGCAGTCACTCTCGCTCGAGGTCATGACCCTCGCCATCGAGACCGCGCGCGTCTACACCAAGGAGGGCGTCGCCGTTACCGTCGATGGCATCGCCCAGGTCAAGGTCGCGCGGTCGGAGGAAGCCATCCGCACCGCCGCCCAGCAGTTCATCGGCAAGCCCGAGCGCGAGATCGCGGAAGTCGCCCTCCAGACCCTCGAAGGCGCCCAGCGCGCCATCCTCGGCACCATGACCGTCGAGGAGATCTATCAGGACCGCGAATCCTTCGCCCAGTCCGTCAGCGAGGTCGCGGAGCCGCACATGGCCAACATGGGGCTCGAGATCGTCAGCTTCACCATTCGCGATATTCGCGATGACCAGGGCTACCTCGACGCCCTCGGCCGCAAGCGCACCGCCGAAGTTACCCGCGACGCCGAAATCGGCGAGGCCGAAGCCGAGCGTGACGCCGCCATCAAGCGCGCCGAGGCTGAGCGCGACGCGCGCGTCGTCGAAGCGCAAGCCAACCGCGATCAGGAGACCGCCAAGTACGTCGCGGAAACCCGCATCGCCGAGGCCGAACGCGACTTCCGCGTCGAACAGGCCCGCTACCAGCAGGAGACCAACGCTCGCCAGGCCGAAGCCGAGCTCGCCTACGCCCTCCAGGAAGCCAAGACGCGGCAGGAAATCCGCGAGCAGGAAGTCCAGATCGAAGTTGTCGAGCGGACCAAGCAGATCGAGATCGAGCAGCAGGAGATCCTGCGCCGCGAGCGGGAGCTCGAAGCCAACATCAAGCGCCCCGCGGAGGCCGAACGCTACCGCCTCGAGACCATCGCCGCCGGCGACAAGGCCAAAGTCGTGGCCGCGGCCGAGGCGGAGGCCGAATCCCTCACCCTCAACGGCAGCGGCGAGGCGGACGCTATCCGCGCCCGCGGCGAGGCCGAGGCGGACGCCATCCGCGCCCAGGGCCTTGCCGAAGCGGAGGCCATGCGCATGAAGGCCGACGCCTGGAAGGAATACGGCCAGGCGGCCATGATCGACACGCTCCTCGAATCCCTGCCCGAGGTCGCCTCCTCCGTCGCCCAGCCCCTCGCGCAGACCGATCGCATCGTCATGATCAGCGGCGGGGACAACGGCTCCATGGGCGCCAGCAAGCTCACGAACGACGTGACAAAGGTCGTTTCACAGCTCCCCGATCTCGTTGAGAGCCTCACCGGCATCGATATCCTCGGGACGCTCAAGAACCTCCCGCGCGTCGCAACCACGGACGGGCGGGGCGCTGGCGATGGCCCCGACGCGGCGTCCGAACCCGCCGCCGGCGCCGAGTCATCCGCGGATGACGGGTCCGCCGCGGACACGCCCGCGCAGTAGTACCGGGATTGCCGCCGCGTCTTCCGCGCGGGCCTGAGCGTCCGTACCGTGTGCGGACAGTGTGTGTCTGGGTTCCGCCGCAGTTGCGCGCGGCGGCTCGGCTAGGCGGGAGCCTCCGCTGCTGCTGGCGCTGGCGTCGCCGCCTCCTCGGAGGGCCGCTCCAGCGGCAGTTCCACGATCATCTCCGTGTACTCCCCCTCCACCGAATCCACGCGGATGCTCCCCCCGTGCCGCCGCACGATGTCATTCGAAAGCGAGAGCCCCAACCCCGTCCCCTGATCCGTCGGCTTGGTCGTGAAGAACGGATTGAAGATCTTCTCGGCCACATCCGGCGGCATCCCCGTGCCGTTGTCCTTCACGCGCACTTCAAGGTGATCCTCGAAGCGCCTGGTCGCCAGCCACACCGTCGGTGAGTACGGTCCCCCCGCCATCTCCGCCCCGGGCGTCGCCTGGCGCCGCTCATTGGTCGCGTAGCAGGCGTTGGTCACCAGATTCAGGAACACGCGTCCCAAATCCTGCGGAATGACGTCCAACTCGCCCGCGTTCGGGTCAAGCTCCTGCTGGATGTCCAGCTGGAAGTCCGAATCCGTCGCCCGTGCGCTGTGATAGGCCAGCCGCGCGTGCTCATCCAGCAATGCGTTGATCTCCGTGACCTGCCATTCCCCGGACCCCCGTCCCATGCGCAACATATTCTCGACGATGCGGTTGGCGCGCAGGCCGTGCGTGCGGATGCGTTCGAGGTTGCTGGTCAGGTCGTCCGTCACTTCATCGAAGATCGACTGCTGCTCCTCGGTCAGTTCGACGCCCTCCTCCTCCAGCGTCTCCTTCAACTCATCCAGCAGCTCCCCCGAGACTTCCGAGAAGTTATTGATGAAGTTCAAGGGATTGCGGATCTCGTGCGCCACGCCCGCGGTCAGCTCGCCCAGACCGGCCAGTTTCTCCCGCATCACGATCTGATCCTGGGCCTTGTTCAGCTGCTCCAGCGTCGACTCCAGTTCGGCGTTCTTGCCCTGCAACTCATCCGCCAGCTGCTCCACGAGGTTCAGGCGCTGGACCTCCAGCGCATGCCGCCGGAACACCTCCAGCGCCGCCGCCATGTCCGCCACCTCGTCCCGTCCACCCAGTTCAACGCTCGTCTCGATGTCCCCGCCGGCCATGCGCCGCATCCAGTCAGTCAGCACATTCAGGCGCCGCAGCAGGATCCTGCCCAGGTAGAGCCAGATAATGAGCACCGCCCCCACCACGCTGACCACGCTGATGACCAGCAGCAGCGTGCGCCCGGTGAAGATTGCCGAGGAAGAGGCGTCCGTGGCGTCCGACGCGCTCAGCTGCGCCGCCAGCACGAGCGCGTTCACTTCCTCCACCAGGTCGAGCGAAAGTTCGCGGTTGCTTGTCAGCAAGGCCGTCTGGCGGGCCTCGATCTGCAACTCCTCCGCGAAGAGCCCGAACACGCTCTCCTCACCCTCGCCAAGCGCGAACAGACGCTCGAAGGCGGGGCTCGTCTCCGCGAAAAAGTCCGTCCCCTCCAGCGTTCCCAGATTCCGCTCGATCCGGTTCCGTGCCGCCTCGAACCGTTCTCGCAGCGGCTCGATCAGTGAAGCGTCCGAGAGCGTAAAAGCGTTCGCCAGGAGCTCCGTCGCGATGTTCACGTCCCCCTGCAGTTCGCTCAGCCGCCGGTAGCGAACGATCTCGTCATCCGTGAAGTGCTCCGCACGCGGGGCCGCGGGCTCATCGACGCTGCGGTACCCCGTGAGCGTGAAGAACAACTGATCGTCGATCTCCGGCGCCAGCGCGTTATCCAGATCGAAGCGCACTTGCGTCAGTTCTTCCTGCAGCTCCGCCAGGCGATCCCGCAGGTCAAACACGCCCGAGGTTTCGCTGCGGAGGTCCTCAATGTTCGAAATGAGTGAATCCGCGTGCTCCCGAATGCGAACGATGCGCTCCTGATCCGTGTCGTCCTGGCCCCTCAGCGTCGCCAGTTGCTCCTCGAAGGAGGCGTACGCCTCATCGATGTCCGCCACGACCTGCGTAAAGTCCTCCGGCGTTGTCGCCGCCGTCAGGTTTGGCGCCGCCGCCACCAACACGCCGCTGTACTGCGCCACGCCGAACGCCGCCGCCAGTTCGGGCACGCTGCCTTCATTCACGCGACTCTGCGCCGTCCCCACCCGGTCAAACGAGAACCAGCCCACCAGGCTGGCCGCCAGCGTGAGCACAACCGCCCCCCCGACGGCCACGTAGAGCTGCGTCGAAATGCGGAACCGGCTGTCCAGGATGCGCTTTAGTCGGTCAACCACGCTGTCTCTCGCAGCCTCTCGATTTCGTCGAGTGATTCAATCGCATAGTACTGCCCGCCGGGCCCGATGACCGTGAGGAATACCCGGTCCGAGCCCTGGTTGTCATGCTCACCGTAGCGCAGGGCGAACCCCCCGATCGTGAATGGCTCCGCCTCCCGTAGGCTCGCGAGGAAGCACGCCCGATCCAGTTCCCGGCCGCACCGCTCAAGCCCCGTGATGGCGAGCCGCCCCGCCAGATACCCCTCCAGCGAGACAAAGCCGGGAACGGCGTCGGGCGCGTAGGCGGCCAGCGCGCGATGGTAGGCGGCCACCACCGGCAGCGAGTCATCCTCCGGAAACGGCACGACCTGCGTCACCAGCACGCCCAGCCCGTCCGCCCCCAACTCCTGCGCCAGCGCGTTGCTGCCCACGAACGAGACGTTCAGGAACAACGCCGGCATCTCCCGCAGCCGCGCCAGCTTGATGAACTCCGCCATCGGCTGGTACGCGCCGATCATGATCACCGCCTCCGGGTTTCCCTCCTCGATGTCCAGCACCGCCGCCTTCACCGCCAGCGTGTTGCGCGTGTAGCGCCCCACGGACACCGCCCTGGCGCCGCGCCGCGCCAGCGCCGCCTGCACGCCGTCGTACCCGCTGCGTCCGTATGAGTCATCCTGGTAGAGGATCGCGATGCGTTCGATGCCCAGATCCACCGTCAGGCGCTCCACCATCTCCTCCGTCTCCTGGGCGTAGGAAGCGCGCAGGTTGATGATGTTCGTCCACTCCGCGTCCCGCAGGAACGCCGCCCCCGTAAACGGCGTCAGATAGGGCACGCCCGATAGCGCCGCGACGGGCGTGGCCGACCGCGAGGTAGGCGTGCCCACCGCCCCGATCAGGGCGAAGACGCCATCCGCGATCAGCGCCTGCGTATTGGTCACCGCCGCCTCGGGCTCGTAGGCGTCGTCCATCGAGGTCAACTCCAGCAGGCGGCCGTGCACCCCTCCCTGCTGGTTGACTTCGTGAAACGCGGCTTCGATGCCCAGCCGCATATTCCGGCCAAGCTCCTGCGCGGGCCCGCTGAACGCCGCTGACTGCCCGAAGAGCACCCGCTCATCGAAGACGCCGGGCGTGCCCGTGTCAGTCCCCGCCGTTGGCGTGGCGGTCGCCGTCGCCATCCTGTCCGCGTCGCCCCCGCCCCCCGTGCAGCCCGCCAGCGCGAACAGCGCCGCGAACGCCAGGCCCACGCCCCCCCGCCACGCGCCGTTTCCGCGGCCTCTCGGGTTCATGGCGCCTTGCGGGTCACGATGCTCAGCCGGTTCCGTCCGGCGTCGCGCGAGTAGCTCACCTCATCCATCAGCGTCTTCGTCAGGTGGACGCCCAATCCCCCCACGCGTCGCTCGCTCACCGTCGCGGTCAAATCCGGCGCTGGCGCTTCCGTCAGCGGGTCAAAGGCGGGGCCGCTGTCGCTGATAACGATCGAGATCGAGCTGTCATCCGATTCAACGTCCAGCGCGATGTCGGGATCCCCATCCCCGGAGCCGTAGTCAATGATGTTCAGGATCAGTTCCTCGAGCACGAGGTTGACCCGAAACACGAGGTCATCGGACCAGCTGTCTTCCCGCCCGAACTCCTCAATCGACGTCGCGATCCGCTCCAGTTCATCGCGAGTGGTCTTGATCGCCATCGAGAGCGCTGCGCCCATCGCTCAATCTCGGTGAAGCGTCAGGCAGGTGATGTCGTCGTGCTGGGGAGCCTCCCCCGTGAACGTCAGCACGCGCTCAATGATGGCCAGGCCCGCCTCTTCCGCGTGTGCCGGAGGCGAAGCGGCGAAGAACTCCTGCACCCCTTCGATGCCCATCAGCGCGCCCTGCTCGTTCGTCGCCTCGGTCACGCCATCCGTGTAGAAGCAGACCGTATCGCCCGGCGCCAGTTCGATCGACTCCTGGCTGAACTGGAAGCCGTCCAGCACCCCCAGGGCGATGCCCCCCGTCAGCGGCTTGAGTTCGGAGGTTCCATCGCGGTGTACCACCAGCGGCGGATCATGTCCTCCGCTGGCGTAGGTCAACACCCCCGTCGCCGGATTGTAGATGGCGTACAGCATCGTCACGAACATCCCGTTCGTGTCATCCTCGTTCAGGAGCTGGTTCACTTCCGTCAGCACCGCCCCTGGCCCCTCGGGGGTTCCGATGGCGGCGCCCTTGAGCAACGTGCGGCTCGACATCATGAACAGGGCCGCGGGCACGCCCTTGCCGGAAACGTCCGCGATCGCCAGCCCCACGTGGTTCTCATCAAGGCGGATGACGTCAAAGAAATCGCCCCCCACGTTCCTCGCCGGCTGCATCGCGCCGAACGTCTTGAACGTGTCGTCGCCCGGAAACTCGGTTGGCAGGATCGACTGCTGCATCGTGCTGGCCACGTCCAACTCGTTCTGGAGCGCGACCAGCTTGTCCCGCGTGCTCAGCGCCTCCCGCCACTGCTCGATATGTTCGAGCGTGCGGTCGATCGTGATGCGCAGGTCATCGAAGTCGACTGGCTTGGTCACGAAGTCGAACGCCCCCCGGTTCATCGCCGTGCGGATGTTCTCCATATCGCCGTAGGCCGAAACGATGATGGCGCGCATGTCCGGATTGACGTTGGGGATCTGCTCCAGCAGCGTCAGCCCGTCCATGCGGGGCATATTGATATCCGAGACGACCATGTCGATATCGGAGTCAGCCTCGAGCTGCTCCAGCGCCTCGACCCCGTTGTGGGCGAACACGAACTCGTAGTGGCCCCGCCGGATATGCCGGCGCATCCGCTGGAGCACCAGCGGCTCAAGATCAGGCTCGTCGTCAACTACGAGGATTTTGTACGTCATCGCCCCGTACGCCTGCGCGTTCCTGCTCGCCCGCCTGCCATGGCTGGCTAGTCGCCGATGGCCGCCGCCGCTTCGGTCTGCGTGTCATGAATCGGGATGATGTTGTCGAACCCGCTGATGCGGAAGACCTCACGGATTGGCTCCGAAAGTGAACACAGCGCAAGCTTCGCGCCATTCCCCTCCAGCGTCTTCGCCGTGAGCAGCAGCACCCGCAAGCCGGCGCTGCTGATATAGGAAACACTCGCGAAATTCAGAATCAGGGACGTATTGTTCTCCTCGATCACCGCTTGCAAGTCCGCCTGGAACTCGCTGGCGTTGGAACCGTCGATGCGCCCTTCAGCCTTGGCGACGACAGTTCCACCTTCCGTTTCGGTGCTGATTGCCATGTGTTCCGTCTCCTCAACGTGGTTGTCGTGCTACCGGGTCAATGGTGGCGAAGCAATTTGAGCGCCCAGTGTACGGCCTTCGCGCCGTCGCGCGCCACTCCGAAGGAATGTCGGAGCCCGCGCAGCGCGCTCGCTGGCGCAAACCCGCAGCGCACGATTCTGGAGTATACACGCAAGGCTCTCCTGAGCCATCCACCCCCGGCGCCGTGACCGCCATTGCCGCAGCCTCCCCGACGTCTCGCCAGCGACGCGCCCCTCGCTGGCGCTTCAAGCAGACGCCCAGCGCGAAGCGATGTGCCGCCGCGCTCGATGAGGTCATCGAAGCCGTGCGCCAGCGCCACGAGCAAGAGCGCGGCTCCGCCTGCGCCCATACTGGCGAAATCCGCGCGACGCAAGCGGGGCGCCGAGCGGGCAAGGGATGCGCCGCGCGGCGCTGCTGGCTAGCAGGCTTACCACGCGCAGCCGCACAGCTGCGCTGGGGGAGCCGCTACTTCATCTTCCCGAGGATCTTGACGTTCTTCCCATTGGTGAAGCTGCTCAGGAGGGTCACCCCGGTCGCATACTTCGGGTGGACAACGCGGAGCAAGTAGTTCTTCTTGCCCGAGATCCACGCATTCTCATGCTCGCCCGCCAGTTGGAAGATCGCCAGATGCGCCTCGCCAACCGGAGCCGGCTCTTTGAGGAACTCAATAAGGGGCGGTGCGTCCTCAAAGGTTCCTTTCGCCTTTTTGGGGCTACGGACTTCCTCCGACTCGATCAGCGCCCGGAGTGCGTTCACGAATGCGTCTGAATCCCTGACTTGCGTGAGGTCCAGTATGTATCCGCCCTCCTTGCTGTCGCCCTCGACTGCTTTGTCCATATGCTCCTCAAACGCTGCCGCTGCTTCCTCACCGAAGATATCTGCGAGTTGTCGTGACCGGCCACTGGGACCCCAGGTAACCAACTGTTCTGATGATGAGATTGTCTCGCGGACGTGCGCACAATGCTGCTCCCAAAGATCCCTGCCTTCCCAGTTGCTGTTGGCCAGGTCGATGTCAGCAAGATCAAGCCAACTCAGATGTACTGACTTCGGAAACGCAGCGTGGAATTTGTCGAACTCTTTCACTGACGGGAGTGCGTCTGTAACGTCTTCTGCGACCGACGGAAGATCGTCCGCAACGGCGTCTGCTCGCTGGCGATTAAACGGCGTCAGGAACGCGATCGCGAGGTCATAGCCGTCATAGACGTTGGTCAGTCCTCCGAGGTAGCGGTTGAGCTGGCCGGAGCTCACCGCTTCCTTTCGCGTCTTCACCTCGACCCCAAGGATGCGGCGACGGGCGACATCCCGCAGCGTCAGGTCAACCCGCCCGATTCCCCTTCCCAGGTACTCTTCTCGCTTGATGGTCACCTTGCCACTTAGGGGTGACCAATCGGCGGGCGCCGCCTTCTCCCAGAACGCGTCAAGCAAGCGACGATCCGACTTCTGGCTCCATTCCAGCATCGCCGCCAGAAAGGCTGAGTGCTGAGGCTCACTGAGCGTTCTGCCTTTGTTGATTACCTCAAAGATGTTCGGGTGACTCATCGGGCGCCTCCACGGGTCATGGATTCCTGGGCGTGTTCATGGATACGGTCGGCGAGCGATGCTATCGCATCCGCCATCGTCAGGCGTTCCCGCCACTCCGCCGGAATCGACGCAACCCCGTAGTAGGCGCCCGCGATCTGTCCGTAGATGGCGCCAGTTGTGTCGGCGTCATTGCCAAGGTTCACAGCGAGCAGCGCGCCTTCGCGGAAGTCATCCGAGCGGTGAAAGGCCCACAGGGCCGCCTCCAGCGACTTGACGACATAGCCCGTGCCCTTGATGTCCGGCGGGTTGCGATCCTTGAACGACCCAGCGGCGATACGGGCGATCTCCTTCGCCAGCGGTTCCGCTTCCAGATTCGGGGCGGGCGGCCAAAAGTTCGCGGAGAGAAGCGACTCCTTCTCCACGCCTTTCAGGGCCCCGACCAGCAGTCTGGCGAAGTAGCGGCAGGCGTCGACCGCTTCCGCGGCGCCGTGCGTCGTCTCGGAGCTGGCCGCGGCCATCCTGACAGCCTCTTCCGCGTCCGCCGCGAAGTACATCGCCACGGGCGCCAGCCGCATCAGCGAACCGTTCCCGGCGGCGTTCGGGTCAGGCGAACCCGCGTACGGGTCGCCATTCAGCCGGAACCGCGACAGCGCGCCGCTCACGGTCACGCCGATGTCGAAGCACTCGCCGGTCGAGGACAGATAGCCCTCCCGCCACCAGCGGACGTAGCGCTCCATCTGGTCAGTGGCGTCGAACCCGCCCGACTCAAGCAGGCTCGTGGCGAGGCAGAGCGCCATGGAGGCGTCGTCCGTCCACTGCCCCGGCCGCAAACCGAACGGGCCGCCGCCGATCATGTCATCGATCGGCTCGAAGGTTCCCGGCGTCTTGAATTCGAGCGTCGTCCCGAGCGCGTCGCCCGCCGCCAGCCCAAGGAGGCAGCCCCGGAAGCGGTCCCGCCTGTTGATCTCACGCATGCGTTCCATCCTCCTCCCGCGAGGGTTCTTGCCATGTCCGCACATACTCGTGCTGCTCGGCGGTCTCGGGCGATCGGGGCTGACGGCGGACCTTTTCGACCGTCTGCCACCACCCCGCCAGCCGCTGCAGGGCCTCGTCTCCGCTGCGTCCGCGCCGGACCAGCCAGCACCCGACCACGGTCCCGGTTCGCCCCACGCCGCCCCAACAGTGGACATAAACGGTACGCCCCGCCGCCAGTGCGTTGTCGATGGCGTCGAGGATGGCGGCCATGGCCTGCGGGCTGGCGGGCACGCGCGCGTCAACGATCGCGTGCCGTTCATGCGTCACCTGCGAGGAGAGGCGGCGGGCTTCGCTGGCCGCGATCTCCGTGTACGGCTCCAGCCACTCATCGTCCTCGGTCAGGTCGATGAAGTGGTCGAAGCCCGCTTCGAGCAGGGTTCGCAGTTTGGATGCGGCTTCATCGGGGTTCCTGGCGCCGGGGTATTCCCCCGCCGCGAACTGCCCCGGGAGAACCCAGTAGCTGTTGGGCAGCGGCTTCTTGATGTACTTTCCATCGATGTAATACTCGCCTGTGAATGTGAGATCGCCCTCACGATAGATGAACCTTTCCTCTGGATGGCGACCATGATGCAGGGGCTGCTGGGGATATTGCGCGATCTTTCGCTTTCGATGCGTCATTGTGCTCCTTCCGTAAAATGAAGATTTCCTGCGCTCAAAGAATACGTCTCTGAACTGCTCAGTATGCATACGATACTACACGAACTGTTCGATCTCTGCAACCCCAGTCCACCCGCCCGGTACCAGTCATCCGCAACCGACGGTTACTCAGGCTCATCGAGAAAGTCGACGTCAGTTGGCTCCAGCAATGCGCCCGCGTCGATCCGCTCGCGCGCCTCGGCCAGCGCCGCCTCGACCTTGGCCCGATCCGGTTGCGCCAGCTCGCCGCTGCGCAGGAAGAGCAGCCCCGCCGCCGCCGCCTCTCCCACGGCCGCTTCGAGCGCGCGCTGATAGAGCCCAATCTGAACGACATACCGCTCCGCCGCTTCCTGCGCCGAGGTCCCGTCCAGCCGATCGCTCTTGAAGTCGATGACGTGCCAGCCGTTCGCGTCGTGGTAGACGAGGTCGATGCTGCCGTGGACGGGCACGCCCTCCCAGTCCCAGGCGAAGGGCAGTTCAAACCAGCGTTCCACGCCGGGCGCGGCCAGCGCGGCGGCCACGGGCGATTGGGTGAACCGGTTCAGCATCTCCCGCGCCTCGCTGGCCAGCGACCGCGCGGTCGCGTCCTCCAGGACGCGTTCGCTCTGCTCATGCGCGAGGTCCGCCAGCGCGCCATCGTCGAGCGAGTCAGGCGCGCCCCCCGAGACCTCAAGCGCGCGATGGACGAGCAGCCCGCGCAGCGCCGCCAGCCCGTCGCCGCGCAGGCGCTGGCGCGGTTCGCGCTCGGGCGGGCGCAGCGCGGTGACGGGCGTGCTCGCCCGCAGCGGGATCACGGGCGGACGCTCCAGCAGGGGCGGGACGTAGTCCTCCTCCTCGGCGGCGGCGGGAAGCCGCAGGACCGGCGGTTGGCGCCGTTGCGCGAGCGCCCCCGTATCCGGTTCGATCGGCGCGGGCGCCGCGATCCCGTGGAGGGCGCCGCTCGCATGCGCGTCGTGCGCCGCCTGGAGCCAGCCACCCTTCCCTGACTCGTCCCCGGAAAGGTGGAGATAGTCCCCGGCGCGCGTGGCCGCGACATAAAAGACGCGTTGGTGCTCCTCGGCGTCCTCTGAGTAGTCCTGCCGCGCGAGATGTTTGTAGAAGCCGGGCCGCGGTCGCCTGTCGTCGTCATCGCCGCGCTCCAGTGTGACCGAGACGCCATCCTCGCGGGACCAGCGCACAACACTCGAACCCGTCGGCGGTTTAAGGTGCGCCTCTGGCACGAAGACGATCGGGAACTCGAGCCCCTTCGCGCCATGCACCGTCATCAGTTGGACCGCGTCCGGACGGTCGAGAGTGGCCGGTCCCTCGCGCGGGTCGAGTTCGTCGCGACGCTGCTCGAGGTAGGAGACCACCTCTGACAGCGGTTGCCCCGCCAGCGTGCGCACGATGCGGAGCAGCTTGCGGATGTTGGCGAGGATCTGCTCGCCGCCCGCCCCCGGCGCCCAGGACGCTTCGAAGGCCGTGCGTTCGAGCGCCCGCTCGAGCAGCGCGTCCGCTGGCAGGGAGCCGGCCGCGCGGCGCAATTCCGCCAGCGTCTCCGAGGCGTGCAGGCAGCGGTCGCGCTCCGCCCCCTCGACCGCTTCGGGCGGCTGCGCGAGGCTCCGCGTCAGCGGACCGCGCTCGCGCAGCGCCAGCAGCGTGTCATCTCCGAGCGCGAAGAAGGGCGAGCGCAGCGCGCCGCTGAGCGCGATATCGTCCTGCGGCTCCGCCAGCCAGCGCAGCAGGTTGATGCAGTCATACACCTCCTGCCGCGTGAAGAAGCCCGTGCCGCTCGGGGTCGCCGCCGGAATGTCGTGCGTATCGAGGGCTTGCTGGAAGACGTGGACGTTGGCGAAGCGCCGGAGCAGGATCGCGATGTCGCCGGGCCGCGCCGCCCGCATGCGCCCCTCGTGGCGGTCCCACACGCGCCGTCCCTCATCGAGCAGCCCGCGGATCTCCCCCGCCACCAGATCCGCCTCGACCGGACGCCGTTGGTTCTCCGTCGTGGTTTCGCCCTCTGGCGTCTTTCTCCCGATCCGCGTCAGCGTGATGTAGGGACCGGCGCCTGGCGCCTCGGACGGGCGTCCCGTCATGGGCGGCAGCTCCTTCAGCGAAAGCGTCGTCTCCGCGAAGACCTCGCCGAAGAGTTCGTTGACGCTGCCCACCAGCGCGTCGTGGCTGCGGAAGGAACGGCTGAGCGGCAGCAGCGGGCCTCCCCGCGCCGTCACGAGCGCTTGCAGCTCCGTGAAGCGGCGTACATCCGCCCCGCGGAAGCGGTAGATCGACTGCCGCGCATCACCGACGAGGAAGAGCGCGGGCCGCGGCCCCTCGTCGTCTCCGCCCGCGATCAGCTCGATCAGTTCCGCCTGAACGGGGTTGATGTCCTGCGCTTCGTCGATCATCAGGTGGCGGAAGCGCTCGCGCACGCGCGCGGCCACCGCTGCGTGGTCGCGCAGCAGGGCGACAGCGCCCACCTCGAGGTCCAGATAGTCGAGCGCGCCCTGCGCCCGCTTCGCCAGCTCATAGCGCTGGACGGCGTCCTCGGAGAGCGCCCGCAGCCCGCCTAGCGCCTTGAGGGCTGGCTCGTCGTGCTCGTTCCACGTCGGGATGTCGTGCGCCTGGGCGGCAATCTCGCGCAGCTCCTTCAGCGCTTCCTTGAGGTCAGAGTCCGGCGGACTCCTGCGCCCGACTCTGATATTGGTGTGCGATTCGGCTTCCCCAAGCGCGGGCAGGAAGTCCTGCCAGGAAGTCGCCTGGCAGGCTTCATCGAGCAGTCGCAGGGTAGGTTTCGCGACCGCGGCCAGCTTTTCGCTCACCGCGTCGACGTCCCCCCTGATCCGCTCCGCGATCCGCTCAGCCTGCCTTCGCAATTCCTGCTGCTCCGGTCCATAGCGTCTTGCGAGAGTGTCGCGCACATACGCGGGCCAGCCGGCGCTGTCCGCGCCCATCGCCGCGAAGGCGCTCCCGACGGCGTCCCGCTCCGCCACCATGCGCGGGAGTTGCTGGCTCGCGTGGAAGACGCCGAGCGCAAGCAGCGCGGCGGTGCGTTCATCGCCCGCCTCCGCGGCGGCGTCGATCGCCTCGATACAGGCGGCGCGGCGCAGCAACTCCGCCTCATCATCGGCGAGGACCGTGGCCGTGGGGTCGAGGGCGGCCTCGACGGGGAACTCCCGCAGCAGTCGCAGCCCCAGCGCGTGGACAGTCCCGATGGCGGCTTCGTCGAGCAGTGCGCGCTGGCGCTCGAGGGCGGGGTCCGACATCACCGCGCGACGGACCCGCTCGCGCATCTCCGCCGCCGCCGCTTCAGTGAACGTGATCGCCGCGATCTCCGGGATGGAACAATCCCGCAGCAGGTGCAGGTAGCGCTTGACGAGGACGTGGGTCTTGCCGCTGCCCGCGCCCGCCGAGACCGCCAGGTCGGAAGCGCCCGCCTCGATAATCGCCCGTTGCTCGGCGGTCAGCTCCACCGCTTCCACCGGGTGAACTGGTTGACGCGGCAGATGTGGCGAAGGTCGCAGTAGGTCGGGCATTTGGAGTCCCGTGGGTTGACGCGGAAGTCGCCCGCGTCCACCGCCGACCGCACCCCTTCCGCTCGCTTCGCGGCCTCCTCGATCAACGCCTCGTCCTCGGGCCTGGCGCTGTCCAAACTCCACTCCCTGATCCTGGGATTAAGGAAGGCGTAGCGGGCGATCAGCCGTTCCGCCTCGAGCTGCTCGCGCGCGGCGAGCGCATACAGCTGGAGCTGAAGGCGTTTGCCGTCCTCGACGGCGCTGCGCGTGATCTCGCGCCCGCTCTTGTAGTCGACGATCTGGGTGAAGCCCGGCCCGATGTCCACGCGGTCAATGTTGCCAATGAGCCGGAGCTCCGGCTCGACGCCCGGCAGGGCGATCCCAACCTCTTCCTCGATGCCGGCGATCCGTGTCGTCCCCAACTTCTCATTGCGCGCCGCCTCGCGGTGAATCAGATGCTCGATATCGTCGGCGGTGTCTTCCCAGTCGAGGCGCCAGAGCGCCGCGCGTCCGAAGTGATGGCGCTCCGGCGCCGTCCGCCAGCGTTCCGCTCCCTGCTCACGCAGACGCGCGATCGCCTCATCCTCGGTCGCGGGGATGAGCGGCAGGCCCGCCTTGGCCAGCGGCTCCAGCGCCGCCTCCATGACCTCGTGGACCACGGTCCCGCGAACCGCCGCGTCGGCCTCTCCGAGCTCATCCTCGACCTCGCGAAGGCGCAGCCCGTAGCGTCCAAAGAACTGGAAGGCGCAGGTCAGGTAGGTCTCGATGCGGCTCGCGCTCCAGCGCGTCTCCGGCCCGACCAGCCGCTCCTGCGCGCCATCCGCCAGTGCGCCCTCGTGGCGTCCCGCCCCGATGAAGGAGCGGCGGCGCTGCTCGATCGGCGCCGCCGCGCGCACCACCAGCGACCACGCCCCCAGCCCCGCTGGCCGGCGTCGCTCCCCCTCGCCCCAGCGCGAACTGAGCGTGATCGCCAGCTCCCGTCGCGAGGCGGCGCCCTGCGGCGTCACGCTCGCTGGCTCATCCGTCGCGTTCGGCTCGGCGAAGTACCAGGAGGCGGGCAAGGGCCGGCCGGAATCATCAAAGCGTGGCCGCCACAGCGAGATTCCGGCATCCGCGCGCGTTGAGGCGGAGCGCCAGAGTTCGTCCTCCGTCGAGCGCGGCTCCGGCGGCAGCTCCAGCCCCGCTTCCGCCAGCCGCTCGCGGTTCTCGCGCCCGAGAAGGCGCGCCGTCCGTCGCGGCGCCGGGAACTCGCCCTCGGCGAGCCCGCCGATGAAAACGTGCGCGAACCGCAGTCCGTGCAGCGTGTGCATCGGCGCGAACAGCACGCCGCCCGCCTCGCGCAGCAGCAGCGAAGACCGCTGCATCCGCCGCTCCAGCTCCCCGGCAAACGCCTCCAGCGAGATCGGCGCGCCCCCGATCTGTTCGTCGATCGCGCGCAGCGCGTCGAGGTCGGCGCGAAGCGCGTCCGTTTCGACCTCAAGGCTCTCGTAGTCCTCGATGGCCGCGCGCACAAGGCCGTTCGGCCCCAGCAGCGCGTCATCGAGCGCCCGCGCCCACTCACCCGCGGGACGCTCCCCCGCATCGAGTAGGTCGCCCAGCCCTTCGATCGCGTGGCCGAGGGCGGCGCCCGCGATGCGCAAGCGCTCGGCGTACCCCTGACGTCCGCCGTCCGCGACCCGCGCCGCTTCGGCGTCGAGCGCCTGCGTGAGCTCCTGCAGCCGTTCGAGTCCCGACAGTAGATGCTGTTTCCGCCCGATGCGCAGAAGATGATCGACCGTGTCCCCCTCCACCCCCCAGCGGCGGCGGTCGAGGAACGCCGAGCGCAGCAGTTCAGCCAGCCGCGTGAGCCGCCAGTCATGCGCCGGCAGCCGCAGGAGCGCCAGCGTCCAGGTTCCGAAAGGGCGCGAGGCGAGCCGCTCGCCCGCCGCCGGATCGAAGGGCAGGTCATACTCCGCGAATACCCGCCGGGCCAGCGCGAGACGCTGCGACGCCTGGCGGAAGACCACGGCCATATCCGATGGACGCAGCGCGTCGTCCTCGCCCAGCCGCTGCTTGATCGCCCGCGCGATCCCGCGCAGCTGCGCTTCGGTGTCGAATGCCCGATGGGCGCTCACGTCCGCGGACCGCTCACGCGGCGCCAGCTCCTCGATGGTCGCGGCGCCGTCCAGCGCTTCGAGGCTCGACGCCGTCCAGCGCGCCCGTTCGCTCCCTTCCCGATCGATGGCGATCAGCACGCGTGCGCGCTTCGCCAGAGCCGCGACGAGCGCCTGCTCCCGCGGATTGAGGAAATCGAAGGAGTCGATGAGCACGAGCCCCGGCGGAGCCGGTCCCCGCCCGATCGCCTCCGCCGCCAGCGAGGGCGCCTCGTCAGGGTCGCGCCACCCGCGCTCGGCCAGCGCCCGCCGGTACGCGGCGTAGATATCGGCGAGCGCCATCAGGTCCTCGTTCGCCGCCGTCTGCGCCGCCGCCGTAAAGGCGGCCGGCGCCACGTCTCCCGCGACCAGTTCCGCTGTCGCCTCCGCGATGAGCGCGTGCAGCCCGGGCGTCCCGCTGATCGGTTCGAAGCGCCCCGCCCCGCCGGAGCCGATGCGCTCGAGCGCGACCCGTCGCAGCAGATCCGCCGTCACTTCCCGTGAGCGTATCCGTCCGGCGGCCTGTTGGCGGGCGTACCGCGCCAGCGTCGTGACCTCAAGATTAAGGGCGACGCCGCTCCGCTCGACGAGCCGCCGGCGGAACTGGTCGCCATGCCGCGCCGTCGGCGTGAGTACAAGCGTCGAGGCGAAGCGGTCGTCCTGATAGCGCCCTGCGGCCTCGTCCACGAGCCGCGCGGTCTTGCCCGCCCCGGCGGACCCGTACACCGCTAGCAACTCACCCATCGCCGCCCGATTCTAGGCTACGCGGCGCAGAAGTTTCCGATGGAGATCATCGGTGGATTCCAGGGACGACACCATGTCTCCCGCCACATCGGTGAGCCGCGCAAGGTCAGCCCTCGAAATCTCCGTCTGGTTCTCGAACACGATGACCGACTCAAACTCAAGATTATGACGGTGGAAGTGGGCGAGCATGATGGTCGTCAACCGCGCCTTGTCCCGGTTCGGCACGCCATACACAAACAAGGGGATGTCGGCCTTGCCCTCGAAACGGAAGTCTACGGGATAGGCCTCGGCGTTCGGGACATTAGGCTGGTAGTCGCGCTGCATCCGCGCTTCATCGACGAAGCTCGTGAGGCAATCGGCCAGGTCGTCGTAAAACGTGGACCCAACGTTGGATCGGGAGAGCAGCGTCAGGTCGTAGATGCGCGTCAGCGCCTGCCCGAAGTTGAAGATCGCTTCCGGCAGCCGCTCAGGGATCGTGTCAACCGAGAAGGCGCCGTCGTCCTGGTCATAGCGGATGCCGCTCTCGCCCACGATGCGTTCGAGCAGCATCCCCCGAGTATTGGTCAGGAATGAGTCGATATCGTGTTCGTAGCTGATGTGCATGAGCGTGTGCCCGTGGTCTGACAGGCGAAGACCGCCAGCGGGCGCCTCGGACAGGTGGAACGGGTAACCGTCTCCCTCGGGAAACGCGAAGTGGGTTCGCACCATGAGTTCGCCGTCCGGGCGCGCATCGACGCCCACATCTTCACAGAGGCGCTCACACAGGAGCTTCCGCAGCGCGTTCGCATCGAGCGTCACAGGTCAAGCATCGGGTCAGTGGGGCAGGAGCGCCAGTTGGGGATCGTCGTCGAGCACTAGCTCCGGTATCACGACCTCCCACCTCTCGGCGCGCAGCCCCTTCTGGTACTCAGGATCGCTCAGTGCGCGCTCCCATGCGACGATCGCAAACACGGTCGCGTCCACGCAACGCATTCCCTTTGGGGGAGCAAATTTCTCGGCGAGTTCACCCACGACCGTCCCCTGGCTGTCCAGCAGCGCCCACCTCTTCGGTTGAACGCGCACCTTGAGGCGGTCCCCGGGCGTCAGGGCGCTGATAGCGCCATGGATTCGATCTTCGGGGGCGCGATACCCCGCGTAGCTGATGAAGACCTTCTCCAGCCCCAGCCGAACATAGCGTCGGGTGAGTTCAGGCGGTGGCGGCGTGGGGTCCAGAGCCGCCTCGCGATGGAACACCGCGGGCAGATCCCGGAGGGGATCGAGGGGGTGCGGGATGGGCTGACCAGCGGCCAGCCGCATGAGCCCGAGCGTCTGCCGCGCCCGCGTCATTGCGACGTAGTAGAGACGTCGCTGGGCGTCAGGATCGTCGCCCTTGCCCGCGCGCTCCCAGCCGCCGTCCAGCACGATCACGTGGTCGAACTCCAGCCCCTTCGCGCGGTGGGCCGTCAGGAGCAGCAAGCCCTGTTGCTGGCGTCGCGCCTCACGGCTCCACTCCGCGAACCACTCAATCGTGTGGTCACGAGGCGTCTCCGCGCCGCCGCTCTCCAGCTCGTACTCCGCGACGCCCTCGCGCAGGAGCGCGTTCCACGGGGTGTCCGGCTGCTGCGCCAGCCAGTCCCCAATCTCCGCGCTCGTGATCACACCGGAATCCCGCTCCCGCAACCAATTGACCAGCGCCTGGGTCTCGCGCAGCCGCCAGACGGTCGGGATCTCTTCGTGCGCCATCTGCGAGGGGACGCCTTCAAGTTCGCAGAGGGCGCGGACAGGGTCGAGAAAGCGCCATTCACGGGCGATAACCGCGCACCGCGACCAATCCCGGTTCGGGTCAAGCGACGCCAGCCGTTGCAACTCCGCGAGGGCGGCGCTTGCCTGTGAGGACGGGGAATCGCCGGCTGGCAGTACCTGGACCCGCCCCCGCCCCACAGGGTCGCGACGCTCCCAGACGCCGCCCGCCGCCTCGTTGCGGCGAGCGCGGTTGATGTCGAGCGGGCGTCCCGCCTTCATGCGCTCCCGCGCTGGCGCGATCACCGCGCTCGCCGCTTCAATGATGCGCTTCGTCGAGCGATAGTTCTCCGTCAGATACGAAGACCGCGCGTCGTAGTCCACTTCAAAGCGACGAATGAACTCCACGGAGGCGCCGTTGAAGGCGTAGATGTTCTGGTCATCGTCACCGACCGCCAGCAGGGTCAGCTTGCTGTCGGCGTCGTTCAGCGTTCTTCCCGCCAGGGCGGAGAGCAGGTCGTACTGATCCCGCGCCAGGTCCTGATATTCGTCGATGAGCACCCAACGGAACCCGGCGAGGAGGCGCGCGCGTGTCTCATCCGCCTCCTCGGGCGGCAGACCGTCGCCCCGCAGCAACGCGCTCGCTTCCCTGAGGACTGCATCGAAATCCGTCCCCGTCGGGTTGCCGGACGCCCCCGCGAAACTCGCCCCCACGAGTCGCATGGCGAGGGCGTGGCAGGTCATGATCATCACGCCGCGGGCGTCGTCGCCCACCAGATCCGCCAGCCGCCTGCGAATCTCGACCGCCGCGTGACGGTTGTACGTCAGCGCGATAATGCTCCGCGGGTTCTCGCGCCGCACACGCAACAGATAGGCGATGCGGTGAACGATCACGCGGGTCTTGCCCGAACCCGGTCCCGCGAGGACCAGCGCATTCGTCTGCTCCCGCGGGTCAGCCACGACCTCGCGTTGCTCGCGATTCTTCAGATCCTCGACGATGGCGCGCCACGACTCCGCCGTTGTTTGCCGGCGCAACTCCGCGTCGCGGTCGGGCAGCCAGCGCTGCAGGAACTCCTCCTCGGGCATGCTGAAGTAGTCCATCGCCAACTGAAGCGCGCCCGTCATCGAGCGCAGGCCCTGCTCGGCGTACTCCGCCATCACGTGGATCTGGCGGACCTGCGCCTCATAGTGGACTCGAAGGGAGGCGAAATCGGTGTCGCTGAATTTCCGCCGCCGGTCACGGTCGAGGCGGATCGTCATCGCGGGGCGGAAGACCGTCAGGCCGCGGTTCAGCGTGATCGCCTCCTGCTCGTGCAGCCACAGGAGCGCCCGCTCCATCAACGCGTTCAACCTGTCCGATGTGTGCGCCTTCGCCCGGATGAAGAGGTCCTCCTGCAGCGCCTCCACGAGCTTCCCGAGCGTGGTCTCGGCCAGCAGATCAACGCCCCGAATGCCGGCGGGCAGCGCCCCCAGCAGGTGGTCAAGCAACCGCCTGACGGCGTCACGGCGCAACTCCGCGGTCGCTTCGAGGTCGCTCCAGCTGCGCCGCAGGGTGACCTGCGCGGTCTCCCGATCCCGATGGCGCACGCGCAGACTGCCTCCCGCCCCCGCGTCATCACGGCCATCGGCTGCGAGCCCCTTGAGGAGCTGCCGCAGCGTCTCCGGGAGCGCGCCCCCATGTCCCTCGGACTTAAGCCGCGCTGTCGCATGCCGCAGGTGGAGCGTCGCCGCCTCGCCCGGCTCCAGGTCAGGGGCCATCTCGCGCAGGAGCGCGATGAAGCCCTTTTCCAGCCGCATCGCCGCCTCCAAACGGTCGCGGGACGAATTCGCCACGCCGGCGTGGACGAATGCCGTGATCGCCGTGTCGTTGCTGGCGATGCCCAGGCTGGCGAGGTCATACAGCGCCGCCCGCACATTCGCCGAACCCATCCCCACCCGCGACATCAGTTCATCCGTGGAAATGCCCTGGTCCGGCGGGCCCTCGAACAGCGTTTCAACGATGCGCAGGAGCTTCCCTCGGTAGGCCCTGGTGATTTGTGCGCGGTCCAGGCGTGCCCGCGCCTCCTCGACCGAACTCACGCGCAGGGATGAAGGGAACACCCGAACATGGTTCTCTTCCCGCGAGACCAGCTGCGCATCTTCGAGCCACGCAACCGCAGTGCGCACCCGTGTATCGTCCGTCGCTGAGTCGCGCGCAAACGCGTTCTCCTCGTCCTCGATGAGGATCTCGCCGGGCGTGGCCACGACCTCGCCGTCGCGCTTGTTTCTGCGGTCCAGGTTGCGAAGCGCCCGCAGGACCGCCTGAATCTCGTGCCGCTGCAGCCGCGATCGCGCGGACAGGCCAAACTGCCGCTCCACGTCGGCGGCCGTGTACAGGAGGATGCAGCGCGCCGTTTCCTGGTCCCGCCCCGCCCTGCCTGCCTCCTGCAGGTAGTTCTCCAGCGATCCCGGAAGGTCGGCGTGGATCACGACGCGAACATCGGGCTTGTCGATGCCCATGCCGAAGGCGCTCGTGGCCGCGATCACGCTCAGGTTCCCGTCAATGAACGCTTCCTGAACCGTGCGTTTCGTGTCAGGCAGGAGCCCGGCGTGGAAGTGGTCGACGGACATCCCTTGCTCGCGCAGGAACGCCGCCATCCGCTCAGCGCGAGCGCGCGTCGCGCAGTAGACGATGGCGCCGCCCCCGGCGTCCTCCGTCAGTTCGTGTTCCAGCAGCTGGCGCACGGTCGCGCGCTTCTGGGCGTCGCTGGTCTCGACCACGACGAACTCCAGGTTCGTCCGCTGTGAGCCGCCGTTGAATACCTGGAGCTCGACGCCGAGCGTCTCCCGAAAGTAATCCACGATGTCGGTGGTCACGTTGGGCTTCGCCGTCGCCGTCAGGCACCAGACCGGCGGCGGGGGATCGTCCCCCGCGCGTTCGCGGATGAAGCGACCGATGTAGCGGTAATCCGGACGGAAATCGTGCCCCCACTGCGAGAGACAGTGCGCCTCATCCACCACCCACGCGCCGATCTCGCGCTGTTCCAGCGTCCGGCGGACGGAAACGCTGCGGAGCTGTTCGGGCGAGATGAGCAGGATGCCGGCGTCGCCGAGGCGAACGCGGTCCAGCGCCGCCGCCCGTTCGGGCATCGACAGCATCCCGTTGACGGTTGCCCCCGCGCTGATCCCGCGTCCTTCCAGCCCCGCGATCTGGTCCGCCATGAGCGCCACCAGCGGTGAGATGACGACCGTCAGCGCCCCCGTCTTCGCGTATCGCGAGAGCGCTGGCGCCTGGTAGCAAAGGGACTTCCCCGCGCCCGTCGGCAGAATGGCGAGCAGGTTCCCTCCCGCCATCGCCGCCTCGCTGACCTGTTTCTGGAATGGCAGCCCGTCCTCATCCGCGGGCTCGCTCCGAAAGTCATCGAAGCCGAACCATCGCTTCAGCTCCTTGCGGGCGTCGTGCCGCTCCCGACACCACGTACACCCACGCTCGGCGCAGGGGCGGTCGCGCAGACGTCCCACAAGCCGGCCCGCCAGCGGGAACTTATGCCGCACCCACGGCGGCATCACGGAATCGCCCTCCGCCGCCGAAAGCCACGCCAGCGCGAAGGCGAGCGGCCACGCCTGCGACTCCGCGCCCTCCAGCGCGTCCCGCGAAGCCGGAGCGCACGCACGCCCTTCGAGCCGCGCCAGGACTGCGGCCCTCCCCTCCGCATCGGTCGGTCGGGACGCGCCCCGCACATGCGAGAACGTCAGGTCAAACCCCTTCATTCCCTCATCGAGGGTGGTCAGCCAGTGCCACGCCGTCAGGAGCTGCGGATCGGCGCGCCCGAGCGCTTCGCACTGGTCCTCGAACAGGTCCAGCGTCAGGCGGGAGTCGAGGAAGGGGTCGTTCAGGCGCCCGCGCTTCAGTCCCCCATCCTGGTAATGCTTGACCAGGTGGTGGTAGGGATTTGCGGGATGAGCTAGCGGGCTCAGACGGAGCGTGTCGATGACCGGAAGCCGTAGCAGGCGCAACTCCGGGTTCGCGGCGCGCAGGTGGGGAAGGTCGTGGGCGATGATGTTATGGCCGAGCAAGGCGTCCACGTCCGTCCCAAGCGCATCGAGCGCCGCAAGCGCCTCCCGCAGCGTCCCATGCGTTCCCGGCAGCGTGACAGCGGCGCCGTCGTCGGAGCGCACCCCGCCCAGCGCGTAGATAGTCCCCTCCCCCGGACGCGCCTCAAGGTCCACGGAGAGACGCTTGATGGGGATGGATGCATGGTCCATGAGCGATCGTGAAGCGCTCGGGCGTGATGCCCCGCCGGGCGCTACTGCTGAGGGCGAATTTCGAAGCAGCCCCGATTATGACACAGAGCCAACCGCCGCCCCGCGCGAAGAGGGGCGCCGCGCGGTTCCGTTTGCGGCCCCACCGTTTCTGTATCGGGCAAGGCGCCTGACGCTCTCCGTTATACTCGATGGCGCCAAGACATGACGCAATCTACGCAGCGAGCCATCAACGTGGTGGGGATGGTCGCGCTTATCGGCCTCGCCGCTGTGCTGCTGCTTTGGTTGTGGCTACTCATTCTTTGGGCCAATCGTGGGATACTCAGCCCTCTCGCGCTTGATGCGTACGGGTCCGAACGCGCCGGGATCGAACTGTTTGTTATCCCTGTCGCTGCCATCGCAGGCGTGCTGGCGCGCCACCGGATTGAGTGGTTCGCCTCGCTCCACACGCGTCGCGTGGGACCGTATCTGCCGCTGTTTACGGCAGCAGTACTGCTTGGGTTGGCATTGTACTGGGTATGGATATATGAACTTCCCGATAATGAAGAGCTGAGGGGTGTGTTGCGGGTATCAGGAGCTGTGATATCTGCAAGCGTGATGTTTGTGGGGATTAGTCTGTATCCTCGCGTGTTCGCGACACTGGCCGGAGCCTTGGGGGCGACTGCTGTGTCCGCAGGCGTTGTCTTTCTCAGCAGTCTCATCTTCGGCTCCGCTGCAGTTGAGCAGGCTCTCGTGTATTCCGTGTATTCCGGGCACTCCGATGAGTATACTCTTTTCGGCTGGCCTCTAACCGTGGGGCTAACTCTGGGCCTGTTGGCAGCTTCGTTGGCGCTCCGAGTGAGGAATCCGAATCCTCCGCTATGGACGCCGCGGGCGTGGACGTCCGCTACACTCCCGGCCATATGTCCGCCCGTGCTCATCGCGGCGTCTGCGGCCTGGAGCGCGGGCCTGACGTTCTTTTTCGTCTATGCGGGGATATTTGGAGAGTGAGTAGGCGAAAATATGATCGTTTGCGTAGATACTGCTGGATGTTACCTCCAGGCTGTAGAGAGATAGTTACTTAGCGAGGAAGCGACCAGTAGGGGGTGTAGATTCACCGTATTCATTCCTGCCCCAGCAGGCCAGGGTACCGTCGGCTCTGATCCCGCAGGTATGTCCAAGTCCTGCGCTGATGGCGATGAAGTGGCCATTTGGCGGTGAGGACTGGCCATATTCATCGTTGCCCCAGCAGGTCACGGCGTCATCGGCTCTGATCCCGCAGGTATGAATACCCCCTGCGCTGATGGCGATGAAGTGGCCATTTGGCGGCGAGGACTGGCCAGAGTCATTTTTGCCCCAGCAGGTCACGGTATCATCGCCTCTGATTCCGCAGTTGTGTACACCGCCTGCGCTGACAGCAGTAAAGGAACCACTTGGCGGCGATGTCACGCCATTCCCTTCAACGTCGCGCCCCCAGCAGTCCAGAGCTGTGTCGGTCTTGATTCCGCAAGCGTGCCCAATCCCGGTGCTGATGGCGATAAACCCGTGGTCCTGCGGAGTCGACTCACTGATGGGTCCATCCCAACAGAGTAGGGTTTCCGGCAGAAGAGGGTGTCCGGCGGCCGTGATTCCACAGGTGTGAACCAGTCCGACGGTGACGGTGGTGAAAGGGCCAGTCGGTGGCGAGAGCTGGTCAAAATCATCGTTACCCCAGCAAGCCAGGGTACCGTCAGTTCTGATCCCGCAGGTATGCCCAATCCCAGCGCTGACGGCGGTGAAGCGACCAGTCGGTGGTGTGGCCTTGCCGAAGTCATCGTGGCCCCAACAAGCCAGGGTACCGTCAATTCTGATCCCGCAAGTATGAGCGCCCCCGGCGCTGATGGTGGTAGCAGTTCCTGAATGAGGGCGCGCCTCACGCTGTCTGGGGGGATGTGCGCCCTCTCCTGCGCTGGTGGTCGTAGCAGTACTGACAATGTCAGCATCTTCACCTCCACACGCCACGACCAGCAGGCTTACCGAAAGGAGCAGGCTTAACCACGCAAGCCGACGTAGTCGCACGCGTCTCCATCCCCTCTGACCGCCCTCGCCCGCGAATCGCCGAGAGGGCTCGGGACAAGTATAGCACAGAACTTCTGTTTCCCGCCCCGCTGACGATAGCCCCATCTGGGGTACTCCTGCCTGCTCTCGTGTGGTAAGCTGACAGGTTGTGACGCAGTCTGCGCAGCGAGCTATCAACGTGGTGGGGATGGTCGTGCTGATCGGCCTCGTCGCTGCGTTGCTGCTTATGTTGGCACTCACTTTTTGGGTAGGTAGTGGAATACTGAGCCCTCTCGCGCTTGATACGTACGGTTCCGAACGCGCCGGGATTGAGCTGGTTGTCGTTCCCCTCGCGGCCGTCGCGGGCGTGCTGGCGCGCCGCCGGCTCGGATGGGTCGCCTCACTCCACAGACGTCGTGTGGGGCCATATCTTCCGCTGCTCACGGTAGCAGTGCTGTATGGGTTGGTGGCGTATTGGGCATGGACATTTGGCGGTCCTCGAGATACAGACAGGTTGACGGAGGATATCCTGCGTGACTTGGAGGTCGTAGAGGAGGTGTATTTCGTAGATGAGGTTTATGAGAATGGCTATGGCGAGGGCGGGGTCGAAGATGATGAAGTTGAAGCCGTAGGAGATGGGATTTATTCGGCTGGCCATGGCTATGTTAGATTTGCCTACAGGGGGGATACTGTGGGAGGTGGGCTTCCAGAGGGTGTGCGGTGGGGCCTTCGGGGGTTAGGCGCCCTGCTGACTGCGGGCGCGGTGTTCATCGGGATTAGTCTGTACCCTCGCGTGTTCGCGACCCTGGCAGGCGCCCTTGGGGCGGCCGCTGTGTTCGCGGGCATTGTCTTTTTGAGCATCCCTGTCTTTGGATCTGCGAGCGTCGAGCGGGTTCTTACGTATGGCGAGGCCAGTGCATATCTCCTTCCCGTTTATTTTCTCCTCACCATAGGTCTGTTCGTGGCAGCGTGGGTGCTCCGAGCGATGAATCCGGATCCTCCACCATGGACGCCTCGAGCGTGGACGCCTGCGACACCCCCGGCTACGTGTCCATCCACGCTCATCGCGGCGGCTGCGGCCTCGAGCGCGGGCCTGACGCTCATCTTCATCGCTGCAGGGCTTGAGGCGCCCATTGGCGAGTGATTAGAGGGAGTGTGTGAGCGTTCCCGTACTGAAATCCCCGCCCCCGAAGCGAACGCATCCCCCGAGGTCGAAGCGTTAGGCGTGCGAAGAGCGGGATAAACAGTGCGGGGTTGATGATGGTCCGCTCACCATTGAACGAACATCGGCATGACGACGTGCACGTAGGCGTCATCGCCCGCCGGGCGGAAGACACCCTGGCTGGAGGGGCTCGTCGTCTCCAGACGGACCTCCCCCTCCAGAACGCTCAGAACGTCCGCCAGATACCGGCTGTTGAACGCGATCTTCGCCGCTTCCCCGTCCACCTTCACGTCGATCTCGCCCGTGTTGTCCCCTACCTCGTCCGCACGCGCGTTGATGACCAGCTTTCCCGAAGAACCATCCCCCGCCGGCTCCACCTGCAGCCGCACGATGCCGCTTCCGTCTCGCGCGAAGATAGCAGCGATGCGCGCTCCCCGCATGAAATCGTCCACATCGACCATCGTCGCGGTGTTGTATTCGCTCGGGATGAGCTGGTTGTAGTTCGGGAAGGCGCCCGGGATCAGCTGCGCCACCAACTCAACGTCCGTCATCGAAAACTGCACTTGCGTCTGCTTCTCGTTCACGCGCAACTCCACCGGTGATGCCCCGTCACCGATCAGGCGCGCCACCTCCCGCAGCGCGCGCGCTGGCACGATCAGGTTCAGGTCCGCCAGCGGGAACGTCTGCTGCGCCCCCAGCTCGATGTCCGAGACCGCAAGCCGGAATCCGTCCGAGGCCGCGAACGTCAGCTTGCCCTCATCGCCCTTGATGTTCACGCCGGTGATCACGGGGCGTGAGTCGTCCGCCGCTGCCGCGAACTCCACCCGATCGATCGTGCGCCGCAGCGTTGCCGCATCCAGCTCGATCGACGGCCCTTCCTCGATCGTCGTGATCCGCGGGAAGTCCTCCGCGTCCATGGTGTTGACGGTCGATTCCGTGCGCGCGCACTCCAGTTTCGCCTGGCGCGTGCGCTCCGGGACTTCGATGGAAACCGTCGCTGGCGGCAGCTGGCCGACGAAGTCGGTAATCAGCCGCGCGGGAACGGTTGTTGCCCCCTCCTCCTCGATCTTCGCCCCGATCCATGTGCTGATGGAGATGTCGATATCGGTCGCCGAGAGCCGCAGCCGGCCCCCGTCCGTCGCCATCAGGACATTCGATGTGATGGGCAGCGTCGATCGAGTGGCGACGGCGCGCCCCACGACCCCGAGCCCTCGCTGGAGATTCTCCTGCAGTACCTGGACCTTCATCTGCCTACCCACACGTTTCTGTTCTGCGGCGGCATTATAACCACGATTCGGCGAATGCGTAGGCGTGTGAGCAGTTTCCCCGCTCGCCTGTGGGCAAAGCGGACATAACTATGCCCAATTGAGGCTTTATACTAGTCCTCCGTGCGCGCCGCACAGGGCAGCGCCGGGTACGCCCGTGTACATCACGAATCTGCATCTCGCCAACTTCCGCAACTACGCCCAGGTCGACCTGACCCTCGACCGCGGGCTCAACCTCTTCGTTGGCGAAAACGCCCAGGGCAAGAGCAACCTGCTCGAAGCCGTCTACCTGCTCTCCACCCTCCGCTCCAGCCGCGCCAGCAGCGATTCCGACCTCGTGCGGCGTGAGGCGCCTGACTCCGGGATTCCCGTCGCCCGCCTCCAGGCGGAGGTCCAGCGCGCCGCCGGTCGCCTCAACCTTGAAGTCGCCGTCGTTGGGCGTGGCGGCGAGAATCAGCGCGCGGGCAAGCGCGTTCGCATCAACGGCCTGCCCAAGCGCGCCTCCGACGCCGTCGGGGAGCTCGCCGCCGTCCTCTTCACCACGCTCGACATCGAGGTCGTCGCCGGCCCCCCCATCCTCCGCCGCCGCTACCTCGACATGATGGCCTCGCAGGTCGATCGCGGCTACCTGCGCGCCATGCAGCGCTACCAGCGCGTCCTCCAGCAGCGGAACGGGTTGCTGAAGCGCATCCAGTCCCGCGAGGCCGCGCCTTCCGAACTCGGCTTCTGGAACCAGGAGCTCGCGCACGCCGGCGGGCTCATCATGAAAGGCCGCGCCGACGCCCTTGGCCTGCTCGTGCCCTACGCCCGCGAACAGATGGGCCGCCTCAGCGATGATGTCGAGGCCATCGACCTCACCTACAAACCAGCCCTTGGCGAGAGCGCCGGGGACGGCCTCCCCATCGATGAAGCGGAGTGGACGCGGCGCATGCTGGACGCCCTCGACGCTGGCCGCTCCCGCGAAGTCGGCGCCGGCGTCACCCTCTTCGGCCCCCACCGCGACGATGTGGAGGTGCTCATCGATGGCCTCGCCGCCGCCTCGTTCGCCTCTCGCGCCCAACTCCGCACCGCCGCCCTCTCCCTTCGCTTCGCCGAGGCCGCCTACATTCAAACCTGCCTCGGGGATGAACCGGTCGTCCTCCTTGATGACGTCCTCAGCGAACTCGATGAGCAGCGCCGCCATGGCGTTCTCGACTCCTTCGATATCTTCCAGCAGGTCATCGTCACGACCGCCGACCCCGACCGCGTGCGTGATGTCCTGACGAGCGCCAGCGGCCGCTTCGTCGTGATGGGCGGCGCCATCAGCCGCTTCGAGGGCGAGTAGCCCCTCCCGTCCCCCGTAACGTCGCCGTCAGCGGGCCCGCTGGCACGCTCACCTTCAGGGCTTGCGGTTCGACCGTGAGCGTCACTGGCGTCTCCCCGGCTACATCCCCGTCGAGCTGGACCGGTATCCCCGGCGTCGCCACCTCGAAGCGCGGCGTCTGCAGCGTGCGCACGCCCGCCGCCCCCGGATGCCGCCGCGCGACTACCTTCAACGCGTGCCCGATCGCGTCCGCCGCGCTCCCCGGGGCGAAGAGGCAGACGTCCAGCGCTCCGTCACGCGCGTTCGCCTCCGGCGCGAACCTGAGCATGCCCCCGTAGAGCCGTGTGTTGCTCACCACGATCAGCCCCACCCGTTCCACTGCCGCCTGCTCCCCGGCTGACCACGCGATCTCCGTCGTGCGGAGGCGGGGCAGCATGGGAACGCCATGCAGCACGTATGCGAGCACGCCCAGCCGCCGCTTCAGCGCGGGCGATACCGTGGCCGCGATTTGGGCGTCCCACCCGATGCCCGCCATCAGCAGGAAGGCCTCGCCGTTCGCGCGCCCCAGATCCATCGGCGCCTGCTGTCCGTCGAGGTGCGCGTCGAGCGCCTTTGACAGGTTCCGGGGGATGCCCGCTTCCTTCGCCCAGACGTTCGCCGTCCCCCCTGGCAGCACCGCCAGCGCAGACGCAGACCCTGCCAGCGCTCCCGCCGCCAGCCGCACGGTCCCGTCCCCGCCGAGCGCGAACACGAAGGCGTCGCCGCGTTCCGCCGCCGCCCGCGCCGCCGCCGCCGTCCCCGCCGGCGAGTCCGGCAGCTCAAGGCGGGCCTCGAAGCCGCGCGCCTCAAGGCGTCGCAGCGCATCCGCCTGGTCGAAGCGGCGCATTCCCCGCGCCCGTGGATTCGCCACGATCGTGGCTCGCTGTACTCCCATCGTTGCCCGCCCGCTCCCGCCTTCCTACCATACCGCCCCACATACTCGCCGCCGGGGGATTCGTGCTCACCCTTACCCGCTTCGATCACATCAGCATGGCCGCCCATGACTGGCGCGAGCAGCGCGATCGCTTCGAGCGCCTCTTCGGCTTCCGCTTCCTGCGGCAGTTCAACGCCAGTCCGGGGACGCCCTTCGAGGGCTGCGTCTGCCGCATCCGCAACACGCGCGTCGAATGGGAACTGCTCCAGCCTGACGGCCCCAAGAGCTTCGTCCAGCGCTTCCTTGACCAGCGCGGCCCCGGGCTTCACCACCTTACCGTGCAGGTTCCCGACATCGAAGAGGCTGTCGCCGAACTCGAACGTCTCGGCGTCGCCCCCTTCGGCGGCGTCAGCGAGGACACGATGTGGTGGATGGCGTACATCCATCCCCGCGAGAGCGGCGGCGTTCTCTGGCAGCTCTACCAGCCCAAGCGCAACCGCGAGGTGAACGGTACGCACGGCGGCGCCGGCGCCGTCGGCTTCCGCCGCCTTGACCACGTCTCGCTCGCCTCCCCCAACCTCGAAGCGCAGGCCGCCTGGCAGGAGCGCGTCTTCGGCATGGAAGTCGAGCGCCGCTGGGAAGCGCCCGCCCAGGGCTACAAGGGCTGCCTCATGAGCATCCCCAACACCGAGCTCAAGCTCGAAATCCTCGAACCCCTTGGTGAGGAAGGCTTCCTTCAGGACTTCCTCGCGCGGCGCGGACGCGGCCTTCACCACGTCTCCTGCGAGGTCGAGTCCATCGATCGCGCCCTCGAAGCCCTCGCGGCCGAGAACATCGAGCCCCCCGGGGGCGTCAGCGGGGAGCGCTGGAAGCGCAACGTCTTCCTCTCGCCGCGCGATACGAACGGGGTTCTCTTCCAGCTCTTCGAGGAGGCGGCGACCTAGCGCTCCGTTCCGCTCCCGCGCTCCCTCGCGGCCCAATCCCCAAAATCGGCGCGCAAGGGCGAGCGGATAGCGTTCCAGTCCGCTACCATCACCCGCACGAATGTTCGAGCGAGACCCCGCCGCCGCTTCCCCTCCCCCGGAAGGGCCGCTTGCGGCCTTCCACCCCGTTGTGCAGGCGTGGTTCGAGCGCCGCTTCGCCCATCCTACGGACGCCCAGTCCGGGGGCTGGCCCCGCATCCACGCCCGCCAGACCACGCTCATTGCCGCCCCCACCGGCTCCGGCAAGACGCTCGCCGCCTTCCTCGTTGGCGTTGACCAGCTCATCCGCGAGGCTGAGGCCGGCGCTCTCGAGGACGCCACGCGCATCGTGTACGTCTCTCCCCTCAAGGCTCTCAGCAACGACATCCAGCGCAACCTCGAAGAGCCGCTTGCCGAGATTCGCGCCCTCGCCCGCGAGATGGGCTACGACCTCCCGCCCATCACCAGCGCGGTCCGCACCGGCGATACGCCCCCCTCCGCCCGCCAGACCATGACGCGGCGCCCGCCCCATATCCTCGTGACCACCCCTGAGTCCCTCTTCCTGCTCGTCACCGCCGAGCGCAGCCGCGAGAACCTGCGCGCGGTCCGTACCGTCATCATCGACGAGATCCACGCCCTCGCGCGCGACCGTCGCGGGAGCCACCTCGCCCTCACCCTCGCGCGCCTCGACCGCCTCGCCGAGGCCCCGCCCGTCCGCATCGGCCTCTCCGCCACCCAGCGCCCCATCGAGCTGATCGCGGGGTTCCTCGCCGGCGCCGGCGGATCCGCCTCGATCGTCGACTGCGGCCACCAGCGCGATCTCGAACTCCACGTCGAGACGCCTCCCAGCGACCTCGAAGCGGTCCCGCCGAAGGAACAGTGGGGCGACATCTTCGACCGCCTCGCCGAGCTCATCGTTGAACACCGCACGACCCTTGTCTTCGTGAATACCCGCGCCCTCTCCGAACGCGTCGCCGGGGAGCTCGCCGAACGCCTCGGCGAAGACGCCGTCGCGAGCCACCACGGCAGCATCGCGAAAGAGCGCCGCCTGCACGTCGAGCAGCGCCTCAAGGCGGGCGAACTCCGCGCCCTCGTCGCCACCGCCTCCCTCGAGCTGGGCATCGATATCGGCGCCATCGACCTCGTCTGTCAGGTCGGTTCACCCCGCAGCATCGCCACCCTGTTGCAGCGCATCGGCCGTTCCGGTCACGCCCTCGGCCTGCGCCCCCACGGCCGCCTCTTCCCCACTACCCGCGATGAGCTCCTTGAGTGCTCCGCCCTCGTCCGCGCCGTTCGCGCCGGCCGCCTCGACCGCATCTCCCCCCTTGACGCCCCCCTTGATGTCCTCGCCCAGCAGATCGTGGCCGAAACCGCCTGCGAGCCATGGTCGGAGGACGCCCTCTACGAACTCGTGCGTGAAGCCGCGCCCTTCGCCAGCCTCGACCGCGAGCGCTTCGACGAGATCGTCGGGATGCTCGCCGCCGGCATCGGCGACGGCCCCGGCTCCGCCCCGCCCCTGATCCACCGCGACCGCATCAACGGCGTTGTTCGTGGCCGCCGCGGCGCCCGCCTCGCCGCGCTCAACAATGGCGGCGTCATACCGGAAATGGGCGACTACCGCGTGGTCGCCGAGCCCGAGGACATCCCCGTCGGTTCCGTCAACGAGGACTTCGCGATGGAAAGCGCCGCCGGCGACATCTTCCTGCTTGGGTCAACCTCATGGCGCATCACGCGCGTCGAGCAGAGCGTCGTGCGCGTCGTCGACGCCCACGGCGCGCCCCCCACCGTGCCCTTCTGGCTCGGCGAAGCCCCCGGCCGCACCATCGAGCTCTCCGAGGAGGCCGGGCGCCTCCGCCGCGAGATCGCGGACGGCCTCGACGCTCCCGAAGCCCTCGTACAGCGCCTTCACGAGGAGTGCAGCCTCAGCGAAAGCGGCGCCCGTCAGATGGTCGACTACGTGCGCGCCACCCGCGATGGCCTCGGCGTCGTCCCCTCCGACACCGACGTTGTGTTCGAACGCTTCTTCGACGATTCGGGGGGCATGCAGCTCGTCGTCCACGCCCCCTTCGGCGCGCGCGTGAACCGCGCCTGGGGTCTCGCCCTGCGCAAGCAGTTCTGCACGACCTTCGACTTCGAGTTGCAGGCGGCCGCCAACGACGACGCCATCCTTCTCTCCTCCGGCCCCCAGCACTCCTGGCCCCTCGCCGAGGCCTTCTCCTGGGTGAAGCCCGGCAACGCCGCGACCCTCGTCGAGAAGTCCATCTTCTACATTCCCCTGTTCCCCACCCGCTGGCGCTGGAACGCCTCCCGCGCCCTCGCCATTCCCCGCCAGCGCAACGGCAAGCGCGTGCCCCCCTTCCTCCAGCGCATGCGCGGCGATGATCTCATGGCCGCCGTCTTCCCCGCCCAGGTTGGCTGTCAGGAACATCTCGACGCCCCCCTCAGCCTCCCCGACCACCCCCTCATGCGGCAGACCCGCGACGACTGCCTCTACGAAGCGATGGACGTGCGCGGCCTCCGCGATGTCCTCAGCCGCATCGAGGAGGGCGCCATCCGCCTCCACGCCATCGACACCGTCGAGCCCTCCCCCATGGCCCACGAGATCGTCAGCGGCCGCCCCTACACCTACCTCGACGACGCCCCCATCGAGGAACGCCGCACCCGCGCCGTCACCCTCCGCCGCACCCTCCCCGAATCCGCCCGCGACCTCGCCGCTCTCAGCCCCGACGCCATCGCCCGCGTGCGTGAGGAAGCCTGGCCTGAGCCCCGCGACGCGGAAGAGGTCCACGACGCCCTGCTCGGCTTCATCCTGCTCGGCGGGGAGTACGCGCCTTCGTGGCGTGAGTGGCTCGATGCGCTGGAGGGGGCTGGTCGAGCCGCGCGCCTGCGCCTCGACGAACGCGAATTCTGGTTCGCCGTCGAGAACTTCCCCGCCATCCGTCTCCTCTTCCCCGAAATCGCGCTCCCCACTCCCTCCATCCCCGCCCACGCCCTTCTGGAAGTCGAGGATCGTGAGGCCGCGCGCCTCGCCCTCGTTCGTGGCCACACCGAGTGTCTTGGCCCCCTTGCCGCGCGCGATCTCGCCCAGCGCGTCGGGTTAACCGAAAAGGACGCGGACTACGGTCTTCGCGCGGCCGAAGCCGCCGGCCACCTCCTCCGCGGACGCTTCACCCCCAACGCGCTCGCCGATGAGTTTTGCGATCGCCGCCTGCTCGCCCGCATTCACCGCTACACCCTCGAAGGGCTGCGCAAGGCCGTCGCGCCCGTCTCCCGCGCTGACTACATGCGCTTCCTTACCCGCTGGCAGGGCCTCGCCCCGGGCGCCGCCTATGGCGGACGTCCCGGCCTGCGCCGCGCCCTCGAACGGCTGCAGGGCTTCGAGGCGCCCGCTGGCTCCTGGGAGGACGACCTCCTGCGCGCGCGCGTCCGCGACTACGATCCCGCCTGGCTTGATGAACTGTGCCTCGCCGGCGAGATCGCCTGGGCCCGCCTCGGCGCCCGCCGTCCGGCCTCGTCCGCGGACGGCGCCGCCCGCCCCGCCCCCGCCACCCGCGCCACCCCCATCACCCTCGTCGCCCGCCGCGCGTTCCCCGCGCTCCTCGCCGCCGCCCGCTTCGATCGTCCCGAGGGTGTCCTGCCCCCGCCCGGCGCCGCCTCCGCCATCGTCGATCTCCTGCGCGAACGCGGCGCCCTCTTCTTCGACGAACTCGTGCGCGAGACGGGGCAACTCGCCAGCCAGACCGAGGACACCCTCCGCGAGCTCATCGCCGCCGGCCTCGTCGCCTCCGACGGCTTCGAGGGCGTACGCAAGATATTCGCCCGCTCCTCCTCTGGCCGGCGCCGCCCCGCCGCCCGCCGGCCCCTTTCCAGCTACCGCCTCGGACTCGTGCTCGGCGGCCCCCCCGGGCGCTGGGCGCTCGTCGAGGCGCCGCCCGCCGATCCCGCCCGCCAGGATGAGCTCGCCGCCCTCGTCGCCAGCGTCCTCCTCGAACGCTACGGCGTCGTCTTCCGCGACCTCGCCCGGCACGAGCGCTTTACGCTCCCCTGGCGCAGCGTCCTGCGCGCGCTCCGCACGATGGAGGCGCGCGGCGATGTGCGCGGCGGACGCTTCGTCTCCGGCGTCGTCGGCGAGCAGTACGCGCTCATCGAGGCCGTCGAGCAACTTCGCCGCGTCCGCAACGAAGCAGCCGCCGGCGAGCGCGTCGTCGTGAGCGCCGTCGACCCCGTGAACCTGACCGGCGCCGTCCTCCCCGGCCCGCGCGTCCCCGCCTACCCGGGCCGCTCGCTCGTCCTCATCGACGGCGTGCCCGAGGAAGAGGCGAAGGCCGCCGAGGCCTTTGCCGGCGCCGCCCGCCGCTAGCCGATCGCGGGCAGGTTATAGACCCGCGCCGCGGTGTCGTGCAGCACCTTCCGCCGCACCGCCGGATCCAGCTGCTCCAGCGTCTTCGAGATGCGCGTGTGCGTCTCCGGGTAGAGGCAGGTCGGGTGCGGGAAGTCCGTCTCGAACATAACGTTGTCCTCCCCCAGTTCCTCGATCGCATGCAGCGGTCCCCACTGCTCGAACCAGAACGAGGCGTACACCTGCCGCTGGAAGTACTCCCTCGGCCGCAGGCTCAGTCCCTCGCGTTCCGTCGGGATCGTCTCATCGTACTGCCATTCCATCGCCTCCAGCAGGAACGGAATCCAGCCAATCCCGCTCTCCACGGAGACGAAGTTCAGCCTCGGGTAGCGGTCCAGCAGCCCGCTGAAAATCAGATTCATGATCGTCTTGCACTGCGCCATGAACAGGGCGACGCTGATCGTCGCGAGGAAACGCTGGGGTCCGTACCCGCCCCAGACCATCTGTCCGCCGAGATCGTTTCCCGAACCTATGTGGAAGTTCACGGGGACGCCCAGCTCCTGGCACGTCGACCACAGCGGGTCCCAGTGCGGGTCATGCAGGTGCGGCAACTCAAACGCCTCCGGCGTGTCCGTCATGGTGATGCCCGTGACGCCCGCGTCCGTCACCCGCCGGATCTCGCGCACGCACGCATCGATGTCCCAGAACGGCGTCAGCGCCTGCGGAAACAAGCGCCCCTCCCCCGCCTGCTGCAACTCGATGATGGCGTCGTTGTACACCCGCGCGCAGACGTTCCGGAGTTCGGCGTCCTCAAGCGACATAAAGCGGTTGCTGCCGAAGCCGGCCACGTTCGGATAGATGATCTGTTGTGAGATGCCGAGCCGGTCAAGCATCTGCAGCCGGGGCTTCGGATAACTCGCCGCGTCGCTCATCTCATCGAAGTCCGTCAGGCTGATCAGCCCGTACGCCTTCTCGCCGTCCTTGTTGACCACCGTGAAGCCCATCGGGCCGAAATCCACATCCCCGTCGACCACCCAGCGCGCGCGTCCCCTCGCATCGGGCTGCACGCGCGGGACACGTTCCCTGTAGGAAGCGGGCGCCCGCGAAGTCCACAGGTCAGGCGGCTCCGTGTAGTGGCTGTCGATGTCGATGACCGGTACGCCGTGAACCGTGAGCGGTGGTGGCATGGCGGGCCTCCTGCGCGTCTCGTACGCAACCATCCTACCCGCCCCGGGGGCGCGCCGGTCTCCCGTCCGGGGGCGGCCTACTCCATCAGCCCCGCGCCCCTCGCCGCCGCGGCCGCCGCGTTCCGCCCCGCGATGCGCCCGAAGGTGACCGCTGGCCCGTATGAGCCGCCCCCGCCGATGTAGCGATCGCCGTGCAGTGTGCCCATCGCCTCGCCCGCCGCGAACAGGTTCTCGATCGGCAGCTCGGTGCTTGCGATCACATGCGTATCGGAATCCACCCGCAGCCCGCACCCCGTCCACGCAATGATCGCCGGTCGCACCTCGACCGCGTAGAACGGCGGCGTCTCGATTGCCCGCAGCCCCATCGGCTTGAAGTAGGCGGTGTCCACGCCCTTCGCGCAGTCCGCGTTGTACTTCTGAACCGTCCCCGCCAGCGGCGCCGCGTTGATCTTGCACAGCCCCGCCAGCTCCTCGAGCGTCTCCGCGCGCAGCACTTCCCCGCTCTCCGCGCGCGCCAGCAGGTTTTCCGCGGTCCAGCTCGGACCAACCGGCGTCGCGTCCGCTTCCAGCCTTGCGGCCTCATCGAAGATCGCGTAGGCCATGCCCCCGTTCCGCTTGAAGAGCCCCGCCATCACGGTGTACGGCGCCATCTCGCTGGCGAATCGCCGCCCCTCACGGCTCACGAGGATGACCCATGGCGGAACCGCCACCTCCAGATCCTTCGTAAACCCCGGCGTCAGCAGCAGCAACCCGCGGTTGTACCCGCCCAGCGTCGCCCCCGCCTGCTCGCCCAGCGTGATCCCGTCGCCCATCGCCTTGGGCCCCGAGATCGCCCAGACGCCCTCGCCCTGCTCGTGCGCGTCCGGCCAGTACTTCTCGATGAACTCCTTGTTGTGTCCGAACCCGCCCGTGGCGATCACCACCGCCCCGCAACGCACCTCCTGATCGCCCGCGGCCACCCCCACGATCTCGCCGTTCTCCTCGATCAGCCGGTCCGCGCGTGTCACGAGGGCCAGGTCCACTCCCCGCTTGATGCGTTCCGAATCCAGCGTCCGAACCACCGCCAGCCCCTCGCCCTCCGGCGGATGGCCCCGCGGGACCGTATCGATGCCCGAGATGTAGACCCGCTCCGGCTTGTACTCCACGCCCAGGCTGCGCAGCCACTCCAGCGTGGGCGCCGCGCTGTCGCAGTACGTGCGCGCCACCGCCGGCTCCACGTTCCACTGATTGAGCGTCATGTAGTAGCTGAACATGTCGTCCGGCGTGTCATCGAGGATGCCCGCCTCGCGCTGGACGCTCGTGCCCGCTGCGTAAAAGTGCCCTCCCGAGAGGCGTGAGGAGCCCCCCACCTTGTCGTCCGCCTCCAGCACGATCACGCTCGCGCCCGAATCCGCGGCCGTCACCGCCGCGGCCAGGCCCGCCGCCCCCGAGCCGATGACGGCGACGTCGTAGTCTCGCTCCATGCTGTCCTCCCGCGACCGGCGTTCGGTCTGGCGCAGCGGCGCCTCGCCCGCATCGTGGAAGCCTCGGGGAGGCGCGTCAAGCGTCCCCGTTCGCGCTCCCGCCGCCCGCGCCCGATATAATCGTCCCCGCAGGCCCCACGCCAGTTCGCCATCTGCAGGAGGATGCGATGAAACTCTCCGTGAATCTCGACCGCTGCATCAAGGCGGCGGAGTGCTCGACCTACCACGCCGAACTGTTCAGCGCGCGCGATGACGGCTTTCCCACCGTCATCGTGGAAGAGCCCACGGGCGATCAGATCGAAGACGCCGAGGACGCGGTCCGCGTCTGCCCCGGCAACGCCATCACCCTCACCGACGACGACTAGCGGTCAGCGGGGCAGTCCGCCTCGCGCCCGGCGCCTCCCAGCCAACGCCTTCGCCTCGCCGACGGAGGCTTGGCGCCTGTCTCCTGAGTCCGTGCGCCGCCTCACCGCGTGTGACAGCGTGGCTGTGGGTCGCGCGGCCTTGCGCTGTGCACGCGCTGAAACCGTGGGAACGCGTACGCCGATTGCCGGAGATCTTCCGTGAGGCCTGAGGCCGGCGCATCGCGCCGCGATCGCGGGAGCGTGTATGCGCGGCGATTCAGGTGGTACGCCAGAGAGGATTCGAACCTCTGACCTCTACCTCCGCAGGGTAGCGCTCTATCCACTGAGCTACTGGCGCACGTGATTTGGTGCCGAAGGTGAGATTTGAACTCACACGCCCACAAGGGGCACTACGCCCTGAACGTAGCGCGTCTGCCTGTTCCGCCACTTCGGCGCCCCTGCCATTATCTTCCCCCTCACGCTCGCCTTCAAACGCCGCCCCTCGCGGGTGCGGCTACGGTGAAGCCAGGCGCTGAAGCAAGGCAACGAAGGCCGGGGAGTGACCCCCGGCGACACTCCTGGTTGGCAAGGCCGAGGAAGCCGACATCCCGCGCTCAACGAAGGCCGGGGAGTGACCCCCGGCGACACCCCGGTGGTCGGCATCAACGGACCAGGCGTCTTCCCTCGCTCAACGAAGGCCGGGGAGTGACCCCCGGCGACACAGGTCGACTGGCGCACATAGCGAGAACCTGTGAGCGCTCAACGAAGGCCGGGGAGTGACCCCCGGCGACACGCGCGATGGGGATGGGCCGCGCCAGCTGCGCCTCGGTCGCTCAACGAAGGCCGGGGAGTGACCCCCGGCGACACGCGGTGAACGGGCACGGGGGCGGGCCAGTCGATGTCGTCGCTCAACGAAGGCCGGGGAGTGACCCCCGGCGACACGAGCGTCAGGGACACCTTCACGCCTTCGGGCTCGCCCGCTCAACGAAGGCCGGGGAGTGACCCCCGGCGACACCCCTGCAGTTCGCGAGCCTGCCGCCTGTGGTCCAGATCGCTCAACGAAGGCCGGGGAGTGACCCCCGGCGACACGGCGCCGCCCTGGCGCCAGGCGCGAACGGCATCGTCGCTCAACGAAGGCCGGGGGAGTGACCCCCGGCGACACAACCCCTCGATGAACGCCACGGCTTCGTCGACGCGTGCGCTCAACGAAGGCCGGGGAGTGACCCCCGGCGACACCTACGCTCCCCGTAGAGCTACCAAGCTCTCCCGTCGCGCGCTCAACGAAGGCCGGGGAGTGACCCCCGGCGACACAGGACCACAAGGCCGCCTCGACCCGTCAGCACGCCGCGCTCAACGAAGGCCGGGGAGTGACCCCCGGCGACACAACGGTGCTGCTGATACGCTTGCCTCGATCTACACCGCTCAACGAAGGCCGGGGAGTGACCCCCGGCGACACGTCCTTTCCCATCGACGCCTTCACCGGGTCCCACTCCGCTCAACGAAGGCCGGGGAGTGACCCCCGGCGACACCTGTGGCCCTCGAGCTCCCCGCCATCGCCGACATCGCTCAACGAAGGCCGGGGAGTGACCCCCGGCGACACGGCGTTCGCCATGACCGGCGCCGCCTCGCGGCCGAACGCTCAACGAAGGCCGGGGAGTGACCCCCGGCGACACCTTCCGTAGGCACCGTGACCGTGATCGGCCCGCCCGACGCTCAACGAAGGCCGGGGAGTGACCCCCGGCGACACGTGGCGTCGCCCGCGATGGCCCCGAACAACGACCCCGCTCAACGAAGGCCGGGGAGTGACCCCCGGCGACACGGGGACATGGTCACGGCTGCCGACCCGCGCTCGTGCGCTCAACGAAGGCCGGGGAGTGACCCCCGGCGACACCCCCGTGAGCATCGAGGGCGGCCACAGCGCCGCCCACGCTCAACGAAGGCCGGGGAGTGACCCCCGGCGACACGTCAGGAGCGGTTCGAGGCGTGGCGCGAGGAGCAGCGCTCAACGAAGGCCGGGGAGTGACCCCCGGCGACACCGGCGTGCGCGTATGGGCCCTGTGCTGGGGCCTGAGCCGCTCAACGAAGGCCGGGGAGTGACCCCCGGCGACACTAGCTGAGCCCGAGCGCACGGCAGGTGACGGCCCTTCCGCTCAACGAAGGCCGGGGAGTGACCCCCGGCGACACCGGCGTTCAGGTCGCGCCCGACAGCGTCGAGTTCACCGCTCAACGAAGGCCGGGGAGTGACCCCCGGCGACACCGGTCATACCAAAAACTCCTTCCGATTGCCGAACATCCGCTCAACGAAGGCCGGGGAGTGACCCCCGGCGACACCGCAGGTCGGGTGATTTGGATGGCCCTGTCAAGTGGTCGCTCAACGAAGGCCGGGGAGTGACCCCCGGCGACACTTCGTGTTGAGGATGACGAAGTTGACGCCCTCCTGCCGCTCAACGAAGGCCGGGGAGTGACCCCCGGCGACACCCGAAGGCGCGGTGCGCTGGACGGCGGACCAGGGCCGCTCAACGAAGGCCGGGGAGTGACCCCCGGCGACACCAGTGTTCATTCTCGGACCTCCATTGGGAATTAAACGCTCAACGAAGGCCGGGGAGTGACCCCCGGCGACACCGGCCTGTTCCAAACCGCCAAGGTCGCCGAACGGACCGCTCAACGAAGGCCGGGGAGTGACCCCCGGCGACACTCGGCGACCTGGGCGGGCGTGCCAGAGCGAGAGATCGCTCAACGAAGGCCGGGGAGTGACCCCCGGCGACACTACACTGTCAAGAAGAATCTGACGCGCTTCTCTGCCGCTCAACGAAGGCCGGGGAGTGACCCCCGGCGACACTCGGCGACCTGGGCGGGCGTGCCAGAGCGAGAGATCGCTCAACGAAGGCCGGGGAGTGACCCCCGGCGACACGCGCTGGAGGGCGACGCTGGCTTCGTCCAGGCCCTCCGCCGCTCAACGAAGGCCGGGGAGTGACCCCCGGCGACACCCTCGCCGCGACTGGCCGCGCCCTGCCTCGCCATGCCCGCTCAACGAAGGCCGGGGAGTGACCCCCGGCGACACCTGCTCCATGATGCCGCCTCCTGTGTTGTTGTCGATCGCTCAACGAAGGCCGGGGAGTGACCCCCGGCGACACGTCGGCGACCTGGGCGGGCTCGCCATTGCGGGAGATCGCTCAACGAAGGCCGGGGAGTGACCCCCGGCGACACCGGCGAGGCGGATGCGGTAGTCGACGTAGGCCTCGGCCGCTCAACGAAGGCCGGGGAGTGACCCCCGGCGACACTCATCCCGCCTCCAGGGCAATCTCACTCGATGCTCCCGCTCAACGAAGGCCGGGGAGTGACCCCCGGCGACACGCCCTCGGCGTCGTCGAGGCCGTAGGTGTCCCCGTTGCGCTCAACGAAGGCCGGGGAGTGACCCCCGGCGACACGTCGACGCCATGGATGAGCGCGTCGCGGCCGCGTCCGCTCAACGAAGGCCGGGGAGTGACCCCCGGCGACACTTCATTCAACTCTTCGTATGTTGGGTTAAGGTCGTCGCTCAACGAAGGCCGGGGAGTGACCCCCGGCGACACGACCCGAGCGACCCCTACCGCTGGACGCTGGCCTCCCGCTCAACGAAGGCCGGGGAGTGACCCCCGGCGACACCCTCGGGCACGGTGCCTGACGCCGACTGGACCCCGGGCGCTCAACGAAGGCCGGGGAGTGACCCCCGGCGACACAACTTGTCGAGCGCGGCGCGCTATCGGCGCAGCGGCCGCTCAACGAAGGCCGGGGAGTGACCCCCGGCGACACCGCCCCCACCTCAGCCGCGTTCGACGGCGTGAACGCCGCTCAACGAAGGCCGGGGAGTGACCCCCGGCGACACCAGCGTGGCAACGGCGAGGCGCAGGTGCTGGGGCTCCGCTCAACGAAGGCCGGGGAGTGACCCCCGGCGACACCCCTATGGGAGCGCGCCTTCTGCGAAGCCGCGTCCGCTCAACGAAGGCCGGGGAGTGACCCCCGGCGACACTGCGGGGCCGAAGACGACATCGCCGACTGGGGCGACGCTCAACGAAGGCCGGGGAGTGACCCCCGGCGACACAGGGCGTCGCGCAACTCGCGCAACGTCAGGTCGACCTGCGCTCAACGAAGGCCGGGGAGTGACCCCCGGCGACACGCCTCCAGGACTGCTCATGAACAGCGCGACGGGCGCGCTCAACGAAGGCCGGGGAGTGACCCCCGGCGACACGGACGCCGATTGAGAACGTCATGTCGGGGCTCAACCACGCTCAACGAAGGCCGGGGAGTGACCCCCGGCGACACATGAGTGCGGCCAGGCCAGGAGCGCGGCCCCCGCCCGCTCAACGAAGGCCGGGGAGTGACCCCCGGCGACACCCGACGCGCACCTCGACGCCATGATCGCCATGGCCGCTCAACGAAGGCCGGGGAGTGACCCCCGGCGACACCGTCGAGTACAACCTTGAGGTGGGAGCGAACAGCTCGCGCTCAACGAAGGCCGGGGAGTGACCCCCGGCGACACAGGTACTTGCCGCCGGCATACGCGCCATTGCTGGCCCGCTCAACGAAGGCCGGGGAGTGACCCCCGGCGACACAGGTACTCCTTCATGACGCCCAGAACGAGACCAGCCCGCTCAACGAAGGCCGGGGAGTGACCCCCGGCGACACTCCACGAACGACCGGGGCATGAGGGCCGCTTCGTCCACGCTCAACGAAGGCCGGGGAGTGACCCCCGGCGACACCATCAGCGTGACCACGATGTTCGGCAACCGCATCGGCAACGCTCAACGAAGGCCGGGGAGTGACCCCCGGCGACACCTGGCCCCAGGCCCAGCCCTGGTTCTTCGGCAACACCGCTCAACGAAGGCCGGGGAGTGACCCCCGGCGACACGATAATGCCAATCACGACGGCTGACCTGACTCGCGCCGCTCAACGAAGGCCGGGGAGTGACCCCCGGCGACACGCACGCCGCCCACCTACGAGCCTGTCGGCCAGAACCGCTCAACGAAGGCCGGGGAGTGACCCCCGGCGACACAGGCGGGTCGATGCCGATCGTGGTGCCCGTGTACACCGCTCAACGAAGGCCGGGGAGTGACCCCCGGCGACACGCCGTCGCGCTCGTTGCTCAGGCCCGCGAGCGTGAGCGCTCAACGAAGGCCGGGGAGTGACCCCCGGCGACACAGTAAGGCGAGTAGACGGGTGAACAGATCATCGGCGCTCAACGAAGGCCGGGGAGTGACCCCCGGCGACACCTAGGTGCCGCCTAACACTAGCGGCTAGGCGGAATCTCGCTCAACGAAGGCCGGGGAGTGACCCCCGGCGACACACGATGCGCTCAGAATCGACGGTGAAGTGCCAGGCCGCTCAACGAAGGCCGGGGAGTGACCCCCGGCGACACCCGCGAGGAGAAACCGCATGACCACACGCTACTGCGCTCAACGAAGGCCGGGGAGTGACCCCCGGCGACACCGGCGCGAACAGCCGCCTGAGGGCCACTCCTGAATTGCGCTCAACGAAGGCCGGGGAGTGACCCCCGGCGACACCTCGGCATCGCGGCCCGGAGCGCCATCCACCGGATCGCTCAACGAAGGCCGGGGAGTGACCCCCGGCGACACCTGCTCAGCACAACAGTTGTGCTGCAGCGCAAGTACGCTCAACGAAGGCCGGGGAGTGACCCCCGGCGACACCTGCTCAGCACAACAGTTGTGCTGCAGCGCAAGTACGCTCAACGAAGGCCGGGGAGTGACCCCCGGCGACACGGCCTCGTGGCACTACTCCGTAGACGATGGCAGTATCGCTCAACGAAGGCCGGGGAGTGACCCCCGGCGACACTTGCGCGCACAATCACATTGATTCTGACTACAACGACGCTCAACGAAGGCCGGGGAGTGACCCCCGGCGACACCCGCGGGATGCGCGCCATGGGCGTCGAGGGCGTCAGCCGCTCAACGAAGGCCGGGGAGTGACCCCCGGCGACACGCCGTCGCGCTCGTTGCTCAGGCCCGCGAGCGTGAGCGCTCAACGAAGGCCGGGGAGTGACCCCCGGCGACACCCCGCCAGGCGCTGGTGGCCTTTCTCCCGCCCTGCGCTCAACGAAGGCCGGGGAGTGACCCCCGGCGACACCGGCTTGCGCTTGACCGCGCGGCCGCCGCGCTGGAACGCTCAACGAAGGCCGGGGAGTGACCCCCGGCGACACCTGCGGTAACCCAGCAGGTGGTGCGGCAGCCCTGGGCTCGCTCAACGAAGGCCGGGGAGTGACCCCCGGCGACACACGCGCGGGATGCTGGCTCCTCGGCCCGCGCTGACTCGCTCAACGAAGGCCGGGGAGTGACCCCCGGCGACACTCGCAACTGAGTTAGGGACTCCGCTCTTCCGAGACGCCCGCTCAACGAAGGCCGGGGAGTGACCCCCGGCGACACCTGATCTTATCCGACACAAAGATATTTCTGTACCACGCTCAACGAAGGCCGGGGAGTGACCCCCGGCGACACCGCCGCGTTCACGCCGTAGAGGTCAAAGTCAAAGTCCGCTCAACGAAGGCCGGGGAGTGACCCCCGGCGACACGTGTGGCGGCAGCGCGGATCACTACGTCTGCGTAGACGCTCAACGAAGGCCGGGGAGTGACCCCCGGCGACACGCGCGATGCGCGAACACGAGGCGCGCATCATCGAGCGCTCAACGAAGGCCGGGGAGTGACCCCCGGCGACACGGGGGACATGGTCACGGCTGCCGACCCGCGCTCGTCGCTCAACGAAGGCCGGGGAGTGACCCCCGGCGACACCCACCTCGGCGGCTACCTCGGCCGCCACCTCGGCGGCGCTCAACGAAGGCCGGGGAGTGACCCCCGGCGACACCTGCGGCTGGTCCCCGTGTCGACAGGCCAGTTGGCAACGCTCAACGAAGGCCGGGGAGTGACCCCCGGCGACACCGGCTCGCCGAGATTCTGGTCACGCAGGGACCCAAACGCTCAACGAAGGCCGGGGAGTGACCCCCGGCGACACTTCATTTCGACCATACCTCCCCCCATGATCAGGGTCGCTCAACGAAGGCCGGGGAGTGACCCCCGGCGACACGTGACTACGAGATGTGCTGCATCGTGGTGAACTCTCGCTCAACGAAGGCCGGGGAGTGACCCCCGGCGACACATGAGCAAGGGCCGTGACCTGGACGCAGCGGAGCGCGCTCAACGAAGGCCGGGGAGTGACCCCCGGCGACACATGCCTCTTGTGGCAGAGATATGCCGAATCTTGAGCACGCTCAACGAAGGCCGGGGAGTGACCCCCGGCGACACCCCGGACGAAGCGGGCGAGGGTCGCAGCGGAGGTCGACGCTCAACGAAGGCCGGGGAGTGACCCCCGGCGACACGGGCGGGTCCTCGACCCGCCCCGTCGAACTCAGCCGCGCTCAACGAAGGCCGGGGAGTGACCCCCGGCGACACCGTCCGGAGAGGAGCAGCCGCTCGGTCCCGCTGTCGGCCGCTCAACGAAGGCCGGGGAGTGACCCCCGGCGACACGTCCGGCACGAGCGCGCTAAGGTCGAGGATGGCGGCCGCTCAACGAAGGCCGGGGAGTGACCCCCGGCGACACCCACCACCGCTGCCTGACCCCGACCCTCCCGCCGAGCGCTCAACGAAGGCCGGGGAGTGACCCCCGGCGACACCGCTTCTAACTGGTTCACTACCAGAACGCATAGGGCCGCTCAACGAAGGCCGGGGAGTGACCCCCGGCGACACTTAGCGACGAATACGAATGTAGAGTCTGAAATCGTCCCGCTCAACGAAGGCCGGGGAGTGACCCCCGGCGACACTCTTCCCCTCGCGTGGCGGCCACAGGGTCCCACTCCGCTCAACGAAGGCCGGGGAGTGACCCCCGGCGACACCCTCGTCGGGCGGGAAGGCCACGCCCATACGCCGCCACGCTCAACGAAGGCCGGGGAGTGACCCCCGGCGACACGTGGCGGGGAGAGGCGTGAAGGAGGCGGTGTGGGGCGCTCAACGAAGGCCGGGGAGTGACCCCCGGCGACACCCGCGACTTGTGGGCAGAAATCACACTGCTTTCGGCTCCGCTCAACGAAGGCCGGGGAGTGACCCCCGGCGACACCCTCGGCGGCGAAGGTGGGCCTGAAGGCCCGCCATCGCTCAACGAAGGCCGGGGAGTGACCCCCGGCGACACGTCGTTGTGCGAGCGGCATCGCGAGGACCAGCGGAGCGCTCAACGAAGGCCGGGGAGTGACCCCCGGCGACACCGAGCATGGGGGCGTTGATGGCTCAGCCTGAGGCCTCGCTCAACGAAGGCCGGGGAGTGACCCCCGGCGACACACGCGACGCGCCCCTCTGCCGTGGCCTGGTCGAGGCCCGCTCAACGAAGGCCGGGGAGTGACCCCCGGCGACACCCAGAATACACGCCCGACTCGCTGAATTCCGCTTCGCTCAACGAAGGCCGGGGAGTGACCCCCGGCGACACCGATATCGCGCTTGCGGACGGTCGCGTAGCCGGCCGCTCAACGAAGGCCGGGGAGTGACCCCCGGCGACACCCTGCGAACGCGACTCGGTCGAACACGTCCTCGCGCGCTCAACGAAGGCCGGGGAGTGACCCCCGGCGACACCTCGACCCTGAGCATGATGTGGGGAAGGGTCTTGGCCCGCTCAACGAAGGCCGGGGAGTGACCCCCGGCGACACGCGCTGAGAAGCTCCCCAAGGGCGTGGTCCTCGGCACGCTCAACGAAGGCCGGGGAGTGACCCCCGGCGACACTGCGCGCGCTGACAGGAGGGGGGGCAACGCGAGCGCCGCTCAACGAAGGCCGGGGAGTGACCCCCGGCGACACGTCGCTATCATCCACGCGCGGGAAACACTGCCAGCACGCTCAACGAAGGCCGGGGAGTGACCCCCGGCGACACGACCTTGACGGGCAAGACGGCTTGCGCCATACTTGTTCGCTCAACGAAGGCCGGGGAGTGACCCCCGGCGACACGGGCGCGGCCCCGAGACCACGCTCAGGCTGGCCCCCGCTCAACGAAGGCCGGGGAGTGACCCCCGGCGACACACGATGCGATCCTGGTCGACCGTGAAGTGCCAGGCCGCTCAACGAAGGCCGGGGAGTGACCCCCGGCGACACATCGGTGCCTAGCGTACCAATCCTAAGGCCTCTAACCGCTCAACGAAGGCCGGGGAGTGACCCCCGGCGACACGGACGCGCAGGCAGTGAGGGACGCGCTCATGGACGCCGCTCAACGAAGGCCGGGGAGTGACCCCCGGCGACACCCCCACGCCTGCTGGTTCATGCTGCCGCCCTTCCCCGCTCAACGAAGGCCGGGGAGTGACCCCCGGCGACACCGGTCCAGCTTGAGCAGGTCGATAGCCTGCCCGACGCGCTCAACGAAGGCCGGGGAGTGACCCCCGGCGACACACGGAGTCGGGCGTAGCCGGGGCCATCGCCATCAACGCTCAACGAAGGCCGGGGAGTGACCCCCGGCGACACGTCGAGTACAACCTTGAGGTGGGCGCGAACAGCGATCGCTCAACGAAGGCCGGGGAGTGACCCCCGGCGACACCAGCCAGCGAAAGGGGTCGGAGTAAGGGAATCCATCAGCGCTCAACGAAGGCCGGGGAGTGACCCCCGGCGACACAGCTCGATATGGCGCCTATCGGGTTCACGACGACGCCGCTCAACGAAGGCCGGGGAGTGACCCCCGGCGACACCCGACGAGGCCCGCGCGCGCTCCGACCGCCTCGACCTCGCTCAACGAAGGCCGGGGAGTGACCCCCGGCGACACGTCCGAAGACCACGAGGGCGTGCCCGCCCTCGCCGTCGGCGCTCAACGAAGGCCGGGGAGTGACCCCCGGCGACACGCCAATAGACAGCAGCGAAACCGTCACGGCCAGCACGCTCAACGAAGGCCGGGGAGTGACCCCCGGCGACACGGCGGGTCATCGACCCGCCCGGTGCTGCTCAGCCGCGCTCAACGAAGGCCGGGGAGTGACCCCCGGCGACACGGAGCAGGGCCTGTGAAAAGCCGCTCGCCACAGACCGCTCAACGAAGGCCGGGGAGTGACCCCCGGCGACACCTGCGCTCTGGTCCACCGTCATCGTCTGAAGGTCCGCTCAACGAAGGCCGGGGAGTGACCCCCGGCGACACGCTCAGCACGATCGCCCGGTTGCTCTCCTGACGCGTGCGCTCAACGAAGGCCGGGGAGTGACCCCCGGCGACACCGGCGAGCAGCGCGTAGCCGAGGAGCCCGACGATGCCGCTCAACGAAGGCCGGGGAGTGACCCCCGGCGACACCAAACTTGCGGCGCCGCGCGCGCAATTCTGCCAGTTCGCTCAACGAAGGCCGGGGAGTGACCCCCGGCGACACCCCCACCCCCCAGTCTCCAGCGGTTGACAGCTGGGTACGCTCAACGAAGGCCGGGGAGTGACCCCCGGCGACACTGCTAATGCTACCACTGATTATCCCCTTATGAGAATTCATCAGGTTTGCCCCCGCGGAACCCTCGCCGATGGAGCAGAGCAGGACAACCCAGGCCTGTGATCGCCCCTCAGAGCCTCGCGGCCCCGTTGAATCACCGGATGTTCGCAAGCCCCTCAGAGTAGCCATGGCTGCCCGAGTTTCCGTCCCTGACTGCGTCCGAACCGGAGCGTAGCGTCGTCAATCTTGCCAGGGAAGCGATAGACAATGACCGAATCCCGCTCGTGATCGATCTCGTCTGCAATCTCGCCTATCATGCGAGTCAGCCGTGTTGCGGACAGCCGGAACTCGAACACTGAGAACTGCACCCGCTGACCGTATTTCTCGCAGACATCGGCTACCCGCCTGAGGCGCACTCCCCCCGGACCATCGGTGTCCGCGATGTCGTACGTGACAAGGACATCCATCGCTTCAAGATAGTACAAACGCAGGATACGCTGGCAGATCGCCGCGCAAGTGCCTAGCGAGCAGTGTGGCTTGCACCGAAGGCAACGCCCACCGTTCTACCCCTCGTTGCAGGAGCTGATGAGGAATCTCCGCCTCCTTGTGCGCCTCCCATGCTTCGAGTACGCGTGTTCGTCCCTCGCTACTGAGGTAGACGCCTCCGCCCGGCGTGTGGTCGAAGTCGTCCGGAGCGATCTGCCCGCGACGAATGAGCGTCACAACAAATCGATCCGTCAGTGCGCGAAACTCTTCCGCAAGATCGAGCGCCAGCGATGGGCGCCCCGCCCGTGGGCGGTGGAAGAACCCCATCTGATAGTCCAACCCAACGCCCTCGGCTGCGCCGATGCACTCGGTTACAAGCATCCCGTAACAAAAGCCCAGCAGCGCGTTTACGGGATCCCTGGGTGGGCGGCGCGTCCTTCCAGAGAACTCGAGATCGCTTGACGCCAGAGCTTGGGCGACAGCGCGAAAGTAGATTCTTGCCGCGTCTCCCTCAGCTCCCCGTACATGATCGCCAGTGTCGGCTTCGGCCAACCGCGCGATGCGTTCGGTGATCTGCTCTGCCCGTGAAGCCAGCTGCTCCGCCCTGACCGGATCGTTCTCGTCTCGCGCCCAGCGTCCGACGACCTTGCCGCTGTTCCGGAGTTTGGCGGCCACGATAGCCCTGGCGATTTCCAGTGACCGCGTACTGTCCATCACTGCTTCGAACTGCGCTGTTCGCAGGTGCACATTCCCGCTGGTCGGTCCCGTGACCACGAACCGGATCGCCCCGCTCAGTTGAAGCGCCGCTACACGGACTCCACGCCGCATGCACGCGTCGAGCGCCTGTGTCGTGATCTGCGCGCCTCCCAGCAAGACAAGAGCATCGACCGCTTCAAGGGGAACGCGTTGACTGTCCTCCGGTGAGGACACAAGCAGGGATCCCCGTCGGTGTTGCACTCGCGCACGATGATTGCGAACGTAAACGGTGTTCAGGTAACGCACTGGAAAACGATATCGTCCATATAGCGGGTTACCCTGCGCGGCGCGCTTGAAAGTTCCGGCAGGCAGTGGTGCAGGAGTTGGCACTCCTTGCAGCGAGCGTCGTTTGGCGCTTCGGGCAGTTCGAAGGTCAGGAGTTGCGTCCTGATCTGTTCGATAACCCCGCGTACCTCCTCGCGCAGCGCCTCGGTAAGATCCACCTGCAAGCGTCGGCGCGGCCCTCCATACCACACATACCCATGTGGTATCTCGACATTGAGCATTTCTTCGAGACAGAGCGCTTGCGCGCACAACTGCAGGTCTGCGGTCTTCCCATGCCGGACGCCCGCCTTGTATTCGACTGGGCGGACCGCATCTTCCGTCACTTCTACTGCGTCAGCCCGTCCTGACAACCCCAACGTCTCCGACCAGAGCGGGATCGACCGCAGCACCGGCTTGCCTCGCTCCTGACGGTGCTCCCCGCTGTCCACCCGCCGGTGAGCGCGGGAGCCCTTGACGGTGTGGGCATTGTCGCTCCAGACGCCGTCGCAGTGGATAAGGGCGCACTGTCGCGGGCAGTACGCGAAGTGCTCAATCGCGGATATCTGAATGACAGGTTCGGGTGTCATAGCCGCTTGGATCCGAATGCTCGTGTCGAGTCAGAGGAGCCCCTGGCCTCGTAGGGCTCGGTCCGCCAGCCTGCGTGTACTCCAAGTCTGGCCCAGGACTGCTTGCGCTCAGGATTCCAAGCGTCCAGAAGGGCGTCGACGCCATCGGCGTCGAGCGGTTGGTTCCATGCTGGCCAGCAGAAGTGTCTCTCCTTGGCGCCAGCAATCTGTCGCCAGCCCCGTTGTCGGCGTTGTCGAGCGAACATAGTGGCGGAGCGTCCAAGCCGTTCGTCGGCTCCTTCTCCTCGCATGGGAAGGATGGCAAGACCAAAGAAGGCGAGTGTCTCGACGACCGCATCAACCCAGGGATCCGTCTTGTCTTCCAGAGAGCCGAGACGCGTTTGATCGAACCCCAGGCCGTTGTCCTTCACGCGCTCGGATTGCCCGTGCGCTGATCCCCTGAGTTGCTTCGCTGGCTTGTCCAGATGCTGGTGTACCTTCAGCAATCGGTGATGAAGCCACTTGATGGTTCCGGGCCCGGCGGGGTCGAAGGGCGCATGCGCGACTTCACCCTGTTTGTCGACAGAGAGGTCGGTCATTGTCGATGAGAGCGCCCATGCGCGGGCATCACTCCGCGCGACCTGAGCGCGCTCTATAAAGGCCTCGACAGGAACCTTCCGTTGGAGCTTGAGGGAGCCTTCCCACTCCTCGGCGATTGGCAGTCGGGACAGGGTCTCCTCAGTTGGCCATGACTCAACGAGCGCCTCGACCGGATCGATTCCCTCGCATGAGAGCACGGCCACGGGTTCGCCATCGGTCGTCCAGCTCAGCCGGATGCGTTCGTCGAGAACGGTGGCGCCCACACCCGCGAGCCAGGCGTTAATCCACGATGCGCGCCAGCCAGGGCATACGACCTCAGTCATTTCTGTGATACCTGGGCGCCACCGGACACTGCGTGGTCCGCCAGCCGCACGATGGCCTCCAACAGCGCCAGCCCCCACGGACCATAACGCTCATTCAGCCGTCTGAAGCGGCGGGGCTGGTCCCAGTCAATGATCGCGAGATCGGCATCCGCTTCGACGGGATCGCCGCCTACCTCGTACGATACCTTCCGCGCAGTGCCGTCACGGACGGGCGCCACGAGCGGACGCCCGTTGCCGTGGTGGCTGATCACGAGATGAAGCAGCAAATCCTGATGCTCCGCCTGGCCCCACCTCGTCTGCTCCAGCCACGAACGAACCAGCCGCGCCGACAGATCTTCGTGGCGTCCTCCCTGGGGCCATCCCGCCGCAGCGCGGGTCGCCGCCAAGAGATGCCTTGGTGTGTTGGACTTCGCCAGCAACCTGCCTTGCTGAGGGCTCTCGAGATCGGGATCGAGCCACCGCTGGAAACGCTCATCCGCCTTCCCGATGTCGTGGAGCGCGCCCGCGCGCTCGACAACGTCCGCGAGGTCAGGCCGCAGGCCGATGCGCTGCGCGATCTGCTGCGCCAGCTTCCCCACCTCGGCGCCGTGTTCCGTCAACCCGCGTGCCGCTTCGCTGAGCGACAGTTCGTCGGAGTCGCTGCCAAGGTCGCTGTTGAGCCGCTGGAATCGGGGCGTCCCGGCGACTCTCAGGCGTGGCGCTTCGTCCCGTGGGCTCTCGATGGATGGGTTTAGCGCTGCGGTGAACTCGCGCCATTCCTCCTGCTCCCACCCGGGCGGCGCATCGGTGGATCTGATCTCCTCCAGGATGGCCCGTACCGCTTCGTCTCGCTCGGACGGATCAACCTCCTCATCCTTGTCGGCGCCGAGCGCTTTCTCGATTTGCTGCCCCAGCGAAATACCGCAGAGCCGCTCGATCGCGTCAGCATCGAGGGGTAGCCCCTGTCCGTTCAGTGATGCGTCCATGACGGGCTCGCTTGAGTTCGGGGCCCAACCGAAGCGATCCAGCAGACCGCGGTCAGAAGGAAGGACGATCAGATCGCCGGGTCGGAGCTCCTCGATCGACGTTGTTTCCACCGTCACCCTGTCGGATGCGAGTCGGCGAATGGCCTCGTCGTCCTGCAGCGCCTTCCTCACCTCGACGATCGACACATCAACCGCCTCCCGGTCAGTGGCGCGTGGCCATAACCGCCGCCCCGCTTTGGGAACGTGCGCGCGCCAGATCAGCGAGACGGCGTAGTCCGCGTGCCTGATGCCGCTGAAGTACGGTTCTACCGGAGCTTCGCCTTCGGGCGATTTGGTGGTCTTAATCCACTCCCAGAGGAGCCCTGGCAGTACCTCTGGCGCTCGCCCCGGATCGTCATCCGGCGGCCCGAGGACCTCAGCCACCCGTCCGGGCGCAAGGTCCACGACATCGTGCTCGTCAGACGCCTTCTTCAGCCGTTCGAGGACATGTCTGGGCTCGTCGCCGTATACGGGCCATGGCGCCTCTTGTTTGGATGGGGGCAGATGCACATAAGCGCCTCGCGCATGGGGATGACGCCCCAGCCGGTTCAGGCGCCCCAGCCGCTGTGTGAGCGCGCGCACGCCGCACGCCTCCGTGACAAGGTACTCCGCATCGATATCCGCTCCCACTTCGAGCGTCTGCGTCGCGACAACGACGAGGCTTCGTTGGCGGGCAGTCTCGGCTGGCCTGCCAGCCGGCATACCGTCAGCGGGATCGAGGATGCACTTTCGGATACGCTCCGCCTCGCGTTCCCGCGAGCGCCCCGTCAGCAATGCCAGCTCCGCCTTGGGCAAGCGCTTGCGCAGTCGCTCGAACGCCTGCCGCGCCGTCCCTGGCGTATTGGCGAAGACCAGGCAGGTTGCCGGATTCGAAGCCTCCTTGAGGAGGTCATGGGCGTGGTCCGCGAGCAGTTTGGCGGCGTCGCCCTTCTCGAAACACCGAACTTCCAGCGGCTTGACGGCGTGAAGCCGTTCCTCAATCTGCGGATTCGCCTTGTCTGCCTGGTCGAGGTCGAAGCGTTTTCCGGCTGGATTCCCGGTTGCCGTCAGCGCTGTGATCCTTGCCCCAGAGCGGGACTGTCCAAGGACAGGTTCCGCGCCGGGCGTGCATTCCGGCAGCGCGTCCATCAGCTTCCGCAGGTGTGGGGCGAGATGCGCTTCGTCCAGCAGCACGAGGCTGTCCGTGCCCGCCATTGCCGCGTCAAGCGGACGGCGCTTCGCGGCTGTGCCATAGCCGCGAAAGAGCAGCCGCGATCCGTACATCGGCAACGTGCACAGCAGCACGGTCGGGCGTGACGGGTCAACTGGCGAGCGCGGCGACACGCCTCCACGCAGCCGGATGACGTCGAGCGGTAGGGCGGTGGGATCGGCTGAAAGCTTGCGGAGGCGTTCAGCGACTGCCGCCATGACAGTTCGACTGTCATCGTCCTCTGCCGAATCAGGGTCGGCGAGCGCTTCTGCAAGCCGCTTAGCGTGATCTGCCGTCGAGTCAACCAACAGCCGCCGGTTGACCACCCACCAGATGCGGGTCGGCGCCGTCCGCTCCTCCGGATCCAGCTCTGCCTGCGTTGCGAGCCACCAGACCGCGATATCGAGGCACGCGGTCTTCCCCATCCCGGTCGGTACGCCAATTTCGTCGGGCCACTCACCAGTCTCTGCAACCTGCCGCGCCAGGCGATCCTGCCAGGGAAAAGGCGGCCGGCCGTTTACGGCCTGATAGAAGTCAGCGAATGGTGGGGTAGTCACAATCATCGTTCCAATGCGCGGGATGTCACCGCTTGTCAGTCTCATCGAGCGGGACACAGAGGCCGAAGCCTCGCTGGCGCCCTGAGCCCACCACGACGGGTCCTGGAATTGCTTGCTCGAAGTACAACGCGATATGGGAGTAGGGAAGCGCGGGCTTCTTCGGCCGGTTCACCTCCACCGGGGCGAGATCGAGCGCTCCGCGAACGAAGGGGGTGCGCTCCGAGCGGAACGCGGCAGGCTGAGGGAGGCCCGCATGCTCGCACCAGCGCGCGACTTCCGCCAGATCGAGGCGTCGGCGGCGCTCGTGGATCGCTGGGACTGCCGTCGCCCAGCCTCGGGACGAGCGCAGCCAGCGGTTTGGATGGGCGGCTCGCGGACGGCTTTCGTTGTCGCGCGGAACGACTTCCGCATCCACGCCAGGCCCCCTGAGCCGCCGGATCGATCGCGCAGCGTCGCGGGCCCTGCGGCTTGTGATGGGGTCGCACCCGGGAGGCAGCCACAGAGCCAGCCCGTGAATGCGACCGCGCGACCATTCAGCGCCAACATCGGGGAGCGCCAGATAGCGGGCTATCTCGTAACCCTTCCCCTGAACGTGTCCGTGCAGCATCGGCGGGGGCGCGCCATGGATGCGCTGGTGCTGACTGAGGACCGCTTCCTTGAACAGAGCTGTCACCGTCGAGATGCGCCGTCCCGAGACTGCTCGCGGGAGGCGTAGCCAGGCCACGACCTCGCCGCGGTCCTCACGCTCGCTGGAACGCGGTGAGCGGTATCGCACCGGGTGCGCCAGCGCTGGCGATTGTGCTCGGCTCACCGAGGGGCCATGCTCGATCCACCGGTCATACAAGTGGTCCCAGCGAGCGAGATCGCCCTGCTGGGGCACGTTGATCGAGACATCGCCGTCCATGTCTTCAACATAGGTGTGATCCGTGGCCGGCGGTGTGAACGCTTCGGTTGTGACACGGATGCGTACGGGTGAATCAGCGGCGCCGAGATAACCCACCCGTGCGGCGCGCAAACGAAGCGCCTCCAGGGTCGCGTCATCAGGTGCCCCTGAAAGCCAAACATACGTCACATGCGGAGAACTGGGAGCGACTCGCACTCCCCCGCGGCTAAGCGCGCCACTCCGTCCCACGTACTCCTGGTGACTCGCGTTCGTACGATCGGGTCTGACGACGAAGCGATCTTCCAGAGGTTGGTGACAAACACGTGGGCTGGCGTGGATGACCGGAGGCGCTAACTGTTCGAGCCACTCCAATTCAGCGCCGTCGGTGAAACGGCATGCGTCTCGCGTTCCGTCGGCGGCCACCAGCGCAGCGAACAGCCGCGCTGGTGAAGGCGGCCACTCACCCTGGTCAAGGCGGCCTGTATTGGCGGTCCCGTCCGGATCCCCGCGGAACGTTCCGTGCAGGAACTCAACGTGGATGGCGAGCATCAGCTGTCGAGGTCCGGCCAGGTCGAGCGGATCGCTTTCCTGAGTTGGTCATTGGGTAGAAGGACCGTCGGCGGCTGACCCCATCCGGCGAGGGGCGCGCCGGCCGACTCAGCGTGCCTGCGCGCGGCGTCCAGCAATTCGCGCGTCGCATTCGCGTCGCCGATTTCGCACGTTTCGTCACCGGAACCGCCGAGCCACGTCATGGTCGCGGAAGCGGGTCGCAGGTCCGCGCCCGAACGCAGCGCGAACGCGTGGCCAAACGCCAACTGGTGGGCGTGGAGTCCAAGCGCCACCAGGAGCGCGCGCGCTGCTGCGTTTGCGTCTGGCGAGGCGTCTTGCCCAAGGCGGACGCGTCGGAGTTGGGCGAATGACACAGTGGCGCGCTGGGTCACGCGCTGGAACGACACAGCCGAAGCCGTCGCATCGTCCCCCATGAATGGAACCTGGCCATGCCCCATCTCTGAGAGCTTGTCTTTCTTGCCCCCTTCAACCTTCTCATCCCCACCGATATCCCACCGGATTCGATCGTCAGGGTTCGATGTCACCACATCGTCCGTGTTCAGGTTGAGCGGATCCCCTTTCAGCCCGAGGACTTTGGTGTCGTTGGCGGCTGGCTGCCATCCGATAATTTCTGATACCCATGCGCGGGCGTGCTTGTGGTTGTGGCGCTTCTTGCCGAGGTGGGACTGCCAGAATCCGTACAGAAGCGCTTGTGGAAACCACGACAGAAGGGGTCCGCACTCCTGTGCAGTGGCTCCGAAGATCGACTCTCCCAGTGGCGCCCTGACGAAACTCTCGCCGTTGAGCAAGGCGTCGCGAAGATACGCATCCGCATTGCGATGCGGGAACTCGAAGCTTGACAGGGATCGGGGTAAGTGAGCGGGCAGGTTCTGCAGGTCGGACAGGTCGAGTACGAATTCGGGGAGCGAACTCGCCTCGCGGTCTTGTCGCAGGGCGTGCTCCAGGCGATTCGCCTGAGAAGGAACATTGTCGATCACGATGACTTCTGTGGGCTTGGCGTCGTCGGGTGAAGCCCAGCGTTGGTCCGTCTGGTACCGGCCGCCCTCGTAAACCGCTGGTTTGACCAGCCCGCCCTGGCCGGAGAGGGGCTCGAGATTCGCGTTAATCAGGATGCCGTCGTCAAAGGCGTCATCCGCGCAGGCGGAAAGCACCCGGCTGAGTTCGATCGTCATGGTCACGTGTAAACCTCCCTGAGTTCCACAAGCTGGGAAGATAGGAGAAACCGCTATAGCGCATGAGCGCTATGCCGTCATCATCGGGGGGCGCCCCTCGCGGTTTTCCGTCAGCGGATTGACTTTCTTGCCCTCAGTCGGCTCTTCCGGCCCGCCCCCGCCGCGCTCCCCCCGCGAGGCGGCGCAACCATTTTCCGGCGTCCTGCTAGACTCACAGCGGCTGGGGCGGTTAGCTCAGATGGTTAGAGCGCGTCGTTCACACCGACGAGGCCACTGGTTCGAGTCCAGTATCGCCCACCAGCACGCCCCAGACAGAGAACAGGGAGCGCCCCGCTGTGCTCGCACGCCTCACCGATTGCGTAAGCTCCCCGCGCGGGAAGTGGATCACGCTTCTCGTGTGGCTGGCCGTCTCCATCGCCCTGCTCTCCCAACTCCCGCGGCTCAACGACGTGCTCGAAAACGAGGAGGCGCTCTTCCTCCCCGGGGACGCTGAGTCGACCCGCGCGTTCGAGGTCGCCCGCGAGCAGTTCCCCGGCGAAGGCACGCCCGCGCTCGTCATCGTCCGCGAGGCGAACGGGCTCAGCGCGGGGACGCAAGAGACCGTGGCGAACCTTGCGGCATGGCTCGCGAGCCCCGACGCGCCCGCCAACATCGTTCGCGTGCTCCCGCCGGAACCCGGCTCCTCCCTCATCTCGCCCGATGGCACGACGCTCACCATCGTCATCTCCATCGAAGGGGAGCCCGCCGAGCAGCCCTTCACGGACGCCATCGAGGAGATACGTGAGCGCGCGGCGGCGATCGATCTCCCCGGCGTTGAAATAGCCGTCGGCGGCCCCGGCGGCCTCATCGCCGATCTCGTCGGCGTCTTCACGCAGATCGACACCATCCTCCTGCTCGTGACCGTGCTGCTCGTGCTTGCGTTGCTGCTCGCCATCTACCGCTCGCCAATCCTCGCCGCCATCCCCCTCCTGGGGGTCGGACTCGTCTTCCAGGTCTCGGGCGGCATCAACGCCTGGGTCGCCGAACAGTTCAGTCTCCCCATCTCCGGTCAGACACAGGGGATCATGACCGTGCTGCTGTTCGGGACCGGGACGGACTACGTGCTCTTCGTCTCCGCCCGCTTCCGCGAGGAACTCACCCGCCACGCCGACAAGCATGAGGCGATGCGGCAGACGATGCGCGGGGTCGGCGGCGCCGTCGCCTCCGCCGGCGCCACGATTCTCATCGCCAGCGCCGCCCTCGGATTCGCGAGCCTCCGCTCCTACCAGACGCTCGGCCCCGTCATCGCGATCGCAGTGGCCGTGATGATGCTCGCCGCGGTCACGCTCATCCCCGCGGTCCTGACCATCCTCGGCAAGTACGCCTACTGGCCCGTGAAACCGCGCCCCGCCGCCGAACAGCCGCCCTCCGGGGAGTGGCGCCGCAGCCTCTACGGCCGCATCGGCGTCTTCGTGCTCAAGCGGCCGGGCACGACGCTTTCGATCACGGTCGCGGGCCTCGCCCTCCTCGTCTCCGGTCTCCTCGCCTACGAGCCCACCTCCGACCGCCTCGCGGCCCTCCCTGACAGCGTGGAATCCGTCCGCGGCTACGAACTGCTGCGTCAGGGATTCCCTCCCGGCGAGCTCGCGCAAACGTCGGTCTATGTCTCCCTCCCGCCCGGCGAACGGGTGCGGGATCCCGGGCCGTCCGCTGCCATCGACGCCCTCACCCTCGCCCTCGATGGTCATCCCGCGGTGGCGCGCGCCTCGGGCCCCAGCCGTCCCGCCGGCGTTGCCGCCACCGGCCCCTGGGAACAGCCCGAGGCCGCCGCGCGGTTCATCTCGGCGGATGGCCGCACAGCCCGCATTGATCTGGCGCTCACGATGAATCCCTACGCGGAAGAGTCCCTCGACGCAATCGCGGAACTGCGCGACCTTGCCCGCGCGAGCGCGTCCGCTGCGGGGCTTTCCTCCGGGGACGTGCTCATCGGCGGCGCGACCGCCGAGTTCGCCGACGCGCGCGACGCCGGAAACCGCGACAACATGATCGTGCTGCCCATCATCCTGCTCGCGATCGGCATCGTGCTTGCGTTGCTGCTGCGCTCGCTCCTGGCGCCGCTCTACCTGATGGCGACAATCGCCTTCACCTATTTCGCGACCCTCGGCCTCGCTGTCGCCATCTTCATCCTTGTCCTGGGACACGAAGGGATCGGCGAAGGCGTTCCCTTCTACCTCTTCGTCTTCCTGAACGCGCTCAGCATCGACTACAACATCTACCTGATGTCGCGCATCCGTGAGGAGATGGCGCAGGCGTCCCTGTTCGAGGCGACGGGACGGGCCCTTTCCCGTACAGGTCCGGTGATCACCTCCGCCGGACTCATTCTCGCCGGAACCTTCTCCGCGCTGATGTCCCTGCCGCTCCAGGATCTCGTGCAACTTGGCTTCGCCGTCGCCGCCGGCGTCCTCATCGATACCTTCATCACGCGCACGGTGATCGTTCCCGCGCTCGTCGTGCTCTTCGGCCGCCGCGGATGGTGGCCAGCGCGTCTCCCCGCCGAAGCGCCCACTGACGCCGGCTAGCGCTCCCGCATGCGGTATGCTCCCGCGAAGAATGGCGGCGCCCGCAAGAACGCTGGAAGCGAGGTGGGTTCGCTCATATCTCTTCGGAAGTGGGTAGGGTAGTATCTGGCGGATAGCCTGCGGATGCCTGGTCACAAACGTGGGCAGACACAAGGGAATGATGGCAGCGGCGCGTCAGCGACAACGAGGGCGGGCACAGGAGGTTTGAATGGCGGTCACCTTTGCTGAGGAACTCTTGTTGTTGTCGATGGATGAAGAATACGGCGAAGCGATTGCGATTCCCGCTCGCAACCTGGGGTACGCCCTTGCCGGCTCCATACTCATGGACTTGTCACTGGCAGAACGGATCGACACCGGCCTCGACACGCTCGTCGTAACCAACCCCGAGCCCCTCGGCGACGACCTGCTGGACCCGGTGCTGGCCGATATTGTGGAACTGCCCGGTGAGCCGCGTACTCCCGAATTTTGGGTGCGGCGGGTGGCGGGACGTTCGGAAGAGCTGCGGGCGCAGACGCTGGAGCGACTCGCGACGCAGGGCGTCATCGAAGCGGACGACAGCGGCTTGTTCTCACTTTCGCGTCTGGCGCGTCACGCCCGGCACAACGCCTCCGCGCAAGGCCTGCACGAAGCAGCGGGCGTGCGCGCCCGAATTGTGCAGATTCTCTTCAGCGAAGAGATACCTGATATCCGGAGCGTCATCATCATCGGCCTGGCTCATGCCTGCGACATGTTCCAGAGCATTCTTTCGGAGACGGAGTACGAAGAAGCCTCGGAGCGTATTCAGATCATCGCCCGGCTGGAGCTCCTGAGCAGATCCGTTATCGAAGCCATCCAGAACCTGACCCTGGTAGAAGCCTATAATCTCCAGCGCGCGATTAATGAGACAGGGGGGGGGTGGCCACGGGCTTCCGGATCCCTTCCCGTCTTTGGTCACGCCCTGAATCTCCGTGATGGGCTGGAATCATTCTTTGTTGAGCAATACCAGAAAATGGGACCTGTATTCGAGATATCCCTATTCCGCAAGAAATATCTCATTCTGGCTGGACTAGAGGCGAATCAGTTTTTCCAGCGAGAAGGCAAGGACTACATTCAGGCTAGTCGCACGATATGGCCTTCGGTCTCCTCGGATTTCGGGGCAACAAAGATCATTACGGCACTTGACGGAGATGCGCACCGTCGCTTGCGGAGAGCCCTTCGCGATAGTTACTCTCGCAAACCTCTCCTGCAACGCATCCCCGAATGTACAGGAATAATCGATCGAGAGTTGGCGGAGTTTTCACCCCAGGATTCCCTTCAGGTTCAGAACCTTATGGCCCGTATTGTCATACAACAAGTAGGATCCCTAATGTTAGGTACCCCCGCTCGGGAGTATGTTGACGATATAGAAGAATTCGTCCACGCGCTGGAATTGATATGGCTGATCAATCTCTACCCGAAGTTCATGGAGAAAATGCCAAATGTTCGGGGAGCGAGGAAGCGATTCACGAAGCTTTTCGATCGCGTGATCGAAGCGCATGAGCCCGGCTTGCGCGTTGACGCGGAACCAGACCTTGTTGATGAATTGCTGGAGTTGAGACGGGTCGCGCCGGACTTCATGACCGATACTGATATTTTCATGAATGTTATGGGACCGTACATTGCCGGAAACGATACTTCCACCGGAGCCACTTCGTTTATGCTCTACTGCCTGCTGAAGAATCCGGATGTCCTGGAGCAGGTACGAGCGGAGGCCGATCAGGTCTTCGCCGATGGTCCTCCTACCCCGGATGGCCTGCGCAACATGCCCATCACGCATCTTGCCGTCCTCGAAACGCTGCGGATGTACCCGATAGTTCCAGTACTGACCAGGACCGTGGTCAATGCCTTCAACTTCGGCGGATACTGGATCCCCGCAGGCACAGACATCTGGGTCGCGATGACGGTGCCCCACCATCTGCCGGAGATTTACCCCAATCCGGACATATTCGATATCGGCCGCTTCACCCCCGAGCGGCAGGAGCATGGGCAGGCGGGATCGTATGCGCCGTTCGGTCTGGGACTACACAGCTGCCTGGGGCAGGGCATCGCGCAAATCCAGATGGCGTTGATCGTGGCGACCATTCTGCATCGGGCGGAAATCGCCCTTGACCCGCCTGACTATAATCTGAAGATTAAGCCCCTGCCGGTGCCCAGCCCAGGTCCGAGTTTCCGCATTCGAATCTCGAAATGGCGACATGCGCCTGAGCCACAAGGAGCAGGATCACCATGACGACGGCTGGCCCACAAAAACGACCATCGCAACGATTTTATGATCTGGACGCGCTGCGCGCCCTCGCGATGTTCCTGGGCATTGTGCTGCACAGCACCCTGTTTGTGCTGCCCGAGCAAGTGTCGCAGTGGCCGCTGCATGTCGCGGACGCGGAAGGCGATCCAACCTACCGGATAGTCATTGACTTTATTCACGGCTTTCGCATGCCGCTGTTCTTCCTCATCAGCGGCTTCTTCAGCGCGTTGCTTTGGCAGCGACGCAGCCTGAACGCGTTGGGGATGCAACGGCTCAAGCGCATCGGCCTGCCGCTGGTCGGGGCGTGCCTCACGATTTTGCCCCTGAGCATCGGCCTGCTGGCGGTCATTGCGGACTATAAAGATCCCTACGACTTTTCACTTTGGCTTCTGCCGCTGGCCTGGGTTGTCAGCCTCGGACATCTGTGGTTCCTCTGGTACCTGCTCATCATCACCGCCGGGTTTATCGCGGTTATACGATACGGCTCGAAATTCCTTCATCCGATGATGTGGTGGTTGCTGATTCCGGTTTCCGCGCTGAGCACGCTTATCATGGTTGAGCCACTGTTTGGTCCCGATACCGCCGAGGGGTTCATCCCGGGGATCAATGACCTCGGAGAGCTGGCCTTATTGGCTCATTACTCCTGCTTCTTTCTCATGGGCGTCTTCATCTATCAGCGAGAGATAGCCGTACGCAAATGGTGGAGCGTGGCCCTCCTGCCCGCTATTGCCGCCTTCGTTATCGGCTATCTCATGATCGAGCAGTTTATCGAAGATTTCGGACTAGGTCGAACAGACCTGCCGGAAGCCTATTTGTTCGAGCACCACTTGACCTGGATAGCCGGACTGATTGAGGTGGGCTTTGCCTGGCTCATGTGTTTCGGAATGATGGGCGTGTTCCGCTGGATTGCGGCCCGTGAAAGCTATACGTCCCGCTACTTGTCGGACTCGACGTACTGGATGTACCTCGTGCATGTCCCGATCGTGATTGCCGGTCAGTGGCTGATGCTCGATTGGCCTATCAGTTACCACCTCAAGTTCGTGCTGCTCGTGGTTGGCGTTACTGCGCTGGTCCTGGTCACCTATGAGTACGTCGTCCGCTACACAATCATCGGGCGGACACTCAACGGTCCACGCACCCGCCGCCCTCCGAAAGAGCCTGATACGGGGGCTGGCGCCCCGAGAGACGCGGCCACGCCTCCCTGAAGGTAGCGCCTCTTACGGGCGAGGAAATGTCGCGGCGCCCTCGCCCACCCATTCAAGGATGAGCGCGTTCAGGGAGCCGTCCGCCTTCATCGAAGCCAGCGCGGCGTCGAGTTTTCCCCGCAACTCGCTGTTCTTGCGAACACCCATGCCAAGCCCCCTGTCTATCAGGACGGACGGTCCCACGATCTCCAGTTCGCCCGCGTGTTCCGCAAGTTCGTTTATTGCGTAGCCGTGGTCCACGAGGACCGCGTCCACATCGCCGTTGAGTACGACATCGGCGGCGTCGGCGCCGCTCTCGAGCGCCACGAACGCCACGCCCTCTTTCGTGAAGTAGTCGGAGTAGATGGTGTTGTTCGACGCGCCAATCGCGCCATTGAGGGCTTCGTCGCCTTCGCCCGCCCGCGCCAGGTAAACCGAGGGCGTAGGCGGGTAGTACGACCGCGTAAAGTCGATCCAGTCCTCGCGTGTGGCGGTGATGCTCATGCCGGCGAGGATCACGTCAAACTTATCCGCCATCACGTCAGGGATCAGCGTTTCCCAGTCCCGTACCGTCCACTCACACTTCAGACCGGCGCGTTCGCACAACTCATCGCCCAGTTCACGTTCGAGGCCGATCACCTCTCCCGCGTCATTCAGGTCATTGAAGGGATGGTAGTCGCCGGTCGTGGCGATCACCGTCGTCTCTGTTCCTCCGCATGCGCTCAGCAGCGCCCCGACTGTCAGCAGGAGGATCGCGCCCAGCGCCGCAGACGCACGTCGATTCTTCAGCATGGGAGGCCATCACCTTTCTGGCGCACGGGCGGCGCGCCCAGGGGGATTTGCCGCGGTCAACTCGATGGTTGCAGGGAGGATACACAAGTGGTCGCAAAACGCCCAAACGTCCCATGAACGCGAAACTGAAAGTGCCAGCGCCGGGAGCCCTGAGGTAAGGTAGAAAGCCGATGGCGGGGACCGACGGGACAGGGCAAGGCGCGGCTCGGCAGCCGCTTTATGCGCACTCGAAGAATGTTCGTGGCGAGCGGCATCTCCTGGTGGATCACCTGAGGAGCGTTGCTGAACTCGCGAGTCAGCGGGCGAGTCCGTTCGGCGCCGCTGAGGTCGCTTTCCTCGCAGGCCTTTGGCACGACGTCGGGAAGGCCGCGCCTGCATGGCAACGCTACCTTCGCGAGAGCGAGGATGGTAAGAGCGGTGGTGGTCGGATCGACCACAAGTGCGCGGGGGCGCTCCTTGCGGAGGAATCCGACCAGGCACTGATTGGTCTCCTGATTCATGCGCATCACGGAGGGCTGAAGCACCACCGGGATTTCGCTCTTTGGTTGGATGAGAACCGCGCACTCCCCGGTCCAGGACAGGCGCTTGAAGCGATGCGGAGCGAGATGCCCGAGCTAACACACCCAAGGGAACACGCCATCCCGCCGCGAATAATGAAAGACCCTATCGCTGCCGAGTTCTTCCTGCGCATGGCGTACTCCGCGCTCGTCGACGCCGACAGCCTCGATACGGAGGCTCACTTCGTGGATGACGCGTCCTCGGCTCGAGGTAACGTGATGACACTCGTGGATCTTTGGGACCGCTACCAGTCCTTCATCACGAATCAACCACGAGCGCAGGACACAACAGTCAACCGTATCCGCAACGAAGTGCACGATGCGTGCCTGTGTGCCGCCGGTGAGTCGAGTGGCATCTTCCGGCTAACCGTGCCAACCGGCGGCGGCAAGACGCGTTCTGCGATGGCGTTTGCGCTTCGTCATGGTGTTGCGCACGGCATGCGACGCGTCATCGTGGCGGTTCCGTTCACAACCATCACCCAGCAGACCGCTGACGTGTATCGCCGGATCTTTGAGCAGGGTTATGAGGATGGCGGACGGATTGTGCTTGAGCATCATTCCGTAGGGGCGGAGACCTCCGACGACGACAGCCCTGCTGTAGATGCGGTCTGGCAGCGACTGGCCGCTGAGAACTGGGACGCGCCAATCGTCGTTACCACAACCGTTCAGTTGTTCGAGAGCCTCTTCTCGAACCGTCGTGGCAGAACCAGGAAGCTTCACAATCTCGCTCGGAGCGTCATTATTCTCGACGAAGCCCAAGCGCTGCCCGCTGGGCTGCTGTCCCCGATCCTCGATGGCCTCCGCCAGCTCACGGAACACTATGGCGCAAGCGTCGTCCTCTCGACTGCCACGCAGCCTGCCTTCGACCGAATCGATGGATTCAGGGACGTCCGTGCCCGGGAGATCGTCCCCGGCTATGCACGCCACTTCGAGGCGCTGAAGCGTGTCGAGTATGACTTCTCCAGGGTCGGTGAGCCGACCGGGTGGCGCGATGTCGCCACGTGGATACGGGAGCAGCAAAGCGCGCTGGCAATCGTGAATACAAAGCGGCATGCGATGGAGCTCCTCGACGAGCTCGACGATTCCCACGCCCTGCATCTCTCGACACTGCTTTGCCCCGCGCACCGTAGCGAAGTGCTGCGTGAGATCAGGACGCGGTTGGCGGACGGACAGCCGTGTCGAGTGGTCAGCACGCAAGTCGTTGAGGCGGGTATCGACCTCGACTTCGAGGTGGTCTTCCGCGCCGAGGCGCCCCTCGACTCAATCATCCAGGCGGCCGGTCGTTGCAACCGCGAGGGGCGACATAAAATGGGACGCGTCGTGGTGTTCAGGCCGCCGGACGATGCATCGCCGCCCGGCCTCTATCGCTCTGGACGCGATATCGCGCGGGTCGTTCGCGCTCTGCCCGGCTTCGATCCCAATGACCCCAAGACACTTGAACAGTATTTCGGGTTGCTGTTCGGAATGGCGGTTGAGCCTGATGAACGGGCAATCCAGCAATTGCGCAAGAATCTCGACTACCCGAAGGTAGCCGAGAATTTCCACATGATTGACGATGACACCTGTGATGTGATCGTGGACTACCCTGATCGCGACTCTGTCAGGATCGATCGCTTGGTCGATGACCTTCGGGAGCGCAAGCGCTCAGCCCGGGAAATCCTGCGCGAACTTCAGCCCCATATGGTCTCACTCTACCGGCGTGAGTACGACAGATATTTGAATATCAGGTTCATTGACGAGCTGATGCCGGGTGTGGCACGATGGCCGCAGGGCTACTACGACCATGTACGAGGCATCACGAGCGCTGACCCTGAGATGATCTTCTGACGGGTCTCAACTTTGGGAGAGAGATTCATTGGTCGTTGACCTGAGGCCACTCGAAGTGAAGTTCTGGGGTGACTACGCGTGCTTCACCCGTCCCGAAATGAAAGTGGAACGGGTGACTTACCCCGTTATGACGCCATCGGCCGCACGCGGAGCGCTCGAGGCGATTTTCTGGAGGCCTGAGATTAAGTGGCGCATAGACGAGATACGCGTGCTCAAGCCGATCGCGTACACCTCGATCCTGCGCAATGAGATCAATGACCGGCAAAGCGTTCGCACGGCCAAGGCATGGGCGACCAAAGGCGGTGGATACGATGCTGCAGGCAACCGTACCCAACGACATACCTTGGCGCTTCGCGATGTCGCCTATGTGGTGCGAGCTCAATTGCTGCTCAATGACGGGACTGAGGACAACATCGCAAAGTACCGCGATCAGTTCCGCCGGCGAGTGGCGCGCGGGCGGTGTTTCGCTACGCCCTACCTCGGCTGTCGTGAGTTCAGTGCGTCGTTCGGTGAACCGGACCCCGCTGAGGAGCCGATCGACCGCAGCGAGGCCCTCGGACTCATACTGCTGGATATCGACTATGAGGTGAATGGCAGCGGACGGGGCACGCCGCGTTTCTTCGAAGCAACGCTCGACCACGGTATCCTGCGTGTTCCGGACCGCTTCGCGGAGGTGAAGTAGTGCTTCTGGCCAAACTCAGGGAGTACGCCGAAGAGCGGATGCCGACTCCGCTGCCGCCGCTCTACAGCCGTACGCCGGTCGCGTGGATTATCGTACTCGATTCCGATGGCGTGCCGCGTTCACGAGAGCCAGTCTCCCTCATTAGCGGGAGTAGCGCGCGCAGTAAGCGCGGCCGCGACATGGTTGCGCCGGAGGTTCAGCGCACATCCGGCTCCACGCCCCTATTGCTTGCGGACGATAGCGAATACACGTTCGGTATGGTGTCCGATCCGGCCAAGCAAGACCGTGCTACTCGCAGGCATGCAGACTACCGCGAACTCCTCGACCGCTGCGCTGTCGAGACTGAGGAACCAACCGTTTTGGCTGTGAAGCGCTTCTTCGAGCGTGGTGGCGCGAATCTGCTCACCCTCGGCGAGGAGTGGGACGCTGGCCTCAAGGTCACCTTCGAGGTGATCTCCGAGAATGGCGACAGACAGCGCCCTATCGACTCCCCCTCCGTTCAGGAGTTCTGGCTCGCGCACAATGAGCCCGACGGCAGCGCAAGAGGCCAGTGCCTCGTCTGTGGTGAGAGCAAGCCAGTCCTCGAGCGCCTGCGAACCAAGATCAAGGGTATCCGTGGCGGACAGTCGTCGGGTACGTCCATTATCTCGGCCAACGCCGAGGCGTTTGAGTCATATGGCCTGAAGGCGTCGCGCACGGCGCCGACCTGCCTGGAGTGTGCTGAGTCGTTCACGCGCGGCCTGAATCACCTGTTGAGCGATGAGCACAGCCGCATTGTCGTCGGTGATGCGACGTTTGTCTTCTGGACGCGCGAAGACACAAGATTCAATCTCGCGAGCTTCATGAAGGAGCCCGATGCCGGCGAGGTTCGCTCCCTCCTCGAATCAGTCAGGAAGGGCCGGCGCGCAACCGTGCGAGATACGACGGCTTTCTATGCAGCGTCACTCTCGGCGAGCGGGGGCCGGGCTGTCGTCCGCGACTGGATCGATACAACCGTCGCTAGCGCGGAAGAGAATATTGCCAGATGGTTTGCCCTCCAGCGGATCGCGGATCCGCGGGATGAAGACCCCAAGGGGGTTCAACCGCGGCCGCTCGGCCTCTTTCAGCTGGCGGTTTCCACGGTGCGAACAGCTGGCGACCTCCCCGTGACCACGCCTCGCGTACTGTTCGCAGCCGCGCTGTCGGGCAGACCCATCCCGTTGGAGATCGCCTTCCAGGCGGTGAGGCGCTGCCGCGCTGAACAGGCTGTAACTCGACCCCGTGCCGCTCTCATCAAACTCGCACTGCTCAGCCAGGAACCCGAACGACACCAGGAGGACTACATGGTCGCACTTGAAGCCGATCACCCGTCGCCGGCCTACCATTGCGGGCGGCTACTTGCCGTTATCGAAGAAATACAACGCGCCGCCCTGCCTGGGGTAAACGCCACCATCGTTGATCGCTTTTATGGCGCGGCCTCGTCCACACCGGCAGTCGTATTCGGCGCGCTCATCCGAGGCGCGCAGCCACACCTCGCCAAGCTGGAAAGGGACAAACGAGGGGCCTACGTCAATCTGCAGCGCCGGCTGGAGGATGTCATGGGTCGCATCGGCGACTGGCCAGCGTCGCTGGCCTTGCGGGAGCAGGCGCTGTTCTCGCTTGGCTACTACCACCAGCGCGCGTATGAGCGCGCCGAGGTCATGAGCCGTCGCGCCGCCCGAAGCGCCGATGGCGCGAAATCAAACGACGATGCAGCAAAGGAGTAACACAGTGACAACTACGACGAATTCCGACCTCACCGCTGATGTATCCCGTCGCCACGACTTCGTCCTCCTCTTCGATGTTCGGGACGGCAACCCGAACGGCGATCCTGACGCCGGGAATCTGCCTCGCGTCGATCCTGAGACAATGCAGGGTCTCGTGACTGATGTCGCGATCAAGCGCAAGGTGCGTGACTACGTGGATATGGCTCGTGGCGACGGTCGCTTCAAAGTGTACGTCCAGCATGGCCAGTTTCTCGTGAATCGCCGTGAGAGCGTCTTCGGCGAGCGGTCGAACGGCGACAATACGCCTGATCCGGATGACGCCCGTGCATGGATGTGCGAGGAGTTCTTCGACGTTCGCATGTTCGGCGCCGTGATGTCGATGAAGGAGTACAACGCAGGGCAGGTGCGCGGTCCGCTGCAGCTCACATTCGCTCGCTCGCTCAACCCCATTATCCCGCTTGACTCAACCATTGTGGGGCCAGCCCAGAACGAAAGGGACGTGAACCGTGACGAGGCTGATGGACAGGCGACCAACTACGGCACGATGGGACGGAAATCTACCGTCCCCTACGGGCTCTATCGCGCACACGGTTTCTTCAATCCACACTTCGCGGAGAAGACCCACGTAAACGCTGAGGATCTCACGCTCTTCTGGAACGCCCTCGAGATGATGTGGGATGTTGATCGCTCAGCTTCGCGCGGTGAAATGGCCTGCCGGGGTCTCTACGTCTTCAGTCACGAGAATAAGCTCGGCAATGCCGCTGCGCACCGGCTCTTCGATCTCATCCGCACGCCAGCGAGCGTCTCGAGCGCCCCTCGCTCCTTCGCTGACTACTCCGTGGAACGGCCGCCCGACGGTCCTGTAGAAAGCGAGCAGGGCGTGACGTTGACCACGCTCGTGGAGTGACGCCGATAGCTCTCCGTGATGCGCGGTAGCACGCCCTGGGACGAGCATGAGTTGCTTGATGTGCCGATCTCGGCGATCGAGCACTTCTCCTACTGTCCGCGACAGTGCGCCCTTATCCACATCGAGCAGACTTTCGAGGAGAACGCGCACACTGTCCGTGGCCGTCTCTCTCATGAGCGTGTCGACAGTGGAGAGACCGAAAATCGGCCGGGCATTCGGGTGCTGCGCGGACTTCCGCTCTGGTCTGAGCGCCTTGGCCTGCGTGGCAAGGCGGATGTCGTTGAGCTTCGTCTTGGGCTGCCCCCGTTTCCGGTCGAGTACAAAGTTGGTCGCAGGCGCCCCCCGCACGCTGACCTGCAACTCTGCGCGCAGGCGCTGTGTCTCGAGGAGATGCTTGGGACCGATGTGCCCGAAGGGGCCATCTACTCACACGCCGAGCGCCGGCGCTACCGGGTTCCCCTGAGCGCTCCCTTGCGGCAGCAGACGGAGGCGCTTGTGGAAGAGATTCGGGAGCAGTTGCGCCAGCAGATTCTACCGCCGGCGATCGACGACGCCCGTTGCCCGCCGTGTTCGCTTGTCAATGCATGTCTGCCCCAAGTGGCCGCGCAGCCCTATCGCCTGCGCGGCATGCAAGGTGCGCTCTTTCGGCCTCTGGTACTGGTAGACGATGATGCATGAACTGCTCAACACGCTCTACATCACTACGCAGGGGGCGACGCTTCGACTCGACCACGACACCGTGCGCGTTGTCGTCGAGAACGAGACCCTCGCCCGGCTCCCCCTTGTGAGAATCCAGGCGGTCGTTGTCTTCGGACGCGTTGCGGTCACAACTCCGCTGATCCATCGCTGTGCCGAGGACGGGCGGAGCATTGTGTGGCTCACGCGTTATGGGCGGTTTCGAGCCCGTCTGACTGGACGCACGCTCGGTAATGTTCTGCTGCGCCGAGCGCAGCACGAAGCTCTCAACGATCCCGATCAGACGTTGGCGCTCGCGAGGCAGTGTGTGGCTGGCAAGGTGCAGAATACGCGCACCCTCGTCCTTCGTTCGGCGCGTGACAGTTCAGAGTCGGACGACGAGTTTGAGCTTCGTGCAGTTGCGGACAATCTCGCCTCGCTCCTTGGCGATATTCGCGACGTGACTGATCTGGACGCGTTGCGCGGTCTCGAGGGCATCGCGGCGCGCGCCTACTTTGAAGGGTTTGACAGGATGGTGCGTGTGGACCGCGCTGTGTTCGCACTATGCGGCCGTACGCGGCGGCCTCCACGCGATCGTGCGAACGCATTGCTGTCGTTCTGTTATGCGCTCCTGCGCGCCGAGTGTGAGGCAGCGCTTGAAGGCGTCGGCCTCGACCCCCAAGTGGGGTACCTGCATGCGCTTCGCCCGGGGCGCCCAGCTCTCGCGCTGGACTTGATGGAAGAGCTTCGGCCTGCGGTCGCTGACCGGCTCGTGCTGCGAATGATCAATCGGCGTCAGATTCGCGCCGACCACTTCGAGGAGACGGCTGGCGGGGCGGTGAGTCTTAATGAGCGAGGGCGTCGTGTGGTCCTGGCTGAATACGAGCGGCGCAAGGAGAGTGTGGTACCCCATCGCCTTCTCAAGGAGCGCATCCCTACGGGGCTCATTCCGCATGTCCAGGCGCGCCTTTTGGCCCGCTGCCTGCGGGGAGACCTGAGGCACTACCTACCGTACCTGGCTCGTTGAGTCGAGGTTGAGGATTAGAGGGCGATGGAGATTCTGGTTGCGTACGATGTGGCTACCGATGACGCCGCTGGCCGGAGACGGCTACGTCGTGTCGCGCAAGTCTGCGAGGCGTACGGTCAGCGAGTCCAGAAGTCGGTGTTCGAATGTGCGTTGAGTGACGTGGACATGGAGATGCTCGTCGCGCGGTTGCGTTCGGAGATGGATGAGGCCACGGACAGCATTCGCATCTATCGCCTCCGCGAGCCGCTGGACCGGTATCTCATGATGTTTGGCGTCCGTCCGCTATTTGACCAGCGTGGCCCCCTGGTGTTCTGAGGGCAGGAAGGTTCGCGAACCTTCAGCGATCGCTCTGGGGCGGGTTGTTCGCGCGCTTTCTCGCCAGCAAAGGGTCCTATTTAGGGCTGTAGAGCCAAGATGATGTGGTTTGGGCGTGGAAAATCTGCGGAGGGTCGACAATAATCGAGCGTACGAGCCCACGAAGTGAGGTTTCGTAGGGTAGCGCTCGGCCTTCGGGCCGAGCGAGGATTGAACGTAGCGCTCGGCCTTCGGGCCGAGCGCGGATTGAAACATCGACGACGACGTGTTGCGCTTCACGGTCGAGGGGTAGCGCTCGGCCTTCGGGCCGAGCGCGGATTGAAACAGCAGAGCGCGCGGCAGGTGGCGAACATCGCGGGGGTAGCGCTCGGCCTTCGGGCCGAGCGAGGATTGAAACACAGAAACGCGTAGCGCTCGGCCTTCGGGCCGAGCGAGGATTACGCCCTTCAAGCGGTCGGCGTAAACACGTAGCGCTCGGCCTTCGGGCCGAGCGAGGATTGAAACATTTTGTGAAGGTGGGGGGCAAGGGCACTTGCCCCCCCGTAGCGCTCGGCCTTCGGGCCGAGCGAGGATTGAAACGCGTTCCGCGCGCGCCCCGGCGCCCCGATCGTGGCGAGTAGCGCTCGGCCTTCGGGCCGAGCGCGGATTGAAACCGCCTCCTGCGGCATGGCGAAGGCACGCCCGTCGTCCTCGTAGCGCTCGGCCTTCGGGCCGAGCGCGGATTGAAACACTCGATGCGCTCCACCACGGCCCCGGGATACGCTTGGTAGCGCTCGGCCTTCGGGCCGAGCGCGGATTGAAACGTGATCGTCGAGAGCACGCCAGTGGGCTCGCTCAACAGTAGCGCTCGGCCTTCGGGCCGAGCGCGGATTGAAACTTCATGGCCGCCCGCCCGCCCGCCTTCGCCGCCTCCGGTAGCGCTCGGCCTTCGGGCCGAGCGCGGATTGAAACCGCTACTGGCGTCCATGAGAATCGCAATCGTCCCTGGTAGCGCTCGGCCTTCGGGCCGAGCGCGGATTGAAACAGGTCGTGACAGGCAGCGTCGAATTCAGCCACGGGGTAGCGCTCGGCCTTCGGGCCGAGCGCGGATTGAAACTTGGCACGCTGTCTCTCCCTCCATCGCGCTTGACGGTAGCGCTCGGCCTTCGGGCCGAGCGCGGATTGAAACACCGGCGCCATCAACAGCGTGCTCGGGTTCATTCAGTAGCGCTCGGCCTTCGGGCCGAGCGCGGATTGAAACGTCGCGAGGGAGCGGAGCTGATCCCGAATCTTCCCGAGTAGCGCTCGGCCTTCGGGCCGAGCGCGGATTGAAACGGCGAGTGGGCAGCCGCCGTAGGCCTTGTCTATCGTGTAGCGCTCGGCCTTCGGGCCGAGCGCGGATTGAAACAGCCCCCGCCTGGAGGTCCCCGTGTCGACGGGCCAGTAGCGCTCGGCCTTCGGGCCGAGCGCGGATTGAAACAATTCCCACTGGAGGTTCGAGCATGAACACTGGGTTCCGTAGCGCTCGGCCTTCGGGCCGAGCGCGGATTGAAACACACACTGGACGCGCTGAGCCCCGGCGTCGACGTGCGGGTAGCGCTCGGCCTTCGGGCCGAGCGCGGATTGAAACGCTTACGTCGCCGGCCTCACGGACTACCGGTCGCTGTAGCGCTCGGCCTTCGGGCCGAGCGCGGATTGAAACGCGCAGGGGATCGCGCGCTATGGCTCGCTCTTTGGGGGTAGCGCTCGGCCTTCGGGCCGAGCGCGGATTGAAACAGCGCATGCGGCGCGTTCAGCGGCACGACGCACGGTAGCGCTCGGCCTTCGGGCCGAGCGCGGATTGAAACCACGCCAGCTGCTGCGGCGCCCGGGGGTAGCGCTGTCGGCGCTGGTCTGGGTGGTAGCGCTCGGCCTTCGGGCCGAGCGCGGATTGAAACATGGAACTCGCCGTCGACCACGCCACTCTCGCGGTCACGGTAGCGCTCGGCCTTCGGGCCGAGCGCGGATTGAAACCTGCGGCTTCCCCCTGCGAGAACTCGTTCAACGCCTTGTAGCGCTCGGCCTTCGGGCCGAGCGCGGATTGAAACGCCACGGTCTCGATGCCGGTCCCCTACGATGACGTCGTAGCGCTCGGCCTTCGGGCCGAGCGCGGATTGAAACGTCAATGAGTCTGGGGCGGTGCCATCAGCCTGACGGGTAGCGCTCGGCCTTCGGGCCGAGCGCGGATTGAAACTGCACAGGGTCAGCGCCCGGTCCATTAGGGGGACGAGTAGCGCTCGGCCTTCGGGCCGAGCGCGGATTGAAACTTGATCGAGCGCCATGTCATCAGCGACGCCTTCGGCGTAGCGCTCGGCCTTCGGGCCGAGCGCGGATTGAAACTGCAGGCGGATGCTGGCCTCGTCGATGGCCTCGTAGACGTAGCGCTCGGCCTTCGGGCCGAGCGCGGATTGAAACAGGCCGAGCCGAGGATGCGCTCCCAGGAGCGGCAGAGTAGCGCTCGGCCTTCGGGCCGAGCGCGGATTGAAACGAGGGCTCGTCAATGAGCGTCCCCCCGACGTCGAGGTAGCGCTCGGCCTTCGGGCCGAGCGCGGATTGAAACGTGCTCAACCATCGAGGCGAAGATACGCGTGCTGTGTAGCGCTCGGCCTTCGGGCCGAGCGCGGATTGAAACGTCTCAGATGGTTGGGGAGCGGCCGCCAGCGCGCTGGGGTAGCGCTCGGCCTTCGGGCCGAGCGCGGATTGAAACTAGGCGCGATTCGTAGCGGCATCGTACTCATCGGGGCCGAGTAGCGCTCGGCCTTCGGGCCGAGCGCGGATTGAAACGCGACCCTGGCCGACGCGGTCAAGGCCCTCGACGCCGTAGCGCTCGGCCTTCGGGCCGAGCGAGGATTGAAACCTGCGCGAGGACTGGGGGGCAGCCCTCGTGCTCGTGAAGTAGCGCTCGGCCTTCGGGCCGAGCGCGGATTGAAACAGCGCAACAAGGTGATAAGGGTGCGCGCATTGTTCCCAGGTAGCGCTCGGCCTTCGGGCCGAGCGCGGATTGAAACACGGCCTCCGGCACCACCATCCAGTCAGGACGCTGGTAGCGCTCGGCCTTCGGGCCGAGCGCGGATTGAAACATCGTCAGGGGCGCGTCGGGGGCGGCAAGCAGCGTCGGTAGCGCTCGGCCTTCGGGCCGAGCGCGGATTGAAACCCGTGCGGCGAGTGCTCGCCCATCGAGGAGGTCGAGTAGCGCTCGGCCTTCGGGCCGAGCGCGGATTGAAACGAGCCCAGGCGGGGAGGCCGCGGCCTCCTCTGCCGCGTAGCGCTCGGCCTTCGGGCCGAGCGCGGATTGAAACGCGCTGAACGCGGCCGAGGAGGCCGAGCGCCGCGAGGTAGCGCTCGGCCTTCGGGCCGAGCGCGGATTGAAACGGCAATCAGAAGGAGTTTTTGGTGTGACTGCCTACTTGTAGCGCTCGGCCTTCGGGCCGAGCGCGGATTGAAACGCCCGCGAGCCCCTCCTGCCGCACGTCAACTTTGAGTAGCGCTCGGCCTTCGGGCCGAGCGCGGATTGAAACATGCGGGGCGCGCCGTTGGCCGCGGCAGCGCACGGTAGCGCTCGGCCTTCGGGCCGAGCGCGGATTGAAACTGGAAGACCCCAACGCATCTTCCGACAACAAGTTGTTCGTAGCGCTCGGCCTTCGGGCCGAGCGCGGATTGAAACAATGGACTGGCAGCGTCTACCAGCAGGGCTGCCGCCGTAGCGCTCGGCCTTCGGGCCGAGCGCGGATTGAAACGCCATGTTGCCCTCCCTTGGGCTTGTGGGGTCAGCCGTAGCGCTCGGCCTTCGGGCCGAGCGCGGATTGAAACCGCCCCGCAGGGGTGCGGGGGTCGCGCGACGCCAGCCGGTAGCGCTCGGCCTTCGGGCCGAGCGCGGATTGAAACCTCCAACTCTCCAATGTCGGATTCACCGTACACGTGTAGCGCTCGGCCTTCGGGCCGAGCGCGGATTGAAACCTGCCGCGAATGTGCGGCTCCTGCGGAGTATGGGGGAGTAGCGCTCGGCCTTCGGGCCGAGCGCGGATTGAAACCGGATAGACGCCTCTGCCTACCTCGATCAACGGGAAGTAGCGCTCGGCCTTCGGGCCGAGCGCGGATTGAAACTTCGGACGCCTCCGACTCGGCCCCCTCTCGGACCTGTAGCGCTCGGCCTTCGGGCCGAGCGCGGATTGAAACGCTGAGACAGGGCCGCTTCCTTCGTTCGCGCCGGGGCGTAGCGCTCGGCCTTCGGGCCGAGCGCGGATTGAAACACCGGCACCACGATCGGCATCGACCCGCCCACTGGCGTAGCGCTCGGCCTTCGGGCCGAGCGCGGATTGAAACACCCCGAACGCCCGCTTCAGCGCCCGGAACATGGCGTGTAGCGCTCGGCCTTCGGGCCGAGCGCGGATTGAAACTTCGGCAAGACCTTTCAGGGTCACGAGACTCCCTACCGGTAGCGCTCGGCCTTCGGGCCGAGCGCGGATTGAAACAGGAGTTGTATACCAATTCATGACCATTAGAAACTACTTGTAGCGCTCGGCCTTCGGGCCGAGCGCGGATTGAAACCCGGCCTTCCGACGCCTCCCCGTCTCGCTATTGTACGAGTAGCGCTCGGCCTTCGGGCCGAGCGCGGATTGAAACACCTCGATGGCGCGGGTGATGTCGTAGGCCGCCTTGTAGCGCTCGGCCTTCGGGCCGAGCGCGGATTGAAACCGGCGGGGGTCGTAGGAACGCAGCTCGCGTTCCTGGTAGCGCTCGGCCTTCGGGCCGAGCGCGGATTGAAACCGTACGCGGCGCGCGCGTTCGAGGACCACGATGCGGTAGCGCTCGGCCTTCGGGCCGAGCGCGGATTGAAACCCCTGTGGCGAATGTTCGCCCGTCGAGGAGGTCGAGTAGCGCTCGGCCCGAAGGCCGAGCGCGGATTGAAACTTCTTCCAACGGCCGAAGAAGTCGAGGCGCCCCTCCCGGTAGCGCTCGGCCTTCGGGCCGAGCGAGGATTGAACAAGGAGCCCAGAGGATGGTGGGGGTATCATCTGTTCGTAGCGTTCAGCCCCATGTGGACGACCCCTTGAGGCTGTGCGTGTCCACGCCCCAGGGCGAGGCGCTCTCACTCGGCAGGCTGCTGAAACCAACGAGAGAACGAGGCTCCCTTTTGTCGCCTGCGCCCGCGCCGGTCCTGGTCTCGTGGTCCTCGGGGAAAGACTCCGCCTGGGCCCTGCACGTGCTCCGCCAGCAGCCGGAACGTTACGACGTGCGCGGCGTCTTCACCACCGTCACGCCCCACTTCGACCGCGTGGCGATTCAGGCGACGCCCCGGCGCGTGCTGGCGCTTCAGGCCCAGCGGCTCGGTTTGCCGCTCTACGAGATTCCGCTCCCCTATCCCTGCTCGAACGAGGCATACGAAGCCGCGATGCGCGAGTTTCTCGACCATGTGCGCGGGCTTCCGACGCGCCTGAGCGCTGCGACGCTCGCCTTTGGCGATCTGTTCCTCGAGGACATTCGTGACTACCGGCTCTCGCGGCTGGCGGGGACAGGCTTCGACGCCATCTTTCCGATATGGGGCGCGCCCACGGCTGACCTCGCGCAGACGATGTTGCGCTCAGGGTTGCGCGCCATCGTGACCGCGGTCAGCCCCCAGTCCGAGCTGGACCGCAGCTTCGCGGGACGCTGGTTCGATCAGGCGTTTCTCGATGACTTGCCCGCCGGCGCCGATCCCCTGGGCGAGAATGGGGAGTTCCATACGTGCGTCGTGGACGGACCGATGCTGAGCCATCCGCTTTCCGCCAGCCCAGGGCAGGTGGTGGGGCGTCCGGTGAGCCGCAATCATGACGGCACGGGCGGGACCGTGACCGCTTGGTACGCGGACGTGGTCCTGTCCGGGGACTAGCGCTCCGGGCGCGGGCCAGCGCTGGCCGCATCGCTTGCGGCGGACGGCATGGCGCCCGCGGGCTCTATCAGGCTGATGGCGAGCGCCCCTGTCGCCGGATCCCGATAGACGGCCGACCGAACCCCGAACACGGACTCGATCGTCTTTGGCTCCAGCACCTCTTCGGGGCGCCCCTCGACCGCCACCCGCCCCTTGCTCAGCAGCGACAGACGGTCGCAGTAGCGCGCCGCCAGGTTCAGGTCGTGGATAGCCGCAATCGCGGTCAGGCCCTCATCGACCAACCGCCGCACCAGCCCCAGGATCGTGAGTTGATGCAGGATGTCGAGGTTCGAGGTGGGCTCGTCCAACAGCAGAATGCGGGGCTGCTGCGCGATCGCCCGCGCCAGGAACACGCGCTGGCGTTCTCCCCCCGAGAGCGTGTCCAGCGTTCTGGCGGCGAACGCGTCCGTCTCCGTCAGGCGCATGGCCGCTTCCGCGATGCGGTCATCCGCCGCGCCCTCCAGCTGGAAGCGTCCCAGGTGCGGATAGCGCCCCATCAGGACGAGTTCGAAAGCCGTGAACCCCTGCGTGTAGGGCGCGATCTGGGGGACGAGCGCGAGCATGGCGGCGACCTCCCTCGCTGGCGTCGCGCGCAGGTCCGAACCCTCCAGCCAAACCGCTCCCTCATGGCCCCGCAGCGCTCCCGAAAGCGCTCGCAGGAGGGTTGACTTGCCCGCCCCGTTCGGGCCGATCAGGCCGACGAACTGCCCCCGTTCGGCGCGCAGATCGACGCGCTCCAGCAACGCCTTCGCCTCGACGCGGAAGGAGACCGCCTGCGCGTCAACCGCCGCGGGGGAGCCGCCGCCGTCGTTCATTCCGCCCGCCTACTCCGCCATGCTGAAGGCCGCCGCGGGCGGCTCCGGGAAGTCATCCGGCCACAGCATGCGCGCCAGCTCCTCGGCGCCCAGAATGTTCCAGTACGAAAGCGTCGTGAAGTGCTTGCTCTCCACGATGAAGACCGCTTCGTTCCCGATTGCGGGGAGCTCGGCCAGCGCTTCGTGTTCCAGCAGGCTCTGCCGAAACTCCTCCGCGCCAAAGGCGACCGGCTGGGGAATGATGATGATGTCCGGGGCCATGGCGATCACGCCCTCCAGACTGACTGTCTGATTTCCCTCGACGCCCGCCTCGGCAGCGGCGTTCAGTCCCCCCGCGGCCGCAATGACGCCCCCCTCGGTCGAACCCCCGCCCGCGGTCCAGATCGTGTCCGAGTACTGCGTCAGGGCGAGCACGCGGGGCTTCGCGTCCTTGGCGCCCGTAACCGCCACGAGGGCCTCGTACCGCGCCTGCACCTCGTCGGCGAACTCCCAGGCCCGCTCCTCCTCGCCGTAGATGTATCCCATGAGCAGGATGGCGTTGATGCGCGCCTCGGGGCCCTGCGCCAGTTCCGTCTGGATGACGGGGATGCCCGTGCGCGTGAGCGCGTCCACAACCTCAATCGGAACGAACGGGCTGGTCACGACCACGTCCGGCGATTGCGCGATGATGCCCTCCGGGTCCCGCGAAACCTCCGCCTTCTCCTGTACCAGATGCGCGACGTTCGAATACGTTTCGTCCTTCGACACCGCGCCGACCGCGACCAGCCGTTCGCTCGGCACAAGCGCCAGCGTTATCTCGTCGTGTCCGATCGAGACCGTCACGATCCGTTGCGGCTTCGCGGGGATGCTCACCACCCCGTTCATCCCCTCGACCTCACGCGGCCAGTTGGCGTTCGTGTGATCGACGATCCCGCGCACGCCCTCGAGCGAGCGCGTTTCTGGCGTCGCCGTCTGCGTGGATGCGGCCGGCGGCGTGGACGCTTCGGTGGGCGCTTCCGTGGGCTGAGCGGTTGGAGCCGGCGTCGATACGGCTGTCGGCTCAGGGCGTGCGGGCGCCTCCTCGCTGGAGCCGCAGGCCACGAGCGTCAGCCCCAGCAGGAGGACAATCAGTGGCGCTAGCGCGAAACGAATTGGGTGGAGGCGGATTTGGTTAAGGGACACGCTTGCTCCTTGGCGGTGGTGGACGAAGGGTGCGGGCATGGGCGCTTCAGCGTTCTGGGCGGATTGGGTGGTTATGGAATGCGCGTACTCCCTGGCGGGTCGTCCCTCATAGCGAGTAGACCTGCCGCTTGTTCCTGATAAGCAGGGCGATGAAGAACGGCGCCCCCACAAAGGCCGTGAGGATTCCCACGCGGATCTCCGCCGGCTGGATCACCATGCGCGCGACCGTGTCCGCCGCCAGCACGAACACCGCTCCCCCGAGCGCGCTCAGCGGAATCAGCACGCGGTTATCGGGGCCCAGCGCTAGCCGCAGAACGTGCGGCGTGACCAACCCCACGAAGGCGATGGCCCCGCTGACCGCCACCGCCGCGCCCGTCGCCAGCGAGGCCGTCGCGAGCAGCGCCACCCGCGTCACGCCCACGCGCACGCCCATCGAGCGCGCCTCGTCGTCGCCCAGCATCAGCAGGTTCAGGTCGCGCGACAGCGCCAGCAACACGATCGCGCTCCCCAGAATCAGCGGGGTTGCGATGCGGACGTGCTCCCAGGCGCGCGCGTCCAGCCCTCCCGCCAGCCAGAACAACGCCTCCCGCAGGAGTTCGTTGTTCGGCAGGAAGAGGATAATCGCGGAGACGATCGCCCCCAGGAAGGCGTTGACCGCCACCCCCGCCAGCAGCAGCGTCGCCATCGAGAAATGCCCCCCCACGACGGCGATCCCGTACACGAGGAACGCCGCCGCGATGGCGCCCGCGAAGGCGGCGAGCGGAAGCGCCAGGAAGAAGAGTCCGGCCAGCCCCGCCGCAATCGCCACGACCGCTCCCAGCGCCGCGCCCGCCGAGACGCCGATGATCCCCGGGTCAGCCATGGGGTTGCGAAAGAGCCCCTGCATCGTCGCCCCCGCCATCCCCAGGGCCATCCCCACCGAGGAGCCCACGACGATCCGCGGCAAGCGGATCTGCTCGATCACGAGCTGCTCCGTGCGCCCGAATCCGGGCGTCTCCAGCCCCACCGCGGACAGAACGATCCAGGCGACGTCGCCGACGGAGATGTCGACCGGCCCCAGACTCAGCGAAATGAGCGCGACGATGATGACCAGCGCCAGCAGGACCGTCCCGCCAATCGCCAGGCGGGCGCCGACGCCCAATTGCCGGTAGCCGCGCAGGGTCAGGAGTCCAGCGGCTTGCGCCAACAAAAAACCTCCAGCTTCCCCGCTGGAGGCGCCTTCTTCGACCAGCCCGGATGGCACCCGGAGATCGAGGGCCCTCTCTATGGCGGAGAGGCGCTTCCTCTCGTCCAGGCAGGTCTCCTGGCTTACGGGCGGATGAGCGCCGGGGCCCTTCCCATCGGTTCTCCGACAGTGGGCGCCGGCTCCGTCTTCCCGCTTACAGTGGCGCTACCGCGGCGGATTCTCACCGCCTTCCCTATTCTCCCGGGACGGGCACCTGGACGAACAAAGCCAAGCGCAAGCCTAGGGCCGCCTGTCTCCCGCTGTCAAGGATTCCCGCAGCCCCTCGCGGCGCCTGATGGAAAGGCTGGTACCGGGGGAGGGATTCGAACCCTCACGCCTTGCGGCCACGGATTTTAAGTCCGCTGCGTCTGCCAATTCCGCCACCCCAGCGCCTGGCGCTCACGACAAATAATAGGCGCTTCGCCGTTCCCTGCGCCCCCTAGCAGGCCTCCCAGATCCCGTCCTGTTCCCGCGCCGCGCCCCGTGAATCCAGCAGGTCAAGCTGCCCCTGGACGACTGAAGCGGTCTGCCAGAAACGGCGACCGGTCGCGCGCGGATAGAGCCGCGCGCATAGCGTATACACGCTCGCCGGACCCTCCGTCCGGAGCGAGGCGCGGATGCGGGCGCCCCGCCGCTCGATGCGTTCGAGCGCTCCCGCAATCGCCTCGCCAGCCCCATCGAAGGGCTCCCCGTGCCCGGGGAAGCAGCGCGTGAACCCCTCCGCGGCCAGCCGTTCGAGGGAGGCGGCGAAGCGCGCCATTGTGGGGAAGCGCTGCAGCCCCTCGCCTTCCGCCACGAACTGGATCGCGGGCAGCGGATCGACGTCTGGCAGCAGCTGATCGCCCGAAAAAAGCCACCCCTCCTCGCGCACCGCCAATACCACGTTCCCGGGCGTGTGCCCCGGCGCCGCCAGAATCTCCACCCCCGCGACCTCCCCGTCCCCCTCGATCAGCCGGTCCGCCTCGAACGTTGGGTAGCGCAGCCCCGTCGGCCAGCGTCCGCCGTCTTCGGGGTACTCCGCCAGTTCCGCCGCCCGCCGCGCCGCTGTCCGCCGCGCCTCGATCCGCTGGCGTACGTGCGCCAGCGTGTCCGGCGGGGCGCCCGTGGACGCAGCCCAGGCCAACATCGCCGCCGCCTCCGCCGCTGACTGCAGCAACGGACGCGCCGTCAGCGGGCCATCGGCCTTGCCCGTCCAGACTGGCGCCCCCGCCCGCTGCCACTCCCGCCCCAGGCCTGCGTGGTCGTGGTGGCCATGCGTCGCCACCACCACATCGGGAAACGCATCCCCGAGCCCCTCCCGCAGCGCCTCCCAGGCGCCCGCGAAGTCCGGCCCCGTATCGACGAGCACGCGCGCTCCGCGCTTCCGCACGAGATGAACGGTGTTGTCTCCCAGCGCAATCGAGCGCACGTCCGCCATCGGGTCAGTTTGCCACGGATTCGCGCGCGCCCCGCCCAACCCCTACCATCGCCCTGCCGGGGGAGCCGCTCATGACCGATGCCGCCGCCCGTCTCTCCGAGGGAGACGTGAGCGCCATTCACGAGACCGCCACCGCCATGCGCGAGACCGTCGAGCGCATCATCGTGGGCAAGACCGACGTCGTGCACCTCGCCCTTGTGGCGCTCCTCTGCGAGGGACATATCCTCCTGGAGGACGTCCCCGGCACCGGCAAGACCACGCTCGCCAAAGCTATCGCGCGGTCGCTTGGCTGCTCCTTCCGCCGCATTCAGTTCACGCCCGACCTTATGCCCTCCGACATCACGGGTATCCACTACTTCGACCAGAAGACCCAGGAGTTCGCCTTCCGTGAGGGGCCGCTCATCGCCCAGATCGTCCTCGCCGACGAGATCAACCGCGCCACTCCCCGCACCCAGGCCGCCCTGCTCGAAGCGATGGAGGAGCGCCAGCTCACCGTGGAGGGCGAGACCACCCTCCTCCCCCGCCCCTTCCTCGTTATCGCGACCCAGAACCCCGTCGAACTTGAAGGAACCTTCCCCCTCCCTGAGGCGCAGCTCGACCGCTTCCTCCTGCGCCTCAAGCTCGGCTATCCCGCGGAGGACGACGAAGACGAGATCCTCGCCCGCCAGGAACACGCGAATCCCCTCGACGCGCTCCAGCCCGTCGTGACGGCCGAGCGGCTCAGCGAGATGGCGGCGGCGCTCCAGCGGCTGCACGTCGACCCCGCTGTTCGCCGCTACGCCGTCCGCATCGTGCGCGAGACTCGCAACGAGGCCGCCTTCGAGCTTGGCGCCAGCCCCCGAGCCAGCCTCGCGCTCTTCCGCGCCGCCCGCGCCCACGCCGCCGTCCAGGGGCGCGACTTCGTCCTCCCAGATGACGTGAAGGCGCTTGCCCCCCACGTCCTGCCCCACCGCCTCATCCTCTCCACCCAGACCCGCCTCCGCGGACGCGAGATCGATGACCTCATCAGCGACGTGCTCGACCGCGTTCCCGTCCCGATCGCGGATGAATCCCCCGCGCCCGCTCCCGCTCCAACCCAGGCCGCCGCCGTTCCCCCCGCGCCGTCCTCCTCGTCCCCCTCAGCGGTGGGAGAGGACGAATCCCCCTGGCGTCGCCGCTGATGTCGCCGCCACGCTCCCGCCGGCGCTAACGCATGGTCTTCCGCGACCTCTGGCTGCTCGCGGGGCCGCTTCTGATAGGAGTCGGCGCCGGCACGGGCCAGACGATGGTCATTGGCGTCGGCGTCGTCGTCCTCATCGTCGGCGCCGCCAGCCGCCTCTGGGCGCGCTACCTCTTCCGTCGCGTGCGCCTCCGCAGCTCCCTCAGCGAAACCCGCGCCTTCCAGGGAGAAGCGGTCGAGTTGCGCCTCGATCTCGAGAACCGCAAGCCCCTCCCCCTGCCATGGTTCGATATGCGCGTCGCCGTCTCCGAAACGCTCGAATGCGAAGGCGAGGATCTGGCTCCCGCTTCCGCCCCCGGACTGAACTGGATCACCCGTCGCGGCGCCCTCGGCTGGTACGAACGCCGCCGCTGGCGATTGCGCGTGAGCGCGGAGGAGCGCGGCCAGTTTCAGGTCGGCCCCGCCCAGATCAACTCCGCCGACCTCCTCGGCGTCTTCCCCCGACACTGGGATGACGCCGCCCTGACGCCCTTCATCGCCTACCCGCGCGTCTTCGCCCTCGACGACCTCGGCTTCCCCGCCGACCGCCCCCTCGGCGACGCCAAAGGGCGCAACCGCGTCTTCGAGGACCCGCTTCGCATCGCTGGCCTGCGCGACTACGAACCCGGCGACCCCCTCCGCCGCATTGACTGGAAGGCCACCGCCCGCCACGGCGAACTCCAGTCACGCGTGTACGAACCCTCTGCCGTACAGCACCTCTACCTGCTGCTCAACATCGACACGCTCGAACATTCCTGGGAGGGCTACCTGAAGGACGATCTCGAGCGCACGATCTCGGTAGCGGCCTCGCTCGCCGTCTGGGCGACGGCGCGGCGCTACGCCGTCGGCCTCCTCGCCAACGGCTCCCTGCCCAACTCCGACCGCCACATCCGTCTCGCCCCCTCCCGCTCCCGTTCCCAGCTTCCCCGCATCCTCGAAACGCTCGCCGTCATCCAGCCCCTCACCATGGGCGCCCTCGCCGGCCGCCTCCGCCGCGAGGCCGGGCGCATCCCCCTCGGCTCCACGCTGGTCCTCGCGGCCGCCTACATCCCCGACGAACTCGCCGAGGCCATGCGCCGTCTCCAGCATGAGGGCTATCGCGTGCTGGTGGTCGTGACCTCCGGGCGCGTCGATCTCGACAAGCTGGGCGGTCTCTCCGTGCGCGTCACGGGAAGCCGCTTCGAGCCAGAAGAGGCGCTCGTGTGATCGCGCGCTCGGCCATCCTCCTCCTGCTCGCGTCGCAGGCGCTCGCCGCCTACACCGTCGGGGAGCTCCTGATGCGGATCTTCCCCGAACCCGGCAATGAGCTTGTCAGCGCCCCCGCCTTCGTCAGTGTCGCGTTCATTGCCTTCCTCGCGCCCGCCGCCCTCGACTGGTTCGCCGTCGGAAGCGGGAAACGCGCGCTTGCCGTCGGCGTGATCGGTCTGCTCGCGCTCTACGGCGCCCTGCGCCTCCAGTACGCCCACGACCTCGCCCTCTGGGATTTCAGCTGGGCCTACGATTTCGTCGTCGCGTCCGGTGAGGCCCAGGACCTGTCCGGTGAGGCCCAGGACCTGATCGCGCCCGTGGTCTTCAGCAGCCTCCTGCTCGCGCTCACGTGGGCATGGGCCGCCTGGCGCGCGCGTGGCGGTCCCTGGCTCGAAAACGCCCCCCGAACCATGGTCATCCCCTTCGCGGCCGTGACCCTTGCCCTGCTCATCGCCGTCGGGAGCGAACAGGCTGAGCTGGTCACCCGCGGCGGCGTCGTCTTTTACGGGGTAGCGCTGGCGGCGCTCGCCTGCTCGCAGCTCTCCCAGAGCGGTTCCACTATCGGCGGCGTCCGCTCTGGCGGCGTCACCGCCGTCATGCTCGCGGGCACGGGCGCCTTCGCGGTCATCGGCGTCCTCCTCGTCGGCGTCCTGCTCGATCCGCTTGTCGATAGCCTCTCCACGCCCGCGCAAGCGATTGGTCGCGCGCTCATCTGGTTCGTGGCCTGGATCATCTTCTTCCCGCTGGCCTGGGTTCTCATCAATATCTACGAGTTCATCCTCTTCCTGTTCTCGCTGCTCGGCGGCGGAGAATCCGAACCCCTCGTTCCCGCCGAGGCGGCCACGCAAGAGGCGACTGGCGGGGCGCAGGGCGGTGAAGAGACCGCCGCTGGCCGCGTCGCCCGCTATGTCATGGCCGGCGGCGCAATCTTCCTTGGCGTCGCCGTGGTGGCGGGTCTGATCTTCATCCTCGCCTTCCTCCGTCGGCGCGCCGAGGCCGCCGGCGCCGGCGCCCCCGAATCCGAGCGCGTGGGCGCCTTCGGCGAGGATCTCCGCGACGCCCTCAGCGGCCTCTTCCGCCGCGATCGCCGCCGTGAGCCGTCCGGCGAGGGCGCCGTGCGCCTCTACCTCGATGTGCTCGAATCCGCCCGACGCGCGGGCGCCGAGCGCTCTCAGGCGCAGACCGCGCACGAGTTCGCGCCGGTCCTGCTGGGCGCCCTCCGCCGCGATGTGACCGACGAGATCACGACGGCCTTCGAGTACGCGCGCTACGCCGGCCGCCCCCCGGACGAGTCCGCCCTCGCGGACCTGCGCCGCCGCTGGGAAGCGCGCGACTAGCGCGCGTCCCGCAGCAACGCCCACCCCTCTCCGTGCTCCGCCACCCGCGGGACGGCTCCCGAAGCGTCCTCCCGCGCCGCGAAGGCGATGTCCGCGTCAAGCCCCAGCGCCTTCAGGCTGCGGGCGTGGTCGGAGCCCGCCACCAGCCGCGCGCTGCGCTCGGTGCGCTGCGGAAGCCCGGGGGCGAGCCAGTCCTCGTAGCCGCTGAGCTCCGCCGCCACGCCCGCCGCGTCCCCCAGTTTCACCCCCGCGCTCGCCCGCGCGATGATCTGCACGAGTCGCGCCGCCGCGGCAAAGTCCTCCAGCGCGAAGCGCGCGCCCCCCGCGTTTCCCGCGCACACAAGCGCCACCCGTTCGTACCCCGCCGCCCAGCGCGCCGCCGCCGAGGCGTTCACGAACGCCGCCGCCGCCACCTCGCCCCGCTCCGCCGCCCCGCAGAGCGCGCGCGTGCCGTTCGTCGTGAAGAGGACCGCGCCCTTCCCCGCGACCGCCAGCGACGACGCCTCCGCGGGGGAGTTGCCATAGTCGAAGCCCTCCGGCGGCAGTCCCCCGACTTCCCCGAACAGCATCCGCCCCTCCGCCCCCGCCCGCTCCCGCGCGGCCTCGATCGCGTCCACCACGAGGAGGTCGTCGAGCCCGCCCTCGAACAGCGTCGCGATCGTCGTCGTGGCGCGCAGCGTATCGATTATCAGGAAGGCGTCCGCCTCCATCGCCTCCGCTTCCAGCGGCAGGAGCGCCACGTCGAGCCATCGCGTCATGCGCGCAGCATGCCCGCTGGAGGCGGCCCGCGCACCTTCGCGGGCGGCGGCAAGGCGGCCGGCGTCGTATGCTTGAACGGATGGATCCGCGACCCGTCGGCATGTTCGATTCCGGCGTTGGCGGGCTCAGCGTCTTCCGCGAATTCCGTCGCCTCCTCCCCCGCGAACGCGTTGTCTACTTCGCCGACACCGCCTGGTTCCCCTACGGCCCCCGTGACCCCGGAGAAGTGCGCAAGCGCGCCTTCGCCATTGCTCACCGCCTCGTCGAAGCCGGCGCCAAGCTCATCGTCGTCGCCTGCAACACCGCGTCCGCCGCCGCCGTGGCTGACCTGCGCCAGCTCTTCGACGTCACCTTCGTGGGCATGGTGCCGGCCGTGAAGCCGGCCGCGCGCGCCTCCCGCAGCGGCCGCGTCGCCATCCTCGCCACCCCGGGTACCTTCGACGGCGAGCTCTATGCGAGCGTTGTCGAGGAGTTCGGCAAGGGCGCCGCCATCGACCGCGTCATCGGCCACGACCTCGCGGAGCTGGTCGAGCGCGGCGAGACGGACACGCCCGCCGCCCGCGAGGCGATTCGTTCCGCCCTGGCCGCTTCGGTCGCCAATGGCGCTGATATCGTCGTCCTTGGTTGCACCCACTACGAGTTCCTCGCCCCCGCCATCACCGACGCCTTCCCCGGCGTCTCCGTGCTGGGCACGGGCGAGCCCGTCGCGAGGCGCGCGGCCACGCTCCTCGCCGAACTCGACCTGGAAGCGCCCCCCGACGCAGCGGGCGCCCTCGACCTCATCGTTTCGGGAAACCGTGAGGCCTTCGTCGAGACGCTGCCGAGGCTTGGCTTTGCGCCCCATCAGACCGCCGGAGCGCAGCCATGACGGCCTACGTCGAGCGCCTTGCCCGACGCAGCCGCGAGGTCCGCAGCTTCGTCTGCGTCGGCCTCGACCCGCCCGCCGACCTGCCCGTCGAGGATGTCGCGCGCCGCAATCGCGCCATCATCGAGGCGACCGCTCCCTACGCCGCCTGTTACAAGCCCAACTTCGCCTTTTACGAACAGTTCGGCGTCCCCGGCCTGCGCGCCCTCGAAAAGACGCTCGCCGCCATTCCCGACGCCATCCCCGTCATCGCCGACGCCAAGCGCGGCGACATGGGCAACACCGCCGCCGCCTACGCGCGCGCCCTCTTCGAGGTCTGGGGGTTCGACGCCGCCACGGTCAATCCCTTCCAGGGCCGCGACGCCGTCGAACCCTTCCTCGCCTACGAGGACCGCGGCGTCTACCTCCTCTGCCGCACCTCGAATCCGGGTTCCGCGACGATTCAGAACGCCATCCTCGCGAGCGGCGAGCCCCTCTACGAGCGCCTTGCCGCCGAGATGCCCTCGTGGAGCGCGAATGTCGGGCTCGTGGTTGGCGCAACCGCTCCCGCCGAGCTCGCCCGCGTGCGCGCCCTCGCCCCGCAGACGACGCTGCTGATTCCGGGCGTCGGAACCCAGGGCGGCGATCCCGCCGGCGTCGTGGCCGCGGTCGGGAGCGCCCCTGGACTCATGGTCGTCAACGCCTCCCGCAGCATCGCCAGCGCCCCCGATCCCGCCGCCGCCGCGCGCGACCTGCGCGACGCCCTCAACGCCCCCGCCCCGTGAACGAAGAGGTGGCCGTCGGCGATGTCTGGCGGATGCGCCGCCCCCATCCCTGTGGCGGCCAGGACTGGCGCGTCTACCGCACTGGCGCCGACATCGGCCTCGTCTGCCTCACCTGTGAGCGTCGGGTGATGCTGGAGCGCCGCCGCTTCGAGCAGCGCGCGCGGGCGCGTCTCTCCACGGCCCCGTGAGCGCCGCCTCCGCCTGGGGGGAGACGCGCGGACCCGTCTCGCCCCCCGCCCTCCTCCAGCAACCCCCCTTTCGCCGCCTCAGTTCCTCGCGCTTCTTCGCGCGCGTCGCCCAGAACGCCCTCAATCTCGGGCTCGTCCTGCTCGTCCTCGACGCCACCGGCAAGGCCTTCTTTACCAGCCTGCTCGTGCTCGCCCTCGTCGTCCCCATGATGGCCGCCGGCGTCATCGCCGGCGTCGCCGCCGACGCCATCCCGCGCCGCCTGCTCGTGGCGCTGGGCAATCTCGCCCGCGCCGCCGTCTGCATCGGCTTCATCATCGAGCCCGGCGGCGCCGGCGCGCTCTACGTCGTCGCCGTGCTCCTTGCCGTCTGCGCGCCCTTCGTGGCCGCGGCCGAGGGGAGCATCCTTCCCGCCATCGTCGCCCGCGACGAACTTGCGCGCGCCAACGCCATCGGCCAGGCCGTTGGCGGCGCCGCCCAGATAGCCGGCTTCGCGGTGCTCACGCCCGTCGTCCTGCGGGTCTTCGAGCGTGTGGACGTCCTCTTCGCGATCACGGCCGCGCTCTTCGTGATCGCCGCGGTGGAAGCCGTCCGCATCGGCCCTGTGCCCCGCGTCCGCGACGAGCCCGACGAGGCGACGCTCCCCGAACCGGAGCCTGAACCCTCCTCCGTTCTTCCCGTGGTCGGCGCGCCCCCCGCCGCCGGGCCAGCGTTCGAGCGTCCCCCCTGGTGGCAGGTGGGCTGGCGCGCCATGCGCCGCGACCCCGCCGTCTTCAAGGCCGCCATCGAACTCACCCTCATCGCTATGCTGCTGATCATCCTCGGTGGTCTCATCCCCACCTATATCCGTGATGTTCTCGAACTCCCCCTCGAGATCGGCGCCCTCGTCCTCACCCCCGCCGCCCTCGGCGTAATCGTCGGGCTGCGCGTCGCCGGTCCCCTGGCGCGCCGCGTCCCCCACGCCCTCCTCAGCTCCGTCGGATTCGCCATCTTCACGGGCTTGCTGCTCGCCCTCGCCTTCGTGAACGAGGAAGCCTCGTTCCTCGGCGGCTATGGCGCCTTCGCCTGGCTGAACGATATCGACGTCGGGAACTTCGACGGCGGCGCCGTCCTCGCCATGATCCTTGTCATGCCCCTTGGCTTCGCCTACGCAATCGTCAGCGTCGCCGCCCAGACCGTCCTCAACGAACGCGTTCCCCTCGACCTCCAGGGTCGCGTGGGCGCGACGCAAGGCGCGATGGCCGCGCTCGCCGCTTCGCTTCCCGTGCTCGCCGCCGGCGCCCTTGGTGACTGGGTCGGGGTCCAGCCCGTGCTCGCGATCCTCGCCGTCAGCCTCGCCGCCGCCGCCGTCCTCAACCAGCGCTCCTGAGGCGGCGGCGCCTTGCCGCTTCTCCTCGCGCTCTCCTATCATCGAGGCGATCAGGCTGGGCGTCACCGGCAAGGGAGTGGGCCATGCGCGAGATGAGCATCGAGAGCATTCGTCTTTCCCTCAACAGTTATCAGCGCATCGCCATCCTTCGCGAGAAGGACACCGACCGCTACCTCACCATCTGGATCGGCCCCTACGAAGCGGAGAGCATCTCCCTGCGCCTCCACGACGTCACCCCGCCCCGCCCCCAGACCCACGATCTCCTCCGCAGCGTCATCGAGCAACTCGGCGCGAAGGTGCAGTACATCCTTCTGAACGACCTCGCCCGTGACACCTACTACGCGCGCATCGTGCTCGATGTGAACGGCGACGCCGTCGAGATCGACGCCCGCCCATCCGACGCAATCTCCCTGGCGGTGCGCACCGGCGCCCTCATCTACGCCGAGGAAGCCGTCCTCGATCAGGGCGGCGAGATCATCCGCGACGGCGATATGGAGGACAGCGTTGAGCGCGAGCCGGAGAAGCCCGTCGACCCCGCCGAACTCGAACGACTGGGGCCCTTCAAGGACTTTATCGAGGGGCTCGATCTCAGCGGCTTCGATGATCCCCGGCAGTAGATCAGCGCCGCCCCTGGCCGCCGCTTGCGCCTATCTTCACAATCTCTCTATGATCCCCGCGGTTTGAGCGTGGTCATGGCGAAGCCTGAGCGCGGCGGGTGGATAGCGCCAACCGCGTACCTCATGGGCGCAGGCTGGTATTTCGCCACCTGCATCGTCGCCGGAATCGCGCTCGGACTTTGGCTCGATGACCTTACCGGGCTTGAGCCGCTGTTCATCCTCCTGGGGATAGTCCTCGGGCTGACTCTGGCCATCGGTGGCGGAATTCGCATGCTTCTCCCTTTCATGAAACGCTTTGGTGGGCCGCGTGAGTAGAGTCAGGCTCCCGCTCATCATCATCGCGGCCCTTGGCCTGGTCGTCCTCGGCCTCATCGTCGCGCGGGGCCCCCAGCCCGAGATCATTGTTCCCGCCGAGGTCATCACCAAAGTGGGCTTCCTCAATATCTCGAACACGATGATCTCCGCCTGGGCGGCGATGATCATCCTCATCGTCGGCGCCTTCCTCGCGACCCGCACGATGAAGCTCATCCCCTCCCGCGCGCAGAACTTCGTCGAGTCCGTCATCGAGTTCCTCATGGGGCAGATGGAGGACATCGCCGGCACGAAGAACGCCCGCCGCTTCTTCCCCGTCATCGCCACCTTCTTCATCTTCATCCTCCTCGCGAACTGGATGGGCCTCCTCCCCTTCTTCAACGCGCTCGGCAAGACCGAGGACATCGGCCATCACATCTTCCACGACATCGAGAAGCATCACGCCGAACACAAGCCCTTCGATGAGGAGATCCAGCACGCCTCCGGCTGGCTCATGGACGACACCGGCATCGGCCTCGTCCGCCCCAACGCCGATGACGCGCACTTCGCCATGGGCGCCAGCGCCACGAATCCCGTCACGCCGGAGGAGGCCCTCGACAAGTACATCGTCTTCCTCGCGGAGACGTTTACCGGCTTCAGGAGCGCGGACCACGTCGCCGGAGACGCCGGCGGGGGCCACGGCCCCGTCGAGGTGACGCCGGGGATGCTGGAAGCGGCCATCGCCGCCCTCAACGCCGATCCCGACGCCCCCAAACTCCTGCCAGGCGAGGGCGCGCACGCCGTCCCCAGCGCGCTCCTCGGCGAGCGTCTCGTTGTCGGCGGCGTCGACTTCCCCGGAAAGAAGCTGGCGCTCATCATCCCGCTCTTCCGCTCCGTCTACAGCGACGTCAACAACACCATCGCGCTCGCCCTGATCTCCTTCTTCATGGTCGAGTTCTGGGGCCTGCGCACGCTCGGATTCAGCTACCTCGGCAAGTTCTTCAACTTCAGCGGCCCCATCCCCTTCTTCGTGGGCATCCTCGAGCTGCTCTCGGAGTTCATCCGCATCATCAGCTTTGCCTTCAGGCTTTTCGGCAACATCTTCGCCGGGGAGGTGCTCATTCTCATGCTCACCTTCCTCTTACCGTTCCTCATCGTCGATATCATCTATGGCCTGGAGCTCTTCGTCGGCTTCATCCAGGCCGCGGTCTTCGCCCTCCTTACCCTCGTCTTCGCCGTCATGGCGGTCGAACACCACGACGAGGAGCACGACGGCGACGGCCACGAAAGCGAAGCCGGCCACGACGACATGGAAGTTCAGGGGGCTCCGGGGCAGTAGCCCCGCCCCTTCGACACATTCCCCGCGGAGGCGGGGAGAAAAACACGGGAGGAACCACCAACCATGGGAGCACTCGACATCATCTTCCTGCTCGCGCTTGACGCCGACGGCGCCAAGGCCATCGGCGCAGGCATCGCCATGGGCCTCGGCGCCCTTGGCCCCGCCATCGGCATCGGCATGCTCGTGGGACGCGCGATGGAGGCCCTCGGCCGCAACCCCGAGGCCCGCGCCTCCATCCAGACGAACATGATTCTGGGCGTCGCCTTCGCCGAGGCGATCGGCATCTACGCCCTGCTCACGGCCATCATCATCGCGTTCGTCATCTAGCCCGGCGGAGCGAACCGGGAAGAAGGGAGTTCGCTATGGGCGAAGCCTTCACCGCTCTCGGCATTAATCTGCCGCAGTTGGTCGCGCAGGTCGTCAACTTCGTCGTCCTGCTCCTCATCCTGCGCCTCACCCTCTACAAGCCGATCCTGCGCATGCTCGATCAGCGTCGTGAGCGCATCTCCGAAGGCCTCGGCGCGGCCGAAAAAGCCCGCGCCGAAGCCTCCGACGCGCAAGCCCGCATCGAGGAACAGCTCGCAGAGGCGCGCGGACAGGGTCAGGAGATCGTCGCCAACGCCCAGCAGGTCGCCGCCCGCATCCAGGACGACGCCCGCCAGCAGGCGGAACGCGACCGTGAGGCGGCCGCCGAACGCGCCCGCCAGGAGATTCAGCTGGAGCGCGATCGCGCCATTGCCGACCTCCGCGCGGAGTTCGCCGGGATCACCGTCACCGCCGCCGAGCGGGTCATCCGCCAGTCTCTCGATGACAGCGCCCACCAGCGCATCATCGAAGAAACCCTGGCCGAATCCGAACTGGGGGAGCGCGGCTAGATGGCCGACAGGCAAGCGGCAAAGCGGTACGCGCAGGCGGTCTTCGCCATCGCCCGCGATGGCGATTCCATCGCGCAATGGCGCGCCAACCTCGCCGACCTCGCCGCCGTCCTCGCGGATTCCGACGCCGCTGGCTGGTTTGCCGCTCCCCGCGTGCCCGTCGCCGAGCGGCAGGCCGCCGTCGCGCGCGCGCTGGATGTGAGTCCCCTCGCGCTCAACCTCGCGCGACTCCTCATCGCCAAGGGCCGAACGCTCGAGGCGCCCGCGATCGCCGACGCCTTCAACCGGCTCGCCGATGAGCATGAGGGCGTCGCGCAAGCCTCGATCACCACCGCCGTTCCCCTCCAGCCCGACCAGGTCGCCGCCATGGAGCGCCAGCTTGGCGAGGCCCTGGGGAAGCGGATCACCGCCACCGCCGCTGTCGATTCCGACATCATCGGCGGCCTCGTCCTGCGCATCGATGACCAGCTCATCGATGGCAGCCTGCGTACCCGTCTGCGGCGGTTGCGCCAGGAGTTGAGCGGCGCCTGACGCGCCCCAAGCACACAAGGAGATACCATGGCCGTTCGCGCCGAAGAGATCGCCTCCATCCTCCGCGAGCAGATCGAGCAGTTCGAGGCTCCGTCAGTCGCCACCGACGTCGGCGTCGTCATCGAAGCCGGCGACGGCGTCGCTCGCGCCCACGGCCTCGCCAACTGCCGCTACTCCGAGCTGCTTGAGTTCCCCAATGGCGTCATGGGCCTCGCCCTCAACCTTGAGGAAGAGTCCGTCAGCGCCGTTGTCCTCGGCGACTACGAGGACATCAAGGAAGGCGATGAAGTGCGCGCCACCGGCCGCATCATCGAAGTGCCCGTGGGCGATGAACTCATCGGTCGCGTGGTCGACGCGCTCGGGAACCCCATCGATGGCAAGGGCCCCATCGGCGCCGCCAACACGCGCCCCGTCGAGCGTATCGCCCCCGGCGTCACTCTCCGCCAGAGCGTCGATACCCCCGTCCAGACCGGCGTCAAGGCGATCGACGCCATGATCCCCATCGGTCGCGGCCAGCGCGAACTCATCATCGGCGACCGCTCCACCGGCAAGAGCGCCATCGCCCTCGATACCATCATCAACCAGAAGGGCGGCGACCTCGTCTGCATCTACGTCGCCATCGGCCAGAAGGCCGGCAAGGTCGCCCAGGTGCTCGGCCAGCTCGAAGAGTACGGCGCCATGGAGCACACCATCATCGTCGCCGCCGGCGCCTCCGAGTCAGCGGCCCTCCAGTACCTCGCGCCCTACGCCGGCTGCGCCATGGGCGAGGAGATCATGGAAAGCGGGCGCGACGCCCTCATCATCTACGACGACCTCAGCAAGCACGCCTGGGCCTATCGCCAGATATCCCTCCTCCTGCGCCGCCCTCCCGGGCGCGAGGCCTACCCTGGCGATGTCTTCTACCTCCACAGCCGTCTGCTGGAGCGCGCCGCCAAGCTTGCCGCGGGCGGCTCCCTCACCGCCCTCCCCATCATCGAGACGCAAGCGAACGACGTCTCCGCCTACATCCCCACCAACGTCATCTCCATCACCGACGGCCAGATCTACCTGGAGCCGGACCTCTTCAACGCCGGCATCCGCCCCGCCCTCAACGTCGGCCTCTCCGTCAGCCGCGTGGGCGGCGCCGCGCAGACGCGCGCCATGCGCTCCGTCGCCGGACGGCTCAAGCTCGACCACGCCCAGTTCCGCGAGCTGCAGGCCTTCGCCCAGTTCGGTACCAGCGACCTCGACGCCGCCACCCAGCGCCAGCTCGAACGCGGCCTGCGCGCGAACGAAGTGCTCAAGCAGCCGCAGTTCGCTCCCCTCAGCCTCGCCGAGGAAGTGGCTGTCATCTTCGCCCTCACCAACGGCCTGCTCGATGACGTGCCCACCGATAAGATCGCGAGTTTCGAGACCGCCTTCACCAGCTTCCTCGCCAGCAACAAGCCCGATCTCGCCGCTCGTATCGAGTCCGAGCGCACGATCAGCGACGAGATCGACCAGGAACTGCGCGACGCCATCTCCGAATTCAAGGAGACCGTCCCCTACTAGGGAGTGCCATGCCCACCATCCAGCAACTCCGCCGCCGCATCGGGTCAGTTCGCAATACCGCCAAGATCACGAACGCCCTTCAGCTCGTGGCGGCTTCCAAGATGCGGCGCGCCCAGGAGCGCGCCACCGAGGGCCGCCCCTACGCGGAGAAAATCCAGTTCGTCCTCTCCTCCCTCGCCGCCACCGCCCCGGGCGGAGGCGAGGGCGAGAGCGACGCGTCCCACCCCTTCCTCACCCAGCGCCCCGTCGAGAACATCGGCGTCCTCCACATCACCCCCGACCGTGGCCTCTGCGGCGCCCTCAACGCCAACCTCAACAACAGCGCGGGCGGCTTTACCAGCGAGATCGAGACGCCCACCGCCATCGTCGCCGTCGGTCGCAAGGGACGCGACTTCTTTGTCCGCGCCCGCCAGAACGTGGCCGCGGAGTTCACCGATCTCGGCGACTACCCCGCCCTCACCGATACAAGCGTCATCGCCCGCCTCGTCATGGATGACTACCTCGCCGGCGCCGTCGACCAGGTCTTCATCAGCTTCGCCGAGTTCGTCAGCACGGTGAACCAGCGCCCCGTCGTGCGCCGCCTCCTCCCCGTTGAACCCCCCGCCGCCGCGGATGAGGCGGAAGCCGAGGCCCTGCGCCAGGAGTATATCTTCGAACCCGACCCCGGCGCCGTCTTCGAGCGCCTTCTCCCCCGCTACGTCGAGATGCAGGTCCACGCCGCCATCCTCGAATCGGCCGCCTCGGAGCAGTCCGCCCGCATGGTCGCCATGAAGAACGCCACCGACAACGCCAACGAGATCGAGCGCGAACTCACCCTCACCTATAACAAGGCCCGCCAGGAGCAGATCACAACCGAACTCCTCGACATCGTCGGCGGCGCCGAGGCTGTCGTGAATGAGTAGCGCAACGCCCTTCGCCGCCGTTGTCTTCGATATGGACGGTGTGCTCGTCGATGGCGAGCCCTTCTACTATGAAGCGGCGCGCGCAGTCCTCGCCGAAGACGGCGTGCGCTTCCCCCTCGATCAGTACCGGAAGTACATGGGAACCAAGGGCGGCTGGAACGAATTCGTCCTGGAACTCGGCCTCGCCCGCCCCGCCGCCTACTACCGCGACCGCTGCAGCGAGCGCGTCGCCGCTTCCTACCGCGCCGTCGACGCTGACGCCGCCCTGCCCGGCGCCGTCGAACTTGTCCGCGGGCTGCGGCGCATCGGACTCCCGCTGGCCGTCGCCTCCTCCTCGCACCGCACCAACGTCGAGACCTGCCTGGAGCGCCTCGGCGTGCGGGACGCCTTCGACGCGGTTGTGTGCGGCGACGATGTCAAACATGGCAAGCCCGACCCCGAGATCTACCTGCGCGCCGCCGATCCGCTCGGCGTGTCCCCCCATCAGTGCCTGGCTATCGAGGACTCCCCCGCCGGCATCAGGGCCGCCCGCGCCGCCGGCATGACCTGCTGGGCCGTGCGCACGGAGTACACCCGTGATCTCCCGCTCCCCGATCCCGACCGCACCTTCCAGTCTCTCACGGAGATCGATCTTGCCGCCATCGTCGGTGAAGGGGCGCCCGCATGAGCGAACTCGTCCTGCGAGAGGACCGCGACGGCGTGGCCACGCTCACGCTCAACCGCCCCGAGGCCCTGAACGCCCTCAACATCCCGCTCTTCGGCGAGCTGCGCGAGCGCCTCAGCGCCATCGCCAGCGAGACCGACTCCGTCGGCTGCGTCGTACTCCGCGGGGCGGGCCGCGCCTTCAGCGCCGGCAACGACCTGAAGGCCCTCGGTGAGCCCCCGCCGCAACCGCATTTCCAGGCCGAGACAATCGACATGATCGAGGCCCTGCCGCAGCCGGTCATCACCGCCGTGAAGGGCGCCTGCTACACCGGCGCCCTCGAGCTCATGCTCGCCGCTGACCTCTGCCTTGCGGGCGAATCCGCGATTTTCTGCGACTCCCACGGTGAGTGGGCGCTCACCCCCGTCTGGGGCCTCAGCCAGCGCCTCCCCCGTCGCATCGGCCCCCTCCTCGCGCGCGAGATGATGTACACCGCCCGCCGCGTGGACGCCCATGAGGCCGTCCGCATCGGGCTCGCCAACCGCGTCGTCCCCGACGCCGAGCTCGATGAAGCGGCGGCCGCGCTGGCGGCGCAAATCGCCGGCAACTCGTGGCATACGCTGCGCGCTGACAAACGCCTCCTGAATGAGGGACAGAACTACTCCCATGCCGAAGGCCTCGCCTTCGAGCGCCGTACCAGCCCCGGCGCGGGGCCCGAACTGGCGGAGCGCCTTGCGCGCTTCCGCGCCAAATCCCGAACGTAACGCGAGAGGAGCCCCCATCATGGTCACTGCCGCCACCGCCGAGGGACGCATCGTCCAGATCATCGGCACCGTGATCGACGTCGAGTTCCCGCCCGACCAGCTGCCCCCCATCTACAACGCCCTCCGCATCGACCGCGGCGACGGGACCGGCCTTGTTGTCGAGGTTCAGCAGCACGTGGGCAATAACTGGGTGCGCGCGCTGGCGATGGACTCGACCGATGGCCTCACGCGGGGCATGGCCGTCACCGATACCGGCCAGCCCATCGCCGTTCCCGTCGGCGAAGAGGCGCTCGGGCGCATGTTCAACGTGCTCGGAAGCCCCATCGACGACCTCCCCGTCCCCGAGGAGGCTCCCCGCTGGCCCATCCATCGCGAGCCCCCCTCCTTCGAGGACCAGGAAACCCAGCCCTCCATCCTCGAAACGGGCATCAAGGTCATCGACCTCATCGCCCCCCTCGTGCGCGGCGGCAAGGTCGGCCTCTACGGCGGCGCCGGCGTCGGCAAGACCGTCATCATCCAGGAGCTCATCTCCAATATCGCCCGCGAACACGGCGGCTTCTCCGTATTCGCGGGCGTGGGCGAGCGCTCCCGCGAGGGCAACGACCTCTGGAACGAGATGAAAGAGTCGGGGGTGCTCCCCCGCATGTCCATGGTCTTCGGCCAGATGAACGAGCCCCCCGGCGTCCGCCTCCGCGTCGCCCTCAGCGGCCTCACCATGGCGGAGTACTTCCGCGATGAACAGTCCCGCGACGTCCTTTTCTTCGTCGATAATATCTACCGCTACACCCTCGCCGGCATGGAGGTTTCCGCGCTCCTCGGACGGATGCCCTCCGCCGTCGGCTACCAGCCCACCCTCTCCACCGAGATGGGCGACCTCGAAGAGCGCATCACCTCCACGAAGAAGGGGTCCATTACCTCGTTCCAGGCCATCTATGTGCCCGCCGACGACTACACCGACCCCGGCGTGGCGACCACCTTCGGCCACCTCGACGCGGTCGTCGCCCTTGAGCGCTCCCTCGCCGAGCAGGCGCTCTACCCGGCCATGGACCCCCTCGTCTCCTTCTCCCGCGCGCTCGAGCCGCGCATCGTGGGCGAGGAGCACTACGAAGTCGCGCGCGGCGTGCAGAGCGTCCTCCAGCGCTACAAGGACCTGCAGGACATCATCGCTATCCTCGGCATCGACGAGCTCTCCGACGAGGACAAGCTCACTGTCGCCCGCGCCCGCAAGCTGCAGCGCTTCCTCACGCAGCCGTTCTTCGTGGGCGAGACCTTCACCGGTCGCGAAGGCCGCTACGTCTCCATCCGCGAGACCGTGCGCGGCTTCAAGGAGATCCTCGATGGCCAGCACGACGGCCTCCCCGAGCAGGCCTTCTACATGAAGGGCTCCATCGACGAGGCTGTCGAAGAGGGCCGTCAGATGAGCGAGGAAGGCTAGTGCCCCTCTTCGTCGAGATCGTCACCGCGGAGCGCGTCGTGCGCACGGAAGAGGACGTCGAGGTGCTGATCGCGCCCGGCAGCGAGGGTCAGCTCGCGCTCCTGCCGCGCCATGCCCCCCTGATGACCACGCTCGAGTACGGCGAACTCATCTTTCGGCGGGGCGCCGAGGAGTCCTCTTTCGCCATCGGCGGCGGCTTCCTGGAAGTCCATAGCGACCACGTCACCGTTCTCGCCGATGTCGCCGAGGCGGCCGAGGACATCGACGTCGATCGCGCCGAGGCCGCTCGCCGCCGCGCCGAGCAGCGCCTTGCCGGCGCCCGCGACGAAGGCGCCAGCGAGGCTGACCTCGCCCGCGCGCAGGCCGCCATGCAGCGCGCGCTGCTGCGCCTGCGCGTCGCCGAGCGCCGCCGCCGGCGCCCCGGTCCGCCCATGCCGGGAGGCTAGCCCGCCGTCCCTGCGCGCGTGCGTTCCGCCTCAGCCCGGCCCGGTCGCCGTCCCTGGGAGGGTCGTGCGATTGCGGCAGCCTGAGACTGCCCCGATACTGACTTCAGAATGGTTGCCAGGCGCGGACGCGGCTCCCGCTACCAGGTGCGTGGCGGCGCGGTCCTGAGCGGTTCCGTGCGCATCTCCGGGTCCGCCAACGCGGCCCTCGCTTCCATGTGCGCGGCCCTCCTCACCGACGAAACCGTCGTGCTCGAGAACGTTCCCGCCGTCTCCGATATCGATTCCCTCGCCAGTCTGCTCACGCACCTGGGCGCCGTCGTGGAGCGTCCGCTGCCGAATCGGGTCGAGATCAACGCCGCCCGCGTGGGCACGCTCGAGGCGCCCATCGATCTCGTCTCCGAAAACCGCGCCTCCTTCCAGGTGATGGGTCCCCTCCTCGCCCGCCATGGCTTCGCCGCCCTCCCCCCTCCCGGAGGCGACGTCATCGGGCAGCGGCCGATCGCCGTCCACCTCGACGGCTTCCAGGCGATGGGGGCCAGCATCGACCGCGTCGGCGAGCGCTACCAGGCGCGCGCCCCCCAGGGCCTTGCGGGAACGCGCGTCTTCGCCGACTACCCCTCCGTGTCCGGCACCCAGAACCTCATGCTCGCCGCCACCCTCGCGCAGGGCGAGACCGCCATCGTCAACGCCGCCACCGAACCGGAGGTTCAGGCCCTCGCGGCGTTGCTCAACTCCATGGGCGCGTGCGTCTCCGGCGCGGGCACGCAAGTCATCGCCATCACGGGAGTCGAGCGCCTGCGCGGGACGACCTTCGCGCTTGTCCCCGACCGCATCGAGGCGGGCACCTTCGCCATCGCCGCCGCCATGACGCGCGGCGACGTCGAGCTCGTGGATGCGCCCGTGGGCGTGATGGACGCCGTCATCGCCAAGCTCTGCGCCGCCGGCGCGACCGTCGCGGCGCGCGAAGGTTCACTGCGCGTCGCCGCCGGTTCCCGCCTCGCGCCCGTCGGCTTCCAGGCGCTCCCCTACCCCGGCCTGGCCACGGATCTGCACGCGCCCATGGCCGCCTTGCTCACCCAGGCGGAAGGCGTCTCCGTCATCCACGAGCGCGTCTTTGATAACCGGATGCTCTACGTGGACGAACTCCGCAAGATGGGCGCCGAGATCATCAGCACCGGTTCATCCGCCATCGTGAGCGGCCCCACCCCCCTCCACGGCGCCCGCGCCCGTGCGCTCGATGTGCGCGCCGGCGCCGCCGTTCTCCTCGCTGGCCTCGTCGCCAGCGGCAAGACCGTTATCGATGACCTCCACCACCTCGATCGCAAGTACGAGCGCCTCGATGAAAAGCTGCGCGGGCTCGGCGCCGAGCTGGAGCGGGTGTAGCGCGATGGCGTTCGGGTTCCTTTCCAACACGCGCGCGGGCATCGACCTCGGCACGGCCAACATCCTCGTCTTTGTCCAGGGCCAGGGGATCGTCGTGAACGAGCCCTCCGTCGTTGCGCGACATAACCGCGATGACGCCATCGTCGCCGTCGGCGCCGAGGCGCGCATGATGCAGGGTCGCACGCCCGGCGCCCTCAGCGTCATCCGCCCCATGCGCGAGGGCGTCATCGCCGATTACCTCACCACCGAAGCGATGCTGCGCTACTTCATCGGCGTCGTCACGGGACGCTTCAGCCTCGTCCGTCCCGAGATCATGGTGACCGTCCCCGCGGGCGTGACCAGCGTCGAGCAGCGCGCCGTTCGTGACGCCGCCGAGCAGGCCGGCGCCCGCCGCCCTGCGCATCTCGTCCCCGAACCCCTCGCCGCCGCCATTGGCGCCGGCGTCCCCGTCGGCACCCCGCGCGGCAACATGATTGTGAACATCGGCGGCGGCCGCACCGAAGCCGCCGTGATCTCCCTCTACGGCATCGTCGTCAGCGAGTCCGTGCGCGTCGCCGGCGATCGCATCGACGAAGCCATCCAGGCCTTCGTCCGCCGCCGCCACAACCTCGTTATCGGTGAAAGCACCGCCGAGGAGATCAAGATCGCGATCGGCTCCGCCATTCCCCTTGATGAGGGCGTCTCCACCCAGGTCCGCGGGCGCGATCAGATCACCGGACTGCCGCGCACCATCACGCTCAACAGCGACGAGATCGCGCAGGCCATCCAGGACTCCCTTGGCCAGATCATTCAGGCCGTGCGCAGCGTTCTTGAACGCACGCCTCCCGAACTCGCCGCCGATGTCATCGACCACGGCATCGTGCTCACCGGCGGCGGCGCGCTCATCCGTCACTTCGATGAGCTCCTCACGCAGGAGACGGGCGTCCCCTGCTACGTCGCCGATAGCCCCCTTGAGTGCGTGGCCGTCGGCGCCGCCATCTCGCTCGACCACCTCGAGATCATCGAGCGCAGCCTTCCCACCGAGGAGGAGCAGCTCATCGGCCTCTTCCCCCAGCCCGATCGCTGACCTACCCTCGCTCCTTCGTGCCTGCGAACGAACCGGCCGCGCCTCTCTTCATCGGCCCGAACATCAGCGTGGTCGGCGATAGTTGCGCGGGCAAGACAACCCTCGCCCGCGCCCTTGCCGAACGGCTGGGCCTGCGTCACATCGAGCTCGACGCCCTCCACTGGGAGCCGAACTGGACATCCGCCTCCGACGACGTCCTGCTCGCCCGCGTGTGTGAGGCCATCGCCGATCCGGGCTGGGTCATCGACGGCAACTACGGCCGTATCGTGCGTCCCCTCACGTGGGGCGTGGCCGATACCGTCGTCTGGCTTGACTTCCCCCTCTGGGTCACCCTTCCCCGCACCCTCGCGCGCTCGTTCCGCCGCTGGCGTACCCGCGAGCTTCTCTGGGGCACGAACCGGGAGCGCTTCTGGGAGCACTTCCTGCCCTGGAACCGCTCCCTCATCTGGTGGACGCTCACGAACCACCGCCGCCGCCGGACGGCCTACGCCGCCGCCATGACCGATCCGCAGTTTCGGGACACACAGTTCCTGCGCCTGCGCTCCCCCGCCGAAGTCGAGCCCTTCCTTGCGTCCGTGCGACTGGCTGAACCGAAGGCCAGCACCGCCTAGCCCGAGTCCGGCGCCAACCCCTTCAGGTAGTAGGTCATGCCTTGCATCATCACGACCGGATCGATCTGCCGGATTGAAACGTCCTTCGGGACATGGGCGGAGATCGGCGCGTAGTTCAGAATCGCGTGCACGCCGCAGTCCACCAGCCGGTCAACCACCCCCTGCGCAGCGTCCGCCGGTACCGCCACAACCGCGATGTCGACCGGCTCACGGTCGAGGTACGCCTCGATGTCGCGCATCGCTTGCACCTCTACCCCACGGATGACCCTCCCCGTGACCTCGGGAGAGGCGTCGAACGCGGCCACGGTGTGGAATCCCTGCTGCGCGAACCCGTCGTATTCCAGGATCGCCTGTCCCAGCCGCCCGATCCCGACCACGCACACCCGCCAGGTCTGGTCCAGTCCGAGGATCGTCCGCAACCGCGTGAGCAGGTCCGCCACGTTATAGCCGCGCCCCTGCTTGCCGAACCGTCCGAAGTAGCTGAGATCCTTCCGGATCTGGGCGGGCGTCACATTGAGCTGTTCCCCCAGCGTCTGCGAACTGACGACCGTCTCGCCCGCGGCCGCGAGCGTCGTGAGCGCTCGCGCGTACAGGGGCAAGCGATTAATCGCGACTTCGGGAATGATGGATGCGGATGTCATTGCCAGCCTGTTTCCTGCCCGCGCCCCCACGCCGCCTGGGACGGCCAGCGGTTGTGAAAAACCGAACATACAGATGGCGCACTGTACCCCTCGCCTTCCGAGGGGGTCAACGCGCTTCCGTCCCGGCGTCCCCTGCGGCGGCGCGCGGGCCGAGGAGCGACGCAATCGTGGCCGCGACGTGGTCGTCGTCGCGCTCTGCCACCGTGCGTGGGTCGAGGAGCGCCTCGCCCGCTTCAACCCGCGCGACGATGGCGGGCTGCGCCTCCCGCAGCCTCCGCGCCAACCACTCCGCCCCGCGCTCCGTCCGCAGGGCCGCGCACCACGTAGGTCGGCCCGCCCCGGGCACCGCCCCGCCCCCGATCATCGTGCGTGACTCGACCACGCGGCCCGCTCCTCCCGCCGCCCCGACCCAGGCCCGCGCGCGCGGCTCCAGCTGTTCCCGCTCCAGCGACAGCATGCGCCAGATGGGAATCTCCGTGCGTTCCGTCCCCGCCACGTAGGCCATCAATGTCGCGTTCAGCGCTGCGATGGTGAGCTTGTCGACGCGCAGGGCGCGCGCCAGCGGATGCCGTCGCAGCCGCGCTACCAGTTCCCCCCGACCGGCAATGAGGCCGCACTGCGGCCCCCCCAGCAGCTTGTCGCCGCTGAAGAGCGTCAGGTCCGCCCCCCCGTCGAGGCTCTCGCGCACGGTTGGTTCACGCTCGACGCCATAGTCCGCCAGCTCCACGAGGCAGCCGCTGCCGAGGTCATCCAGCAGCAGGACGCCCCGTTCCCGCGCCAGCGCCGCCAGCGCCGCCAGTTCCGGCCGCGCCGTAAAGCCGGTCACCTGAAAATTCGAGCGGTGCACGCGCAGGATCGCGGCGGTCTCCTCCGTGACTGCGTTGGCGTAGTCCTCCGCATAGGTGCGATTCGTGGTCCCCACCTCCACCAGCCGCGCCCCGCTCTCCCGCAGCACATCGGGAATGCGGAAACCTCCCCCGATCTCCACCGCCTCCCCCCGCGAGACGATCACCTCGCGCCCCTGCGCGAACACCTGAAGCGTCATCAGCAGGGCGGCGGCGTTGTTGTTCACCGCCAGCCCGTCCTCGGCGCCGGTCGTCCGCCGGAGCAGGTCGCGGACGTGTTCGTGACGGCTTCCCCGCTCCCCCGCTCCCAGGTCGAACTCGAGGTTGGCGTAGTCGCGCGCGGCCTCCGCCATCGCCGCCATCGCCCGCTCGCTCAGCGGCGCCCGCCCCAGGTTCGTCTGTAGCAGGACGCCCGTCGCGTTCACCACCCGCCGCAGGGAAGGGCGGGCCAGTTCGGCCACGATCGCCTCCGCCTCCGCCGCGAGCGTCGCGAGCGCGGGCGCGTCCGCTCCCGCCTGTACCGCCGTCCGCGCGCGCGCGATGGCGGTACGCGCGGCCTCGACGGCCAGCGCGTGCGGCCATGAGCCGGCGCCGCGCAGTTCGCTGAGCACCGCCTCGACGCTTGGGATGGCGCGGAACGTGGACGGCATCCCGCGATCTTAACGCGCAACCGCCCCCCGTCGTGTTCGTAGGCGCGCGCTGCGTCAGAATCAGGGGAAGAACCTTGCCATGGACAGTGCCATGAACCTCCGCATCCCCGGTCCCACCCCTTGCCCCGACGATGTGCTCGAAGCGGTTGGCGGCCCAATGATGAACCACCGAGGCCCCGAGTTCGCCGCGATCATCGAGCGGGTCACCGAGGGGCTGAACTGGATATTCGGCGTCTCCAGCGATGTGCTCACCGTTACCGCCTCGGGCACGGGCGGCCTCGAAGCGGCCGTCGTGAACACGCTTAGCCCGGGAGACCGTGCGCTGGCCGTCTCCATCGGCGTGTTTGGGAACCGCCTCGCCTCCATCGCCGAAACCTACGGCGCGGAGGTCGTGCGCTACGATCTTGACTGGGGCGCCGTCGCCGAACCCGAAGAGATCGCCCGCCGCCTTGACGCCGACCCCTCGATAAAAGCCGTCCTTGTTACCCACAACGAGACCTCGACGGGCGTCACCAATCCCCTCGAAGCCATCGGCGCGGTCGTCCGCGAGAGAAGCCCGCTCCTCATCGTCGATGGCGTCAGCAGCGTCTCCTCCATCCCTTGCCCGGCCGAACGCTGGGGGATCGATGTACTCGTGAGCGGCTCGCAGAAGGGCTGGATGGTTCCGCCCGGCCTCGCCTTTGTCTGGCTCAGCGAACGCGCCTGGGAAGCCAGCGAGCAGGCGACGATGCCGCGCTTCTACCTCGACCTCCGCCGCGCCCGCTCCTCCCTTGAAAGCGCCCAGACGCCCTGGACTCCCGCGCTCTCCATCTTCTATGGCCTCGACAAGGCCCTCGAAAGCCTCCGCGCCGAGGGCCTCGAAGGAGTCTACGTCCGCCACCGTGAAGGCGCCTGCTACACCCGTGACCGCGTGCGCGCTATGGGGCTGGAGCTGTTCGCGCACGATGAGCGCTTCGCCTCCGACACCGTCACCGCCGTGCGCTGGCCCGACGGCGTCGATGGCCCGGCTATCGCGAAGCGCGCCCGCGAGGAATTCGGCGTTGTGCTTGGCGGCGGTCAGCAGAGCCTTCGCGGCAAGATCTTCCGCATTGGTCACATGGGCTTCTTCTCCCGGGAGGAGCTTGCCGCCGCCCTTGACGTCGTCGAGCGACTCCTTGCCGAGACGCCGGCCGCTCCCGCCTGACCGCCGGCGCCGCCGTAACGTGGAGCGGCGGTATTCTGAACCGATGCCAGTGCTCCTGACGCGCCTGACCCCCCGCGAGCCCGCCCTGTGACCGAATCTCGCCCTCGCCCCCGAGTCCTCGTCGCCGACCCTATAGCCGACGAAGGCGTCGCCTTGCTCCGGCAAGGCGCCGATGTGGATGTCCGCACCGGTCTCGCGCCGGAGGAGCTGCGCGAGGCCCTCACCGGCTATGAGGCCCTGGTCGTGCGCAGCGGCGTCAGGGTAACCGCCGAGGCCATCGCCAACGCTGGACGCTTGCAGGTGATCGCCCGCGCTGGCGCCGGCGTCGACAACGTCGACCTCGAAGCGGCCACGGAGCGCGGCATCGTCGTGGTGAACGCGCCGCGCGGAAACACAATCGCCGCCGCCGAACACGCCTTCGCCCTCCTCATCGCCCTCGCCCGCCACATCCCCCGCGCCGATCGCTCCCTGCGCGGCGGTGAATGGCGCCGCCGCGCCTTCATGGGGGCGGAGCTTCGCGGACATACCCTCGGCCTCGTCGGATTCGGCCCTATCGGCTCCGAGATGGCCCGGCGCGCCCTCGCCTTCGAGATGGACGTCATCGTTCACGACCCCTTCGTCCCCGTCGAGCGCGTGCGCGCCCTCGGCGCCGAGCCAGTCGATATGGATGAGCTCTACGCGCGCAGCGACTTCATCAGCGTGCACACCCCGCTTACCGCCAGCACCCGCGGCATGATCGCGCGGGAGCAGTTCGCCGCCATGAAGGATGGCGTGCGCCTCGTCAACGCCGCCCGTGGCGGCATCGTCGATGAGGCGGACCTGCTCGACGCCGTGCGCTCCGGCAAGGTCGCCGGCGCCGCCCTCGATGTGTTCTCCGCGGAGCCGCCGGGCGCGCTCCCGCTCTTCGAGGAGGAGCGCATCATCGTGACCCCCCACCTCGCCGGCTCCACCGCCGAGGCGCAGGAGCGGATCGCCATCGATATCGCCGGACAGGTGCTCGATGTCCTCGCCGGCCGTCCGCCCCGCTACCCCGTCAACGCCCCCCTCGTGCCCCCCGAGACGCTCGAGCTCGTCGGTCCCTATCTCGCCGTCGCCGAGCTGCTGGGTACCGTCGCCACGCAGCTCCTCAGCGGTCAGCTGACGACCATCGCGCTCGCCTTCTTCGGCGAGATCGCCGAACACGACGTCACCCCCCTGAAGGCGTTCGCCATCCGTGGCCTCCTCCGCCCCATCAGCGTCCAGAACGTCAACCTCGTCAACGCCACCAGCATCGCCGAGGCGCGTGGCTGGACCATCGAGGAGCGGCTGCGCGCCTCCCACGAGGAGTTCCACAATCTCATCGAGTTGCGCGTTGGCAGCAGTGAAGCCGAAGTCGCCATCAGCGGCACGGTCAGCCACTCACGCCCCATCATCCTGCGCATCAACGACCTCGACATCGACCTTGTGCCGGAGGCGGGCGGGTATCTCCTCGTCTGCGAAAACGAAGACCGCCCCGGCATGATCGGCAGTCTGGGCGCCATCCTCGGCGCGCGCGATATCAATATCAGCGCCATGCGCGTCGGACGCAGCAGCCCCCGCGGAAACGCCCTCATGGTCCTCATGCTGGATGAGGAGCCCGCCCCCGCCGACCTCGCCGCCATCGCTGCCATTGAGGGCATCGCCAGCGCCCGCCTCGTGCGTCTCTAGGCGTCCTGACGGCGCCGCGCTGGTCAGGCTGGCGGTCCTGCTGGCCGGAAGGATTTGGGTGACGGCTCAGGACGAGAGCGGCGCGAAGACCAGCCCCGTCCCCAGCTTTGGGTAGTAGAACGTCGACTTTTGCGGCAGACGCTCACCCCCGTCCGCCAGGCCGATGACCTCTTCGGCGGGGACGTGTTGAAGCAGGAAAGCCACGCCCCCTCCCCGCAGCGCCGCCACCGCCGCCGCCGCCTCATGGGTGAAGGTCACGGCTCCCGCACGGAACTCCTCGTCGCTGATCCCCCACAGGGGATCCAGGACGCCCAGCCGCAACAGGATCGGCGGCGCCGCCGTCCAGCGCGCGCTTACGCCCGCGGGCGCGAGCCCCGCGACCGCCTCCGCGCTCCGTGGCCGCAACAGGTGAACGGCGCCGTCCGCCAGATTCGCCGCCACGATCGCGTCCCGCGAATCCGCCAGCAGCGCCTCCAGCGTTTCCGCTTCGATAGCCGCATTCGCTTCCTCGATGTCGAAGACGCGGGCCAGCCGTTCCCGCCAGTCCTGCGGCGCCGCGCGCGGGACGTAGCGGTGCAGGGGCCGCACGATGAGCCCCGCATCCCCAACCGGAACCACGCCCGCCATCGCGAAGCGCGCGGGATGGTCGCTTGCGAGCGGCCCCTCGCGTTCGGCGAGCCAGGCGCGGTAGGCGAATGACGTCTCGTAGCGATGGTGGCCATCCGCGATGTAGAACGCTTCCGCCAGCAGCGGCGCCAGCTGCCGCAGCCGTTCCCGATCCGCGGGCAGCGCCCATAGCTGGTGCGTGACGCCGTCCGCCGTTTGGCCCGAAGCGTGAGGCTCGCTCGCCGCCGTCGCGGCCGCGAGCAGCTGCGCCAGCTGCCCTGAGCGGTCGCGGGCAAGCATGAAGATCGGGCTGAACTGCGTTCCCGTCGCCTGTAGAAGTCGCAGGCGATCCTCTTTCGGCGCTGACATCGTGAACTCGTGGGGCAGTACCGCCCCCGCTTCCCACGGCTGCGACTCCACCCCGCAGATGAGCGCGCGACGCTGCCGTTCCAGCGCCGCCTCCTCGAAGGCCTGCTCGTACACGTACAGCATCGGCTCCGGGTCGCGTTCGAGGACGCCCTCGGCGATCCACGCATCGAGCGCGCTCGCCACCGCCGCGTAACGGTCGCCCCCCGCCTCCAGCCGCACGGCGTTGTAGGGAGAAAGCTCCGTGAGGCGCTCCCGCTCCCGTTCGCCGATGACGTCGAAGGGCGGCGCCAGCAACTCCCCGAGCGGCCCCGCCTTCTCCGTATAGCGCAGCCCCCGGATGGGCGTCAGTCTCGGCATCGTCTGCGCTCCGCGGCCTGTAGAATCGGGCTCCCGTCATGAAACGCGCCCGGTACTGCGTCTTCTGCAACATCGTCGCCGGCGATGAGCCCGCGAACATCATTTACGAGGACGACGAGGTCATCGTCATCCAGAACGTCCTTCGCTGGGTTCCCGTCATGTTGCTCGCCATGACGAAGGAGCACCGCACGCAGGCCGAACTCTGGGAGAACGGCATCGAGGCGGTAGGCCGCATCGCCGCCAAAATCGGCGCCGAGGCTTGCCCCGACGGCTTCCGGCTCCTCTCCAACTTCGGCTTCGAGGCGATGCAGAGTCAGGAACACGGCCATCTCCATATCGTTGGCGGGACGCACCTCGGCCCCTATGTCTGAGCGGCGCGCAGCGCCTCGCGCTGCCGCTCGAACAGCGTCGCGATGCCGCCCCGCGCCAGTTCCACGAGCGTATCGAGCGCGGCGCCGTCGAAGGGCTTCCCCTCAGCCGTTCCCTGCACCTCCACGAACGCGTCCGCGCCCGTCATCACCACGTTGAAGTCGACCGCCGCCGCCGAATCCTCCTCGTAGCAGAGGTCCAGCACGGGCGCCCCCGCCACGATGCCCGCGGAGACGGCCGCCACCTGCGTCGTGATCGCTTCCGGGGGAATGCGGGCGCCGAGTGCCAGTTTCTCCGCCGCCAGCCGCAGGGCCACGAAGCCGCCCGTGATCGCCGCCGTGCGCGTGCCCCCGTCAGCCTGAAGCACGTCGCAGTCAACCGTAATCGTCCGCGGCCCCAGCAGGTCGAGGTCCACCGCCGCCCGCAGCGACCGCCCGATGAGGCGCTGAATCTCCTGGGTCCGCCCGCCCGGGCGTCCGCGCTCGACCTCGCGTTGGGTCCGCGTCAGCGTCGAGCGCGGCAGCATCGAGTACTCCGCCGTCACCCAGCCGCTCTGCGTGTTCCGCAGCCAGGCGGGCTGGCGCTCGGCCACGCTCGCCGCGCAGAGCACGCGCGTCTTCCCGAAGGCGATGAGGCAACTGCCCTCGGCGAACTCCTGAAAGCCCGTCTCGATGGCGACCGGGCGCAGTTCGTCGGGCTTCCGGCCGTCGCTTCGCGTTGTCATTGGGCTTGCTACGCTACCCCCCGCCCTCGGCAGGCGCAAAGCCCTCGTCCCAGCGCTCCACCCGCACGATGAGGCTGGACCCGTCGCTCTCGATCGTCACGCGACCGTGCAGGTCCGTTCGCAGCACGACCCGCCCCGCCAGCGCGCGCAGCGTCTCCTCCGTGGGGTGGCCGTAGCGGTTTCCCGCACCCGCCGAGATCACCGCCACCCGGCCTCCCGCCGCGTCGAAGAAGCCGCGCGCGTTTGTGCTCCCTCCGTGATGGGGAACCTTGATGATGTGCGCGCCGATGTCGCCCGTGGCCATGAGCGCCGCCTGCGCGGTCTCCTCGATATCGCCTGTGAGCAGGATGTTGGTCTCGCCGTAGGTCACGCGCAGCACCACTGACGACGCGTTCCGCGACCCGCTGATCGGCCCCGCCCGCGGCCACAGCGTTTCGAACTGAACCCCGTCGATTTCGAACGTATCGCCGCGCGCGACCCGCTGGCGAGGCCCCGAAAGGTTGTCGAAGCGGGTGAAAATCGCGGTGTCGTGCATCGCGCCGTTGTCGTACACGCGCTCCACCTGGAACCGTTCCAGCAGCGTCGGCAAGCCCCCGACGTGGTCCCGATCGGGGTGGGTCAGCACCGCCGCCGCGATCGTGCGTTGCCAGTGCGGGAGCGCGTCGCCCAGCTCGCGCGCGAGCACGATGCCGCTTGAGCCGCCGTCCACCAGCACCCGTTCGCCGTTGGGCGTCGTCACGAGGATGGCGTCCCCCTGTCCCACGTCGAGGACGCTCACCTGGAGCTTCCCGGGGCCGCCCAGGGGCCACACGCTGACGAGCGCGATCGCCGCCAGCAACGCGCCCACGCCCGCGCCCAGGGTGGCCGCGCGCGCCACCCGCGCGGCGCCGTCGCCCGTGGCCACGGGCGCCATCCGCGGCGCGAGATAGCGGTAGGCGGGCCACCCCAGCGCCCCCAGGATCACGCTCGCCAGCAGCGCCGCCTCCGGTCCGAAGCGCGGCACCGCCACCGCCGCTCGCGGAACGCTCGCGCCAACCTCCGCCATCCAGATGATGAACGCCAGCGGATAGTAGGCGACGATCCCGATCGCCCACCCCGCCGGCTCCCAGAGCGCGCCCGCAATCGCCGCCGCCCCGCTCAGCCAGAAGGCGAGCGCGAACACCGGAACGGTGGGGATGTTCACGATTGGGCCGATGAGCGAGACCTGCCCGAACGTCACCCAGATGATGGGCAGCGCCGCTATCCACGCCGCCAGTGAGAGCGCCGCCACCTCCAGCACGAGATTCGGGACAACCTTCGCGACGCCCAGCCTCGCCGCCGCCCAGGACAGCCCGAAGTGCATCCAGGGCCCGAAGACGATGAGCCCCGCGGTCGAGGCCACGCTCAACTGGAAGCCCGCCTCCAGCGCGAGGCGGGGTTGGACCGCCGTCATCGCGATGGCGGCCGCCCCCAGCGCCGCCAGCCCGCTCCGCGGCCGCCCCAGCCAGAACCCCACGAGCACGATGAGCGCCATGATCCCCGCCCGCACCACCGTCTCTTCCACGCCCGCCAGAAACACGTACAGCACGAGTGAGGCGATGGCGGGGACGGTGGCGCGATTGCGTCCCATCAGCGGCGCGAAAATCAGAAAGGCGAGCGCCGTCACGAGCGCGATGTTCGAGCCCGACACCGCCACGAAGTGGGCGAGACCCGTCTCGCGGAACTCCTCCGTCAGATCCGCGGGCATCGTCCCGTCCCGCCCCATCACGATTCCTGATCCCAACGAGGCCGCCGGTTCGGGCAACGCGGACTGCATCGCCCCCTCCAGCCGCAGGCGCAGGCGCGCGGCCAGCGCCCGCGGACTGCCCCGCGGCGGTTCGCTGATCTGTTCCACGCGAGGGAAGCTCATCGTCCCGACGATGTCGCGTCGGGCGAGGAAGGCGCGGTAATCGAAGTCCCCCAGCACCGGCGCCGCCTTCAGCCTCCCCGATACCCGCACCCCCGCCCCGTACGGGAACGCCGCCGTCTCCCAAACCGTGACCAGCGCCCGCCCTTTCGTCTCCCGCCAGACACCGTCCTGCTCCACGCGCTCGGCCTCGATCTGGTAGCGCACGGTGGTAAGCCCGGGATCCGGCTCCGAACTGATGCGGCCCTCGATGGTCACCGCGGCGCCGACCGATCGCGCAAGGTCCGGCAGCGGCGCCTGGCCCCACTCCGCGAACCGCCACGCCCCCAGCAGGGCGAGCAACGCCGCCGCCGTCAGCACGAGGCCCGCCACCCGTCCCTTCAGCACCCAGGCGCCCGGCGCGGCGGCGGCGAACCCGAGCCCCGCCGCCCACACCGGCGCTCCCCAAACGCCAACCGCGGCGAAGCCGAACAGCCACGCGATGGCCAGGAACGGAAGGATCACGGGAACGCGCGCTTACGGCGCTGCGTCAGGCAATGAAGCGGTAGCCCTTGCCGCGAATCGTCTCGATCTGCTCGTCGGTGCCCAGCACCGCCCGCATCTTGCGGCGAAGGTTGCTCACGTGCGCCCGCACCAGCGTGTTCGCCCCCGCGTCATCGTGGTACTGCCACACTTCCGCCAGCAGCGTGCGGGGAGGCAGGATCTCGCCCGCGTGCGCCACCAGATACGCCAGCAGGTTGGCCTCGATGTTGGTCAGATGCTCCGAGCCATTGCTCCCCTTGAGCGTGTTCGTGTCGGTTTCGACCTCGAAGGGAGGGCGCCCGTCGCGGGTTGGGTCGCCCAGCAGGCCGCGGAGCGTCTCGCCCAGCTTCTCCAGCGGGAAGGGCTTCTTGATCACGGGTCCGGGGATGTGGAAATGCGGCCGCCTCGACCCTTTGCGCAGCATATACACCACCGGGGGCGGCTCCTGATGGGCGAAGGCGCGCGCGAGCCACTGGCTGAACTGCGTGAAACGCGAGCCCGCTTCACCCCGCGGCACCCCCTGCACATCGACCACCAGCGCGGCCGCTTCGCGTGGGTCGATCTGCCCCATCAGGACGTCGTAGTTGGGGAACAGCGCCACCTCGTACCCGCGGTCATGCAGGTATGCGTCGAGCCGCTCTCGCATCCGGGAATCTCGGCTGACGGCAACTAGAAGAGGCAATCTGCGCTCGCGTCGTGGGGTGGCTCGCGCATACTAGGACGCCATGGGAGGACGTCAAGACAGAGGGACGACATAAATGCTGAGTTGCGGCGAGAACCCGTCAGTGGCCCCGCTCCGGGGATCCCCGCCAGTCGCGCGAACCCGCCCCCGGCGATCTGCCCGCGAGACGCTGCTGGACCGCCCTGGCGACTACTCCGCTACGCCCGTCAGTTCGTACGTCAGACGCTCGATCCGCGCCCGTATGATCCGGTGCGGGGCAGCATCCTCGACCCAAATCAGCTGCGTCACCGTGCTCGTCTTGATTTGGATCTTCCAGGTCACGAACGTACCCGCCGGCACCTCCACGTCCTCCCGCTCCTCCACCTTCACCTCCGCCGAGAACACGCTGCTGCGGGCGTTGACGTTGGTGAACGACCCTTCATACCCCTCACGCAACGGCACGCCGCGCACGAGCCACAGCAGCGTTTCGTCGTCGTACCAGGCTGGCGCCGGGGTCTCCGCGGTCGCCTTCGGGAGCTCCCGTTCCGCCGTTACCGTCTCGCTCGGCTCCTCGGCGCCGTCCTCGTACTCGGTCGACCTGAAGCGAACGAGCCCCTCCTGCGGCGCGTACGTCGTCTCGAAGTGGCGGGCGTCGCCCTCCAGGTCCTGCACCACGCGCAATGACGAGATCGGCCGCAGCGTCGCGGACTCCACGCGCACGCGGCCGTTGTCCTCGTAGCGCGATTCCTCCGCGTTGCGGCACAGGCGCCGCATCTCGGTGACCCCGGGGGCGACTTCGGGGTCCGTCTCCAGCACGCATATCCCCTCAAGATTGTCCCGCTGCATGAGGTTGTACTGGAGCCGCTCCGCTCCGCTCCAGGGCGCCTCCGTGAAGATGGGCGCGTGCGCCTCCAGCGGCGCGCTGCCGCAGGCGACGAGCGCGATGGCGGCGGCCAGCGCCAGCGCGGCCAGTCCCGCGCAGCGCCTCACCCGACCGCCTCCGCCGCCCGTTCGATGCGCCCCAGCGCCTCGGCGATGGCGTCCGCGTCGACGTCCTTGTGCGTGACCATGCGAATGAGTCCCGCCCCGAATGGCGTCGCGCGCACCCCTTCCCTGGCGAAGGCGGCGAGCCAGCCATCGCGCGTCCCCTCGAGGATGCGCAGGACGACGATGTTCGTTGGCGGCGTCTTGATCGCGAACGCCCCCACGCGCCCCAGCCCCTCCGCCAGCAGGCGGGCGTTCGTGTGGTCCTCGGCGAGCCGTTCGATGTTGCGCTCCAGCGCGTGGACGCCGGCGGCGGCCAGCACCCCCGCCTGCCGCATCCCTCCGCCAAGCATCTTCCGTTCCCTCCGCGCCCGCTGGATCAGGTCGCGGGGGCCGCAGAGGACGGACCCCACCGGGCAGGCCAGCCCCTTCGAGAGGCAGAACGAGACCGAATCCGCGGGCGCGGCCAGCGCTGCCGCCGCCGTCCCGCTTGCGACCTCCGCATTGAAGATGCGCGCCCCGTCGAGGTGGACGGCCGCCCCCGCCTCGTGCGCGATATCCGCCAGCGCCTGCGTCTTCGCCAGCGGGAGGACAGCCCCGCCACAGCGATTGTGCGTGTTCTCCAGACAGAGGAGCGCTGTGCGCGGGGTGTGGATGTTCGGCTCACGGACAGCCGCGCGGACGTCGTCCCCGGCAAGCCCGCCGCCGGCGTCGTTGGCCAGCGGTCGCAGCTGCACGCCGCCCACCCGCGCCGCTCCCGCGACCTCGTAGTTGAAGATGTGCGATTGCTCCCCGACCAGAACCTCATCCGTCGGGCGTGTGTGGCTCAGCGTCGCCAGCAGGTTCGCCATCGTGCCGCTTGGCGTGAAGACGGCGCGCTCCTTGCCCAACCGCTCCGCCGCCATCGCCTCCAGTCGATTCACGCTGGGATCATCGCCGAAGACGTCGTCTCCCACCTCCGCCTCGGCCATCGCACGGCGCATGGCGGCGTCTGGCTGGGTAACCGTGTCGCTGCGCAGATCGATCGGCTGGAGTTCGCTCATTCGCGCTGCCAAATCGTGCGCATGCCTTCGCCGCCGAGCACCGCCGCCACGACTTCGCGCCGCTCCTCATCGAGCAGCTCGCGGTGAACCTGCGCCGCCGCCTCGCCCGCCTCTTCCCCGCCGATCGATTCCATCCGCGCGCGCACCACATCCCAGAGCCCCGACTCCGCAATGATCGTGACGCGCCGCGGCCACGCGAACGACATCAGCTTCTCCGGATAGGGGAACGCTGGACGCAGCTCCTTGATGGCCCGCACGCGTTCCTCCACCGAATTCACGCGCGGCGCCCGCGCGATGAACGGCGGCTCCGTGGGCGTGCTGCGGAAGTCGACCAGCACGCGACTCCCGACCGTCTCAAGCCGGATGATGAGCACTTCCGAGTCCTCGATGACGCGGCGCACCTCGTCCAGATCGATGCCAAAGTCCTCGCTCACCAGCAGCGCTCCGTGGGGGCTTCGTTCATGGTAGCAGCACGCTCTCCAGCGCCCAACGCGAAATACGCGACGTGACGCGCCTTCGGATCACGATCCGTCGGCGGGAACCCCCGGAGCCTCCGCCACCGAATCCAGGAACGCCTTTGCCTCCTGCAGGAACGCGTCATTGGGCGCCAGCCGCACTGCCCGCGCGATAGACGAGCGCGCGCGCTCGAGGGAATCCGGCCAGGCCAGCGTCTGCCCCAGCGCCCGCACGGCGTGGATGGCGGGGTCGTCGTCGCGGACCTTCAGCGCTCTGTCCGTGTACAGGAGCAAGTACTCGCTCAGCATCGCCGCGGTGCCGCCAATGATGAGCGGCCCGTCCAGCGCGAAAGCCTCGGCTGGCGGAAGCTGGCGCATCAGCGCCAGGGCCGCCCCGTATTCCCCCGCGAACACGTTGCTGAGGAGCGGCTGTTGGTACGCGCCTGCGTACTCCAGCCGCAGGGTCGCCATGCGGTTCACGGCGATCGAGAGCCAGCGCAGCCTTTCGTGCTCCGGCGCCTGACGCGCTGTCTCAACGGCCAGCGCCGCTGCGTTCCGCCACAAATTCGCCCCGGCGAGCTTCACAACCCGCCCTGCCGCCGCCTCCAGTTCCTCAGGCAGCTCCTCAGTGACGGCGATCTCCACAGCCTCGTACCCCAGACCGCCCCAGCGGTAGATCAGTTCACTCTTCTCCTTGACGTCGCTGGCGTAAAAGAAGACATACGAGTTGGAGGTGTTGAAGATGATCTCGACGACGCCGTCCCCGTCGAGGTCATCCAGGCTTCCCGGGGGTGGACTCGCGCTGATGTGCGAGAGCGCCGGCGCCATGCGTTCACCCTCGACAAACAACACATCGAACGTGCCCGAATGCGCTCCTGTGAAGCCATAAATCGCAATAAAAACCGCCGGCTCCCCTCCCGCTCGAGGCCCCGGATCGAAAAGCTCCACCGTTACCGGGGACCACGGCGCGGTCTCCAGCGTCACTTCCGACAACGCCTCCGACCACGCGCCGTTGCTGGCGCGCCGGTAGAGCGCGGCGAAATGGTAAAAGTTGGCAGCGCTCCCGCCCGCTCCCGCTAAACCGAGCCGCATCCCTTGCGTGACCACCGCCCACAGCGCCCCGCGCGCATCATGAAGGCCAAGGGGAAACGCGTGCGCCTCCAGAGAGTCGGCGGCCTTCCCGTACCGCTCTGCTATCGGCGCGATCACGGTCGCCGCAAGTTCGGCCGCGAGCGACGCCTCGTCCTCCGTCCCGCCCTTGCCGGGCGGGGGCGCGGGCGTTCGCGTTTGTGTAGGGGAAGCCGTGGGCGGCGGCGTCTCCGTAGCGGCAGGGGTGGTTGCGGCAGGCGTCGCGGTCTCCGTAGCGGCAAGGGCGGTCGCGGCGGGCGTCGCCGTGGCGGAAGGGCTGGAAGCGACAGGCGTTGCCGTCTCCGTGGCGGCAGGGGCGGTCGCGACAGGAGTCGAAGGTAAAGCAGTCGCGGGCGTTGCGGTCGGCGCTGGCCCTGACGGCGACGAATCTCCACACGCGAGCGATGCGACTGCGAGGGCAAGGATGGCGCAGGGGAGGGCGCCTCGCATGCTCACCTGACGGGTCGCTTCTGGTCGGGGCGCCCGGATTTGAACCGGGGACCTCGCGGCCCCAAACCGCGCGCTCTGCCTGGCTGAGCTACGCCCCGCACTCGCCCAGCCTACCCCACCGTCCGCGCTGGCCCTAGACGGCCAGGGGATGCGCGCGCCCGATGATGTCGCGCACATCGGCCACGTCGTGCGCCTCCAGCCACGCCTCCAGCCCTTCGAGTACGTCGAGCGGCGCCCGCGGGTTCGCGAACGTGGCCGTCCCCACCTGCACCGCCGTCGCCCCCGCCATCAGGAACTCGACGGCGTCCCGCCCGCTGCTGACGCCCCCGCAGCCGATCACGGGAATGCTCACCGCCTGCGACACCTCGTACACGATCCTGAGCGCGATCGGCTTGATCGCGGGACCGCTCAGGCCGCCGCTTGCGCGGGGGAGTACCGGCTTTCGCGAATCGATGTCGATGGCCAGCCCGGGCATGGTGTTGATGGCGCAGATGGCGGCGGCGCCCTCATCCGCACAGGCGACGGCGATCGCCGCCGCATCCTGCGCGGCGGGCGTCAGCTTCACGATGACGGGCAGTTCACAGGCTCGCGCGGCCGCCCGCGTCGCCTGCGCCGCCGCCGCTGCGTTCAGGCCGAAGTCCAGCCCGCTATCCACGTTCGGGCAGCTAAAGTTGAGCTCCAGCGCGGCCACCCCGGGGGCGCCGTCGAAAGCGCGGGCAAGTTCCCCGTAGTCGCTCGCCGTTTCGCCCGCGATGTTCACGATGACGGGGACGTTCCAGCCTCCCCACACCGGCGCCATCTCCTCGATCACGCGATCCACGCCGGGATTCTGGAGACCGATCGAGTTCAGCATTCCCGCGGGCGTCTCCGCCACGCGAGGCTGGGCGTTTCCCGCCCGCGGCGAAAGCGTCACCCCCTTGGAGACGACCGCCCCCAGGCGGTTCACATCGAACTGCCGCGCGAACTCCAACCCCCAGCTGAACGTGCCCGAGGCGGGCATCACGGGGTTGCGCAGCGTCAGATTGCGCTTCCCGTGCGGCGCGAGTTCAACGGCCAGTTGCGGCGTCACGGGGTTAGTGTACGGCGTCGGCTATCCACCGTTCGGCGGCGGTCGCGGACGCCCCGAACGGCGGCTGCGCCAGAGCTGTTCGCTCTCCGAGTTCTCGAAGTCGCGTTCGATCCCGCAGTGCTTGCAGGAGCCCCGGCTGGTGCGCCCGTTGGGCGTCGCGATAATCCAGTGATGCGTGCACGCTTGCGGCGCCGCGCGGCCTCTGACGGCTTGCATAGGAAACCCCATCGGGTTCGGGCGCCCGCCACGCGCGAATCCACTGCGTCAACCTTACTCCATGTGTCCAGCCCGCCGCTGGGAGCGGGGTCGCCGCAACGTCTGCTCGAACCACAATCCCCCCTCTGGCCCTTCCCCCGCCAGTGGACGGAATCCCATCCGTACCCAGAAGTAGACCGCCAGCCCCCGATCCGGCGGCGCCCACGTCCGCACGACGGGATAACGACGCCCGAGCGCCCGCAGCAGCGCCCGCGCCGCCCCCGACCCCGCCCCGTATCCCCGCGCCTCCTCCCTGATGCAGAGCCGCTGGATAACGGGCGTTTCCCCCGCGAGGTCCAGCGTCGCCTCGCCGATGACCTCGCGCTTCCCCCGCCAGCGCGCTTCGTAGCGCAGCGTCGGGCCATCCCCCACGCGCCGCAGCGTCACGCGTTCGTCCGTGATGCGCTGGGGGAGGGGCCGCGCCGCGCTCATCGCGCGAGCCACTCACGCGTCCGCGCGGCGATCGTCCCGATGTCGGCGCTGAGCTTCGTGCAGCGTGGGATCGCGTCCACGAACTCGCTCCCGTAGCGGCTTGTGCGGATGCGGCTGTCGAGCACCGCCACCACGCCCCGGTCCTCGCGGTCGCGGATCAACCGGCCGAAGCCCTGACGGAAGCGAAGAATCGCGTTTGGCAGCGAGTACTCCCCGAAGGGGTCGTCGTACAGTTCCGAGCGAGCCTCATGCACCGGATCCGTGGGCGGCGTGAACGGAAGCCGCGCGATCACCACGAGCGAAAGCGCGTCCCCGCGAATGTCGACGCCTTCCCAGAAACTGGCCGTGCCGAAGATGACCGTTCGCGGGTCATTGATCAGATGCCGCAGCAACTGGCGCGGCGCTCCGTCGCGGTCCTGAACGAGCACGCTCACGCCCGCCCCCTCAAGCGCCGCCCGCGAGAGTTCGGCGACGCGCCGCAGCGAGGCGTGCGAGGTGAACAGGGCCAGCGCGCGGCCTTGCGACGCCAGCGTGAGCCGCGTGACCGCCTCGGCCAGCGCCTCCTCGTAGTCCGGCTCCCTCGGAGTGGGGAAGCCCGTGGGCGTGGCCAGCAGCGTCGAGCGTTCATAGTCGAAGGGCGACCCCAGCACGAGCGCTTCCGCCTCGTCCAGCCCCAGCTGGTTCGCTGTGAACGCCATCGCCCCGCCCGTCGTCAGCGTGGCGCTCGTCGCGAGAACGGTTGCGCGTTCCGCGTACAACTCCGCCGCTAGCAGCGGTCCCACCTCCAGCGGCGCCGAGTGCAGCGTTCCCATGTCATCGCGCGCGGTGGAGGCCCACACGATCGTGTTCGCGTCGTCGCCCGCGACGAGGGAGGCGAGGTCCCGACGCAGCTCCTCCAGCCGCTCCGCCGCCAGCTGCAGCTCTTCGCCCGCCGTTTCCCCATCCTTCGCGCCCAGCAGCCCCGCCGCCGCGCGGCTGTTCTCGACCGCGAGTTCGAGGTCAGCGTCGAGCGCGCTCCACGCATTCTCCACTTCACCCCAGCGTGTGCCTGAGCGCACGCCCGGGGTGATCCTGACGCGGTCATCGCGCTCGCCCTGCATGATGGCGCCGAGCGCCTCGAAGGGACGCGGCGCGCTCCTCGCCGCCAGTGCGATCGCGGCCTGCAGGGCGTTCACGGCCCCCGCTCCCAGCGCCCCCGTGATCTCCGCCGTTGCGGTGAGACCCGCCGCTCGCCGTTCCCGCGTGCCCGGCCGGTGGATCGCCTCCAGCGCGTCCAGCGTCTGCCGCGCCCCGATGCGCAGGCCGAACTGTTGGGTGGCCTGCCCCTCGAGGTTGTGCGCCTCGTCGATGATGAGGTGGTCAAACGGCGGGATGGCGCTTCCCCCGCGGACGAGGTCAGCGAGCAGGAGCGCGTGATTCACGATCACCAGATGCGCGCTCTCCGCTGTCTTCCGCGCCCGCGCCAGGAAGCAGCGCCCCTCCCGCACGTAGGTGTGCTGGCGCGAGAGGCAATCCGCGTCCGTCGCCGAGAAGCGCGCCCACGCTGCGCGAGCGCCTCTGTCCAGCCTGACCTCGGAGCGGTCGCCCGTCAGCGTTTTCGGAAACCACCGCTCCAGCGATCCCGCCAGCCGCGCCACGTCGGGATCGCCGAGGCTTGTCTCGTGACGCATCCAGCGCTGGACGCACAGGTAGTTCGCCCGTCCCTTGAGCAATGCCACGCGCAGGTCTTCGGGCTCCTCGATGGCGCCCGCTTCCCGCAGGATCTCGCGCAGCGCGGGCACGTCCTTCCCCAGCAGCTGTTCCTGGAGCGCGATTGTGTTGGTCGAAATCACGACGCGGGCGCCGTTGCGAAGCGCGTAGAGCGCCGCCGGAATCAGGTAGGCCAGCGACTTCCCCACGCCCGTGCCCGCCTCGATCAGCCACTGTCCCCCGTCCGAGAACGCGCTCGCGACCGCCTCCGCCATCTCCACCTGCTGCGGGCGCTCCTCGAAGCGCTCCACGACCGGGGCCGCGCCCGCCAGCGCCTTCCGCGCTTCCTTTGGTGTGACGCGCTCCAGCTTCTTCGCGCGGATGAGCGGCTGCGGCGCCTTCCATGGCTGCGGCAGCGTCGGCGGCGCGCTGACGGGCGCACGCGCAGCGTCGGAAAGCTCGACGTCATCCCCCCCGATCTCCCGCGCGAGATCGGGTTCATCGCGCGCCACCACCCGTGCCAGCGAGGCCCGCTCCTGTGAGGGCAGCGTCGCCGCCCGCCGCCGCAGCTCCAGAAACACCGCCGCCGCGGTCCGCGCATCCGCCAGCGCGCGATGCGCGACCGGCGCCTCGATTCCGAGTTCCCCCGCCAGGTCGGCCAGCGCCCCCGGCCCCTCGGGAAAGAGGACGCGCGCGAGCCGCAGCGTATCGAGGGCCGGCCCATCGAACTCGAGACCCGCCCCGGCCAGAAATTCGAGGTCGAAGCGCACGTTCTGCCCCACGATGGCGCGGTCCCCCACGAACTGCGCGAACTCGTTCGCGATATCCGCGAATCGCGGCGCTCCTCGCACGTCCTCGTTCGTGATCCCCGTCAGCTTCTCCGTGAATGCGGGAATGGGCCGGCCTGGGTCGATGAGCTGGTCGAAGACGTCCAGTTCCCGCCCTTCCTCGTCGAACCGCACCGCGCCGATCTCCGTGATCCGATCTTCCGCCGGATCAAGCCCCGTCGTTTCGAGGTCAAGGGCGATGTAGGCGCGCTGCTGGCCGAACATGCGTACGGACGGAGTCTACAGGAGCCGTCCGCCCGCTGCGCCGCAAGGGGGCGCGAACGCGTACAATCCGCCCCCATCCCCCGGCCCAGCGGCCACGAGGCGCCCAGCGATGAAGCTCTATCCCACCAAAGACATCCGCAACATCGTTCTTGCCGGTCACGGCAACGTCGGCAAAACCACGGTGGGCGAAGCGGCCCTGTTCGTGAGCGGAGCAGTGACGCGGATGGGCTCCATCGAGGAACAGAACACCATCGGCGACTACGACGAAGACGAACACCGCCGCAAGTTCAGCCTCAACCTCTCCGTCCTCCCTGTTGAGTGGAACGGCGCCAAGCTCAACCTGATCGATACCCCCGGCTACGCCGACTTCGTCTCCGAAGTCATCTGTGGCGCGCACGCCGCCGACCTCGCCCTCATTGTCGTGGACGCCGTCTCCGGCCCCGAGGTCGGCACCGACCGCGTCTGGCAGATTGCCGAGGAACGCGGCCTCCCCCGCATGATCCTCGTCAACAGGCTCGACCGCGAGAACGCCGACTTCGCCATCGCGCTCAACGCGCTCCGCGAGAAGTGGGGCGCCGCCGTCGCTCCCCTCTTCCTCCCCATCGGCCAGAGCCACGACCTGGAGGGCGTCATCGACCTCCTCGCCATGAAGGCGTACCTGGGCGAGAGCGGTGAACCCGCCGAGGTGCCCGCCGAACTTCAGGCTTCGGCGGACGAGATGCGCGCCGCCCTCATCGAGAGCATCGTCGAGAACGACGAAGACCTCATGATGAAGTACTTCGAGGACGAGGAGATCACCGCCGAAGAGTTGAACGGCGCCCTGCGCGCGGCCCTCGCCGCGGGCGCCATCACGCCCCTCGTGTGCGCCTCCGCGACCCGCCAGATCGGCGTCCGCCAGGCGCTCGATACGCTTGTCGCCGTCGCTCCCAACCCCGGCCAGCGGGAAGTCGTCAGCGCCGAAGGCGAGAATCTCGAAGTCAGCGGCGAGGCCTCGCCCGCGGTGCTCGTTTTCAAGACCTCCGCCGACCCCTACGTGGGCCGCCTCAGCTACCTCCGCGTGATGACGGGCTCGGTCAAGGCCGACAGCCACCTCTGGAACAGCCGTGCGTCCGCCGATGAGCGTCTCGGCGCCATCTACTGCCAGCGGGGCAAGAACCAGGAGCCGGTCGAGGCGCTCTCCCCCGGCGATATCGGCGTCGTCGCCAAGCTCAGCGATACCCGCACCGGCGATACCCTCGCCAGCAAGGACGCCCCCGTCCAGCTCCCCGCCATGACCTTCCCCGAGCCGGTCTACAGCATGGCCGTGCGACCCGGCGCCAAGGCCGCCGTCGACAAGCTGGGCTCCAGCCTCCAGCGCCTCGTGGAGGAGGACCCGGGCCTGCACCTCCGCCGTGACGCCAGCACCAGCGAGACCATCCTCGAAGGCCTCGGCGATGCGCACCTTGATGTGGCCGTCGGGCGCCTGCTGCAGAAGTTCAACCTTGAGGTTGAACTCTCCCTGCCTCGCGTTCCCTACCGCGAAACCGTCGCCAGAAGCTCCGCCGCCGACTACACCCACAAGAAGCAGACGGGCGGCCATGGCCAGTACGCCCGCGTCTCCATCGAGATTAAGCCCCTTTCCCGCGGCTCAGGCCTCCAGTTCAACAGCCGGGTCGTGGGCGGCTCCGTCCCCCGCGAGTTCATCCCTGCGGTCGAAAAGGGCGTCATGGAGACCGCGCGCGAGGGGGTGGTCGCCGGCTACGAACTCACCGATTGCGAGATCACGCTCTTCGACGGCAAGCACCATCCCGTCGATTCAAGCGAGATGGCCTTCAAGCTGGCCGCCAGCCAGGCCCTCAAGGAAGCCGTGGCCGACGCCAGCGGCGCCCTCCTTGAGCCAGTCATGACGATCCGCGTCCGCGCTCCCGAGGCCAAGGCCGGCGACATCGTCGGCGACCTCAACACCAAGCGCGCCCGCATTCACGGCATCTCCCCCGAGGGCTCCCTCAGCGTCGTCGAGGCGGATGTGCCCCTTGCCGAGGTCCAGCGCTACGCCTCCGACTTGCGCTCGCTGACGCAGGGCCGCGGCTTCTTCGAACTCGAGTTCGACCGCTACGAAGAGGTCCCCGGCAACGTCGCCCAGCGCGTCATTGACGCGGGCAAGGGTGAGGACGCCGCCGCCCGCTAGCGGTTCAGGCGTTCTCCCGCAGCCACCGCGCGGCGGCGCGCACCGCCTGACCGCGATGGCTCACTGCGTCTTTTTCTTCCGCGCTCAGTTCCGCCGCGCTGCGCCCGTTGGCTGTACGGAAAATGGGGTCATAGCCAAACCCGTTCTCGCCGCGCCCTGCATGGCCGATCGCGCCCTCCCATACCCCCTCGAACAACTCGACGCCCCCCTCAGGCCAGGCGAGCGCCACGACCGCGCGGTAACGCGCCCCCCTCGCTTCGTCGGGCACGCCATCCAGCGCGCGCAGCAGCAACTGCGTCCGTCCGTCATCGTCGAGCCCCGCTCCCCCGTAGCGAGCGGAGAGCGGCCCCGGCCGGCCATCGAGCGCGTCCACCTCGATCCCCGAGTCATCCGCCAGCGCGAGGCGGCGCCCCGCCTTCGCGAAAGCCTGCGCCTTCAGCGTCGCGTTCTCCGCGTAGCCGTCGCCGTCCTCCACGACGTCCAGTGAGACGCCCAGATCCTCAGGCGTCGCCACTTCGAACGGCTCGCCCGCGAGCAGGCGGCGCATTTCGCGGACCTTGCCGGGGTTGTTGGTCGCCAGCAGGAGGCGGGTCACGGAAGGAGCGCCTCCCTTGGGGCTCTCAGTGGCAGTGGCCGTTGTCCGCTGGGTCGGGGAAGTCCGATTCCTCGATTGCGAGCGTGCGGCTCGGGATCACGCTGATCGGGGCCGTCCACGCGCCCGGCCGCAGCGTGAACCCGCCCAGCTCCCGCTTCAGCAGGTAGAGCGCGCCGAGGGCGCCGCAGAAGAGCCCCGTTCCCACGAGCGTCCACACAAGCGGCGTCACAACGTCACGCGAGACATCCGCCTCCTGGGCGGCGCCTCCCGCGGCGTCGGGAACGGGCGCCGTGTCGAGCGCGAGGAGGGGCGTGGCGGCGGTCAGCGCCAGCGTTCCCGCCAGCGCGGCCGCCGCAATCAATCGCGTGAGCGTGCGCATAGCCGCGAGTCTACGGGGCGTCGTGCGCGGGTCAAGCGGCGGCGCTACAGCCCCAGCGCCCGCCCCACCCCTTCAAGGGTCGCCTCCGCCCGTACCACATTCGGGGCGTTGTGCTCCTCCGCGGTCTCGGGATCCTTGAGCCCCGAGCCGGTGAGCACCGCCACCATGCGTCCGCCACGCAACGCGCCCTCCCGCTCCAGCTTCCGCAACCCCGCCACGCTGGCGGCGCTGGCGGGCTCGACGAACAATCCTTCCCCGCCCGCGAGCAGGCGGTAGGCCTCAAGAATCTCCTCGTCGCTGACCGCGTCGATGAGCCCCCCGCTCTCGTCGCGCGCGCGCTCCGCGGGCTTCCAGCTGGCGGGGTTCCCGATGCGGATGGCGGTCGCCACCGTCTGCGGGCTGTCGACGGGCTCCCCCCGCACAATCGGCGCCGCTCCCTCCGCCTGAAATCCCAGCATCCGCGGGTGAAGGCTCGCGCGGTCCCGTTCCGCGCACTCGCTGAATCCCTTCCAGTAGGCGGTGATGTTCCCCGCGTTCCCCACGGGAATGGCGAGCGCGTCGGGCGCGTCGCCGAGCGTCTCGCAGATCTCGTAGGCGGCGGTCTTCTGCCCCTCGATGCGGTCCGGGTTGACCGAGTTCACGAGCGCGACGGGATGCGCGTCCGCCACCGTTCGCGCCAGTGTGAGGGCGGTGTCGAAGCCGCCCTCGATCTCGACGATGCGCGCCCCGAAGGCGACCGCCTGGGCGAGTTTGCCCGCCGCCACGCGGCCGCGCGGCACGAGGATGCTCGCGTCCAGCCCGCAGCGCGCGGCGTAGGCGGCGGCGCTCGCGCTCGTATTGCCGGTGCTCGCGCAGAGCACGGCCCTGGCGCCGCGCTCCAGCGCCTTCGCCACCGCCACCACCATGCCCCGATCCTTGAATGAACCCGTGGGGTTCGAACTCTCCAGCTTGAACCAGAGCTCGTCCACGCCCAGCTCCCGCTCGATCGCGACCGATCGCACGAGCGGCGTATCGCCCTCGCCCAGCGTGATGCGCGGCGTCTGCGGGGTGAGCGGCAGGACTTCGGCCCAGCGGGCCAGAACCCCGCGCCCGCTGCCCTCGCTCATGGTTCGTTGGGCGGGCGCAGGCTGTGGAACTTCATCTCGCGCAAATCCTGCTCCAGCGCTTCGATTTGCTTCCGTCGCGAGCGCTCCTGCATCTCGTTGAAGCGGGCGAACTCCTCGCGTATGTGGTCCACCATCTCCGAGATGTCCCGTCGAATGAGGTTGACGCGCTCACTCAGGCCTGAATGCCGGCCGTCCAGCAGCGTCGCCGCGCCCTCCGCCTCGTCAAGCTGCCGCGCAAGGTTGGTAACGGTTCCTTCGAGCCTGCTGACCTGCGCCTCGACGCGTTCCTGCTCGTCCCGTCGCCGCGCAATCTCCTCACGCACATCCTCCCCCAGCTGCTGCGTTCCCTGCAGCGATTCAATGGCCTCTTCCGTGCGATGCGCCAGCTCTCCCAGGATCTGCAGCCGCTCGTGGATGACCTCCAGGGGACGCGCCTGCAGGGTCTGGGCGGCCGCCAGCACCCTGCCCTCCACCTCTTCGCTCACGTCCGTGAGTCGCTGGAGCCGCAGCCCGAACTGCTCCGCCTGCTGCCGCGCTTCCTGCTGCCAGTCCGCGAACACGCTCAGTGACTGCCCCAACTGCTCCAGCTTCGATTCGCGCACGGACGCTTCGGACGTCAGCCGCTCAAGCCGCTCCTCGACGCCGTCCATCTTCTGCAGGGCTTCCCGCAACTCGCGGCCGGAGACCAGCGACTCCGTGTCACGCGTGCGTTCGCTCGTCTCCAGCGCCAGCCGCGTCTCCGTCAGCGTCGTGCGCATATGTTCGGCGTCCTGCGCGATCTCCGTGACCCGCTGGGGAAGTTCCTGGTACTGCGAGAGCGCCGTCTCGACCTCCCGCGTGGCTCGCCCCTGCTCGTCATTGCGCTCGATGACCGCCTGAAGCTGGCGGCGGAGCTGGGTCACCTCACGGGACAGGGCCTCGTTCGCCTCGCGGTGGGCGCGCGATTCCCCTTCAAGCAGCAGGATGGTCTCCTCGACGGAGCGGAGCGCTGGTTCGGAGCTCATGTGGCCGCCTCCACGCGAAGCAGCGCGTTCACATCGCGAACCTCGGGCAGGCCCCGCAGCGTCTCGATGGCGGCCGTGATCGCCAGTTCGCGGGCGCGGTAGGTCATCAGCGCCAGTTCCGCCGTCCCCCGTTCTTCGTCCGTCTCGCGCTGCTCCACCGCCGCGATGCTCACACGCGCCTCGCCGAGCACACGCGCAATCTGGGCGAGCACGCCGGGCTGATCGAGAACCGTCATCCGCAGATAGTAGCGCGTCTCCAGCGCCCCCAGCCCCAGCGTTTCCCCGCTCCGCCAGGGACCGGGATCCCAGTGCGGCTGCGCGCCCTGCGCCAGCGACCGCGCGATATCGAGCGTGTCCGCGAGCACGGCGCTTGTCGTGGGCGCCGCGCCCGCGCCCGCCCCCTGGAAGGTGAGCGTGCCCGCGAGGTCGCCCAGGATCTGGGCCGCGTTCTGCACGCCGTCCACGCGCGCCAGCGGTTCCGATTCGGGCAGGAGCGCGGGATGCACGCGCGCCAGCACGCCCTCCTCGTAGCGCTCCGCGATCGCCAGCAGCTTGATGACGTAGCCCAGTTCGCGCGCGTACTGGAAGTCCTGCGGCGCCAGCGCGCGGATGCCCTCCGTGGCCACGTCTTCGGGGGGCGCGTAGACCCCGAAGGCGAGCCCCGCCATGACCGCGATCTTGAACGCCGCGTCGTGGCCGTCGACGTCGTTCGTCGGGTCAGGCTCGGCGTACCCGAGCTTCTGCGCCTGAGCCAGCGCGTCCTCGAAGCTCTCGCCGCGCTGGGCCATGTTCGTTAGAATGAAGTTCGTCGTCCCGTTGATGATCGCCCGAATCGCCGTGACGCGGTTCGCGGGCAGGTCCCGCAGCAGCGGCGCGATGACGGGAATGCCGCCCCCAACGCTTGCCTCGAAGCGCAGCGAGGCGCCGCCGCCGCGCGCCAGTTCGAAGAGCTCCGGCCCCGCCTTGGCGATCAGCTCCTTGTTCGCCGAGACGACGTGCTTGCCCGCCGCCAGGGCGGCGCGCACGTAGTCCCCCGCCGCCCCGTCCCCGCCGATGACTTCCACCACGATCGCGATGGAAGGATCGTCCAGCACCTCGCCGGCGTTCTCCGTGAGCACGCCCGCAGGCAGCTCGACGCCACGCGGACGGGCCGGATCCTTCACGGCCACCCGCCGCAGCGTCAGCGACGCGCCCGTCTGCGCGCGGAAGGCCCCGGCGCGCTCCAGCAGCGTCGCCACCACCTTCTCGCCGACGTTGCCCATGCCGAGGAAGCCGACGCCGATCTCGTTTGTCATCGCTACCTCGTTGCCCGTTCCGTCGCCCACCTGGCGTCATCTGTGGTGAAGTCGCGTTCGATTGTCACACGGGAGCGCGTCGCCTCGATCGTCTCGCGGAAGCGCCGCTCCGTGAACTCATCGATGTGGGCCTCCGTGTAGGCGCCTTCCGGATCGCGCTCCTCCAGCCGTACCACCCAGAACTCGCCGCCCGCTTCCACCGGAGCCAGCAGCGTCCCTTCGTCCGCATCCGCCAGCGCCTCCCGGAGCGCCTCGTCCAGCAGCTCCGGCGGCGAGATGAGCAGGCCGTCGTTCTGGCGCGAATCAGTATGGAGCGATTCCAGCTGCGCGATCGTGCCCATGTTTTCGCCCTCAACGACGCGTTCCCGTATCGCCTCGGCGTCTTCGAGCGTGGCCGCCGTCACGAGGCGGATTCGCACGAGCGGCCCCGTCTCCGCGACCTCCTCGCGCAGCGCGGTCCGTAGCTCCCGCTCGGTTGCCTGCGTCCTCGCCTGTTGCCGGAAGTGTCCGTCGCTCAGTCCCGTCTCCCGCAGCTCCTCCCGATAGCGGGTGTCGAACAGGCCGCCGATGGACGTGTCCCCCCCTATAAGGTCGAGCGGGACGCCCAGGTCAAGGGCGATGGCGTCGGTCACGTCCTCGTTGCTCAGGTCGATGCCGCGCTCCGCCGCCGCCACGAGTATGAGCCCCTCCTCCTCCAGTTTGTTCAGCAGCGCCTGCGTGACCAACAGTCCCTGCCCCGAGGGATCGGTGCGGGCGAATTCGGGGAAGCGCGCGGCGTAGTAGGAGAGCGAGAACGCTTCCTCGCCGACCCGCAGAACGACCTTGCGCGGTTGCGCGATGCTGCTGTCGTACCAGTTGAAGGCGAGGAGCGCCGCGACCGCGAGCAGGGCGGCGACGGCGACCCCGATGATTCCGTAGCGCGTCACGCGCTGCATCAGCAGCCTGCGCTCGTCGCTCGCCCGTGAGGCCGCCCGCCGTCCAACGCGGGCGTCGGGCAACCCCGTCGTGCGATCGCGCCGCGTCATCGCCTGCGGCCCCTAGCCTCGCAGCGGGAAGATGCGGGTTTCACGCACATGCTGAAGCGTGTACGGCAGCAGTCCCACGTGGCGCGCGCGCTTCACCGCGTGCGAGATCGCGCGCTGCGCCAGCGCGCACGTCGCCAGCTTCCGCCGCGGCTCGATCTTGCCGCGGTCGTTGATGAAGTGGCGCAAGCGGTCGACGTCCTTGTAGTCGACCTTGTACTCATCGCCGGGCGAGCACCGCACCTTGTTGCAGAGGCGGCAGAGGCGCCGCCGTCCGCCGAAGCGGCGTCCGCCGCCCCCCCGTCGGGGACGGTCGCCCGGGCCGCGGCGTTCTCCCGGAGGGCCGCCGGGCGGGCGGTCTCCGGGGCCCCGTCGTTCTCCCTGCGGCCCGCTGGCGGGGCGTTCCCCGCCTGGCCGGCCCGTCGCTGGCGTGAATGGTCGAGGTTCGGTCATGAAGTTCTCCTCCCGATGGGTTTTGTGCGCTCAGGCGCACCGGAAAGGGGGGCGTCGCCGCCCCGCAGGCTATTCAAACGGCAGGTCATCCACGTCGGAGGGCGCCTGTCCACGGCTCCCGCCGCCCCAGTCGCTTCCACCCCCGCCCGCGCTCCTGCCCCCGTCCCAGCCGCCGCCGCCATCATTGTCGCGACGGCGGTCAAGGAACTCGACGTTAAACGCGATGACCTCGGTGCGGTAATGCCGCACGCCCTGGTCATCATCCCAGTTACGGGTTCGCAGACGGCCCTCCACGTAGAGCTGCTTCCCCTTCGTGATGTACTGACTGATCCGTTCCGCTCGATCGCCGAACAGTACGACCCGGAACCACTCCGTCTCATCTTCCCACTCGTCGCTCTGTGCTGACCGCCGCCGGGAGTTCACAGCCACACTGAACTCTGAGACGGCCGTGCCGTTGGCTGTGTAGCGGAGTTCCGCGTCCCCGCCGGTATTGCCGATGATCATGACCTTGTTCAGGTTGCCCATGGCCGCTACTCCTTTGCGGTGTCGGCTTCCGTTGGAGGCTCAGACGCTTCCGCTGACGTCTCGGGGGCGGAAGCGTCCTCTTCGGTCTCTGCTCCGCTGGCCGTGGAAACCTCGCCCTCGGCGGCGGGAGTCCCCTCCGCTTCGGCAGTGGAGACGCCTTCCGCTTCAGCCGCAGGCTCGACGGGGGCGTCTGTGGTTTCAACAGCGGCGGCGGTGGCCTCCGCAGCGGCAGCGTCGGTGGTCTCAACAGCGTTGGGGGCTGTGGCTTCCTCCGCGGCGGCTTCGGGAGTTTCAGCGGCGGCCTCTGCGGTCGTGGGCGTCGCCGCTCCCTCCGTGGACGGCGCCTCTGCAGGCGCCGTGGCGGGAGCGTCGCTGGCGGGCGGCGCCTCGCCGGCGGGGGCTTCCGCTCCAACTGCCGCCGCAGGACCCGTGGGCGAACCCGGCCCCCGCGATCCCGCCGGCGCCAGGACCGGTCGGGGCGGCGGCAGTTCGTCGGCGCGCACCACCAGGTGGCGGTACACGCGCTCCTCGATCTCGAAGTCCGCGTTCAGCGGCGCGACCGCCTGCGGATCGAGTTCGATGCGCGTAACCACGTAGTCCGCGTCCATCTGCTTGTTCATCGGATAGGCCAGCCGCCGCCGGCCCCAGTGATCGACTTCGGAAACCGTTCCGCCATTGCGTTCGACGAGGCTGGTCAGGTGTTGGACGCTTGCGTCCTGGCCGCCCGCCTCGATTACCGCGAGGTCGTACACGGCCATCAGTTCGTACTCGCGCATTGCGCTCCAGACGCCGAACGGTGGGTATCCCCCGGCTCCACGGTCGGGGCGCCCGGCTGCTGCGCAGCGTAGCACCGCTCCGCTATGCGCTCAACGGAATCGCGCTTGCGGGGAGGGGCTGCCCGCTAGCGGTCGCTCAGTCCGGGTACCGGATACGCCCGCGCGAACTCGGCCACTTCCCGCCGCACGCCTTCGCGCACGCCCTCGCCGTCCGGATCCTTCAGGACGCGCGTGATCCATCCCGCGAGGCGGCGCATCTCCGCCGCCCCCATCCCCCGCGAGGTAAGCGCGGGCGTGCCGATGCGCAGACCGCTCGTGACGAAGGGTGAGCGCTCGTCGTAGGGGATCGTGTTCTTGTTGGCGATGACGCCCGACCCCTGCAGCGCGTTCTGCGCCTTCATCCCGCTGATGCCCAGCGTGCTGCAGTCGATCAGGATCAGGTGCGTGTCCGTCCCGCCCGAGACCAGCCGCAGACCGCCCGCCTGCAGCGCGTCCGCCAGCGTGGCCGCGTTCTCCACGACCTTGGCCGCGTAGTCGCGGAACTGCGGGGTCGCCGCCTCGCCAAACGCCACCGCCTTGGCCGCGATGCTGTGCATGTGCGGCCCGCCCTGCGTCCCCGGGAAGACCGCCTTGTCCAGCGCCGCGCCGTGCTCCGCCTTCGTGAGCGCCATCGCTCCGCGCGGCCCCCGCAGCGTCTTGTGCGTCGTGCTTGTCACGATGTCGGCGTGGGGGACGGGCGAGGGGTGCGCCCCTCCCGCCACAAGCCCCGCGAAGTGCGACATATCGACCAGCAGCAGCGCTCCCGTGGCGCGCGCGATTTCGGCGAAGGCGGCGAAGTCGAACTGGCGCGGGTAGGCCGTCGCGCCCGTCACGATGATGCGCGGCTGCACTTCCGCCGCCAGTTCCGCCACCACCGCCATGTCCACCACTTCCGTCTCGCGGTCCACGGAGTAGGGAACGAAGTTGTAGAGCCGTCCGCTGAAGTTCACCGGTGAGCCGTGCGTGAGGTGGCCCCCCTGCGTCAGCTCCAGTCCGAGGAACGTATCGCCCGGCTCCGCGAAGGCGAGGTAGGCGGCCATGTTCGCTTCCGCCCCCGAGGTCGGTTGCACGTTCGCGTGCTCCGCCCCGAACAGCGCCAGCGCGCGCTCGATCGCCAGCGTCTCGATGGCGTCCGCGTGTGCGTTCCCGGCGTAGTAGCGCTTGCCCGGATAGCCCTCCGCGTACTTGTTCGTGAAGACCGAGCCGGTCGCCTCCAGCACAGCCGCTGACGCGTAGTTCTCGCTCGCGATGATCTCCAGCGTTTCCGTCTGACGCGCTTGCTCCGCCGCGATGATCGCGGCCACTTCCGGATCCCGTTCCTGCAGTGCGCTCATCCGCGCCCTCGCCCTCTGGAATGCCCCCGCATCGTAGCGCCTTCGGCGCCCATGCGCCGTACACTGAACGGAATGCGTGACTACGCCCAGCGCCTCCTCGAAGCCGCCAGCGGCGGCCGTCCCGTGCTGCTCGCGACCGTGCTCGAGCCCGGCCCCGCGTCCATCGAACAGGGAGCCAGGCTGCTCATCGAGCCCGACGGCACCCGCGCGGGCACGCTCGGAGACCAGCGCCTCGACGAGCTCGTCGCGGAATGCGCCGCGGACGCATTCCGCCGTCACGCCGCCGAGACCGTGTATGCCGGCCCCGAGGGCCTCTCCGAACGCGTCATTCCCGAAGCGACCGCCGTGTACCTCGAGGTTGTCGAGTCAAAGCCCGTCTTCCTCGTCGTCGGCGCCGGCCATATCGGACGCGCCCTGGCGAAACTGGCGGACTTCCTTGATTACCACGTAGCCGTCCTCGATGACCGCGAAGACTTCGCCGATCCCGAGCTCCTGCCCGAAGCCGACGAAGTCATTTGCGACTCCTTCGAGGACGCCCTCGACCGCTTCCCCATCGACGCCAATACCGCCATCGTCATGGTCACGCGCGGCCACAAGCAGGACGAACTCTCCCTGCGCCGCTGCCTTGGCCGTGGCGCCGGCTATGTCGGGATGATCGGTTCGAAGCGCCGTACGGCCGCCGTCCTCGATCACCTTCGCGATGAGGGTTTCGAGCCCGATGAGTTGGCCAGCGTGCGCACCCCCATCGGCCTCGCCATCGGCGCCGAGACGCCCGAGGAGATCGCGATCAGCATCATGGCGGAGGTGGTGATGCTGCGACGCGGCGGCGATGGCGCTCCCATGTATCACCGCCGCGGCCCCCTCCGCCCTCCCCTCGCAGGCGGTCGCTAAGAACCTCACCCGCTACGATAGTCCCATGGATGGATTCGAGGTTTCGCCGGTCGAGGGGCTCCGCTCGCCCGTCGTGGTCATGGCGTTCACCGGCTGGAGCGATACAGGCACCGTCACCACCGACGCCGCGCGCCGCCTGATCGACGCCACGAACGCGGAGCGCTTCCTTCGCGTCGATCCCGAAGAGTACTTCGTTTTCACCGAGACGCGTCCCGAAGTGCGTCTTGTCGAGGGCGGCCTCCGTGAGATCACGTGGCCGCCCAACGAGGGCTGGGCCGCGCGCCTTGGCGACGCTCCCCACGATCTCGTCACCGTGACCGGCGTCGAGCCAAACCTGCGCTGGGAGCCGTTCGCGCAAGGCCTCGCCGGCGCCATCGCCGCCCTCGACCCCTCGCTTGTGTGCACGCTCGTCGCCCGTCCCGCCGCCACGCCCCACACACGCCCCATCCCCGTCAGCGGGTCCGCCGCGGACGCCAGCCTCGCCCGCCGCTACGGGCTCAGCTCCTCGCGTTACGAGGGCCCGACGGGCATCATCGGCGTCCTCCACGACGCCATGCGCAAGCATGGATTGCCTCTCGTCAGCATCGCCGCCTCCGTTCCCCACTACCTCAGCGTCGATGAGAACCCGCCCGCCACGCTCGCCCTGCTCCGCGCCCTCGAACCGATGACCGGCTACGCCCTGCCCCTGGGTGAACTCGAACAGGCCAGCGAGGCGTTTCTCCAGCGCGTCGAAGAGGCCTCAAGCGGCGATGACCAGATCCTCCAGTACGTCCGCTCCCTCGAGGAGCGCTACCAGGAGGGTGACGCGCCTGTCGGCCAGCCCGATTCCGAACTCTCCGCCGACGACATCCTGCGCGATGTCGAGAATCTGCTGCGCGGCGACGGTTCCTGAGCGGTCCGCGCCAGCGGCTCCAGCGCCGGGGCTTGCCTCTCTCGCACGCGGCGCCCACGATCGCGTAGTGGCTTTCTCTATCGCCTTCCCCACCCGTCATACCGACACCTTCACCGATACCGGCTTCGTCCACGCCGGCGTGCTCCTCGCGCTCACGGAGCTGGCCTACGCCGCCTTCGAGGAACACTGCGGGGTCGCCAAGCCCGCCCACGTCGTCGCGGTCCAGCGCGAGACTCGCGCGGTCTACCATGCGCCCCTCCCCTGGCGGGAGGGCGCGACCATCGAGGTCACGACTGTGAGCGCGGACGACCGTGGCTTCGAGCAGGAGTTTATCGTGCGCTCCACCGCCCGCGAGACCCCTGTCGCCACCTTCGTCCACGCCTGGGCCTGGCTCGACACCGTCAGCGGACGCGGCGTCCCCATCCCGCCCGACGCGCAGTATCTGCTCCAGCGCGGCGGAGCCCCTTCGTGAGCTGTCCCCGCCCCGACGGACGCCCCGTCGCCATCGCGCACCGCGCCGGCAATGAACTGCCCCGCCTTGAACAGGCCCGCGAGCTCGGCGCCGACCTCGCCGAGCTCGATGTCTGGCTCCACCGCGGCTGCGTCGAGGTGCGCCACGCCACGACCGTCGGCCCCCTGCCCCTGCTGCGCGAACGCTGGCGGTTCTCACCGGGCTGGGGTCCCCGTCTCCAGCTCGACGCCGTCATCGAAGCCGCAGGTCGCGACCTCCAGCTCATGGTCGACCTGAAGTCCGACACGCTCGCGCTCTCCGAGGCCGTCGCCGCCGCCTTCGACCGCCGCCTGCCCGCCGCCCCCTACGCTGTCACGACGCGTCAGTGGCCCCTGCTGGAGCCCTTCGCGGACCGCGACGATGTCTGCCTCATCCCCTCCGCCGCCTGGCCCCACGAACTCGCCGAACTCCTGCCCGCGCTCGGCGAACGCTATACCGCCCTTTCCATGCACAGTTCCCTTGTGGACCCCGCCCTGTTGAGTGAACTGGCGGGACGCGGCGTGGCCGTGTACGTGTGGCCCGTGAACACACTCCCTGACCTGGAACGCGTCCTCGGCGCCGGCGCCAGCGGCGTGAACAGCGACAGCCTCTCGCTCCTCGCCAAGGTCATCGCGAGCGGCGCGGGCGAGTCCGCCCCCGCAACCGAATCCGTACCCGAAGCCCGCGAACGGTTGCCCCAACGCGCGGACGCCCCCAGGCTCGAATCGTGAGCGCCATCTGGGCCGAGGGTCTGACCAGGCATTTCGATGAGGTGCGGGCGGTCGACGGCATCGACCTCGACATCGCCCCCGGAACCATCTTCGGCTTCCTCGGCCAGAACGGCTCCGGCAAGACCACCACCATCCGCATGCTCACCACGCTCCTGCGGCCCACCGCCGGCCACGCCCGCGTCGACGGGCTCGATATCCGCTCCGAGGCGCGCGCCGTGCGCCGCCGCATCGGCGTCGCCCTCCAGGAGGCGGGCCTCGATGACATTCAGACGGGCCGCGAGCTGCTCACGCTTCAATCCAGACTCTTCGGCCTTCGCGGCGGCGCCCTTCGCGAGCGCGTCGGCGAACTGCTCGGCGTCGTCGACCTCGAAGCCGCCGCTGACCGCGCCATCGGAACCTACTCCGGCGGCATGAAGCGCCGCCTCGACCTCGCCGCCGCGCTCGTCCACCGCCCCCGCATCCTCTTCCTCGACGAGCCCACCACCGGCCTCGATCCCCTGAGCCGCGAAGCCATCTGGCGCTACGTGAACAAGCTCAGCGTGGAAGACGGCATCACCGTTTTCCTCACGACCCAGTACCTCGAAGAGGCTGACCGCCTCGCCCACAATCTCGCGATCATCGATGAAGGCCGCATCATCGCCCGCGGTTCCCCCGCCGAGATGAAGGCGCGCATCGGCACGGACGTCGTCACCGTGAAGGTGGCGGGCGAGGAGGCGCTCGATCGGGCGCCCGAGGTCGCGGCGGCGGTCCCCGGCGTCGAGCGCGTCCAGGTCGTCGATGATTCCGCCGTCATCTATGTGCCCGATGGCGCCCGCGCCGTGGCGCGCATCGTCCTCGCCCTCGATAACGCGGGCATCGAAGTGGGCGATGTCTCCATCTCCCGCCCCAGCCTCGACGATGTCTTTCTTGAGGCCACGGGGCATCACCTGCGGGTGGAGGAGCCGTCCGCGCCCCAGGGGAAGGACGCCTGATGCACGTCCTCGCGATCGTCTACTTCCTCATCATCCGCTCCCTGCGGGAGGCTGTCCGCAACCCGGCGCAGGAGGTCGGGAATATCTTCGTGCCGCTCTTCTTCTTCGCCGTGACCGTGGGCTCGATCGGCTCCATCGCCGCCGACGCCTTCGGGATCGACAACTTCACCGGCTTCCAGGTTCCGGTGGCGATTCTCTCGGCGGCGTCGAGCATTTCCGCCAGCGCCGGCCTCGGCACCATCAGCGATATCCAGCGCGGCTACTTCGACAAGCTGCTGCTCACGCCCGCGCCCCGCTCCGCCATCGTGTTCGGCCGCATCGCCGCCGACGGGGTGCGCGCGCTCATCATGACCGGCGTCATCGTGGCGGTGGGGCTCATCTTCCAAACCGGCTTCGATAGCGGCGTCGCGGGCGCGCTCGTCCTGCTCGCCGGTTCGTTCCTCTTCGGCGCGGCCTATTCCGGCTTCAACGCCGCCATCGCCCTGCGCACGGGGAGTCCCCAGGCGGCGGCTGCGGGCGGCCTGCTCCTGTTCCCCCTCATCTTTCTCTCCACGGCGTTCGCGCCGAAGGAAGTCTTCGCCGGCTGGCTGCAGTTCCTCGCCTCCATCAATCCCATCACCTACATCCTTGAAGCCCAGCGTTCGCTCATCATCGAGGGCTGGAGCGGCCTTGATCTGCTCTGGGGCGCCATCGCCACGCTTGGTTTCGGTCTCGCCTCCTTCACCCTGACCGTTCTCGCTCTGCGCTGGCGGACCTCGTGAGCGACGGCGCTACCCTCTTCGAACGCATCGGCGGGCGCGAGTCCGTGGACGCCATCGTGGAAGCGTTTTACGACGCCGTTGAAGCGGACCTGCCCCTGCGCGCGCTCTACCCCGATGACCTTGGCCCCAGCCGCGAGAAGCTCGCTCGCTTCTTCGAGCAGTGGTTCGGGGGCGAGCCGCGCTATTCCGAACGCTACGGCCATCCCCGTCTCCGCCGCCGCCACTTCCCCTTCGTCATCGCCGAGCACCACGCCCAGCTCTGGCTGACGCACATGCGCGCCGCCCTTGAGGCGCAGTCCCTCCCCCCGGAGGACCTCGATGTCATCTGGGACCGCCTTGAGCCGCTCGCGCTCCACATGGTCAACGCCCACGAGGATGTGCCCCGCGATCCCCTGCCCGACGACGCCTGGCTGACCTGACGCTCCCTGTCCCGCGCTGGCTGTATTGTGCGGGGCGTGACCGAGCCCGCCAGCCCTGAGCCCGAGGACCTCACGCTTAGCCTCCAGAACGTGACGGCGGCCCCGGGCCCCGTCCCCGACAGCCTCGCGGTGGTTCTGCAGACAAGCCGCGGCGAGATCCCGGGCGTCTTTCATCCGGTTCAGGGCGGGACGGGCGCGGCCATCTGCGCGGGCGGCGCCGGCGGCGGCCTCGACGGACCCGCGGGCGGCCTCTTCGCGCGCCTCCCCGGCCTCCTCATGCCCCGCAACGTGAGCGTCCTCCGCCTCGACTACCGGCAGCCCGGGGCCTTCGAGGAGTGTGTCCTCGATGTCCTCGCCGGGTGCTCCTTCCTCAAGGGCATTGGCGCGACCGCGCTCGCGCTCGTCGGGCACAGTTTTGGCGGCGCCGTCGTCGTGAAGGCGGGCGCCCTCCATCCCCTCGTGCGGGCTGTGGCCTCGCTCTCGCCCCAGCTCTACGGGACCCGTCAGGTCGAGGAACTCGCCCGCCCCCTGCTGCTCGTCCACGGCAGCGCCGACGACGTGCTCGACGCCGAGGCCAGCGAGGACATCTACCGGCGCGCCCTCGACCCCAAGCGACTCGTCATCTACGGCGACGCCGGCCATTCCCTGGAGAACGTGGAGGACGCGCTCGATGCGCTCGCGTCCTCCTGGATCGAGGAGCGCCTGCGCGGTGAACCGATGGAGAGCGGCCGCACCGTTGAGTGGCCCGCCGAAGCGAGCGGCTAGCCGCTCCTCTTCAGGTAGCCGCCGTGCTGTGGTACCGTGATGCTCAGGCTGAAAGGAGAGGGGCCGCCGGCGGGGTGGCCAGTGTACGGCTCAGAGAAAAGGGGACGGGATCTGTCGCCATCTCCCAAGGCTCCAGATCCCGTCCGTCTCGTCGAGAAGCAGTCCTGTCGGACTCAACCGTGCGCTCGGTTCTTTGGCGGCTACCTCCTTTCAGCCAACCCTGCTTCCCGATTGCCGTTGGCGCCGATCTCGTTCATGGAACGGATGTTGCGCCTGAGAAACGCCGGCAGTTCGGCGTCGTCTCCATTCGAAATGCCAGGCAGCTCCAGCGGTACCGCGCGTTGCCTGGTCGCGCCGCTGCCAACGCTTGCAGTCCGGGGCGCCCCTACCGCGGGGGCGGGCGTCTCCGCAAACCCCGTGGCGATGACCGTCATGTGCACGGCGTCCCCGGCCGCGGGATCGACCACCGTCCCGAAGATAATGTTGGCGGCGCTGTCCACCACCTCCGCGATCACGCGAGCGGCGATGTCCAGTTCGCGCAGCTTCAGGTTCCCGTCGTGCGTCACGTTGAAGAGCACGTTCGTCGCCCCGTTGATCGTCTGTTCGAGCAGCGGACTCGCCGTGGCCTTCTTCGCCGCTTCCGCCGCGCGGTTCTCGCCCGAGGCGGACCCGATCGCGAGCAGCGCGGGACCCGCTTCGCTCATCACAGTGCGGACGTCGTTGAAGTCGAGGTTGATTGCGCCACTCTGGCTGATGATGTTCGAAATCGCCTGGATCGCCTGCCGAAGCACGTCGTCGGCCATCTCGAACGCCTGGTCCATGGTGAAGTCCTCGGGGCAGCTCTCCAGCAGCCGCGAGTTGGGGATCGAGATGAGCGTGTCCACCTTCTCGCGGAGCTTCTCGACGCCGCTGCGGGCGGCGCTGGCGCGCGCCGCACCTTCCCACGCGAAGGGCGTGGTGACGGTGCCGATTGTGAGGGCGCCGACTTCGCGCGCGACTTCGGCCACCACGGGCGCCGCGCCGGTGCCGGTGCCGCCGCCCATGCCCGCCGCCACGAACACCATCTCGGCGCCGTTCAGCAGCTCTTCCAGTTCGCCCCGGCTTTCCTCAGCGGCGCGCTCGCCGCGCGTCGGGTCGCCCCCGACGCCCAGGCCCTTCGTCAACTTCTCGCCGACGCGCAGGCGAATCTCCGCCTCGGAGCTCGCAAGCGCTTGCGCGTCGGTGTTTATGGCCACGAACGTCACGCCCGGGATGTTGGCGTGCACCATGCGGTTCACGGCGTTGCCGCCGCCCCCGCCGATTCCGACGACCTTGATGTCTGGCAGCAGTTCCTTATCAACTTTGTAGCTCACGATTCTTCCTTTGCTGTGGGGTGTGGGCGGATTGACTGGTTGGCTCGGCTGTTTCGCGTCTCGGGATAATCCCTCCTTTGGGCTTCGCGTCTGTTGGTTATTGGGGGATGAAGGCTCGCCCAAAGGCGGCGATGCGCCTGAGGAAGCCGTTCTCCGGGGCGTCTTTGCGGGTCCCCGCGGGACGCTGGGCGGCAGCGGTCCCGCGCAGGGCGTGTCGGGCGAGCCCCACCACGGTGGTGTAGGCGGGAGTCGCGATCAGATCCGTCAAACCCGTGCAGCCGCGCGGCCCGCCCACGCGTGCGGGCAGGTCAAGCCGTTGCTCGGCAAGGAGGTCGATTCCCCGCAGCTGACTCGCGCCTCCGGTCAGCACAAGTCCCGCCGCGAGCCGGTCGAGGTAGCCCGCGCGCTTCAGCTCGATGGCCGCCATCTCGAGAATCTCTTCCATCCGCGCCTGCAGGATTTCGGCCACGTGCCTCGCCGCGACGCGCTTGCGCGAGTTCGTCCCGAAGGCGCGCACCTCGATATCCACGCTGCCCGTCTCCTCCCCCGCCAGCGCGGCCCCGTGCTCGCACTTGAGCCGTTCCGCGCTCTCCCAGGGGCAGCGCAGGAGCCGCGCGAGATCCTGCGTCAGGTTTGATCCCCCCAGCGAGAGCGTCGCGGTGTGCGCCACCGCTCCCTCTTCGTACACGCAGATCGAGGTCGCGCTTCCGCCGATGTCCACGGCGGCGACGCCTTGCGCGCGCTCCTCGGCGGTCAGCGATCCCGTCGCAGAGGCCAGCGACCCCAGCACGATCTCGTCCACCTGAACGCCTGCGTCCTCGACGCACTTCCGCAGGTTCTGCACCGCCGAAACGGCGCCGGTGACGATGTGCGCCTCCGCATCCAGGCGCGCCCCGTACATCCCCACGGGGTCGGAGACGGGGTCGGTCCCCTCGATCCAGTAGGCCCGCGGGATCACGTGCAGGATCTGGCGGTTCGGCGGGATGCTGATCTGTCCCGCCACCTCCACCGCCCGCGCCCGATCGTCAGGCGTGATCGGCTCCGTGCGGTCGGCGATGGCCACGATCCCGCGGTTGTTCTGGGAGCTCAGGTGTGCGCCCGCGATGCCGACCACGCCGCTCAGGATGCGCATCCCGCACGATTGCTCCGCCTTCTCCACCGCCGTGGCGACGGCGTCGCGGGCTGACTGGATGTTGTCGATCACGCCGCGCGAGAACCCCGCGGCCGGCGCGACCCCCACGCCGAGCACGCGCGCCTGCCCATACTCGTTCACGTCGGCGACGATCGCCGCGACCTTTGTGGAGCCGATATCGATGGCGGCAATGGCGTTGCTTCGCTTCATGGCGTCATTCCCCTCAGTGTTTTTTCACCGCAGAACGGGTCTGTCCCCGAACCGCAGGTCGATGGTTGCGTAGCTGATTTCTCGCGCCGCGGCTTCCTCCGCCACGCGCGCCCAGACCGCGAGCTTGTAGGCGATTCCGCTGGAATCTCCGAGCAGGGCTGTCTGGCCGTCGGCCGTGCGAACGCGGATGCCCTCGTCCGGCGAGTACGTCAACTCCACAGCGCGTGTTCCCAGCGCCTGCTCGATCTGGCGGGTGATGCCGGCGGCCGCGTCCACCGCCTGGGCGTCCACGCGATCGCCCGCCTGCAGCGAGAAGGATTCGTTACTGATAATCGTGGTGGAGCCCGCGGGCGGCGCTCCGCGGCCAAGCACGTAGCCTTCGCGGTCGATGGTGTAGCGCAGCCCCGCCTGCTCCCACGAGCCCCATGGCTCGCGCTCACGCACCGTGATGCGAACCGTGTCCGGCCAGCGCCGCTCGATGTTCACCGAGGCCACCAGCGGCAGCTCGGCGATCGCGTCTGCGGCGCCGCTCAGGTTGACTGTGAGCATGCGCTCCTCCCAGAAATCGATGCGCGAGATGATGTCGCGCTCGCGTGTGGAGACCGCTCCCACAACCTCCACGTCCCGCACGCGCAGCGCCGGCGCCTGCCATATCGCCGCTCCCGCGCCCACACCCGCGAGCAGGAGCGCCGCAGCCGTTACCGAAAGCCAGTGCGCGCGCAGCCACGCCAGGCGGCGGCGTCCGAACGTCGACGCCTGCGCGCCCACCCGAAGCTGCTTCCGTCCCACGGCCTGGCCCCGCTTCCCGTCGTGCGCGCGCGCGCTCCCGTTCGGGGCGCCCGACGCCTGCGGGCGCGGTTTCGGCTTTGACTGGGTGTGCCGCCTGATCATCGCGACGCCCCCTGTTCCTCGCGCTCCAGGCCGAGGTCGAGGATTCGCGAGAGCAGGTCCGGGTAGGCGAGACCGCTCGCCTCCCACAGCCGCGCGAACATGCTGATGTCGGTAAAGCCCGGAATCGTGTTCACCTCGCTGCCGGTGACGGCGCCGTCTTCCCCCACGAAGAAGTCGACGCGCGCGTATCCCTCGCAGCCCATCGCCAGGTACATCCGCAGCGCGAGTTCCCGCACCCGCGCCGTCGCCTTGGCGTCGATGCGCGCGGGGACGTGCAGCGCTGTTCGGGATACGGGCGAGTACTTGCTCTTATAGTCATAAAACGCGCGGTCTGGCTCGATCTCCCCCACGACCGCGGACGCTTCCGGCGCCCGATTGCCGAGCACCGAGCATTCGATCTCACGCCCCGTCAGCGCCTGTTCCACGAGGATCTTCTCGTCGTGGGGAAGCGCCGCTGCGAAGCCGCCCACGAGATCCTCGCGCGAAGCCACGCGGGTGATGCCGATGCTTGAACCGCCGTTCGCCGGCTTCGTGAAGCACGGATACCCCACCTCGTCCTCGACGAAGCGATGCGCCCCCTCCGGGTTATCCTCGATCTCCCAGCCCCGAAGGACGACAGAACGCGCAACGGGGATTCCCGCCTCCCGAAACAGCGCCTTCTGCAGCGCTTTGTCCATTCCCACGGCGCTGGCCGCCACGCCAGCGCCCGCGTAGGGGAGGCCGGCCAGTTCCAGCAGGCCCTGCAGGCAGCCGTCCTCGCCGTACGCGCCATGGATGAGCGGGAACGCCACGTCGCAGGCGCCCAGCTCCGCCAGCGCCCCCCTTCCGGTCAGCGCCGCGCCGCCCTCGTGCAGGGCGTCCCGACCTTCCACCAGGGCCTCCTCCGTCTCCGCGATGGAGAGCCATTCACCCATGCGCGTGACCCCGATGGGCGCGACTTCCCAGCGTTCGCGGTCGAGCGCGCCCATGACGCTGCGGGCGCTGCGCACGCTCACCTCGTGCTCGCCCGAGCGTCCCCCGAAGATGACGGCCACGCGTCGCTTCGCCATCACCACGCCCCCACGAAGCCGACTTCCCGTCGCAGTTGAACGCCGTGCGTTTCGAGCACTCGCCGCTCCGCTTCCTCCACCAGCCAGAGCACATCGCTGGCGCGCGCCTGTCCGAGGTTCACGAAGAAGTTGGCGTGCTGTTCGCTGATGGCGGCGTCGCCCCGCCGCGCTCCCCGCAGCCCCACCGCGTCGATCAGCTTCCAGGCGGGGCTCTCCGGCGGATTCGTGAACATCGAGCCCGCGTTTCGTCCCCGCGGTTGCGCCGCCAGCCGCCGCTTGTCGTACCCGCCCGCCTCCGCCAGCAAGGCCTCCGCATCGCCCTCGCTCAGGGCGAGCTCCGCTTCGAGCGCCACGCGTCCCGCCAGCGCGCCGCGCGTGAAGGCGCTGCCCCGATAGGTCAGGTTCAGGTCGGACGCGGTCCACCAGGAGTCGCCCTCCGCCGGATCGAACAGTCGCACCCGCGTGAGCGCGTCCGCCAGACACCCGCCGTAGGCCCCGGCGTTGTAGACCACCGCTCCCCCGAGCGTCCCCGGGATGCCGACCGCCCAGGCCAGTCCCGCCATCCCCGCGCGGCACATCTTCCGCGCGAAGCCGGCGAAGCTCGCCCCGCTCTCGACGCGCACGCGGTCGCCCTCGCGCTGCTCGTTGCGGGCGCGGTTGTCGATCACGACGCCGCGAACGCCGGCGTCGGCGACCACGATGTTGCTCCCGCTTCCGAGCACGAACGGCCCCGCCTCCGCCTCCGCCGCGATCCGCGCCGCCTGCGCGAGGGCGTCGCTGTCGCGCACTGTCACGTAGATGTCCGCTGGGCCGCCCACGCCAAACGTTGTGTGGCGCGACATCGCCTCGTCCCGCCGCACGTCGCCCACCGCCGCCAGTTTGGTCGCCAGCCGGTCGAGCGCCGTCATGACAGCCGCTCCAGCAGCATGGGGCCGACCTCGGTCACGCTCCCCGCGCCGATCGTCAGGACCACGTCCCCCGCTCGCGCCAGCGCCGCCGTCTGTTCCACCGCCGCGTTGAAGTCCGCCGCGTACGACGCCGGCGGCCCCGCGATTTCCCGCGCGAGGTCTTCCGCGGTTCGGCCCTCCGCGGGCGTCTCGCGCGCGGCGTAGGTTTCGAGAATCACGAGTTCGTCGAGGTCTTCCCAGCAGTCCAGCCACGCTTCCCACAGGTAGGCGATGCGGCTGTACGTATGTGGCTGGTGGACGCCGATCAGACGCCGTCCGGGGAAGCGCCTGCGGGCCGCGCCCAGTACCGCCCGAACCTCGCTGGGGTGATGCGCGTACTCATCGATGACGAGCACGCCGCCCGCCTCGCCGATCTGCTCGAAGCGCCGCTTCGCGCCCCGGAAGCTGGCGCCTGCCTCGTGGATGGCGGCGAACGCGACGCCCTCGCCGAGGCAGACCGCCGCCGCCGCCAGCGTGTTCTCGATTGCGTACTCGCCCGGCAGCGCGATCGTGAGCGAGCCCTGCGGCGCGCCCTCACGCCGTACCGTGAAGGTCGCGCCCGATTCATCCAGCGCGATGTCGGTCGCCTGCCACGTACAGCCCTCGTCCAGACCGTACGTTTCGACCGCGATCGCGTCGCCGATGGCCGCCGCCACGCGCGCGCCGCCTTCGCTGGCGCCTCCGACCAGCAGCCGTCCCCTTGCGCGGATGCGCCGCGCGAATGTAAGGAAGGCCTCTTCGTAGGCCTCGGCTGTGCCGTACAGGTCAAGGTGGTCGGCGTCGATATTCGTGATGACGGCCACATCCGGCGTGTAGGCGTGGAAGGCGCGCTGGTACTCGTCCGCCTCCACCACGCATACCGCTCCCCCGCCCCAGGAGGCGTTCCCCCCCAGGTCGCGGCTTTCGCCCCCGATCAAGTACATCGGCCGGCGACCGGCCCGTTCGAGGATGAAGGCGATCAGGCTCGTGGTCGTCGTCTTCCCGTGCGATCCCGCCACCGCGATGACGCGCTTCCCCTCCATCAATCCAGCGACCACCTCGGCGCGGCCGAGCACTGGCAGGCCGCGGCGGCGCGCCTCCACGATCTCGGGGTTGTCCTCGCCCACGGCGGCGGTCGCGGCCACGCAGCGCGCGTCTCCGAGGTTCTCCGCGGCGTGTTCGGGGAAGACGGTCACGCCCAGCGCTTCGAGCTTCCTCGTGAGCGCCGACGGTTCTGTGTCGCTCCCCCGCACGCGCTCGCCGCGTTCGTGCAGCAGCTGCGCGATGGCCGACATGTGCATCCCGCCGACGCCGACGATGTGGACCGGTCCGCGAAGCGCGCTCATCGCGCCGCCTCCCGCAGGAGCGCCGCGAGCCGCTCCGCGCCCCCGGCGTGCCCCGCCGCACGCGCCGCCGCCGCCATGGCGCTGCGGCGTTCGCGATCGCGCAGCAAGTCAAGCGTCTCGTCTGCAAGCGTTCCCAGATCCGCTTCCTCAAGCAGGATCGCGGCGCCGCGCGCGGCCAGCCAGCGGGCGTTCGCGCGCTGGTGTCCGCCCGCGAAGGCGCCTGGCACGAGGATCGCCGGCAGCCCCGCCGCGGGCAGCTCGCCCAAGGCGCTCGCGCCCGCTCGCATCACCGCCAGATCGGCCGCCGCCATCAGCGTCGGGAGGTCCTCGCGGAATGGCGCTGGCTCGTACCTCTCACGCAGCGATTCAGGGAGCGTGGCCCGTTCCGCCGCCGCCTCGTCCATCGCCGCCGCGCCGGTAATGTGCGCTACGCGAGCGGCCTCGCACAGCCGCGGCAGCGCATGCCAGATCGCGCGATTGATCGCCCGCGCGCCTTGCGTGCCCGCGGCCACGAGCAGGACGCGCTCGTCCGCGCTCCAGCCGAGCGCCTCGCGGGCGCGTTCGCGGGGCGTCGCGAAGGCGGCGCGCACCGGGTACCCCGTCACGACGCTCTTCGCGGCGGGCAGGCGCGGGAGCGTGGCCTCTGTGGCGGCGGCGATGCGCGTCGCCAGCCAGCTCTCCGCGCGCACCGCCAGCCCGGGCTCGATATCTGGCAGGAACACGACCAGGGGCAGCCGCAGCATTCGTGCGGCCACGCTTGGCGGGAAGCTCCCGTACCCGCCCGTGCTCAGCATCACGTTCGGGCGGAAGCGCCGCAGCGCGCGCAGCGCCGTCGTCACGCCCAGCGCCGTACGCGCCAGTCCGCGCGCCAGCGCCAGCGGCGAGCGTCCGCGCAGGGGCGCCGCCGGCACGGCCTCAAAGGGGACGTCATGGCCCTGCACGAGGGCGCGTTCGCCGCGAGTGTCTGGTCCAAAGAAGCGCGCCTCCACCGCTTCCCCCGTGGCGCGCAGCGCGCCGAGGGTGGCCAGCGCGGGGAAGATGTGGCCCGCCGTTCCGCCCGCCGCCAACGCGATTCTCATGACTCGCCCTTCCCTCCGGAGGCCTCGCCGTCCCCCTGCGTGCGCGCGCGGGCCGCTGCCCGCATCTCGCTGTAGCGCGAGACGCTCGCGAGCACGCCCGCCGCCAGCATCACGGCGGCGAGGGCGCTTCCGCCGTAGCTGAGGAACGGCAGGGGCACGCCCGTGAGCGGAATCACGCGCGTGATCCCGCCGATGTTCACGAAGGCCTGCGTCGCGATCCACGTCGTCACGCCGGTCGCCAGCAGGAAGCCGAACTGGTCCGGGGCGCGCCGCGCGATCTGGTAGCCCTTGAGCATGAGCGTCACGAACAGGATCAGCGCCGCGCTCGTCGCCACCAGTCCCAGCTCCTCCCCGAGGATGGCGAAGACGCCGTCGGTGTGGCTCTCCGGCACATAGAAAAACTTGCCCCGACTGGCCCCCAGCCCAAGCCCCGTCGCGCCTCCGTTGCCCATCGCGACAAGCGCCTGCAGCGTCTGGAAGCCGCTCCCCAGCGGGTCCGCCTCAGCGCCGATGAAGGCCGTTAGCCGGTCAAGCCGGTAGCCCTCGATAATCGTGAGCGCCGCCACCGCGATCCCGCCCGAAATCAGGAGCGCGCCCATCTGGATGATCGTGGCGCCCGCCGCCCAGAACATCGTGATCGTGATTGCGATGATGACGCCCGTCGTCCCCAGGTCGGGTTGCAGCATCAGCAGGAGCCCGATCGCGCTGATGATGACGATGAACGGCAGGAGGCCGTGTTCGAAGCTCCGCAGGTTGTCGCCACGCGAGTTAAGCCACGCCGCCAGGTAGATGATCACGCTCAGCTTCGTGAACTCCGCCGGCTGAAGACTGAAGCCGCCAACGGTCAGCCAGCGCTGCGCCCCGCCCGCCTCATTCCCCATGATCAGCGTGAGCAGCAGCAGCGCCAGCGAGAGGCCCATGAGCGGCGCCGCCAGCCGCTGCAATACGTGGTAATCGAGGCGCATGGCGGCCAGCAGCAGGACGGCGCCCAGCGCCGCCCACATGGCGTGGCGCACGACGAAGTGGTGCGAATCGCCGAAGAGCGCGAGGCCGATCACGAAGCTCGCGCTGTACACCGCCACGAGGCCGGTGAGCGTGAGCACGGCCACCAGCGCCAGCAGCGTGTAATCGGGGCCCCGGACGGACCAGCGGCGGTTCGTGGCGACGGCTATGGCGAGACCTCCTCGAATCCATCCAGCGCCGCGACCAGCGCCGCGAACGCTTCCCCCCGCGCCTCGAAGCGCGGGTAGGCGTCGAAGCTCGTCCCCGCCGGCGCCAGCAGCACGGCGTCGCCCTCCTGCGTGAGTGCGGCGGCGGTCCCCACCGCCTCAGCGAGCGTCTCCACCGCGATGACGGCCTCCACCGCGCCCGCCATCGCTTCCGCGAACGTGGCCGCCGCCTCGCCGAAGCAGATGGCCGCGCGCGCGCGCTCGGCGGCGGCGCTCCGCAGCGTCTCGAGGGGGAGCGCCTTCTCGCGTCCGCCCAGCAGCAGGATTACCGGTTCGCTGACCGCCTCCAGCGCCGCCCGTGCGCGCTCCGGCGAGGTCGCGATGCTGTCGTTGATCCAGACCGCGCCGTGCGCGCGCCCGACCGTCTGCAGGCGATGAGGCAATCCCGGGAAGCGCTCCAGCGCTCCCGCGATGGCCTGCGGTGGCAGCCCCAGCGCGCCTCCCAGCGCGGCCGCCATCACGGCGTTGGCGAGGTTGTGGCGCCCGCGCATCGGCAGCGCCGCGGCGTTCGCGACGGCCTCGGCGGCGCCGCCGCCTTGGCGCGACACGATATCGTCGCCCTCCAGCCAGGCGCCGTCGCCGGCGATGGGCCCAGCCAGCGACACTTCCGCGAGCCGCCCGCGCACGTCCGCGCGCAGGTCGCGGCTCGTCTCGTCGTCCGCGTTCAGGACTGCGATCCCGCTCGCGTTCTGATAGCGCAGGATGCTGCGTTTCAGGTCGACGTAGTCCGGCCAGCTGAACTGATCCAGATGGTTCGGCGTGATGTTCGTGACCGCGGCGATCGCGGGCGAGCGGTCGGTGTACTGGAGCTGCGTATGGCTGATTTCGAGGATCACGCTCGCCGTTTCTGAAACGTTCTCGATGCGGTCTAGCAGCGACCCTCCGAGATTGCCCCCGATGAGGCGCTCGACGCCCGCTTCCGCGGCCATTGCGCCGAGCAGCGCGGTCGTCGTCGACTTCCCGCTCGACCCCGTTATCCCCACGACGTTCCCCCGGCAGAGCCGCAGCGCGAGCGCCATCTGTGAGACCACGGGCACGCCGAACTCCCGCGCGCGCTGAACGTTTGGGTGGCTGCGCAGCACCGACTGCGAGACCGCCAGCAGGTCGAAGCCGCAGGGGTCAGGCAGTTCGCCCCGAACCGTGCGCTCAACGCCCTCGGGCGGAACGGCGCTGGCCGCTTCGAGCTGCTCAGGCGTGCGACTGTCCGCCATCGTCACGGCGGCGCCGCGCGCGAGCAGCCAGCGGGCGAGGTCGCGCCCCTCGACGCCAAGCGAGTAGACAAGCGCGCGCGCCCCCGCGAGCTCGGGGAGTCCAGCCGTCGCCGTGCGTTCGACCGTCATCATCACTCCGGCACCGCCAGCGCGAGGGCGACGCCGGCCATCGCCGCCACGATGGCGACGACCCAGAAGCGGGTCACGACCGTGGTTTCGCCCCAGCCCAGTTCTTCGAAGTGGTGGTGCAGGGGAGCGCGGCGGAAGATGCGCCTGCCCCCGCTCAGCCGGTAGTAGCCGATCTGGGCGATGTTGCTGACCGCCTCGCCCACGAACACCACCCCCACCAGCGGCAGCAGCAGCCAGTGGCCCGTCATGAGCGCGACAATGGCAAGGCTCGATCCCAGCGCCAGCGCCCCCGTATCGCCCATGAACACGCGCGCGGGGTGGGCGTTGTACCAGAGGAATCCGAGGTTGGCGCCGGCGATGATGAAGGCGAAGGTCGCGACAAAATCCTGGCCCTGCACGAAGGCGATCGCCCCGTAGGCGATGAACGCGAACAGCGTCGTGCCCCCCGCCAGCGCGTCCAGCCCGTCGGTCACGGCCACAGCGCTGGTCGTGGCGACGATGGCCAGCACGGCGATCGCCATGTAGGCCGGTCCGAGTGCGTAGCTGCCCGCCCACGGCACATTGATCGATTCCACATCGAGCTCGCTGTAGAGCACCCAGGCGGCGCCGATGGCGAGCAGCGTCAGCAGCCCGATCTTGATGCGCCAGCTAAGCCCGCCGCGGAACCCGACGCGCTCCTGCAGCGTCCCCAGATCATCGATGAAGCCGATGGCGCCCGTGGCCGCGATCATCCCCAGCGGCAGCAGAATCGAGCGGTGGTCAAGCCAGTCGATCGCGATCGCCGTCACGATCAGCGTGGGCGCCCAGATGATGAAGCCCCCGAAGGTCGGCGTCCCTGCCTTCGACTGATGCGAGACGGGCTGATCCTCGCTGATCGCCTTGCCCGCCCGTTGCGCGCGCAGGTATTGCACCATCGGCCACCCCAGGCCGACCGTGAGCGCGAAGCTGATTCCGCCGGAGAGCAGCGCCCGAATCACGCCCCTGCCTCCAGCAGCGGGATGATCTCCTCGAACGCTTGCCCCCGCGACGCTTTCACGAGGACATAATCCCCCTCCGTCAGCCGGTTGGCGACGAACGCCGCCGCCGCCTCCTTCGTCTCGAACCAGCGGCTCTCCGCGAGGCCGGCGGCGCGCGCTTCCTCCACGAGCGGCCGGCAGGCCTCGCCCGCCGCCGCGAGCGCGTCGCAGCACTTGGCCGCTATCCCGCCGATGCGGCGGTGCTCGCCCTCGGACAGTTCGCCCAGCTCCGCCATCTCGCCCAGCAGGGCGAAGCGGCGCCCGCCGAGGCCGCGGAGCAGCCGCAGCGCGCCCGCCACGGATGCGGGGCTGGCGTTGTACGCGTCGTCGAGGATGCGCGCGCCGCTGGCGCCGCGCGTGACCCGCAGCCGCCCCTCGAATTCGGCGCCGCTGACCGCGGCCGCCGCTTCCCGCAACCCCGCGCCAAGCGCCAGCTGGACGCCGATCGCGGCCAGCGCCCCCTGCGCCAGGTGGGCGCCGGGCGCGCGCAACTGTACCTCCGCCTCCGCGCCCTCGTAGCGGACGGCGAACGTCGTTCCTTCCAGCCCCAGATCACGGACGTCGCCACGCCGCAGCCGCGCCCCTTCGTTCGCGCCGAAGCCGATTGCCTCGCACGCGAGCTCGTCCATGACAGGCGCGATGCGCTCGTCGTCCACGTTCAGGATGGCGACGCCGTCGCGGGGCAGGTTCCGTGGCAGCGAGAGCTTCTCCCGCGCGATCGCCTCCATACTGCCGAGCTTCTCCAGGTGCGTGGCTCCGATATTCAGGACAGCGCCCACGGACGGCTCAGCGATGGCGCACAACTCCGCGATCTCGTCTTCACGGTCCATCGCCAGTTCCAGCACCGAGACTTCGTGTTCCCGCCGCAGACTCATCAGGGCCAGGGGCAGGCCCTCGCGGGAGTTCAGATTTCCGGGGCTGTGGTGCGTGCGGAACTGTGTCGCCAGCGCGGCTGCCGTCAGCTCCTTCGCCGTCGTCTTCCCCACCGTCCCCGTGATGCCCACGACCCGTACGTCGCAGGCGCGTCGCCACTCCCGCGCCAGCTCGGCCATGGCCGTGCGCGTGTCCCCCACGATGGCGACTGTCCGTTCGGGCCAGGCGCCGCGGGGCGCGCGTTCGCAGACGGCCGCCTGCGCTCCCCGCTCCAGCGCCTCATCGACGAAGTCGGCGCCGTCGAGCCGTTCGCCCCGGAAGGCGGCGAACAGATCCCCCGGCCCCGCCAGTCGCGAGTCAGCCACGCCGCCCGTAATGGGGGCGGAAGCGCCCTCGATCACGCGGTAGCCGCGGGCGCGCATGCTTGTGGCGAGGAAGCTGGTCGTCATGCCCGTCACCTCGCCGCTACCTGTTCAACATCCGGGGGGACGCCGAGGTAGCTGAGCGCCGTGTCCACCAGATCCGCGAAGACCGGCCCCGCCGCCGCTGTGCCGGTCGCCAGATCGGCGTTCTCGTCGAGCTTCACGAGAATCAGCACGCGTGGTTCGTCCACCGGCGCAAAGCCCGCGAACGACACGATCTGCGTGTCGTCGTAGCTGGCGTCGATGGGCACGTTCGCCGTGCCCGATTTCCCGCCCGCGGTATAGAGCCGCGGCTTCGCCGGGTGGTACCAGCCCGGGTCAACGACGGACGCCAGCATCTTGCGCACGGTGGCGCTGGTTTCCGGCGTGATCGGCTGCCCCACGACCCTCGTGGCGAACTCGCGCCGTTCGCCGTCGCGGGTGATCATCGCGTCCACCAGACGCGGCTCCAGCAGCCGGCCGCCGTTGATCGCCGCCGCCAGCGCGCTCGCAACCTGGATCGGCGTGACGCTGATCGCCTGCCCGAACGACTGCGCGGCCGCGTCCACGGGCGACCAGTCACGGTCGGTGGGACGGCGCACGATTCCCGTCGCCTCGCCGCTCAGGTCGATTCCCGTCGTCTTGCCGAAGCCGAACGCGTCCAGGTACTCGTGGAAAAGCCCGACCCCGATCTTCTCCATCATGAACACGGCGCCGGTGTTGATGCTCTGCTGAAGCACGCCCGTCATCGTCTGCTTGCCGTACACGCCGTTGTTCCAGTTGAAGATGGGCGTTCCGTACACAGAGGCGACGCCGTTGTCTTCATACGTGGTGTCGGGGGTTACGCGACCTGAGTCGATCGCCGCCGCCGCCGTTATCACCTTCATGACCGAGCCCGGCTCGTACACGTCGCTCACGGCGCTGTTGCGCAGCAGCTTCACATGCTCGGGATCGGAGAAGTCGAGCGCGGCCGGGTCAAGCCGCGGGTAGGTCGCCAGCGCCAGAATCTCCCCGTTTTGGGGATCCATGACGATGATCGAGCCGCTCTTCGCCTTGTGCGTGTCGACCGCCTCGAGCAGGAGCCGTTCCGCCGCCGTCTGAATGCGCCGGTCGATCGTCAGCACGATGTCGGCGCCCGGGACCGCTTCGGTCGTGAACGTCTCGCCGTAGGGAATGGGCGAGCCCGTCGTGTCGCGTTCGAAGATCACGCGTCCGGGGACGCCCAGCAGATCCTCGTCGTACCACGCCTCGATGCCCGTCAGCCCCGTGTTGTCCGCGCCGATGATCCCGATCACCGATGACGCGAGATTGCCCGCCGGATGAACCCGTACGGTGTTGGGCAGCCCGATCAGTCCGGGGACGTTCGCATCGAGCAGCGCCTTGCCCACATCGAAGGGAACGTCCCGCGCCACGAGCACGTCCACGAGTTCACTTTCCGTCACAAGCGTGCGCAGATAGGTGGCGTCGTGATCGGTCGCCTGCGCGATTGCCTCTGAGCCGGCGAGCGCGTCATCCGGGTCATGCCAGACCCGCGCGGCGACGTACAGATCCCACGTATCCGTGCTCATCGTGAGCAGATGGCCGTTTCGGTCGAGGATGACGCCGCGTCGCTCGAACACGGTATCGCTGGCAAAGAGCTCGCTGGCGGCCTGCTCGGCGTAGCGATCGTGATCGAGAATCTGGATCTGCACGAGACGCGCCAGCACGATCGCGGCAAAGACCGCGAACACGCTCGCCGGAAGCCAGACCCGGCTTGTGCGTCTCGCCTGCTGGTGCGCCATGAGGCGCCCTCCCGCCGGTCCGCCTCCCGTGACCGGCTCCGTTCTCAGTTCAGCAGCGGCATCGCCTCCGTGGGAATTCCGCGGCTACGGAGCGAGCCCGGAGCCAGGCTCCGACGTCTCGGGGAGATGCTCCGCAGGGATCTTCGGGGGCTCCGGTCCGGCTTCCCCGATGGTCACGAACACCGGCGCCGCGCCGGGCGCCAATCCGATTTCGCTCGCGCGTCGCGCGATGCGGTCGACTGAGATCAGGCGCGCGATTTCCGCCTCCAGCTGGCGCATCTCGACCTGCAGGGCCGTCTGTTCCCCCTCCAGCGCCTCGAGATTGCGCCCCTGGGTGGTCATCAGGCTGTTCTGCACGATCGGCGCCATGGCGCTCACCGAAACGATGAGGACGCCCGCGATTACCCAACCGCTTACGCCCGGACGGGGCAGCGCGAACCCCCGCTGCGCGCGCGGGGCGGGCCGTTCGATGGCGGTCATGGCTGCGCCTCCGCCTTCCGCTGCGCCGCCCGCAGCACCGCGCTCCGCGCCCGCGGGTTGCGCGCGATCTCGTCCTCGCCCGGGCGAACCGCCCGCCGCGTGAGCGTCGTGAGCGTCGCGCGATGGTCACAGCGGCACGCAGGCAGGACCGGCGGACAGAGGCAATCGCGCGACTCACGCGCGAGAAACTGTTTGACGATGCGGTCTTCCAGTGAGTGGAAGGCGATGGCGACGAGTCTCCCGCCTGGATGGGAAGACCCAAAGCCGAGCAGGCTGCGGGCCAGCGGCAAGGCCGCGTCCAGCGAGTCGAGTTCGCTATTGACGCGAATCCGAAGCGCGAGAAAGACCTTGGTGGCGGGGTGTCGTTGGGTTCGGTCTCTCGCGCCCCCCGCAGCCTGCTCGACGGCTTTGGCTAAATCGAGGGTCGAGCGCAGCGGTCGCGCCCGCAGCACCGCTTTCGCGATGCGGCGCGCCTCGCGCACCTCTCCCAGTTCCCGGAAGAGACCGGCGAGCGCTCGCTCGTCCCATGTGTTGACGATGTCCGCAGCCGTCAAGCCGTCCGACGACTGGTCCATCCGCATGTCCAAGGGCCCCTCGCGCGCGAAGGCGAACCCCCGCTTGGGGCCATCCAGCTGGATCGAGGAGACGCCGAGGTCCAGCAGAACGCCGTCCACCGCCTCGAGCCCTTCTTCCGCAGCGATCACGTCGAGTTCGCGGAAGTTCCCGCGAACAAAGCTGACCCGCCTCCCAAACGGAGCCAACCTTGCCCGCGCGAACTCCAGCGCCTCGCTGTCCTGATCGATGCAGAGCAGGCGTCCCGCTGGCCCCATCGCTTCCGCAATGGCGGCGCTGTGGCCCCCCGCCCCGGCCGTACAATCGATATAGACGCCGCCTTCCACTACCGACAGGTAACGCATCGCCTCGTCGAGCAGGACGGGTGTGTGTGGCGCGTTCGGCGTCGTCATGGCGATCACGCGAGCCCTCCCCCGCCAGCCGCAGCCCCGTCCGCAAGCTGCTCCAGGGCGTTGGCGCGGGCGGTCGGGAGCAGCGCCTCCTGCGCCTCCCATGTGGCCCGCTCCCAGATCTCGAGCCGCTGGTCATTCCCGATCACGACCACATCCCGCTCGATGCCGGCGTAGGCCAGCAGCTTGGCGGGGATGAGGAGCCGTCCCTGGGCGTCGCGGGGAACATCGAAGGACGACGAGAAGAACGCCCGCCGAAGCTGGCGGCCCGCCTCGGAATACGCGGGCACCTGCTCCACGACCTGCGCCTCGGCCTCGAATCCCTCCGTGGTGTACACCTCGATGCAGCCGTCGAGCCCGGGTACCAGCACGGCGCCCCTGGCGAAGTCCTCGCGGAACTTCGGGGGCAGGGTCACCCGCTTGCGGTCGTCCAACTGGTACTCAAAGTTCCCGCGGAACGCCATTTCGGCCCCTCTGGCAGGGAAAACCCCACCGATGTTGGCAAGATTCTGGGGAGAACTCCCACTTTCTCCCACATCCCGCCACGCGCATACTAGGGACGCCCCCAGCGTCTGTCAACACTTGCGTGCGGCCTCTCCCCATCTCCCCTCCGTCAATCGCCGCGCTAGACTGTTTCCATGGCGCGAATCGCGATCCTCACGGCGTCCGATGGCGTGGCCGCGGGCACGCGCGTCGACGAGGGCGGCGCTCTCATCGAGCGACGCTGCCGCGAGGAAGGGCACGAGGTCGTTTCCCGCGCCGCCCTCCCCGATGACCGCCAGGCCATTGCGCGACAGCTCGCCGCCTGGTGTGACGCTGACGTGGCGGACGTGATCCTGACGACCGGCGGCACCGGCCTTACCCCCCGCGACATCACCCCCGAGGCCACGCGCGAGATCGCCGAGCGCGACGTTCCCGGCATTCCCCACGCCATCGCCCTCGAGGGGCTCAGGCATACGCCCTACGCGATCCTCTCGCGGGGCGTCGCCGTCACCCGCGGCGGCGCCCTCATCGTCAATCTGCCGGGCAGCCCCAAAGGCGTCGCCGACGGCCTCACGGTTCTCCTCCCCCTCATTCCCCACATCGCCGAGCTGCTCGCCGGCCCCGTCGAGCATGACGGGTGAGGGTCGACGTCCTCACGCTGTTCCCCGAGGCGTTCGCCGGTCCCCTCGATGTCTCCATCATCAAGCGCGCGCGGGAGGCCGGCCTCCTCGCGCTCCACCTTCACGACATCCGCGACCATGCCCGTGACCGTCATCGCACCGTCGATGACCAGCCTTTCGGGGGCGGTCATGGCATGGTCATGAAGGTCGACGTCCTCGACGCCGCGCTGCGCGCCGCCCAGTCCATCGCCGATCCCCCCGGCCCTGTCCTCTACCTCTCTCCCCAGGGTGAGCGGCTGGATGACGCCCTCGTGCGCGAGCTCGCCCTCCACCCTCGTCTCATCCTCGTCGCCGGACGTTACGAGGGCGTCGACGAACGATTCATCGAACACTGCGTCGATCGCGAGGTCTCCATCGGCGATTACATTCTGACAGGCGGCGAACTCCCCGCGATGGTGCTCATCGAGGCCGTCGCCCGCCACCTCCCGGGCGCCCTTGGCGCCGCCGCCTCCCCCCGCGAGGAGTCGTTCGTTGATGGCCTCCTCGAACACCCCCAGTACACCCGTCCCGCTGAGTACCGCGGCTGGACCGTCCCCGAGGTGCTTCTCAGCGGCCACCACGCCGGGATCGAGCGCTGGAAACAGGAACAGCGTCTTGCGCGCACCCGTGAGCGCCGCCCGGACCTGCTCCAGGACGGCGGCTAGCCGTTCCCCTGTTCCGGGCGCTCCCAGTCGATCATCATCACGTCGATTTCGTCGCCCGGTTCCGCGCGGGGAAGGTCCTCGGGGATGACGGTGAGCGCGTTGGCGGCGCTCATGCTTGTGAGGATGCCGCTCCCCTGCGGGCCTGTGAGGTCTGCGTAGTAGCGGCCGTCTTCGCCCTTCGTCACGATGCAACGCGCGTAAAAGCGCCGTCCGTCCGTGTTGACCACGCGGTCACGCGTAATCGCCCGCACGATCGGCCGTTCCCAGCCCGATCGCCCCAGCATCTTGAAGATCGCGGGACGTCCGAACAGCTCGAAGGCGACCATCGAGCTGACGGGGTTCCCGGGCAGCCCCAGGTGCGGCACGCGCCGCCCGTCAGGGGCCTCGAAGGCGCCGAACGCAAGCGGCTTTCCGGGCTTCATCCGCACCGTCCAGAAGTCGACCTGCCCCTCCCGCGCGAGCACGTCCTTCACCACATCGAAGTCGCCGCGGGAAACGCCCGCGCTCGTCACGATCATGTCCGCGTCGAGACCCGCGCGGATCTTCGCGGTCAGGTCTTCCACGGTGTCGCGCGCGATTCCGAGAAGGCGTGGCCGTCCCCCGAAGGCCTGCACGAGCGCTGCTACGCTGTGCGCGTTGGCGTCGTAGATCTGGCCCGCGCGGCGCTCCTTCCCCGGCGTCACGATCTCATCGCCCGTCGAGAGGATGGCCACTTCGGGACGGCGGTAGACGGAGACTTCCGAGCGCCCGATGCTCGAGAGCACGCCGACCTCGGAGGCGCGCATTGCCCGCCCCGCCTCCAGCACAACCTGCCCCTCGCCGATATCCTCTCCCCGCCGGCGGATGTTGGCGCCCGGCCGCGCCGCCTTGAACACGCCCACGGAGTCGCCCCGCGCGGGCGCCTGTCCGGGCTCGCGCAGGGTCTCGTCGGTCTCCTCGAAGGGCACGATTGCGTCGGCGCCCGGCGGGATCGGGGCGCCCGTCATGATGCGTACCGCCTCGCCCTCGCCGACGGGCGTGTCGAGCACATAGCCCGCCGCCAGGTCCGCGATCACCGTCAGCGTTCGCGGCGCGTCCTCGCTTGCGCCCTCCGTATCGGCGGCGCGCACGGCGTAGCCATCCATGGCGGTGTTGTCGAGCGGCGGGATGTCGAATCCCGCCCCGATGTCCTCCGCCAGAACCTGCCCCAGCGCCTCGATCAGCGGCGCCCGCTCCGGTTCGAGACGCTCGAAGAACGCGAGGATGCGCGCGCGCGCGTCCTCCACGCTAATCATCGCTGAGGCGGGAATCGTCACGTCTGCGGATGCTCGCGGATCTAGCCCAGGCGTACCGCCAGGCAGGTGGTCGTGCGCTGGACGCCCGTCACGGTCTGGATTGCGTCCGTGATGGCCGTGCCCAGCGTATCGAGATCGTCGGCCTCGAGCTGCACGATCACGTCAAACGGGCCAGTTACCGTGTCCACGGCGAGCACGCTCGCGCCCGGATAGGTCAATGCGGCGGCGGCGGCGCCAACCGCCTTGGCGCTGCCAACGTCGGTCTCGATCAGGACGTAGCCTCGAACCATGCGTCTCTCCTCGGCGTCGGGGTAGCGGTCATGATTCGGGGCAGCCTGGGGAGTGTCAAGAAACGCGCGCCAATGGTTCTCGTCGCGGCGGGGCGCTCTCCCGTCATGGCCTCGCCCGCGGCCCCATCCCGCGGCGTCGGGAAGCGTTCTCAGGCCTGAACCCTGACGCGGATGGTGTGGTGTCCGGTGGCCCCGTCGGGCTTCTGACTCTTGCGCTCCGCCGTTTGCACCATGCCGTTGCGGTCGATGGCGCGAACTTCCAGATCGAAGAGGCCTGCCGTCGCGGGCCAGTCCACCACCCACTGACGCCAACTGCTGTCGGAGAGCTCCTCGCCGAGGATGGCGTCGAGCCATGCATCGTCCCCGGGCGCTTCCTCCCCCTGCCGCCGGCGTGGCCGCAGCTGGACCCCGCTCACGCCCTTCAGTCCGCCCCAGGCGACCCCCGCGACGCGTACATTGCCGGCCTGAAGGGCGCTGTTGTTGTTGGGGACGTCGATGCGTGACTGGAGCTTGATCGGCCCTTCCTTCGCCCATCCCCGGCTTCCCACCCAGTACGCGTCGAAGCTGTCCCACTCCGCCAGTTCGATCTCTTCCAGCCACTTCGTCGCCGAAACGTAGCCGTACAGTCCGGGGACGATCAGGCGGGCGGGGAAGCCGTGGCGCGCGGGCAGGGCTTCCCCGTTCATCCCGATGACCACCATCGACTTACGTCCGTCGAGGGCGACATCCGTCGGGAAGCCCACCGTGAAGCGCCCGCCAACCGTGCGCCCGACCACCTGCGTGGCGCCCGCCTGCACTCCCGCCTCGCGAAGCAGCGTGGGCAGGGGCACGCCGAGCCAGCGCGCGTTCCCGACGAGGTTTCCTCCTACCTCGTTGGACACGCAGGCAAGCGTCACCGGCTCCTCTTCCAGGCTCATGTCGAGCAGGTCATCGAAGCTGAGCTTCAACTCGCGATCCACCATGCCCTTGATCGTCAAGCTCCAGCGGGAGCTGTCGATCCGGGGCGTCGCGAGCTCGGTATCGATTCTGTAGAAACGGTTGTTCGGCGTGATCAGCGGAGAGATGCCGCGCACTGTCTCAGGGCCTGCTCGCGCGATTGGAGTCGGCTCGGGCGTTGGTTCAGGCGTCGGTTCAGGCGTTGCGGGCGCTTGCGTGGCGTCCGGCGTCGTCTCCGCGGGCGTCGCCTCGGGAGTGGGCGTTGTCGTGTCCGGAGGGGTCTCCGCGGGCGTCGCCTCGGGAGCCGGCGTCTCCGTTGCGCGCGCGGATTCAGTGGCGGTCGGGGTCGCCTCGTTCGTGGCCGCGGGCGTCGCTTGCGGCTCAGCCGTGGGCGTCGCCGTGGCTGTTGGCTCGGGCGTGGCGGTCGCCGTGGCCGCCGTCGTGGGAGTGGCCGTGGCCGCGGGCGTCGCTGTTCCTCCCTGCGGCGTCGGCTCAGGCGTTGGCGTGGCGGTTGCGGTCGCCGTCGTGGAGTCGCGGCTTGCCCCCACCGCGCTCCGCAGGCGGTCGGCGATGGACGCGCGCTGGGCTTCCACGTCGGCGCCGGTCGTGATGAACCGCCGCACCAGCGGCACAGCGATCGCGGCCGCCGCCAGTCCACCGCCGGCCAGGTACAGGAAGCGTCGGCGTTCGGGAGAAGCCGCCGCGCCGCTGGCGGTCGTCGGTCGTCGGTTGGGCGCTGTCATGAGCAGGCCGAAGAGCGCCCCCATGGCCACGATTGCCGCGGCCGCGGCCGTGAACGCGGCGTCCGCGCTCGAGGTCAGCGCGTCATCCGCGGCGGCGAGCCCCCCGACAACCCCGAGCGCCGCGAATACCGCCAGTCCGGCGGGGCGGATGTACTTCGCCAGGACGCCCGCGCCCGTCCCCACAAGCAGGGTGATGACGGTGATGGCGGCGATGAGAACCGGCTTGTCTTTCGTTCCGAAGGTGTCGATCGCCCACTTGGACATCGCCTCGGGCGAGTTATCGATGACGATGTTCCCGATCGCCACCACGAGCGAGGCGCCATCAACAAGACGGGCGACCAGCTCAGCGACCGCCAATCCCATCGCGATCGCCACCAGCCCGGCAAGCGCCGCTGGCCACTGCGCCCGAAGTGCTTGCGACATGACTGCTCCCTGTTCTGGCGCCGACGCCGCCCACAGTGTAGGGCCGTCCCTCGTGTGCGTCAGATCTTAAGGTAAAGATGAAGCCGCGCGCTGCCCGAAGCCGCCCCGCTCGCCTGTCACGCGGCCCTACCTATAATGCTGAAGTTACCCATGTCAGCGATTGAAGCGCAGGTCGAGGCGCTCCGCGCGGAGGCGCTGGAAGCGCTTGCGCAGGCTGATGGCGAGGACGAACGCGAGGCCTGGCGCGCTCGCTGGCTGGGGCGCAAGGACGGGCGCCTGACCCTGCGCCTGCGCTCCCTGAAGGACGCTCCCCCCGAACAGCGCGCCGCCCTCGGCCAGTCCCTCAATGCCCTGAAGGCTACGCTTGAAGGCGAGCTCGACGCTCATCGTGAGGCGGCCCGCGCGAGCGCGCTCGCCGCCCTCTCGGAAGGCGCCGCCCTTGACGTCACCCTCCCCGGACGGCCCCAGGCGCTCGGCCGCCTCCACCCCGTGACCCAGACGATGAACGAGTGCATCGACGCCTTCGCGGAGATGGGCTTTCGCGTCTTCGAAGGGCCCGAGGTTGAGTGGTCCCGCTACAACTTCGATGCCGTCCGCATCCCCGAAGACCACCCCGCCCGCGATATGTGGGACACCATCTGGATCGATGCGCTCACCGAGGGGGAGCGCAGGATGCTCCTCCGCACGCATACGTCCCCGAACCAGATCCGCGTCATGGAGCAGAGCGAACCGCCCGTGCGCGTCATCGTCCCCGGCAAGTGCTACCGTCAGGAGGCGACGGACGCCACCCATGAGTGGATGCTGACCCAGATCGAGGGGCTCGCCGTCGATGAAGGCGTGCGTATGAGCGACCTCAAGGGGACGCTCTACGCCTTCGCCCGCCGCCTCTTCGGCGAGGACCGCCGCATCATCTTCCACCACAGCTACTTCCCCTTCGTCGAACCCGGCGTGGAGATGGCCATCGACTGCTTCATCTGCCGGGCCGATGGGCGCGACTGCCGCACCTGTCACGGCACTGGCTGGATCGAGATCCTCGGCGCGGGCATGGTCCATCCCGAAATCATCGACAACGCCGGCTACGATTCCTCCCGCTACACGGGCTTCGCCTTCGGCGTGGGCATCGAGCGCGTCGCCATGCTCCGCTGGGGCATCGAGGACATCCGCCACTTCTATCAGAACGACCTGCGCTTCCTCAGGCAGTTCTCATGAAACTGCCGCTCTCCTGGCTGCGCGAGTACGTCGATATCGACCTGCCTCCGGCCGAATTCGCCAGCCGCGTGACCGACGCCATCGCCGAAATCGAGGGCTGGCAGGTCATCGGCGAGCATTGGGACCCGGAACTTGTGCGCGTGGCCGAGGTTCTCGCGGTCGGCCCGCACCCCAACGCCGATCGCCTCGTCCTCGCCACCGTCGATGTTGGCGAAGGCCCCCGGACTGTTGTCTGCGGCGCCCCCAACGTCGCCGACGGCCAGAAGGTCGCCTTCGCCCGCGAGGGCGCCATGCTCATCGACGGCCACAGCGGAAAACCCTCCCGCCTCAAGCTTCGCGCCATCCGCGGAGTCGATTCCGCGGGCATGGTCCTGAGCGAGAAAGAACTTGGCCTGAGCGATGACCACGAGGGCATCCTCGTTCTGCCGCAAGATTCCCCCGTTGGCGCGCCCCTGGTCGAGGCCATCGGCGATGTCGTGTTCGATGTCTCCACCTGGGCCAATCGCGCCGACCTCCTCGGCGTTCTCGGCTTTGCCCGCGAGGTCGCGGCCGTCACCGGTCAGCCGCTGCGGGAACCGGACCGCGCCTACTCCCAGTCGGGGCGGCGCGCGGACGAATTCGTGTCGGTCACGATCGAGGCGCCCGATCTCTGCCGCCGCTTCACCGCCAGCGTCATCGAGGACGTCGAAGTGGCCGCCTCCCCGCCGTGGATGCAGCAGCGCCTCATCCGCGCCGGCATGCGCCCCATCAACAACGTCGTCGACGTGACCAACTACGTCATGCTGGAGACGGGACAGCCCCTCCACGCGTTCGACTGCGAACGCGTGCGCGGCGCCGAGCTGCGCCCCCGTCGCGCGCGTCCGGGCGAGACCCTCACAACGCTTGACGGAATCGAGCGCGCCCTCGATCCCGAGATGCTCACGATCTGCGATGGCGAAGGGCCGGTGGCCGTCGCCGGCGTCATGGGCGGCGGCGACAGCGAAGTCTCCGCGTCGACCCGCACCGTCCTGCTGGAGGTCGCGAACTTCCATCCCGGCTCCATCCGCCGCACATCCTCGATGCTCCGTCTTCGCAGCGAAGCGTCCCTTCGTTTTGAAAAAGGGATCGGGCCCGAACTCGCGCGTTACGCGCAGGAGCGGGCGCTCCATCTGCTCGAGCAGGTGGCGGGCGGATGCCCCGCCGCTGGCCTCGTCGATGCCTTCCCCACCCCCCTTCCGCGTCCCCGCATCACCCTTCCCGCGGCCCGCATCGAGCAGGTTCTCGGAATCGCCATCGAGCCCCCCGAGGTCCGCCGCATCCTTGCCGCGCTCGGCTTCGAAGCGGCGGGGAATGACGGCGCCCTCGAGGTGACGCCCCCGTACTGGCGCCCCGATGTCGCCCTCGCCGATGACCTCATCGAGGAGCTTATCCGCGTGCATGGCTACGAGAACCTCCCCGCCACCGCGCTCAGGGGAGCGCTCCCGCAAGCCAAGCCGCGCCCCCTCGAACGCGTGCGCGAGGAAGCCCGTTCACGTAGCGCCGCCCTCGGCTTTCAGGAAGTGGTGAACTACACCCTCACGTCCGCGGAGGCGCTTTCCCGCGTCGTTCCCGCTGACGACGACGATCGGGCGCGCCCGCTGGCCGCCGCCAACCCGGTCGCCGCCCAGCACGCCATCCTCCGCACGTCCCTGCGCGGCTCCCTGCTGGCCTCCTACGCCGCCAACCGCCGCCACGAGGACGCCGCCATGCGCCTGTTCGAGGTCGGCGTCGAGTATCTCCCCGTCGAAGGCGACCTCCCCCACGAGCGCCCCGTGCTCTGCGCCGTCCTTGGCGGCCAGCGCCTTGAACGCTGGGCGCGCCCGGGGCCCGATCGCCTTGACTTCTTCGACGCCAAGGGCGCTGTCGAAGCCTTGCTCGACGGGCTCGCCGTGGACGCCGCGTTCGCGACCGCCGAGCGCTTCGGCATGCTCTCCGGACACACCGCGACCGTTTCCGCGGGCGATGAGGTCGTCGGGCTGGTCGCGCAGGTCCACCCCGATGTCGCGGGCGCCTTCGATATCGAGGAGCCTGTGTTTCTCTTCGAACTCTGGCTGGAGCCGCTCACGCGCGCGATTCCCGAGCGTCCCGACTATGCCCCGCCCGGCCGCTACCCCGAGGCCCGCCGCGATCTCGCCCTGCTCGTTCCCGCTGACATGCCCGCCGCCGCCCTCCTCGATGTGATGCGAACGCACCGCGCCCGCGGCGTGCGCGTCACCGCGGATGTGTTCGACGAGTACCGTGGCGAGGGCGTGCCCGCTGGCTGCAAGTCGCTCGCCGTCGCCCTCCGCTTCCGCGCGGACGACCGCACCCTGAGCGAGAAGGAAGTGGTCCGTCTGGAGCAGGGCCTCCTCCGTCGCCTCGAACAGGATCTGGGCGCGACCCTGCGGGCGTGACGGAGCGTCACGGGTACGATCCCGCCGTCGGACTCTGTAGCCGCTGCGAACACGCCCGCGCTGTTCGCAGCGGTCGGGGCTCCCGCTTCTGGCTCTGCGCGCAAGCCGCGAACGACCCCACGCTGCGCAAGTACCCCGCCCTCCCGCGCCTCGCCTGCCACGCCTTCTCCATGGGCGCGGACACGCTCCCTTGTGAAGCTGAAGCGACCGACTAGAATGTTCCTGTTATGGCGCTCACACGCGAAGATCTCGCCTTTCGCTACCCCACCAATGACCTCCTCCGCGATAGCACCGCGGTCGTCTTCCGTCCGGCCATGTCCACGGACCGCGACGCCCTCATCGGCTTCGCGCAATCGCTCGATGAGGAAGACCTCCTCTTCCTCCGCGAGGACATCACCTCCCCCGAGGTGGTGGATGGCTGGCTCGCCGACGTCGAGAAAGGCGAGACCTTCACGGTCGTGGCCGAAGTGGGCGACCGCATCGTCGGCTACAGCAGCCTTCACACCGAACCCGCCCGCTGGACCCGTCACATTGGCGAGATACGCATCAATGTGCATCCTGACTACCGGGGAACGGGCCTCGGGGGACTGCTCGCTGGCGAGATACGCGCCGTCGCCCCTGCCTTCAATGTGCGCATGCTGACCGCGCAGATGCCGGTTGACCAGCTCACGGCGAGGACCGTTTTCGAGCGCCTCGGATTCCGCTACCAGGCGGTCCTTCCCGGCTGGGTCATGGACCGCGAGGGCCGCAATCTCGACCTCCTCATCATGGCGCGGGAGATCTAGCGGGATATCGAGGCCGGGGCGCGCGCTCAGGCTTCTTGCGCAGTCCGCCCGCCGCTCTCCACGAACGCTTCGCCCATGTCCCACAGACGCGAGGCCGTCTCTTCGTCCAGCGCCTCGTCCGAAGCGTGGGAGATCGCGCATCCCTCGTAGTAGTGGCCGCCCTCGAAGTGGGGCATGGTCGCGCCCGCGATCGTGGTCTGGGCGCCGTGAAGCTGGCTGAGGAAGAACGGAGCCATCAGCGGCTGCGTCAACCGGTGCATCGTTCGCAGCAATGGCTGGCTTTCCAGCCCCGCCGCCGTCAGATTGCTCCGCACGGAGCCGGGATGGAGGACCGCCGACTGCAGGTTGAACGCGGCCGCATACCGCCGCTGGATTTCGTAGGAGAGGCGCACGAGCGCCAGTTTCGCCTGCGCGTACGCGTCCCACGAATCGTAGGGCGCGTCGCTTTCGGTGAAGAAGCGGTCATTGCGGCCCCGGTGGTGCACATCCGAGGACGTGAAGATGGCGCGGGCGTCGCCGGTCTGTTGTCCCGCCCGCTGGAGCAGCGGCGTCAGCAGACTGGTGAGGTGGAAAGGTTCCCAGGAAGTTGACCCGCCAGTGGATTTCGACGCCGTCCCTGGCCAGAACCGGCGTCTTGCTGCGTCTGGCGATGTCCTTGAACACGCCCGCGTTGTTGACGAGGACGTGCAGTTCGCCCCCGCAGTGGGTCGCGTACCACTCCGCGAAGTCGCTGACGTCGCGGCTGTCGGCAAGGTCCAGCGGCTTCGCCGTGACGCGGTCGCCGTCCCCGCCGCTGGTCCGCAGTTCCTCGCGCAAGGTCCGCTGCAGGGCCCCGGTATCGCCCAGCGATGTGACCACCACGTTCGCGCCCCAGGATGCGAGCGTTTTCGCCACCTGATAGCCGATCGAGTCCTGGGCGCCGCCGGTCACGATCATGTTGCGACCGGTCAGGTCGACTCTCGCGGCCATCGGTTTCGGCGAGACGATCCGGCGGTAGGTCTGGACTACGGTCTTGACTGCGTCGCCAGGCATTGCTTCAGGGCTCCGTTCCGCATGCGAGCGGCGCGGCTAGGATATCCGTTTGCGGAATCGCGTGCGGCGCCTCTCGTTTGCGCGCCTGTCAGGGCGCGTCGTTGAACTCGAACCGCGAGAGGCGCCGCACCGCCAGACCACTCGCGACCACGGTTACGACCGCGATCAGGATCGCCGAGTACGTCGTGCCCAGGTCAGCGTCGAAGATCCACGGACTGATGTCCCCCGCCGCCTCCGCGATCGAGGCCGTGAATTCGCGGATGCTGAAGCGCTGGACCCCGGGGGCGAAGTTCGTAATCACCAGCTCCCAGAGGAAGACGTAGCCCAACCCCACGAAGAGCGCGCGTGACGTGACCAGGCTCAGCATCACGAAAAGCGAGGAGTACGCGAGAGAGCCGACCGCGAGCGCGACGGCGAACCCGCCAAGGACGCGCCAGCCGCTCTCGCCGGCGAGGGCCACCGCTCCGCTCACGGCGGCGCTCGCGAGCACGATGATGGCCGTCGCTCCCCAGGCCGCGATCAGCTTGCCCGCCACGATGCGCCAGCGTTCCACCGGCTTCGCGAGCAGGTAGACGATGGTTCCGTCCTCGACCTCGCTCCCGATAGCCGAGGTCGCGAGGAGCAGCGCCGTCAGGGGCAGCAGCGCGTTGACGATGAGCGCGTTCAGCAGGAACTTCGCGGCGAACTCGTCAGGTTCGCCGCTCGCGTCGCCCGCGCGAAAGATAATCGCGGCCAGCAGCGGCAGCAGCCCCAGCGCCGCCAGCGCCAGCGTCCGCTTCTGGCCCAGCAACTGCCGCAGCGTCAGCCTGAGCACGAGGACCGTCATCGCGCCACCAGGTAGGCGAAGACGCTTTCCAGCGACTCATCTTCGGGGCGAACCTCGAAGAGCGACGCGCCCGCCGCCTGCGCGGCGCGGGGCGCGGCCGCCGTGAAGGCCGCCAGTTCGTTCGTGCGGATGAGGAGATTCCCGTCGCTGAGCTCGACGCCGAACACGCTCTCCTCCGCCAGCAACGCGCGCGCCAGGCTGCGGTTATCGCTTGAGCGGATCGTGTAGGTGTGGGGACGGTCCGTCATCAGCTTGCGGATGGCGCGGTAGTCCCCCGCCGCCGCCAGCCGTCCCGCCACCACCACCAGCACGTTATCCCCCAGCCGCTCGACCTCCTCCAGAATGTGCGAGGAGAACAGCACCGTTCGGCCCTCCGCCGCCATGCGGCGCAGCATCTCCATCATCTGCAGCCGCTGGCGCGGATCCATGCCGTTGAAAGGTTCGTCCAGCAGGAGCACGTCGGGGTCATGAACGAGCGCCGCCGCGATCTTGATGCGTTGCTTCATCCCCTTTGAGTACCCGCCCGTCGCGCGGTCCTCCGCCTCGCGCATCTCCACCATATGAAGCGCCCGCCGCGTCGCCCCCTCCGGGTCATCCAGTTCATGCATCCGCGCGCTCAGGAGAACGAACTGGTAGCCGCTGAGGAAGTCGTAGACCGCCTCGCGCTCCGGCACGAGCGCCACCCGCTTGTAGATGGCGGGCGTCCCGAAGGCGGGCTCCCCGAGCACCTTGACCTCCCCCGCCGAGGGCTTGAGGAACCCCGCCATCATGTTCAGCAGCGTGGTCTTGCCCGCCCCGTTCGGCCCCAGCAGACCGGTGACGCCCGGCTCCAGCGTGAAGGAGACGCCGTTGACCGCCACCACGTTCCCGTACCAGCGCGAGACGTCGACCAACTCCACGGCCGCGCCGGAGGGCGTCGCGTCCGCGTTCACAGGCTTCTCCGTCCGTAGTGTCGCAGCAATAGCGCGATCCCCGCCGCCGTGAGCGCGAGGGCCACAACGAAGTACCAGCCGCCGGCGAAGTCCGCCGTCACCAGCGGGTAGTCATCGCCCTCGCGCGGGGCGCTGTCGAAGAACCAGTAGGTGAATCCGTCGATGACGAAGAACGGGTTGAGGAAGACCCCCAGCCGTCCAACCAGATTGTTCAGCGTCTCGACCAGGATTGAGGAGATGATGGGCAGGAACACGAAGGGCGCGATCACCCCCACCGTCGCGAAGGCGCGTCGCGGACTCTGCGCCGAGATCACCATGCCGATGGCCGCGAAGAAGAGCGAGATGAGCAGGCTGCTCCCGATGATCGGGCCGATCTGCCGCCACTCATCGCGGAAGTAGCCGCCGAAACTGTCCCCCACCAGCGCATTCCCCACGAACAGAATCGTGTGGGGCAGCAGGGTCAGGGCCAGCAACGCGGTCGCCATCGCCCCGTAGCGCGCGAGCGCGTAATCGTGGCGGGTCAGCGCCCGCGAGAAGTAGAGCGGCAGCGTCGCATGGCGCTGGTCCCGCCCCAGCAGTTCCGGCGCCACCGCCGCCACGAACAGCATGAGGGCGCCCGGTGGGAAGAAGAAGAGCGAGCCGAAGTAGTCCTCCGCCCTGATCACGTCGGAAATGTCGATGTCGATGAAGGCGGCCGCCATCAGGTAGCCGAGCGCGGGCAACATCGCTACCAGCGCCAGCCCGATCGGGAAGACCTTGCTCCGCGTCCGCCGCCCCAGGCCGAAGGCCGCCCGCAGCCCGTGGATGTACAGCGCCAGGGTCGCGTCCCGCCGCCCCAGCCGCCGCCCCTCGTAGCGGCGGTAGCCGAGGTCGTAGATGCTGCCGCGCGCCGCCCCCTCAGACACGCTCGCCCGTCTCCTGCGGTTGGTCCGGGCGGAAGATGTCCTCCAGCGATTGGCGCCGTTGCTCCAGCCGCACCAGCCCCATCCCCAACTCCACGACGGCGTTCCTGATTGCGTCGTAGGGCTCGGCCCCGTTCAGCCCGACGTGCGCGATCAGGCCCTCGCCGCGCGCTTCAAAGCCCTGCCGCGTGAGCGCTTCCGCCAGCGCGGACGCGTCCCCCTCCACCTCGACCTCCAGCGATCCCAGCGTCTGCGTGAACTCCGCCACCGCCCCCGACCGCACCAGCCGCCCCCCGTCGATGACGATGAGCCAGTCACACACTTCCTCGATCTCGCCGAGCAGGTGCGATGACATCAGCACCGCGATGCCGAACTCGCGCCCCGTGCGCCGCACCAGGTCAAGCATCTCGTCGCGCCCCGCGGGGTCAAGCCCGTTCGTGGGTTCGTCCAGGAAAATCAGGCGTGGGTCATGCACGAGCGCCTGCGCGAGCTTCACGCGCTGCTTCATGCCCGTCGAGTAGCCGCCTATCTCGCGGTAGCGTTCCTCGAACAGCCCCACATGCCGCAGCGTCTCCGCCGTCCGTTCGCGCGCCGCCGGACGCGGGAGTCCGCTGACCTGCGCGAGGTGCGTGACGAACTCCGTGGCCGAGAGATCAGGCGGCAGGCAGTCGTGTTCGGGCATGTAGCCCACGAGTCCGCGAATCGCGCGCCCCTCCGTGGCCACGTCCATATCCAGCACGCGCGCGCTGCCGCGGGTCGCGGGCAGAAGCCCCAGGAGAATCTTGATGAGCGTGCTCTTGCCCGCCCCGTTCGCCCCCACCAGCCCGATGACGCCGGGCTCGATGGCGATGTCGAGCGCGTCCAGCGCCCGCACGCGTGGATACTGCTTCGTCAGCGCCTGCGTCTCGATGAGGGGCACCGCGTTATCCTAGCGCGTTGCGGACGAGACGAACGCCCGCGCCTTCACGTTTCCTTACGCGGTTTCGCCCTCGCGGGGGGACGCGTAGCATTCCGCCACGCCGTTCGGGCGTACGGGAGCAGTTGCATGGAAGTCCCCATGGTCGTCAACGATTTCCTCTTCCGCGCGGAGAGCCTCTACGGTCCCAAAGAGGCCGTCATCGATGGCGAGCAACGCTTCACCTACGCCGAGTTCGCGCGCCGCTGCTACAAGCTCGCGCACGCCCTCGCCGGCCTCGGCGTGGGCAAGGGCGACCGCGTCGGTATTCTCAGTCCCAACAGCCACCACTTCCTCGAGTCCTTTTACGGAACCTCCCTCCTCGGCGCCGTCCTCGTGCCCCTCAACTACCGCCTCGTCGCCGACGATTTCCAGTACGCCTTCTCCCACTCCGGCGCCCGCGTCCTCATCGCGGACTCCGACCTCACCGGCGCCCTCGACGCCATCCGCGACGGCCTCCCCGACGTCGAACACTGGATCGTGGCGCGCTACGGCGACGCGCCCGTCCCCGATGGCTGGCGGGACTGGGAGGAACTGGTTGCGGGGCAGCCCGAGACGCCTCCCCCCGATCCCGACCTCGACGAGAACGACCTCGTCAGCATCAACTACACCTCCGGCACCACCGCCCGCCCCAAGGGCGTGATGCTCACCCACCGCAACTTTTACGCGAACGCCTACCACTTCATCGCGCACCTCGGGATCACCCACGACGACGTCGAGCTGTGGACCCTGCCGATGTTCCACTGCAACGGCTGGGGCGGCGTGTACGCGCTCACCGCCATGGGCGGCACGCATGTCATCGCGCGCGCCCCCGAGCCCGACCTGCTCTACCGCCTCATGCGCGATGAGGGCGTGACCTTTGCCTGTATGGCGCCCGCCGTGCTCGCGCGCATCCTCGACTTCGAGGACGCGGGCGAGTATGAGATCGCGACGAAGCCCCGCTTCGCCTGCGCCGGCGCCCCGCCCCCCGTGACTTTCGTCGAACGCCTCGAACGCGAGCGCGGCTGGACCTTCATGCAGCTCTACGGCCTCACCGAAACCGCCCCCATCCTCACCATCGCCGAGCCCAAGCCCCACGTCAGCGCGGAGGGCGATGCGTTCTACCGCCTCAAGGCGCGCGCCGGCCACGCCTCCCTCGGCGTTCAGCTCCGCGTCGTCGGCGAAGGCGGCCGCGACGTGCCCCGCGACGACACCGCCATCGGCGAGGTGGCGGCGCGCGGCAACATGGTCTTCAAGGGCTACTGGAACCAGCCCGAGGAGACCGCCAGGGTCGTCCGCGACGGCTACTTCTACACCGGCGATCTCGCCACCGTGAACGAGCACGGCTACATCAACATCGTCGACCGCGCCAAGGACGTCATCATCTCCGGCGGCGAGAACATCTCCTCCATCGAGGTCGAGGACGTCCTCTACCGCCACCCGAAGGTGCTGGAAGCGGCCGTCGTCGGCGTCCCCGACGAGCGCTGGGGCGAGACCCCCCTCGCCGTCATCGTCCTGCAGCAGGGCGAGCGGTCCGACGCCGCCGAGATCATCGCCTTCTGCCGCGAGAACCTGGCCCACTTCAAGGCCCCGCGCCGCGTCGAGTTCGTGGACGCGCTGCCGCGCACAGCCACGGGCAAGCTGAAGAAGTTCGAGCTGCGCGAACCGTACTGGGCGGCCGCCGGCGGCCGCCGCGTCAACTAGAGGAGCGTCAGCGGTCGCCGCGCTTCACCGGGCGCTCGCCCGTGTCCGTGAAGACGACGCGTGAACCCTTGCCCCCGTGGATCTGCGGTTCCGCCGCCAGCTTCTTCCGCAGCAGCGCCAGCGCCCCGTCCGCCTCGCAGAGCGCCTCCGGCAGCCCCAGCACCTCCACCAGCAGCGCACGGTCGAGCCGCGCCCGCGCCGCATCCTCGTCGATCTGGTCGAACGGCAGGAAGCGCTCCCCCCGCAGCCGCTGGAACGCCTCCCGCGCCCGCGCGTGCTGCTCCGCCGTGAGTGCCCGCGTATCCAGCGTCGGGATGCGCGGGATGCCCGTCACCGTCGTCGTTCCGCGTCCTGACTGTGTCTTGTTCGCGACCCACCAGTGCAGCAGCAGCCCCAGCGTCGAATTCGACCAGAGCGCGAAAGCGTATTCGTGATCGGAGTTCTCGAAGACGACCGACGGCCACGCCCGCCCGCCGATGCACCTCCGCTCTGTCATCGCCACGACCAGTGACTGTGAGTTGAACCGCAAGCCGCGGTTGTAGTGTGCGCGCGACGCCGTCGCCCAGATGCGTGCTGCCTTCTCGTTAACTGCGGCTTGGTCAAAGCGGGCGTCCACAGACTTGATCTGCCCCTCAGAATCTGGCTCCACAATCAACCGCCGCTCCTTCTCGGCTTCATGCGCCCAGAGCATGGGATAGGTGGGAACGGTGCTGATGGCGGGCTTGTGGAGGTGGAAGGGCCCGCGTGGCGCTCCTCCGTCGCGTTGATCTGCGTTAATGTCTCGCTCGTAGGGCCCGCGCCCTCCGATAGTATGGATGGGGGTTATCGGAATCCGTAGAGGCTGATCGTTAGGGGTGGTTGGAGAGAAGAAGCGGCCTCGTTCAAGGTGATAGGCGACCTGGGCTAGAGATGCGTCGGCGATGCCGACGAAAGGCCACGGTCCTGATTCTGGCAGAGGGCAGTCCAGTATCCAGCCCACGTACTCCTCTCCCAGCCTGATCGGGGTTGACCCGCTGGAACCATCTTCGAGCCTAACAACCTTCTGGGTCGCGATGCTCTGCCTGATTGCTTCTGCGAAAAGGGCTCCCCGTAACTCGCTGGGCGGTCTGTGATCGAGGACGACAAAGAACCCTCGTTCGTTCGTTCGTTCGTTCGTTCGTTCGTTCGTTCGTTCGTTCGTTCGTTCGTGGTATTATGAGAGGCTACGATCAAACACTCGGCGATGTCTGTGTCCGCCGAGAATGCGGCGTCCCTGCTCTTTGCTGCCGCAGTGGTCACCACAATCACTTGTGCGAACTTGCCAAGCGCTCTTCGAGCGCCCTCCCAGCGGTCCCCGCTCACAGCGCTGAGGGGCAGAACCAGTCCAGTTGAGCCGCTGCCATGTACTTTGCGTATAGCGAGATCGAGGAAGTCTGTGGCAAGCCCGCCGTGGCCCGATCCGAAGCCGTGTTTTCCCCGCCGGGCCTTGAGCGCTTGATTCATCCGGCGCTGGTCTTCACGGCTGGTTTCGAATGCGGCGAATGTGATGTTTGCTTCGACTTGTTTCTCCCCTTCCAGTGCGGGGGCGCGCGTGAAGGGCGGGTTCATGATCACGAGATCGAACTTGCCGTGCCCCACACGATTTACCAGATCGTCGATGTCCTCCCGCCTCCGCCCGCCTGCGGTCTGCGCTGCCGCCAACCCGATCAGGTTCGCTTGTGTCTCCGCTGCCAGCAGGTCCAGTGAGCCGATCGCAACCGTACCGTCCTCCTGCGCGCCGTACGGCATCATCAGCAGGCATTCGCCGTCGAAGGGCGTATCCGGTTGCGCTCCTGCCAGCATCGCCGCTGTCAGGTGGACGGCGATGTCCAGCACATCGGCCCCGACCAGCCCGTTCTTCATCATCGGACCGTGGAGCGTGCTGGGGTCGCCCCCGTGGAGTTCGTGCAGGAGGGAGAGCCGTTGGTAGGCCGCGGAGAGCAGCGTCCCCGTCCCGCAGGCGAAGTCGCCGATCTGGACCGCCGCCAGCGTATCCCCGTCGCTCCAGTCAGCGCCCCCGGGCGCGCGCTCCATGGGCATCGCCAGCCCCGCCAGCAGCGCTGCTGACTCTGGTCGCGTGTAGTACGTGGCGAGGAACTTGCGATCGGCGATGAGCCGCTGGAAGACCGTGCCTGTGAGGTCGTGCGAGCGCGTCACGCCTCCCGTCACGAGCCGCCGCGCTGTCAAGTAGAGCGGCGCTAGCACATCCAGGGCTGTTTCGAGCGGCATGATCGCGGGGTCGAGCAGTTCTTTCGCCAGCCCGAAAATCGGCCAGTAGTTGCGTCCGAGGATGGCGTCCCACTCCGCCAGCAGGTCATCGCGATTGGCGAATGGTGCCATCCCCCCGAGGAAATTCTCGATGGAATGCACTTCGCGCGGACCGTCTTTCGCGATGATGCGGAAATCCGCCTGCGCCAGCGCCTCGTGGAAGATGAGCGCGTTGAGCAACACCGCCATTGCCATGCGTCGCGTCTGCCCAGCTGAATCGTCGTCCTGCTTTAGTACTGCGGCGAGCAGTTTGCCTCGCTCCCCGCCTTCTCGTGGGTGGCGGTGCGAGAAGCGATCGGCGGCGTCGTTGATGCCCCCTTCGAGCACATCCGCCAGCGCCTCGACGCGTTGCGCGGGCGTGGAGGCGCGGGTGACGAGCATCGCCAGCTCGATCGCGCTCCCCCGCAGCCAGCCCTGTTCCGGCAGCCGTTCTGGCCCGCGCTCGTCATCCAGGACGTGTGTGTAGAGCGCGTATTCGAGCGCCTCCGTTGTGCGGATCGCCTCCCGCAGCGCCTCCCCGTCGAGTGACTGGAACTCGGGCGGGTAGACGAGCGCGATCGCGGTCTCGATGGGGTTCTCGCCCCCGGTGGGGCGCTTTCCCAGCCGCGCGATGGCGTCCTTTTCGGCGTCGCGGTGGCTCGAGAGCTCGGCCTCGATCGCGACTGGCCAGTTCGCGTGTTCCAGCACGAGGACATCCGCGCGGCCGCCGCCGAGGAGCGCTCCCTGCTGTTCGCTCCGTACGCGCCAGCCGCGGCGCATATCGCCCAGCACCTCGCCCAGCGCCACGTTTACCGTCTGCTCGTGCGTCCTGCCCTCGGCCATGGCGGGAGAGTCTACCCGTCCGTGCCGTAGCATTCGCCCCCAGGGAGGATTCCATGATCGTCATCGCCGGCAGCATCGACCTCGACCCCGAGCAGCGCGACGCCGCCCTCGCCGCGGGCAAGCCGTTCATCGACGGCGCCCTCACGCAGCGCGGGTGCCGCCACTACACGTGGACCCCGGACCCCTTCGACACGGGTCGCATCTGGGTTTACGAACTCTGGGACGACGAAGAGGCGCTCGCCTCCCACTTCAACAACCGCCACTACGCGGACATGGGCGGCAACCTCGGAGGCCACGGCATCCGCGGGTCGCAGATCAGCAAGTTCCGCGTCGACCTCGAAGAACCGGTGTACGACGACACCGGCACACCCCGCGCGGATTTCTTCACCGCCGCCGACTGACCTCGCGCGGGGCGTCCCTACGAGATCAACGCCAGCCCCGCGACCGCCGCCGCCACTCCCGCCACCAGCCAGAAGGTGAGCCGCTCCCTCAGGAAGATAGCGGCCAGCGGGACCGCAAAGAGTGGGGAGATGGCGGTGGCGACGGCGGCGCGTCCCACCCCCGCCTCCTGTACCGCGTAGATGAAGAGCAGGCTGCCAATGCCCGTGCCGAAGAGTCCCGCGAGGAAGAGCGCGCCGTGGTCCCGCCGCGAGATGGCGCGCTGGCGGATGCCCGAATGCGGGAGCGCGGCGGCGACGAAGCCGAGGACGAGGCCCGTCGCAGGGAGCCGCAGCGCCGTTACCGCGACGGCGTTCTGCCCCTCGACGGCGTCGCCCAGCCAGACCGTCGCGAGTGACCAGACAAGCGCTGTCAGGCCCACCAGCGCAAGCCCGCGCCTGACCGTTCCCCCGTTCGCCGTGACTGCGGTTGTGGGCGCCTCCGCCCGCCGTCCGCGGAGCGCCACGGCGTAGACCCCCGCGACTACGAGCGCAGAGCCGATCGCCGCCCGCGCCGTGATCTCCTCGCCCAGAAGCGCGACCCCAAGGACGTAGGTGAGGAAGACGAACAGCCCCAGGCTGATCGTGAACCCGCGGGTCAGGCCAAGCATGTTCAGGGAGGCCACATAGAGTGTGTCGCCGAGCGCCATGCCGAGGATCGCCGACCCCACGACCGCCAGCGCCACGGCGACGGTGACGCCGTCGAAGCCGCCCGTCATGGCCACGAAGGGCGCCGCGACCAGCAGCGCCGCCGCGCCCCACAGCGCCCGCACGGCGCTGACGGACACGGCGTCGACGCGCGTCGAGACGGAGGCCATGAGCGTGCTCGCGATCGCCCAGATCGCGGCTGATCCCACGCCCGCGAGGATACCCAGGTTCACGACGGACTGGCGGAAGGCCGCGCGGCGGCAAGCATGGCGGCTCTCCCTCTCCGAACGGCGCCCGCGGCGCGGCGCGCTCCCGTCCTCGCAGGATAGCGTCTCCCTGTGGCGGGGGCGCCGCCGCTCGCCAGCCGCTAGACTCGCGCCCATGCAGGCAGGAATCATCACCGGCAAGGAAGTCATCGAACTCCTCGAGTTCGCCGAACCCGCCCCCGCGCAGGGCGAGGCCGTCGTCCGCATCAGCTACTGCGGCGTCTGCGGCACCGACCTTCACAACTACCAGTCAGGCGTCCCCGGCAATCCCGCGGTCTGCGGGCATGAGTGGATGGGCGAAGTGGCGGCGGTGGGCGCCGGCGTCGCCAGCGTGCGGGAAGGCGACCGCGTCATCGGCGGCATCGCGCCCGCCTGCGGCGCCTGCGCCGCCTGCCGCGCGGGCTACGCCAGCGACTGTCCCCACCAGCTCGGCAGCCTCATGAGCACGCCCCACGGCGGCTTTGCGCCCGCCATCGCGGTGGACGCGCGCCGCCTGACGCCTGTCCCCGAGGGCCTCGACGATCGCGACGCCGCCATGGTCGAGCCCCTCACGGTCGCCCTCCATGGCGTGCGCCGCACCCGCATCCGTCTCGGCGACAGCGTCGCCGTCATCGGCGCGGGGCCCATTGGGCTGCTCACGCTGCAGTGCGCCCGCGCCGCCGGCGCCGGTCGCGCGTACGTCGTCGAACCCGTCGCCGAACGCGCCGCCCTCGCGCTTCAACTCGGCGCCGATCGCGTCCTCAACCCGAACGAGGAGAACGTTGTCGGGGAGCTCGCGGACGCGACCAGCGGTCTCGGCCCCGATGTCGTCTTCGAGTGCGCCGGCATCGCCCCGACCATCCAGCACGCGGTGGACTACGTCCGTCGCGGCGGCGCCGTCACCCTCGTCGGTCTCGCCAACGAGGACGCCACGATCGTTCCCGGCGCCTGGCTCTCGAAGGAAGTGACGGTCGTCGCGTCCATCGCCTACGCCCATCAGGAGTTCGCGATGGCCGCCGACCTTATCGCCAGCGGGCGCGTTCAGGTGCGGCCGCTGCTCACCCACACATCCCCGCTTGCGGACATTGCGGACGCCTTCTCCCTGCTCAACGGGGACCGCCGCCAGATCAAGATTCTCGTTGACCCCCGCGGGGGCTAGGGGCGGGGGCGTTCCAGCGCGGGAGCGGCGCGTTCGCGGGCGGCGTCGGGCGCGTCCCGCGGCTTGTCGCGTATCTCAAGCGAGGCGAAGAGGTTGAGCGCGGCCGCGCCCGCGAGCGCCACCGTCAGCAGGCGGAAGGCGCCCTCGTCCGGGTCCGGCCCCAGCAGGGCCGCGATCGCCGCCGCTCCCAGGATGGCGCCCGCGTAGCGCATCATCGAGAACGTTCCCGCGACGGAGCCGGCCACGTCTCTGGGCCACGCCTCCAGCGCCGCCGAGGAGCGCGCCGGCCCCGAAATCCCCAGCCCGATCCCCACCGCCACCAGCGGTCCGATGACGGCGCCCAGCGGCGGGTTGTCAAAGAGCAGCGTCAGGGCGACCGTCGCGATGGCGATGATGAGGCCGCCGCCGAGCAGCAGCGGCCTCCGCCCCACGCGGTCCGTCAGGGCGCCGCCCAGCGGCGTGAGCGTGATCATGGCCGCCATCAGCGAGAACAGCGTCAGGCTCACGACCTGGTCGCTCATTCCCCGCAGGTCCACGAGGTAGAGGGGCAGGCTCACGAGGAACGAGTACATCACGAGGTTGGTGAGCGCCTGGCTCGTCGCCGCCGAGCGGAAGTTCCGCGCCCCGAAGAAGCGGAACTCGACGCTGCTCCCGCCCAAGCGCGATCGCAACCAGTACGCCAGCGCGGTGGCCGGCAGCAGCGCGCCGCCGGCAATCAGGAACAGCGGGTTCTCCAGCCGCGTGGCGCTCCCGATCAGGACCGCGCTGCCGAAGATCGCCGCCAGCGCCCCCAGCGAGGGGAGGTCAATGCGCAGGCTTCCGCGACCCTGTCCCTCGTCCGCGCGCAGCCGCAGCAGGAGCGCGATGGCGACGGCCGAGAGGGGCACGTTGATCAGGAAGAGGAGCCGCCAGTCCCCCGCGAGCAGCAGCGCCCCGCCGATGACCGGTCCGACCGCGGCCGCGATCGAGAGCGCCGCCCCGTTCATGCCCAGAACCGTCCCCAGCCGTTCGGAGGACGTCCGCCGTCGCAGGATGGCGATGCCGTTCGGGAGCACCAGCGCCGTCACCGCGCCCTGCAGGCCGCGCATCAGGATGAGCATGGGCAAGTTTGTCGCGAGGGCCGAGACCGCCGAGATCGCCAGCAGCAGAACCAGCCCCGTGATCATCACACGGATCGATCCGAAGGCGTCTCCAAGCCGCCCCGAGACAGGCTGCATCGCCGCTACCGCCACCAGGTAGACGCTGATCAACAGCGTCATTTCCCCCACGCCCACATCGAAGTCCGAGCGGATGGCGGGCAGCCCTACCGCCAGCATCGTGCTGTTCAGGGGCGTGAGCATCGCCGCAAGCGCTATCGTCGCCTGGAACTCGATGCTCCTCCAGCCGCCGTCAAGGACCGGAGCCTCGGGGCGTTCGCGCGACACGCCTTCATGTTAACGCCGTTAACGTGAGCGGGCGGGATCGCGCGCGGCCCTGCTTCGGGAGCGCGCTAACAGGTCGTGGCGGCCTCGCTGCAGCAGGCTTCGGCGTTCTCGCCGAGGCGCGCCTCCCCGCTTTCATCCAGCGAGATCAGCGAAGACGCCGGCGCGGGGGGATTGTCGTCGGTGATGGCGTAGACCTCCCAACGCAGCCCGGCGGGGTCGCGCGCCCAGACCTTGTCCTGTTCGGCGTGGCAGCAGACGACGCCGTCCTCGATCTCGACTTCGCGCCCAAGCGCGGTCAGCCGTTCGGTCTCGGCGGTAACCTCGGCGGTGGTGTCCACCTCGACGCCGAGATGGTTGAGGTCGCCGCCGCGTCCGTTCTCGAACAGGATCAGCTTCAGGGGCGGATCCGCGACCTCGAAGTTCGCGTACCCCTCGCGCACCTTGTGCGGTTCGGTGCGGAAGAGATCGCGGTAGAACGCGATGGCGGAATCAAGCTCCGCCACGTTCAGCGCCAGTTGTAGCCGTGCCATCGTGACTCCTTGCCAGTGCCAGCGCGCGCGCGCTGGCGGGGACTGACTTCCAGCGTACGGGACCGCGTTCCCGGCGTCGAAGCCGCCAGCGCGCGTGTGTCGGGGATGCGGCTAGCGCTGGCGGAAGCGCTCCCGCAGCGCCTCCTGCGCTTCCGCGTCGAGCAGGTACGACTCGCGCCCCGCCCGCCGTCGCTGACGCGTGACTTCGTACAGCGTGATGGCCGCCGTCACGGAGAGGTTGAGGCTGCGAACCATCCCCGCCATCGGGATCGTGAGCCGCCGGTCAGCGCGCGCGATCGCCTCGGCCGAAAGCCCGCGGTGTTCGTTCCCCAGCGCCAACGCGATGCGGGGCGCGGTCAGGTCCGCCGCGAACATGTCCTCCCCCTCCCCTTCGGCCACGGTCGCGACTACTTCGTACCCCTGGCCGTGCAGCGCGTCGAGGCACGCCCGCGCCGACGGGAAGACGTCAAAGTCGAGCCACTTATTCGCCGAGGATGAGCTCTGCTTGCCTACCCGTCGTGGGTCGAACGGCGCTTCCTCGTCGAAGATCAGGCATACCCGCTGGAACCCGAAGGCGTCGCATGTCCGGAAAACCGCCTCCGCGTTGTGGGGGTCGTGGATGTCCTCGAGCACAACCACGCCCTGCTGGCGTCCCGCCGCGACCTCGCGATAGCGTTGTTTCCGTTCCGGCGTCGGCATGGTCCGAGCGTAGGACGTCGCCGCGTCCTCGATCCAGCGGGCCGCGCTCCCCCGCCTGTTCGGGCGCGTTCGGTAAGATAGGCCGACCGCCCTATTGATCAGGGAGAGGAGCAGGGTTGTGAGCGAATCAAACGGACTGGAGCGCGCCCGCGAGTTGCGCAAGGACTATGACGAGGCCGTCGTCGCCGAAGGGCGCGAGTTGGCGGGTCCCTTCATGACGGTCTCGAGCCGCCCCATCGATCGCCTCTATGACCCCACCGATGTCGCAGATCTCGACTACGGGCGCGATATCAACCTGCCCGGCTCCTACCCGTTCACGCGCGGCGTTCACAAGACCGGCTACCGCGGCAAGCCTTGGACCATCCGCATGTTCAGCGGCTTCGGTTCCGTCGAGGAGACGAACCAGCGCTACCACGATCTCCTCGCCGCCGGCAACAACGGCCTCTCGATCGCGTTCGATATGCCCACCCTCATGGGTTACGACCATGACGAGCCCTGGGCTGAGGGCGAGTTCGGCTCCTGCGGCGTGGCCGTCGACTCCCTCGCCGATATGGACATCCTGCTCGATGGCCTGCCCCTCGACGACATCACCACCTCCATGACCATCAACAGCCCCGCGCCCGTCATCTGGGCGCTCTTCATCGCGGCCGCGGAGAAGCGGGGCGTGCCGCGCGCGAAGCTTGCGGGCACCCTCCAGAACGACATCCTCAAGGAGTACATCGCCCAGAACGAGTTCATCTATCCGCCCCGTGAGTCGATGCGCCTCGTCACGGACACCATCGAGTTCGCCGCAAGCGAAATGCCCCTCTGGAACCCCGTCTCCGTGAGCGGCTACCACATCCGCGAGGCGGGCTCGACCTCCGTCCAGGAGTTGGCCTTCACCCTCGCCGACGGCCTCGAGTACGTGAAGTGGGCGCTCGACCGCGGCCTCGACATCGACAGCTTCGCCCCCCGCATCTCCTTCTTCTTCAACTGTCACAACGACTTCTTCGAGGAGATCGCGAAGTTCCGCGCCGCCCGCCGCATCTGGGCGCGCCAGATGCGCGAGCGCTTCGGCGCGAAGAAGCCCCGCTCCTGGCTCATGCGCTTCCACACCCAGACCGCCGGCGTCTCCCTTACCGAGCAGCAGCCGGAGGTTAACCTCGTGCGCGTCGCCATCCAGGCCCTCGCGGCCGTCATCGGCGGCACCCAGTCACTCCACACCGACTCCATGGACGAGGCCCTCGCCCTGCCCTCCGACAAGGCCGTGCGCCTCGCGGTCCGCACGCAGCAGGTCATCCAGCACGAAAGCGGCGCCGCCAACACCGTCGACCCGCTGGGCGGCTCCTGGTTCATCGAGAAGCTGACGAACGACATGGAGCGCGAGTGCAACGAGATATTCGACCGCATCGAGGACATGGGCGGCGTCATCCCGGCCCTCGAGCACGGCTACTTCCAGAAGGAAATCGCGGACGCCTCCGCCCGTTTCCAGCGCGAGGTCGAAAGTCGCGACCGCATCATCGTCGGGGTCAACGAGTTCCAGACCGAGGAGGCGCTCGAGATCCCCATCCTCAAGATGGACCCCGAGGGTGAGCGACGGCACCTCGCCCGCCTCAGGAAGATGAAGGCTGAACGCGACGCCGACGCCTGGGGCGAGGCGATGCGCGCCCTCGAAAACGGCAGCAACGATCCCGCTACCAACCTCATGCCGCTCATCATCGACGCCGTCAATGTCGGCGCCACCTCCGGCGAAATCTGCAATATGTGGCGGCGCGTCTTCGGGGAGTACAAGGAGTTCGTGGTCGTCTGATGACCAACGAGCTCGTCGATCTCGCCATCTTTTCGGGAAGAACCTACCCCGCGTTCACGGAGGCAATCTGCGCTCACCTCGGCATGAAGCCCGGCGACGCTGACATCTTCGAGTTCGCCAACGAGAACGTCTTCGTCCGCTACCAGGAGAACATCCGCAGCCGCGACGTCTTCCTTGTGCAGCCTTTCTTCCCGCCCGTGAGCACCTCCATTCTGGAACTGCTCATCATGATCGACGCCGCCCGCCGCGCCTCCGCCGGCCGCATCACGGCGGTCATCCCCTACTACGCCTACGGACGCAGCGACAAGAAGGACCAGCCCCGCGTCCCCATCAGCGCCCGTCTCCTCGCCAACCTCATCGAGACCGCGGGCGCGGACCGCGTGCTCACGATGAACCTGCACGCGGGCCAGATACAGGGCTTCTTCAACATCCCCCTCGACGAGCTCAACGCCCTCTACCCCGTGAGCGGCTACTTCGCCACCAAGAACATGGAGAACTACACCGTCGTCTCGACCGATGTGGGGGGAGAGAAGCTCGCCCGCAATATGGCCGTCCGCCTCGGGCTGCCCATCGCCATCGTCGAGAAGCGCCGCATCGGCAACACCGGCGCCACCGAGGCGCTCAATGTCATCGGTGACATCGCCGGCCGCAACGCCTTGCTGGTCGATGACGAGATCGATACCGCGGGCACCATGGTCGAGGCGGTCAGCATCCTTCGCAAGAAGGGCGCCCGCGAGATCCTCGTGGCGGGCTACCACGCGCTCCTGAGCGGTCCCGCCGTGGAGCGCCTGCGCGACGCCGACGTCCACGAGATCGTGGTCACCGATACGGTGCCCCTGCCCCCCGGGAAGCGCCTCCCCAACATGCACGTCATCTCCACCGCTCCCCAGTTCGGGGACGCGATCGAGCGCATTCACACAGGACAGAGCGTCGGCGCCCTCTTCCAGTAACGGGACGGGTCCGCCAGCGGCGCCGTTGGCGGGCGGCCGTTCCTCAGCCGCCCGCTTCCTCCCGATCCTCAGGCAGCAGCGCATCGCGCGCGCCGAGTTCCACGCCCATGCGACGCAACTCCCATCCGAAGCGCGTCGAACGCGCCGCCACGCCCGCGATCTGCGTCCGCTGTCCCGTCACCCTCGCCCACAGCCGCCTTCTCGGCACATAAAACGTCACGCCCAACCCGAGCATGGCCATGCCCACCGCGACCCAGATGAACGTATCCCCCGGGTCACGCCGTACATCGATTCCGGAGGCGTCCACCCGCCCCCCGAAGCGGTAGCGGTACCCCGATGAGGTCTCGATCGTCGCCCCCTCCGCGATGGCGACGTTGTCCGCGTCGACGCCCGAGATGAAGAGATAGGGGCGCCCGCCAGCCCCCTCCGGCATTTGCACGTTGACCACGCCGTCCGTCTCTCCCCGCGGCATATCCAGCACGGGAATGGCGGGCACGCTGGCGATCCCCCGGAAGACGATGCGATGCGCTGGCGTTTCCACCGCCCCGCCCGGGCGGAGCGCGGCCTGCGCGAATCCCTCGCCGTCGATGATGACGACGAGCGTCTCCCCCACTGCCCGCCAGCTCACCCCGTAGACCCCGTCCGCCAGCGCCAGTTCGGCCAGCCCGAGGTCTCCTTCGTACCCCAGCGACTCCCCCGCCACGCTCGCCATCTGCGGCAGCGCCTGATCGAAGACCGCTGCTCCCGCCGCGTTCGTGACCGTCAACACGGGCGTGGCCGTTGACTCGTTCTCGAAGTCGAGCACATCGTCGAAGAGCACGCGTCCGTCCGGCCCCCAGACCGTCAGGCGCGCGAGGTCATCGAAGAACGCCGCCTGGTGGAACCGGTACCCAAAGGCTGAGCACGGATCATTCACCGTTGCCTGGCAGCGCGCGGTCTCGTCCCCCCGTCGCAGCATCAGGTCGCTGTGGAAATCGACGATGTTCCCCGCCGCGTCCACTCCCCGATGCGCGTCCTCCATCGTGACGAAGATCTGCCCGGGGCCGGGTTCCTCGAAGAGCGGCGCCCCCGGGCGCGCCTCGGCCAGCGCCAGCGTTCGCTGGAAGCCCGCCAGATTCGTCAGCAACCCCCCGATCAGCAGCATCAGCAGCGCCATGTGCGAGACGAACGTGGCGTAGTGCGTCCACGGGAAACGTTCGGCGAACAGCTCCGTCGCGTTCTCGTCCTCATAGGCGCGGGTCACCGTGTAGCGGCGGCGGCGCAACAGGTTCTCGACCGCCTCCGCGCCGCCCTGGTGCGTGAACGACGCGCGGTGGCGCGCTGTCTCGAAGTAGCGCTCACCCACCCGCGTCGGAGGTCGCCGGACGCTGCGCCAGGTCGGCGGGAAGCGACTGATCGTGCAAACCGTGACCGCCGCCACGATCACGCACCAGAGCGCCAGGAACCAAGGGCTGTGGAAGACCTCGAACAGGTCAAGCCCGTCGAGCGCGCCCGTCAGCCAGCCGAAGTCTTCGCGCTGCGCCTCCAGCCAGGCCGAGCGCGCGGGCGGATTGCCGCGCATCTCCGCGGGCAGCTGCGGCAGGACGGTCCCGAGCAGGCCCGCCAGCGTCGCCAGCGCGACCAGCGCCACCGCAAACTTCACATTGGTGAGCAATCGCCAGACCGCCCGCAGCGGGTCGAACGCCGGCGTCGCCGCAGTTGTGGCCGGCGTCCCGCTTGTCATCAGGGGAGCGCCGCCGCCAGCTCGTCCATGGCCCGCTCCGTGAGCGCGCCGAGGCGCACCAGCCGAATCACCCCTTCAGGGTCGATCAGGAAGCTGACCGGCAGCCCCGTGCTCACGCGGTAGGCTGATGACACCCGCCCGTCCGCGTCGAGCGCAATCGGGTACGTCACTGCGAACGATTGCGCGAACGCGCGCGCGGTCTCCGCTGACTCCTGCTGGTTGACCCCCACGACGACCACCGCCGGCGCTTCCTGCTCGAAGAACTGCTGCAGGGCGGGCGTCTCCCCCCGACAGGGTCCGCACCACGAGGCCCAGAAGTTGAGCAGTACGTACTGTCCCCGAAAGTCTGTCAGCTCCGTCATGGAGCCGTCCAGCGTGCGCAGGCGGAAGGCGGGCGCGGCGCGTCCGACCGCGGCCGCCGGCGCCGTTCCCGTGGGGTTGAGCGCATCCGCCAGCGCCACCACGCCCGTGCCCGCCTCCCCCTCGACCCCTCCTCCGCCGCCCCGAATTTCGAGGAACCAGATGGCGAATCCGGTCACGCCCACGACCAGCGCCGCAATCCCGAACGTGAATCCGGGCCCCGCGTATTCGCGGCGCTGCTGCGGGCGTTCATCAAGCGGCTTCTCGTCCATCACAGTCGCGCTCGTCCGGCGCGGCAAGCGCCCCGACTCCCCGTTCGGAGCGTACCAAGCCCCGTCCGCACGCGCCCCTGGCCCTCAGCCTCCCGTGGCGTCCGCGCTGCGATGACGGTCCTCCTCCGCGCCCCACAGACGCCCGATGACGTGGAGCAGCAGGACCGCCACCACGCTTGCCACGCCCGCGATCATCAGCGTCTCCCTGATCCCAATCAGGTCCGCCACCACCCCGATCGGCATGGACGCGATCCCGAACAGGCTCCACGACAGCATCGCCAGAGACTGCACGCGGCCGTGGTAGCGCGAGTCCGCGTAGGAAATCGCGAGCGCGTTGTTCAGTGACTGGAATCCTGCCGAGCAGGCGCCCACCACCAGGATCGCCCCCAGGCCCGTTGCGAAGTTGGAGGCGAAGCCCAGCAGCGTCACCGAGGCGCCGAACGCGAGCGCCAACAGGAGTTGCTGCCCCCAGGCGCTCGCCCGCCCCGCGATCCCCGCTACCAGCACGACCGCAATCACCGCTCCCACCGCCTGCGCCGCGGAGAGCGCGCCCAGCCCCTCGGAGCCTGCGTCGTAAATGTCCTCGGTGAGTGAGGGCAGGAATGACTGGAACGGGAAGGCGAACGCCGTCAGCGCGAACGATGTCAGGATGAGCGTCGCCACCGACGGCCTGCTCCAGACATAGCGCAGGCCATCCAGCAGGTCCCGCGCTGGCGAGGTCGCCTCCGCTCGTTCCGCCGGCTCCCCGGGCGGAAGCCGCCAGACGGTGAGGATCGCGATCAGGAAGCCCGCCGCCGTCATGACGTACACGCCCGCCACGCCGATGAACCAGAGCGAGATGAAGACTCCCGCGAGGGCGGGGCCCACCACCCGCGTGCCGTTCATGCTGAGTTGCTGGAGCACGATCGCGTTGCCCACCGCCTCGCGGCCAACGAGCGAACTGATGAAGGCGTTTCGCGCAGGCCCCATAAAGGCGAACCCCACGCCCTGGATGAAGCTCGCCGCAAGCAGCATCCAGAACTCCATCAGGCCCGCGGCCACCATCAGCGCTATCCAGGCGGAGTTCAGGCAGAGCGCGCTTTGGGAGACCAGCAACGTCCGCCGTCGCGGCAACCGGTCCGCGATCACCCCGCCCCACAGGGTGAAGACGAGGCTGGGCGCGCCGAACGCGAGCATCATCGCGCCCAGCGCCGTGTTCTGGCCCGTCAGGTCGAAGGCGAGCCAGCCCCGCGCTACGATCTGCATCTGCATCCCGAAAAACGAGAACACCGTCCCCGTCCAGAGCAGCCGGTACTGGGCGTTCTCCAGCGAGTAGAAGGTCCGCGCGAAGTAGCTGGCCGTTCTCCGGCGTCCCTCGCTTGCCCGAAGCACGCGGCGCCGCTTACGCGTCCGCGGGGAGGCCCAGCAGTCGGGACACCGCTTCCCAGGCGGCCGCCTCGACCGCCTGCGGCGGCTGGCTGGCGTCGATCTCCAGCCACGTTCCCGCGGGCGCCTGCGCCAGCTGCTGGCGATACCCCTCGCGCACGCGTTCGTGAAAGGCGAGGCCCTCGCGCCCCGTCGCGGGACCGCCTCGCTCGCCCCGCTTCCGCTCCAGCCCGACCGAGGGCGGAAGGTCAAGGTAGATCGTCAGGTCTGGCGTGAGTCCCTGCGTCGCCGAGGCGTTCGCTTCCGCCAGCCGCTTCAGGTCAAGGCCCCGTCCATACCCCTGATAGGCGACAGTGCTCGCGCGGAAGCGGTCACACAGCACGGTCGCGCCTCCTTCCAGTGCGGGCGTGATCACGCGCCCCACGAGCTCCGCCCGCGCCAGCAGGAACGCGAACGCCTCCGCCCAGGGCGTAAGCGATTGGGCCAGCAACTCGCGCGCCAGTTCCCCTGCGGGCGTGCCTCCCGGCTCCCGCACATCGATGGTGTGCACGCCGGCCGCTTCCAGGCGCCGCGCCAGCCGCGTCGCCAGCAGGCTCTTGCCCGCTCCCTCGCCCCCTTCGAGGACGATGAAGCGCCCGCGCGCGCCCTCGTCCATCACCGTCCGCCTGACCGTGGCGGCGCGGGCAGGATGCGGACACGCCGTTCCGGCTCCGCGCCGTGGCTCTCGCTGTCGAGGTTGAAGCGTCCCGCGAGTTCGTGCTGAACGCGCCGGATGTAGCTGTTCGCCGGCGCCAACTCCAGCGCCCGCCCGTCCGTGAGCACCTGCGCGATCGCCTCCTCCGTCTCGCGATACGCTTCCGCCACCGGATCGCGCCGCATTCGCTGCCCGCGGAACTGCAGCAGCACCTGCTCCATCTGGAAGAGCGTGTTGCTCTTGATCACGTAGATCGGCAGGGAGCGCTCCTCCGCTTCCCGCACAGGCGCCGGTTTCTTCCGGTAGGAATGGCGCAGCGTGATGAGCGCGTCCGCCTGTCGCAGGTCATCGACGAGCTGGACGGGCGCGTCCGTCTCCTGAATGGCCTGCGTCAGCCGTCCGCGCGAGAGTCCGAACGGGAAGAGCCGCATCTCCGGTTCGGCCGCCGCGCCGTTCCCCTCCCGCGAGCGGGCGCGTTCGGGGGCGACAGGCGCGTCCGGCGATTCAGGCGGCGCCGTCGCGATGGTTCCCTCATCCGTCAGTTCGCGGACCTCGGGCGGCGCCGCGAAGCCCCGGAGCTTCGCGTCCACGGTGGCGCCCACGTCCTCGTGCAGGGCCACCCGCCGCCAGCCCTGGATCTCGATGACGGCGTCGAACGTGGGCGGCGCCATCCGCTCCAGGATCGATTTCTGCGTCCCCCGCCGCCTCGCTTCCTCGTCGCTCAGGGTCACGGACTGGATGCCGCCGATGAGGTCGCAGAGGGTTGGGTTCGCCATCAGGTTTTCGAGGGTGTTGCCGTGCGCGGTCCCGACCAGTTGCACCCCCCGCTCCGCGATCGTGCGCGCTGCCCCCGCCTCCAGCTCCGTCCCGATCTCATCGATCACGATGACTTCCGGCATGTGGTTCTCCACCGCCTCGATCATGACCCCGTGCTGCAGCGCCGGTCGCGCTACCTGCATGCGGCGCGCGCCCCCGATCGCGGGGTGGGGGATATCCCCATCGCCTCCGATCTCGTTTGAGGTGTCGACGATCACGACGCGCTTGTTCGCCTCGTCCGCCAATACGCGCGCGACTTCCCGCAGCATGGTTGTCTTGCCTACGCCCGGCCGTCCCAGCAGCAGAATGCTCTTTCCGCTCATCACGAGGTCCTCGATGATGCGGATCGTCCCGTAGACCGCCCGCCCGATGCGGCAGGTCAGCCCCACGACCTTCCCCCGCCGATTGCGGATGGCGGAGATGCGATGGAGCGTGCGCTCGATGCCCGCGCGGTTGTCGTCCCCGAACTCGCCGACGCGCGCGATCACGTAGTCGAGGTCCTGCTCCGAGACCTCGCTGTGGCTGAGCACGATCTCCCGATTCGGGTAGCGCGCCTCTGGCAGGCGTCCCAGATCCATCACCACTTCGAGCAGTTCGCTCCGGTGGTCCGCCGCCTCCAGCCTCTCCGCGAGGCGCGGCGGAAGCGTCTCGATGAGCGCGTCGAGGTCGTCAGTCACGATCCGTTCGAGCGCGGCCCCGTTCCCCTCCGTCGCGGTCACGATTCCGTCCCCGCGGCGTGCGTGGGCGCGCCCACGCCTCCACTTCGGTCAGGGGGCGGGTCCGCTGTCCCGATCGTGAGGAAGTACTCGTGCAGGCGAGGGTCGCCCCCCAGCTCGGGGTGGAACGCGGTCGCCAGCAGGTTCCCCTGACGGGCCGCCACGATCTCGCCGCTGTCGAGCCGCCCCAGCGCTTCCGTTTCCGTCCCCAGCGAGGCGATGATCGGCGCGCGGATGAAGATCGCGCGAAAGAGTCCGCCCGCGAGCCCCTTCATCACGACGTTCGCCTCGAAGCTGTCGACCTGCCGCCCGAACGCGTTCCGCGCCACCGCCATGTCCATCGTCTCGATCCCCGGGCGGTCGAGGTCGTCGACCCGCTTCGCCAGCAGGATAGCGCCCGCGCACGTCCCCCAGACCGGCCGCCCGCTCGCGCAGAACGCCCGCAGCGGCGCCGTGAACCCGTAGCGCAGGATGAGGCGCGCGATGGTGGTGCTTTCGCCCCCCGGGATGATGAGGGAATCGAGCGCCTCGAGCTGTTCCGGGCGGCGCACTTCCACGGACGCCTGTCCCGCGTGCGCCAGCATCTCGGCATGTTCCCGGAAGTCGCCCTGCAGGGCGAGAATGCCCGTGGTCACGTCGCTTGCGTTTCGCCGGTTCGTTCGCGTCCGCGCTCCATACGCAAGGCGATTGTAGCAGCCGCGCGTGATCGCGCCCCGTCCCGCAGCCGCTATTCTGGTCATGACATGCAAGGAGGCGCCCATGCCCGCCCAACTCACTCGCGAGGAAGTTAACGAGTTCCTCGACAGCCGCCCCGGCTGGATCACCTTTACGTCGATTGGCCGCGATGGCTACCCCCACAGCGTCCCCATCGGCTATTTCCGTGATGGCGACGACGTGTACATCGGTTGTCGCGACCGTACCCAGAAGACGCTCAACGTCCAGCGCAACCCCAGGGTCAGCCTCTCCCTCGAAAGCGGCAGCACGATGGAGGACATCAAGGGCGTCCTCCTCCAGGGCGACGCCATCGTGATTAATACCCCCGATGAGCTGCTGGAGCTGACCCGCGAGGCCGCCCGCCGGCGCGGCGCGCCCGAACACGCCCTCCCCTCCCAGGCGCCTCCTGGCGTCGCCTACATCAAGGTCACTCCGACGAAGGTCATCTCCTGGGACTACTCACGATCGGGATAGGCGCTCGTCGGGCGGGAACGCGTCCGGCGGCTCATCCTCCGGCCACCAGCGATAGACGCGCAGGTCCACCGTGCCCGGCGCCCCGAACTGCACGCCCTCGTCTTCGAGCAGCTCGCGCTGCAGATCCGCCCCCGCCCCGCGCCCCCGCAGGCTGATTCCGCCCTTTGCGTTGAGCACCCGCCACCAGGGCGTTTCCGTATCGGGGGGAAGCGCGCGCAGCGCATAGCCCACCGCGCGCGCCGCTGAGGGCGCTCCCAGCGCCACCGCGATCTGCCCGTAGGTCACGACCCGTCCACGCGGCGTCTCCCGCACGAACGCCCACACTCGCTCGTAAAAGTTCGGCGCCACGTCCGCCTCAACCGCGCGGCAGCCCGAGGCCGCGCGTCGCGATGATCGTGCGCATGACCTCGTTCGAGCCCGCCCCGAACGTCGGCATCACCGCCGCCCGATACCCCTGCTCGATGCGTCCCCCCAGCGGCGCCAGCGCTGATTCGGGCGTCAACTGGCCGTGGAGGCCCAGCAGCTTCGTGCCCGAATGCAGCAGGCGCTGCATGAGCTCGGTGCTGACGATCTTGACCTCGCTCGCCTCGTGGTTTGGATGCTCCCCGCGCTTGATCATCCCCAGGTTTCGGTACGCCAGCATCTGCAGCGTCTCGATCTGCACCTTGTAGTCCGCCAGCGTGCGCGAGACGCGCGCGTTCTCGATCGGACGCCTCCCGTCCCGCCCCTCCGCTTTCGCCCAGCGCAGGAGCGCGTCGAACACCGCGCGCACGCCCGAGACGGTGAAGATGGAGACCCGTTCGAAATCGAGCGCGTGTGCGGCGTAGTACCAGCCGCGGTTCTCCTCCCCCACGAGCGCGTCCGCGGGCACGCGCACGTCCTCCCAGTAGACCTCGTTCGTGCGTATCCCCGACATTGTCCAGATGGGCCTGACCGTGATCCCCGGCGTCTGCAGGTCCACGAGGAACATCGAGATCCCGCGGTGTTTCGGCGCTTCCGGGTCCGTGCGCGCCGCCAGCCAGACGTACTCCGCGCGATGCGCCCCGCTCGTGAACCGCTTGATGCCGTTGAGCACGTAGTCATCGCCGTCCCGTGTCGCGCGGAGCTGGAGCGAGGCCAGGTCCGTTCCCGCGTCCGGCTCGGTGTAGCCCAGCGCGAAATCGATTTCCCCCCGCGCGATCCGCGGCAGGAAGGCGGCCTTCTGCGCGTCCGTCCCGAACGTCATCAGCGTCGGGCCTACCTGCTGGACGCCCACCGTCGCCCCGGGCGCGCCCACGTAGTTGAGCGCTTCCTGAAAGAGGTACTGCTCTTCGTAGCTGCGTTCCTGGCCGCCGTACTCGCGCGGCCAGGACATCGTCAGCCAGCCCTTCTCCGCCAGCTTCCGCCGGAACTCGCGCTCCAGCGCGTAGCGGTCGGGCGAGGCGTCGATCGCGCGTCGCGTCTCTGAACTCCACTCGATCGCGAGGAACGCCTCGACCTCGCGTTCAAAGGCGAGCGCCTGCTCCGAGAATCGAAACTCCATTGTGCGGCAGTGTACGCCGCCGTGCGGGTCGCGGGCGCTGGGGGAATGCGGAAGCGTCGCGGGGAACTCGCCGCCGCCGGTCTGGCTGCCGAGCAGGGATTCGAACCCCGACCAAGGGCTCCAAAGGCCCGTGTGCTACCGTTACACCACTCGGCAGTGCGGGGGCGCCGTGAGTTGGTGCCGAAGGCCGGACTCGAACCGGCACGGGCGCAACCGCCCAACGGTTTTTGAGACCGTCGCGTCTGCCAATTCCGCCACTTCGGCTCTCGCTGACCGTAGCCCCGTCGCGCGTGTGCGGTCAAGAATGGCCGCGACGGGATTTCGCGCTCTGGAGCGGAAGACGAGGGTCGAACTCGCGACCTCCTCCTTGGCAAGGAGGCGCTCTACCACTGAGCTACTTCCGCGCGCCCCGTGAGTATAGCAAAGGCGCCGCTGAGGGCGGTCCCCCGCGCCGCTAGTCCCCCAGCCGCGACGAATACCCCAGCGCCACCACGTCCTCAACGTACTGGCTGCGCCAGCCCGCGTCCGGCACGCGCAAATGGCGCTCCCGAAACCACCGGTGGATGCGCAGGTACTCCTCTTCCATGCGCGCCCGCCAGCCGTCCTCCTCGCGGAACGTGTCGGGGTCGACCTCCTCCAGCCTGCGCGACATGTCGGCGTACTCGATGGACGCCTCTTCCTTCCAGTAGGTCGAGAGGTAGTCCAGCGATTCCTCCAGATTGCGGCGGCACTCATCCAACTGGATTCCCATCCACCCCGCTTCGTCCATGAGCTGGCCGTTCACGCGGTAACGTCCCGCGCAGGCTTCGCACACGACCACCAGCTTGCGCGCGTCGCAGTCCGATTTATCCGTGCAGTCCTGGCAGCGCGGCGCAAACTCCGCCGCTTCGGGGCTGCGCGTGTAGCCCACGATCATCTCGTCGCCGAGCGCATTACAGGCCTGACACGCCAGCGTGCCCGCCAGGATATCGTTGATCGTCTTGTCCCAGTCGACCGACATCAGCGAACTCCGCCCCCGTAAGCCTGCTCAGCAGTATACCAACCGGCTTGTCCGGGCATCTCCTCGACGCCCACCGTCAGCCGCCTGATGTTCGTGGCGCCGCGCTCCCCCAGCGCCGCCCGCAACCGTACCGCGAACCACTCCGCCAGCCGCTCCGCCGTTGAATTATCGATGGGCAGCGCCGCCACGTCCGCCTTCGGGAAGACGTAGCGCCGGTCCTCGTACGAAATCTCCCAGTCCTGTTCCCCTTCGACGATCGTGAGCGCGCGGCTCTCCCGCTGGAGGATGAACTTGTGGTCGAGTTCGTCCGCGAGCGCCTTCGTCAGCCGCTTCAGCTCACCGAAGTCCCAGACCCACGAGTCCTCCGTGAGGTCGCCCTCGACGTCGACCAGCACATCGTAGTTGTGACCGTGCAGGGGTTCGCACTCCCCCAGGAACGTGGCGAAATGGGCGGCCGCGAAACGCAACCGGTTGCGTTCCACGGATACGCGGCGGGTGACGGTCATGATGCGTCCTCCAGGGCGGTGATCGCCTCCGATCGTCGCACCCTCGGGCCGCACACGCTCGCGCCCGCCGCTAGCCCCGCCCCAGCAGCCCTCCCGCGTCCATGGCGAAGACGCCCTCCATGTCGCGGTTGATGCGCAGCTGCAGGTAGGCGCGCAGCCGGTTGATGTGCTGCGGCGCCTCCTCCCAGCCCTCGCCGTCGAGCTTGTGCAGGAGCCCCAGCGCCTCCGTCAGGAGCTCGCTCAGTTCGCCGTAGCTCTCGTTGATCGCCGCGAAGGCGGGAAGTTCCGGGAACTCCGGCGCCGTCTGCGCCCGTTCCCCGATGGACTGCAGCGCCCGCGCCTCATCGCTGTCGCGCGAGGCCGCCGCCGCGCCTGTGGCTTGCAGGATTCGCGCCATGCGACCGCATTCGTCCGCCATCCACTGTTGCTCCAGCGGCAGGCGGCGCTCCACCGAGAGCAGCATCTGCTGCATCATCTGGACGGTGACCCTGGCGGCGTGCGTTTGCAATTCCGGCAGCACATCCCGTTCGAGGCTTTCACGGACCAGCTCCAGCACGCGCGCCGAACTTGGATTGGTGAACATCAGACCGTCTCCTCCGCTGCGGGGTATCCGAGGATCGCGCAGTAGCCCGGCTGCGAGGCGACCAGCGGCTGCAGCATGTACGTGCTCAGGAAGTTCTGCGCCTCGCCGTTGAGGCCTCGCCGCACGGCGTCGAGAATCGGCGCCGCCAGCGCCGCCGACGAGAACACCTGGAAGAAGCCGACATCCTCCTCGGTCACGGGGATGCCGCTCAGCTTGCGGTAGTGCTGGAGGAAGCCCCCGTCCGCCTTCACGCTCCCCGTAAGGTCGAACCCGGTGATGCTCGAGAGCTGGTAGAGCCAGCCGATGTCCTCGCGCGGGTCGCCCACATGCGCCGCTTCCCAGTCGATCACGCCCGTGATGCGCCCGTCTTCGTAGAGGAAGTTCGAGGGCTGGTAGTCGCCGTGGCACATCGCCAGCGGCGCCGGCTTCGGCAGCCGGTTGGGGAGGCTTGCGTACATATCGAAAAAGACCGGCAGCGGGTCGAACGCGATCCGCCGGTAACTCTCGACGAAGAACTCCATGGAGCTCGTCATGTACGACTCCCAGCTCGAGGCGTCGACGCCCACGCCGCGCGCGTCCCGGAAATCCCCGTCCGGGTCAAGCGTCTCGAGTGAGGTCGCGTGCAGCTCCGCGAGCCGTTCGCAGAACTCGGTCGCGACCGCTTCCCGCTCATCCTCGTTGCCCGGCGCGAAGAGCGGGGTCAGGTCAGCGCTGCCCCGCAGCCGCTCGATGACCATCGCCGGTCGCTCCAGCGTCGCGCCCTGCTCATCGAGGAACCAGGGCGTGGCCACGGGGATGCTCGTGTGCTCCCGCACCTGCTGCGTGATCTGGAACTCCAGCCGCCGGTTCGTCGGCAGGATGTCCTGATCGGGCGGCGGGTCGCGCCGAATGATGAGGGGAAGCGTCTCCGTGTTCCCGCCGCTGGCGATCTCGGCGTCGGCGCTGTACGTCTCCTGCGAGTAGCCGCCCGCCAGCAGCTGGAAGTTCTCGACCCGCACCGCGTCCGCGTCAGGGCGATGCTGTCGTATCAGTCGTTCGATCTGATCTTCCATGGGTACCCTCCGCTGCGGAGTCTACGGCGGCGGCCCGTTGCGCTCAGCCGACGATGGCGATCCCCTCGCCCCGCAGGTCATACGCGGCGGCGAGGCCGCCCCCTGCGCGCATGGCCAGGCAGGCGCGCCCGGTCCAGCCATCCCACGCCGCCAGCGGCGCAACCGCCAACCCCTCCGCCCGCAACGCGTCCCCGAGGCGGTCCGGCGTGCGCGTCTCCGCATGGAGCGAGCCATCCGTATCGAGCGCCCAGCGGGCGGCGTCGAGCGCGTCCTGGGGGTCAGCGCCGCCGCGCAGGATCGCGTCCAGGATCTGCACGTTCGTCTGTGGCTGGCGGTGCGCTCCCGGCGTGCCCCCCGCCGCGACCAGCGCCCCGTCCCGTGGCCCCGCCGCCTCCCCCGCCAGCGGCAGGTCCGGCGGCGACGTCACGATGTAGCTGTGGAGCGTGTGCATCGGACGCTTCCCGCCCGCAAGTTCGTTTGGGTGGCCCGCTTCGAGGCTGAAGCCCCGCATGCGGTTATTGAAGATGATCCCCGTGCTGGCGGAGAGAATCCCGCTACCCCAGGCGGAGAACACCGACTGAATGAGCGAGACCGCGTTCCCCTCCCCGTCGATCGCGACCAGCGCCGTCGTATCGCCGTCGCCGCCGCTTCCCGCGAACGCTTGCGCGGGCATCCCGCCCGTCCGCAAGCGCGCGGCGGCGTCGAAGCCGGTCACGCGCGGGTCGCCCGCTTCCGCGTCGACGGACGCGAAGGCCTCGCGCAGCGCCTCTACCCGTCCCCCGACGCCCGCTCCCGACCCCGCCAGCCGTCGCAGCGCGAGCATCGTGACCAGTCCGCGCGAGGGCGGCGGCTGCGTGTGCACGAGCGCGCCCCCGAACTCGACCGCGAGCGGCTTCACCCACTCAGCGGGCGCGCTCCAGTCATCCGCTGTGAAAGAGGCGCCGAGCCCGTTCAGCGTCGCGCGGCAGGCCTCGGCGATCGCCCCCTCGTAAAACGCCCCCGCTCCGTCCGCTGCCAGCGTTCGCAAGGTTCCCGCCAGTTCGGGCTGAATCACGAGCTGGCCCCCGTCTCCGGCGACGTGCCCGAACGTCTGCTTGAACGCGGCCGCCGGATAGACGCGGCTCCGCCCCGCCGCCACCGCGCGCGCCAGCGCCCGCGACCCCGGGAACCCGTCCCGCGCGATGCGCTCCGCGTCCTCCAGCAGGCGCCCCCAGGGCAGCTTGCCGTAGCGCTCGTGCAGCGCGCCCCATCCCGCCACGCACCCGGGCGTTGTGACCGCCAGCGCCCCTGTATCGGGGACGCCGCCGCGCGCGCGGTACTCGTCTGCGTTCGCGCTTGCGGGCGCCGGTCCGGAGCTGTTGAGCGCCTCCACAGCGCCGTTCGCGGCGTCATAGGCCATCGCGAAGCAGTCGCCCCCGAGGTGGCTCATGAACGGCTGAACGACCGTGAGCGTCGCCGCCATCGCGACCGCCGCGTCCGCCGCTGAGCCGCCGTCGTGGAGGGCGCGCTGCCCCGCGGCGGCGGCCAGCGGATGATCCGCGATCACGCACGTCGCCGCCCCCCGCAGCGCCCCTCGGCGAGGGCCATCGCCGCCAGCGACTCCCTCGACGCCTTCGCGTCCGCCCCCCGCCGGCTGTTCCGCCACGCGCGTCCGCCCGCCTACGCCTTGCGCAGCAGTTTCAGGACATCGTCAGCGTTGCTCGCGGCGCGCGCCCGCTTCCAGACCTTCACGAGGACGCCGTCGGGCCCGATCACGAACGTCGAGCGCGTCATGCCGATGCTCTTGCGCCCGTAGAGGACCTTCTCACCCCATGACCCGTACTCGGTGGCGACCTTCGCCTCCTCGTCTACCAGCAGGGGGAAGGGCAGGCTGTGTTCCTCCCGGAACTTCGTGTGTGAGGCCGCGCTGTCCGTCGAGACGCCCAGCACGACCGCGCCTTCCGCCCCGATGGCGTCGTGGTTGTCGCGGAACCCGCAGGCCTGCTTTGTGCATCCGGGCGTGTTGTCGCGCGGATAGAAGTACAGCGCCACCGTCTGGCCCCGGTAGTCCCGCAGGCGATGGACCTTTCCGTCCTGGTCCTGAAGTTCGAAGTCCGGGGCGGGGTCGCCCGCTTGTAGCGTGATCGCCATGGTTCTCTCCTGTTCTCCGTTCGTTATCCCGGGCTAGCGGATCACGCCGGAGACGCGCTCCGGATGGATGCGCACGATCACGCGCCGCTGCGTCTCAAGCCACGCTGGCAGGTCCTCGGGTTCGGTGAAGCCCGAACCCTTGATGTTCTCGAAGACCAGGTGGGTGGCGTGTTCCAGCGCCTCGCGTTCGATCTCCGCCCGTCCCTCGATCGTGACGAAGTTGAACGGCGCCGCGTCGTTGAAGACTGTGATCGTCACGCGCGGATCGCGCTCCAGCGTGCGGACCTTCAGCGTGGGCGCGGTGGTGCTGACCACGAGCGTGTCGCCCTCCCGCGCGTAGGCCACCATCGAACTGCTTGGCTGCCCGCTCTTCCGTACGGTCGTGATGACCGCCCAGCGATTCTCGCTCACGAAATGGTCGAACGCTTCTGTCCCAATCATCCGCGCCTCCTCGGCTGTCGTGCCCCTATTCTCGCGAACGAACGGGCGCGGGTCACGCGCCGCGCCCTACAATGGCCTCCGCACGCCAGCACGGGAGGCGTCATGTCCCAGCTTCCGGCCTTCAGTCTTGCCGATGGCGGCGGTCAGGCGCGCGCGTTCCCTTCCGGCCGCCCCACGCTCCTTGCCTTTGTGAAAGAAGACTGCCCGACTTGCGGCCTCTCGATGCCCCTTATCCAGTCCGCCCATGAGGCCTTCGGGGAAGCCGTCGATATCCTCGCCATCGGTCAGGAGGCGGAAGGCGCGGCCATCCTCGTCGAGCGTCACGGGCTGACCGCGCCCATGCTCGATGACAGCGATCTGCGCGTCTCCCACGCCTACGATCTCGATACCGTCCCCACGATCATCCTCGCCGCTCCCGATGGCGCGGAACTAACGCGCTTCGTCGGCTTCGGCCGCGAGGACTGGCGGGATCTCTTCCGTGAACTCGCCGCCATCGCGGGCGTCGACGCTCCCGATCCCGGCTGGGACGCCTATCCGGATTCCCGTCCGGGCTGCGGCTCCCGCTCCGTCGAACCCGGCATCGCCGAGCGCCTCGCCGCCGAGGCCGAGGGCAGCCCCCTCCGCGCCCGCCGCATCGATATCGGCGCCGCCGATGACCTGCACGAGTTTCTCTTCGACCAAGGCCTCACCGACGGCCTCCCCGTCGTTCCGCCCACCCCCGAGCGCGTCCTCCGCATGCTCGAGGGCAGCGCGCGCGACCCCCAGGATCTCGTCGCCGTCATCCCCCCGAACATGGCCCCCGCGACCGTCGAAAAGGTCGCCATCAACGCGGTCATGGCCGGCTGCAAGCCCGAGTACCTGCCAGTCGTCATCACCGCGATTGAGGCCTGCGTCACGGAGGAGTTCAACGCTCATGGCGTCTGGGCGACTACCATGGGCGCCGCCCCCGCGATCGTCGTGAACGGCCCCATCCGCCAGCAGATCGGCATGAACATGGGGCTCGGCGCCCTCGGCCAGGGGAATCGCGCCAACGCCTCCATTGGACGCGCTGTCCGGCTCGTCATGCGCAACGTGGGCGGTGCGAAACCCGGCGGCACCGAGCGCTCCACCCTCGGCACGCCCATGAAGTACACCCTCGCGTTCGCCGAATGGGAGGAGCGCAGCCCATGGGAGCCGATGCACGTCGAGAAGGGCTTCGACCCCGACGACAGCGTGGTCACCGTCTTCCCCGCGACCAGCGGCCCCCAGCTCATGGTTGACCAGACCGCGCGCACGGCCCGCGCCCTTACCGGCATCCTCGGTCTCACGATGGCCGCCGTGGGGAATCCCCGCACGCCCACCGGCCACGTCCTCTTTGTCGTCTGCCCGGAGCACGCCGATACCATCTGGCGCGACCGCTGGAGCAAGGAACAGGTCCGCGACTACATCCTGGAAGTCACGAGCATGCCCCTCCGTGACCGCCTCGCCACCTCCGACGCGGGCGGTATTGAGCCCTCCCAGTACGGCCCCGACGGCCCCAGCGCGGAGCAGCTCGACAAGCTCTACGCCAAGTTCCGCGCGCCTGAATTCATCCATATGGTCGTGGCCGGCAGCGAGGCGGGGAAGTTCTCCGCTGTCCTGGGTGGGTGGGCCAGCGCGCCCGTCAGCCGCAAAATTGCGAACATTCCCTAACAGTTCCCGCTGGCGCCTGTCGAAACCGCCCCGTACGCTGGATGTGCGGGCTGGAGTGACCGGCCCCGACTGGAGGCGCCGCAATGAGTGGTGCGATTGGCCCCGGCAGCGAAGGCATGAATCTGGAGCACATCAAGACGTGCGTCCGCTGTGGCCTGCGCTATGACTGGCGCCGGTCATCGAGCGCGTCCCTCAAGATGACCTACTGCAGCCACCTGTGCGAAGCCGGCGACCTCGGCTTCACGCTGGAAGCGCTGCTCCACGCGGAGCCGTCCGCCCCCGCCGACGCGGAGACCTCCGAACCCGAACCCGCCGCGATCTAGTCGCGAACTTCGCGTTTTCGTCCTACGTGACGAGGGGCGTGTCCTCGCGATTCGCCCACTCATACATGGAGCCGTCGTACACGCGCACGTCCTCGTAGCCCAGCAGCGTCAGGGCGAAAGCGGTGTGCGCGGCGCGGATGCCGCCCTGGCAATAGGTGATCGTGCGCGCGTTGGGCGCCACCCCCGCCTCCTCCAGGCACCGCCGCATCTCCTCCGCTGGCAGGAAGCGGCGCGTATCCGTGCGCTCGACGAGGTCCGTCCATTCAAGATGGCGCGCCCCCGGCACGTGACCCACGCGTTTGTTCCCGCGCGCGTTCGAGCCATCCCATTCACTGTCGCTGCGTACGTCGAGCACCGTGCACGCGGGTGAGTCATGTTCGGCGAGCAGGTCCTCGGCGCTCGCGTGGAGCGCGGGCGTCGGGCGTGACGCAAACGCGCGCGCCTGCGGCCGCGTCGCGTGGAATGTCGCCGGACGTCCCTCCGTCAACCAGCGATGCCAGCCGCCGTTCAGCACCTTCGCGTTGGTGTGGCCGTAGTAGTTCAGCGCCCACCAGAGCCGCGCCGCCACAAGCGCGTTGTTGTCGTCGTACGCGATGACCGTCGTGTTCGCGTCCACCCCCAGCCCGCCCAGGAGCGCGGCGAAGTCATGCGGCGGCGTCACGAACATGCCCGCGCCGCCCTCGCGCTCGCCTTGCTCCTTGATGTAGTAGTGCGCGGACAGGTGGACCGCCCCCGGGATGTGGGCGCGCCGGTACGCTTCCAGCGACGCGCAATCGATGATCCGCGTCTGTGGGTCGGTCCCGTGTTCCGCGAGCCAGTCCGGCTCGGCGAGCAGTTCCGGTCGGGCGTACGGCGCCATCGCTTACTCCTTGCGCGCTGAGGTTTCCCCGAGGATAGGCGCAGCGCTGCGGCCCCGCCAGGCCATCAGGCGTTCCCCGAAGTACGAGACCAGCCGCCGCTCCATGTACTCCAGCCCCGCCGCGTCCCGCGGCATGTGGCGTTCCTCCGGGTAGAGGAGCAGGTCATACGGCTTCTGCGCCGCCGTCAGCGCCGTGATCAGCCGCGCCGTGTGCCGGAAGTGCACGTTCTCGTCGACCATGCCGTGGATGAGCAGAAGATCCCCCGTCAGGCGCTCCACATGCGTGGTGACCGCCCCCTCGCGGTAGCCCTCGGGATTGTCCTCTGGCGTCGACATATACCGTTCCGTATAGCCTGTGTCGTACCCGTCCCAATCGATGACCGGCGCCCCCGCCACCCCCACGCGGAACAGGTCCGGCGCGCGCATCAGCGCCATGCACGTGATGTAGCCGCCGTAGCTCCAGCCGTAGATGCCGACGCGCTCCCGATCGACGAGCCCTTCCGCGACCAGCTGTTTGACCGCCGCCGCCTGATCGTCCACCTCGATCGTCCCCATGCGGCGGTGGAGGCTCGCCTCGAAGGCGAGCCCGCGGTTGGCGCTCCCGCGGTTATCGACCGCCAGTACGGCGAAACCCGCCTGCGCGAGGTACTGCGCGCGCAGGTCCACCGTCAGCGTCCAGTCATCGAGAATCCGCTGCGCGTGCGGCCCTCCGTACACGGACACGATCAGCGGATGCGGCCCCTCCCCTTCAGGGCGGTAGAGCGCGCCGAACAGGGGCGTGCCGTCCGCCGCCGCCAGCGTCCGCAGTTCCGGCGGACGCAACCCCTGCCTCGCCGTCGTCATCTCCGGCGCCTCGAACAGCGTCGCCAGCGCGGCGCCCCCGTCCGTGCGCCGCAGCGTCGTCACCGCCGCCCGTTCCCGCGATGAGAACGTATCCACGAACGTTTCCCCGTCGGGCGCGACCACGCAGTTGTGCACGCCCGCTTCGGTGGTGAGGCGCAGGATTTCCCCATTGTCCAGCCCCACGCGGTAGAGGTGTCGCTCGACCGCCCCGTCACGCGTCCCGCTGATGAAGGCCGCCCGCCCCGTCTCGTCCACCTCCACGATGCGCGTTGTCACCCACTCCCCTGAGGTCAGTTCACGGCAGCGCGTCAGGTCCGCGTCGTACAGAGCGAGATGGCGGAAGCCGCTGCGCTCGCTCGACCACAGCAACTCGCCTGTTTCGAGGAAGCGAAAATCGCCGAGGTTCAGCCACGGCTCGCTGCGTTCGACCAGTGAGCGCGCGACCGCTCCCGTGCTCGGGTCGAAGAGGAGCAGGCGCAGTTCCCGCTGCTGGCGGTCGAGGACGGTCGCCGCGAGCGTCCCGTCCGGCCGCCAGAGGACGCGCGGCAGGTAGATGTCCTCGTCATCGCCAAGGTCCATCCAGAGCGGCTTGCCGCCGTCCACGGGCGCCACGCCCAGCCGCACGCGTGCGTTCGGCGCCCCCGCGAACGGATAGCGATGCCGTTCGGTGTCGAGCGCGTCGCCTCCCTGGTGAACGATGGGGTACTCGGGGATGTGGCGCGCGTCGACCTCCACGAAGGCGAGGCGGGCGCCGTCCGGCGACCACCAGAATCCGTCCGGCTGGCCGAACTCCTCCTGCGCGATGAAGTCCGCCAGTCCGTTCGTGAGCCCGTCCTGCGCGCCGCTGGTAAGCCGTCGCGCCTCGCCGCCCTCCGCCGTCATCGCGAACAGCTCCCCCTCCCGCACGAAGGCGAGGCGGGCGCCGTCATCGCTCAGGCGCGGCGTAATCGCCCCCTCCGCCCCCGCGATCGGGGCCGCCGCCGCCTCTCCCCTGATGAGCCGCGGCGCTTCGCCTCCCGGCAGCAGGATCGTGCGTTCCGGCGCCTTCGGCGCGAAGCGGTAGTCCGTCACGCCCACGTCTCGCAGGCGGGCGCGCTCGCGGCGCAGCTCCTCCTCGCGGGAGAGAGGGCCATCCCCGCCCGCGGGCCCCGCCAGCGCTTGCCGTTCGCCCGTCGCGATGTCGTACAGCCAGAGGCTGCGCACGAGCCCGCCGTCTTCGCTCGCAAGGAAGGCGACGCCGCCTCCATCGGGCGTGAAGGACCAGCGCACGGGGCCGCCCATGCCCGGTCGCGGGTAGCGCGCCACCTGCTCGATGGCGATGCGCGCGTACGGAGCGCTCATCGCTCCAGCGCCTGCGCGCGCAGTGACTCGATCGCCGCCATCGCTTTCGGCGTCGCCGCCGACAACGTCTCCGCCCCCTCCTCCGTCACAAGGACATCGTCCTCAATGCGAACGCCGCCGAAATCCAGCATCCCGTCGACGCGTTCCCAGTCCACGTCCTCGCGGTACCGCGCGCGCAGGCCGGGATCCTCCAGCAGCGCGCGGATGAAGTAGACGCCGGGCTCAATGGTCACGACATACCCGGGCGCCAGCGGCAGGTCCGCGCGCAGGTAGCGGAAGGTCGGTCGGGCGTCCGGCGCGCGGCCTTCGAGGCAGCCCCCGGCGTCGTGCGTCGCCAGCCCGAGCATGTGCCCCAACCCATGCGGGAAGAAGAGCGCCTGCGCGTCCCTTTCGACCAGCGCCTCGACGTCCCCGCGCAGCAGCCCCAGGTCGCGCAGCCCCTGCGCGATGCGGACGCTCGCCGCCAGGTGCAAATCCTTGTACTCGACCCCTGGCCTCGTCTCCGCGATGGCGCGTTCCTGCACGTCCAGCGTCAGTTCGTAGATATCGCGCTGTATGCCCTCGAAGCGCGCGCCGGTCGGGTAGGTGCGCGTCACATCGCTGGCGTAGCCCTCCACCTCCGCGCCCGCGTCCACCAGAATCAGTTCGCCCTCGCGGAACGTCCGCGCCGTCGGCGTGGAGTGCAGCGTGGCGGCGTTTGGCCCGCCCCCCACGATTGAGCCGTACGCGGTCCGCTCCGCGCCCGCGTGGAAGAACTCGACCTCGATCTCGATCTGCAGCGCCCGTTCCGACATCCCCACGCGCGCCTTGCGCAGCCCCGCCATGTGTCCGCGGTGGGTCGCGTCCGCCGCCTGCCGCATCAGGTCCAGTTCGTGGGGATCCTTGGCCCGCCGCAGTTCCGCCACGATCGCGCGCAGCCGCTCGTTCTCCTCTTCATCCGTCGCGAACTCCAGTCCCGCCCATGACTCGATCCCGTACTCGGCCGGCCGCTGGGTGAGGTCGTCGTTCCCGATGACGGCCAGCGGCTCCCCCCGCCGCTTCTCCAACCACTCCCCGAGCTCGGAGGCGGCCCGCACCCGTTCCAGCCCCGACGCCTCCCCCAGCGCGGCCAGCGTGGGGCCGTCGCCGGCCCAGACGCGTTCGGCCGCCTCCGGTTGTGGCGCGAACAGCGTCCAGCCCTCCCCCGCGTCGAACACGAGCACCGCGCCCGCCTGCCCCACCCCCGCCAGATAGCGATGCTCCGGATGCGCGTGGTACTCGTGGAACTGGTCCGTCCCCGCGATGGGCAGCGTCAGCCCCGCGGGCACGAGCGCCACCCCGCGATCGAGGTTCCAGCGCGCGACCGCGCGCTCGCGCCGCTCGGCGAGAAGTGCAGCGGTGTCAACGCTATCCTGCATGCCCGCAGTGTAGCGATTTTTGCGTCAGTCCCCGCCCGTCGCGGCCCCGCGCTTCCGCTGGCGGCGGGCGCGTTCCCCGTCCCCTCGCGTAGGATCGCGGTGATGTCCCTGACCGAGTTCGGGCCCGTTCAACACATCTCCGCCGACGCTGTGGGGCAGCCGGGACAGCGTCGCTTTCGCCTGCGCGCGATCAGCCAGAGCGGCGCCTACGCCTTCGTCTGGATGGAGAAGGAGCAGCTCACCGCCATCAGCGAGGCCATCGAAACCACCCTCGAACACGCCAACGCCGCCCTGGCCCCCGCCGCCTTCGCAGAACCCGAACCCGTCTTCCCCCTCGAAGCCAACCTCGACCTCGACGTACGCGCCGGACGCCTCTCGCTCGGGCTAAACGAGGAGACGCAGCGCATCGTGCTCATGGGCGCCGAGGCGCCGGCGGAGACGGAAGGCGAGGCCATCTCCCTCGAATTCGACTTCGACGCCGCCCGCCGGCTGCGCCTCCAAATCGCCGAAGTCGTTGCCGCTGGCCGGCGTCCCTGCCCCTTCTGTGGCGCGCCCATCGATCCCGCGGGGCACGTCTGCCCCCGTTCCAACGGCCACCACCGCGAAGAGTAGGGGCGCCGCTCCTACAGCCCCCGCAGGAAGGCGACCATCGCCTCGTTCACGGGCGCGGGCGCTTCCTGCTGCGTCCAGTGGCCGACGCCGGGCAGCATCACCGCGTCGCGCAGGTTGGGGGCGCTCTCCCGCAAGCGGTCGATGAAGCCAGGGCCCGCCATCGCCACTACGAGGTCGCGATCGCCCGTGATGAACAGCGAAGGCGGCGTGACTTTCTTCCCGTTGAAGGCCGCCATCAGCTCCCAGTTGCGGTCGATGTTGCGGTACCAGTTCAGCCCGCCGCGGAAGCCCGCGCGTTCGAACTCCGCCGTAAAGACGTCGAGGTCGGCCTCGCTCAGCCAGGCGGGCAGATCCGCCCCCGGATCCGCCAGCCCTTCGAGGAACGTCGCCGTCTTCGGCAGGCTCCCGAGCCCGTCCCCGGGCGGTGAATCCCCCGAGGCTGAGTAGAGCAGCATCCGCATGGAGCGGCGCACGTCTGCTTCCAACTCCGCCTCCGCCTTCCCCGGCTCCTGGAAGTAGAGCTGGTAGAAGAAGCGATCCCCGAAGCGCTGCTTCATCCCCTCCGTGGGCGGAACCGGTCCCGCCCAGGCGTTGTGGGGAACGCTCAGGCCGATCACCCCGCGAAAGCGATCGGGACGCAGCACGCTCGCGTTCCAGGCGACGGGCGCGCCCCAGTCATGCCCCGCGATCACGGCCTGTTCCTCGTCCAGCGCGTCCAGCAGCCCCACGATGTCCCCGACGAGGTGGAGCTGCGTGTAGGCCTCAATCGCCTCGGGCGCGTCCGTCTGGCCATACCCGCGCTGGTCCGGCGCCACCGCATGGAACCCCGCCTCCGCCAGCGCCACGAGCTGATGCCGCCACGAGTACCAGGACTCGGGGAAACCGTGGCACATGACCACCAGCGGTCCCTCTCCCGCCTCCGCGATATGCATGCGAATGCCGTTCGTCTCCACGAACCGGTGCGTAATGTCGGTCATGTCGTCCTCCCGCGCGCCATCGTAGCCCTCAGGCGGGGGAAGCGCCTACGCCGCCAACTCGGGCGCCGCCTCATCGCGCTCCGACCACTTGATTGGGCGAACGTCATAGTGGGCGAGGGTGTCGATGACTACCCCAGGGACGTCGCTGGCGGCGTCGTTGAGGATCGCGTACATGCGTGAATCGTCGGGACGGATCTTCCGCGTATCGACGCAGGCGAACGCGGCGCTCGTGGCTGTCTGGCGGCTTGGATTATTGATCGTCTGGACCAACCGCTCCGGCTGAGCGGATGACTTGGGGATGACGAACTCGAAGAGGTGGTCGTAACCGGACTCGCCCGAGAGCTTCACCTGTGGCGTGTACCGCACTGCGGACGCGTCCAGCCACGCCGCCACATCCTCCAGGAACACGTTCGCGACGTTCGGCGTGGCGAGATAGAAGAGGTCGTTCACGGCGAGCATCGCCTGGACGAGGTTGTGTTTCTGGAGCGCGAAGTTGCCTTGCGAGGCGCGCACCGTGAGCGCGTCCCCATCCTGTTCCCGCTTCACGCCAAAGCCGGCAAGCGTCACATCGAGCAAGGCGCGCCGCTTTGGCGTTTCCAGCGCGCAGCCCGACATTTCCAGATCGCTGATGGTGAAGCCGTCATCGCTCAGCACCCAGCTTCCGTCCTCGCGGCTCGCGTAGATCTGGAGGCAGTCGTTATGGCGATCAAGATAAGGGGTCGTGATCTCGACATAATCACCGACTTCCCGTAGCGCGGTCTGGTCCCGTAACCATGCCTGGTAGTCATCCAGCAGCGTACTGACCTCGTCGATCATCCGTTCCACCTCGCCTGAATCGCTGGCGGCTCGATGATGTTTGTTTGGGTTGATGATGCGCCCGCGGTCGTTTGGGGGGCAAGCCCCTCAGGCGGCGCTGCGGGCCAGACGCGCGCGCAGGTACTCCATCGGCCGGTCGCCTTTCATGGAGATGGCTAGCCGAAATCACGGCTGATAGTCGGTCCATTCGTTGCCGTCATCCAGGCGTTCGGCAAGGAACTCGGTAAAGGGCTTCGCGCCCCGCCCGCGATTACAGCTCGGGCATAGTAGTTGCTTGTTGCCCGCCTCATCGGAGCCGCCCCGCGATGTCGGTTCGATATGGTCGATGTCCGGGCGCTCTGGCAGAACGGCAAGGCAACCGGGGCAGAAGCCCCACTGCTTGAGCCTGTATGCGGCGATAATGCGCTTGTCACCGCCCCAGTCGGGGACTTCGCCCACTTCTTGATCCCGGCGCTTGAACGCGGTGTCTGTCAGTTCCCAGCCTGGCCGGCCGTTAGCCTGAGTGCATTTCGTTAGCAGGCGATCCTTGACAAGGGAATTAAGGACACCGGTCACGATGTAGTCGTTGCCTTGTTTCACGGCATAGCCTGGCTCGCGGAAGATGCCCGCGCGACGGCCTATCTCCGCCGCTCCGATGCACTCTCCTTTTTTCTTGGCCGCATAGAGAACTTCCATGACTGCGACGCGCAAGTGTGCAACGCCTCGGTGCCCATGGCGCCTCTCCAGTGGCGGGACGCTCATTCGGAATCCTCCAGCCGATTGCGGGCGATCTCGATGTAGTCAGGGTTGATGTCGATGCCGATGCTCTCCCGCAGCGCGCGTCGGGCGGCAAGGCAGGTGGTCCCGGAACCGAGAAACGGGTCAAGCACGGTTTGCCCTTCGGCGGAGAACAGGCGGATCAGGTGTTCGCAGAGATTGACGGGCTTTGGCGTCAGGTGCCCGTTGAAGCGCTCTTTCGCCTCCTTCTCGACAGTCATGACAGTCTCAGGAACGTGCGCCGTCAGTGTCTGGCGCGGGTCGATAAGCCCGGTGCCATGTTTCAGCCAGTTATCGACGAACGTCCCCTCGCGCGGCTTCTGCGCGCACAGGATCGCCTCGAACTGCGGGCGAAGCTGTGGCGTCCTGCGGCCATCCAGCGCCTTGATCGCGGCAGCCTTCTCATCCGCTGTCATATCGCTCCGCCGACGCACGAAATGGTCCATCGTGAACGCCTTGAACTGCGCCTTCTTGGTGAAACGCCAGGCGAATGCGTCCCGGACCTCGAATCCAGCGTCCTCGACCGCAACCGCTGCGCGGTGGTAGAGGCGTGGCGCTGCGAACAGCAGCAGGAAGCCTCCGGGCTTCAGGACGCGCAACAACTCGACCGCGACGGGGTGCAGAAAGGTCTGCAGGTTCCTCGCCTGCCGTGGGTCGAACCTCATGCCGACGGGCAGTCCGCCGATGGCCCCCGCCCGCTTTCTCGAGCGCTCGATATCGCGCGGGCTCCAGTTATCGTCCAGCCGGTCGAAGAAGTAGGGCGGATCGGTCAAAACGAGGTGAACGCTCTCGTCGGGGATATCCACCAGAATCTCGCGGCAATCGCCCGAACCAAGCGTCACGCTGGCGCTGTTCATCCCGCGCAGGACGTCGAGATTGTCCGCTGTCCAGATCGTCTGGTTGGACCAGTTTGGCGCCGCCAACGCGAGAAGCCCCCTCGCACCCCGATGAACCGGGCGATTGCGACATCCACCCAATACGAAGCGGAACGATGGAGGGGGCATGGTCGCCCCCGCTCATCGGAGCTGGCCGCCTCTTTTGGCGGGGTGGATGTCGCACCGCGAACCGTACCCGAACGTGCGCCGTTACTCCAGCCGCCGGCCTCCGCCTTATTGACAGCGCTTCCCGCGAGCGGCAATGTGCGCGCACAGAACCGCAGGAGGCGCCCCATGGCCGACGAGTACGCCCCGGACCCCACCAAGGATCATGAGACCGTCTCCATCTACCCCATCGACGACGACGTCAGGGAAGAGTTGCTCGACTCCGTCCGCGAAGCCGTCCTGAACTGGTCAACGCGGGATGGCTGGCCCGTCGGCGTCATGCACGCCGTCGTCTGGGCCAAGGGCTCCTTCTGGATGACCGCCGCCGCCCACCGCCACCGCATGGCCGCGCTCCGCCGCGACCCGCGCTGCTCCGTCGTCCTCACCAGCACCGGCACCCACCTCGGCCCGGGCAAGACCATCACCGCCAAGTGCCGCTGCGTCATGCACGAGGACCGCGCGACGAAGGACTGGTTCTACCATGCCCTCGCCTTCCGTCCCGAGGCCGACCCCGAGCAGGCGGCCGCGTTCGAGAAGACCCTCGATTCACCCCTGCGCGTCGTCATGGAGCTTGTGCCCGAGAAGTGGATCACCTTCGACGGCGCCAAGATGGGCCTCGCCACCGCGGGCATGCTGACCGATGAGCAGAAAGGCCCCATGCTCAGTTCCGACGCCGTCCGCCTCGAAAAGGAGCTCAAGGCGCGCGGCCTCGCCTGACGCCCGCTCCCCGCTCGTTCCGTTCACGATTGCGCGCTACGGTCCGTAGATACCTCCTGCGCTGAGGAGACTGCTGTGCGTGTGGGAGTCCTGACCGGCGGAGGCGATTGCCCGGGCCTGAACGCCGTCATCCGCGCCGTCGTGACCAGGGGCGAGCGCCAGTACGCCGACGAAATCATCGGCTTCCGCAACGGCTGGGCCGGCGTCATGGAAGGCGATTGCATGCCCCTCAGCGCCGAACGCTGCCGCGACATCCTCCCCCTCGGCGGGACGATCCTCGGAACCTCGCGCACCAATCCCTACGCGGTCGAGGGCGGCGCCAGCGCCGTCCTCGATACCATCGCGCGGGAGCGCCTCGACGCGCTTATCGCGATCGGCGGGGATGACACGCTCGGCGTCGCCGGCAAGCTCGCGGCCGAAGGCGCGCCCATGATCGGCATCCCCAAGACCATCGACAACGACCTTGGCGCCACCGAAGTCACGTTCGGCTTTCATACCGCCGTCCAGACCGCTACTGAGGCCATCGACCGCCTCCGCACCACCGCCGAATCGCACCACCGCGTCATGGTCGTCGAGGTGATGGGCCGTCACGCTGGCTGGCTCGCGACCTACGCCGGCGTCGCTGGCGGCGCCACCGAGATCCTCATCCCCGAGGAGCCGTTCAGCATGAGCGACCTCTGCGAACGGCTCCTCGCCCATCATGGTCGCGATGTTTCCGCCTCCATCGTGGTCGTCGCCGAGGGCGCGCGTCCGCAGGGCGGCGACCTCGCCACGCTGACGGATGAGCGCGACGCCTTCGGGCACGTCCGCCTCGGCGGCATCGGCCACTTCGTCGCCCGCGAGATCGAGGTTCGAACCGGCTTCGAGACGCGCCTCACCGTGCTCGGGCACGTCCAGCGTGGCGGTTCCCCCACCGCCTACGACCGCGTCCTCGCCACGCGCTTCGGAATCGCCGCGATCGACGCCGTTCACGAGCGCCGCTGGGGGCAGGCCACCGTTCTGCAGGCGAACGAGATACGCCTCGCGCCCCTGTCCGACCTGACGGGCGCCCCCAGACTCGTCGACCGGCGCCTGTACGAGACCGTCGCAGGCGCCGGCGGCGCCCTCCCGGAGCCCTGAGCCGGCCGCCCCAAACTTGCGGATTCGGGCGGCCTTTGGTAAAGATAGGGCTTCGTGTCATTCTGGCATCGTCCTGCAATCGAAGAAGTGCTCATCGTGCTGGTAGGGATCATCGCCTTCAGCGTCTACATTGGCGTTCGCGGCGGTGACGAAGGGTCAGTCGTCGATGTCACGCCCGCCGCCCCCGCCACGGAGACGCCGACGCCCACTCCCACGCCGTCGACGCCCACCCCCACCCCGACGTCCACGCCGTCGCCGACAGTGGTCCCGACCGCCACCCCCGAACCAGCCGTCACAAGCCCCGACGAGTGCGATTTCGGCGACGTGGCGTCGAACGTCCGCGCCGCCATCGTGCTGGTCGATACCGAGACAGGCAGCGGTACCGCCTTCCACATTGGCGGCGGGCGCTACGTAACCGCGGCGCATGTCATCCAGGATGAAGCCGGGCAAACGGCGCTTCGCATCACGCTCTACACAGATGGGCGATACTGGCCAGCCACGGTCGAGCGCGAAGGCTCATACTCCAGATTCAGCCTCGAGCGCGATCTCGCTGTGCTTCAGGCGGAGGCTATTCCTGCCGTGTTGGAGATTCGCTCTCCTACCGAGGACGATACAGACATCGACGTCCGCGCCTTTGGCTACCCCTGGTCCAGCGTCGGGGATAGAGGGACGGCCGTGCCCTTGCAGACCAGTAAGGGCGTCGTCTCCGCCGTGACCGTTGCTGACGGGATCGCGATCGTCCAGACTGACGCAGGAGTTGACCGGGGTATGAGCGGAGGCCCGCTCGTCGATGAGTGCGGCTACGCCCTCTCGGTGGCGTCGTTCATATTGAACACCGATGATGTCGATGATCCTGGCGACTTTGCAGTCTTCATCTCCGTCGCGGAGCTTGCGAACCTTGACTGACGCACGACTGACATCCAAGACATCTGGAAGGAGCAACTGATGGGCGCCGTCAACATCTTCCTGGGCGGAACCGGCAAACACATCGCCGAGGACATCCAGGACAGCAAGGACTTCTTCGGCCTGACTATCAGCGAGCCCATCGCGTTTGATCTCGACGCAAGCACTCGACCTGGTGTTGATCTGCGAGGATTCGTCTTTCCTAGTTCGGAAATGCGTAGTGAGGTGAAAGAAGTTGCTAGGAAGTGGGCGCAGCGTGGTCCTGTACTCAGCCCTGAGGATGGCAGCATCGCCCCCGGTCCGCGGGTATCTCCCGAGCACTCCGTCCTTGTCGCCATCGGCGAAGGAGTCGCTAAAGAAGATGATCCCGATGCAGGGCTCTATGCCCTTCGAGGGCATGGGCTCGCTGTTTTTTCAACGCTTTTTGATCCCGCACAGGCTATCGCAGGTACCGGGGTTGGCAATAGTCTCCGCCGCCTGATCAATGCCGCCATTGCTGATGGGGTCCTTGATGGAGATCCTCCGCGAATCAATCTCATCACATCCACGGCTGGTGGGACAGGGGCAGGTACTGTGATCCCGCTTGCTCTCTGGCTCAGAGCGAACTACCCAGCATCATCCAGAAATCTTGTCGCTGTTACTCCCGACGCATTCAGCACAGTCCTCCTTGAGGACAACCCCGATCACAGGGAACTAGCGGATAAAGGGCGCTCCGGTACGTATGCGCTGCTTCGAGAGCTTTCACTCCTCCATGGGGTGGATCCGAAGGCGAGCTTTCTGCCTCGACAACTACCTGTAACCCAGAGGGGTCTTGAGTACGCCCCCGGTGGCCGGCTCTTCAATCGCGTCTACTGGTTCGGTGGCCGTGAAGCCATCCATCTCAGCGATGCGTTTGAGGAAGCAGGAACCTTGGTCCGAATATTGAGCACCGATAACTCTGCTCGTGAGCTCGACGGGAAAGTTGGAGCCAATCCCCTTCAAAATGTTGGCGCTATCACGACCATCGAATATCCGAAACTACGACTCCAACGGAAAATGGTCTCCCAGGTGCTCAGGGATGCCTACGATCGCCTCCGGTCCCCTCGCTCGACGCTTGGGAACGCTGCTCCTCTCACGGTCGATCTTCTTGACTATGTCCGTGCGGACACTGGGCGAAAGTTAGGTGCGTGGTTCGCTGGGCAGCGCTCAGCCTCTCTTGCGCCCGTACCTGGGAACACTCCACTTTCAGAGAGAGATACCAGGAGTCTCATCGACGGGATCGCTGAGGAATCCGCTCTGGATAAATACAACGGGGTATCCCACGGCCTTGACTATGACGCCTCTCCACCGGATTGGCAGCGCTACGTCACGAGAGTTACGACAGATATGAACAAGTTCGCGCAGAGCAACCAGAGGATCTTGGATAAGACTATCCCCAGGATGCGCGAGGAGGAAGAAGGAGCATTCGCTGAGTGGCTTCGTGAGAGCGCCTTTGGGGCAGATGGCTGGCTTAGTGGTGATCTTGATAGTGACCGTCCGTATGGGATTGCTGACGTCAAGATCATGCTTGAGCAACTCGATGAAAGAGCCCGCGAGCTCGAGGATCGCGTTGATGACGAGAAATTCATTCCGGGGGCGACTGAAGCTGATCTTGACGACAGAATCAAGACACTCACGGCTAGGTTTGTGAAGCCCTTTGCCGGAGGCGCCGCCAAATCCAAGGACCTTTCTTGGCCACAACGAGGCTTGGGTCTGGCGGCGGCGGTTGCCGCCCTCTTGACAGGCTCGCTGCTCCTTCAGCCGCTCTGGAACAGCATCTCCCGATTCGGCGAGTTTGGCGGGACGGCGGTTTCTGAGCTTCTAGTCTGGATTGGAGTTATTCTTGCGGCACCTCTTGCGTACCGCCTCGTGACTTGGGGGCTCTTTTTCCGCTCAAGCAAGGATCTCCTCACGCTTCGGAGGGAAGCCGAAGAGAACCTTTTTGATGCATACCGTGAGAGAGATCGCATTCGCGCGATCCGCTGGCTCCATAAGGAGTTGTGTCGCGCTGAGGGCAAACCAGCGTTTTTCCGTGCGCTGCGTCACCAAATAGCGGCTATTCACGCTGACGTCGATAAACTCGATTCTCTCTACAAGAGATTATATGCCAAGGCTGCAGCGGACGCGGTTGCTGCAGCGGACGCGCCTGCGCATGTTCACGAGACCGTGGGAGATTGTATCAAGGGGAATCAGGGAGTTTCCAAGGGGATCATTCCGGAGATGGCCCGACGTCTTCGCGTTGATGCCACGCCCGGTGTCACACGCCCCGTGGACGCGCTCACGATACGGCTTCAGGCGCTCGATGGCGATCAGTTCACGCCTGTAGATGTCAAGGTAGATGACATTCTCGACGCTACTGCCCCTGAGGGAGGGGAAGAGGCTAATGCGAAAATTCCGCTCGCGGATAGTTGGAATGACGCGCTTTGGGAGCTTGTTAACTGGCAGCTAGGCGCGAAGCTCCCCGGTACTTTTGTCGCAGCGCTCACCCATTGTGCGGGCGGCGATGGGGCAGCGGCTACACGCGCCCTCGTGGGCAAGCTCAATACGTTGAAGCTACCAAACAGGCTGAAGCTCCCCCGCCGTCCGTCTGTGGATCTGAACGTGGCCGCTGCTGCCCCTTTGTTTCGCCAGCTCTATGTCGGCGACCTTGCTATTCTCGCCAGTTTCAAAGACGCGCTTGCTGATCCAGCGCTCGATCCGGCTGTGAAAGGCGTCTTGCGTTCCTATGGGGATGGTCAAGTGGTCGGTTCGCTGGGGCAGCAAATTGTCTTTCTGGACCTCTGGGCTGACGGTAAGAGCCAACCCTGGGCACCCCACATTATCGGTAACGCCACCGAGGCAGAGAAATCTCGCAAGGTCTACTATAACACTACGGGCGCAGTGCAGGGAGCCACTGCCCGCGATACCTGCTTCACAGTACTCCCAGAGCTTCTCGCTGCAACAAAGATTGAATTGGGCGGCATCGTCGAGCCGCTGGCGCCAGTCGTGACAGCCCGCCTCCTCGGAAGTGATCTCGACCTTAGTGGTCCTACCTACGCTGAGTTGTTCTACCTGCTCCGTGCCCGTAACCATCTTCGGACCACTAGTAAGGGGATGGGGCCGGAGACGAAGACCGTGGTTCAACTCGATCTCGATGGCTCGTCGATGGGCCTCGTTGAGTTTCCCCCTGGTTCTGTGTCAGACGCGCGATTTTTCGGGTCCGGCCGTGGTTGGGTTACCGCGTTCGATGCTTTTTGCGACTTCATGCGTTTTGACGGGGCAAGCCGCACTCACGATGACGCAACCCGTGCCCCCTATGACGGGACACGCCTTTTTGATACTGACTGGGCCGCTGATCCCCGGCGTGTGGCGCGCTTGCAGCGCGCTGCTGTCATGCAGTGGTACGAGGGGAATATCGAGGCGGACTGCGAGGATATGGTCCGCGTACTCGATGACGATGTGGAACAGATGGATGCTGTTGGCGATGAGGCGTACAAGGCGCGCGAAAGCTGGAACCGCGCCATGCGCCGCCTCATCGATGGCGAGGAGCGGCGTCGCATCCGCAGTACGCTGATGACGGGCATGTGAAAGGCGGGCTCCAGCCGCTGATGCGGATCGCGATCCTGGCGGTGGTTCTGGCGGCGCTCGTGGTGGGCGCTCCCGTTGGCGCGCGCGCCCAGGGCGGCGGGGACGTTCCGCCGACACAGGTCGTCTTCGCCCTCGACGACTCCGGCTCCATGTTCGGCGCCAACGGAAGCGATCCGAACATGCAGCGCTATAACGGCGTCATCCGGCTCGTCGAGGTGCTGGACCGGTTCCTCGATGAGGACGATCCGCACCGCGTCGAGATCGGCGCCATCTCCTTCGGTTCCGAGGCGCACGAACTTTCGCCCCTCGCCTCCGTGCGGGGCGCGGCGCTGGCGGCGGTGTTGCGGGCCGAGCGCGACAGTGCCGCCACCCGCCACGCCACCGACTTCCGCGAGGCGCTCTGCCTCGCCTGGGAGACGGTTACCGGCGAGGCCGCGCCCCGGGATTCTGGCTGTCCGGACGCGACGGGTACCCGCGACCCCCGCTCCGATAGCGCCCGCCGCTTCGTCGTGCTCGTGACCGACGGCGCCCCTGCCCCGGGGGAGGATGTGCTGGAGTTCGCTGACCAGCCCGACCCAGCGGCCTGCCCCGTCCGCGCCGACCCCGAGGCGTTCGGGGAAAGTCGGGAGAAGGGCGCGGCCAATGCCTACCTCTGCGCGTTGGGGACGGTCTGGGCGAACCTCAACCAGCACACGCGCGTCACGCTCATCGTCATCGGGCTCGACCAACAGGATCAGTGGTTCGATGATGCGTCGCCGTACTGGCGCCGCGCCGGCGGTTGCGGCCTTGACCCCGCCAGTCCCTGCGACCGCGTGATTCGGAGCGTGGACGCGGATAGCCTCGCCGAACAGATCCTCGGCGCCTACCCCACCATCGACCTCTGCGAACGCGTCGATGAGCGAGAGCCGTTCGACTGCGACATCCCCGGGGGGCTTACGCGCGTCCAGTTCCTCATCACGGGCGTCCCCGAAGGGAGCGTGACGGTCGTCGACAATGGGCGTGATGTGCTGCGTTCCGACGACGCTCCCGGCCATGATGAGTTCCGTCCCCGCGAAGGCGGCGCGCACATCTGGAGCTTCGCTGACCGCCCCTATCGTGGCTCCTACCGGCTAACCCTTGAGGCGCCCATCTCCGCTCCCGACGCGCTGGTATTCGTCGACTACAAGGCCGCGGAGTTCTCCGTCGGCGAGCAAGTCTGGGACGAGGAAACGGGCGAGCTCAGCGTTCCCCTCACCGTGGTTGCGGGCGGCGAGGTGTTCCCCCGCAGCGTCGAGACCCAGCCGTACGAGGTCGAGATTCAGAGCGCGGGCCGTATCGTGCAGCAGCAGGTCACGCTCGAACACGTCGCGGACGGCCGCGAGTTCACGGTCGCCATCAGGGCGGCGCCAGGGGATTCTGAATTCGCGCTATATCTCGAACTCGGGCCAGCACGCGGACGCATCGAGGTCGCGCGCGACGCCATTCCCGCCTCCGTCTTCGTGACCGCGACCCCGACTCCCGCCGCCACCGCCACGCCGTCGCCCCCTACGCCCACGCCCTCGCCGACAGCCACGCCAGCGCCTCCCGCCGTCGTGGAGGAGGAACCGGAGGAAGGCGGGTCCAATCTGCTCCTCTGGATCATCCTTGCCGTCATCCTGCTCCTCGCCGTTCCCGTCGTCATCAGTGCGTACAGCGTGCGCCAACCCCAGCCTTATGACCGCCGCCGTCGTGACGAGGAGGCTCCTCCGATCGAGTTAGCCGTCATCGAGACCATCGGTGCGAAACAAGATGCTCATGATCTCGTCCGCTTCGGCATATTCGCATGGCGGGGCGCTCCTCCTCATCGGGACGACGATGGCGCAGCCCCGCGCACCGTGATGTTGCGATGGATCATCTTCGGTCCGCTTGTGGTCAGGCGCGTGAGTCGTCTCGGCGAAGATTGGCGCGGCCATCTCATCGCCACACCCCCCGAACGTGATGTCGATGACGACGGCGAAGCGATCCTGGACCTTGCCGAGGACATTGAACTCCACCGCCGTCAGCGAGCAGACGAGCGCGACTTCTAGCTACTCGCAGTCCTCATCGGGGGGCGTGACGAAGAAGAGGTTAATCCGCACCTCGCCCGGCTCGAACGTCGTCGTCCAGAGGTAGGCGCCAGTGCGGCTCTGGCGGACATCCTCGTCCGCCAGAATGGGGACTCGGGAAGAGAAATGTTCTTTCAGTGTATCGAAGAGGACGTCGATGACTTTCTCTGATAGAGCAACGTGACCGCTTCCTTGCCTGTTGTGGGAGTATGTCTCGACGAGGGCGATCCTGAAGCCGTCCCGCTGGCGTTGCTGGAGGAACCGAAGTGCCTCATTCTCCACCCTGTCGCCTGGCTCTATATCGAGCTTGTCCCCTTCCTGGCTCTTCTCCCGGTTTTCGAGGACATAGCCGTTCAGGATGTGATCGCTTGTGACGTTCCCAAGCGTTATATCGCGCAGCACGATCTGGTCGAAGCGGAGGTCGCTTCGGTAGTTGCAGGCGGCGACTGGCGTGGGAGTTGGCGTCGGCGTTGGGCTGGGAGTGGGCGTCGCTGTTGGAGTTGGCGTCGGTGTGGGTGTGGCGGTGGGGGTTGGCGTCGGCGTGGGAGCGAGGGCGGCGACAGCGTCTTCGTCGTCGCCGCCGCTGAGGGCGATGAACACGAACGCCAGCACCAGGACGAGGTCCGCGAAGAGCCAGCCCGCGATTCCGAGGCCTTCGTCATCCATCAGGAGCGGCTCCGCGCCCCGTCGGACGTCTGCATTTCTTTAAGCACCCGGTCCCCGATGAGGGTCAGCGCTTTGACGGCTTCCTCGAAGTCATCCGCTGCCCCCTCCATGGCGACGCCTCCGTCGGCGAAACCCTCCGCCATGCGATCAAGCTGCTTGCCGGTTTGGGTCAGTTGTTCCGTCAGAATGTCCAGTTTCCTGGCCGTGACCCCGAGACTCTCTGACGTGGGAGCGAGGTTCTTGTCGATCTCGCTCAGGGTCCGAGCGGTCTTGTCCATCGTCCTGATCGCAGTCGAGAGCTCGTGTCGCATTCCCTCGATCTGGGTCCCGATTTGGGAGATTGGCCGCAGGAGCGTCACCAGCTCCTTTACCCCTGCGAGCGAGTCGCCCGCGTCCCGGAGGCTCTCGGCCAGCTCCTGTCCCGCCTTCGCAAAGGCGACGATGGCCGCTTCCGCCGTCTCCGTCTGCTGTGTGGACGCTTCCATCGACGCGCTTGTCAGGGCGGCGGCGAAGTCCCGCGATATCCGTTCGGCCCGTGACGTGGTTTGCCGTCGCAGCAAGCCAAGCAGGACGTGGACGCCAATCAGCGCGCTGATGAGGACGACGACGAGCAGCGCGGTGCCGACCATGTCCTCGAGGCCGTCGATGTTCCCGCCCCCCGTTCGGATCTTGAGCCAGGCCACGAGCACGGGGGCGAAAATGAGGATGTTCCGCGCTATCTCGATGACCAGCTCGAATGTCCGTCGGGCGCGGCCGGTCGCGAGCGCCTCCCCGACCATCGCGGGCTCGATTCCCGCCGGAACCGTCGCGGCGGAGGGCGGCAGCCTTCCTGCCTGAACGCCCTCGACGCGCGCTGCGTAGTGTGCAACGACGCCGGCGAGGGTACCCGCGTGCGCGCGCTCCAGCCGTCGGGCGTAGCGGTTCAGCTCATCGGTCCAGCGCGTGAAGGGCGCAGGGGCGGACTCGCCCGCTACGGCAGTCTCGGCCGCCGATGGTGGGACGATCGCCGCCTCGTCAGCCTGTTCCCCGAGAACGGACTCCTCCGTCTCTTCGTCATCCTGGTCCTCAGGCTCGACCGTACTGCCCTCGTCGGATTCCGTAGCGGTGTCCTCGATTGCCTCTGGCAGGGCGACCTCCACCTCTGCCTCCGTGTCCTCGTCATCCCGGTCCTCGACCACGGTTTCACCGGGCTCACGCTGGGTGAGGAACTGCTCGAGCGGATGGGTCGCCGCGTCATCCTGGTCCTCGACCGCGGACTCACTGCCGTCGTTGGATTCCGTAGCGGTGCCCTCGACTGCCTCTGGCGGGGCGACCTCCACCTCTGCACCTGTGGCCTCGTCATCCCGCTCTGCAAACTCCGCCTCATGGCTGTAGTCGGGTTCGGCGTCCCAGTCCGCAAACGCGCCCGCACTGTCGTCGTAGGGTTCGGCCTCGGCTGCTTCGTTGTCATCCTCGGCGTGGACGCCGGCGTTCTCCCCGTATCCCGCCTCTTCATCGCCGGATGGCAAGCCGACGCTGAGGACGTCAGCGGCAGTGATCTCGCCGCCTTCGCCGCTGCCCTCGACGCCATCGAGGTCAACGCCAAGCTCATTCGCCAACTCTTCGACGCGCCTTGAGTAGCGCTTTGGCTTTTTCCCGAATCGCTCAAAAACCATGGTCGCCTATCCTCTCTGCCATAGTGCGTCTCGCGCCAACGTTTCGATGATGGCGCTGAGCAGCTCACTTCCCCCGAAGGCGTCGCTTCCGGAGGCGTCCCGCCCCTTGTAGGCGAGGAAGGGGCTTCCAAGCCCCTCGTCCAGCGCCGCCCACTCCTTGCTGGTGTCGACGCCAAGCCTCGTGACGAGGTCTCGCCTGCCCACGACGGTGAAACCCTTCAACTGCTCGTGCCAGCCAGGCCCTGCTTTCACGAGATTTACCAGCGAATCCTTGATCGAGAAGCGGAGAAGGTCAGCCTTGGTGATGATGTGCCAGGCCTCGACCTTGCGCCCCGCCTTGGCCAGTGATGCGTCAAGCGCGATGGTCCGTGTGGCCACGTCGACCTCGGGCGCGTTCTTCACCTTCAGCGCTTCGGGGAAGCTCTCGGCGGCGCCCCTGACGCTGGTGGGGTCGATCACCATCACGACGCCGTCAAGGTCAGCGGGCGCGGGCTCTCCTGTCTGCTTCCACTGTCTCTCCCAGAAACGCAGCTTTGTACGCCCCCCCGTGGTTGTCCGCAGTGGCAGTTCAACCACGTGGACGCCTCTGTCCTCGCCGATCCGCAAACACTCCGCCTGGCGAAGGTGGCGGGCCTGCGCCGCCGCCTCGGTCATGTGCTCGATCAGGGTGGTCTTGCCCGCCGCCTCTGATCCGGTGACGAGAATCCAGCAATCGTCCCTGGTCTTGGGCCGCCAAATTTCCTCGGGGCTGAGATATGTATCGCGTGGGCCATTACGCTTGCGACTCCGCAGCAACACGAAGATTCCCACGCCCAGTCCCGCTAGGAACGTCCCCGCGACGATTCCGGAAGTCGTCCAGCTCTCCAGCACGTAGGCGCCGCCGCCCGCGGCTAGCACGCCGAACACGATGAGCAACAGCGTCGCCTCGAGGGCGTGCCCGTCGCTGCGCGAGAAGGGGCTCATGATCGAGAGCGCGCTTCCTCCCACCGTCCCAAGCCCAAGTCCGTAGATCGCCGCCAGAAGCAGCGGGTCAATCTGGAGGTGGTGAAGGTTCAGCACCGGGCGCCCAAGCCTGTCGATCGCTCAGGGAGCAACGTATCCATACACTTTTCCGGCGACGGCGCAGACTCCGTCTAAACCTACGTTCTCAACTCTGACGGCGCCGCGGAGGGCTCCTAGTCGGGGGCTCCCCCAGGCTCACTGCCCTCCGTGCGCCTCAGATACAGACTGCCACTGTACAGCCCTTCCCGCCTGGACGCTCGCCGCCGGCGGACCGGCGCCTCCGTCGCGCCGTCGTAGCGGGGGCTGGCGGCCATCCCTATAGTCTCCCCCATGCCGCCGCGACCCTTCCGTATCGATGTTCCCGACCGTGCGCTCGATGACCTCCGCGAGCGTCTCGACCGCACCCGCTGGCCCGACGCCATCCCCGATACCGGCTGGGAGTACGGCGCCGACGTCGCCTACATCCGCGAGCTCTGCGACTACTGGCGCAACGCGTATGACTGGCGCGCGCAGGAGGCGGCCCTGAACGCCTGGCCCCAGTTCCTCTGCGAGGTCGACGGGGTCGACATTCACTACTGGCATGTCCGCGGCCGCGGGCCCAACCCGCACCCGCTCCTCCTCACGCATGGCTGGCCCGGCTCCATGTTCGAGTTTCTCCACCTGATCGGGCCCCTCACTGATCCCGCCGCCCATGGCGGCGACCCCGCCGACGCGTTCGACGTCGTCATCCCTTCCATCCCCGGCTTCGGCTGGAGCGGCAAGCCCCGCGAGCGCGGCTGGGGCCCCTCCCGCATCGCCCGCGCCCTCGACCATCTCATGACCGTCGAACTTGGCTATGAGCGCTATGGCGCCCAGGGCGGGGATTGGGGCGCCATCATCGGCACGCGACTGGGCGCCGCCCATGCCGGCAATCTCAGCGGCCTCCACCTCAACTTCGTCATCGCCGGCCCTCCCGAGAATCCCGACGAGGCGGACCAGGCGGGCATCGCCTCGAGGCGCGCCTTTCAGGCCTCCGAGACCGGCTACAGCAATGTTCAGGGCACGAAGCCCCAGTCCCTCGGCGTCGCGCAGGCTGACTCCCCCGCCGGCGTCGCCGCCTGGATTACGGAGAAGTTCCGCACCTGGAGCGATTGCGGCGGCGATGTCGAGTCGCGTTTTTCGAAGGACACGTTGCTCACCAATATCATGTTCTTCTGGGCGCCGAACAGCACCGCCAGCGCCGCCCGCATCTACTACGAAGCGCGTGCCGAGGGGGTCGGCGGACGCGTCCCCAGTCCCGAACGCATCCCCGTCCCCACCGGCGTCGCCGCTTTCCCGAAGGAGGTCTGGATGACGCCCCGCTCCTGGGTCGAGCGCGCCTACAACCTCGTCCACTGGACGGAAATGCCGGAGGGCGGCCACTTCGCCGCTCTCGAAGAGCCGGACCGCCTGCTCGCCGACATCCGCGCCTTTTTCCGGCAGGTTCGCTAGCGCTGGGCGGCGGAGCCAGTCACCCTAACCGCCGGGCGGGATATACTGCCCTGCGCGAACGGCGCGCGTGGATTCGCGCGCAACGCCACGCCCGGAAGGACCACGGATAACGAGATGCCCAGCCAATCAAAACAGGAGTGGCTTGAAGGGACGTACCGCAAGGCGGTTGAGCGCAATCCCGAGCGCGCTGAGTCGTTCCGCACCACCGGCGAGGTCGCCCTCGACCCTGTCTATACCTCCGAGGACGTCCCCGCGAACGGCGACATCGGCTTCCCCGGCGAGTACCCCTTTACCCGCGGCGTTCAGCCCACCATGTACCGCGGGCGCCTCTGGACCATGCGCCAGTACGCCGGCTTCGGCACCGCCGAGGAATCGAACGAGCGCTACCGCTACCTCCTCGATCAGGGCCAGACCGGCCTCTCCGTCGCCTTCGATCTCCCCACCCAGATCGGCTATGACTCCGATGACCCCATGGCTATGGGCGAGGTCGGCAAGGTGGGCGTCGCCATTGACTCGATCGACGACATGCGCACCCTCTTCCGGGACATCCCCCTCGATCGCGTCACCACCTCGATGACCATTAACGGCTCGGCCGCCGTGCTGCTCGCCCTCTATATCGCCGTCGGCAAGGAACAGGGCGTGCCCGTCGAGAAGCTCGGGGGCACCGTCCAGAACGACATCCTCAAGGAGTACATCACGCGCGGGACGTGGATCTATCCGCCCACGCCCAGCATGCGGCTCATCACCGACGTGTTCCGCTTCTGTTCGGAGAGCGCGCCCCGCTGGAACACCATCTCCATCTCCGGCTACCACATGCGCGAAGCGGGCTGCACGGCCGCCCAGGAGATCGCCTTCACCCTCGCCAACGGCATCGCCTACGTCGACGCCGCCGTGGCCGCGGGGCTCGATGTCGACGCCTTCGCGGGACGCCTGAGCTTCTTTTTCGCCTGCCACAACAACCTGCTGGAAGAGGTCGCCAAGTTCCGCGCCGCGCGCCGTATCTGGGCCACGATCATGAAGGAGCGCTTCGAGGCGCAGAATCCGCGCTCGATGATGCTGCGCTTCCACACGCAGACGGGCGGCGCCACCCTGACCGCCCAGCAGCCCGAGAACAACATCGTGCGCACCACCCTGCAGGCCCTCGCCGCCGTCCTCGGCGGGACGCAATCCCTCCATACCAACTCAATGGATGAAGCCCTTTCCCTGCCTACCGAGAACGCCGTCCAGATCGCGCTCCGCACGCAACAGGTCATCGCTTTCGAGAGCGGCGCCGGCGACGTCATCGACCCGCTCGGCGGTTCCTGGTACGTCGAGTCCATGACCGACCGTCTCGAAGGCGAGGCGCGTGACTACCTGAAGACGATCGAGGACCTTGGCGGCGCTCCCGCCGCGCTGGAACAGGGCTTCCAGCAGCGCGAGATACAAGAGGCTTCCTACCGCTACCAGCGCGAGATCGAGGACAAGGACCGCGTCATCGTGGGCGTCAACGACTTCACCGTCAGCGGCGAGGAGCCGCCCGAACTCCTGCGCGTCGATCCCTCCATTGGCCGCCGCCAGGTCGAGCGCCTGCAGGCGCTCCGCGCGGAGCGTGACAACGCCGCCGCTGACGCCGCCATCTCCGACCTCGAAGCGGGCGCCCGCGGAACGGACAACCTCATTCCTCTCATCGTCGCCGCCGTCGAGGCGCGCGCCACGCTGGGCGAAATCAGCCACGCCCTGCGCCGCGCCTGGGGCGAGTATCGCGAAATCGTGGTCGTCTGATGCCCGAGGATGACACCCGCAGCTTCGCTGACGATCGCCGCCGCCTGCTCGGCGAGCTCGAACTCGAGCGCAACCAGCTTCTGCGCAATATCGAGACCTGCCGCATCCGCGATATCGAGCGCCCCATGATCGATGAGTGGTCGCTCAAGGACATCGTTGGCCACGTCGCCAGTTGGGAGGCCGAGATTGTGAGCGCCCTGCGCGATGTCCGGCAAGACCGCCGCCCCGCCATCCTCGATTTCGAGAACGCACGCGTCGACGCCTGGAATCAGGACCACGTCGAGCGCAAGCGCAGCCTTACGTTCTGGAGCGTGCTGGAACAGCTCAGGGCCGGGCGCGAGCGCCTGCTCGCTATCGTCGCGGAGTTCGAGGACGACGCCATCGGGGAAGAGGGGCGCGTTCCCCACCGCCTGCTCCAGTCCGTCGCCCAGCACGACCGCGAGCACTGGCATGTCATCGCCGCCTACCTCGCCGGCATGTCCGGCGTGCGCGAAGCAACCGCCGCCGAAGCGGCAAACGCGTAGGGAGCGCCATGCTCAGCAAGATCCATCACGTTGGCGTCGTCGTCCGCAGCGCCGATGACGCGCTTGGCTTCTATCGGGACATCCTCGGGCTTCCCGTCAGCGTCGACCGCGTGATCGAGGACCAGGGCGTTCGTGGCGTGCTTCTCCCCTGCGGCGACGCCGAGATCGAGCTGCTCGAACCCACCCGCGACGATACCGGCGTCGCCCGCTTCCTCGGCTCACGCGGCGAGGGGCTGCACCACGTCTGCTTCGAGTCCGATGACTGCGGCGCTGACCTGGCGGCGGCGGCGGCGGCGGGTGTGCAGCTCATCGACGAGACGCCGCGCGCAGGGCTGGCGGGCATGATCGGCTTCCTCCACCCCAAATCGAACCATGGCGTGCTCATCGAGTACGCGACGCCCGTCGAGGAGTCCCATGTCGGTCCCCGCGAGGACGCGCTCGCGACGCGCATCGACCACATCGGCATCGTCGTGCGGGACATCGCCGCCGCCGCCGCGACCTATGAGCGCCACTTCGGCTTCACCCTCGATCCCGATCTCGGCGGCAAGGTCGAGGCGCTTGGCATCGAGAACGCCTTCATGCTCGCGGGGAACGCGCACCTCGAGTTCATCCGCCCCACCGGCGAGGAAGGGCCGGTCGCGACGTTCGCCGCTGAGCGAGGCGAGGGCTCGTTCCTCCTCTCGCTCGCCGTCGCGGACGTTCGCGCCGCCGTGGACGCCCTCCGCGCCGCTGGCGCCCGCGCCGGCGATCCCGCTGGCGGCGTCGCCTTCGTTTCGCCCCGCTCGTCCTTCGGCGTCAACCTGCAGCTGGTCGAGCGATCCTGACCCCACCACAGACAGGAGCAGAACCATGACGGCATCCCCTGAAACCACGAGCGGCCAGAAGATTCGCGTCCTTATCGCCAAACCGGGCCTCGACGGCCACGATCGGGGCGCCAAGATCGTCGCCCGCGCCCTGCGTGATGGCGGCTGCGAGGTCATCTACACCGGCATCCGCCAGACGCCCCAGATGATCGCCGAAGCTGCTCTCCAGGAGGACGTCGACGTCGTCGGCCTCAGCATCCTCTCCGGCGCCCACCTCGAACTCTTCCCCCGCATCGTGGAGGAGCTGAAGTCCCGCGGCCTCGACGATGTGGCGCTCTTTTGCGGCGGCATCATTCCCGAGGAAGACACGGAGGCGCTCGAGGCGATGGGCTTCTCGGCCATCTTCCGCCCCGGCGCCAACACCCGCGATATCGTGTCGTACGTGTACGACGTCGCCTCGTCCGGGTGAGCGACCTGATCGAACGCTTCCTCGCGGGGGAGCGCCGCGCCCTCTCGCGCATCCTCACCCGTGTCGAGAACGGCACGTCTGAGGGGCGCGAGTACCTGCGCCAGCTCTACCCCCGCTCGGGACGCGCCCACACCATCGGCGTCACCGGCGGCGCGGGCTCCGGCAAGAGCAGCCTCACTGGGGCGCTCGCCGCTGAACTGCGGCGGCGGGGCCACGAGGTTGGCGTGATCGCCGTCGACCCATCCAGCCCCTTTACCGAGGGCGCCATCCTCGGCGATCGCATCCGCATGCAGGACCTCGTCCTCGATCCCGGCGTTTTCGTGCGCAGCATGGCCAGCCGCGGGGCGCTCGGCGGCCTCGCGCCCACCATCGATGACGTCGTCGCGGTCATGGACGCCTTCGGCTTCCCCTACGTCTTCATCGAAACCGTCGGCGCCGGCCAGGACGAGGTCGAGATCGCGGGCACCGCCCTCACTACCGTGCTTGTGAACAATCCCGGCACGGGCGATGACATTCAGGCGCTCAAGGCGGGCATCATCGAGATCGCCGATATCCTCGTCGTGAACAAGGCTGACCGCCCCGGCGCGGACGTCCTCGTGAGCCAGCTGCGGGCGCTCCTTTCGCTCGCCCCCAGCGAGGGCCGCGACGTCCCCATCCTCTCGACCGTGGCGACCACGGGAGAAGGCGTCCCCGAGCTCGTCGACGCGCTTGATGCGCACCGCGCCTGGCTGGAGAGCTCAGGTGAGCTCGAGGCGCACCGTCGTCAGGAAGCGCGTCACCAGGTGCTCTCCGTCGCCCAGCGCATCCTTCTCGAACGCATCCGCGCGGGAACCTCGGAAGACGTCCTCGGCGAACTCGTGGGGCGGGTCGCGGGACGCTCGCTGGATCCCCACACCGCCGCCGAGCAGCTCGTCGGGCAGGGTCAGACGGTGTGAGCGAGGCTCGCCAGCGCGTGCGCGCCCGCTTTCGCAAGGGCGAGCGCGTGCGCCACATCTCCCACCTCGACGTGCTCCGTTACTGGGAACGCGCCATCCGTCGCGCCAACCTGCCCCTGTGCTACTCGCAGGGATTCACGCCCCACCCCAGAATCGCCTTCGCCGCGCCCCTGCCGCTCGGCTTCATCGGTGAGGATGAAGTGATGGAGGTCCTGCTGGAGGAACGCGTCCCGCTCGACCGCTTTACCGCCGAACTCAGCGCCCAGACAGCAGCGGACCTCGGCCTCCGCGCTGTCAGCGAAGTCGCCCCCGGACTCCCTGCGCTCCCCACGCTCCTGCGCTGGGCTGACTACCGCGCCGGCCTCGAAGGGATTGCGCGCGAGCAGGCGGTCGAGTCCGTGAACGCCTTTCTCGCCACCGAGCAGTTTCCCTGGCGGCAGGCGCGCGAGGGGAAGAAGGCGCGTGAGTATGACCTCCGCGCCGCCGTCGCCTCCCTGTCCATCGCCGTGACCGGCGAGGGGGAGGGGCTTGCCGTGGAAGCGCGCCTGAGCTGCGGTCAGGAATTAACCGTGCGTCCGGAGCAGCTGGTCGCGGCCCTGTTCCCGCTGGCGGAAGTGGACCGCTATGTGCGCGTCGGACTCGTGCTGGAGGAACCATCCGCCGCGCTCGAAGCCTGGCGAACGAAGGGACAGTACGAATGAGGCTCTTGCTTGTTCGCCACGGCGAGACCGCCCACAACCGCGACGGTCTCGGGCTTGGCGTGGCCGATCCGCCCCTCACCGATTCTGGCCGCCGCCAGACCGCCGCCGCCGTCGAGCGCCTCGCCGCCGAGCCAATCGACCGCATCTTCACCAGCCCCCTCACGCGCGCGGCGACCATGGCGCGCGGACTCGCCGAGCGAACGGGCGTTCCCTGCGAGGTCCGCGAGGAACTCATCGAGATGGATGTGGGGGAGACGGAGGGGATGCCCTTCGCCGAGATGCGGGAGCGTTTCCCGCGTTTCCTTGAAGCCTGGCGCGCGGCTGATCCCTCGGAGGTCATGATGCCCGGCGGAGAGAGCCTCGCGCAGGTCGCCGACCGCCTCGAGCCGCTCATCGCCGAACTGCGCGCCCTCCCCGAGGACAGCGCTGTCGTCGCGGTCTCGCACAACTTCGTCGTGCGCCTCCTGCTCTGCCGTCTGCTCGGGCTCGAAATCGCCGCCTTCCGCGCCTTCAGCGTCGGGCTCGCCTCGGTCTCCACGCTCTCCGTGCGCGCCGGACAGGCCTCTCTGCGTACGCTGAACGACCGCTGCCATCTCTCCGAAGGCGGCGCCCCCGCCCCTTGAATCTTGGCGTGGCCGCCCCTAGGTTGGGGTTGATGCCTGCTCCGGTAGTCACGAAGACATCCTTGTTTCTGCTGGTTTGTCTCCTGCTTGCTGGCTATTTCGTCTACACCGCTTCATCCGGAACTGTGCGCCAACGGCAGCAGAACGAGGATCATGAAGCCGCCCTCGCCGAGATCGAGGAACTCCGCTCCCGGCGCGACCATCTCCTCGCGGTGTACGACTACGTCGTCTCCGACGCCTACGTCGAGCAGGCGGCGCGGCGTGAGCTCGGCTACACCCGCGAGGGCGAGACCGCGTTCGTCGTGCTCAGCCCGCCCCCGCCTCCGGATGAAGATCCCCCGGGTGAGTGGTGGGAACGCCTCTTCCCCAGGTAGTGCCCGCCCGCGTTCCCTCCCCCCTTGCGCGTGTGCGGCGCTTCGCCGGGCGTGAGCGGCTCTTCCGCCACGTCGCGAAGCTCGTCGTCGCCGTCAGCGGCGGTCCCGACTCCGTCGCCGCGCTCCTGCTCCTCCACGAACTCGGGAACGCGCACGGCTTCGAGGTCGTCGGCGCCCACTTCGACCACCAGCTGCGGCCTGATTCCGCCGCCGACAAGGAGTTCGTCACCGACCTCTGCGAGCGTCTCGGCGTTCCCTGCATGACCGGCGAGGGCGATGTGCGCCTTGCCGCGCGCGAAATGCGTATGGGCGTCGAGGAGACCGCGCGGCGCCTCCGCTACCAGTTCCTCGCCTTCGCCGCCCAGCGCCAGGGCGCCGCCGCCGTCGCGACCGGCCATACCTCCGATGACCTTGTCGAGACGGTGCTCCACCACATCCTGCGCGGGAGCGGCGTGCGCGGGATGCGGGGCATGCTCCCCAGCGCGCCCCTTCCCGGCATGCCCTCCCTGCCGCTCATCCGCCCCCTTTTGACCCTTGCGCGGGATGACACGGTCGCCGTTTGCGAGGCCGCGGGCGTTGACTACCGGCGGGATCCGACGAATGCGGAGGTCGAGGCGACGCGCAACCGCATCCGCCATGCGGTTCTGCCGCAACTGCGCGAGGAGAACCCCGCGATCGACACCGCCATCCTTGGCCTTGCCGAAAGCGCCCGCGAACTCTTCCGTTCCGTCGAGGCGTCAGCCGATCGCGTCCAGCCCCGCGATCGCGTCCCGGGCGCGGTCGTCTTCGACCTTGCCGCCGTCAGGGAGCTCGGCGGCGAGGCGCGACTGCTCCTGCTCGAACGCGAAGCGGCCTTCCTCAAGGTCGAGGTGGATGCGAACCGCACCCGCCTTCGCAATCTCGACTCCGTGCTCGCGGGCGGCGGCGGGCGGGTCGCCTTCGGAGGGCTGGCCATCGAGGCGTCGGCGGGGCTGGTTCGTCTCACCGACGGGCAGCAGACGCCGCCAGCGATTGACGAGCAGTTCCTGAACATCCCTGGCGCCGCCACGGCCCACGATCGCGTCGTTCAGGCCGCGACCGAGCCGTTCGTCAGCGGGGAGGACGCTCCCCCGACCGCCGCCGTCCCCACCGACGCCATCGAGGGGGCGCTCCGCCTCCGCGCGCTCCGCCCCGGCGACCGTCTGCGCTATCGGGGCGTGCGTCGCAAGGTGAGCGGCGTCCTCAAGAATGCGCGCGTACCCGCCTGGGACCGCCGTGAACTCGTCGCCATCGCCGGCCGCGAGGATGTGGTAGCCCTGCTCGGACCGAACGTCGCCATCGCGGATGGGCGTCCGGGGGAGGACTGCTACTACTTCCGCCTCGCTCCACAGCCACCGCGCGGCGGCAGCGCAGCGACATAACGGGATAGCCTGCGTCCGGCGGCCCGGCTAGCCGCTGTGAACGGCGGGCAGGACTTCCTCGATCAGCCGCTGCGTTTGCGCGTACGCGTCGGCATCCGACTCCGTCAGCGGTCGCAGTACGAACTTGCTGACGCCGCAGGCCACATACTCCTGCGCTCGCGCGACGATCTCCTTCGCGCCCCCCACGGCGAAGAGCGCCTGTGGGTCGAGGGCGGCGAAGCGGCTGTACGCTTTCGCCGCCCTCGCGATCGGTTCGTCATCCCAGGTCCCGAACCGGAAGGGGAAGCCCGCCCCATAGTGGTCCTCGTCGATCGTGCGGCCCGCTTGCGCCGTCGCCGCCTTGATGTTCCTGATGACGGGCGCGACCTGCGCCGGCGTCTGGACCCCCGCCAGCCACCCCGTGCCCCGCAGCGCCGTCCGCCTGACGGCGGCGTCGCTGCTCCCGCCGATCCAGAGCGGCAGGGGCTGTTGCGCGGGTCGCGGCGCGATCGAGGCCTTCTCGTACTGGAAGTGATCCCCCGCGAAGGTGACTTCGTCCTCCTCCCAGAGCCGCGTCATCAGGTCGATCATCTCGTCCGCCATGGCGCCGCGACCGCGCGGGTCACGGCCCGTCGCGCGCCACTCCGGGGCGTTCGGCGCTCCCACCCCGAAGGCGGGCAACAGGCGCCCGTCGCTGAGGTAGTCGATGGTCGCGCACTCATTCGCCAGAACCAGCGGATCGCGCAGGGGCAGGAGCACGACGTTCATGCCGAACTTCAGCCGCCGGGTGGCGCCCGCGATCGCGGCCATGGCGGTCATCGGCTCAAGCGCTCGCTGGGGGCCGGCCAGCCGCTCGCTCAGCCAGATCGAGTCCACCTCGCTCTCTTCGCAGAGGTCGACCCAGCGGAAGAACGCCGCCGGCGTCGTCTCCGGCAGCAGCGCCGCCCCTAACCCGATTCGTATGCTCATCGTGGTGCTCCCGCGCGCATCCTAGCCGTTTGCGCGCCTACCGCGTCAGGCGCCGGAAGGAGTCGAGGACGCGCGCGTGCAGCCCCGCTTCCGCTACCAGCAGCCCCCGCACGACGGGGCGGGGCTGGTTGAACGCGATCGGCTCGCCCAGGACGTCCGTTACCGTGAGCCCCTTCGCCAGACAGAGGGCCGCGCCCGCGGCGACGTCCCACTCCTGCCGCGCGTGCCACGTGACCGTCAGGTCGCCCCGTCCCGCCGCCACCAGCGCCAGCCGGTAGGCGATGCTCCCGAGCGGTCGCGTGCGCGCCTCCCCGGGAAGGGGCGGCACCTCCCCCAGCAGGTCCTCGCCGCGTCCAACGAGCGTGAGGTACGCGCGTTCACGCATAACAGGCGGAGCGTGGTCTGGCGCGTCCCCGCTGGAGATGGCGGCGTGCATTTCGTCCGTCGCGGGGTTGTGCACGACGCCGAGCGCTGGCGTTCCCTTCACCGCCAACCCTACCGAGATCGCGTATTCGGGGAGCCCCTGCAGGTACTCCCGCGTCCCGTCGATGGGGTCCACGATCCAGACCCGCTCGCGGTCGAGCCGCTCCGCTGTATCGCGATGCTCCTCGCTCAGCCAGCCGGTGTCCGGGAACGGCGCCGTCAGCTCCTCGCGCAGGATCTCGGCGGCGTGGATGTCGGCCTCGGAGACGAGTTCATGGCCGCCCTTGCGTCCGAAGCGGAGCCCATCCTCCCGCATCCGCGCGACTTCCCGCCCGGCGCGACGCGCGGCCGCGGTCGCCACTTCCAGTTCGCGTTCCAGCACCGCCTCACTGTGGGCCGCCCGCCCCCTCGGGGCAATCGCCAAAGCGTGAGCCCCCGTACACTAGCCCGATGCCGAACCGTCTTGCGGGCGAAACCAGCCCCTACCTCCTGCAGCACGCCGAAAACCCCGTGGACTGGTATCCATGGGGCGAGGAGGCCTTCGAGAAAGCCCGCGCGGAGGACAAGCCGGTGCTCCTCTCCGTCGGGTACAGCACCTGCCACTGGTGCCACGTGATGGCGCATGAGTCCTTCGAGTCACACGAGATCGCGGACCTCATGAATGAGCGCTTCGTCAACATCAAGGTCGATCGCGAGGAGCGCCCCGACATCGACGGCGTCTACATGGCCGCCGTTCAAGCCCTGACCGGTCAGGGCGGCTGGCCCATGACCGTGTTCCTCACGCCTGACCGCCAGCCGTTCTTCGCCGGCACCTACTTCCCGCCCGCCGACGCTCACGGACGCCCCGGCTTCCCCCGCCTTCTCCAGACCATTGGCGAAACCTGGGATGAACGCCGCGAGGACATCGTCAACTCCGCCGCCTCGATCAGCGAGCAGCTCGCGGAGGCCGCCGCCCGCGCCGCCCCCGAGGAGGCCTTCAACCCCGCTATCGCCGGCGACGCCGTGGGCGCCATGCTGCGCTCCGCCGACGATGTCTGGGGCGGGTTCGGCACAGCCCCCAAGTTCCCCGCGCCCGCGAACCTCGAGTTCCTCCTGGGACGCGCCGCCCGGGCCGATGAGCCCCAGCGCGATCGCATCCGCGCCATGCTTGAACGCACCCTCTGGGGTATGGCCAGCGGCGGCGTGTATGACCAGATCGGCGGGGGCTTCGCCCGCTACAGCGTCGATGTCCAGTGGCTGGTTCCCCACTTCGAAAAGATGCTCTACGACAACGCCGCCCTCGCCCGCGTCTATCTGCACGCCTTCCAGCTCTTCGGCGATTCCGAACACCAGCGCATCGTCCGCGAAACGCTCGCCTATCTGGAGCGCGAGATGCTCCACGAGGAAGGCGGCTTCTTCAGCGCCCAGGACGCCGACAGCGAGGGTATCGAGGGCAAGTTCTTCCTCTGGAGCGTCGAGCAGATCGCCGGCGTCCTCGGCGATGACGCGGAGGCCTTTAACCAGCTCTTCGGCGTTACCCGCGAGGGCAACTTTTACGATCCCCATAACCCCGAGCTCATGGGCCGCAACGTCCTTTCGCGCCGTACGGACCCACTGCCCGCCGCCGCCGGCCTCGAACCCGGAGCCGCCGCCGAGCGCATCGATGGCTGGCGGCGGACGCTCTTCGAAGCGCGTTCCCAACGCGTCCCCCCCGGGACCGATGACAAGGCGCTGACCTCCTGGAACGGCCTCGCGCTGGCCGCCTTCGCCGAGGCCGCGCGCGTCTTCGATGACGCCCGCCTGCGCCAGGTCGCCGAGCGCAACGCCCGCTTCGTGCGCGAGCGGATGTGGTCGGAGGGCGTCCTGCTGCACACCTGGAAGGATGGCGTCGCCCGCATCGAGGGGATGCTCGAGGACTACGCCTACTACGGCCTCGGCCTTGTCGAGCTCTACCGCCTGACGGGGGATCGTGAGCGCCTTGACTGGGCGAACGACCTGCTCGACGTCATCGTCGCCCGCTTTCACGATGCTGAGGGCGGGGGCTTTTTCGAGACCTCCGATGGCAGCGAGGAGCTGCTCTTCCGCCAGAAGCCGCGCTTTGACCAGGCCACGCCCAGCGCTGGCGCCGCGACGGCGCAGCTGGCGCTCATGCTCCAGCGCTACGGCCTCCGCGACGATGGCGAGGCCATCGCCCGCGAGGTTGTCGCGGGCGCGCAGGCGCTCATTCTCGACGCCGCCACCGGCTTCGGCGCCACCCTGCAGGTCATCGATCTGCTCGCCGCCCCGTCGCGAGAGCTCGCCATCGTAGGCTCCCCGCAGGCGCGCGCCCCCTTCGAGCGCGTGGTCGCGGATCGCTTCCTGCCCGGGCTCGCCCTCGCTCCCGCCGCCGCCCCCAACGGCCTCCCGCTCTTCGAGGGGCGGGAGGCGCCCGCGGACGGCGCCGCCGCCTGGCTGTGCGAAGACATGGCCTGTCAGCTTCCCGCCGGCTCCCCCGTTGAGTTGGCGGCCCAGCTGGATGAGTCCTTTCCTCCTATCCCCGAACACGCCGAGGTAGCCCCATGACTGCCCCATCCCCCGTCCTCGAAGTCACCGACGAGACCTTCGCCGAGGCCGTCATCGAGGAATCGAAGAACCGCCCCGTGGTCGTCGATTTCTGGGCGGAGTGGTGCGGTCCCTGTCGCGTTCTGAGCCCCATTATCGAAGCGGTCGCGGAGGAGTTCGGTGAGGACGTGCTCCTCGCCAAGCTCGATACCGACCGCAATCCCCAGACCTCGGCTACCTATCGCATCCAGGCCATCCCTTCCGTGAAGGCGTTCGTCGATGGCGAAGTCGCCAGTGAGTTCGCGGGCGCCTTGCCCGAGGAACAGGTGCGCGCCTTCTTCGGCCAGCTCGTGACCTCGCCCGCGGAGGCGGCCGCCGCCGAAGCCGAGGATCTGGCCGCCTCCGGCGATCTCGCCGGCGCCGAAACCAAATACCGCGAGATGCTGGAAGAGGACAGACACAACGCCGACGCCCTCACCGGCCTCGCCGCCATCCTCCTTGAACGCGATGAACGGGAGGAGGCCGAGGAGCTGATTAAGCGCGCCGGCAATGACCGCCGCGCCAAGGCCCTTCGCCACCACATCTTCCTGGAGGAGTTCGCGGCGAAGCATGACGCCGCCGAACTCGAACAGGAGGCCCGCCTCGCTCCCGATGACCCCCGCGCGCGCTACCGCTGGGGCGTGATGCTCGCCGCCTTTGGCCGCTACGAGGAGGCGCTCGATGAGTTGCTCGAATCCGTGCGCCTCAACCGCCACTTCAGCGGCGAGGCCGCGCGCAAGGCCACGCTTGCCGTCTTCGATATCCTCGGGAGCGACAACGCCCTCGTGCGCGAGTATCAGCGCCGCCTCACCCAACTCCTGTTCTGATCCCCGCTCGGGAGGGCGGTATGCGCGCGCGTGACTGGTTTATTGCCCCCATTCATAGGAAGATGGGCGTTCGACAATGGACGGAGAGCCACCAATTATGATCATTCACATGGTCGAGGGCGCGACCGAGGAACAGACCGGGCGCGTGATTGACCGAATCGTCAGCGACTACGGTCTGCAGTGCCAGACGATGGTCGGGGCGGGCAGCGTGGTTATCGGCGTCAAGGGGATGGCGGGCGTCATCGATGAGGGGCGCGTCACCGAACTCCCCGGCGTCGATCGCGTCATTCGCATCACGGAGAAGTACAAGGACGCCAGCCGCAACTTCCATCACGAGGACACCGTCGTCGATGTGAACGGCGCCCTCGTGGGAGGCGGGAACCTCACCATTTTCGGCGGCCCCTGCGCCATCGAGAGCGAGGAACAGGCGGTCGAATCCGCCGTCATGTCCAGGGACGCGGGCGTCGATATCATCCGCGCCTTCGTCGACAAATCCCGCACCAGTCCCTACGACTACCGCGGCCTTGAGATCGCCCGCGGCCTCGAGATCGTCGGGGCCATGAAGGCCGCTACGGGTCTCCCCGTGGTCTGCGAGCTCATCGATATCCGCCATCTCGACGCGTTCCTGGAAGCGGGGATCGACGTTATCCAGATCGGCGCGCGCAGCGCCCAGTACTCTCCGCTGCTGGAAGAACTCTCCCGCCTCCGCACGCCTGTCGTGCTCAAGCACGGCTTCGGGAATGACCTGAATGAGTGGCTGTGCGCCGCCGCCTACATCATGTCCGGCCTCGATCGCGAGGGCCGTCCCGCCGGCGCCGGCAACCCGAACGTCATCCTCTGCTATCGCGGCATCAAGTCATTCGAATCCGAAACCCGCTTCGCCGCCGACATCTCCATGATTCCGCTCGTGCGCAGCAAGTCGCACCTGCCCCTCATCGCCGACCCCTCCCACAGCTCCGGCGACCGCTCCCTCGTGGAGCGCGTCTCCTACGGCTTTGTGGCGGCGGGCGCGAACGGGCTGGAGTTCGACATCCACTGCAACCCCGAAGAGGCGCTCTGCGACGGGCGCCAGGCTGTGCGTGAGGAGGCTGGCCGCATCGTCTCCCAGGCGCGCGCGATCCACGCCCTGCTCGCCGCGAGCGGCGTCGAAGGCGGCATGGCGGTGGCCGCCGCCGCCTCGAAGTAGCCCGCGTTGCGCCGATGCTCCTGAAGCGCGAGGTCCTTGCGGGGATCGCCGAGGGGCGTATCACGCTCGCCTTCCGCCGCTGGAAGCGCCCCACCGTGCGCGCCGGAGGGGAGCTGCGTACGGCTATCGGCGTGCTTGCCATCGATGCGGTTGACGCGATTAACGAAGACGACATAACTGAGGGAGGCGCGCGCCTCGCGGGGGCCTCCGACCGCGCCGCCCTTATCGCCGAACTGAATCACCGCCCCGAGGGCGACCTCTACCGGATCGCTCTCCACCGCGCTGGCGATGACCCTCGCGCCGCCCTCCGCGAGCAGGACGCCCTCGACGCTGACGCCGTCGCCGCGATCAGCGCCCGCCTCAGCCGCCTTGACCGCGCCAGCCGTCGTGGTCCCTGGACCGAGGCCGTCATGCGCCTCATCGACGGCTCTCCCGGCGTCCGCGCCCCAGACCTCGCCGCCTCTCTGGGGCATGACGCACAACCGTTCAAGCGCGATGTCCGCAAGCTCAAGGAGCTTGGTCTAATCGAAAGCCTGAAGGTCGGCTACAGACTCTCGCCTCGGGGACGCGCCTGGCTCGCAACCCTCGATCGCGAGCGCTAGCCTGTGGGCTATTCGTCGCGGCTGAGGTCGCGCGCGGTCTCTCCCCGCGCCAGCTTGCCCAGCCGTTCGGGCAGCGCGCGCGCCCCGAACCGCCACGCCACCGCTTCCTCGAACACCTCTGCCGTCTCGTTCGGCACGCCGCCCTCGCGCGCGAGGATCCACGCCCCCGCCAGCAGGCGCAGGTGGTAGACCGCCGCGCCCTTGTACAGCTTCGCGTCCGCTTCCGCCGCTGCCCCCGCCAGCTCCCCCGTGACCCGCTGCGCCAGCGCTTCCGCCGGTCCCGCCACCAGCGAGTCCGCGTCCACGGTCCGCCCGAATGACGTCATCAGCCGCCCGTAGTTCTCCTCCGTGATCAGCGGACGCCGCCGGAAGAAGCGCATCGCGCCATCATAGCGAGCGCCGCTCGCGTACCCTGCGCGCATGCGCGGGACCGTCGCGGGCGTCATCGTGATGGGCGGGCGGAGCGTCCGTTTCGGCTCCGACAAGGCTTCCGCCAGCCTGCGAGGGCGTCCCCTCCTCCAGTGGGTGCGCGACGCCCTCGCGCCCGCCGTCGGGGAGATCGTCATCGTCACCGCCGCCGGTCAGGCCCTGCCCCCCATGCACCCCGCCATCCCCGTGACCGTCGTCGAGGACCACGAACCCGAACGCGGACCGCTCGGCGGTCTGGCGACCGGCTTCTCCGTGGCGGATTCGCCGGTCTGTTTCGCCGCCTCCTGCGATACGCCGCTGCTTGCCACGCCGCTCATCGAAGGCGTCCTCGGCGCGCTTGAGGAGCATGACGCCGTCCTCCCCGAGGTCAACAGCTTCCGGCAGCCGCTGGTCGCCGCCTACCGCCGCGAGCCCGCCCTTGTCGCCGCCAGGGCGGCGCTGGAAGCCGGCGGGAACAAGGTCATCGACGCCTTCGCCGCGCTCGATGTCCGCGCCCTTGATGAGGACCGGCTCGCGCGCGTCGATCCCGATCTCCGCAGCTTCCGCAACGCCAACACCCCCGCGGAGCTCGACGCCATCGCCGCGCTGCTGGACTCGCCGCCGCCGCCCGCGCGGGCGCCCCGCCGCAAACGCGCGCGAGCGCGCGGCAAGAGCCGCCGGCGCCACTAACAGGGCGGTCTGCGTACAATCTCCCTGACGCCCGCAAGGGGCGCCCTGAAAGGACACGAACAATGAAGGTTGGCAGCGGATTCGGCGGTGGCTGGCTCACAGACGTCGCGGAAGGCGCGCAGCGCGCCGAGGAACTTGGCTTCGATTTCGCCAACGTCGCGGAGACGGCCCATGACTCGATTCTCGCCTCCACGCTCGCACTCAACGCGACGCAGCGGATCGAAGTCGCCACCTCCGTGACGATCGCGTTTCCCCGCGTCCCCATGGTTCTCGCGATGCAGGCCTGGGACCTGCAGCATCTGAGCAAGGGCCGCTTCTCGCTCGGCCTCGGCAGCCAGGTGAAGGGCCACAACCAGCGGCGCTTCAGCGTCCCCTGGGTGCCGCCTGCGCCCCGCATGAAGGACTACATCCGCACCCTCAAGGCCATCTGGAACACCTTCCAGACTGGCGAGAAGCCCGACCACGTCACCGAGCACTACCAGTTCACCCTCATCAATCCCAACTTCAACCCGGGCCCCATCGACTACCCCGCCCCCAGGGTGATGCTCGCTTGCGTCGGCGCCGGCATGGCCCGCGCCGCCGGCGAGGTCGCCGACGGCGTCTACCCCCACGGCTTCATGACCGACAAGTACATGCGCGAGGTCGTCCTGCCCAATATCGCCATCGGTCTCCGCCGCTCCGGGCGCAAATGGGAGGACATCGAGCTTTCTGGCGGCGGTTTCACTGTCTTCGGCGAAGACGAGTCCGAGATCGAGCAGGGGCTCGACGCCCTGCGCACCCCGATCTCGTTCTATGGCTCGACCCGCAGCTACCACGACGTCTTCGAGATCCACGGCTGGAAGGATCTGGGCATGGAACTCCACTCCCTCTCCCTGCAGGGGAAGTGGGATGAGATGCGGCGGGTCATTCCCGAGGACGTCCTGCGCGGCTTCGCCCAAACCTCCACCTACGACAACCTCCCCGATTTCATCCGCGAACACCGAGAGTACGCCAGTCGGGTCGGGTTTGGCATGCCCGTCAAGACGCCCGAGCAGCGCGAGCGCTTCGACCACATCCTCGGGGAGCTCCAGAAGGTTGAAGTGCCCCGTGTGCCCCGCGGACTGGAGGACGCCATCCTTCCGTCCGCCGCCGCATCCTGAGGAGCCTCGATGGCTGTCCGCCGCAATGAGCCGTATGTCTGGCTTACCTGGCTCGCGCCGTGGATGAGCGGTGACAAGAGCTGTGACTGGTCGGTCTGGTTCCGCGCGAACTGGCGGGACTACGAGAAGGCGGAAGGCGACTCCGATTTCTCCAGCTGGCGCGTCCGCCATACACGGCTCCTCCGTGAGACGCACAAGGAGCTCAACCGTGAGGGCTACCGCGTCAGGGTTGAGCGGCAGAACTCCTTCACCGCCAGCCTTCCCGACTCGCCCTGCGTCATCGGCGGGCAGCCCGACCTGATCGCCCTCCGCGAGGACGACGACATCGTCATCGACGTCAAGACCGGGCGGGAGCGTGACTGGCACGAGCAGCAGGTCCTGCTGCCGATGGCCCTCCTGCCGTTCTCCAACCTCGCCGAGCATCGGGAGCGCCGCTTCCGCGGGCGCATCCTGTACGCGGACGGGCTCGTCAAGGAGTTCCATCCCCGCCAGGCGGAGGAAATTCTCGCGGAGCTTCCCTACTTCCTCGATGTCCTCGCCGGCCCTGAGGAGGAGGCGCGTCGCATCCCCAGCCCGCCGGAATGCCGCTACTGTCCGATTAGCAAGACGCACTGCCCCGATCGCATCGAGGCCGAGCCCGCCGCTGGAGACGGGTAGCGTCGGGGCGCGTCAGCTTGCCTCGCGCGGCCCCCGGTAGTCCCGATTCGGCCAGACGAAATCGATATACGTCCGCTCGATCTTCCACTCACCGTCGACCTTGCGGTAGACGTCGTCGTAGATGCCCATGAGCATGAGCGGGTTCTGGTCAGCGGGACCGCTGAGGGAAAGGTCCAGCAGGTACCAGCGCCCCTTCGCCGTGTCCGCGCCCGTGAGCTCGATCCACTCATTCGTGTTGGCGTGCATGGCGCCGGAGAAGGGTCCGTTCTCGCCGCCGAACTCCTCGTAGCCGGCGCGGATGCGCTCCTTGCCGACCCAATCGCCTCCGTAGTTCGGCCCGAACTCACAGACCGCGTCGTCCGTAAACAGATTCACGAGGTTGTCGATGTCGAACATGTCGAAGTAGTGCGAGTAGAGGATGCGGACGCGCTTGATCGCCTCGATCTCCAGCAGTTCCTCGACGGTCCGTGGCGCAGTTGACGCCATACAGGGCCTCCTTGCGGGCGCTTTGCAGCGGGTGTTCGCGCGGTAGCCTAGCAGGGTTGGCTGCGGGACGGCGTCAGCGGGCGAAGGCGCGTCGCAGCGCCGGCGCCAGGCCCCTCGGGGAAAGCGTGAACACGACTACGAAGAGCATGGCCGAGGTGACTACGATCGAGGGCCCGGCGGCCACATCCGCGTGGAATGAGGCGTACAGGCCAATAATGACAGAGAGAATGGCGAAGACGGCGCCGGTCAGCATGATCAGGGGGACGCGTCGCACGACAAGCGCCGCCGTCGCCGCCGGCGCTACCAGCATGGCCATGACCAGCGCCACCCCTACCAGCCGAAACGCCGCCACGGAGGCCAGCGCCACGAGCAGCATCAGGCCGGTCTGCACCAGCGCCACCGGCACCCCCGACGCGGCGGCCATGGTTGGGTCATAGGCCACGAAGAACAGCTCGCGGTAGAAGACGAACATCACCATCAGCACGACCGCCGAGAGCACGCCCATCACGATGATGTCCTCCGTGGGCACGGTCAGAATGTTCCCCACGAGGAACGAACTCAACTCCAGCGTGTAGTTCCGCGCACTGCTGATCAGGAGCACGCCGAAGGCGAACAGCGCGGCGAACAGCAGGCCGATGGCGGTGTCCCTCCGCAGCCGCGCGCGCGTCAGGAGCGAGACGAAGATCGCGGTCACGCCGGCCGCGGCGGCCGCGCCCAGGCTGATGGCGATCGAGCCGCCGCCGGCGAGGAAGGCGATCGCCGCACCCGCCAGCGAGGTGTGGGCGACGGCGTCCGTCAGGAAGGCCAACCCCTTGATGACGACGAACGCGCCAACGACGGCGGAGGCCAGCGCCACCAGCGTTCCCGCCAGCAACGCCCGTCGCATGAACTCCAGCTCCCACGGATCGCTGAACCACTCCACCACGCGCCCTACGTCTTCCCGTGCTCGTCGCGCCCGCGCCGGGCCTGCATGTGAAGGCCGTCGTCGATCGTCGCCTTGTGGCTGCAGTGGTCACCCCCCGAATCCATCATCATGACCTGCCCCTCGAGTGTGTTGCTCAGGAATTCGGGCGTGAAGATCTGGTCTGGCGGTCCATAGCGCAGGACGCTGCGATTCAGGAGGAGCGCCTGATCGCAGCATTCGCTCACGTGCCCGACCTTGTGGGTGCACATGACGATGGTGGCGCCTCCCGCCGAAACCGTCGCCAGCAGGTCCAGCAGCTCCCGCTCGGCGCGCGTGTCCAGCCCCGCCGTGGGTTCGTCGAGCAGGAGCAGCCGGGGCTTTTTGACAAGCGCGCGCGCACACAGGACGCGTCGCTGCTGTCCTCCGCTCAGCTCAGTCACCTGGCGGTCCGCAAGATGGTCCATTGAGAGCTTCTCCAGGGTCGCCATGACGCGCAGTTCCTCGGACCGTGAGCGCCTGAAGCGGCTGAGCCCGAATTGCCTGCGGTAGAGACCCATCGCCACGACCTCCCGCACCGATACGGGAAACAGCCAGTCGATGCCTTCCGCCTGTGGCACATAGCCCACGTGCTCACGCACGTCCGCGGGCTGCTGCCGGAACACGCGAACCTGCCCCTGCCAGGGATCGAGCAGCCCGATCAGGCTTTTGATAAGCGTGCTCTTGCCGGACCCGTTCGCGCCGAGCAGGCCGAGGAAGCTCCCCTCCGGCAATGAGAAGGAGACATCCTCCAGGGCGGTGTGCCCGTGGTAGCCGGTGGTGAGGTCGCGGACCTCGATGGCGGGCGCGCCGTCGCTAGTCAGCGATTGCCGTGGCGATGGCGCGGAGGAACTCGACATAGGTTGGGTACTCCTCGGAAAGAGCGCCTGATGGGATGGTCCGGACGGTCGCGCCCGTGTCCCTGGCGATCTGCTCGATGACACGCGCGCTGAATTGGGGCTCGGTGAAGATGAAGGGTATCCCGAACTCCGTGATGCTTTCCACCAGTTCCGAGAGAGCCGAGGCGCTCGGCTCTTCTTCCGGGCCCTCCACCACGAACCCCAGGATGGTCAGCCCGTAGCGCTCGGCGAAGTAGCCGAACGCGTCGTGGAAGGTGACGAGGTAGCGGCGTTCTTCCGGCAGATCCGTGAGCAACTCCCGGATCTCCTCGTCGACCTCGCGCAGCTCTGCGATGTATTGCGTTGCGCGGTCGCGGTAGCCGTCGGCGCCTTCGGGGTCGAGCCGCGAAAGTTCGTCGCGGATGGCCTCAACCGCCTCGATTGTGTGGTCCACGTCCATCCAGAAGTGTGGGTCGAACTCGCCGTGGCCATGGTCATCATGGCCGGCTTCGCCCTCGTCGTGGTCGTCAGCGTCGCCTTCGTCGTGGTCGTCGGCGTCGCCTTCGTCGTGGTCGTCGGCGTCGCCTTCGTCGTGGTCGTCGGCGTCGCCTTCGTCGTGGTCGTCGGCGTCGCCTTCGTCGTGGTCGTCGGCGTCGCCTTCGTCGTGGTCGTCGGCTTCACCCTCGTCGTGGTCGTCGGCGTCGCCTTCGTCGTGGTCGTCGGCGTCGCCTTCGTCGTGGTCGTCGGCGTCGCCTTCGTCGTGGTCGTCGGCGTCGCCTTCGTCGTGGTCGTCGGCGTCGCCCTCGTCGTGGTCGTCGGCGTCGCCTTCGTCGTGGTCGTCGGCGTCGCCCTCGTCGTGGTCGTCGGCGTCGCCCTCGTCGTGGTCGTCGGCGTCGCCCTCGTCGTGGTCGTCGGCGTCGCCCTCGTCGTGGTCGGCGTGCGCCAGGCCCTCTGGGAATGGACGCAGATCCATGTCGTGCGTCAGCTCGAGCGTGGCGCCCTCAGCGTTCTGCTCGAGGTTTTCCTCCGTGACCGCCAGACTGGCGCCGACGAATACGTACAGGTCCGCCTCGGCTGTCTTGCGGATGTCACTTGGCGAGAGCGTGAAGGTGTGGGCGTCCGCTCCTTGTGGAACGATGCTCTCGACTGTGACTCGGTCGCCCCCCACCTGCCGGACAAGATCCTCGACGATGGTCGTGGAGGCGACGACGGAGAGGATGGCTCCGTCCCCGTTGTTTTCATCATCGCTGTCGTTTCCACACGCGATAGCGACGAGTGCTATCCCCGCGAGGAGTGCGGCAAACGCAACGCGCCGTCCGCTCCGCCAAGGCCTCATGTGCGTACTTCCTTCCCAACGCTCGTCTCTGAGCGACGCCATCGCTGATGGCGTTTGCGACTTCGTATCATGTTGCGCCTTGCTATGAAGTGTCAAGGAGACCCAATCTCACTACCGCTCAGGCTTTTCTGACCGCCCTTCGCGTTGACACGCGCTTTCGGCCAAACCTACGATGGCGGATGTGACTTCAGCCTCGAGCTCTCGTGAGCGTCTCGCGGACACGGGCTATCGTTTGACCGCTCCCCGCCGCGCCGTCCTCGCCGCCATCGCGCGCATTAACCGCCCCTTCACCATCGAGGAGCTCAGCGAGCAGCTGCCTGACATCGGGCGCGCCACCGTCTTTCGCACGATCAAGCTCCTCCAGGAGCTCGAAATCGTCTGCCGTGTTCCCCTCGAGGACGGCGGCGTCCGCTACGAACATTCGCGCAGCGGCCGTCACCATCACCACCTCATCTGCAGCGAATGCGGCTCCGTCACGGAGTTCAGCGACCCCTCCCTCGACGAGGCCATGGAGCGGAACGCCATGACCGCGGGCTTCGAGCTCGATGGTCACAGCGCCGAGTTGTACGGCCGCTGCGTTTCTTGCCAGTCAATCTCCGGGGCCTGAACCGCCCTCGCCCCGCATCCCCTGCTACGATTCCGTGATGCTGAGTCACTATCGCGTCCTTGACCTGTCCGATGAACGCGGACTCCTCTGTGGTCGCATCCTTGGCGGCCTTGGCGCCGACGTGATCATGGTCGAGCCGCGCGGCGGTTCCCCTGCGCGTCGCGTGCCTCCCTTTCTCCCCGGCCCTGATGTTCCGGAGAGTCAGCGCTCGATCTACTGGGGCGCCTACGCGGAGGCGCGGCGCGGCGTCGAGATCGACTTCGAGGCGCCCGGGGGGAAGGTGGACTTCCTCCGCCTCGTCGCCAACGCCGATGTACTGATTGAGTCCGCCGATCCCGGCGTGATGGCCGCGCAAGGCCTCGGGCCGGACGATCTCGCGGAGGTCAACCCCGCGCTTGTGTACGTCTCCATCACCCCCTTCGGTCAGGACGGACCCAAGGCTGGCTACCTCGCCACCGACCTCATCGTGGCGGCCGCCTCAGGCACGCTGCACATCGCCGGCTATCCCGACGCCCCGCCGGTGCGGGTGAGCGCCCCGCAGGCGTACCTGCATGGCGGCGCCGAGGCGGCCGGCGCCGCGCTCATCGCGCTCGCCGAACGCGCGCGTTCGGGGCGTGGCCAGCACGTCGACGTCTCCATCCAGCAAGCGATGAACCTGGGCGCCATGGGGCAGGCGGTGAACGTCGCCGCGGGCGCGCCGGAGACGTCGCGCGTGGCTGGCGGCGCCGTCATCGGACCGGTCACGCTCAAGCTGATCTGGGAGGCGAAGGACGGCTATGTCTCGCTCACCTTCTTCTTTGGCAACGCCGTCGGTCCGTTCACCCGCCGCCTCATGGAGTGGATATGCGAGGAAGGCGGTTGTGACGAAGCCACCCGCGACAAGGACTGGATCGCCTACGCCGCTCTCCTCCAGAGCGGCAAGGAACCCTCTTCGGAGTTCGAGCGCATCATCGGCGTCGTCGAGGACTTCCTCCGCGCCAGGACCAAGGACGAACTCATGGAGGAGGCCCAGCGCCGCCGTCTCCTGATTCTCCCCGTCTCCACCATCCCTGAGGTGCTGGAGAACCGCCAGCTCTTCGAGCGTGACTACTGGCGAGACATTTACGTCGCCAGACACCATGCGATCGAGCCGGGCCCCCCCGTCCTCTTGTCCGCCTGGCCGCCCCGCCTGGAGCGCTATACCCCGCGGCTCGGCGAGCACAACGCCGAGGTGCTCGCGGAGCCGCCCCGTCCCGCCTTGCCTCCCCCCGCGGCGGCGTCCGAATCGGGTCTGCCCCTCGAAGGCCTGCGCGTGCTCGACTTCATGTGGGTGATGGCTGGTCCTGTGATCACGCGCGTGTTGGCTGATTACGGCGCCACCGTCATTCGCGTCGAGTCCCCCTCGCGCCCCGGCGCCGGTCGCAGCATGTCCCCCTTCCGGGGAGGGCGGTTCGCTCCCGAGAACTCGCTCTTCTTCGACAACATGAACGCGGGCAAGCTTGGCCTTGCGCTCAACCTCAGCTGCGAGGAGGGGCGCGAAGTGGCGCGTGATCTCGTGCGCTGGGCCGATGTCGTGGGCGAGTCCTTCACGCCCCGCGCCTTTCGTGACTGGGGCCTCGATTACGAATCCCTGCGCGCCATCAAGCCGGACCTGATCATGATCAGCAGCAGCCTCTTCGGGCAGGACGGCCCTCTCTCGGATATCTCCGGCTTCGGCACGATGGGCGCCGCGGTGGCGACTTTCATCGATCTGACCGGCTACCCCGATCGCCCTCCCGCCGGACCCTTCAGCGCCTATACCGACACCGTTTCCCCCCGCTTCGCCCTTGCGGGGCTGCTCGCCGCCCTCGATCACCACCGCCGCACCGGCGAGGGCCAGTACATCGACCACTCGCAGGTCGAAAGCTCGCTCCACTTCGTCACCCCGTACCTGCTCGAATACCAGATGACCGGCCACGCGCTCACCCGCATGGGCAACCGTGATACGCACATGGCTCCCCACGGGGTCTACCCCAGCAAGGGCGACGATGACTGGGTCGCCATCGCCGTTCGCGATGACGCGGACTGGCTCCACCTCTGCGAGGCCATCGAGCGCCCCAACCTCGCCCGCGACGCGCGTTACGGCGATCTCGCGGGCCGCCTTGCCCGCCAGGATGCGCTGGACGAGGTCATTTCCGTCTGGACGGCGACGCGCACGCCCGCAGAAGCCGAGGCCGTCCTGCAGTCGGCGGGCGTCCCCGCCCACGCCGTCATCCGCGCCAGCAGCGCCGTCGATGACCCACAGCTCACGCATCGCGGCCACTTCGTTCGCGTGCCTCACTCGCTCCACGGCGAGTCGATCGTCGAGGATTCCCGTTTCAAACTCTCCCGCACTCCCGCCCGCATCGGCCAGCCGCCCGCTGTGGGCGAACACACCGAACAGATCCTCAAGGAGCTGCTTGGCTACGACGAGGAGCGCATCGCGGAACTGGCGGCCGCCGGCGCCTTTGACTAGCGCGGTTCGCCCTCCCCCCGTCGCGCGGCTACGCTAGCGGGATGGCCCGCCGTCGCCGTCGCAGGCAGGAAATCCCCGAAGCGGATCGCTTCCAGACCGTCCGTATCGAGCGCGTGGTCGCTGGCGGACGCGGCTTCGCCCGTCTCCCCGACGGCAAGGCGCTCATGGCCGCCTTCGCCGCCCCCGGCGAACTCGTGGAGGTCGAGGTCGAGCGCATTCACCCCGACTACGTCGAAGGCGTGGTTACGAACGTGCTTGAGGCTTCGCCCAGCCGGGTGGAGCCGAAGTGCTCGCTCTTTGGCGAATGCGGCGGTTGCCAGTTCCAGCACCTCGAGTATCCCGCCCAGCTCGCCGCCAAGGAGGGCATCGTGCGGGAGCAGCTGGCGCGCATCGGCAAGCTGCCGGACGCTCCCGTCAATCCCGTTGTCGGCGCCGAAGCGCCCTGGGGCTATCGCAACCATGTGCGCTTCAGCGCCGGTCGCAAGTTCGGCGACGCCGGGTTCATCCACCGTCGCGGACGGGGCCTCCTGAAAGTCACGCGCTGCCCCATCGCCGACCCCTGGGTGAACGATCTGCTGCCCCGCCTCCAGGGACACGCCCGCGGGCTCCACCAGATTCAACTCCGCCGCAACGCCGCCACCGGCAGCGCCCTCGTCGCCCCCGCCCTCGAGATTCTGCCGGGGGAGAGCGGTCAGGCGCACTACACCGAAGAGCTTGGCGGGCGGCGCTTCCGGGTCAGCGCCTCATCCTTCTTTCAGGTCAACAGCGCCCAGGCGGAGAACCTGATCCGCCTCGTCGGCGCGGAACTCCCCCGCCATGGCCGCCTGCTTGTCGACGCCTACGCGGGCGTCGGAACCTTCGCCGCCATCTTCGCGGGGCGCTTCGATCGCGTCATCGCCATCGAGGAGTCGCCCTCCGCCCTGCGCGACGCCGAGGTCAATCTCGAAGGCGTCGGGAACGTCGAGTTCCGCCGTGCGCGCGTCGAGGAACTCCTGCCGGAACTGGGCGAGGCGCCCGATGTCGCGCTCCTTGACCCGCCGCGGGTCGGCTGCGCTCCCGAGGCGATCGAGGCGCTCCTGGAGCTCGCGCCGCCCACTATCGTGTACGTCTCGTGCAATCCCACGACCCTCGCCCGCGACCTGCGCCGTCTCATTGACGGGGGCTACGCGCTGGAAGGGGTCACGCCCATCGATATGTTCCCGCAGACCGCGCACATTGAGTGCGTCACCCGTCTTACGCGCGCAGGATGCTAGGGTGTCCGCGCCCGTCGTCCTCGCCTCCGCCTCTCCCCGCCGGCGCGAGCTGCTGCGCGCCCTCCTCGACGGCGCCGCCGTCGACCCCGCGAACATCGAGGAGCGGATGACCGGCGTTCCTCGCGACGACGCCCGACGCCTCGCCCGCGAGAAGGCGTCCGCGGTCGCGCGACGCCACCCGCGCGCCGTGGTCATCGGCGCGGACACGATCGTCCACGACGGCGCCCGCGCCTACGGCAAGCCCGGCGACGCCGTGAGCGCGGCCGCGACGCTCCGCGCCCTGCGGGGGCGAACGCATCAGGTCCTGACCGGAATCGCCGTGGTCTCCGCGAGCGGCGCCGCCAGCGACGTGAGCGCCTCGGAGGTTACGCTCGCGGACCTCAGCGACGCCGCCATCGCCGTCTATGTCGCCAGCGGACGGCCCCTCGACAAGGCGGGCGCCTACGCAATCCAGGACGAGGACGCGGCGCCGGTCAAGGCGCTCGCTGGCTGTTACTGCGCCGTGATGGGACTGCCGCTTTGGCGGCTGCGCGCGCTTCTCGTGACCGCCGGCGTTGTCGCGCGTGAGCCCCGCCCCGCCCTCCCGCGCTGTGAAACCTGCCCCGATCGCTAGGAGCGCGTCCCCCATGGCAGCGCGCGAGCGGCCGCCGCCGCGCGCTCGAAGCTCGCGAAGATGGGGATGCGCCGTTCCGCGAACTTCAGCCGCACGTCCGCCACGAACGCCTCCTCGTGCGCCGGGTGCATCACCATCAGGAACGGCTTCGCGGACCGCTCGATGTGCCCCGCCAGCGTGTCGACGAGGTCATCGATGCGCTCTGGATGGTCCTTCCACTGCCGTGCGCCGAACATTGCGGACTGTTCCATCACGAGGGCGTCCACGTTCTCGTCCGCGTCCAGAATGGCGAGGATGCGCTCCAGCGTCTCGCGCTTCCCCTGCACCGTTCCGGCCATGTCGAGTGGGTTCTGGTAGCTCCCCCCGACGATGTTGAAGAAGCTCGCGAGCTCCTCGTAGGACCGCTCACTCAGCCGCCCCACTTCGAACCCCTCCCGCACAAACGCGTCCGTGATCGAGACCGACTGCCCGCCCGTCATCGCCATGAGCGCCATCCGCCCGCCCGTCGAGGGCTTCGCGTCGAGGAGAACCTTCATCGCGTCCACGGTCTCATCCAGGCTGTTCGTGGAGATCGCCCCGCACTGCCGCATGATTCCCCGCCAGACGGCGTGCGGCGACGCCAGCGAGCCCGTGTGTGACATCGTCGCGCGGGCGCCCGCGTCCGTCTGTCCGCCCTTCCATACCACGACCGGCTTGCGCGCCGTCGCCGCGCGCAGCGCCCGCACGAAGCGCGGCCCGTCCTTCACGCCCTCCACGTACATGGCGATGACATCCGTTTCCGGATCCTCGGTCAGGTACTCCAGGTAGTCGCTGATGTCGAGCACGATGGCGTTGCCGAAGCTGGCGCAGCGGCTCAGGTGCATCCCGTGCGCGCCCATCACCAGGCTGAACATAATGCTGTGCGTCCCCGACTGCGAGACGAAGCCCACGCGTCCGTCGCTGGCCACGGGCGCGTCCGGGTTGAAGCGCACGCCCACGCGCGGCAGGTAGAGCCCCATGCAGTTCGGCCCGACCACGTTGAAGTTCGCCGCGCGCGCCATCTCCGTGAGCTGCTCCTGCAGCTTCACGCCCAGCTCCTCCCCCGTCTCCGCGAAGCCGGACGTGAAGAAGGCGGCGCCGCCGACATCCGCCTCGATCAGGTCTTTCAGGACATACGGGGAGATGTGTCGCGGGACCGCCACCACGGCGTAGTCGACGGGCTCGGGGATGTCCGTCAGCGATCGGAAGTTCCTGACGCCCAGCTCCTCGATGCCCGGGATCTCGTTCTCGTCGATCTGGATCGAGTAGAGGGCGCCGCCCTGCTCCCTGAAGGGCTGGTTATTGCGCAGCCACATGTAGTTGGGGCCCTTGTCGCCGATGACGGCGACCGTCTTCGGGTTGAACATACGGTCGAGCGGGTGGCCGGGAACCGACATCTCAGGCTTCCGTCAGCACGATGCGCGCGTCGACCGCGATCGCGCCCCCGGGCGAGGCGATGATGGGGTTCAGGTCCAGTTCCGCCACCTCCGGGCTCGCCGCCGCGAACTGCGAGACGCGCACCAGCAGCGCCTCAAGCGCGGCGATGTCCACGGGCGGCTGGCCACGCACGCCGTCGAGCGCCTGTCTGCCCTGAATCTCGTTGACCATATCCCGCGCGTCGCGTGGGTCCAGCGGCGCCAGCCGGAAGGCCACGTCGCCCAGCACCTCGACCATGATCCCGCCCAGCCCGAACATCATCACCGGCCCGAACTGCGGGTCCGCCGTCATGCCCACGATCACCTCGACCCCGGGATGCGCCATTTCCTGCACGGAGACGCCCTCGATGACCGCTTGCGGCTGCGCCCTGCTGACCGCCGTGAGGATGTCCTCGTAGGCCTCCGCGACCTCCGCCTGGCTCGTGAGCGCCAGCGCCACGCCGCCCACGTCGCTCTTGTGGGCCACGTTCGGGGAGACGACCTTGAGGGCGACGGGGTACCCGAACGTCTCCGCCTGCGCGATCGCTTCCTCCCGTGTGCGCGCCAGCGAGGTCGCCGTTACGGGCACGCCCGCCTCACGCAGGGCCGCCTTCGCCTCCACTTCGGAGAGCAGCGTGCGGCGCTCGGCGCGAGCGCTGGCGATGGTTTCGGCGAATGTCATGGGGCGCGCCCTCGGCGTGGGGTTGCCGGATTCTAGCGGCCCTTGCTGGCTGGCGCCCGTTCACTGGCGGAAGCGGAGGGCTGGAGGCGCCGACCGGAATCGAACCGGTGATAAAGGTTTTGCAGACCTCTGCCTTACCACTTGGCCACGGCGCCGCAAGGAAATTGGTGCCCAGGGTGAGATTTGAACTCACACGCCCAAATTGGGCACTGCCCCCTCAAGACAGCGTGTCTGCCGGTTCCACCACCTGGGCCAGAGCATCGATCGTAGGCAGCGAGCGCTCCATCGGCAAGCACGGCGCCGCGCCTTCGGGAAGCGCGGTTGGCAGGGGTGGCAGGACTCGAACCCGCGACACTCGGATTTGGAGGCCGATGCTCTACCAACTGAGCTACACCCCTGCGGCCCCCTGATCGTAGCAAACCCCCGCGACTCAGGCTCCGACCGGGGGAGTGGACGTTTATTGTCCGTTGGCCGCCGCTCCCCAACACTCGTTGCCATGACCCGACATCTGCTTGCCTCCGCGGACCTCACGCCTGCCGAGATCGGTTTCCTGCTGGAGACCGCGATGGAGTTCAAGCGCCGTCCGCGCAAGCTCCTCGAAGGACGCAGCCTCGCCCTCCTGTTCGAGAAGCCGTCCCTGCGCACCCGAGTCAGCTTTCAGGTGGGAATGCGCCACCTCGGCGGCGAAACGCTCTACCTCGCTCCCCAGGAAGTCGGGCTCGGCGAGCGCGAGGCGATCAAGGACGTCGCCCGCGTCCTTGCCCGCTACGTCGATATCGTCGCAGTCCGCACCTTTGGCCAGGGCGTCATCGAGGAGTACGCCCGTTTCTCCGAGATTCCCGTGGTCAACGCGCTTACCGATGAGCAGCACCCCTGCCAGGCGCTCGCTGACCTGCTTACCCTGCGCGAGCGCTTCGGGGACGTCCGCGGACGTTCGCTCGCCTTCATCGGGGATGGCAACAATGTCGCCTCCAGCCTCGTGGTCACCGCCGCCTCCCTTGGCATGGATGTGCGTCTCGCGACGCCCGCGGGCTACCGTCCGCCCGAGGCGGTCCTCATCGCCGCCCGCGTCCGCGCGGACGAGACCGGCGGCTCCTTCCTGCTGACCGCGGACCCCGAAGAGGCGGCCGCCGGCGCCGACGCGCTCTACACCGATACGTGGATTTCCATGGGGCAGGAGCGCGAGGCGGAACAGCGCAGGGTCGATTTCGTGGGCTACTGCCTCAGCGAGGAGCTGGTCGCGCGGACGTCTCCGGCGGCGCTCATCATGCATGACCTGCCCGCCCATCGCGGCGAGGAGATCACGGACGCGGTGATGGAGTCGCCCAACTCCATCATCTTTGACCAGGCGGAGAATCGCGTGTGGGCGCAGGCGGCGGCCGTGGCCTTCCTGCTTGGTCTTGTTCAGGGTCCGCCCGCCTGAGGCGCCTCAACTCTGGCCAATGGGCGCGTTCGCTATGATGGTCAGGGAGGGCGGCGCGAACGCGCTGCGAGCGGTGAGCGATGGACTTCCAGGAGGCCCGCGAAGTCCTCAACCAGTTTGACTGGTCAGCGGCGATTGACGTTCTGCTGATCGCCGCCGCCATCTTCGCCGCCTTCCGCCTGCTCAGCCGCACGCGCGCCATTACCCTGCTGCGCGGCGCCGTGGGGCTCGTCCTCGTGCTCGTCATCCTTGGGCTCGCCCTTGACCTCACGGCGGTTAACTGGATTCTCCAGAACGGACTCGTGGCCCTGATCGTGGGCGCGGCCGTGATCTTCCAGCCCGAGATCAGGCGGGGCCTCGACCTCCTCGGGCGCACGGGCATCCAGGATCTCCTCGCGCACGCCCCTACGAGCGACACGATCGACGCCGTCGCCGAGGCGGCCACGCGCATGGCCCGCGACCGGCACGGCGCCCTCATCGTCTTCGAGCGCGAAACAGGCCTTCAGGATGTGGTGACGACCGGCGTGCCGGTCGACGCGCGCGTCTCCGCGGAACTGATCGAGGGCGTCTTCTTCCCGAACTCGCCCCTCCACGATATGGCGGTCGTGGTGCGGGGCGCGCGTGTCGTCGCCGCCTCCTGCGAGCTCCCCCTCGCCGATGAGGTGCATGGCGGCGGCCGGCGGTTGGGCACGCGTCACCGCGCCGCCATCGGCATCACCGAACAGACCGACGCCCTCTCCGTGGCGGTCTCCGAGGAGACCGGCGAGATCAGCGTCTGCCAGAGCGGGCGCCTTGAACGCGTCGGCCGTGGCGCGGCCCTCGCCCAGGAGCTCCACCGGCGCATGGAGCGCACGACCGAGGATGGCCGCCAGGAGCCTGCCGGCCTTGAGCGCGCGCCCGAATGAACGACCTCTGGGATCGGCTTCGGCTCCTGTCGCTCACGGCGCGCGCCCTTGCGGCCGCCACCGGCCTCGCGCTTCTGCGCCACTGGCTCCTCGCCATCTTCAGCCTCGTGCTCTCCTTCGCGATCTGGTTCCTCGTCGAGGACGTCGAGAACCCGCGTATCGAGGTCACCGTTCCAGGCGAGGATCAGGCGGCCATTCCCGTTGAGGTGGTGAACGTGCCCGAAGGCCTCATCGTGGACGAAGTCGCCCCCGTGCGCGTCTTCGTCGAGGCGCGCGAGGAAGAGGTCGCGGAGCTGCGCGCCGCCGATTTCAAGGCGGTCGTGGACGCCGCCGACATTCGCGCGGACGCCGTGCGCAGCCTTCCCGTTGTGGTCACGACTGAGCGCCGCGACGTACGCGTTGTGCGCCCCGATCCGGGTACCGTTGAGGTCTCGGCCGTCGCCACCGTCAGCAAGGAGCTGCCCGTGACCGTCGTCATCAGCGGTGAACTGCCCCTGGGTCTGCGTCAGGAGCTGGCGGCGGCTGATCCGCCCTTCGTCACCATCACCGGCCGGGAAGGGCTGGTGGAGTCCGTCGATCAGGTTCAGGCGGTCGTCTCCATCGCTGGCTTGCAGAGCACGCAGATCTTCGATGTCGAGTTGATCCCGCGCACCAGCGACGGCTCACGCGTGACCGTCACGCTTTCCCGCAACCGCGCGCGCGTCACCGTTCCCGTCGAGGAGGCGCTGCTGACCCGACGCATCGCGATCAGCGGCAGCGTGATCGGCAGGCCCGCGCGCGGCTACGCCGTCACCGACGTTTCCGTCAGCCCCTCGACCGTCGAGGTCACCGGCCCGCGGGAGCTTGTCGAGGGATTCACGGTCTTTGACCTGGGGGGCGTCGATGTCAGCGGAGCCATCGCGCAGGTCATCGAGAGCCGCGAGCTCTCGCTTCCGGAGGGCGTGTCCGCCAGCGTCGAGACGGTCTTCCTTGCCGTCGCGATCGAGCCACAGCGGGGGTGGCGCGTCCTGCGGGTTATTCCCGTCTTTCAGGACATTCCCGAGGGCCTCGCGCTCGAAGCCGGCGTGTATTTCGTGGAAGCGCGCCTCGCCGGTTCCGAGCCCGACCTTGCCCAGCTCAGCCTGGACGATGTGACCGCGATCGTCTCACTCGCTGAGGCGTCCCCCGGGGTCTTCCGTCCCGAGCCCGAAGTCACCGCGCCCGAAGGCATCGAGGTTGTCGCCGTTACCCCGCTCTGGGTTCAGATCATCGAGGCGGCCCCTGCGGAGCCCGATTCCGGGGAGGGCGCGGAGTCTGAGGGGAACGGGGCCGGCCAGTGACAGCGCCCGCTGAACTGCCCCGCGTGGCCATCGTGGGCCGCCCCAATGTGGGCAAGTCCTCGCTCTTCAACCGCATCGTGGGCGAGCGCCTCGCCATCATTGAGGACGAACCCGGCACCACGCGGGACCGTCTCGAAGCCGAAGTTGAGTGGCGCGACCGTCCGTTCCTCCTGCTCGATACCGGAGGCTTCCAGGCCGAAGGCGAGGGCGACTACACCGACCTCATTCGCGCCCAGATCAAGGCCGCCATCGCCGAGGCGACGCTTGTCCTGTTCTGCGTCGACGCCCGCGACGGGCTCACCGCCAGCGACTACAGCGTGGCCGATGCCGTCCGTCGCGGCGAGACCCCCGCCATCCTTGTCGCCACCAAGGCCGACAACGAGTCACGCGAACTGGTCGCCGCCGCCGAGGCGGGCGCCCTCGGCTTCGGCCCGCCCCTTCCCGTCTCCGCCCTCCACGATCTGAACGTCGGCCTCCTCCTTGATGAGGTTGTTGGGTGCCTTCCCGAAACGCCCCCCCTCATCGAGCAGGATCGCGTGCGCGTGGCGATCGTGGGCAGGCCCAACGTGGGCAAATCCACCCTCGTCAACGCCCTCATCGGCGAGGAGCGCGTAATCGTCAGCGCGGCGGCGGGCACCACCCGTGACGCCATCGATACCGACCTCGACGCCCCCGAGGGCGCCTTCACCCTGATCGATACCGCCGGCATCCGCCGTCCGGGCAAGCGTGGACAGGGCGTCGAGCGCCACGCTGTGCTGCGCGCCACGGCCGCGCTTGCGCGCTGCGACGTGGCGGTGCTGCTCATCGACGGATCGCCAGCGCAGGGCGTGACCGCGCAGGACACGCACATCGCGGGGCTCATCCGCGAAGCCGCCACCGGCCTCGTCATCGCCGTCAACAAGACAGACCTGTGGGAAAGCCCCGGGGAGGATCGCGAGCGCCTGCTCAGGGCCATGCGCGCGCGTTTCAAGTTCCTCCCCTGGGCGCTCTTCACGTTCGTTTCCGCAGGGGACGCCGAGGGGCTGCCGGAGCTGCTTCGCCTCGCCGCCGAAGCCCGCGAGGCGCGCCGCCGGCGCATCCCTACGGGCGAGCTGAACGGCGTCTTCCGTCGCGCCCTCCGCGACCACGCCCCGCCCGTCGTCCACAGCAAGCGCCTCAAGATTCGCTTCGCCACGCAGCCCTCCGTCGACCCGCCCACCTTCGTCGTCTTCGTGAATGACCCGAAGCTGCTCCACTTCAGCTACCGCCGCTATCTGGAGCGCTGCCTGCGCGAGGCGTACGACTTCGAGGGTGCGGCCATCAGGTTCGCGTTCCGGGGCGCGAACGAGGAGGATGAGCCCGCATGATCGGCGAGTATTTCGGCGCCGTCGCCATCGGCTATCTCCTGGGCTCAATCCCGACGGGCCTGCTCCTCGGCTACCTCTGGTTGCGCAAGGACATCCGCGAATTTGGCAGCGGCAAGACGGGCATGACCAACATTCTCCGCACCGCTGGCCCGATCGCCGCCGTCCTTGGCCTTGCGGTCGATGTGGGGAAGGGCGCTGCGCCAGTGCTCATCGGACGTTTCCTCTTCGATGACGTGGGGGTGGCGATGGCGGGCGGCGGTGCGGCGGCGCTGGGGCACGTCTGGCCCGTCTTCGCGGGATTCCGCGGAGGACGCGGGGTCGCCACCGCCTTTGGGTCGCTCCTCGCGATCGTTCCCCTGCTCGCGTTGGTCGTGCTTGTCGCCGGCGCCGTCGCCCTCGCGGTCACGCGGACGGCCTCCATCATGTCGCTGGCGGGAGGCGTGGTCGCCGTCGCGGTCACGGGGGGCTTCGCGCTCGACGGGAGGATCGACGCCATCGTCGCGTGGTATACCCTCGCGGTGATCGGCTTCCTCTACTACATGCACATCCCCAACATCCGCCGCCTGCTCGCGGGAACGGAGCCCCGGCTCGGGCAGGGCGGCGACAAGCCCGCGAGCGGTTGAGTGACGCCCGCTATCGCCGTCGCCGGCGCGACCTCCTGGGGACTGACCCTCGCGCATCTCCTCGCCGAGGGGGGCGCCGAGACGACGCTGCTCACACGCACGCCTGAAGAGGCCGCGACCGTTGGCCGCACTCGTGGTCTCGCGCGTCTCCCCGGTTTCGAACTTGATCCCGGGGTGGCTGTCTGCACGGTCGAGGCCGCTCCCGCCGCTCCCGACGGACTCATCATCGCCGTTCCCGCGCAGGCGCTGCGCGCCACGGCGGAACGCCTCGCGCGCCTGCGCGATGTCCCCGTGCTCACCGCGGCCAAGGGCATCGAGCACGGCACCCTCCTGCGCATGAGCGAGGCGCTGGCTGAGTGTGGGTGGCCCGTCGAGCGCATTTCCGCCCTTTCCGGTCCGAATCTCGCGCGCGAAATCGTGGCCGGACTGCCCGCCGCCTCCACCGTCGCCTCCTCCCGCGAGGAGGACGGCAGGATGTGGCAGCGAGCGCTCAGCGGGCCGCGCTTCCGCGTCTATCGTTCGGATGATCTTGTGGGCGTGGAGATTGGCGGCGCCCTCAAGAACGTCGTCGCCATCGCCGCGGGGGTGGCGGCGGGCCTCGGCCTCGGCGCCAACGCGCTCGCTTCCCTCACCACCCGCGGTCTCGCCGAGATGACGCGTCTGGCCGTCGCCGAAGGCGCTTCCGCCAGCACCCTGCTGGGGCTCGCGGGAGTCGGCGACCTGATGGCGACCTGCTACTCGCCCCTGAGTCGCAACCACCGCTTCGGCGAGCGTCTGGCGGCGGGCGATACCCCCGCGCAGGCCATGGCCGCTGCGGGCGGAGTGGTCGAGGGCGTCGCCACGACCCCCGTGGCTCTCGCCCTCGCCGCCCGCCACGGCCTCGCGCTCCCCATCGCCGAACAGGTCAACGCTGTTATCGCAGGCGAACGTTCGGTGGCGGAGGCGGTTGAGGCGCTCCTCGCCCGCGACCTTCGCGCCGAGGGCTAGCCGCTGTGTACCATCACTGGCATGACCACCCCATCGACGCCGCTCGCGGAGCTCAACGAGGCGCTCGAACGGCTCATCGCCGGCGCTGACTTCCTCGACTCCGAACTGCCTGTCTTCTCCGACCTTGACCGCGAGCAGGTCAAGGCGCTTGCGGGCGCCTGGCCCCGTATTTCCGACGCCCTCCGCGTGCGGCTCATCACCGAAGCGGTGCGCCTCTCCGACGAACGCGTCGATGTCGAGTTCTCCCGCTTTGCGGGGCTGGCCATCCACGATCCGTTGGCCGAGGTGCGCGCCGCCGCCGTGGAAGCCCTGCGCGAGTCCAGCCACCGCACGACCGCCCGCCTCCTGACCGCCGTCCTTCGCGACGATGACGATGAGGAGGTCGCCGCCGCGGCCGCCGATATCCTCGGTGAGTTCGTCCTGCGCCTCGAACTGGGACGCTTCCCCGAGCGCGAAGGCGAGCCCGTTATCGCTGGGCTCCGCGCCGCCGTCTCTGACCCGACCCGCGCCCCCGCCGTTCGCGCCAGCGCCCTTGAGTCGCTCGCCCCGCGCTCGCTTCCGTGGATACAGGGCCTGCTGCTGGAGGCCTACTACGGCGACGACGAGACCGTGCGACTCGCCGCGATTCGGGCCATGGGGCTCTCCGCTCGCGAGGACTGGCTTGAATACGTGCTCGAGCAGTTCGACGCGGGCGACCCCGAGTTTCGCCGCGAAGCGGTCATCGCCGCCGGCGAAATCGCCTCCGAGCAGGCGGTCGACCGCCTCGCGGATCTGTTCCTCGACGCCGATGAGGAGGTCGCGAGGGCGGCAATTGAGGCGACTGGCGAAATCGGGGGCGAGGTCGCGCTTGAGTACCTGCGCGAGTTCGCCCCGGAAGCGCCGGAAGGTTGGGCCGAGCTCGTCGGCGAAGCGATCGAGTTCGCCGCCGGCGTCCGGCCCGATCACGGCGAAATCGGGGAGTTCCAGGCGTGAGCGCGCGCGCGTCCCGCCGCCTGCCCGTCATCGAGACCGTCTCCGCCGGCGGCGTTGTCTGGCGCCGGGATCCCGCCGGCGACGTCGAGGTCGTCATCGGTTATCAGGCTCCGGACAAGCGCTGGGCGCTCCCCAAGGGCACGCCCGATCGCGGCGAGACGCGCGAGGAGACGGCGCTCCGTGAGGTTGCCGAAGAGACCGGCCTCGAAGTCTCGCTTGGCGACAAGGTGGGCGTCATCGACTACTGGTTCTCACGGGACGGGCGCCGGTACCACAAGCGCGTCCATCACTGGCTCATGACCGCGCACGGAGGCGACTTCGCGCGTCGCGATGGCGAGTTCGACGACGTGATCTGGGCGCCGCTGCCCGAGGCCCTCGCCCGCATCAGCTTCGCGACCGAGCGCTCGATTCTCGAACAGGCGCTGGAGGCGCTGGAGAACGACGCATGAGCGATCCCGCGGCGGGCGTGATTGCCGAGACGGCGCGCCTCTGTCTCCGCGAAAAACGAATCGGGGACGCCGTCGCGGAGTACGCCTGGCGCAAGGACCCCGAAGTCGCCCGCTACGACGCCACGCCGCCCCTCGTGCTGTCCTACAGCGAATTCGTTCAGCAGTTCGAGCGCGACCTGCGCTTCTCGAATCCCGCGCGCCACGCTTACGCCATCGAAACGGTGGAAGGCGCGCACATCGGCGCGCTCATGTACTACAACGCCGACCACGTCTCGGGCGCGGCCGAGTACGGCATTTTTATCGGCCCTGCCGAGCATCGCGGGGCCGGACTTGGCGCCGAGGCGACCATCGCGTTTCTGCGCTTCGCCTGGCGCTCGCTTCCCCTGCGGCGCATCTACCTCCACACGCTTGAATGGAACGAACGCGCGCGTCGCTCCTTCGAGCGGGCCGGCTTCCGCCCGACCAGAACGGTGCTGCGTCACAACGAACGCTTCCTCCAGATGGAGGCCCGCCGTGAGTGGTGGCTGCTCTGGGACAGCGAGGGACGGTTCGCCGAGTACGCCGGCGGCGCCCCGCGCGTGCGTGAAGCCCCCGCCTCCGAGGGCTAGCCGCTCTCCCGCGAGGACTGCGCTTCCAGAATGGCGTTCGCGATCAGGCGGGCGTGCGGATACGGCTTCCAGCCCTCGGGCGAGTTGTAGTAGCGCGTGCCGATTTGCACCTCTTCCGGCGGGCGCGCGCCGTATTCGACGTCGACTCCCTCCACGCGGATGCTCGGCGTCCCCAGGAACTTCCTGGCGGTCGCGTCTTCCTGCCCCGCCACCTCCGTGTAGCTGACCTCGACCTCCAGCCCCGTCGCCTCGATGGCGAGCCGCAGGTTCTCTTCCGCCTCCTCGCCCGGCGGCTGGCCCCGCGCGTGAAGGACTTCAACCCGAATCACTGTCGCCAGAACGTTCCTCCCCGGGCTCTCGCTGTTTTGCGAGGCGTTCGGCAAGCGACCCCTCCGCGCCCAGCGAGCCCGCGTGATAGTACCGCGTCTCGCCCAACTCTTCGGGCAGGTAGCGTTCGCCCGCTGCGTAATGGCCGGCTTCGTCGTGGGCGTAGCGGTAGCCCTCGCCGTAGCCCATCTCCCGCATGAGCCCCGTGGCCGCGTTGCGCAGATGCAGGGGCACGGGCAGGTGTGAGGTACGCCGCGCGTCCTCGCTGGCGCGCGCGTAGGCGGTGAGGGCGGAGTTGCTTTTCGGCGCCAGCGCCAGATACAGCGCGCATTCCGTCATCGGCAGGAAGCCCTCCGGCATCCCGATGAAGTGCACCGCCTGCTGGCAGGCCACCGCCACCCCCAGCGCCTGCGGATCCGCCAGCCCGATGTCCTCCGCGGCCAGGATCACCATCCGCCGGACGATGAAGAGCGGATCCTCTCCCGCCTCCACCATGCGCGCCAGCCAGTAGGCGGCCGCGTCGGGGTCGGAGCCCCGCACGGACTTGATGAACGCCGAGATCGCGTCGTAGTGATAGTCCCCCGCCTTGTCGTGATAGGGGAGGCGCTCCTGCAGCGCGCGCCGCGCGTCCCCCTCGCCGATGCGCGCGCGACCGTCCCGACGCGCCGAATCGGCCGCGATCTCGAGGGCGCTCAGGGCCGCGCGCGCGTCGCCATGGGCGCCCTCGGCCAGCGCCGTGAGCGCCTCCTCCGCGATGTCGAGGTCCAGCGCGCCCAGCCCCCGCCCCTCATCCGCGAGTGCCCGCCCGACGATGCGCGTGAGCTCGTCCTGGTCCAGCGCCTCCAGCCGTATCACCCGCACGCGGCTCAGCAGCGGCGCGACCACCTCGAAGGACGGGTTCTCCGTGGTCGCGCCGATCAGCGTCACCGTGCCGTCCTCGACGTACGGAAGGATGACGTCCTGCTGCGCCTTGTTGAAGCGGTGGATTTCGTCGATGAAGAGGATCGTGCGCACGCCCGCTTCCCGCCGCAGCTGCGCCTCGCTGACGGAGCGGCGCAGCTCGGCCACGCCCGAAGCGACGGCGGAGAGGGCGACGAACTCGCCGTCGCACTCGCGGGCGAGGATGCGCGCGAGGGTTGTCTTGCCGCAGCCTGGCGGGCCCCAGAGGATGATCGAGGGGAGCGCGCCGCCGCTGGCCACGCGCCCGAGGAGCGCATCCGGCCCCACCGCCCCCCGCTGGCCCACAAACTCCGCGAGGTTGCGTGGGCGCATTCTCGCGGCGAGGGGCGCGTCCGCCCGCTCTTCCGCCGGGAGCTCCAGCCCCGCCTGCAATCCCCCTGCGTCCTGTCGTCGCGGCATCGTCAGCCCGCCAGCACGGCGATGGTCACGCCGGAGCCGCCTTCCTGCGGGGGCGCCGTTTCGTAGCGGCGCACAAGGGGATGCCTCGCCAGCGCGTCGCGGATGGCGGCTCGCAACGCGCCCGTGCCCTTTCCGTGGATGATCCTGATGGAGGGAAGCCCCGCGCGGAAGGCCTCGTCCAGCCGCCCCTCAAAGGTCAGTACCGCCTCCTCGGCGCGCTGCCCCCGCAGGTCGAGTTCCATCGGGACGGGCGCTGGCGGCGGCAGTTCCACCCGCCCCGCCGAGCTCTCCGCGGCGCGCGCGTCCGTTTGCTCGATGCGATCGACCGAGACCTTCATCCGCATGGACCCGAACCGCACCTCGACGCGCCCGTCGGGCCCCACGCCTGTGACCGCTTCGCCCTCCTGGGGGATGTCGTGCACGCGCACCCTGTCCCCCGGCGCGACCGTTTCGAATCGGGGCGTGGCCCGCCGGGCGGCCGCCTTGCCGGCCTCCGCGATCTCGGCGTCGAGCGCCCGCAACCGCGCGGCCGCCTCCCAATCGACGCTGCGTTCCCGTTCGCGTCGCTCCAGGCGGTCGAGCTCGCGTTGGGCGCGGGCGACGAGCGTTTCCCCCTCGCGGCGGGCGCGTCCGAGGATAGCCTCGCGTTCCTGTTCGATCGCGCGATGCTGTTCCGCAAGCTGGAGGCGCAGCTGCTCGGTCTCGTGGTTCGCCGCTTCCTCCCGCTGCCGCGCCTCGCTCGCCGCCGCCCGCTCCCGCCGCGCTTCGTCCAGCAGGCCGTCCAGCGCGCGCGTTTCCGGCGCGATGCGCGCTTCCGCCTGATCCAGCACGTCTTCCTCGATGCCGAGCCGTCGCGCGATGGCGATCGCGTTCGACTGTCCGGGGAGCCCGATGGTCAGGTGGTAGGTCGGGCTCAGCGTTTCCAGATCGAACTCCACCGAGGCGTTGCGCAGGCGGGGTTCCTCCTGCGCGAACGTCTTCAGTTCGCCGTGGTGCGTGGTCGCGATGATGGCGCAGCCGCGGTCGAGGAGCGTCTGCAGGATGGCCTGCGAGAGCGCCGCGCCCTCTTCCGGGTCCGTGCCCGCCCCCAGTTCATCGAGCAGCACGAGCGTGCCCGGCGCCGCCGCTTCGAGGATTCCGCCCATCGTCCGCATATGCGAGGAGAAGGTCGAAAGCGACTGTTCGATCGACTGCTCGTCCCCGATGTCGGCGTGTATCGCCCGATAGGTCACGAGGCGGCTCCCGTCATCGCAGGGAACGGGCAAGCCCGCCTGCGCCATCAGCGTCAGCAGCCCGACCGTTTTCAACGCGACTGTCTTGCCGCCCGTGTTCGGTCCCGTGATGAGCAGCCCGGGGGCGCCCGCGTTCAGGTCGAGGGTAATCGGGACGACGTCCCCCCGCAGCAGGGGATGGCGCGCCCGTATGAGCGTCGTCTCGCCCTCTTCCCCGAGCCACGATGCGTCGCCGTCGGCATGGGGGAGGGCCGCGCCCAGGCGCTTCCCCAGCCGTCCCTTGGCCCGCAGCAGGTCGAGCCGCGCCATCGCCGCCAGCGTCGCCAGCGCTTCCGCTTCGCGCTCCCCCACCATCGCCGAGAGGCGCAGCAGCACGCGCCGCTCCTCGCGCTCCTCGGCGCGTTGCAGTTCGCGCGCCTCGTTGCCGGTTTCCACGACGCTCATGGGTTCAAGGAAGACGGTCGCGCCGCTCGATGAGACGTCGTGCACGATGCCCGGGAGCTGGCCGCGGAAGTCGGCCTTCACGGGGATCACCATGCGTCCATTCCGTTCCGTCAGCAGCTCCTCCTGGGCGACGCCGCGCTGTACGGCGATGGCGAGCGCCGAACGCGCCCGCTGTTCGAGGCGCGCCAGCGCCCCGCGAAGTTCGCGACGGACCGCGGCCAGCTCCGCGCTGGCGTCGTCCGCGATCGCGCCCCGCGGCGTGATCGCGCGCCGTACCTCCGCGATGAATGGCCGGAAGTCCGCGATCGCCTCCGCGATGGCGGCGAGGCGCGGCGTGCGCTCGGCCAGGCGCTGCGTCAGCTGACGCGCGCGCCAGGCGGTGTCGAATGCGTCGGCGGCGTCCTGCAGGTCGCCGGGCTCGATCGCTTGCCCGATCGTGGCGGCCTGGATCAGCGGGCGCAGGTCACGCAGGCCGCCGACGGGCGTATCGAGCCCCATCTGCTCGATATGGACCATCTCGGCCGTCTCCGCCTGCAGGGCCAGCACGGCCTCGTGTTCCCGCGCGGGCTCCAGCGCGAGCGCGAGTTCACGCCCCAGGCTAAAGGCGGTCTCCGCCGCCAGCATGGCCCGCACCTTGTCGAACTCCAGCACGCGCAGGCTGTGCTCGTTCATGGCCCCCAGACTACGACCTCGCTCGTGGCGGGACCAGAACGGGGCCGGAACAGGTCCGTTTCGGCCTTCTTCCCAACCCGCTAAGCTGGAGCGTGGTCCGAAGGGGGATCGATGCTTCAGAAAGTACTGGTCGCCAACCGTGGTGAGATCGCGCTGCGGATTGTGCGCGCCCTCCATGACCTTGGCATCACCTCCGTGGCCATCTACTCCGAGGTTGACTGTCTCTCGCGGCATGTGCGATACGCCGACGAGGCCCACCTCATCGGCCCCCCGGAGGCATCCGAGAGCTACCTCAACGCCGAGCGCATCATCGAGGTCGCCACGCAGTGCGGCGCCGACGCCATCCATCCGGGCTACGGGTTCCTCGCCGAGAACGCGGATTTCGCCGAAGCCTGCGAGGAGGCGGGGCTGACCTTTATCGGGCCGTCTCCCGCCGCCATCCGTCTGCTGGGCGACAAGAACGCGGCGCGTTCACTGGCCGCCAGCGTGGGCGTCCCCGTCGTCCCCGGGACGGAGCCCCTTGAATCGCTGGATGGGGCGCCGGCGCTGGCTCGCGAGGTTGGCTACCCGATCGCCATCAAGGCGGTCGCGGGCGGTGGCGGCCGCGGCATCCGCTTCGTCGACCGCGAGGAGGACCTTCCCCGCGCCCTCTCCCTCGCCCGGCGGGAGGCGCAGGCCGCCTTCAATGACGGGACGCTCTACCTCGAGGCGCAGATGCAGAACGTGCGCCACATCGAGGTGCAGATCATCGCCGACACCTTCGGCAACGTGATTCCCCTGGGCGAACGCGAGTGCTCCATCCAGCGCCGCCACCAGAAGATCATCGAGGAGATGCCCTCGGTTGTGATCGGGCCGGAGCTGCGCCGCGCCCTCAACCGCGCCGCTGTGCGCGTCGCCCGCGCCGCGGGCTACCGGAGCGCGGGCACGGTGGAGTTCCTCCTGACCGAGGACAAGCGCTACTACTTCCTTGAAGTCAACGCCCGCCTGCAGGTCGAGCATCCCGTCACCGAGATGACGACGGGGGTTGACCTCGTGAAGGATCAGCTCCTCATTGCGGGCGGCGCCGAACTTCCCTACGACGAGGGCGATCTGTCGGCCCGCGGCTGGGCGATCGAGTGCCGAATCGTCGCGGAAGACCCCCAGAACGGCTTCCTGCCCTCCGTCGGACGCGTTGTCTTCTCGCGAGAGCCGGCGGGGCCGGGCGTCCGCGTGGAGAGCTGCCTGCACGATGGGCTGGAGGTGACGCCGTACTACGATTCCCTGCTTGCCAAGGTGACCGCCTGGGGCATCGACCGGGAGGACGCGCGCACGCGCATGCTCCGCGCCCTGCGGGAATCCCGCGTGGTGGGGGTGGCCACCAACATTCCCTACCTCCTCGAAATTCTCCAGCTGCCGGCGTTCATCGAGGGCCGGCTCGATACAGGTTTCCTTGACCGCCACCAGGTCGGGGGTCAGCAATCGGAAGAACCGCTGCGCGAGGCCGCCGCCATTGCGGCGCTGCTCACGCTCGCCGGGGACACCCGTTCGCCCACCGCGAACGGGACCGCCCCCGGGCGGCGTGCGGCGGTCTCCAACTGGCGGCGGCGAGCGATGGGACGATGGCCGAGAAGTATCTGATTCAGGTCGACGATCAGGCGTTTGAAGCCGAACTGGAGCGCCTCAACGGCGGTCCTGGCGCGCGCGTGCGTCTGAATGGTGATGACGCCTGGCGGTTCGCCGAACTGCAGCATGTCCGCGCCGGCCTGCACGTGGTCATGCTTGATAACCATCCCGTCGAGCTCTACATCGAGCGACGCGGCGGCGCCGTCGACGTCACCATCGGGCGGCGCACCTATCGCATCCAGATCGGGCGCGGGCGCCGCGCGGCGCGCATGGCCGAGAGCGCCGCCGCCAGTGATAGCCTCACCCGCATCCGCGCGCCCATGACCGGCGGCGTGCTCGAAGTTCGCGTGGCGCCGGGGGATGAGGTTGAAGCGGGCGACGTCCTCGTGGTGATCGAGTCCATGAAGATGAACAATGAGTTGCGCGCGCCCGCTGGCGGCGTCGTGGAGCGAATCGGCGTCAGCGTCGACGCCCAGGTGGAAGAGGGCGATGAGATTGTCGCGATTCGCCATGGCGAATCGCCGAATGACTCCGGCTGATCCATCGAGCCCCTGTCGTTGACCCGTGCGGTTGCGTTGCGTACGGTACGCGCCCGGTCGTGCTAGGCGGGGAGTTAGCGGTGCCCTGTAACCCGCAATCCGCTCCAGCGGGGCTGAATTCCCGTCCGAGGGGTCGTCTCTCCGGGGACTGCCTTCGCAAAGCGGCGTTGACGATCTGGTCCTGCGCGGCGGAGCGCTACGAACCTGGTCAGGTCCGGAAGGAAGCAGCCATAAGTAGAATGCTCCGGGCGCCGCAGATTTGCCGGATCCGAGTTGGCTCGCGCGGCGCAAGCCCGGGATTCACTCCAAAGGCGGGTGCACGGTCGCGAACGGACTTGCCCCCACGCTGGGGGGCTGTGGAAAGGGAGTGCGCTTGGAACCTGACACGGCTCGCCCCCGTCCTCCGTTGACGTCCCAGCGGATGATTGGGGGGTTCTCCCCGGCCCCCTCCGTAACCAGCTACGCGCGTTCTGCGCGCGGGCGCCGTCACGCCGCCGCCATGCTCGCGGTCGTCCTCATCGTCGTGCTGGCGTTCGCGGTATTCCCGTTCCAGAACGATCCCCTTGCCTCCGGCGGCGCCCTGCCGTTCGCTCCCGATGATCGCCTCCACGCTGTTGGCGGCGGTGATCAGTCCGCCCTGTCCCCCCAGCCGACGATACCGGTGGTGGTGGTGGTGGCCGATGGCTCCCGGATCGAGGTGCGCGCGGGGGCGCGAACGGTTGCGGGCGCGCTCGCGCTCGCGGATATCGAAGTCGACGCCCGCGACAGCATCTATCTTGGCGGGCTTCCAACCACCCCCGCCGCCGAACTGGGAGATCTGGATTCCGGAAGGGTCGCCGCCGCCGCCGGGGGCCAGCCCGTTCGCATCGAAGTCATCAGGGCGCTTCCCCACGAGTCAGAAGTCATGGCCGCCGCCGATCCTCCCCTGCAGAACGCCGCTCCGCCGTTGGCCATCGAGGTCGGCTCAGGCGCGTCCGCTTTCAGCGTGTCCGTTGACTGGGCGACGTGGCGCCAGCATCCGGGCGCCATGACCCCTGAGGGGGCGATCCTGGCCGCGGCCGTCGCCGCGGCGCCGCCGATGCGCGCTATCACGGTCACCATCGGCGGCCGTGAGGAGGCGATGCACACCCAGGCCGCCACCGTGGAAGAGGTTCTGGCCCTGCTTGAAGTAGAACTGGGAGAGTTCGACAGGCTCTCCCACCCCCTCGACAGCGCCGTTGCCGAAGGCATGGAACTCGTCGTCGTGTTCGTCAGGAAGGTCATCGAGGAGTACGTCGAGTACACGCCGGCGAAGGTCTACTGGCGGGATGACCACACGCTGGCGCCCGGCGAGGTGCGTTTCGTGGAGGGGACGCCCGGCGAGGTTCACGTGTTCGAAGCGGTCACCTATGAGAACGGCGTAGAGGTCTCACGCGAAATCCACTCCTCGATCATCGTGTCCGAGCCTGTCTCTGGCGAACGCCTCTACGGCCCTGTCGCCGGGGACGGCGTCTCGCCCGTGGTTGTCGATGACTACGAGGGGCCCTACCGGGAGAAGGTCCGCGTCTGGGCGACCTGGTACAACGCCACCCACGGCGACAAGGCGTCCGACCATCCCGCCTTCGGGATCACCTATTCCGGCGTCATGCTCAGGTACGGCGTCTGCGCCGTCGATCCCGACTACATCCCCCTCGGCACGAGGTTCTATGTGCCGGGCTACGGGGAGTGCCTCGCCGCTGATACGGGCGGGCTCATCAACGGCTGGGACGTCGACCTTGGCTTCCCCATGGACCATACGCCCAACCCCTGGCACACCGGCTACGTCAACATCTATATCCTCGACTGACCCCCGCCCCGCGGCCTACCATCACGCCATGAGCCCGAGGTCGCGCGGCCCCCGTGCGCGGAAATCCCTCGGCCAGCACTTCCTCGTCGATAGCGGCGTGCTGGCCGACATCGTCGCCGCCGTGCGCGCGCCGCCGGATGGCCTCCTCCTCGAAATCGGCGCGGGCACGGGCCAGTTCACGGAAGCGCTGCTGCGCGCCGGACACGAGGTCGTGGCCGTAGAGATCGAGCCCCGCCTCCTTGCCCACCTGCGCCAGCGGCTGGCTGGCTACCAGCGCCTCACACTGGTCGAGGGCGACGCGCGCGTGATCGACCTCGCGGACGCGCTTCCCGCGGGCCGCCCGTTCAGCGTTGTCGGAAACCTCCCCTACTTCGCCGCCAACCCCATCATCCGGCGCTTGCTTGAGGGCCGTCCGCGCCCTTCGGGGATGGTGGTGATGGTCCAGCGCGAGGTCGCGCGTGAGATGACCGCCGCGCCGGGCAAACTCTCCCTCCTCGGAATCTCCGTCCAGAACTACGCCGGCTCCGAGGCCCTTTTCGATGTATCGCCCAGCGCCTTTGATCCGCCTCCCGCCGTCCACTCAGCCGTCATCCGCCTGACCGTGCGCCCGCAGCCGCTTGTCCCGCCGGAGCGAACGGAGGCCTTCTTCGCGCTTGTGTCGGGCGCCTTCCGCAACCCCCGCAAGCAGATTCACAACGCCCTCGCGCGCGCCCCCGGCCACGATCCCGAGGGGGCGCGCCCCGCCCTCGCGGCGGCGGGCATCGACCCCCAGCGCCGCCCCGAGACGCTCACGATTGCGGAGTGGCTCGCGCTCCTCGACGCCTTCGCGCTGGCCGCTCCCCATGCCTGAGGAGCTCCGCGGCCTCGCTCCCGCGAAGATCAACCTCACGCTTGAGGTGGGGGAACGGCGCCCCGACGGCTACCACGCGCTCACCAGCGTTCTGCAGACCCTTGCCCTCGCGGATGAGGTCGCGCTGCGGCCGGCCGCCTCCCCGTCCCTGGAAATCACGGGGCCGTTCGCCGAGGGCGTCCCGCAGGACGCCTCCGACAACCTCGCCTGGCGCGCCATTGAGGCCCTCGCGGCGGCGCTTGGGCGGGAGGCGGAGCCCTTCCGCATCCGCATCGTGAAGCGCATTCCCGCCGCCGGCGGTCTCGGCGGCGGCGCTTCCGACGCCGCCACCGTGCTCCGCCTCCTCGCGCGCCGCTGGCCCGAAGCGAACGAGGAGGCGCTCGCGACCGCCGCCGCCGCTGTCGGCAGCGATGAGCCCTTCTTCCTCATCGGCGGAACCGCCCTCGTCGAGGGTCGGGGTGAGCGCGTCACCCCCCTTCCTTCCCTCCCCGAACACGGCGTCGCGCTCTTCATCCCGCCCGCTACCTTGCCCAACAAGACCGCCACGCTTTTCGCCGCCCTTGGCCGCGCCGGCCAGGTTGACGCGCCGGTCGTGAGCGCCGCCCTCAGGAAGCGCCTTCCCGCGCTGGTCACCGGCGCCGATATCGCCAACAGCTTCGAGCGCGTCGCCTTTGCCTGCTTCCCGGGTCTCGCCGAGCTGTGGGAGCGGATCGAAGCGCGCACGGGTGAACCGATTCGGCTTGCGGGCGCCGGTCCCACGCTCTTCTGGATCGGCCCGCCCGCGGCTGTGGAGCGGGTGGCCAGCGCCGCCGAGGGGCTTGACTGCGTTGTCATCCCCACCGCCACCGCGGGCTCGCTATGGAGGCGCTGATCGCGGGCGTCATCGCCGGCTACGTGATGGCGATGCTGTCGGGCGTGGCTATCGCGTTCCTCGTGTTTCGGGCGCGCGACTCGGCGCTTGTCCAGCGCTGGGTCGACCGCGACGTTCCCGCTCCGCTTCTCCTCATCCCCATCCTGACGGGCTCGGCGCTGAGCTGGGTCTTCGTCGGCCTCGTGGCCGCGATCATCTATGAGGTCGCCGAACTCGGCGCCCAGCCCGACGGCTTCGGCAGCCCCAGCGCCGCCTTCACGGTCGTCGCCGTGGTCCTCTCGCTCGCGCCCGCCATCGCGCTGGGCATTCTCTGGCCGCGGCTCTGGTGGATGTGGGTTGCGCTGGCCGTTCCCTGCCTCGGCCTGTTTGGCTGGCTTCTGCCTCACCTGGCGGGCCGATAAGATAGCGGAGCGCTTGTGCCGCAGTTCACGAGCGTGGAGGCGCTTGTGGCCGGCACCATCGTCGATATGCACCTGCACACGACCCGCGGCGCCTCGGACTCCATGCTCGATCCCGAAGACCTCATCGCCGAGGCCAACCGCATCGGCCTCACCGGCGTCAACATCACTGAGCACGACCGCATGTGGGACACCTGGGATATCAATCCCTTCCGCAAGGCCCATCCCGAGACCTTCATCTCCAACGCCATGGAAGTCTCGACCGATATGGGGCATGTTCTCGCCGTGGGGCTGCGCGGCTACGAGGGCGGTATCCGCCGCATCGAACGCCTCCGCGAGGTCGCCGATGAGCAGGGCGCCTTCCTCATCGTCGCGCACCCCTTCCGCCACTACTTCGACCCCGTGCACTTCAAGCGCCAGGGCAAGCCCGCTTTCACCCTCACCCCCGAAGAGGCGGCGAAACTGCCCGTCTTCCAGTTCGTCGACGCCGTCGAGGTACTCAACGGCTGCAATACCCCCCGCGAGAACTACTTCGCCCTGCAGGTCGCGAAGGCGCTGGGCAAGCCCGGAACGGGCGGCTCCGACGCGCACTCGAATCAGGGCATCGGCTACTTCAGCGCGCAGTTCGATGAGACCGTCGAGACTCCCGAGCAGTTCCTGCGCCTGCTTCACCGCGGCGCCTTCCAGCCCGTCCGCGGGCTTCCCCAGGGCAAGGTCGAGAACTTCTGGGATGCGCCGCCGCCCGAGGAAGAGGCGACGGCGTGACGGCGCTCACCCGCTGGGAATACGCCCGCGTCGTCGTCAGCGGCATGGAGCAGCCCATTGTCGCCAACTTCAGCCACCGCCCCGAGGACGACCGCGAATACGGCCCCAATGACCTCGCGGACGCCCTGCGCGACCTCGGCGACGCTGGCTGGGAGATGGTCTCCGACGCGCGCGTGGAGAACTGGATCGGCCCCACCCTCGTCTTCCGCGAGATGCTCTACTTCAAGCGTCCCCGACAGGAGGAGTCGTGAGCGACGAGCAGCCCTTCGCGGGGATCACGGTGCTCGAGTTCGGCCAGTTCGTGGCCGTCCCCTACGGGGCGCAGCTCCTCGCGGACGGCGGCGCCCGCGTGATCAAGGTCGAACCGCGCGAGGGCGAGGCCGCCCGCCACACCGGCTACCGCTGGGGCGATGTGACGCGACACTTCCTGTCCCGCAATCGGGGGACGCATTCCCTTCCCCTGGACCTCCGCCATGAACAGACCGCCGCCATCCTCGACGCCCTGCTGGCGAAGACGGATGTCGTCCTGACCAACCTCCGCCCCGGCCTCGCCGCCCGCTTCGGGCTGGACTACGACAGCCTCTCGGAGCGCTATCCGCGCATCATCGTGGGGAATGTGAGCGCTTTCGGAGAGAAGGGGCCGGATGCGGGGCTGCCGGGCATGGACCAGGTTGTGCAGGCCTTCAGCGGGCTCATGGCCATGAACGGCGGTCAGCGCGATGGGCGGCCGGTCGCCGATGGCTCGCCCATCTCCGACTTCATGTGCGCCGCCCTGCTCGCCTACGGCGTCGCTTCCGCTCTCTACCGCCGCACGAGAACGGGGCGCGGCGGTCGCGTTGATACGTCGCTGCTGATGTCCGCGCTCATCCTGCAGAGCAACCTCATGATCCGCGTGGACGCGGGGGACGCCGGCGCCCACGCGGACTATCTCGCGTGGCTCGACGAGGCCCGCGCCGCTGGCATGCCCTACGTCGAGCAGGCCGCGCGCTTGCCCAGCAGCCGTCCCGCGCGTCTCGTCAGCCTCTACTACCGCACCTTCACCACGAGGGACTCCGCCATCGCCATCGCCTGTCCCAGCGCCGGCCTCCGCAAGCGGCTGCTGGCGGTCCTCGGGCTGGAGGATCCGAGCCTCGACCCCACCCTCTCCGAGGACGACCGCCACGCCCACGACGGTGAGCTTCAGGACCAGTTCGAGGCGCGCTTCGCTTCCGAAACCACCGAGTATTGGGAGGGATTGCTGCGCGAGAGCGGCATTCCCGCCTCCCGCGTCCGCTTCCCCACCGAGCTCATCGAGAACGAGCAGGCCGCCGCCAATGACCTGTTCGTGCGCGCGGACGATCCCGAGGCGGGGCCCTTCACGGTGCTCGGGCGGGCGCTCAGGCTCGACGAAGACGGCTTCGCGCCCGCTCCCTTTCCCGCCCCCTTCCGCTCGGAAACACGGGACATTCTCGCCTGGGCCGGCCTCTCCCCGCAGGCGATCGAGGACGCCATCGAGAGCGGCGCCGTCAGCGCCGATCCGCCCCCTTCCGCCTGAGACCTACCCCGTCTGGCGGCGCTGCGCCCATTCGAGGGCGTGGTAGGTGATGATGATGTCCGCCCCCGCCCGCCGGATCGCGGTCAGCGTCTCGTCGATCGCGCGCGCTTCCTCGATCCAGCCCTGCGCGGCCGCCGCCTTCAGCATGCTGTACTCGCCGCTCACGTTGTACGCGGCCACGGGGACGTCTACCGCCTCCCGCACCGAACGGAGCACGTCGAGGTAGGGGAGGGCGGGCTTCACCATCACCATGTCCGCCCCCTCGTCGAGGTCCGTCAGCGCCTCGTCGCGAGCCATGCGCGCGTTCGCCGGGTCCATCTGATAGCCGCGCCGGTCGCCGAACGCGGGCGCGCTGTCCGCCGCCTCACGGAAGGGTCCGTAAAACGCGCTCGCGAACTTGGCCGCGTAGGAGAGGATGGCCGTCTCGCGCTGGCCCGAACCGTCGAGCGCCTCGCGGATGGCGGCCACGCGACCATCCATCATGTCGCTTGGCGCGACGATGTCGCAGCCCGCCTCCGCCAGACTCACGGCCGTATCCGCGAGAAGCGGCAGGCTCGCGTCATTGTCGACCTCGCCCTCGTCCGTAAGCAGGCCGCAGTGTCCGTGGCTCGTGTACTCGCACAGGCACACGTCGGCGATGGCGAGCATCTCCGGCAGCGCGTCCTTGAGCCGCCGAATCGCCTCCTGCACGACGCCCTGATCGTCGTACGCGCCAGAGCCGCGCTCGTCCTTGGCCTGGGGAATCCCGAAGAGGAGCACGGCGGGCACGCCTACGTTGTGCAGCGCCCGCGCTTCCTCGACCAGCGCCTCCAGCCCCAGGCGCGACTGCCCCGGCATCGCCTCGATGGGGGCGCGCCCATCGAGCCCTTCCTCCACAAAGAGCGGCGCCACCAAGTGCGCGGGCGTCAACTCCGTCTCGCGCACCAGCCCGCGGATCGCCGTCGAGCGGCGCAGCCGCCGGTGCCGCCGGAACTCCAGCCCCTCCCCATCCATGGACGTGTCCTCCTGGCCCTACGCCGTCAGACTGCGCATTCGCCCTCGCCCCGCTCCAGCACGTAGAGCTCGAACTTCGTCCAGTCGATGAACATCTCGCGGTTGTCGTCCGAGAACTCCCCGGGGATCGTCAGATCGCGCACGGCTTCCTCGAAGGGCTCCTTGCCGACGCGGTCGAAGAAGGCGTTGAACGCCTCCCCGTCCTCGCGATCGCGCTGGTACAGGTCGATCCAGCGCGCCACCGCGTCCGGCGTGCGCTTCGCTGGCAGCCGCAGCTTGAGCTGCGCGCCGAGGCGCACCTTGCCGTTCCCCTCCTCGTAGCCGCCCCCGATGAAGGCGTGGTAGGCGGGAAGCTGGTGGCCGTCCACCTTCATGGCCGCTCCGTGGAAGCCGATGTTGGCCAGATGATGCTGGCCGCAGCTGTTCGGGCAGCCGCTCATCTTGATGTGCAGCGCGGCTGTCTGTGGGTCGGTCACGGACAGCTCCGTGACGCGTTTCTGAATGGCCCGGTTCAGCCCCATCGAGCTGGTGATGCCGAGCTTGCAGCTATCCGTCCCCGGGCAGCTGACCACGTCCGTGACGGTGTCCGCCCCCGCTTCCGCCAGCCCCAGCTCCGCCAGCCGCGCGTAGACCTCGTACAGGCTCTCGTCCCGCACCCAGCGCAGGACCATATTCTGCTGCACGGTCGTGCGCGCGGCTCCGCCGCAGTACTCGCGCATGAGGTCCGCGATCCCGTGGAACTGCGCGGGCGTCAGGTCGCCGCGGGTGATCTTGATCTGCACAGTGCTGAAGCCCTGCTGCTTCTGCGCCTTCACGTTCGAGGCGACGAACTGCGTGAAGGCGTCCGCGTCGTCGCCAGGCTGCGCCCAGGAGTCGCGCCGCGCGGGCGCGCGCTCCTCCTCGTTGTCGAGGAAGAGGAGGCGCTGCGGGCTGAAGTCGCGCTTTGCCCAGTCCTGCGCCAGTTCGTCATCGACCATTTCGAGGAAGCGGTCGGCGCCGACGCGGTCGATGAGCACCTTGATGCGCGCCATCGCGCGGTTCTTCCGCAGCATGTCGGCGGCGTTGAAGATGCGGATGACCGCTTCGCTCACCTTCAGGTATTCGTCCAGCGAGACGAACTTGCGCACTGTGATCGCCTCGCGTGGCATGATCGCGAGCCCGCCGCCGCAGACCATCTTGAAGCCCTGCACGCCGTCCCTGACGCGCGGGATGAAGCCGAGGTCGTGGATGCCCGTGATCGCCACATCCGCGTCATCCGCGCTGAAGGCGACTTTGAACTTGCGCGGCAGCAGCTGCGTGAGCGGGTTCCGCAGCCAGAAGCGCGCGAAGGCGCCCGCGTAGGGGGTGACGTCGAAGAGTTCGCCCTCGGTTACGCCCGCCCAGGGGTCGGCGGTGACGTTGCGCACGGTGTTGCCGCAGGCCTCGCGCGTCGAGAGTCCGACGCTGGCCAGCAGGCGCAGGACATCCGGCATCTTCGCCAGTGGCAGGTGGTGGAACTGGAAGTTCTGGCGGGTGGTGATGTGGCCCTTGCGCAGCGGCGCGAAGCGCTCCGCCACCTCGCCGAAGGCGTCCATCTGTTCTGGCGTGACGCCGCCGAAGGGGAGCTTCACGCGCGTCATCTGCACGTTTGGCTGGCGCTGTCCGTACACGCCCTGCTTCAGCCGGTAGCCCTGGAAGATCGCCTCTTCCTCGTAGCCGCCGGCGAGGAAGCGCGTCGCTTCGGTGTCAAAGTCGTCGAGCTCCTCGGTCAGGATGGGCAGAACCTGCCCGGGGGCGTTGGTCTGGACGATCGTCTCGACTGCACGCATCTCTGCTGTCCTTTCACGGCCCGTCAGGGGCTGGGGCTGGCGCCCGCGCAAGGCGACTGTAGCATGGAGCGCGCCCCCGGTCGTTGCCGCCAGGCGGCATTGTTGATAATGTTGACCGACGAACTCAGCTTTTGCGCGGAGCCAGCTTCCAGTGTCCCTCACGGCCGCCCTTGACGATACCACCATCGCCTCCCTCAACGAACGCTTCGAGGGGGAAAGCCCCGAAGCGATCGTGCGCTGGGCCGTCGAGACCTTCGGCGATGACCTTTCCGTCGGCGCCAGCTTCGGCGGGCCCACGGGCATGGCCATCCTTCACATGACCGCCCGGCTCAAGCCCAACGTCCACGTGTTCGTTCTCGATACCGACTACCTCTTCGAGGAGACGCATGAGACGCGTGAGCGCGCCACCGCCGCCCTCGGCCTGTCCAATGTGCAGGTGTACAAGGCGGAACTGACCCATGAGGAGCAGGCCGCCAGGCACGGCGCCGCCCTCTGGATGCGCGATCCTGATCGCTGCTGCGATCTGCGCAAGGTGGAGCCCAACCGCCGCGCGCTCGCGGACAAGGCGGCCTGGATCGCCGGCCTGCGACGCGATCAGTCCGAGGGCCGCGCGGACGTCCCCATCGTCGCCTGGAATGACAAGTTCGGCGTCGTCAAGGTCAATCCCCTTGCGCGCTGGACCGGGGAGGACACGTGGGCCTACATTATGAAGCACAAGATTCCCTACAACCCGCTGCTCGATAACGGATTCGTCAGCATCGGTTGCTATAACTGCACCGTGCCCGGCAAACAGGGGCGGCAGGGACGCTGGGAAGGCCTCGAAAAGGATGAGTGCGGACTGCATACCTGAGCTGGCCGCCGCCGCTATCGACGTACGGCGGCCGCCCGGCCGCCTTCTTGACGCGCAAGGGGCCTCGCCCCGCCAAGCCCACCCAGGGAGGAAAGGAGCGCCACCACCCATGCGTCTGGAGCACCGCCAATGAGCGATCAGGGATTCGTCGTCTGGTTTACGGGCCTTTCCGGTTCCGGCAAGAGCACCCTCGCCGAGGCCCTCGCCCCCGTCATCCGTGAGCGCGGCCGCAATGTCGAGATTCTCGATGGCGACATCGTTCGCACCAACCTCTCGAAGGGGCTCGGCTTCAGCAAGGAGGACCGCGACACGAACATCCGCCGCATCGGTTTCGTCGCCAGCCTGCTGGCCCGCAACGGCGTTGGCGTCATCACCGCCGCCATCTCCCCCTACCAGGAGATACGCGACGAGAACCGCGCCATGGTCGAGAACGCCGGCGCCGCGTTCATCGAGGTGCACGCCGCCGCCACCGTCGACCAGTGCGAGGCGCGCGATGTGAAGGGGCTCTACGCGAAGGCCCGCGCGGGGGAGATCAAGGGCTTCACCGGCGTCGATGACCCCTACGAGGAGCCTCCCGCCCCCGAGCTGCGCTGCGAGACCGGCCTTGACGCCCCCGAGTCCAGCCTCCAGCAGATCATCGACCACCTCGAGTCCCGCGGGCTCATCGGGGAGGCCCGCTCGTGAGCGCCCTCGGCGAACCGTACGGCGGCGCCCTTGTGGACCTGCTCGTGGGCGATGGCGAGCGCGAGGAACTCGGCCGCGAGGTCGCGTCCCTTCCCACGATCGAGCTCGACTCCCGCACGACCAGCGACTTCGAGTTGCTCGCGAACGGCGGGTTCAGCCCCCTTGCCGGATTCATGGGCGAGGCTGAGTACCACTCCGTCGTTGAGAACATGACGCTCGCGAACGGCCTTCCCTGGTCGATTCCGGTGACCCTCTCCGTGCCGGAGTCCCGATCGGGGGAACTCACCCCTGGCGTCCGCGCTGACCTGCGCGATGAGGCGGGTTTCCCCCTCGGCGTCATCGCCATCGAAGAGGTCTACCGGCGCGATAAAACGCGCGAGGCCGAGCAGGTCTTCCGCACTACCGATGAGGCGCACCCTGGGGTCGCCGCGCTCTACGCGTCCGGCGACCTTGTGATCGGGGGCGCGGTGAAGGCGCTCCGTCTTCCCGACCACGGGAACTTCCCCGACCACCGCCTCACCCCCGCCCAGACGCGCGCCGCCTTCGCCGGGCGCGGCTGGCGTAGCGTTGTCGGCTTTCAGACCCGCAATCCCATCCACCGCGCCCATGAGTACCTCATCAAGGTCGCGCTGGAGGGCGTCGACGGCGCCCTCATCCACCCGCTCGTGGGCGATACCAAGGACGACGACATCCCCGCCGATGTACGTATGCGGTGCTACCAGGTTCTGCTCGATCGCTACTTCCCCGCGGACCGCGTGCAGCTCTCGGTGTTGCCCGCGGCCATGCGCTACGCCGGCCCGCGCGAGGCGATCTTCCACGCCATCATGCGCAAGAACTACGGCTGCACACACTTCATCGTGGGGCGCGATCACGCGGGCGTGGGCGCTTACTACGGCACCTACGACGCCCAGCGCATCTTCGACGAGATCGACCTCGACGCGCTCGGCATCCAGCCCCTCTTCTTCGAGCACGCCTTCTGGTGTCTGCGCAGCGGCGCCATGGCGACCACGAAGACGAGCCCCGCGACGCCCGAAGAGCGCCTCTTCCTCTCCGGCACAAAAGTGCGTGAGATGCTCGCGAAGGGCGAGGATCTGCCCGTCGAGTTCACCCGCCCCGAGGTCGCCGCTGTGTTGATGGAGAGCGCCCGGAGCGGCTGAGGTGGAGCCGCTGGCGCGTTCGATCGTGCGTGACGACGCGCCTGCGGCCAGCCGCGCCGCATGGCTTCGCCCTGTCCTGATTGCGCGCGTTGGCTACGCGCTGGCGGGACTCGCCCTGTTCGCCCTCGCCCTGGAGATTACCCGCGCGGGGGCGGGCTCGCTCACGCCGCTCCTCTCCGATATCGGCGCGGAGGGCGTGCCCAACGGCCTCGGGTTCGGCTGGCTCTTCACCTACGTCGTGCTCAGCGGTTCGCCCGTCGCCGCCATCGGCGTCACGCTCCTCTCCGAGGGCGTTTTCCGCGAGAGCGAGGCGTTCGCGGTCATCGCGGGCTCGCGGCTGGGCGCCTCCTTCGTTGTGCTCGCGGTCGGATTCCTGGCCTTCCGCTTCGGGCGCCGGAGCGGCGACGGCGTCGCCATTGGCATTGTCGCCATGCTCGTCACCTTCACGACGCAGGGACCGGCGGTCGTCCTCGGGTTCCTGGCGCTCAGGCAGGGGTGGTTTGACGGCGTCCAGCCGCCAGCGCCCGAGGCTTTGCTGCAGGGCGCCGAGACCGCCTTCGGTCCGGTTGTCGAGGCGCTCGATTCCGTCTTCCCGGGCCTCCTTGTGTTCGTGGTTGGAGTCGCCGCGCTCCTGCTGGCCTTCGCCGTTTTCGAGCGCGCCCTCCCCCGGCTCGAAGGCGAGGCGGAGGGCATCCGCCGCCGTCTGGATATCCTCAACCGCCGTCCCCTCATGTTTCTGATGGGCGTCATCATCACGCTGACCACCCTCAGCGTGGCGGTCTCCCTGACGGTGCTTGTGCCCCTCGCCCTGCGCGGCTACGTGCGCCGCGAGCACATCATTCCGTATGTGCTTGGCGCGAACATCGCGACCTTCGTCGATACGCTTGCTGCCGGCGTTCTCGTGGGGGGCGAGGCCGCCATCGCCGTGGTGCTGGCGCAGATGGCCTCCATCACGGTCGTGGCGGGAATCGTCCTGACGCTGCTCTACAACCCCTACCGCACGGCGATTCTGCGCAGCGAGCGCTGGATTGCCGCCCATCCCCGCCGCCTCGCTGGCTTCCTCGGCGTCATCGTGGCGGTCCCCGCCATTCTCCTCGCGGTCTAGCGCCGCCCCATCGTCTCCAGAATGGCGATCGCTTCCCGGAGGGCGCCCGCCTCCTCTGGTCCGCGGATGTGCACGCTCAGTACGAAGCGGCCCCGTGCCGTCAAGACGGCGTGGCGGAGCAGCCCCTCCCCTTCCACGAGCCGGAAAGCGCGCACGCCCTCCTGCGTTCCCGCGACCACCTCCGTGATCGCCGCGCCCTCCGCGAGCGCGACGCCGGCGACCGTGACGCTCAGCCACGCCGCTTCCGGCGGAAGCGAGGCCACGAAGCGCGCCGCCTCGCCGTCCGCGCCGAACGCCATGACCTGGCACACGATCTCGGCGGCGGGTTCGTCCTCCAGCGCGTCCCGCCGCTCCTTCCAGTAGGTGAAGTAGCCGCCCTCGACGCCCGCGGACGCAAGCGCCTCCGCCCCCGCCTCCCGCCCCAGTTCATCGCGGGAGAGATTCCCGAAGGTCAGGCGCTCGAAGCCCGCGGGCAACTGCGCTTCCCGGCAGGCGAGATCCGCGAGCCGCCCGGGGCCGTCCCCCGAACACGCCGCCAGCGCCAGCGAACCCACCGCGGCAAGGGCGATGACCGCCCTAGTCGTCGTCGAGCAGCGGGTCCGGGTCAGGGCCGATCAGTCCGTGTTTGGTCGAATAGCGTTCCACCGCCACGATGAGCGCAAGGAAGGGGAGGAAGCCGAGCAGCGCTCCCAGTCCCCAGAGCCAGAACCCTCCGATGCAGAACAGAATTCCCGCCGCCGTAAAGAACGACATCCCGATGATGGACAGAATGCGTCCCGCCACCACATAGGGCGAGATCGGCGCCTTCAGCATTGCGGATCGCCTCCCCGTTTGCGCGCGGTCACCACGCTATTCTGCTCTCCTACGGCGGACCGCCAGAGCTCGCTGAAGCCCGCTTCTTCCAGCAGTTCCCCGATGCGCGACTGCGTGCGGTTTTCGCCCCCGAGGAGCGCCATCGTCAGGCCGCTCACGGATGCATGGTCCGGCCCTGTCAGATCTTCCGCAAGCATCGGTTCAACGACCACAACCGTCCCGCCCGGCGCGATTGCCTCGTGGCAGCGCGCGAGGATGCGCTGGCACGCAGGCGTCTCCCAGTCATGCAGGATATTGGCCAGCAACAGGACATCGTGACTTTCGGGGAGGGCGTCCTCGAAGAACGAGCCCGCCACGAAACGGCAACGCGCGCGCAACCCCTGCCCGTCGATGCGCGCCTCCGCCAGGGGACGCACCCCTTCCAGGTCGAAGATGGTGGCTTCCAGCGAGGGATGCGCCGTGAGCAGGGGCAGCGTGTAGCCGCCGCTGCCGCCGCCCACGTCGAGCAGCCGCCGGAAGGGCGCGAAGTCGACCTCGCGGCGGAGTCGCTCCGCGCCCGCGATGGCGTTCGCCAGCATCCCATCCGCGAACCACCGCTGGCCGTTTTCGTCGAAGCTCCTGAACATCGCCGCCTGCCCGGCGTCCACCAGCGGGCGCCCGCTGGCGAGCGCCTCCTCCAGCCGCCCGATCTGGTCGTGGAACCCCTGGAAGAGCAGCGCGCGCCCGCCCGCGAAACGCGCGCTCGACCGTACGAGGAACGCTTCCGTTGCGGGAGTCGCGCGGAAGCGCCCCTGGGCCTCGCGCCTCGCCAGCCCCTGGCTTGTGAGGAAGGCGAGGAGCGCGGGCGCGATGCGCGGCGCCAGTCCCAGTTCTTCCGCTGTGGCCGGTCCTTGCGCCAGCCGCTCGAACAGCCCGCTCCGCAGGCAGAAGGCGAGCGCCTGCGCGCGTATGGCGCCGTCCTGCAGCGCGTAGATGCGCAGCCTTGCCGCTTCGAGTTCGTCGTGTGCGGTGGCCATGGACGTTCATATTCTCGCGCGGGCGTGGGGAGCGGGCCAGCCGAGGACGCGACTTAGCCGAACACGTACCAGCCCGCGCCGATTGCGCTCAGCCCGATGACCAGCCAGGCGATGATCGAGAGGGTGATGGCCGCGTCCTCATCGGCGCCGCGCGTGATCCACGCCCAGACGAAGAAGGGCAGGAGCGCCAGCCCGATAAGGAACGTCATGCGGTCCAGTCTAGCGGCGCCGCGGGGCGCGGGAGGCGCGCGCGGGGTAGAGTGCCGGAGCAAAGCTCCTGGAGGTTGCCCCGTGGAATTCTGCCGCTACGAGAAGACGGATCGCGTCGCCCGCATCACCATCACCCGCCCGGAGGTCATGAACTCGCTCCACGTCCACGCCAACCTCGAACTGCACGAGGTCTGGGAGGACTTCGCCAACGACGATGACCTCTGGGTCGCCGTTTTCACGGGCGAGGGTTCACGCGCCTTCAGCGCCGGCAACGACCTCAAGTTCACCGCCGAGATGTCCCGCCTGCCCGCCTCGGAGCGGCCGCGGGGGCGCTGGCCCGAGACTGGCTTCGGCGGCGTCACCAGCCGCTTCAACCTCGCGAAACCGATCATCGCCCGCGTGAATGGCTACGCCCTCGGCGGCGGCTTCGAGATGGCGCTCGCCTGCGACATCATCGTCGCCGCCGAACACGCCCGCTTCGGCCTCACGGAGCCCAAAGTGGGGCTCATCGCGGGCGCCAACGGCGTCCACCGCCTTCCCCGTCAGGGCCCCCTCAAGGCGGTCATGGGGCATATGCTCACCGGCCGCCACATGACCGCCCGGCGCGCCTATGAGCTCGGGATCGTCAACGAGGTCGTCCCCCTCGATGAGCTGGATGAGGCCGTCGATCGCTGGGTCGCCGATATCCTCAGCTGCGCGCCCCTTTCCGTGCGCTCCACCAAGGAGACGGCGATGCGCGGGCTCGACATGGCCCTGCCCGACGCCGCCCAGACGGTGTTTCCCTGGGAAACGCGCCGCCGCCAATCCCCCGACGCCGTCGAGGGACCGCGCGCCTTCGCCGAGAAGCGCGACCCGGACTGGACCGGTACCTGGACGTAGCCGCTCACGCCAGCCGCTTCCGCCGACGCGCGCGGGGACGGAACGCGAGCCTGCCGCTGGCGCATCGGAGTGTCGCAGGAAGCGGTTGTACGCGGGGAAAAGGAGTGTGGTGCTGAGGCCCAGAATCGAACTGGGGACACCTGCGTTTTCAGCGCAGTGCTCTACCGACTGAGCTACCTCAGCGCGCAGGTCATCGTAGGAAGGGAGCATGGCAGGGGCAAGGCGGGCGCCTACGCGCTCCCCGCCCGAACGCGCCCCACGACCTGCGCCAGCGGCACGACCTCGCTCTCGCCCGAGGCGCGCTCCCGCACCTCGACGCCGCCGCGCTTGAGGGCGCGCGGGCTGACCGTCAGCCGCACGGGCATTCCCAGCAGATCCGCGTCCTTGAACTTGGCCCCGGGCGATTCATCGCGGTCATCGATGAGCGCTTCCAGTCCCGCCGCCTCCAGCTCCGCCTCCACTTCGCCCAGCGCTTCCGCCACCTCCTGCTTCTCCCCGTCCAGAACGACCACGTGCGTGTCGAAGGGCGCCAGCGTCCGTGGCCAGATGACGCCGTTCTCGTCGTGGTTCGCCTCGATGACCGCCGCCAGCAGGCGGTCGACGCCGATGCCGTAGCAGCCCATGACGGCGTGGCGACGCTCTCCCACCCGGTCGAGGTAGCGCACGTCGAGCGCTTCCGCGTAGTTCGTGCCCAGCTTGAACACGTGCCCCAGTTCCATCCCCGCGCGCGCCTCCAGCCGCCCATCGCAACGCGGGCAGCCATGCCCGTCCTGCGCCAGCGCGATGTCATCGACGAGGCTCGCCCGCCAATCACGCCCGTAGTTCAGGTTCAGCAGGTGCGCGTCCGCTTCGTTCGCGCCGCCCACGAGGTTGACCGCTTCCGTGGCGCTCGTATCCGCCACCACGAGCATCCCTTCCAGTCCCACGGGGGAGGCGGAGCCGGCCACGAGCCCGTGGCGGGCGACCGCGCCGTCGTCCATCGGCGTCAGTTCGACCGCCCTGAGCAGGTTCCGCAGCTTCGCTTCGTTCACGTCGAGGTCGCCCCGGATCGCGATGAACACGGGATCGCCGTCGGCCGCGTAGAACACCGCCTTCACCGTCTGCCGCTTCTCGATCCCGAGGAACGCGGCCAGGCTTGCGATGGTCGCCACGCCCGGGGTGGCGACGCGCTCGACGGGTGCGGGTTCCGCTTCCACCGGCGGTTCCGCGCGGAAGGTCGCCTTCTCCGCGTTGGCCGCGTACCCGCAGGCGGAGCAGAGCAGCGCCTCGTCCTCGCCATCCTCGTTCAGGTAGATGAACTCCTGGCTGTCCTTCCCGCCGATCGCGCCGGAGTCCGCTTCGACGGGCAGCGCGGGCGTCTCCGCTCGCTCGAAGATGCGCGTGTACGCCTCGAACATCGCCTGATAGGACTGGTCCAGCGTCTCCCAGTCCGGATCAAAGCTGTAGGCGTCCTTCATGCAGAACTCGCGCAGCCGGATGAGCCCCCCGCGCGGGCGCGGCTCATCCCGGAACTTCTGCTGGAACTGGTAGAGCGTGACGGGGAGATCGCGGTAGCTCTGCACCTGTGCGGCGGCCAGCGCGCTGATCGCTTCCTCGTGCGTTGGCGCCAGCACGAAGTGCCGATCGCGCCGGTCCGCAAGCCGGTAGAGCGCTCCCCCGAACGTCTCCGCGCGACCCGTCTTGCGCCAGAGTTCCAATGGCTGCAGGGCTGGCAGCCGCAGTTCCTGGGCGCCCGCGCGGTTCATCTCCTCGCGCACGAGCTCCTCGATCCGTCGCATCGCGCGCCACCCGAGGGGCGTGAAGCAGTAGAGTCCGGCCGCCAGCGGCATCACGAGGCCCGCCCGCAGCAGCAGCTGGTGGCTCGCCAGTTCCGCCTCTGCGGGCGCCTCGCGAAGCGTTTTCAGGAAGAACCGGCTCATCCGCGTGGAGAGGGTCATGGGCCTACTTTCCCCGCCCCCGCGCTCCCGTCAAGCGCGCCGCGCCCGCGCCAGGTCAGCGCTGTCGATCAGCAGCGTCACGGGACCGTCGTTCACGCACGCGACCTCCATGCGCGCGCCGAAGCGTCCCCGCTCACAGCGCGCCCCCGCCGCCTCGACCGCCTCACAGAAGCGCTCGTAGAGCGCCTCCGCGCGCGCCGGTTCGGCGGCTTCGGTGAAGGATGGGCGCCTTCCTCGCCGCACGCTCCCGTAGAGGGTGAACTGGCTCACGCAGAGCGCCGCGCCCCCCGCCGCCGCGAGGTCGAGGTTCATCCGCCCCGCGTCGTCTTCGAAGATGCGCAGGGCGACCACTTTCCGCGCGAGCGTCTCCGCCGCCGCCTCGTCATCGCCATGTGTGACGCCAAGCAGTATGAGGAGCCCGCCGTCAATCGCGCCGACGCTCTCGCGGCCCACGCGCACGCTGGCGCGGCTGACGCGCTGGACGAGCGCGCGCACGGAGGCGCTAGTCCTTCGAGGCGCTCTTGCTCGACGTCGCGCTTGCGCCTTTGCCCTTGCTCTTGCCCTTGGCGGAGTCGTCGCTGGGCAGGCTCACCGACTTCTCGCCTGAGCTCGTGGACTTCTCCGACTTGCGGCTGTCGTTCACATAGAAGCCGCTTCCGCGGAAGACGACCGTGGGCGCGTGGAGCACGCGTATCGCCGTGCCCTTGTGGCAGCGCTCGCAGGGGTGGCTGGAGGGCGCGTCGAAGCCCTCTCGCAGGTCATACACGCGCTTGCAGGCATCGCACTGGTACTCGTAGGTGGGCACGCGAGACCGTCCAGAATGAGTGGAAGTCCAGTCAGCAGTCTAGCACTCTCGGATGTCGAGTGCTAACCCCTTCCCGTGGCCCGCACTACAATCAGATGGAGGAGAGGTGCCCGAGTGGCTGAAGGGACCCGTCTTGAAAACGGGCGTGGCTGATACCCACCGTGGGTTCGAATCCCACCCTCTCCGCCAGCGCCGCCTGCATTGCGTCCCCGCCCGCCCGTTAGAATCCCCGTGGGGACCGCTGTCCCCCGGAGCTCCTCTCATGACGACAACCATGACCCTGCTGCACGATGGCCGCGCCGACGAACTGACCGTCGCCGACCTTGCCCGCCCCGCGATCTCCCCCGAAGCCCTTCAGGGGACGCTGGGGTGGGAACTGCAGCCGGAGGGACTCTGTCAGGGGCCGATGTGCGTCCCCGTGGACGAGGACGCGCTCGTTGGCGAGCATGGCCTCGATCTGCGGGTTCTGGCCGGTGCGCTCCAGCGGCCCCTCGTGACCGACGAGAAGCACGCGGTCGCGGCGCTGGGCGCCTCGCATCACGAACGCGGGGAAGCCCTCGCCTCGCTCATCGCGCCCGACTTTACCCTCCCCGACCTCGACGGCGTCCAGCACTCCCTCAGCGACCAGCGCGGCAAGAAAGTGTTGCTCGTCGCCTACGCTTCCTGGTGAGGCTGCCGCCATGACCTGCCGGTCTGGCAGTCCCTCTACGACGAACTCAAGGATGCGAACTTCACCGTTGTCACGGTCGCCATCGAGCGGTCGCCGGAGGACGCGCGTGAGTGGATCGAGGCAGCCCAGCCAGCGCATCCGAGCCTCATCGACACCGAGCATCTCGTCCCCGACCTCTACGGCATGATCAATGTGCCGACCATCCTCTGGATTGATGAACGCGGACGGATCGCGCGCCCCAACGATGTCGCCTTTGGCTCGAACGCCTTCAAGGAGATGACGGGCATCGACTCCGAGTTGCACCTCGAGCGCTTGCGCGCCTGGGTGCGCGGCGAGGCGCCGGCCATGACGCCGCAGGAGGCGCGCGCCGCGCAGACGCTGCCCACTCGCGCCGAGCAGGAGGCGCGCGCCGAGTTCACCCTCGCCTGGTGGCTCTCCCGTCGCGGACTCGCCGAAGACGCCGAACCCCACTATGTCCGCGCGGGCGAGCTCGCGCCGCACGACTTCACCATCCGGCGGGGCACGATGCCCATCCGCGGCCTCGACCCCATGGGCGAGGACTTCATGAAGATCGTCACCGAATGGACCGAGAGCGGGAACACCTTCTATCACCCGATCGAGGAGGGCGCCGCGTCGTGAGCGCGCTTGCGGGCGGGGCCGCCATCGTCACCGGCGCCGCTAACGGCATCGGCGCCGGTATCGCCCGTACGCTCGCGGGCGAGGGCGTCGCGCTCGCCCTCTGCGATATCGATCCCCCCATCCATGAGTTGGCCGCCGAGCTTGAAGGCGAGGGCGCCAACGTCATGGTCGCGGATGCCGATGTGAGCCAGCCCGATGACGTGCGTACCTTCGTCGACGCCGCCATCGCGCGCTTCGGACGCGTCCAGACCATGGTCAGCAACGCCGGGATCTGGCGCGCCACATCGCCCCTCGATCCGTGGGAGCAGGCGGTCGACGATTTCGAGGCGCTTGTCGGCGTCAACCTCCGGGGCGTGTTCCTCTGCGGTCGCGCCATCGCCCCGCACATGGTCGGGATGGGCGGCGGGAACATCGTCAACATCGCCACCGACCACATCCACCCACCGCCTGGCTTCAGTACCGGGGGCGGGACCCGCATGGACGTGTACGACGCCTCCAAGTGGGGCATTAACGGCTTTACCCAGGCCTGGTCCCGCGTGCTCGCGCCCCATGGCGTGCGCGTGAACGCGCTCTGCATGGACGCCACGGACTCGAAGATGATCCGCGGCGCCCTTGGCGCGACGCCCCCGCCCGAGCTGCTCGATCGCTGGATGCGGCCGGAGCAGATCGCCCGCCTCCTCGTTGACCTGCTGGAGGAAGGCCCTGAGGGCCGCACGGGCGAGAACATCGGCATTTGGCTGGACCACGAGATCGCCCTGCCGCCGCGCGCGGAGCCGCTCCCCCACCGCTTTCAATAGAAGGGCAAAGCCCGCCCGCTACTGCTGCGGCTGCCCTTCCGCCAGCGGTTCCGCCGTCTGCTGCGGCGCTTTCGCGAGGGCCTGACGCCGCCGCCGCCAGAAGTAGAGTCCGCTCAGGATCACCCCCGCTATCCAGACGCCCGCGATGATGAGCGTGACGCGTACATCGCGCCCGAGGCTGTCGCCCGCTATCACGCCAACGATCGTGGGCGTCAGCATCCCCAGGAAGCTGAACACGAAGAAACGCCAGAAGCTCATCGCCGTGAGCCCTGCGAGGAAACTGATCCAGTCAAAGTTGACGACGGGCAGCATGCGCGCCCAGAAGATGAGCCGTCCCCCCATCTGCGTCGCGAGCGCATCCATCCTCGCCGCCGCCTTGCTCCCCACCAATCGCGGCAGGTGCCGTCGCCCGAGCCTGCGGGCCACGCCAAAGGCCATGGCTGAGCCCCAGAGCATGCCGATCATCGAGTAGACGCTGCCCAGCACCGGCCCCCAGACCAGCCCTGCGGCGATGAAGATGGGGGCGTTCGGGATAGGGGCGAACAGCACCGAGAAGGCCATCACCGCCATGAACGCGATCGGCCCCCAGAAGCCCCACTGTTCCACCCATTCCTGCAGCGGCTCAGGGTCGAACTGCAGCGAGAGGTCGAAGATGGCGGTCAGGATGAAGTAGACCGCCACGATTCCCAGAAACGCTCCCACGATGCCCGCCAGCACGCGGCGCCGCAGGAGCAGCGGCGTCTCCTCGCCGTCAGCCACGAAGTCGGCGATGGTGGGGCGGCGCAGCGTCTGTTCGGCGCGTTCGTCAGCCATGCGGTTCGCCCTTCATGTCTCTAGTGTAGGGGAGCGCTCTGAACGGACAGCGGTCGGGCGCCGGTCAGGTGAAGTTCCCGACCAGGTACACGACCGGCGCGACCCCCACGATCGAATCGAGTCGGTCCAGCAGGCCCCCGTGTCCAGGCAGGAGTCCGGACGAATCCTTGATGTTGGCCGTTCGCTTCATCCAGCTCTCGGTCAGGTCCCCCGCCTTCGCGGCCCCCCCCAGCCCCAGGCCAAGGCCGATCGCGGCCGCAATGTGCAGGCCAAGGTCGAACCAGGTCGAAAGCGCCCAGACGGCGAGCACGGCGGCGGCGAGCCCGCCGAGCGCGCCCTCCCACGTCTTGTTGGGGCTGATCGCGGGCCACAGTTTGTGTCTTCCGAAGAGCGACCCCACTGCGTAGGCGCCCGTATCGGCCGTGAAGGTTGTGAGCACGAGGAGGAAGACCCAGTCCCGCCCCTGATCGAGGTCCCGCGCCAGCACGATCGTCGAGAAGATGATCCCCGGGTAGATGATGGCCCAGCCCGCGACCCGCAGCGGTTTTCGCGGCCCGAAGAGGTTTGTGCGCGAGTACCCCGCCACGAGGAAGAGCGCCGCCAGCAGCGCGCCCGCGATGAGGAAGCGCTGGTCGGCGTGGACGCCCGTCACCACCGCCGCCGGCGCCAGCAGCCCGGGACCGAGGGACGCCACCGCCCGGTACGGTTGCGTGGGCATGAGCCACGCGTGCGCGAACTCGATCGTCCCTCCGAGCGTGATCAGGCCCGCCACGATGGCGAAGGGCCAGCCCCCGACCCAGATGACCAGAATCAGCAGGGGCATGCCCACCGCCGCCGTTGCCAGACGAAGCGCGAGGTTGCGGGGGATGCGCACTAGGCGTCCTCGAGCGCCTCGAGGTCTTCGGGAAGGAGGTTGCCGAACTTGCGCTTGCGCCGTCCGTATTCGGCAAGCGCCATGTCGACGTCCTCCCGTCCGAAGTCGGGCCAGTAGGCGGGCGTGAAATAGAGCTCCGCGTAGGCGTTCTGCCAGAGCAGGAAGTTCGAGATGCGCTGTTCGCCAGCCGTGCGGATTACGAGGTCAGGGTCGGGCAGCCCGCCCGTGAGCAGATGCGCCGATACCGTCTCCTCGTCGATCTCTGAGGGGGCGACGCCCGCCTCCACGATGCGCTGGATGGCGGTGACGATTTCGTCCCGACTGCCGTAGCTCAGGCAGATGTTCAGCATCAGGCCGTCGTTGTCCCGCGTGACCTCGACCGCGTGCCGGATGCGCTCCGCCAGCCGTTCCGAGAGCTGATCGAGGTGACCGAAGTGGCGCACCCGCACGTTGTCCCGCTGCATGTTGTCCAGCTCCCGCTGGAGGAAGCGGTCGATGAGCTGGAAGATGACCGAGACCTCGCTTGGCGGGCGGTTCCAGTTCTCCGTGGAGAACGCGAACAGGGTCACGTAGCGCACGTCGTGCTCGGCGAAGCGCTCGATCACGCGCCGGATGTTCTCCGCGCCGGCGCGGTGTCCCGCCGCCCGCGGCAGGCCCCGCTCCGTGGCCCAGCGACCGTTGCCGTCCATGATGATGGCGATGTGGCCGGGCACGCGCACGCCCGTCAGCGGCGAGATGCGGTCGCCGCCGGGGGCGGTTCGGGGTTTGCCCTGCGCCCGTCGCGCCAGCCTATAGCTCAAGCAACTCCTCCTCCTTGCGCTTCATGGCGCCGTCGACGCGTTCTGTGTGGGAGTCGGTCAGCTTCTGCAGGTCGGTCTCGTACTGGCGCAGGTCATCCTGCGTCATATCGCCGCCGCGCTCGCCCTTGCGCAGGTCATCGTGCGCGTGGCGGCGCACGTTCCGCACGGCGACGCGCGCGTCCTCCGCCTTCTGGTGGACCAGCCGCACGTATTCGCGGCGGCGCTCTTCCGTGAGTTGGGGGATGGGCAGGCGGATGAGCTGCCCGTCGATGTTTGGGTTAAGGCCAAGGTCCGACGCCTGGATCGCCTTTGCCACGGCCTGCACCGCGCCCGCGTCCCACACCTGCACCGTCAGCAGGCGCGCCTCGGGGGCGTTGATCGTGCCGATCTGATTGAGGGGTTGCGTCTGGCCGTAGTGCTCGACCGACAGGGTTTCGATAAGGCTGGGGTGCGCGCGGCCGGTGCGGATGCCCGCGAGTTCGCGTCCGAAGGCTTCCACGGCGCCGTCCATGCGCATCTCCGCGTCGAGCATGATTTCATCAGGGTCGTCCATGCGGTTCGCTCCCGTTCTAGCCCGAATGGGCCGGTTCGGTGAGCGCTCCGGCGCTCACGATGGTGCCGATGCGCTCCCCCTGGAGCGCGCGGTAGACGCTGTCTTCGGCGCGCACGTCGAAGACGACGATGGGCAGTTCATGCTCCATGCAGAGGCTGAGGGCGGTGCTGTCCATGACCTGCAACCGCCGCTGGATCGCCTCCAGATGGCTCAGCCGCGCGAAGCGGGTGGCGGTGGGCGAGGCCGCCGGATCGGCGTCGTACACGCCATCGACCCCGTTCTTCGCCATCAGCAGGGTCTGGCAATCGACCTCGATGGCGCGCAGCGCGGCGGCGGTGTCGGTTGTCATAAAGGGGTTGCCCGTGCCCGAGGCGAAGACCACGACGCGGCCCTTTTCGAGATGCCGAATCGCGCGGCGGCGGATATAGGGCTCGGCGATCTGGGCCATCGGCAGCGCCGTCTGCGTGCGCACTTCCGCGCCCGCGTGTTCAAGCGCGTCCTGCAGGGCGAGCGCGTTCATCATCGTGCTCAGCATGCCCGCGTAGTCGGCGGTCGCGCGATCCATGCCCCGTTCAGCGGCGGCCTGGCCCCGCCAGAAGTTCCCGCCGCCCACCACGATCGCGACCTCGACGCCATCCGCCGAAGCGCGGGCGATCTGTCCGGCGAGGTTGCTGATGGTTTCGGGATCGATGCCAAACTCGCGGGCGCCCATCAGGGCCTCACCGCTGAGCTTCACGAGCGCGCGCCGGTACGCGTCGGTCACGGCTCCCCCTCTCTCTACGAGCCCAGTTCGAAGCGCGCGAACCGCCGCACGCGGATGTTCTCCCCTGTTTTCGCGATCGAATCCTGGACCAGATCCGCGATCGACTTCGAGCCGTCCTTCACCCAGGGCTGGCTCAGCAGCGCGACCTCTTCATCGGCGCCGTCCAGTTCGGGCTCACGGTCCTCCGCCGCGATTACGGCGGGATTCATGGCCGCGACCTGCATCGCGATCTCGTGGACGAGCGTCCGGAACTCCTCCGTTTTCGCCACGAAGTCGGTCTCGCAGTTCACCTCCACGAGCGCGCCGATGCGGCCGCCCGCGTGGATGTAGGTATCGATGACGCCCTGTCCGGTTTCGCGCTCGGCGCGCTTGGCCGCGGCCGCCAGTCCTCGCTCGCGGAGGATGGCGGTCGCCTGCTGCATGTCGCCGTTCGCCTCTTCCAGGGCGCGCTTTGCGTCCATGACGCCGGCGCCGCTTGCTTCGCGCAGCTCCTTCACCATTGTTGCTGAGATGCTAGCCAGTGGTCTGCTCCTCTATTGCTGTCGCGGGCGCCGTGACGGCCGCCTCCGCTGGCGCTGCAGGCGCGGGCGCGGGCGCGGGCGTTTCCTCGACGGCTTCCGCTTCCTGTTCCGCCGCCAGTTGCGCCAACTCCTCGCTGTAGGCCTCGGCGCTGACGCCGGCCTCGTGGGCCGCGCGGCCCTCGAGCGCGCCGTCCGCGATCTTCCCCAGGATCAGCTTGATCGCGCGGATGGCGTCGTCATTGCTGGGGATGGGGTAAGCGATCGGGTCCGGATTGCAGTTGGTGTCGACGAGCGAGACGATGGGGATTCCCAGCCGTTCGCATTCGGCCACCGCGATCGCCTCCTTCATCGTGTCGATGACGAAGACCGCTCCGGGCAGCCGGTCCAGGTACTTGATGCCGCCGAAGTAGCGGTTCAGGCGCTCAATCTCGTTGGCGATGTCGAGCTGTTCTTTCTTGGCGCGCCGCGCGAACTCGCCGCGCTCCGTGCGCTCCTCCAGGTCGCGCATGTGGCGGAGGCGCGCCTGAATCGTGCGGAAGTTTGTGAGCGTGCCTCCCAGCCAGCGGTTGTTGACGTAGGGCAGGCCGGCGCGTTGCGCTTCCAGCTCGACCGTTTCCCGCGCCTGCTTCTTCGTGCCGATGATGAGCACATCGCTGCCGGCGGCCACGACCTCGCGCACGAAGCTGATCGCCTCGTCCAGGCGCGTAACCGTCTGCTGGAGATCGATGATGTGGATGCCGTTGCGCTCCGTGAAGATGAAGCGCTGCATCTTCGGGTTCCAGCGTCGCGTCTGGTGGCCGAAGTGCACACCGGCTTCAAGGAGCTGTTTCATCGTGACGGGCGTGACCAAGTCCGCCCCTTTCTGCGCGACGCATAGATTTGACGGAGCGCGTCAGGCGTCGCGTGTTCGCCCAGAATACCCGCGCTCCCCGCCTCGCGGAAGCGCGGCCCGCCTGCGCGCCTCCGCTTGCCCCCTAGCCACAGCGCGCGCGGACCCGTATCCTTGGCGGCAAGGAAGGAGGTGATGCGCATGGACGACCACAGTAGTAGCCAACCCCATCTAGCGCAGGAGGTGACCTCCTCCTAGAACATGCGTTGAGCTACGAACGGGGCCTGCGCGGCGCGATTGCCGCCAGGCCCCTTTTTTCGTCCCGCAGACTTGCCAGCCATGCCTGACTCCCCGCCCTTCGACGCCGCCCGCTTCACCGCCTCCCTGCGCACCGCCGCCCTTGGTCGTGACCTTCGCTGTGTCGTCGAGACTCCCTCGACGATGGACCTGGCCCGCGAGGCCGCCGCCGCGGACGCGCCCCACGGCGCCCTCATCCTGGCGGAGACGCAGACGGCGGGGCGTGGCCGGCGCGGACGCGGCTTCTTCAGCCCGCCGGGCGGCAGCCTCTACTTCACGCTCATTCTGCGCCCCTCCCACGAGGAGTACGCGCGCCTTCCCCTCGCCGTTCCCCTCGCTGTCTGCCGCGCCTGCGCGCGCGAGGGCGTCGCGGCCCGCATCAAGTGGCCCAACGATGTCTGGGTGGGGGAACGCAAGCTCAGCGGCATGCTCATCGATGGCGAGACGGGCCCCGAGGGGCTCACCGCCTATGCGGGCGTGGGCGTCAATGTGAACGCCGATCCCACCCTCGACGCCGCCCTGCGTGACACTGCCACCAGCCTCTCACGCGAACTGGGCCGCGAAGTCGAGCGCGAGAGCCTCCTCGCCCGTATCTGCGACGAACTGGAGGAGGCGCTTGCCGCCCCCGAACCCGGGCTTGTCGATTCCTACCGCGTCCTCAGCCTCGTGCTGGGGCGTCAGGTCAGGGTCGAGGAGGGCGGCGACGGCGATGACTCCTATGAGGGTCGCGCCGTCGATATCGCCCCCGACGGCGCCCTCATCGTCGAGCTCAGCGACGGCGAGCGCCTTGTCGCGCTCGCCGCCGATGTCTCGCTTCGCCCCCGCGAATGAACGTGGGTCGCGCTAGACCTCATCGTCCTCGTCATCGTCTGACTCGATGAACATGCGGATGAGGTCCATGGGCAGGGGGAAGACGATCGTGGAGTTGTTCTCGACCGAGATCTCGCCAAGCGTCTGCAGGTAGCGGAGCTGGAGCGTCATCGGCTGTTCGGCCATCACGTCCGCCGCCTCCCGCAGCCGTTCGCTGGCCTGGAACTCGCCGTCGGCGGCGATGATCTTGGCGCGCCGGTCGCGCTCGGCTTCCGCCTGCGCGGCCATCGCCCGCTGCATCTGCGGCGGCAGTTCCACGTCCTTGACCTCGACCGTGCTGACCTTGATGCCCCACGGCTCGGTCTCTTCGTCGATGATCGTCTGGAGTTCCTGATTGACCTCCTCGCGCTGGGAGAGGAGCCCGTCGAGGTCGGTCTGGCCCATGACCGAGCGGAGGGTCGTCTGCGAAATCTGCGAGGTTGCGCGGATAAAGTCGAGGATGCGCACGACCGCCATCGTCGGCTCAACCACGCGGAAATAGACGACGGCGTTCACCTTCACCGTCACGTTGTCGCGGGTAATCGCTTCCTGTGAGGGCACGTCCAGCGTGATCGTGCGCAGGTCCACCTTCACCATGCGGTCGATGAACGGCAGCAGCACGAACAGGCCCGGCCCCTTCGCTCCCTGCAGGCGCCCGAGCCGGAAGATCACCCCCCGCTCGTATTCCGCGACCACGCGCACCTGGAAGGGGAGCAACGGGATCAAAAGGACCGCGCTCAGCCCCAGCAGGAAGATGCGGATGATGGTTGCGAGCAGGCTGCTCGGGGGTTCCTGTTCGATTTGGTCTGGTTGTGGCAGCTCCTGGGTCATGGATCGTTCTCCTTCCGTACCCTGAGACTCAGTCCGTCGGCGCTCACGACGCGCACCTGTTCGCCCTCCGAGGCGGACCCGCTTTCCAGCTCCGCCCGCCAGCGCTCGCCCTCGATGAACACCATGCCCTCCGGCGTGAGCGGCGTGCGCGCGACCGCCATTCTACCCACAAGCGCCTCGGCGCCTGTTTGCGTTTGCAGCTTCCGCATACGCGCCACGCCCACCGCCATCGAGACGAACACGATCACCAGCAGGAAGCCGAGGGCGCCGAGCACGATGCGGTTTGGCTGCAGATCCGTGGGCGTGTCGCGGAAGGCGATGATCGCGCCCAGCACAAGCGCAATCAGCCCCCCTCCGGCGAGGATCCCGCCCGATGGCACGAACAGCTCCAGCGCGAAGAAGAAGAGCGCGACGCCGATGAGGGCGAGCCCGATCGTATCGACGGGCAACACGCCCAGCGCAAGGAATCCGATGGCAATCGCGAGCACTCCGGCCACGCCCGGGAAGATCACGCCCGGATTCGTGAGCTCGATGAAGAGCCCGATCATCCCCAGCGAGATCAGGATCGCGGCCAGCGTGGGGTTGGCCAGATGCTTGAGCATCCGCTCCCACACGGTCATCTCCGTGTTTACCCGCTTCGCCTCGGGCAGGCCGCTGAGCGTCACCATGAGCCCCGGCTTCAACTCGATCGTCTCGCCATCGATGCGCTCCAGGAGGTCATCGAGGTTATTCGCGATGAAGTCCACCACGTTCAGTTCGACGGCCTCGCTCTGGGTGGCCGCGACCGCTTCGCGCACGGCTTCCTCGGCCCAGTCCGCGTTACGCCCGCGGAGTTCGGCGATGCCGCGGATGAAGGCGACGGCGTCGTTCTCGACCTTCTTCGCCAGCGTTTCCTGGATATCGCTGCCGTCGGCGTTGATGGCGGCGGCGGCGCCGATGGACGTGTTCGGGGCCATCACGGCGACGTGCGCCGCCATCGTGATGAACGTGCCCGCGCTCGCCGCCCGCGCGCCGTAGGGCGTGACGTATACGACCACGGGCACGTTCGAGGCTTCGATGCGTTGCACAATCTCGCGCATGGAGGAACTCAGCCCGCCCGGCGTGTCCATCTCGATCACGATCAGCCTGGCGCCCTCGTCCTCGGCCTTGCTGATGGCGCGGTCGATGTAGCGATCGGTGATGGGGCCGATGCCGCCGTCGATCTCCAGCAGGTGAATGGCGCCCCGCTCAGCCTCGTCGCCGCCGCACGCGGCCGCGATCCCGACCGCGATCAGGACGAGCAGCACAGCGCGCCGAAGCATGCGGAGCCGGAGCATCGTGCATCGAGTATAGCCAGCGCGATCGGCGGTGCGTGAAGAAAGGCGGTACCGTTGCCGCAGGAGTTCCCTTGACGCCATCCGAATCCCGCGCCATGTCAGCGCGCATCGACGCCCGCCGGCGCCGCGCCCTGGCGCGTGAGCTTCAGGTCTGGCTGCGCGAGGAGCGCGACGAGGAGATCGGCGAACTCGCCGCCGGCTTCATCCTCGATTTCGTGCTCGACCTCGCCGGCCCCGACCTCTACAACGCCGCGCTCAGCGACGCCGCGAGGGTGTTCCGCGAGCACGCCGCCATCGTTGAAGCCGACCTCTCATCGCTCACGCAGGACGTCTTCCAGCCGCGCGAGGCGGATGGCTGAAGACGCCGCCTGCAGGACTTCCCCGTACCGGCGGCGCGCCCAACCGCCGCGCCAGCGCTGCGCGAGGCAAGCGGCTGCGTGCGCACGCTGTGGGAGGCTAGCCTTGCTGAACGGGCTGGACCGCGGGGAAGGTCGTCTCCCAGAGCTCGTCGAGCCCGGCGACCGCGCCGCCCACGACGCCCTGGTGAATGGGCGGCCCAAGCAGTTCGAGGATGGGTCCGCCGCCCGCCGCGTGCACATACGTCAGGCTTCCCGGGAGCGTCTCGCCCAGAACCTCGTCGAGGGGGCTCTCGAAGTTCAGCTGGACGACGCCCGCGTTCGGATAGACCCAGCGAATCTCGCCGCCCTTCTCAAGCAGGTCCTTCGTCGTGGAGACGACGTCGTCCACGTAGAGGCCGAGGTGCTGGACGCCCTCGCCGCGCTCATCGAGCCACTGCTGGTGGGGCGTATCGCCGCGCACGGGCTGGATGATCTCGGCGATGCAGCCGGCGATGGCGCCGTAGTAGACGCGCAGTTCGGCCTCGTCGCCGGCCATGGAGTGGACCATATAGGGCGGCATGAGGCGGAACTCGGCGCCGAGCAGGCTTGTGTAGGTGTTGGCCAACTCGTCCGCGTCCTTGACGACGAAGCCGAGGTGGTGCATCACGGGCTTTCCGGTGTGGATAGTCATGGGCTCACTTCCGTGGGTTGAGAGTGCCCGCGCACGCTACGCCATCCCGCCGCCGCAGGCCAGCGCGTGTGTTGGGGCCTAGGGCGTTTCGGGCGCGAATACGGCCATGGCAATGATGTCGAATTCCGCAGTTGGCTCCGGGGCCGATGTGAGCTTGGCGAGCCTGTCCTCCAACTCGGCCTTCAGGTTGTGGACTCGTCCATTGTGCATCCTGCGAATACGGTCGTCGGTGGCGTTCCGGGCCAGTTTCGCGCTACGCCTGATCCTGGCGTTGTAGGATCGCTTGAGGGTGGCGGTCTGGACAGCCACCCTGCTCTCCTGCTGATCGCGGGTGAGATCTTCAATCTCCCTTCTCCGTCTTGCCGCTTCCTCAAAGGAGTAGTCGTACCCGAGCATGACCGTGTCCTCATCGATCCCGCTGGTAGCGTTTACGCCTTCACTCGCGGAAAGAGCGCCGAGGAGCCGCTCGGAACAGTTCTCAAGGATCTCGCCGGTGGCTGCCCCCATGGCGATCGGCAGCATGGTCGTCTGCTCGTCCAATCCATGAACAGTGATGCGCCAGATAGTGAGGAGAACGCCGTCCGCGGCGCTTGCGTCCTCGCGCAGATCGTCTGGCAGTCGGAACCGCCCCACGCGTGCCTTCCAAAGGTTCATTCCTGCTTCGCTCAATCGCGAGATTGCAGTCTGAACGATTTCATGACTTGAGTGGAGGAACGGGAGGCGAGGGTTCTCTCTGGCCGTAGTATCGTCGAATGTGATCCAGGCGTTCCTCTCCACCTGGATCCGCTGCAGGAGTGGCGGGCGATCGTCCTTGTCTGCTGTTGGCAAAGATCTGTTGGCCTGCATCCACAAGTAGACTTCATCCAGTTTGGTCCCTGATATATGGAGGTCGAGGACCTTTTGCCGCCTCGTGGGCTTGAGTTGGTCTTGCTTGCTTCCGCCGACGGCTAGCCAGCGCTCGACGATCGCATATACCTCATCGGCGGAAATATAGCGTCCCGTCTCCCGTGCGTTCTCCGCTTCCCTGCGAAGCAAGTCGCCCTGCCCCATCAGTTCCGCCTGGCGCTTGTCGAGCTCCTCAAGATCCTGCCTGTTCTGCTCGATGCGGAGTGTTGCCGCGTGGGCTCTCTGTTCTTGCTCCTCCGGGGTCATCTCCCGGGCGAGCACATCTCGTTGGAGGGAGGTGATCGCCGGGCCGAGGATCGGCTCCAGTTGGCCGATCGCTTGCTCGAAGACGCCGATGCGATCGTAGAGCCGCCCGAGGACGCGCGTATCGATCGTATCCTCGACGAAAAGTGACGACACAATGACCTGGTCCTCTTCCTGCCCGAAGCGGTCGATGCGTCCGATCCGCTGCTCGACGCGCATGGGGTTCCACGGCAAATCGAAGTTGATCACGGCGTCGCAGAACTGGAAGTCGAGACCCTCGGAACCCACCTCGGTGGAGACCAGAACACGAATGTCGCTGTCTCTCCGAAACTTGTCGATGCGTTTTGCTCGCTCCCGTGGGTTGACTTCTCCGGAGATTGCGATCGAGGGGATACTTTCTCGGGACAGATACTCACTGAGACGATGCAGCGAGCCGCGCCACTCCGTGAAGCAGATCACCTTGCGATCGGGCTTCTCATCCAGCAAGTCCCTGAGCATCTCCACGAACTTCTCAAACTTGGAATCAACATCGGGGAGTCCTGTTGCCGCCTCCCGGAGCCGCGCGGCCGCCGCTTCGATTGGCGTTGCTATCTGGTTTGTGTCGAGCGGTTGAGGCTCCTCGATAAAAGCTGAACCCTCGTAGTCCTCGTCCTTGTCGATCCACTGCATTCGCAGGGCCCTCTCGATGCGTCCCTCAACTGACTCGCGCACGGCATGGATGGAGCTAGCTGCCTGGCGCTCTGGCAGGACGACATAAAACGCAGGGTGAATGCCCCTGAGTACGGCTTCCGCCCGGATGAAGGCAACCCAGGCCTCATAGAACTCCCGCTCCGCCTCTGTGAGCTCGACCGACAGGGTGTTGGCTTTTCGCTGTGCGATCTCCTGGACCTCGACCTTGCGCGTCCGCGTGTAGTACGGGGCGAGCGTGTGGACGTTCTGGATGTCGCGACGGAGGCGCACGATCGATTCGGGCGTGAGCGAGTCGATGTCCTCGATGCGTCGAATCCAATTCATGAAGACGGCGTCTTCGCGGAATGTATCTCCGTGGTAGGTGTTGAGCGCGCGCTTCATCTCGGTGGCGACAGCCGCCAGGTCGGGATTGGGGTTGGAGAGCAATCTTGTCGCGGCGTTGAGGTACCGGTTCGGCTCAAGGCGGGATTGGAGTTCGTTTGGCGATACATCCTCGAACTCACCAAGTTCGAGGATACGCAAGAGGCTCAGAAGGTCTCCTTCACCGGTCTGGACGGGCGTGGCGGAAAGGAGCAGCACATGGTCTGCCTGCTCTGCCAGCGCCTCGCCCAGCGCAAAGCTCTGTGTCGCCGGATTCCGCATGTGGTGCGCCTCGTCAACGATGACGAGGTCGAACTGAATGCCGGTGTTGACAATCGTTTCCTCGAAGTCCGCGCCCCTCAGGCCCTGTAGCGACACGATGCCTCTGAAGGGCGGCCAGTACCCTTCTCGCTCAGAGCGTCTCTTGAACTCTTCGAAGTCTCCTGCCTTGAGATTGCGGAACTCCATCCCGAAGCGCTCACGAAGTTCACTCCGCCATTTCTCGCGCAAATTTGCAGGGCAAACCACGAGGATGCGGCTTATCGAGCCTCGCGCGATCAGCTCGCGGGTGATGAGAGCCGCCTCGATCGTTTTCCCCAAACCTACTTCGTCGGCGATGAGCAGGCCGTGCGGGTTCTGCTGAATAAACTGCAGGACCGGTTTGAACTGGTAGGGCAGGAACTGCGTCCGCGATGCTCCCATCGAAAACACGACGTCCGAGAATTTGTAGTCGAACTTGAGGATGGCGAGATCTGCGAGGAATTCTTCTCTTGAGACCCACGAGAAGCGGTCCTCGATCTTCCTCAGTTGACAGGTATCGACCCAAGCCTCTGCACCATCCGCCCACTGAACCTTGACATGCTCGCCATCACGTTTCTCTACAACCCTGCCCCGCCGATGAGGCGCGGATGTGAGGACCACTTGATCGCCAATCGAGAGTTCTGTGGAGAGAGCGCTCATACTACTCGCCGATAGTATACGGTATGCGTCTACCCCACCGCCGCGCGCACCTCCGCCAGGCGTCGGATGGAGGCGATGGCGTGCTCCTGCGCCGGCATCAGGTTGCGTACGATGACGTCGGTGTAGCCCGCTTCCGCGAGGGCGCGGAACTGCGCCGCTACCGTCTCCGGACCGCCGATCGCCAGCGCCGATGGGTCGAAGCCCCGATAGCCCGCCTCCAGCACCGCCCGCGTCGTCTCCGCCGCCTCCTCGTCGCTCTCGCCGACGTAGATGTCCCGCCGGATGGCGACGGCGCCGGGCGCGTCGTGGCCGTGAATTTGGCGGCGTTCGTGGTACTCCGCTGATTGCGCGGCCGCCTGCGCGGGGGTCAGTCCGGGCGAGGCCAGCCAGCCATCGCCCAGCCGCGCGGCGCGATCGATGGCCCTGCGCGCCACCGCCCCAATCCAGACTTCGACCCCGTCCGGCGGCGCGGGCATGACGCTCGCGTTCTCGAATGTCCAGCGTCCGCCGGAGCTGACGGTCTCGCCCGCCCAGAGCCGCCGCATGATGTCGAGCGACTCCTCGAAACGCGATGGCCGGTGCTTCACGTTCACGCCCAGTGCGGGGAACTGGTTATCGTCCGGTCCGATCGCGCACTGCATGATGAAGCGCCCCTCGTGCAGGGTCGCCAGCGTTGCGATCTGTTCGGCCAGCAGCACCGGGTGCCAGAGGGGCAACAGGAAGAGGGCTCCCGCGGGCGCGTCGCCCCACTCCGCCAGCATCCGCCCCAGCACGGGCACGTTCTGGTAGTAAGGCATCGGCCTGGTGCTGTGGTGATCGCCCACGAAGAGGCTGTCGAGCCCCGCCTCCCGCGCCGCCGCCGCCCGCTCGACGAGCCAGCGCGCGCCCGTCCGCGCATCCGGCGCCCGGAGCGCCGTCGTCACCGATATCCCGATCCGCATCGCCGCGCCCCTACTTCGTCCTGAACTCGATATGGAGTTCCTTGAGGGCGCGCAGGAACATGTGGGGGTGGTGGCGGAAGTCGTTCTTGCCCGGCGCGAACCACATCTCGTCGATGCGGTCGACCAGCGTCCGGAAGCTGTAATACAGTTCCCGTCGCGCCAACGGCGCCCCAAGGCAGTAGTGAATGCCGGCGCCGAAGGTGAGGTGCGCCATCGGGTTCTTGCGCTCGAGGTCCACCTCCGCGGGACACTCGAAGCGGCGTTCGTCGCGATTGGCGGCGGCGTAGCGCGTCGCGATCGAGGCGCCCGCTGGAATCGTCACGCCGTGCATCTCCACGTCGTTCAGGGCCACGCGCCCGAGCGCCTGCACGGGCGACTCCAGCCGCAGGACTTCCTCCACGAACGTGCGCAGGTACTTGTCCGGGTCCGCCTTCAGGCGCGCCCAGACGTCCGGTTGCTCGATGAGGATTTTCACGCCCTCGGCGATGGCGTTCGTGCTCGTCTCGGAGCCGCCCACGAAGGTGTCCGACATCATCTCCGACTGCAGTTCGCCGTCCGTCAGCGTGCGTCCCCATTCGGGGATCTCCGTGTTCACGAGGTCGGAGAGGAGCGTGTCATCGGGCTCTTCGCGCAGCCGGTCAAACACCTTCTTGAAGTAGTGCTGTGCCTCGATTTCAAGCTCCAGCGCCTCGCGCTCCTCCTCTTCGCTGAGCATCTGGCCGAAGCGGCGCACCCATGCGTCCGTCGCCCGCTTGATGAACCAGATGTCTTCCTCGCGCACGCCCATCTGGTGGCCGATCACGATGAGCGGCAGGGGCACGGCGAACTGGTGGACCCAGTCACACTGGCCGTCATCGATGAAGGCGTCGACGAGGCGGTTGGCGACGCTTTCGACGAACGGGTCAAGCTGCTTGATCTTCCCGGGCCGGAAGGCCTTGTCGAACATGTTGCGCATCTGGCGGTGGTTGGGGTCATCGCGCGCCGCCAGCGTGGGTTCGGGCAGCCAGCCCTGCTTCTCCTCGTAGACCTTGAGCATGCGCTGCTGGCGTTCGGTCAACTGGGGGCGCGCCTCGGACTGGGCGGCGCGATTGCCGCCGTTCCCGAAGTTCTCCGTGTCCAGCAGCGCCTCGCGCAGGTCATCGAAGCGCGTGATCACGTACTGCCCCGTGCGCGGATCCTGGTAGACCGGCGCCTGGTCGCGCAGAACCTGGTAGGCCTCGTAGGGGCAGTCCTGGACATCCGGATCGAGGAAGTTGAAATCGTCCGGCGTCTTCTGCGTTGGTTCGCTCATTGCGTGTTCCTCCCCCGGTGGTTGGGTTTCTGTTCGGGTTTCAGTGCGCCAGCGCGTAGTGTTCCGCCAGCAGGTCGCGCCCGAAGTCGCCCTCGGGGTCGCGCCAGACAGTGTGGCTGTGGTTGGCGTCGTTCTGGACGCAGTCGTACTCGATGAGCACGCGCGGTCCCTGCAGGCGGTAGTAGTGCGGCTGTCTCCGCTCGAGGCTGCCCGCCCAGGCGAAGTGCAGTTCCGGCAGGACGCTCATCAGGCGCTCGTGTTCGGCCGCCGCCAGCGGTTCCGGCAGCCGTTGCGTGTACTCCCGCAGCAGCGCCTCCAGAATCACGCGCTGGGCCTGCGACATCCCCGCCGCCGCCAGTCCCTTGGGCGTGAGCGAGTAGCGCGTCGCCTCGCGGTCGGCGTCGGTCATCGCCTGGCTGCTGTCGAGGCTGTCCTGCATGACGGACAGGCGCTCGGCCGTGTTCTCGTCCGGCAATCCGTTGAAGACGCGCGAGATCCACTCCGGCCGCGCTCCGTCTTCCACCCGCGACCGGTTCGACTGCACGATATCGAAGGGCGCGGCTTTCGAGATGATCGCGGTCGCGCGCTGGACGGTATCGAGGCTGTGGACGAGTTCGCGCGCGAGGTCTTCCTCGCCCGCGACGGGGCGCAGGGTCTGGTACTCGCTCAGGTCCGCCTCGTGCGGGTTCGCCCCGAAGAAGGTGGGCGTGACCGACACGATCTCGCCGTTCACGATCGTGTTGTGCACGGAAACGTGGTGGCCGCCGAAGCGCCACCCCCAGGCCTCGCTCCCGGGCTCGCCGAAGACCATCGCGAAGTACATCGCGGGGTCCTGTCCGTGCATGGTTCCGCGCATGGAGCCCCGCGGGATGCGCCAGCCGCCGAGGGCGTCCAGCCAGGCTTCCTCATTCATGATCAGCGTCGCCCGCCGGTAGGCTGGCAGGCTCAGCCCGGAGGCCAGCAGCCTGTGCGCCAGCTGTGTCTGGCGCACGGTCAGGTCGGCCATGGGCGCGCCCTCATGGTCCGTGGGCGTGTAGTACCAGATCTCGCGGCGGGGGTCGGCGAAAGGCGGGTTCGCCTTCGCCCGCAGATCCTCGGGCAGGGCCGCGAGCCAGTCACTGGCGGCCTCCGCCATGCGCTTGACGACGTCCTTCGCGGCGACGCTCATGCTGTCCTCCGATCGCCATCCAGCCTACGGGTCAGGGGGCGCCGCGTGAAGCGCTGCGGGATTGTTTCCGCGCTCCTTTGCGCCATGAACTCCTGCCGCGACGCTATTTCTGGTGATGGGGGCGGGTGAAGCGGCTCCGGGGAAGTGCATAGACGTACTCCCGTTCTTTCGGATGAATTGTATCCAACTTCGAGCAGGCGCTTGCACGCAGGATGGGCGACCGCGAGTTGCCGCTTTCGCCTGGACTGCTACACTTCGGTGGAAGCAATCGCAGGAGCATTCGACATGGTGAAATTCACAAGGATCAAGGCATCCGCCGCGCCCGGACCGATGAAGCAGACTGGCCGCCTTACTGCGCGTATGCGGCAGTACGAGGACTACGTCAATGCCGTAAAGCCCGATGAGGCTGGCAAACTGACTCCGGAAGAGAATGAGACCATGCGCGGTCTTGCGCTCCGCGTCTCCCGCGCCGCCAAGCGCGTCGGCAAGACAGCCGATACCTGGGTTCGTGACGGGGCGGTGTACTTCGTCGTCTCGTAACCCGCGGCTCATTCCGCAGGAGTAGAGGCAGAGGCGCTTGCGTCTCTTTGGCGGCTGTTCCTCGCGCTGGATGGAGCGCAGACCTTGCGGGGAGCGCTCTGCTCAGGATTCGCGGGGAGTGGCTGCTTGTGTGTTCCGGTTGGGGTCGGGCGCTGAGTTCATACGCGTCAGCGCGGGCTGGGTGGTGATGATGGCGACGCCCAACACGAACAGCCCCGCGCCGCAAATGGCGAACCACTCCCGCGCTCCGACGACATCCGCCATCAGTCCCGCGACCAGGGCGCCGACCGGCATCGCTCCCGCCATACACATCTGATAGATGCTCATGGCCCGCCCCATGAGGGCGTTTGGCGTATGCGCCTGAACAAGAACCAGGTTCAGGTTCGTGAAGAAGCCCGCATTCCAGCCCGTAATGAACATGATCAACAGGGCCATGAAGTACCACGGCGCCAGTCCCAGACTGACGTTCAGGACGCCGCCTGCGATGAGCGTGCAGAGGAAGTAGAAGCCCGCCCGATCCACCCGCCGGAACGAAGCCAGCACGATCGACGTGATCAGCGTTCCGACGAGCATGATGGTCATGAGCATCGCGGCCTGGAAGGGGCCGGCGCCCATGTCGTCCCGCGCGATCTTGGGGAGGAGCGCCTGGAACGTACCCCCCATCACGAGGGCCGTCGCCAGCAGCGCGAACATGAGCGTACGGATGCCCGGATGGCGGATCACGAACGCCACGCCCTCCCGCAGGTCTTCCCCGATCCGTCGGGGCGCGCTCTGGCGCGCCCGTGGCGGCCGTATGGGGATGAGGGCGAGCAGGCCCAGCGTCAGCAGCCCCGCCTGCATGGCGAAGGCCGCCTTGATCCCGCCGAGATCGATGACGGCTCCGCTGACCGCCGCTCCGCTCTGGGCGACGGTTACGCTGACGTTCATGAGGGTGACCGCGTTCAGGATGCGTTCTGGCGGCACCAGCGAGGGCACAATCGCTTGCCGCACGGGCATCCCGAAGGCGGTTGTGCTCCCCAGGACGAAGGCGAGGCCGAAGACCCCCCAGATGTTCAGCGTCCCCATGGCCACGAGCGTCGACGCCCCCGCGGCCAGGGCGATGCCCCCGAACTGCGTCCCGAAGAGCAGCGCTCGCCGGTCGAGGCGATCGGCGAGGATGCCCGCGTAGAGCCCGAAGAAGAGGATGGGCAGGCCCAGCGCGGCGATGACGAGCCCCACCACCGTCGCCGGCCCCGCCGTGAAGCCGGACCAGAGCGCGACTCCGTCGTCGCCGGCGATATCGAGCGCGAGCCAGGTGAAGGTGAACTGCTGGATCGATTGCGAGAGCGCGAAGGTGATCGTGTTCCCCCAGAGCAGGGCGAACGGTCGCTGCCGGAACACGGCGAAGGTCGAGCGCGAAAGGCTGCGTCCGCCATCGACGGGAACCTCGACGGAGTCAGCCGCCGCCTCGGAGAGAGATGCCACGATGCGGCGATGCTACAGGGGCGTTCGCCGTGGCGGCGGCGCTAGCCAGAGACCGGAAGCCGCCGCCGTCCCCAGAGGAAGAAGGGCGCGATACGCTCCCCGTCCCCGAGCAGCCGCAGATCGGGGCAGCGCTGCAGCAGGGTTCGCAACGCGACCCGCGCCTCCAGGCGCGCCAGCGGCGCTCCCAGGCAGAAGTGCACCCCCATCCCGAAGGCGAGGTGCCGGTTCCGCTCACGGTCCAGTGAGAACGCATCGGGGGATTCGAACGCCTCCGGATCGCGGTTCGCGGCGGCGTAGTGCATCATCACCTTCGCGTCCTTCGGGATGGCGCCCCCCTCCATCTCCACATCCCGCGTCGTCGACCGGTAGAGGCCGAGCACAGGTGGGTCAAACCGCAGGCTCTCTTCCACCGCCGCGTCGACGAGGCCGGGGTCCTCCACGAGCCGCTCCCAGAGCGCGCGGTCGCTGAGCAGCCGCCACACCATGTTCGTGATCAGGGAGGTGGTGGTCTCGTTCCCTCCCACGAAGAGCTGGTTGACCACGCTCAGGACTTCGTCGTCGGTGAGTCCCTTGCCGTCCTGCTCGGCGGTCACGAGTCCGCTGACAAGATCGTCCTGCGGGTCCGCGCGCCGCTGGCGAATGACGTTCAGGAGATAGGAGGCCAACTCCACCATCTCCCCCTCCCACGGAGCGGGATCCTCCGCCCCCATCGCCTCCACCGTGATGTCGGACCAATGCTTGAACCGCTGCAGGTCATCCCCCGGGACGCCCAGCATCTCGACGATCACGATGACGGGCAGGGGGAAGGCGTAGTCATCGTGCAGATCCCACTTCTGCGGGTCCGCGCGCTGGTCAAGCAGCTCCGCCGAGAGCGCGGTGATGCGGTCAGCCTGCTCGGCAATCGCTTTGGGCGTGAACGCCTTCTGCACGAGTCTTCGGTAGAAGGTGTGTTGGGGCGGATTCGAGAGCATCCCCCGGGGCGGGCTGAAACGCGGCCCCTGCCCCCACTCACTGGAGTAGGTCTCGATGTCGAGCAGTGCCGTCTGGACGTCGGCGAAGCGCGAGAGCGTGTAGAAGGGCGGCTCGAAGTCCTCGAAGAAGTGAACCGGCGCCGATTCGTGCAAGTGGCGGTAGGCGACGCTCGGCTCAGCGCGAACGTCCGCGGAGAGGGGGTTGTACCCGTCGCCGTCGCCGCTCACGCCGTCGCCGCCATCTGACGCCATGCGAACGGCGCCCTCATGGTCCCGTGACACGTCATCGACATCGCGCGCTCCTCCCCGCGCTGTGGCGCGGTGTGGACTGCACGCATGATCGCACCCCCCGCGGAGCTTTGCCAGGGGGCAGGGGGCGTGGGCGCCGTCAGGTGAAGAGGCCATCTCCGAGGAACCGTCCTTTCTCGGGAACGCCGGGGAGGGCGAAGAAGAAGCCGCCCCCTTCCGGCAGGATGTACTCCTCCAGGGGCTCACCCGTGAGCCGTTCCTGCACGGCGAGGAAGCCCTTCACGAGGCTGCGCTGGTACGAGACAAAGGCCAGCCCCGTATCGAGCCGCCCGGCGCGGTCGTAGCCCCGTGTGTAGGAGAAGCCACGCCGAAAGATGAGGCTCTCTTCGGTCGCCGCTGTGCGCGGGTTCGCCAGCCGGATGTGCGCGTCGAGGGGGATGCGCGCTCCCGCTTCGTCGTCGATGTAGCGGGGAAGGTCGGACTCCCGCTCCATGCCGAGGGGCGCTCCCGAGAGCTTGTGGCGCCCCATGATCGCTTCCTGCTCGGCGAGCGGCGTGCGGTCCCAGAACTCGACGAACATGCGAATGACGCGCACGGCCTGATAGGAGCCGCCGATCGACCACGCGGGCTGGCCGTCCCCGGGCTGCACCCAGACATGGCGATCCATGACGGCGGCGTCGGCGGGATCGAGATTCGCCGTGCCGTCCTTGAACCCCATCAGGTTGCGGGGCGCCCCCGCTGTGCCGTCGTTGGGGCCGCCGCCGCGGGTGAAGCCATCGATGATCCAGTGCAGCACCAGGTCGCGTCGCCGTCGCCGCATGAGCTGGCGCAGAGCGAACTGGACTGTGTCCGGGTGGCGCGCGTCGATGTTCAGGAGCAGGTCGCCATGCGTGCGCGCGGGATCAAGCCGGTCATTGGCGAGGAACGGCATCCGCACGAGTTCGAGGGGGCGTTTCTCCGCAAGGCCGTAGCGCTCGTCGAACAGGGACGCGCCCACGCTCATGACCACGCTCAGGTCATCGGGTTCGGGCGCCGCGCCCAACAGCCCCGAGTCCGTCGGCGGGTAGGCCTCGTGGCGGATTGTGGGCGGCCGGCCCGACATCAGGCCCTCGATCTCGTCGGTCAGTTCAACGAACATCTCCCGCAGCGCCGCGCGGTCAGGGGCCAGTACCTTGAACGACGCCATCAGCCCAAGCGCGGGAACGGGGCGGACGGTGACACCCTGTTGATGCGGTCCGTAAAACTCGACGAAACGGGGTTCCACGGCCTCCGCTTCGTCGGACTCGGAGGGGCCGCCGCCGTCGCGGCAGGCGGCGCTGAGCAGGGCGGAACCGCCGCCCATGGCCGCCAGACCGCCAGCGGCGGCCCCTCCCTGGAGGAACGCGCGGCGTGAGAGCCGAGGGCGACGCCCTCTCCGCCGGCTGTTCCCTGGCTGGTTCGCCATCACTACTGGAGTGAGAGCGCTCCAGCCGTCTGCGAGATGTCTTCCGACAGACTGGCCAGCTGCGCCTTGAGCAGGTCGACCGTCGCCTGCGTGACCGTTGTCCCGGGGCAGATCGGCGACGGGTATTCGTCGTTCTCCTGGCAGTAGGGAACCCAGCCAGCGCCGTCGCGCAGGGGCGCGAGCGTCTGGTTCAGCTCCTCGAACCCGCCAGTGATCTTCGCCAGCAGGTCGGGGTCAGCCTCCTCCAGGGCGGGTGTGAGGAGCCTGATGAGCGCTTGCGAGCCCTCCAGGTTGGCGTTGAAGTCCCACAGATCGGTCTTCGAATAGCGGTCCTCTTCGCCGGTGATCTTCCCCTGCGAAACCTCCTCGATAAGCTCCGCCGCGCCGATGGCCAGCACCGCCGGCGGCAGCGTCAGGTCAGGCAGCGCGTCCCTGAGGATGCGGAGGTCGGCGTCCAGCTTGTCCGCGAACGGCGCCGCGCCCTCGGTCGTCCCCAGTTCGAAGAGAACGTACTCGAGGCGGTGCCAGCCGGTGAACTCGGGATCGTCCACGCCCTCGAAGTCGTCGACGCGCGCGTCCACGGCCCCGTCGATCTCCTCGACAAGGCCCGCGATCGGCTCAATCCGCTCCCAGGGCACGCGTGAGGGCGCATAGGCCGCCTTCGCGGCTTCGAGATCGCCCGCGCGGATGGCGTTGGTGAACACCTGCGTGTCCGCGATCATCTGCTCGACCTGGGCCAGCAGATAGCCGCGGTAGCCCTCGACGGCCTGCTGGACAAGGACGTTCTCCGTGTCCTCCGCGAGGCCTTCGATGACGATTCCCGTGGCCGAAGCCGTGACGCTGGCGGAGGCGCTGGCCGAGGCTGAGGCGTCGGCGCCCGTGATAGGACGCACCTCGCCCGCGTCATCGCCGCAGCCCGCTATCGCCGCAAGCCCTGCCGCGGCCAGCAGCGCGGCCGCTCCCCGTGCAAGAAACCGTATCTCCATGAGTCCATCCTCTGTCTCAAAAGTTGGTAAGGCATAGTTATACAGTTAGTCTTACCTAATGACAAGGGGACGCACGCGTTGGCGCGTGACGGGGCGTCGGGCGCCGGTTGCGGGATGTGTGACCGGGGGTGTGTTTCAGCGGTGGCGCTAGCCGCCCCAGCGGTCCTGATGCGTGCAGTCCCGCCACGGCTTGCGCCAGGGACGGCCCCACGCGCCCTTCGGGTAGCCCACCGGGATGAGCGCCGTGATCGTCACGTCCTCTGGAAGCTCCAGCGCATCGCGAATCTCGGCCGTCTCCGCGGGTTTCACTGGCGAATAGTCCGTCGCCAGCGTCAGCAGCACCGTGCCCAGCCCGCGTGAGCGGGCGGCCAGCAGGATGTTCTGGACAGCCGGATAGGTCGAGCTGAAGAACCCCGATGAGATGTTGGAGTCGTCGGGCGCGCGTCCCTGCAGGCAGGCCACGATGATTGCCGGCGATTCATCCAGGCGCTCGACGTTGTGCATCGCCTGCGAGTACACCCGTTGCCGGTCCGGTGTGATGTCGGGGTCGGCGAGCACGCCGTCGCGAATGTAGCGCTCGCCCACCTCACGGTAGGCCGCCCCGATCTTCGCGATCTGCTCGCGGTCGGTCACGATCACGAAGGCCCACATCTGCGTGTTGCCCGCGCTCGGTGCCATCGTCGCCGCCTCGATGAGGTACTCAATATCCTCCTGGGGGACCGGATCGGGCTTCAGATGGCGCATGCTGCGCGTTGTGAAGATCGCTTCATGGACCGAAATATCGCCCATCGCTTCGCTCCTGCTTTGCCGGGGTTCCCATGGGTGATGGGTAGCGCCGCACGATAGTCAGGCACGAGCGGCCCCACAAGCGCTCCGAAAGCTGTTGACGCCCCGCCGGCGGTATTTGGCGATGGAATCGCGGAGGGGTCGGCGGTAGAATGGCGTCGCGTCTATCAGTTGGAGGAGCGCGATGCCAGAATTCGATACGGTGATCAAGGGCGGGACCATCTTTGACGGGCAGCAGACGCCGCGGTTCAGCGGCGACATCGGCGTCAGGGACGGCCGCATCGCCAGCATCGGGGGCAAGATTCACGCCTCCAGCGCGGCGAAGGTCATCGACGCCAGCGGGCTGAACGTGGCGCCGGGCTTCGTTGACCTGCACACGCACTACGACTCGCAGGTGTTCTGGGATCCGTGGTGCTCGATTTCCGGGTGGCACGGGGTCACGTCCGTGGCCATCGGGAACTGTGGCTTCGGCTTCGCGCCCTGCAAGCCCGAGGACCAGGAACGCGCGATGCTGACGATGTCGCGCAACGAGGCGGTGCCGCTGGAGGCGATGCAGGAAGGGATGCCGTGGGACTGGGAGACGTATCCGCAGTTCCTGGACAGCCTTGAGCGCACGCCCAAGGGGGTGAACATCCTCAGCTACATGCCCCTGAACCCGCTGATGATGTACGTGATGGGTCTGGAGGCGGCGAAGAGCCGGCCCGCGAACGAGGCGGAGATGGCGGAGATGCGGCGGCTGATGCTGGAGGGACTGGAGGCGGGCGGTTGTGGCTGGTCCGCGCAGATCGGGGAGAACGACGTGCAGCGGGACTATGACGGCACGCTGATGATCACGAATCTGATGACGCACGATGACCTGATCGCGTTCGCGCAGGTGCTGCGCGAGGTAGGGCGAGGCTTCATCCAGTGCATCGGCGCAAGCCAGGAGTTGACAGAGCGTCTGGCGGACGAGAGCGGACGCCCCGTCATCTGGAACGTGCTCGCGGTCGCCATGGACCAGCACGGCGTCGCCATGCCGCAGTACAAGGACACGATGAAATGGCTGGATGAGTGCAATGCGCGGGGCACGCGCATTTTCGGACAGGCGCTCACCTCCGAGAACAATTTCCAGTTCACGTTTGAGGAATGGAACCTGTTCGATACCAGCCCCGTCTGGCGCGAAATAACCCTTGGCACGGTCGAGGAGCGCGCCGCCAAAATGGCCGACCCCGAGCGCCGCGCCGCCGCCAGGGCCGAGTATGACGACTCCGAACGCACCGGCCAGGGCGTTGTCTTTTCGATGGACGATCTCATCGTCGGCGAGTTGCACAAGCCCGAACTCGAAAAGTACACGGGTTGGACCGTCGCTGAAATCGCGAAGGAGCGGGGCGTACACGTCATCGACGCTATGCTCGATATCGCCCTCGAAGACGACATGAAAGCCCTTTTCGTGACGTCCCCGCGTCCATACGACATGCCCGCCATGAAGGAGATGGCGAACTCGGCGTTCGCGCTGCCGGGCGTCTCCGATGGCGGCGCGCATACCAAGTTCATCACACTCGGCCGCTACCCGACCGAGTTCCTTGCCCTTCTCGTGCGTGATAACGAGGTTATGGATCTGGAGCAGGCGCACTGGCGGCTGAGCGCCTATCCGGCGCTGGCGGCGGGCTTCCGCGACCGCGGAACCATCCGCGAGGGCGCCCCCGCCGACCTCGTCATCTACGACTTCGAGAACCTCGACATGGGGCAGACGGAGAAGGCGTACGACTACCCCGCGGGCGCCTGGCGTCTCGTACGCAAGCCGCACGGCTACCGCCACATCATGGTCAACGGCGAGGAGACGTTCGTGGACGGCGAGTGTACGAACGCGACCAGCGGCAAGCTCCTGCGCCACGGCGCCGGCTAAGCCGAATCGCGCGCTGGGGGCGCCCCATGACATAGAATGCGCGCCATCGATGCCGCATGCCGATGGCGTGCGCTTGACCGACCAACGAAGGAGGGGAACATGCCCGAGAACTACTGGACCAGGTACATGCGCAGGAGCCCCCTGACGCGGCGGACGTTCTTGCGGGGCGCCGCGCTCGTGGGAGGCGGCGCCGCCACGGCTGCGCTTATCGGTTGCGGCGATGATGACGACGATGACGAGCCCGCGGCGACTACAGCTTCGGGCGACGCTCCCGCCGCTACCGAGACCGCAGCGGCTGCGACGCCGGAGCCGACCGCGGCGCCGTCCGCCATCAAGCGTGGCGGCGTCCTGCGCATCGGCGGCACGGTTGGCGGTGATTCGGTTTTCGATCCCGCCATCACGAATCACACGACGACCTACTCGCTGGGCATGGGGCTCGTCTACAACCGCCTGCTCAACTACGACGGCGATGTGAACGTTCACGCCGAGCTGGCGGAGTCGCTGCCCGAGCAGCCGGATGACCTGACGTACGTGTTCAAGCTTCGCCCCGACGTCCGCTGGCATGACTTGCCGCCCGCCAATGGCCGGCAGTTCACCGCCGAGGACGCGGCGTTCGGACTCAACCGCTTCAACGAGGACAACGCCGAGTTCATCCAGGGCCAGCTCGATCGTATTTCCAATGTTGAGGTCATCGATGACCGTACCTTCCGCGTCACGACGAGTGAGCCCTTCGCGCCCATGCTCCGCTTCCTCGCTGACGATCCCATCCTCATGGTCAATCGCGAGCAGCGGGAAGCCGTTGGCGACGAAGGCATGAAGCTGTACGAGAACATGGTCGGGACGGGCCCGTTCATCCGCGGTGAACTCGATCCGGAAGTCCGCGGCATCCTCAACAAGAACCCCAACTACTTCGAGATGGGCGACGACGGCCAGCCGCTGCCGTATCTCGACAACGTCGAGCACCTTGCGTTTTCCGTGGAGGCGCAGGAGGGCGCCTTTATCGCAGGCGAGTTCGACCATTACGACAACATCGGCGCGGGCGGGGGCTTCGTACAGGTACAGGCCCTGCAGGGGCAACTTGGAGATCAGGTCGCGTTCCGCAAGCGGTTGCATTCGGCGATCGAAGAGACCCACATGCACAACCAGAAGCCGCCGTTCAATGACCAGCGTGTGCGCAAGGCGGTACATCTCGCCATCAACCGGCAGCTCGCCGTCAACCCCTTCGGCCCCGAGAGCGGTGTCCTCATGGGCCCGGTTCCGCAGATGTTCCATCCCTTCGCGTTCACGGAGCAGGAGCTTCTGGAGATGCCCGGCTGGCGTGAGGACAAGGACCAGGACGTTAAGGACGCCATCGCCCTCATGAACGCCGCCGGCGTGGGCGTCGGCGCCGATGAGACCATCACCATCACTACGCCCATCCAGTGCCCCTGCCACGCCACGGGCATCAAGGAGGATGTCTCGGCCCTCGGGCTCAACCTTGAACTCGAACCGCTTACCAGCCCCGGGGAGTACTTCGGGGAGCGCGCCAAGGGCAACTTCGTCATGAACATCGGGCTCGAAGTTGGCGGCACGGACGCGGACACCTACCTGTACCACCGCTTCCACACAGGAGCGCCCTTCAACCGCGTTGGCGTCTCTGACGCGAACCTGGACGCGCTCCTGCAGAAGCAGCGGGTGACGCTCGATACAGAGGCGCGCGCGGAGGCAATCCGCGAGGCGTCGCTGGCTCTCATCGATCTCTCGCCGCAGGCGTTCACCGCCTCGCTGGTCTTCTATCCGACCTTCCGCAGCTACGTGATGGGCCACCCCGAGCGGATTCCGTTCGGACTGACCCACAACCTCGCGCGGATCTGGCTGGACGCCTGAACGTCCGCAGCCCTTCCCTCGCTAGGCGTTTCGCATACGCGGATCCCAAAGATCGCGCAGGGAGTCTCCCAACAGGTTGACGCCCAGGACCGCTACCGCCAGGCCGATGGAGGGGAAAACGAAGAGGTAGGAGTGGCTGGAGACGTAGATCCGGCTCTCGGCGATCATGAGGCCCCACTCCGATTGGGGGGGGGCGACCCCCAACCCAAGGAACCCCAGGGCGCCCATAAAGAGCATCACGTTTCCCAGACCAACGGCAAAGATAACCCCGATGGTAGGGGCGATATTCGGCAAGACGTGGCGCAGGAGAATCCGTGGCCAGGGCGCTCCCACCACCACCGCCGCCTCTATGTACTGGTTCGTCAAAGTTGCGAGGGTTGTGGCGCGTGCAATGCGCACGAGCGGTGGCGTTATCGCCAGGGCGAGTACGAGGATAAGCACGTGCGTATCCCGCCCAAACACGGTGATAAAGAGCAGGATGAGGAAGAAGCTGGGCAAGGCCAGCATCGCGTCAATAAAGCGCTGGAGGATGATGTCGAGCCAGCGCATGTAGGCGGAGATCATGCCGAGCAGGGTTCCTGCTGCCGTCGCGATGGCGAGCGAGAGCACGGAGATGGTTACGGTAAGGCGCCCGCCCGCCAGGGCGCGTGAGAAGTAATCGCGTCCCAGGGCATCTGTGCCGAACCAGTGCTCGCCTGAGGGGGCGGAAAGCAGATTGGCGCTCTGCTTGTCGGGGTTCTGGGTGGCGATCGCTGGGCCGAAGATGATGAGGACGAGCACGATGAGCGTGAGGAACAGCCCGAATACTCCCACGGGTTGCGCCCGCGCGGTTCGCCCCAGCCTCCGCCAGATGCTCGGGCGCTCCCTGATTGGCGCTTGCTCCGCCGGCGCTGCCGCCGATGGCCACGCGCTCATGTGTACTGGATCCGTGGGTTGAGCCAGGCGTAGATGAGATCCACGACGAGGTTGACGACGACGAACATGAAGCCGGAGAACACCACGAACGTCTGCACGACGAGGTAGTCCTTATCGCGGACGGCAGTCAGGGCGTACAGCCCCAGCCCGGGGAGGCTGAAGATTGTCTCGATGATGATGACCCCCCCGAGCGCTCCCCCGAACGAGAGCCCGAGCACGGTGATGACGGGGATGAGGGCGTTCTTGAGCGCATGTCGCCGGATGACGGCGAACTGCTGCAGGCCCTTGGCCCTTGCTGTGCGTACGTAGTCCTGGCGAAGCACCTCCAGCATCTCTGTGCGGGTCAGTCGGATGAGCGTCGCCATCAGCGCCAGCGAGCCCACCACTACGGGGATGGCGTACACCTTCATGTTCTGCAGGGGGTCTTCCCAGAAGGGGATGTAGCCGGAGGGCGGAAACCACCCCCACCAGATCGCGGGGAACTTCAACGCGAACACGGCTACCACGAAGCTCGGTACCGCCAGCACGACCACGCTGATGATGCGGATGGTGTGGTCGCTGAGGCCGTTCTGTCTCACGGCGGCAAGCGATCCCAGCGGGATCGCCAGCGCCGCCTGCACCAGCACCGTCAGCACGACCAGCTGGATGGTCACGGGGAAACGCCGCTTGATCTCGTCGACGATGGGCGTGGCGCTCACGAAGGATCTGCCGAAATCGCCCTGGAACGCATTCGCCATCCAGTCGAAATACGCTTCGAAGGGTCCCTTGTTGAGGCCGAGTTGCTCGCGCAACGCATCGGCGCGTTCGGGCACGTAGCCGCCCGACAGGCGCGCGTCCACGACATCGCCCGGCGTGAGCCGCATGATCATGGCGGTGCCGAACGAGAGAATGAACAGCGTTACCGGTATGAGGAGCAGCCGTCGCAGGATGTACGTTGTCATACGCGCTGCGTACCTCCCGGGGCCGCCCTGCGTGAACGCTGCTGTCCGCCGGGCAGGGCAGCCGCGCTCACGCTAGCGATCGGCCAGTGGCCGGTCAATACAGAACAATCGCTCCCGCCTCCTTAGCGATTCACCGTCTAGGCTATGAGCATGGCAACGCGCGTCCCCCGCTGGCTTGACCCCCGAGAGCGCTTCGTCCGGCCGAGGCTCACCAGATTCGTCCGTCCCGTTCAGGAATTTATTCAGACCGAGAGCGCCGGCGCGGTGCTGCTCATCCTTGCGGCGGTCGCCGCCCTCGTCTGGGCGAACTCGCCCTGGCGCGATGAATACAAGGAGTTGCTCGCCACCAACATCAGCCTCGATCTCGCTTTCTGGGCCGTCGAGGGGAGCATCCACTTCTGGATCGACGATGTGGCGATGGTGCTCTTCTTCTTCATCATCGGCCTCGAGATCAAGCGCGAGATCACCATCGGCGAGCTTTCTGATCCGCGCGTGGTCGTGGTTCCGCTCGTGGGCGCCATCGGGGGCATGCTGCTGCCCCTCACGATCTTCCTGCTCATTGCCCAGGGCGGCGATGCGCGCGAGGGCTGGGCGATCCCCATGGCCACCGACGTCGCCTTCGCGCTTGGCATCACGACGCTGTTCGCCAAACGCGTGCCGCTGGGGCTCAGGGCGATGCTGCTTACCTTCGTCATCGTCGATGACATCGGGACGGTGCTGGTTGTCGCCATCTTCTATTCGAGTGAGGTCCAGGTCGATCAGATCCTGCTCACGGTTGGACTGGTTGCCCTCATGCTGGCGCTGTACCGCTTTGGCGTGCGCCAGATGATCGTGTTTTTCGCCATAGGGGTCGTGGCCCTGGGCGCTATCCTCGATTCGGGCGTTCATCCCACAGCGCTTGGCGCCGTCCTCGGCTTCCTCGCGCCTTGGCGCTCGCCGGTGTCGCTCGATGGCTTTGTGCGTATGGCGCGTCAGCTGCTGGAGCGCTTCCGCGCCGGCGATGAGGAGCCCGAGACGCCGCTCGGACATGAACAGGTCGTCGATTCGCTCCGCAGCCTCAGCGATCTGAGCAGCAAGGCCGTTCCCCACCTCGACCGTCTCGAGCATGGTCTCCATCCGTGGGTGGCCTTCCTGATTGTGCCGGCGTTTGTGTTCGCCAACGCCGGCGTGCATCTTGATCCGTCCGGTCTTGAATCGGCGTTCGCCAGCAGCGTCACCTGGGGCGTCATCGTCGGCCTCGTTGTCGGGAAGCCCGTTGGGTTGGTCGTGGCCTCGTGGATCGCGGTTGTGCTGGGAGCCCCCCGACCGGCGGGCGTTACCTGGCGAGGCATCGCGACCATTGGCTTTGTGGCCGGCATCGGGTTCACGGTCGCCCTGTTCGTCACCAATCTGGCCTACACCGATGAGGAGCTGCTGCGCCAGGCAAGGATCGGCATCCTCGCCGCCTTCGCGATTGTCGCCCCCCTCAGCTTCCTCGCTTTCCTCGCGCTGCCGCGGGTAGGGCGCTCCGAACGTCCTCCCCGCCTGGGCGCGTTCGAAGGTTCCGGGGAGCGCTAGGACGCGTCAGGGCGCGCCCGCCCACGCTCCAGTCGGTCCCGCTCCTCCTTGCCCTTGACGAAAGGGAGTAGGCTGCGCGTGAAATCGATGCCAGGAGGGGTAGGCATGCGGTTCTTTCGTCGTGGAGAAACAGATTCCGGCAGCAGCGTGCAGGTCGCTGAGGAGGTAACCGAGACCTGTGAACACGTCCTCCTTGTCCCGCACTGGGATTCGCCCGAGAACATGGGCGTGGAGGAGAAGGCGAGCAGCTACCGCTGCAATACCTGTGATGAGCAGTTCACGCGCGAGGAGGAAGAAGTCCTGCGCGGCACCGAGGCCGACCGCATCCGGCGGGGGCTTCAGGAACGCCCGAACCTGCACACGCGCTATCCGGCTACCTGGAATCTTGCGGACGGTCGGGAAGTGCAGCTCCATCGCCTCACGCATGCGAACCGCGGCGCGTTCCTCCGGTTCACACGCGCGCTTCCCCATGATGACCTGCTCTTCCTGCGTGAGGACATCGCCAGCAGCGCGGTTGTCGATACGCTCGTGCGGAACGTCGAGGACGGGATCGACTTCGCCGTGGTGGCGGAGGCTGATGGCCAGATCGTTGGCTACGCCTCCCTGCATGGCGAACCCATGCGCTGGACCCGAAATGTGGGCGAGGTGCGCGTGATCGTCTCGGGCGACTACCGCGGCAGCGGTCTGGGCGGACGCCTCGTGCGGGACGTGATCGATGTCGCCCCCAACTTCGGCTCACGCAAGATCACCGCGCAGATGACCGTTGACCAGGAAGGCGCGCGCACGGCCTTCGAGCGGCTCGGGTTCAAGGAGGAGGCCACGCTGACGGGGTGGGTCACCGACCGGCGCGGCCTCCCCCGCGACCTTCTCATCATGGCGCTCGACCTGACCGGATAGCGCCCACCCCGCCCGGCTGATGGGGTAAGGACGCTGCGGCTGCGGCCTTTCTACAGGTTGGCGCTGGGCTGGTACTCCCGACGCGGCCAGAGGAAGTCGATGCGCGTGCGCTGAATCTTCCAGCCGTCGTCGGTCTTCCGGTAGGTCTCGTCGTAAATGCCGAAGAGGATCAGGGGGTTCTCGACGCCTTCCGCCGTGCGCAGGTCGAGCAGGTACCAGCGGCCGTGGGCGGTGGTCTCGTCGGCGAGGCGAATCCAGGGATTCACGACCGCGTGCATCACGCTGTGCGGGTCCTCGCCTTCGCCCTCGATGAACGCCTTGTAGTTCTGGTAGATCTGCTCCCGCCCGATCCAGTCGCCGCCGTACTCCTCGCCGAATTCGCACACGGCGTCCTCGGTAAACAGGTTCGCCAGCTCCTCGACCCGCTGCCCATCGTAGTAATGGGAGTAGAGGTAGCGAATCTCCTTGATCTCCTCGATCTCACACAGTTCTTCGGGGGTAACCATTTGCGTTTCTCCTTGGTTTTGGCTCTAGTCTGGCGGACCCCATGAGGTCCATTCATCGATTGGCTTGTCGGGGGTGATCACGAGCAGGACGCGCTGGTCCCGCCGCAACTCATGCCGCGCGGGCGGGTCATGGGCACGTCCCCGGCTGGCCGGCGTTCACCGCTCGCTCGCCTTGGGGCCGTCCCAGTAGTTGAGCAACTCATACCAGCCCGAGCCGTTGATGCGGAGCGGAATGCCGCCCATCTGTTCGCCGGTCTCGCGGTGGCGCTTGCGGCCTTCCCAAGCGTCGGGGTCGCGCTGCCACGCGTTCAGGGTAGCCTCCGCCTCGTCGTAACTTGGCGCCTCGACTTCGTAGAGGGAAAGGTAGCCCGAGACGGTCTCGCCGTTTCCGTGCGGCCCGCTCAGCTTGAACACGCTGCCGCGGATGAAGTTCGGACACTTGGCCGTGTCCTCGACGTGCTGGTTGACGAACCACTCATCGAACGCCTCCTGTTCCTCGGGCGCGCTGGGCTCGCACAGCCCGATGAGCACGAATCTCGCCATGATCAGTACCTCCTGCCAGCGGCATACTACGGATTGAAGCGGCGCTGGTGTGGCGCTGGCGCGGCAATGACGTCGGAGGCGAACGCGATCACGCCTGCGGCGCCGCTCCCGCCAGGGCCGAATAGCGCGCCCCCGTCAGCTCCTCCGACAGCTCCCACAGACGCCGCGCGTCCGCTTCGTTGCGGGCCGCCGCGGACGCTTCCACCAGCACGGGATGGCCGGTGGTCTCGGAGAGCCGCGCGGGACCGTAGTACTGGCCGCCCGTGGCCTTCGGGTCAGTGGCGGCCCGCAGGGTGGGGAGGGCGCCCATGTCCGCGTTCTGCATCAGGACCGTTCCCAGCCGGAAGAACCAGCGGAGGCGCCGGTTCTCCGCGTACTCGTGGGAGAGGTTGGTCGCGGAGAAGCCCGGATGCGCCGCCAGCGCCTGCGCTTCCGCTCCCGCCCGCTCGAAGCGCCGCTGCAATTCACAGGTGAAGAGCAGGTTCAGCAGTTTTGAGCGGAAGTAGGCGGGCCAGGGGGCGTAGCCGCCCTGCTCGTAGAGGAGGTTCTCGAGGTCGAGCTGCGCGCGCCGGTGGCCAAGACTGCTGACGTTCACGACCCGCGCCCCGGGCGTAGCCAGGAGCGCATCGAGCAGATGGCCTGTCAGGGCGAAGTGCCCCAGGTGGTTCGTCCCGTTCTGGCGTTCGAAGCCGTCTTCCGTCTGCCCGTAGGGGACGGCCATGATCCCGGCGTTGTTGGCCAGCACGTCCAGCCGTGCGTAGCGCGCGGCGAACGCCTCGGCGAAGCGCGCGACTGAGTCGAGACTCGCGAGGTCCAGCGCCAGCAGCTCCGCCTTCGCCCCCGGTATCTCCCGCCGGAGCGCGTCGAGGGCGCGCTGGCCTCGTTCGGGCGAGCGGCAGGCGAGCACGGTCTCGGCGCCGTGACGCGCGAACTCCCTGGCGGCGCTGAATCCGATGCCGCTGTTCCCGCCTGTCACCACCGCCACCTTGCCCGTCATGTCGGGGATGTCGCCGGCGGTCCACTTCTGCTGCGCTGGCATCGCGTTCATCCTCTTTCGTGCGGCTGGGGGGCGCTGGAGCGGGAGACGAGGATCGAACTCGCGACATCCTGCTTGGAAGGCAGGCGCTCTACCGCTGAGCTACTCCCGCTCGCGGTCGCGCGATTGTAGCAACCGCGTTCCTTTCGTCCCGGGCGCGGGAGAAAACGGGGAGGGGGATTCACTTCCCTCCGCGCGGTTCGCCTTCGGCAAACGCGCGCGCTTCGTCAAGGAGCGCTTGCCAGAGGACGGGGTCGCGTTGCGGCACGCGCACCCACTCACGGAAGCGGCGTCCCGCGGGCGCGAAGGGCAGCCCCGCGCCCGCCGCGATGAGCTCCTCCACCCGCGCGGCGGGGATCTTCACGATGAGCTCGCCGGCGGGGCTTCCGGCCATGGCGAGAAACGCCCCGCCCGGCGTGCGCAGGCAGGGGCGCCCCATAATCGTGCCCTCCTCCGCTGCGCCGGAAGCGAGCAGGGGCTCGATCAGCTCCTCGAAGAGCGAGGCGTCCGCGTCGCGCTCGCGTCTGGCCGCGCTCATGGGCCTTCGAGCGCGACCGCCTGCGGGGGCGCGCTCCCTCCGAAACGGGGGACCGCGTCGCGCCAGTTGAGGCGCAAGTCCCAGGCCGCCAGCGGCGCCAGCAGGACCGCTGGCAGGACGATGATCGCCTCCACGCCCACTGCATAGGCGAGGGCCGCGTCCTGGGACTCGCCCAGCGCCACGAGCGCTTCCTTGGCGAGGAACGCAAGCCCCACGCTCGCCTGCGCCAGCGGGATGCCGGCGCCGATGTTCGCCGCCGCCACCACGAAGACGTGTACAAGGAAGGGAAGGCTGATCCCGAGGGAGGCCGCCACCGCCCAGTAGAGTAGCGCCTCGCTCATCCAGATGGCCGCCGACAGCGCGAGCACGTTCCCCGTCTGGCGGACGCTCTGCACCGAGCGCAGGCCTTGCAGGAAGGGCGCGATGCGCGGGTGCGCGAGCAATCCCCGCCAGCCGATCGCGGAGGGCGGCGTTTCCCGATCGCGCGTGAGGAACCACGCCAGCGCGATGCCGGCGGGCGTGCCGAAGAGCATGAACGCCCCCAGTCCGGTGAAACTGTCGCCGATCGTGAGCGTCGCGATGGCGACCGCCATCAGCAGCGCAAAAACGAAGCCGTCCATGATCCGTTCGAGCGCTTCCGCGCCGAGCAACTCCGGCCTGCCGATGCCGAACTTGCGCGCCGTCACCTGGATCATGAGCACGTAGCCCAGCCCGAACGGCAGCGCCATGTTCGCCGCCTGTCCGAGGATCACGCGCGGGAGGGCGCGTCGCGTCGTCACCCGCTTCAGGTGCTCGACGAGGACTTTCCAGCGAATGGCGCGCAGCCAGTAGCGCGCGAAGAACACGACGGCGATGGGTGCGAGGAAGCGCAAATCGGCCTTCTGGAGCGTCTTCCCGACGTCGCCCAGATCGACATCGCGGAGCAACAGCCAGACAAGGAAGAGGCTGATGGCGACGCCGGCGATGAGCCGGAGGGGCTTCCCGAATCGTCCGAGCGACACGCGCGCTTCCTCCCCGGTCACGGGGGCGCTCCCCCGCGACAGACGCGTCTATTGTGAACCTTCGCGCCAGCGCGGGGTAGATTGTGGCGCTACCGCCCGCGGGAAGCCGGTTCCGGCAGCTCCTCGATCTGGTCGAGCAGCGCCTCTTCGGGATCCCCTTCGCCCCGCCCCTCGCCGCTCGCGCTCAGGCCGATGGCTTCGGCGAAGCGCCGGTACGATTCCAGCGAGTCGCCGTACTTCCGGTGGCCGGCCGTGTTCCAGGCGCTCGCCAGCAACAAAACGTCGCGCCGCGATGAGGTTGAGTGGCCGTAGTCCTCGGCCAGACAGAGGCCGATCTCCTGATTGTGCGGATCGTTGCCGTGCTTCACGGCCGCGGTCGTGAGCGTGCGCACGAGGGGCGAGCGTCCGTAGCCCGAATCGAGGTAGGCCTGCGTCCAGGCCACGCTTTCGACCTTGTTCAGCGTCATCAGGGCGTGGTCCAGCCGTGACAGGATCTGTTCGCCGGAGAGCTCCCCGAATCCCTTCGGCGGCGTTATGAGGGGCCGTCCGTGGCCCTTCAGGTTCGCGATCCAGCGCGCCGCCTGGTTCACGAACGACCCCGCCACGAACAGGAGCTTCGTGCGGTGGGGGTGTTCGAAGGCGTCGTAGAACCAGCGCACCGTGTTCGTGTACTCACAGGCGTGCTGCGGCATCGAGAAATCGTCCGCCACCACTGTTTCGAGGAGCGCGTTCGCCGCCGCTACCTGGATCGTGTCGAGGATCTGTCGCGGTCCCCGCCCCGCCAGCAACAGGGCCACGATGTGCTCGATGTAGTCTGGTTCGGGGGCCGCCGTGAGCGCGCGGATGAGCCCCTCCGCCTCAGGTTCGGAGAGGGGCGCCTCGTTCGCGAACAGCTCCGCGTCGCGCCCTGCAGGCGGCGTTGGGTCGATCGAAGAGCCCGGCAGCTCCTCGCGCAGCCGATACAGTTCCACCTGACACGCCATCTCGTACTCGGACTGCCAGCGCGGCCCCACGGCGGCGTCGAGCACGCCCGCGTAGAGTACATGGCGCGCGTTCTCCCATCCGATCGCCTGCCCCAGCTCGATGGTGGCGCGAGCGCGGTAGGCCTTGTGTCCGGTGGTGTAGGAGCGGTTGTAGAGCAACCGCCCCTGTACGTCGATGAGCCCCGCGAAGACGAGTTGCGCGAGCAGCTCCTGGCGCCGCTCTGTCTCCTCGAACAGCCCCAGGAATACGCGGTAGGCGCGGATCACCTCGCCGCGTTCCACCAGCGTGAGCCACTCATTCAGGCGCTCCTCGAAGGTTCCCTCGATGTGCAGCGGCTCCTGGTCCTCCCAGTGCCGTTCGGGAGGCGGCGGTTCGACGCCCGGCGTGGGCTCATAGGTTCGCCGCCCGTAGTGCCCCGGCATCCGCCCGATGAGCTGGTTCCACGGGTCCAGCCCCGTGGGCACGTACCAGAGCGTCTGCGCCAGCGGCAGGAGCTGCAGATCGCCGGGGAGGTAGCGCGGCAGGTTCAGGCTCGTGCGCGCGCTCAGGAGGCAGTGGTCGTTGTTCACAAAGCGGAGCACGCCGCCATCGATGCGCTGGTGGTAGGGCACGTTGGTGTAGGGCGCGTGCGTGCGTACGGTCTCGCTGATGATCTCGATCGGAGCGCGGTCCGCCGCCAGCAGGTCAAGCAGGGTCTGACGGGTCGCGAGCTGATCGCGCCCGAGGATGTTCTCCCCAAGCTGCGCGAAGAGCCGGTCCGCTTCCCGATCGCGCGTCGCCGTGGACGTCATCGTGAGCCTCCCGCTGGCGCTGCCCATTATAGGCGTAGGGATAGGCGTAGGGGCGCCTCCGCTAGCCCGCCGCCGAAGAGGCGGCTTCTCCCTCGTAGCGTCCGTCGCGGGCGAGACCGTTGAGTCGCGCGCGCTCGAAGAAGGCGGCCTGCGCCGCTTCTTCATTCTCGACCTTGCCGCCCCACGCCGCCAGCGCCGGGGCCTGCAGGCCGCGGCCGTAGGAGAAGCTCAGGGCCCACGGCTTCTCCCCGGGAGCGGTGTTGATCGCGTTCAGGTTCTCCGTGGACTCCACCGCGGACTGCCCGCCTGAAAGGAAGTTGATCGTGGGCGTGGCCGCGGGCACGGCCCGCCGGAAGACGGACAGGGTCGCGTCCGCGACCTCCGCGGGCGTGGCCTTGCGCCCGCTCTCACTGCCCGGCAGGACCATGTTCGGCTTCAGCACAATGCCTTCGATCAGCACGCCGTGGCGATTGAGCGCCGCGAACACCGCGTGCAGGACCGCCTCCGTCACCTCCGCGCAGCGCTCGATCGTGTGAGTCCCGTCCATGAGCACTTCCGGCTCGACGATGGGCACGACGTCCGCCTCCTGGCAGATGCGCGCGTAGCGGGCGAGGACCTCCGCGTTCGCGAGAATGGCGAGCTCGCTCGGGAGGGTATCGCTCACGTTGTAGACCTCCCGCCACTTGGCGAAGCGCGCTCCCTGGCGCTTGTAGCCCTCGAGCCGTTCCGCCAGCCCGTCGAGCCCCTCCGTGATCACGTCCCCGGGGGCGCCTGGCAAGGGAACCGTGCCCTTGTCGACCTTGACGCCGGGGACCACGCCCGCCGCCGCCGCCGCCCTGGGCAGGGGAACGCCGTCGCGATCCGTCTGCGCCAGCGTCTCCTCGAACAGGATCACGCCGCAGATGTAGTCGCCCACGTTGGGCGTGGTCAGCAGCAGCGAGCGGTAGGCGCGCCGGTTCTCCTCCGTCGATTCCACGCCGATCGTGTCAAAGCGTCGCTTAATCGTGCGGGAGCTCTCGTCTGCGGCGAGAATCCCCCTGGTTGGCGCGATCAGGTCCGCGACCGTCTGCCGAAGTACGCCTTCGTCCATATCCTCCCCCTGCAGTGCCGGGCTTCGCTGGCGCCAATCTTACGCCCGTCTTGTCGAGGGGCCATGCCCTGCGCGGTCGGCTTCCGATCGGGCGGGGCTGACAGCGAACCGGAGTCAGGCGGCGGTTGGACGCCGTCCGCGGAGCCAGTCCAGAAACGCCTGAATGCGCGGATTCGGGCCCTTCTCCGCGGCCGCCGGTTCTTCGATCTCGGCGAATCCGCGACCGCATCCCTGGCAGTAGCCGTACACGTTCAGGTTCTCGCGTCCACAGGCCGGGCACTTCTTCATGGCGCCAGTCTAGCCTGCTTCTCCCCCGCGATCACGGGGCGGGTGATTGTTCGCACCGATCGCGCCCAGCAAACTGGAGGGACTACCGCCGGGGAGGCCGCCACGTGAGCCTTGATCCGATTCGCGACATCATGCCGCTCGTCATCGAGTCCGATGGCCGCCGCGAGCGCGCCTACGACATCTACTCGCTCCTGCTCAAGGAACGCATCGTCTTCCTGGGCACGCCGATTGACGCGATGGTTGCGAACATCATCATCGCCCAGCTCCTTTACCTCGACCGCGAGGACGATGAGAAGGATGTGACGCTCTATGTGAACAGCCCCGGCGGCAGCGTCACGGCGGGGCTCGCCATTTACGACACCATGCAGCTCATCCGCCCGGACGTCGCCACCGTGTGCATCGGTCTCGCCGCCAGCATGGGCACCGTGCTCCTCACGGGCGGGGCGAAGGGCAAGCGCACCGCGCTCCCCAACGCCACCGTGCACCTCCATCAGGTGATGGGCGGCGCCGAGGGGCAGGCCTCCGATATTGAGATCCAGGCGCGGGAGACGCTCCGTCTGCAGGGCATCCTCCGCAACATCATCCACGAGCAGACGGGCCAGCCGATGGAACGCATCGAGCGTGACACCGACCGCGACTTCTGGCTCGACGCGAAGGCGGCCATGGACTACGGCCTTATCGACGAGGTTCTGGAGGGGCCGGGCGCCAGCGCCAGCGCCGACTCAGCGGAGAGCTAGGTTCCTGACGCCGCCTCGATCCGCGTCGCGCCGCCCATGTAGGGCTGGAGCGCTTGCGGCACGGCGATGGAGCCGTCCGCCTGCTGGTAGTTCTCGATGATCGCGATGAGCGCCCGCGGCGCGCCCAGCCCCGATCCGTTCAGCATATGCGGGAACCGCGGGCGCGCATCCGCCGCCGGCCGGTAGCGCACGTTCGCGCGCCGCGCCTGGAAATCGAGCGTGTCCGAGATCGAGCTCACTTCCAGCCACTCCTCGATCCCTGGCGCCCACAGCTCAACGTCGTACGCCTTCGAGGCCTTGAAGCCGATATCGCCCGCGCAGAGCTGGAGGACGCGGTGGCGAATCTCCAGCGCCTCCGCGAGACGGCAGGCGCGCTCCACCATCGCCTGCAGTTCGCGCTCGCTCTCCTCTGGCTCGCAGAAGACGAACATCTCGACTTTCTCGAACTGGTGGAGCCGCTTCAGGCCGCGCGTGTCCCGTCCCGCGCTCATCTTCTCGCGCCGGAAACAGGGCGTATGCGCGACCAGCCGCTGCGGGATCGCGTCCGGCGGCAGGATCTCGTCGCGATAGAGGTTGGCGAAGGGCGCCTCCGCCGTGGGGACGAAGAGGTAGTCCTGTTCCGCGTCCCGATACAGGTTCTCCCGAAAATCGGGGAGGTGGCCGGACGCGTAGAACGACTCCTCCGTGAGCATGTAGGGAAGATAGTGCTCGACATAACCATCGGCGATGTGGGAATCGATCATCCACTGGATCATCGCCCGGTGCAGCCGCGCGACGCCCCCGCGCAGCACGAAGAAGCGTGAGCCCGACATCTTCGCCCCGCGCGCGAGGTCGACGCCGTCGAGGTTCTCGCCTACTTCCCAGTGCGGGCGGGGCTCGAAGCCGAACGCCCGTGGCTCCCCGACGGTCTTCACGGTCACGTTCTCGCGCTCGCCGGCTCCCGGCGGGGTCGTGGGGTCGAGGACGTTGGGTACCTCGTAGAGGGCTTGCCTCAGGGCCGCCTCGCTGTCGCGCAGGCGGTCTTCCAGCCCGTCGAGCGTTTCCCCGACCGAGCGCGCCGCCTCGATGCGTCGGGCGCGTTCTTCCGCGTCCCTGGTCTGGCCGATGGCCTTGCTGGCGGCGTTGCGTTCGGCGCGCAGCCCCTCCACCTCGCCGATGAGGGCGCGGCGCTGCTCATCGAGCGCCAGAATCTCGTCGATTGGCGCTTCGGCGCCGCGCGCGGCAAGGTCGCGGCGGACGCGTTCGAGATTCTCGCGGATGAACTGGGCGCTCAGCATCGCGAGGCCGCTTCCGCCGCCGCATCCAGCGCCCGCACCCCGAGCAGTCGAACGTCTTCGGCCACGGAGACGAGCGTACCACCGGGCGCGGGGAGCGCACACGGCGCCGCCAGTTGCTCCCGCGTCACCCAGCGACAGGGGCCCTGGGGAATGGGCGCGTGGTAGTCCACCGGTCCGAGGGCGCGCGTGAAGTAGATGTGGTCGATGTGCTGGTGGAAGGGCTGGTCCTCCCGCTCGATGTCCTCGATCAGGATGACCGCGGGCGGGGGCTTTACCTCGGGGCGGTCGATGACCAGCAGATCCGGGGGCGGGATCACTTCCACCTCCAGCCCCGACTCCTCGAAGGCCTCGCGCAGCGCGGTCTGGACCGGGTCCTCGTTTGGGTCGCTGTGGCCGCCGGGGGGAACCCACATCCGCAGCTTGGCGTGCCAGAGCAGGAGCGTGCGCTCGCCCGCGACCACGTACGCGGTACTGGTGGGGTGGCGCTCGAACGGCGCCGCCGTCATTCGGCGGTCCCCTTCCCGAGGCTGCGGTGCTGGGGAAAGAGGATGACCTCGCGGATGCTCGTCTGGCCCGTGAACAGCATCACCAGCCGGTCAATGCCGACGCCCAGCCCTCCCGCGGGCGGCATCCCATGCTCCAGCGCTACCAGGAAATCCTCGTCCGCCAGTTCGACCTCGTCGTCGCCGGCGCGCCGCAGCGCCTGCTGCGCCTCGAAGCGCTCGCGCTGGTCGACGGGGTCGTTCAGTTCGGAGTAGGCGTTGGCGAACTCGAAGCCCGCCACGAACGCCTCGAAGCGCTCCACCAGCCCGTTCGCGTCCGCCTTGCGCTTGGCCAGCGGCGAGATCTCGATGGGGTAGTCGAGCAGGAAGGTGGGCTGCGTCAGGCGGGGCTCCGCGAGGTTGCTCACGGCGATGTCGATGAGTTTTCCGCGGTTCGCTTCCTGCGGCGCGTCCAGCCCCCGCCGCCGCAGTTCATCCCGCAGCGCCTCCGTTTCGGGGAAGGCGTCGAGGTCGAAGCCGCCATATTCTCGCAGCGCTTCGTGGAAGGTGATGCGCCGCCATGGCGGGGCGAAATCGATCTCGTGTCCCGCGAACGAGACCGTCGTCGTTCCCAGCGTTTCCCGCGCCACGGCGCTTGTCAGTTCCTCGACGAGCGTCGCCATCGCGCGGTAGTCCCCGTACGCCTGGTACAGCTCCAGCATGGTGAACTCGGGGTTATGGCGCTGGCTGAAGCCTTCGTTGCGGAAGATGCGTCCGATCTCGTAGACCCGTTCGTAGCCGCCCACGAGCAGCCGCTTCAGGTGCAGCTCCAGACTGATGCGGAGGGCGCGGCTTTCCCCGAGGGCCTGCGAGTAGGTTTCGAAGGGCCGCGCCGCCGCGCCTCCCGCCTCCTCCTGCAGCACGGGCGTTTCCACTTCGAGGAAGCCCCGCGCGTCCAGATTCCGCCGGATCGCGGAGACGATCGCGCTGCGCGTGCGGAAGGTGTCGCGAACCTCCTCGTTCGCGAGCAGATCGAGGTAGCGCTGGCGCTGCCGAATCTCCACATCGGTGAGCCCGTGGAACTTCTCCGGCGGCGCGCGCAGCGCCTTCGTGATGAGCCGCCACGAGGTCGCGCCCACGGTCGCTTCACCCGTACGGGTGCGCATGGGCTTGCCCCGGACCGCCACGAAGTCGCCCAGGTCAAGCAGCTTCAGGCGCTCGTAGGCCTCGTCTCCGAGAACGTTGCGGCGGAGCAGCGCCTGCACGCGCCCGCTGCCGTCGAGGATGTCGAGGAAGCTTGCGCGCCCCATGCTCCGCTGCGCCACCACGCGCCCTACGATCGCGACCGGATCCAGTTCGGGCTCCTCCCCGTCGGCGACCCCCTCCAGCAGGGCGACCACGTCCGCGTTGGCGTGGGTGCGGTCGATGCGGGGCGGGTAGGGGTCGAGGCCGGCGTCGCGGAGCCGCTGAGCCCGCTCGACGCGCAGGGCGCGCTGGCCCTCCGCGCCCGTTTCCGCGGGCGCCTGCGCTGGTTCCTGTGCGTCCTGTTCTTCGCCCATGCTGATCGTTCGTCCTGATTCTCGCAGTCCTGACGCTCACAGTAACGAGGGCCGCTCGTGGGCGGCCCTCTGCGGTTGTGACCGTGGCGCCCCCGCTAGTCGATATCGAGCACTTTCAGCTTGATGACGCCGCTGGGAACCGCTATCTCGACTTCCTCGCCCCGCGAGCGGCCCAACAAGGCGGCGCCAATGGGGGATTCGTGCGAGATGCGCCCCTCCGCGGCGTTCGCTTCGGGCGGCCCGACGATCTGGTAGTGGATGGTCTTGCGGCCCTGTCTGACCTTGACGCCGCTCCCCACGACCACGCGCGAGGCGTGGTGCGCGCCTTCTTCGTCGATGATGACCGCGCGCCGCAGGAGATCCTCGAGGTTGAGGATCTTCCCTTCCAGCAGGCTCTGTTCCTGCTTCGCGTTGTCGTACTCGGCGTCGTTTTGGCTGGTGCCCAGTTCCCGCGCCTTGTGGATGTGGTCCGCGACGGTCTTGCGCGCCGCCCGCAGGTCGGCCAACTCATCCCGAAGCCGCGCGACCCCTTCCTTCGTCATTGGCACTGCGTCTTGTGGCATGGTTCATCGCCCTTGCGTACGCGAGCCTCCTCCACGGGAGGCCGTTCGGGGGAATCACAGTATAGCGCACGGGCGCCCGCGTTCTGGCTGTTGTGCGCCGGTAAGGGATAATCCAGTCCGATGCCTGCGATAGCCGGCCTCCGCCCTGTCCTTCACGAAGGTTGCGGGCCGTCTTGCGGGGCGGGACGCGCCTCGTGATCCGCCCTGGTCCCCGCCGTGGATATGCTGGCGGCGCCGTCCAGCGGACGCCCTTCTCCGGCCCCGGGAGGCCATCCCCGTTGCGCTTCCTCGTGCTTGCCGCTATCGGCGTCGCGGTGCTGGCCGTTGGGCTGCTTGCCTGGTTCTTCCTCGGTCGCGGCTCCGGCGGATGCGATCGCGATTACTGCGAAACAGCCCTCACGACCATCGAGATTCCCCCGGACTTCGAGCGGCACAGCAGGCTTTTTGAGCGGAATCCCGAGGCTGGCCCCCTGCCCGATGGGTTCGAACTGCAGGTTCAGTTGCCGCTTGAAGCGCCGGTCGCCGATAGTCGCGGCCTCGGCTTTTACGGCTACAACGCGGAGACGCGACTCTGGGAGCCCGTCGCCAGCGTCGAGCTTGATGAAACCGGCGCCCGCGCCACCGGACGCCTCGCCGATCCTCCGCAGTACCTTGCGGTCTTCCGCCGCCAGAACGAGGGGCGCCAGGTGGTCGCCTATCTGCGGCCGGGGGAAACGCTCCACCCCACCGCCGCCCTCCTTGCGACGATCGTGCACACGCTCGATTTCATCCCCGCCACGGATGGGTCGATCGAGGGTCAGCCAAGCCCGCGACCGGCCACAAACGCCGCCCACTACCCCGTCCTTTCCGCCTCCGCCGAACTCGATGGGTCCGTGCCCAACGTCGACAATATCCTCTCCACCGGCGCCAGCCGCACGAACCACGTCCGCCAGATCCTGCACCGGGTCGCCGCCCACGGCCTCGCGGGCGTCGATATTGCGTATCTGGACTTGCGCGCCGACCACCGCACATCGTTCACCCTCTTCGTCTCCGAGCTGGCCGAAGCGCTTCACGACCAGGGAAAGACGCTCACGCTGACGTTGCCCGCGCCCCTGAAGGCGCTCGATCGCATCGATGAGGGCGCCTATGACTGGGCCGCCCTGGGCCAGTCCGCCGACCTCATCAAGATCGCGCCTATCCGCGACCAGAGCGCCTACCGCCTGCACCTGCCCGATGTGCTCGAGCACATCACCGAGGCGGTCGACCCGGCCAAGGTCATCCTGACGGTGACGCCCTACGCCTCGGAAAAGGCCGCGGACGGCATCCGCAGCCTCACCCTCACGGAAGCGATGACGATCGCGGGCAAACTCGCGATCCGCAGCGGCAGCGTGGCCGCCGGGAACGACATCCAGATCGTCGGCGTCAACATCGACCGCGATGAGGGCCTCAGCGGCATCCGCTGGCAGCCGGAGACGGCGACGGTGGCCTTCACCTACAAGTTGAGCGGCGGGCGCACGATCTGGATCGAGAACGTGTTCAGCGTGGGCTTCAAGCTGGAGTTCGTGAGCGTGTACGAACTGGGCGGCGTCGCCGTCGAGGATTCCAGCGATGATGTCTTCCTCGGCAACATCTGGGCTGCGGTTGAGCCGTTTGTGGCGTCGGGCCGGCCGGTGCTGCTGCAGCCCAGCCAGGCGCATCTCCTGCCGCGCTGGGAGGTGACGGGCGGGAATCTCCTGGGCGGGGATCGCGGTCTCGTGACCTGGCAGACTCCCCTGGAGGCCGGCCCCTATACCGTGACGCTCACCCTCACCGACGGCGTGGAGCGCTTCGAGAGCCGCATCGTGCTCTACCTCGAACTCCAGGAAGCGGAAGCGGCGCCCGCGACGGAGAATCCCTGAGTGCCGCAAACCCGTATCCGCGTGACCGGCGGCGCCCTGCGCGGCTTTCAGCTGGCTGAAGCGGGCGGCGCCCGTCTGCGCCCCACGAGCGCGCGCGTCCGCGAGGCCATCTTCAACGTGCTTGCGGCGCGCGTCGAACTGGAAGGAAGCGCGGCGCTGGACCTCTTCGCGGGCACGGGCGCCCTCGGCGTCGAGGCGCTCAGCCGCGGGGCCGCCAGCGCCGTGTTCGTCGAGAGCCACCGCCCCGCCGCCCACGCCATCGTGCAGAGCCTCGCGCGCGCTGGCCTGAGCGAGCGCGGCTCCGTCGTCCGCGGTCGTTTGCCCGCCGCCGTGGCTTCCCTCGAAGGGCCGTTCACGCTTGTCTTCCTCGACCCGCCCTACGATTCCGACCAGGCGCTTCCCACCCTCAGCGCGGCGGCGCCGCTTCTCGCCGCCGGGGGGCTGGTCGTCTATGAGCATCGGAGCCGATACAATCCGCCAGAACGCCCGCTCGGTCTGACGCTGGCCGATCGGCGGGTCTATGGCGATACCGCCGTGGCGTTCTTCACGGCGCTGGAGGGTGCATGAAAACCGCGATCTTCCCGGGCGCCTTCGATCCGGTGACCAACGGGCACCTCGATCTCGTCACGCGGATGCGGAACCTCTTCGATCGCGTGATCGTGGCCGTGATTCGCGGTCGCGAAAAAAGCGCCATGTTCACCTGTGAAGAGCGCATCGAACTCTTCCGTGAAGCGGTGAAGGACATCCCCAACGTGGAAGTGGAGATGCTTGAGGGGCTCACCGTTGCGTTTGCCAAGGAGCGGGGCGCGGTCGCCATCGTGCGCGGCATCCGTGGCGGGGGCGACTTCGAGTACGAGTTCGACATGGCCCTGATGAACCGCAAGATGGCGCCCTCCATCGAGTCCGTCTACCTCATGACCAATCATGAGTACATCTACGTGAGCGCCAGTCGCGTCCGGGAAGTTTCGCAGCTTGGCTACGATGTGGACGGGCTGGTTCCCGCTCATGTGCGGACCGCCATTCGTGAGCGCCTTGGGCACGGCTCCTAGCGCACGGAGGAGGCCCCGGTGAGGCTCCTCGACCTGATCGCGAGCCTTGAAGACCTCGTCGTTCACGCGCGCCGCCTGCCCGTGGGGGGCAACCTTGTCATCGAGCGCCGCGCCATCCTCGATCTCATCGACCAGCTGCGCCTCGCCGTTCCCGAAAACGTCCGTCAGGCGGCGCAGGTGATCGAGCAGCGCGAACAGCTGCTGCGCGACGCCAAGGAACACGGCCAGGCGCTCGTCGAGGAGGCGGAACGGCGCCGCGCGGAGTTGGTGAATGAGACCGCGGTGGTCGAGGAGGCGGAACGGCGCAGCCAGGAAATCCTCATGGAAGCTGAGGCCCGCGGCCGTCAGACGATCGCCGACGCGGACGCGACCGCTGCCGCTCATCTGAGCGAGGCCGCGGAGGCCGCCGCCAGCCAGCTCCAGGACGCCGATCGCTACGCCGTGACCGTCATCGCGCGGCTACAGGACGACATCCGCGCCGTCCTCGAAGCCCTCGATCGCAGCAGCGAGAGCCTGCAGCAGTCGCGTTGATCGCCCCCGCCCGTGGGCGGCTGGTCGCTAGGGCCCGTTCAGCGCCTCTCCCACCGTCTCCCTGGTGATGCCGCCATGCGAGGCCGCCCAGCGCGCCTTCGCGTCCCGCAGGATCAACACTTGCGGCGACTCATGCTTCACGCCCGTGCGTGTCTCGATCGAACGCGTCAACTCACCCCGTTCGGCCACATCGATAAGGGCGATCTCGCGCTCGACCAGCGACATCTCGTCATAGGCGCGCCCCGAGATGGGACAGAAGTAATCATGCAGGAAGAGGATGACGTCCTGCTCGCGTGATCGTTCGAATCGCTCGTCGAGCTCGGTCATCTCCGTCAGGTTCTGGAAGTCCTTTGCGCCCATGGTCGTTCTCCTCGCCCGCGATCGGGCCTCCCGTTCACGATAGCAGCCAGCGGACGTTCGGGGAGACGGGGTCAGGGACGACGCGCGATCGCGTATGTCGCCCGTCCGGCGGCGGCCAGTTCCCCCGCTTCGTTGCGTACCTCGACCGTCACGAAGACGGCTGTCCTGCCCGCGCGCAGAACCCGTCCCTCCGCCACCGCTTCCCCCCGCACCGCGCGCAGGTAGGAGACGTTCAGGTCGGTCGTGGCGTGACCGGCCCAGGTCTCGTCCGCCGGATCCCGCAGGGTCGCGACCGCCGCTCCCGAGGCGGCGTCCACGAGCGAGGCGATCGCCCCGCCGTGCAGAACGTCCGGACGGCGGGTGGCGAGCGCCTCGCGCATCGACAGGCGGAGCGTCACGCGCCCCCGTTCGGCGTCCACCAGCTCGATGCCGAGCAGGCCCCAGTAGGGTATCTGGCTGGCCGCGACCAGCTCCGCCAGCGCCTTGCTAGAAATCGAGGCCGCCCCCCATGTCGAGTCCGTCCATGCCGGGCATGCCGCCCATGCCGCTCATATCGGGCATGCCGCCGCCCATGTCGGGCATGCCGCCCATATCACCGAGGTCGCCGAGATCGCCGAAGTCATCGCCGCCGCTGCTCACGCCGATGATGGCGGCGCCGAAGATGCGCTGCGCCTCCTTGCCATCGTCCGGACAGCGAGCCCCCTGACTGGCCTTCGTGACTGGCCGTTTGCGCTCGAAGACGTTCCCGCACGAGGGGCAGCGGAATTCGTAGATGGGCATGGACGAGACTCCTGACAAGGCGTGTGTGGCTGAGGATGCCGGTCGATCCTAGCACTCCTCCCCGCGCTGTCGAGGGGTGATGCGGACGCGCCGCGCAGGCGCTACGATCGAGCGTCTGCGGGCCCCCGTAGCTCAGCGGATAGAGTGTCGGCCTCCGGAGCCGAAGGCAGAGGTTCGAGTCCTCTCGGGGGTACCAGGCGGGAGTGGGGGCGGCGAGAGGGGGTTGTGATAGTCGGCCGCTACTAGAATGGCGACGGGCCCGAGCCCAGTCCCTGCCCTTTGTAGGTATGTATGCCCGGGCTCAGGGACACGCAATCTATAAGGAGAGTCCCTTCTTTACGGTTTGGGAGCCGCAGCGTGTACGTTTCCCCCGCTTCGATCCGTTCGTCACCGTGTGGATAAACGTCCCCGCCCCACGCGTCGAACAACCCCTCCTTCCATTCCGTCAGGTGTACCCGAACCTTGAGCGGTGCGCCGTCATCCGATGGGATCAGTTCCGCGTCTCCAGTGTATGCCATGGGGACCTCCCTGAACAATTGTTCTATAACAGTGGCATTAAAGCTGCTGTGCCGTCAAGCGAGCCCCCCTTGACCCCCCCGCGAATGCGCGCCGCCGTGCGCGTCCGTATGCTGAGCGCGCCATGACGACAGGGAGCGCGGCATGACGCTTGACTTCGCGACCGCTGAGCTGCTTCAGCAGTTGGCGGAAGGCGACGGCAAGCCCCTGCACGAGAGCAGCGTCGGGGAGGCGCGGGTGTTTGCGGCGAGCCTGGCGGCGCAGGCGGGCCCCGCTCCCACGATGTTCCGGGTCGAGGAACGCCGCCTCGCCGTGGCGGACGGCGGCGCGCCCATCCGTATCCTGACGCCGCTGGAGCGGCCCGCCGGCGTCATCGTGTACTACCACGGGGGCGGCTGGGTTCTGGGCTCGATCGACGAGACCGATACCGTCGCGCGCAAGCTCGCCGAACGCACGTCCTGCGCGGTCGTCCTTGTCGGCTACCGCCTCGCCCCCGAGCGCCGCTATCCGGTGGCCGTCGATGACTCCTGGGCAGCGCTGGAATGGGTTGGCGAGCATCTTGACGGGATCGCCGGGACGGGCGCTCCCCTGTTCGTCGCGGGCGATAGCGCGGGCGGCAATCTCGCGGCGGTGATGGCGCTTCGGGCGCGCGATCGGGGAGGGCCGTCCATCGCCGCGCAGATACTGATCTATCCCGTGACGGACGCCGATTTCGGGCGGCCGTCGTACGTCGCGCCCGAGAACCAACTGCTCCTGACGCGCGAGGCGATGGTCTGGTTCTGGGAACACTACGCGCCGGATGCGTCGCGCCGCGCCGAGGCGGACGCCTCACCCCTGCGCGCCGCTGACCTCTCCGGCCTGCCGCCAGCAGTTGTCATGACCGCCGAGTACGACGTTCTGCGTGACGAGGGCGAAGCCTACGCCGAGCGCCTCCGCGAGGCGGGCGTGGCCGTGAATTTCATGCGTCATGAGGGACAGACGCACGGCTTCTTCACGCTCTTGATGCTGCCCGGAAGCGAGCGCGGCTTTCAGCAGGTGGTGAAGGCCGTGCGTGCGACGATTCATGACTACGGGAGGTCCGGAGGGGCCGCCGCGACGCTCCCGTAGCGGGCGCGAACGCTTGGGGGCGCGTACGCTGACGGGCGGGCCACGGGCGCCGCTCGACAAGGAGAAGCGACATGACGACCGACACAAGCCGCGCGGAGTTTGACGCTGTCGTGGTGGGCGCCGGGTTCGCCGGATTGTACATGCTCTACCGGTTGCGGGAGACGCTTGGCTTTTCGGCGCGCGTCTTTGAAGCCGGCGGCGATGTAGGCGGCACCTGGTACTGGAACCGCTATCCGGGCGCCCGTTGCGACTCGGAGTCGTATATTTACTGCTATTCGTTTGACCAGGACCTTGCCCGGGAGTGGACCTGGAGCGGGAAGTATCCCGAACAACCCGAGATCCTGCGGTACCTCAATCACGTCGCTGACCGCTTTGACCTGCGTCGCGATATCCAGTTCGAGACGCGCGTCACAACGGCGCGCTTTCGCGAGGATATGGGTCGTTGGGAGATCGAGACCGATCGGGGCGACTGCGTGCTGGCGCGGTACTTCATCACAGCGGTCGGGTGCATCTCGGCGGGACAAGTTCCCGAAATTGAGGGGCTCGAGGACTTCGCGGGTGAGTGGTACCACACCGGATCGTGGCCGCATGAGCAGGTCGACTTCGCGGGGAAGCGCGTCGGGGTCATCGGCACCGGCTCGAGCGGCGTGCAGGCGATTCCCGTCATCGCCGCCGAAGCGGGTCGCCTGACCGTCTTCCAGCGGACCCCGCAATACACGATTCCCGCGCGTCACGGCACGGTCACGCCTGAATTCCTCGAGGAGATTAAGGGTCGCTACGACGAGGTCTTCGAGAAGACCCGCTGGTCGGCGGGCGGCACTCCCTACGAGGCGCCTGAGCAGTCAGCCCTGGATGTCGACGATGAGGAGCGGCGCGAGATCTACGAGGCTGCGTGGGAGGAGGGCGGGTTCCGCTTCCTCCTTACGACGTTCAATGACCTGCGTATGGATCGGCGCGCCAACGACACAGCCGCGGAGTTCATCCGCTCGAAGATTCGCGAAGCCGTCGATGATCCGGCTACCGCTGAGAAGCTGCTGCCGCGGGACCATCCGTTTGGTTCGAAGCGCACACTTATCGATACCAACTACTACGAGACCTATAACCGCGAGAACGTGGAACTGGTCGATATCAGGCACTCGCCAATCGAGGCGATTACGGCGAATGGAATTCGTACGCAGGACGACGAGTACGAGCTCGATATCATCGTCTTTGCGACCGGTTTCGACGGAATGACGGGCGCGTTCAACCGCATGGATATTCGGGGCCGTGGCGGGCTTGGCCTGAAGGAGAAGTGGTCGGAAGGGCCGAAGGCGTACCTGGGACTGTCCCCCGCGGGGTTCCCGAATATGTTCATGATCACCGGCCCGGGCAGTCCCTCGGTGCTGAGCAACATGCCGCCAACGATCGAGCAGCATGTCGAGTACATCTCGGACTTCCTCGGCTATATGGCGGAGCGGGATCTGGAGATCGCGGAGGCGGACACGGAGGCTGAGGCGCAATGGGTTGACCATGTGAATGAGACCGCGAGCAGGACGCTCTACGTGCTGGCGGACTCGTGGTACCTGGGCGCCAATATCCCCGGGAAGCCACGGGTCTTTATGCCCTACGCGGGCGGCCTGGACGTCTACCGCAAGACGTGCGATGAGCTCGCTGCGGCTGGCTATGAGGGCTACCGGCTCCAGAGCAGCGAACCGGCGACGTTGGTCTAGCCCGCCCCAGCGGTACGTATGCTGAACGCTGGCGAGGACGGCAGGGCACCTTCATGACGCACACGGAAGCGGAAAGCGCGCCCCGGCGTCGCATCGCCATCATTGGCGGCGGCGTCGCGGGGCTTGGCGCCGCCTGGGCACTCCATCAGGACCCGGATCGCTTCGACTTTCACCTGTTCGAGGCGAATGAGCGGCTCGGCGGCAATGCGATTACGGCGGACATGCCCCAGGAAGACGGCGGCTCGATCCCCTTCGATATCTCCGTTACCGCCTGCATCCCCTCCGTGTACCACCACATTGTGTTGTTGATGGAGCAGTTCGGCATTGAACTGCTTGATACGCGCTTCAGCTATAGCGTGAAGTACCACGGGAAGCTGTACGCCCATGACTTCGATTCCGAAATCAGGGAGCAACTGCAGCCTGAAATCGCCAGATTCCAGCGGATGCTGAAGATCATCCATCAGTTTGGCTGGCTCACACACTCACGATCGAAGTTCCTCAACGCCCTTAACCCTTTCAACTACATCAGCATGGGCACGGTCCTGAATATCGGGGGGTTCTCGGGGGACTTCCGCTACAAAATACTCAAGCCCATGTTCGTCAACTTCCTGATGGCGACGAATGTGTTCGATATGCCTGCGTCGCTGTTCACACGGTATCTTGAGTTCTTCGATATCGAGGCGGCCACGCCGATGCGGACGTGGGACCAGGGAACGCGGCGTATCTACGAGAACCTGTCGGCGGGCTTTCAGGACAAGATCTCGCTCAGCCGGCCCGTGCGAAAGGTCTACCGGCGGACGTCCGGCGTCGTGGTTGAGGACCACGAGGGCGTGCGCGAGATGTTCGACGATGTCGTGTTCGCCTGTAACGCCAACCAGACGCTGATGTTGCTCGACAAGCCCTCGCTGCTCGAGCGCTATATCCTCTCGTCGATACGGTACGAAAGCGAGCTTCATAACCACACAGTCGTCCACTCTGACGCCTCGGTGCTTCCGGACAACGAGACGAAGCCCCTGACCACCCGCAGCAACTACATTGAGCAGTACGGCGCGAGGCCCGATAACTACGAGATCACGTATATCATGCATAACCAGCAGCCGTGGGCGGGCCAGTCCGATAAACCCTGTCTCGTGACCTATAACCCGATCACGCCCATCGATGAGAAAAAGGTCGTGAAGAAGTGGTGGTTCCAGCACGTCGTTCATGATGTCCGTCATGTGGCGCTGATTGTCAATATCTTCCGCTTTATCCAGGGCCAGCGACGAACGTGGCACTGTGGCGCGCATACGCTCATTAATAGCCAGGAAACCTGCTTCGTGACCGGGCTTGCGGCGGCGAGGCAGCTCGGCGCCCGCTACCCCTTTCGTGACCCCGAGGCGCGAAAGTGGTTCAACTACTACGGGAGCATTCTGTATGGGGGGCGCTTCAGGAAGGTGAAACCGTCGCGTCGCGCTCGGGCAGGCCGGGATAGAACTGGGCGCAGTAGTCGCGATATGTCATGATCTCGCCGTCCGAACGACAGAGGCGAGGCCGGCGGTAGTACTGTTTCCGGCTCCAGATGATTACGTCCTGACGAACGTCGTGCCGCTGTTGCGCGATGATGAACTTGTTCAGGAGCGCCGCTCGCAGTCGCGGCGGCAGGAACCCGAGGCCCACGATCCGCCGCTTCGGGTGGCGCAGCTCCTTTGCCTGTGAGACCAGCGTGAAGTCGATGAGCGCGCCATCGACGGGAGTCGCCAGCACCCACAGGCGCAGGTCCATGCCGTTCGAGTGTTCGCGTATCGCAATGAAGGAATAGCCCAACCCAACGATCTGCACAGCGGCGGAAACATCGAAGCTGAGCTTCGCCAGTCGAGCGATGACGGCTGTCCGCCTGAAATCAAGGTGGGTCTCCAGGCGGGGGCCGTCCACAGACACCGCCTTGACGGCGCCCACGTTGCTATAGCCGTGCACGTAGTTGAGGTGGGTAATGTCCACGGAGTTTTCCGTCGTCTCCTGGGGATGGCCGGGGAAATGCAACGGTCCACGTTTCCATGCCGCTCCAGCCAGCCTCAGCCAGCGCGCGCCCGGGGAGGCGCCATTGCGGTTTCCGATCCCCGATCCCCCACCAGGCGAAGAGCAGCCCGCACACTTCCTGTGTCTCGAAGACGCGCAGTCTGGCCGAGCGCGGCGGGGCGGCGAAGGGAGTCGCGACGCACTGGCCGGCGGCGTCAAACTCGAACCCATGGAAGGGGCAGACCAACCGGCCGTCGCAGACGCGCCCTCCCGCGTCGGGCCCGAGGTCAGAGCCGAGGTGCGGGCAGACCGCCTCGGCGACGCAGGCGCGCCCCTCCTCGTCACACCAGACCACGATGTTCTTCCCCATCCATTGCTTCTGGATGAGTCCGGCCTTCAAGACCGCGCGGCGGCTTGCGACGAAGAACCACCCTTCGGGAAACGGCGGCAGCGCCTGTTCGGCTGCAGGCTCCGCATTTCCGCTGGGCCGTGCGGTGCCTTCCCTGTCCTGAGTTTTGGAATGGCGCTCCTGGGTACTACGCATGCGTCCGGTATACGAGCGCCGCATATGAGAGCCGTCTGCGTCCTCCGCCAATACGCCAGTTGTCCCTGTGCGCGCGCTCACATTCTTCCCCTGCCCGCCCGCCTCCAGGTCGCGCTGGCGCGGACGTTTCCCCGTTGTCAGGGCGGCAGGCTCCTTGACGGGTTAAGGAATCTGCTGGTAGGTATGGCCTACCACCGTGGGGAGATGGAGCCATGGGAAAGTACCTGTTCCAGGCGAGCTACACGCAAATTGGCCTTGGAGGACTGCTGAGGGAAGGCGGAACGAGCCGCCGCGCGGCCCTCACCGAGACCATCGAAGGCGTGGGAGGAAGCGTCGAATCCTGCTACTACGCGTTCGGCGAGAGCGATCTCGTGATCGTCGCTGATCTGCCTGATGACGCGGCGGCGACGGCCGTCTCGCTCGCGGTCGGTTCCGCTGGCGCGATTGATATCAGCGTGACCGTGCTGATAACGCCGGAGACCGTGGACGAAGCCGTCGCCCGGAATGTGGCCTACCGCCCGCCGGGCGCCTGAGCGGGCGTTTGTGGTCAACGTCGGGGGCGCTCCCACTGGAGGGGCGTTCCCGTGCGCCTTGATTAACGCCAGGGGCAGCCTGCCTGCTCGCATAGATTCTCTACTGTTCAGTACGCGTCAGTACGCGCCGGGGAGGCCCTGAACATGGCTGTTAAACTTCGTTCCTTCAGGCGTCCAGCCGCCATCCTCGCGACCGCCGCCGCTGGCGCCGCGCTCATTTTCGTGGCGCGGCCCGCCATCGCCGAGGCCACTACTGTCGGGGATGAGACCGCGTTCGTTCTCAACACCTTCGCCTTCCTCATCTGGGGCGCGCTGGTGATGTGGATGTGCGCCGGATTTACGATGCTCGAATCGGGCTCCGTCCGCACCAAGAACGCCTCGATGATTTGCCTGAAGAACATCGGCATCTATTCGATTGCCGGCCTCGCCTACTTCATCATCGGCTACAACCTCATGTACGTCGACGTTGTTGGCGACTTCATCGGTTCATTCAATCTGTTGTACGAGGCCTCGGATGTTGAGCTCGCGCTTCTGGAAAGCGGATCGGCGGAGGATGCGGCGGCCGTCGTCATCGATGAGAACTATGCGGCCATGTCTGACTGGTTCTTCCAGATGGTGTTCGTGGCTACCGCCGCCTCGATCGTTTCGGGCGCGCTTGCCGAGCGCGTCAGGATGTGGTCCTTCTTCATCTTCACGCTCGTGCTCACCGCGGTGATCTACCCGATCGTGGGCGCCTGGACCTGGGGCGGCGGCTGGCTGGATGACCTTGGCTTTTCCGATTTCGCGGGCTCGACGATCGTTCACGGGGTTGGCGGCTGGGCGGCGCTTGCCGGCATCCTTGTCGTGGGGCCGCGGCTCGGCAAGTTCCGCGAGGACGGCAGCGTCAGGCCCACGCCGCCCTCCAACATTCTCGTGGTCACGCTCGGCGTGTTCATCCTTTGGCTGGGCTGGTTCGGCTTCAACGGCGGCTCCCAGCTTGCCCTCGGCAGCGTCCTCGACGCCGTCTCCATGAGCCACGTGCTCGTCAACACCAACCTTGCGGCGGCGGCTGGCGTCATGGCCGCCCTCGCCCTCTCCCACTTTGTGTTCGGGCGCCTCGACCTCTTCACCGGTCTGAACGGCGCGATCGCGGGGCTGGTGTCCATCACCGCCGGTCCCGATATCACCGAGCACTGGTGGGCCATGATCATCGGCGCCATCGGCGGCCTCATCTGCACGCTTGGCCTCAGGCTTCTCGAGAGGCTCAAGCTCGATGACGTCGTCGGCGCGGTACCCGCTCACCTCTTCGCCGGGATCTGGGGCACGCTTGCTGTCTGCATCGCGGGCGGTGGAGATTTCGGCGCCCAGATCGCCGGCGTGGCCGCTATCGGCGCCTTTGTGTTCGTGGTTTCGTACGCGCTCTGGAAGATTCTGGACATGACCGTGAAGGTGCGCGTCTCGCCCGAGGTGGAGGAGCTTGGCCAGGACGTGGGCGAACTCGGCATCGAGGCCTACCCCGAGTTTGTCCTCATGCCCGAGGAGTTCTCCGCGCCGCCGCCGCCCGATCCCGAGCCGGAGGAATCTCCTGCCGAGGCGTGACCTCCGTCGCGGTCGCGTCGCGAAGCGGGGCCCTGCGCTGCCGCCGTGCGGGCCGCCTGCAATCCGCCCCTCACTCGCCGCTGCCCATCTTCCGCAGCGGTGTAGCATGGAGGGTTCACAGGAGGCGGCCGACGACGATGCTGAGATTCGCTGAAGAGATCATCCTGCTTCTGCTCCGCGACGAGGACGGAACGTTCGTGCACGCGCCCAACTGGTCCGTCGACCGCGCCCTCGCCGGCGCCGTCCTCATGGATCTGGCGCTGGAGAACCGCATCGACACGGACCTGGAGCAGCTCACCCTTGTGGACTCCACTCCGCTTGGCGACAGCATCCTCGACCCCACGCTTGCCGAGATCGCCGCGGATGAGGCGCGCGATCCACGGTACTGGGTCGAGCGGGTGGCGCAGCGCGCGCCCGAAATCCGCGAGGAGGTCCTGCGCCGTCTCGTCGAGGGCGGCATCCTCGAGCGTCAGGACGATCGCTTCCTCTGGGTGTTCCGCTCCCGCCGCTACCCCACGGTCGATGGCAAGGCCGAGCGCGAAGTGAAGCTGCGCATCATGGGCATCCTCTTCAGCGACGAGATCCCCGATCCGCGCGATGTCGTCATCATCTGTCTCGTCGACGCCTGCCGCATCTTCCGCGAACTCCTCTCGAAGCGAGAGCTGGAGCAGGTCACGCCCCGCATTCAGCAAGTGCGCCAGCTCGACCTTATCGGGCAGGCCATGGCCCACGCCATCCGCGACATCGAGGTCTGGATTACCACCGCCCGGATCGAAGGCCGGATGCTCTACTAGCGCTCCGGCGCGTCCGTATCCGTCCTCGAGGCCCAGCGCGTGAGCGCCTTGCGCGGGTCCGCCAGCTCCTCCAGGGACTCGTACCAGAAGTCACGCCAGCCCTCGTTCGGCAGTCCCGTGAAGAGCATCAGGTTGAGGGGGTACTCCTCGCTATCGGTTGAGCGACGGAAGTCGTCCCGGAACAGGAACGTTGGTTTTTCCAGCGCGATCGCCATCCCCAGCTCCACCATCACGCCTTCGTCCGGCGGCGCCCCGTTCACGACCGCGAAGATGGCGTCAGCCTCGCGCACGTCGCGGAAGTCCGCTTGTCCGATGCGCCACGCCCACTGGGGCCGGGCGCGGTCGATCTGGTTATTCCGCGCGAACGGTTCCCACACGTCCAGCCCCAGCGCTTCGAGCGCGGCCACAAGTTGCGGCAACAGCAGCGTCTTCTGCTGCTGCGAAAACCCGTAGGGGTTCGCCAGGTACACGGTCTTGCGGCGCGTCGGCGGGTCTGTCATGGCGAGCGCCAGTATAGGCGCTGGCGCCGGTCAGGCCGGCGTCGCCGCGTCCGGGCGTTTCTTCCGTATCCGCGAACGACGCCTAGACGGGAACCGCGATCTTCGAGAACTCCCCGCTGAGGTCGGCGGGACCGCGGTACAGCGCCTGGAACTCCCGCGTCTGGATGTACCACTGCCCGTCGATGCGCGTGTACGTGTCCACGTAGCAGATCGAGTTCATCGACTGCGAGCCGTCGGCCATGTTCAGGAACTCGCCCATGTACCAGCGGCCCCGCGCGGTGTCGCCGGTGACGTCATCGATGACGCCTGAGTAGACGTGCATGTAGACGTTAGGGATGCTGCTCATGATCTGGGTCCAGAGGGGCACGATCACGTCGCGGCCCTTGTGGACTTCGCCCACGTTCCATTCGCCGTCCGGGGCCCATGTCTGGCCCCAGGCCTCGGCGTCGAAGCGGTTGACCGCGTCGATGTAGCGTTCGGCCACCATGCGGATGGCGGTGTAATCCTCGACTGTTGGCTTACCCATTGCGGTTCTCCTGTCTGGTTTTGCCCTGCGCGGCCTGCGCTAGCGGACCGCGTTGACTCATGGCGCTTCCGGGCTGGTAGGGGTAGAAGAGCCCGTACAAGTTGGCGTTGCTATAGAGCAGCGTGTGCGTTCGTTTGGCGAAGAGCCAGCGCCCGTCCATGCGTACGAGATCGTCCTCGTACACCGTTACCCCTTCCATGCGGCGGTCTTCGCCGATCTGCACGCGCTCGGTGTGATACCAGCGCGCCCTCGCGCTGTCGCCGTCGATGGCGTCGATGACCCCTGAGTTGACGACCATGACGATGGCGGACATATCCGCCATGGCCCGTTCCCAGAATCGCGCGAGCTGTGAGAGCCCCCGCGGGGGATGCTCCCCGCCGTATTCCCAGACGCCGTCCGGGGCCCACGTTTCCAGCCACGCCTCCGCGTCACGGCGGTTGATGGCGTCGACGTACCGTTCACAGAGCTGGCGGATGGCGGAGTACTCGTCCGGCATGGGCGGCGAATGGTACAGGGTTTGGACGGGGCGGGGGAGCCGCGCGCCTCCTGCGAACAGTCTAGCCGCCGGCGTGTTTGGGGAAGGCCTCGGTCGCGCCCTCGCGCAGCTCCTCGTCGGAGACGGGCTCGATCTCCGAAATGAGGGCCCAGTGATGGCCGAAGGGATCGCGCAGGCGGCCGTAGAGCGCGCCCCAGAACTGTCGCTCCAGCGGCATCGTCACCTCCGCGCCCGCCGTCACCGCGCGCTCCCACAGCGCCTCCGCGTTCTCCACGGAGAGGTGGATGGTGACGGGGCTGCCGCCCAGCGCCTCAGGCGTTGAGCCCTGCGTAGGGCTCTCGGGGAAGTCATCGGAGAGCATGATCACGCCGCCGTTCACCGCCACCTCGGCGTGCATGATCTTCTGTCCGTCGGGCGTGAGGGCGCGCTCGATCTCCTCTGCGCCGAACGCATTCACATAAAACGCGATGGCGGCGGCTGCGTCGCTCACGGTCAGGTAGGGCGAGAGGGGCGGATAGGGACGGGACTCAGCGTCTGCGGACATGGGCGCGCCTCCTGCGAACAGTCTAGTCCCCGGCGGTGGACGCCGCCCCCGCCAGCGGGCACGATGGCCACACTCCCTACAGGCGAGGCCGCCATGAGCACGACTCCTCTCGACATTCTCCGCGATGGACTTGCCTCCATGCATGCGCTCCTCGATCAGGCGATCGGCGATATGACGCTGGAGCAGCTGAACTTCCGCCCCGCCGAGGGCGGGCTCAGTCCCTTCTTCAGCCTCTGGCACTACGTGCGCACGGAGGACAACATCGTCAACTTCATCGCGCAGGGCCGCCCCACGGTCTGGCTTGAGGGCGGCTATGACCAGCGCTTCGGCCTCCACCGCACCTCGCAGGGCACGGGCATGCCCGAGGAGGAGGCGCAAGCGATGGTCCTGAACGATCTCGAGGGCTGGCGCGAGTACCAGCCCCGCGTCTGGCGCGCCACGGACGCCTACCTGGCGGAGATGTCGCCGGACGAGTTCGATACGCGCACCGTCACCATCAAGCCCCTCGGGGAGATGTCGCTGTGGCAGGGGCTCAACGGGGTCTGCCTGAGCCACGGCTACCGCCATGCGGGCGAGATCGAGTACGCCCGCGGCATCCTCGGCCTCGGCGGCCTCACGATCTAGCCGGGCTGGAAGCGTTAGGCGCCGTCGCCGTCGCGCGCTTCAAGGACGCTGATCCGCCGGTCGATGCTCCGCAGCGAGTAGCGGATGATCGCCATCGTCACGAAGAAGTCGAACCAGAGCGTGACCGCCCCGATGATCATGAAGACGTCGCGGATGATCTGGTGATTCACGAGGACCGCCGCGAGGATGAACGCGATCCCCGCTCCCGAGAGCAGCGAGGGCACCACGATGAGGGCGCCGCCGACTGTCCGCCGCACGGTCACGCCTGCGTCCCCAGACGGGCGCTTTCCCGCGCCAGCAGCCCCAGCCCCATCGGCCCCATGGCCAGCGCCTCGCGATGGAAGGTCGTCAGGTCGAAGGCGTCGCCGAGGCTCTGGCGGGCCGCTTCCCGCGCCGCCAGCCACGCCCGCTCCCCGACCTTGTAGCTGATCGCCTGCCCGGGCAGCCCCAGGTAGCGGTCGATCTCGCTGGCGATGAAGTCCGGCGGGAAGTGGCTGCGCGTCTTTGCGAATTCGTCGCCCAGCGCGGGCGTCCAGCGCTCGCCGGGATGGAACGGCTGACCCTCGGGAATGGGCAGCTCGAGGTGCATGCCGATATCGATGATGACGCGCACGCTGCGCAGCGCCTGCGAGGCGAGGAGGCCCATGCGGTAGTCGGGCGTTGCCAGGTAGCCGAGCTCGCCCATCAGCCGCTCGGCGTAGAGCGCCCAGCCCTCGACGTACCCGGAGCAATCCCCCAGCAGCCGCTGGAAGCGCGACAGGTCGAGCAAGCGCGCGTTGGCGCGTTCGAGATGGTGTCCGGGGACGCCTTCGTGGTAGGCGATCGAAACCTCGCCCCAGAGAGGGAAGCGGGTCTTGCCGCCCGTCGGGTACCACGTTCGCCCGGGCCGCGAGAAGTCCTCGGAGGGCTCCGTGTAGTACATGGCGAGGGCGCCGCCCGGCGGCGCGATCATGACCTCGAGGCGCTGCAGCGGTTCGGGGATGTCGAAATGGGCGCCATTCAGCTCCGCGATCGTGCGGTCCTGCAGGTCCTGCATCCACTGGCGGAACTCCGCGACGCCCTCGATCGCGCGGTCGGGGTCGGTTTCGAGGATCTGCTTGGCCGCCTCCACGCCCGCTCCCGGCGCGATTTGTTCCGCCGCCGCCGCCATCTCCCGTTCGATCCGGTGGATCTCGTCCCAGCCCCACGCATACGTCTCGTGCAGGTCGAGGTCGCAGCGGTTGTAGGAGCGGGCGTACCGGGCGTAGCGCTCCTCCCCCACCGCGTCCCGCTCGTCGGCGCGCGGCAGGTAGGTCTCGCGCAGGAAGTCGCCGAAGGCGCGGTAGCTCTCGCTGGCGGCGTTGGCGGAGGCGTTGAGGTCGCGTCGCAGGCCGTTCGGGAGGTCGGCGGGGGCGCGTCCCACGAACTCCGTAAAGAACCCCTCGCCGCCGTTCCCGCCAGCCCACGCCGCGCACTGCCGCTGGCAGGCCTCGACCTGGCGGCGAGGGGCCGCGCGCCCCGCGTCCAGCCCCGCCTCCAGCGTCGCGCGGTAGCCGCCGAGCGCCTCCGGCAGACGCGCCAGGCGCCGCGCGATTGTGGTCCAGTCAGCCTCGCGTTCGGCGGGCATCAGGTCGAAGACGCCGCGGAGACCCTGCAGCGGCGAGGCCAGCACGTTCAGCCCCGCGAGATAGTCGCCCGTCTCGTGCAGCTCGATAGCGACGGTGAGCGCCTCACGCATCACCTCGCGCAGGATGCGGTCGCCCGCGGCTTCGAGCGGCAGCGCCTCCAGCCGCGCGAGCGTCTCGCGGTCCAGACGGTCGCGCGTTTCGAATCCCTCGACCGAATAGTCCGTGAGCTCGTCCTCGTGCCCCGCGACGCCGAGGCTGGTGGCGGCGTTCGGATGGAGCGCGGCCAGCTCCTCGACGTACTGGTCTCCGAGATCGGTCATCGCTGACATCAGCGTTCCAGCTTGCCATCCCGCTTCCCGCGCCGCGAGGGCTCGCGGGCGGGCTCGCTGTTCCGCGCGTCCCAGCGGTCGACCGCGACCAGCCGGTCAAGCGGTTGTCGCCGTTGTTCGCGCGTCTCCCGTCGCCGCAGATCTTCGGGCAGCGTCTCGGCCGCGCCCGGATACCCGATCGCGAACACGACCATGACGCGCAAGGTCGCGGGCGCGGCGAAGGCGTCGCGCACGGCCTGCTCATCGAACCCCGCCAGCGGGTGCGCGATGAGCCCGAGGGCGGTCGCCTGCGCCATCAGGTTGCCGGCGGCGATCCCTGCGTGGAATGACCACAGCGCGCGCTCCTCGCCGTAGGAGCGCGCCTGCTCGTGCGCGGGCAGCGACGCCAGCCCCACGAGCAACGGCGCCGCCGGCGCCCAGTCCCGGTTCCCCTCCGAGAGCGCCTCCGCCAGCTTCGCGCGCGTCGCCGCCGAGCGCGCAACCAGCAGGCGGACGGTTTGCGCGTTCCCGTGGCTTGGCGCCACCGAAACGGCCCGCCACAGCAGCCGCTGGAGGTCCGCCGGAACCTCGTGGGGATCGAAGGCGCGTCGCGCGCGCCTCCCCGCCAGCGCCTCGATCAGCTCGGCCATGCTCCCTCCGGCGCGTCATCGTGCCACCCGCTCGCTTCCGATGCTAGGGTGAGCCGCCATGGCGACGTTCATCGGCCTCGACCTCGCCTGGACGTCGCATCGCGAGAGCGGCGTGTGCTGGTTCGAGGGCGAGAGCGGGGCGGAACTGCGCTGTACCCGTCTCGAAGCCGCCGTCTGCGAGACCGAACGCCTTGCGGAGGAGCTGGCGGCGGTCGACGGACCTGTCGTGGCGGCGATCGACGCTCCCCTTCTCTACACCCCCGCGCGCGACGCCGAACGGGAGGTCGCCCGCCGGTTCGGCCGCTACAAGGCCTCCCCGCATCAGGCGCACTACGCCGTGCGTCGGGGCGCGACCGCGGGGATCGACCTTGGCGAGGCGTTGGCGGCGCGGGGCTTCACCCTCGACCCCGCGCCCCTCTTGCGGGGCGAACGCGGGCGCTTCGCCGCCGAGGTCTTCCCCCACACCGTCCATGTACGCCTCTTCGGGCTCAGCGAACGCCTCCCCTACAAGCCGAAGGGGGGCCGCAGCGTGGCCTTCCGGCGGGAGGCGCTGCAGCGCTATCAGGAACATCTGCGGTCGCTCCTCGCGCGGCAAACGCCCCGCGTCCTTGACCATCCGGACGTGCGGCGGGCGCTCGCGGCGGAGACGGCGAGGAACGCGCGGGGCGCCTCCCTCAAGCGTCTCGATGACACCCTCGACGGCCTTACCTGCGCGCTGGCGGCGTGGCTGCTGTGGCGCGTTCCAGAGCGCTGGGAGGCGATCGGCGACCTGAACGGCTACATCGTCGCGCCGCGCGAAGGGGAAGGGGATGGATGGGGGACGGGGTAGCGGCGCTACATTCGCGTGGGAGCGTTCATCCCCATCAGGTCGAGCACGCGCCCGAGCGCGATTCTGGCGGCCAGCACGAGACGCAGTCGCGCCGCGGTCATCGCCGCATCCTCTGTGATTACCTTGAGCGCGGCGTCGTCGTGCTGGCGAAAGGCGTCGTTGAAGGTGTGGAACGAGGCCGCCAGTTCGAGTCCGTAGTGGGCCAGATGCTGGGGTTCATACGTGGTGGCCACGAGTTCGATCACTTCGGAGAGGCGCAGCATCTCGCGCACCAGCGCCAGCTCATGCGGAGCGGTCAGCAGGGCGACGTCCCCGTTCTCCAGCGTGTGGCCTTCGGCGGCGGCGCGCTCAAGGATGCTCGCGAGGCGGGCGTGGGCGTACTGGATGTAGTACACCGGATTGTCGCTTGACTGCCGCACCGCCAGTTCGAGGTCGAACTCCATCTGTGAACTCGGGGCGCGCAGCAGGAAGAAGAAGCGCGCCGCGTCCGGCCCCACCTCCTCCACGAGCTCGTCCAGCGTGATAATCTCGCCGCCCCGCTTCGAGAGGCGCGCGATCTCGTTCCCCCGCCTCAGGGTGACGAGCTGGTAGAGCAGGATGTGGAGGGCGCCGCCCTGGCTGCTGACCGCCTCCGTCGCCACCTTCAGGCGCGAGACGTGTCCGTGGTGGTCAGCGCCCCAGACGTTGATGACGAGATCGAAGCCGCGCGTCACGAACTTGTCGTAGTGGTAGGCGATGTCGCTGGCGAAATAGGTGGGCCGCCCGTCTGAGCGCACCACCACGTTGTCCTTCTCCTCACCCAGATCGCTGGAGGTGAGCCAGAGCGCGCCCTCGCGTTCGGCGAGATGGCCGTTCTCGCGGAGGATCGCGAGGGCGGCGTCGTACGTCGAATCACCGGCGTTCGGCGCTTCGTAGAGCGCGCGCTCGCTGAACCAGCGCTCGTAGCTGGTTCCGAACTCCTCCAGCGTGTCCCGTATCTGCTCGACCATGAGCGCGACGCCAAGCTCGCGCAGTCCTTCCGGCGTTCCCCCGTTGGGGGCCTGGAGGAAGCGGTCGCCCTCGCGCTCCCGCACGAGGGCCGCCAGTTCGATCAGGTACTCGCCCGGATAGCCGCCCTCGGGGATGGGGACGTCGCGTCCGAACTGCTGCTGATAGCGGGCGTAGAGCGTCCCCGCGAAGACGTCGGTCTGCGTGCCCGCGTCATTCACATAATATTCACGCTCGACCTCGTAGCCCGCCGCCGCCAGCGCCGCCGCGAGGGTATCGCCGATGGCGGCGCCGCGTCCGTTTCCGACGTGCAGCGGTCCGGTCGGGTTCGCCGATACGAACTCGACCTGGGCGCGCTTCCCCTTGCCAATAGCGCTGTCCGCGAAGGCTGGTCCCTGTGCGATGACGCGGTCGACTTCTCCCTGAACGAAGCGCTCGCTGAGGCGCAGGTTGATGAAGCCGGGCGGGGCGATGCGGGGCGCCTCGATCACGTCGCCGGCGGGGAGACGCTCCGCGATCGCCTCGGCGATGGCCAGCGGCGGCATCATCGCGGAGCGGGCGAACTGCAGGGGAAGGGAGCTGGCGTAGTCGCCGTGCGTTGCGTCGCGGGGGCGTTCGACGAGCGCGTCGGGGAGGGCGACATCGGGGAGGACGCCCTCCCGCATGGCCGCCTGCGCGGCGCCCGCCACAAGCGCGCCCACGCGATCGCGAAGCGTGGCGCCGTCCGTTGGGGCCTCAGTCACCGCCAAAGCGTAGCGCTTCCCGTCGCATCGGGGGAGAGGTCGCCGGAGGGGCGCCCCTTAGAGGTCGAACGGGAACTGGCCCCGCTGCGCCAGCGCGGAGAGTTCCCCCACCGCCGCCTGCGCGTGTCGCACCACGTCCGGCGGGTAGTTGTACCGGAGCCGGTGTTCCTCGAACTCGTCCGCGTCGAGCAGTTCGATTGTCCCCCCCGCGCGCACGGTCACGTCGAGATCGAGGTCCACGTAGCGTATCTCGCCGTCATCGAACTCGGGCGGCGTGATGACGTTGCAGTACCAGAGGGCGGTCGCGGCGCCCGGTTCGACCAGGCGAACGACGTTGTACCAGCGATCGCGCCAGAAGTGCGCGAAGCTGTCATAACGGGAGCGGAACTCCCCGCGGCTTGTGAAGATCGGGCTTCCCGCCGCCGCATGCGCCTGGAGCAGCGTGCCATCATCGGAGAGCGCCCGCAGATGCTGGATCCAGTGCGCGGCGCCGTCGTACTTCGTGACGCGCAGGAGGAGCGAATCGCCGCGCGTGACGCGGATGCCGTTCATACCCCGATCATACCCGCTACCCGGCCGCAGGCGGTCCGGGTGCGGGCGCCGCGCGTCAGGTCGTGTAGATGAGACCGAGGACCGCGCCTGCGATGATCGCCACCGCCCCCAGCGCCACCACGATCGCGAGGTCGCGCTGGCTGTACTCCGCGCGCACATCCGTATGTGAGGGCGCGACTTCTGGCGCTTCCGGTTCGGTATCGCTCATGGCGCGTGCTCCCGCCTTATTGTGCGCGTTCAGGGCCAGCCGTCCACCCCGAATACGGCGCCTTGCGGTGATTGCGCTCCGCTTGATCGCATCCAGCGGGTCGTCCACCCTCGGATGAGCGCCTGACACGCTGGCGACATGGGAGTTGCGATGACTGCTGATGGGACCATGGACCTTGTCATCGACGCGCGAGGCGTCACGAAGACCTACGACACGGGCGAAGTTCAGGTTCACGCGCTGCGGGGCGTCGACCTGCAGGTGCCGCGCGGCGAGATGGTCGCGGTCATGGGTCCCTCCGGCTGTGGCAAGACGACCCTGCTGAACAGCCTCTCCGGCCTCGACACCTTCGATGCAGGCCAGGTGCTCATCAACGGTCAGGACATCACGCGCATGGCCGACAACGAGAAGACGGAGTTCCGCGCCCAGGGCATGGGATTCGTCTTCCAGACCTATAACCTCCTGCCCGTCCTCTCCGCTGCGGAGAATGTTGAGCTGCCGCTTATCGTTTCCGGCACGAGGCCGCGCAAGGCGCGTGAACTCGCCCTGGCCGCGCTGGAGCGGGTGGAGCTGCGCCAGTACGCCGGTCACCGGCCGGCCCAGCTCTCGGGGGGACAGCGCCAGCGCGTCACCGTCGCCCGCGCCATTGTCAACAGTCCCTCGATTGTCTGGGCGGACGAACCGACCGGCGCGCTCGATTCCACGACGGCGGGCGGGATCATGGACCTCCTTGTGGAGTTGAACCAGAACTCCGCGACGCCCCAGACGCAGGTCATCGTCACCCACGCGCCGGAGGTGGCGGCCCGCTGCCACCGCACGATCTACATGGCCGATGGCCTCATTGAGCGTGAGGAATCGACCCGACCGCTCGCCACCGCTCCCGCCTGACGCGCCATGGATGAACTGTTCGGCCTCTCGATGAACGTGCTCGCCTTCTGGGCGGTGCTGATTACGGCTGTCATCTTCCTGTTGCTTGCGTGGGTCGCCTACCGCAATCCCGTCATGTTCAAGACAGGGCTGCGCAATATTCCCCGCCGACGCGCCCAGACCACCCTCATCATCTTTGGCCTCATGCTGGCGACGGTGATCATGACCGTCGCCTTCGGCACCGGCGACACGCTCGCCACCAGCGTCACCGACGATCTCTACGAACTCCTCGGCGAAACCGACATGATCATCGACTGGGATGAGGAGACCTGGCCTCGTCCGGAGGATGAGCGCGGCATCCGCCTCTCCGATGTGGACGCCCTGAAGGAGCGGTTCGCGGATGACCCGGACATCGAGGGTTTCCTCGTCGTCATGAGCGAGACATTACCCGTGGTCAATACGGCGACCCAGCTGAACGAATCAGCGGCCACGATTGTGGCCTATGACACCGCTGACGCGGAGGCGTTCGGCTCCCTCCGCAATCAGGCGGGCGAGATTGTCAGCCTCGCCGGCGCCCAGATCGCCATCAATGAGGACCTCGCCGGGGAGGTAGACGCCGAAGTCGGCCACACCCTTCTCCTCTTCTTCGAGGGAGCGCCGGTGGAGGTGGAGGTCGTCGCGATTTCGCCCAACACGCTCCTCGCGGGGAGCTTCAATTTCGGTCCGACGGCGTTCCCCGGCGGCGCGGTCAGCTTCGCGTTCCTTTCGGATCTGGCCGGACGGGACGATGGCGCCGGCGCCGTCTTCGTCACGAACACCGGCGACGCCATCGAGGGGGTCGAGCGCTCGGATGCGGTCGAGGAGAAGCTCCAGGCGGCCCTTGCCGGGACGGCGTACAAGGTGGATCCGATTAAGGACGATCTGCTTCGGCTCACGAGCACGGCCGCCAGCGGCTTCACCAGCGTGTTCCTGATCTTCGGGCTCTTCTCGATCGCGGCCGGCATTCTCCTCATCTTCCTCATCTTCATCATGCTCGCCGCCGAGCGGAAGCCGGAGATGGGCATGGCCCGCGCCGTCGGCGCCAAGCGCCGCCATCTGGTGGAGTCGTTCCTCGCCGAGGGGATGGGCTACGACCTTGGCGCGGCGGTCGTCGGGCTCGTCGTGGGCGTCTTCGTCACCTTCGGGATGGTGGCGCTGCTGAACGCCCTCGCGGGCGAGGCCTTCAACCTCGAGTTACGCACCTCCTTCACCGCCCGCAGCCTGCTTATCGCCTTCTGCCTCGGCATCATCTCGACCTTCCTCGTCATCTTCTTCGCGGCGGTGCGCGCCAGCCGCCTCAACATCGTGTCCGCGATCCGCGACCTGCCCGAGCCCGTCGCGACCAACCCCGAGGCGACGACCGTACGGGGCTATGCGCGCGCCGTGCTCAACGCCTCCGTCCTCACCGTGGGGCTGCTCTTTGGGCTCATGGGCCTCTACGTGCATATGTTGCGGCGGCACAACTTCGGCGCGCCCGCGCATGAGCGCATCGGCGGTCAGGGGATTCCCCTGTGGCCCTTCCTCCTCGTTCCGCTGATTCCGTTCTATCTCGTGGCGCTGCTCATCGTGCGCGTGATGCGCGACCGCAATCCTGAGCCCGGGCTGTGGCTGATTGCGCTGGGCGCCGTGCTGCCGCCGCTCGGGTTCGTGCTCGTGGCCGGCCAGAATCGGGACCAGCCCATCGCCTGGAGCGCTGGTCTGGGCGTGATTGGTCTGGCGGCGGGCGCCGTCTTCATGGCCTTCTCTTTCAGGGTCGAGAACTACTTCCTCTTCGCCGCGGGCGTCTCGCTCGTGTTCGCCTGGGCGGCCTTCACACTGCGCTATTTCCGCGCGCAGGAGCGGATCTCCTTCACCGCCCTCGCGATCCTCCTGCTCGCCTTCTGGTACGTCTCCCCCTCCGGCGCCCTCGATTTCATGATCGGCGACCTTGAGGGCGGGCCCGAACTCTTCTTCCTCAGCGGCATTGTCATGGTCGCCTGCGGGACGTTCCTCATCATCTATAACGCCGATATCCTGCTGCCGCCCATCGCCAGTCTGGGCGCGCGCGTCGGGCGCATCGTCCCTGCCGTAAAGACGGCCGTCGCCTACCCGCTCACGGCGCGCATGCGCACGGGCATGACGATCATGATGATCGGGCTGGTCACCTTCTCCCTCATCATGTTCTCCACCGTCAACCGCAACTTCGAGAACATCTTCTTCTCCGATGACGCCAAAGGCGGGTTCGACACGTTCGTGTATGTGAACAGCAATAACCGTGCCGATGACCTGACGGCGATCCTTGAGGAGCAGGGCGTCGATACCTCGCTCATCCTCGCGGTGAGCGAACAGCGCATCGCATTCGAGGGCGAGACGCAGATCATCGTGGACGCGCCGGACCCCGAGAATCCGCAGGCGCCGGCCAAGGAGGGCCCCTATACGGTGATCGGCGCTGACGCTGTCTTCTTCGAGACGGTCGAGATCGAGATGCGGCGGCGCGCGGCTGGCTATGACAGCGACGAGGCGGTGTGGAGCGCCCTCGCCCGCGACGGCGCGCTCGCGGTGATTCCCGCTGATCTCACGAGCGGCGCCGGGGGCTTCGATACGGGGGACGCGCTCTTCCTCAGCCAGGAACTCGTCCCGGAGAGCTTCGAGCCCTTCACCCTCCACCTCCAGGATCCGGGGACCGAGGAGCGCGTCACGGTCACCGTCATCGGGCAGATGGATGATTCCGCCGATGTCTTCTTCAACGGCGTCATTGTGCAGCGCGAGACGCTGCTTGCCGCCTTCCCTGACTCGGATACGCAGGTGTTCAGCATCAAGACCGTCGAGGGCGTCGATCAGGACGCCTTCGCCAAGTCAATCGAGGCCTCCCTCATTCAGGCCTCCGCTGACTCGCTTGAGGAGCTGCTCGATGACCAGCGCGCGGCGGCGAGGGGCTTCCTGTTCCTCTTCCAGGGATTCATGGGGCTGGGCCTCATCATCGGCATCGCCGCCCTCGGAGTGATCGCCTTCCGCGCCGTGGTCGAGCGCCGCCAGCAGATCGGCATGCTGCGCGCGATCGGCTATCAACGCTCGATGGTGGCGCTGAGCTTCATCTTCGAGTCCGGGTTCGTCGCCCTCTCCGGGATCGGGCTGGGGGCGGTGCTTGGGGTCTCGCTTTCGTGGGTGCTCTTCACCTCCGGCGGCATCGGACCTGAATCCGAAGGCGGCACGTTCGTCGTTCCCTGGATACAGCTGCTGGTCATCTGCGGAATCGCGCTCGCCGCCTCCATGGTCACGACGTGGTTCCCGGCCCAGAGCGCCTCGCGCGTGGCCGTGGCCGAAGCCCTGCGCTACGAATGAGCGCCCCCCACGAGCGACCGGAACTGCGGGGCGTCCAGCTGTTCGACCTCAGCGGTCGCGTCGCCATCGTGACGGGCGCCGGTCGCGGTCTGGGGCGCGTCATGGCCCTCGCCCTCGCCGGCGCCGGCGCTGACCTTGTCCTCGCCAGCCGCACGCCCGCGGAGCTGGAAAGCCTCGCCGGGGAGGTGCGGGCGCTCGGGCGGCGCGCCCTCGCCCTGCCCACGGACGTGACGTCTCCCGAGGCTTGCGAGGCCATGGCGGAGGCGGCCGTTGAGCGGCTGGGGCGCCTCGACGCGCTCGTGAACAACGCCGGCATCAACGTCCGCAAGCCCGCCCTCGACCTCACCCCCGACGAGTTCGACTCCGTCCTGCGGGTGAACCTCAAGGGCTGCTACAACGGCGCCCGCGCCGCGGGGAAGATCTTCGTCGCGCAGGGTTCGGGCAAGGTGATCAACATCTCCAGTATTCTCGGCAGCGTGGCGTTGGCCAATCAGGCCGCCTACGCCTCCTCCAAGGGCGCCCTTGAGCAGCTCACGAAGGTGCTGGCGATTGAGTGGGCCGCCGCGGGCGTACAGGTGAACAGCCTCGCGCCCACCTACTTCGAAACCGACCTCACCCGTCCCCTGTACGAGGATCCCGAACGCAAGGCGTTCATCGAGGAGCGCACGCCCGCGGGTCGCTGGGGGCAGCCCCACGAACTCGCCGGCGCGGTCATCTTCCTCGCCAGCGAGGCGAGTAACTTCGTGACGGGGCAGACCATCCTCGTCGATGGCGGCTGGACCGCCTGGTAGTCCGCCTAGGGGCCGCCGATCTGCGGCTCCCAGAGCGTAAAGAAGTACCCGTCGGGGCCCATCACCTGGCAACTGCGCCCCGCTTCGTCCTGGTGGGGCTGCTGGATGCTGACATAGCCCAGTTCGGCCGCCTTGCGGTTCCGCTCATCGACGCCTTTCACGCGCAGTCGCACTTCCGCGCCGATGCCGCGCGCCGCTCCCTCGCGGGCGAGGGCCTCCCACCATGGGTGCCCCGGGTACGACTCATCCGGGTGCAGTTGAATCTCCGCGCCCTCGACGGTGAGCGCGGCGAAACCGGGGTGGCGCGTACGCAGCGTCGCGCCCGTTACGTCGGTCAGGAACGTCACGAAACGGTCGAGGTCACTCGCCCAGAGGACGACGCTCAGCGCTCCCGACGGCATCGCGATCGCCGCTACTCCCGGGGGAGGGGCCGGAAGCGGGGCACGGGCGCGTCCCCCTCCCGCTCCCACGCCACTTCGACGGGCATGCCCACGGCAATCGCTTCGTTCTCGACGCCGATGATGTTGGCGGGCAACCGCGGCCCTTCGTCCAGCTCCACGACCGCGATGTTGTAGGGCAGGTCCGGCTCCCAGGCGGGGTGGTAGCGCTGGTGCATGATCGCGAAGGTGTAGACCGTGCCCCGTCCGCTGGCCTCGTTCCACTCAAATCCCTCGCCGAGGCAGGAGGGGCAGGTGGGGGAAGCGGGGAGGCGCATCTCCCCGCAGGCGTTGCAGGTCGCGAGCAGCAGGCGGCCCTCTTCGCCCGCCGCGAAGAACGGCGCGGTCAACTCATCGGGTTGGGAGACTGGCTTGATGGGCGGGGAATCGGACATGGCGGCGGTCCTCAGTTGGCGTGCGGGCTCAGGATGAGCGAGGCGTGGTAGTTCAGCGCGCCGCCGTTGCCGGTGGCCAGGATCAGGTCGTTCTTCTCGACCTGGCGTTCGCCGCCCTGGCCGCGTCCCTGGATGATCGCCTCGCTCAGGGGCGTCATGCCCCACATGTAGTAGGCGGAGAGCTGGCCGCCGCCCGTGTTCGTGGGGAGCGCGCCGCCGGGGCCAAGCTTGCCGTCCTCGACGAAGGCGCCGCCCTCGCCCTTCTCGCAGAACCCGTAGTCTTCGAGCGTCACGAGCACGGTGTAGGTGTAGCAGTCGTAGAGTTCGCAGATATCGATGTCTTCGGGGCCGGTGCCCGCCATACGGAAGACGGTCTCGGCGGCGATGCGCGCGCCCGTCTCCGTCTCCGGCGCGTGGCCTGCGCGGCGCGCGTCGCCCGGGTGGCCCTGGCCCATGCCGTGGATGTAGACCGGCGGCTGGCGCATCTCCCTCGCCTGTCCCGAGGGGCTCACGATGATGGCCACCGCCCCGTTCGAGACAAGGCAGCAATCGAGCAGATGCAGCGGCTCCACGATCCAGCGCGAGGCGTGGTACTCCTCCAGCGTCAGGGGCTCGCGCATCTTCGCGTGCGGGTTCATGGTCGCCCACTCACGCTCGGCGATGGCGATCGCGCCGAGCTGGTCCTGGGTGGTGCCGTAGAGCGACATATGGCGTCGCGCGGCGAGCGCGTAGGAGGTGTTGGCGCCGAAGTGTCCGGCGCCCGCGGAGAGCCCGAGGACGCCGGTTGGTCCCGCCCGACGACGGGCGCCGCCGTAGGCCGCGGCCGAGGAGCCGCCCTGCTGGAGGGGCGCGTCCGCGAACACGCAGACCACGTGGGTGGCCATGCCGGCGTCGATCGCCATCGTCGCGTACTGCGCCATCTGCGCCGCCGTGGAGCCGGCCGCGTTCATGTGGTTCAGCAGCCGCAGATCGCCCATCCCCAGCGCGTTCTGGAGCTGCAGCCCCACGCCCTGGCCAGACGCGCCGGTGATGCCCGCGTTAATCAGCAGCCCGTCGATGTCGGACTTCTTCAGCCCCGCGTCGGCGATGGCGAGGCGGACGGCGTCGATGGCGAAGTCGGTCGAACTCTTGCCGTAGATGCGCCCCATTGGCGTGATGCCGAGGCCGGTGATGGCGGCGGCGCCGCGAAGTCGATGCGTCATGGCGGGGATTCTAAAGCAGGCGCCCCCGGCGCGCCGCCCTCGTTCTCAGAACCGGTAGGTCGCGAAGTCCTGCGCCACCACCGTGCGCGGCAGGTCCGTTTCCACGTCGGGCGTGACGTGCGTGAGGATCAGGTTCGCCGAGGGCGAGAGGCTGGCGTGGACCTCGGGGATGTCGTCCACGAGGTTCATGTGGATCGGGATGGGGGTGTCGCGCGAGGCGCATTCCGCGACGAGCACGTCCGCGCCGCGCGCCAGGTCGCGCACGGCGTCGCACAGACGCGTGTCCCCTGTGTAGGCGAAGCGCGCGCCCTCGAGCTGTGCGTGGAAGCCGAGGTTGAGGGAGAGCCGGTCATCGTGCTCGACGCCCACGGCTTCAACCGTGAGGTCGCCCACCGTGGCGGAATCGCCCGCCACGAGCTCGCGCCACTCGATGCCGAAGCCAACTTCGAACAAGCCAGGGTAAACCGTTTCCCCGATCTGCCGCGCCAGCCGCGCCGTCTGCGGCGGTCCCACGATCGTGACGGGCGCCGTCCGCCCGCGATGCTTCCAGTGCAGCAGCAGGAAGGGCAGCCCGAGGAAGTGGTCCCCATGGTGGTGGCTGAGCACGACGGCCTCGATGGCGTTCGGGTCCGCGCCGGCGCGGTGGAGCGCCATCAGCGCCTGCGGCGGCGCCTCGAAGAGGTAGCGGCCGTTGGCGAGGAACCCGTTCCAGCAGAGCCCGCCCGGGGCGAATGCGTTGCCTGTGCCGGTGAAGGTCAGGTCGAGCGGCATGGCGGGCATCCTCCTGCGCGTTCGCCTATCTTTCGGGGAAGCGGGACAATGCGAGCATGACGGTTCGCGCAGGCATCATCAACGTCACCGGTTTTGCGGGCATGGAAGCGGCGCGCCTGCTCTGGAACCATCCCGAGGCCGAGCTCGTCGCCGCCACGGGGCGTTCGCTCGCGGGCCAGAAGCTCGGCGAGGCCTTCCCCCATCTCGCCCCCTACGCCGGCTTCCCCATCACCAGCGAACTGGAAGCCGAGGTCGACGTCGTGTTTTCGGCGCTGCCGACGGGCGCCAGCGCCGCGGTCTGCGCTCCCCTCGTTGAGCAGGGCGTGCGCGTCATCGACATCGCCGCTGACTTCCGCCTGCGCGAGGCGGAGGCGTTCGCGCAGTGGTTCGGGGCGGAGCACCCCGCTCCCGCCCTGCTCGGCCGCGCCGTTTACGGGCTCGCCGAGCTCTACGCGAGGGACATCGCCAGCGCCGACCTCGTCGCCAATCCCGGCTGCTATCCGGCGGCCACGATCCTCGCGCTGGCGCCCGCCGTGGCCGCTGGCGTCGTTGAGCCGCGCGTCTTCGTCGACGCGAAGTCGGGCGTCTCCGGCGCGGGCAGGGGCACGGGCGGGGGCTACAGCTACATCGATGTGAACGAGGACGTCTCCGCCTATCGCGTGGCCAACCACAACCACCAGCCGGAGATGGCGCAGGAGCTCTCACGCCTGCGCGAGGGTCCTGAGGTGGCCGTGACCTTCGTCCCCCACCTCGTTCCCATGACGCGCGGCATCCACGCAACCTGTTACGCGCCGCTTGCCAGGGAGGTTTCGCCCGCGGAAGCGCTGGCCCTCTACCGTGAGTACTACGCCAGCGAGCCGTTCACCTCCGTGACGGACGCGCCCCCGCATACCAAACACGCCTACGGCAGCAATGACTGCCTCGTGCATCCCGCCATCGATGAGCGCAACGGCGCCCTCATCGTCGTGGGCGTGCTCGACAACCTCATGAAAGGCGCCGCCGGCAGCGCCATCGAGAACATGAACCTGATGTTTGGTCTGCCCCGCGCCGCCGGGCTCGACCGCCCCGCCCTCTACCCGTGAGTGTCGCGATCGACCCCGAGGGCGGCGCGACCAGTCCCGCGGGCTACCGCGCGGGCGCCGTGTACGCGGGCGTCAAGACCTATGGCGCGGACAAGCTCGACCTCGGCGTCCTCCTTTCGGATGACCCGGCCACGGCGGCGGGCGTCTTCACCCGCAGCCGTCTGCATTCCGCCACGATCGATGTGAACCGCGAGCGTCTGGCGCGGGGCCAGGGCCGCGCCGTTGTCGTGAACAGCGGCAACGCCAACGCCAGCACGGGCGAGCGCGGGCTGCGCGACGCGCACGCCATGGCCGAAATCGCGGCCGCCAAGGCGGGGCTTCCCGCGGAGGCCATGTTCGTCAGCAGCACCGGCGTCATTGGGCGCCATTTGCCCATGGACAAGATCGCGGCTGGCGTGGAGGCGCTGGAACTGTCCGCTGACGGCGGCCCTGATTTCGCCCGCGCGATCATGACCACCGACCTCACGCCCAAGCACTGCTCCGTCCGCTTCGGCCCCTACACGCTCGGGGGCTGCGCCAAGGGCTCGGGCATGATTCACCCCAACATGGCGACCATGCTCGCCTACCTCACCACGGACGCGCCGGTGGCGCGGGAGACGCTGCAGCGCGCCCTCGCCGAGGCGGTCGACCGCAGCTTCAACCTCATCACCGTCGATGGCGATACCAGCCCCAGCGACACCGTCCTCCTCTTCGCCAACGGCGCCGCCGGCGGCGAGGTCATCGCGCCGGGCGATGAGCGCGAGGAGGCCTTCCGCGAAGCCCTCGACGCCGTCTGCGTCTACCTGGCGAAAGCGATTGCGCGGGACGGCGAGGGCGCCACGCGGCTCATCGCGATCACCGTCAGCGGCGCCGCCAGCGACGCCGACGCCCGCCGCCTGGCGCGCGAGATCGGCACATCCCCGCTCGTCAAGACCGCCGTCCACGGGGCGGACCCCAACTGGGGGCGCATCGTGGGGGTTATCGGACGTTCCGATGTCGCAATCGTGGAGGAGGCCGTGACGGTGAGCGTCTGCGGGCATCGCCTCTTCGAGCGCGCCGTGCCCATCCCCTTCGATGAGGCGGAAGTCTCCCGCGCGATGGCGGCCGATGAGGTCGTCATCGAGGTCGACCTTGGCGCGGGGGAAGCGAGCGCCACCGGCTGGACCTGCGACCTGACCGCGGAGTACATCCGCATCAACGCCGACTACACGACGTGAGCGACGCCGGCCCCCTCGTCATCAAGGTGGGCGGCAGCACGCTCGGCGCCGCCGATTCGACGTTCCGCGACATCGCCGCCCTCGATCGCGCGGGCGCGCGCCCCATCGTCGTGCATGGCGGGGGAGCGGAGGCGAGCCGCTGGCTCGACGCCATGGGCGTCGAGAGTCGCTTCATCGATGGCCTGCGCGCGACCGATGAGCGCGCGCTGCCCGTTATCGTCGCCGTCTTCGCGGGGCTCGTGAACAAGCGCATCGTCTCCGCGCTGAACGGCGCCGGGGCACGCGCCGTTGGCCTCTCGGGCGCGGATGGGCGGACGCTTGCGTGCGAGCGGCGGCGCCCCGAACTCGGGTTCGTGGGCACGCCCGTAGCGGTTCATCCGGAAGCGGCGCTGGCCTTGCGCGCGGCGGGATTCACGCCCGTTGTGAGCCCCGTCGGCTTCGTCCCCGGGGAGGATGGCGACCAGCTCGTGAACGTGAACGCGGATGAGGCGGCGGGCTGGATCGCCGGAGCGGTGGACGCCTGCGAGGTTGTGTTCCTGACCGATGTGGAGGGGGTGCGCGGCGAGGACGGCGCCGTCCAGCGCGAACTTGGCGCCGCCGCCGTCCGCGCTCTCCGCCAGCGAGGCGTCATCGCGGGCGGCATGATTCCGAAGGTGGAGGCCTGCCTGCTGGCCGCCGCGCGCGGCGTTCCCAGCCACATCATCGATGGACGCGTGGCGGGGGCGCTCCTCGACCGCGCGGGGCGCGGGACCGTCTTTCCGCCCGCGCGCCCCTAGCCCCCCGGTCCGTACACGCGGGCCGCGTACAATCCCCATCCCGACCCATCCGACGCAACCCCCGACAGGAGCTGAATGGTTATGAGCGACTGGATCGAACGCGAGAGCCGCCACCTTTTCCAGAACTACGGCCGCCAGCCGATCGTGATCGAGCGGGGGGAAGGCGTACGCGTCTGGGACACCGGGGGGAACGAGTACCTCGACTTCGTTGGGGGGCTGGCCGTCACCTCCCTCGGCCACGCCCATCCCGCCGTCACCGCCGCCATCTCCGCCCAGGCCGAGCGCCTCGTCCACGTTTCCAACCTCTACTACACCACGCCCATGATCGAGCTGGCCGAACTCCTCGTGGAGCATTCCCCGCTTGACCGCGTCTTCTTCTGCAACTCAGGCGCGGAAGCGGTGGAGGCGGCGATCAAGCTCGCCCGTCGCTACGGCTACGATGAACGCGGCGGCGCCCACGGCGTTGTCGCCATGCAGGACGGCTTCCACGGGCGCAGCCTTGGCGCGCTCGCGGCCACCGGCACAGCTCGCTACCGTGAGCCCTTCGAGCCGATGCCCGCGGGTTTCGAGCACGTCCCCTGGAACGATCTCGACGCGCTCCGCGAGGCGACCGACGAGAACACCGTCGCCGTGCTGATGGAGCCCATCCAGGGCGAGGGCGGCGTCAACGTCCCCGCTCCGGGCTATCTCCGTGGGGTCCGTGACTGGTGCGATGCAAACGGGCTGCTCCTCATCCTCGATGAGATACAGTCAGGCGTGGGCCGCACGGGCTCCCTCTGGGCGCATGAGCAGGAGGGCGTTGAGCCCGACATCATGTGCGTCGCCAAGGGGCTTGCCGGCGGCCTTCCCATCGGCGCCGTCCTCGCCCGCGAGGAGATCGCCGGCCATCTCGTCCCCGGCGACCACGGCACGACCTTCGGCGCCAACCCTGTGGCCACGGCCGCGGGCGTGGCCGTGCTCCGCCATATCTTCGAGCACGACGTCCTCGACGCCGCGCGGCGCGCCTCCGACCGCCTCATCGCGCGGCTCCGCCAGCTGGAGGACAGCGTCCCCGCCGTCACCGAGGTGCGGGGTCGTGGCCTGCTGCTGGCGATCAGCCTTTCGAGCGAGGCCGCGGCCAGCGTCGTCGCCCTCTGCCGTGAGCGCGGCCTGCTTGTGAACAACGTCCGTCCCGACCGCATCCGTCTGATGCCCGCCCTCATCATCGGGGACGACGATATCGACCGCGCCTGCGAAATCCTCGAGGAGGCCATCCGGTTAGCGACCTCGTAACGGGCCTGCTGCTTGCGCTGGGCACGCTCGCATCGGTGGGGGTCACGGGCGCGGGGCTGCGGCTGCTGTTCGCCGCTCGCGCGGCCGACGCCTCCATCACGCCGCCCGCCGCGCTGGTCCTGGGGGGCGTGGCGGCGGGGGCCATCGGATTCGCCTTTACCCCCTTCGCGCTCGCGGGGGCGCTCCCGCCAGCCCTTGGCGTGGCCATGTTCGCGCTGACGCTCGCCGTTCTGGCGAGCGCGCTTGCCCTCTGGAGGCTCCTCGGGCGGGCCTCCTGACTGCCGTTTGAGCGGCAGGCGCGCTACGCTTGGGGGACACATCCGAAAGGCAGGCCTGCGTGCCCAAACTCGTTCTCGCCTACAGCGGCGGTCTCGATACGACGACTGCGATCACCTGGCTCACGAAAGAGCGCGGCTACGACGTCGTTGCGCTCAATATCGACGTCGGCATGAGCCGCGAGCAGGCCGTGCTCGAAGAACGCGGCCTCGCCGCGGGCGCCGCCCGCGTCGTCGTCGAGGACGCGCGCGAGGACTTCCTGCGGTACTTTGCCTTCCCCGCGCTGGCGGCGGGCGCGCTCTATCAGGATGTCTACCCCCTCGCGACCGCCCTTGCGCGGCCGTTGATGGCGAAGCTGCTCGTTGATCTCGCCCACGAGGAGGACGCCGTGGCCGTCGCCCATGGCTGCACGGGCAAGGGGAATGACCAGGTCCGCTTCGATGTCGGCATCCGCACTCTCGACCCCTCCCTCGCCATCGTCGCCCCGACCCGCGAGGAGGCGATGTCCCGCGAGGCCGAGATCGAGTACCTCCAGAAGCACGGCGTCGCCATCGCCTGGGACGTAAAGGGCTCCTTCAGCATCGACGAGAATATCTGGGGCCGCAGCGTCGAAGCGGGCGTCCTCGAGGATCCGTGGACGGCGCCGCCGCCCGAGGCCTACGTCTGGACCTGCGCCCCCGAAGAGGCGCCCACCAGGGGCGTCGACGTCGAGATCGGCTTCGAGGCGGGCTTCCCCATCGCCATCGATGGCCAACCCTGCGATCCCGTCATGCTGGTGGAACGCCTCAACGAGCTCGGCGGCCAGCATGGCGTGGGCCGCGTGGACCACATCGAGGACCGGCTCGTCGGCATCAAGAGCCGCGAGATCTACGAGGCGCCCGCCGCCGTCATTCTGTTCGCCGCCCACCGCGCGCTTGAGACGCTGACCCTCTCGAAGCAGCAACTGCGCCTGAAGCGCGCGATCGCCGCTGACTACGCTGCGCTGATCTACGACGGCCTCTGGTTCAGCGCGCACCATCAGGATATCGCCGCCTACACGGCCAGCGCCCAGCGCTTCGTCAGCGGGCAGGCGCGGGTGAGGCTCCATCGAGGGGCTGTGACCGTTACCGGCCGCCGCGCCGAAGCCTCGCTCTACGATCGCGCGCTCGCCACCTACGAACATGAGGACGCCTTCAACCAGGCTTCGGCCGAGGGGTTCATCGACATCTGGGGGCTGCAGACGCGCGTGCAGGCGCGTCGGCAACTGCTCGAGCAGTTGCCGCAGGCGTTGCGGATCGCCCAGCCCCGCGAGGAGGCGCCGCGGTGAGACGCCGGGCGCCCGCTGCCGCCAGTGGCGCGATGGCCGCCGGCGCGTCATGACCGGGGAGCGCCGCCGCGTTCCCATCGAACAGGCCGGCGCCAGCCGTGCGTCCGCCGCCGATGACTCTCTGTCCTGTGACTGTCCGCGCCTCGATCGCAATGAATGGCACGAGGTCGAGAGTGACTGGAGCGACATTGCTTTCGCGAAGATCGGCATCCCCGCCTTCTTCGGGGCGCCGCTTGGCTTCTGGAGCAACCGCCGCAAGCTCGTGGCGCGGGCGGCGGCGGCGGGGACGCTTCCCGAGGACGCGATGCTCCTCATGGGCCCCGGGCGCATGCGCCGGACGGTCATGATCGAGGTCGAGGACGCGGACGCCTCGCGGCGGGACATCGTGACCCCCGGCGGCGTCGCCTTCACCCGCCTGTTGCCCGCCCCCTGGGGACAGATGCGCGCCCTGATGAAGGAAACCCGCGAGGCGGCGCGCGAACGCTACGGTCGCGATCCCGCCAGCGTCTGGGTCTGGTACCTCACCTGTCAGCAGTGCTCGCCCGCGCGCGATTTCGAGACCCTCTTCGTCGCGCACTACCCAACGCGGCCGGAAACGCGCGCCGGGGGATGACCGCCAGCGCCCGCTTCGCTACCATCGGGAGCATGCGATCGATGTGGTCTGGCTCCGGGCTCGCCCTTCGACGGCCTCGCGGCGCCTAGCCGGCGAGGCCTCTCCCTGTCCCGTCCGCCCCCTACCGCGCCCGACCCCTCCTGGGGACGGCGTCGCTTGTTGAACGAGGAGCCCATGTCAGATCGGTACGACCCGCACACCATCGAGCCGAAGTGGCGCCAGCGCTGGGAGCGCGACGGCGTCGATCGCGTTCATGACGACGATGAGCGCCCTCCCTACTACGCCCTCACGATGTTCCCGTACCCCTCCGGTGAGCTGCACACCGGTCACTGGTACATCATGGCGCCGAGCGACAGCGTCGCCCGCTTCCGTCGCATGCAGGGCGCCAATGTGCTCTTCCCCATCGGGTTCGACGCCTTCGGCCTGCCCGCCGAGAACGCCGCCATCGAGCGCGGCGTTGACCCGAAGGAATGGACGTACGGGAACATCGAACGCATGCGCCAGCAGCTCCGCATGATGGGCGCCAGCTTTGACTGGGAGCGGGAGATCGTCTCCTGCGACCCCGAGTACTACCGCTGGACGCAGTGGTGGTTCCTGAAACTCTACGAACGCGGCCTCGCCTATCGCGCCGAGGCCGCCGCGAACTGGTGCCCGGGCTGCCAGACCGTGCTCGCGAATGAGCAGGTCCTGGAGGGTCGCTGTGAGCGCTCCGATGACCCCGTTGAGCGCCGCTTCCTCACGCAGTGGTTCTTCCGCATCACCGACTACGCCGAGGAGCTCCTCGACTTCGGCGCCCTTGACTGGCCCGAGCCCGTTGTCACCATGCAGCGCAACTGGATCGGGCGTTCCGAGGGCGCGAACCTGCGCTTCGCCGTCGATGCGGCGGGCGTTGATGAACCCCTGACCGTCTTCACGACGCGCCCCGATACGGTGTACGGGGCCACCTTCATGGTCCTTGCCCCCGAACACGATCTCGTCGCGCGCATCACCACCGATGAGCAGCGGCGGGCGGTCGAGGCGTATGTCGCGGCCACCTCACGCGTGACCGAGGTCGAGCGCCTCTCGACCGAGCGCGAGAAGACGGGCGTGTTCACGGGCGCCCTTGCGGTCAATCCCTTCAACGGCGCCCGCATCCCCATCTGGATCGCTGACTACGTGCTCGTGACCTACGGCGCCGGCGCCATCATGGCCGTTCCCGCCCACGATGAGCGCGACTTCGAGTTCGCGCGCGCGCACGGCCTCGAGGTCATTCCCGTCTTCGACCACCCTGAGATCGACGTGCGCCAGCCGCTTGCGGCCGCCTTCACGCAGGGCGGCGCGATGATCAACTCAGGGCCGTTCGACGGGACGCCCGCGGACGAGGCCATCGCCGCCGTCATCGCCCACGCTGAGGCGCAGGGGAGCGGCGCGCGGGCCATCACCTACCGGCTGCGGGACTGGCTCATCTCCCGCCAGCGCTACTGGGGCACGCCCATCCCCATGATCCACTGCGAGGCGTGCGGCGTTGTGCCCGTGCCTGAGGGCGATCTGCCCGTCACGCTTCCAGAGAACGTCCATTTCGAACCGACCGGCCAATCGCCGCTGACCCGCATCGAGGAGTGGGTGAACGTCGAATGTCCCCGCTGCGGGGCGGCCAGCCGGCGCGAGACGGACACGCTCGACACCTTTATGTGTTCGAGCTGGTATCAGATGCGCTACGTCGATCCGCACAACTCCGAACGCCCCTTTTCCCGCGAGGCGGGGGACCACTGGCTGCCCGTTGACCTCTACACAGGCGGGGCCGAGCACGCGGTCATGCACCTGCTCTATACCCGCTTTTTCTGGAAGGCGGCGCGCGATATGGGGATCGTCGAGGGCAATGAGCCGATGAAACGCCTCTTCAACCAGGGCGTCATCCTGGGGCCGGACGGCAACCGCATGTCGAAGAGCCGCGGCAATGTGGTCGCGCCCGATGACCTCGTCGAACGCCACGGCGCCGACGCCTTCCGCTGCCAGCTCATGTTCATCGGGCCATGGGATCAGGGCGGGCCCTATAACCCCAGCGGCATGCCCGGCATTGTGCGCTGGCTCAACCGCCTCTGGTCCGTGGCCACGGAGGCGCCGCCCGAAGCCGGCGACGGCGCCTCCTCCCGCGAGCTGGTCGCCGCCACGCAGCGCGCCATCCGCGACGTGACCGGCGATCTCGAGGGCTTTCGCTTCAATACGGCCATCGCGCGACTGATGGAGCTGACGACGGCGCTCGTGCGGGCGCGGGACGCGGGGGGCGTGGACGCCGCTACATGGGAGCGCTCCGTCGAGACCCTCATCCTGCTGACCGCCCCGCTCGCGCCCCACATCACGGAAGAACTCTGGGAGCGGCGCGGGCGGCCCTACAGCGTTCACCAGCAGCCGTGGCCCGGGTTCGACGCCTCCCTAGTCGTCGAGGAGACGGCGGAGATCGTCGTGCAGGTCAACGGCAAGGTACGCGATCGCCTTGCCCTTCCCTCCGCCGCGGGCGAGGAGGACGCGCTCGCCGCCGCGCTCGCCAGCGAACGGATCCAGGGCTGGATTGCGGGCAAGGAGCCCCGTCGCGTGATCTACGTGCCCGGCAAGCTCCTCAACATCGTCGTGTAGGGGGACGCGTTCAGGCGGCGCGGCCCACAACGACGATCATCAGCCAGAGCAGAATGACGACGATCATCGGGCTCAGGTCGATCATCCCCGTGCGCGGCATGAGGCGGCGCACGGGCTCAATCAGCGGGTCCGTGATCTGGTGAATCAGCTGGACGAAGGGATTGTTCCGTGAGATCGGGAACCAGCTGAGCAGGGCGCGCGCCACGATGGCGATGATGAGGATGTAGAGGAACGCGGTGATGACGCCGGCGATGGCGCTCATGGCGCATCCCCCAGTTCGCGCGAACGCTCGCAGGCGGCGCGGACGCAGTCCGCGATGAGCGCGCGGAACCCGCCCCGCTCCAGCCTCGCCAGCCCCGCCGCCGTCGTGCCCCCCTTCGAGGTGACGCGTTCCCGCAGGGTCGCCGGGGAGAACTCGCTGGTTTGGGCGTAAGCGGACGCGCCCGCAAGCGTCTGCACCGTCATCGCCTCGGCCTCTTCACGGGTGAGGCCGATGGCCACGCCGGCGTCGATGAGGGCCTCGATGAAGAGAAAGACGTACGCGGGACCGCTGCCGCTGAGGGCCGTGGCCATGTCGAGTTTCCCCTCGTCGTCGACGTGAAGCTCGCGGCCGATCGCGCCCAGCAGGCGGCGCACGGTCTCACGCTGGGCGGCGTTGACCGACGCGGTCGCGGTCCAGACGCTCATGCCGGCGCTGATCGCGGCGGGCGTGTTCGGCATGACTCGCACGATCCGATCGTGCCGGAAGTGGCTGGCGAGCCTCTCGATTCGCACGCCCGCCATGATCGAGAGCAGCAGCGCGTCGCCCGCGAGCCGCCCCGACAGCTTCTGGAACTCCTGTGGCTTGACCGCCAGCAGCACGAGGCTGGCGCGTTCGAGCGCGGCTTCCGCCTCCGTGGTCGTGGCGACGCCGTAGCGCCCCGCCAGCTCCGCCCTGCGCTCCGCGATCAGCTCGACGACGGTCACGTCTTGCACCGCGAACACGCCTCCCTCGAGGGCGCCGCCGAGGATGGCCTCGCCCATCACGCCGCCGCCCACGATCGTGACCGTCACGTCCCGCGCTCCCCGAAGATCGCGCGCCCCACCCGCACGAGCGTCGCCCCTTCCTCGATGGCAACCTCGAAGTCGTCCGTCATCCCCATCGAGCGTTCGGCCAGCCCGAAGCGCTCAGCCAGCGTCCGCAGGGCGCGGAAGACTGGCCGCGTCTCCTCCGGATCGGCGGCAATGGGCGCGATAGTCATGAGCCCGCGCAGGCGCAGGTTTGCCGTCTGGCGGGCGGCCGCGACGAGGGCGCCGACCTCGTCGGGCGCGACCCCCTGCTTCCGGGACTCGGCCGCGATGTTCACCTGCAGCAACACATCGCGGGTCACGGGCGCCGTGGAGTCAAGGCGCGACAGCAGGCGTGGGGAGTCGACAGAGTGGATGACGTCGAAGGCGCCGGCGGCCGCTTTCGCCTTGTTTGACTGGAGATGCCCCACCAGGTGCCAGGTCGCCTCGACCCCTGCGCCCGCGGCCGCGCCAATCTTGGGGATGGCCTCCTGGATGCGGTTCTCGCCGAAGTGGCGGATACCTGCCTCGTAGCCCGCGAGGACCGCTTCGAGGGGATGTCCCTTGCTGACCGCGACGAGCGTTACCGAGGCGGGATCGCGGTGAGCGCGCTCGCAGGCGCGGGCGATGCGTTCGCGGACGCGCGCGAGCCCCGCCGCCACATCCTGCGGTGGCGCGACCGCGCTCATGGCAGCCCGCCGGAGCGCGCGCCATGCATCGGGTTGCGGGGGTCGCGACAGCCCACGGTTCGATCTTACTCGCGCCGGGGCGCCGCGGGAGCGGCTCCTAGCCGCACTTGTTGTAGCCGCAGTTCCGGCACAGCAGGCAGCCCTCGCCGTAGTGGAGGACCGTGCCGCAGTCGGGGCAGCCTACCCCGCTCGGGACCATCTCGCCGTGGGCCAGGGCGGGCTCAACCACCCCGCTGCTGTCCGCCACTTCGTAGGGCGGGATGAGCGTCGGCTGCACCTGCGGCTCGCGGTCGCCGAACTTCAGTTCAAGCCAGCGGAAGATGTAGTCCGTGATGCTCGTCGCGATCGGGATACTGGGGCTGCCGGTGGGGCCGCTGGGCTCGAAGCGGCTGCCCTGCATCTTGTGCGCGAGCGCGGTGATGGGAACGCCGTACTGGAGCGCATAGCTCGTGAGCATGGCGATGGAGTCCATCAGCGCCATCACGGTCGAGCCCTGCTTGCTCACGTTCACGAACAGCTCGCCGGGGGCGCCGTCCTCGAAGAGGCCGACGGTGAGGTAGCCCTCCTGTTCCCCGACGCGGAACTTGTGGGTAATCGACTGCCGCTCGTCGGGCAGGCGGCGGCGGATGGGGCGGCCCTTCTCGGCCACGAGCGCCTCCGCGGCGGCGATGGCCTCGGCGGCCGCCTCCTCGCTCTCGTCCTGGCCGTCGCCCGCGTGTTTCAGCACCTGCAGATCGCGTGAGCCATCGCGATAGATGGTGATGCCCTTGCAACCTGTGTCGTAGGCCAGCTGGTAGGCGGTGGCCACGTCCTCGACCGTCGCCTCGTTGGGGAAGTTGATCGTCTTCGAGACGGCGTTGTCGGTGTATTCCTGGAAGGCGGCCTGCATGCGTACGTGCGCCTCGGGGGCGATGTCGTGCGCGGTCACGAACACGTCCTTGACCCAGTCAGGCGCGTCATCGCGCTCGGCCAGCCGCCCGCCCTGGGCGAGGAAGTCGATCAGGTCATCGCTGTAGAAGCCCTCGTCGCGGGCGATCCGCTCGAAATGCTCGTTCACCTCGTTCAGTTCGACGCGCTTCGTGGGGTCGTCCTTGTCGAGATAGTGCGAGCGCACGAAGGCGAGCGCAAAGACGGGCTCCACGCCGCCGGAGCAGTCCGCGATGATGCTGAGCGTGCCCGTGGGCGCGATCGTGGTGCGCGTTGAGTTGCGCAGGGGCATCGGCCCCTCGCTTCCGCCCGGCCCGTAGCGCGAGTCCCCCCACTCAGGGAAGTTGCCGCGCACCGCGGCCAAGTTGTGCGAGGCGGCGTCCGCTTCGCGCTGGATGAAGCCCATCACCTCGCGCGCCAGCGAAAGCGCCCCCTCCGAGTCATAGGGGACGCGCAGTTCGAGCAGCATGTCCGCCCACCCCATGACCCCCAGCCCGATGCGGCGGATGGCGCGCGAGGTCTCCCCGATCTCCTCGATCGGGTACTGGTTCATCTCGATCACGTTGTCCAGGAGGTGCACCGAGCGGTGCACCGTCGCGCCAAGCCGTTCGAAGTCGACCGTCTTCGCGCCGGGCTCCCCGACGACGAAGTGCGCGAGGTTGAGCGACCCCAGGTTGCAGGAGTCATAGGAGTAAAGGGGCTGTTCGCCGCACGGGTTCGTGGACTCGATGGGCCCGCGATCCGCGACCGGATTGGCGCGCCCGTCGTTGATGCGGTCGATGAAGATGACGCCCGGATCGCCGTTCTGCCAGGCGTTCTCCACCATCGTCCGCCAGATCGCGCGCGCGTTGCGACGCTCGACCGCCTCGCCCGTTTTCGGGCTTATGAGGCTGTAGTCGCGGTCCTCGGCCAGCGCGTTCATGAACTCGTCCGTCACGGCCACGCTGATGTTGAAGTTGGTGAGCGTGGTCATATCGGCCTTCATCGCGATGAAGTGGTCGATGTCGGGGTGGTCGATGCGGAGGATGCCCATGTTCGCGCCGCGCCGCGTGCCGCCCTGCTTGATCGCCTCCGTGGCTGAGTCGAAGACCGTCATGAAGGAGACGGGCCCGCTGGCGACCCCCATCGTGCTGCGCACGCGGTCGTTCGCCGGCCGCAGGCGGGAGAACGCGAAGCCGGTGCCGCCGCCGGACTTGTGGATGACGGCCGTATCGCGGATCGCCTTGAAGATGCCGTCGATTGAGTCCGGCACCGGCAGCACGAAGCAGGCGGAGAGCTGTTGCAGGTCGCGACCGGCGTTGACCAGGGTCGGCGAGTTCGGGAGGAAATCGAGCGAGGAGAGCAGTCGGTAGAAGTCAGCCTCCGTGGCGACCCGATCCGCCTCCGTGCCGCCGTAGCGCAACTCAGCCTGGGAGAGGTTGTGCGCGACCCGCTGGAAGCACTCATCGGGCGTCTCGATCGGATCGCCCTGGTCATCGCGCGCCACGATGCGGCGCTCCATGACCACGACGGCGTTCTCCGAGAGTGGCGCCGGAACGAAGCCGGCGCCAGTTTCGGGAGTGGGCTCGGAAGTGGTAACCATGGAATCCTCCATAACCTCTAATTTTGGGTTGGCGAGCAACCCTGCTGTTCGGCGTTCGCTAGCCCACCGACCGCACGATCGGCGATGTGGAAGCGGCCTCTTCGCGTGCGCTTTCTTCGAGAAGGGCGAGCTGCTGGGTGCGCTCTTCGTAGGAAGGGACGCGTCCCTCGTCCAACGCCTGCAGCGCGTCCCTGAGCGAATCCAGGTCGGTGAAGGGACGGTAGACCGAGGCGAAGCGGATGTAGGCGATGTGGTCGAGGCGCCGCAGGGCGTCGACGGCAAGCTCGCCGATGGTGGCGGAGGGCGTTTCGGGCTGCCCATCGCGCGTCACGCGTCCCTCGATTTCGGCGACGACGGCGTCGAGCTGGCTGGCCGAGACGTTGCGTTTCGCGCAGGCCGCGCGCAGGCCCGCAAGCAGCTTCTCACGGTCGAAATCCTCCCGGCGCCCGTCCTTCTTCACGACCTGAACGGCGGAGCGGAGGACGGTCTCGACGGTGGTGAAACGCTCGCCGCAGTCGGCGCATTCACGGCGGCGGCGAACGGCGTTCCCTGTCCCCCGACTATCCGTTACGCGAGAACTTCCGGAGCGGCAGTAAGGGCACTGCATGGACGCTCCAAACTGTTGCCACAACCAGACTGTTGCCACAACCAGAAATTCGCCAGGTTGCTGACGCTGGCTCAAGCTGCCGTACGGCAGCTTGAGCGAAGGACTGAAGCCTGTCAATATGGTTATGTTGTGTTCAAGGCAGAATATATTGGAGTTGATCAAATCTCGAGCCACTACATCTTGTAGAGCAGTGATAGGTATACATAAAGTGCTACCTAGGTGAACGCCGCGCCTGACGGGCCGCCGTCAGCGCCGCCGTCGGGGTTCGTGAAACTGGCACGCGTCCGTATCGGGCCAGGGCGCGAGCACGCCGCTTCCGGGGTGGAGACAGCGACCCCGTCCCGTTTCGCCGGGCACGAATTCGTGGCAGCCCTCGCAGGTGAGCGCGGGCTTCGCGCCGGGCTCCAGTTCCTCGCGCATCATCGCCACGAGGCTGCGCGGTCCGCGCGCCTGCCAGGTGCGCGCTTGCGGGGCGTCGCCCGGCGGAGGGGTCGCGAAGTGGTCGGGGAAGAGGGCGTTGTCCGAACGGCGGCGCTTGCGGCGCGTCTCGGAACGGCGCAGGGCCTTGGCGCCGAGGCTCTCCCGATCGCGTCGGGAACGGCGCTTGCGATCCTTGCGACGGCCCATGGCGGCAGCCTAGCGAGCCGCTCCCGACGCGTCGAGCGGGGCGCTGGAACCTCAGAGGCCGGGAAGGCGCCGCCCGCTCTCATTCGCTGCCGCTTCGTGCGCCAGCAGGAGGCGCTTCGCCTCCAGCCCGCCGGCGAAGCCCGTGAGCGCCCCCTTTGCGCCCACCACGCGATGGCAGGGCACGATGACCGGCGCCGGATTCCGTCCTGTGGCGGCGCCCACGGCGCGCGCCGCCCGCGGCCGCCCGATCGCCTCCGCAAGGTCTCCGTAGGCGCGTGTTTCCCCGAACAGGATGTCCGTGAGCGCTCCCCACACAAGCCGCTGAAAGTCCGTGCCCGCAAGGTCCAGCGCGACGTCGAACGTCTGACGGTCTCCCCCAAAGTACTCCCGCAGCTGGCTTGCCGCCGTCTCTGCGTGCGCCGCCGCCTCTGGCGTCGGGGCTTGCCGCCCGTCCTCTTCCATCCGCCCCCACCGCACTTCCCGTATCCCCCGTGGCGAGGCGATGAGGGTGAGATCGCCGATTGGAGTCGCGATCGTCCTGACGGCCAGCTTCTGTTCCTTCAGCGGCGCCATGGGCGATGCTCCAGTGATTGCGGTCTTTGGGCGTTGAACGCGGCGGTTCCTTCAGGCGCCCGCCCGCCCGCTCGCATCGTAGGGTTCCCCGCGGGCGTCCGCCAGCGCGCGATCGCGCGTCTGCGGGGCGCCGTCCGCCAGGTAGGGGAGGGACGCCGTATACTGCGAATGTCCCGCGTGGCGCCTGGGCGTATGGCGCGGGGCGCATCCCGCCCACCGTGGAACCCGACAGCGCATGATGAGCAACTCTGGAAACGGTTCGCGTGACTAGGATCGAGACGGCGCCGCCGCCTCTCTCCGCCCTCGATCTGGCGGACGAACTGCTCCGTCTGCGCTCTCGCCGCGATGGCGCCGGCCTCGCGAGCGTCGCCCTTCCGGTCAAGCTGCTCGGCGGTGTGGGGCAGTGGGATGTCCAACAGCTGCGCGCCGCCGCGACGGTCTCCTGGGAACAGCCTTCCGAGGATTTTCACCTGTTCGGATTTGGCCGCGCCCTCGATCTCGGCTCCGCTGCGGGGGCGTCGCTGACGGCGGCCGCTCCCGCCTTGCGCGAGGCTGCGGACGGGCATCGCGCGGGCGAGGTTGATCCGTTGGCGCGTCCCCGCTTCTTCGGCGGCGCCCGCTTCGACGCCAGCGCGCCTCATCTCGAACACGCCTGGGAGGACTTCGGCGCGTGGCGTTTCGTCCTTCCCGAGGTCATCGTCGCCCGCAGCGGCGGTCGCGTGAGCGGTTCGCTGACGCTGGCGGTTCGCCCCCAGCAAACCCGTGAGGGGGTCGCCGCCGCCGTGGCCGCCGCCATCGCGCGCGTGGGGCAGGCGCCCGCCGCCCCCGTCCTCCGCCCGCCCCGCTACCAGCGCACCGGCCCCGACGCCCGCCACTGGCGGTCCGCCGTCTCGCAGGCGCTGGCGGAGATCGGCGCGGGCCAGTACCACAAGGTCGTGCTCGCCCTGCAGGCGCGCTGCCACTCCCGCACGCCCCACGACGTCGCGGCCACGCTCACGGCGCTCGCCGAACGCTACGATGGCTGCTTCGTGTTCGGGTACCGGCTTGGCGATTCAAGCTGGGTGGGCGCCAGTCCCGAGCTGCTGGTCTCGCTGGAGCGCGGCCGCGTGCACGCGCTCAGCCTTGCGGGCACCTGCGCCCGCGGGCGAGACGACGCCGAGGATCGGGCGCTGGCGCAGGCGCTTATCGCCAGCGAAAAGGAGCGCAGCGAGCACCGCCTTGTCGTGCGCGCGGCCCGCGAGGCGCTCTCCCCGCTGTGCGCGGACCTGGATGTGCCCGAGGTTCCCCGCATCCTGCGCATGACCGGCATCCAGCACCTGCAGACGCCCATCGAGGGGCGCGCCGTCCCGGGCGTGGACGTGCTCGACGCCTTGCTTGCGATGCATCCCACCCCCGCCGTGGGGGGCGTTCCCCGCGGGCCCGCGCTCGACGCCATCGCCCGTCTTGAAGGGATGGATCGCGGCTGGTACGCGGGCCCCATCGGCTGGATGGATATGAACGGCGAGGGCGCCTTTGCCGTCGCCCTGCGCGCGGCGCTCCTGCACGGCCGCGAGGCGCTGCTCTACGCCGGCGCGGGCATCGTCTCCGGCTCTGCCCCCGATCGCGAGCTTGCCGAGGCCGAGCTCAAGCTCCGCCCGCTGCTTGAGGCGCTGCGCGGGGCTTGACGGTGGGCGCCGCCGCCAACACCGCCGCCGCGCGCGCCCTTGTCGATGGCCTCGCTCGCGCTGGCGTGCGCGACGCCTGCGTCACGCCCGGATCCCGCTCGACGCCCCTGACGGTGGCGCTTGCCGACCAGCGCGCCATCCGCCCCTGGCTGCACCTCGACGAACGCTCATCCGCGTTTTTTGCGCTTGGTCTTGCCCGCGCCAGTGGGCGGCCGGTCGCGCTCGTCTGTACGTCGGGCACGGCCGCCGTCAATTTCCACCCCGCCATCGTGGAGGCGGACCTCTCGCGGACGCCGCTGGTTGTCTGTACCGCTGACCGGCCACCGCAGCTCCGCAATATGGGCGCTCCCCAGACCATTGACCAGGTCGGTCTGTACGGCGGCAGCGTCCGTCATGAGCGCGATCTGCCCGCGCCGGGGGGTCGCGATGCGCCTCCCGAGGGCTTCGCTGCGTGGGCGCGCGACGCGGTGGAGGCGTCGCTGGGACCGCTCCCCGGTCCTGTCCACCTCAACGTCCCCTTCGACGAACCACTCATCGATCCCCCCGCCAGCCACCCCGCTCCGGCGGCCGCGCTCGCGCCAGCGGCCCCGATCATGGTCGCGCCCCTCGCCCCCGCTGCGGACGCCCTCGCCGCCGCGGCAGAGGCGCTCGACCAAAGCGAGCGGCCCCTCATCGTCGCCGGTCCCGAGAGCGGCGGGCTCCCCGCTGAACCGCTGGCGGCGCTGGCGCGGGCGCTGGGCGCTCCCCTGCTCGCGGACCCACTGAGCGGCTTGCGAACGGGCGCCCACGACCGTAGTCACGCGCTTGACGCCTATGACGCGTTCCTGCGCGATCCCCGCGCCGCTGACCTCTCGCCGGATTGCGTCCTGCGCTTCGGCGCGGCCCCCACCTCCAAGGCGCTCAATCAGTTTCTCGCCCGCGCCACGGACGCGGTCCATATCCTCTGCGACCTCCCCGGCTCCTTCCGCGATCCCAACGCCGTCACGACGCACCGCCTCGTCGCCGCCCCCCGTCCCGCCGCCGTGGCCCTGCTGGAGGCGGGTTCGCGTGAACGGAACGATGCGTGGCTCGAGCGATGGCGTGAGCGGGACCGCCGCGCGCGGCGGGCGCTCACCCGCTACGCGATGGCCGCCGCCGAGCCCTTCGAGGGACGCGCGGTCGTTGAGCTGCAGGCGGCGCTGCCCGCGGGCGCGACGCTCTTTGCCGGCAACAGCATGCCCGTCCGCGATGTCGACGCCTTCCTCGCGGGCGCCGCGAAGCCACTCACGGTCGTCTCCAATCGCGGCGCGAACGGCATCGACGGGGTCGTCTCTTCGGCGCTCGGCCACGCCGCCGGCGTCGGGCCGGCAGCGCTCCTTATCGGCGACCTCTCCTTCTATCACGACCTCAACGGTCTCTGGGCGGGAAAGCGCCACGGCCTCGATCTCACCGTCGCGCTGCTCAACAACGCGGGCAGCGCCATCTTCCACTACCTCCCCCAGGCCGCTCACGAGGGCGTGTTCGAGGAGTGGTTCGCGACGCCCAGCGACGTCGACTTCGCCGCCGCGTCGCGCGCCTATGGCGTCAGCCACCGCCTCCTCGTGGGCTGGGGCGAGTTCAGGGACGAGATCGCCCGGCCCGCTCAGGGGGTGCGCGTCCTCGAACTTCGCACCGATCGCGCCCGCAATCTCGAACTCCACCGGGAGGCGTGGGCGCACGCCAACGAAGCGGCCTGGGCATGACGCGCGTTCCGCTCGACGAGGGCTTCGCGCTCAACGTCGAACGCTGGGGGAGCGGCCCTCCGCTGGCGCTCCTCCATGGGTTCACGGGTTCGGCCATGAGCTGGGGGCCGTTCGCGGAGACGCTGGCGGCGCGCTTCACCGTCCTTGCCGTCGATGTGGTCGGGCACGGCGCCTCCGACACGCCCGATGATCCTGCGCGCTACGCCATCGACCGCGCCGCGCGCGATGTTTGCGCGGCGGTCGCCGCGTTCGACGCTGACCGCGCTTCGTGGCTGGGCTACTCCATGGGCGGACGGCTTGCGCTGTATGTGGCCGCGATGTTTCCGGCGGCGGTCGAGCGGCTTGTCCTCATCGGCGCCTCGCCCGGGCTCGCCAGCCCCCGGGAGCGCGATGAACGCCGCGCGTCCGATGAGGCGCTGGCGGCCCGCATCGAAGCGGAGGGCGTCCCCGCCTTCGTCGACTCTTGGGAAGCCCTGCCGCTGTTCGCCACCCAGGCCCGTCTGCCCGCGGACCGGCGGCGCGCCATCCGCCGCGGTCGTCTTGCGAACGACGCCTGCGGACTCGCGAACAGCCTGCGCGGTATGGGCGCGGGCGCCCAGCCAGCCCTTCACGACCAGCTGGGCGGCGTCGAAGCGCCCGCACTCCTGCTGGCGGGCGCGCTCGACGGCAAGTTCGCGGCCACCGCCGAGGAGATGGCGGCCACGATGCCGAACGCGCGCGCGCTCCACGTACCCGGGGCCGGCCATGCCGCACACCTCGAGAAACCGGCATACTGCGTTCGTACGATTACGACCTTCCTGGAGGAAGGCGCGAGGGAGCGCAACGATGGCGGTAGCCTGGGAACCGGCCGGTGACTACGAGGACATCCTCTACGGGAAAGCCGAGGGGATGGCCCGCATCAGCATCAACCGTCCCGAGGTCCACAACGCCTTCCGTCCCGAGACCGTCTTCGAACTGATCGACGCCTTCCAGAGGGCGCGGGAGGATTCCGAAGTCGGCGTGGTGCTCTTCACGGGCGAGGGCGGCCGCGCCTTCTGTTCCGGCGGTGACCAGCGCGTCCGCGGCCACGGCGGCTATGTCGGCGAGGACGATGTCGCCCGCATCAATGTCACGGACCTGCACAAGCTGATCCGTTCCATCCCCGTGCCCGTGATCGCGCTGGTCGCGGGCTGGTCGATCGGCGGCGGGCATGTGCTCCACGTGATCTGCGACCTCACCATCGCTGCCGAGAACGCCCGTTTCGGCCAGACCGGCCCGCGCGTGGGCTCCTTCGATGGCGGTTTCGGCGCGGGTCAGCTCGCGCGGCTTGTGGGCCAGAAGAAGGCCCGCGAAATCTGGTACCTCTGCCGTCAGTACGACGCCAGGGAGGCGCTGGAGATGGGCCTCGTCAACGCCGTTGTCCCGCTTGAGCGGCTCGAAGCGGAAGGGGTCGCGTGGGGGCGCGAGATCCTGCGCCACAGCCCCCTCGCCCTGCGCCTGATGAAGTCGTCGTTCAACGCCGAACTCGATGGCATGGCCGGCGTCACGGAACTGGCTCACAACGCGACCCTGCTGTTCTACATGAGCGAGGAGGGCAAGGAGGGCCGCAACGCATTCATCGAGAAGCGCGAGCCCGCCTACTCCGATACGGCCAAATTTCCGCGCCGCCCATGACCGCCGCCGCCCCTGTCGCGAGCGTTCGCTGGCGGCCATGGCGCATCCCCCTGCGGGCGCCGATTCCGACCGGCGCGGGCGCCCTCCGCGAGCGCGCGGGAGTGCTCGTGCGCGTCGAGACCGCCGCTGGCGCCGCCGGTCTTGGCGAGAGCGCCCCTCTCCCCGGCGAGGGGATCGGCGTGGAGGCGCTCGCCGCTCGCGTGGGCGAAGTCGGCGCCGCCGTGCTTGGACGCGCGCCTGTGGAAGCGTGGGCGTCTCTCCCCGCTGGAGGCGCGTCGGGGGCGGACGCGGGCATCGAAACCGCCCTCGCCGGTCTCTGTGCGAAGGCCTGTGGGGCGCCCCTCGCGCAGTGGCTCGCGAAGCAGGCGGACCTCCCGCCCCCCGCGACCGCTCCCGTTCCCGCGAATGCGTTGCTGGTCTCCGCCGCCCCCGACGATCTCGCCCGCGAGGCCAGAGCCGCGCGCGCGGGCGGCTTCCGTACGGTGAAGGTCAAGGTCGGCAGCGAGCGCGCCGCCGGCAGCGAGCGGCTGCGCGCCGTGCGCGACGCCCTCGGCCCCGAGGCGTCGATCCGCATCGACGCCAACGGCTGCTGGAACGAGGACGAGGCGGTCGCCTCCCTCACGGCGCACGCTTCCCACGGCGTGAGCCTCTGCGAGCAGCCGCTGGCGCCTGGCCCCGAGGCCCCGCGCCGCCTTGCCCGCGTACGCGCCGCCTCCCCCATCCCCATCGCCGCCGACGAATCCTGCGCGTCCGTCCGCGCTCTCCGCGCCCTGTGCGAGGCGGAGGCCGTGGATGCGGTCGTGATCAAGCCGCTGCGGACCGGTCTCGCCGGGGCGCTTGGCATGATCCGCGAGGCCGCCGCCCGTCAGCTGCCCTGCATTCTGACCACAACGTTCGATACCGGGGTCGGAACCGCCCTCGCGCTCCATCTCGCGGCGCTGCTGCCGGAACCCCGCCCCGCCTGCGGCCTGGCCACCCTGCCGCTCCTCGACGGCGATATCGTTCACGGCTGTCCCGCGCCCGAGGCGGGAGCGCTTGCGCTCCCCGCCGCGCCCGGCCTTGGCGTCGAGCTGGATGAGGGCGCCCTTGACCGGTTCGCCACCGGCCCGTGGGAGGGGATGTCCGCGTGAGCGCCATGCTCCCTGACTGGCTCACGCATCGCGCGCGCGCCCTGCCGCGCGTGACCGCCATCGCCAGCGGACGCCGTCGCGGGCTCAGCTACGCCGCCCTCCATGAGTACGCGGTTCGTCAGGCGAACGCGCTCGTGGCGGCTGGCCTCGCTCCCGATGATCGCGTGGCCGTCATCGCCGGAACCTCGCGCGACTTCATCATCGCCATGCACGCGACTTCCCTAGCCGGCGCCGTCTTCGCGCCCCTCAACGTACGCCTCACCGCGGGCGAGCTCGCCGCGCAGCTCGACAACGCCGCTCCTTCGGTTGTGCTGTGCGATGAACCACGAGAGGGGCTTGCGACGGCGGCGGCGGCGCTCGCGGGCGCCCCCCTCCCCCGTCGTATGCCCCTCCCGCCGGTTCGCGCGAAGGCGGCGCTCGTCGACGCCCACGACGCCGATAGCCGCCACAGCATCGTCTACACCTCGGGCACGGCGGGGAACGCCAAGGGCGTGACGCTCACCTACGGGAACTTCTGGGCGAGCGCGAGCGCGTCCGCCCTCAACCTCGGCCTTGACCCCGCCGACCGCTGGCTTGTCTGCCTGCCGCTCCATCACGTCGGAGGGCTCTCCATCCCCATCCGCAGCGTTATCTACGGCGCCGCCGTCGAGCTCCACGCCCGTTTCGAGCCCGAAGCCGTGAATCGCGCGCTGCGCTCGGGCCAGGTCACGTTGCTGTCCGTCGTGCCGACCATGCTCCGCCGCATGCTGAACGCCGATGACCGTCACTTCGGCGGATCGCTGCGCGCGGTCCTCGTGGGCGGCGGACCGGTCCCGCCCGGTCTGCTTGAACGCGCCACTGCCCGCGGACTCCCCGTCGTGCAGACCTACGGCCTCACCGAAGCCTGTAGCCAGGTCACGACCCTCGCGCCGTCCGAGGCGATGTCGCATCTTGGCTCGGCCGGCCGCGCGCTGCTCTCCGCTGATGTCCGCGTCGACGCGCCCCCCGGCGAGCCCGGCGAGATTCTGATTCGCGGTCCCGCCGTCACTCCCGGCTACTACCGCAATCCTGAGGCGACGGCGGCGGCCTTCTCCGATGGCTGGCTCCAGACGGGCGATATCGGCCTCCTCGACGAGGACGGCTTCCTCACGGTCCTCGACCGTCGCGACGACGTCATCGTGTCCGGCGGCGAGAATGTCTACCCGGCGGAGGTGGAGGCGGCGCTGCTCGCCTATCCGGGCGTCGAGGCCGCCGCCGTCGTCGGCCTTCCCGATGAGGAGTGGGGCCAGCGCGTCGTCGTGGCGGTGGTCGCGCGGAGTCCCGTGGAGCTGGAGCGCGTCGCGCCGCTACTCCGCAGCCGCCTCGCCGGCTACAAGATTCCCGCCGCCATCGAACGCTTCGAGGCGCTCCCCACGACCTCATCGGGGAAGGTTCAGCGCCGCTTCGTGCGCGAGCGGATGGCGGAGCGTCTCGCGACGCGCCCCCGTGAGCGGTAGCCTCGGGGGCGCCACACCACGAGGGGGGTTCCATATGAACGACGACGCGCGAGCCAGCGCCCTGCAGACGCTCCTCGACCGCCAGTCCATCAGCGACACAGTCCTGCGCTACGCCACCGGCATCGATATGCGTGACTGGGAGGCCTACCGCTCCTGCTTTACGGACGAGGTCGAGATCGACTTCACTTCGTGGAACGGGGGCGAGCCCCAGACGATGCGCGCCGATGACTGGACAGCGGGCGTGCGCGCGGGCCTCAGCGGCTTCCAGGCGACCCAGCACATCAGCGCGAACCACGTGGTCGCCTTCGCCGAGGGCGGCGATGAGGCGACCTGCGTCTCCTACATGCAGGCGCAGCACTACCTCCCCAACGCCGAGGGCGATAACACGCTCACGCTGGGCGGCTACTACACGAACACCCTCGTGCGCGCGGGCGAGGGCTGGCGCATCCGCCGCTGTCAACTGACCGTCACGTGGACGGAGGGCAACAAGCACATCTTCGCGCTCGCGCGGGAGCGCTGGGCCGCCATGGAGGCGGCGGGCGAGGGCTGAACGTGGCTGGTTTGCCGCTGGCGCGGAAGTGAGCGCGTCGCGCAGTTCTTCCTAGGGAGGCTGTGCGGGTTCCGCTTCGCTTTCCGCGTCAGGATGCGCGCGGGTCTCCTCGTCGGGGAGGCGTTCACGCCCGTGCGCCCGCAGCCAGAGGACCAGCAGCGGCGTCGCCACCACCGCCAGGATGGCTCCGCCAGTCAGGTAGGCGGTGGGCAATCCCCGCCAGTCACTGATTGCGCCCAGGAGCGGCTCTACGCCCGCGATGATGAGGCTGAACAGCATGTTGTGGATGGAGAGGATCGTCGCGCGATTGGCGCTGGGAATGCGGCGATTAAGGTAGTCCGAGATGATGGGGAAGCTCATCGCGAACGCCACTGTGGTCAGCGGGTAGAAGGCGAAGGCGGCCACGTAGTCGATCAGCCCCAGCCCCGCTGCCGTCGTCAGCACCGCCAGCGGCATGAGCGCCACGATGCGACTCACCCCAAGCGCCATGGAGATGCGGTAGGCAAGCAGGGCGCCGAAGATCGAAAGGAACTGGCCCGGCATCAGGAAGAATCCGAAGAAGCCGTAGCGCACCCCGTGCTCATCCAGGAACGGTTGCTGCAGGATGGTCATGCTCATCCCGACGCCCATCACAACCGCCATGAGCAACATCATCATGCGGACGGCGGGTTTCCCGAAGGCGATGCGGAAGGCGTTCTTCGTGACTTCCAGGTAGCCCGCCTGTTCCTGCTCGCCAAAGCGCGGCGGCTCCCTGAAGCTGAAGCTGACCAGCCACGCGATGCCCATCAGGCCCCCGCTTGCCACGATTGGCGCCCAGAGGTTGATCAGATCCGCCAGCCACGCGCCCGCGGCCAATCCAAGTATCCGGCCCACCGCCTGCACGGCGAACGATCGCCCCCAGACCTTCTGGTATTCGTCCTCACGCCCGACCGCCCGCAGGGAGTCGTACACGAAGGCGGAATCGGCGCCGGAGTACAGGGTGAACGCCACCGCCCACACGGCGTAGGAAGTCAGCAGGACGCCGAAATTCCCGGCGAGCCCGAACACGATGATCGCGATTGCGTTCGCAAGCGCTCCGTAGCTCAGCGAGAGTTTTCGGCCCCAGCGATCGGCAATGGCGCCGGTGGGTACTTCCATCACGATCATGAGGAGCCAGAAAGGGGCGTCGAGCACGGTAAGCTCGGTCAGCGACAGCCCCCGCTCATTCGTCAGGTAGACGGCCCAGATCGGCAGCCAGAGCTGGAAGTCCACGAAAAAGCGGAACAGGTAGAAACGCCGGATGTTCGCCTGCAGCGCGCGTGCGTCCTCGGGGGAAACCGTGGCGCCAGAGGTGGGGGGCGGCATGGGCGAGCCTCCAGCGTACGCGACGGCTCCTCCGTCCACGCGGCAAGACTGCGCATGCTACCGCGCCGCTGTCCTTGCCGGGGAGGCGCCCCCACAGGATCGGTTCGGGCGCGCCCGCCGCCTGCATGGGGGCGATTTGGGGCGCGGGAGGCCATCCGCGGCTGTTGGCTGGGACAAAACGCGCGTTCTCGTAGAGAATAGACGGACAATGATCGTTCACAGGTATGGCAAGGCCCGTGCGGGCCAGCAGGGATTCTCGCCATGAGCCGCCTGACGCGCGCCCTCGGGTTCGGCGACAGCGGCGACAAGGGTTCGCAGTCGCGAGCCGCTTCCCCCAAGGTGCGTCGCATCCGCGAGACCATGCGCTGGCGCGGCTACGACCTCAGCGACTACACCGATGAGCAGATAGCCGCCGCGAGCGCCCGTTTCCCCAATGACATCTCCGAGGAGGGCGAGACGACCGAGGATGGCCGTCGCGCCCTCGCTGCCGCCCTCGAAGCGGGCGACTTCACCCCGGCGGCGCCTCCGCCCGCTGGCGGGCAGGACGCGGACGGCGATGAAGCCGTCGCGGCGGCGCCGCCTCCGCGCAAGGCGCGACGGACGCCGCCCGCGGATTCCGCCGCTTCCTACCGCGCCGCCCTCGGCATGCCCTCGCTTCCGGAGCGGCTCGCGCACGTGTTCGGCGTTCACGCTTGGCGTCCGATCGAGGGCGAAGAGAGCAATCGCCTGCAGTGCGTGGGCTGCGGACAGCTGCGGGACGCGCCCCATCCCTTCCGCCCGCCCCCCACGCCGCCGCCTCCGCCCCCACCCCCGCCCACGGGGGAGTCCGTCTCGCGCCGTGAGTCCCCTCCCTCGCCGCTCGATGACCTCGCCGGCTTCCGCGATCGGGAGCGTGAGCGCGAGCGCGAACAGGAGCAGGAGGAATCGGGCGCGATCCCGGGGATGCCGCGTCCGAAGGGACAGCAGCGCTCCGGCTCCATCTGGGACTTCTTCATGGGGCTTCCCTGGTGGACGAAACTGCTGGCCTTCTTTATCGGCCTGCAGGTGGTGCTCTTCATCGTCCGCGCTGTCGCCGGAAGCGGCGGCGGGTAGCCGGCGCCGCGGCGGGAGGCGAACATGATTCGCTACGAGGACATCCACCACATCGCGTTCGTGGCCGCCGATCTGCAGCGCGGCATGGACGAGGTCGGCGAGGTGTACGGCGTCTCCTGGACCACTCCTCGTCATCTCGAACTGCCGGTCCGCGACCCGCGCGGCGACCGGACGCTGAAGCTCTCGGTGGTGTACTCGCAGCAAGGCCCCCTCTTCCTCGAAGTGCTGCAGGCCGTCCCTGATTCGGTCTGGGCGCTTGCGCCCGGCTCCCAGCTCCACCACATCGGCGTCCACGTCGACGATGTCGAGGCCGAGATCGAACGCCTCGAAGGGCTGGGGCAGGCGATCGAGGCCGCCGGCCTTGGGCCCGATGGGCGGCTCAACAGTTGGGCTTACTTGTCGAGCCCCCAGGCGTTGCGCGTCGAGATCATGGACATCCGCGGGCGCGAGGCGACCGCGCGGTGGGCGCGCGGCGAAGTCGAGTAGCGCGAACGGCGTCCCCTACTGGAGCCGTCGCAGCCGTGGCGAGACCGCCAGCAGCAGCCCCGCGATAGCGGTCAGCGTGATGGCCAGCGCCGCCATGGCGACATCGATGCCAACGCCTTCCGCCACAACGCCGATGACGAACGCGCCCAGCGCCATCATCCCCGGCTGCAGCATCATCAGCGCCATCACCCGCCCGCGGAACTCGTTCTCCACGTAGTGGTGGAGCAGGATCTGGCTGAAGGCCTGCCGTCCGGCCGTGCCGACGCCCACGAAGATGATGGCGATGGCGGCGAACCAGAACGCCTGTGAACCCGCGAACACGACCAGCGCGACGCCCAGCAGGGCGGCGCTCGTGAGGAGCAGCAGGCCGCGGCGGCGCTCAGGGAGGGAGGCGATGACGAGCGCCCCGAAGAGCGCCCCGCCGCCGCTGATCGCGGTCAGCAGCCCCAGCTCGACGGCACCTCCGTCGAGAACGTCCTTCACGAAGCCGGGCAGCATCTGCAGGTAGGGCATCGCGAGGAGGGCGCTCAGGAGCGTCACGCCCAGCACGGCGAGGATGGTCGGCGTGCGCAGCACGTAGGCGAACCCGTCACGCAGGTCGCCGAGGCCGCCCTGCGCCGATCCCGCCGAGACCGCCTCCCCGCGGGGCAGCGGCGCCAGCGTGACCATCGCCGAAAAGTAGAGCCCCGCCATCACGAGGTAGACCGGTCCGGCGCCGGCCACGCCCCCGCCCGCGGCGGCGGTCAGGAATCCCGCGGCCGCGGGCGCCAGCACGCGCATCAGGTTCATCCCCGCCGAGTTCAGGGCGACCGCGTTCATGAGCAGATCGCGGCTTACCACCTCGGGGATCATGGCCTGGCGGGCGGGCATCATCAGCGCCATCGTCGTGCCCTGCACGATGGAGGCGGCGAACAAGTGCCAGAGTTCGATGGTCTCCGTGAGGATCAGGAGTCCCATGACGAGCGCGTTCAGCACCGACACGAACTGTCCCGCCTGAAGCACGTTCTTCTTGGGCGCGCGGTCCGCGAGGATGCCCCCGAAGACGCTCAGGAAGAGCATCGGCAGCGATGAGGCCAGCGCGATCCCGCCCAGCGCCGCGAACGAGCCCGTGATCTCGAAGACCACGTATCCCCGCAGGATCAGCTGGATGTTCATGGCCGCCATCTGGCCAAGCATCGCCAGGTAGTACCAGCGGAAGCGGGGTTCGCTGAACGAGGCGAAGGTGGACAGGGAGGCGACGCGGCTGGTTAGCGGATTGGAGCGGAGGGCGGCCCCGGCGCGGGACGCGTTCGTCGACTGCGCCAAGGAACCTCCGGCGCGCGGGATGCGGGCACCTTCACGCTAAGGTGAGGGTCACGGAGAGGCAAGCCGCCGTCCTCGCGCAGGCGCGCCGCTCCGCGTCCCGGGCTTGCGGTCAGGGCTCGACGGTGACCGTTCCCGTTGCGCCGTCGATGGTGACGGTCGCGCCGTCGGGAATGAGCGAGGTCACGCCCCGGATTTGGGCGACGGCGGGAATCCCGAACTCGCGCGCGACGGTGGCGGCGTGGCTGAGGATGCCGCCCGTCTCCACCACGACCCCCGCGGCGGGGATGAAGAGCGGCGTCCAGGCCGCGTCCGTCACCGGCGCGATGAGGATCTCGCCAGGCTCCAGCACAGCCGCTATCGCCGCCTCCGCGCTCTGGATGACGCGCGCCTTGCCCGACGCCTGCCCGGGGCTCACGCCCAGACCTTCGTAGCTGGCGGAGGTGACGGCTTCCGCCGCCTCCTTTGGGATCAGCTCGACGGGCCACTCGAAGAGGACGGGCAGTTCGTGCTGTTCGAGGCGGGCGAACTCGTCCTTGCGGCTGGCGATGTTCGCCTTCGTCTCGTCCCCGTCGAGGGCGCCTTCGGCGGCGGCGCGCAGTTCCGGCAGACGCAGGAACCAGACATCCTCGAGGCTGTCGAGGAGGCCGCGCTCGACGAGCCGGCGGGCGAGTTCCATGACTGGCGGGCGCTGCGTGCGGCAGGCGCGCGCCCAGTTCGCCTTGCTGCTCTCGCGGCCGCGGTTCAGCGTCTGCGCCATTCGCAGCGCGTGGCGGTACTCATCCAGGACTTCCGCGGGCAGCCTTGCCTCGATCTCCCGCTCGACCGCCTCGCGAGCGGCCGCCTGCCGCCGTTCGAGTTCGTGCGGATCGCGTTCGGGGCCGGCGTTCAGGTCGGCCTGGATGCTGCTCAGCAGGAAGTTCGGCGCCTCGTCCCAGGTGCGGTAGGAGGGGTTTGTCTCGTTCTGGCCGCGGAAGCCGAGGGCGTCGATGAAGGGCGCGTATTCGGCGGCGAACGCGCGCCAGTCCTCGTTCGGCGGACTCGCGAGGTTGGCCACGAGTTCCTCCGCGGTCAGCGAGGCGAACGTGGTCGCCAGCGCGGGGCGCGCCGCGACGAAGCGGCTCAGATCCCAGATCGCCTTGGCCGGCAGCGCGCTCTCGACGCCGGTGAGGCCGCTCGTGATGGTGTTCGCCCATTCCGCCGGATGATCGGGGATGCGTTCGTCGAGGATGTTGCCCACGGTCGTCGTGTACTCGCCCCCGCCGACGGAGTTGTAGTAGTGCGCGATGAAGACGCGTCCCGCGAGTTCCATGCCCGCGTCCAGCGCCTCCAGCAGTTCGCGCTCGCTGGCGGCGCTCCAGTCCCGTGTGCGCGATTCACGGTAGGCGTTGCGGGTGATCTCGCGATTGCGGTCGCGGATCTCCTCCGAGGCCTCCCACCGCTGGATGATGTTCGCGCGCGTCGCGAGGGCGCGGGACTCGTCCGCGGCGGCCTCGCTCTTGAGGGCGTCGCCGCCTTCGAGGAACTGCTTCAGGAAGTCGCTGCCCTCGCCCACGGACCAGAGCGCCGTGAAGGCCATGTTCAACCCGAAGTTGATGACGAAGCGACCCCCGATGAAGGGCAGCGTCGTCGCCACGGGCGGCTTTGGGATTTCGAGCAGGTCCGTCGTCCCGAGATCCTCTATGACCCCGTAGTTCCAGACATAATCCCACTCCCGCCAGATATCGGCGGACAGCGGTTTGGTCACGCCGGGCAGGACCTCCGCGGCGTTCGTGGTCGTGTAGTTCCCGTGCACGGTGTCGTGCAGGCTGTCCCAGCTGCAAAGAAGCTCGTCGCTCATCGTCGCGTGTTCCCTCCCCGGCGAAAGCGGCTAGTAGGCGGCGGTTCCGCCGTCCACGGACCAGAGCGCGCCCGTGATGCCGGCGCCCACGTCCGAGGCGAGCAGCACGGCCACGGCGCCCACTTCCTCGACGGTGTTCATGCGCTTGATCGAGGACTCATCGGCGAATTGCTGCACCATCTCGTTGTAGGTCAGCCCCATGGAGGCGGCCGCGGCGGCGCCGGATTCGCGCACGATGTCGGTCTCGATCAGTCCCGGGCAGATGGCGTTCACGGTGATGCCCATCGTGCCCACTTCCTGCGCGGAGCTCTTTGTGAGTCCGTTGATGGCGTGCTTCGAGGCTACGTACGCGGCGATGCCCGGCTTGCCGTGCTTCCCCTCCAGCGAGGAGATATTGATGACGCGCCCGCTCTCCTGCGGAATCATGTAGCGGAAGGCGTGCTTGATTCCCCAGAAGGTGGCGGAGAGGTTCCAGGCGATGGTGTGGTCCCAGGCCTCGTTCTCCATCGAGGCGACGGGCGCGAAGTCGGAACTGCCGCCCGCGTTGTTCACGAGGATGTCGATCTTCCCGTAGCGCTCCACGGTTCCGTCGACAAGCCCCGAGATCGTCGTCTCCTGCGTCACGTCGCCGGCGATGAAGTGGGCCTTGTCACCGGCGTTCATCTCCGCCAGCGCGCGCTCGCCCTTCTCTTCGCTGCGCCCGTTCATGACGACGTTCGCGCCCTCGGCGAGAAACGCCTCGACGATGCCCCGTCCGATGCCGCGTGTGCCGCCGGTTACCGCGGCGACCTTGCCTTCCAGCTTCATTGCGCCCCTCCTGATTCCATAGTGACGTTCCCCGACGGCAGGGGCCGGGGAACCGGATGCCGAAGCTTAACGACAGACCCCGCGCAACGCCACCGCGCGCCTTGCCCCGCCATAGCCCGATTCAGTACCGTTAGCGCCACGAGGACGCGGCCCGCGGCGTCGGACCGTGACCGCTTCCGGGGAGGCGCGAGATGCATGATCTGGTCATCCGCAACGGAACCATCGTTGACGGGACGGGGGACGCTCCCTATGAGGGCGATATCGCCATCGACGGCGGCAGGATCGCGGCCATTGGCCGCATCGAGGCCGAGGGCCGCGAGACGATCGACGCGAGCGGCATGGTCGTCGCTCCCGGCTTCGTCGATATCCACACCCACTTCGACGGCCAAATCACCTGGGATCCGCTGCTCACGCCCTCCTGCTGGCATGGCGTGACCACGGTGGTCATGGGGAACTGCGGCGTCGGCTTCGCGCCCGCCGCCCCCAACCGCCATGAGTGGCTGATCGGCCTCATGGAGGGCGTCGAGGACATCCCCGGCACCGCGCTCTCCGCGGGCATGCAGTGGAACTGGGAGACCTTCCCCGAGTACCTGGACTACCTTGAAACCCTTCCCAAAGCGCTTGACGTGGGCACGCAGGTGCCGCACGGGGCCGTGCGCGCCTACGTCATGGGGGAGCGCGGGGCCAGGAACGAACCCGCCAACCCCGAGGACATCGACGAGATGAAGCGTCTCGTGCGCGAGGGCGTGGAAGCGGGCGCCCTCGGCGTCTCGACCTCCCGCACGATCGTCCATCGCGCCATCGACGGCGTAAACGTCCCCGGCACCTTCGCCGAGGAGGACGAGATGATGGCCTTCGGCGAAGCGCTCGCAGAGGCCGGCGCCGGCGTCTTCGAGCTCGCCCCCGCCGGCGTGACCGGCGATGACATGAACCTTCCCGACCGCGAGGTGGCGTGGATGCGGCGCGTCTCCGCCGCCACCGGCCGCCCCATCACCTTCGCCCTCGTCCAGCTCGACGCCGAGCCCGATCACTGGAAGCGAATGTTTGACCTCTCTGAGGAGGCCGCCGCCGAGGGCGCCGATCTCTATCCGCAGGTCACCGCGCGCGCGCCGGGCGTCCTGCTCGGCCTGCAGACCAACCACCCCTGGGTGAACGCTCCCACCTTCCAGCGGATCAGCGGCCATTACACGCTCGGCGAGGGCGACGCCCATCGCCTGCGCCGCGTTCCCATCGAGGAGATCGCCGCGGAGATGCGCAAGCCCGCGATCAAGGCGGCGCTCATGCAGGAGCTGGCCGACGCCCATCAGGACATCGCCTTCATCAATCTCGGGCGCGTCTTCCCGCTGGAGGAGCCCCTTGACTACGAGCCCGCCGAGACGGATTCGGTCGCGGCGCTGGCGGCGCGCGAGGGTCGCGACGGGCATGAGCTTTTCTATGACCTCCTGCTTCAGGACGGGGGCAAGCGCCTCTTCTTCGCGCCTACCCTGAACTACAGCGAGTTCAACTACGACGTCGTGCGCAAGATGCTGACGCATCCGCGCGCCGCCCTCGGGCTCGATGACGCGGGCGCCCACTGTGGCGTTATCTGCGACGCGAGCATGCCCACCTTCATGCTGACCCACTGGGCCCGTGATCGCTCGCGCGGCGAGGGTCTGCCCATCGAGTTCGCCGTCAGGAAGATGACGAAGGACACCGCGAATCTCTACGGCCTGCGCGATCGCGGCGTGCTCAAGCCGGGCATGAAGGGCGATGTGAACGTCATCGATATGGAGCGCCTGCAGTTGCGCGCCCCCGAACTCGCCCATGACCTCCCCGCTGGCGGCCGCCGCCTTATCCAGCGGGCGGAGGGCTTCGTCGCCACCATTGTCAGCGGCGAGGTAATCATGCGGGACGGCGAGGAGACGGGCGCGCGTCCCGGCAGGCTCGTTCGGGGCGAACAGCAGCCCGCCGCCGTCGGGACCGTCTAGCAACGGAGAGCCGCCGGCGGAGGCTGGCGGCGGTCCCCCAATCCGCGGCGGCGCGGTATGCTTGGGGGAGCGGGGATGCGTTGTGCGTTCCGCGCCTACTCTTGCAAACGGGAGCCCCTGATGACCGAAACGATGTACAAGGACATGATCGAGGCCGTCGCCGAGTGTCCGGTGAAGCTGGACGACATCGACCTGTTCGAGCCCGGCCAGCAGGAGCACTGGTTCGATTCCTACAAGATCCTCCATGACGAGGCGCCCGTTCTGCGCATCCCGGGCGAGGGCACGACTCCCGACACCGACGGCTTCGTCATTACCAAGTACGAGGACATCGCGATGATCATTCGCGACCCGTACACCTTCCCCCAGCCTTCCTACGGCGGGGCCGGGCTCGAGGTGACGGAAGAGGACGATCACTCGGTCCTGCTCGATGCGATGGCGCGCAACACGCTGCGCCCCAACATGGAGCTCCACAAGCAGCACCGCATCCAACTCACCGATCCATGGGTCGGCGCCACCGGCGCGCCCCGTCACCGCCCCATGGTCACGCGCTACGTCGATGAGCTGATCGATAGCTGGATCGATCGCGATCCCGCCGAGATCGACTTCGTCGAGGAGTTCGCCGCGCCCCTCCCGCAGATGGTCATGACGACCATCCTGGGATTCCCCTTCGAGGACATGCCGCAGCTGCGCGTGTGGGGACAGGCGCAGGTGCGGCGCTTCGTCTATGGCAAGGGTCACCGCAATCTCATGAGCGACGAGGAAGAGGCGGACAACGCCCGCGACCTCGGCGAGTTCATGGAGTATGTCCAGCGCCACGTCACGAAGAAGCGTCAGGATCCCCAGGATGACATGACGAGCTTCCTCACCGAGGTCGAGTACATGGGCCGCAAGCTCACGGACTCCGAGGTCGTGGGGGTGGTCTTCGGCATGCATATCGGCGGGCTGGAGACCACGCAGTACGCCATCGCCGCCGAGGCGGAGCTGCTCGCGCGCGAGCCCGAACTCTGGAACGCGATCAAGGCCGACCGCTCCAGAATCCGCTTCTTCGTCGAAGAGGGCCTCCGCATTCAGGCGCCCACGCAGGGCCTCTCCACGCGCATGGCCGCAAAGGACGTCGAGCTGCGCGGGGTCACGATCCCCAGGGGCTCGATCCTGCACCTGCGCTACGGCGCCGCGAACCACGACGCCGAGGAGTTCCCCTGTCCCGCCGATGTGGACCTCGCGCGGCCGAACACGGGACGCCACATGACGTTCTCGCAGGGCATCCGCGTCTGTCCGGGGGCGGGCATCTCCCGCCTTGAGCAGAACATCGCCTGGGAGCGGCTGTTCGAGCGCCTCGACAGCATCTCCTTCACTCCGGGCAAGAACGACTTCCGCCACCAGCCCGGCATCATGCTCGGCCTGTGGGACCTCCACCTCAACTTCGAGAAGGCGAAGTAATCCGGAGGGGCGCCGTGGCTGAACCGGATTCCGTCAGGGAGCGCGCGCGACTCGCCCGCGAGGCGGCGCGGATGCGTTGGGGCCCGGAGGACACCGGCGCCGCCCCCGCGCTGCCCGGCAAGGAGCGGCGCGACGATGAGCCTGACCCCGAGCGCATGTCCGGCGAGCAGGAGCGCGCCGTTCTCAAGGCCCTTGACCCCTTCTGGACGCGCGGCATCGTGAAGCCGGAGGAGGGCGGCTAGCGGGGCGAACCCGTCAGGCCCACTCCAGCGTGAGCGTGTCGCCGAAGAAGGCGGCAAGCCGCCCCGCTTCCGCTTCCGCCCCCTCGCGAACGGAAGCGCGCAGTTCCCCGAAGGGTTCGACGCGGACGTTCAGCGCCCCGCGCTGCCGCGTGTGTGACCAGACCCCTTCAATCCGTCCGTCCACGAGGAGCGCGGGCGAGATCCATCCCTGCGGGCGGTGGACGCGCGCCTTGTGTTCCGGCGCGAGGATCGCGGGGACATCGCGCGCGGCCCCGATCAGGTACGGATCAAAGGCGGGGAGCAGGCGTACGGCGTTGCGGGGCGCGCTCGCCGCGATCGTGGGCGTCTGTTCGCGCAAGGCCCAGTGCGGCTCCCCCTCGATGTCGACTTCCACCGCCTCCTCGCCTAGCGCGCGGAAGACGCGCGTCGCCTGCGCGGGGCGGCGCGGCCCCCACCAGCGCGAGTATTCGGCGGCGGTCGCGGGGCCGTACGCGTTCAGGTAGCGACGGGCGACCTCCGCGATCGCCTCCTCCGCTGACGGCCTGCGCCTCTCCCCCAGCCACGCGTCCGGGTTGACGAACGTCACGCGCTGCCCCCTGTTCGGCCCGAAGCAGAGGCCGCCACGGAAGGAGGCGGGCTTCAGACAGGCGCCCCAGCTATCGCGCAGCCGTTCGCCGAGCGCGGGCGAGTCCGCCTTCGCGGCCACGGCCTCGGCGAGTTCGTCCCGCGTGAGCCCCTCGTCGCCGAGCGCCTCCGGCACGGTCGCGAGGAGCAGATCCAACTCCTCGCGGCTGATGTTGAAGCCCCGCAGCCAGGCGCCCTTGAGGTAGTGGTCATAGGTCGCGAGGGCTGCCTGCCAGAGGCCGTATTCGCTGGCTGGCAGGAGGTGGAGCGTGCCCCGCATCGCCCACGTCTTCACCAGACTGCGGCGCTCCCAGAGCTCGGCTTCAAGCGCGCCCGGCCGGAGTCCGTCGAGGCGCGCCCAGGCCGCCAGCTCCGCCGCGGAGAGAACCTGCGCGTGCAGCCCTCCGACTGTCCCGATGACCGCCTCCAGCTCCTCGCATGGCCGCCGCGAGACGAGGTGTTGCCGTTCCATCCGCCAGGCGAGCACGCTCGCCCAGGTCAGCGACGGGTGGGCGGCGGTCACGCGAGTCCGAAGCGGGCTGGGTCGAACGGCGTGAGGTCTACCGCGCTGGTACGCCCTTCCGTGATCAGTTCCGCCAGCGCCTCTCCGGTCGCGAGCGAGAGGATGACCCCCTTGCGGCCGTGGCCCGTCGCCACGTAGGCCCCTCGCCGCCCCGGGGCCGCCCCGATGAGCGGCAGGCCATCCCCCGCAACGGGGCGCAGGCAGGCGGTCTGGTTGACGGCCCGCATCTCGCCGAGCTTCGAGGTGAACCGCGAGAGCGCTGCGAGGATCTCCTCCCGCGCCGCCTCCGTCGGGTCCTGGTCAAACCCCGCCTCTTCCTCCGTGGCGCCGGCGTGGACGAGGCCCGTGGGGCGCGTGACAACGTAATGGCCGTGCATGTCGGAGAAGCCCCCCGGCGGGGGCGGGGTTGCGGGTTCGAGGTGCACGATCTGGCCCTTCAGGGGGCGCACGGGGATGGGCAGGTCAAGCCAGGCGGCGGCGCGCGTGGACCACGGCCCCATCGCCACCACGGTTGCGTCGGCGGTCACGACGCCGTCGTGCAGCTCGACGCCGTCGATGTACGCATCCCCGCCGACCAGCCCCACCGCGCGGCTTGTGCGCAGCGCGGCGCCCATGCCCTGCGCGCTCTCGATCAGTCGCGCGGTGAATTTGGCGGAATCGATCTGCGCGGTGGGTTGCGCGAGCGCGCCCGCGGCGGGTCGGTCGAGCCAGGGGCAGCGCTCCCCGATCCGCTCGCGTGGGATTGGCTCCGCGCTGAGCTCGGCGGCGCGGGCGTGGAGTTCGTTCGCCTCAGCCTCGTCCTGCGCCACGAGGCAGGTGGTGTAGGGCGTGTAGTCGTAGGTCGCGGGGCCGTCCAGCAGTTCCGCAAGGGCGCGGTGAAGGGTCAGGCTTCTCGCGGTCAGCGGGGGGAGAACGCCGGCGGCGTCAGCGTCGTGGGGCAGGCCCGGCGAGAGCAATCCCGCGGATTTCCCGCTCGCGCCGTACGCCACCTCCGTCCCCTCGATCACGAGCGGCTTCACGCCGCGCTGGGCGAGGAAGTAGGCGATCGCCGCCCCGATCACGCCCCCGCCCACGATCGCGACCTCTGCGTGTTCGTTCCGCGCCATCGCCGCCTGTTCCTTCGGGGGAGTGTGTCACGGAGCGCGGCGCCGCGAAAGGCGGGCGCCTCCCCGCAACGTTGAAGGAGCCAGGGCGCTACGCCCCGGCTCCTCCCGTGCTGTCCGGCTGATGCGAGCGGCGGACGCTAGCGGAGCGAAACCTCGACGGCGATCGCGTTGCTCTGGTTGAAGTTCCCGGAGCTGCTGACGCCCGACATGTCGAGAACCTCGTTATGGGTCGTCCAGCGACCACCCTCGGGCCTCGTGCTGAGGTAGAGCCGCGTGGGGTCGCTGATGGAGCGCCAGACGGTGACTTCAACCGTGGCCGTGCGGCCGCCCGAGAGCGAAACCTCGACGGCGATCGCGTTGCTCTGGTTGAAGCGTCCGGAACTGCTGACGCCCGACATATCGAGAACCTCGTTATGGGTCGTCCAGCGACCGCCCTCGGGCCTCGTGCTGAGGTAGAGCCGTTCGGGATCGCGGATGAGCCGCCAGACGGTGACCTCGACCGTCACGGACGAACTCTGGGCGGCGAGGGTCAGGTTCAATGCGTGATAGCCGGTGTGCATTCCCATCTGCGTCGCCCAGCGATCGCCGACGCGGATGCGTATCGCGCTGTCCGCGTTTCCGCAGCCATCCCTGGTCGAGCTGTTATGAACCGTTACCAGGTAGCGGGTTACCCCGCTCCGCCTGAAGGTCGTGGAGCGGCTGTGCGTGCAGTCTGTCTCGCCGACATAGGCCGTGACGGCAAGGCCGGCGGCGACGGCGCCGCCCGCGCTTGTGACGGATCCTGTCACGATCGTTGGGGGCGACGCCTGCGCAGAGGCCATGCTCGTGATGGACAGGGCGAATGCCGCTGTCAGGGCTACGACAATCCAGGGCTTCAGTCTGCTCATGGGGGAAGGGCGCTCCTGCTTTCAGTTTGCGGATACAGTACAGGTTAATCGAGGATTGCGGTATCGACCGCCATAAAGATGAAGATTGCGGCAAGATACGCCAACGAGTAGGTGTAGAGCCGCATCGAGGACACGCGCGCGGGCCAGTGCCAGAGCGCGAACGCGAGCGTGGCGAAGCCGAGGCTCATCGCGCCCGCCACGGCCCCGTAGAGCCACCCCACCGTTCCCGTCAGCAGCAGCGCCAGCGCGAGCGGCGCGAGCGTGAGCGAATAGAGGAGGATCTGCCGCCGCGTCACGGCTTCGCCCGATTCCACGGGGAGCATCGGCACGCGCGCCTCGCGATAGTCGCCGGCGATGCGGAGGGCCAGCGCCCAGAAGTGCGGCGGCGTCCAGAAAAAGATGATCGCGAACATGATCAGGGGCGCCCAGGCCAGTTCACCCGTGACCGCCGCCCAGCCCACCATCGGCGGAAAGGCTCCGGCCGCGCCGCCGATGACGATGTTCTGCGGGGAGCGTCGCTTCAACCAGACGGTGTAGATGAACACGTAGTAGAGGAAGGCCGCGCCCGCCAGCGCCGCCGCCAGCAGGTTCGCCGTCGCCCAGAGAAAGGCGAACGCCCCCACGCCGAGGGCGGCCCCGAAGAGCAACGCGTTCAGGGGCGGGATCTCCCCTCGCACGAGCGGGCGTGACTGGGTGCGGCGCATGAGCGCGTCGATGTCGCGGTCATACCAGCAGTTGACGGCGTTCGCGCCCGCCGCCGAGGCCGCCCCGCCCACAAGCGTCGCCAGCACGAGGGCGGTCGAGGGCCAGCCGCCCTCCGCCACCACCATCGCCGGAACCGTGGTCGTCAGCAGCAGGAGGATGATGCGGGGCTTCGTGATCGCGACATACCTGCGAACGGTCGCGGGCCAGCGGCTCGTTCCGCGCAGGGCGAGCGCCAGAGCGGTCATGCGGGAGCCTCTGCTTGCGGGAGCTGCGCGCTCCTTTGCGAACCCGCCTGCGCGGAAAAGCCGAGAAGCGCGGCCGCCGACAGGGTGAGCCACAACAGGGAGGCTAGCACGGTATGCGTTACGGTGAGCGCGTCGGGGAAGGTGTAGAGCACGTTGAGCGCGCCGGCGGCGACCTGGAGCAGGTAGATGACCGTCACCGTGGCGGTCAGGTGCGGTCCCCAGCGGAGCGTGGCGCGCTCGCGCCAGGCGACAACCGCGACCCAGGCGAGGGGCGCCGCCAGCAGCGCCGCCAGGTAGCGGTGCGTCATGTGCGTGATCTGCTGGTCATCGGCGCCCGGGAAAACGCCTCCGTTACAGGTAGGCCACCCCTCGCAGGCGGTCGAGGCGCCGCTTTCCCCCAGATAACCCCCGATCCACACCACCGCCGCGAACAGGACGAGCGCGACGCTCGCGCGCTGCGCCACGCGCAGGGCCGCCGCGCGCTCGGCCGGCGCGGGGGCGTCCCGCAGCTCGCTGAACATGCTCAGCGCGGCCGCCGCCATCACGCTCAGGATGGCCATCGCCAGGAGCAGGTGCGTGGCCACGATTTCGGGGGGGAGTTCTTCCCACACCGTCACCGCGCCCAGCGCTCCCTGGATTCCCACGAGGGGAACCGCGGCCAGCGCTGGCCAGAGGGCCGCGGGCGTGTTCCGGAAGCGCCGCCAGGCCTGAACGGCCGTCGCGATCACGAGGAGCCCCACGAGCGCCGCCACGAAGCGGTGCGTGAACTCGATAATGGCTTCCTGCTCGTTTGGGGGCACGACGCCTCCGTGACAGGTGGGCCAGTCAGGACAGCCCAATCCCGACCCCGTCGCCCGCACATAGACCCCGACCCCGATCAGGATCAGCGTGGCGGCGCAGGTGATGAAGGCGAGATTGCGAGTGGCGCTCATCGACTTGGCGGCGTCCTCAGGCGAACGCCGGATTCCAGCCTACGGCGCGATCCCGAGAGGCGCCAGATTGCGGTAGGCTCGCGCCATGAGCGAAGACGCGCTTGCCGCTGTCGCCTCTTGGCTGCGCGAGGCCCGCTCGGTCACGGTACTCACCGGCGCCGGCATCTCCACGGAGTCGGGAATCCCCGATTTTCGCGGCCCCGACGGGGTCTGGACGAAGAACCCCGCCGCCGAACGCACAGCCACCATTCAGCACTACATGGCCAATCGCGACCATCGCGTCCGCTCCTGGGCGAACCGCGCCGGCAGCCCCATGCACACGGCTGAGCCGAACGCGGGGCACTACGCCCTGACCGCCCTCGAAGGGAAGGGGAAGCTGGAGACGCTCGTCACCCAGAACATCGACGGCCTCCACCACGCCGCCGGAACCTCGCCCGACCGCATCATCGAGATCCACGGCGCCGTGCGCGACTACGCCTGTCTCGGGTGCGCCGATCGCGGGCCGATCGAGGTCGTGCTCGAACGCGTCCGCGAGGGGGAGGAGGACCCGCACTGCACGCTGTGCGGGGGCATCCTCAAGTCCGCCACGATCTCCTTCGGCCAGCCGCTCGTCGCGGAGGATCTTGAACGCGCCCAACTGGCCGCCGCCGCCAGCGACCTCTTCCTTGCGATCGGAACCTCGCTCGCGGTCTACCCCGTGGCGTCGCTCCCCGAGATTGCGCTTCATGGCGGCGCCAGGCTTGTCATCCTCAACGCCGGGGAGACGCCCTGTGATCCCCTCGCCGCCGCCGTCCTGCGCGGAAGCATCGGCGAAACGCTGCCCCAGATCGTGGAGCGGGTCTAGCGGTCCAGGGCGGGCGCGTCACGCTGCTCGCCCCAACGGTCCCAGTGCACGACTTCGCCGAGGGGCCGGCGTCGCGGCTGCGAAAACCGCCCCCGCTCGAGGTACCCGAGGGGTATCAGGCACATGACGTACGCGTCTTCGGGCAGCCCCAGCAGCTCGTTGAAGCCCGAAGTCTCGTCCAGCGTCCACGTGAACACGCTGCCGATCCCGAAGGCTCGCGCCGCCAGCATCAGATTCTGCACGGCGCCGTAGATCGAGGCGCCGAGCCCCGCGCCCGCGCGGCGCGTGTCGGCGTCCATGCGCGCGGACGTTCGCATGACGGGGGCGACGATGACGGGTACGTCGGCGAAGTGCTCGGTGAGGTGCACGACTCCGCGACGGTTGCGCGCGTCGATCCCGACCTCACCCTCCTCGATCCCGCCCCGCGTGATGCGCCCCGCCCCGAGCTCCTCGTCGCTCACGCGCTCGTATCTGTAGGCGGACGTGAGGCGTTCGGCGTAGACCTTCGCGATGGCGTGTTTGGTCGCCTCGTCGCGGATCACGACCCAACCCCAGCCCTGGTTATTGCCGCCCGTGGGCCCGCGGACGGCGGCGTCAAGGATGCGCCAGAGCGTGTCCTCGGGGATGGGGTCTGGCTTCAGGTAGCGTTGCGCGCGCGTTGAGTGGATCGCGTCGAGCACATCAAGGGATTCCCGCTCGGACATATCGCCTCCCGTAAGTGTTTGGTCGCTGCCGTGAGTTTACGGCGGCGGGGCGATGGGGGGCTTGGGGCGGTGTTTACTCTCTGGAAGCGAGCATCCGTAGGGAACGGGGCTGGTCGGGGCGACCGGATTTGAACCGATGACCTCTTGACCCCCAGTCAAGTGCGCTACCAGGCTGCGCCACGCCCCGACGCCGCCTCCGCAGCGTACACGATTCCCTCCCTACCCTCGCCCCCGCCGCACGCGCCCCGCCCCCGACTAGAGGGCGAGCTCGACGCCCACGGGACAGTGGTCTGACCCGAGCGTCGCGCGCTCGATGAAGGCGCTGCGTACGGACGGGAACAGGTCCTCGCTCACGAAGACGTAGTCGATGCGCCAGCCGATATTGCGTTCGCGCCGGCGCCGCCACGGATCCCAGTAGCTGTAGGCGTCGCGCTGGTCCTCGTTCAGCGCCCGGAAGGTGTCGACGAAGCCGTTCGCGATGACGCGGTCGAGCCACTCGCGCTCGACTGGCAGGAAGCCCGTCTCCTTCTCGTTCGGGCGGGCGACGTCGATCTCGGCGTGGGCCACGTTCAGGTCGCCCATGAAGACGACGCGCCGGCCGTCATCCCGCAACGCCACGATGCGCTTCAGGAAGGCCTCGTAGTAGGCCAGCTTGAAGTCGAGCCGCGCCAGCTTGCGCCCCGCATTGGGGAAGTACGACGTGAGCAGGACGAACTCGCCGAAGTCCGCCTCGATCACGCGTCCCTCGCGCTCGAACTCGGGCGTGTCCAGGCCGAGACGCACGGAAGCGGGCGGCGTCTTCGCCAGCAGGAGTGAGCCGCTGTAGCCCGCGTCCTCGGCGGGATGCCAGATTTCCTCGTGGCCTGATTCGAGCCAGGGGCGCTCGTCCACCTGTTCGGGGCGGGCCTTCACTTCCTGCAGGCCGGCGATGTCGGGGGCGCTTTCCCGCAGCCACGCCGGGAACGTTCCCGAGCGCAGCCCCGCGCGCAGGCCGTTCACGTTCCAGGAGCAGATGCGCAGCGTCCCCATCGTCTAGAGGAACTGCCGTGCGATGACGACGATGGCCGTGCTTGCGCCCGCGACGACCGCGTACTCGGCCATCGTCGCGGGCGTGAGGTCGTCGTCGAGCAGGTGATGGACCAGTCCCGTCGCCACATAGAAGCCGATGATCATGAGCGCGCCCGTGAGCAGGTCATCGAGGGGGAAGTAGTAGAGGGCGATGCGCAGCTCCGCCAGCGAGACGCCGATGGCGAGCGCGGCGAACAGCGAGGACGCCCCCTGACTGCGGCTCTCCCGCAGCAGATCGAAGGAGAGCGCGAAGCTGAGCGCCCCCACCGCCGCGGCCGAGGCGGGGAGGTTGAGATCGCGCGCGAAGAACACCGTGAACAGCGCCAGCGCGGTCAGGTAGGCGGCCACCGCCAGCGTCAGCCGCATGGGGCCGAACAGCGGGCGTCCGGGCGCGAGTGAGTGATACTCCGCGTAGAGCAGGAGTCCCGCGGCCGCGCCCGCTCCCAGCCCTGCCGCCACGCGTCCGTAGCCGTCCACCGCTTCGTCGATGAGGAGGCCGGCGCCCACAACCGCGAGCAGGGGCAGCAGGGTGTAGCTCAGGGCGCTGAAGGCGTTCCCGCGCCAGTGTGGGTGGCGGCGGATGGCGCCGTCCACGCCGACCAGCGTAATGAGGGCGGTGAGCGCGAGGATCCAGTGCTGTTCGGGGCGAATGTTCAGGTAGGCCGCGAGCCCCGCCATGGCGAGCGCTCCCAACAGCACGGCGCGTCCGCTTGCGCTGAGGGCGGGGATGGGTTGTTCGGCCCGGAGTTGCGCTTCCAGTGCCTACTCCTCCGCCAGGGCGGGCTCCTCGAACCCGTACATCTCGGCGGCGTTCCGCCACCACAGGCGCTCCCGCTCCGCCTCCGAAAGCTGGAGTTTGTCGTAGATCGCCTCGAAGCGGTCGATGTGCTCGCGGATGTCATCCATGCCGCAGTCTGACCCGAATACCAGCTTCTCGACGCCGATCTCGCGGCCGATGAGCCCCAGTTCGACCGCGTGCCGTTCGATCGTCTCGCCGCCGCTCATGTCGAGGGCGACGTTCGGGCGCCAGCGGGCCACGGAGGTGGCGTACTCGTAGTTCCCCTGATTGCCAAGGTGCGCGCCGATGATGCGCAGGTCCGGGAAGCGTTGCGCGATGGTGTCGAGATGGACGGGCGACATGCGGTTCGCGGAAACGTCGCGCATGGGCCAGCGGCTGCGCATGTCCTGCATGCGCCGGAACATCGCGGCCGCCTGGGGGTCGCGGCGCGGGTGCGTGATCGAGTAGTCGATGCCGCCGCCGATAACGCCCAGGTGAAACAGGACCGGCATGTCCAGGCGCTCGGCCGCCGCGTATGTGGGCAGATAGTCGGGTTCGTCGTAGGGGCGCGCCACGCCGATGAGCTTGAGGCCGCGATAGCCCATTGCGTGGAGCTCCTCGACCTCCTCGCGCCCGATGACCTCGGGGTCGATGAGGGCGACGGGCACGAACAGGTCGGGGTATCCCTGCAGGATCTCGATGCCGCGTTCGTAGCCTGGTCCGAAGCGTCCGCCGGTGAGCACGCAGCCCTTCGTGACGCCCGCCGCGCTCGCCACCTCCGCGAGGCGCTCGACGAGCGGCGCCGGGTCGGCGTCGGGGTTCTCCCAGTCACGCGGGAAGTGGATGTGAACGTCGAATATCTTCATCGCGGGGACGCCGGCGGCGCTGGCAAGAGTGTAGCACGCGCGCCTGTTCGCACCGCCGCCGCGCCATCGCCTCCTACCCGTCGCTGAGCAGATCGAGGGCCCGCCGCAGGAGGAAGGGCGCCGACAGCGCCGTGTCTTCCCACGATTCATCGGGACGCTTCCCCGTGCGGTGCAGGTAGAGGTTAAAGCCGCTGATGATTGCGAACTTGTAGGCCGCCAGCGCGCGGTACCAGGCGATGTCGCCCGGATCGCGGCCATAGGTCTCGATGTAGTCCGCGATGAGCGCGTCGGGGGGCGGGAGCTGATGCCGCAGTCCGTGCTTCCAGGCGGGCGCGTCCGCGAAGGTGATCACCCAGCCGAGATCGTTGAGGGTCGCGCCCACGCCCCAGAGCTCCCAGTCGATGACCGCCTGCAGCTTCCCGTCGAAGCTGTAGAGCACGTTCGACCACTGGAAGTCGCCGTGGAAAACGCCAATGCGGGGCGCATCCGGCAGCCGCTCCAGCAGATTCTCGCGGACGACGGGCGCCAGCGCCACCAGCTCCATGTCGCCGGAGCGTTCGTAAAAGCGGTCCCAGCGCGTCACGTCTGGCTCCAGTTCGAGCGGGGGGCCGTCGTCAGGGACGTACTCCCGCCAGTCAAGCAGGTGCAGGGAGGCCAGCGCGCGCATCGCCTGCGCCGCCACGGGGCGCATCCGCTCAGCTGAGAGCGATTGTCCCCACGCATTGCGGAGCACGTCGCCCTCGAACTTGTTCACGATGAAGTAGGGGGCGCCGAACCAGCGCTCGTCTTCGCCTGACCAGATCACCTCCGCCACGGGCACGTCCGTCTCGCGGAGGGTGTGGATCACGCGCGCCTGCCGGATGACGTCCGCGGTGCCGGCGCGGCGCACGTTGGGAGGCGGCAGGCGCAGCACATAAGAGCGCGATTCACCCTTCGCCGTGGCCGTGAATCCGAACGAGAAGCCTGCGTGTCCCTGCATCGTCTCGACGTCGGTGACGGTCGCGTGCGGGTCATCGAGGCGATCGCGGCAGAAGACGGTGAGGCGTTCCGAGAGATCGTTGAGATCCATGCCTGCCCCCTGTGGCGCGCGTTGATACTACGCGCGCTGTGAACCCCCGCCCTGGTCCTGTGCGCGGGCGTGCTCCAACACGGCCTCCCACGGGGCGCGGCGTTCGATCAGGGGGCGGTACGCGGCAAGCTGCTGCGGCATGTTGAAGGTGAGGCCGCCGACGATGATCCCGTTGCGCCGGTACCCGACCACGAATTCGAGGCTCTCCAGCGAGCCATGCAGCGTTTCGACCTCGTCATCGGCGCGTGGGTGGCCGAGTGACTGGATGCTCATGTCGTACTGGTCAGACCAGACATAGGGGACGCTGGCGAAAGGCCGCGCCTCCCCCGGCTCCGCCAGCAGGTTGCGCGCGACCTGGCGGCTCTGGTGGATCACGTTTGTCCAGTGCTCGACCCGCATCTCCTCCTCGAAGATGGGGTTGTACCAGCGGCAGACGTCCCCGATGGCGTAGATCCCGGGGGCGGCGGCGAGGGTGGCGTCGCAGACGACGCCATCCCGCAGTTTCAGCCCTGAGCCCTCCAGCCAGCGCGTCTCCGGGGCGACGCCGATCCCGACCACGACGAGGTCTGCCTCCACCACTGAGCCGTCCGCGAGCAGCACGCGTTCCACGCGCTCGCCGCCCTCGAAGCCGGCCACGCGCGCGTTGCAGCGTACGTCCACGCCCCGCGCGCGATGCATGGCCGCGCACGCCTCCCCGACTTCCACGCCGGCGGCTTGCGCGAGGGGCGCGGGCAGGGCCTCGATCAGGGTCACGTCGAGCCCTGCGCTGCGCGCCACGGCCGCCACTTCCGCGCCGATGAACCCCGCTCCCACCACCGCCACTCGCGGCCCCTTCGTCAGTTCGGCGCGGATGCGCATCGAGTCATCGATCGTCCGCAGGGTGTGGATGCCGGCCAGGTCAGGCGTGTTCGGGAGCGTCCGCGGGGTGGCGCCGGTCGCGATGATGAGCGAATCGAACGCCAGCCGTTCGCCGTCGCTCAGCGTGAGCGCGCGCGCCTCCGGATCGAGCGCTTGCGCGCGCACGCCCAGTCGCAGGTCGAGGTCGAGCTTGTCGACCGTCTCGGGGGGATCGAGGAGCGTGCGTTCCGGCCCCCACTGCCCCGCCAGCACCTGCTTCGACAGCGGCGGACGGTCGTAGGGGTAATGCGGTTCCGCGCCGACGAGGCTGATGGCGCCCTCGAACTTGCCCCGCCCGCGGAGCGCCTGCGCGGCGCGAAGCCCGCCCAGCGAGGCGCCGACGATGGCGATGCGTTCGGGATGCGGCATCGCGCGATTCTCTTGAATCGCACGGGGCGCGGTCAACTGCGCGAGCCGTTGCGGGGGCGCTGCGCCTCAGCGCGGCAGCGTCGAGACGGCGTCCAGGTCCTCGATGGCGGTGAAGCAGCGGCGCGAGACTTCCGTCGCGAGGTCCAGATGGCGCTGCTCGGCGCCCGCCAGTCCCCCGCCCATCCCGATCGGGTAGACGGCGCACCAGAGCGTCGCCAGACGGTAGTCCTCGAAGCAATCATCGAAGGAGTAGTCGCGCACGCCAGCATCCACGAGGGCGCCGTGGTAGCGCCGCAGCAGGTCGCGTTCGGTCGCGCGGCGCTGCTCGATGTCGAGGCTCTGGCTGGCGAAGTAGGCGATGTCGTAGGGGCCGCGTCCGCGCGCCATCAGCTGGAAGTCGATCACGGTGATGGGGTCGCCCGCCCGTTCGGGGAAGAACATGTTGTCGAGCCGGTAGTCGCCGTGAACGACGGTCATGGGCGGCGAGGCGAAGCGCTTGAAGACCCACTCCATCTGCGCCCAGGTCCGCTCCACCGCCGAGATGAGCGAAGGCGTGAGCAGATGGCCGAAGTTCTGCTGGTAGACCGGCCAGAATCCCTGAAGCGTGGCCGGCGCCATCGCCCAGACGGGGCCGTCGGGTTTCGGGAGCCACGCCAGGTCATCCGTGTCCGTGCGGCCCCACCAGGTCGCGTGCAGGCCGGCCGCCTGCTCCACGATCGTCATGGCCTCCGCCGGCGAGGGCGAGACCATCTGGTCCCCGATGCGCAGCCTCCCCTTCAGGTCCTCGAGGATCGTGACGCCGTCCCCGGCTTCGAGGTCGCAGGACGTATAGAAGGCGCGCACCGTGGGCATCGCGTCCAGCGCGGGCTGCAGTTCCTGGAAGAAGCGCGCCTCCGTGGCGTAGATCCCGTACTGGCGCGCGAAGTTCCGATTGAGCTCCGCCTGCGCGGCGAACTTCGCGATCAGGGTCGCGGGCGCTCCCGCCGGCGGGCGGTCATAGGTCAGCGCAAGCCGCGAGAGGGAACCCAGAAACCCGAAAGCCTCGCCCATCGGGTTCGCCTCTACCGAGACCACCCGTTCGTCCGCCAGCATCCCGCTGGCGCGCAGGGCGGCTGTCAGCCAGTCAGGGGTGAAGTCCTCGACGGTCAGGGGGATGGGCAAATCACTCATGGGTACGCTCCCGATTGGTTGTTCGTTGAGGCTGCTGGAGGGCCGCGTCAGGCCGGCAATACCGAAACCGCGTCGAGGTCGAGAATGGTGTTGAAGGAGCGCTTCGAGACCTCCGCCGCGACCTGCAGCGCGCGCTCGTTGCTGGCCATGCCCCCGCCCATCGCGACGGGGTACATCACGCACCAGAGCGTCGCCAGGCGGTAGTCCTCGAAACAGTCATCGAAGGAGTAGTCGCGCACGCCGCCGGTCACGAGGCCGTCGTGATAGCGCTTCACCAGCGCCCGTTCGGATTCGCGCCGCAGTTCCACATCGAGGCTCTGGCTCATGAAGTAGGCGACGTCGTAGGGCCCCCGACCGCGTGACATAAGTTGCCAGTCGAAAACGATGACGGGGTCGCCTTCGCGCGCGGGGAAGCACATATTGTCGAGCCGGTAGTCGCCGTGGACGAGGGTCATGGGGCCGCGGCTGAGCTGCTGGCCCAGCCACGGCAGCCCCTCCCAGGCGCGTTCGATGACGTCCTCCATCCCGGGGAGGAGCAGGTGGCCGGACTCCTGCTGGTAGGTTGGCCAGAGGGCGGGCAACGTCTGCGCCGTCATCGCCCAGACGGGGCCATCGAAGGCGGGAACCCAGGAGATGGCCGCCTCGTCCGCGCGGCCCCACCAGGTGGCGTGCAGGTCAGCGATCTGCGTCATCAGCCGCTCCGCCTCCTGCAGGGAGGCGCCCGCGAGCTGATCCCCGACCTGGCCCTTGCCGTCCAGATCCTCGAGCAGGATCACGCCCTCGCCCGATTCCTTGATATCGACGTAGTACGCCTCGGGCGTGGGCATGGCGCTGATGCTGCGCTTGATCTCGTTGAAGAAGCGCGCCTCGCGTTCGTAGACCTTGTACTGGAGCGCGAGCGCGAGGTTCACCTCCACCGCCGCGGGGAACTTCGCCACCACCGTCGCGGGCGCGCCCGCGCGGGGACGGTCGTAGGTCAGGGCCAGCCGCGCGAGCGACCCGAGGAAGCCAAACCCCTCGCCTACGGGGGAGGTCTCGACGGCGATGACGCGTTCGTGCCCGATCGTTCCGCTGGCGCGCAGGGCTTCGGTTGCCCAGTCAGGGGTGAAGTCCTCGACCGTTAACGGAACAGGCAGATTGCTCATGGCGGTTTCCTCCGCAGGGCATCCTAGAACGCTCCGTACTTGCGGGCCACGCCGCGCCTTGCCTTTCCCCGCCGGACCTCGTATCCCTTACACCGCCGCGAAGAGAGGGAGGCCGCCATGAACGGTGAAGCGCTGAAGGCGAAGGTCCGCGCCGGAGGAATCGTGTACGGGACGATGCTCTCGGCGGCGCGAAACCCGCGCTGGGCCACGACCATCGCCGCGCTCGGCCTCGACTACGTCATCATCGACAGCGAACACGCTCCCCGCGGCCGCAGCGAGATCGCTGACCTCCTTGCTGGACTGCGGGGTGTTGACATCGTGCCTATCGTGCGCGTCCCCATCCCGAGTTCGCACTACGTGACGATGGCGCTCGACGCCGGCGCCGAGGGCGTTCTCGCGCCCTATTGCGAGACCCCCGACGAGGTCCGCGAGGTCGTGGGCGCGACGAAGTGGCGTCCCCTCAAGGGGGAGTTCGTGCGCCGCGCCGTCGAGCAGGGCGAGTTCCCCAGCGAGGCCTCCCGCGAGTACCTCGAGCGGCGCAACCGCAACAACGTCTGCATCATTGGAATCGAGAGCGTCCCCGCCATGGAGGCGCTGGAGGACATCGTCGCGATCGAGGGCGTGGACGCGATCTTCGTCGGACCCAACGACCTCAGCATCTCCCTTGGCGTTCCCGATCAGTACGACCACCCGACCTATGAGGCCGCGCTCCGCGCGATCATCGCTACGTGTCAGGCGCGGGGCGTGCCCGTCCTGATCCACCATCAGACGGTCGACCTTTCACGGAAGTGGCTGCGCGAAGGCGCCCGCTTCGTCCTCCACTGCACCGAGACCCGCGCCGTCCACAACGCCTTCCGCGAGGAGTTCGGCGCTCTTCGCGGCGTCGGTGAGGAGCTTGGCGGGGAAGTCGCCGCGCGCGTGGGTGAGTCAACCGAGACGATCTGAGGGTTTGCCGCGCCGGGGATTCGCCTGGGCGCGTATACTGACGGCATCCTCACGGAGGGGAGTTCGCCCATGCCGGAATTCCAGACTGTCATCTACGAGAACCTGACGCCCGAGATCGTGCGCGTCCGCATGAACCGTCCGGAGGCGCGCAACGCCCAGGACCTGCGCCTCACGCGCGATCTGAACGACGCCTTCGACCACGCCAACCAGGATGACCAGGTGAAGGTCATCATCCTCAGCGGCGAGGGACCCCACTTCAACTCCGGCCATGACATGCGCGGCGGCACGGGGCTCGGCTTCAACGATGTGCGCCCCGTCGGCACGTGGGGGAACTTCGACCTGCCGGGCGCGGAAGGCGCGATGGCGAAGGAGGAGGAGATCTACCTGCAGATGTGCCGCCGCTGGCGCAACCTGCCCAAGCCCATGATCGCCGAGGTGCAGGGCAAGACCATCGCCGGCGGCCTCATGCTCGCCTGGGTCTGCGACATCATCATTGCGTCCGATGACGCTGAGTTCCGCGACCTTGTCGTGGGCTGGGGCATCCCCGGCGTCGAGTACTTCGCCCATCCCTGGGAGTTCGGCCATCGCCTCGCCCGCCAGATGCTCTACACGGGCGACTGGGTGAGCGCGCAGCGCGCCTACGAGGCGGGCATGGTGAACGAGGTGGTGCCGCGGGCGGAGCTGAGCGAGTACGTGGAGAACCTGGCGCGCAAGATCGCGGAGAAGCCGTCCTTCGGGCTGAAGATCACGAAGGAGGCGGTGAACCAGACGCAGGACGCGCAGGGCTTGTGGACGGCGCAGCAGGCTGTCTTCATCATGCATACGCTGGCGCACACGCACTGGCGCGAGGTGAACGAGAACGGCGCCGGCCTCTACGTGGGCGAGGGCGCGGCCGCGCGACCCGGCGGCGGGGCGCGTAAGGAAGCCTCAGCCGCGAACTGACCCTTCGCCACCGACGACGAGCGGGCGGCCTAGAGGCCGCCCGCTTCGTTTCCCCCGGAAGGTCGTTTAGCCGGGGAGTCAGCGCCCTTCAATTACTGGCTGAATCTGCCGCCGCGCAAATGGGGCCGGGGTCCGAACCGTCCTCAGTAGTCAACCCCTCAAGCCATGTGAGAAACGCGTCACCGTTCGGAGCACAGAGACCTGCGTCGCTGCGAAAATCCAGCTTCTCCAACGAGTTCAACATCCTCAGTTCCTGAGGCAGGGATCCTGTCAGCTCGTTCCAGGCGAGGTCCAGGTACGTCAGATTTACGAGTGCGCCCAACTCTGGCAGAATCTCCCCGTCCAGGTTCGTGAGGGAGTCCAGTTCCGGCGGAATCTCCCCGCTCAGCTCATTCTCGCGGAGGTTCAGCTCTACCACGCGCCCTTCGTCATCAGTAACGACGCCGTACCAGTCCCCCACTGGCGTGTCGGTCAGCCAGGAATCGCTGTTGGTCCAGTCTGGGCCGTTCGTAGCATAATAGAAGGTGGATAGCGCTTCCGTTTCGGATTCATGTGAAGGCTCACTAGATTCATGCGAAGGCTCGCTGTCGGTTGTGCATGCGGACAAACCGAGTGCGATGAAGAGCGTTCCCGCCACTACCGCAAGACGTGCGGACATTTTCGGCGCCTTTCTCTTCGCTGCCTTGGCCCTTCGACGTCGAAGGGGCGATAATCACGTTACACGTTCGTTTGCGCTGGCGTATCAAACCTCCGCCCCGCCCGGTGGCGGTGGCGTCTAGCGCGGGGCGAGACGCAGGGCCCCGTCGAGCCGGATCGTCTCGCCGTTGATCATCGGGTTCTCGATGATCGAGCAGCACAGTTGCGCGTACTCCTCGGGTTTGCCCAGGCGCGAGGGGAAGGGCGTGACGTTGCCCAGCGCCTCGCGCGCTTCGTCCGGCAGGCCCAGCAGCATCGGCGTCAGGAAGAGGCCGGGCGCGATCGTGTTGTTGCGCACGCCGTCGCGTGAGAGATCGCGCGCGATCGGCAGGGTCATCCCCACCACGCCGCCCTTCGAGGCGGAGTAGGCCGCCTGCCCGATCTGTCCCTCGAAGGCGGCCACGGAGGCGGTGTTGATGATGACGCCCCGTTCGCCGTCTTCGCTGGGCTCATTCTTGACCATCGCCGCCGCCGCTACCCGGATCGCGTTGAATGTGCCGATCAGGTTGATGGTCACGGTGCGCGTGAACAGTTCGAGGCTTGCGGGTCCTTCGCGTCCTACCGTCCGCTCCGCGGTGGCGATGCCGGCGCAGTTGACGAGGATGTGGACGCCGCCGTGCGCGGCCGCTGCATCCGCCACCGCCCTGGTGACGTCTTCGTCGCTGGTCACGTCCGCCTCGACGAAGACGCCGCCCACGTCTGACGCGACCTCGGCGCCGTTCGAGCGCCCCAGGTCGAGGATCGCGACCTTCGCGCCGCGCGCCGCGAGCTCGCGGGCGGTCGCCTCTCCCAGGCCCGAGCCTCCGCCGGTCACGATCGCGCTCAGTCCGTTGATGTCCATGTTCCTGCTCTCCGTGCGGCAATGGCGCCGCATGGGTTCTACCACGTACGTCGCTGGCCCGCGATTCCGGGGGCGGGGGGCGTCCGTCTATCGCGTCGAAGCGAAGCCGCCTCTGGATGCGCCGCGCCACGCGCCCCTACGCGATCTTCTCGGCTACAGTGGAGAGCGTGAGAGCGCGCTCCCCGTCGCGTGCGCCAGCGCGAACACACCGCTTCGTGACGCCGCTGTCGGGGATTTGTGACAGGAATCACAAAGCGCTACGCTGGCTGCACGGGAGCCGCCGGGTATGGCAACGATGAAGGCGCCGGTCTCCACTGCACGCTACCCGCTTGATCGCGCCTTGCTCCTGACGTTTCTCGGCGGACTGATCGTCAGTATCGGCGCGACCGTCGCCCTCCGCGCGGGGGATGGGGCTGGCGCGGGGGCGGGCTGGGTCTGGGTCTGCGCCTGGGACGCCGTTCCCCCGCCACGCTTCCCCGAGGCGCTCTTCACGTTCGCGGTTGAGCCGATTCCCATGTTTGCCGTCGCCCTCGCGGGCGTCTGGTACCTGCGCGCCCGCCAGCGGGCGCAGGCCTCCCACGCACGGCGTCTCGTTTCGAACCGGCGCGTGGCCGCCTTCCTTGCGGGTCTCGCGCTTGTGCTGCTGACCGTGTTTGGCCCGATCGCGGCCTACGACGGCGCCTTCCTGAGCGTGCACATGGTGCAGCATTTCATCCTCATCACCATCGCCCCGCCCCTGCTCCTGCTCGGCAGACCGATGACGCTCTGGCTGATCGCCTCGGGGAAGGAACGCCGCCGCCGGATCATCTATCCGTTGCTCCACGCCCCCGCCTTTCAAGCCTTTACGCACCCGCTCACGGGGGTGTTCCTCTTCGCCGCCGTGCCCCTCCTCTGGTACGTCACGCCCGCGTTCGAGGAGAGCCTGGGGAACGCCCCGCTGCACTTCATCGGCTACGCCATCTTCCTCTTCGCGGGGCTGCACTACTGGTGGCCGGTCATCGGCGGGAACCCCACTCGCTGGCGCCTCCCCTATCCCGTGCGGGCGATGTACCTCCTCGCCCTCGTGCCCATCCACGCCTTCCTGGGGCTGATCTTCCACGAACCCGACAATGTCATCTACGAACAGCTGGCGGCCGTCCCCCGCGCGTGGGGTCCCGACGCCCTCCTCGATCAGCAGATCGCGGGCGCGATCATGTTCATCGCGGGCGAGGCGCTGGGGCTCATCGCGCTCCTTTGCGTGGCCTGGCAGTGGGCCTCCCACGAGGAGCGTCTTGGCCGTCGCCTTGACGCCGCCGATGACAGCAATGCGTGGCGCCCCGTCGCCTACAGGGAGCGGTAACGAGATGACGCGGCTGAAACCGCTGGCCTTCGTGATCGCGGCGGCGCTGGCGATCGTCTTCGTGTCCTGTGGCGGCGATGACGCCGACCAGGCTCCGTTCGAGGTCACGGGGCCGCCGCGGGCGGTCGAGACGGGCGGGGCGGGCGAAGCGGCGTCCCCGACGGAATCCGGAGGCGGGTCCGCCAGCGAGGTCGCCTATCGCGGCGCGCTCGCCAGTCCGCCCCTGCCCAAGCCCGACATCGTGCTGACCGATACCAGCGGCGAGGCCTTCGACTTCCTCACCGAGACCGAGGGATACCTGACCTTCCTCTACCTCGGCTATACCCACTGCCCCGACATCTGCCCCACCCACATGCTCGACCTCGCGAAGACGCTCGAGACGATGGACCCCGAGCACATCGAGCGCGTCCGCGTCGTCTTTATCACCACCGACCCCGACCGCGATGACGCCGCCGTCATCCGTCGCTGGCTGGACCTCTTCGATGAACGCTTTATCGGCCTGACCATCGAGCCGGAGACGCTCTCCTCACTCCTCACGACGCTGGGCATGGCGCAGATCGTGAAGACCGACCTCGGAGACGGGCGCTACTCGGTCAACCACGCCAGCTACCTCATCGCCTACACCGCCGACAATCTCGGGCACATCGTCTATCCGTTCCTGCCGGGGGGCGAGCTCCGCGAGATCATGGCGCATGACCTCCCGCTGCTGATCGAGGATGGCTGGAGGGGGCCCTCGTAGGTGGAAGCGCGCCTGTCGGAGCGTTGGGGCTGGCGGTTGATCGCGGCGGCCGGCCTTGCGGTCGTGGCCATGGGCTTTGTGATCGCCTGCGGGAACGGCGAGGACGAACGCGAGGGCTCAATCGAGATCAGCAACGCCCGCGCGCGTTTCACGACCACTGACATTGGGGCCGTCTACTTCGATATTCGCAGCGTGGGCGCGGATGACGCGCTTGTGGCCGCTTCCGCCGACATCGCCGATGACGTCCAGATCCACGAGGTCGTGACCGAAGGCGGCCGCGCCATGATGCGTCCCGTGGAGGGGGGCATCGCTGTCGCCGCTGACGGGCGCGTTGTCCTTGAACCCGGCGGCTACCACGTCATGTTGCTCGGCGTCAGCGAGGTACCTGAACCCGGCGCCACGTTCAGCCTTGTCCTTGAGTTCGAGAACGCGGGCCGCATGACCATCACCGTGCCCGTCCACGAGTTCGGAGGCGAAGACGATGGCATGGGGCAGGGTTCCATGGGCGGCGACGGGATAGACCACGACCATGAGCAGGGCCGCCGCTCCGGGCCTCGCGTAGACTCTCCCCACTTCACGCAGAGGGGGAGTTCCCCATGCAGATCGGCGCCATCTTCCCGCAGACGGAGATCGGCTCGGCCCCGTCCGTGATCCGCGACTTCGCCCAGACAGCCGAGGGGCTCGGCTACTCACACATCCTCGCCTACGACCACGTCCTCGGCGCCCAGCCCGAACGCGAGCCCCGGTTGTGGGGGCCGTATACCCACGAGTCAGCGTTCCATGAGCCGTTCACGCTCTTTGGCTACCTTGCCGCCGTCACCGAGCGCGTTGGACTGGTCACGGGGGTCATCATCCTGCCCCAGCGCCAGACCGCGCTGGTCGCCAAGCAGGCGGCCGAGGTGGACATCCTCTCCGGAGGACGCCTGCGGCTTGGGATCGGGACCGGCTGGAACTACGTCGAGTATGACTCCCTCAACGAACAGTTCACGAATCGCGGCCGGCGTCAGGAAGAGCAGGTCGAGGTGCTGCGACGCCTCTGGGACGAGCCCGTCGTCGACTACAGCGGCGCCTGGCACCGCATCGACCGCGCCGGCATCAAGCCTCTCCCCGGGCGCCGAATCCCTGTCTGGTTCGGCGGCTTCAGCGATCCCGTCTTCGAACGCGCGGCCCGCATCGGCGATGGCTTCATCTTCGGCAGCGGGTCAGCCCAGGCCCGCGAAACCGTCGAGAAAATCCGCGGTCATCTGGAGCGGGAGGGACGGGATTCCGCGAGCTTCGGGTTCGAAGCGATGCTGGACTACGGCGCGGGACCGGAGAACTGGGCCGCCGAGGCGGATCGCTGGCGTGAAACCGGAGTGGACTACGTCTCCATGCGCGCCATGAACGCGGGCCTTGAAAGTCCCCGTGACCACATCGACGCGCTTGAGCGCTACTGGCGGGAGGTCGGCGGCGGCGCCTGACCGCGTGCGCTCAGCGCCCCCGGAGGCGGTCCCAGCGCAGGATGCCCGCGATTGACTTCGCGTCGATGACGCGTCCGCTGTCGATTGCGGCCAGCGCCTCATCGCGCGTGAGCCGCACGATCTCGATGTCCTCGTCCTCGTCGCCGGGGAGGGGGTCGGGCGTGAGTTCGCGGCAGACGAACAGGTGGATGTACTCCGTGGCGTAGCTCGGCGCGATCCAGAACCCGCCCAGCGGCTCCACCCGTCCCGCGCGCATCCCCACCTCCTCGCGCAGCTCGCGCGCGGCGGTCTCCCCCGGGTCTTCGCCCTGCTCCAGCGTCCCCGCGGGGATTTCGAGCAGCCGTGTACGCGCGCCGTGGCGGTACTGCTCGACCAGCAGCAGCGCTCCCTCGCCATCGATCGGGATCATGCAGACGGCGCCTGGGTGGTAGATCATCTCCCGCCGGAAGGCGCGTCCTTCCGGCGAGCGCAACGTGTCCAGGCGCAGGTCGAAGAGCCGTCCGTCGAAAACGACCTCGCTGCCGGTGAGCTCTGGCTGTTCCGCCATACATCCCCCCGCTTCAGGCGTGGCTGGCCCCGCGGGGCCGGTCAGGGCCAGCCTACCGCCCGCGGCTGGAAGGGCGCTGACTGGAGCAACCGTGGCGGGGGCCGGTAGGATGCGGGAACGGGAAGGGAAAGATGCCGCGACCGCTGACGCAACTCCTGGCCGCCTACCTGCTCCTGACTGGCCTCGCGATCGCTGTCCAGTTCTTCATCTTTCCGTTTTACGAGGACCACGCCGCCGCCAGTGATGTCTGGAAGGCGCTGAACTGGTTCACAGCGGCGGGCGCGCTGCTGGCGATCGCCGGAACGTTCTTGCGGAAGCGCGCGTTCGACGCCTCCGGCCCGGACCCGCACTGGCGCGACTACGTGGAGGTCAACGGTCTCTTTTACGCCACGCTGGCGCTGGCGCTGGCGTTCTTCCCCGCCTGGTTCTGGGTTGAATGGGGGACGTATCCGGAACGCGTGGAATGGGTGACGTGGCACGTGATCGATACCGTCATCCCCATCCTCTTCGTTGTCGTGGGCCTGCGCTTCTGGCGCGAGGCCAGCGCGTAGTCCGATTATCCAGCGGGAGGACAAGCGTATGACCGCCGTTCGTCGAATCGTGGCCGTTTATCTGCTGCTGCTGGCGGCGGCGACGGTCATTCACCTCATCATCACGCCCTTCTACCAGCCAGATCACGATCCCGACTTCACGTACTGGGAGGCCTACAACCCCTTCATGATGGCGGGCTCACTGCTCGTCCTCGTGGCCGCGTTCCTGTGGAAACGCCGTCACGACGCCGCCCTGGACGGCCCCGCTGACTGGCGCGCCTACGTGGAGGTCAACGGCCTCTTTTACATCGGCGGGGTGCACGCGATTCTGATCGCGTGGGCGTGGCTGATGCGGTCCTGGGGCGATCCCGCCCAGAGCGAGGGCGTGATCTGGCTGCTCCTCGACTCCGTAGGGCCGATGCTCCAACTCGCGGCGGGACGCCGTCTCTGGCGGGAAGCGGCGTCCTGAGGGCTGCGGCTAGTCGAGGTAGTCCTTCAGCTTGCGGCTGCGGCTTGGGTGACGCAGCTTGCGCAGCGCCTTCGCTTCGATCTGGCGGATGCGCTCGCGCGTCACGCTGAACTCGCGCCCGACTTCCTCAAGCGTGCGGCTGCGGCCGTCTTCCAGTCCGAAGCGGAGCTGGAGGACGCGGCGCTCGCGGCTCGTGAGCGTGGCGAGCACGTCCTCGACCTGTTCGCTGAGGAGCTGCTGGCTGGCTGCGTCGGCCGGCGCCAGCGCCCGCTCATCGGGAATGAAGTCGCCGAGGTGGCTGTCCTCTTCCTCGCCGATGGGCGTCTCCAGCGAAACCGGCTCCTGCGAGACTTTCTGGATCTCACGGATGCGCTCCGGCGAGAACTGGTGCGCGGATTCCGGCTTCGAACTCTCGATCATGCCGCGCGCGATCTCCTCGCTGGTCGGCTCGCGGCCGTACTCCTGCACGAGGCGGCGGCTGACGCGCACGAGCTTGTTGATGGTCTCCACCATGTGCACGGGGATGCGGATCGTCCGCGCCTGGTCGGCGATGGCGCGCGTGATCGCCTGGCGAATCCACCATGTCGCGTATGTCGAGAACTTGTAGCCCTTGCGGTAGTCGAACTTCTCGACGGCGCGAATGAGGCCGATGTTCCCTTCCTGGATCAGGTCCAGAAGCGACATGCCCCGTCCGATGTACTTTTTCGCCACGGATACGACGAGCCGCAGGTTGGCCTCGGTCAGGCGCCGCTCGGCCTTGTCGCCGTTGTGCTTGATTGTGTCGAAGTGGTAGCGCAGGCGGTCTTCGAGGGCGGTGATCTTCTCGATCAGGCCGTCCGCAGGCGGGAGCAACTGGTCCTCGCCCCCCGCTTCCTCGGCCATCTGCGCGAAGAGGTCGGCCGTGAGGATGTGGGTCACGATCGAGAGCGAGACGATGGCGTGATGGACCGTCTCCTCGTCCTTGCGCAGCCGTTTCATGCAGTAAGTGCGGAAGGGGAGCTCCATCTCGCGGTCCACGAGCCCGCGGAACTGGTCGTCGCCGATGACCTCGGCGTAGCCGCTGCGCATCAGCCGGCGGCCCTCGGGATCGCGCCACCTGGGCTCCTTCGGCGGCCAATCGTCCTCGCTGCCCTCGGGCGGCGTCTGGCGCGCGATCACGCGCTTGTAGGCGTCGACGTAGTAGATGGCGGCTTTGTAGACGGGCAGCAGTTCCGCGAACTGTTCGAGCAGCGTCACGGCCACGCGCGAGGCGGAGGGCGGGTGGCCGAAGGCGTCCACGTAGGCCTGTTCGATATCGCGCAGATGGATGCCTTCTTCCATCTGCCGTGCGAGGTGCTTCTCGTCGTCGGCGGTGAGCAGATAGACCTTGCCGATCTCGCGCAGGTACATCCGCACGGGATCATCGATCCCCTCGGACTCTTCCGTCAGGAGGGCGACGGTTTCCTCTTCTTCCTCTTCGCTGTCGTCGGGGTCTTTCTCGTCCTTGTCATCGTCGTCGCGGGTCGCGTTCGAGTTCCCGGAGAGCTCATTCTCCTCGTCGCGGCGTTCATCGAAATCGCCGCTGGAGAGACGGCTGAGCACGCTCCCGATCATCGCGTCGGCGCTGGTGGAGGAAGTCTGGTCGGTCAAGGTTTCGTCGCTCATGCGGCTGACAGGAGCCCCCTGGTACTGGGATAGCGGGATGGCGCACAGAGATTGCGCCGCACCCAGTGTAGCACAAATGAGCGCGGCTTTGTTCCCTGATGAACCCCGTTGGCGGGCTATCCGAAGCGCGCGCGTCGGGCGCTAGTCATCCCCTGTCGGGAAACCGGCCTCGGTCCAGGCGTCGGTGCCGCCCTCGACGTTATACAGTTCCAGATCGTCGAGGCCGGCTGCGGTGGCGTACTCTGCGGCAAGGGCGCTGCGGCCGCCCATCTTGCAGATGAAGAGCACTTCCTTTTTGTCGCCCGCGAATTCGCGGATCTGCTGGAGCTCGTTCATGACCGTGTTCACGGGTATCAGGCGCACGCCCTTCGCATGCACTTCGACGTACTCGTGCGGATCGCGCACATCGACCATGACGGCCTCGCCGCTCTCGAGTTTTTCCTTCGCCTCTTCGATCGAGAGCCGCGTGAACGGCTCTCGCGGGTCTTTGGTAGCCACCGGAAATCTGCCTCACTCGTGTGCGTTTGTCGGAGAAGCCTAGCACGCTTGCGGCCGCTTCCGCCGCGCCGTGGCGGGCCCTGGCTGGATGTGCCACGCTGCCCGTCATGTCCAATCCCCTGCGTCCTGACCCCGCCACCGCCCTCGCCGCCTGGGGGCGACGCGTACGGCTCAACCGCGAACAGGTCGAGCGACGGCGCGTGGTCCTCCCCGATCGCGATGACTACTACGCGCCCATCGCCTCCGCCTTCCGCGCTGACCCCCGCCGCAAGGGCGACGCCACCCTCGACGCGCTCCGCGGCCTTGTTCGACCGGAGGAAACCGTGCTCGATATCGGCGCCGGGGGCGGGCGCTACGCCCTCAGCCTTGCCCTCCACTGCCGCGAGGTCATCGCCATCGAGCCCTCCGCGGGCATGCGCGCGACGCTTGCCGAGGGAATGGCCGAACACGGCGTCGGCAACGTCCACGTGGTCGAGACGACCTGGCCTGTGGACAAGCCCCTCCGCGCTGACGTCGCCCTCATCGCCCACGTCGGCTACGACATCGAGGACTTCGGCCCCTTCCTCGAGGCCATGGAGGCGGCCGCCGTTCGCCGTTGCGTAGCGGTCATGTTCAGCCGCTCGCCCGCGTCCCGCGCCGACCCCTTCTGGGAGGCCATCCACGGCGAACCCCGCGAGCGGCTGCCGGCCTTGCCCGAGTTCCTCGCGCTGCAGCTGGCCCGCGGGAGGCTCTTCGAGGTGTCCTTCGTCGAGGCGGGGCGGCCCATGTACGACACCGAGGACGATGTGCTCGCCTTCCTCCGCCAGCAGCTCTGGATCGGCGCGGGCAGTCCCCAGGATGCGCGGCTCCGCGCCATGCTGCCCGACCATATCCACGATGAGGACGGACGCGTCGCGTTCAACCATGACCCGGGGAAGCTTGGGATTGTGAACTGGGCGCCGCCCGTCTCCGTCTAGCGCGATCGCGCGCGCTTCTCGACTGGCGTCAACACGATCGGCGTGAGCGCGTCCGCGCCGTAGGAGGCGCGCTGGCGCTCCTGCGGGGGGACGCCGTACAGGGTCGTGCGCTGGCGCGGCAGCCGTCCGATGCTCGCGATCAACTCATCCATCGCCTCGGGGGGCATCTCCTGGCCGTGGCTGGCGCCCGCCGCGCGGCTGATGCTCTCGTTCATGAGCGTGCCGCCCATGTCGTTCGCGCCCGCCCGCAGGCACGCCTTCGAGCCCTCCGCGCCCATCTTCACCCATGACACCTGGATGTTCGGGATGAGCGGGTGCAGGGCCAGCCGCGAGACCGCGTGCATCAGGATCGCCTCGCGCCAGGTCGGGCCCTTGCGCGCGCGTCCCTTCAGGTAGATGGGCGCTTCCATGTGCACGAACGGCAGCGGCACGAACTCGCTGACGCCGCCCGTGCGCGCCTGCAGATCACGCAGGCGCAGCAGGTGGCGCGCCCACGAGACAGGCCCGTCGATGTGCCCGTACATGATCGTCGAGGTGGTGGTGAAGCCCACGTCGTGCGCTGTCCCCACGACTTCGAGCCATTCATCCGTGCTGAGCTTGTCCGGACAGAGGGTCGTCCGCACCTCGTCGTCGAGGATCTCGGCGGCGGTGCCGGGGAGCGTGTCCAGCCCCGAAGCCTTCAGGCGCCCCAGGAACTCGCGCACGGGGACGCCGAGCGTTTCCGCTCCCTGCCGCACTTCCAGCGGGGAGAAGGCGTGGATGTGCATGTCGGGGATCGCGTCCTTGACGGCTTCGCAGAGCTCCAGGTAGGTCGCGCCCGTGTAGTCGGGGTGGATGCCGCCCTGCATGCAGACCTCGGTCGCGCCCCGATCCCAGGCTTCGCGCGCGCGGCGGACGACTTCGTCCAGGCCAAGATCGTAGGGCTTGCCGCGCAGGTTCTCGCTCAGCTTTCCCTTCGAGAAGGCGCAGAACTGGCACTTGAAGTAGCAGATGTTCGTGTAGTTGATGTTGCGGTTCACGACATACCGCACGATTTCGCCCGAAACCTCTGCGCGCAGCTCATCGGCGGCGGCGCAGACGTAGTCAAACTCCGGTCCGCGCGCCTCGAACAGCCGCGCGATCTCGCCTTCCGCCAGCTCTTCGCCCCGTCGCGCCTTCGTGACCAGCGCGGGCACGGGCGAGGCGGGGGGCAGCGACGGCGCCTTGCGCGGGAAGCCGTAGTCCGCTGGCGGCTCGAGGACGGCGCCCGGCGCCCATTCACCCGTCCGCGCGAATCCGCCAGCGTCCATGGAACGCAGCACCTGCGTCGCCATCGCGGGGCTCTGCCAGCGGGCGCTGTCGCGGGCGTAGGCGGGGTAGACCGCGAGACGTTCGTCCAGGTAGTAGCCCGCCGCTTCCGTCTGCTTCCGCAACTCCTCGAGTTGCGGCCACGGCGCCTCGGGGTTCACGTGGTCGATGGTGACGGGTGAGACGCCGCCCCAGTCATTGAGGCCCGCCGCCACCAGCTTCCCGTACGAATCTGGCATCAGGTTCGGCGGCGCCTGGACGCCCATCTCCGGCCCGAACAGGATGCGCGCCACGGCGAGCGTCCAGAGCAGGTCATCGAAGTCGGGCTCGGGCGCGTTCGCCATCTTCGTATCGGGCTTGGCGCGGAAGTTCTGGATGATCAGTTCCTGGATGTGCCCGTGCGCCTCGTGCGCCTCGCGCAACGCCAGCAGCGCCTCGATGCGCTCGCGGCGCGTCTCCCCGATGCCGATGAGGACGCCCGAGGTGAAGGGCACGCGAAGTTCGCCCGCCAGCCGTATCGTCTCCAGTCGCGCCGCGGGATCCTTGTCGGGCGAGCCGTGATGGGGCTGGCCTTTCTCTAGCAGTCGCGGCGAGGCGCTCTCCAGCATGATCCCCTGCGAGACCGAGACCTCGCGCAGGAGGGCGATGTCCTCGCGCGTCATGACGCCCGGGTTCGCGTGCGGGAGGAGCCCCGTCTCCGTGGCGACGGCGCCGGCGACCTCCGCCAGATACGAAATCGTGGTCTCGTGCCCGAGCGTGGCCAGTTCCTCGCGCGCGACCTTGTAGCGCAGTTCGGGCTTGTCCCCGAGCGTGAAGAGCGCCTCCGTGCAGCCCGCCGCCGCCCCCGCCCGCGCGATCTCCAGTACCTCGTCGACGCTCATGTAGGCGCGTTCGCCCCGCCTGGGGGGCTGCGCGAAGGTGCAGTAGTGGCAGACGTCGCGGCAGAGTTTCGTGAGCGGGATGAAGATGTTGCGTGAGTAGGAGATGCCATGGTCGCCGGACTGGTCGCGAATCGCGCCGGCGGCGGCGGTGAGGGCGGCGAGGTCGGTTTCGTCGGCGAGGGCGAGCGCTTCCGCGGGCGTGGGGCTGATTCCCGCCAGCGCGCGCGTCAGGGTGGACTCGGTCGTTTCGCGCATTGAGCGTCGATCGTACAATACGACTCGGTCGTACGTCACAACCCGCTCCAACTGAAGGGAGGCCGCATGACCTCGCGAAGCGTCCGCTGCCCCGTCGCTTCAACCCTCGATCTTGTGGGCGATCGCTGGACGCTGCTCGTGGTTCGCGATCTGCTGAAGAGCGACGCCCGCTTCGGCGATCTGCGCCGCTCCGTCGAGGGGATCACGGCCAGCGTGCTGTCGGCGCGCCTCAAGGCGCTCGAACGCGAGGGACTGGTGGACCGCCGTTTCTACAGCGACCACCCGCCGCGGGCGGAGTACTTCCTCACGGCCAAGGGGCATTCCCTGGGCGTGGTGGTGGGCGCGCTCGCCAGCTGGGGCGAGCGCCATACCGACCACGATCTCAGCATCGTCGACGATCGCTGCGGGCATGGCGTGGACGTCGTCTATCACTGCCCTACCTGTGACCGCGCGGCGCCGCGTTCGCAGATACGGATTGTGCCCGCCTGAGCGGCGCCGCGTTTGCCCGCGCCAACCCCTGCCCCGTATCCTCAGAGATCGCGAAAGCCCCACCTCGATCGGGAGTGAATGTGTGCACACCATCGGCCTGACTGGCGGTATCGCCAGCGGGAAGTCCACCGTCGCGGAGTTCTTCCGCGAACAGGGCGTTCCCGTCATCGACGCTGACGTGCTTGGGCACCGCACCTATGAGCCCGGCGCCGAAACCTTCGCCGCCGTCGTGGCCGCCTTCGGCGATGACGTGGTGGCGGAGGACGGGACCATCGACCGGCGCGCGCTCGGCGGCAAGGTGTTCGGCAAGGCGGAGGAGTTGACGCGCCTCACGGACATCGTCTGGCCCGGCATCCGCGCGCTCGCCTCGCAGGAGCTGTCGGACCTCGAGGTGGCGGGCACGGGCGTCGCCGTGCTTGAAGCGGCCGTCCTTCTCGAAGCTGGCTGGCAGGACATGGCTGACGAAATCTGGGTCACGACGGTTGCGCCGGACGTGGCCGTGGCGCGCCTCGCCGAACGCAACGGGCTCGACGAGGCGGCGGCGCGCGCGCGCATCGATTCCCAGCTTTCCAACGAGGAGCGCATCGCGGCGGCAAGCGTCGTTATCGAGAACAACGGCACGCGTGAGGAGCTCGCGGACGCCATCCGCGGCGCCTGGGAGGCCCTTCGCGCGCGTATCGGGACAGAGAGGCAAACGATTGGCTGAAGCACCCACCACCACCGAAGTCACGGCCCCCGGCGGGCTCGTCCTCGCGGCCGAGGAGTTCACCGTCCGCGAGGAGCCCTACTACCTGCCCCTCGGGGACGAGGTCGAACTCTTCGAGGCGGCCTTTGAGCAGCGCATCCCCGTGCTGCTGAAGGGCCCCACGGGCTGCGGCAAGACGCGCTTTGTCGAGTACATGTCCTGGCGCCTGGGACGGCCCATGACGCATATCTCGCAGGGCGGTACCGCTCCCCTCGACGATGAGGGCCCGCGCCCGTTCGTGACCGTCGCCTGTCACGAGGACCTTACCGCCAGCGATCTCGTGGGCCGCTATCTGCTCGATACCGACGGCACGCGCTGGATCGACGGCCCCCTTACCCGCGCCGTCAAGACGGGCGCCATCTGTTACCTCGACGAGGTGGTGGAGGCGCGCAAGGACACGACCGTCCTCATCCATCCCCTGACTGACTACCGCCGCCTCCTTCCGATCGAGAAGCTGGGGCAGGTGGTGGAGGCGGCGGACGGCTTCCTCCTCGTCATCTCCTATAACCCGGGCTACCAGAGCGCCCTCAAGGATATGAAGCACTCAACCCGCCAGCGCTTCATCTCCGTCGAGTTCACCTACCCCACGCGTGAGCAGGAGGCGGAGATCATCTCGCATGAGTCAGGGGTGGACGGGGCCGTCTCCATCGAGCTCGCGAAGCTTGGCGAGAAGGTGCGAAACCTGAAGGAGCATGGCCTCAGCGAGGGCGTCAGCACGCGCCTCCTCATCTACGCCGGGCGCCTCATCGAGCGCGGCATTGAACCGCGCCGCGCCGCGCAGGTGGGCGTCACCTGGGCGCTTACCGACGACCTCGAAGTGCAGCGCAGCATCGAAGAGGTGGTGACATCGATCTTCGAGTGATGGCCGCCGCTCTCCGTGCGGAGCGCCCCTGGAATCGCGGGCTCTGGCCCGCGTGCGCGGCGGCGGCATGAAGATCGGCATCGTCTCCGATGTACACGGCGCCGTCGCCGGTCTGGAAGCCGCGCTCGACCGGATGGGCGCCACCGATGAACTCCTCTGCGCGGGCGATGTCGTCTATCAGTACCGCTGGTCGAACGAAACGGTTGCGCTGTTGCGCGACCGCGGCGCCCGCCTCGTGCTCGGCAACCACGACGAGATCATCCTCGGGCGCGATGGCGAGCGCGCCCGCGCGATGCCCCACGTTCGCGCTGACCTTGTCGCCTGGCTGCGCGAACAGCCCTATACCGTTGACGCGGAGGTGGATGGCCGCCGCTTCCTCATGGCCCACAGTTCGCCATGGGGCGGGTGGGAGTATCACTACCCGCATGATCCGTTCTGGCGGAAGGCCGCGAGTCTGGAGCATGACGTCGTCGTGACCGGGCATACGCATATCCCCATGGCCGCGCGCTTCGGCGAGACGCTGGTCATCAATCCCGGATCCGTGGGCGAGGCGCGCCATCCCGGGAACGGCTACCGGCTCTCCTGCGCCGTCTGGGATACGGCCAGCGACGAGGTCCGCTTCCACGAGTACGAGGATCCCGCCCGCGCGCTTGTCCCGGGGGGCGCCGCATGAGCCGCGCCCGTGAACTGCTCGCCCGCAACCGTTCCCGCTTCGACGGCTTCCCCGAGCCCCTGCTGGAAGCGTACACGGGGAGCCTGCAGGCCCTCGAAGCGCGCCTCACGCCCACACAACTCGAGGCCTGGTCGCGGGGCGGCCTCGAGCTCATGGCCATCAGCCTGCGCTCATGGGAATCCGCCGCCGAGTACTTCAAGGCCGGCCCCCGGCTGGCGGAGACCACGCCGTGGGAGACGTACGAGCAGCTTGCGCGCGAGGCGAGTGAGCTGACGGAGCAGTCCGCCCCCCTCGCCGTCTCCCTCCTCCGCAGCGCCCCCGCGACCCTCGACCGCATCGGACCGAATCACCTGGCCCAGTGGGCTGAGTTCGGGCGCCGCCTCTACAAGGGGAACTGGAAGAGCTCTTCGCTCGCCGCCCAGTTCTACGACGCCAGCCCCGACCTCTTCGACGCCATCCGCGTGAGCCACGCCGGACGGCTGATCATCTTCCTCGATGAACTCGCGCGGCACTCCTACGAGCTCGCCGCCGCCTGCCTCACCGCCGCACCCGACGTGCTCGGCCGCCTCGACAACGCCGATCGCATGCCCTTCCTCAGCTTTGGCGTGGAGCTGGCGCAGACCAGCTGGGCGGATTCGCGCCTCTACTTCGACCGCGGCGCGCCCCTCATCCAGCGCGTCCACGGCCCCGTGCGCGAACGCTATCTGACGCTTGCCGCGCAGGTCGCGCGCGATCACAGCCGTTCCGTGTTCCAGTACTTCGAGGACGCCGCCCACGCCCTCGGCGAGGTGGAGCCCGATGACCACGGACCCGTCATCGAGCTCGCCGAACAGCTCGCGCCCCACTCTCCCTACGCCGCCATGGACTTCATCAGCAACGCCCCCGAAGTGCTGGAGAAGGTCCGTATCGATGAACTGGCCGCCTGGCAGAACGCGGGACTGGGCATTCTCGCGTCCAGCCGCGAGGGCGGCGAGGCCTACTTCCGCCTGCAGTCGAGCCGCGGCGAGGACGTGCTCGACACGCTCTCCGCGCGCGTCGAACTGGCCAAGGTTGGCGATGTCCTGCGCCTCTACGCGAAGGCGCTCACGGGCGCGAACATCAGCATCCACGCATCCGCCGTCCTCACGGAGAAGGGCATCGGCTGGGTCGATGAGGAACGCGCGAGCACTGAGGGCACCACGATCTACCTGCCCGAGGTGATGGAGCGCTACCGCGACAAGGATGAGAACTTCGCCTCGATCAAGGTGTTCACCACCCACCAGGCCGCGCATCTCGAGTTCGACAGTTTCGCCTTCGGCTTCGACCGCCCCTCAACCCTCTTCGAGGACCTGCGCGGCGCTATCCCCGAGACCGCTGGCCCGAACCCGGCCACGGAGATCGAGCGCTTCTTCGATCTCTTCCCCGACCGCGCCCTCGCCAGCGATATTCACGAGATCGCGGAGGACGCCCGCATCGACGCCGCCATCAAGCGCAACTACGCCGGCATCCGCCGCGCCCTTGCGCGCATGCAGCGCGAGGAGCTCAGCCGCCGCCCCGAGGTGAGCGAGTTGCCCCTGCGGCAGGCGTTCGTGGAGAACCTCGTGCGCGTCAGCCTCGATGGCGTCGAGGCCGTGCGCTGGCCCGCGAACCAGCAGGAGGCGATGTCGCAGGGCGTCGCCATCCTCCAGCGGCTTGACGCCGAAGGCGCGACCGTCGAAGACGCCGCCGAGGCGACCCTGCGCCTCTATCAGCTCGCCATGGGCATCCGCAACGAGCGCGACGAGAGCGAGGAGGAGTGGGATTCCCTTCCCGACATCGACGAGGAGCAGGTCCAGCTCGATATGAGCGATCTCGGGGGGGAAGGCGCGTCCATGGAGATGGGCGAGCCCCAAGAGGGCGAGGCCGAGTACGAGAGCCCCCAGGACATCGATTTCCGGGGCGACTTCAAGCCCGAGCTCGTACAGCTCCTGATGAAGCTTCGGGATGACGCCCAGATGGGCGACGCGGGCCAGGTTTCCCCTGACCAGCTCACCGAGGAACAGCTGCAGGAGCTCCTGGAGAAGAGCGCCGAGATCGACCTCGACACGCTCCTCGAGGGCGACCTTCAGAACTCAACGGGCATGTTCCTGTCCAACCTGCTGAAGGAGGCGGGCACGCCCACGCTCGACAGCGACGCCCAGGCGGACCAGCCCCTGAGCGACCTCAGCACCGGCGGCGAAGAGGGCGAGGAGCCCCTCGCTCCCGTCGTGACCACCCACTACTACGATGAATGGGACTTCCGCGCGCAGGACTACAAGCCCCGCTGGTGCGCCGTGAAAGAGGCTGACCTGGAGGAGGGCGAGGACGAGTTTTACGACGAGACCCTGAAGGAGTACGCCGCCCTCGTCGCCCAGACGCGCAAGCAGTTCGAGCTGATGAAGCCCGAGCTCTTCCGCAAGATCAAGAAGCTCTCCGATGGCGAGGACGTCGAGCTCGACCCCGCCATTGAGTGGATGATCGACCTCCGCACCGGCGTCAGCCCCTCGGACAAGATCTACTGGCGGCGCAACAAGGTCGAGCGCGATGTCGCGATCGCCTTCCTCCTCGATATGTCCGCCTCCACGGACGAGGAGATCGCGCGCCGCGACCAGCAGTACGACGACTCCGACGATGACCCCCGCAAGTACCTCAGCTGGTGGGTCACGAAGCGCCGCCAGGAGCTCGCGGCGCCGCCCAAGCGCATCATCGACCTCGAAAAGGAGGCGACCGTCCTCCTCATCACCGCTCTCGAAACGATCGGCGATGACTACGGCATCTATGGCTTCAGCGGCTACGGCCGCGACAACGTCGAGTTCTACGTCATCAAGGACTTCGATGAGCAGTTCAGCGACGCGACCAAGAAGCGCATCGACAAGGTGACGCCCATCCGCTCGACGCGCATGGGCCCCGCCATCCGCCACGCCATCACGAAGCTCGGGGAGACGGAGGCGAAGGTGCGCATCCTCGTCCTGCTCAGCGATGGGCGCCCCCAGGACCACGGCTACGGGCGCGATCGCACGGAGAAGGAATACGCCATCCACGACACCCGACAGGCGCTCAACGAGGCCAAGCGCGAGGGCATCACGCCCTTCGCCCTGACCGTCGACCGCGCCGGGCATGACTACCTCAAGACGATGTGCGAGGACATGGGTTACGAGGTCGTCGGCGACATCGAGTCCCTCCCCCGCCGCCTGCCCGCCCTCTACCGCAGGCTGACAGAGTAGCCCCGCCCGTGACCCTGCTCCTCGTCCGCCATGGTGAATCCGAGGGGAACGTTCAGGGGCTTATCCAGGGACAGATCGACCATCCCCTCACCGCCCGCGGCCACGCGCAGGCGCAGGCCGTGGGCGAGCGTCTCGGGCGGGAGGGCGCGGTCGACCGCATCGTGGCCAGTCCGCTCGCCCGCGCGAACGCCACCGCTGAGGCGATCGGCCACGCGCTCGACCTCCCGGTGGCGGCGGACGGACGGCTGATGGAATACGACTTCGGCGAAATCAGCGGGCTCACGATCACGGAGGCGCTGGAGCGCAACCCTGACTGGCGCTTCTGGAACGATGCCGAGCAGGCCGCGTCGCTGCTGCCGGGCGAAGAGGGCATGGCCGCCTTCGATGCGCGCGTGGCCCAGGTTCTGGACGAACTCATGGCCCTCGACGGGCGGACGGTCGCCGTCACCCGCGGAGGCGTGATCATGTCCGCGCTCAACGTCGCCATGCGGATGCACGGTCCCGTTGGGGCGGGCTACCATCGCGCGCGCTTCCCCATGAAGAACTGCGCCATCACCGAGCTGGAACGTGACGGCGAGGGACGGCTTGTCGTGCGCCGCCACAACGACGCCTGCCACCTGCCTGGTTCCTAGTCCCGGGGCGCTCCCGCCGTCGCTTCCTCCGCAACCGTACAGCGGTAGCGCTCGATGACCGGGTTCGCGAGCAGCCGCGCGCACATTTCCTCGGCCAGCGTCTGCGCCTCATCCGCGCCCGTCGCCTCGATCGTGACCTCGAACAGCTTCCCCGAACGCACGCCCGCGACCCCGCCGAAGCCGAGGCTGTGCAGCGCGGACGCGATCGTGAGCCCCTCGGGGTCGTTCACGGTCGGCTTCAGGGTGACGGCGATGGACGCGAGGAAGCGACTCACGCGGGCAGGGCCTCGCCCGTCAGCATTCGGTAGACCGTCAGGTAGCGCTCCGATGTGGCGGCGGCCACGTCGTTCGGGATTTCGGGCGCGGGGTCGCCGTCCTTCCAGCCCGTGGCCACGAGCCAGTCACGCACCGGCTGCTTGTCGAAGCTTGGCTGCGAGCCCCCGGGCTTGTACGCCGAGAGCGGCCAGAAGCGGCTGCTGTCGGGGGTCAGGACCTCGTCGATCAGGATCGTTTCCTCGTTGCGCAGCCCGAACTCGAACTTCGTGTCCGCGATGATGATGTCTCGTTCGAGCGCGACCTGGAGCCCGTAGTCGTACACCGCGCGGCTGCGCTTCGCCATCGCGTTCGCCGGCTCCTCGCCCACGAGCTGTTCGAACTGTTGGTAGCTGATGTTCTCGTCATGCCCCACGTCGGCCTTGGTGGAGGGCGTGAAGATCGGCTCCGGCAGGCGGTCCGATTCCGCGAGTCCCTCGGGGAGCGTAATCCCGCAGACGGTCCCGTCGCGCTGGTATTCGCGCCAGCCGGACCCGGACAGGTACCCCCGCATGATGCACTCGGCGTCGTAGCGCTGCGCCTTGCGCACCAGCATCGAGCGGCGGTGGCAGTTCACGGGCAGGGGGAAGGGCAGGAGCCGCTCCGCGTTGTCCTCGTCGATGATGGCGATGAAGTGGTGGGGGACGACCTCGCCGATGCGTTCGAACCACCACGCCGAGAGCTGCGTCAGCATCTCGCCCTTGCGGGGAATGCCGGTTGGCAGCACCAGGTCGAGGGCGGAGATGCGGTCGGTGGCGATGATCAGCAGCTGATCGCCGAGATCGTAGGTATCGCGCACCTTGCCCCGCGTCAGGGGCAAGGGCAGATCGGTCTGGGTCACCACGTCGGTCATGCGGTCTCCTTCCTGATACGCAGGTAATAGAGGGTGACGGCGGCCTGGGCAAACGCGGCCACAGGGATCGAGATGCCGCCCTGCAGAATCTGCAAGAGGGCGTCGATGAACATGCGCGCGCCGCGGCTCATGCTTTCGGGACCAGGGCTGACGGGTACGAGCAGCGCGATGAGCAAAACCAGCGCCAGCCCTACAAGGATGATGCCGGACAACCGAAGCATATTGCCGTTCATCGTTCGCCAGCTTCGCTGGAGAGCTTCGACGGGACCGGTCTGCTCCAGCAGATACACTTGGTAGACGATGCCGAATCGTACCACAAGAAACGGGATCAGCGCCAGCCCCACAATCGTGAGGGCGAGCAGACCGCCGATGACCGCGAAGGCGGCCGTGAGCGCGATGAGACCGCCCAGACGGGTGAAGGCGGGATCGAGCGCCTCGGTCAGCGTGAGCGGCTGTCCGCGCGCAATCCCCGCGACCGACAGAATCGTCGCCGCCTGCGCGATGAGACTGAGAAGCAGCCCCGACGCCGCCACTACCACGAGCACAAAGACCTGGCCGCTCCCTTCGGCGCCGAAAATACCGCCCTGGGGATACGTGTCTTCGGCGAAGACGCTGTTGTAGAGCAGAACCGTGAGGATGATGACGCCCAGCACGAGGGGCGCCTGGATCACGAGCAGCGGCAGCATCGTTTCGCGTGGGTGATTACGCATGAGCGTGGCCGCGGCGCTCAGCGTCTCGCCCACGCCGGGCTTGTCGGGGATGCGTTGGGGCTGTCCTGTCTCAGTCATGCCGGGCCCCGTGCCCAGGCCGGACGAAGCGTGTGTCAGCGCTGTTCACGCCAGGCCGAGTCGCTCAAACGTGGCGCCGGCGTTGCGCAGGTAATACCCGTAGTCGAATAGCGCGCGCAGCCGCTCCTCGTCGAGGCGGGAGGTTACGTCCGCGTCCGCCAGAAGCAGCGTGAGGAACGGTTTCCGCTCCCGCCAGGCGATCATCGCGTTGCGCTTCACCAGGTCGTACGCCTCCTGCCGGCTCAGGCCTGTCTCGATCAGCTCCAGCAGCGCCCGCTGCGAGAAGACGAGCCCGTAGGAGCGGTCGAGGTTCTCGCGCATGCGCTCGGGGTAGACGACGAGGTTCGCGGCGATGTCGGTGAACAGCGCGAGCATGTAGTCCAGCGCGAGGCAGGCGTCGGGGAAGATGATGCGCTCCGTCGAGGAGTGGCTGATATCGCGTTCGTGCCAGAGGGCCACGTTCTCCATGGCGGTGGTGGCGTACCCGCGCAGGACGCGCGCCAGTCCCGTGATGCGTTCGCATTTTTCGGGGTTGCGCTTGTGCGGCATCGCGCTCGATCCCGTCTGGCCCGCCGCGAAGGGTTCTTCGGCTTCCAGCACTTCCGTGCGCTGCAGCCCCCGTATTTCGGTCGCGAACTTCTCCAGCGAGGCGCCGGTGAGGGCCAGCGCGCTTACGAACTGCGCGTGCCGGTCCCGCTGGATGACCTGCGTTGAGGCGTGTTCGACGCCAAGGCCCAGCGTGCGGCAGGTCGCTTCTTCGATCTCCGGCGGGATGGAGGCGTGCGTGCCCACCGCCCCGCTGATCGCCCCCACGGCGATCGCCTCGCGGGCGGCGAGGAGCCGCTCGCGGGCGCGGCGCGTCTCCGCCACCCACACGGCCACCTTCAGCCCGAAGGTCGTGGGTTCGGCGTGGACGCCGTGCGTACGGCCGGGACAGAGCGTGTCGCGGTGCGCGCGGGCGAGGTTCTCCAGCGCCGCCGTCAGTCCCTCGACGCCCGCTATCAGGAGGTCGCTCGCGTCCCGCAACTGGAGGGCGGTGGCGGTATCCCAGACGTCGCTGGTGGTGAGTCCGTAATGGACATAACGCGATTCATCCCCGAGCGAGTCCGCCACTGACTGCAGGAAGGCGGTCATATCGTGGTGCGTGACCGCGAGGTACTCATTCACCTTGTCGATATCGAAGGCGGCGTTGGCGCGGATCGCGCGCGCCGCTTCGGCGGGCATCTCGCCAGCGGCGGCGCGCGCTTCACAGACGGCGATTTCGACTTCGAGCCAGCGTTCGAACTTCGCGCGCTCGCTCCAGATGGCCGCCATCTCGGGCCGTGAGTAGCGGGGGATCACCGGGCGTTCCGGGCGCGTGGCGGGACCATCCCCTTCATCATAGCCTCGGCGCCGCCGTGCGCGAGTCCCCGTCCGTTCGTAATCCACGCGTTCGAACGTGTACACTGCCGCTTCCGCGAGGAGGTGTCGCGTGGAAGAGTTGCGCGGTCGTACGGCTGTTATTACCGGAGGAGGCGGGGGCATCGGCAGGGCGATGGCGGTCGCCTTTGCGCAGGAGGGCATGAACGTCGTCATCGGCGAGGTCGACATGGAGGCCGCCGCTGAGGCGGTCGCGGCGGTGGAGGCGCACGGCGTGCGCGCCATCGCCGTCAGGAACGACGTTTCCGACCGCGCTTCCATGCAGGCCCTTGCAGACGCCGCGCAGGACGCGTTCGGCGGCTGCCATGTGCTCTGCAACAACGCCGGCGTCGTCACCTTCAAGCTCGCCCAGGACATGACCGAGGCTGACTGGGACTGGGTGCTGGGCGTTGACCTGTACGGCGTCATCTACGGCCTGCAGGCCTTCCTCCCGGGGATGGTCGCGGCGGGCGAAGGCGGCCACATCGTCAACACCGCCTCCATCGCCGGGCTCGTCCACGCAGCCACGCCCGGCATCTCCTCCTACACGACCGCCAAGTACGGCGTCGTTGGCATCTCCGAGGCGCTCGCCCTCGATCTTGCCGAACACAATATCGGCGTGAGCGTGCTCTGTCCGGGGGGCGTGCGCTCGCGCATCGTCGAGGCGGGGCGCAACCGTCCCGAACGGTACGGCGGTCCGGAGGAGCCTATCCGCGAGATGCTCCCCGGCGAGAGCGTTCCCCAGGAGATGCTTGAACCGGAGGACATCGCCCGCCAGGTGCTCCGCGCGATCCGCGAGAACCACCTCTATATCGTCAGCCATCCCGAGACCCAACCCGCGGTGGAAGCGCGTTTCCAGGCGATTCTGGACGCCTACGACCGCATCCCCGCCAGCTAGCGACCCCAGACCGAAGGAGCAACGCCATGGCCGTCAGAACGCTCGTCGTCACCAAGGGACACCCATTCGACTACAACGGTTTCTACGCGATGTTCGATGAGGATCCGGAGCTGCTCACGACCCAGGTCGAGCAGCCCGCCGCGCAGGTGATGCTGCGCCCCGAGAACGTGGCGGATTACGAGGCGGTGGTGTTTTACGACATGTGGGGCACGGAAAGCCCCGATGGCGGCGCCAGCTTCGCGCCCGCTCCCGAGGAGTATCAGCGGAGCATCGCCGCCCTCCTGCAAAGCGGGACGGGCATTGTGATGATGAACCACGCGATCGTGCAGTGGCCCGCCTGGCCGGGATGGCGCGATGTCAGCGGTACGTCGTTCCTGCTGACGGAGGGCGAGGTCTTCGGCGAGATGACCCCGGGCTCCGGCTACCGCGGCGGCGCCGCCGACCCCCGCGGCAACCCCCGCGGGACCGTCTCCGCTGACGCGGGCGCGGCCGGCCATCCCGTGCTCGCGGGCGTTGAGCCGTTCACGATCGAGGACGAGCTCTACCTGACCTCGAAGCGCTTCGAGTCCCAATCCGACATCCTGCCCCTCATGCGCACGGACTACCCGATGGTGAAGGAGAACTTCAACCCGCCGCCCCTCGCCCCCGCGGAGGAACAGGCGCGCTGGGACCATCCCGAAGGCAGCGACCTCGTGGTTTGGGCGAAGAAGAGCGGGAAGTCTCCGGTGGTGGCCATGCAAATCGGGGACGGGCCCAACTGCTACGCCAACGCCGGCTTCCGCAAGCTCCTCCACAACGCCCTGCACTGGGTCGCCTCCGAGGACGCGCGCGCCTGGGCCGCCAGCTAGGGAGCGACGAACGCGGCGGCTTCCGCTGGCGGGGGCTATCCGCCTCGGCTACAGTGCCGGCAGCGCTCCAGCGCGTCGGGGGTTCCCATGGCTGTCGAGACGAAGCAGACCTTCTGCCGCTTCTGCCACGCGTTCTGCGGCATCGAAGTCGATATCGAGGACGGTCGCGCGATCAAGGTGCGGGGCGACGCGCAGAATCCGATGTATCAGGGGTTCACCTGCATCAAGGGCCGCCAGCTCCCCGAACAGCACTACCACCCCGATCGCCTGCTCCACTCCCGCAAGCGCGCCCCTGACGGCGCCTGGCGCGACATTCCCCACGAGCAGGCCATCGATGAGGTAGCGGAGCGGCTGCAGGCCATCATCGCCGAGCACGGTCCCCGCGCCGTGGCCACCTTCAGCGGCACCTACGCCTTCTCCTACCCGTCCTCCGGCCAGTTCGTGGGCGCCTTCATGGCCGGCATCGGTTCGAACATGACCTACTCCGGCGGCACCATCGACCAGCCCGCCAAGCCCATCGCGCGCGCCTATCACGGCAACTGGGGCGCCGGTCCCCATATGTTCGATGACGCCGATGTGTGGATGCTGATCGGGGCCAATCCGACCATCTCGATGTGGGGCGGCATCCCCCAGTACAACCCCGCGAAGCGCCTCCACGAGGCGAAGCGGCGGGGGATGCAGTTCATCGTCATCGACCCACGCCGCACGGAAGCCGCGGAGAAGGCCGATATCTTCCTGCAGGTGAAGCCGGGCGAGGATCCCACCCTCCTCGCCGGCATCCTGCGCGTCATCCTGACGGAAGGGCTCATGGACGGGGACTTCGTGGCCGCTAACGCGCAGGGCCTCGAAGAACTGCGCGAGGCCGTCGAGCCGTTCACGCTTGACTACGTGGAGGAGCGCGCGGGCGTGGCCGCCGCGCTTGTCGAACGCGCGGCGCGCGTCTTCGCCAGCGGCGAGCGCGGGTCCGTGACGTCGGGCACGGGGCCTGACTTCTCGCCCCACGCCAACATCACCGAGTACCTCATCAACTGTATCAACACCGTCTGCGGGCGCTGGCTGCGCGAGGGCGAGCGCGTGCCCAATCCGCCCGTGCTGCGCCAGCCAAAGGACTACCTCGCGCAGGCCTACGCGGAAGATACGGACTGGGACGCGCGCGAGCGGATGCGGATCCGTGACCTGCCCATCACGCCCATCGGGCCGCCCACGAGCGCCCTCGCGGAGGAGATCCTGACGCCCGGCGAGGGCCAGGTGCGCGCCCTCATCTGCATCGGTTCGAATCCGATGGCGGCCTGGCCTGACCAGCTCCGCACCTATGAGGCGATGCAGGCGCTTGACCTGCTCGTCACGCTCGATATCAAGATGTCGGCCACCGCGAGACTGGCGCACTACGTGATCGCGCCCCGCCTTTCGCTCGAACGGGAGGACACGACGCTCCCCAACGAAGCGCTCTCGGGCGTGTTCGGCTTCGCCCAAGGCTACCCCGCGCCCTACGCGCAGTACGGCCCCAAACTCGTCGATCCGCCTGCGGGCTCGGACGTGATCGAGGAATGGGAGTTCTTCTGGGGTCTCGCCAACCGCATGCGCGTGCCCCTGCGCGCCGCCTGGGGCGAGGTCGATATCGACGCCAAACCTACCACCTCCCAGCTCCTTGCATGGATGTGTGAGGGCTCCCGCATCCCCCTCGACGAGGTGAAGAAGTACCCGCACGGCCATATCTTCGAGGACGACGACATCCGCGTGGCGCCGAAGCGTCCGGGATCCCCCCGCCTCGACGTCGGCCGCGTCGAGATGATGGCGGAACTCGCCGAGGTGCGCGCCGAACCCTACTTCGAGGATGGCGGGTACCGTGCGGATGAATCGTTCAGCCACCGCCTCGTCAGCCGCCGACTGCTTGAGTCCTACAACTCCTCGGGGCGCGACATTCCGCGGCTCATGCGCAAGTACGCGCAGACGGGCAATCCCGCCTACATGAATCCCCTGGATATCGCTGAGCTTGGCCTTGCCGCCGGCGACGTCGTCGAGATCGCGTCAGCGCGCGCCGCCATTTACGGGGTGGTCGAGCCCGCCGAGGATGTGCGTTCGGGCGTCATCTCCATGGCCCACGCCTGGGGCGACGCTCCTACCGAGGACGCCCGCGTCCGCGAGCTCGGGGCGAACACGGGCCGCCTCTCCGATACGCAGCGCGATTTCGACCCCATCACCGGCATCCCCGTGATGAGCGCCATTCCCGTCAACGTCCGCAAGGTCCCTGATCCCACGGCCGCTGTCACGAGTTGAAGCCGCCGGTTCGGGAGCGAGGTTCCCTCAGCCGTTCGCGAGGAGTCGGCGCATCCGGTCCACGCCCTCAACGATGTCCTCCAGCGAGGCCGCGTAGCTGAAGCGCAGGTAGCCCTCGCCGAGGCGTCCGAAGCTGGTCCCGGCGATGACCGCGACCCCCGCTTCCTCCAGCAGGCGCTCCTGCAGGGCGCGGGCGCCGAGGCCCGTCCCGGAGATGTTGGGGAAGGCGTAGAACGCGCCGCCCGGATCGACGCAGCTGACGTCCGGTACGTCATTGAGCGCCCGGACGATGACCTTGCGGCGCTCATCGAACGCCGCAGTCATGACATCGACGGCTTCCTGCGGACCTTCGAGGGCCTCGATCGCGGCGTACTGGGCGGCGGCGTTGGGGCAGCTGTAGCTGTTGATCGCGAGCCGTTCGGCGAACGGGAAGAGCGCGGGCGGAAAGACGCCGTAACCGAGACGCCAGCCGGTCATCGCATAGGTCTTGCTCCAGCCATCGAGCACGATGAGGCGGTCGCGAATCTGCGGGTAGTTGAGCCAGGAAACGTGCTGTCGCCCTTCGTAGAGGATGCGGGAGTAGATCTCGTCGCTGAGGATGACCACGTTGGGCCATCGTTCGAGGCCCTCGACAAGGCGTTCGACCTGCTCTTGCGTGGAGACGCCGCCGGTCGGGTTCGCGGGGCTGTTGAGGATGATCAGCCGCGTGCGTTCGGTGATTTGGCCGAGGACCTGGTCCGGGTCAAAGGTGAACCCGCTGGCCTCATGGAGCTCGATGGGAATGGGGGTCGCTCCCGAGAAGCGGATGACCGATTCGTAGATGGGGAAGCCGGGGTTGGGGTACAGAATCTCGGCGCCGGGCTCGCCCCGGAGCAGCGCCGCGAAGAACATGACGGGCTTCGCCCCCGGCGTGATCAGGACGGTCTCGGGATCGACGTCGGCGCCGTGGCGGCGCTTCAGATCCCGCGCCACGGCCGCACGCAGTTCAGGGACGCCGGCGGCGGGCGTGTAGCCGTGCTTCCCTTCCGCGAGGGCGCGGCGGCCGGCCTCGACGATCGCGTCAGGCGTGGCGAAGTCTGGCTGCCCGATGCCGAGATTGATAATGGAGCGGCCCTCGGCGGCGAGCCTGTTCGCGCGGGCCAGCACTTCGAACGCCGTCTCCGTGCCAAGGCGCTCGGCGGCAGCCGTCGGAAGAACCATGTTTTCCACCTCCGCGCTCTGCGATCAGTTCGCCACGGAGGGTACTCCGCAGGCGCACGCGCAGAAAGGGAGGGACGCGGCCTGCGTCAGGGGCGGCTGGTACCCCCGGCAGGAATCGAACCTGCGCGCATGGTTTAGGAAACCACTGCTCTATCCCCTGAGCTACGGGGGCCCGCCTGTATGAGACTCCCCTTTCGCTGGCGTGTCTAGCGAAGGGGCGTCGCCGCCCTAGACCGTGACTTCGCGCAGGTCGCGCGCGGGCGTGACGGGGGCGCCCGTGAGCCGCCGCACGTCGTCGACCGTGAACCCGGGCGCGATCTCGCGCAGCCGGAAGCGGTCGCCCGCGGGCTCGAACAGGCCCACGTCCGTCATCACGAGGGTGACGACGCCCGCGGCGGTCAGCGGCAGGGCGCAACGTTCAAGCAGGCGCGGGCGTCCGTCGCGGGTGGTATGTTCGAGCAACAGGAAGACCTGTTTCGCGCCCACGGCGAGGTCCATCGCGCCCCCGATGCCGCCGCCCTTGCGCCCGCTCACGCGCCAGTTCGCGAAGTCGCCGTTGGCCGCCGCTTCATAGGCGCCGAGAACGGCCACGTCGAGCAGGCCGCGCCGGATGATCGCGAAGGCGTCGGCGTGGTGCACGATCGAGGCGAAGGGCGTGAGCAGCACCGGTTGCGCCCCGCCATTCACCACGTACGGCGTCGCTTCCTCGACCGTTGCGTTGCGGCCGTACCCGATCACGCCGTTTTCGGCGTGGAAGATCACGGCGCGGTCCCGGGGCGTGAAGTCCGAACAGCGCGTGGGCATGCCCACGCCGAGATTCACCACCCAGCCATCCCTGAACTCGGATGCGACGCGCGCGGCCATGAGATCGCGGGGCAGCCGCGGCGCGCCCTCGCTCATGGCGATGACGTTCCCGCCGCCGCCAGCGAGAATGGCGGCACGCGAAGCCGTCCGCCCGCGGCGGGGATGGAGACGACGCGCTGCACGAAGACGCCGGGGGTGTGGATCAAGTCAGGGTCGAGGGCGCCCGCCGTGACCACCTCCTCCGCCTCGACAAGCGTGCAGTCAGCGGCCATCGCCATGATCGGGTTGAAGTTTCGCTGCGAGCGGCGGAAGACGAGATTCCCGAAGGGGTCCGCCTTCCAGCAGCGGATGAGGGCGTAGTCAGCGGTAATCGCCTCCTCCAGCAGGTAGGTCCGCTCCCCGAACTGGCGACGCTCTTTGCCCTGCGCCACCTCCGTGCCCACGCCCGCGGGCGTGAAGAAGGCGGGGATGCCGGCGCCGCCCGCGCGGATGCGTTCCGCGAGTGTGCCCTGGGGCGTGATCTCGGCCTCGATCTCGCCCGCCTCGTGGAGCCGTTCCAGGGGCGTCTGGCGCGAGGGGTGGGTGGAGGCGGTAAAGGCGAGGATGACGCGCTTCACCCGCTTCGCCTCCACGAGGTCGCCAGTCGTGATCACGCCGTCAGCGCGGGGAGCGCCCGCGCCGTTGGCGATGATCGTGAGCTCCGAGGCGCCCTGTTCGTAGAGCGCGGCGATGAGGTTGTGGGGCGTGCCCGGTTCGCCGAAGCCCGCCACAAGGACGCTTGCGCCGTCCTCGACGCCGGCGACCGCCTCCGCGAAGCTCGCGACGACCTTCGACTCCATCGCGGGGGCTAGCCCTTGCCGAGGCGCGCCGCCAGATACGCGGCTGTGCGTCCTTCGGCTTCGGGGTCGACGGGCATAATCGAGGCGGAGAAGTCGCTCACGCCCATCCCTTCCAGCCGGTCGAGGGCTTCGTCCAGCGCGCGTTCGTCGCCGAGGATGGCGACGTCTTCGGGTTCCGCCGCGCCTTCCCGATCCAGCATCGCGCGGTAGGAGGGGATGGGGCTGTAGTTGGCGAGCATCCTCCCGACGCGCTGGCGGGCGTCTTGCGGGTCATCGGTGAGGGCGATGGGGAACGCCGCCACGACGCGCGGGGCCTCGCGCTCCGCGCGTTCCGCCGCCTCCCGCAGCGCTGGCAGGATGTAGGTCTCGATCGTGTTCGGACCGGTCATCCAGAGGCTTGTGCCGTCCGCCACCGACCCCGCGAGCGCGAGCATGCGCGGCGCCATCGCCGCCAGCAGCGTCTGCGGGGGCTCGCTTCCGGGAACGCCGTAGGTCGCGCGGACGCGGTAGCTCCCGTTCTCGACGTTCACCTCGCCGCCCCGCAGGAGCGGCAGCAGCGCTTCCAGGTAGTCGCGCATATGCCGCGCGGGCCGCTCGAAGGAAAGTCCCCACATATCCTCGATCACGAACTTGTGGGAGAGCCCGACGCCGAGCGTGAAGCGGTTGCCTGAGGCGGCCTGCACGGTCAGCGCCTGCTGCGCCATCGTCACGGGGTGGCGGGCGTAGGTGGGCACGACCGCCGTGCCGAGCTCGATGCGCGCGGTCTCGCGTCCTATCACCGTGAACGCGCCCATCGCGTCCAGCCCGAAGACGTTCGGCATCCAGACGCTGTCAAAACCCTGCGCCTCCAGTTCCTGTGTGCGCGCCAGCAGACCCTCGAGGTCCTGCCGTCCGCCGATCATCGCGCCAATGCGCATCGCATCCCTCCTGCGGCGCAAGGCTACCAGAAGCGCGCGCCCATCCCCTCCCGTTCCCCTACGATTGGCGCGGGGCCATGCGGCGCCCCCTGAGGGAGGAATCGTCATGGATGGCCTGATCGACGTACACCATCACGCGCCCGCGGCCGAGATCGCCGAAGCCGCGCAGCAGGCGGGCCTTGCCCTGGGCGGCGGCTGGACGCCCGAAGCGGCGCTGGAGGCGATGGACGCGAGCGGCATCGCCGCCGCCGTGCTCACGCCCCTCATCTTCGTCGCTGATGTGCGCGACCCTGAGGCCGCCGTCCTCCTTCACCGCGCGACGAACGACTATCTTGCCGGCGTCGCCCGCCGCTGGCCCCATCGCTTCGGCGCCTTCGCCACGCTCCCCCTCGTTGCCCCCGCCGCCGCGCGCGCGGAACTCGACCGCGCCCTCGATGACCTCGGCATGGACGGCGTCCTCCTTCCCAGCGGCGTCGGGCCGGACCTGATCGGGGCCGAGCGCTTCGACTCCGTCCTGGCGGCGATGAACGATCGCGGCGTGACCATCCACCTGCACCCCACGAAGTCGCACATCGGCATCCCCAACCTGTCGCCGGCGGTCGTCGACTTCCCCGTGGAGACGACCCGCGCGATCGGCAGCCTGCTCGCCTCGGGGGCCTTCGAGCGCTACGGAAACCTGACCTGGATCATGGCCCACGCGGGCGGCTGCTTCCCCTACATCGCCGGTCGCGTCGCCCGTTCCGATGGCGCGGAACCGTTCCTGACGACCGCTCCCCGCGGGGTCGCCGCCTATCTCGGACGCCTGTACTTCGATGTGGCCGTGAGCTGCCACCCCAACGCCTTCCCCAGCCTCCGCACCGTCGCCGACGCTGACCACATCGTCTTTGGGACTGACTACCCCGCCTTCTCCCGCGCGGACGTCGACGAGGCGATCGCCTTCCTCGTCAACGAAGCGGGCTTCAGCGGGGAGGAGCTCGGCGCCATCGGTTCAAAGAACGTGAGACCGCTCTTCCCCCGCCTGAGCGCGGCCATGGAGGCGGCCGGCTAGCGTTCCTGCGCGAATTCGGGGGGTATGGCGACGCGATCGCCGACGCCGAGCCCGTGGCGCCCGAACCAGCCGGCGTTCACTTCGAGCGTGTACCAGTAGCCCTGCGCGGCCCAGAGGACGTCCTCGCTGAGGGGGACGCCCTGCACGATCTGCAACACCGTGCCGTCCGCGCCGAGATAGGCGATGTCGAGGGGGATGAGCGTGTTGCGCATCCAGAAGCCGCCATGCTGCTCGCCCTCGAATACGAACAGCATCCCCGCCAGCTCATCCAGCGACTCGCGGAACATAAGCCCCCGCGTGCGCTGATCGGCGCGGTCCGCGATTTCGACGGTCAGCGCCACCGAACGCGCGCCGTCCGCGCTCATCACCGTCAGGTTCGTGATGGGGAGGGCGCAGGGGTCGGGGACGTTGGCGCTGCACCCTTCGGGGATCCAGTCAGCGGCCATCCCCGGGATGACGGCGCGATGCCTCTCCGGTTCCGGCGGCGGTTCCGTGGGCGGCGGCGTGGCCGTGATGGCCTCTCCCAACACTGGTCGCCCCCTGGCCGCTGTGCCGCCGCCGTCGGGCTGCACGACCCCGAAGAGCACGACGGCAAGGCCTCCCACGATGATGACCAGCTGAACCGCGGCGCGCATGAGCCTACCCTCCAGTGTGGCGCGAGACCCAGGACGTGATCAGGCGGTTGGCGATGCTGATCCCTCCCGGGATGTTCGGCAGGGCGTCGACGGGGAACCAGTCCGCGGCCGCGATCTCCGCTTCCTCCAGCACGATCTCGCCGCTCTCGTACTCGGCGAAGAAGCCAAGCATGAGCGAGTTGGGGAAGGGCCACGGCTGACTGCCGCGATACTCGAGGTTCTTCACGCGCAGCCCCACTTCTTCCTCCACCTCCCGCACAAGCGCGCCCTCGACCGTCTCGCCCGGCTCGACGAATCCCGCGAGGGCGCTGTAGAGCCCCTCGGGGAAGCGATGGCTGCGCGCCAGCAAGACGTCGCCGCCCCGGTGCACGAGCGTGATGATGGCGGGCGAAAGCTGGGGGAAGCGCAGCAGGCGGCACTGCGGGCAGCGCATGGCCCGTTCCCCCGCGACCAGTTCATTGGGGACGCCGCAGCGCCCGCAGAAGCGGTTGATGCGCTCCCATTCAACGATCTGCACGGCCCGCCCCGCCGCCATCCAGAGCGCTTCCCCCACGATCCCGTAGACCGAGAAAAGGTCGCAGAAGCGCCATCCCGCGTCCGCCTCCGCCGCATCGTTCACCGCGGCCGCCCAGACGGGCTGTCCATCGAGCGTCCCGATGAAATGCGCGCTGCCGGTCCGTGGCAGGCGCTCCGCCTGTTCTGCTCCCGCCAGCGTCGCGTCCGCCTCGCGGAACAGCACGCGGTCGCGCTGCACGAGCATCCACAGCCTCGCGCAGTCAGTCTCGTCCGGCGGAACGACCGAGGGGAGGAACATGGCGGTTCAGCCTACAGCCTCGGGGAGGAACGCTACGGCAGGAGGGCGGCGAAGGCGCGCAACTCGCGCTCGATATCGGGGCCCATCGGCTGCCACATCAACTCGGTCGCGCCGCCCGCCTCCATGGCCGCCAGCCGCTCGCGTATCTCATCCACCGCGCCCGTGAGCTGCGCGGGTCCGTCGCGCTCGCGATCGAGCGCGCGGCGGTCGTGTTCGTTCAGTTCGACCAGGTGCCCGCGGTGGATTTCGAGATGCCGCTCGCGCTCGGGAACGGTCGCAATGGAGGCCTCCCAGGCCTCGCCGCCCGGCAGGCCCGCAAGCGATTGACCACGCGCCGCGAGACCGTGGTAGCGGACCGCCAGCGAGGGCGCCGTCGCCGCGAAGGCGCGCTCCGAACGCGGCGATTCACCCGCGTCGAGGACGGTACCTGTGCTGAGCACGGCGCACCACGCGAATCCGCGCACAGGACGGAAGCTCACGGTCACGCCGCACCCAAGTTCGCGCGCGAAGGCTTGCCCTTTCGGCCCCTGCGCGTTCACCAAAACGGGTACGTCGATGGGACGCGGGGGCGCGAAGCCGTCGGAGTGCAGCATCTGCGTGGCCGCCCCGTCCACCTCTACCGCCTCGCCCCGCAGGAGCGCGAGCGTTTGCCGCACGCCGCGTTCGAACTGACGGCGCGAAAGCATCGGCTGGCCCATCGCGAGGCGCCCTGTGAAGCCCGCGCCCCAGGCTACGGCCAGCCGTCCGGGGGCCAGCTCCGCCAGCGTGGCGATGGCGGCGGCCTGCGTCATCGGATGGCGAAGGCGCGGGACCAGAACCCCGGGGCCCAGCCCGATGCGTTCGGTGCGCTCCGCTATCCGCGCGAGCGTCACCCAGACGTCGTGGTAGAGCGCGGGCGAGTCATAGATCCAGACTCGCTCGTAGCCCAGTTCCTCGGCCAGGACCGCCGCCTCGACGGCGTCGCTGTTCGCTGGAAAGGCGCAGGAAATATCCATCGTTCGCTCCCTGAGGCGTTCAGACTCTCGGTTCCCACGAGGAGAAGCGCAGGACGATAAACAGTCCCGCCACCCCCCACGCGGCGATGACGGCCAGATGGACGGGCTCGAACCCGAGACCCGTCTCGAACGGATTGAAACCCGTCTGCAACGCCTCCGAAAGACGGCGCACGGGGAATAGCCCGCTTACCTGCTCAACCCATGCCGGCGTGCCCGCGTCCGGCGGGATGAACACATCGGAGATGAAGAGCAGGGGCAGAATTGAGCCATTCACGACCGCCGGCGCGGCGTCCGCGTTGGGCACGACCGCCGCGATGGCGAGCCCCAGCGTGCAGAACGCGAACGCCCCCACCGCCAGCGTGACGATCACGGCGGGCATCGTCTCCCCCGGTATCTCCACGCCGTAGAGGAGCCGTCCGAAGGCCACGACCACCACCATCAAGATCAGCATCACGAGGACGGCGTGGCTGACGCGCCCGAAGAGGAACGCCCACGGCGGCAGGGGCGAGCCCCGCAAGCGCTTCAGAATGCCCCCGTCGCGGTCGTAAACCCAGCTCATCGCCAGCGAGGTGTAGCACGAGTTCACGACCGTGAGCGCCGCGATCGCGGGAATGTAGAACGTGGCGCCGCTGATCACGCGATCGCCCGTGTCGATGTCGCTGTTCCCGAAGATGAGATTGAGGATGACGAGGAAGAGGAGCGGGAAGATGATCGTGAAGAAGGCGGCGGCGGGGTTGCGCAGGAACGCGCGATGCTGGTACTTGAGCTGGCGGATGGCGAGGCCCATCGCCCTCATGACGCCGGCGCCTCTTCGTCCGTCAGCTGCAGGAAGACGTCCTCCAGCGATATCCGCGTGACGGTCAGGTCGGCGAGCGCGATCCCTTCCGCCAGCGCCCAGCCGGTGAGGGCGTTCAGGTCGCGGGTGGGGTCGGCGGAGCGCGCTGCGACGCGGCCGTCGCCGTCCTCGCGGAAGTCCAGCCCTTCGGGGAGGGGCGCGCGCGGGGGCGCGCGGAAGCGGATGACGGCGTCCGCGCCGGACGCGACGAGCGCCGCGGGCGCGCCTTCCTTCACGATCTCGCCCCTCACCATGATGGCCACGCGGTCGGCGAGCGCCTCCGCCTCGTCCAGGTAGTGGGTGGTCAGGAGCACGGTCTTTCCGAGGTCGCGCAGGCTGCGGATCATCGTCCAGGCGCCGCGTCGCGCGGAGGGGTCGAATCCCGTTGTGGGTTCATCGAGAAAGAGCAGTTCGGGGTCGCCCGCGAGGCCTACGGCCACATCGAGCCGCCGCTGCTGCCCGCCCGAGAGGCGTCGCACGCGCTGGTCGCGCTGCTCCTCCAGTCCGACTATCGCGAGGATGTCTTCGAGGGGCAGGGGGCGGGGGTAGTACCCGCGGAACATCTCGATCGTCTCCGCGACCGTGAGGTAGGGCTCCAGCCCGGTGCGCTGCAGGACGATGCCGGTGCGCTCCCGAAAGGCCGTCGCGCTCTGGCCCGGGTCGAAGCCGAGGACGCGCACGTCGCCGGCGGATCGCGGGCGGTGTCCCTCGAGAATCTCAACGGTGGTGGTCTTGCCCGCCCCGTTCGGCCCGAGCAGCGCGAACACTTCGCCCCGCTCGATGCGCAGGTCGATCCCGCGCACGGCCTCGACGGCGCCGTAGCGCTTGCGCAGCCCGCGCGCCTCGATCACGGCCTCGCCCATGCCGCGATCCTAGGGGAGCGCGGGCAAAGGGGCTGCGTTCAGGACCGCGATCGCGCGGCTAGACGACTTCGTTCAGCTTGCCCGTCGCGCAGTCGTACACGAAGCCGCGCACATCGTCCGTATTCGGGATGAACGGGCTTGCCTTGATGCGCGCGATCGACTGGCGGATGTCGCTGTCGAGATCGGGGAACGCCTCCAGCGCGAAGGAGGGACGGATGCCCGTATCCGCCGCGATGGCGTCTTTCACGTCGTCGTCGCGGAAGGTCAGCATGCCGCAGTCGGTGTGGTGGATGAGCATGATCGAGGTCGTGCCCAGCAGCCGCTGGGAGATCGTGAGCGAGCGGATCGCGTCATCCGTCACGACGCCCCCCGCATTGCGGATGACGTGCGCCTGCCCCTCACTGATTCCGAGCAGCGCGTGCGTATCGAGGCGCGCGTCCATACAGGCCACGACCGCGAGGCCAAGCGCGGGAGGCAAGGGCAGGTCGCCCTTGTCGAAGCTCGCTGCGTAGCCGGCGTTGTTCTCAAGCAGATCGTCGATGACAGCCATTAGTCGCCCCTTTTGCGCCTTTGCGCTCGTGTGTTATTCCGCTTCGGGCGGAACGACGCGGACCGTAATGATATCCGTATCGTGGTATTGCTGGTGCGTCACCGATTCAGCGTAGCTCCGCAGCAGCACGAGGGAGAGCTCTTCCTCGACCGCGGTGAGGGAGTCATGCTCCTGAATCTGCCGGATCTGGTCTTCGAGGTTGGCGCCCGCGCCTCCCCCGATGAACTCCAGATTGGCGGTTGGCCCCTCGCTTGAGGCGAGCACGACCAGCTGGCGTTCATCGCCGGAATCCCCCTCCCCGGCGCCGTCCAGGGTCAGATCGAGCGGCGAGAGCGTGAGCAGCGTCTCCTCGGCTACGGCCGTCAGGCGGTCATGCATGGGCGGTTCCCAGCCGCGACGCGTCGCGAACCGCGTGATGAACGCGTTCAGTTCGGGCAGGGCGTCGACGCTGAGGGGTGACTGGAAGCGCATCCGTCGCGGGTTGGTCAGCTCGAGGTAGAGGATCATGACGATGGCGGCGAGCCCGCCTGTGGTGATGCCGCTCTTCAGCAGCGCGCTCCAGACCCTGCCTACGTCCGGCAGCTGGAACAGTTCGAACTGGAACGAGGCCGCGATCCAGAAGCACACCCCCGCGACGGCGATTTTCTCCTCGCTCTCCTCGTTCTGGATGACCGTGCGCGCGCCTTCGACGAAGAGGGCGCCGGTGACCATGATCAGGTACCCCGTCATCACCGGGCCGGGGATGCTGCTCAGCACCGCGGACAGCTTCGGGAGGAAGGCGACGAGGATGAGGATGGCGCCGATGAAGTAGCCGAGCCGTCGCGCTGCCACTCCCGTGATCTGCGTGAAGGAGACCATGGCGGGATTGATGGCGTTCGGTACCGTGCCCGCGAGGCCGGCCAGCAGGTTGCTCATCCCGGTACCGGCGACCGCGCCCTGCACCTTCTGGAAGCTGACCGCGCGGTTATCGCGCCACGAAACCCGCTGCATGGCGATGGCGGCGCCGTTCGCCTGAATGGAGATGATGACGCCGAGGAAGAGGAAGGCGGGCACGAGCACCCAGAAGTCCACGCTGAAATCGAGCGCCAGTCCGGGCGCCTCCGAGGGCACGCCGACCCAGCTCGCGGACGTAATGCGGCCGGTGTCGAAGATGCCGAGGGCGCCCGCCACCACGCAGCCGACCACGATCCCCACCAGCGGCCCCCAGAAGCGAAGCAGCGCCGACCCGCGCAACATCAGCGCCGCCGCCACCACCATCGTCGCGAGCGCCGTCAGCGAGGCCTCTTCGGGCTCCGCCTTTGTCGCCTCATCCAGCAGGTCGAAGACGACGGACGCCAGCGTGATGGAGAGGATCATCATGACCGTGCCCCCCACCGTCGGCGTCACGAAGCGGCGCAGGACGGACAGCCGTCGCGAGACCACGATCTGCACGATCGCGGAGAGGATGACCAGCGTCGTCAACGTCGCCGGGCCGCCATCGACCAGCGCAGTGATGCAGAAGGGGATGGAGAAGGCGGCGGTGAACATGGGCAGCGTGGCGCCCGCTCCAATGAACCCAAGCCTCCGCACCTGAATGATGGTCGAGAGGCCCACCACGACCAGCGAGGCGAACACCATCCAGGTGACGTAGGAATCGCCGCGCGCGGCCGCATTGGCGACGATCACGGGGGTCACCAGCAGCGTGGCGGAGGCGAGCAGGCTGAACTGCAGCCCGTAGCCGAGTGAACTCAGCAGGGGCGGCTTCTCGTCAGCCTCGTAGCGTGGACGGTCGGGAGCCTGGGCTGTCATGGACGGCGCCTATTCTAGGCGCTTTATTCCAGTAAACGCCCGGACGCGCCTCGGCGCCTGTCGGTAGACTGCCCCCACGAAGAGTGGAGATGCTGGCGCAAGAGAGCGGCCATGATTGACTGGCTTGGCATTGAGCACCTGTTCGAGCTTTCTACAGGCGAGAAGATCGCGGGGCTCTTCACGCCCCTGACGATCTTTGTCGCTTTTGCCGTGGCGCAACTCATCCTTCCGGCCCGATGGGTACCCGGCTATGTGTGCGATCCGCAGACAGGCAAGCCCCGCAGCTACCGACTGAACGGGATACTGGTGTTCGTTCTCGCGGCGCTGGTCTGGGGCTTCGAGGTCATCCCCGGGATGGAACGTGACTGGTTTTACCGGACCTCGCTCTACGCTGTCGCGGGCGGGACCGCCTTCGCCGTTCTCTTCACCGCCATGGCGGTCTACAGCCAGCCTCGCGTCGAGAAGCGAAACCCCTTCATTGACTTCTATCTCGGACGCATCCAGGAGCTGTCGTTCTTCAATAACCGCCTCGATCTGAAGATGACGTTCTATGTCGTCGGTGGAACGATGCTGGGAATCAACGCCATGTCCGGCGCCGCCTGGCACTCTGCGAATGTCGATGACGTCAACCCGGGGGTGTTCCTCTACGCGGCCATCTTCACGTTTTACGTGTTTGACTATTTCATCTTCGAGCGCGTCCAGCTTTACACCTTCGATCTGATCCACGAAAAGATGGGCTTCAAGATGTTCTGGGGGGACAACATCGTTTACGGATGGCTGTTCATCCTGCCGCTCTACGGCATGGCCCCGCACCCCGATCCCGGGTTCGGGACAGCCTGGACGTACGTCTGGATCATCGGGACATCCGCCCTGTTCCTCTTTGGCTGGGGCATTTCACGGGGCGCCAACCTGCAGAAGTACACCTTCAAGCGCTGGCCTGAGCGCAAGTTCCTCGGCCTCATCGAGCCCGAGTACATCGAGGCGGGCGATCGCAAGATCCTGACCAGCGGCCTCTGGGGCGTCGCCCGCCACTTCAACTACATGGGCGAGGGCTTCTTTGGCCTCGCCGTGGCGCTCTCCTTCGGACACTTCGACAATCCCTGGGCCTGGACCTACATGGCCTTCGTCGTCTCCCTGTTCACCTTGCGTCAGGTGGAGGACGACAAGAACTGCGCGGAGAAGTATGGCGCCGAGAAGTGGGCTGAGTACCGTGCGCGGGTCAGGTACCGCATCGTCCCTGGCGTCTACTAGAATATAGAAGGCGGCGCCCTGCGCTGGTGGGCGATGAGGGACTCGAACCCCCGGCCTCTTCGGTGTAAACGAAGCGCTCTGACCGGCTGAGCTAATCGCCCGCGCCCCGCCAGTCTAGCCCCAGTCCCGCTAGAGGACGGACTTGATCCCCTCCGCCAGCCGAATGCGCGGCTCCCAGCTGATCACCGACTTCGCGCGCGAGTTATCGGAGCATTTGCGCTGCTCCTCGAAGGCGCCCCGCGGGTTGGGGAAGATATGCTCCACTTCCCCTCCCACCAGCTCCGCGATTTCGTTCACCGAAGTCTCTTCCCCGGACCCGACATTCAGGGCCACGGCCCGCCCCGCCGGCAGTTCGGAGGAGGCCGCGTGCAGGTTCGCCCGCGCCACGTCCTCCACATGTACATAGTCGCGCGTCTGATCGCCGTCGCCGTAGACCGTCAGCGGCTTGCCCTCGTCGCGAAGGCGCAGGAAGAGCGGGATCACGAGGGCGTAGGCGCCTTCCGCCGATTGTCGCGGCCCGTACACGTTGAAGTAGCGCAGGGACACAATCCGCATCCCGAACAGCGACGCGAACAGGTCCGCGTACTGCTCCCCGATGAGCTTGTGCAGCCCGTAGGGCGACATCGGGTTCGGGGCCAGGTCCTCGGTCATCAGGTGCGTGTCCTGCTCGCCGTACACGCTAGAGGACGACGAAATCACGACTTGCTCGACGCCGTGTTCGCGCGCCGCCTGCAGCACGTTGAGCGTGCCGTTCACGTTGACGGCGTGCGTCCCGACGGGGTCATCGACGGATTGCTGGACGCGTGGCAGCGCGGCCAGGTGAAAGACCCACGTCGCCCCCTCCATCGCCGCGCGCACGGCCTCCCCGTCCGCCACCGAGGCCTCCACCAGCTCCGCGTTCGGGTTCAGCTGGTCGCGCGCGCCCGCCGAGAGGTCATCGAGCGCGACCACCTTGTGGCCCTCCCCCACGAGGGCGTCGACGATGTGGGAGCCGATGAAGCCGCATCCTCCGGTGACGAGGCAACGCATGGCGTCATGCTACGGGAAGGGGCCCTGTGCGCGATCGCAGACAGCGGCGCGGGCACGGGCTACGATGGTCGCATGGCGCCCAAGCGCATCGCCGTCCTCGGATCGACCGGCTCCATCGGACGCCAGACCCTCGATGTCGTCCGCCAGCATCCCGAGTTCTTTGAAATCGTCGCGCTGGCGGCGGGACGGAACACCGCGCGCCTCGCGGAGCAGGTCGCCGGCTTGCCCCCGCGCTACGTCTTCGCCGCCGCCGCGCCCGACGCCGCTCTCGACGACGCGATCGCGAGGGCGGGCGCCTCCTGGCTGCCCATGGAGGAGATGGCCGTCGCCGATGACGTCGATATCGTGCTCGCGGGCACGGGCGGCGCCGCCGGACTCCTGCCTGTGATCGCGGCGCTGGAGGCGGGCAAGCCCGTCGCCATCGCGAACAAGGAAGCGCTCGTGATGGCGGGACATCTGATCCGCCGCGCCATGGTCAGCGGCGGCGGCGAGCTGCGTCCCGTGGACAGCGAGCATTCCGCCATCTGGCAGTGCCTCTGGGGCGAGGAGGAGCACGCCATCCGCCGCATCATGCTCACCGCCAGCGGCGGCGCCTTCCGCGACCTCGCGCCCGACGCGCTCGCGGCCGTCACCCCCGCCCAGGCCCTCGAACACCCCACCTGGAACATGGGCGACAAGATCACCGTCGATTGCGCCACGCTCATGAACAAGGGGATGGAGACGATCGAGGCGATGTGGCTCTTCGACACGCCCATGGAGGCCGTGGAGGTCGTTCTCCACCGCGAGTCCATCGTGCATTCGCTGGTGGAGTTCAGCGACGGTAGCGTGAAGGCGCAGCTGGGCGTGCCCGATATGCGCCTGCCGATCCAGTGCGCCCTCGCGTATCCCGAGCGCATGCCGGAGCCGCCCGCTCCCCTCCTCGACCTGGCGGGCGCGGGCCAGCTCACCTTCGGGGAACCGGACCTTTCCCGCTTTCCCTGCCTGCGTCTGGCCATGGAAGCGGGACGCCTCGGCGGCACCTGGCCCGCCGCCATGGCCGCCGCCGACGAGGTCGCCGTGGAGCGCTTCCTGGCGGGCGCGATCGGCTTCCTCGACATTCCCGCCGTCATCGAGCGCGCGCTGGAGCGTCATGAGTCGACGCCCGATCCCGACCTGGAGGCGATCTTCGCCGCCGATCAGTGGGCGCGTTCCGCCGCGGAGGGCGCGCCTGCGGGGGCTGGCGCGTGAACTTCCCGGGCGGCTTCGATCTTCCTGACATCCTCCTCTCGGCGCTGATTTTCGCGGCCATCCTCGTTCCCCTCGTCGTCATCCACGAGCTCGGGCATTTCCTCGCGGCGAAGGCGTTCCGCGTCAAGGTTCTCGAATTCGGCATCGGTTTCCCGCCGCGCATCAAGGGATTGTCGTGGAAGCGGGGCGAGACCGAGTACACCCTTAACTGGCTTCCCATCGGGGGCTTCGTGCGCATGCTCGGCGAAGAGGATCCCGCGGACCCGCGCTCCCTTGCCGCCGCCGTGCACTGGAAGCGGCTCGTGATCCTGGTTGCGGGCGTGGCCATGAACGTCGCGCTTGCGTTCATCCTCTTTACCGCCGGCTTCATGGTCCCGCGCGAACGCGCCCTCAACCTTGCCCAGATCGCGAACGTGGCGCCCGATTCCCCCGCCGCGACCGCGGTGATTTCCGGTTCCATGCGCGACGGCGGCGCGCTGGAACAGGGCCTGCAGCCCGGCGACATCGTCATGGACGTGAACGGCCGTGAGGTGCGCAACGTGAGCGAACTGATCTTCCACAGCCGCCGCTTTCTCGGAGAGACGCAGACATGGGAGATCGTGCGCGGGAACTCGACGCTTGTCGCGGAGGTGTACGCGCGCTGGCGCCCCCCCGACGGACAGGGGCCCACGGGCATCCGCGTGGGCGCCCCCGTCGGCGCCTGCGCCGGCGTCGACGCTGACGGGAACGCGGTCGATTGCGTCCAGCGCTTCCCCTTCACGGAGAACGTCTCCTCGCCCTTCTGGGAGGCGGCGCCGCTTGGCTGGCGGGCGATGATCGACGCCGTCATCGTCACCAAGAACGAGATTCAGGCGCGCGTGAACGGCAGCGGCGGCGCGGCCCCGGATCAGCCCCTCCTCTCTGGCCCCGTCGGCATCGCCAGCACGACCGGGGACATCGTGGAAGAGGCGGGCTGGCGCCCCCTGATCGAGCTGGCGGCGCTGCTCAGCCTCTCGCTCGCGGTCTTCAATGTCCTGCCCATCCCCGCGCTGGATGGAGGCCGCATGCTCTTCGTCGTCATCGAGATGCTGCGTGGGGGGCGGCGCGTCTCTCCCGAGAAGGAGGGATTCGTCCACTTCGTCGGGTTTGCGGCGTTGCTTGCGGGGATCCTCGTGATTACGTTCTTCGATATCAGCCGCCTCATCACCTGACCGGTCGCCGTGCTCTTCGACCTGATCTTCCTCACGCTCTACGTTCTGGGCTGGCTCGCGCTCGGATTCGTCCCCTGGCTGGTCCTGAGCGTGATCACGCGCGGGAAGGCGGGGTTGCGGTATCTTCCCCTGAGTCTGTTCACAGGCGTGGTGGGGGGACTGGCCGTTCCGCTTCTGTACCGCGATGACGGCCTCGGGCTCATCCTCAGCTTTGTGATGGCCCTCGCGCTGCCCGCGATCGCGCTGGCCATCCAGCGGGCGACGCACCGGCGCTCCGCCGAACCCCGGGGGTAACCGTGACCGCCTTCGTCCTCTCCACCATGTACGCCCAGCAACCGCGCTTCGAGAGCGGGGCGGCCTTCGCCGAGTACGCGGCCGAGGCTGGCTACGACGCCATCGAGGTCTCGCACTCGACGTCCGAGACGAAGCTGCGCGAGATCCTCGCGAGCGGCGTCCTCCCGATCGCGGCCATCCACCAACCCGCTCCCCATGTCGAAGTCGGCGGGGGGAAGAGCAACGCTGACCTGAACCTGGCCGCGACCACGACCAGCGAACGCGAGCGCGCGCTGCGCCACGCCCTCCGCAGCGTTGCGTGGGCGGCGGAGGCGGGCGCGGGGGCGCTGGTCGTCCACCTTGGGGAGGTCGAGGGCTCCTTCGCTGGCACGACCGCCGAGCTCTATCGCCTCTTCCGGCAGGCGGGCGTCAGGAGCGCCCGCGCCGCTGACGCGCGCGAGGAGATGCGGGCGCGGCGCGCTGAGGCGGCCCCCGCGCATCTCGAGGCGGCGCGCTCGACGCTGGAGCGGCTTTTAGAGGCGGCGCGTCCCCACGGCGTCATGATCGGACTGGAGAATCGCCTCGACTTTCACCAGATCCCCCATCCCGATGAGACCGCCGCCCTGCTCGAGGGCTTCTCGCGCGGGGAGGTGGGGCACTGGCACGATACCGGCCACGCCGAAGTGCTCGACCGCCTCGGGTTCTTCCCCCACGAAGCCTGGTTCGAGGCGCTCGGCGAGCGCCTCGTGGGCGCGCACGTCCACGATGTTCGCGGCGTGCTTGACCATCGCGCGCCGGGCACGGCCCAGCTTGACTGGCCGAAGATCGTCGCGGGGCTTCGCTCCCTCGACGCCGTCACGCTTGAGATCGACCAGCGTGAGCCGGATGAGGCTGTGCGCGTGGCTCCGGCGTTCCTCCGCTCCGCCGGTTTCGTCTAGCGGTCCCCGTCCTCGAAGGCGATATCGAGCGAGACATCGAGCGCGGGCGCGCTGTGCGTGAGCGCGCCCGCGGAGATGGCGTCGACGCCGGTCGCGGCGATCGCGGCCACGCGCTCCAGGGTGACGCCGCCGCTCGCCTCCAGCCTCGCCCGCCCGTCCACGACGCCGACGGCCTGCCGCATCTCCGCGACCGTCATGTTGTCGAGCAGTATCCAGTCCGGGCGCGCATCGAGGGCCGCGGGCAGCTCCGCGAGCGCGTCGACCTCAATTTCGACCGGCGCGTCCGGCGAGCGCTCGCGGATGGCCGCCACCGCTTCCGTGAGCGTCATCCCCTGACGGGCGAGCGCCTCGCGGTGGTTGTCCTTGATCATCGCCATCACGGCGAGGTCGCGGCGGTGGTTGGTCCCGCCGCCGCAACGGACGGCGTACTTTTCGAGGTCGCGCAACCCCGGCGTTGTCTTGCGCGTATCGAGAATGCGGCAGTTCGTCCCGCGGATGGCCGCGACGTACCGCTGGGTGAGGGTGGCCACGCCGGACAGCCGCTGAATCAGGTTCAGCGCGCTGCGTTCTCCCGAGAGAATGGCGCGCGCCGGTCCCTCCACCGTCGCAAGTTCGGTTCCTGCGGCGACGGCGGCGCCCTCGTCAACGAGGGCCGTGAGTGAGACGCGCGCGTCCAGCGTCGCGAAGAGCTGCGCCGCTATCTGCAGTCCGCAGACGACCCCCGCTTCCCGCGCGATGAGCCGCCCGCGAGCGCTCAGGTTCGCGACCACCGTCGCCTGCGTGGTGATGTCGTCAGCGGCGCGGTCCTCGGACAGGGCCGTCCGCACGATGGCCTCGATGGCCCCAGGCGGCGGCGGTTCAACGAGCATGGTAGAACACCTGTCGCCGCCGCCAGCGGACATCGTCGCGTTCGGGGAAATCGGTGCGGAAGTGGGCGCCGCGGCTCTCCTCGCGTCTGAGCGCGGCTGTCAGCAGCAGCTCCGCGAACACCGCCAGCCAGCGCCGCTCGTACTGCTCACGCGAGACCGCCTGTTCGGGCGCCGCCGCCCACGAACCCAGCGCGGTCAGCCCGGCCTCCAGATTCTCCGCTGAGCGCTCGATGCCGGCGTGCTCCCAGAGGAGCCGCTGGACGGCGCCGTGATCGGGCGGCGCGCCCCCCTTGGGCGTGAACGCGCGCGACGCCGGATCGGGCGTCATGCCGCCGCCTTCCCCGCTGGCGATGCGCTCGACCGCGCGTTTCGCGAAGACGACAGTTTCGAGGAGTGAGTTGCTCGCGAGGCGGTTGGCGCCGTGGACGCCCGTGGCGGCGCATTCCCCGCAGGCGTAGAGCCCGGGCACGGTGGCGCGGCCCCAGGCGTCCGTGCGAACGCCGCCCATGAGGTAGTGCGCTGCGGGCGCGACGGGCACGGGGTCCTCGCGCAGGTCGACGCCATGCTCGCGACAGAAGGCCGCGATGGCGGGGAAGCGCGCAACGGGATCGACCTGCGTGATCGCGGCGCAGTCCAGCCAGACATGGTCCGCGCCGTGCGCGCGCATCTCCGCGACCATCGCGCGCGCGACGATATCGCGCGGGGCGAGGCTGGCCAGCCGGTGGTAACGCGGCATGAAGTCCTCGCCGCCGGCGTTGCGCAGGACCGCGCCCTCGCCCCGCAGCGCCTCCGAGATCAGGAAGGGCGGGGCGCCCGCTTGCCGGAAGGCGGTTGGGTGGAACTGATAGAACTCGAGGTCGGTCACTTCCGCGCCCGCCTCGAACGCGAGGGCGACGCCATCGCCCGTGGCGACGGGCGGGTTGGTCGTATGCGAGAAGGCCGCGCCCGCGCCGCCCGTCGCGAGGATGACCGCCGTCGCCTCGAAGACGAGCGCGTCGCCCGTGGCCAGAGCGAGGGCGCGCACCCCGGAGACCGCTCCCTCCCGCAAGAGAATCCTGGTCGCGAGGGTGTGCGCGCGAATGGTCACCTGGCCGCGCTCGACCCTGTCCGCCAGCGCTGTCTCGATGGCCGCGCCGGTGCGGTCGCCCTGCGCGTGCAGCACCCGCGCGTGGCGGTGGGCGCCCTCGCGTCCGAAAGCGCGCCCGTCGCCCTCGCGGTCGAAGCTGACGCCGTACTGTTCGAGGTCGCGAATGCAGCGCGGGGCGTTCTCGACAAGGATGCGCGCCATCGCTTCGTCGACGAGCCCGGCGCCCGCCACGACTGTGTCCGCCAGATGCTGCTCGGGGGAGTCGTTCGGCCCGATGGCGGCGGCGATGCCGCCCTGCGCGTAACGCGTGCTGCCCTCGTGCAGCTCCGCCTTGGTGATGAGGAGAATCGGACCCAGCGCGCTCGCTTCGAGGGCCGCGAACAGCCCCGCCATGCCGCTGCCGATGACAATCGCCCGATACTGGCCGTCCGCCTCCGGGGGATCGCTCACGGGACTTAGTGTACGTGGTACACGAAGTCCCCGCGACGCGCGGTCGGGGATGGCGCGGTCGCCCTAATCGCGCGCCTCCGTACAATGATCAGGCGTGGCGCTTCACCCGATCCGGCGAGCCGGCGATCCCGTTCTTCGGCAGAAGGCGCGGCGGGTTCGCGTGCGCGATTCCAGCATCCCCGAGCTTATCGAGGATATGTTCGAGACGATGTACGACGCCCCCGGGGTGGGTCTCGCCGCCCCCCAGATCGGCATCCCCCTGCAGGTCATCGTGCTGGATACGCCGCCGGCGGAACCCTTCGCCCTGCTCAATCCGCAGATCGTCAAGCGTTCGGGGGAGCGCCGCCTGAACGAGGGCTGCCTCTCCGTGCCGGGCTTCCGCGGCGAGATCACGCGCTCGGTCAAGGTGCTCGTGAAGGGCATCGATCCCGCCACGGGCAAGGAGGTCCGCATTCGCGCGGAAAATGACCTCCTCGCGGAAGCGCTTGAACACGAGATCGACCACCTCAACGGCATCCTCTATATCGACTATCTCGAAAGTCCCGACGCGCTCGTGCCCATCGAAGCCGCTGCGGAAGAAGAGGACGCGGGATGATGATCGGCGTCATCGGCGGCGAGACGTGCAGCCCCGAGGAGGGCGAGGCGGCCTTCGCCGTCGGTCGGGAGATCGCCGCACGCGGCCATACCCTCGTCTGCGGCGGACGCGGCGGCGTCATGCGCGAGGCGTGCCGCGGCGCCCGTTCCGGGGACGGCGTGACCGTCGGCATCCTCCCCGGCGATGATCGCGGCGAGATGAACGAGTTCGTGACCGTGCCCATCGTCACCGGCGTGGGTTTCGCGCGGAACACGATGATTCCCCGCAGCGCCGACGCCCTCGTGGCCATCGGCGGGCGCTACGGCACGCTCAGCGAGATCGCCTTCGCGCTCATCATTGGCCGCCCCGTCATGACGCTGGGGAGCTGGCGGCTGACGCTTCCTGATGGCGGCGCGGTCCCGCTTGTGGCCTGCGACGATGCGCGCGCCGCCATCGACGCCTGCGAACGGCTGGCCGAAGGAGGCGCCCTGTGATGTTGATCGAAGAGCTGGTCGCGCGTGAGATCCTCGATTCGCGCGGGAATCCCACGGTGCAGGTCTCGGCGCTGCTCGAAGACGGCTCCGTGGGGCAGGCGGCGGTGCCTTCGGGGGCTTCGACGGGCGCCTACGAGGCCGTTGAACTGCGCGATGGCGACGCCCGCCGCTTCGGCGGCAAGGGCGTGCGCAAGGCCGTCGAGCGCATCAACTCCGAGATCAACGCCGCCCTCATCGGGCAGCGCGCCGCCGATCAGCGCGCCGTGGACCGCCTCCTCATCGAGCTCGACGGCACCGCCAACAAGGCCCGTCTGGGCGCGAACGCGACGCTCGGCGTCTCCCTCGCGGTCGCGCGCGCCGCCGCCGATTCCGCCGAAGAACCCCTCTACCGCTACCTTGGCGGGGCCGCCGCGCACCGCCTGCCGGTTCCCATGTTCAACATCCTCAACGGCGGCCGCCACGCCGAGGATTCAACCGACTTCCAGGAGTTCATGGTGATGCCCGCCAGCGCCGCGAGCTTCTCCGAAGGGCTGCGTATGGGCGCCGAGGTCTATCAGTCGCTCAAGGGCGTCCTCGGCGAACGCAGGCTGAGCACAACCGTCGGCGACGAGGGCGGCTTCGCCCCGTCCCTGCCCGGCAACGAAGCCGCCGTCGAGGTCGTCCTTGAGGCGATCGAGGGCGCGGGCTACCTGCCGGGAAGCGATCTCGTCCTCGCCCTCGACCCCGCCACGACGGAGCTGTACCAGGGAGGCGAGTACGTCCTGGAGAAGGAGGGGCGCACGCTCTCCAGCGAGGCGCTCATCGAGCACTGGGCGGACTGGGCGGCGCGCTATCCCATCGCCTCCATCGAGGACGGCCTCGCGGAGGATGACTGGGAAGGCTGGAGCGCCCTCGTGACGCGCCTCGGCGCCAGCGTGCAGCTCGTGGGCGATGACCTCCTCGTGACCAATCCGGAGCGCATCCAGCGCGCCATCGACGAGGGCGCCGCCAACAGCGTGCTCATCAAACTGAACCAGATCGGAACCCTCAGCGAGACGCTCGACGCCATCGATCTCGCCCATCGCGCGGGGTGGACGGCGGTTATCAGCCACCGTTCAGGCGAAACCGAGGACACCTTTATCGCGGACCTCGCCGTGGCCACGGGCGCGGGGCAGATCAAGGCGGGCGCGCCCGCCCGCAGCGAACGCACGGCGAAGTACAACCGCTTGCTGGAGATCGAGGCGGAGTTGGGCGCGAGCGCCAGCTACGCCGGCTGGGAGGCGATCCGCCAGCTTGGGCCGCGCCCCCCCGCAGAGGCGCCGTCCGCTCCGCCCAGCCGCTCCCGTCGCCGCCGCCGTCCGCGCGACCGGCACTAGGGCCCATCCATGCCGCCGTTTCGCGTCGCCCCGCCGCGCGTCTTCCCCGAGGCGGAGCGCTCATCGCGTCCTCCCGCTGGCGCCGCCGGTTCGGCGGACGCCTACCGCCAGACTGGATTCGTCCTCGGCGAGTCCGTCGAGTTAATCCTCGAAGGGCTGCGGCGTGAGTCAGCTGTCGCGGAGGAGGCCGCTGGCTCGCGCTACCGCAATGTGACGGCAGCGGCGCTGCTCGTGACCGGCTCACGGGCGTGGCTCGCGCGGCTGCAGGCGCTGCACGCGATCGAATGGGGCGCCTACGCCGCCGCTGTCGCGCTCATCGCTTCCGCGGCTGAGCAGGAGGCCGCCGTCGCGGCGACGCTGTCGGACGGCGGGGGCGCCTGGCGGGACTGGCTCGATGGCGGCGGGCTCGGCGATCTGCACGACGCGCACGCCACCGAAATCGCGCTGGGCGCGCCCCCCGAAGCGGTCGCGCTCCCGCCGCTGCTCGCGGACGTCCGCGCCGCCGCGGGGGCGCTGGCGGCGCCCTCGCCGGGCGCCTCGCTGCTGCTCGCGGGCGGCGAGAGCGGGGCCGCGCGGCTCGCCGTCACCTTCGGCGATCGCGATTTTCACATGGCCCTCGCGGAACTCATGACCGGCTGGTTGCAGGCCCTCGGCGCCGCCAGCGTCGGGTTCCTGCTCGACGCCGGGGACGCGCTCCCCGTCTCCGACGCGGAGGGGCTCACGCGCTGGACGCGAGCCGCCCGCCGCGAACTCGAAGCCCCCCGACGCTGTCGCATGGAGCGGCGCGAGATCGGCGGCGTCGAGCGCTACGTTGTCGAGAACTGGCGGCGGTCGCCCTCGGGCGCGGGACGCCGCCTCGTGCTGTAGCGCAACGGCGCCCACGCGTACGATCGCGGGGATGGCCCGTTTCCTCGCCGTTTGCGCCCTTTCCGGGCTGCTGGCCCTGCTGGCCGTCGCCTGCGAGGACGAACCGGCCTCCGTCGATGATGACGCCTACCTCGCCATCATGTGCGCGAACCTCGACCGCTTCTCCGACGCGATCCATGTGGAAACGGAGGAAGCGCGCATCGCCGCCGTGATCGAGACGTTTATCGAGGAGCTGGAGGCGGTCGCGCCGCCCGCCGACCTTGGCGACTTCCACGCCGCCTTCACCGACTACCTGCGGGAAGCGCTCGATGACCCCACAAGTCCCCTCGTGCTCCCGCCCCCGCTTCCGCACGAAGAGGCGCGGGAGCGGCTGGCGGCGCGGGAGCGCTCTGTGGAGGCCTGCCGCGAGCCGACGTTCTTCAGCGATCCCGCGGCGGACCAGTAGCGGCGCGCGCGTATACTGGGGCGGTCAAGCAGCAGCCCGAGGAGTACCGCCGATGCCTGCCCCCCATGCCTACTTCCAAGGTCAGATCGTCCCCCTGGAGGAGGCGAAGGTGGGCGTCATGACCCACGCCTTCAACTACGGCACGGCGGTCTTCGAGGGCATCCGCGGGAACTGGAACGCGGAGGATGGCTGCCTCTACCTCTTTCGCATGCGCGAACACTACGAACGGCTCGCCCAGAGCAGCCACATCCTCGGCCTGGAGATGCGCGAGCCCATTGACAGGCTCTGCGAGTTGACTGTCGAGATCGTCGAGCGTAGCGGCTACGAAGAGGACGTCTACATCCGCCCGATGGTCTACCTCAGCTCCGAGATCCTGGGGGTGCGCCTGCACGGGCTGGAGAGCGATCTGCTCATCTTTATCGCCCCCTTTGGCCCGTACCTCGATATCGAAGCGGGCGCCCGCTGCCAGACCAGCAGCTGGCGGCGCGTGGACGACACCGGCATCCCGCCCCGCGCCAAGGTGACGGGCATCTATGTGAACAGCGCGCTCGCCAAGTCCGAGGCCGAACTGAATGGCTTCGACGAGGCGATCGTCCTCAACGCCGACGGGCATGTCTCTGAGGGAAGCGGCGAGAACATCTTCATCGTCCGCGACGGCAAGCTCATCACCCCCTCCCCCGCGGATAACGTTCTGGAGGGCATTACCGCCGCCACGGTCGTCGAACTCGCCGCCAACGAGCTCGGCGTCGAGACCGTGGAGCGGTCGATCGACCGCTCCGAGCTGTACATCGCCGATGAGGTGTTCATGACGGGCACGGCCGCCCACCTGACGCCCGTGGTCGAAATCGATCGTCGCCCGGTAAGGGGAGGCAAGCCCGGGCCCATCACGCTCGAACTCTCCCGTCTCTTCTTCGACGTCATCCGCGGGAAGAGCGAGAAGTACCGTCAATGGTGCGCCCCGGCGCGCGTGCGGGTGGCGTCGTAGGCGCCGAGACCTTCCACCCTCCCCGCGCTCTCGGCGTCATCGTCGGCGGGGCGCTCACCTTCTGGGCGGCGTTCATCGCCCTCGTCGCGGGCGTGATCGCGGGGGGCGGCGTCATCGAGCTCACGACCTTTCTGGCGTGGGTCGTGGTCGCCCTCTTCGGGGGGCTGACCCTCCTCTTCGGCTGGTGGACGCTTGGGATCGCGCGGCTGGCGTACCAGATCGACGACAACGCGCTTCGCATTCGCTGGTGCGGGGGCGATGTCATCATTCCCATCGTCGATATTCAGCGTGTCGTGCCCGGGCGCACGGCCGGCGAAGAGACGGTGAGGGGATTGAACTGGTGGGGCTGCCATATCGGCCGGGGAGCGGCCTCCAGCGTCGGCCCCGCCCTCTTCTTCGCGACCCATAACCGCCCCGAGGACAACGTGTTCGTGGTGACGGAGGGACGCTCCTACGGGCTCACGGTCTCCGATCAGGTCGCCTTCGCCGAGGCGTGTTCGCGCAGGTTGATCGTCGGGTTCGAACCGGAAGAGCCGCAGCGCGTCGAACCGCACGGGGTGAGCGTTCTGCCCCTCTGGCGGGACGGGGGCGCCTGGTTCGCCTTTACGTTCGTGCTGGTGGCGCTTGGGTGTCTTGGCGGCTACCTCTTCAGCCAGTATCCCGACCTGCCCGCCCTGGTGCAGATCGACTTCCCCCGCGCCACGGGCGTCGTGCGTATCGGCGAACGCGCCGAACTCCTGCGCATTGGCGCGGTCGGGGGCGCCGTGGTCGCCGTCAACCTCGCCCTCGGGTTCATCCTGCATACGCGCACGCGCGCCGCCGGTCTCTGGCTGATCGGCTCGGCGGGGCTGCTTCAGGCGATTCTGCTTGGCGCCGCCATCGTCGCCTTCGAGCGCGCCTGAGCGGTCCCTCGCTCAGTGCATCTGCGCGGTTTGCGTAATGATCGCGGCCGCCTGCTCGGGCGTGATCCGATCGGTGTTCAGGCAGAGGTCGTAGCTCTCCGCGGAGAGCCAGGCGCGGTTGTAGAAGCGCCGGAAGTAGTCCTGTCGCTCGGAGTCCGTGCGCGTCACGGTCTCGCGGGCGGTGTCGAGGTCAACGTTCATGCCCGCGGCGATGCGCTTCGCGCGCTGCTCCGTGGAGCCGGTCGTGAGCACCTTGAGCGCGTCATCGCGGCCCTGGAGCACCATGGGCGCGCCGTGGCCCATCAGCACCGCTTCGCCCTGGTCCGCGAGGTCGCGGATCACGTCCTCGATGAAGCTGCGGTATTCGGTTGACGTAAGCAGGGGGTTGGTCGCGAGGGGGACGGGATCGGCCCAGGCGGCCACGGGCATGCTTGGATTGCGCGCCAGCGCCTCGAGGATGCGGGTCAGCAGCGAGGGCGTGTGTTCCGCTTCGCTCACGGTCTCGGGGGAGACGCCCGCTTCCTGCGCGGCGGTCTGGACGACCTGATAATCGAAGAAGCGGAAGCCGAGTTTTTCCGCGGTGAGCTGGGCGATCTCTTCCCCCGCCGTTCCCACAGGGCGGGCGATGGCCACAACACGGATGTTCATCCTGAATCCCCTTCGGCCGAGTAGTCGCGGCGCGATCGTCGCGATGGGCGCGCGCGATTGTAACGCCTCGCCGTCCGCTGGCGGCAGGCGTGCCCATGCGCGGGAGCGCGCGTGCGTGTATAAGCGGAAAAGGCGCTACACTCCGCAGAGAACAAGCGCCGTCGCGGGAGCTGACTCCCGTGACCCGCGAAAGCAGTCAGGAACGGATGGATCGGTCCCGGCTCGCGAAGTTCATTGACCAGCGCGTGGGCGAACTCCCACTCGCGGAGCCAGTGTTTCTCCCTCCCACGGCTACCGTTCGCACCGCGGTCCAGCGGATGCACCTCGGAGCGCGCTCGTGCGTGCTGGCCGTCGAGGGGGAGCGACTCGTGGGCATCTTCACGGAGCGCGATGTGCTCACGCGCTGCATGTCGGAGGACTTTGACTGGGACCAGCCGCTGGCCCCGGACCTGCTTACCCGCGATCCGGCCACCATTTCCGCGACGACCACCGTGGGCGATGCGATCGCGCTCATGCAGCGCCATAACTACCGCACGCTGCCCGTCATGCAAGACGGGGCCGTTATCGGGCTGGCGCGCCTGGGCGAACTGCTTCAGCATTTCGCCGAATCATTTCCCGAGGAAGTGCTCAACCTGCCGCCGCGACCGCATCAGGTTGTGGCCAGGCGGGAGGGGGGATAGAGAATGACAACCGAAATCGAGTCGCCACGCACGGACGCGGTCACCACGCGTGACCGCGTCACCATCCGCTTCGCCGGCGATTCCGGCGACGGGATGCAGCTGACGGGCACGCAGTTCACGCGAACGACCGCCGTTTACGGGAACGATCTCGCGACCCTGCCCGACTATCCCGCCGAGATCCGCGCCCCGACCGGCTCGCTGCCGGGCGTCTCCGGCTTCCAGCTCTCGTTCTCCAGCAACGACATCCATACGCCGGGGGACAACCCCGACGCGCTGGTGGCGATGAACCCCGCCGCCCTCAAGACGAATCTCGGAGATCTCATCCCCGGCGGCCTGCTCATCGTTGATGTCGGCGAGTTCAACGCCACCAACCTGCGCAAGGCGGGCTACGAGAACAATCCCCTCGAAGACGGTTCGCTCGCTTCCTACCGCCTCCTCCGTCTCGACATCACGAAAAACAACTCCGCCGCCCTGGACGGGCTCGAACTTGGCGCCAAGGAGCGCTTCCGCTCGCGGAATTTCTATGCGCTGGGGCTCGTGCTCTGGCTCTTCAGCCGGCCACTGGACACGGTCGAGCGCTGGGCCGCGGACAAGTTCCGCCGGAATCCGGTCGTGCTGGAGGCGAACCTGCGCGCGCTGCGCGCGGGCAACGCCTTCGGCGAGACCAGCGAACTCGTGCACGAGCGCTACGAGGTGCCCCCCGCCGAGGTCGCGCCCGGCGTCTACCGCCACATCAGCGGCAATGAGGCGACGGCCCTCGGCTTCGTGACGGCCTCGCATCTGGCGGGGCTTCCCCTCTTCTATGCGAGCTACCCGATTACCCCCGCCTCCGACGTCCTCCATGAACTCGCGAGCTTCAAGCGCTTCGGGGTGAAGACGATGCAGGCGGAGGACGAGATCGGCGCCGTCTGCGCCGCCATCGGGGCGTCCTACGCGGGCCAGATGGCCCTGACCGGCACCAGCGGCCCCGGCCTCGCGCTCAAGAGCGAGGGGCTGAACCTGGCGGTCATGGCCGAGCTTCCGCTCGTCGTGCTCGATGTGCAGCGCGCCGGCCCCAGCACGGGCATGCCCACCAAGACCGAACAGGCGGACCTGCTGCAGGCGATGTACGGTCGCAACGGCGACTCACCCGTGGCCGTTCTTGCGCCCTCCACCCCCGGGGACTGCTTCTGGACGGCTATCGAGGCCTTCCGCATCGCCCTCAAGTACATGGTTCCCGTGATTATGCTCAGCGATGGCTACCTCGCGAACGGCTCCCAGCCCTGGCGCATCCCCAGACTGGAGGACATCGCGTCGGTCGAGTACCGCCAGGCCGAGCAGGGCCGCGTCGCCCATGCCTACGAGCGGGATCCGGACACGCTCGCGCGGGCCTGGGCCGTGCCCGGCCTGGCCGGCTTCGAGCATCGCGTCGGCGGTCTGGAGAAGTCCTATGAGACGGGCGATATCAACTACGAGCCCGGCAATCACCACAAGATGACCCTTACCCGCGCCGAACGCGTCGCGCGCATCGTTGAGGATGTGCCCGACCTCGAGGTGACGGGCCCCGGGGAAGGCGAACTGCTGCTGCTCAGCTGGGGCGGGACCTACGGCGCCGTCACCAGCGCGGGCGAGCGCGCGCGCGAGGAGGGCAAGTCCGTCGCCTCCGCCCACCTCCGCCACCTCAACCCCTTCCCCGCCAACCTTGGCGACGTACTCTCGCGGTACGAAAAGGTGATGGTTCCAGAGTTGAACAACGGGCAGCTCTCGGTCCTCATCCGCGCGCGCTACCTCGTGGACGCGATCCCCTTCAACAAGGTCGCGGGCCAGCCCTTCAAGATCAACGAGCTCTGCGGGAAGATCGACGAGGTCCTGGGCGTCGCCGGTCCCTTTGCATTCGATTTCTAGCGGCGCCCTTCGCCGCGGGAGGCTATCCAGTGTCGGCAGCGAGTACCAACGGAGCGATTGAGGAGGAGATCCCCCTCCTCACGCGGAAGGACTTTGTCTCGGACCAGGAGGTGCGCTGGTGCCCGGGCTGCGGGGATTACTCGATCCTCGCGCAGATGCAGAAGGCCCTGCCCCAGCTTCACGTTCCCCGCGAGGAGATCGTGTTCATCAGCGGAATCGGCTGCTCCAGCCGCTTCCCCTACTACGTGAACACGTACGGCTTCCACACGATCCACGGTCGCGCGCCCGCCATCGCCACCGGCCTCAAGACCGCCCGCCCCGAGCTCACCGTCTTCGTCGTCACGGGCGATGGCGACGGGCTCAGCATCGGCGGCAACCATCTCATGCACCTCCTCCGCCGCAATCTCAACGTGACGGTCGTGCTCTTCAACAACCGCATCTACGGCCTTACGAAGGGCCAGTATTCGCCCACGTCGCCCATCGGCAAGATCACGAAGTCGGCCCCGCTGGGGACGACGGAGATGCCGATTGACCCGATCAAGCTCGCGCTCGCCGCCGGCGCCACCTTCGTCGCCCGCTCCGTGGACCGCGATACCAAACACCTCGAAGCGACGCTGCTGCAGGCGGCCCGCCACAAGGGCGCCTCCTTCGTCGAGGTCTTCCAGAACTGCAACATCTACAACGACGGCGCCTTCGCCTCGTTCGCCGACAAGGACGTGCGCCAGGACCGCATGGTCTATCTCGAAGACGGCAAGCCGCTGCGCTATGGCAAGCATCTTGAGCACGGCGTCCGTCTCAACGGGTTCCAGCCCGAGGTGGTCGAGAATCCCGTGAGCGATGCGGAATTGCTGGTTCACGACACGGATCGGGACGATATCGCCCTGCCGATGATCCTGAGCGGCATGGACTACCCTGACTTCCCCGTGCCGCTTGGCGTCTTCCGGCAGGTCGAGCGGGAAACGTATGACGAACTGGTTCAGGACCAGATCGATGTCTCTGGCCTCGCCCCGGCGCCGGACCTCGAGGCGCTCATCGCCGGCCCCGAGACCTGGAACGTCCTCTAGCGGGGAGCAGCCCCCCGGACAGCGCGTGCGAGGCGGTCATGAGCGGAGATTCTGGAAGCGAACTGGTCCAGTGCCCCGACTGCGGGGAGACGAACATCGCGGGCGTCGATCGCTGCGAAAACTGCCTCCAGCCCTTGCGCAGCGTTGATATCCCCGAGACCCAGCAAGCGATCAGCGAGAGCGCCTTCAGCGCGCCGCTGGGCTCGCTGCGGCTTCACCGGGCGCCCGTCCTTGCCCCCGCCGCGAGCGTGCGCGAGGCCGTTGAACTGCTCATCGAGAACCGGGGCGGAGCGGTGCTCGTCGTCGATGATGGCGCTCTCTGCGGCATCTTCACGGAACGGGACGTCCTCAAGAAGGTCGCGGGCCAGCCGGGGGGCGCCCTCGACGCGCCCGTGGCCGAGTACATGACGACCGATCCCGTCAGGATTCGGGAGGACGAGCCCGTCGCCGTCGCGCTCCACAAGATGGCCGCTGGCGGCTTCCGCCACGTGCCCGTGGACGCCAGCGAGGGCTACCGCATGGTCACGGCCTCGGACGCGCTCACGTGGGTCGTCGAACGCTACATCGAGCCCGGCGCCTAGCCTCTTTCTCGCGCGGCCCCGCCGCCCATGGTGCTATCATCGCAGCGTGCGGCGCGCCTTCTGCGCCGCCGTGAACCGTTCCGGGGGAGGCGAGCGTCCTGACTGCGACCTATCGTGAGCGCACGGTCACCAGCGGCGGCCTGACCCTCGCCTTTCAGGAGTGGGGGCCCGCTGACGGCCCCGTGATCCTCGCCCTCCACGGCTTCGGCGTCTCTGGCCATATGTTCGATGAGTTCGGCCAGCGCGCCGCCGACCGCTTCCGCCTGATCAACCTCGACCAGCGCGGCCACGGCGACAGTGAGTGGTCAGCGGATGGCGACTACACCCGCGAAGCCTTCGTCGCCGATGTCGAGGAGATACGCCAGCGGCTGGGCCTCGACCGCTTCATCCTCATGGGCCACAGCATGGGCGGCCTGAACGCCGTCGAATACGCCTTCCAGCATCCGCAGCGGGTGAGCGCCCTCATCCTCGTCGATGTCGGCCCGGAGGCGGCCCGCGAGGGCGTCGAGAACATCATGCGCTTCACGCGCGGCCCCGATGAACTCGACTTCGATGAGTTCGTTCAGAACGCGATGCGCTTCAACAGCCGCCGGACGGAGGAGAACATCCGCGAGCGGATGGGCCACCGCCTGCGTCCGCTGGAGAACGGGAAGTGGACCTGGAAGTTCGACAAGCGCTTCCGCGAGGGCGAAGGGGCTGTCCGCTCCGGCAGCCAGCTCAGCGCCGACGAACTCCGCGAGCGCTTCCACGCGCTCACCCCGCCCGTTCTGCTCGTGCGCGGCGCCCAGAGCGACATCCTCAGTCAGGAGGTCGCGGAAGGCGTCGTCGCGGAGATGCGCGCGGCGCGGCTCGTGGTCGTGCCCGAGGCGGGCCACAGCGTCCCCGGCGACAATCCTGACGGCTTCACCAACGCCGTCACCGAGTTCCTCGATGATGTTGAGGCTGGCCGCTTCCCCGAGCCCGCTTCCGGCGCCGACCCCTTCCTCATCCCCGAGAACATCGAGGAGTTGCGGCGGGGCTGGCGCTCCCGCGAGCGCCGGTTCCCCGCAAGGGCGCTTGTCGCCGGAGCGGCGGCGCTGGGAGTGGCGGCGGTCGCAACCGCGGGCGCGCTCCTGTTCGCGCGCGGCCGGCGGCGGCGAGGGGGCGGCGGCGCGTAATGGCGCAGATCACGATCGGGGGCGCCTCGCTCGGCTACGACGAGGCGGGGCAGGGCGCGCCGCCATTCCTGTTCGTCCACGGCTGGGCCGGCAGCCGCTCCTTCTGGCGCCCCCAGATGGCCGACCTCTCAAGGGACTTCCACTGTCTGACGCTTGACCTGCGCGGCTGCGGCGACTCATCCCCGACCCCGCCCTACGACCTCACGCAGGCCGCTGACGACATCGCCGCCGTCATCGAGGAGCGCGGCCTGGGGGCCGCCATCGTGGCGGGGCACGACATCGGCGGGCTGGCCGCGCTGCTCGTCAACAGCCGCCACGAAGACCGCGTGATCGGCGCCGTCATGGTTGACCCGCCCCTCGATTCGGCCGCGCGCGGGGCGATGGGCGGGCTGGCCGCGCAGCTGCGCGAGGCGGGCTCCATGGAACCCGCCCGCGTCTTCTTCGAGCGGTTCTTTGGCGATGGCTCCGATCCCGCGATCCGTGAGCAGGTCGAGGATCGCATGCTCGCCTGCGATCCGGAGGTCGCCGCGGGTCAGCTCACCGATAACGGGTACTTCGCCCAGCATCTCGGCGCGCTCCTGCAGGCCGCGGACAAGAAGCCGTTCATGGCGCTGTGGGGCAGCCAGCCGCTGGGCGATCCGGAGCGCCTGCGGCAGATTGCCTTCTTCCTCCGCCAGGAGCCCGTCACCAACGCAGGCCACTTCCTCCAGCTGGAGAACCCCGCCATGACGAACGCCCTGCTGCGCGCGTTCGTCGACGACGTGCGACGCGACCCCCGCATCAGCCACTTTCAGACCGCCTGACCGCTTCGTTCACGGACCTCCGCCATGGCCTGAACTGGCGGCAATCGCGGTCCACGCTATCCTCGGAGGGATGCCCGCTGGCAGGCTCATCGCCCTTCCCGTTCTCCTGCTTCCCCTCCTGCTCATCGCCTGCGGGAACGATGCGGCTGTCGAGGGCGTGCTGGTGGCGCGTTCCCCCACTCCGGGGGAGGCCGGGGCGGAGGCGTCCCCCGCCGATGCCGCCTCCTCCCCAACGCCGACCCCAACTCCCTCCCCGACGCCGGAGACGGCCACGCCCAACGCTGACGGGGTGTTCATCGTCCCGTGCGGGGACATCGAGGCGCCGCTCGACAAGCTCCACCGGCTGGAGGCGGACTGCGAACCCGCCGGTCTCGTGGCCATCCCCGAGGCCTACGCTCACGGCCTCCAGCGGGTCACCGGGGCCACGCTTCCCGACCTGCTGGCGCTGCTGGAAGCGGCCTCCGCGGAGAGGCGCCGGCTGGCGGTGGTGAGCAGCTATCGCAGCTTCGAGACGCAGCGCGCCACGTTCCAGTACCACGTCGATGAGCTCGGGCTGGAACAGGCTTCGCGCGTGAGCGCACGCCCCGGACACAGCGAACATCAGCTCGGCACAACCGTCGACTTCTCCAGCGGGGCCGTCGGATTTGAGCTGGTCGAGGCGTTTGGCGAGACGCCGGAAGGGCGCTGGCTGGCCGAACACGCCCACGAGTTCGGCTTCATCATGAGCTATCCGCAGGGCCAGGAGCAGGTCACGGGGTATAGCTACGAGCCGTGGCACTTCCGCTGGGTGGGGCGGGAACTGGCGGCGCAGGCGCGCGCCAGCGGCCTGACCCTCGGCCAGTTTCTGCTGCGCTGATTGCCCGCCTCCGCAAGGCGTGGAACACTCCCCCGCGACAGGAGGCCAACCCATGTCCACCCCCGAACTGATCGTCGACCGAGGCGACGGCGTCTTGACCCTTACCCTCAACCGTCCGGAACGGCTCAACGCGATCAGCGGTCCCATGCTGGCCGCGCTTTCCGCCGAGCTCGACCGCGCCAACGTGGACCCCGGGATCCGCGTTGTTGTGCTCACCGGCGCCGGCCGGGGATTCTGCGCCGGTCTCGACCTGAAGGCGCGCGCCGACGATGAGAACAGCGAGAACAGCGCCGCTCCCGACCTGCGCCTCTTCGACCTGCATAACACCCCTCCCCTGGTCCTGCATCGCATGGACAAGCCCGTTGTCTGCGCGCTCAACGGCGCCGCCGCGGGCTATGGCATGGACCTCGCCCTCGGCTGCGACATCCGTATCGCCAGCGACCAGGCCAAGCTCGGCGCCGTCTTCGTGCGGCGGGGTGTTCTCCCCGAGTCCGGCGGCACCTGGTACCTGCCCCGCCTCGTCGGCTGGGCGAAGGCCGCCGAGATCGCGTTCATGGGCGAGGTGCTGGACGCGCAGCGTTCGCTCGAACTCGGCCTCGTCAATCGCGTCGTCCCCCACGACCAGCTGGCGGACGAGGCGGCGGCCGTGGCGGCGCGCATCGCGAGCAACGCGCCCTACTCCGTTCAGGCGACGAAGCGCATGATGCGGCTTGGCATGGACGAGACCTTCGAGGCGGCGGTCGACCACACCTACCTGCAACTGCGGCCCATGTTCGGCAGCGAGGACTTCCGCGAGGGGATGACCGCCTTCCTCGAACGGCGCGACCCTTCGTTCAAGGGCCGGTGAGCGCGCCTGCTACACTGGCGCAGGCCGGAAACGGTCGGGAGCGTGTATGTACCGGCGTCTGATCCGCGGCATTGTCGAGCGAGGGCGGACGCCCGAGTTCCTGGAGGCCGCGCGCGTCGCCATCGAGCACCAGGACCAGCGCGGCATCCGCGCGCGCACGGCTATCTGGGCGGCGATGACGGGCACGACCAACGCCGTCTCCATCGTCATGGACTTCAACACGCTCGAAGAATTTGAGCGCCTGAACGACCTTTCCACCCAGGATTCGCAGTTCGCGGGCGTCTGGGCCAGCGTCGAGGACCACCTCCTGCCCGCGCAGACGAACGCCTCCATCCACCGCCTCTCCTACCACTCCGAGGGGCTCATCTCCGCCGAGGAGGCGACCGCCCCGCGCCGCTTCCTGCGTCTCATGACGGGCGAGGTTCTGCCCGGCAAGGGACGCGAGTTCGTGCTCTCCCTCTCGGAGGCGCTCCGCTATCAGGCGGAGCGCGGCGTGGACGCCACAACCAGCGTCTGGACCGCGCTTTCGGGCGGCACGAACGCGATCGCCATCGCCGGCGAGTTCGATTCAATGGCGGAACTGGAGCGCTTCGACGACCTCGCCCAGCAGGACGCCGAGTTCGCGCGCTTCCGCCGCGCCACGCGCGAAGCGATGGCCTTCCTCACGACCCACGTCGAACTGATGCGGAATGTCCTCTAGCCGCGCAGGGGGTTGCGGGGTACGTCCTGCGCGAAAGCTACATAACCGAAGGGGGCGCATGGCGCGCCCCCTTCGGTGTTTCCGGTGGTCTGCGGAAGGACTGGTCGGTTAGTGACCGCAGGGGCGCGCCTCGCCGCCTCCGCCTTCCGTCTGGAAGCTGGAGCCGCAGGCGCAGCTCTTCGTGGCGTTCGGGTTATAGATGCTGAAGCCGCTCTTCATGACCTCGTCGACATAGTCGATCTCGGCGCCGTCGAGGTACTGGGCGCTCTCGGGGTCGACGACGATGCGGACGCCGCCGCGCTCCAGGACGATGTCGTCCTCTTCGGTCGAGCGGGCGAGGGCCATGCCGTACTGGTAACCCGAGCAGCCGCCGCCGGCCACGAACACACGCAGCGCGCCCTCGGGCAACTCACGCGCCTCGAGGAGCGCCTTCGCCTTCTCGATCGCGGCTTCGGTGATGGTGACGAGCTGAGTTTCGGTCGTGGCTTCGGTCGTCATGTGCACTCCTTCGGGCTTCCGTCGCTGTAAAAGTCCCGCATGAACGGCGGGCGCGTCTAAAGTATAGCAGGAGACCTGCTTCCAGCGTCACGTCGCGACGTCATCAGGGGAGGGCAGCCATGGAACGCGTCTACCTTGACCATGCCGCCACCACGCCCCCCGACCCACGCGTGCTCGAAGCGATGTGGCCGGTGTTCGCCCGTGACTGGGGCAATCCGTCGTCCATCTATCTGGAGGGACAGGCCGCGCGGCGCTGGCTCGACGAGGCGCGGGCCCGCTGCGCGCGCCTTCTCGGCGCCGAAGCGAGCGAGGTCATCTTCACGAGCGGTGGTACCGAATCCGACAACGCCGCGATCCGCGGCGCCGCGATCGCCCAGCGCGACCGCGGCCGCGGCGACCACCTCATCACGAGCCAGGTCGAGCATCACGCCGTCCTGCACACAGTCGAGCAGCTTGAACGGGAGGGGTTCCGCGCCACCTTCCTGCCCGTCGACGCCGAGGGCTGCGTCGACCTCGCGGCCCTCGAGGAGGCGCTCACGCCGGACACGACCGTACTCACGCTCATGGCCGCGAACAACGAGGTCGGCGCGCTTCAGCCCGTCGCCGAGGCGGCGGCCATCGCGAAGGCGCGCAACCCCAACATCGTGGTCCACACCGACGCCGTCCAGGCCGCCGGCGCCATCGACATCACGCCGCAAACGCTTGGCGTGGATCTCCTCAGCCTCGCCTCCCACAAGATGTACGGGACGAAGGGCGCGGGCCTGCTCTACGTGCGCCGCGGCGCGCCCTGGCAGCCCCAGATCCTCGGCGGCTCACAGGAGCGCGAACGCCGCGCAGGCACCGAGAACGTCGCCGGCGCCTTCGGGCTGGCGGTGGCCATGGAGTTCGCCTGGGGGGAGCGCGAGGAGCGCGTCGCGCACGACCGCCGCCTGCGTGACCGGCTCCTCTTCGAACTCCCCGAACGCGTGCCCGACACCGTCATCACGGGGCCGCTTGACCCCCTCCGCCGCTTGCCCAACAACTTCAGCTGCTGCTTCCGCAACGTTGAGGGGGAGAGCGTGCTGCTGGGGCTCGACATGGCCGAGATCGCGGCGAGCTCGGGAAGCGCCTGTACAACCGGCTCGCTCGAGCCCTCGCATGTGCTCACCGCCATGGGCGTCGACGATGACCTCGCTCACGCCTCCCTCCGCCTGACAGTGGGCAAGGGCACGACCGCTGAGCAGATCGACTACGTCCTGGACACGCTGCCGGAGATTGTGGAGCGGCTGCGGGCGCTCGCCCCGCGCTAGCCCTCGTACTTGCGGAAGATCACGCTGCCGTTCTGGCCGCCGAAGCCGAAGCCGTTCACCATCACGGCCGTGACCTGCGTCTCGCGGGCTTCATTGGGCACGTAGTCGAGATCGCATTCGGGGTCGGGGTTCTCCAGGTTGATGGTTGGCGGGATGCGGCCCTCGGCGATGGAGAGCGCGGCGGCCATCGCCCCCACCGCGCCCGCGCCGCCCAGCAGGTGGCCCACCATCGACTTGGTGGCGCTGATCGCGAGGGAGCGCGCGTGTTCCCCGAAGGCGACCTTGATTGCGAGCGTCTCGGAGACGTCGTTGAGGGGCGTGCCCGTTCCGTGGGCGGAGATGCACGTGATTTCGTCGCGGGCCATGCCCGCCGCCTCGAGCGCGGAGGTCATCGCCTGCGCGGCCCCGCTGCCGTCGTCACGCGGGGCGGTGATGTGGTAGGCGTCGCCGCTCAGGGCGCCACCCGCGATCTCGGCGTACACGCGCGCGCCGCGCTTCCGCGCCCGCGCTTCCGACTCCACGACGAAGACGGATGCGCCCTCCCCGAAAACGAACCCGTCGCGGTCGCGGTCGAAGGGACGGGAGGCCGCCTCGGGGTCGTCGTTGCGGCGACTGAGAGCCTTCATGTTGGCGAGGCCGGCCACAGAGACGGGGTGAATCGCGGCTTCGGCGCCGCCCGCGATGACGACATCGGCGAGGCCGCTCTCGATGAGCGCCTTCGCCTCGATGTAGCTGTAGAGGCCGCTGGCGCAGGCGGCTGTGGAGGCGAGCGTGGGGCCGCGCAGGCCGAGCTGCATCCCCACCTGGCAGGCGCCCATGTTCGGCGCCATAAGGGGCACGAAGAAGGGGCTTACCCGCGCCGGTCCGCGGGCGATGTAGGTCTCGGTTTCGAGGAAGGTGTTGAGGACGCCGCCCGCGCCCGTGGCGATGGCCGCCGCCGCCCGCGGACGCTCCTCCTCGCGCAACTCCAGCCCCGCGTCCTCCGCCGCTTCCTGGGCGGCGGCCACGCAGAACTGGGCGAAGCGCGACATTCGGCGGGCCGCCTTTGAATCGATGCTTGTGGGGGAGAAATCGCTGACTTCCCCGGCGATGCGGACGGGCAGGTCGCTTGCGTCGAACGCCTGAATCGGTCCGATGCCCGACATTCCCGCGAGCAGCGCGCCCCAGGAGTCGCGCGCCGTGAGGCCCACGGGCGTAATCGCCCCGATTCCCGTCACCAGCGCGCGCGTCATCAGGCGGCTCCGTTCAGGGCGCGGAAGATGACGGCGGCGTTATGGCCGCCGAGCCCCACGGAGGTGCTCAGCGTCGTGCGCACGGGGCGGGATTTCGCCTCGTTGGGCACGTAGTCGAGGTCGCACGCAGGGTCTGGCGTGGCGTAGTTAATGGTCGGGGGAACGACCTGGTCGCGGATGGCGAGGATGGAGGCGATGGCCTCGATCGACCCCGCCGCCGCCATGCAGTGCCCCGTCACGGGCTTGATCGAGCTGACCGAGGCCTCGTAGGCGGACGCCCCCATGAGCTCCTTGAGGACAAGCGTCTCGATGCGATCGTTGAGCTTTGTGCCGCTCCCGTGGGGATTGACGTAGTCGATCTCGCTGGCGTCGATTTCGGCTTCGCGCAGGGCGCCCTCGATCGAGCGCCGCAGGCCGTGGCCGGCCTCATCGAGCGCGATCATGTCGTAGGCGTCGTTGGAGGTGCCCGAGCCGAGCAGCTCGCAATAGATGCGCGCCCCGCGCGCGCGCGCGTGTTCCTCGCTCTCCAGGAGGAGCGCGCCCGCGCCCTCGCCTGCGGCGAAGCCGTCGCGGTTCAGATCAAAGGGCTTGACCGCCTGTTGGGGATGCTCGTTGTCGCTCGCGAGCGCCCGCATCGAACACCAGGTCGCGTGGAACACGGGCACGAGCACCGCCTCGCAGCTGCCGGTGATGACCGCCGTGGCGTCGCCCCGCTGGATCGCGTGCGCGGCCGCGCCGATCGCGGCCGCGCCCGTCGCGCAGGCGCTGACGACGGCGACGTTCGGGCCGCGCGCGCCCGTATGGATGGAGATGTGCCCGCTGGCGGCGTCGACGACGAAGTTCGCGACGAGGAAGGGGGAGACGCGCCGCGGCCCGCGCTTCTGCAGGGCCTGATCGCCTTCCCACATCTCCCCGTAGCCGCCGCCGCCGTTGCCGAAGATGACGCCGACGTCATCGCGGTTCGCATCCGTGATCTCGAGGCCGCTGTCATCAAGCGCCTCGAGGGCGGCGTTCATGGCGAAGCGCACGGCGCGGTTCATGTGCCGCTGCTGCTTCGCGTCGATACGCGCGTCGAGTTCGAAGTCCCGCACTTCCGCCTGAATGCGCACGGGGAAGGGTTCGGCGTCGAAGAGGGTGATGGGGCCCACGCCGCTCTCGCCCGCGAGCGCCGCTTGCCAGGTCGCTTCGGCCGTGTTCCCGGCTGGAGTGACTGCGCCGACGCCCGTTACAACGACACGGGGACGGGTCACCGGGTGGCGCTCTCGACGGCGGAGAAGCGCTCGCTCAGCAGCCCGCTGCGGTCGTCGCTGAGGCTCACGACGCGGAGTCGGGGGTCGATGCGGCGCACCAGCTTCGTGAGCACATTGCCCGGCCCGACCTCAACGAAGAGGTCGGCGCCCATTTCGCGCATGCACTCGACCCCGCGCTGCCAGCGCACCACGGAGGTGAGCTGATCGCGGAGTTCGGCGTGCAGTTCGTCCTGGGAGCGCAACACGGCGCCGTTCACATTGCCGACCACAGGCGCGTCCGGATGTCCCGGCGGGAAGCGTTCAAGCCAGCCGTTCATGGTGTCGCTGGCGCGCTGCATGAGGGGTGAATGGGAGGCGATGGTGATGGGCAGGCGCACGACCTTTCGCGCCCCCTGCGCGCGCGCGGCCTCCATGGCCCGCTTCAGCGGCGCAATCGCGCCCGAGATGACGTTCTGCCCCTCGCAGTTGAGGGTGGCGATGCCGACATAGCCGTCGTCGCCCGTCACTTCGTCGCAGATGACGCCCACGCGCTCCTCGCTGAGGCCCATGATGGAGGCCATGCCGCCGGGGTTCTCCTGGCCGGCCTCGTCCATGGCGCGGCCCCGCTCGCGTACGAGGAGCAGGCCTTCCTCGAACCTGAGCGCGCCCGCGGCGACGGCGGCGGTGAACTCGCCCATGGAGTGTCCCGCAAGGACGTGGGGCTGCAGCCTGCGGTCGAGGGCGGCCCAGCGCTCCTTGAGCGCCTCCAGCCAGGCGATCGAGATGACGAACGTCGCCGGTTGCTGGTTGATGGTTCGTTCGAGTTCTTCTTCAGGCCCTTCGAAACAGAGCTTCGAGAGCCGGGTTCCGAGCACGTCATCCGCGCGACGGAAGACCTCGCGGGCGGCGCGCGAGGCGTGATAGAGGCGCTCGCCCATGCCCACATTGTGGGAGCCTTGACCGGGGAAGATGAGTGCGATTCGGCGCCAGGGACCGACGTCTGGATGCATGCGTCCTTACCCACGCGGCAACCGCGCTTGGCAGGGATGAGGATAGCAGAGCCTGCGTGAACGCAATAGGGAGCGCCCCGACCCTTCCCACGGGCAAGATCAGGGCGGGACGATTCCCCTAGAGCAGGCTTACGGGATCGATGTCGACGCTCCAGCGCCGCCCCAGCGTGACCTGTTCGAGGAGGGCGCGGGGGTCGCGGCCCCGCAGGAGGATGTGCCAGCGATAGTCGCCCCGCAGGCGGCGGACGTATGCGGGCGTCGGCCCCAGGACATCGGGATCGGGCCAGCCAGCGGCGTCGCGGCGCGTGCGAAGCTCGGTGGCGACCTGTGAGGCGTCCTCCAGACCCCGTTCCTGGTTCTTGTGCCGGTAGGTGAGGCGCGCCAGCCGCGCGAAGGGCGGGTAACTCGCGCGGCGCCGGTGGTGCGCCTCGTACGCGAAGAAGCCGCGGTAATCGTGTTCGGCGGCGGCCTGGATGGGGGGCGCCTCGGGCTCGTAGGTCTGGATGTAGACCTCTCCCCGCCGTTCCCGCCGCCCCGCCCGTCCCGCTACCTGGCTGAGGAGCTGGAAGGTTCGCTCGTGCGCCACATAGTCGGGAAGGCTCAGCCCCACGTCAGCGTCAACCACGCCCACGACGGTCATCGCGGGGAGGTCGAGTCCCTTGGCCAGCATCTGCGTGCCCACGAGGATATCGATCTCGCGCGCTTCCAGCGCCTGCAGGATGCGCTCGTGGCTTCCCTTGCGGCTGGCGGCGTCGCTGTCCCAGCGCGCGACCCGCGCTTGCGGGAAGGCGCGCTTCGCCTCTTCCTCGATGCGCTGGGTTCCTACCCCGAAGGGGCGGTAGCGGGCGCTGCCGCACTCGGGACAGGCGCTCTCCTGCGCGCGGCTTCGCCCGCAGTGGTGACAGAAGATGTGGGGGTGGATGGGGTCGCGCGTGTCGAGCCCCATCGCGAGGGCGCAGGAGGGACATCGGGGCAGGTGTCCGCAGGCGCGACATAACAGGAAGCGCGCGGCCCCGCGCCGGTTCACGAACAGGATTGCCTGCTCCTGTTCCTCCAGCGCGCGGCGCAGGGCGTTCCGCAGGGGCGCGCTGAAGACGCTGCGGTTTCCCGCCTTGAGCTCCTCCCGCATATCCACGACGCGCACATCGGGGAGGGGCGCCGTCTGCGTGGCGCCGTCTGCGAGGGCGACGACGCGGGACTCCAGTTCGAGCCGTGTGAGGGCGCCGATCTCGGAGCGGTGGTAGGTGGTCACGTCCGGCGTGGCGCTGCCGAGCACGAGCGTGGCCCCCGTCAGCTGGCAGAGTTCCGAGGCGGCGTCGCGGGCGTGGTAGCGGGGCTGCGGGTCAACCTGCTTGTAGGTCCACTCATGCTCCTCGTCGATCACGACCAGCCCTAGGTCCGCGACGGGCGCGAAGAGGGCGCTGCGCGAACCCACGACGAGGCGCGCTTCCCGCCGCTGGATGCGGTGCCACTGGTCATACAGCTCGCCCGTGCCGAGGTTGGAGTGGAGGACCGCGATCTCTGCGGGGAACTGTTCGCCGTATCGCTGAATCGCCTGGGGCGTGAGCGAGATTTCGGGCACGAGCACGATGGCCCCGCCGCCCATGGCCAGCGTGCGCCGCGCCAGTTCGAGGTAGACCTCCGTCTTCCCCGAACCCGTGACCCCGTGCAGCAGGTACTCGCCCGGCGCCGCGCTGATGGCCTCGACCGCCTGCGCCTGCTGGTCCGTGAGGGTGGCGGGCGGCAGCGCTTCCGTGCGCCGCTCCGCGATGGGGTCGCGCTCGACGCGCGCCTCGTACTCCCGCAGCCACCCTTCCCCCGCCAGCGTGTCGAGGTGGCTGCGCTGCGCTCCCAGCTCGCGTAACTCCGTGAGCGTTGCGTCGGGCGTCTCCGCGAGCCGTTCGAGGATGCGCGCCGCCACCGAGCGCGGCGCGCGCTCCGCGAGTTCGCGGGCGTGGCGCTGCGCCGCTTCGGGCGTGGCGCCGAGCGCGACGCGGCGCTCCATGCGGGGGCGTCCGGCGGGCCGCGCGAGCCCCTGCGAGACCGTCAGCCGGCCGCTCTCCTGAAGCCGTCGCAGGCGGTCCATGGGAACCTGGCCGAGCGCCTCGCGCAAGGTATCGAGCGCGGTCTGGCCATGCTCCGCCAGGTACTGAAGCAGGCGCTGGTCCGCGGGGTCGACGGGGAGCAGGAGGGGGACGTCGACGGGCGAGACGATGGTCACCGAGCGCTGGCCGTATCCCGCTGGCAGGCAGGTCGCGACGCAGTCCCAGAGCGGCGCGAGGTAGCGTTCACTGAGCCGCCTCGCGAGCGCGCGATGGGGGCCGTCAAGCACGGGGCGGGGGTCGGCGACCGCCTCGATCGGGCGCGCCTCCTGCACGGGCGGCGCATCCGTCTCCGCCAGCGCGACGCCCTGCAGGACGCGGTTCCCGAAGGGGACGAAGACGGCCTGGCCCAGCCGTACCTCCATCCCCTCGGGACGCGCGTACGTGAATGGGTGGAGCGCGGGCTGGCCGCTGTTCACGGCCACCTCGACGAACGCGCGCTGAACCGTCGGGTGCGGCTCGCTTTCGGGAGAAGGCGGGGCGTTTGACACGTTTGATTCTAGCGCAGACGCGCCCGCCCAAACGCGACTGCAGGGTCAGCCGCGCCCCACGAACGGCATCTTCGTCGCCATCACCGTGAGGCTGAGCACGTTCGCGTCGAGGGGCAGACTGGCCATGTAGAGGACCGCCCTGGCCACGTGCTCGACGTCCATCGTCGGTTCGGGGCGCACGCTCCCGTCGGGTTGGGGCATGCCCTGCGCCATCTTCGCGGTCATCGGCGAGGCGGCGTTCCCGACGTCGATCTGCCCGCAGGCGATGTCGTACGCGCGCCCGTCGAGCGCGGTCGACTTCGTGAGGCCGGTAATGGCGTGCTTGGTGGCGGTGTAGGGCGCGGAGTTGGGGCGTGGCGTCGTCGCGGAGATGGAGCCGCTGTTGATGATGCGACCGCCCCGCGGGTTCTGCGCCTTCATCACGCGGAAGGCTTCCTGCGTGCAGAGGAAGGCGCCCGTCAGGTTCGTCTCGACGACCGCCTGCCACTGTTCATGGGTCAGTTCCTCCAGCGGACGCGGCGGCGCCCCCACGCCGGCGTTGTTGAAGAGCGTGTCGAGGCGCCCGAAGCGCTCCACTGTCCAGTCAAACAGCTCGCGCACGGAGGCGGGCTGACGAACGTCCGCGGTAATGGCGATCGCGCGATCGCCGTCTTCCCCCGCTTCCGCGATCGTGGCGCGGAGCGCCTGCGCCCGCCGGCCGGCGAGGGCCACGGAGTACCCCTCGCGCAGGAAGGCGAGCGACACCGCTCTCCCGATCCCCGAACCCGCGCCCGTGACGATCGCGACCGGACCCATGGCGCGAACCCTACCGATGCGCCGGCGCCCGCGCCATCACCCGCGCCATCACAACGAGGGGCGGGCGCGGTAGAGTCACCCCTGCAGTCAGCGGCGCACGCAGGAGACATGCCATGAAGTCGGTCATCGTTGGTCTGGCGCGAACCCCCATCGGACGCTTCGGCGGCGGGCTCAAGGGGCTGCGCGCGGTGGATCTTGGCGCGGCCGCCATCGGCGGCGCCCTGGAGCGCGCGTCGGTGGCGCCCGACGCCGTCGACGAGGTCATCTTCGGCCACGTCGTGCAGGCGGGCGGCGGACAGATCACGGCCCGTCAGGCGGCCGCCGCTGCGGGCGTGCCCATGACCGTCCCCGCGACCACCGTGAACAAGGTCTGCCTCTCCGGGCTCACCGCCATCGCCATGGCTGACCGTTCCATCCGCCTCGACGAAGCGAACGTGATCGTGGCGGGGGGCATGGAGTCGATGAGCAACGCCCCCTACCTGCTTCCCGACGGTCGCTGGGGCGGGCGCCTCGGCCCTGCCCCGTTGCTCGACGCCATGCAGCACGATGGCCTCTTCTGCGCGTTCGATGAGCGCTCCATGGGTGAGTCCGCTGACCTCAAGAATGCGGCGCTTGGCGTCTCCCGCGAGGAGCAGGACGCGTGGTCCGCGCGGAGCCACCAGCGGGCGGCGGAGGCGCGCGACAGCGGGCGCTTCGCCAGCGAGATCGTCCCCGTCGAGGCGCCCGCCCGCCGCGGCCAGACGACGCCCGTCGAGCGCGACGAGGGCATCCGCGACGACGTGACCCCCGAGTCGCTGGCGCAGCTTCGGCCCGTCTTCACATCCGAGGGCACGACGACGCCCGGCAACGCCTCCCAGATCAGCGACGGCGGCGCGGCCGTGATTGTCGCCAGCGAGGAGGCCGCCGCCAGCCTCGGCGCCGAACCGCTCGCCGAGATCGTCGCCTACGGGCAGGTCGCCGGGCCTGACGCGACGTTGCATGAGCGCCCGGCGGAGGCCATCTCCGTCGCCCTTGACCGCGCGGGGCTGAAGGCGTGCGACCTCGACGTTGTCGAGATTAACGAAGCCTTCGCCTCCGTCGCGCTCTGGTCGGCGCGCATGCTCGATCTCGATCCCGCGCGCGTAAACCCGAACGGCGGCGCGGTCGCCCTCGGGCACCCGCTGGGGGCGACGGGGGCGCGGCTCATGGTGACGCTCCTGAACGAGCTTCGGCGGCGGGGCGGGGGAATCGGGGCGGCCTCCCTCTGCGGCGGCGGCGGTCAGGGCGACGCCGTCATCGTGAAGGTCGGCTAGGGTCAGGCTTCGCGCTGTTCCGCCAACTCCAGCAGCTCACGCGCGAGCGCCCGCCCCAGCCCCGCTCCCGCCGCGATCGGCCCGCCCGCCTTCGAGCGCACGATGACGCCCGCGGGCGCGACCAGTCCATGCAGTTTCAGGGTTGTGCCGAAACGCTCCGCGTAGGCGCCGGCGGGAAAGTCACAGCCCGCCTCCAGCGCCGCCAGAAACGCGCGTTCGGCCGCTACGAGCCGTCGCAGCCGCTGGTCATCGATGGCCCTCAGCAGCCGCTGCGCGTCGGGGTCGTCGCGGCGGCACTCGACCGCGAGCGCTCCCTGCGCGGGCGCGGGCAGCATCTCCTCGAACCCGAAGACGTGGCTGGCGCGGTCTTCCAGCCCAAGGCGCTCCAGCCCCGCCAGCGCGAAGAGGGCGGCGTCGTACTCGCCTGACTCGACCTTCCGCAGGCGCGCGTCCACGTTCCCGCGGATGGGGCGCGTCGCCAGGTCGGGACGGAGGGCGGCTGTCTGGGCGACGCGACGGGGACTGCTCGTCCCCACGACCGCGCCCGCGGGAAGCTCCGCCAGGGTCTCCCCGTTCCGTGAGACGATCGCGTCGCGGGGGTCAGCCCGTTCGGGCACGGCGGCGATGACGAGACCTTCGGGGCGGGCGGTGGGCAGGTCCTTATAGCTGTGCACGGCCACGTCCACCTCTCCCGCCAGCAACGCCTCCTGGATGGCGGAGGTGAACCAGCCAGCGCCCTCGCCCGAGGTCAGCGGGCTGGTGCGGTCGCGGTCCCCCGCGGTCGTGATCCCGACGGGTTCCAGCGTCAGCTGCGGCCACGCCTCACGCAGGCGCGCGGCCACGAGTTCGGTCTGCCTGAGCGCGAGGCGGCTCGCGCGCGTTCCGATGCGGAGCGCGCTCACGGGCCGCCGCTGCTCGCGACCGGTCCCGGGGTCGTCTCGCGCAAGGCTTCGGAGGCGGCGCGAACGGTGTGGTCGATGGCGGCTTCGGTGTGCGCCGTCGAGACAAACCACGCCTCGAACTGCGAGGGGGCCAGCATCACGCCGCGCGCCAGCATCGCGTGGTGGAAGCGGGCGAAGGCGCCGGTATCGCACGCCATCGCCTCCGTGTAGTCGCGCGGGGGCGCGGGGTGGAAGAACAGCGAGAGCAGCGAGCCGCGCCGCACAACGCTGGCGCTGGCCTGCGCGCGGCGGATGGCGGTACTGAGTCCGTTTTCGAGATGCCGCGCCAGCTCCTCGACGCGATCGTAGGGGCGTCCATCGCGGAGGACGTCGAGCGTGGCGGCGCCGGCCGCCATCACGAGCGGGTTCCCGCTGAGCGTCCCCGCCTGGTAAACCGCTCCCTCCGGCGCCAGCTGCGACATCAACTCCGCGCGTCCGCCCAGCGCCCCCACCGGCAGCCCGCCGCCGATGACCTTCCCCAGGCAGACGATATCGGCCTCCGGCAGCAGACCGCTGAGTCCGTAGCGGAGGCGGAAGCCTGTGATGATCTCGTCGTTGATGAGAAGGGCGCCGTGTTCGCGCGGCGTCCGCTGGAGCGCCTCCAGGAACCCGTCTGTGGGCGGCACGACGCCCATGTTTCCCGCCACGGGCTCGACGATGACGGCCGCGGTCTCGTCCCCGTGCGCCGCGAACCACTGCGCGAGGGCGTCGGGATCGTTGTAGGGGAGGACGGCCGTGTTCGCGGCGGTGGGCGCCGGCGTCCCTGCGGAGGCGCTCAGGCCGAGGGTGGCGACGCCGCTTCCGGCCTTCACCAGGAGGCCGTCGCTGTGGCCGTGGTAGCACCCCTCGAACTTGACCACGAGGTCGCGTCCCGTCGCCGCTCGCGCCAGCCGGATCGCGGTCATCGTCGCTTCCGTGCCGGAGTTGACGAAGCGCAGCCGCTCGAGTCCGGTCGCCTCGCTGACACGCTCGCCGAGCTCCACTTCCCCCGGCGAGAGCGCGCCGAAGGCGGCGCCCTTTGCCGCCGCTTCCGTCAGCGCCTCCACGACAGCGGGATGCGCGTGGCCGAGGATGAGCGGGCCGTAGGCCGCGACGTAGTCGAGGTACTCCCGACCGTCGGCGTCGTAGAGATGTGCGCCGGCGGCGCGCGTGATCGGGACCGGTTCATCGGGGACGGCTCCGAATGAGCGCACAGGGCTGGAGACTCCCCCCGGAAAGAGCGCGCCCGCTCGCGCCCGCAGACTGGCGTTATCCATGCCGCGCTCCCGCGGGCGCGCTGGCCAGATACGCCTCGCGAATCTCGTTCCCGGGCGTGGCGAAGTCAGCGAAGGGCGCTTCCGGATCGGGAGCGGTTGAAGGCGGCGCCTCCCGCCGCCAAAGCGCCGCCTCGCGGCAGAGGGCGACCATAACGCTGCAGGGCTCGGGGCAGGGAATCGCGCTCACGGGGGCGGTTCTCCCGCCCGCCCAGACGGGTATCCGCACGCAGCGCCCGCAAAGCGCCTCACGCGCACGCTCGCGTTCGGCGGCGTCGAGCTCGCCCGCGACGCGGTAGCGGCCCCGCTGACGCGCCGCGACGTCACCGAACGGGATAACCCGGAGGGTTCCCCGCGCGGCCTGTTCCTGATGGAGCAGGGCTTGCGGATAGATGGCCTCGATTGCCGCTTTGGTCAGGCTTTGGGGCAGGGAGACGCGCCAATCGCGGGGCATCGTGCGGGCGCCGCTCAGGGGACGGTAGCGGCCGCGGTCATCGAAGCGCACGCGCTCCCGCAACGCCTCGACCGTGGGGGCAAGATCGAGCGGCTCGGCGCCCGACGACGGCCCCGCGATGTGGACGCGTCCCTCGCGGAACGCCGTCTCCACTTCGCCAAGCCTGAATTCCTGCCCGACCGCGATTGCCTCCGCTGCGGTTCTTCGCACGCCGTCATTCTAGCCGCCGCGCCCGAACGCATAGACGCGGAGGGCGCGCGCGCCACATACTGCCTGCATCCGCCACCACAGGCGGCCAGGAGGATCAGATGGGGCAGTTCCAACGCCAGCGGGTCGGCAATGCCGAGATCATCGCGCTCCAGGACAGCTGGGCGGCGCTGCCGCCTTCGATGTTCTACCCCGACGTCCCCGCCGACGCCTGGGACAGCTACGGGGAGTTTCTCGACGCCGACGGCAACCTGACGCTCAATATCGGGGCCTGGCTCGTCGCGAGCGAGGGAACCATGATCCTTGTGGACACCGGCCTCGGCGGCCGCCCCACGCCCATGCCCCTGAGGGAGAAACCCGCGCTTCCCTCCGTCATGGAGGCGGCGGGGGTCGCGCCCGCCGAGGTCGATACCGTCGTCTACACCCACCTGCACTTCGATCACACCGGCTGGAATACCATCGACGAGAACGGCGCCGCGGTTCCCCTCTTCCCCAACGCCCGCCACATCGTCCAACGCGCTGAGTGGGAGTACTGGACGGACAGCGATGAGTTGCGTACGGCCGCGCAGTACGACAACGCGCTCGGCCCCATCGAGTCAGCCGGGCTCCTTGACCTTGTCGAGGGCGAACACGCGGTCACGAGCGAACTGGTGACCGTGCCCACGCCCGGCCACACCCCCGGACACGTTTCCTTCGCGCTTTCCAGCGCGGGGGAGCGCGCCTACCTCATCGGCGACGCCGCCCACCAGCCCGTCCAGGTGCGCGAGGATGGCTGGTGCCCCGGCGCCGACATCGACAAGGCCGCCTCGACGGCGAGCCGCAAGGCGCTCTTCGCCCGCATCGAGGAGGAAGGCGCGCTCATCGCCAGCGGTCACTTCCCCTTCCCCGGGCTCGGCCACGCGGTCGCCGGGGACGGAGGGCGCGTCTACCAGCCCCTGACGTAGCGTTCCATGGCCGGAGAAGCGGGGGACATCGAGGGCGTCGCGGGCGTCATCATCTGGACCGACCGCTACCCCCAGATGCTCGCCTTCTATCGCGATACGCTGGGTCTGACGCCCCGCAGCGAACGCGACGCCTTCGCCAACTTTGCGTGGGGCCGCTTCCGCCTGAGCGTGGCCGCGCACGAGGGCGTACATGGCCCCGCGCGCGATCCCCTGCGCGTCATGGTGCACTTCGAGGTCGCGGATATCGCCGCCGCCTACCGCCGTCTCCGCACGCGGGGCGTCAGCTTCTCCCGTCCCCCCGAACAGGAGCGCTGGGGCGGCTGGGTGGCGACCTTCACCGACCCCGACGGGAACACCCTCCAGCTCCTGCAGCTCCCTGATTGACGGACGGTTCAGCCCTTAGATGAGCGGCCAGGGATAGCTGCGGTGGGGGCCGGGCGCGGGCATCGCGCGCGTTCGCAGGAGGCGGTCGGAGCGGTCCAGCAGGGCCTCGAGTTCCACGCGCGAGAGGAGCGCCTGAAGCGGTTCGGCTTCCTCCAGCCCGCCGGCGACCGCCAGCGCCATCCGCTCGACATCCGCCAGCCACTCATCCGCGATGGGCTGTTCCGCCCAGTCCCAGATAACCGTGCGCATCTTGTAGTCCTGGTGGAAACAGAGCCCGTGATCGATGCCCCAGATACGACCCTGGTCATCGAGCAGGGCGTGGCCGCCCTTGCGGTCGGCGTTGTTCGCCACGAAGTCGAACACCGCCATCCGCTGGAGCTGGGGTATGAGCGCGGGATCCTCGCGCTGCTCGAAGTAGTGCGAGGAGCGATCGTGGGGCACGTAGAGCTGGAGCGATCCCACGCCCTGCGGCCCCTCGCGCACGACCGTCGGGGGGATGAACGGCCAGTCCAGCAGCCGCGAGAGCTGATAAGCGGCCACCTCGCGGACGTAGAGCGTGCCCGCGGGGAAGTCCCAGAGCGGCGACTCACCCGCCTCTGGCTTGTAGACGGCCGCGATCTCCCGCCCATCGTCCGCGCACAGCGTCGCGAGGTAGACGTAGTTGCTAGAGGACCAGAGCAGGCGCAGATCCTCGAACGCCGCCTCGCGCAGGAGCCGTTCAGCGCCGGCCAGGTCGACCTCAGTGCTCATGCCGGCAGCGTAGCAGAGCGCCCGTCAGGCGCGGGGGCGTAGCATCGGGGCATGGCCATTCACGAGCACGACGCCCTGGCGGCGCGCGTGGGCGAACTCCTGCTGGCGCGGGGAGCGCGCGTCGCCGTCGCCGAAAGCACCGCCGGCGGGCTCATCTCCGCCCGCCTCGTCAGCGTCGCCGGCGCCTCGAAGTGGTTCGACCGCGGGCTTGTCGCCTATACGATGCGTTCGAAGCCCGACACGCTCGGCGTCAGCCTCGACTCAAGACGGAGTCCTGCGCGAGCACGGAGCGGTCAGCAGCGCCGGCGTCAGCGCCATCGCGGAATCGGTGCGCGAACGCAGCGGCGCGGACTACGTGATCGCCGAGAGCGGACTGGCGGGCCCCGTCGCGGGGCGCTCCCCGAAGCCTATCGGGAGCGTCGCCTTCGCCCTCGCCGGACCGGAGGGCGGCGCCAGCAGGGAGGTCCGCTTCGAGGGCTCCCGCGTGGCCATCATGGAACAGATCGCCGACTACGCCCTGACGATGCTGGTCGAGGCGCTCGACTCTGGCTCCTAACCGCGCGCTGGGTCAAGGTGAAGGCTCCAGGGCCGCGCATCCAGCGCGAGAGTGGAGCGTCCCATGCCAGCGCCCGACCTCGAGACCATCGTCTCCCTCGCCAAGCGGCGCGGGTTCGTCTTTCCCTCCTCCGAAATCTACGGCGGCTTCGCCAACGCCTATGACTACGGACCGCTTGGCGTTGAGCTGAAGCGCAATATCCGCGACGCCTGGTGGCGCGCCATGGTGCGCGAACGGGACGATGTCGTCGGGCTCGACGCGGCCATGCTGACCAATCCGCGGGTCTGGGTCGCGAGCGGCCACACGGAGACGTTTCATGACCCGCTCGTCGACTGCAAGTCCTGCCGCCAGCGCTTCCGCCCGGACCATATCGAGGAAGGCCAGTACGGGGAGGCCGAGCGCGACGCGAGCGGCGCCTGGCGCTGCCCCAGCTGTGGCGGCGAACTGACCGAGCCCCGCCTCTTCAACCTCATGTTCCAGACGCAGGTGGGGACGGTCGCGGGCGAGGGCGCCGTCGCCTACCTGCCCCCCGAGACGGCGCAGGGGATGTTCGTCAACTTCGAGCATGTGCGCAGCTCCATGCGGCGCAAGCTCCCCTTCGGCATCGCCCAGTCACGCGTCAGCTTCCGCAACGAGATCACCCCCGGGCGGTTCATCTTCCGCACGCTTGAGTTCGAGCAGATGGAGATGGAGTACTTCTGCGCGCCCGATACCGCCGCTGAGTGGCATCGCTACTGGATCGACGAACGCCAGCGCTGGTACGCCGAGACGATCGGCATCGACCCCGTCCGTATGCGCGTGCGCGACCACACGCCGGAGGAACTCTCCCACTACAGCGCGGGGACAAGCGACATCGAGTACGAGTTCCCCTGGGGCTGGGGCGAGCTTGAAGGGATCGCCAACCGCACCGACTACGACCTGAAGGCGCACAGCCAGCACAGCGGCCAGGATCTCAGCTACTTTGACGAAGAGGCGCACGCGCGCTTCACGCCCTACGTGATCGAGCCCGCCGCCGGGCTCACGCGAACCCTCGCCGTGGCGCTCATCGAGAACTACACCGTGGAGCCCGACGAGAAGGGCGACAAGCGCACGCTGCTGAAGCTCCCGGCCGTCATCGCGCCCATCAAGGTCGCGGTGCTGCCGCTCTCCAAGAAGAGCGCGCTCACGCCCACGGCGAGGCGCGTCCACGCGCTCATCCGCTCGCACTGGATGACCCAGTATGACGAGACGCAATCGATCGGGCGCCGCTACCGCCGCCAGGACGAGATCGGCACGCCCCTCTGCGTCACCGTCGATTTCGAGACGCTGGAAGACGAGGGCGTCACGATCCGCGAGCGCGACAGCCAGGAGCAGACGCGCGTTCCCATCGCCGGCCTCGTCGAGGCCCTCGCCGAACGCCTCCCCGGAGTCCGCTAGACTCGTCCGCGGCGGCGCCGAAAAGGAGGGTTTGATGGGAAACCCCCGACTCTCTGCAGACTTCACCTTTTCGGCGGAGGCTGAGGCGGCCCTGCGCCTCCTGAACCCGTGGTGGGCAGGGGAGCCGATGTCGCCCCTCCCCACGACAAGGCGGCATCTTGTCGCCGACATCCGGCGGCGGCTCGATCAGGCGCTCGCCCCCGTTGTTGTCCTGCGCGGCCCGCGCCAGATCGGGAAGACCACCGCCCAGTCGCATCTGATCGCTGATCTTCTTGCGGAAGGCGTCGACCCGAAGCGCATCCTGCGGGTGCAGTTCGACGAGATTCCGGAGTTCTCGCGGCTGGAATCCCCCCTGCTTCGGATCGTGGAATGGTTCGAGTTCGCGGTTCTTGGAACGTCACTCAATCGCGCCGCGCATGAAGGCCACAAGGCGTATGTGTTTCTCGACGAAGTCCAGAACCTCGCTGAGTGGGACGCGCAGCTGAAGTTCCTTGTCGATCACACAACCGCCAGCGTGGTGGTCACCGGCAGTTCGGCGCTGCGGATTGAGCGCGGGCGCGACAGTCTGGCGGGGCGCATCACCACGATCGAGGGCGGGGCGCTTTCGCTCACCGAAATCGGTGCGTTCGCCGGACTCGACATCGGCGCCCCCGCGCTCCGTGGAAGCGAACTCGACGCGCTGGCTGATCCCGTCTTCTGGGAAGACCTGCGCGATCGGGGAGAAGCGGTAGCGGAGGCGCGCAATGAAGCGTTTCGCAGATTCTCGGCGCGCGGCGGCTATCCGCTTGCCCAGGTGCGTTACGAGACGCCCTGGGCGGATGTCGCGGAGCAGTTGAACGAGACCGTTGTACGCAGGGTCATCGAGCACGATCTGCGAGTGGGCGACCGCGGACGGCGTCGCGATTCGCAGCTGCTTGAGGAGGTCTTTCGGCTGGCCTGCCGCTATGCCGGCCAATCACCCGGCGTACCGCTGCTGACGAGCGAAATCCAGCAGGCGCTGGGGAATGGCGTTGGCGCCCAGCGCATCCGCTCCTACCTCGACTTTCTCAGCGATTCGCTGTTGGTTCGCCTCGTGCCGCCGCTGGAGATTCGCCTCAAGCGCCGTCGGGGCGCCCCCAAACTGTGTCTGGCCGATCACGCCCTGCGCGCGAGCTGGCTTCAGGAGCGAATCCCGCTGGATGTCCCCACGCTGCGGGAGCGTCCTGAACTGACTACCCAGGCGGGGCATATCGCCGAGAGCGTGGCGGGCGCCTGCCTGTGCAGCATCAGCGGATTGCAGGTCGCCCACCTCCCGGAGCGTTCCGGCGCGCCCGAGGTCGACTTCATCCTTACAGTCGGGGACCGCCGCATTCCGATCGAGATCAAGTACCAGGCGCGCATCGATCCCCTTCGCGACTCCGGGGGGATTCGCAGCTTCCTTGAAGTCAGGGCCAACAACGCCCCCTTTGGCGTGCTGGTCAGTCAGACTGCTGTGGATATCCGAGACCCACGAATCGTGAGCGTCCCCCTCAGTTCGCTCCTGCTGTTGCGCTAGCTGGCGGCGAAGGCGCGGCAGGCGATGGCGCGCCCGAGATCGTCGATCGATTCACGCAGCATGCGCCGCAACACCGCCTGCTCCTCCGGCGTCTCCTCGAGGAGCGCCTGCGCGCGATCGAGCGTGTCCCGCTCCACGCGATAGCCGGGGAAGAGTTCGCTGTAGAAGACCGTCGCGAACTCACGGTCGCGCTCCGCGAAGACGCCGCTGACCCGCTCGAAGAAGGCGTCGACGTAGGGCTCCAGCAGCTCGGCCTGACGCGTCCAGATAAAGCCGCTCATCGCCGCCTGGTTCAGGTAGCGCGAGCCGTACCCCTCTCCCGTGAAGCGCGCCCACTCCTCCGCCTTGACCGCCGCCGAGGGGACGGCGCTCTGACAGCGGAGCCGCTCCCGCTGCCCGCGGTCAGAGGGGTCGCGCGCGGTCTCGGCGGCGACCCGCTCTTCGGCGCCAGCCATGCCGTAGGCGACGTAGCGCGCGGCCACGCCCCAGCGCATGTCCTGGTCAAGCTCGAAGCCCGGCGCGATTTCCTCGCCATCCGCCAGCCGGCCAGTGCGGGCGATGTCGTCGGGGTTCGCGGCGAACCCGACGAGCGCGCGCGCCCAGATGATGCGCGAGTCGCCGTCGGAGGCGGCGCGCAGCCCCTCCCACGCGGTCGCGAACAGCAGGCGGGATTCGTCGTCGCTCCGCTCCTCGGGCACGTACCGCGCGCGGGAGGCGGCGGCGTGCCCGAGCACGGAGTCGACGAGCTCGATGTTCCGCTCAACCCCGATCTTGTCGCGCACGATCGCGAGGAACTCCGTCGACTTCAGCTGCTGGTCGCGGACCATGCTCCAGAGCGTGGACCAGAGCTGCTGCCGCAGGAGATCATCCGTGACGCGCTCGATGTTCTCCCGCGCCCACGCGACCGACGCATCGTCGAGGGCGATTTTGGCGTAGGCGTGGTCGTTGAAGTTGGGGTAGACGAGCGCGGGCCGCGGCCGTCCCCGCGCCGCCTCCACCTCGGTCCGCTCGCCCGCCAGCGTCGCCGCCACGGACTCAATGGCGACGCTGGCGTCGCGGTCCATGAGCAGCCCCGCCTCCAGCGTGTGCGGACGGATCGTGGGGTAATCCGCGGGGGCGGTCTGGCTCAGCTCCAGACGCGTGAGGCGGTCGCCGTCGCTCTCCCACGCGGCGCGGATGGTGTTGAGGGAGGACGTTTCCAGCCAGAGGCGGGACCACTCACCCAGATCCTGTCCGCTCCCCTCCTCCAGCGCCCCCAGGAAGTCGCGCAGCGAGGCGTTTCCGTAGTCGTACGTTCGGAAGTAGCGGCGCATCCCCTCGCGGAACCCGTCGAGCCCGATTGTCGCGACGAGCTGCTTCAGCACGGAGGCGCCCTTTCCGTAGGTGATGCCGTCGAAGTTCAGGAAGGTCTCGTCCGTGTCATGGACCACGCCGGCGATGGGGTGGGTGGTGACCAACTGGTCCTGGCGGTAGGCCCAGTTCTTGATGCCGTTGTTGAAGTCCTGCCAGCCGGACTGGAAGCGCGTCGCCTTTTCCATGGCGAGGAAGGACATATAGGTGGCGAAGCTCTCGTTCAGCCAAAGGTCGTTCCACCAACGCATCGTGACGAGGTTCCCGAACCACATATGCGCCATCTCGTGGAGGATCACCTCCGCCCGCCGCCGCCGCTGGTTCTCCGTGGGCGGATCGCGGTACACCATCGACTCATTGAAGGTGACGGCGCCCACATTCTCCATGGCCCCGTGGTTGAACTCGGGCACGAAGATCTGGTCATACTTCCCGAAGGCGTAGGGATAGTCGAAGAACTCCCCGAAGAAATCGAGCCCCTGCCGCGTGATCGTGAACAACTCATCCGTATCGAGGTACTGCGCCATCGACTTGCGGCAGAGGAGGCCGAGGGGAACGCCCGCGTGCTCGTCCCTGGCCACGTGGTAGGGCCCTGCGATGAGCGCGAACAGATAGGTGCTGAAGGGCGGCGTCTCCTCGTAGCGGTAGCGGATGCGCCCGTCCGCCTGCGTCTCCGCCGAAAGCTCGCGGGAGTTCGCCGTCAGCGTCCACTCCGCCGGCGCCGTCACGGTCAGCTGATAGCACGCCTTGATGTCTGGCTGGTCGAAGCAGGGGAAGAGGCGGTGGGCGTCGAACGGCTCGAAGTTGGTGTAGAGGTATTCCTCGCCATCCTCGGGATCGATGAACTGGTGGATGCCGTCGCCGCCGTGATCGTAGTCGTTCTCGTACTCGATCCGCAGGGTGTTGGAGGCGGCCAGCGCCGACGCGGGGAGCGTCAGTTCGCGGCCTCGCCACTCAAAGGCGCCCGCCTGCCCGTTCAGCTCCAGCAGGTCGATGCGCTTGCCGCGGAAGTTCAGCATGAGGTCGCCGTCGCCGCTCTGGTCGAAGGCGATCGTGACGCCGCCCCGGTAGGTCGGAGCGCCTTTTGTGAGGTCGAGCTCGAGCGCGTAGCGGCAGTTGGAGACGCGCGCGGCCCGCGCTGAGGCGTCGCGCTCGGTGAGGATGTCGCGCTCCTGGGTGGGGATTGGTTCGGTCACGGGTTCCTCGCTTCCTGGCGGTGACGTTCCACAGGCTACCCCGCGGCGCCCGCAGCGTCAGCGTCGAGCGGGGGCGTTCCTGACCTTCACTCACGGGCGGGGTACAATCGCGCAAGCCCAGTTCGAGGTGCGCCGCCCCCATGCCTGCCAGTGACGTTGTCGAGGCGCTTGTCACCGCCATCAACTACGACCGCTTTGACGACATCCAGACGCTGCACCATCCCGGCGTCGTCTTCCACTCATTCCGCAGCCCCATGCTGCGTGACAGCATGGCCGTACGCGATTTCCACCATGAGCTGCTGCAGCGCTATGCCGACTGCGCCTACACCGGGGCCGAGGCCATCGAGGACGGCGACACGGTCGCCCTGCGCGCCACGATCACGGCCAAGGGCTATGACTGGCGCGCGTTTGAGCAGCGCGTGCTCGACATCTTTAGCGTGGAGGAGGGGCTCATCGTCTCACGCCGCCTGTATGGCATGACGCGCGACATCGAGCTCGACAAGCCCGCGTTTGCCGCCATGGACGCGGCGGCCGCGTTTCGGGGCGGATCGCCGCGCAAGACGCGCAAGCTCGTGCGCGACCTCTATGAGCAGCTCCTCGCCTCCGGACGCGAGGCGGCGGCGGACGCTTTCGACGAGAAGGCGACCCTCATCGACTCCGTGTACGGCATCGTCTCGGGCGTGGACGCCGTGCTTGACCTGCTCGAAGCGACGCCCCGCCCGACGTTCGGCTATCCCCGTCTCACGTCCGTGGTCGCGGGGGAGAAGGACGCCGCCGTGGAGATCGCGATCGACCCCGCCCGTCCCCGCATCGCTGACTGGGTGCGCGTGGTCGAGGGCAAGGTGATGGTCATCGAGCGTCACTGGATGTTGCGCGAGATCGGCGTCAATCCCTTTGTGGAGTACAGTCGCGACCGGCACCGCCGCCAGGTGATCCTGCCGAAATAGCGCATTCATCCGCCCACCCCCAATCCGGGAACCTGAACCAGAAGGAGCGCCTGCATGGCCACGATGTACTACGACGACGACGCCGATCTGGGGCTGCTGAAGGACCGCAAGATCGCGGTCATCGGCTTCGGCTCGCAGGGCCACGCCCACGCCCTCAACCTGCACGATTCAGGCCTCGATGTCCGCGTCGGGCTCTATCCGGGCTCCCGCTCCTGGAGTTCCGTCGAGGAGTCTGGCCTGCGCGTGGGCACGGTCGAGGACGTCTCCCGCGAGGCGGACGTGATCATGGTGCTCATCCCCGACCATCTGCAGCGGGACGTGTACGAGAAGGCGATCGAGCCGGGGCTGGCCGAGGGCAAGATGCTGATGTTCGCCCACGGCTTCAACATTCACTTCCAGCAGATCGACCCACCCGACTTCGTCGATGTGACGATGATCGCGCCGAAGGGCCCCGGTCACCTCGTGCGCCGCGTGTTCACCGAGGGGGGCGGCGTGCCCTGCCTGCTGGCCGTGCACCAGGACGCCAGCGAGGTCGCCCGCCAGCTCGCGCTCGCCTACGCCAAGGGCATCGGCGGCACCCGCGGCGGCGTGCTCGAAACGACGTTCCTCGAAGAGACCGAAACCGACCTCTTCGGCGAACAGGTGATCCTCTGCGGGGGGCTTTCCGCGCTCATCAAGGCCTCGTTCGAAACGCTGGTCGAGGCCGGGTACCAGCCCGAAAGCGCGTTCTTCGAGACGATGCACGAGCTCAAGCTGATCGTGGACCTTATCTACGAGGGCGGGCTCGCGCGCATGCGCTACTCCGTCAGCGATACCGCCGAGTACGGCGACTACAGCCGCGGTCCGCGCATCATCACGGATGAGACGCGCGCCGAGATGCGCCGCATCCTCGAGGAGATTCAGACGGGCGCGTTCGCCAAAGAGTTCATTCTGGAGAATCTGTCAGGGCGATCGAGCTTCCTCGCCATGCGCCGCCGCGACGCCAACCATCAGGTCGAGCAGGTGGGCGCTGAGATGCGCGCGATGATGTCCTGGCTGAACGAGGACAAGTAGCGGAGCCTCCCCCAACCAGCCCTGCGACAGAAAAGGGGGCGGCCTCTGGAGGCCGCCCCCTTTCCGTTATCAGAGTTCCCCGGGACGCGTCCTAGACGCGGTGGCACCAGACCCAGTGCTCCGTGCCGCCGGAGCCGACATTGCGCCACTCCGGCACTTCCTCGCGGCACTGATCGATGGCGATCGGGCAGCGCGTGTTGAACACGCAGCCTGGCGGCGGCGCCAGCGGGCTCGGCACATCCCCGAGGAGGATGATGCGTTCGCGTTCACGCTCCACTTCAGGATCGGGAATGGGAACGGCCGAGAGCAACGCCTTGGTGTAGGGATGCAGGGGGTTGTCGAAGATGGTGTCGCGGTCGGTCAACTCCATGATGTGCCCGAGGTACATCACGGCCACGCGATCGCTGATATGGCGGACGACGGAGAGGTCGTGCGCGATGAACAGGTAGGTGAGGTTGAACTCGTCCTGCAGATCCTGGAGCAGGTTGATGATCTGCGCCTGAATCGAGACATCGAGCGCGGAAACGGGTTCATCGCAGACGATGAACTCGGGCTCGACCGCGAGGGCGCGGGCGATGCCGATGCGCTGGCGCTGCCCGCCCGAGAACTCGTGCGGGTAGCGGCTGGCGAAGTACGGGTTCAGCCCGACCGTCTGCAGCAGGTTATGCACGCGATCGCGCTTCTCCTGACCGCGCGCCAGCCCGTGAATCGTAATCGGCTCAGAGACGATCGAGCCGACCGACATACGCGGGTTCAGGCTCGCGTACGGGTCCTGGAAGATCATCTGCATGCGGCGGCGGTAGTTTCGCAGCGCGCGTCCGCGCACCCGCGTGAGGTCCGTTCCGGCGAAGCTCACGCTGCCGCCGGTCGGGCGGTTGAGCTGGAGGATGGCCTTGCCGGTGGTGCTCTTGCCGCAGCCGGACTCACCCACGAGACCGAGCGTCTCGCCCCGCTTCACCTGGAAGGTGACGCCGTCGACCGCTTTCACATCGGCGACGCGGCGCTGGAAGAGCAGTCCTGCGGTAACGGGGAAGTAGACCTCGAGGTCTTCGACATCGAGGAGCGCCTCCCCCGTCCCGTTCTCCATCGTGGCTTCCTGGACCGTGCTAGCTTGTTGTGACAACTGGCTGCTCCCTTCCGACGTTCTCCCATTCCCAGCAGGCGGCCTGATGGTCGCTGTCAACCTGCACGGTGTCGGGATAGTTGGTGAGGCACTGATCGGTGCGCCATTCGCAGCGAGGGTAGAAGCTGCAGCCTTCTGGCAGGTGCGCCAGGTCGGGCGGCAGGCCCTCGATCGGGATCAACTTCTCTTGCCGCAACTCATCGAGCCTCGGCACGGAGTTGAGCAGCCCGACCGTATAGGGATGGCGCGGCTGCGCGTAGAGCTCGGCCGCGTCAGCGCGCTCGATGACCTTGCCGGCGTACATCACATTCACGCGGTCGGCGTAGCGAGCGACCACGCCGAGGTTGTGGGTGATGATGATGACGGCTGTCCCGAACTCGCGACTGAGACGGGCCATGACCTCGAGGATCTGGGCCTGGATGGTCACGTCGAGGGCCGTAGTGGGCTCGTCCGCGAGCAGGATCTTGGGGTTGCAGCTCATCGCCATCGCGATCATCACGCGCTGGCGCATGCCCCCCGAGAATTGGTGCGGATAGTCATCGATGCGGCTGCGGGCGGCGGGAATGCCGACCAGTTCCAGCAGCTCGACGGCGCGCTCGCGGGCGGCGCGACCGCGGAGGTCCTGGTGCAGTTCCAGCGACTCCGTGATCTGCCGTCCGATGGTGAGCACGGGATTGAGCGAGGTCATCGGCTCCTGGAACACCATGGCGATGTCGTTGCCGCGGATGCGCCGCATCTCGCTCTCGTCGAGTTTCAGCAGATCACGACCCTGGAACATGATCTCGCCAGAAACGATCTTCCCGGGGGGCGAGGGGATGAGGCGCAGGATGGAGAGCGCGGAGACGCTCTTCCCGCAGCCGGACTCACCCACAAGTCCCAGCGTCTCGCCCTCCTCCACTGAGTAGGACGTGCCGTCAACAGCCTTGACGACGCCCTCCTGCGTGTAGAAGTACGTGCGAAGGTCATTCACCTCAAGAAGCGCCATGACCCCTCCTTTCCGCCGAATCTGATTTGCCTGCGCCCTGCCCTGACGAGAAGCGGGCTCCCCGGTTGACCATGGGGAAGAGGAGACTCGAACTCCTACGCCTTGCGGCACATGATCCTAAATCATGCTCGTCTGCCAATTCCGACACTTCCCCGGCCTTGCGCCCACGCTGGCGAACCATCTGGCGCGACCTTTCCGAAAGTGGTGAGCCGCGAAGGACTCGAACCTTCAACCTAGTGATTAAGAGTCACTTGCTCTGCCAATTGAGCTAGCGGCCCCAAGGTCGAGGCGGAGTATAACGAAACGCCTTCCCGCCAGACAACAAGCCCCCGAACTTCGTTCCTCCCCGCATCCCTCACGCCGCCCCGCGCAGGAGATCGATCACCTCGTCCACGGTGGCCACCCGCCAGTTTGCCCAGGTCTCGCTCGTGCGCTGCCATTCCAGGTACCGCTCGCGTCCTTCCGCCCGCGCCTGTTGGATCTCCTCCTCGCTCGGCTCATGGCCGAGGCGCTGCGCAATCGCCTCCGGACGCATATCGCCGAGGACGTCGCGGAGCTGGTCCATCTGTTCGTTCGCAAGCTTCGGGCGCTCGATGAAGTGGCCCAGCTCGACGTGTTCGGCGTTGTAGAAGACGAATACGGGGATTGACTCGAACTCCCCGTCCTTGAGGTACTCCGCGATCATGTCCTTGTTCTGGTCACGCTCGAAGATGCGCGCCTCGATGCCGAGGGCCTCGGCGATGCGCGCGCCGACGGGCATGCCGCGATAGACGTCGGGGCACCAGTCCTCGCCGATGATGACCATGTGGTCGGGGCCGTTCGGGCGGGCGGCGAGGTCGCGCAGGGCGGCCTGCTGCTCCTCGCTGATAGCGAGGCCGCGGTAGTTGTCCTCGAACTGCTCGAGATTGCGGATGCCTGACTGGATGTACTCCTGGTAGGTCTTTCCCTTCGCGAAGCGTTCGCGCGTGATCACCGATTCCGTCGCCTGCGCCACTGCGGCCTCCCTGCGTGTGTTCGTTGTGGATTCAGCCTATCGGCGTCGGGCGGGCGCTACAACTCAGCCCGCTCTTCCGCTTTCGCCCGCTCCCAGAGTTCGTCCAGCGTATCCATCTCCATGTCGTTCAGATCGAGGGATTGCTCCGCGGCCCAGCGTTCGACGCGTCCGAAGCGCCGCCGGAACTTGCCGTTCGCCCGCCGCAGCGCCTGTTCGCCGTCCACGCCCATCGTGGCGGCGATGTGCGCGATCACGAAGAGCACGTCGCCGAACTCCTCCTCGCGATCCTCGTCGGTTGTGGCCAGCGCCAGTTCCGCGATCTCCTCGGAGAGCTTCTCCAGGGGGCCGTGGATGTCGGGCCAGTCAAACCCCGCCCGCCGCGCGCGTCCCTGAATCGTTTGCGATTCGGCCAGCGCGGGGAGCGTGGACGGGACTCCGTCGAGGCGGGAGCGGTCAGGGCGCTCCTTGCGCTTCAGCGCATCCCAGTTCTCGCGGACGTCCGCGGCCGTCTCCGCGACGGCGCCGGTGAAGACGTGCGGATGGCGCGCGATCAGCTTCTCGCTGATGCGCGAGTAGACGTCGCCGAACGCGAACGTCCCCGTCCGTTCCGCCACGGCCGCGTGCATGAGCGTCTGCAGGAGGACATCCCCCAGCTCCTCGACGATCGCGTCCGGCTGCCGTGCGTCGATCGCTTCGAGCAGTTCGTAGGCCTCCTCCAGCAGGTGGGGGCGCAGCGATTCGTGCGTCTGTTCGCGGTCCCAGGGGCAGCCGTCGGGGGCGTGCAGACGCCGCACGATCGCCTCCAGGGCGGCGAACTGCCGTAGGTCATCGAGGGGCGGGGACGCGCCGGTGTCGGTCGACATGCGCGCAGTGTAGGCGTTCCCGCGCTTGCGTCGGCGGGACGGCGGTGGAATACAGCGCGCGCGGTAGACAATCGCGGTAGACAATGCGGGCATGAGTGAAGCGCAACGGAGTTGGGGCGGTCGCTTCGAGGGGTCCATGGACGACCTCACGCGCGACTACACGGCGGGCGTTGACCACGACCTGTACGAGCACGACATCGCGGGCTCGATCGCCCATGCGCGCATGCTTGGGGCGACGGGGATCATTCCCGCAGACGAGGCGGCGGCCATCGTCGACGGACTCGAGCGGGTGCGGGAACGCTTCCGCGCGGGGGAGGTTGCGTGGCGCCCCGAACTCGAGGACATCCACACCCACGTAGAGGCGCTCCTGCGCGACGAGATCGGCGTGGCCGCGGGACGGCTCCACACCGCCCGCTCCCGCAATGATCAGGTGTCGCTGCTCAACCGCATGCTCGTGCGCGAACAGTGCGATCTCGCGGGCGCGGGCGCGGAGGCGCTCATCGCGGCGCTTTGCGACCTCGCAGAGACCCACGCCGCCAACCCCATGCCCGGCTACACCCACCTCCAGCGGGCGCAGCCGGTCACGCTCGGCCATCACCTGCTGGCGTACGGGGAGATGCTGCTCCGCGATCGCGCCCGCTTCCGCGACTGCCGCGCGCGCGCCAACACGCTGCCGCTGGGGTCGGGCGCCCTCGCCGGCTCCCCCTACCCCCTCGACCGTGAGATGGTCGCGCGCGAACTCGGCTTCGACGCCGTCTCGCGGAACAGCCTCGACGCGGTCGCCGATCGCGACTTCGCCATCGAGTTTCTGGCGTGCTGCGCGATCACGCAGACGCACCTCTCGCGCATGGCTGAGGAGATCGTCCTCTGGTCGACGGCCGAATTCGCGTTCGCGCGGCTCCCCGACGCCTTCGCCACCGGCTCCAGCATGATGCCGCAGAAGAAGAACGCGGATGTCGCGGAGCTGGCGCGGGGCCGTTCGGGGCGCGTCTTCGGCGAACTCGTGAACCTCCTGACGAACCTGAAGGGCCAGCCGCTCGCCTACAACCGCGACCTCCAGGAGGACAAGGCGGCGATCCTGAACGCGGCCGCCGTGGTCACGCCGACGCTCCGCATTTTCGCGGCCATGGTTCCCGCCCTCTCATTCGACCTCGAACGGATGCGCGCGACGGCGGCGGGCGGATTCGCGCTCGCCACGGACATCGCCGACTACCTCGTACGGAAAGGGATGCCTTTCCGCGAGGCGCACGCGGTCACGGGCGGGCTCGTACGCGAGGCGGAGGAGCGCGGCTGCGAACTCCACGAACTCCCCTTCGAACGCTACGCCGCCGCCAGCGCGCTCTTCGCGCCGGACGTACTGGAAATAGACGTCGATTCCGCCCTCGCCGCCCGCGACGCGATCGGCGGTACCGCCCCCGCGCGCGTCCGCGAGGCGGCCGCGTCCCTCCGGCGGGAACTCAACGGTTAGCCGGAGACCGCTCCCTTAACTCTTGGACAAGCGCGGCTCGAAATCGAACTTAAACGAGTAGGCAACCAGCTCTACGTTGGGTACAGCCTTGGCCGCGAGTTCGAGTTTGGGATGGAAGTCATTCGCGATCAGGATGCCTCGCACACGCTGCGAAGGATCTTCTTCACGGACGCTCCCCATGTAGGAGAGGATTTGTCCCATCGCGGGTAACGGGGCTCTGTCCGCCTTGAGTTCGATTACCACGCGATACCCGTCCTTATCTTCCGCGAGGATATCGATCCTTCCAGCCTCTACAGTCTTCTCAATCCCGTCATCAATGATCTTCAGGCCGTCTTCGAGGTCTCCGATATTTTTCCGCAGGGCCGTCTGAAGATCACGCTCAAGCCCGAAATTCAAATCGGTGGGTTCGTCATTTTCTATGCCTTCGTCAGGAGGATCACCACCTCGGTAATGTGGGGTAATATATACGTTCTGGAGCCTAAATAGATTCCCTGGGTTCTCCAGATCGTCTACATTTCCAGATTTCGCTTCACCTGCTAATGGATTGGAAAATTGGCGGTTTGCAGTCAGATACCACCGCCGATCAGTTGCGTGAAGAAGCGTCACTTTCTCGTCCTTCATCAACTTTATCAGAGGTGATACACTCCCCTTGTTCAGCAAAAAAGTCTCACCTCGAAGGATTCCTCTCTCCGCCAATTCATCGGAAGTGAAGCGCTTCAGGAACTCGAAGATATCCGTTGCCATTGGGAAACTCCTCAGTCCAGTTGCGCGACGAGGCCCTTCGTCGCTTCCGCGGCGGCGACGACGCGGGCGCGTTCGTCGTCCGAGAGCTCCAGCTCGAAGGTGCGCTGGATGCCGCCCTCGCCGAGTTGGACGACGGTTCCCGAAAAGACTCCCTCGACGCCGTATTCGCCCCGGTGCAGCGTTGAGCAGGGCAACAGGCGGCGCTGGTCCAGCAGGATCGACTCCGTCATCGCGATCGTCCCCGCGGAGGGCGCGTAGTAGGCACTGCCGACGCGCATCAGTTCCGCGATCTCGGCCCCGCCGCGCATCGTGCGGCTCACAACCTGCTCGATGACGTCCGCGGACAGGAGCTTCGTAAGGGGGACGCCGCCGACGCGCGTCTGCGAGACCACCGGCACCATCGTAGTGTCGGTGTGGCCGCCGATGACGTAGCCGTGCACGTCCTGGGGCGAGACCGCGCAGGCGTCGGCGACGAAGTGGCGGTAGCGCGCGCTGTCGAGGGCGCCGCCCTGACCGATGACGCGCTCGCGCGGGAAGCCGCTGGCGTCGAGGGCGACGTGGCACATGGCGTCCATCGGGTTCGAGAAGATGATGAGCGCGGCGTCGGGCGAGGCCTTGGCCGCCTCGGCGACCTTGGCGCGAACGATGGCGGCGTTGCTGTTGAGCAGCTCCTCGCGGCTCATGCCCGGCTTGCGGGGGGCGCCCGCCGTCACGATCACGACGTCTGAGCCGGCCGTTTCCTCCCAGCCATCGGTGGCGCCGATGGAGGCGCTGAACCCGCTCCAGGCGGCGGCCTGTGACTCATCCAGGGCCTTGCCGAAGTGCATGGTTCCGGCGAATTGGGGATCGTCCTGCAGGACGACATCGCAGATATCGCGCTCGACAAGACGCTGCGCCATGGCCCCGCCGGTCATGCCGGCGCCGACGATCGTGACCTTCTTCCGTGCCATTCGCGTTCCTCGTACGGGGTGCAGAGTGCGCCCGAGACTAGCACGCGCCCCGCCTAGAGACCGCCGCGCGGAGCCCGCAGGACGGGCAGGCCATACACTGGGCGCGTGGATCCGCCCCCCATCCGCAACTTCTGCATCATCGCCCACATCGACCACGGGAAGTCGACGCTCGCCGATCGCTTTCTGGAGGCGACGGGCGCGATCTCCGAGCGCGCCATGGCTGACCAGGTGCTCGATACGATGGACCTCGAACGCGAGCGGGGCATCACGATCAAGGCCGCCGCCGCGCGCATGACCTGGCGCGCGCCCGACGGCGAGGCCTACCAGTACAACCTCATCGATACCCCCGGGCACGTCGATTTCACCTACGAGGTTTCCCGCTCGCTGGCGGCCTGCGAGGGCGCCATCCTCGTCGTCGACGCTTCCCAGGGCATCGAGGCGCAGACGCTCGCCAACGTCTATCTCGCCCTTGACCAGGGCCTGACCCTCATCCCCGTTATCAACAAGATCGACCTGCCCCACGCGGAGACGGAGCGCGTGGCCCACGAACTGGAGCGCGTCATCGGCTTCTCGCGGGAGGAGATCATCCTCGCAAGCGCGAAGGAGGGGGTCGGCGTCGCCGAGATTCTCGAGGCCATCCGCGAGCGCGTCCCGCCGCCCGCGGGGGACCGTTCGGGGGAGTTGCAGGCGCTCATCTTTGATTCGAAGTACGACGCCTACAAGGGCGTCCTCGCCCATGTGCGCGTCGTCGAGGGCGAGATGCAGGGGCGCGACGACCTCAGGCTGATGCAGACGGGAAGGGTCTTCGAGCCGCTTGAGTTCGGCATTTTCGCGCCGCGCCTGCAGCCCCTCGCGGGGCTCGCCGCGGGCGAGGTCGGCTACATCGCCACCGGGCTCAAGGAGGTCGCGGATTGCCGTGTCGGGGACACGGTCACGCTTGCCGCCAACCCCGCGCCCGAACCGCTGCCCGGCTACCGTCAGGCGAAGCCGATGGTGTTCGCCGGCATCTACCCCACGGACTCGGACCAGTACCAGGAGCTGCGCGAGGCGCTGGAACGCCTCAGCCTTAACGACGCCGCCCTCGTCTCCGAACCGGAGTCGTCCGCCGCCCTCGGGTTCGGCTTCCGCTGCGGCTTCCTCGGGCTGCTCCACCTCGAGATCGTGGTCGAACGGCTCGAGCGCGAATACGACCTGGGGCTGCTCACGACCGCCCCCAGCGTCGAGTACGAGGTCGAGCTGCGTTCGGGCGAGGTGGTGGCCATCGAGAACCCTTCGCATCTCCCTGACGCCTCCCGCATCGAGGAGATCCGCGAGCCGTGGGCAACCATCGACGTGGTCACGCCCAGCCGCCACATCGGCCAGGTGATGGACCTTGTGACCAGCCGTCGCGGGCGGTTCGTGCGTATGGAGTACCTCGAACCGGAGAGCGACCTCGCCCCCGGCGAGGCGCGTGTGCTTCTCGCCTACGAGATTCCCATGGCCGAGATCCTCGTCGACTTTTACGACACCCTGAAGGGCGCGACCAGCGGCTACGCCAGCCTCGACTACCAGCCCGCGGGCTATCGCGCTGCCCCGCTCGTGAAGGTCGATGTGCTCGTGAACGGGCAGGTGGTGGACGCGCTCTCCATCATCACGCACCGCGAGAACGCCTCCCGCGCGGGCCGTGCGCTGGTGCTGAAACTGCGGGAGCTCATCCCCCGCCAGATGTTCGATGTTCCCCTGCAAGCCGCCATCGGTGGCCGTATCATCGCCCGCGAAACCGTGCGCGCGATACGCAAGAACGTTCTCGCCAAGTGCTACGGCGGCGACATAACGCGGAAGCGGAAGCTGCTGGAGAAGCAGGCCGAGGGCAAGAAGCGCATGAAGCGCATCGGCAGCGTGGAGATTCCCCAGGAGGCCTTCATGGCCGTCCTGCAACTGCGTGAGGAGTAGGAGCAAGCGATGATCAAGGCGTTCGTGCTCATTGTGGTGGACCCCGCCGAAACCCAGGGCGTCTTCGAGACGCTGCGGGAGGTCGAGGGCATCGCCGAGGTGTATCAGGTGATGGGGCCCTACGACATCGTGGCGGTCATCGAGGCGCCCAGCATCACGCAGGTGCCGGCCCTCATCAGCCAGCACATCCGCGTGGTCGAGGGGATCGAGAGCACGACCACCTGCGTGACCTTCCCCAACTCCTGACCGCCCGCCGGCGCGGCGGCGCTAGAAGATGCTGGCGTCGCTCTCTTCGCTCGCTTCCCCGAGCGCCTGTTCGGTCGTGATCAGCCCGCGGCCGTGGATGAGCCGGCGTCCCGCCGCCTCGAAGGGCGCGGCGCGCCCGTCGTCGGCCCCCAGCGCGCGCTGGACGAGCGCGAACAGCGTCTCGCCGGTGATCAGCGCATAGCCGTAATTCTCGCAGGCGATCCGCAAGGCGTCGGTGTACGGGTTCCGCCGCGCGGGGGGGTGAATCGAACGCTTGCCGTTGACCACGATGAGTCCCCGAAGCTGTTCGCCCTCGTCCAGCAGGCGCCGTTCCAGGCGCCGCTGGAGACGCACATACGGCCACTCCGCCACCGCCTCGGTCGAGCTCTCCACCTCGACGAGGGCGGCGTGTTCCCCTTCCGTGACGGCGAGTCCTTCGTCTGTGGTCGCGGAGTCCAGACCAAGGAGCGCCAGCGCGTCCTGCACGGCGGCGGTGAACGCCGGTCCCGTGGCCCATAGCAGCCGCCGGTGGGAGGTGAGCGCGGTGAGGCGCTCGCGCACGGCCAATGTCCGCGCGATGGCGGCTGATTCTTCCTGTTCCGCCTCGTCCAGTTCCGCCTCGATCTGTTCGGAGCCGGGGAGGGCGTGGCTGCGCGCCCACCCGGGGACGTCCTCCGCCGCGGCGCCGGTGGCCAGCTCCGTCATGGCGGAGACGAGCTCCTGCGCGAGTTTGGTGCGCGCATTCCCCGTGAGGCTGCCGAACACGGGCGCGACGATGATCCGTCCCGCCAGCACGGGGAACTCCGCCGCGATGGGCATGTTGGCGCCGCCCACGGCGATCACGCGTCCCTCGCGTCGGGCCGTGGCCACCGCGGGATCGAGGACAGCTCGATAGGTGAGATGCCGCCTGTGTTCGCGCAGCACGCCGCTCAGCGGATGCTGGTCATCGACGATGCGGATGTTCTTGCCCTCGGCGGCGCGCACGTGCGGCGGGTTCCAGCCCCCCCCCTTCGGCGCGGGCAGCCAGCTGTAGCGGTCGAACCCCTCGAAGCCGACAACGCCCGGCAGGGCCGCGTTCGGACGCCCCACAATCAACAGGAGCCCGCCCTGCTCCAGGAGGCGTTCCGCCTCTTCCGCGCGCCGCAGGAGCTGGTCAGCGGCGGAGACCTGCGTGGCCGTCGTGGCGCCGTTCACCACGGGCCGGCCATCCAGCGCGTTGAAGGGACGTTCCCCCTCCAGCAGCTGCTGGACCGCCCCCGTGATCGCCTCCGGATCGATGAGGGCCGCCTCGTAGTCGGTGAGGCTGGGGGCGTTGAGCACGGTGTGGTTGTCCACCTGCTGATTGGGCAGGGAGTACCCGATGGTCAGGATGCGCATGGCGACTGCTCCGTTGGCATGAGGGCGGCGAGGCGCGCGAGCAGGTCCGGGCGGAGCTCCTCGCGCTCGAGGGCGGCGGCGACGGCGGCGGCGATGGCCCCCGCGGGACGGCCCGCGTCGTAACGCTGGCCCTGAAAGCGACAGGCGCAGACGGACTCTCCCGCCGCGATCAGCCCCGCGATCGCGTCCGTGAGCTGAAGTTCGCCGCCCGCGCCCGGGGTGAGCGCCGCCAGCCGCCCGAAGATGGAAGGGCCCAGTACATAGCGTCCCACGACTCCCATGGAGGAGGGCGCCGCGTCAGCGGCTGGCTTCTCCACGATGCCGCGCAGGCGCACGGGGACGCCTTCCTCCACGGCGCTCACGGCGTCGACGACGCCATACTGCGGAAGCTGCTCATGCGGAACCTGCTGGACGGCGATCACGGCCGCAGCGTCGCTGGCCGCGAACGCGCGGACGAGTTGCGCCGTGCACGGCTCCTTCCCGAAGATGACGTCGTCGGGGAAGAGCAGCGCGAACGGCTCACCTTCCAGACAGGGCTGCGCCTGCAGGAGCGCATGGCCGGTGCCAAGGGGCTCGCGCTGCTCCACAAACGTGAACTTCGCGAGGCGCTCCGGGGCCAGCACGCGCTCGGTCAGGGCGGCGTCCCCCCGTTCGCGCGCGATCGCCTCGATGCGGGCGCCGCCGCCAAAGTGTTCGCGGATGGCGCGGCGGTCCGGCGCCAGCACCAGCACGATCTCCTCGACGCCCGCCGCGACCGCTTCCTCCACGGTGTACTGGATGATCGGTCGGTCGACCAACGGCAGCATCTCCTTGGGCACGGACTTCGTCGCCGGCAGCAGACGCGTACCAAGCCCGGCCGCAAGGATGACCGCACGTCGCACGGGCGTCATGGCGAGCATGGTAGAGCGCCCACGCCTTCCGATATACAGCGTGGAGACGGGGATGCTATGATTCGGGCTACCGTCCAACGGGGAGCAGCTTGAGAAAACGACGCTCGAAGGTTCCACCCAAACCGCCGCCGCCGCCGCCGCGCATCAACGAACACATTCGTGTTTCCGAGGTGCGGGTCATCGATGAGCAGGGCCAGCAGGTCGGCGTGCTGCCCACCGCAGAGGCCATCGCCATGGCGCGGGAGCGCGATGTTGACCTCGTCGAAGTCTCCGGTCAGGCAAGCCCGCCCGTCGCCCGCCTCATGGACTTCGGCCGCTTCAAGTACGAGCAATCGAAGAAGGAGAGCGAGGCGCGCAAGCATCAGGCGCGCACGCGTCTGCGCGAGGTGCGCATGAAGCCGAAGATCGACGTCCATGACATCGACTTCAAGACGCGCACCGTCGAGAAGCTGTTGCGGCAGGGCGACAAGGTGAAGGTCTCGGTCATGTTCCGCGGGCGCGAGATCACCCACCCCCAGATCGGCAAGAACCTCCTCGATCGTATCTACGGAAACCTCGAAGATGTGGCGACGAAGGAGAAGGACGCAGCGCTCGAAGGCCGTCACATGTCGATGATCCTGATTCCCGACAAGCGCGGGTTTGCGGCGCGGGATCGCGCCGCAAGGCTGGAAGCGGAGGACCAGAACGGCGCCGCCCCGGCAGGGGAAGCGACCGTGGACGAGAGCGCAGAGCCCGTTTCCACGGGCGCGTCCGGGGACTAGCCAGTGCCGAAGTTCAAGACTCACAAGGGCGCCGCCTCACGCTTTCGCGTAACGGGCGGCGGGAAGATCATGCGGATGTACGGAAGTCGCAACAACTTCCGCCGGAAGAAGCGCAAGCCCGTCCGCGTGAAGTTTGGCCGTACCGTTCCCGTTTCCGCGTCGCAGTCGCGGACGATCGGGAAGATGATCGGACCGTAACGCGTCCGCCTGGCCAGCGCGGGCCAGGTACACGAAGGAGCCCCTCCCATGAGCCGAGTGAAGCGCGGCGTCACCTCGCACCGCCGCCACAAGAAGATCCTGGCGCTGGCGCGTGGCCATCACGGGCAGCGCCACCGCATCTTCCGCCGTGCCAACGAGAGCGTCATGCACGCGCTCCGCTACAGCTACGAGAACCGCCGCGCGCGCAAGGGCGATTTCCGCCGCCTCTGGATCATCCGCATCAACGCCGCCGCGCGACGCGAGGGCATCAGCTACTCACGCCTCATGAACGGCCTGCGCAAGGCTGGCGTCGAACTCGACCGCAAGATGCTCGCGCACCTCGCCGTGACCCGCCCGGACGCCTTCGCCCAGCTCGCCGCGCGCGCGAAAGAAGCCGCCGCGTAGAGGTTCCTTCCCCCTCCCGCTCAGCCAGCCTGCGCCATGCGGATCACCATCTGCTGGAGCACGATCAGCAGGAGGATCGCGGCGAGCGGGCTCAGATCAATCATGCCCGTGCTCGGCAGCACCCGCCGGATCGGGTCAATAATCGGCTCCGTGATGCGGAGCAGCGCCTGGTACACCGTGCTCGTCTGGTCGATCGGCAGGAAGCTGATCAGCGCGCGCGCCACGATCGACCACGTCAGGATCGTGAGGAAGGTCAGGGTGAACTGCGCGACGTAGGGATTCACAGCTCGCAAGCCTCTCTCCCCTCAAGGATAAAGCAAGCGGACGTTGGCAGCGCGGCGCCCACGGCCTTCTTGAGGGGGATCGCCGCCGCGGTCAGGCGAATTCGTAGAGGCGGGCGGGGCGGTGGGCGCCGTCCTTGCGGGTCTCGTTCGTCGCGCGCACGATGCCGAGTCCGACCATCCGGCGGCGGAAGTTTCGCTTGTCCACCGGCTCCTCGAGGATCGCCTCGTACACGCCCTGCAGATCGCGCAGGGTGAAGCGCCGCGGGAGGAAGCTGGAGGCGACGTTGGTGTAGGCGAGCTTGTTGCGGAGCCGCTCCCGCGCGTAGGCGAGGATGCGTTCGTTCTCGAAGGCCAGTGATTTCAGGCTGCGGAGAGCATGCCAGGCCGGCCGCCACTCCAGCTCCCGCCGCAATCGCGCCTGCGCCGCCGGCAGCAGCGCGAAGTAGGCGACCACGATGTCCGCGTTCCCCTCCTCCGTCGCGTCGAAGCTGTAGAGCTGTTCGAGGAAGACATCGGTGAGGCCGGTCTCGTCCTGGAGCTTGCGGCTGGCGGCGCCGTCGAGCGTCTCGTTCGGCTGGAGCAGCCCGCCGGGGAGCGCCCATTCGCCCTGGCAGGGCGCGGCCGCGCGCTCGATCAGGAGCACGGAGAGCCGTCCCTCGAGCACGGTGAAGATGACCACGACTACAGCCGGCGCCATGTCCGTCAGTGTAGGGCTTGCCGGCAGACCGAAGCGCGGGATGTAGCGCAAGGGCGCGCGTGCCCCAGCCGTTTGCAACGCCCCACCCTCCCCCTGTACCCTCATCATCCGCCGTTCTAGTGATCGCGAGGGGGCAGATGTCGAACGAGGAGTCGCAGGGAGAGTTCGAAACCCCCGAGCTCACGCACATTTACAACCCCATGCCAATGACCGTCTGGGATCAGGCGATAATTCAAAGCCGTGACACAAATACGCTACTGACGCTTTTGCAGCATACTCCTATCTATGATGCCGACACATCAATTAAAGGGTATAAGCAGCATGAAATCGCACAGTATTTAATTCCAGGCTCGTCACTTTTATCCACTACTGAAATGTTTGTCAGGCAGACATTGATGTGGGCAGGGCACGTTGGCGGAGATGAGTTCCTGTCCGCGGTCGAGGAGAGAATCCTCGATGCCATTCAAGATGGCAAAGATAGGTTTGAATCCAGCAAAGATTCAGGTGATGATGATGCAAATCAGGATTAATGCTGACGGCAATATGAGTATATCCGCTTCAGAAATATGGAACGATCCGCTGAAAATTCTTGACGCGAGTAGGGTTCAGTGGGAAAAGCCATCAGGGCATGGATTTACTGAATTGATTGGTGTGAGTCCAATATATGGGGATAAGATGGCACAATCTAAACCGGATTGGGGTGAAATTTTTGAGCGCTACCTCCATGAATTATACTTCGAAACTCAATCCAAAGAAGATTTGGATGAATTCATTAGGAATTGTCTCGATGATCTGGGGCGAGATGCTCGGCAAGAAGGCATCGAGATAAAGAAGGAAGTTCGAGACGAAGCAGAGCGAATTCTACGCCAGTACCCCAAGTTTCCTGACGACACAGAGATCTACGCTGAGGATGGAGGTATCGTAGCGATTGCGGTTAACCGAAATCCACACGGCGGTTTCCTCCTTCATTGTGAGCCAGGAAAGGAAGCGCTTTGTGTAGTGGTCGTAGAGGGCGTCTCCCGCCGGGCGAGATATCGCGACTCCAGTATTCTCCCTGATGGGTTCCTCAGAGAGGGCCTGCGTGACGTACTGCGGCAACCTGCCCATTAGCCTATGCCTGTTTCGGAAGTGATTCAGGACGAGGAGATTCTGGGAAGAGGTTGCTTTGAAAGTCGTTACGCCAAAAGCAAACCTAATCCTCGTTACTTCTCCAGGTCATTCGATAATCGCTGTCTATCGGTTGATCTTCTGAACGGACCCAATTTCGCTGAGCTCTGTAATCTGCATGATCGTCACGCAAAGGATCGAAGTACAAGCACAGGTCAGAATCGATTCTTTTATGGCTGGCATTCCTTCAGGGCAGGACTTATCCGGCAATCAGGGGGAGACGCCAGATCGACTCCTACGAAGGACAACCCATGGCATGTAGATGTCTTCCCGAAAGAAGAGAACAAAGACAACATAACAGAAATATCTGCGGCTATCTCCAGCTCTGCAGACTGGGTTCCGAAGGAGACGGTGGGCGGGGGCAGTTCGGCGTGAGCGAGGCGAGTCCACCACAGGCGAGGACGGAGGACGAATGGCCACGTCGCCAGGCACTGAGCATGTGTACGCAAGGGCGCGCGTGCCTACAATGCTCGCGGAGGGGTCGCATAGTGGCCTAGTGCGGGCGCCTGCTAAGCGCTTACCGGTGGAAACGTCGGTCGAGGGTTCGAATCCCTCCCCCTCCGCCACCCACGACCCGAAAGCGATATGACCGAGCGCTACTTCCTCTGGACCGTGGGCTGCCAGATGAACATGGCGGACAGCGAGAAGCTGGCCGCTGCGTTCAGGCGGCTCGGCATGGAGCCCGTCCCCGAAGCCGGCGACGCCGACGTCATCGTCATCAATACCTGCAGCGTGCGCCAGCACGCCGAGGACCGCGCCTGGTCCCAGCTCGGACGCGTGCGCCTCATCAAGGAAGCGCGGCCCGACCTCAGGATCGCGGTCATGGGCTGCATGGTCGGACGCCGCACGCGTGACCTTGAAAGGCGCTTCCCGTTTGTGGACGTGTTCGCGCGTCCGCAGCAGTTCGAGCCGATCATGGAGCTCCTCGCGCCGCATGCGGAGGCTGAGGACCTTGGGGGCGAGTTCTGGCCCTCGGTCTTCGCCGTCCCCGACGGACCAACCGCGTACGTGCCCGTGGTCCACGGCTGCGACAAGTTCTGCACCTACTGCATCGTCCCCTACCGGCGGGGACGCGAGCGCAGCCGCCCCGTCGACGAGATCGTGCGCGAGGTCACGCTCCTCGGCCAGACCGTCGAGGCGTACGGCCACGATCTCGACGCCGCCCCCGATCTTGGCGACTTGATGCGCGAACTCTCCGCCATCGATCGGCTCGCGCGCATCCGCTTCCTCACCTCCTACCCAAAGGACATGACCGCGCGCATCCTCGAAACGGTGGCGGAGCTGCCCAGGGTCATGGAGTGCTTCTCCCTGCCTGTGCAGGCGGGCAGCGACGCCGTGCTTGACTCAATGCGCCGCGGTTATACGAAGGCGGAGTACGTCGACAAGGTCGCGGAGGTGCGCGAGCTCATGCCCAGCGCCGGCATCACTACCGACGTCATCGTTGGCTACCCGGGGGAGAGCGAGGCTGACTTCGGGGAGACGCTGGCGCTCATCGAAGATTTGCGCTTCGACAAGGTTCATACGGCCGCGTACTCACCACGCCCGGGCACCATCGCCTGGCGCAAGCTGCCCGACGACGTCCCCGCGGAGGTCAAGGCTGAGCGCCTCCAGCGCGTCAATGCCATCGAGGAGCGCATCTCCCGCGAGATCAACGAGGCGCTGCTGGGCTCGACCGAGACCATCCTCGTGGAGGGGACGAACAAGAAGGGGCAGCCCTACGGCCGCACCCGCACGGGCAAGCTCGTCCATCTCGACGCGCCCGCGCGCGCCGGCGCCCTCGTCGACGTACGCATCGAGCACGCGGGCGCCTTCGCCCTGCGCGGGTCCGCGGTGGATGCGCTGACGGTGGTGTAGCCGTGGCGCAACCAGTTCCTAAATACTCGCGGAGCCAAGTAAACGCCGCCGGGACGACGCTGATCGATTCGGCAGCGTTAAGGGAGGCCGTATCCCGCGCGCGCCAGATCGTCAATAACTGGCGCGCCTCGCACAGCGTTCCCCTGAACGCGCTGCAAATGAACCTTCGCACGCATGTCGCCGCCTTCGGCGACGATGCGCTTGTCGCGCAACGTCTGAAGCGGATGTCATCAATAGAAGCGAAGCTGCGACGCTATCCCCGAATGCAACTCGCAAGGATGCAAGACATCGGGGGCGGCCGTGCGGTTCTGCCCTCCGCTGACGATGTGTGGGAAGTCGTGCGTGCGTTCGAGCGGAGCCGTTCGAATCACCAGTTCTTGCGCCAATCGGACTATCTGACAGCGCCACGGGAGAGCGGGTATCGGGGCGTGCACCTCATCTATGGCTATCACAGCACGAGCGCGCAAAACGCCGTCTACAACCAGATGCGGATCGAGATTCAGCTACGGTCCCGCCTTCAACATGCGTGGGCCACGGCGGTCGAAACCGCTGGCATCTTCTCAGGGCAGGCGCTGAAATCGAGCGAGGGGGAGCAGGGCTGGCTGGAGTTCTTTGCCTTGATGGGAACAGAGATCGCCTTCAGCGAGGGGTTGCCCCCGGTACCCGGCACTCCGTCCGATCGTGAAGTTCTACGTCACGAGTTGCGTCGCGCCGCCACCGAGATCGACGCGATCGCGCGGCTGCGTGCCTATGGCGATACGTTGCAGGTTCTTGAAGGAGACGTTCGGAACGGACAGGCCGCCTATTTCCACATCCAGCTGGAACTGCTGGGCGATGACTCGGCGCGTGTGCGCTGGAACGAGTACGCCGAACGCGAGCGCGAGGAGGCGATTCGCGCGTACGAAGAGGTCGAGAGCGCGAATCGGCACTTTCCAGGAGCAGAGACGGTACTCGTGCGGGTGAGCTCCGTAGATGCGCTGCGGCGCGCCTACCCCAGCTACTTCGCCGATACCCACGCCTTTGTGGAGGAGGTTATGAAGGCGATTTCGTGAGTTCTCAACTCCGGGCCTTGTCGAAATCCAGCCAGAGTTCCCGGAAGCCGCGGATGACGTGGTTTGGGCCGTGGCGGAAGTCGTTCGTGTCCGGGCTGTAGCGGATGTTCGTGAGGCGCGTCAGCAGCCGCTCGAAGGCGATGCGGCCCTCCATCCGCGCCAGCGGCGCTCCGATGCAGTAGTGGACGCCCGCCCCAAAGCCCACGTGACGCTTCGCCTCCTCGCGGTGGATATCGAAGCGGTCGGGAGCGGCCCACTGGTTCGGGTCACGGTTGGCAGCGGCGTAAAACACGGAGAGACGCGCGCCCGCCGGTATCGCCACGCCGCCGATCTCGGCGTCGACGATGGCGCGACGCTGGAGTTGCTGGACGGGCGACTCAATCCGCAGCGCCTCCTCCACGAAATTCGGGATGAGCGCGTGGTCCGCCCGCAACTCGGCCATCAGATCGGGATGCTCCAGCAGCAGCCACATGCCGCTGTCGACCATGTTCAGGGTGGTTTCCGTGCCGCCCATGAGCAGCGTCACAAGCATCCCCTGCAGCTCCTGTTCGTGCAGCGTGCGCCCCTCGAAGCCCGGCATGGGCGCGGTCACGAGGTGCGTCAGCATGTCATCGCGCGGGTTCTGGCGGCGCTCCCGGGCGAGGTTCAGCAGGTAGCGGCGGAACTGCTCGCCGCTCGCCGTCAGCTCCTCCACGCGCTTCGGCTCGACCAGCCCGAAGGACGCGCCCATCAGTTCGATGGTGTCGTCGACCCAGTCCGTCACCCGCGGGATGTCCTCGTCGATGATCCCCATCAACTCAACGAACACGAGCACCGTCAGGGGCGTGGAGAACTGGCGCGCCAGCTCCACCCGGCCATCATCGATGAAGCGATCGATGAGCCCGTCGATGACGCGGTAGACGTTCGGTTCGAACGATTCAACGCCGCGCTTCGAGAGCCACGGACCGGCCAGCCGCCGGTAGTGCGTGTGTTCCGGCGGATCGCTGGCGGGCAGGGCGCCGGTCTGGCGCGCGAGTTGCGCTTGTTCGGGCGGGAGGCTGTGCGGATCCATGCCCACGAGGTTCGAGAACAGATCGGCGCGCTTCAGGACGAACTGCACGTCCTCCCAGCGGGTCACGATCCAGACATCGCCGGATTCGAGGTAGTACACCCCCGCCTCACGCATGCGCTCATACATCGGGTAGGGGCATTCGATCACGTCGGCGCGGTAGGGGTTCAGGTCGGCGGCGGGTGGGGATTGCGTCATGCGGGGATTGTAGCGTCCCCGCTGACCGCCACGGTCCGCTTCGCTTACGGGGCCGCGCGCGCCGCGTTGCCCGCTATGGGGGGCGGCGGTACGATGCTCGCGGCCCTCTCGCAGGGCGATACGTTCGAGGGTACTCATGGCTCAGGCTGTCGCCGCGCCCCTCCGACGCGGATTTCTGACCACGCTCCGGCAGGATCGCTGGTGGGTGGAACCGGTTCTGGTGTTCGCCAGCATCGGGCTCTTCTTCGGCTGGCTGACCGTCTCCATCATCATGGACTTCGGTCCGATGGGGCACTACGAAGTTGCGGGCACCCACCTCCTCACGCCCGTCTTCGAACCGACCTGGCTGACGCTCATCAACGCGGACTGGGACGGCGCCTGGTACCTCTCGCCGGGCTTCATCGTGCTCATCGGGCCGGTGCCCTTCCGCGCGACCTGCTACTACTACCGCCGCGCCTACTACCGCTCCTACTTCCTCAGCCCGCCCGCCTGCGCGGTGGGGGATGTCGGCGCTACCTACAAGGGCGAGTCCAGATTCCCCCTGATCATGCAGAACCTGCACCGCTACGTGATGTACGTGGCGATCGTGTTCGTGCCGCTCCTCTGGATCGGGGCCATCCGCAGCCTGCACGTCCCCGGGGAGGGTTGGGGGTTCGGGGTCGGCTCCGCCCTGCTGCTGGTGAACGCCTTCCTGCTGATGATGTACACCTTCTCCTGCCACTCCCTGCGCCATTTCGTGGGCGGCGGGCTGAACTGCTTCAGTTGCTCGCGCTGGACCCGCGCCCGCAAGCGCGTCTGGGACTACGTCAGCGTCTGGAACGAGAGCCATCGCTTCTGGGCGTGGATCAGCCTGCTCGGCATCGTCACCGTGGACGTCTACATCCGCCTCGTCGCGAACGGCCACATCACGGACCCAAACACCTGGAGCCACTTCTAGACGATGGTTGAGTACGAACGCCACGACTACGACGTCATCGTCATCGGCGCGGGGGGAGCGGGGCTGCGCGCCGCCATCGAGGCCTCGGCGCAGGGCGCGCGCACGGCGCTCATCTGCAAGTCGCTGCTGGGCAAGGCGCACACGGTCATGGCCGAAGGCGGCATCGCGGCCGCGCTCGGCAATGTCTGGCCCCAGGATAACTGGCGCGTCCATTTCCGCGACACGATGCGCGGCGGCAAGATGCTCAATAACTGGCGCATGGCCCAGCTCCACGCGCAGGAGGCGCCCGACCGCGTGCGCGAGCTGGAGGAGTGGGGCGCGCTCTTCGACCGCACGGACGATGGCCGCATCCTGCAGCGCGACTTCGGCGGCCATCGCTACGCGCGCCTCGCCCACGTGGGCGACCGCACCGGCCTCGAACTGATCCGCACGCTCCAGCAGCACACCGTGCACAAGGGCATCGACGTCTTCATGGAGTGCACGGTTTCCCGCCTGCTGAAGGACGGCGAACGCGTCACCGGCGCCGTCGCCTACTGGCGCGAGAGCGGCAACCTGCTGCTCTTCAACGCGAAGTCGACGGTGCTCGCCACGGGCGGGACAGGCAAGGCGTTCGCGGTCACCTCCAACTCCTGGGAATACACGGGCGACGGCCACGCCCTCGCCTACTGGGCGGGCGCCGAACTCATCGATATGGAGTGCGTGCAGTTCCACCCAACAGGCATGGTCTGGCCGCCCAGCGTGCGCGGCATCCTCGTGACCGAGGGGGTGCGGGGCGATGGGGGCACGCTTCGCAACCGCGACGGCGAACGCTTCATGTTCAACTACATCCCCGACTTCTTCGCCGCCGAGACCGCCGAGACGATCGAGGAGGCGGACGCCTGGTACGAGGACAAGGTCAATAACCGCCGCACCCCCGACCTCCTGCCCCGCGATGAGGTGGCGCGCGCCATCAACTCCGAGGTGAAGGCGGGGCGCGGCAGTCCGCACGGGGGCGTCTTCCTCGATATCGCCACGCGGCGCTCCACCGAGTACATCCGCCGCCGCCTGCCGAGCATGTATCACCAGTTCAGGCAGCTCGCCGACGTCGACATCACCGCGCAGGCGATGGAAGTCGGCCCCACGATGCACTACATCATGGGCGGCATCCGCGTGGACGCCGATACCGGCGCCGCGACCGTGCCCGGGCTCTACGCCGCCGGGGAGTGCGCGGGCGGGATGCACGGCGCCAACCGTCTCGGCGGCAACTCCCTCTCCGACCTTGTCGTCTTCGGACGCCGCGCCGGGCTGGGCGCCGCCGAAGACGCCGCCGCACAGACGTCCGCCCCCGAGGCGGACGAAGCGCAGGTCGAGGAGATCGTGGCGGGGATGCGCGCTCCCTTCGAGCGCGACGACGCCGAGGGGCCCTACGACATTCAGCGCGACCTGCAGGAGACGATGCACACCCTCGTCGGCATCATCCGCACCGAGTCCGAACTGGTGGAGGCGCGCGCACGCATCGAGGCGCTCAAGACGCGCGCCGCCAGCGTCGGCGTTTTCGGGCATCAGCAGTACAACCCGGGCTGGCATCTGGCGATGGACCTGCAGGCCCTGCTCACCGTCTCCGAGGCGACGGCGCGCGCCGCCAAGGTGCGTCAGGAGAGCCGTGGCGGTCACACCCGCGATGACTATCCCGGCCCCAATGACGCGGAGTGGGGGAACCGAAACGTCGTCATCCGCCAGGGCGCGGACGGGGAGATGGAGGTCACGACCTCGCCCCTCCCCGACATGCCCGCCGACCTGCGGGAGCTGTTCGAGGAGTAGCCATGAGCGAGACGGTGAAGATGCGCGTGTTCCGCGGCGACGCCGAGAGCGGCGACTGGCGGGACTATGCGGTCGAGGTCGAGGAGGGGCAGGTGGTGCTCGACGTCATCCACCGCATTCAGGCCACGCAGGCGCCCGACCTCGCCGTGCGCTGGAACTGCAAGGCGGGGAAGTGCGGCTCCTGCAGCGCCGAGATCAACGGCGAGCCCCGCCTCATGTGCATGACGCGCATGAACCTGTTCGAGCCGGGCGAGCTGATCACGGTCGCGCCCATGAAGACGTGGCCCCTCATCCGCGACCTCGTCACGGACGTCTCCTTCAACTACGAGGCGGCGAAGACGATCCCCGCCTTCAAGCCGCGCGCGCCCGAAGCGGACGGAACCTACCGGATGATGCAGGAGGACATCGAGCGCGGGCAGGAGTTCCGCAAGTGCATCGAGTGCTTCCTCTGCCAGAACGTGTGCCACGTCATCCGTGACCATCCCGAGAACAAGCCCGACTTCGCCGGCCCGCGCTTCTTCGTGCGTCTGGCCGAACTCGAAATGCACCCCCTCGACACCGAGGACCGCCTTGAACTGGCGCGCAAGGACGCGGGCGTCGGCTACTGCAACATCACGAAGTGCTGCACCGAGGTCTGCCCCGAAGAGATCCATATCACCGACAACGCCATCATTCCCCTGAAGGAGCGCGTCGCGGACCGTTACTTCGACCCCATCCGCTGGCTTGGCTCGAAGATCTTCGGCGGCCGCTAGCCCCTTCGCTCGACCGCTTGCAGCGGCTCCCTGTCGGGATGGATCAGGTAGCGCAGCCGCGGCAGCGTGATGTCGACCGTGGCAAGCGAGGCGGAGATGGGGTGCGCGGCGCTGGCGCCGGGGAGCCCCCACGCGTCCGCAGCGAAGGCGGTCAGCCGCGCGCGCCCGCGCTGGGCGCGCTCGAAGGCGTAGTCCGGATCGACCTGCAGGAGCAGCGTCTCCTCGCCGTCCCGCGCCACGCGGGCGAGCGCGAGCGTCGCCATGTACTGCACGTCCGCGCCGGTGATGGGCTGCGGGTCGACGAGTTCGCCCGCGAGGAGCGCCGTCCCTTCGAGGGTCACGCTGGCGGCGGCGCGCGCATAGCTCGGGTCAAGCCGCACATCCGCGACCTCCAGGGGCAGGCCCCAGCGCTCGCGCAGGACCGCCGCCGCGGTCGGGGAGTCGCAGTAGCCCTTCACGAGCAACCCCCGCGGCCGCGCCCCCGCGCGACACCCCACCCGCGCCGTCGCGAACGTGAACGCGCCCGCCTCGCTTTCGGGCGCGTGCGTCACGTTAATCAGCAGCGTCGGCGGGATGCTGGGGTGGAGGGCGGGCGGGAGCAGCGCCTGACGGTCGCCGCCGAGTTCGTAGTGGAGCTGCAGATGCTGCGCGCCCTTCAGTTCCCACGGCTCCGTGTCGAGGCTTCGGAGCAACGGGGCGCCGGCGGCGATCGCGGTAAGGTCGCGCGTTCCCGTCAGCGGCATCAGGCGCCGCCCGCGGCCGTGGCCGGCGCCGTGGCGGGCGGGAGCGCTTCAGCGCGCTGGAACTGCGGCATCACTTCCGTGGCGAAGAGCCGCATGGAGGCGAGCACGTCCTCCTGGGGAACCATCTCGTGCACGTTCAGCAGGAAGTTGATGCGGTCCACGCCCGCCTCCTCCCAGCGGCGCACCGCCTGCGCCACGCGATGGGGATCGCCAATCGTGAGGCCCTCGGGCACGCGTCCCTCCGGTCCGCTGGTCGATTCTTGCCGCAGCTGGTAGAGCAACCCCGGCGAGAGGTAGGAGGGCGTCGGGTAGGCTTGCCGCGTCGCCAGCGTCTGTTCGGAGAGGTAGTTAAACGTTCCCGCCATGCGCTGACCCGTCGTGACGCCCTTCTCGTCGTCCTCGTGGCAGTAGAGGAAGCTGACCGTATTCACCTGTTCGTTCACGAACTCGCCCACGGGTTCGCAGGACTGGATGCGCTTGCGGTAGCCCGCGATCTTCTGCGCCTGTTCGCCCACGCCCCCGAAGGAGAGCCCGAGGCTGCCAAGCCCGCGTTCGGCGGCGTCGATCTCCGTGCCCATGCTCGTGACCGCCACCCACATGGGCGGATGGGGCTTCTGGTAGGGCTTTGGCAGGACCGTGCGCTCCGGCATCGAGAAGGCGCGTCCCTGCCAGCTGAAGCGCTCGCGGGTCCACATCTGCGGAATCACGCGGACGTACTCATCCCACGTCTTCTTCGTCTCGTCCGGATTCGCGCCAAAGCCCCCGAGTTCGGTCCACGTCGCCGAGCGGCCTGTCCCGAACTCCAGCCTCCCCCCGGAGACAAGGTCGAGCACAGCGCCGCGTTCGGCCGCGCGAATGGGGCTGTTCAGCTCGGGGACGCAGGTAACGATGCCGTGCCCCACGCGGATGCGCTTCGTCTGCATCGCAATCGCCGTAAGGAAGATCTCGGGGGCCGAGGAGTGCGAGTACTCCTCCAGAAAGTGGTGCTCCACCGCCCACGCCTGGTCAAAGCCGAGCTCGTCCGCGAGCCGCGCCTGCTCCAGGCAGTTCTGGTACACGGTGTACTCGGTCTCCGGCCCCCACGGACGCGGGACCGATATTTCGAAGAAGACGCCGAACTGCATACTCTCGCTCCCTCCCCGCGGAGTGCGCCTCCGGGGGTCGGGGGCAATCGTGGGCGTTTTCGCCGCGCTTGTCGAACCCTCGCGCCGCCGCCCTCGACGAGCCAGCGCCGTGGGGGGACTCGCGGTCCGCCTTCGCAACGCGTACGGTGCGCGGCGTGAGCGTCCCCCTGCCCCTCGAAGGCGTCCGCATCCTCGACCTCACGGGCGTGTGGGCGGGATCGTTCTCGACCGCCATTCTTGGCGATCTCGGGGCGGAGGTGCTCAAGGCCGAGAACCAGTATGTCTGGCAGCCGCTCACGCGGGGGTCGCGCGCCCACCCCACGCCCGAGGAAGTGCGGGCCTATCCCCCCACCATCTCGTTCCCCAACAACGATCCCGGGCGCCGTTCCTGGAACTACTGCTCCCTCTTCGTGGGCATGTTCCGCAACAAGCGCAGCTTCACCGTCGATATCCGCCGCCCTGAAGGGCGCGACATCCTCGGGCGCGTCATCGCGCAGTGCGACGCCGTCCTCGAAAACAGCGCCGCCGGCACGATGGAGAAGCTTGGCCTCACCTATGACTGGTTGCGCGAACAACGCGACGACATCATCTTCCTGCGCGCCTCCGGCTACGGGCTCTCGGGGGACTACGCGGACGCGCGCACGCTTGGCCTGCACCTCGAAAGCGTGATGGGGCACAGCCTGTTGCGCGGCTACGACGGCGCGGATCCCCTCATCGGCGTCTTTGCCGCCGACTACGTCAGCGGGACGCAGATGGCGCTCGCCATCCTGCTCGCGCTGTGGCATCGCACCAACACCGGCGAGGGGCAGTTCATCGAGCTTGCGCAAGCCGAGAACGCGGCCGCCATGTTCGCCCAGGCCTACGTCGACCACGCCCTTACGGGGAACGTTCAGCGCGCCATCGGAAACCGCTCCATCTACGCGGCGGACGGCGGCGCCCCCGGCGGCGTCTACCCCTGCCTCCCCGACGGGGAAGGCGGCGACGGCGCTGATCGCTGGATCGCCATCACCGTCGCGAGCGATGAGCAGTGGCAGGCGCTCCGCGCCGTACTGGGCGACCCCGACTGGGCGGCTTCCCCCGACCTGGCGACGGGCGCAGGGCGCGCCGCCAACCAGGACTTCCTCGATGAGCGGCTGGCGGCGTGGACGCGCGGATTCGGGGACACGGCGCTCTTCCACCGTCTTCAGCAGGCGGGCGTCCCCGCCGCCCCCGTTCTCGCCTCCTGGCGCGTGCTCGACGATCCCCATGTTCAGGCTCGCGGGCTCTATCAGCCGTGCGAGCTGGAAGACGACATCGGCGTTTACGCCTATCCCAGCCCCCTCTATCGCCTGCCCGCCTCCGAAGGCGGCGTTCGCCGTCCGCCCGTGGCGCTGGGTCAGGACAATGACTACGTGTACCGCGAGCTGCTGGGCGTCTCCGATGCGGAGTACGACCGTCTGGCGGCGGAAGGCCACATCGCCACCGAGTACCACGAGTCCATCCGCTGACCCGCCGACTCAAGCGATCACCGTTCGTCCGTATACTCCGCCGCCGCGCCGGAGGAGGGCGATCGTGAACAAGCGGCTGTGGCGAATCGTGAGCGGCGGGGGCGTGGATGACGCCTGGCGCCGCGATCGCCGAGCCGCCGCCGCCAGCTGCCTCGCGGAGGCGCTGGGCGTCTTCGCCCTCGTCTTCGTCGGCGCGGGCGCGCTCGCCGTCGACGCCGCCAGCGGCGGGGCCGTCACGGGGGTGGGCGTGGGGCTCGCCTTCGGCCTCATCGTGATGGCGCTGATCTTCGCCCTCGGACACGTCTCCGGCGCCCACATCAATCCCGCGGTCACGCTCGCCTTCCGGGTCACGGGACGCATCGGGAACATCCGCGCGATCGCCTACATCGCCGCGCAGATCGCGGGCTGCGTCCTCGCCGGACTCGCCATCGTCGCCATCACCGGCGAGGCCGGCGACGCAGGCGCAAGCGCGCCGCGCCTCGGCGGGGCCGACGCCGCCCTGCTCTCCGAGTTCATCCTGACCTTCTTCCTCGCGCTCGTGATCTTCGGCGTGGCCACGGACGAACGCGCGCAGGGCGCCTTCGCGGGCGTCGCCATCGGGGGCTACGTGGGGCTTGCGGCGATCGGCTGGGGGCCTGTCGCGAACGCCTCCATGAACCCTGCCCGCTCCCTCGGCCCCGCCATCGCCAGCGGTGAGTGGACCGCGCACTGGGTCTACTGGGCGGGGCCCATCGCGGGGGCTGTCCTCGGCGCCCTCGTGTATGAGTTGCTGCGGGCGCGACCCTCGCGGGAGGCCAGCCGCTCCTGACATTCCGCGTGACGCGCCCGGAGCGGCTATCCTGCGCCTGCCATGACAGCCCTCGATCGGTACCAGGCGCTCATCGACGCGGTCAACGCCCAACGCCGCGACCTGGGCCTCGCCGCCAACGACGCCGACCGCTGGACGAAGTGGGCGCCCGCCTTCCGCTTCGACCCGCGGCGGACGCTGGACGCCAACGAACGGGAGATCGCCGCGCTCGTGGCGCCCGATGACCACGTAGTCGATGTCGGCGGCGGCGCGGGACGTATCGGGCTGCCGCTCGCGCTTCGCTGCCGCGCCCTCACCAACGCTGAGCCCTCCCCCGGCATGGGCGATGAGTTCCTCGCCGCGGCTGAGGCGGCGGGCGTCACGAACGCCAGCCTCGTGCGCGCGCCCTGGCTCGAAGCGGACGTTGAGGGCGATCTCGTCATCAGCGTCGATGTCGTCTACTTCGTGCGCGAGATCGACGCGTTCGTGCGGAAGCTTGACCGCACGGCGTCCCGTCGCGCCGCTATCTGGATCTGGAGTCCCACGCCCCCCGCGCGCAACGCCCGCCTCTTCGAAATCGCCTTCGACGCGCCGCTTGCGCGCGCGCCCGACCACCGCGAACTGCTGCCCGTGATGTGGGAGGCGGGCTTGCTCCCCGAAGTGCGCCTCCTGCCCGAGCCCTTTGCCTGGCCGGAGCGCGCCGCCCTCCCGACCACGGAGGAAGAGGCGATCGCCTTCGCCCTGAACGAGGTCGACGCCGCCGGGACGGCGGGCGCGGAGGGCCGCGTGGCGGCGCGTCTCGATGAGCTGTTCACCCGCGATCGCGGGGGTGAATGGCGGCCAACCTGGCGCCCGCCCCTGCAGGGTCTGCTGATTACGTGGGAGAGCGGCGGCGGCGCGGGCTAACCGGGAATCCGTCCCGCTGGCGGCCTTCGCGGAATGTGATCGCCCCCAACTGGCGCGTTCGGAAAGAACCTGCAACGCTGGATGTGCAGCTTCTCGCTGTCGCCAAATCCCCTTCGGGGGAGTGGGGGAACCGCCACAGATGGGGCGTACCGCGCAAGCGGACGGCACCTCCAGTCGTAGCCCGACAGCTAACCCCGCCGGCGTGGGAGGGACCTCATGTGGGGGTCTCTCGATCGCTTCGAATCCGCTTCGCCGCGAATCGCCCAGACCCGAAACGGCCGCAAGCCGTCGTGTGACCCCGACGACGTCGCCTGGCGACGCTCCCGTGGCGGGAGCGCCGCCGCCATTGCTCAGCGGAGGTGTTTCTGTGATTGAGCATGAACTGGCCCGGGCGGTCCTCCTGGAGCGCTTCATCGAAGCGACCTCACTCGAGGCGCGATTCCGCAAGGAGTGGCAGGCTCTGCGCGCTGACACAGCGCGCACCCGCGACATCGGAGCGGATGACCACCCCGTCGATCTCTTCCTCAAGGGCGAGGGGATCGCCACAAGGGACGAGGAGCTCGAACGGGCGGCCTAGCCGCACCACACGGGCGACCGATTCCGCAAGCGGGACCGGTCTGGGCGAACCAGGGGAAGGCGGGAGTCGAAAGGCTCCCGCCTTTCTCGATCCATGACTCGAAAAGCCGTTCTATACTCTTGGAACAGCCTGTCCGTGGTTCAGGAGGGTCGGTGCTCTACGGGAAGTGGCGCCCCAGCGGGTTCGGGGACGTCGTCGGCCAGGCCCACGTCGTCGAAACGCTTCGCAACGCCCTCATGACCGACAAGGTCGCGCACGCCTACCTCTTCGCCGGACCCCGCGGCACGGGCAAGACCACCACCGCCCGCATCCTCGCCAAGGCGGTGAACTGCGCGAACCTCACCGAGGGCGAGCCCTGCAACGCCTGCTCCGCCTGCGAAGCCGTCAATCGCGGCGCCGCGCTCGATCTCATCGAGATGGACGCCGCCAGCAATCGCGGCATCGACGATGTGCGCGAGCTGCGCGACAAGATCGCCTTCGCGCCCAGCGACCTCGACCGCAAGGTCTACCTGCTCGATGAGGCGCACATGCTCACGACGGGCGCCTTCAACGCCCTCCTGAAGACGCTGGAGGAGCCGCCCCCCTACGCCATTTTCATCCTCGCCACCACGGAACTGCACGATATTCCGGCCACGATCAGCTCGCGTTGCCAGCGCTTCGATTTTCGGCGCATCCCCATCGAGGCGATGGTCGATCGCCTGCGCTATATCGCCGGAGAAGAGGGCTTCACGATCCCCGAGGAAGGCTTGCTCGCCATCGCGCGCGAGGCGCGCGGCGCCCTGCGCGACGCCATCACCCTGCTCGAACAGATCGCCTCCATGTACGGGGTCTCGCCCAGTACCGACGAGGTGCTTGAATCGCTCGGGCTCGTGCGCGATGAGCGCACCGAAACGCTCGCGGGCGCGCTCGCTGGGGGCGACCTCGCGGCGGCGCTCACAATCGCGCGCGAGGTCGCCGCGGACGGCCTCGACATCGCCCGCTTCACGCGCGAGACCATCGAGACGCTGCGGGAACGCGTGCTTGTCGCCGCCCGCGCGCGCGGTCCCGATCTCGGCGTGCTGACGCGCGCGGTGGCGGAGCTCGCGGGGGCTGACTTCCGGCGCGATCCGGGGAGCCCGGTACCGCTCGAAGTGGCCTGCGCGGCCGCTGTGCTGGGTCCCGCCCAGCCCGCCACCCCCGCGGATACGGGAGCGGGCGGCGGCGGCGCGCCTGCGCGGGGTGGCCAGCGTCCCCCGCGACGGCCACAGGGACGCCGCCGCGACCCCGCCAGCGAGAGCCGCGAGGAACGCTTCCTGCAGGAGCTCTACGAGCGTTGCCGAATGAGCCAGCCAACGCTCGCCGCCTGGCTCAACGGCTCGTGCGAGGTGCTGACGATGGACGGAGACGAACTGAAGCTGGGCTTCTACCACCGTATCCATATGGAGAAGATCGCGAACGACGGACGCACGCTCGTCGAGCAGAAGGCGGAGGAGCTGCTCAAGCGCCCCGTCACCCTCACCGTCGAGCACATCGAGCGGAGCAAGCCCGCCACGCGTCCGGCCAGGGGCGGGCATCTGGCCGCGGCGGCCCGCAAGATGGGCGCGAAGCCTGTTGAGCAGGCCGCCCCACCCCGCCCGCGACCCCCCGAGGAGGGCAGCTGATGGCGAAAAGCAGCGGACGAAATCGCTACCTGCGACGCGGGGGCGGCGGCCAGCGGGGGCGAGGCGGCGCCCAGGCTGGTCAGCTCGCCGAAGCGCAAGCCATGCTTCAACGAGCCCAGGAAGAGCTGGCCGCCACCACCGTCGAGGGGAGCGCCGGCGGGGGGGCTGTGCGCGTGACCATGAACGGCGAGCAGAAGGTTCAGGCCATCGCCATCGAGCCCGATGTGGTCGACCCCGACGACGTTGAGATGCTGGAGGATCTGGTGCTGGCCGCCATCCACGACGCCGCCGAACGCGCCAGCGCCCTGCAGGCGGATTCGCTGGGGTCGCTCACCGGCGGGCTTGACCTGCCGGGGCTGGGCGGCTGAGACGGCGTGCCCGAGGCCGGCGCGCCCGAACCGATCGCCCGCCTGATCCAGGAGTTTTCCAAACTCCCGGGGATCGGCCCCAAGTCCGCCCAGCGCCTCGCCTACCACATCCTCCGCGCTCCCGAGGACGACGCCCGCGCGCTCGCGCAAGCCCTCATCGACGTGAAGGCGCAGGTCATCTTCTGCGACGCGTGCTTCAACATCACGATTGAGAACCCCTGCGCCCTCTGCAGCGATGAACAGCGCGACCGGGCCCTGCTCTGCGTCGTCGAACAGCCCTTGGACGTGCTCGTCGTCGAGCGCACGGGCGGCTATCGCGGGCTCTACCACGTCCTCCACGGCGCCCTCAATCCGATCGACGGCGTGGGCCCCGAGCAGCTCCGCATCCAGGAGCTCCTGCGGCGGGTGGAGACGGGCGGCGTGGCCGAAGTGATCATGGCGACGAATCCCAGCCTCGAGGGCGAGGCGACCTCGATGTATGTACAGCGCCTGCTCCAGCCCCTCGAGGCGCGCGTGACGCGTCTGGCGCGGGGCCTCCCCAGCGGCGCCGATATCGAGTACATGGACGACCTCACCCTCGCACGCGCGATCGAGGGACGGCAGGAGTTGTAGCGTGGCGACGAGGCCGCGCGTGTACCGCACGGAAGGGGTCGTCCTGCGCCGCCGCAACCTCGGCGAGGCGGACAGCATCCTCACCGTCTTCAGCGGCGGCGAGGGCAAGTTCGAGGCCATCGCCAAGGGCGTTCGCAAGGCCCGCAGCCGAATGCGCGGCCACCTGGAGCCGCTTACCCGCAGCCGCGTGCTCGTCGCCCGCGGGCGCAGCCTTGACGTGTTCACCCAGGCCGAGACGGTCGACGCCTATCGCCGTCTGCGCGAGGACCTCGACGCCAGCGCCGAGGCGCTCTACTGCCTCGAACTGATCGACCGCTTCATCGAGGAGCGTGAACCCCTGCCCCGCCTCTACGCCCTGCTCGTGGGCGCCCTCGAACTCCTGCAGGAGGGGGGCGGCCCCGCCGTGACGCGCCACTTCGAACTGCGGCTGCTCGCCCTGCTTGGCTATGAACCCCACCTCGGCGATTGCGTCCTCGACGGCGAACGGCTGCCCGCCGAGGAGACGCTGCTCTCCCCCTCCGCGGGGGGGCTCGTCTGCCGCCGGTGTCGCGGCGCGGCCAGCGGGGGGCGCATCGTCTCCGTGCCGGTCATCAAGCTGCTGCGCTTCGCGAGGCGCGCGACCGCCGCCGAGTTCGCCGCGCTCCGCAGCCCGGCGCCGGTCGAGCGGGAGCTGCGGGCGGCGGTGGCGGAACTCGTTCGCTACCACCTCGACCGCGACCTGAACGCGCGCCGTTTCGTCGATGGCGTGAGCGCCCTTGGCCCCGCTGAGTAGCGGGGGGCGTTCCTCACTACGCCGAACGCGGTAGAATCATGCTCACGAAGTCTCGCTCCCCGGCGAGCGGAGGTTCTCCATGCCCCTCTACGAGTACTACTGCGAACCCTGTCACGGCGTCTTCGAGGAGCTGCGGCCCATGCGTGAGGCGGGCGAGGCGGTGCCCTGCCCCGAGTGTTACGAGGACGCGGACCGCATCATGCCCACGTCCTTCTCCGCCTTCACCTTCCGCGATGGCTACCCCCGCAAGATCCCCGATGACGGAACGTACTGGCATTTGGGACAGAAGGTCTCGAAGCGGCTCACCGGCGGCCGCCCCAACGAGCACCCCGAGATCAACAAGCCCAAACCCAAGCCCCGTCTCAGCAGGGGCGAGCGTTCGGCGCTCAACGACATGCGCGAAGTGGCGTCCAAAGGCGACCTCGTCGACCTGTACAACAACCCCATCTCCCCCAGGGAAGTGCGGCAGGCCTACGAACGCCGCGACGTCATCAAGAAGGGCGTTCCCGCGCGCATCCACAAGGACCTGAAGCGGAGGCTGAGCTAGCTCCGGCGCGCGAGCACGTAGCCGCTCAGCTCTTCGAGGGCGCGGCGCGCGTCCGTCGCCTCGAGGGAAGCGAGGCCCTCGAGCGCGCGGTCGACGAACTCCCGCGCCATCGTCTGTGCGCGCGCGATCGCGTCCGACTCCACCACCGCCGTGAGCGCGTCCGCAAGGTAACCCTCGCGGTCCCCGTCCGCCGAGAGGAAGCGCCGCACGGGATTCTCGGCGGGGGCCGAGTCCAGGTAGCAGAGGGCGGGCAGGGTGATCGTGCCTTCGAGGAGGTCGCTGCCCGCCGCTTTCCCCATCTCCGCCTCATCCCCGACGAAATCGAGGATGTCATCGACGATCTGGAAGGCCATGCCGAGGTTGTAGCCGTAGCTGCGCAGCGCCTCGACCTGGCTATCTGAGCACGACGCCAGCAGCGCCCCGCCCTGCGTGGAATGTCCGAACAGCGCCGCGGTCTTGCCGCCGATGCGCCAGAGGTAGTGCTGCAGGTCCCGCCCGACATCGAAGGCGGCCGCGTCCTGATCGAGTTCCCCGCTCGTCATTTTCATCAGGGCGAGGGCGAAGAGGCGGGTGACGGGAAGGCTCCCCGTGCGCGTCACCATCTCCGCCGCGTTCGCGAACATGAAGTCGCCCAGCAGCACCGTGAGGGCGTTATCGAAGACGGCGTTGGCGGTGGGCCGTCCGCGGCGGCTCATGGCGCCGTCGACCACATCGTCGTGGACGAGGCTGGCGGTGTGCAGCAGCTCGATCGCCGTCCCCAGCGGGACAAGGCGGTTCAGGTTGTAGTCGCCGAAGGCGCCCGCCAGCAGCACCAGCGCCGGGCGCAGCCGCTTCCCGCGGGGAGCGAGCGCGTGATCCAGCATCAGGCGCAGCGGGGCCAGCTCCACGCGCTTGACCGATTCGAGCAGGTCCTCGACGAGGATGAGGTCGGCGGCGACTGGACCGTAGAGCGCTTCCAGTTGGGTCTGCGTCACGCGCGCGCCTCCAGCATGAGCGGGACGGGCGCGAACAGCGCCTCTGCGTTGGCGGCCGTGGCGCCGGCCAGCGTCTCGACGGCGATCCCCCGCGCCGCCGCCGCCACCTCCGCGATCACGCGCACGTTCGCGGGTTCATTGCGGGAGCCGCGCGCGAACTGGGGCGGAAGCGCGGGGCTGTCGGTCTCGATCAGGAGCGAGTCAAGGGGCAGCTCCGCCGCGATGCGACGCGCCTCGGCGTTGCGCGGATAGCCCGCCGCGCACGTGAGCGAAATCAGGAATCCCATCTCCGCATAGCGCCGCGCCTGCTCGAGCGTCCCCCCGAAGGCGTGCAACACGCCGGGCGCGCAGCCCGCCGCCGCCAGGGGCGACTCCGCGACGAAGCGCGCGAGATGCGGTTCCAGGTCCGCTTCCGCATCGCGCGAGTGCAGCGATACCGGCAAGCTCAGCCGCGCGGCGATGGCGAGCTGCGCGTCGAGGACGCGGCGTTGCGTCGCGCGCGGCGCCAGTTCGCGGTAGAAGTCGAGCCCGATCTCGCCGATGGCGGCCACCGGCGCGGCGCCCGCGAGCCGCTCGATGGCGTCAAGCGCCGATTCGCTCGCGCGCGACGCCTCGTGGGGGTGGAAGCCGACGGCGGCGAGCAGCCGCGGCTGGCTGGTCGCGGCCGCGAGCGCGATGGCCGCTTCGCTTGATTCGACGTCCTCGCCGCACACGACGATGGCTTCCACGCCCGCCTCCGCCGCCCGCACAAGGACGGCCTCGCGGTCCGCGTCGAAGCGGGCGTCCTGCAGATGGCTGTGGGCATCGATGAGTCGCATCAGACGCCGGCCGGCTGGAGCGCGTCCAGCTTGCGGTAGAGCGCGCCCCCTTCGCCAAGCGTCCTGCCCGCGGGCACAGCGGTGAGCGTCCAGCCCGCTGTTCGGGGCGTGTCCGCATGCCCGAGCGTGGCGTGCAGCTTGCTGGTCGAAAAGGGGAGGATGGGGTGCAGCAGGGCGCTCAGGCCTGAAATCGCCTGCAGCGCTGTGTAGAGCGTCTCCGCGGCATGAGCGCGATCGTCCTTCACGGCCCGCCACGGGGCGCGATCGTCGAGGTAGCGGTTGGCGGCCTGCGCGACGGCGAGGGCCTCACGCAAGGCGCCGCGGAAGCGACAGGCGGCGTAGTCGGCGCCCACCCGCTCGAAGCCATCGCGCACGGTCGCGAGGAGCGCCTCGCTCCCCGGCCCGAGGGCGCCCGGGTCCGGAACGATGCCGTCGAAGTTGCGCCGGATCATCGCCAGCACGCGATTCGCGAGGTTTCCCCAGGTCGCGATCAGCACCTCGTTGTTGGCGCGGATCAGCTCATCCTCGCGGAACTCGGAGTCGCTCGTCTCGGGCATGATCTGCGTCAGATAGAAGCGCACGACATCGGCGTCGTAGGCGTCGAGCAGGTCCAGCAGCCACGTGGCCGTGCCCTTTGACTTGCTCTGCTTCTGTCCGGCGGAGAAGTTGACGTACTGGTTGGCGGGGACGTCGTGGGGCAGGTTAAGGCCACCGTAGCCGAGCAGCATCGCCGGCCAGATGAGCGTGTGGAAGACGATGTTGTCCTTGCCGATGAAGTAGTACGCCTTCGTGTCCGCGTCTTCCCAGTAGGGGCGCCACGCCTCCGGATCGCCCGCGCCGTTGGCCCACTCTTTCGCGGCGGAGAGGTAGCCGATGACGGCGTCGAACCAGACATAAATCCGCTTGTCCTCGTACCCTTCGACGGGCACAGGCACGCCCCAGTTGATGTCGCGCGTGATGGCGCGATCCTTGAGGCCCTCCTCCAGAATGCCGAGCGTGAAGTTGGCCACGTTGCGGCGCCAGTGCGGCTGCTGGCCAACCCAGCTACGGAGCCGCTCGTTGAAGGCCGAGAGGCGCAGCATGAAGTGCTCCGACGCGCGCACCTCGGGGGTCGCCCCGCTCATCTTGCTGCGCGGCTCGATCAAGTCGATCGCGTCCAGCTGCGAGCCGCAGTTATCGCACTGATCGCCGCGCGCCTCCGCGTAGCGGCAGCGGGGACAGGTTCCCTCCACATAACGGTCGGGGAGGAAGCGCTGGGCTTCGGGATCGTAGAGCTGGTCCTGCGTCCCGCGGTAGAGCAGGTCCTGTTCCAGCAGCCGCGTGAAGATGTCCTGCGTGGTCTCGTAGTGATTCCCGGTGAGGGTCGTCGTGAAGAGGTCAAAGGAGACGCCGAAGCGCTCCCAGGCCTCGAGGATCTTCGGGTGATAGCGGTCGATGATCTCGCGGGGGGTGACGCCCTCATTGCCGGCGGCCACGGTGATGGGCGTCCCGTGGCAATCGGAGCCGGAAACCATCAGCACATCGTTCCCGCGCATGCGGTGGTAGCGGGCGAAGATATCGGCGGGAAGGTACGCCCCCGCCGCCTGGCCCGCGTGCAGCAGATAGTTGGCGTAGGGCCAGGCCACGGCCACAAAGATGCGTTCGCCCACGGAATCCCCTTTGGAGACGCGCTCCGTCGAGTCTAGCACCGCGCCGCCTTATCCGACCGACCCCGCCCCCCGCGCCGCCTCGCGCTGGCGGGAACGGGAGCGGGGCGCTCCGGGGACGGTCCGCTCTGGTACGATTCCCGCTCCAAAGGACGCCTCGGGAGCGGCCCTGTGACCCTTCACCTGTACTCCTCGCTGGGGCGCGCGAAGCGTGAGTTCACGCCGCTTGCGCCCGGGGAGGCGCGCATCTACGTCTGCGGGGTCACGCCCTACGACGTGACCCACCTCGGACACGCCTTCTCCTACGTGAACTTCGACGCGCTGCGCCGCTACCTGATCTGGAAGGGGCTGAACGTCCGCTACGTGCAGAACGTGACGGACATCGACGACGACATGATCAGGGTCTCGAAGCGGGAGGGCGGCCGCCCCATCGCCGAGATTCGCGACGAGAACGATGCCATCTTCCGCGCTGACCTGGACCGCCTGAACGTCCTGCGGCCGACGGCCTACCCGTTCGCGACCGACTACATCCCCGAGATTATCGGGATCACGCAAACGCTCATCGCCGCCGGCACCGCCTATGAGGTGGACGGCGACGTGTTCTTCGAGGCGTCGCGCTTCCCGCGCTACGGCCAACTCAACGGCCTCTCCATGCAGGAGCTGGCGAAGCGGGAGAACCCCGAATCGAAGCGCGAGGAGAAGAAGCGCGGCCCCCTGGACTTTCTGCTCTGGCAGCGCTGCGAGCCCGATGAGCCGAGCTGGCCCAGTCCCTGGCGCGAGGGACGCCCCGGCTGGAGCATCGAGTGCACGGCCATGTCGCAGGGCCTCCTGGGGGAGCGGATCGACATTCACGGCGGCGGCAGCGATCTCATCTTTCCCCACCACGAGAACGAGATCGCGCAGGCCGAAAGCGTGACCGGCGCGGCGCCCTTCTGCGGCTACTGGCTCCATAACGGGATGCTCAGGCTGGACGGCGTGAAGATGAGCAAGTCACTGGGCAACCTTATGCTGGCGCGCGACCTGCTGGAGCGCTTCGACCCCGACCACCTGCGCCTCTACCTCCTCAGCGCGCACTACCGCAGCGACCCTGACTATCGCGCGGGCGCGCTCGAAGCGCTGACCGAGCGCTACGCGAGACTGCGGGAGGCCTGCCAGCGCGCGGACGGCGGCGAGGACGATGGCGAGCTGCGCGCGGCCTTCGAGGCGGCGATGGACGACGACCTCGACGCGCCGGCCGCGCTCGAGGCGCTGGACGCGGCGGCCAGACGCGCGCTGGCGGGGGGGAGCGGCGCGGGGACGCTGCGCGAGCTGCTCGGCGTCCTCGGCTTCGCCTTCGCGGGAGCGCGGGGACCCGCCACCGGCGACCTGCATCCCTGAACGCCGCGCCCTGCGCGCCCTGCGCGCGCTCGCGCGTCAGGACGCGTCGCGTTCGCGGCGGTGGATGCTGAGTCCGAGCTCCAGTTCCTCGATCGCCAGCTCGGCGAGTTCCAGCGTTTCCTCATCGGGGATGGCGCCGAGCCAGGCGCGATGGGCGACCTTTGTGACGCGACCAGCCCCGAGGTCGCGCTCAGCCCCGGCCAGCTCCTCAGTCACGGCTGACTGCCGCTGAATGAGCCGCTCGCGCACGATATGGCGGATCAGGTCCGAGGCGCGCGCGCGCGCCTGCTCGGAGGTCAGCAGGGGCTCGCGTCGGGCGCGCAGGCGCGCCAGCCGCCCGACGATGGGGTCATCCTCGCCATCCGCCGTTTCATCCAGCTCATCGTGCAGCCAGCGCTGCGCGATCTCGCGGTCCAGCGCGTCCGGGAACAGATCAACGGGCAGATGCAGGAGGGACGCGCGCAAGTCCGGGTTATGCAGGAGGGTCGAGAGCAGCGCCTCCTCGACGGCGGGACGGGGGGGCGCCGCCCCCGCGGGCGGCTCCTTCGTCGCTGGACGCGACCGCGGACGGCGCGCCTCAGCGCGGAGGCGATCGGCGATGGCGCGCTCGGCGACGCCGAGGCGGCGGGCGATGCTCTGGATGTGCGCGGAACGCTCGACGGGGTTGCGCACGGCGAGCAGCACCGGCCGCAGGCGGTCGACGATGCGGCTCGTCTCCAGCGGCGAATCCCCGCGACTGCCCGCGATAAGCCGCTCCAGGAGGAACCGCGCGAAGGGCGTCGCCCCTTCGATGGCGGCGCGCCAGGCGTCGGGGACCTCGCGCGCGAGGTCGTCGGGGTCCTTGCCCGCGGGGAGGGGCGCGACGCGCAGGTCAAGGTCGGCGTTCGCCGTGAGCGTCTCGGCGCTGCGCTGGGCGGCGCCCAGCGCTTCGGGTGAATCGAACTCCAGGAGGAGCGTTCCCGCCCGCTCGGCGGCGGCCATGCCCGCGCTGTCAGGGTCCATCGCCAGCACGACGCGCGAGGCGAAGCGCTTCAGTTTGGCCGCGTGTCGTTCGGTGAGGGACGTGCCCAGCGTCGCGACAAGGTTGCGGAACCCCGCCTGCCACGGACCGATGACATCGAGATAGCCCTCGACAACGACGACGGTTCCGCTCTCGCGGGCGGCGGGGCCGGCCAGATCGAGACCGTAGAGCGTGCGGCCCTTGTCGAAGACCTCAGTCTGCGGAGAGTTGAGGTATTTGGGTTCGCCCGCGCCGAGAACGCGCCCGCCAAGCCCCACATACAGGCCCCGCTCGTCAGCGATGGGGATGATGACGCGCCCGCGGAAGCGATCGTAGGGGGCGCCGCCTGAATCGCTTTCGTGGAGCACGCCGGCGGCGAGGGCGTCCTCGTCGCTGTAGCCGCGCCCGTGGAGGTAGTCGCGCAGCAGCCGCCACTCATCGGGCGCCCAGCCGAGACGGAAGCGCTCGATGGTCTCATCGCTGAGGCCGCGGGGGCCGCGCAGATAGGCGCGCGCTTCGGCGCCTTCCTCGCCCCGAAGCCGCTGTTCGTAAAAGTCGACGGCGGCGGAGACGATGCCGCTGAGCCGTTCCGCGCGGGAGCGCTGCTCGGCGGAGCGGGCGGAAAGCTCCACGCCCGCCTCGCCGGCGAGGATGCGCAGGGCCTCGCGGAAGTCAACGTTTTCCCGCTTCTGGACGAAGGAGAAGATGTCGCCGCCCTCGCCGCAACTGCCGAAGCAGCGCCAGGTCCCGCGATCGGTGAACACGTAGAACGAGGGCGTCTTCTCGGTGTGGAAGGGGCAGAGGGCGCGGAAGTTCCGCCCGGCCTTCTGGAGATTGATGGCGCGACCGATGTACTCCGCCGGGTCGATGCGCGCCTTGATTTCGGTGACGGCGTCCACGCCCCGATCTTACTCCTCTGGCTCCGCGTCCCCATCACCCAGATCCGGCTCCGGGGGGCCATCGTCGGGGTCGGGCGTGGCGTCCGCGACATTGGGGTTGAGCACGTCGATGGCGGCTACGTTGACCCCGTCGATGAAGAGGGTGACGCGGATCGCTTCCCCGGCGCGCGACACGGCGATGCCGGTGATCGTGGCGGACTCGCCTTCCGCGATGGCGAGGGGCGAGATTGTGCGCGTCGTCGTCTCGCCGGGAACGCTCATGACCAGGCGGGCGTCGCTGGTCTCGAGCGCGCCGCCCGCGTTCTCGATGGTGACGGTGAGAACGTCGCCGGCGATGGTCGCCGTCAGTGAGAGTTCAGGGCCCTCGGGCGGCGGCACCACGATGAAATCGACGCTGTTGTTGTCTTCGTTGGACTCATCGATGGCTTCGTCGGGGTCGACGATCACACGCACGGTGGATTGCCTGGTCAGGGGCGGGTCAAGGATGAAATTGACGGCCGCCTCGCCGTTCGGCTCCATGGAGACGTTGACAACCTGCTCGCCCGGACTGGCGGGCGCTTCCTCAACACGCAGGACGACCGCGCCCGAGAAGGGGTTGGTGGATGAGTTGGCAATGGTGACGCGCAGGGTCGCCCCCCCATCGAGCAGCACCGCGTTGGTGGGGATGAAGTCGGGGGCGTTGGCCCCGACGGTGGCCGTGGGGGAGGGCGTTTCGGCGGGCTCCCCGTCCGCATCGCCGGTCTCTGACGGCGTGGGGGTGGGGGTGGCCGTTGGCGGAGGCGGGGCGGTCGCCACGGAAAGGCCTGCGACCACGCGGGGATCGACGTCCACGGCGCTGCGACGCACCCAGAGCCCGCCGCCCGTCTGGATTTGCAACCACTGCTGGTCATCGGTGCGCCCGATGAGGGTGACGACCGTCTGGCCCTGCAACTCACCGACCTGCGGCCAGGCTTCGCCGGGCCCCGTCCGCATGACGGCGTCCGTCGCGATCGCGGCGGTGACTGGCGGGGTCGGGGTTGGGGTCGCGGGCTGGACCACGATGACCTGGACCGGCGCGCTCTCGACCTGCTGCCCGGAGGCGGTGTGCGCGCGCACGACAAGGTCATAGGCGCCGGCCGCCTGGAAACGGGCGGTGAGCTCCGCCGCGTAGGTGGTCTCGTCGATCTGCCGTCCGCCCGTGACCGTATCCTCGCTGATGCTGGAGACCAGCAACTCAAACCGCACCACGTTCTCATCCGAGGTCACGCGCGCGCTCACGGCAAGTTCCTCATCCACCGTGACGCGCAGGCCCGGCGAGGGCGATGTGATGCGGGCGCTGAGATCGACTGTGGGAGTCGTGTTCAGGGGCTGCGTCTCGCCGTTCCCGTCGAGCAGGCGGAAAAGCAGAACGATGAGAACGGCGCCGAGGGCGAGCGACGCGACCGTGATGAGGGAGACGGCGGCGGTGCGTCCCGCCGAGCGTCTGGTGGCGCCCTGGTAGCCAGCGCGCGGGCCATCGCGTCCGTAGGAGCGAATGTCCAGCCGGTCGCGGCGGAGGTTGCGGGACTGCCAGGGATCGACCGCCCTGCGCGCGGGCGGCGGCGCTCCCCGAGCGCGCTCGCCGATGCGGGGGGCGTCGCGTTCCTCCCTCGATCGGGGTCGCGGGGCCGGCCCCCCGATTACGGGTTCGTCGTCGGGAACGCCCGGACGGTTCCCCTCACTCACAAGCGTCGCGCCTTCGCCGCCACCGCCCCAGTATCCCACCCCTTGCGTCTAGGGCCATCCGCCCGACGCCTAAAGGGACCAGCCCTTCGCCTCCTCGCAGCCGAGCGAGGCGGCAAGGCGGATGGCGTAGCGATCGGTCATGCCGCTGACGAAATCGGCGGCCCGCCGGGGCAGCGGGTCATCGGGAAGGGAGTAGCCGGAGGAGATCGTCTCGGGATGCTGGACGGCGTGGTCAAAGAGGAAGCGCACAATGCTGCGCGCGCGCTCGACCTCGGGGCGCCGTTCGGCGAGCAGGTAGACCTGCTGGAACATGTACTCGCGCAATTCATTGACGGCCCCGCGCACCGCGTCGCTCATAGTGATGACGGGCCGCTCGCCGCCTTCGCGGCGCCCCTCGCCGGCGGCGGCCCAGCTGGACGCGATGACATCGCTCACGAGCGCTTCGAGACGCTCCCCGTGGGAGCGCCCGAGGACGCGTCGGGAGGCCTCGGGAAGGTCGCCCTCGCCGATGAGGCCGGCGCGGATGGCGTCCTGGATGTCGTGGTTGAGGTAGGCGAGGGCGTCGGCAAGCTTCACGACCTGCCCCTCGAGCGTCTCGGGGACGCCCCACGCCTCGGCGAGGATGTCCTCCCGCGACTTGCTGGATTTGCGCACGCCATCGAGGACCGCGTGCGTCAGGTTGAGGCCCTGTCCGTCCTGCTCCAGCTTGTCGAGCACGCGCTCCGACTGATAGTTGTGGCGAAAGCCCTCGGGCAGGCACGCCGCCAGCGCCTCCTCGCCGGTATGGCCGAAGGGGCCGTGGCCGATGTCGTGGCCGAGGGCGATGGCTTCGGCGAGGTCTTCGTTGAGGCGCAGGGCGCGGGCGATGGTGCGGCCCACCTGCGCGACCTCGAACGTGTGCGTCAGGCGCGTGACGAAGTGGTCCTGCTGGGGCGCGATGAAGACCTGCGTCTTGTGCTTCAGGCGGCGGAAGGCCTTGGTATGGATGATGCGGTCGCGGTCGCGCTGGAAGGCGGCGCGAACCGGGGAGGGCTCCTCGGGGCGGGAGCGGACAGCGTTCACGGAGCGCGCGGCGAAGGGGCTCAGGCGCGCCTCTTCATCTTCCTCGATGCGACGCCGCACATGCTGCAGATCCAAACCCGGTTCCTCCCGTCTGTGGTTCAGCTTCCCCCCACAAGCGCGGCCTGGGCGGCGGCAAGGCGGGCGGTGAGAACGCGATAGGGTGAGCACGAGACATAATCAAGGCCAACGTCGTGGCTGAAGGCGATCGAGGCGGGATCGCCGCCATGTTCGCCGCATATCCCGAGCTTGAGGTCAGGGCGGGCGCCGCGTCCGCGCTCGATCCCGATCCGCATCAGTTCGCCCACGCCCTCGCGGTCCAGTTCGATGAAGGGGTCTTTCTCCAGCACCTGCTGGTTGATGTAATCGGGCAGGAAGCGCCCCGCGTCATCGCGCGAGAGGCCAAAGGCGGTCTGGGTCAGGTCGTTGGTGCCGAAGGAGAAGAAGTCCGCGTGTTCGGCGATCTGATCGGCGGTCACGCAGGCGCGGGGCAGCTCGATCATGGTGCCGATGGAGTAGTCAAGCGCGGCGCCGCGTTCGGCGATGACCGCCTCGGCGACGCCCTGCACGCGCTCGCGCAGACGCTCCAGCTCGCGCGCGACGCCGACCAGGGGGATCATGATCTCGGGACGCGCGTCCACGCCTTCAGCGCGCAGGTCGCAGGAGGCCTCGATGATGGCCCGCGTCTGGACCTCGTAGATTTCGGGGTAGGTGATGGCGAGGCGGACGCCCCGGTGTCCGAGCATGGGGTTGAACTCCTGGAGCGCCTGCACGCGCCGGTCAAGGCGCCCCGCCTCGACGCCAAGGGCCGCGGCCACGCGTCCGATCTCCTCGGCGCCGTGGGGCAGGAACTCGTGCAGGGGCGGGTCCAGCAGGCGGATGGTGACGGGGAAGCCCGCCATCGCCCGCAGGATTCCCTCGAAGTCCTGGCGCTGCATGGGGAGGATGCGGTCAAGCGCCGAGCGGCGTCCGGCTTCGTCCTCGGCGAGGATCATCCGGCGCACGGCGAGGATGCGATCCTCGCCAAAGAACATATGCTCCGTGCGACAGAGGCCGATGCCTTCCGCCCCGAACTCGCGGGCCCTGGCGGCGTCCTCGGGGGTGTCGGCGTTGGCGCGCACGCCGAGGCGGCGGGCGTCGTCGCTCCAGACCATCAGACGCGTGAGGTCGTCGGGAAGCTCGGGATCGGCGAGGGGAACGGCACCGAGCATGACCTCGCCGGTCGCGCCGTTCAGCGAGATCACGTCGCCGCGGCGGATCGTGAGGGCGCGCCCGCCGGCGTCGACGCGGAAGACGCCCTCCGCGTAGTCGATCGCGAGATCGCCGCAGCCGGCCACACAGCACTTCCCCCAGCCCCGCGCGACGACGGCGGCGTGGGAGGTCATGCCGCCGCGCGCCGTGAGGATGCCCCGGGCGGCGAGCATGCCCTGAATGTCCTCGGGGCTCGTCTCCACGCGCACGAGGATGACGTCCTCGCCGGCCTCGGCCTGGGCGGCGGCTTCCTCGGCCGAGAACACGACCTTGCCGACGGCGGCGCCGGGGGAGGCGGGGAGGCCTCTCGCGATGACGTCCGTCTCCGCGCCATCGGCGAAGACGCTGTGCAGCAACTCCGCGATCTGTTCCGGATTCTGACGGCGGAGGGCCTCCTCGCGGTCGATACGGCCCTGATCGACGAGGTCGACCGCGACCTTGACCATGGCCGGACCGGTGCGCTTGCCGTTGCGCGTCTGCAGAACCCAGAGCTTGCCGCGCTGGACGGTGAACTCGATATCCTGCATGTCGCGGAAGTGGTCTTCGAGGCGCTGCGCGGCGACGACGAGCTCGCCGTACACGACGGGCTGCGCCTCCTCCATGGAGGGCGGACCGCCCTCGCTGCGCCCGGCGGCGCGGATGGGCCGGGGCGTGCGCACGCCCGCGACGACATCCTCGCCCTGGGCGTTCACGAGGTACTCGCCGAAGAGGCCGGGGGCGCCGTTCTTGGGGTTGCGGGTGAAACAGACGCCCGTGGCGCAGTCCTCGCCGAGGTTGCCGAAGACCATGGCCTGAACGTTGACCGCGGTGCCCCAGGCGCCGGGGTAGCCGTTGAGCTGGCGGTAGACGATGGCGCGGGGGCTTTCCCAGGACTCGAAGACGGCGCCAATGGCGGCCCAGAGCTGCTCCCACGGATCATCGGGGAACTCGATTCCGAGTCTGGCGCGAATCTCGGCCTTGTACTCGGCCACGATCTCGCGCAGGGCGGCGGCGGAGAGGTCAGTGTCCTCGGCGACGCCAGCGGCTTCCTTCTTCCGTTCGAGGATGGCCTCGAAGGGATCCTCGTCAAGGTCGGACTCACGCTTCAGTCCGAGGACGACGTCGCCGTACATGGCCACGAAGCGGCGGTAGGAATCGTAGGCGAAGCGCTCATCGCCGGAGCTGCGGGCGAGCCCCTGCACGGTGACGTCATTCAGTCCGAGGTTGAGGACGGTGTCCATCATGCCGGGCATGGAGACGCGGGCGCCGGAGCGGACGGAGACCAGCAGCGGATTCCCGGGATCGCCGAAGCGCGCGCCCACAATCGCCTCGATGTGGGCGACGCCCGCGCGCACCTGCTCGTCGAGGCCATCGGGATAGCGACGCCCGCCCGTGTAGAAGGCGTTGCAGACCTCCGTGGTGATGGTGAGGCCGGGGGGGACGGGGATGCCGAGGCTGCTCATTTCGGAGAGGCCCGCGCCCTTGCCGCCCAGCAAGTCGCGCATGCCCGCGCCGCCCTCCGCGCGTCCATCGCCAAACAGGTAGACGAGCTTGGGAGAGAGCTCCCTTCCTGCTTCGGGGCGGGCGGTGGCGCTGGTCATGGGGATCCTCCGGATGTCTGCGAAACGGCGGCGCTGCGAGGGTATCCCGACGGGCGCGCCCAGACCAGCGAAAAGGCGACAGAAGCGACCGGATTTCGTGGAACGTTCACGCGGACGCCATCGGCGCTACTCGACGGTGACGGTCTTGGCGAGGTTGCGGGGATGGTCGATGTCGCAGCCGCGCGCCTCGGCGGTGGCGTAGGCGAGCGCCTGCAGCGGCGTAATCGCCGTCAGCGGTTCGAGCAGGGGCGGCACGGAGGGCACGGTCAGGGCCTCATCGGCGAGGGCCATGAGTTCGTCATCGCCCTCCGTGACGATGGCGAGCACTTCGCCGTTGCGGGCGCGGATCTGCTCGATGTTGGAGATGATCTTGCTGCGCAGGGCGTGCTGGCCCGCAAGCGCGATGGTGGGGAAGTTCGCGTCGATGAGGGCGATGGGGCCGTGCTTCATTTCACCGGCGGCGTAGGCCTCGGCGTGAACGTAGGAAAGCTCCTTCATCTTGAGGGCGCCTTCAAGGGCGATGGGCAGGGCGGGACCGCGCCCGAGGAAGAGGATGTGCTCGGTCGCGCGGAAGCGGTCAGCGGCCCTCGCGACGTCTTCGAACGATTCCAGCTGGCGCCCGACGATATCGGGCATGGCCGCGAGATCGCGGACGTGGCGGGCGAGAGCGGCGTCGCTGAGCCGGCCGCGCACGCGCGCGGTTTCGAGAGCGAGGGCGAAGAGGGCGACGATGGAGGTCGTGAACGTCTTCGAGCTGGCGACGCCCCGCTCAAGCCCGGCGTAGGTGTGGACGGTCCCGCCGGCGACGCGGGTGGTCTGGCTGCCGGGGGTATTGCAGATCGTGATCTGGGGCGCGCCCCGCGCCGCCGCCACATGCATCGCTTCCAGCACATCCACTGTCTCCCCGGACTGGCTGACGGAGACGACGAGGGTCTCGGGGCCAAGGACGGGTTCGCGGTAGCGGAACTCGCTGGCGTTGTCGATATCGGCGGGGAGGCGGGCGATCTGCTCGAAGTACCAGCGTCCGATCATGGCGGCGTGCAGGCTTGTGCCCATCCCCACCAGCAGCACGCGTTCGACGCGCTCCAGCCAGGGGCGGGCCTCGCCGAGGTCATCGAGTGAAAGACGCGCGGGCTCGACGGTCATGAGGCCGCCGATGGTGTCGGCGAGGGCGGCGGGCTGCTCCATGATCTCCTTGAGCATGTAGGTGTCGTAGGCGCCCTTGCCGGCGCTGGCGGGGTCGAGGGAGACCGTGCGCGGCGCTACCTCCGCGGCGGAACCGTCGAGGCTGGCGTACACGGCCCCCTCCGCGCTGATGCGGACGAGCTGGCGATCGGCGAGGAAGGCGACCTCGCGGGTGTGGGGGAGGAGGGCAGCGAGGTCGCTGGCGAGCAGCATCTCCCCCTCGCCATAGCCGACAACGACGCCGCCCGCGTTCCCGATGCGCGCCCCCACCGCGACGCCGGGCTCGCGCGGCGAGAGGGCGACGATGGCCTGCGATCCCGTCAGACGGGCGCAGACTTCGCGCATCGCCTCCAGCAAGTCACATCCCGCGGTCAGGCGCTCCTCGAGGAGGTGGGCGATGATCTCGGTGTCGGTTTCGCTCGCGAATGTATGGCCGCGCGCGGTCAGTTCGGCGCGCAGGGAGGCGTAGTTTTCGACGATGCCGTTGTGGACCACGGCCACGTCATTCCCGCGTCCGCTATGGGGATGGGCGTTGGCGTCGCTGGGGGCGCCATGGGTAGCCCAGCGGGTATGGCCGATGCCCGTACGGGCGGAGGGCGGAGGACGGGCGTCGATGGCCTCCTGCAGTTCGTCGATCTTGCCCCGACGCTTGACGACAACGGGGGCGCCGCCCGCTTCGGGCAGGAGGGCGAGGCCGGCTGAGTCGTAGCCGCGGTATTCGAGGTCGCGCAGGCCGGCCAGCAGGATGGGCGCGGCCTCACGCGAGCCGGTGTAGGCGATGATCCCGCACATGGCAGATTCCCCCCCCACGGGGCGCTTGTGGGACGCGCGCGCCCCCTCGTCGATGTTCGCGTGCCCGGTGGGGAGAAGGGCCGCGAGCCCTTCGCACGTGACTGGCGCTTTGTCAGGCGGTTGCCCGCTCTGGTTTGTTTCCAGCCTTACGACCGTGCCGCCGGGAGGCCACCCGCCGAATGGTTCGATGCTGCCTCCGCCTCGTCATCCGCGCCGTGCGCGGACCTGGCGCTTGACCGATCCCACCTCTGTCGATTGTCCTGAAAGGAACGCGCATCCACCTCCCGCGCCGCGGCTTCCCTTGAGTGTCGGGCGCGGCGTGGGCGGCGTCAACGGCTGGCGGCGGTTCAGCTGGAGGCGCGGGGAATGCCCGCGAGGCCGAGGAATTCGTCCTCCCAGGCGAGGACGGACGCGATGGCGCGCTCATCGGTGGTGGAGAGAAGGTGGCTCTGTTCGCGGAAGCAGGCGGCGACGGCGGCGGCGATCTCGGCAAGGGGGCGCTCCTGAACCTCCAGCTCCCGTTCGGTCGTGAGGATCAGCTCGATGAACTCGCCGGGGACGAACAGGCCCTCTTCCTGGAGCTGCTCCCAGATCCACTCCGCGCACTCCTCGAGCAGCGCGCCCTCGAGCCGTCGACCGCCTCCAGCGCTCATGCGCGGTCCGCTCCATCCGGCCCGGGGGCGCCCACTTCCTCGCGGAGGCGCTTCAGGCGGTTGACGTTCTCCTCATCGGGACCGCCGCCCTCGACGCCGGGCGTTTCGAGGAGCAGGGGGACGTCGCGGAAGGCGGGGTGGGCGAGGATGGCGCGGAATCCGTCGAGGCCGATATGGCCGTCGCCGATGTTCTCGTGGCGGTCGCGCACGCCGCCGAGGGGCGCCTTGCTGTCGTTGGCGTGAACGGCGCGCAGGCGGTCGAAGCCGATCTCGCGGTCGAACTCCTCCATGGCGATCGCGCAGCCCTCGCGGCTGGCGATCTCGTAGCCCATGGCGAAGGCGTGGCAGGTATCGAGACAAACGCCGATGCGGGGATGGTCGTCGCAGCCCCGAATGAGTTCGCCGATCTCCGCGAACGTGGAGCCGATGCCGTTCCCCTGGCCGGCGTTGTTCTCGATGAGGAGCATGGCGTCGTTGCTGGCCGCGTCGAGGACGTCGAGCATGACGCGGCAGATCTGCTCCCTGACGGCGTTGAAGCCCGCGCCCTTGTGACTGCCCGCGTGGAAGATGACGCCCTCGACGCCAAGCCTGCCCGCCCACTGCAGGTACTGCCTGAGGGAGCCGGCGGAGCGATGCAGGAGCTTCCCGTCCTGCGTCCCGAGGTTGATGAGGTAGACGCCGTGGAAGAAGACGGGCAAGGGAACGCGCTCGCGTTCCTTGTGGAAGGCGGCCACGGACTCATCGGAGATGGCGGGCGGGCGCCATTGCTGGGGCGCGGAGATGAAGAGCTGGATGGCCTCGGCGCCGATCGCCTCGGCGCGGGCGAAGACCTTCTCGACGCCGCCGGACGAGGAGATGTGCGCTCCCACTCGCATGGCCGCGAGTGTACGCGGGCGGGGGCGCTGGCGCCGTTCGTTGTCGCGGGGTGAAAACGGGTACCCTTTCCGTACAGAGGGAGCGAGACAGCGCCATGGCCGAGACCATCGAACTGACGATTGAGGGAATGACCTGTGACCACTGCGTCCGCGCGGTGACGGAAGCGATTACGGCGGCGCCAGGGGTGACAGAGGCGGGCGTTGACCTGGACGGCGGTTCGGCCACGATCACGGGCGAGGGCCTGGACCTGGAAGCGTTGCTCACGGCGATCATGGAAGAAGGGTACGAAGCCGCGCCCCGGTCCCGCCCGTGACCGCCCCCGACCACGCCATCACCCTGCGCGTCGGGGGGATGACGTGCGCCTCCTGCGTGCGCCGCGTGGAACGCGCCCTCTCGCGGGTCGAGGGGGTCGAGGCCGCGAGCGTGAACTTCGCCTCCGCCACGGCGCATGTCTCGCTGGGCGAGGCGCTCGACACGGACGCGCTCGTCGCCGCCGTCGAGCGCGCGGGCTACGAGGCGGCGGCGTTCGAGGGCGGCGCGGAACCCGACGCCGGCGCGACGCGCTCACGCCTCGTGACGCTCGCGGCGGGAACGGCGATCGCGGTCCCCGTGATCATCGTCAGCATGGCCATGGACATCGCCGGCCTGCCGCTGTTCGGCGATGAACGCCTCACGGGCTGGCTACTGCTGGGCGGGGCGGGGATCGTGCAGGCCCTGCTCGGCTGGCGGTTCTACCGCGCCGCCTGGGCGGCGCTGCGCGCGCTGACGCCGAACATGGACACGCTCGTGGCGCTGGGCACGACCGTCGCCTTCGTCTTCAGCGCGGGCGTGACGCTGCTCGACCGCGACGAGGCGATGTACTTCGACGCAAGCGCGGCCGTGCTCCTCTTCGTCAGCATGGGGCGCTTCTTCGAGGATCGGGCGCGGACGCGCGCGGGCGGGGCCATCCGCGCGCTGCTGGGGCTCACCGCGAAGTCCGTGAACGTCCTGCGCGATGGCCGCGAGGAAGCGGTTCCGCTGGAAGCGGTGGCCGTGGGCGACGTGTTCCGGGTGCGACCGGGAGAGCGGGTCGCCCTCGACGGCGTGATTCGGGAGGGACGCAGCGCCCTCGATGAGTCGCTGCTCACGGGTGAGTCCATGCCCGTCGAGCGCGGCCCCGGGGAAGCGGTGACGGGCGGCGCCCTCAACCAGCACGGCGCGATCGAGGTGGAGGCGACGGCCATCGGCGCAGACACGGTCCTGCAACGGATGGCGGCGCTGGTGGCGGAGGCGCAGGGCTCGCGCGCGCAGGTCGAGCGGGCGGTGGACGCGGTGGCGGCGGTGTTCACGCCGGTTGTGCTCGCGCTCGCGCTGGGAACGTTCCTGGGCTGGGGCTTCCTCGACGGCTCCTTCGTGACGGCGATGACGGTGGCCGTGGCCGTGCTCGTGATCGCGTGCCCCTGCGCCCTCGGCCTCGCGACCCCGACGGCGATTGTGGCGGGAACGGGCATGGGCGCGGAACGCGGCGTCCTCATCCGCAACGCGGAGGCGCTGGAACGGGCCGCCCGCATCGACGCCATCGTGCTGGACAAGACGGGGACGCTCACGGAAGGGATGCCGGAGCTGGTAGAGGCGGCGGCGAGGCCGGGGCTCGGGGAAGAGGAACTGCTGGCCATGGCGGCCGCGGTCGAGACGCTCAGCGAGCACCCGCTCAGCGCCGCCGTGGTCGCGGCGGCGGAGGCGCGAGGGCTCACAATCGCGCCAGCGGCGGGGTTCGAGGCCCTGCCCGGGGCGGGGCTGCGCGCAGAGACGGCGGGACGGCGGGTGTTGATCGGCGCGCAGCGGCTGTTCGAGGAGGAGGGAATCCCCCTCGACGGGGAGGCGGACGCCGTCCTTGCGCGTTTCGCGGAAGAGGGGCGCACAACCGCGCTCATCGCCATCGACGGGACGTACGCGGGGGCGCTGGCCTTCGCCGATCCGTTGAAGGCGAACGCGGCGCGCGCGGTCGCGACGCTGGGGTCGCTGGGGATCCGCACGATCATGGCGAGCGGCGACAACGAGCGCAGCGCCCTCGCCGCCGCGCGCGCGCTCGCCATCGGGGAGGCGCACACGGGGTTGCGCCCCGAGGAGAAGCTGGCGCTCGTGCGCGACCTGCAGGCGCAGGGCCTGCGCGTCGCCGTGGCGGGCGACGGCGTCAATGACGCGGCCGCGCTGGCGCAGGCCGATGTCAGCATCGCAATGAGCACGGGCGCGGACGCCGCCATCGAGGCCAGCGATATCACGCTGCTCCACGGCGACATCGCGAAAATCGCGGAGGCGATCCTGCTGAGCCGCGCGACGCTGCGGACGATCCGCCAGAACCTCGGCTGGGCCTTCGGCTACAACGTCGTGGCCATCCCCATCGCGATGGCGGGGCTCCTGAATCCGATCGTGGCGGGCGGCGCGATGGCGCTGAGTTCGGTGAGCGTGATGGCCAACAGCCTGCGCCTGCGCGCCCGGCGCCGCCGCATCGTCGAGGCAAGCGGCGCCGCGTACGAGGGACCGCGCGAGCGCTTCGCCAGCCTGAACCGGGGTCCGCTGCTGGCGCTGGCGTCGATCGTGTTCGCGCTCGTGATTCCTTTCATCGCGTTCACGGGCATCGAGCGGTCATGGTGGACATAAGACAATATCGCCCGCTACCGCCGTTCACGGAACTCAGGCTACACTCCCCGGCATGAAACGAGCAGCAACGCGCGCGGTGAAGGCGGGCACGGTCACGATCGGCGGCGGGGCGCCCGTCGTCGTGCAGTCAATGGCGGCGACGAAGACGCAGAACGTCGAGGCCACGATCGAGCAGGTGCGGATGATCCACGAGGCCGGCGCCGGACTGGTGCGCGTGGCCGTCGACAGCCGCAAGGACGTCGCCTGCCTGGGGCGGGTGCGCGAGGCCGTGCCCGAAGCGAACTTCGTGGTTGACCTGCAGGAGAGCTACCGGCTCGTGACGCAGGTGGCGCCGCACGTCGACAAGGTCCGCTACAACCCCGGCCATCTCTACCACCACGAGAAAGCGAAGCCGGTGGAGGAGAAGGTGGCGTTCATCGCGGAGACGGCGGAGGCGCACGACTGCGCCATCCGCGTCGGGGTGAACTGCGGCTCCGTGGACCCGGCCATGGACGAGAAGTTCGAGGGGGCGGATGAGCCCGGACTCGAGGGCGTGACGGCGATGGTCGAGAGCGCCCTCGAGCACGCGCGCATGCTCGACGACATCGGCTTCACCCGCTACGTGGTCTCGCTCAAGGACAGCGACCCGCGCAAGGTGATCGCGGGCAATAAACGGTTTGCGGACGCGCGTCCCGATATCCCCCTGCACCTCGGCGTGACGGAAGCGGGCATGCCGCCCGAAGGCGTCATCAAGACGCGCATCGCCTTCGAACAGCTCCTCAGCCAGGGCGTGGGCGATACGATTCGGGTCTCGCTGACGCTGCCCTTCGCGGAGAAGTGGCGCGAGGTGGAAGCGGGCCAGGCGATCCTCGACGATATCGAGGCGGGACGCTTCCGTTCCGTGCCCGAGTTCCTCGACGGGGGGCTCAACATCATCAGCTGCCCGAGCTGCAGCCGCGTCGAGAACGAGGCCTTCATCGAACTGGCGCAGGACGTGCGGGAGCTGACCGCCTACGCGAAGGACCATGACATCACGATCGCGATCATGGGGTGCCGCGTGAACGGCCCGGGAGAGACCGACGACGCTGACCTTGGGCTGTGGTGCGCGCCCACATTCGTGAACCTGAAGCGGGGCGAGGAAGAACTGGGCGCCTACCCCTACGACGAGGTGCTGGGAAAGCTCAAGCTGGAGCTGGATGCGCTCATCGCGGCGCGCGCCTGAACACAGGCGGGAGGCGATCCGCCGCCGCACGCGATTCCGGCGAGGCAAGGGAAGTTGGTGGAGACGCGGGAGAATCGAACTCCCGGTCCAGCCAGGGTCTGCTCCGGGTTATCCTACAGGCTTACCCACCCTTGGGGTCTCGTTCCGCCGCTCCGTGAGTGGGAGACGATAACGATGGAACCAGCCGATGAATCTTGAGTGAGCCGTATCGGCGTCAGCCCACAGCGCCCCAACTTCTATGGCGCCTCGCCGCGCCCCGTCGGGGAGGGGGCCTTCGGCGAGACGTCTCGCGGGCTAGGCCGCGAGAGCGAGTTCGCGATCTTCGGCGCTTACTCAAATGGTCGCCTGTTTAACGAGGGTGACGACCAACCTCGGCCTGCTACCCGGTTACGTTCCCTCCTGTCGACGCCTTTCGTCCCCAGTTGCTGTATCCAGCATAGCACAAGCGTTTTCCGGAACCAAGCGAGGGCGGCAGCCAAGCGCCGTGGCGTTCGGCCCTCAGACGGAGTGACGGAGCGCGCGCGCGACCTGACGGCCCTCCTCGCGTTCGCGGATCTTGCGGCGCTTGTCATAACGCTTGATGCCGCGGGCGACGCCCAGTTCGACCTTGGCCATGCCCCGTCGCAGGTGCAGGTTCAGCGGCACAAGCGTGAGCCCGCGCTCATCGAGGGCGGCGCGGATGCGGCGAATCTCCCTACGGTGGAGGAGGAGCTTGCGGTCACGGCGGGCTTCGTGGGGCGCGTAGCCGGCGTTCTGGTAGGGCGCGATGTAGGCGTCGAGGAGCCAGACCTCACCGTCGCGGATGCGTCCGTAGGCGCCCTGGATATCGACCTTGCCCAGCCGGATCGACTTGATCTCGGGACCGGTCAGGGCGAGGCCGGCCTCGTAGGTTTCGAGGATCTCGTAGTCGCGATTGGCGCGGCGGTTCCTGGCGACGATCGCTTCTGCGGCCATCGTTCCAGTCTCGCACGCGCGGGGACAGCGCCCAACTTCGCGCGGGGGCGGGACTACTCGCCGTCCGCTGGCTGGTCATCCGACGTCGCGCCGTCCTCATCGTCTTCACCGTCTTGGCTGTCCTCGTCGCGTTCGGGCGGGAGCGGGAGCTCGACGCCGCGCAGGATGTCGATGGCCGCGAACAGCTGGAGGTCGCCGTGATCGATGTAGTCATCGCCGCTGAGCTCGACCTTATGATCGGGCGCGATGCCAAGGCCCTCAATGACCTGGCCATTGGGGCGGAGCCACCGTCCGATCGAGACATACAGCGCCCCGCAGCCCTCGGGGGCGTCGCAGTTATTGAGCGGGTGCAGCTGATTGACCGTGCCCTTGCCGAAGGAACGCACGCCCACGATGACGCCGCGGCCGTTATCGACGACGGCGGCGGCCAGAACCTCGGCCCCGCTCGCGCTGGCGCTGTCCTGCAGGACGACGATGGGGATGGCGGTGGCGCGACCGCCCGCGACCGCGCCATACGTTTGTGAGTCTCCGTCAGCGTCGATTTCCCTGAGGATGACCGAGCCCGCTTCGAGGAATTCGTTGGTCGCCTGGATGGTCTGGCGGAGGAACCCGCCCGGGTTGCCGCGCACGTCGATGATCATCCCGCGGTACTGGCTGAGGTCGACGCCCTCCAGGATGGCGCGGAGCTCGGCGGGCGTTTCCGCGTGGAACTGGGCGATGTTGATATAGAACACGTCCTCCGCCAGCTTGCCCTCGCGATCGACGATAGCGTCGCCGCTCTCGCCGGGGATGGCTTCGCGACGCGGGGCCGTGAAGACGCTCTGGATGAGGATCTCGCCGCGCACGACGGTGATGTCCTCGACCTCGGGGCCGGCGCCGCCCGCTGCGAGGTCGGTGTGCCGAACGGTGAGGACGACCTCGGCGCCACGCGGTCCGCGGATGCGCTGGACCGCCTGCTGGGTGGTCCAGCCCTCGGTGGAATCGCCGTCGACGGCAAGGATGATGTCGCCAGCGCGGATGCCGGCCTTTTCCGCGGGCGAGCCGCGGAAGGGCGAGACGATCTGGATGGCGCCGTCCCGATCGGTGACGCTCGCGCCGATGCCCTCGTAGGTGGTCTCGATATCGAGGGTCCCGCGGGAGAGGTCGGCGGGGCTGATGTACTCGGTATAGGAATCGTTCAGGGAATCGAGCGCGCCGCGGATGGCGGCGTCACGGAAGGAACGTTCGTCGAGGATCTCCTTGTCGACGAAGATGTTCTCGAGGATCGTGTAGGCCTCGACGAGGATGGCGCCGCCCGCTTCCAGGGTGGAGCGTTCGCGCGGGTCGCCCGCGGTTCCGGGCGATTCATCCTCCTCGGCAGCGCTCGCGTACGTGGTGTCGTCCTCAGCCCAACCGCCCCTGTCCTCCTCTGTCCAGTTACCCCCATCATCGCCTTGCGTGAGGTCGCTGACGCCGTAGCCCAAGCCGAACATAAGAAGCAGGCTTGCGATGACGGCGGTGACGATGGTGGCGACCCGAACGACCTTCGGGCGGCGGTCCGGGGTTACCGGGTACGGTTGTGGAGGGATCTCCATCGGGTGCTCCGTTTGGCTGGTTGGGGCCTTCGTTCGAGTGTAGGGGCGGGTCTGACGGGCGGCAATGCGGAGCGCGCGCGGCCCTTTCCCGTATCTATCCAGCCGCGTCCGCCGCGACCGGCGGGGGCGGGAAGAAGCCGGCGCCGCCTTCCCCGATGACCTCGAGGGGAGCGCCGCGCTGCGGGCGCCACTGGAGGATGACGTCGCCGGAACCGCCGCCGAACGCGGGCGCGGGGGAGTCAGTCAGGAGGCGTCCGGCGGCGAGGAAGACGGAACCATCGGGCGCCCAGAGCCGGTGGGAGCGGGCGTACTGGTCAAAGAAGCCGGCGAGGGTCTGGTAGTCATCCGAGGGCGCGAAGGGCGGACTCGCTCCGAGGAACTCCCCGGCGGCCGTGCGCGCCTGGAGGGAAACGGTGTCGTCGCCGGCGGCGGAGGGGACGATGAACGCGAGCCGCTCCCCCGCGGGATCCCAGAAGACGCTGGCGAAATGGCGGCGCATGAGGCGCTCGGGAGCGGCGCCCCCGGCCAGGTCAACCGTCCAGAGCTCATCGAAGGCGCCCGCGGCCGGGTTCGTCGTGACGGCGACCGTGAGGGCGCGTGTGCGCGGCCGGAAGGCCAGCGCGACGCCCCCGGGGAACTCGCCTACGGCCTCCCTGCCCGCCCCCGCGCCACGCGCCACGCGAACGACGACGCCCTCGCCGCTGCTGTCGGGGGTGGCGAAGGCGAGGAGGTCGCCGTCATCGCTGAAGGCGGGCGTGCGGAAGCCGCGGGCGTCGGCGGAGATCGGGCGGGAGGCGCGCGCCTCGGCGAGTTCCAGCACAGAGAGGTTGACGCCCGCGTGCACGGCGAGCCGCCGTCCATCGGGCGCCCAGGCGAGGAAAAGGGGCGCGCCTGTCTGGATGGGATCAGCGATGAGGGGCCCGTCCGCCTCGCTCAGGTAGAGGGTGAGCCCCGCGCTTCCCTGGGCCACAAGCGCCAGCAGGTCGCCGGCGGGCGACCAGAGGGCGTAGTGGGGCACATTCGGCGCGATGACGGCGCCGCCGCCGCCCGCAGGACTCTCGAAGAGCGTGCGCAGGTGGTTGCCCTCGGTGTCGAGCAGCTCGACGGCGCTGCGCTGCTCCCTGCGTTCGCCGCTGACGACGGAGAGGGCGATGGCGTCGTGTCCCGGCCGCCACGCCGGCCAGAAGCCGGCGCGCGCGAGGGGCGAACGTCGCCAGCCATCCGCCTCGGAGCGGAGGAGGGCGACGGCCTTCCCGTGGTCGGCGGAGACGATGGGAGCGGGCACGGGGACCGATTGTAGGGCAGGAGCGCGAGCGCGCAGCCCTTCGGGGCCATTCGAACGTCCGTGCGGTCCGCGCCCACGAACTTCGCACTATTCCACTTATGTCCCGTACATAGGGGAAATTCGCCCTTTAGGGGGACATAACGTGGAGAGGGGCGAGTCAACAGGGAGAAATCGTAGACGATGTCTCCCAACTCCTGCCAGGAGTACGCCGCAAGCGGATCGTCATCCCCAACCTCGCCCACGCTCAAATCGGGGAGGCGGTAGCTGGAGGACGTCTCCAGCGCGGGGAGAATCGCGCGCAGGCCCTCCTCGATCACCACGCGCAGCGGCCGCCCCGTTTCGCGCGCCAGCCGCTCAGCCCGGAGCAACAACTCATCGTGAATCTCAATCGTGGTCTCTACTACTCCATCGTACCTGAACCTGAATCCGCACGGCTCTGCGTCTCTCCGTTCACCCGGCCGCCTTGAGCGTACTCGACGCCCGCTACCATAGCAGCCATATCGGAGCTACCGTAGCCACGTGAATGGCCCCAAGTATCAGTCCAAGCAAAATCATTACTATCCAGTAGGAAACCCTGCTTTTCTCCGAGAGTATATCCAGGAGCAGGATGGGACTCCACGGATCCCCGAGGACACTACCGGCTTTCCTTATCCAGCGCTTCATGGCTTGCAGGGGCGATGCCCATCCTTCCAGTCCGTGGTTCCTCATCATAATCATCCCGGATCAGGACAGACTTGCTGGCAGCCCCCACTGCCGCGTCTCCCCGCTCACGCGCGGGTACCCGAGGCGTCGCCACACTCCCCCAATCTTTACCGTGCGCCCCGCGCGCCTGCCCTACGCTAGGATCACAGACCAGCGCAGGGAGGGAACGCACGCATGCGCGTCCTGGTTGTCGAAGACGAACAATCGCTGGCCTCCGCGCTCGACCGCGGGCTCACCAAGCTCGGGTACGCCGTCGATGTCGCCGCTGACGGCGTGGAGGCGCTGGAGAAGGCGAGCGACGTCCCCTACGACGTCATCTGCCTCGACCTGAACCTGCCGCGCATCGACGGGATCGAGGTCTGCCGCCGGCTGCGCGGGGATGACTTCGACGGCGGCATCATTATGTTGACCGCACGCAGCGGCATCCGCGAGCGCGTCGAGGGGCTGGATGAGGGCGCCGATGACTACCTCGTGAAGCCGTTCGCCTTCAGCGAGCTGGCGGCGCGCATCCGCGCGGTCGCGCGACGCGAGGGATCGCCCCTCGACCCGGTGCTCTCCACGCGCGGGCTGGAACTGGACCCGAACACGAACCAGGTGCGGCGCGAAGGGACGCCCATCCGCCTGACGCCCAAGGAGTTCGAACTGCTCTACTACCTGGCCAAGCATGAGGGGCGGGCGATTCCCCAGGAAGAGTTGATCGACCGCATCTGGAACGAGCGCATGAACCCCTTCACCCAGACCGTGAAGGTGCACATGAACAACCTGCGGCGCAAACTGAACGACGGCTTCGAGGAAGCGATGATCACCACGATCCGGGGGAAGGGCTACGTCCTTTAGGCTCACGCCGCCGCCTGTCGTGAGGACGGTTCGCTTCCGGCTAACCGTCTGGTACTCCACGCTCCTGCTCATCCTCGGGCTCGCCTTCATCCTCTTCCTGAACGTGGCCGCGCGGCTCGATGAGCTGGATGACCAGGCCTTCATGGACGAGCGGGGGCTCTCCGAAGCGGAATGGCAAACGACGGGCGGCGCCGGCGATACAGGGGAAGCGTCCGGCGGGGACCCGGGCTATCTCACGCCCGCCGAACTCGTGGCCGAGGCGAGCCGCGAGTTCCAGGCCGAAAATCTGGACCGCCTGCGCACCTGGTCGATCGTGGCCGGCTTCGCGCTGGCCATCATTTCGGGCTTCGGCGGGTTCGCCCTCTCGGGCATCATCCTCAGACCCGTGCGCGACATCACCGCCGTCGCCTCCGAGATCAGCGCCACGAACCTCTCGCAACGCATCAACCACGAGGGGCCGGATGACGAACTGAAGAAGCTGGCGGACACGTTTGACTCGATGATCGACCGCATCGAGCGGGGGTTCGAGGCGCAACGGCGGTTCGTGCAGGACGCCTCGCATGAGTTGCGCACGCCCCTCGCCGCCATTCGCACGAACATCGAGGTCGCGGAGCTGGCCGGCGAGGGCGAACACGCGGAGCAGCGCGCCCTGCTCGAAACCGTGAAGGGCCAGACCGAACGGCTCACGAGATTGAGCGAGGATCTGCTGCTGCTGACCGCCCCGCAGGGAACGCTGACCCTGGAGACGGTGGACCCGGGGGAGCTCGTGGCGCTGGCGCTGGATGAGATCGCGCCGCTGGCCGCGCGCGCGCGCGTGACCCTCGCCGCGAACGCGCAGGCGTCCTGCGAGGCCATCGCCAGCGCGGACCTGCTCTACCGCTGCGTGTTCAACCTGCTCGATAACGCGGTGAAGCACACGGAGGCGGGCGCCGTGGTCACGATCGAGACAGGCTGTGACGGCGAACGCGTCTGGATCCGCGTGCAGGACGATGGCCCGGGCATCCCCCCGGAGGACCTCGCGCACATCTTCGATCGCTTCTTCCGCGTCGACCGCAGCCGCGCGCGGGGACGGGGCGGGTCCGGGCTGGGGCTGGCCATCGTGCAGGAACTGATGGAGTCGATGGGCGGGACGGTCGCGGTCGCCTCGACGCCCGGCGAGGGGGCGACGTTTACGTTGCGCCTGCGCCACGCGGCCGGCGCCAACGGCGCCAGCCCGCATCGATCGGAGGCGTCCGTGCCTTAACCGTATCTTGACCTATTGGTCCCCGCTCGCGTATATGTGCCGGAGAAAGCGGCCGGATGCGCCCCCGCAGGCGCGCCACGAGCGGGAACCGCAGTCGATTCACGCACCCCACGGGGAAGATTCCGAGGAGGCTTGCCTTGGGCCCTTTGCTTGACACAATCGACGCTCCCGCCGATTTGCGCGCGCTCTCATCCAGCGAACTGGAACAGCTGGCCGGGGAGATTCGCGAGGAGCTGGTGACGACCATCCAGGGGATCGGCGGGGGCGGACACCTCGCCTCGAACCTGGGCGTCGTGGAACTGACGCTGGCGCTCCACCGGCAGTTCGACTCCCCCACGGACCGCATCCTCTGGGATGTGAGCCACCAGGTGTACGTGCACAAGATGGTCACCGGGCGGCGCGCGCAGATGGAGACGATCCGGCAGTACGAGGGCCTCTCCGGTTTCGCGGACCGCAACGAAAGTCCCCATGACCTGTTCGGGGCGGGCCACGCGGGGACCTCGATCTCGGCGGCCACGGGCATGGCCGCCGCGCGCGACCTGCTCGGCGAGAACCATCACGTGATCGCGGTCATCGGCGACGGCGCCATGACCGCGGGCATGGCCTTCGAGGGCCTGAACCACGCCGGCCACCTTGGAACCAACCTGATCGTCATTCTGAACGACAACTCCATGTCCATTTCGCCCAATGTGGGGGCGCTCAGCCGCAACGTGAACAAGCTCCGCATCGAGCCCCACTACCGGCGCATGAAGCACGAGATCGAGGGACAGATCGACGCCCTCGTCGAACAATTCCCCATCGGGCGGGGGCTGGCGCGGGATATGTGGCAGGGCGTGCACCGCATGAAGTCGAGCATGCGCGACCTGATCGTGCCGGCCAGCTTCTGGGAGCAATTCGGCTTTGATTACTACGGACCCATCGACGGGCACAATCTGCGCGAACTGGAAGCGACCCTCTCGCAGGTGAAGAAGGTTCGGGGCAAGCCCGTGATGCTGCACATCCTCACGGAGAAGGGGCACGGCGTTCCCGAGGCGGCGGCCGACCCCGTGAAGAGCCACAGCGGGACGTTCTGGCTGAAGAAGCCGCCCGCGCCCGACGCGCCCAAGGCGCCGCCCACCTACAGCAAGGTGTTCGCGGAGGCGGTGGGCGAACTGATTGAGCAGGATCCGCGCGTCGTCGCCGTCACCGCCGCGATGCTGGAGGGCACGGGCCTGGCCGCGACCCAAGAGCGGCACCCCGACCGCGTGTTCGATGTCGGCATCGCCGAACAGCACGGGGTCACATTCGCGGCGGGGCTGGCCACGAAGGGGATGCGCCCCATCGCCGCCATCTACTCGACCTTCCTGCAGCGCGGCTTCGACTCCATCGTGCACGACGTCGTCGTGCAGAAGCTGCCGGTCGTGTTCGCGCTCGACCGCGCCGGCTTCGTGGGCGATGACGGGAAAACGCACCAGGGCTTCATCGACACCTCCTACCTGCGCTGTCTGCCCAACATGGTCGTAAGCGCCCCCAAGGACGAGGCGGAACTGCGCGACCTGCTCTATTCGGGCGTGGCGCACGACGCGCCCTTCTCGGTGCGCTACCCGCGCGGCGCGGGCACGGGCGCGCCGACGGACCAGCCGATGAAGAAGATCCCCATCGGACAATCAGAACTCCTGCGGGAGGGGCGCGATGTCACGCTGATCGGCTTCGGGGCCTCCGTGATCGAGTGCGTGAAGGCGGGGGACCTGCTCGCCCGCGAGGGCGTGGAGGCGCGCGTTCTCAATGCGCGTTTCGCGAAGCCGCTCGACGAGGAGGCGATCCTCGCCGCAGCCCGCGAGACGGGCGGCCTCATCACCGCCGAGGAGAACGTGCGCGCGGGCGGCTTCGGCGAGGCCGTGCTGGCGCTGCTGGCGGACAACGGCGTTCCCGACGCGCTCCTGCTCAACCTGACGATGCCGGACGAAATCGTCGACCACGGTCCGCAAAAGGTGTACCGCAACGTGTACGACCTCGACGGGGACGGCATCGCGCGGCGGACGCTGGAAGCGCTCAGGGACCGGCGTCCCAAGCGCACGGAGAGCCTCGCGACCGCCTGAAGGGCGCGGAAGGCGGAGCGCAGGGCCAGATGACAAGCGCCGCAGCCTCGCCTCCCGCGGCGCTGACCGCCCACCTCGAGGCGATCGAGGAGGCCCTGCGCGCGGCCGTCGGCGCGGAACGCGGGGGACTGGCGGCGGCGGCGCGTTATGTCATGGGCTGGGAGGATGAGCGCGGCGCTCCCGCAGCCACGGGCGGCAAGCGCATCCGGCCCGCGCTCTGCCTGCTGGCGATGGAGGCGCTGGGCGGCGCCCCCGCCGAGGCCATGCCCGGGGCGGTGGCGGTGGAGCTGGTGCACAACTTCTCCCTCGTGCACGACGAGATCCAGGATCGCGACGCCGAACGCCACCACCGACCGACCATCTGGCGGATCGTGGGCGAGGCGCAGGCGATCAACGTCGGCGATTTCCTCCTCACACGCGCGTTGCGGGCGCTGTCGGAGTCGGACGCTCCCGCAACGCGCCGCCTCGACGCCCTCAACGCCCTGCTCACGGCCACCGACGACATGATCGGGGGGCAGTGGCGCGACCTCAGCTTCGAGCCGCGCGGCGATGTCTCGATCGAGGACTACCTCGCGATGGTGGAGGGGAAGACGGGCGCGCTCATCGGGGCGCCGTTGCAGATCGGGGCCATCCTCAGCGGCGCCCCCCGCGAGCAGAGCGACGGCATCCGGGACTGGGGGCGCAAGGTGGGGCTGGCGTTCCAGGTTCGGGATGACATCCTCGGCATCTGGGGCGACCCCTCCGTGACGGGCAAGTCCAACCAGAGCGATCTCGCCCGCCACAAGAAGACGCTGCCCGTCATCGCGGCGCTGGCGGACCCGCGCGCGCGCCCCGCCGTCGAGCGCCTCTACGCGCGAGAAACGCCCGCGGCAGCGGAGATCGAGGCGGTCGCGGAGCAGCTGGAGGCGAACGGCGTGCGCGCGGCGGCGGCGGAACACGCGAGGCGTTATGTCGATGAATCGCGCGCACTACTGAACAGCCTCGGCCTGCGCGAGGACGAGCGCGCGCTGTTCGCGACAGTCGCGCGCTACCTCATCGAGCGGGCGGGGTAGGCGGGCCGGAGCGGGAGGCGTCCCGAACGCACGTCGTCAGGGCAGGGACGTTTCGCCCATCAGATACTGGTCAATGCCGCGCGCCGCCGCGCGACCCTCGGCGATGGCCCAGACGATGAGGGACTGACCCCGGGCCATGTCGCCCGCCGTGAAGACGCCGGGGACGTTCGTCATCTTGTTCTCGTCGGCGGCGACGTTGCCGCGCTCCGTGAGCTCCACGCCGAGCTGTTCGAGCATGCCCGGACGTTCGGGGCCGAGAAAGCCGAGGGCCAGCAGCACGAGGTCGACGGGCTCAACGAACTCGGTCCCGGGGACCTCGGTCATGGTCATGCCGCCGTCCTCGCCCCGCGTCCATTCGAGGCGCACGCCGTGGAGGGCGGTCACGCGGCCGTTTTCGCCGCTGAACTCACGGGTGAGGATGCTGTAGTCGCGGTCGCCGCCCTCCTCGTGGGCGCCCGAGGTGCGGAAGATGTCCGGCCACGTGGGCCAGGGCGTCTCCGGCGGACGGGCGTCGGGCGGACGCGGAAGCAACTCCCACTGCTTCACGCTGCGCGCGCCGTGGCGGTGCACGGTCCCGAGGCAGTCCGCGCCGGTATCGCCGCCGCCGAGGATGATCACACGCTTGCCGCGGGCGGAGATGCGCTCGCTCTCGCGGATCTCGTCGCCCGCGAGCAGCTTGTTCTGCGGGGTGAGGAACTCCATCGCAAGGTAGACGCCGTCCAGCTCCCGTCCGGGGATGGGGAGGTCGCGAGAATGGGTGGCGCCGCCGGCCAGACAGACAGCGTCGAACTCCTTCAGGAGATCGCGCGCGTCCACGTCGCCGCCGATGTTGACATTGGGGCGGAAGACGACGCCCTCCGCCTCCATCTGTTCAAGGCGGCGGTCGATGAAGCGCTTCTCCATCTTGAACTCGGGGATGCCGTAGCGGAGGAGGCCGCCGATGCGATCGTCGCGTTCGAACACGGTGACGTCGTGGCCGGCGCGGCGGAGCTGCTGGGCGGCGGCGAGGCCGGCGGGGCCGGACCCGATGACGGCGACCCGCCGCTCCGTGCGCTGCCGGGGCGGTTCGGGGTGAATCCAGCCCTCGCGCCAGGCGCGCTCGATGATGCTCACCTCGACCTGCTTGATCGTGACGGGGTCATCGTTGATGCCGAGCACGCAGGCGGCCTCGCAGGGGGCGGGGCAGAGCCTGCCCGTGAACTCGGGGAAGTTATTCGTGGCGTGGAGCCGCTCGATGGCGTCACGCCAGTGATTGCGGTACACGAGGTCGTTCCAGTCAGGAATGATGTTCCCCAAAGGACAGCCCTGGTGGCAGAAGGGCACGCCGCAGTCCATGCAGCGCGCGGCCTGCTCATGAAGCTGCTTCGGCGGCATCTCCTCGTAGTATTCGAGCCAGTCCGTGACGCGTTCGGCCACGGGACGGCTGGGCGGTCCCTTGCGCGCGAACTCCATGAAGCCCGTGGGCTTAGCCACCAGCGACCCCCGCCTGCTCACGCCCGGCGCGCTCACGGGCCTGCTGCTCGGCGAGTACGCGGCGATAGTCGAGGGGCATAACCTTCACAAAGCGCGAAATCGCGGCAGGCCAGTCCCCAAGGAGGCGGTCCGCCACCGCGCTGCCGGTGTACTCGCGGTGGCGCTCGAGGAGGCTGCGCACGATGGCGATGTCCTCGTCCTCGGCCAGCGGTTCCAGATCGACCATCTCCGTGTTGCAGCGGATAGCGAAGTCGCCGGCCTCGTCGAGGACGTAGGCGACGCCGCCGCTCATGCCCGCGCCGAAGTTGCGGCCGGTGGGACCGATCACGACCACGCGCCCGCCCGTCATGTACTCGCAGCAGTGGTCGCCCGTCCCCTCGACGACCGCGTGGGCGCCGCTGTTGCGCACGCAGAAGCGTTCGCCCGCGATTCCGCGGATGAAGGCCGAGCCCGCGGTGGCGCCGTAGAGGGCGACGTTGCCGGTGATGATGTTCTCTTCGGGAACGAAGGTGGAATCGGGCGGCGGGGCGGCCACCAGGCGCCCGCCGGAGAGGCCCTTGCCGAAGTAGTCGTTGGCGTCGCCCGACAGGAGGAGCGTCATGCCCTTGGGGACGAAAGCGCCGAAGCTCTGTCCGGCCGAACCCTTGAAGCGGAAGGTGATCGTGTCGGGGGCGAGGCCGGCGGCGCTATGGCGACGCGTCACCTCACTGCCAAGGATGGTTCCGACCACGCGATTTGTGTTTCGGACAGGTATTTCCACGTCCACGCGCTCGCCCCGTTCGAGGGCTGGCCGCGCCAGCTGGATGAGCTCCTGATCGAGCGCGTGGCGGAGGCCGTGGTCCTGCTCGGCGATGCGGCGCGTAGCGACATGCTCCGCGACCTGGGGGCGGTAGAGAATGGCGGAGAGGTCGACGCCCTGCGCCTTGTAGTGGTCGACGGCGCGGTGGGCGTCGATGAGGTCGCTGCGGCCGATGAGTTCATCGAGCGAACGGTAGCCCAGTTCCGCCAGAATCTCGCGGATCTCCTCGGCGATGAACTCGAAGAAGTTGACGACGTGTTCGGCCTTGCCCGTGAACTTCTCGCGGAGCTGCGGGTTCTGGGTGGCGACGCCGACGGGGCAGGTGTCGAGGTGGCAGACGCGCATCATGATGCAGCCCATGACGACGAGCGGGGCCGTCGCGAAACCGTACTCTTCGGCGCCGAGGAGGGCGGCGATGACAACGTCGCGGCCGGTCTTCATCTGGCCATCGGTCTGAACGATGATGCGGTCGCGGAGTTTGTTCAGCACGAGCGTCTGCTGGGTCTCGGCAAGGCCAAGTTCCCAGGGCACGCCCGCGTGTTTGAGCGAAGTCAGCGGGCTGGCGCCGGTGCCGCCGTCGTGGCCGCTGATGAGGACGACGTCGGACTTCGCCTTGGCGACGCCGGCGGCGACGGTGCCCACGCCAACCTCGGCGACCAGCTTGACGCTGATGCGGGCGCGCGGGTTCGCGTTCTTGAGGTCGTGGATGAGCTGGGCGAGGTCTTCGATCGAGTAGATGTCGTGGTGCGGGGGCGGGCTGATGAGGCCCACGCCGGGGGTTGAATAGCGCACCTGCGCGATCCAGGGCCAGACCTTGTGGCCGGGGAGCTGGCCCCCCTCGCCGGGCTTGGCGCCCTGGGCCATCTTGATCTGGAGCTCGTCGGCGTTGACCAGATACTCGCTGGTGACGCCGAAGCGCCCCGAGGCGACCTGCTTGATGGAGCTGCGGCGGAGGTCCCCGTTCTCGTCGGGGGTGAAGCGGCGGGGGTCCTCGCCGCCCTCGCCCGTATTGCTGCGCCCGCCGATGCGGTTCATGGCGATGGCGAGGGTCTCGTGCGCCTCGGCGCTGATGGAGCCGAACGACATGGCGCCGGTGGCGAAGCGCGGGAAGATGCTGGCGGCGGGCTCCACTTCCTCAAGGGGGATGGGATCGCGGTCGGAGCAGAACTCCATGAGCCCGCGCAGGGTGGCCAGCTGCCGCGCCTGGTCGTTCACGAGGGCGGTGTACTCGTGGAAGATCGCCTCCCGCTTCGTGCGGGTGGCGTGTTGCAGCTTGAAGATCGTGTCGGGGTTGAAGAGGTGGAACTCGCCGTCTTCGCGCCACTGATACTGGCCGCCCCAATCAACGCCATGGCGTCCGCCGTCGCGATCGGGCCAGGCGCGGGCGTGGTGGGCCAGCGCCTCCGCCGCGATCTGCTCCAGGCCGGCCCCGCTGATGCGTGACACCGTGCCCGTGAAGTAGCGATCAATAAGGTCCTCGTTGAGGCCGACCGCCTCGAATATCTGGGCGCCGCGGTAGCTCTGCACCGTGGAGATGCCCATCTTCGACATGACCTTGACCACGCCCTTCTTCAGGGCCTTGATGAAGTTCTCCTCGACCGTTTCCCGGGGAAGATCGCTCTCCAGGGAGCCGTCGGCCTGCATCGCGCGCAGCGTATCGAGGGCGAGCCAGGGATTGACGGCGCCGGCGCCGTAGCCGATGAGGAGCGCGAAGTGATGCACCTCGCGCGCTTCGCCCGTCTCCACGACGAGGCCTACCTTGGTACGGCGCTTGTTGCGCACGAGGTGGTGGTGGAGGCCGGCGGTGGCGAGGAGCGCGGGGATGGGCGCCGTCTCCCGATCGATGTCGCGATCGGAGAGGATGAGGATATTGGCGCCGTCCTTGATCGCCTGATCGGCGCGCGCGAAGAGCGCGTCAAGGGCGGGCTGCATGCCCGCCGGCCCCTCGCTGGCGGGCATCGTCATGGGCAGCGTGGCGGAGCGGAACTCGCCGTTGTCGAGCGCCCGCAGCTGCGCCAGCTGGGCGTTTGTGAGGAAGGGTGAGGGCAGCGCGATCATGCGGTAGCCGTCGTCGAGGCCTTCGCTGAAGAGGTTGCCCTCGGCGCCGATGAGGGAGTCGACAGAGGTCACGATCTCCTCGCGGATGGCGTCCAGCGGCGGATTCGTGACCTGCGCAAAGAGCTGCTTGAAGTAGTTAAAGAGCGGCTGTGGGCGCTCGGAGAGTACGGCGAGGGGCGTATCCGTCCCCATCGAGCCGATGGACTCCTGCCCCTCGCACGCCATGGGGCCGAGGTGGTACTTGGCGTCCTCGACGGTGTAGCCGAAGGCGATCTGGCGCTCCAGCAGATCGTCGCCCGCGACGGGGGCGGGCGCCTCGGCGGGAGGCAGCTGGGCGAGACGCGTGAGGTTCTCGCGCAGAAAGCCGGCATAGCCATGGGCCTGCGCGAGCCGCTCCTTCAGTTCGGCGTCGCCGATGATGCGCCCCTCCTCGAGGCTCACGAGGAACATGCGCCCGGGCTGAAGCCGCCCCTTCATGAGCACGGCGTCGTCATCCACGGGAAGGACGCCGGACTCGGAGGCCATGATCACGAGGTCGTCCTTCGTCACGAGGTAGCGGGAGGGGCGCAGACCGTTGCGGTCGAGAACCGCGCCGATCGTGCGACCATCCGTGAAGACGACGGAAGCGGGGCCGTCCCACGGTTCCATGAGCAGGCTGTGATACTCGTAAAAGGCCTTTTTCGCGGCGCTCATCGTCTCGTGTCCTGACCACGCCTCGGGGATGAGCATCATCATCGCGTGCTCGATGGGCCGACCCCCGAGAGTCAGGAGTTCAAGGGCGCTGTCGAGGGCGGCGGTATCGCTGCCGGCCTCGTCGATGATGGGCAGGATCTTGTGGATGTCGTCGAAGCGCGGCGATTCGAGCAGGGCCTCGCGGGCGGCCATCCAGTTCATGTTGCCGCGAAGGGTATTGATCTCGCCGTTGTGGGAGATGGCGCGGTAGGGGTGCGCCAGCTTCCAGCTGGGGAAGGTGTTCGTGCTGAAGCGCGAATGGAACATGGCCAGCGCGCTGGCCATGCGGCGGTCGCGCAGCTCGGGGTAGTACTGCGGCAGCTGGAGGGCGGTCAGCATGCCCTTGTAGACGATCGTGCGGCAGGAAAGGCTGGGGAAGTAGAAGTCCTCGGAACCGCCGATGCCGCGACGCTCGACCTCGCACTCGAAACGCTTGCGGATCACGAAGAGGCGTCGCTCGAAGTCATCATCGCTCTCCACCCAGGAGCCACGCCCGATGAAGACCTGCTGGACCGAGGGCTCGGCGAGAAGCGCGGTCTCGCCGAGCGTCGCATTGTCGGTGGGGACGTCGCGCCAGCCGAGGAGATGCTGGCCTTCGCCGCGCACGAGTTCGGCGAGGAGGTTCATGGCGAGCGTGCGGGCGTGGTCATCGCCGTGGCAGAAGAGCATGCCCGCGCCATACTGGCCGCGCTGGGGCAGGTGGATGCCGAGTTCGGCGCATTCGTGGTGGAAGAACTCATCGGGGATCTGGATGAGCAGGCCGGCGCCGTCGCCGGTGTTGATCTCGGAGCCGCTGGCGCCGCGATGATTGAGGTTGGCGAGCGCCTCGATGGCCTTCTCCACGATGGCGTGGGAGCGCCGCCCCGTGAGGTGCACGATGAAGCCCACGCCGCAGGAGTCATGCTCGAGGCGGGGATCGTAGAGGCCCTGCTTCGGGGGCGGGGTATGCGCGGCCATGGAGCGCTCCTCTTAATTCGTTGCTACGGCCAGGAACCGCTGCGCCGGGCGGCCCTCTGCGCGGAGTACGCTATCCCCGAACCTCGCCTCGCAAGGCTCCACGCCTCCCAACGCATGCACGGGTGGGGCTTAAGTATAGCGAGATCGCGCCCCGCGGATCGCCCTGCTCGTTACACCTGCGTTAACGGGCGCCGCACTCGCGCCTGCGGGCGGCTGCGGCCATACTGAAGCAATGCCCGAAGAACCCTTCTGGACCCAGGACTCCCTCGAAGACGTGGCCAGCGCCCGCTCGAAGATTATGGGCGCGGCGGTATGGGCCGCCGCGCGCCCCGATGACCGCCCCGTGATCTCGTTCGCGGGCGGGCTGCCGGACGTGCCCTCGCTGCCAAGCGATGAGCTGCTGCGCGCCACCCATACCGTGCTCCAGCGCGAGCGCCGCGAGGCGCTGCAGTACGGCGGCACGTTCGGGCCGCAGCCGCTGCGCGAGGCGATCGCGGAGCGTTCCTCCCGCATCGAGCGCATCCCCGTGCGCGACGAACACGTGATCGTGAGTTCGGGCGCGGCGCACGGCATCGGGATCGCCTGTGAGGCGCTCCTTGACCCGGGCGATACCGTGCTCGTGGAAAGCCCCACATTCCCGGGAAGCCTGCGCACCATTCACTCGTTCGGGGCGCAGGTCGAGGCGATCCCCATGGACGATGAGGGGCTGCGCGTGGACCTCGTCGAGGAAGCGTTGCGGCGGCTGGCGGACGGGGGGCGGCGCGCGAAGCTCCTCTACCTGATCCCCACACACCAGAATCCGGCGGGCTCGACGCTGCCCCTGGCGCGTCGCGAACGGCTGCTTGAACTGGCGCGCGAGCACCGCGTCATGCTGATGGAGGACGACGCCTACGGCGAGCTCTGGTTCGGCGAGGAGCCCCCGCCGCCATCGCTCTTCTCGCTCTCCGTGGGCGAACTTGCGATCAAGGTCGCGAGCTTCTCGAAGGTCATCGCCACGGGGTTGCGGCTGGGGTGGAACCTGGCGCCGCCCGCCCTGATCACACGCATGGCCGCCCTCCGCTACGACATGGGCTCCAGTCCCTACCTGGGGCGCGTGGTCGCGGAGATGATCCGGAACGGCGACCTCGACCGCCACGTCACACGTCTGCGGGACATCTACCGGCGCAAGCGCGACCGCCTCTGCGAGGCGCTCGATGAACACTGCGGCGACTACGCGCGCTACCAGCGACCGGGCGGCGGCTTCTTCGTCTGGCTGGGGCTGAAACAGGGGCTTTCCGCGCTCGAGGCGCAGCGCCTCGCGAACGAGAAGGGCGTGATCGTGGGCGCGGGTCCCCACTTCTTCGCCGGCGGGAACGCGACCCAGCACCTGCGACTCGCCTTCAGCTACACGCCCATCGAGGAGATCGAGGAAGGCGTCCACCGGCTGGGCGAGGTGCTGCGCGAGGCGGCGGCTAACGCGACCGTGAAGTAACGCCCCGCGGTTCTGGTTCGGGACGCAGGCGACGGGTAGGCTCGCGGGGCCACAATTCACGCGTCACGCGTGACGCGCTTCTGGAGGCGCCCATGCCGTTCGATCCTCGCCACCGCAGCCGCACGCTTGTCGACGGACCCGATCGGGCGCCGGCGCGCGCCATGCTGAAGTCCGTCGGCTATGACTCGGAGTCGCTCCGCCGCCCGCTCGTGATGGTCGCGCACAGCTGGATCGGCACGATGCCGTGCAACTTCAACCAGCGCGCGCTCGCCGCCGAGGTGATGCGCGGGGTACGCGAGGCGGGGGGCACGCCGATGGAGGTGAACACCGTCTCCATCAGCGACGGCATCGCCATGGGCACCGAAGGGATGAAGGCCTCGCTCATCAGCCGCGAGCTGGTGGCGGACAGCATCGAGCTGTGCGGGCGCGGCTACCTCTTCGACGCCGCCGTCGTCATCGTCGGGTGCGACAAGACGATCCCGGGCGGGGTGATGGGGCTTTCGCGGCTGGGCGTGCCCGGGCTGGCGCTCTACAGCGGCTCCATCGCGCCCGGCAGCTACGACGGTCGCGACGTCACCATCCAGGACGTGTTCGAGGCGGTGGGACGGCACGCGGCGGGAGACATGACGGACGAACAGCTGACCGCGCTGGAGGACGTGGCCTGCCCGGGGGCAGGCGCCTGTGGCGCGCAGTACACGGCCAATACGATGGCCACGGCCATCGAGTTCCTCGGCATCGCGCCGATGGGCAGCGGATCGGCGGGCGCCGTCGACCCACGCAAGCAGAACGCCGGCTACGAAGCGGGCAAGCTCGTGATGGACGCGCTCGCGCGGGGGCAGCTCCCCGGCGATGTGATGACGCGCGAGGCGTTCGAGAACGCCATCGTCTGCGTGGCCTCGACGGGCGGCTCGACGAACGCTGTCCTGCATCTGCTGGCGATGGCGCGCGAGGTGGGAGTCCCGCTCGACATCGACGACTTCGACGAGATCAGCGAGCGCACGCCGATCATCGGCGACCTCCGCCCCGGCGGCCGCTATGTCGCCCTGGACATGGATCGGGCGGGCGGGACGCGACTGCTCGCCCAGCGCCTGCTGGAAGGGAACAAGATCCACGGCGATCAGCCGACGGTCACGGGCCGCTCCATCGGGGAAGAGGCGGCGGAAGCGCGGGAAACGCCCGGCCAGGACGTCATCGTCTCGCTGGATGAGCCGCTGAAGGCGACGGGCGGACTCGTCATCCTGAAGGGAAACCTGGCGCCGGAGGGGTGCGTGATCAAGGTCGCGGGCCACGAGATCAGGCAGCATCGCGGGCCTGCGCGCGTCTTCGATCGCGAGGAGGACGCCTTCGCGGCGGTCTCGGAGCGGCGCATCTCGCCCGGCGACGTGGTCGTGATTCGCTACGAAGGCCCGAAAGGCGGTCCCGGGATGCGCGAAATGCTGGGCGTGACGGCGGCGCTCGTGGGAGAGGGCCTGGGCGACTCCGTGGCGCTGCTCACGGATGGGCGCTTCAGCGGCGCGACGCATGGCCTCATGGCCGGACACGTCGCCCCCGAGGCGGCAGCGGGCGGTCCCATCGCCGCGATCGCGGAAGGCGACGTCATCTCCTTCGATATCGACGCGCGACGGCTGGACATCGAGATCGAGGAGGCGGAACTGGAACGGCGCCTGGCCTCGTGGAAGCCCCCGGCGCCGCGCTATAAACGGGGCGTGTTCGCGAAGTACGCGAACGGGGTATCGAGCGCGTCGCAGGGCGCGGTCACGAGCTAGCGGCTTGGGGCGGGGTCAGCCGAAAGTGTATGATTTATTTATTAATCGCTGGCCATACACTTTCACGGGAGTCGCTGGTCTCCGCTCCACTTCCCAAGACGCTTGTACCTTGAACTGAGGTACTCGTCCCGCCACCGGCTGGTGCTGCGCCATTGGCCGTCCGCGCCCTTGCTGGCGCGAAGCCTGCCGCGGTTGGCGGCCGTTCGCAGGGCGTTCACCGTAATCTCCCGGGTCCCGAGGGCGGCCAGGGACACGAGGCGAGAAGGCCCCGCGACCGCCGGCACAATGAAGCGATGGAGATTGTCAATCATCGCCCGTGCGAGCAGTTCCGCGAGCGCCCCGGTATCTCCCTGGTCAGCGCGGCGAAGCGCTTGCAGATAACGGCTGCGCTGGGCCTTGTAGAGGATGATGGGGGGATAGCCGAGCCTGATCAGCAACAGGTTCAGGACCAGCCGTCCGGTGCGGCCGTTGCCGTCGAGAAAGGGGTGTATCTGTTCGAAGCGGCAGTGCAGATCGGCGATGGCGGCGGGAAAGGCGACGGTGCGGACGGGAAGGGTATCCACAGACCGCGCCCACTCCTGCAAGCGAACGGGCACATCCATCCAGGGGGGCGGCGTCACGCCCCCGGGAAAGGGCTGGATATCATGTCGCCGGAAGGAGCCCGGCTTCTCCTCGGGGGACGCCTGGGGGTGGGGCGCCACATTCCAGGCCTGCCCCATCGTCAGCATGTGAACGTGCCGTATCTCGGTCAGGGTCAGCAGCTCATCGCCCTGCCACTCAGGCTCTTCAACGCCCTGGTCGTAGACCCAGGTCGAGGCGTCGCCGTATCCGCGAACCTCCAGATAGTCGCTCAATGGTTTCCGGCCGACGGCGCGGCCGTCCGCGAGCAACCTCTCGACCTGCTTGAGGACAAGCGTGTTCCCCTCGATTGCCGTCGAGTGGTGGGCCTCCTCGTACCAGATGCCCGTCCAGATGCCAACCGCCTCGATGCGATTGGGGAGGCCGCCCAGCCGATCCCAGAGCTCCCCGATCTGGCTCTCGAGCGACTCGTAGACCTCCGCCCGGGAGGGTCTTCCACGCTTCGATCCTCTGGGAACAGTCATGGCGGCCTCCGATCCCATGCGCCGAAAAATTGTATGGTCGAGGAATTTCTAAATGGATCATACACTTTCTTCCCAATATCTCAAAGTGTAGTGTATGGCTATGACTTTTAAAGTGTTTCATACACTTTTCGAGAACGCGGAGCGCCACGGCAATCGCCAGGCGATTCGTCAGGGCGCGATGCGAGGGTCTGGCGGCGGGAAGCCGCGGCGTCGCGCCACGAAGGGGCGGGAATCGCAGCGCAGAGTGCGGTCATGAACTGGCGGTCCGGGGGATAGGTCAAGCGAAAGTGTATGGCGCATTTATTAATCGCTGACCATACACTTTCGTGGCGCGCACTGACGTTCCGCTCACGATGGGAAAGGGGAATGCTGGCGACCCCGATCGGATTTGAACCGACGATCTCCACCTTGACAGGGTGGCGTGTTAGGCCGCTACACCACGGGGCCGCGACCGCTGACGATGGTAGCGGCTCCACGCGGTCCGGCCAACCAGCCAGCGCGCGAGCCCGAATCCCCGCCCCTACGCGAGGAGCGGGGCGCCGTCCTTCATGATCACCCAGCCATCGCTGTCACGGTCCTTGTCATACACGACCACGTGGCAGTTGCCGCAGATGGGGCCGGTGGCCTCGCGCTCGCCGTTGGAGACGGTGTGCTCATCGCAAACGCCGCCGTAGCGCTCGACGCCGTCCAGCTCGCAGAAGAGGCAGGTCAGGTGGGGCGTTTCCTTCTTCCCGCACACGGGGCAAGCGGGGCCTTCGCTGAAGTTGTGGCCGCCGGGGCCGCACGGGAACCGTTCGAGGTTTCTCAGGACACAGTTGCTGGCCATGATCTCTTGCTCCCTTCGGTCAGGAGACGGCGGCGGCGTTGCGCTCGCGCGCCCAGGCGTGGGCCTCGTCCGAGGCGACCCACCTGATGGCGTTGGCGAGCAGCCGCCGGTAATTCGGATTGTTGTATGAGGTGGGAACGTCGCCCGCCTGTACGTACACGATGGGGCTGTTGCGGTAGTTCTTCGCCCAGACCACGAGGTTCGGCGTGGGCGGATGGGTCCAGTCCCCACGTTCGTACATGCGGCCGTGGTTCACCACCAGCGAGGGCGAGAAGAAGTTCTTGTACGTGAAGTCGAAGTCGCTGCGGACCAGCGGCACGAGGCTGTCTTCGTGGTACGGGGCGAGGTAGATCTCGTCCTGCAGTTCAAAGGATGGGTCGACGCCCTCCAGAACGGGATGATCGGCCTGGTCCTCCACGACCGTGCAGGTGTGGTTGGCGGCGAGCAGGTAGCCGGAGTCGGGATAGTCGACGCCGCGCAGGCTGCCGGGGTTATAGAAGAAGCGGCCGCCAATGATCTCCGCGTACTCCTCCCAGCCGGGCCAGGAGCAGATGTTGTGGTGGATCATGACGAGGCCCTTGCCCTCCTCGGTGAGGCGCATGTAGCCATCCTTGAGCGCCTGGGGCGGGTCAGGCGGACCGCCGACGCCGAAGACGCCGGGCATCGAATAGTCGACGATGCAGTCGTAGGGCGCGGCGTTCTCAGGGTTGAAGAAGAGCTGGGCGGCGGGTTGTTCGACGTGCGTCCAGGCCGATATCTCGCCCCCTTGCTGAAAGGCGTCGAACATCTGGAAGAACGGCTCGCGCTGGAAGGGGTGCCCCTTCGAGGCGAGCAGGACGTTGGGTGCGCTCATGATGATCTCCTCCGTCTCATCCGGATTGTCATCCGGATTCGCGGGCGCATTCTAGCGAGGTTCGGGGCAGGGCGGGCGCGTTCGCCCTCGAGGATCCCGCGACTTGCCCCCTCGGCGCCCGACAGGCAGACTGCGGCCAGTGCTCGCCAAGGTGCAGTCGAGCGCGGTTGTTGGGCTCGACGGCGTCATGGTTGATGTCGAGGTCGACATTTCTCGCGCGCAGAATCCCACGACCGCGATTGTGGGGCTGCCCGACGCCGCCGTTCAGGAATCGAAGGAGCGCGTACGGGCGGCGATCCGCAACAGCGCGCTGACGTGGCCGTTCAACAGCCGCATCGTGGTCAACCTGGCGCCGGCCGACCTCCGCAAGGAGGGCCCAGCCTATGACCTGCCTATCGCCGCCGGCCTGATGGTCGCCAGTGGACAGATCGAGGCCGACCTCGACGACGCCGTGTTCGTGGGCGAACTTGCGCTGGACGGAGAGGTTCGCGGCGTGCGGGGCGCGCTGCCGATGGTGGCCGTGGCGCGCGACCGGGAGCGCGGCGGGCGTTCGTGCCAGCCCCGAACGCGCCCGAGGCGGCGCTCGTCGAAGGGATCGACGTCTTTCCCGTGGAATCGCTCGCGCAGCTGGCCGCCCACCTGCTGGGGAAAGCGCCGATCACCCCCCATTCACCGGGGAGCAGTGAGGATGACGGCGCCCCCGGCGGCCCCGACCTCGCCGACGTCATCGGACAGGAACACGCCAAGCGGGCGCTGGCGATGGCGGCCGCCGGAGGGCATAACCTGCTGATGCGCGGGCCTCCCGGGAGCGGCAAGACGCTGCTGGCGCGCGCGATTCCCTCGATCCTGCCGCCGATGACGAACGACGAGGCGTTGGCGGTGACGCGCATCTACAGCGTGGCGGGACTGCTTTCATCGGGCGCCGGGTTGATGCGCGGACGGCCCTTCCGCGCGCCCCACCACACGATCTCGCACGCGGGACTGGTGGGCGGCGGCTCCACGCCGCGCCCGGGCGAAATCACGCTGAGCCACCACGGCGTGCTCTTCCTCGATGAACTGCCCGAGTTCGGAACGCAGGTGCTCGAAGTGCTGCGCCAGCCCCTGGAGGATCGCATCGTGACGATCAGCCGCGCTCGCCAGTCAGCCACATTCCCCGCGAGTTTCGCGCTGGTGGCGGCGCAGAATCCGTGCCCCTGCGGGTACCGCGGCGACCCCGTGCGCGAGTGCAGCTGCCCGCCGAATGCGGCGGCGCGCTACCAGCGGCGCGTCTCCGGGCCGGTGCTGGATCGCATCGACATCTTCGTGGACGTGCCGCGCGTGGACTACGAAAAGCTGGCGGCGGGAAAAAGAGGAGAACCATCGGCGGCGGTAGCGGAGCGTGTACGGACGGTGCGCGAGGTCCAGCAGGAGCGCTTCGCGGGGACGTCCGTGCGCCTGAACGCGGAGATGGGACCGCCCGAAGTGCGCGAGCACGCGCAGGGCAAGCTGGAGGAAGCGGCGCAGCGCCTCCTGAGCGATGTGGCGCGAAAGAAGGCGCTGTCAGCGCGCGCCTTCCATCGCGTCCTCAAGGTGGCGCGCACAATAGCCGATTTCGACGGAAGCGACGTGATCGGCAGCGCGCACGTGGCGGAAGCGGCGCAGTACCGCGAGCAGGCAGGATAAACCCGCCCGAGGGCCTTTTAGAACATTCGTGTTGACGCCGGAACGGATGTTCGCTATGGTGAGCGCACTCTGCGAACGGATGTGCTGGCCATGGTAAACGCCATCTCCACGATCATCGTCGAAGTCCTGCTCGCGGGAGCGGCGATAACGCTTCTCGGGGCGACAATTCGCTCCATGTCGCCACGCGGGAGTGGCGGATTCGTACGGCTGCTCCCTGTCGCCCGATGGCGATCACGGCTCTCCGTTCGGGGAGCCTCGCGACCAGCCCGGCGCCGTGTGGGGCCCCTCGCCACGCGGCGCCGGGAGCTGGCGCGGCGCGCGTCCTGACGCCTTCCGCTAGCTCAGCTTGCGCGCGCAGCTGCGCACGCCGCGAATCGTCTCGATGCGCGAAAGCAGCCGCGAAATCTGCGAGAGCCCGCTCGTCTCCAGGGTCGCGAGCACGGAGACGGCCCCGCTTCCGTCCTTGGTTGTGTTAACGTTGACCATGTTCACGTCCTCGGCGGCGACGACGGTGCTGATATCGCGCAGGAGCCCCACGCGATCCCAGGCGTCGATCTGCACGGTCGCGGGGTAGCGCTGCTCATCTGTGCGGCCCCAGTCAACATCGATGAGGCGGTCGCGCTCGCGCTCATGGAGTACGTTATGACAATCGGCGCGGTGGACGGTGACGCCGCGGCTGCGCGTCACGTAGCCGCGGACGCTATCGCCGGGCACGGGGTTGCAGCAGCGCCCGAGGGTCGTCTCCAGTCCGCCCGCGCCGAGGGCGCGCAGGCCGGGGACGGCGCCCTGACGGGAAGGGCGGCCCACCGGGATCTCATCGATCTCCTCCGGCTCCTGGTGTTTCTGAAGCAGGGCGCTGGCCTTGCGCGTGACGGACTCCACGCTGACGTCGCCGTAGCCGATATTGGCCAGCAGGTCATCCCAGGTCTTGCCGGGGAAGAGCGCGACCAGTTCGTCCTGATGGTCGGCGAGGTCGAAGGCGAGGCGGCGCATTTCCCGGTCGAGCATCTCGCGGCCCCGCTCGACGCTTTCCGCGCGGCGCTGCTTGCGGAACCACTGCCGCACCTTCTGGCGGCCCTGCGAGGTCTGCAGGTAGCCGAGGCTTTCGCTGAGCCAGTCACGCGAGGGACCGCTGCGGGAGCGGCTGCGCATGATCTCGACGACGTCGCCGTTCTGGAGGGTGGAGTTGAGGGCGGCCATCTTGCCGTTCACCTTGGCCCCGATGGTCTGGTGGCCGAGGTCGGTGTGGATGCGGTAGGCGAAGTCGAGGGGGGTGGCGCCGGCGGGAAGATCGAGAACGTCGCCCCGCGGTGAGAGCACGAACACCTGGTCATCGAAAACGTCCGTCTTGACGCTCTCGACGAACTCCTCGGCGCCGGATATCTCCCGCTGCCACTCAAGCAGCTGGCGCAGCCAGGCGATGCGCTCCTCGTCCTGCGCGGAACGGTCGCCGGCGCCCTTGTAGCGCCAGTGGGCGGCCACGCCGTATTCCGCCACGCGGTGCATCTCGTCGGTGCGGATCTGCACCTCCAGGGGACGGTTTCCGGGGCCGATGACGGTCGTGTGCAGCGACTGATACATGCTCGCCTTGGGGCTGGCGATGTAGTCGTCGAACTGGCCGGGGAGAGGGCGCCAGGTGACGTGCACGACCCCGAGCGCGGCGTAGCAGGCGGCCACATCCCGCACGAGGATGCGCAGGGCGAGCAGGTCATAGATCTGATCGAACGATTTCGCCTCGCGGCCATAGCGCCGCGCCTTCTGGTGGATGGAGTAGATGTGCTTCGCGCGGCCCGTCACTTCCGCCTCGATGCGGGCGTCATCGAGCTGCGCGCGGAGCCCGGCGGCCACGTCCTCGATGTAGCGCTCGCGGGCGAGGCGGGTGGCGTCGAGGCGCGCGGCGATCTCCTGGTAGCGTTCCGGCTCCAGATAGCGGAAGGCGAGGTCCTCGAGTTCCCACTTGATCTGCCAGATGCCGAGGCGCGTCGCCAGCGGGGCGAAGATGTCCATCGTCTCGCGCGCGATGCGGCGCTGCTTTTCGGCGGGAAGGGCGTAGAGGGTGCGCATGTTGTGCAGGCGATCACAGAGCTTGATGAGCACGACGCGCACATCGGCGGCCATGGCCAGCAGCATCTTGCGGAGGTTCTGGGCCTGGGCGCCGCCGCCCTCCTCCTCGCTGACGCGCAGGGGGAGGCTGTCGAGCTTCGTCAGGCCCTCGACGAGCTGGGCCGCTTCATCGCCGAAGCGCGCCGCGATCTCCTCGTTGGGGACGTCGCAATCCTCCTGCACGTCGTGCAGCAGGGCGGCGACAAGCGAGGGCTGATCGAGTTCGAGCCCGGCGGCAAGCTTCGCCACTTCGAGCGGATGGGTGATGTACGGATCGCCGGTGCGGCGCATCTGGCCCTGGTGACTCGCCTCCGCGAAGGCGTAGGCGGCGACCACGAGCGCGAGCCGCTCAGACGGTAGATACCGTCCGACGCGGTCAAGGAGTTCCGTGACGGCGGTGGATTCCGGAGCACTCTCCAGGACGCTCACACGCTTTCCCGTTGGGCCGTTTCTGCCACTATCCTAGCAGGCGCCGTCAGCACGCCGGACAGGACAGCCATGAGCGGACGGTTTCAGACGCCGCGCGGGACCGAGGACATCCTCCCCGAGGAGCAACCGTACTGGCGCGCGATCCGCGAGGCCGCCGAAGAAGCGGCGCGGCTCTTCGGCTACGAACGCCTCGACACCCCCACCTTCGAGGACGCGCGCCTCTTCGAGAAGGGCACGGGCGATACCACGGACATCGTCGAGAAGGAGATGTACACGTTCACGGATCAGGGGGGCGAAACGCTCTCGCTCGTCCCCGAGGCGACGCCCGCCCTCTGCCGCGCCTACCTGGAACACGGCCTCGCCAGCCGCCCGCAGCCCGTGCGCGTCTTCACGATTGCGCGCATGTTCCGCTATAACCGCCCGCAGCTGGGACGGCTACGCCAGTTCAGCCAGTTCGATTGCGAGGCGCTCGGCTCAGGCGCGGCCCTGCTCGACGCCGAGCTGATCGAACTGCACTGGCGCTTCTATGAGCGTCTGGGGTTGAGCGACCTGGAGCTGCGGCTGGGGAGCATCGATGATCCCGGGCCGCGACGGGCCTACCTGGAGCGCCTGCGCGCCTACTACCTGCCCCTGCGCGAACAGCTTTCCGGGGACAGCCAGCGCCGTCTCGACCGCAATCCGCTGCGGCTGCTCGACAGCAACGATCCCGCGGATCAGGCGCTTCGCGTCAACGCCCCGACAATGATCGATGACCTCAGCCCCGAGGCGGGCGCGCACTTCGAGGGCGTGAAAGAGGCGCTCACAGCCGCGGGCGTGCCCTTCGTGGTAGACCCCCTGCTGGTGCGCGGGCTCGACTATTACAACCGCACGGTCTGGGAGATCGCGCCCAGGGGGGATGGGCGCCAGCAGAGCTCGATCGGCGCGGGCGGGCGCTATGACGGCCTCATCGAGACGATCGGGGGCGCGGCCACGCCCGCGAGCGGGTTCGCCACCGGCCTCGAGCGGGTCATCATCGAGATGAAGCGGCAGGATGCGCCCCTGGCCGACGCGGCGGCGCCGGCGGCCTTCGTCGTGCACGGCGGGGAGGCGGGGGCGCGGGCGGCGGTGCGCGCCGGCGCCGGACTGCGCGGGGCAGGACTGGCGACGCTGCTGGGCGAAGCGGGACGGTCCTTCCGTTCGCAGATGCGGCGCGCCAACGGGAGCGGCGCGCGCTTCGCCGTCATCATCGGCGAGGACGAGGCGGCGCGCGGGATCGCGGCGCTGAAAGACCTGCGCGCAGAAGGCGAACAGGAGGCGATTCCCCTCGACGATCTCGCCGCGCGCCTGCAGGAGCGCCTGACCGCCGTGAGCGCGCAGGCCCCGTCGCCCCCACAATAGGGACCATGGACGAGGCAGTCCGCCAGCGCCTGGATGAGCTACGCGCGCGCTTCGACGCGATCACGGCGGAGATGGGGCGGCCCGAAATTGCCGCTGACTACGACAAGGTCGCGCAACTCGCCCGCGAGCGCTCCGAGATCGCGCCCATCGTCCAGCTCCTGACGGACTACACCGCGACGGAGACGGCGCGTGACGAGGCGCAGGAGCTGCTGGCCGAGGACGACGATGAACTGCGCCAGCTGGCGGAAACGGAACTGACGCAGGCGGAGGAGCGGATGGCCAGCCTCGACGAGCGCATCCTGCGCGCGCTGCTCCCCAAAGACGAGCGCGACAACCGCAACGTCATCATGGAGATTCGCGCCGGCGCGGGCGGCGAGGAGGCGGCCCTCTTCGCCCAGGAGCTGTACCGCGCCTACTACCGCTACGGGGAGCGGCGCGGCTGGCGCACGCAGGTGCTGAGCGTCTCGGAGACGGGGATCGGGGGCTACAAGGAGGTGATCTTCAGCGTCACCGGCGAGGGCGCCTTCTCGCGGCTGAAGTACGAGAGCGGCGTTCACCGCGTCCAGCGGGTGCCCGTGACGGAGGCGCAGGGGCGAATCCACACCTCGACGGCGACGGTCGCGGTCCTGCCCGAGGCGGAAGCGGTGGACGTGGAGATCGAGGAGAAGGATCTGCGCGTCGACATCTTCCACGCGTCCGGCGCGGGCGGACAGAACGTGAACAAGGTCGCCACGGCGGTGCGGCTCACGCACGTCCCCACAGGGCAGGTGGTCGTCTGCCAGGACGAACGCTCACAGCTCAAGAACCGCACCAAGGCGATGACGGTGCTGCGCTCGCGGCTGCTGGCGATGGAGCGGGAGAAGCAGGAAGCGGAGTTGACGGCGGAGCGGCGCACGCAGGTCGGGAGCGGCGACCGCAGCGAGAAGATCCGCACCTACAACTTCCCCCAGGATCGCATCACAGACCACCGCATCGGGCTCACGGCGCACAACATCCCCGACCGGCTGGACGGGAACATCGACGACATCATCGACGCGGTGGCGGCGGCGGAAGAGGCGGCGAAACTGCAGGCCGCGACGGCGTGAAGGCGCGCGCCGCGGCCGCTCGCGCGCGCGCCCAGCTGGAGGCGGCGGGCGTCCCCGACGCCGCCATCGAGGCGGAAACGCTCACGCGCCACGCAAGCGCGCTCAGCCGCAGCGCGTTCTTCGCGGGCGCAGCCATGCCCGAGGGCGCCGGCGCCCGCCTCGACGCGCTCGTGGCGCGGCGGCGGCGGCGGGAGCCGACCCCGTACCTGACGGGCGCGCGCGAGTTCCACGGCGTCGAGTTGCTGGTGGGGCGGGACACGCTCATCCCGCGGCCCGAGACGGAGTTGCTGGTTGAGATTGGCCTCGACGCGCTGAAACAGCGCCCGCGGGCGACGCTGCTGGACGTGGGAACCGGCTGCGGCGCGATCGCGATCGCGGTGGCGAGCGCCGCCCCCCATGCGCGCATTCTCGCCACTGACGTGAGCGCGGGCGCCCTCGCCGTCGCGTCCCGGAACGTCGCGCGCCACGGCGTGAACGTTTCGCTTCTTCGTTGCGACCTGGCGCGGGGCGTGACGCGCGCGGACATCGTCCTCGCGAACCTGCCGTACGTGCCCGAGGGCGCCATCGAGACGCTGCAGCCCGAGATTCGCCAGTGGGAACCGCGGGTGGCGCTCAACGGCGGGGGAGACGGGCTCGACCTCGTGCGGGCGCTGCTGGACGACTGCGGGACGCGGCTGCGGCCGGCGCTGGCGGCGTTCGAGGTAGGACTGGGCCAGGCCGGACGCGTGGCGGAACACGCCGAAACGCTGGGGGCGGAGGCCTCCATCGTGCGTGACCTGGCTGGCTGGGAACGGGTGGTCGCCGCGCGATGGACGTGAAGCTGATTGCGCTCGACATCGACGGCACGCTCCTGCCCTACGACGGCGCCTACAAGGACGAGCTCTCGCCCCGTCTGCGGGCGGCGGTGCGGACGCTCACCGAGAACGGGCGCACGGTCGTCCTTGCGAGTGGACGCATGCACGCGGGCGTCATGAGCGTCGCGCGGGAGCTCGGCCTCGATTCGCCCTTCATCGCCCAGGAGGGCTGCGTGATCGCGAACGGGAAGGGCGAGATCGTGCGCGAAATCAAACTGGGGCGGGAGCTGGCGCTGGCCGTCACCGCCTGCGCGCGTGAGGCCGGCCACGAGTATGAGTGGTTCAGCGCCACCCGCTACGCCGTCACCCGCGAGTCCGACGCCACGCGCTACTACGCCAGCCTGGGTGAAGTGACGGTCGAGCGCCATCCCTATCCGGAATCGCTGGGCATCGATCCGCTCGGGGTCGGCGTCCTGAGCGACGCCGGGCGCCCATCCGACATCCACCGCACGCTGGTCGAACGGCACGGCGACGCCCTCCACGTGCTCGACTTCCCCTTCGTGACGGTGGCGACGGCGCCGGAGGCGACCAAGGGCCACGCCCTCGCGCTGCTCGCGCGGGACATGGGCGTCGCCGCACGGGAGGCGGTCGCGATCGGCGACAGCGTGAACGATGTCTCGATGCTGCAGTGGGCGGGGCGGGGACTGGCCGTCGCGAACAGCCACCGCGCCGCCATCGAAGCCGCGGATGAAGCGTTGCCGGACGAGGAGGACGCGGTCGCGCGCGCCCTGGAGGAACTGCTGTAGCGCTACTCCGGCTCGATGCGATGCCAGATGCGGAGGAGCACGAGCGCCACCCCGAGGATGAGGGCCGCGGCCAGCGTCACCGGAAGCACAACCCCCAGCCAGTTGATGGAGACCCCTCCGGAGGCGTCCGTGGCGAGCACGACGTACTGGCCGGAAACCCCGCGAATGCGCGCGATGAGGTCATCTTCGGGGAGGGAGACGGGAGCGGCGCCGCCGTTGACGGCGCGGCCATCCGCAAAGACGAAGAGGGCGGCGGGGACGGGCCACTGATAGCCGCCCGACTCCAGACGGAGCGCGGCCAGCACACGCGCGCCCTCCGGCGGCAGTTCCGCGCGCGCACACCCGGAGGCGTGGTCGAGGAGCACGAGGATCGGTCGTACCGCCGAGCCCTTGAGGTAGAGCTCCGCCGCAATCGCGGGCAGCCCCGCCTCGCTCCCCAGCTCCCCCACAACCACGACATCGGCGTCATCGAGGGAGCCGCGCAGGTCAGCGAGGTCGAAGTGGGAGCAATCGTCATGGGCCCGAGCCGGCCACGAGAGGAACAGCAGGGCGAAGGCGAAGGCGCCCACGGCGATGAGCAGCAACCCCACGCGGGCGCCAGGGCGCGGCCGAACTTTCCCCGTGGGAGCGCCCCCTACGATTCCGCTTGCGCGAACTGGTAGATCTTGCCCTCGGTCTTGATGGAGGGCGCGATCACCATCTCTGCGTCCTGGAACTCGCGGATGGTGTGGGCGCCGCACATGCCCATGGCCGTCTTCAGCGCCCCCGCCAGATTCTCCGTGCCATCGGTGCGGCTGGTGGGGCCGAAGAGCGTCTTCTGCAGCGTCGTGTTCACGCCCACGAAGACGCGCGTGCCCCGCGGCAGGTCAGCGTGGGAGGTGGCCATGCCCCAGTGATAGCCGCGCCCCGGCGCCTCCGTGGTCGCGGCGAAGGGTGAGCCCATCATCACGCCGTCGGCGCCCGCGGCGAAACACTTGCAGACATCGCCGCCGGTGCGAATGCCGCCATCGGTGATGATGGGCACGTAGTTGCCGGTCTCGGCGAGGTAGGCCTCGCGGGCGGCGGCGCAATCGATGGTGGCCGTCACCTGGGGAACGCCGATGCCGAGCACTTCGCGGCTCGTGCAGCCAGCCCCCGGACCAACCCCCACGAGGACGCCCGCCACGCCCGAACGCATCACCTCCAGCGTCGCGCTGAAGCCGACGGTGTTGCCCACGACGACGGGGATATGGATGTGTTCGAACAGCTTCTCGAAGCGCAAACCCTCGATGCTCGTGGATTCGTGCCGCGCCGTCGTGACCGTGCTCTGGACCACCAGCATATCGGCGCCCGCTTCCTGCACGAGGGGCGCGTAGCGCTTGGTGTTCTTGGGCGTGACGGAAACGGACGCGACGGCGCCGCCGCGCTTCATCTCCTCGATGCGCAGCGCGATCAGGTCATCGCGAATGGGTTGCTGGAAGGCGGACTGGAGGATGGCCGTGGCCTCGTCGCGATTGACGGAAGCGACTTCATCGAGGATGGGGCGGGGATTCTCATAGCGGGTCCAAATGCCCTCGAGGTTGAGGACGCCAAGGCCGCCCGCCTCGTGCATCAGCTGCGCGAATTGCGGGTCCACCACCGCGTCCATGGCGGAGGCGATAAAGGGCAGCCCGAAATGGTAGGGTCCGATGTCGAGGCCGATTTCGACGAGCTCGGGGTTGATCGTGACCTCGCCGGGGACGATGGCGACGTCATCGAATCCGTAGGCGTGCTTGAGTTGCTTGAAGCGGGGCGCTGGCACGGACAAACCCTCCTCCTGGGCATAGAAAACGCCGCGCTCTGACGTTTCAGGCGCGGCGATGGCTGGGGATGCGGCTTCGGGGCTCACCGAAGCAACTTCCGCTCGGTGATGGATGGCTCGAATGGGAGCGTCACGGCTGCCTTGAAGCGTAGCCCGCCGCCCCCACAGGGTCAACGCGGCGCCCCGCCCGAAGACGCAAGGATTCGCGCTCGGCGCACGCTTCTGTGAAGCTGACCGAAGCATGAATGAACTCGCGCCCGGCCTCTATGTGGTCGCCACCCCTATCGGGAACCTCGGCGATCTGAGCGAACGCGCGGCCGCGGTCCTGCGGGCGGCGACGCTCATCGCGGCGGAGGACACGCGCGTGCTGCGGACCCTCCTCGCGCGCATCGAGACGCGCGCGAAGGCGCTGAGCCTGACCGAACACAACGTGGAGCGGCGCATCCCCCTGCTGCTGGAAGCGGCGGCGGCGGGAATCGTGGCGCTCACGTCGGACGCGGGAACGCCCGTGATCGCCGACCCCGGGGCGCGGGCCGTGGAGGCGGCGCACGACGCCGGCGTCTCCGTCTTCGCCGTGCCCGGACCGTCGGCGCTGGCGGCAGCGGTGTCGGTGGCGGGGTTCACGGGAAACGATGTGCACTTCCTCGGGTTCCTGCCGCGGGGGAGGGGGGAGCGGCGGCGACGGCTGCGGGCGGCGGCGGACGCGGCGCAGACGCTCGTGTTCTTCGAAAGCCCGCGGCGCCTCGCGGCCTCGCTCGACGACGTGGCGGACGCCCTCGATGACCCGCCGGCGGCGGTCTGTCGGGAGCTCACGAAGGCGCACGAAGAGAGCGTGCGGGGCGCCGCCTCGGAGCTGGCCGAACGTTTCCGCGAGACGCGCGGGGAGTGCGCCGTCGTCGTCGATGCGCAGGGCTGGGCGGCGGACAGCGACGCGCGCGACCTGGCCGCCTACCTGACGGAGATGCGGGAGGCGGGAGCGCGGCGGGCGGCGGCCGCGAGCGCGGCGGCGCGGCGCTTCGGCGTCTCGCGGGCCGAGGCGTACGACGCGTGGCCAGAGGAAGCGAGGGCGGACGGCGGCGCAGAGCCCCCTAGCTGAGGACGCCGTCCGCCACCAGCTCCGCGACCTCCTCCGGGGACATCCCCAGCAGTTCCGTGAACACGTCGAGGGTATCGGCGCCCAGCGAACGCGCGGCGTAGCCCGTCGCCGGCCGCTGGCCATCGATGAAAGCGGGGAAACGCTCCGCGCCCTGCTCGCCGCCGTCCTCGGTGGGGATTGAACCGAGGAAGCCGCGGGCGGCAAGATGCGGGTCCGCGGTGGCGATGTCGGCGCCGTCCTGCACCGCTCCCGCCGCGATCCCGCGCGCCTGGCAGGCCGCCATCGCCTCATACCGATCGCGGGCGCCCGTCCAGTCCGACACGCGGGCGTCGAGCGCGTCCTGGTTCGCGATGCGCGCCTCGTGCGTGGCGAAGCGTGGATCGCGGGCGAGCGCGGGCGCGTCCATCACCTCGCAGAAGGCGCGCCACTGCTCATCCCCCCGCACCGCAATCGCGATCCAGCGATCGTCCCCCCGCGCGCGATAGACGCCGTGCGGCGCCCACGCCTCGAAGGGATGGCGGTTGCCCGCCGGTTCGGGATCGGCGCCGTTGGCGAAGTAGTCGAGGAAGGCGGGAGCCATCAGCCCCAGGCCCAGTTCATACTGCGCGACGTCCACATCCAGCCCGCGACCGGTTCGGCGGCAATGCTCGACCCCTTCGAGGACGCCAAGCGCGGCGGCGACGCCGGCGAGGTGGTCCGTCAGCGAGTAGCCGAAGCCGATGTCCTGGCGCCCGGGCACGCTTGTCAGGTAGGTGAGCCCCACGAGCGCGTGGATGGTTGGCGCGAAGGTCACGAAATCGCGCCATGGACCGGAGTTCCCCATGCCCCCCATCGAGACGACGGTCACGCCGGGGGCCGCTTCCGCCAGCGCCTCGCGACTGAGCCCCCAGCGCGCGAGCACGCCCGCGCTGAAGTTGTCGATGACGGCGTCGCACTGACCCGCGAGGCGGCGGGCCAGCGCCTGCGCCTCCTCGCGGCGCATATCGAGGCAGATGTTGCGCTTGGTCCGGTTCCAGCTCAGGTAGTAGGGATGGTTGAGGGTGTTCGCGCCGGCGTTGCGCGCGGCGGTCCCCACCTTGATGACGTCGGCGCCGAGGTCGGCCAGCAGGCGCGTCCCGAAGGGCCCCGCGAGCACGTGCGTGAAGTCCAGCACGCGCAGGCCCGCCAGGGGCGCGACCGCCGAGGGCTTCCCGCGCACGGGCGCCAGCTCGGGAGCGGGGGACCAGCGCGCCCGCTCGACACGCTGGGGCGGCTGTGGAGGGGGTCCGTCGGCGTCGGTCGAGAGCAGGCGCGAGGGGAAGGGCGCGCGCCCGACGCCTTCGACCGTCTGCTCGGCAAAGTACCCGCGCGCCTCGATCTGCGGCGTCGCGGCCGCCTTGCTGACGGGCCAGACCGCGCCGAACGGCAGGCGCCGTCGCTGCGCCTCCAGGAAGAGGTCATCCGCCTCGTTCTGCGCGGTCCAGTCCTGCAGGACGCGCATCACGTGCGGCATCCGCTTCACCAGCGCGATGAGGTCGGGGAACTCCTCCCGATCGGCCAGGTTCGCGGCGGAATCCGTTTCCTCCAGCCACGGGATGAGCGTGTCGATGAGCCCCAGGGAGGGCGTGACCATGAGCGCGTCGCCGTTGCGGTCGGGGTAGCATTCGTAGCCGCCGCTCCAGTGCAGGCTTCCCTGTCGCGACGCGATCGGGGAGGTCCAGCGACCGCCGTCCGGAAAGAACCACTGCATCAGCAGCTGTTCAGTGTTCGCGGTCAGGGTTTCGTGACAGGAGAGGTCGATGTGGGCGCCCTCGCCGCTGGCGTCGCGCAGGCGCACGCCGGCGAGCGCGCAGCAGGCCGCATAGAAGCCGGCCGTGTGCGCGGTCTGGTTGCCGTAGCCGGCCAGCGGCGGCGTTTCCGGCGTCCCCGTCACGGAGGCCGCGCCGCTGAGCGCCGTCGCCACGAGGTCATTCATGGCGAGCCCCGCCCAGGGCCCTTCGCGCCCCATGGGCGTCACCGAAAGCCGCACCAGCTTCGGGAAGGCCGCCCGCAGCGCTTCGCCGTCGAACGGCGCGTCCGCGTCGCGCCAGTCCTCAATGAGCAGGTCCGCGCGGGCGAGCAGCGCGCGGCCTTCCCCGCTGGCGAGATCGAGGGCCGTCACGCGCTTGCCCGCGTTGTACCAGGTCGCCTGAATGGAGACGCCGCTCTCGCCGAAGAAGGGCGGCTCCTGCACGAGCGGGTCGCCTTCCGCGGGGATGACGCGGACCACATCGGCGCCGCCGTCCGCGAGCAGCCTGCCCGCGAAGGCACCCGTCCAGCCCGCCTGCTCGACCACGCGAAGACCCGCCAGCGGCGCGCTTGTGCGTTCCATCGCGCGGAATCGTACGGAGCGAACGGCGAGTGCGCGAGGGCGCGGCTCCTATAATCGCGCGCGACGTGAATCGCGAGGCGCCGTCGCTGCTCGCTCGCCTGTGGCTCCGCACCCATGTGCTGCGGGTCCTGCTGCCCAGCGGGCGCCTGATCATCACGCTCGCGCTGTTTCTGGTGATCATTGGCGGCGGGACCAGCGGCTACGTCGCGCTCAGCGACCTGAGCTCGCTCGACGCCTTCTACCAGACCATCATCACGCTCAGCACCGTTGGCTACGCCGAGGTCGAACCCTTCGACCGCGACACCCGAATCTTCACCTCAGCCCTCATCGTCCTCGGCGTGGGGACGGCGCTCTACGCGCTCTCGGCCATGGCGCAGGAGCTCTTCGACGCCGATCTTCAGCGACGGCTCTATCTTGGGAGGGAACGGATGCGTATTGAACAGCTCCGCGGACACGCCATCGTGTGCGGCTACGGACGAGTGGGCTACGAGATCGCGGGCGAACTCCGCCGCCAGGGCGCGGCTCTCGTCATTATCGAACTGCGCGAGGAGCGCGCCCGCAGCGCTCGCGAGGACGGCTATCTCGTCGTCGAGGGCGACGCCACCGAGGATCCCGTTCTACAGCGGGCGGGGATCGACGCCGCCCGCACGCTCCTCGCGGCGGGCGACGATGACTCGCGAAACACCTTCATCACGCTCACGGCCAAGGCGCTCAACCCCGATTGCCGCGTCGTCGCGCGCGTAGCCATTCCCGAGAATCGCGCGAAGCTGGAGCTCGCGGGGGCCGATCGCACCGTGTCCCCCTACCGCATGGGCGCGCGGCGCATGGCCTTTTCCGCGCTCTGGCCCGCGACCACCGACGCCAGTGACGCCCTCGAAGCGAACGGCGGCGAGGGCCTCGTCTTCGTCGAGCTCCGCATCGATGAGATGAGCGGGGCGGCGGGGCGCGCGTGCGGGGAGTTGCTCGCCGGCACGAGCGCCACGCTGCTGGGCGTCCGCCACGGCGCCGAGGTCGTCGCGGGCCCGCCGCCCGACCGCCGCCTCGAGGCGGGCGACATCCTCATGCTGCTGGGCGACGAACACGCGATCGCGACCATCGGCTCGCGAACCTGAGGGGGTGGGAGACGGGGGCGCTCATCGGCGGCTACCCTTCTTGCTTCCATGCATGTCCCCGATCGCTTGCTTGAAGCCAAAATTCCTACTAAGTCGATTACCTCTCGCGCATCGAGTTTTACGTGCGGACTCCAGAAGCACTTGAATGTCAGGCACTGACGCTAGACCAACCTTTCGGACTCGCCTTCCCAGGATCATAGGACTGGTCAGGCGTGAATATCACTCGACCTGTTTCGTCAATAGTGCGAGTGTAGATCATTCTGTGCTGATTCTCGTCGCCCCACTCGCTAGAGACTTTGGTAAAGGTTGCGGAGAGTACGACCTCGTTAGGGCCGTACTCTTGCTGGCAGACGTAAAGGTCAGGCATTAGGGTGTCTTCTCGCAGGTGAAGGTCCACTCGATCGGCGATGCCGCGTCGATCTCGATCGACGATGTAGAGGTATCGAACTGAGTAACATACTCGCTATCCTCGCCCGGCCCGACTAGGACTATGGGTGGACCGTAACTACCGAGGAATTGTCCGTCGAGGGACGCGAAAGCCCCGTAGCCAGACATTTGACATCGCCATAATCCCTTTGGAAGCACAAATGGATGACTGCCCGGACCAACGCCGCTGATCGACACCCTGTTAACGGGAATGACATCAACCGTGATGGCGCTCCCTTGTCGGAAATTCCCCGACGCGCTCAAGGCGCTCATATCCAGCGGCTCCGAGTGCGTGGTCCAGCGCCCGCCCTCAGGCCTCGTACTCAAGTACAAGGAGCCATCGCTGACCCTCTGCCAGACTGTCACTTCGACGCGGGCAGCAGACGAATTCTGAGCATTGGCCTCCACGAGTCCGTAGACAACTACAGACAATGCCAAAAGCAATACCGCTCCGATAACACCGATCCAAGTGCGGTCAAACATTACTGACAAAACTCCCTAATCAACTCAGTTGCTTCGCTGATGTAGTCACCAGCACGAGAAATGTGGTCTGATCCCTTTCTACCGCCTTTTGGTTCGACTTGAATGTCAGGCATTAGGACTCCTCACCAATTTCACAACCCGCCTCGTTCATAATCTCCCGCAGTCTCAGGCGAGAGCTCCGCATACACCGTCTCAGCCTGTGACGAAAAGACCATCGAGGGCAAGAGTATCGACCACCAAGTAAAAATCTCATCCTCGTCCGCGTCCCTTAGAGTTTCCTTCCACGCGCTAAGTAAACTCACGTTAAGAGAGTGATAGGCCTTCAACTCATCGGGAGGAGTCAGACTCCTGAGCTCGTCCATGGCATCATCGAATAGATCAAGAGCCTCTATGTTCGTTATGAGATCGGCGTCTTCAATATCAAGAAAGTCGCTGCCGCAAGTACGCTCCGCGTACTCCTGAACGGTCAGAGAGTTAGAGCCGCAAGCAATTGCTGCTATAAGAACAAGTACAACTAGTACCCAACTCCAATCACTGCTCGAAACAGCCACCAACCAAGCCCCCTTGCGGTCAGGGACACAGGTAGTCTCCGAACAAGCCACCGGAATCCAGGGTAGTCCGCAAGGGGGCGCAGTCTGCACCCCCTCTCCAAACTGCGAGAGAGTTACTTACCCCGGAAAGGAATCGACTTGTTCGGAGCCGAGACAATCGTGAACGAATCGGCTCGGGAAATCAAGGCCGCAGGGCAGGGGACGGCTAGAGGTGGGTGGAGACGCCGCCGTCGACGCGGAAGACCTGACCGCTTACGAAACCGGACGCGTCCGAGGCCAGCAGCGTCGCCAGCGCGCCAAGGTTCGCGGCGCTCCCGAAACGGCGCATGGGGATGAAGCGCAGCAACAGGTTCTCCGCCGGATCGTCGCCGCCGCGGCCCGCGGTCCAGTCCATCCAGCCGGTGGCGATGCTGTTCACGGTGACGGCGGGGGCCAGCTCCTGGCTCAGCGCGGCGGCCAGCCCCAGCACGCCCGCCTTCGCCGCCGCGTAGGCGCTGAGGTTGTTCACGCCCCGCTCCCCGAAGACGCTCGAGACGAAGATGAGCCGCCCGGGCGCGCCCTCGCCCAGCTCGCGCACCCACGCCCGCGCCGCGTAGAACGCGCCGTTCAGGTTCACCGCCTGCACGTTGGCGAACTCGGCGTCGCCGATGGCGGCGAGCGGCTTGGCGAGCGTGAGGTCGGCGTTGTAGACCAGCACGGAGGGGACGCCGAACTCCTTCACGAGCTGGCGCAGGCCCACGCGCACGTTCGTGGGCAAGGTCACGTCCCAGCCCTGGCTGAAGGTCGCCCGCCCGCGCTTCGCAACCTGGCGGCTGGCGCGCTTGGCGGCCATCACCTCGTCCCCGTCCATCGTCGCGGAGGCGACCGCGACATCGGCGCCCGCTTCCGCCAGCGCCTCCGTGATCGCGGCGCCCGCGGGGTTCGCGAAGCCCACCACAAGGGCGCGCTTGCCGCTGAGGTCGTACCCCTCCTGACGCTCCCAGTCAGCCACGGGAACGGGCCTCCGCTTCGTCCGGCGCGTATCCCGTGGGGGCGACGCCGCCCGCCAGTCCGCCGCCGTCGATGGAGTAGTTCGCCCCCGTCACGTAGCTCGACGCGTCGCTGCAGAGGAAGAGCGCGAGCGGCCCCAGCTCCCACGCCTGCCCCATGCGCCGCGCGGTGATGTAGCGCCCCCGCTGCCGTACCGCCTCCGCTTCCTCCGCGCTTTCGGCGGGGCGCTGCTCGACCAGTCCCGGGGTGATGCAGTTCACGCGCACGCCGTCCCGCGCGACCGCGCTCGCCACCGTCTGCGTGAGGTTGATGACGCCAGCCTTGGCGGCCGCGTAGGTGGGGCTCTGGGGGGTGGCGCGCAGGCCCATGCCGCTGGCGATGTTGAGAATGACGCCGCCGCCCTGCGCGCGCAGATAGGGCAGGACCGCGCGCGTGCAGTAGAAGGTTCCGTTCAGGTTGACGGCGATTCCCTCGATCCACTCCTCGTCGAGGATCTCCCACACCGCCTTCCCCCGTCCGGGCGAATCCCCGATGCCGGCGTTGTTCACGAGGATGTCGACCCGCCCGAAACGCTCAAGCGTCGCGGCCACCAGCCGCTCGCAGTCCGCGCTTGAGGTGATATCGGTCTGGACCGTGAGCGGCGCGCGGCCGCTCTCCTGTTCCAGAAAGGCGGCTGTCTGGCGGAGCTGATCCTGTGTCCGCGCGGCGATGCACGCCTCCGCGCCCGCGAGCATGAGGGAGCGCGCCATCTCGCGCCCCAGCCCGCGGCTCCCGCCGGTGACGATGGCGACCTTGCGCGGCGGTCCATCCAGACGCAACGCCTCAAGCACGGCGCCTCCTTACAGGGCCAGGACTATACGATTCCGCGGGCGTTATGGGCGGAACGCGGGGCGCGTCCGCGACGGCGGGGCGTAGGATAGGGGCTGATGCGCGTACTCCATTTCGCCGATCTGCATATTGGCGTTGAACTCTACGGACAGCCCCTGGCCGGGAAGCCGTGGTCCTCGCGCATGCAGGACTTCCTGAACGCCTTCGATTACCTCGTCGACTACGCCATCGAGGAACGCGTGGACGCGGTCATTTTCGCGGGCGACGCTTACAAGGCGCGCGAGCCCAGCCAGACCCACCAGCGCGAGTTCGCGCGTCGCATCCGCAGGCTGAGCGAAGCCGGGATCGCGACCTTCCTGCTGGTGGGCAACCACGACCTCCCCAACGCCGAGTCCCGCGCCCACGCCCTCGAGATCTTCCGCACACTCGACGTCCCCAACGTGACCGTGGGCGACGCGGGCTGGTTTCAGGGGAAGGACGCCATCGCCCCACAGACGCTGCAAACGCGCGCCGGCGCCCTGCAGGTCGCCTTCGTGCCGTGGCCGCAGGTGTCATTCCTGCTGGCCAACAGCGAGGAGGCGCGGGGCGCCTCCATCGAGCAGCTCTACAAGCTCATCGAGCGCGCCATCTCCGACCTCGTTCGCGCCCAGGCAGAGCGCGTCGACCCCGCCATTCCCGCCATCCTCACCTGCCACCTGCCCCTCAGCGACCGCCTCGTCGAGGCGAACAGCGGCAGCGAGCACTGGATGCAGAACGGCGCCGTGCCGCGCGTGCCCCTCAGCGCGCTCCACCTCGACCGCTTCGATTATGTCGCGCTAGGGCACCACCACAACGCGATGGAGCTGAACAGCCAGCCGCCCTGCTGGTACTCAGGCTCCCTGCAGGAGGTCGATTTCGGCGATGCGCGCACGCCGAAGGGTTTCATGACGCTCGCCTTCGACACGACCAAGCCCCGCGGCGCGCGCCTCGGCGGCGAGGGGGCGCCCCGCCTGGTGCGCGTCCCCAGCCGTCCGTTCGTCAGCATCGTCGTGAAGCCCCGCGAACCGGACCCGAACGCGGAGATCCGCGCCGCCATCGCAAAGCGCGACGTGACCGACGCGATCGTGAAGGTGGAGGCGCATCTGAATCGCGATCAGGAATCGCTGTTCAGCCTTTCCGAAGCGCGAAAGGCGCTCGCCGGCGCCCATACCATCGCCAGCGTCCGCACGGTGCTGCCCGAGGAGAGCCGCTCGCGCCTGCCGCCGAACGTCCAGCCCGACGCCTCTTCCCCGATCGAGACGCTTGAGACCTACCTGAAGCTGCGCGAGGTGGAGGACAAGCGCCGCGTCCGCCTTCTCGCCGCCGCCAACGAGATCCTTGAGGACCATGAAGCCGTTGGCGCCTGAACCCCGTCCGCTGCGGCTCGTGCACACATCGGACGTGCACCTCGGCGCCTATTCGGCCAGCCCGCGCGGACGCGAGGAGCCCCGCGGCAGGCGCCTCGAAGCGGGATTCGAGGCGGTCATCGACCTCGCCCGCGGGACCGGCGCCGACGTTCTCCTTATCGCGGGCGACTTCTTCGACCACGCCCGCATCGGCGCCGATGTCATCGCCTTCGCGGCTGACCAGATCAACCGCTTCCCGGGCGAGACCGCGCTGCTGCCCGGGAACCACGACCCCATCGGCCCCCACGGCCCCTACGAACGCCACGACCTCGAGGCGCTCGCGCCCCGCCTCCGCCTGCTGCGCGACCCCGGGGGCGAGTTCCTCGACTTCCCCGGCCTCGACCTTGCCGTCTGGGGGCGCGCTATCACCGCGGACGTGGTCGAACAGCCCCTCGCCCAGCCGCCCGCCCGCCGCGAGGGTCGCGCCTGGAACGTGGCCATGGCCCACGGCCACGCGGTCGCCGAGGACGCGCAGCGTGAACGCTCGCTGCGGATCACGCCGTCGCACCTTGCCCAGAGCGCGCAGTGGGAGTACATCGCCCTCGGTCACTGGGACGCGCACCGCGACGTCAGCGCGGACGGGGCGCTGGCGGTCTACTCCGGCTCCCCCGCGTCCCTCGGCGATACCGGCTACGGCGTCGCCGTGGTCGTCGATCTCGACGCGTCCGGCGTGCGCTGGCGCGCGCAGCGGCTCGCCCCCGCGGAGGCGACCCCGTGATTCCGCGCCGCCTGCGCCTGCGCAACTTCCTCTCCTACCGCGACTGCGAGATCGACTTCTCCCCCCTCCATCTGGCCACGCTTGCGGGGCGCAACGGCGATGGCAAGTCCTCGCTGCTCGACGCCATCACCTGGGCCCTCTGGGGCGAAGCGCGTGGCGCCAGGGCGGACGATCGCATCCGTCAGGGGTCCGATGAGATGCGCGTCGAACTCGACTTCGACGTCGACCGCGACCGCTATCGCGTCATCCGCAAGCGGACGCGCGGACGCTCCGGCGCGCTCGACGTGTTCCAGCTGGACAGTCAGGGGGGGCTTCATTCCATCACCGGCGGGGTTCTGCGCGAGACGCAGGCGGAGTTGAACCGCCGCGTCCACATGGACTACCAGACCTTCATCAACAGCGTCTTCCTCGTGCAGGGCCGCTCGAACGAATTCACCGCAAAGACCCCTTCGGAGCGCAAGGAAGTGCTGCGCAAGGTGCTCGGCCTCGAACGTTACGAGGCGCTCTCCAGCCTCGCCCACGATCGCCGCAAGAGCGCCAAAGCGGAAGCGGAAGTCGAGGAACGCCTCATCAGCGCGGACGAAGCGAAGATCGCGGAAGCGCCCGCCGTCGAGGAGAACCTCAAGCGGGTCGCCGCCGAACGCGAAACTGTCCGCGCCAAACTCACAGAGGAGGAACAGGAACGGGACGAACTGCGAATCGCCGCCGCCGAACACGAGAACCGCAAGCAGACCCTCACCGACGTCACGGACCGCCTCAACGCGTGCGCCGCCGCCGTGAAGCGCCGCACGGGGGAAATCGAGGCGCTCGAACGCAAACTCGCGGACGTCCGCAAGACCCTCGAGGACGCGTCCGCCATCGAGGAACGCCACGCCCTGCTGGAGAAGACGCGCGAGGAGGCGGGCGCGCTTGCCGACCTCGCCGCGCAGGCCACCGATCTCGAACAGGACCTCGCCGCCGCCAGCAGCGAGATCGAACAGGAGCGCAGGGCGCTGGAAACGAGCATGGCCGCCCTCGAAGAGGAGCGGGAAGCGTCGCGCGCCCTTGTCGCCACGCTCCCCGCCCTCCGCCGGGAAGCGGCGGACCTCGACCGTGAGCGCGACCGCCTCGCCGCGCTCGTCGGGGACATCCAGACAGCGCAGGACAAGGCGACGGAAGCGGCGAACGCCCAGGCCCGCCGCGAAAGCGAAGCGCAGGGTTTCCGTGACCGCGCCCAGGAACTGAAGGAGCGTGAGAAGACGCTCGCGGAAGCGGAAGGCGAACCGCTTTGCCCCGTCTGCCGCAAGCCCCTTGCTCCGGATGAACTGCGTACCACGATCGATCAATACAAGCGCGAGCGCCGCGCGCTCGGGGAGCAGTACAAGGCCTCGCTGGCGGTCGGCGACGAGGCGAAGTCCGCCGCCGCCGACCACCGGAAGCGCGCCGCCGCGCTCCAGCGGGACCGCGACGCCCTCGACTCACGGTTGCGCGAGCAGGGACAGGCGCTGGCTGCGCGACTGGATCGGGCCGAGCGTGCGGAGCGCGAGCTGCCTGAGATCGCAGAGCGGCTCGCGGCCATCCGCCAGACGCTCGACGACGAAACGTTCGCGCCCGAAGCGCGCGAACGCCGCGACGTCCTCAACGAGCGGCTGGCCGCCCTCGGCTACGACCGCGAACGTCACGCCGCCGTCCGCAAGCGCCTCGCGGAACTCCAACCGGCGGCGGCCGAGTACATTCGCCTCACCGAAGCGAAGACGGAAGCCGAGGGCCTCGCCGAGCGCATCGCCAAGGCGCAGGAGGAGCTGGAGCGGTCGCGCGCTGAGTGTGAGGAAGCGGAGAAGGCGCTGGCGGACGCGCGCGGCGCCCTCGACGCCTCCGACGACGTCTCCGCGCGGCTTGCCGCCGCCGAGGCCGCCGTCGCCGCGAGCCGCGACCGCCTCGACGCCCTCAACGTCGAGCACGGAAACCTGGAGGGCCGCCGGGCCGCCCTCGCCGACATCCGCGCGCGCATCGAGGAGGCGAGGGACAAGCTCGCCGCCGCCCGCGACTCCGTTCAGCTGTACGAGGAGCTTGCGGCGGCCTTTGGCCGCGACGGCGTGCAGGCGATGCTCATCGATCAATCCCTGCCCGAACTCGAACGCATCGCCAATGACCTCCTCGAACAGATCACCGAGGGACGCGGGAACACACAGGTCACGATCCGCACGCAGCGCGAAACCTCCGCCGGCAAGACCAGCGAGACGCTCGACATCCGCATCAGCGATGACCTCGGCACGCGCGACTACGAGATGTACAGCGGGGGCGAGCGGTTTCGCGTCGATTTCGCCCTCCGCATCGCGCTCTCCCGCCTCCTCGCGATGCGTTCCGGCGCGACCCTGTCCACGCTCATCATCGACGAGGGCTTCGGCACGCAGGATGAGGAGGGCCGCGACCGCCTCGTGGCGGCCATCAACGCCATCAGCGGCGAGTTCCGCCTGATCCTGCTGGTCACGCACATCGAGGAGCTGCGCGAGAGCTTCGGCCGCCGCATCGAGGTGACGAAGGATCCCGAGCGCGGATCGCAGGCGGTCGTGGTCTAGCGGCGGGGCCGGAGGGCGCGCCTCCATTGCCCGACCCGCACGCCATCCGTACCCTTGTGCGTTCGTGGCAGGGTAGCTCAGCCGGTAAGAGCGCACGACTCATAATCGTGAGGTCGAGAGTTCGAGTCTCTCCCCTGCTACCACGGCCGCTCCCGCGGTTGAGGCGAGGAGGCTTCAGATGGTCCTGGGTCTGGGAACCGTCCCGTTGACGTCCGTGGCGCACGCCCGCCGCGAGGCCCGGCGCAAGTTGCCGCGCTCCATCTACTGGTACACGGAAGCGGGCACCGAGTTGCGCCGCACCGTGCGCGCCAACCGCGACGGCTTCAAGGAGATCGGGCTGCAGGCGCGCGTGCTTGATTCCCACGAGCCCCGCGATCTCTCCACGACCGTGCTGGGGCGCGAAATCTCGATGCCCCTTATCACCACGCCCGCGGGGTTCATCCGCATCGCCCACCCTGACGGCGAGCTCGGCGTGGCGCGCGCGGCGGAGGCGGCCGGAACCGCGACCGGGCTCGGCATTCTCGCCAGCTACCCCATCGAGACGATCACCGCCAACGCCAGCGATGTCTGGTTCCAGCTCTACATGCTCGGCGGGCGCGAAGGTTCCGCCGTCGCCATCGAGCGGGCGCGCGCGGCGGGCTGCCGCGTCCTCATTCTGACCGTCGACTTCGCCGCCCTCTCCGGGGGGCAGGACTACCAGCGCGGCCACCCGGGCGTCCCCGATCGCGTTGACCTGCCGACGGCGCTGAAGTACGCGCCGGAGATGATCACGAGGCCCCTGTGGGCGCTCAACTTCCTCCGCGGGGGCGTTGAACTGCATTTCCCCAACGCCCCCGGCGAGGCGGACCTCACCGCGAGCCAGGTGGGCGCCGGCATCATGGCCCACCCCCCCACGTGGGACGACATCGCCTGGGCGCGCAAGCAGTGGGACGGCCCCTTTGTCGTGAAGGGCATTACCTCCCTGGACGACGCCCGCCGCGCGGTCGATGAAGGGGTGGACGCCATCTCCGTCTCCAACCATGGGGGGAACTCGCTCGACGGCTCCCCCGCCACCATCCGCGTCCTCCCCGAAATCGTCGACGCCGTGGGGGACAACCTCGAGGTGCTGCTCGATGGCGGCGTGCGGCGGGGAAGCGATGTGGTCAAGGCGGTCGCGCTGGGAGCGAAGGCGGTCATGGTCGGGCGCCCCTACATCTGGGCCCTCGCCGCTGGCGGCGAAGCGGGCGTCCGCCAGATCCTCGAGGTCTATCGCCAGGGCATCGCGGGCACCCTCACCCTGCTCGGCTGCCCCTCAGTCAGGGAGCTCAACCCCTCGCACCTGCGCCTGCCGCCCGGGTTCTCTTCCTGAGGGCGGCGGTCTAGCCCAGCCGCACGTTATCGACGAGCTGGCTCTCGTTCGGCACCTTGCGGTCGCGCACGATCTGCAGGACAAGCACAAGCGGCAGGAAGCGCCCCACGAGGATCGCCAACATCACGACGATGGTGGCGGCTGTCCCCAGTTGCGGGGTGATCCCCGTCGACCAGCCCACCGTTCCCACCGCCGACGAGGTCTCGTAAAGCACATCGATGAACGGGCTCCCCGTCGTCCGCAGCAGAACGATGGCCACGATGAAGTGGACGGCCGCGAAGGCGAAGACGATGCCGGCCGCCTGCCGGATGACCGCCTGGGGCAAGCGCTTGCGGAACACGATCACGTTCTCGCGACCGCGCAGGGCGGCCACCGCGCCCGCCGCCAGCACCGCCAGCGTGGCCAGCTTCATGCCGCCCGCGGGCGATCCGGCGGCGCCGCCCACCAGCATCAGCGCTGACTCGTACAGCCTGGTGTGTTCGTGCAGAAGCCCTGAATCGACGGCGCTGAAGCCGGAGACCCACATGGCCGCCTGAAACACCGCGAGGAGCGGGCGGTCGCTGGCGGCGACGGTCGCGAGCGTGCCCGTGTTCGTCCATTCAGCCACGCCGATGAAGAGCGCGCTTCCCCCCACCACGACCGCCGCCGCCGCCAGCACCATCTTCGCGTCAAGCGACATCGGCTGCGAGCCGAGCCTGATCACGCCGAGCACAACGGGCACCGCCCCCAGCGAACCCGCAAGGCAGAGGGCGATCATCGGGAGGAGCACGGCCGGGTCATCGGCGAAGGGGCGCATATCCTGCCCGGTCACGTTGAAGCCGGCGACGTTGAAGGCGGAGACGGCGTGGAACACCGCCCACCACACGCTTCGCGCGAGGGGAACGCCCGCGGAGACGAACCCGCCGAAGAGCGCCAGCGCCCCCACAACCTCGGCGATAACCGTGTAGATGACGATCGCCTTGACGAAGGAGAGCGACTCACGCATATCCGGCGCCCCGTAGTAGAGGCGAATCAGGTTGCGGTCGCGCAGCCCGAGGTTGCGACCCAGCATCCAGAGCACGACGCCCATGCCCGCCATGAAGCCGAGCCCGCCGATCTGGATGAGCGCGAGGATGACGATCTCGCCGAAGAGGCTCCAGTGCGCCTGCGTGTCGACCACGACCAGTCCCGTCACGCAGATAGCCGAGATCGCCGTGAACAGCGCCTCCAGCGCGGTCGCGCGCTCGCCGCTGGCGGCGGCGGGCAGGGCGAGCAGGGGCGTCGCGATCGCGAGGATCAGTGCGAACCCGATGAGGATGCGAAGGCCGCCGAAGCCGAAGGGACGCGAACGGCGCGAGGGCGCGATGCTGATGGTGCGGGAGCCCATCAGACGCCGTCGCACCGTGCGGCGCGCGGTCATGCGCATGTGCGCTCAGCGTGCGCTCGCGGGGGCGAGTGCGCAAGCCGCACGGGCGGACGCCGCGCGCGCTAGAGCGGCGCCAGCTGCGCGTTGCGTTCCCCGCCCCAGAGGGGCTCATGGCTGCCGTCCGGCAGGAGCGCGAAGGCGTTCACATCGTCCGCGAGTTGCGCCAGCAGCAGGTCCACGATGCGCCGCGCGATGCCGGCGTCGAGCACGGGGAAGATCAGCTCGATGCGCTCCTCGAAGTTGCGCGGCATCCAGTCAGCGCTGCCCGCCCAGACCTCCCAGTCGCCCCCCGAACGGAAGGCGGCCACGCGCGCATGTTCGAGGAAGCGCCCCACGATGCTGCGCATGGTGAAGCGATCGTCGTGCCGCGTGAGCGTGCTACGCGCGATCACATCGACCCGCGCCCCCGCGTCAGCCGCCCGCCCGAGCGCGTCGAAAATGGCCGGGTCCGTGAGGTGGTTCATCTTGAGGATGACGTGGCCTTCGGGGCGCGCCTCACCCAGGATCCTCTCGATCATCGCGTCGCGCGCCTCGACCCCGTAGCGCATCCGCTCAAGCTGCGGCGGCTGCCCGCCTTCGAGTGAATCGAAGAACTCCAGCGCGTCATGGACGAGCGCGGGATTCGCGCTGAAGAGCGAGATGTCCGTGTAGAGCCGTCCGTTCAGGGGGTTGTAGTTGCCCGTGCAGAGGTGCGCGTAGCCCCGACCCGCGCGGCGCACGTAGAGGGCCTTGGCGTGCACCTTGTAGCCCAGCGGCAGCGGCAGTATGCGGATTCCCGCCGCCCGGAAGAGCAGGCTCCAGTGCAGGTTCTGGAGTTCATCGAAGCGCGCGCGCCCTTCCAGCAGCACGGCCACGTCCTTGCCCGCGCGGGCCGCGCGCATAAGCGCCTCCGCGATCGGGTTGCGCGCTCCCAGGCGGTAGAGGCTGATGCGAATCTGGTCGACGTCGGGATCGGCGGCCGCGCGATCGACAAACCCTTCCACCGCGCTGTAGTCATCGAGGGGGTGGTAGAAGGCGGCGTCCCGTTCATCCAGCGCCGTGAACGGGTCCGCCTCAAAGTCCGGCGCCTTGCGCGGCGCGATCGGTTCATAGCGCAGGGGCGTCGCGGCGGGGTTTGGCGGATCCCGGTCGATGAGCGTGTTCAGGTAGCGATGGTCGAGCGGCGGGGAGAGGCGGAAAGCGGCCTCCTCGGGCAGCCCCAGCGCCTCCCGCACCTCCGCCACCCAGGGGAAGGCGCGCTCGACTTCGAGGCGCGTGGCGGGGCCCTCGGGGCGGTCCTCGATGGCCTGCGCGAGGTCATCCCAGTCAACGCGCTGAACGTCGAGGTCGGCGAGGCGCGTGAGCCGCATCTCATACATGGGTAGGTCTTCCGGCAGGAAGAGGTCGCTGCGCAAGCGCACGAGCGGCCCAAGCCGCACAAACGCGCCCGGACGCCCGGGGACGGAGAGCAGCCGCGGAAGCGAGTCAGGCAGCCGCACCAGGTAATCCAGCGACTCCCGCCCCGCCGCCAGGTAGAGCGCGCGGCTCGACAGGCCCGAGAGCGCCGCCGGGTCCAGCAGGTCCGCGCGGGGCGAGGCCTCCTCCGCGAGGTAGGCGCCGAAGTAGCTCCGCTCCAGCGGGGTCAGCTCGCTCGGCTCCAGCAACAGGAAGCCGACCTCCATGAGCGCGTGGCGCAGCTGCTCGTGGATAGCGGCGGCCTGAAGCGCGCTCTCGTAGGCCTCCGCCAGCGCCGTCAGGTACTCGTCCCGCTCCTGCGCGCCGCCGCTGAGCTGCCGCTCGAACACGCCGTAGATGCGGGCCGCGAAGAACTCATCCAGGTTCGAGGCGAAGATGGCGAGAAAGCGCAGCTTCTCCAGCAGGGGCGTGTCCTCGCGCGTGGCCTGCAGGAGGACGCGATGGTTGAAGCGGAGCCAGGAGCGCTCGCGTGAGAGAACGGTGGCGGCCATCGTGCGCCTCTCAGGGAACTGCCGGCGCGTTACGCATCGTGCGTGAACGCGGGGCTCTGCGGGCAGGGTACGATAGCAGGTCCATGACAGGCGCGACGCAGTTCATGGAAGCGGAGTGGCAGTTCATCGCGGATGACCTCGCCCCCGTCCGTGAGTGGCTCGATGAACATACGCCCGCCCCCTTTCGCGTGGAGGCGCAGCCCGAACGCACGCAGCGCGACGAGTACTGGGACACCGAGGGCTGGCTCATCTGGCGGGCGGGCTTCGCCTGTCGCGTGCGCCGCTACGGCGAGACGGCGGAACTGACGATCAAGGGGCTCTCCGGCGGCGAGGCCAACTTGCGCCGCCGCTTCGAGTTGAACGAACCGCTCGACGGCCTCGGCGGCCTCGATGGCGCGCTGGCGGAACCGTCCGGCCCCGCGAGCGCGCTCCTGGGCACGCTCGCAGGGCCGCATACGCTCCAGCCCGTGGCCGCCCTCACCACGCATCGCGCGCCCCTGACACTCTCCCTCGACGGCGCCCGCCTCGGCGAGATCGCCCTCGACCGGACGACGGTCGGGGAAGGCTGGCGCGCGCACGAACTGCTGCGCGTCGAGGTCGACGTCGATCCCGACCTGCTCGACCGCGCCGAGCCCTTCGTGCGGGCGTTGCGCGATGGCGCCGCCCTCCGTCCCGCGCTCTCGGGGAAGCTGGCGGCGGCGCTGGCCGCGGCGGGCGCCTCGCCGGGCTGGGAACCGCGTCCCCTTGGCCCCATGGCGATCAACCGGGGGAGCGCGCTGGGCGAGGCGGCCTTCGCCATCCTGCGGCGCGACTTCCTCCGCCTCATCGAGCACGAGCCCGTGGCCCGTCTGGGCGAGGACCGCGAGGGCGTCCACCAGATGCGCGTCGCCGCGCGGCGCCTGCGCGCGGCGCTCGAGACCTTCAGGGCGGCGCTGCCCCCAGAACTCGTCGACCAGCGCCGTGAACTGCGCTGGCTCGGACGCTCGCTCAGCGATATGCGCGACCTCGATGTCCAGCGGGAGCGCTTCTCGCGCGCGGCGCCGCTGATCGGACGCAAGGCCGCCGCCGCCATCAACGCCATCTTCGAAGAGCGCCACGCGCAGGCGCGGGAAGGCGCGCTCACAACGCTGAACACGGAGCGTTATGTGAAATTCGCAGAAGCCATGTCAGCGCTGCTCCGCGACGGCCCCGCCGACGGACGCGGCGAGGAGCCGGCCATTGCCGCCGCCCCAACGATCATCGCGGACCTGCGGCGCACGGTGCGGCGAGCGGGCGACGCCATCGACGGCGCATCGCCGAACTCCGCCTATCACGTCCTCCGCATCAAGGTGAAGAAGCTGCGTTACGTGGTCGAATTCTTCGCGCCCCTGTACGGCGAACCCGCCGACGCCTACCACCGCCAGCTCACGCGGCTGCAGACGCTGTTGGGAGATCACCAGGACGCGGTGGTGGCGGAAGCGTTCTATCGCGCGTTGGCGAAGGACGAGGAGGACGCTCTCGGTCGCGGGGGCGTGCGCGCCGCCAATGAGCTCGCCGCCAACGCGGCCGCCGAGGCGGAGAGCTTCCGCTGGAAGTTCCCCAAGCGCTACGCCCGCCTGCGGGGGCCGCACTGGCAGGCGCTCAAGGCCGCGATGGAGCATTCGTGAGCCTGCGTTAACAATTCCCTCGCACGAACCCGGTATCGTGCGAGGGATGGGAGTTTTCCCAGCCAGCCCCCCTGTTTCCGCTCCCCCACTTCCCCGGGCGCCGGTCGCCATCGTCGACCTCGGCTCGAACTCGGCGCGCGTGGTCGTCATCGATCGCCCGCTCCCGGGCGTCCTCGAAACCGTCGCCGAGGAGAGCCTGAACCTGCGTCTCGCGACCGAGCTGGACGAGCGCTCGCGCCTGAGCGAACGCGGCATCGCCATCGCCATCGACGCAATCGCGGAGTTCGCGGAGTTCGCCCGTGAAGCGGGCGCGCGCTCCATCCACGTCGTCGCCACCGCCGCCATCCGCGCGGCCCGCAACCGCGGTGAGTTGCTCGCCCGCGCGCACGCCCGGCTGGGGCTCGCGATCGAGGTGCTCGACGGCGCCGAGGAAGCGGAGTTGGCGTCGGCGGGCGCGCTCCACGGACTCCCCATCCGCTCCGGCGTGATCGTCGATATCGGCGGGGGCAGCACCGAGGTCGCGCGCGTCATCGCGGGCGCGATCGTGGGCGCCTGGAGCTTCCCCCTGGGCGCGCTCAGCGCCAGCGCCGCCTGGTTGCGCGATGACCCTCCGACACGCAAGCAGATCAAGATGATGCGTCGCGAGATCGCGAAAATCCTCGCCCGTCACGCCCCTTCCAGCCTGGACGCGGACGAGCGGCTCATCGCGACGGGAGGGAGCGTGCGCACGCTCGCGCGGCTGGCCCAGCGCCAGAGCGCGTACCCGCTGCCGCGCCTCCACGGGTACGCGCTCAGCCGCGACGCGCTCCAGCGGGTACGCGCCTTCCTCATGGCGCACAGCGCCGCGGAGCGCGGCGCGATCGACGGCGTGCGGGCGGGCCGCGCGGACTCCATCATGGGCGGCGCCGTGATCCTCGAAGAGCTGATGCGGCGCCTCGACGCCGAGCGTCTTACGGTCGCCGCTGGCGGCGTCCGCGAGGGCGTCGCCATGCGCGCCTTCGGCGATGTCGCGCCCCAGCCGCGCCTGGTACGCGCCGCTACGATCGAGGCGCTGCTGCGCCGCGCCGGCGCCTGGGACGGCGACGCCATGGAGGCGCGCGCAGGCGCCGGCGACGCGCTCGCCCCCGACGGCAACGACGATCCCTTCAGCGACGCGCTGGAGGCGGCGCGCTACGCGGCCATGCTGCGTCCCCTCGGGGAAGCGCGTGGCGGAACGGGGGCGGGCGGGCGCGCGGCAAGCGCGCTCCTCGCTGAGGACCTCGCCGGTTTCGATCACCCGATGCTCGCCCGCATCGCCGCCATCCTGCACTACAGCGACGGCGACAAGGAGGCGGCGCGCCCCTTCCTCGCCCTCCTGCCGCGCGAGGAAAAGCCCCTTCTGCGCCGCAGCGGCGCCCTGCTGGGCTCGGCGGCGGCGCTCCTACCGCGCCGCCGAGCGCTCTTGCGTTCCTGAATCCGATTCCCCATCCTGTCCGCCCGCTCGCCAGGGGCGCGGCGCTCCCGTATTCCGTGGCGCGGCATGAGGTACGTGTATGCCAGCAGAGTGGCGTCAAGGCGCGTTAGTCAGAGCCAGGGAGCGGCTCTGGGTAGTCCTGCCCGATGACGAGGACGACGTGATTCGCTTGCGGCCCATCGACGGTAGCGACGCCGACGCGATCGGCATCCACCGCACGCTTGAGCCGGAAGCGCTGAGCGAAGCGACCTACCCGCCACCCAGCCCGGAACGCGCCCTCGGTTCCTCGCCGGGGCGGTTGCTGCACGATGCCGCCAGGCTGCGGCTCCGCAGCGGCGCCGGCCCGTTCCGGTCGATGGGACAGCTGTCGGTCGAGCCACGCCCGTATCAGCTGGTCCCGCTGCTCATGGCCTTGCGCCTCGACCCGGTGCGCTTATTGATTGCTGACGATGTGGGCGTTGGCAAGACAATCGAAGCGGGCTTAATCGCGCGCGAGTTGCTCGACCGCGGCATGGTCAAGCGCATTGGCGTGCTCTGTCCACCCCACCTCTGCGAACAATGGGAGCGCGAACTCAGCGACAAGTTCAACATCGAGGCGGCGCTGGTCCAGCCATCGCGAATGGCCCATCTGGAGCGCGGTCTGCCGGAGGTTACCGCAAACGTATTCGAGTACTACCGCCATATCGTCGCGAGCATCGATTTCATGAAATCTGGACGCTACCGCGACACGTTCCTCCAGTACGCCCCCGATCTCATCATCGTCGACGAGGCGCACGCCGCCGCCAGACCACGCGAGGCGCGAGGCGGCGCCCAGCAGCAGCGGCATGAATTGCTGCGCCGACTGGCTGAAGACGACCCCGAGCGCTCCATCATCCTCGTGACGGCGACGCCGCACAGCGGGATCGAGAAGAGCTTCCGCTCCCTCCTCGGCTTGCTTAATCCAGATCTGGATCGCCCGGAGGAGAAACCGTTGCCGCTGGCGGAAGTGACGCGCCGGTTCGTACAGCGGAAACGCTCTGACCTTCGCAACTGGCTTGGGAAAGAGACGCCGTTTCCCGAGCGCGTCTCATCGGAGCGCCCTTACACGATGACAGCGGAATACGTCCGCCTCTACGAGGATGTGCGGGCGTATTGCCAGGAACTCGTCTCCAGGGGGCCGGAGCTGCAAAAGCAGCAGCGCCGCGTCCGCTACTGGGCGGCGACCGCCATCCTCAGGTGCCTGCTCTCCAGCCCGGCCGCGGCCGTCGCCATGCTTCACGCGCGGCGGGAGCGGCAAGACGAGCATAGCGGCGACGCCGGAGACGAAGCCATCGAGGCGCTCGGGGTGCAAGTGCTCGACAGCGCGGATGAGGAAGAGCCCGCTGACTACGCGCCCGCCGCCGCCCTTGATAAAGAGGCCGCAGGACTGCGGGCGGAGGAGATTCAACGCCTCGATGCGTTCCTGCGGCGGGCGCGCAGACTGGCCGGCCCCGAGCATGACGCAAAGCTCGCCGCCGTGGCGGAGGCGGTCGGTGATCTGCTGAACGAGGGGTTCCGCCCGATCGTGTACTGCCGCTTCATCGCCACGGCGGAGTACGTCGCCGGGGAACTGCAGCGGCAGCTCAAAGACGTCCACCCCGGTCTGCGGGTGAGCTCCGTTACCGGCGGCGACGGGAACAGTGAACAGCGACGCGAACGGGTCGAGGAACTCGCCGACGAGGCCCTCCCCGTACTAGTCGCCACCGACTGCCTGAGCGAGGGCATTAACCTGCAGCAGCATTTCGACGCGGTCGTGCACTACGACCTGCCATGGAACCCGAACCGTCTGGAGCAGCGCGAGGGACGCGTCGATCGCTACGGGCAGCGGCGCGACGTGGTGAAGACCACGCTCCTCTACGGTTCGAACAACGCAATCGACCTCACGGTTCTTGAGGTGTTGATCCGCAAGGCGCGCACGATACGGGAGCAACTGGGGGTCTCCGTCCCCGTCCCTGACTCCGACGAACTGGTACAGGCTGTGATCGACAGCGTGCTGGAGCGACGAGGGGACAGCGGACAGCAGCTCGTTCTGCCCATCAGATCTCCCTCAATCGAGGGGTTCCAGCAGCAGCTGGATGAGGCGGCGAAGCGGGAGCAGGAGTCACGAACCCGGTTCGCGCAGGGCGCTATTGACCCGGATGAGGTGCAACGCGAGCTGGCGGAGCTGGAACCCGCCCTCGGCAGCGCCCGCGATGTGCAACGCTTCATCGCCGAGGCGCTCCCGCGTCTCGGCGGCCGGCTGCGCGAGACGGATGAAGCGGGCGTGTATGAGCTGTCGGGCGGGCGGCTCGAAGACGACCTGCTCGCGCGCATGCCTGCGCCTGCGTTGCAATTCCCCCTGCGCGTACGCTTCAGCGGCCCCTTCCCGGGCGATCCCGCCCCGGCGCTCGACGATCGCGCAGTCGCACTCGGGCGCTGCCATCCGCTCGTTGAACTCCTCGCCGATCGCGTGCTTGGCCAATCGCTCGCGGAGAGCGAGGACGCACCCTTCTTCTCACGCAGCGCCGCTATTCGAACGCGCGCGGTCGAGCGCCGAACCGCCGTGTTCGTCCTGCGCCTCCGCTATCTGCTCAGCGAACACCGGCGCCCCCCCACCTTCGCCGAGGAAATCGTGACCGCCGCGTGCAGGCTCGAAGATGGCGAACTGCGCTGGATCGAACCGCGTGAGTCGGCGGTAGGCTTGCTGGCCGAGGCCGAACCTGTCGAGAATCTGTCGCCAGCGGAGCGCGAGGCGCATGTGCGCTGGGGACTTGACCTGCTCGAACGACACGAGGGCTGGCAGCGGGCGATCGTGGATGAACGCATCGCGGCGCTGCAGCAGGCGCACGAGCGCGTGCGGCGACAGACGGAAGTAGCGGGCGCGCTCGGCGTCACGCCGCACGAACCGCCCGATATCCTCGGGTGCTTCGTGCTGATACCCGTACCGGGAGGGGCGTGATGCCCGGACCGCTGATTTCGATTGAAGGCGGCCTGCTGCCTCCTGACCTGCTGGACCGCATCGCCGCCGGCGAGGCCGACGGGCAGAGCGCAGCCGCGTTCGGCCTGAGCGGCTCCCAACGGCTGATCGATGAAGCGCAGCGCGCCTTCTCTGACGCGCGGACCGTATGGAACGCCTTCCAGGTACGGCTTCAACACTCAAGTGCGAGCCCTACACAGATCACGCGACAGAACTGGGGCCTCCCTTTCTTTGAGATTCTCGGGTTCAAATCCCTGAGACGTCAGCGGGGGCAGATCCAGGTCGGCGGGCAGCGCTACGTCATCTCCCACATCGCTGGCGAGGCGGACGACGCTCCGCCCGTGCACATTGTCGCGAGCGGACAAAATCTTAACAGTCGTAACGGGCGGCGCTCGCCGCACGCCTCCGTACAGGAATACCTCAACCACTCCGACGCTGTGTGGGGCATGGTGACGAATGGCGAGCAGCTGCGACTGCTCCGCGCCAGCGAGCGCTTTACCCGCCCCACCTACATCGAGTTCGACCTGCGCGGCATGTTCGAGGGCAACCAATACGCGGGATTCGCGCTCGCCTACCGCCTGCTCCATCACAGTCGCTTCCCGACGGATGGCGCCTCGGTCGCCGATTCCTGGCTCGAAAGGTACTTCCGCATCGGCGTCGAGGAAGGCGGCCGCGTGCGTGAGCGGCTGCGCGAGGGCGTCGAGGAAGCGTTGCGCATACTCGGGCAAGCCCTGCTCCAGTCAAAGGCGTTGCGGGAGAAACACGAGGCGGGGGAGCTCGATGAAACCAACTACTACCGCCAGCTCCTGCGGCTGGTCTATCGCCTGCTCTTTCTGATGGTGGCCGAGGAGCGGCGGCTCATCTTCCCAGAGGGCGCCGACGATGCCGGCAAGGTCGCCGTCTACCGGCGCTACTACTCGATCTCCGCGCTCCGTGAGCGCTGCGAGCGTTACTTCGCCGACGATGATCACCATGACCTCTGGCTTGGGCTGATGGAGACGTTCCGTATCTTTCGGGAGGAGGAGGCTGCCGCTACCCTCGGCCTCTCCCCGCTCGACAGCGAACTCTTCGGCGACGGCGCCTGCCCAGACCTCGAACGCGCGATTTGCAGCAACAAAGCGCTGCTGGGGGCGATGCGGCATCTCTCGACCTTCCTCGAAGAGCCTGATGGCGGCGGGCGGCGGGGGCGGAGAAGCAGCCAGCGCGCGGTGCCGCGGCGCGTCAACTACGCTGCGCTCGATGTCGAGGAGCTGGGCTCCGTCTATGAGGCGCTGCTGGACCTGCAGCCCCGAATCGAGGCGTCGCAGCACGCGGGCGGCGTCTCCACTTTTTCGCTTGTCGCCAGCAGCGAACGGAAGCAGACGGGCTCGTACTACACCCCGCCCGAACTTGTCCAGGCGCTGATCGACTCAGCCCTTGAGCCAGTGATGGAGGAGCGGCTGGCCAGCGCCGGAACGCGAACGGAACGGGAACAGGCGCTGCTGGGGATGCGGGTGCTCGATCCCGCGGCGGGGTCGGGGCACTTCCTGCTGGCGGCCGCGCGGCGCATCGCCATCAAGCTCGCGCAAGCGCGCTCGAAGGACGGCGGCTATAGCCCCGACGGCTACCGCGAGGCGCTCCGCGATGTCATCCGCCACTGCCTCTACGCCGTCGACAAGAACCCGCTGGCGGTGGACCTCTGCAAGGTCGCGCTCTGGATCGAGAGCCACAGCCCGGGGCTGCCCCTCTCCTTCCTCGACCACCACATAAAGTGCGGCGACAGCCTCGTCGGCGTCGACGATCTCGACCGCCTCCACGCGGGCGTCCCCGACAAGGCCTACGAGACCGTCCGCGGCGACGACAAGAAGGCGGCTTCCGCCTACAGGAAGCGCAACGCCCAGGAACGGAAAGGGCAGTTGGCGCTCGACCACAACCCCGGCCCCGCCACGGCCTGGGCCGAGGATTTCGCGACATTCGCCGACCTCGATGAGCGCAACCCAGCCGAAGTCCAGGCGAAGGAAGGGCTTTATGACCAGCTGCGGGAACCCGGCAGTCACTGGTGGCGCTACAAGACCGCCTGCGATCTCTGGACCTACGCCTTCTTCGCGCCGCTCCAGCACCCCGCCGACGACGACCTCCCGCGCGTCCCCACGACCAACGATGTACGCGACGCGCTGGAGGGCAGCACAAAGCCAGCCAAACTGATCGGCGCCGCCGTGGAGGCCAGCGAACAGCTGCGCTTTTTCCACTGGCCGCTGGAGTTCCCCGACGTGTTCGAGCGCGGCGGCTTCGACGTCGTAATCGGGAACACGCCATGGGAGCGGATCAAGCTCCAGGAGAAAGAGTTCTTCGCTACCCGTGACGCCGAGATTGCCGGCGCGCCCAACAAGGCCGCGCGCACGCGACTCATCGCCCGACTATCTGAACGGAATCCCGATCTGGCGCGCGAATGGGAACAGGCGCAGCGCACGGCTGAGTCGACCAGCCTCTTTGTGCGTCGTGGCGGGCGCTTCCCGCTCGCCGGGCGGGGCGACGTCAATACCTACGCGCCGTTCGCGGAGCTGTTTCGGAAATTCACGCACGAACAGGGCAGGGCGGGGGTCATAACGCCCTCAGGGATCGCAACCGACGCCACGACGAGGGAGCTGTTCGCGGACTTCGTGAACAGCCGTTCGCTGGTCAGCCTCTTCGACTTCGAGAATCGCGCGGGAGTCTTCCCGGAAGTCCACAAAAGCACCAAGTTCTGCCTGCTCACGCTGACGGGCAGCGCTGGGCGTGCGGCAGCGGCGGAGTTCGCCTTCTTCTTGCAGAGGACCGAGCAGATTAACGAGCGCGAGCGCCGCTTCATCCTCGATCCAGAGGACTTTGCGCTATTCAATCCGAACACGCGCACGGCCCCGACCTTCCGCACAGGGCGCGACGCTGCGATCGCACGCAAGTTCTATAAGCGCGCGGGAGTGCTCTGGCGCGAGGCCAGGGACGGCGAGGATGAGCAGAACCCGTGGGGCGTTCGCTTTCAGAGTATGTTCCATATGGCAAACGACTCTGGGCTCTTCCGTACGCGGGAGGCACTGATAGCTGAGGGGGTGGCGTTGGAGGGGAACGTGTTTAAACGGGGCGAAGAGCGCTGGCTGCCGCTCTACGAAGGCAAGCTCTTCCACCAGTATGACCATCGCTTCGCCACCTTCGACGGCATCGACGAACAAGCCAGGCAAAACGGCAACGCACGCGAACTGAGCGCTGCTGAGAAAGCCGAACCTGCTTCTGGTACCATCCCTCGCTACTGGGTATCTGAAATCGAAGTGGTGAAGAAGCTTGAATCGTACGATTATGGTAGAATGATGACAGGGCCACAGGGCCACAGGGCCACAGGGCCACAGGGCCACAGGGCCACAGGGCCACAGGGCCCGTCCACTAATCGCTCTCAGGCGCTTCACTCACGCAACGAACGAACGGACCGGGATTGCAGCCTTGGTTCCGAGCAACGGGCTGGGCGATTCCGCAATACTCCTGTTTGTTGGCTCACCGCCTTCCGCGACATCACCAACGCAACGAACGAGCGCACGGCGATCTGCGCGTTCGTTCCGGTTACCGCGATGAACAACAAAGCGCCACTGATTCGTATCGATGCAGCGGCGTGGCTTCAGGCTTTCCGCGTCATCCAAGGAGCCGACCCCGAGAATAGCGCAACCGTCCTGACGTACGAGGAAGCGGAAGCGGTAGCCTCCGCGCTGGTGCTGGCGAATCTGAACAGCCTGCCATTTGACTGGACCGCTCGCCAGTCAGTCGGCGGTACGAACTTGAGTTTCTTCATCGTGAAGCAGCTGCCAGTGTTGCCGCCAGAGGCGTACCTGGAGCGGGTTGCGGCGGGACCCGCGTATGCGGAGCTGGTCGCGCCGCGGGTGCTGGAACTGACGTACACGTCGTACGAACTCGAGGGATTCGCGCGGGACCTGGGGTATGAGGGACCGCCGTGGCCGTGGGATGAGGAGCGGCGCCACCGCCTGAAGTGCGAACTCGACGCCATCTACGCGCATATGTATCGCCTCGCGCGCGAGGACCTGGAATGGATCCTCGACGCGCCGGAGCCGTCGGCCTCGTTCCCCGTGCTCAAGCGGGCCGAGGAACGCGAGTTCGGGGAGTACCGCACACAGCGCTATGTGCTGGAGGCGTACGACCAGATGGCCGCCGGCGGGCTCCCCGACCTCGAACCGCCTCCCGCCGCCACCCGCGCGGACGAGACCAGCGAGCAAGCTGGACAACCAGCGCAGAAGGATCGTTGACCATGGATATCTTCGGGCTCAGGGAGCACGTCGTCGGGCAGTACCGCGACTACCTCAGTTCATCGATTCGCATCCATGACCCTGCTATCCGCGCGTTCGTCGACGAGGAGCTTGCGCGCGGCGTTATCTGGCCGGACCCGGTCCTGCAGCTGAATCCTGCGTTCACGCCCGATCCCGACGGCGACCTCGACGCGCTGGCGCAGAAGGGCGCGATTCTGCCGGAGACGGCGCGCTTCTTCGGGGGCGCCATGCGGCTCCACCAACACCAGGCGGACGCGCTCGCGCTGGCTCGGGACGGCGGCTCGTTTGTCGTTTCGACGGGCACGGGTTCGGGGAAGAGCCTGACCTACCTGCTGCCGATCGTGGATTCGATCCTGCGCGATGCGCCTGAGCGGCCGGGGGTGCGGGCGATCATCGTGTATCCGATGAATGCGCTCATCAACAGCCAGCTCGAGGCGCTGGAACGGTACCGCGCGGAGCATTGGCCGGACACGCCCGTGCGTTTCGACCGCTACACCGGCCAGACGAAGCGGGAGGATCGAGAGCGCATCCTTTACGAACCGCCGCACATCCTGCTCACGAACTACGTGATGCTGGAGTACCTGCTCATGCGCCTGCACGAGCGCGCGCTCCTCAAGACCGCCACGCGTGACCTGCGCTGCCTGGTCGTGGACGAGATGCACTTCTACCGCGGACGCCAGGGCGCGGATGTGGCGATGCTGCTGCGCCGCGTGCGCGAGAAGGCCGGCCGGCCGCTACAGATCATCGGCACAAGCGCGACGCTGGCGACCGGCGAAAGTCGCGAAGAGCGCCTCGAGGCCATCGCCGATGTGGGCGCGCGTCTGTTTGGCGTCGAACTGGGCGCGGATCGCGTGGTCGAGGAGACGCTGCGCCCGATTGCCCGCGTCTCCGCTCCGTCGGATCCAGTCGCCATCCGCGCCGCGGTGGAGCTGGAGCCTCCCTCGTTGACGGCGGACGCGGTCGAGGTCGCGTCCCACCCGCTGGCCGCCTGGGCGGAGGACGCCTTCGGAATCGCCAGAGAGGAGGACGGGCGGCTGACGCGACATCCGCCCATGACGTTCACCGAGGCGGTCGAACAGCTCACGGAAGCAAGCGGGCTCGGACGCAAGCGCTGCGAGGAGCGGCTGCGGGCTGTGCTGGAGGCCGGGGCCCGCGCGACGCCGGAAAGCGGCGACCCGCTGTTCGCCTTCCGCCTCCATCAGTTTCTCTCGTCGGGGAGCAGTGTTTACGCCACCCTGGAACCCATCGCCGAACGGCAACTCTCCATGGAAGGGCGGTACGCCGCAGAGGGCGGGAAGCCCTTCTTCCCTCTCGCTTTCTGTCGCGAATGCGGGCAGGAGTACTACCTCGTAGGGCGGCGTGGGGAGGATGACCCGCTGACGCCTCGATCGCCGATGGTGAGCGCCCCCACCGAGGACGTCCGGGGCGAGCCCGGGTACTTCTCATTCCCGCGCGACGATGATGACGAGCTCTGGCGGGGCGATCTGGAGGAGTTGCCTGACCACTGGCTGAATGTCAGAACAAGAGACATGGCGGTGAAGCAGGAGTACCGGGAGCATGCGCCGGTTCCGCTGACGCTCGATGCGAAGGGCGCCCCTGGCGGCTCTCTGGAGGGCTGGTACCAACCGCGGCCGCTCATGATCTGCCTGCGCTGCCGCAGTTCGTGGGATCGCAGACATTCCAGCGATTTCACCAAGCTCTCATCGCTCTCACAGACGGGACGGTCCAGTTCAGCGACTATCACGGTGAACGCACTGGTCGCCGGCATGACGGCGCAGGACGCCGAACGCGGCGAACGCAAGGTGCTCAGCTTCACCGACAACCGACAGGATGCGGCGCTGCAGGCGGGCCACCTGAACGACTTCGTGCAGGTGGCCCAGGTGCGGGCCGCGATTGTGGAGGCGATCGCGCAGCGTGACGGCCTCGACTACGCGGATCTCGGGCCAGCCTTGTTCGAGGCGCTGGCGCTGGATCCCGAGGACTTCCTGAAGGAACCCGCGGCCGTGGGCTCGCCCGGATACGAACAAGGGCGAGCCGCGCTGGTTGACCTGCTGGAGTATCTGGCGCTTGAGGATTTGAGCCGCGGGTGGCGGGTCACCCAGCCCAACCTTGAACAGGCGGGCCTGCTTCGCATCGGCTACAAGGGGCTGCCGGAACTCGCCGCTGATGACGCCCGCTGGCGGAGCCTCCCGGGGTTGGGCGACGCCCCCGCGGAGGACCGCGAACGGGTGCTGCACGCGATCCTCGATCACCTCCGTACGGAGCTTTGCCTCGACGCGCCCGCGTTGACCTACGAGCAAACACGAAGAATCGCGCGGCGCGCGCAACAATGGCTGCGCGATCCGTGGGCAGTGGATGAAGGTGAATTGCGGACGCACCGGCTGGCCCTGCTGCCCGGTGAGCAGCCCTCGCAGCAGGAAGCGCGCGGGCGCTACCTCCGCATGAGCGCGCGCTCCAATCTCGGGCGCTACCTGCACGACTCGCGCACGTGGAATCCGTCGGCGGGCCCCGGCGAGGCGGAGCGGTTCACGCCAAACGAAACGGAAGCGCTCATCCACGGCGTCATCGAGGGACTGCGCGGCCAGCTGCTGACGGTGGAGAACGAACACGGAGTGCGCATCAAGGCCGACATGCTTGACTGGCAGGCGGGAGACGGCTCGCCCGCGCCGCCCAGCGCGGTACGGTCGCGCTCCCTGCACTTGCGGCGCGAGGTCGGCGACGATCGTCCGGCGTCGCCATTTTTCCGACAGCTCTACCGCAAGGGCGCGCGACAGCTTCGTGGGATGCGCGCGCATGAGCACACGGCGCAGGTGGACTCGGAGGACCGCGAGAAGCGCGAGGAGCAGTTCCGCGAAGGCGCGCTGCCCGCGCTTTTCTGCTCCCCCACGATGGAGCTAGGAATCGACATCAGCGACCTCTCGGCGGTCCATATGCGCAACATCCCGCCAACGCCAGCCAACTACGCCCAACGGAGCGGGCGGGCGGGGCGCGGGGGAACGCCCGCCCTGATTACGACATTCGCCGCGCAAGGCAACGCGCACGATGAACACTTCTTCCGCAACCGCAACGACATGATCCACGGCGCGGTTGCGCCCGCGCGCTTCGATCTGCAGAACGAGGAACTGGTCAAGGCGCACGTCCACTCGGTCTGGCTCGCGATCGCAGGGATCGACCTCAAGCATTCCGTAGTCGACGTGCTGGATCTCGAACAAGCGGACCTGCGCATCCTGCCTGATATCGAGGCCCAACTCGACGATGTCGCCCGCTGGAGCGTCCAGACGATCCGCACGATCGAGGGGATCGTCGAGCGGACGTCCGCGATTCAGGAGGCGCGCTGGTTCGGGCCCAACTGGATCGAGGAGACCGTCCGTTCGACCCCACGCGAGTTCCGCGAGAGCTTCCGTCGCTGGCGGGAACTCTACCGATCCGCGGTGTGGATGCGGGATGAGGCGCGGAAGGTAGCCGATCGTCCCCGTGCGAAGCGCCGCGAGCAAGAGGAAGCCGAACGACGGGAGGATGAGGCCAAGCGTCAACTCAATCTGCTCCGCAACGAGACAAGCAGATACGAGGAGTCTGACTTCTATCCATACCGCTATCTGGCGACGGAAGGGTTCCTGCCGGGCTACAACTTCCCGCGGCTGCCGGTGCGGGCCATGCTCACGGTGCGTAACCAGGCGCGATCGCTGGACAGGCCGCGCTTCCTGGGGCTGGAGGAGTTCGGACCGCACAACCTCATCTATCACGAGGGACGCCGCCATCAGGTGACCGGGGTGGTCATGCCACCCGGCGGGTTCGAAGAAGTGCGCGAACAGGCGGCCGCCTGCAGGGGGTGCGGGTTCATTCACACCAGCGCGTCGCTGCACGCTGAACGCTGTGAGCACTGCAGCGCCCGCCTCGCTGAGGGCGGCGTTGAAGTGATACAGAACCTGCTCCCGCAGCCGCCCGCGCGAACGATTCCCCGACAGCGAATCCGATCCGAGGAAGAGGAGCGGACGCGCACCGGCTACCGGGTGCAGACGTACTTCCGCTACGTAGAGGAGTCCGGCGGAAGGACAACCGTGAGGGACGCGGATGGCGAGGTGGCCACGCTGGAGTTCATCCCCGCCGCTGAGATCTGGCGCGTGAACCACGGCTGGCGTCTGACAGACTCGCCTGAGGGCTTCACCCTTGATCCCGACACCCAACGCTGGCGGGATACCCGACCGCGAGCCAGCGACGATGCGGACCCCACTATCCGCCAGCCAATCTCCCAGGTGAAGCCTTTCGTCCGCGAGAACCGGAATCTGCTGCTCATCTCAGTACCGGTGGAGGACGGCCAGGAGCGGGAGCGCGTCCTGACCTCGCTCCTGCATGCCCTGAAGCGCGGCGCCCAACTCGCCTATCAGGTCGAGGAGCGAGAATTCGCCGCCGAACTGATAGGGAAGGGCGGTCAACAGCGGCTCATGTTCTTTGAGGCCGCTGAGGGAGGCGTCGGCGTTTGCGAACGACTGGAACAGGAAGGGCTGACGAACGTCGCCAGGAACGCGCTTCGCCTGTGTCACTACGAGAGCGAGCAAGCCGGGCAGGAGAGGCCATGCGCCACCGCTTGCTACCGCTGCCTCCTCTCCTACGAGAATCAGCGTGAGCACCACCTCCTCGACCGCCACGCGATCCGGAGTACGCTGACGCGTCTTGCGCATTCGCAAGCGGCGACGCAGACCGGCGGCGAGACCCGCGAGGCCCAGTACGAACGGCTCAGGGCGGCGCTCGATCCAGCATCACGCATCGAGGCGAAGTTCCTCGATTTTCTCTACGAATCCGGTCTGCGGCTGCCCGACCACGCGCAGTACCAGACTCACGAGGTTCAGGCGCAGCCCGACTTTTACTATGAACAGGGCCATGCCTGCATGTTCATCGACGGCGCCGTACACGGCCAGCCAGATGTGCTTCACAACGATCGCGAGAAGCGGCGTGAGTTGGAAGATGTTGGCTATCGTGTGATAGCCGTCGCCTCCGACTTCGAGCAGGCGGTGCTAGCTCACCCTGATATCTTTGGGACGTTCGAGGGCGGCGCCAGGGATGATTGAGGTGCGCCGCAGCGGCGCCCTGCTGGGCTTGCGTCGCCCTACCGCCCGCCGAGCGTCCTTGCGAGGAAGGTTGTGATGGCGGCCAGGGTCTCCCGGGCCGCGGGGACCGCTTCGATTTGGAGGAAGGCGTGCGTCGCGCCCTCCTGGACCAGCGTTTCGGTCTCGACGCCAGCGCCCCGCAGGGACTCCACGAAATCGAGGGACTGCTGGAGGAGGGGATCGCGCGTCCCTACCGTCAGGAAGGCCGGCGGATAGCCCGCAAGATGGGGGCTGAAGCGCGGGCTTACGGACGGCGAGTCCAGCGCCGGCGCTCCGTCCGCAGCGCTTCCGAGGTAATCCTCAATCTGCCACGCGAAGGTGCGGCCGTTCACGAAGGGCGAGCCCTCCGGCAGCTCCAGCATCGCGGGGAAGTCGTACACGCCGTAGGGCAGGACAGCGGCGCGGAACGCCGTCGCGCCGTCGCGGTCGAGGAGCTGGTGGAGGGTCGCAGCCGCGAGGTTTGCCCCAGCTGAGTCGCCCATGATCGCGAGACGCTCCGGATCGCCCCCGAGCGCGGCCGCCTCCGCGCAGAGCCAATCAGCGGCGCGCACGCAATCGTCCAGCCCTGACGGGAAGCGGTTCTCCGGCGCGAGGGCGTAGTCGACGCTGGCGACGAAGAAGCCGCGCTCGGCGAGCCGCTTCGCCAGCTTGTCGTGCGTCAGCGGGGAGCCCGCCACCCACGCCCCGCCATGGATGAACAGGATGGCGGGGCGGCGGCCCTCTCCCCCGGACAGGTACAGATCGACCGTCAGGGGCTGCCCCCGCCGGGTCGCGATCACGTGGCCGCGTTCGACTGGCCAGTCAGGAGCGCCCTCGTTCAGGAAGGCCGCCGTCGTTGCCCAGCGTTCGCGGATTTCACGGCCCGCTACCCGCGCAAGGTCGGGCGCGGGGGCCGCCTCGTAAAACGCGATGATGCGCTCGGTGATGTCGTCCACGGGAATGGCTCAGCCGTCGCTCACGGCGTCGAGCACGCCCACCGCCGCCTTCGTACGCTGGGCGCCGAGTACGTCGTGGCTGAGGATGACGAGGTCGTGCTTGGCGCCCTTGCGGTCCTTGACGTGATCGCGCAGGAGCGCCTCTGGCCGGAAGCCGAGCGAGCGGAAGACGCCAATCGCCTGGGTCTGGTCAGCGGTCATCTGCGCCATGATCTTGTCCACGCTCATGCCCAGAGCGATGCGGAAGGCCTCTTCGGTCAGCAGGCGGCCCATGCCAAGCCCCCGCAGGTCCGGCGCCACGAGCACGCGCAGTTCGGCGACGTGCTGGGACCAGGGGAAGTCGCTTCGGTCGATGGTGGCGTACCCCGCGACCTGCCCATCGTCGTTGATGAGCAACAGCGAGGTCGTCACGCCCGCCTCGACGCGCTGCGCCCAGATCCTGACCTGATCGGGCTGCGTGATGTCCCGTCGCAGGAAGAGGAGGTCGTGATCGGGGAGGCTCTGGGCGAAGCTGAGCAGCGCCTGTTCATCCCCGGCGTCCATCAGGCGAAGCGTCAACTGCCGCCCGCCGATGGTCCCGGCGGCGGGGTAGCGCTCTCCGCTGGCAAGCGACGCTAGATTGAACGAACCGAAAGCCATTGGTCCAACTTTGGCCAGAGACGATACATGGCGTTGCCCCCGGCGACGAGGCTGACGTGGCCGCCGCGGAGCACGATCTCGTCCGTGTCCTCCGACCCCACCTGCTGGATCACGGGACGGGCCGCCTCGTAGGGCACGATGTGATCGTATTCCGCCATGGCGTGGATCATCGGGATCCTGACGGAGGAAAGGTCGACGCGCCGGCCTCCCAGCTCCAGCGTCCCCTCCAGCATCGCGTTCTTCCAGTACAACTCCTTCACCATCTGGCGGAAGGCCTCGCCGGGGAACGGAATCTGATCCGCCGCCCAGCGGTCGACCAGCATGAACGCCTTCACGTACTTGTCATCACGGATGCGGTCGAGCGTCTGGATCGAGCTCATGAGGCGGCCGGCGGGGCGCAGCATGTCAAACGCCGACAACAGGATTTCGCCCGGCACATTCCCCAGCGTGTCCACGATGCGGTCCACGTCGAAGTAGCGCTCGTCGGTCCACTGGCTGAAGAGCCCCATGCCCTGGAAGTTCACGGGCGTCGTCAGGCAGACCATGTTCTGCACGGGGTTGTCCGCATGCGTGCCGAGGTACATCAGGGCGAGTGACCCGCCCACGCAGTAGCCGAGCAGGTTCAGGTCCGCCTCACCCGAATCCTCGCGGACGCGCGCGATGCAGTCGGGGATGCGGGAGAGCGCGTAGTCCTCCAGACGCAGCCCGCTGTCCTCCTCGCGGGGCACGCCCCAGTCGATCAGGTAGACGTCGTATCCCTGTCTGACGAGAAACTCGACCATGCTCTGGCCCGGCGTCAGGTCGAGGATGTAGGGCTTGCTCACGAGCGAGGTGACGATCAACAGGGGCGTGCGGTAGACCTCGTCCGTCTGCGCCCGGTAGTGGTAGAGCTTCATCGACCCATCGGTGTGGATCGTGTCTTTCGGGGTCGAGCCGACCCGGGGGTCGTCAAGCGAGATGTACTCCAGCCCTACCAGGCCGCGACGAAGGATGGCGTCGACGGTCGTCTGGACCTGTTCGGCAAATTCGGGAGAGGCGGAAGCGGTCATTGCAGGATCGGAGACTCCAACGTGTGGGCAAGGCGGACAACGCGCAACTGCATTGGTTCGATTGTGACGTATACGCCAGCGGGGCGGGTTACCGCCTTGTTAATGGAGCAGTCTACGTTCTACCTATTCGTTCGCGCCAAGGCTCTCACTGGAGGCGGGCGGCCGCTTCGTGCGCTTCGGCCGCGGGGAGGCGGCGTTCGTCCCCGGCGCGGGAGCGTTCGCGAGCGCCATCGCCACCTGCGCCTCGAGCGCGGCCAGGCGGTTCTCGATGGCCAGCAGGCGGTCGCCAAGGGCGAGGACATCAGTGCGCGTGGGAACGTTCATGGCCGTGAAGAACGAACCCATCGCTTCGTTCATCGTCTTCTGGAAGTGCAGGAAGACGTCGAGGTTGCGGCCGAGATTCTGGCTGAACTCCTCCGTGCCCATCATCTGGTTGAAGAAGTCGTTCCACTGCCGCTCGGACTGCATCGCCCACTGCCGCCAGGCTTCGGCGATGTCGGGGATGGATGCGTCGTTCGCGCTCATGACTCCTCCTCGTTGACGCCCGCGTCCTCCGCTGGCGCGTCGCCCGCGTCGAAACCGGCAAGCGCTCCGGTCAGGACTTGATGGTAATGGTCGAGCGCATCGATCCACGCCCGCAGGAAAAGCTCGCCCGCGGAGGTGAGCGAGTACATGCGACGGGCCGGTCCCTGGTCCGAGGTATCCCAGAAGGAGGAGACGAAGCCGCCTTGCTCAAGCTGGCGCAGGGCGCGGTAGACGGTGCCGCTGTCGGAGCGCGGCAGGCCCGCCTCGTTCAACTGCTGGCTCAGCTGGTAGCCGTAGGCGTTGCAGCCGCGCAGGAAGGCGAGCAGGCTCGTGGCCAGCATCTCCCCGTGAAGACGCGGCTCCGCGGTCATGCGCTTGCTTCCGCCGCCAGCGACCATGACCGCATTCTGCTGGTAGGTGCCACTAGAGGCAAGATGCAAATTGCACATAGCCGAGTCAGGCGGTACGCTTCACGCATCCTGCACCAGCAACGACGGAGCAACCGCCATGACCAGCAACCAGTCCCGGACCGACCAGTACTTCGACGCCCTCCTGGGGAGCTATGACGCGCTCACCCGGGCCGCCGAACAGGCCAACGAGCGGGGCCTGACGATCTCCCGCCAGCTCCTCGCCGAGGTGACGACGGCGCAGCGACAGACGATTGAACTAGCGCGGCAGGTCGCCGCCAATCCCGCGGACATGGCCGCCGCCTATTCGGCGATCATGGAATCCGCGGTCGCGGCCCAGAGTCAGGCGCTCGCCTTCACCCAGACCGCCTACAAGGAGGCGCTCGCCGCCAGCGGCGAAGCGCGCGAGGCGCTGGACAACCTCCTGGGCGCCAGCCGCGCCGCCGCCGAGGCGGCCCTTGATCTCTCGCGTGAATGGCAGGCGTCCGCTCCCTGGGCGGACCTGTTCCAGAAGGGCATGGAGAGCTTCGCCGGCGCCGCGAACGCGGCCCGCGGGAAGACCGGCGCCGGCGCCGCGAACAGCTAGTCCGCCGCTTCCGCCAGCAGTTCGGCCACGGTCCGGTAGGCCTCGCTGCTGAAGATGATGCCGTAGTGGCTTGTGTCGATGCCCACGTTGAACGCGGGCTCCTTCTCGACGCAGCTCTCCGGGCTCACGAGGCCGTCCCGCTCGGCGTACAGCGCGCGTCGCGGGAAGGTCGGACGGCGCGGGCGCATGATGTTCGCGGTGAAGCGACAGGCGCAGTGGCCGCTGTAGCAGGCGGGCGCCACGTGCCAGGTCAGGTGTGAGCCCGCCTGACGGCGCACCGCCTCCATCGTTTCGATGAGGGCGGGGTGCACGTACGCGACTTCGTTGAAGGGCGCCGCCAGCGAGATCAGCAGCGCGGTGTCCCCGGGGCGCTCAAAGGCGACGCTCCGCGCGATGAGCGCGCCCAGGCTGTGCCCGATCAGGCGCACCCGCCGCCCCGTCTCCTCCCGCGCGCGCCGCACCGCCCCCAGAACGAGGTCGGTTGAGGCGTCGGGACAGTCAATGTTCAGCCCCAGGCCTGAGTAGTAGGGCCGGTAGCCGATTCGCCCCAGCCACCAGTAGAGCTCCATCAGGGAGAGGTCCGTGCCCAGAAATCCGGGGATGACCACGACCGGCTCCCCGTTCCCGTGGGGGACGCTGCTTCCGTAGTACACGGGCGAGAGACGCAGCTGCAGCCATTCGCGGTAGAAGCCGATCTCGTTCCCGATCGGGGTCGGCGTGGGCTGAACGGAATGATCGCCGTGGTATCGATCGGCGAACGGCGACCCGGCGCTCTCGGAAGGCATGCCAGCGGGGAACGCTCCTTCACGATTCAGCATCTAGGTGCACTTTACAGCATGCGCCAGCATACCGCCCCCGGCGCTCACTCGCGGTGCAGATCCTCCGGATCGAGGATGCGGAAGCCGACGCCAAGCGTGACCTGCGTAGTCGCCGCCTTGCCGTCGCTGATGGCGCCCCGGATCTGGCGCACCTCGAACCAGTCAAGGTTGCGCAGCGTGCGGCTGGCGCGATCGAGCGCGTTGGCGATGGCGGCGTCCACGCCGTCAGGCGAGGAGCCGACGAGTTCGACGATCTTGTAGGTGCGGGGCTCGTCCATGGGTCGCTCCTTCCCGCGCGTCTCGCGGTATTCGCCCTCGCCGGGGGCCTAGCCCTCGCCGCCGATGTCGCGCTCGTAGGCGTCGTAGGCGAGTTCGATTCCGGCGGCGATGTGGCTGCGGAAGTCGCTTTCCAGGCGTCCGGCGTCGCGGCGCAGGGCGTTGACCTCCACGACGCCCGCCTCCATCTGGCCCGCCACCACATCGCGCAGACCTTCGGCGCGCTCGATGAGCGGTTCGTGTTCCGCCCGCGACCGCTCGATGCGCGGGGCGAGGCGCGGTTCCAGCGCCGCCAACTCCTCGAGGCTGCCCCCCGGGCGCTCGGAGGCGTCCCGATGACGGCGGAGAATATCGGCGAGCTCATCAAGGGCGTCATGGAGCGCCCGGGCCCAGCCCAGCGCATCCTCCGCCGGCGCCACGATGGCGGCGTCCATCCGCTCCCGCGCATGGTGCAGGGCTTCGTTTCCGTGCAGTCGCGGCTCAGCGGTATCGGTCGGGTGTTCCGCCTTCTCGGTTACCATCTCGTTCACCTCCTGTTTCCCTGTTTTGCGTAACAGGTACGCCTGTTTCCCTGCGTTCCATTATGGGCATGGCAAACGGCGCGTCAAGACACTTTTACGGGGAACAGGGGATGACGGAGCGGGGCCAATTTGCGGAATCCTGTGTGAACAGAATCACAAGAGAGTATCGTGAAAAGCGCCACAATTCTGCGTCCGCGCACGCCGCCACAGCTTCCCCGCCCGCCCGCGGACGCGCCCCTTACGAGCCCGCGACCGCCTCCGCGGGGGCGGCGGCGGGGAAACTGCGCCCTCCCCGCCGGTGAACGCGAATGTCGAAGTCGCGCAGGCCGCGAAGGACGATGTTCGGCTTGTAGGCGGGAGCCCGCGCCCCGAACTGGATGTCGTCGAAGCGCTCCAGGAGCGTCTCGAAGGCGATGCGCCCCTCCAGACGCGCGAGGGGCGCGCCCAGGCAGTGATGGATGCCCCGTCCGAACGAGATGTTGGTGCCTTCGTCCCGCGTGATGTCAAGCGTTTCCGGATCGCGGAACTGCTCGGGGTCGCGGTTGGCGCCTCCGAGCAGGAGGGCCACGCGGGAGTGCCGCTTCACCGGCTTCCCCCCGATCTCGGCGTCTTCCGCGAGGAAGCGGCCATCGAGCTGAACCGGCGCGTCGTAGCGCAACAGCTCCTCGACGGCGACGGGCAGCAACTCCGGCCGCTCCCGCAAGAGCCGCAGCTGTTCGGGATGCCGCAGGAGAGCGCGCAGCCCGTTCCCGATCAGGTTCGTGGTCGTCTCGTTGCCGGCCACGAGCAGCAGGCGCAGCGTGACCTGCGTCTCCTCATTGGTCAACTGCTGGCCGTCTTCCTCGGCGAGGGCGAGGCGTGACACGAGGTCATCGGTGGGGTTGCGGCGGCGTTCCTCGATGATGGGCGCGAAGTAGCGTTCGAACTCATCCGCCGTCTCGAGGACCAGACGGCCCTCGGCGGCGGTCAGGTTCGGTTCGAGCACGCGGGCGAAGCGGTCCGACCACGTCTTGAAGCGCTCCCGGTCCTCCACCGCTACCCCGATCATCTCCGCGATCACCACCATCGGCAGCAGCGTCGCCAGATTCGCCATCAGGTCGAACTCATCGCGATCGTTCACCTCGTCCAGCAGCGCATGCGCGGTCGCGCGGACGTGGTCCTCCATCTTCGCCATCTGGCGGGGCGTGAAGGCGCGCTGCACCAGCCCCCGCAGGCGTGTGTGGTCGGGCGGATCGATCGAGAGCAGCGACGGGGTCAGTTCGCGCCGAATGCTTGAGTTGATGAGGCTGTCCTGATTCCGGTCCTGCTCGCCGCTCGGGAAGCGCTGGTGGTTCCGCAGAATCGCGTCGATGTCCTCGTAGCGCGACACGACGAGCATGCCCGTGAGCTTGCTGCGATGGTACGGATCGCGCTCGCGCAGCCTCCGGTAGGTGGGGTAGGGGTTGGCGATGAAGCGGGGATCGAGCGGATGCCAGGCGACCCCTGACTGGATGCGTTCCTGCAGCAGCCGGCCGCGGATGTAGAAGGGCGCGAGGGCGGCGCGAACGGCGTCAGCAGGGTTCATGCGAACCAGCCGGCGCCTGGCCGTATCGCTCCCACGGGGGAGCGGGCTGCAGTTGCGGGTACCAGGGGCTGCGCAGCGGGTCGCCCGGCTTCAGGTGGAGCCCCAGTCCCGGCGTCATGGGCACCGTCGGGCGCGAGGCGGGGCGCTTCGCGAAGACGACGTCGTCGCCGAACATCCGCACTGCGAGCGCGCGACGCTGGCTGTCGAGGTTCGTGGGGCCGCCGCCGTGGATGATGTGCGGATTGGAGACGATGACGTCGCCGGGGGTCACCTCCCAGCCGACGATTGGGAAGCGCTCCCGATCGGCCTCGATGTTCGGCAGGATGGGCAGCTCTTCGCCATAGAAGCCGCTCGAAGGATCGTCGGGCTTCGAGGGGTTGAACCCGTCATACATCGTCCCCAGATGGCTGCCGGCGACGAATTCGAGGCACTCCTCACGCTTGAGCGCGTCCAGCGAGATCCACATGGAGACGAACTGCGATCCCGCGATCGGGTAGTAGGGCGTGTCCTGGTGCCAGGGCGTGCGTTCGGCCCCGCCCGAACTCTTGAGGAAGAACTCATCGGAGTAGTACCAGACATTCTCCGAGCGGATGAAGCGTCCGAGGATATGTTTGATCGGGGAGTCGTAGAGGAGGCGGCGGATCTCGAAGCAGTAGTCGAAGTTGCGAACGGTCTCGTGGAACTCGCCCTCGGTCCCCTCGAAGAAGGTCGCCTTGTGCATCCCCGAATCGGTGAGGACCTTCGCGAGGCCCATCCCCAGCAGCGTCATCCACTCAGGGGCGAGGGCGCCGCGCAGCATGACGACGCCGTCCTGTTCCCAGCGCGCGATGACCTCGTCCGTAATGCCCGCAACCGGATCGGCGGGGTCAAGTTCGTAACTCGCGGCGGCCGTTTCCGTGGTCATCTGTCTGCTCCTCGCGCCCGCTGGCCCCGCCATTATAGGGACGACCGGGACGCCTCCGGGGGGGCGTGACGGGGAATCGGCGAGGGATCGGGTGGTCAGGCGCCCTGTTCGCGCGACGCCTCGATCAGGCGCGCGAGCGCGTTGACCAGACGCATCTGGCGGGGCGTGCGGCAGCGAGCGTGGCTGAGGGCGGGGTTGGCGGCGACGACGGCGAGACACTGGGCGCGGCTGGTCGCGACATTGAGGCGGTTGAGGCTGTACAGGAACTCCATGCCATGCGGGGCTTCCTCGGCGGAACTGGTCGCCATCGAGTAGATGGCGATGGGCGCTTCCTGTCCCTGGAACTTGTCGACCGTGCCGATGCGGAAGTCGGGCAGTTCCTCGCGGATGGCCTTGATCTGGGCGTTGTACGGCGTGAGGACGAGGACGTCCTGATCGTCCAGCGGACGGACTGACCCGCTGGCGTCCCGGTAGGCGGGGTTGGCTTGCAGGAGGGCGCGGACGAGGGCGGCCAGCTCCGCCGCTTCCTCCGGCGCCTCGCTCGACTGACCGGTGTGCTGGACGGGCACGAAACGAATGCCCGCGCCCGAGAGCGGGGCGACGCCGTCGAGGTCGAGCTGTTCGCGGCCCGCATGCGAACGCAGGCGTCCCTCATAAAACACCTCGGAGGTGTACGCGCTGATCGCGGGATGGAACCGCCAGGTTCCGTCCAGGAAGAGGCCGCGTTCGTCCGGCATGACGCGTTCACCGTCGAGCGCGTGGGCGAGGGCCGAGCGTTCCACCCCCGGTGGGTGGACGCCCTGCAGGGGCTGGTCAAGCGGGCTCGATGCGCTCCGAAATCACCTTGCCGAAGCGCTCGCCCCGAACCTGAATCACCGCCTGCGCGCGGGCCTTCGCAAGCGCCTCGCGACCGACGCCGTCGAGGCGGTCGGGGAGCGGCTCTGCGGGCTCCGCCAGTCCTGTGCGCGTGGTCACGTCAATCTCGCGCAGGGCGCGCCGTTGTCGCGACGACAGACCGGCGACGAGCGAGAGGACGTCTTCCGCGCGCCACTGCTTGCGGCAGCGTTCGTTCCAGCGGCAGACGTCGCAGTGCTCGACGGGCTCGGGGGCGCCCTCCGTCGGGAGCGTCCCGCCGTCATCGAGGAACGCCTCGAACTCGCGCGCCACGAGCCGGTAGTAGGCGGCGTAGTCAGCGACGCGGAAGGAGACCGTCTCGCGCTCGACGCCGCCGAGGGCAAGGTGCATCCATTCGGGCGGCGCTCCCTGCGCGCCAGCTTCGTGTCCCAGACTTTGTAGCTCCACGAGCCGAGGTCGCTGGGTTTCGGGACGCGGCGCAGGAAGTCCGCGTAGCCGAGCCGGCGCCCGTCGTAGAGCGACGCCTGAAAGACAGCATCGACGCCCGCGCGCATGGCGGCGATGGTCTCGTCCCGCCCGCGGATGAGCCGCTCTTCGTAGGGGAGAGCGTCGCGCCGCCTGATTTCCGTGATCGTCAGGCCCTCAGCGCGGAGCGACTCCAGGAAGCGCTGTTCATGCGCGAGGCCCCGCTGCTGGATGCGGTCCAGCACCGGATCGTCGCGCGCCGGTCGATCGAGTTCGCCCCAGGCCGCCGCGCGCTCGAGTTCCGCAAGACGCCGGCATTCCAGATAGCCGACAAGGTCTGTCGAGGAATACGCCAGCCGCGCGCCCACCTGCTGCATGAGGGCCAATGGTAGCGCGGCGCCGCGGGGTACGCGGGCAGCGGGGCGTTCCACAGACATTCGGAGCGCGCCCCGCGCAGGCGTATCGTGCGGCTGTGACCCACGGAGCACTCATCGCGGACGGCGGGGAGCGCGCGCGGCGGCGCGCAGGGACGGGGCGGGGCGCGACGTGCTAGAAGCGGCGCTGCTGGTCCTGCTGGGGTTGGGCGTGGGGGTGTTCGGCGCGATCGCGGGCGCGGGCGGCGGCTTCATCCTCGTTCCCGTCCTGCTGGTGGCCTACCCCGACCGCGACCCCGCCACAGTCACGGCCATCTCCCTCGCCGTCGTGTTCGCGAACGCCGCTTCGGGGAGCGCCGCCTACGCCTGGCAGCGGCGCATCGACTACCGCAGCGGGCTGTGGTGGGCGCTGGCGGCCATCCCCGGCGCGCTCGGCGGCGCGCTGCTCGTCAGCGTCATCCCGCGGAACGTCTTCGCCGTCGTGTTCGCGGCGGTCTCGGCGGGGGTCGCAACCCACCTGATCGCGGGCCGCCCGCTCTCCGGCTACCGCGAACCGATCAGCGGCCGCGGCGCCGTCTCCCGCCGCATCCGCGACCGGCGGGGCCAGAACTTCATCTACACGTTCCGGCTCTGGCAGGGTCTCGCGATCGCGGGCGGGATGGGGTTCGCCACGGGGCTGCTGGGGGCGGGCGGCGGCGTCCTGCAGGTCCCGCTGATGACGATCATCCTGCGCTTTCCCGTGCATATCGCCACGGCCACCAGCCAGTTCGCCTACGCGCTGGTCGCGCTCGAGGCGGCGACGGCGCGCCTCCTGACAGGCGGCCTCCAGCTGGAGCAGGACCTGACGATGGCGGGGCTCATCGCCGCCGGCGCCATCGCCGGCGCCCAGGCGGGCGCGCGGCTGGCGCTGCGGGTACGCGGGGCCGTCATCCTGCGCGCGCTGGCGACCGTGCTCCCGCTGGTCGCGGCCTGGCTGCTGCTGGACACGTTCCTGCGGTAGGACGCCGCCGCTCGCCGGTTACGCGCTCCCCCGCGGGTAGCGCACCGCCAGATGCCGGTTCCCCGTATAGCGTCCCGCCTGGACCTCCCAGATGCCCTTCGCGGGGCGCAGGGGAGGCGTCTCCAGGAACGGCAGGACGTAGTCCCGCATCATCCCCGCGATGACATCCACGTAGGCGGGATCGTCCACAACGTTCACGTTTTCGTCCGGATCCTCCTGCAGGTCGAAGAGCTGGACGGGCGTGCGGTCATCCTCGAACACGACCAGCTTGTAGCGATCGGTGGCGAACATGCCGAAGCCGTAGTTCTCGCTGTGGGCGACCTCGCGGACGGGACCGGTCCCGCTGCCGTCGAGGTGGCCGAGGAGGGAGAGACCCTCGTTGTCCGGGAGGGGCTCGGAGCCCGTCAGCGCCTCGATCGTGGCGGTTACATCGACGTGTTCGACGAGGCCGTCCACGACGCCGCCCTCCATGCCCGCAGGCGGGCGGATGATGAGGGGCACGGTTGCGGACTGCTCGTAAAACAGCATCTTCCAGAGCATCCAGTGATCGCCCATCATCTCGCCGTGGTCAGCGGTGTAGATGATCCAGGTGTTGTCGAGGATACCCTTGCGCTCGAGCGCGTCGACGATCGCCCCGATCTGGTCATCGATGGCGGTGATGTTGGCGTAGTAGTAGCGGGTGAGGAGTTTGACGATGTCGTCGGTGAGCCCCTCCCACTGGGCCGTCGTCTGGAGCCAGCGCATGAGGGTGTGGAGCGGACCTGATTCGGGGACGGCGGGCGGAATGCGCTCGCCAAGGGGAATATCGACGTCGCGGTAGAGATCCACGTACTCCTTCGGGGCGTCGTGGGGCTCGTGCGGCCCGGGGAACCCGACGAACTGGAAGAAGGGCTCATCGCGGTCGTACTCGTCGATCCAGCGGACGACCTCCTGACCGGTCCAGGTATCGAGGTAGGCCTCGTTGGGCAGGGGCGTGGACTCGGGGAACCACATCGGGAGGCCGAGGTGGTCGCGCGTCTTCTTCGGGTAGGCGCGCAGGTGGAACCACTCCCGATACATCTCGAAGTGGCCCTGCTCCTTCAGGTAGTCAGCGTATTCGCAGTCGAGTTCCAGCGCGCCGTTCTTCTCGGGGCCCGGGTGCGGATCATCGAAGCCGACCTCGCGGTAGCGGGGCGTCACGTTGGGGTCGGAGACGAGATCGGGGCGCCCGCAGACGAGCGTTTCATCGGCGAAGAGGTGCATCTTGCCGATACAGCTCGTGTAGTAGCCCGCCTCCTGAAGACGCTGGGCGAGATTGGGCAGGCCGGCGGTCATGTCCCAGTCATTCTCGAACACGCCGTGGTCGCGCACGTAGCGCCCCGTGAGGAGCGACCAGCGGGCGGGCATACAGAGCGGCCCCTGGGAGAAGGCGCGGCCAAAGCGCGCGCCCTCGGCGGCGAGGCGGTCGATGTTGGGGGTACGGATGATGTCGTTGCCGTAGCAACCGAGCGCGTCGGCGCGGTGCTGGTCAGCCATGATGATCACGATGTTGGGTCTGGAATCAGCGGGCATGCAGGCTCCTCCTGTGATGTTGTGGGCGCTCCATCATGCGATGGCCGTCATCTTCGCCGCATAGAGGGGCTGGACGCTTCGTTGATGGCGTCCGCGAGGAGATTGAGGCAGAAGAGGAGCAGCGCGAACGCCGCTCCCGGGAAGACTGCGTACCACCAGGCCTCGCGCAAGTACTGGCGGCTGGTGTTGAGGAGGCCGCCGAGCGAGGGCGCGGGCGGCTGATCGCCCAGCCCGAGGAAGCTGAGGGCGGCCGTGATGAGCACCGCCACCGCCATCAGCAGCGCCATCTGCGTGAGCAGCGGCGGGAAGGCGTTGATGGCGATGTGGCGGAAGATGATGCGCTGGGGCGAGGCGCCGAGCGTGCGTGAGGCGAGCACGTAGTCCTTGTTCCGTTCCGCGATCATCTGGGCGCGGGCAAGGCGTCCGAAGGCGGGGATAGTGAAGAATGCGATGGCGATGCCGATGTTGCGCACGCCCGGCCCCAGAATGGTGAGGATGGCGAGCGCGGCGAGCAGGCCGGGGAAGGCGAGCAGGGCGTCGATCAGGCGCATCGCCGCGATCTCCGCCCAGCCCCCGAGGAAACCGGCGAGAAAGCCGATCGTGACCCCGACGACCGTGCCGATGGCCACGCCGATCACGCTTACGGCGAAGGACGCGCGCAGTCCGAAGAGGGTGCGCGCGAACAAGTCACGGCGGAGCTCGTCGGTGCCGAACCAGTGCTCGGCGGAGGGCGCGAGGAAGCGTCCGGAGGCGTCCTGCAGGATGGGATCGTGCTGGGCGATGAGGGGCGCGGCGACGGCGCCGATGACGAGCAGGGCGAGTCCCACGAGGGCGATGGCGCCCTGCGGGTTGCGGAGAATCCCGTCGACGGTGGCGAAGAAGAGGGATTCGCGCGTCTTCCGTCCCCACCAGGAACGCTGAACCTCCTGCGTCACCGGCAGCGCGCTCATCGTCCGCGCACCCTGGGATCAAGGAAGCCGTAGGCGATGTCGGCGATGAGGTTGGCGGCGATGAAGACGGACACGAGGATGATGAGCGTGCTCTGGACGACGAGGTAGTCGCGCGCCTGAATGGCGTTCACCATGAGCCGGCCGAGGCCCGGACGGGTGAAGACCTGCTCCACGATCACGGCGCCGCCGAGGAGCCCGCCGATCTGCAGGGCCATGACCGTGACGACGGGGATCATGGAGTTGCGGAGCGCGTGGCGGATCACGACGCCGCTCTCCGTCAGCCCCTTCGCCCGCGCCGTGCGGACATAGTCGTTCCCCATCACCTCCGCGATCGTGGTGCGCGTGTAGCGGGCAAGGACGGCCGCCACCCCCGCGCCCGTCGCGATCGCGGGCAGGACGAGGTGGTGAAGCGAGGCGGCGGGATCGCTGAGGATGGACACCTGCCCGAAGGTCGGGAACCAGTCCAGCATCACGCCGAAGATCCAGATCATGATGATGCCGAAGACGAAGCCGGGGATGCCGATCGTCACGAGCGTGTAGCCCGAGAGCAGCCAGTCCCATCCCGAACGGGGACGGATGCCCCCCAACACCCCCAGGGGAATGCCCACGACGACGGCCACGATGTAGGCCGCGACTGTCAGTTCCAGCGTCGGCGGGATGGCCGTGCGCAAGAGGCGGGTGACGGGCAGGCCGCGGGCGAAGGAGACGCCGAGGTCGCCGCGGAAGATGTCCGCGAGCCAGTTGACGTACTGCTCGGGGAGGGAGTCGTTCAGCCCGAGCTGCTCGCGGATTCTGGCGACATCCGCGTCGGTGGCGTCCTGACCGGCGAGCAACTCGGCGGGATCGCCGGGCACGAGCCGCAGCATGAGGAAGACGCCGATGCTCGCCAGTACGAGAACCGGGACCGCCTGCAGGACGCGGGCGAGGATATAGGCGAGCAAGGCTTACGCCTCGAGCCAGACCTTCGCCATGTTCGGCTGCTCGAAGATCGTGACGAAGTGCTCGTCGTACCCCTTCACGTTGGGGTTGGCCACCTCAATTCGCTGGTTGGTGTGAATGGGCAGGAGCCAGGGATCATCGATCCACATCTGGTTGAAGCGGGCGTACTGCTCACGCGCCTCCTCGCCGAGCGGATCAAGCCCCTCCAGCGTGGCGATGATGTCGAGGTACGTCTCCGTCTCGTAGTAGCTCGGGTTCCCCATGCGATAGGGGAAGGTCTGCTGGAAGGTCGTGAGCGGCGAGAGGTTCGAGAACTTGTGGGGAGCGACCCAGAGGTCGGTGAACCCGCGCTGCCGCAGCTTGCCCACCCAGACGCCGATCTCCTGGGTCAGGATCTCGACCTCGACGCCGACGGCGGCGAAGTTGTCCTTGATGATCTCGGCGGTCACTTCCGTGCCCGGGATGGGCTCGATGATGAGGGGTTCATCCTGTGACCAGCCCGCCTCCTGCAGAAGTTCGCGCGCTCGCTCGGGCTCGTAGAGTTCGCTCTCAAGATCGGGATCGAAGGCGGGCGATGAGCTGGGCCACGGCTGGGCGGTGAGGTCGCCGAAGCCTTCCCGCAGCTCCTCCGTCATGCGGCGGCGGTCGATGGCGTAGAGCAGGGCGCGGCGCACGCGCTTGTCCATCAGCCTGGGGCTTGTGGTCACGCAGCCGACATAGACGATGCCCGCCTTGGGCGCGAGGAAGCCCTGGCCCGTGCGGCGCGCGACGGAGGGGGCCACGCCCAGGGACCAGTCGATGTCGCCCGCCTGCAGGGCCAGCCCCAGCGCCTCGGTGTCGGGGAAGAGCTGGAGCTCCATGCGGTCGAGGTGGGGGCCGCCCTCCATGGCGCTCTGGTGCCAGTCACGGTTGGCGACGAAGCTGGCGCCGACGTCCGGGGTCCACTGCTCGAACGCGAAGGGGCCGGTGCCCTGGACGTTCTGGCCCTCCTGCAGTTCGCGGTAGGTGTCCTTCCGCGTGACGAGCAGCTGGGCGAAGAAGTCGGTCATGTTGGGGCGGGGCTTGTCGAAGTCGAACTCCATCGTGCGGGAGTCGATCGCCTCCCACCTCGTCAGCGCCTTCGCGAAGGAGCTGATCTGGAAGGCGCCGGTGATGCCCCACGGCTCCGGATCGAGCATGACCTCGATGCCGTGGAAGACATCGTCGGGCGTCACGGGCGAACCGTCGTGGAACTCCAGATCGGGCTTGAGCGTGACCGTCAGGCTGGAGCGGTCATCGTTGTATTCGAAGCGCTCGGCGAGAACCAGATGTGGGTCGAGGCTGTCGCGGTAGCGGACGAGCGGTTCGAGGACGGAGAAGTAGGGTTCGTTCTCCCAGGTAAAGGAGAAGGGGAAGCCCGTGTTCCAGATGAAGGTGGGGGCGGAGCCGCGGATGGTCCCGCCCATGCGCGAGTCATCCTCTTCAGGCGGCGCTTCCGTGGCGGCGACCTCGGTCGCAGTAGCCTCGGGCGGCGCTTCCGTGGCCGCGGCCTCGGTGGCGGGCGCTTCCGTGGCCGCGGGCGCCGCAGGCGTCTCGTCGTCGTCGTCGCCGCAGCCCACGAGGGCGGCGGCGCCCAGGCCGGCGGCGGCGGCGCCTCCGCCGGCCAGCAGGGCGCGGCGGCTGACTCGTTGATCCTTCAGGTAGCTCATGCGTGATGTCCCTCCATCGTCAGAGCGCCCGCCAGTCCTGGCGACGCTGGCGCAGGATACACCGCGCCCCGCCGCCGTCCTTGACGGGCAGCCTCAGGCGGCCAGAGTATACGCCGTGACCGAATCAGGGGGAAAACCGCTGAACCGACAGGCGGGAGGCGATAGCGAGACGCCGCGCGCGTCGACGGACGCCTGCTGTACGCCGGACGCGGCCTCGTGGGCGCCCTCCCGCCCGGATTCGTCCGCCACGCCAGCCAGCGCCGCCGCCCCGCGCCGCCGCGACCTGGCCGACCTCGCGGACGTCTCGAACGGCGCCATGCTTAAGCTGCCCGGCGGCGCCTTCCTCATGGGCGCCGAACGGGACGCGCCCGATTTCGACGGCGAAGGGCCGGTGCGCGAGGTGACGGTCAGGCCCTTCGCCATCGCCGCCCACGCCGTCACGAACGCGCAGTTCGCGGCCTTTGTCCGGGAAACGGACTACGTGACGGAGGCGGAGCGCTTCGGGTGGTCATTCGTGTTCCGGCGCCACCTCTCGCGGCAGACGGCGCGGCGGCTGGCGAAGACGAACGCGGTCGTCCAGGCGCCGTGGTGGATAGCCGTACCGGGGGCGCGCTGGGATCTGCCGGAGGGGCCCGGCCACGACCTGCGGGGCCGCGAGAACCACCCCGTCGTGCACGTCTCCTGGCGCGACGCCGCCGCCTACTGCGACTGGGCGGGCGCGCGCCTGCCCACCGAGGCGGAATGGGAGTACGCCGCACGCGGAGGGCTGGAGCAGGCGATATTCCCGTGGGGCGATGAACTCACGCCCGGGGGCGGGCACCGCTGCAATATCTGGCAGGGCGCATTCCCCGACCACGACGCCGGCGCCGACGGCTTCACCGGCGCCTGTCCGGTCGACGCCTTCGAACCGAACGGCTTCGGGCTCTACAACTGCGCGGGCAATGTCTGGGAGTGGACGGCGGACTGGTTCAGCGTCGATCACCACCGCCCCGAAGAGGCGGCGACGCGCGACAACCCGAGCGGGCCGCCCCTCGGCGCGCATCGCGTACAGCGGGGCGGGTCCTTCCTCTGCCACGCCTCCTACTGCGAGCGCTATCGCGTGGCCGCGCGCACAGGCAACACGCCTGATTCCTCCACGGCGAACGCCGGCTTCCGCTGCGTCCGCGACCTCTAGGGCGCGCCGCCGCTACTGCGCGATCACGCGGCCCAGCAGTTCGGCCTCGCGGTCGAGTTCCTGCGAACCGATCTCGATGCGCACCGCCGCGATCGCGCCGGAGAAGGCGAAAGGCGTCTCGTAGTCCTCGCTGACGGGCGTGTAGAGGTCCTGCCCGACATCGAGGCCCTCGATCGCGAACATGCCCCCAAGGGTCCTGGGGAGATGGCCGCGCCCTGCCTCGCGACCGTTGATCGAGATGGTCGCCTCGCCCTCGTGGTCGCCCGTCTTCACGAAGTCGAGGACGACAACCGACTCACCCACGGGCACGACCGTGTCCGAAACGATGCGGTAGCGCTCATCGGCGAAGTTGTATTCGTGCACCACGCGGTTGTCCTTGATGAAGAGGGTGTAGCCGCTCGTATGGCCGCCGTGGGCGATGAGGACGCCCTCGTCGGCTTCGGTCGCACGTGTCAGTTCGACGGTGATGGTGTAGTCGCGATTGCGGATGTCGACGGCGGCGTTGGTGGGGGCGTGGGCCATGCCCTGGCGATAGACGAAACTGGTCCGATCCTGCGGAGAGCCCTTCTTGGGGGGCGCGCCGCGGGCCCCGCGGAGGCCGTCCTCAATGGGCAGAACCCCATATTGGGCGGCGTCGATCCACCAGCGCTCGATCATCTCCTGCAGCTTCTCAGGATGGGACTCAGCGAGGTCGTCGCATTCGGAAAAATCCTCGTCGAGGTGGTACAGCTCCCACTGGTCCTCCTCGAAGGTGGTCCCCGGCAGGTGGAAGGCGACGGCTTTCCAGCCCTCGTGCCAGATGCCGCGATGACCGAACATCTCGAAGTGTTGGCTGCGCTTGCGCGTGGGCGCGTCGCCGGAGTCGAAGGTATAGGCCATGCTCACGCCGTGGACCGGCATCTGGGGGACGCCCTCATGCGTCTCCGGGGCCTCCAGACCGAGCACCTCGAGCACGGTCGGGACGATATCGACGATGTGATGGAACTGGGGGCGGATGGCGCCGGCGCTCTTGATGCGGTCGGGCCAGTGGATGATGAGGGGATCGCGCACGCCGCCGCCGTGGGTGTTCTGCTTGTAGCGCTTCAGGGGCGTATTCCCGACCTGGGCCCAGCCCCAGGGGTAGTTTGTGTGGGACGTGGGCCCGCCGATCTCATCGATGTGCGCGAGGTTGTGTTCCTCGCTCACGGGGATCTGGTTGTAGAAACGCCCCTCGTTGAACACGCCGAGGGGACCGCCCTCCTGGCTGGCGCCGTTATCGGAAACGACCACGAGGAGGGTGTTGTCGAGCTCGCCGACCTCCTCCAGGTAGTCGACGAGACGGCCGATGTTGTGGTCCATGTGGTCAAGCATGGCCGCGAACGCCTCCTGAAGGCGGGCGCGCACGCGCTTCTCATCCTCCGAGAGCGAGTCCCAGGCGACGACGCCGTTGTTGCGCGGCGCGAGCTGGGTATCGGGGGGGACGACGCCGAGCTCGACCTGACGCTGGAACCACGCCTCGCGGGTGGCGTCCCAGCCCTGGTCAAACATCCCGCGGTACTTGTCGAGGTACTCCTGCGGCGCCTGGTGGGGTGAGTGGCAGGCGCCAAAGGCGAGGTAGAGGAAGAACGGGTTCTCCGAGAGCGACGTCTGATCGCGAACGTAGTCGATGGCCTCATCGACGATGGCGTCGCTGAGATGGTAGTTCGGGTCCGCGGGGGAGGGGATGTGGCGGTTGTCCTGAATGAGTTCGGGGGCGAACTGATCGGTGAGCGCGTCGAGGAAGCCGTAGTAGCGCTCGAAGCCCTTGCCCAGCGGCCAGTTCTGGAACGGCCCCACAGCGGAGCCGTCGGCCATGGGAGAAAGGTGCCACTTCCCGAAGGCGCCGGTGTTGTACCCCGCCTGGCGCAGCATCTGCGCGATGGTGGCGGCGCGCGGCGTGATCGCCCCGCGCGCGCTGGGGAAGCCTGTGTCGTAGTTCGAAATCGTGCGCATCCCCACGGAATGGTGGTTCCGTCCGGTCAGCAGGCAGGCGCGCGAGGGCGAACAGAGGGTCGTGGTATGGAAGTTGTTGTAGCGGACGCCGTTGGCGGCGAGGCGGTCCATGTTGGGCGTCTCGATCGAGGAGCCGTAGCAGCCGAGGTGCGCGAAGCCCACATCGTCGAGCATGACGAAGACCACATTGGGGCTGCCGGGCGAGGGCCGGGGAGGCTCGGGCCAGTGCGGCGTTGACTCACTCGTATACCGCCCGATATGGCCCTGGAAGTTCGGTTCGCTGGTCATCTCTCACCTCGTCGGGGACATGGGGGATGGCGCACAACGCCGCAGGCGGGCGGCGCCCCCGCGCTATCCGCTGGCGCAGTATACCGACAAGGCGCAGGCGCGACCGCGGGCCGCATTCACGGCAGGAGCGCTGGCAGGCCCGGGGAGACTCGAACTCCCGACCAATGGATTAAAAGTCCACTGCTCTTCCAGCTGAGCTACGGGCCCAAACCTATCGTAGCCCCGAGCGCGCTCACAGGCCCCGCCGCGGGCGGCGTTCGGTAGACTGGGCGCGCGAGGTACCGAAATGGTCGAAACCGTCACTGGCACGAATCGCTCTGCGGGACTCTCCGTTCAGGAGCTCATCAAGTACGACACGCACGAGGTTCCCGACTACCTCAGGCGTGAGTCGCCCATGCCTCCGGGGCCGACGCGCGTCCCTGCGGAGTACTACTACTCGCGCGAGTTCCAGGAGCGCGAGATGGAGCAGCTCTGGAAGCACGTCTGGCAGATGGCCTGCCACGAGGATGACCTGCCCAACGTCGGCGACTACCTGCCCTATGAGATCGGGGAGCTGAGTTTCCTCATCGTTCGCAGCGCGCCCGACGAGTTCAAGGCCTTCCCCAACGCCTGCCTCCACCGCGGCCGCCGCCTCAAGGAGCGCGCGGGCAAGCAGACGCACGAACTGCGCTGCCCCTTCCACGCCTGGGCCTGGCGCCTCGACGGGACTATCAAGGAGATCCCCTGCCAGTGGGACTTCCCCTACCTCGACAAGGACGAGCAGAACCTCCCCGAAGTTGCGCTCGGGCGCTGGGGACGGTTCATCTTCATCAACCCCGACCCCGACTGCGAACCCTTCGAAGAGTTCCTCGATGACTTCCCCTCGAACTTCGAGTTGCTCCCCTACGAGAAGCGCCACAAGGTCGCCGAAGTGCGCAAGACGCTGCGCTGTAACTGGAAGGTCGCACAGGACGCCTTCGCGGAGTCCTGGCACGTCTTCTCGACGCATCCGCAGGTCGTCTGGGGCTTTGGCGACTGCAACGCCCAGTTCGACGCCTTCAAGAACTACTCACGCCAGCACAACCCCGCGGGCGCGCCCAGCCCCCACCTCGAGGGCGTTGAATGGACCCCGCTGCCGCCCTCCGCCGACGGCGTCCCCCGCGAGCGCCACGCCTTCACCGGCGCCATCTACGAACGCCGCCCCGACGGCCACGTGGACGTGACCATGCCCGACGGACGCCACGGCGTTTTCACGCACCAGGCGGTGTGGGTCGAGGGCGAACTCGGACACGCCGACCTGCACCTCTGCCAGTGGGTCGGCGGCCCCCAGGTCGATGACGGCCTCAGGATGGCGGTCCCCAAAGACCTCGACCCGAACGGCACGGGCGCGCCGCTCGAGGAGAACGGGGCGACGCCCGACGGCTCCGAACTCTACGCCCAAATCGAGGAGGAGGAGCCGGCCGCGCCCGCCGAACCGCAGACGCGCGACGAACGCGTGCGCGCCACCGCCGCTGTGCGCGCAAAGGCCGCCAACGATATGCGCGAGGCGATGCGGCCGCTCCTCGGCGACCTCGTCGACAAGGTCAGCGACACGGAGTTGACGGGGAACATCTACTTCAACCTCTTCCCCAACCTGATGCCGAGCAGCGCCTTTGGGCCGATGGCGATCTGGTTCCGCTTCCGCCCCAACGGGAGCAACCCCGAGGAGTGCGTCATGGAGGCGATCTGCATCGCCCCCACGCCCGAGGGCTCGGAGCCCCCGCCGGCGCCGCCCGTCCACGTGCTCGATACCGATGACAGCTGGACGCTGGCCCCCGAGATCGGCGGGCTCGCGATGGTCATGGATCAGGACACGGGGAACATGCCCTGGGTACAGAAGGGCGTGCGCTCGCTCAGGGGCGGGACGCTCCAGCTGGCCGACTACAACGAGGCCAAGCTGCGCCACTTCTACATGCTGCTCGATACCTACCTCGAGCGGGAGTGGTAGGGACGCGGGCCGCCGTCAGCCCTCGTTGAGGCAGGGCGCCAGCAGCGTCAGCGTGTCCGGCGTCGAGGGCGCCAGTTGCACGCAGTCGATGCCGAGTTCGCCCAGGCGCCGGAGGTTCGTGGCGACCCGCTCGGGCTCGCCCAGGAACCCGCCGAAGACGCGATCGCCCATCGCCTTGCCCTGTTCCCGAAGCGCCGGGTCGGGCCCCGCCCCCACGAGCGCGAGGAACCCGAGAGGCTTGTCGGGCGCAACCGCGCGAGCCATCTCCACGCGCGCGCGCAGATCGTCTTCGCTGAAGGCGGCGACCCGCCCCGCGAACTCGACGGGGTCGCCCACATCGCTCACGCGGAAGCCCATCAGCTCGACGCGGTCAACGTGCGGCGCTGACTCGCGCAAGGTGCGCGGCCCCGCCGAGGACGCTATCAGCAACGGCGGCGGCTTCGGCAGCGGTCCGATCAGGGGGATGTCGATGTCGTAGTACTGTCCGCGGAAGCGGCATGAGCCCGTGTGCAGCAGTTCGCGCGCGATCTGGAGGGCCTCGATGTAGCGCCCCACGCGGTCCCGCGCGGAGGGGAACTCCCAGCCCATGCCCGTGATCTCGTTCTCCGCCCAGCCCGCGCCCAGCCCCGCCTCGCAGCGCCCCCCGCTCACGCGATGCAGGGCCAGCGCCGCCGCCGCGAACTCGACAGGCGAGCGGAAGAGGTTGTTCCCGAAGGCGATCATCACGCGGACGCGCTCCGTCGCCAGCGCAAACGCCGTGGCTGTGACCCACACATGGGGGTGCGGCTGGGGGGAGGAGATGTGGTCGGCCACGGAGATCATCGGGTAGCCCTCCGCTTCCCGATCGCGCGCCCATTGCGCGGGGTCGTCCTCGACGCTGATGAAGTTGGGACAGAATTCCATGCCGCTGTTCTCCCTGTGCCTGACCGAAGCGGAAAGCCGCGCGCGGGGCCGCTCCGCCTTCGGGGAAGCCTACCCGCTTCCCGCGGAGGCGGGCGCGGGCCGCTCCTCCTCCTGCGGTTTCGGCGCCGGCGTTCGCCCCCGCAAGGGGATCTCCGTCAGCGCAAGCGCCAGCGCCGCCACGAGTACGCCCCCGATCGCGGAGAGCAGGAAGAGCAGGCGGTTGGCGTCCGCCACCGCCTCGCGCTGCGTGTCCAGCGCCCGTTCGAAGAGGACGCCCGCGCCTCCCGCCTCGAAGAACGCGGCGCGGGTGGCCTCGAAGCGCTCCTCGTCGAGGGCCAGCGTAGCGTCGTCCTCCAACTCCTCGTACACCGCCTCCGGCAGCGCCGCCCGCGTCTCCGCGTCGAGGTTCCCCGCAAAGGAGGACGCGTACACGGTTGTGAAGAGCACCCCGAACAGGGCGACTCCGAGGACCTGCGCGATCTGGCGGAAGTACATCTGGCTGCTCGTGGCCACGCCCGTCTCTTCCTGCCGCACGGAAGCCTGCACGATGACGTTGATGAGCGGCGTCACCAGCCCCGAACCCATGCCGAAGATGACCATGTAGACGGCCACATGCCAGAGCGGGTCGCCCACGCCCATCAACTGTAACAGGAAGGAGGCCACGCCGGAGAGCGCGCAGCCCGCCACGACGAGCTGTTTGTACCGCCCCGTGCGCGCGACCACGCGGCCGCCCACGAAGCTCATGACGACCAGCCCGAGGGCCTGGGGCATGGTCACGAACCCGGACATCTTCGCGGAGGCGCCCAGCGATGTCTGGAGGAACGTGGGCAGGTAGATCGTGGCGGAGAACAGGACCGCGCTCGAAAGCAGCGCGATCAGGCCGGTGAGCACATACATGCGGTTGCGGAACAGGGAGAGGGGGATGATGGGGTTTGGGTGGCGGCGCTCCTGCAGCACGAAGAGCAGGAGGAGGACGCCCGCCGCCGCCAGCAACGCCACCGTGACCGCCGATCCCCAGCCATAGGCCTCATAGGCCCACGCCGAGGCCAGCAGCCCCGCGACCGTGGCGGCGGTCAGCGTGGCCGCGCCCGTGAAGTCGATGTCGGCGATACGCCCGCCCTGGCGCGTGTTCGGGAGGGTCGTCCAGATGGTCGCCAGCGCGACCGCGCCGATGGGGAGGTTGATGAAGAAGCACCAGCGCCAGCCCGGCCCGTCCGTGAAGAAGCCCCCCACAGGCGGGCCCAGCAACGTGCCGGCGGTGATGATCGCGAGGATGTAGCCCACGTACTTGGCGCGCTCGATGGGCGTGTACATGTCCGCCATCACGACCAGCACGCAGGCGAGGATGAAGCCGCCGCCGATCCCCTGCACGCCCCGCGCGATGATGAGCGCCAGCATCGAGGGCGCCAGCCCCGCCCCCAGCGATCCGATGAGGAAGACGACGACCCCGGAGATGACGAAGGGGCGCCGCCCGAACATATCGGAGAGCTTCCCCACGATCGGCACCACCACCGTCGAGGTAAGCATGTAGAGGGTGAAGACCCACGAGAGCAGCTTGAATCCGCCCAGATCGGAGAGGATGGTCGGCAGGGCCGTGGACAGGATCGCGCCGTCGAGGGAGCTCAGGAACATGCACATGGCCAGCGAGAGGAGCAGCAGCATCTTCTCGCGTTCGCTGAGGAGGGCGCCGAGGGCGGGCTCGGAGGAAGACGCTACGGATGTGCTCAACGCTTCCCCTCGCCCGCGGGCCGCTGCGGGGCCGCGGGCATCGTAGCAGCCCCCGCCCCCTTCAGCCCCTAACGCCCGCTGCGGTAAAGTCCCCGATCGTGCGCGCCGCCCGCGCGCGGGAGTGAGCATGACAAGCCTGCAAGAGCCGTTCTGTAGCTGGGACAGCACGATCGACGAGCGCTACAACATCTACACCACGGGCAACACCGAGGAAGTCCTGCCCGGCGTCACCAGGCCCCTGCCCGCGGACCTCATCCGCGCCTGGAACTACGCCTGGCTGGTCGTGGGCGCGCGCGACCTCCAAATCGAGGACCTCGTGCCCATTCCCGAACCGCCGGGGCCTACGATGCTCCCCATCGTCGCCGGCCAGTTCGTCGTCAACGTCGCCGTTGTGAACGCCCTGACCTCGACCTTCGAGACCGGCGGCAGCGCGGACTACCTCAAGCAGTTCTTCGAGGGCGACGAGGAGATCACGGCGGACGTGGCCGAAGACACCTCGCGCGCCGAGGAGGTCCATGGCCGCCTTATGGCGCGGCTTGTCCGTGGCCGGGAGCTGATCGACGCCGATACGGAACGCGCGAAGGCCCACTACGCGGCCTCCCTCGCCCGTGACTGGTCCGCGTCCGCCGACGGCGACCTGCTTGCCGCCCTCGACGAGACGACGGCGCACATCGGCGACATCTTCTATACCCACTACTTCGCCTCGAGCGGGGGCGGTCTGCAGACGACGCGCCTTGGCGGCCTGCTCGATGAACACGCGCCCGACCATCCGCCGGAGTGGGTGACGGGCCTGACAAGCGGCCTCACCGGCGTGGAGAGTTCACGGCCCTCGAAGGCGATCTGGGACCTGAGCCGCTTCGTCGCCGCCCGCCCGCGTCTGGCCGCCGAAGTGGCCAGCCTTTCCGTCGCCGACCTCGAGGCGCGCCTGGCCGCGCCGCCGGACGGGGACTGGACGGAGTTCGCCGCCGAATTCGGGGCGTTCATCGACGAGCTGGGCTTCCGCGGGCAGCGCGAGACGGACCCCTCATGCGCCACCTGGAACGAAGCGCCCCAGTTCGCCCTCAGCAGCCTGCAGGCCGACCTCGCCGCGGGCGAGGATCGCAATCCGCACGTCCTCGAGGAACGCGCCGCCGAACAGCGCCGCGCGCTCGAAGCCGAAGTCGAGCGCGCCCTGCCCGAGGACCAGCGCGCGGAGTTCCGCCGGCTGCTCGACCTCGCGCAGACGCTGAATGGAGGACGCGAGAGCACGAAGGCGAGCTGGGCCCGCCTCTGTCGCTCCTACCGCCCGCCGGTCCTGGAGATCGGGAGGCGCCTCACCGAGCGCGGCGAGCTCGATGACCCCGAAGACGTCTGGTTCCTGCGCCTGCAAGAGCTTCCCGAAGCGCTTGACGGCGGCCTCTCCGCGGCGGAACTGCAGGACGCCATCGTGGAGCGTCGCCGCGAGTACGAGGCCCTCCACGACTACGAGCTGCCGACCCTCTTCGAGCGGCCGGTGGAGGCCACGCGGCGGCAAGCGGCCGAGGCCACCGGCGAGACCTCGTTCCAGGGCTTGGGCGTGAGCCCGGGGCAGGCGCGCGGACGCGCCCGCGTCATCCTGAGCGCGGAGGCGGGCGCCGAGGCCACCATCCTCCCCGGCGAGATCCTCGTGGCGCCCGTCACGGATGCTCCCTGGACGCCGCTCTTTCTTCCCGCCGCGGGCGTCGTGGTGGAGACGGGCGGCGTGCTCAGCCACGCCGCCACGGTGGCGCGTGAGTTCGGCATCCCCGCCGTCACCGGCATCCGCGGCGCCACGGACCTCATCGTCACGGGCGCGATGCTCAGCATCGACGGCGCGACCGGCGAGGTCACGCTGGAGGAAGGCTAGCGCCAGGCGCTAGGGGGCTGGCTGAATCCGGAGGCCTAGGCCTTCGCGCGGGTGAAGACGAGGCGGTCCTCGCCTGAGAGTTCCGCGCGGAAGCCGTAACCCTCGGCCGCGAAGTCCTTCAGGCCCTCCACATCCTCGACGCGGTTGCGGATCACGTAGCGCGCCATGAGACCGCGGGCGCGCTTGGCCACGAGCCCGATCGTCTTCAGTTCGCCGTTGCGCTCTTCCTTGAAGTCCGCGGTGAGGAGCGGACGCCGCAGGCTCTTCGGCGGCGCCGCCTTCGCGTACTCCTGCGAAGCGAGGTTCAGGACGGGCGCTTCCGGGTCCGCGTCCTCATCGTTGAGCGCGTTCGCGAGCCGGTCGCCCCAGAATTCGTAGAGATTCGCGCCGCGCGCGTTCGCGAGCTTCGTCCCCATCTCCAGGCGGTAGGGCTGGATCAGGTCCAGCGGCCGCAGCAGGCCATAGAGGCCGGAGAGGATGCGCAGCCGCCCCTGCGCCCAGGACACGTCGTCCTCGTCGAGGCTAGCCGCGTCGAGCCCCTTATAGACATCGCCCTGGAAGGCGAAGAGGCACGGTTTCGCGTTCTCCGCGGTCAGCGGCAGGCGCATGTCCTGGAAGCGCGCGTGGTTGAGCTGCGCCAGTGAATCGCTGAGCGACATCAGCTTGCGCAGATCGCTCGCTTCGAGCTTCCGGCAGGTATCCAGCAGCAGGGCGGTATCGTCCACGAAGCGCGGCTGTGTGGGCGCGAGCCCGTTCCCGACGGGCGAGAAGTCGAGCGCCTTCGCTGGCGAGATGATCGTAAGCACGGGCGTCCCTCCCGTTATGGCCGGTTGCCGTGCGGGGATCGTACCAGACCCCGCCCGCCGCCCTTGCCCCTCCCGCCGCTGTACGCTGAGATCGTCCCGCCGCCACGAGCCCCTTGAGGGTCGCGGCGCCAGGAGCGCGCATGAACGGCAACGAACTGGTCGCCCGCATCCTCAAGCGGGAAGGGGTCGCGGAGATGACCTGCTTCCCCAATAACCCCCTTATCGAGGAGGCCGCGAAGCTCGGCGTCCGCCCGATCATGTTCCGCCATGAACGCGGTGCCGTGATGGCCGCCGACGGCTACAGCCGCGTCAGCGACGGCGAGCGCTTCGGCGTCGTCGCCACGCAGAACGCGGCCGGCGCCGAGAACGCCATGGGCGGCATCGCGCAGGCGTTCGGCGACAACGTCCCCATCCTCGTCCTGCCCGGCGGTTATCCCCTGATCGAGCGTCAGGTGCGCCCCAACTTCTCCGCCGTCGAGAACTACCGGGGGATCGTCAAGTCGGTCGAGTCAATCGACACGCCCGCGCAGATCGCGCCCGCGCTGCGGCGCGCCTTCCACGCCCTGCGCAGCGGCCGCGGCGGCCCCGTCGTGATCGAACTCACCTCCGACGTCTGCGCCCGCGACGTGCCCGAAGACGCCGCCCGCTATGACCCGCCCGCCAGCGTCCGCCAAAGCCCGTCGCGGGGCGACATCGAGGCGGCGATGACCGCGCTTCTGGCGGCGGAGCGCCCCATGATCTGGGCCGGTTCAGGCGTCCTCGCGGCGAACGCGAGCGACGCCCTGCGCGAGCTCGCCGAACTCCTCGACATCCCCGTTTTCACGACCATGGAGGGCAAGTCCGCCTTCGACGAACGCCACCCGCTCGCGCTTGGCGCCGGCAGCCGCGCGACGACCGGCGCCGCCCACGCCTGGATCGTGGAGAGCGACCTCATCCTCGCGCTCGGGGCCAGCCTCACGCACAACGGCTACACCCAGATCGTCCCCACAGGCAAGACCGTCATCCACAACACCAACGCCATCGAGGACCTGAACAAGGACACCGCCTGCGCCATCGCCCTCGCCGGCGACGCGCGCCTCACGATCAAGGCGCTCATCGCGGAGGCGAAGGCGCGGACCGACGGCAAGGGACGCGCTTCCGACGCAGCGGAGCGGCTCGCCCGCAAGCAGCGGGAATGGATGGCGGAGTGGACCCCGCTCCTGACCTCGGACGAGGCGCCCCTGAACACCTACCGCGTCATCCACGAGATCAACGAGAACCTCGACCGCGAGAACAGCATCGTCACCCACGACGCGGGCGCTCCCCGCGATTCGATGGTGCCTTTCTTCACCGCGACCGCGCCCCACAGCTACATCGGCTGGGGGAAGACGACCCATCTCGGCTTCGGCATCCCCCTCATGATCGGGGCCAAGCTCGCCCGTCCCGATCGCTTCTGCCTGAACTTCATGGGCGACGGCGCCTTTGGCATGTCCGGGCTTGACCTCGAGACCTCCGTGCGCGCGGGCCTGCCGATCACCACCGTCCTCCTGAACAACGGGGGCATGGCCACCTATCCGGGCGGCTTCCCCACCGCCCGCACGCAGTTCGGCCTCTCGCACATGACGGGCGACTACGCCGCCGTCGCGGAGGGGCTGGGGGCGAAGGGCGTCACCGTCACGCGGCCGGATGAGCTCGGCCCCGCCATCCGCCAGGCGCGGAGCCTCAACGAGAACGGCGACACCGTCCTCATCGACGTGCAGTCGAACTATGAGTCGAAGAAGTCCCGCTTCTAGTCGAGGGGCGGCAACGAGGCCAGGAACGCATCGACGGCGGCGTTGAAGGCCTCGGGCTGGTCGATGTTGGCGGCGTGTCCGGCGCCGTCGATGAGGACGCTCATCGCCCCGGGAATGTTCTCGCTCATGTGGCGGTGCGCGGCCAGGAAGTTCTGGTCATCCGCGCCCGTCAGCACCAGCGTGGGCTTGTCGATTGCGGTCAGGGACTGGATGACGCGCGCGTCGCGCTGCGTGAGCATCCCGCGGGCGGCCTTCGCGAGGCCCTCCGCCGAACGGTGGGGCGCTGCCAGCACCTCCGCTGACTGGCCCACCGCCTCAAGCCCGCGCGTCTCGAACGCTTCCGCCCGCGCGATGGCGAACCGGTTCCAGCCCTCGCGACCCTTTGGGTTGTTGTAGCCCGGACCGGTATCGAAGAGCATCAGCGCGCGGGTTCGCTGGGGATGCGCCAGGTTGAAGGCGAGCGACATGTAGCCGCCCAGCGAGAGTCCGCCGATGACGGCGCGCTCCACGCCGCACGAGTCAAGGATGGCGGCCATGTCAGCCACGGTCGCCGGTTCCGAGTACTCGGCCGCGTCCCCGGGGCTATCGGTCTCGCCGTGACCGCGCATGTCCCAGGCGATGACGCGGAAGCGATCGCGAAACGCCGCGAGCTGCCCCTCCCACATGCGCGAGCTGGCCGCGAACCCGTGGGTCAGCAGAATCGCGGGGCCGCCGCCGCGGCCCACGTCCGCGAAGTGCAGGTTCACGCCGTTCCGTCTCAGTGTCGCCATTCAGGGCCTCCCGTGGGGACGTCCCGTCTATCCTACGCCGACCGCGACAGCCGACATCCCCACCCTTCCCTCCCCCGCTGGCCATCTCGCGCCGCCTCGGGAACTCCGCTCCTGAAGTCCCGTTCCTGACCTGACCGCGCTAGCCATCGACGTGGGCTTTTATGTCACCCAGGTACGTCTCTTCGCGCGCCATCATGCGCGCCGCCTCCTCCCCCCCGCGCTCGTGTTCGTAGCCGCAGAGGTGAAGGATGCCGTGCACGAGCAGGTGCGCCAGCTCATCTTCGAGCGCGAGTCCGAAGTCCGCGGCCTGCCGCTCCGCCGCAGGCACGCTGATCGCGATCTCGCCGAGGGACGGCGGCTCCCCCTCGCCCACGGGCGCCTCCGCCGCCTCCGGGAAGGAGAGCACATCGGTCGGGGCGTCGATTCCGAGGAATCGCTGATTCAACTCGCGAAGCGTGGCGTCGTCCGTGGCAAGCACGGTGAGGGCGACGCCGTCGGGCGTTCCTTCCCCCGCAAGCACGCGCGCCGCCAGCGCCTCAAGCGAGGCCAGCTCGACGCCCGGCGGCGCGATCTCAACCACGAAGTCGACGCAATGGCCCATGCGGGCGGCTAGCTGACGGCGAAGATGGCGGCGGCTTCGCGGGCGGCGTCAACCAGCGGCGTGGGGATAATCCCGAACACGATCACGCCAACAGTCGCCACGCCGAGCGCCAGCGCCACCGCCGGCGAGACGCGCAGGCGCTGCTCTTCTTTCGCCTCCCCCAGGAACATCTGGCGCACGACCGCGAGGTAGTAGTAGGCGGACACGACCGCGTTCAGCACGCCGATGATCACCAGCCAGACGAGGTCCGCGCGAATGCCCGCGTTGAACACGTAGAGCTTGGCCCAGAACCCCGCGGTCGGAGGAATGCCCGCGAGTGAGATGAGGCAGAGCGCCAGCGCCAGCGCCAGCGCGGGCGAGCGCCGCCACATGCCCGCGTAGTCGGCGATGTCGTCGCTGCCGATCTTCTGCGAGATGCCGATGACGGCGATGAACGCGCCCAGGTTGGTGAAGGCGTAGGCCGCCACGAACAGCAGCACGCCGCTGGCGCCCTGCACAAAGTGCTCGCCCGCGATCGAGATGGCGGCGAGCCCGATGAGGAAGTTGCCCGCCTGCGCGATCGAGGAGTACCCCAGCATCCGCTTGATGTCGCGCTGGACGATCGCGAACACGTTCCCCAGCGTCATCGAGACCGCCGCGATGACGGCGAAGATCATGGCCCAGTCATCGCTCAGGAACTGCTCGCCCAGGCCCTCGAAGAAGATGCGCATCACGACCGCGAAGGCGGCCGCCTTGGAGCCCACCGAGAGGAACGCCGCCACCGGCGTGGGCGCGCCCTGATAGACGTCCGGGACCCACATCTGGAAGGGGACGACCGCCATCTTGAAGCCGAAGCCCGCGATCAGGAGCACGCTCGCCACGACCAGGAGCGAGCGATTCCCGGCGCCGTTTTCGGCGATGGCGGCGGAGATGTCCGTCAGCAGCGTGGAGCCGCTGAAGCCGTAGAGCAGAGCCATGCCGTAGAGCAGCAGGGCGGAGGCGATCGCGCCCAGCAGCAGGTACTTCATGCCCGCCTCGCTCGAGCGCTGGTCCTTGCCCCAGCCCGCGAGGACGTACTGCGGAATGGAGGAGAGTTCCAGCGCGAGGAAGATCGTGATCAGGTCGCGCGCCCCCGCCAGGAACATCAGTCCCGCCGAGGCCGTCAGGACAAGCGCGTAGTACTCCGACTGCCGCCGCCCGACGCGATTCACCCAGTCAATCGAGGCGATGACCACGATGGCCGTGACGCCCGCGAACACGTACTGGAAGAAGACCGCGTACTGGTCGATCGCGAAGGTTCCGTCGAAGGCGGTCTGGAAGTCCCCGCGGATGACCCACGTGGAGGTCCAAATCGCGGCGCCGAGCACGCCCGCCAGCGCGATGTAGGGCAGGAACGCGCGCCGCCTCGGCAGGATCGCGTCCCAGACGAGAACCGCCCCGGCGCCGAGCAGGATCGCGAGCTGGGGTCCGACGATATCGAGTTCGCTCACCCCGCCACCCTCGCGCTCACAACCCCGATGGCGGGATCGAGCATATCCATGATCAGGCTGGGATAGACGCCCAGCAGGATGATTAATGCGGCCAGGCCGATGACGCTGGCGTGCTCCCACCAGTGCTTCTGGTCATCCACCTCCCGCCACTCCTGGCGCACCGGCCCGAACACCACCCGCTGCAGCGTCCAGAGGATGTAGCCGGCGGAGAGGACGACGCCGAAGATGGCCATCAGCGTCGCCCATTCATGCTTCTGGAAAGCGCCGAGGAAGACCGTGATCTCGGCGATGAAGCCGGCCAGCGCGGGCAGTCCCACGCTGGCGAAGCCCGCGAAGACGAGCCCCGTCGCGATCAGCGGCATCTGGCGCGCGAGCCCGCCGAGGCGTCCAATCTCGCGCGTATGCGTGCGTTCATACATGAGCCCCACGACCACGAAGAGCATTCCTGTGATCAAGCCATGGGCCAGCATCTGGTAGGCGGCGCCGACCATCGCCGTCGTCCCCAGCGTGCCGATGCCGAGCAGCACAAGCCCCATGTGGCTCACCGAGGAGTAGGCGATGAGCCGCTTCACATCGGTCTGGCGGAAGGTGACGAAGGCTCCGTAGAGCACGCTGACGGCCCCGATGGCCGCCAGCCAGATACCGTACTCGTTGGCCTGATCGGGGAGGATGGTGACGCAGGTGCGGATGATGGCGTAGCCGCCCATCTTCAGGAGCACGCCCGCCAGCATCACCGAAACCGCCGTGGGCGCGTCGCTGTGCGCGTCCGGCAGCCAGGTGTGCAGCGGCACGATCGGCAGCTTCACCGCGAACCCGATGAAGAGGAAGAGGAAGACCCAGCGCAGCGGCAGGACCGCGCTCGAGATGTCCCCCGAACCCAACAGCTCCATATCGAAGGTGCCCGCGCTGAAGGCGAGCGCGAGGATGGCGACGAGCATGAAGGCCGAACCCGCCACCGTGTAGAGCACGAACTTCATGGCCGAATACTCGCGCCGCCCCGATCCCCACACGGAGATGAGCAGATACATCGGGAACAGCTCCAATTCCCAGAACAGGAAGAAGAGCAGGAAGTCCATCGCCGTGAAAACGCCCAACACCGACGTCGAGAGGACCATCAGGCTGGCGAAATAGGCGCGCGGGCGGCGCTCCACGCTGAAGGACGCCAGCACCGCCGCCGTGGTCAGGAAGGTCGTCAGCACGACCAGCGGCAGGCTCAGTCCGTCGACGGCGAGGAAGTACTGAATCTCGAACGAGCCGACGTCGATCCAGGCCGCGCGGTCGACGTACTGGAAACCCGCGCCCTTTTCGAAATCGAAGAACAGCGCGAGGGAAAGCGCCAGCGCGACGAGCGACCCCAGCAGCGCGACCCAGCGGGCGTCGCGCTCCCGTCGGGCGGGGAGCAGCAGCGCCAGCAGTCCCGCGAAGGCGGGGAGGAAGACAAGCGCGGTCAGCAACATTCCAACCCTCCTACAGCGGATTCGCGATGAAGACGATGATGGCGACGATGAAGACGCCGGCGGCGATGCCCGCGCCGTAGAGCTGCACCTGGCCCGTCTGGGCGTGGCGCAAGACGCGGCTTGACTGCATCCCCGCCCAGCCCACGCCGTTCACGGCGCCGTCCACGGCGAGGGCGTCGAACAGCTCCGCCAGCCGGTTCCAGCCCTGCTGGAAGAGGCGGCCGGCGAGGACCCGTTCGTAGAGGTCATCAAGGAAGAACTTGCGCTCGAACAGCGCCGCGAGCGGGTAGGCGACCTTGCGAATCTCCGCCGCCGGGACAAGCCGTCGGTGGTAGATCGCCCAGGCCGTGGCAATGCCCGCCAGCGCGATGATCGAGGAGCTGATGGCGATGCCGTAGCTGAAGTCGGGCGCCTTGTGGAGGGCCTCCGCGGGCACGGCCGCCTCCACGAAGTGGTGGAACTCCTTGCCCCACGCCCACCAGCCAGCGGCGATGGCGCCGCCTGTGAGGATGAGCAGGGGCGCCGTCATCACCCAGCCCGATTCGTGGGGATGGGCGGGATCGCCGTGGACGTGCGAATCCTCGTCCTCGTGATCGACGGGCTCGCCGCCCTTGTACTCCCCGAAGAACGTCAGGAAGATCGCGCGGAACATGTAGAGCGCGGTCACGAAGGAGGCGATCGCGGCCACCACATAGAGGGCGCGGTTGTTCACCCACGCCTCCAGCAGGATCTCGTCCTTGGACCAGAACCCCGCCAGCGGGAACACGCCCGCGAGGCTGAGGGTCCCGATCAGGAACGTCCAGAAGGTGATCGGCATAACCGTGCGCAGGCCCCCCATGCGGCGCATATCGAAGGTGTTGGTGGCGTGGTTCACGGAACCGCTGCCGAGGAAGAGGAGCGCCTTGAAGAAGGCGTGCGTGAACAGGTGGAAGACCGCCACCGCATAGCCGAACACGCCCAGCGCCAGCATCATGTAGCCGAGCTGGCTGATGGTGGAGTAGGCGAGCACGCGCTTGAGGTCGGTCTGCACGAGCGCGATCGAGGCGCCCACCGCCACCGTCGCCGCCCCGATCCAGCCGACCACCTCGCGCGCGTCCGGCGAGGCCTCAAGCACGGGGAAGAAGCGCGCCATCAGGTAGACGCCGGCGGCGACCATCGTGGCGGCATGGATGAGGGCGGAGACGGGCGTCGGACCCTCCATCGCGTCGGGCAGCCAGACGTGCAGGGGGAACTGCGCGCTCTTGCCCACCGCCCCCGCAAAGAGCCCCAGCGCGAACAGCGTGAGCGTCGTTCCCGCGAGCGCGCCCGTCAACGCGAGCTCGTGGATCTCGTCGATGGCGAGCGTCCCGCCGCGCGTCCAGATGAGCAGGATCGCGGCCAGCAGGCCCAGGTCGCCGATGCGCGTCACGATGAACGCCTTCTTGGCCGCCGCCGCCGCGCTCGGCTTGTGGAACCAGAACCCGATGAGCAGGTAGCTCGAAAGGCCCACCAGCTCCCAGAAGACGAAGAGCATGAAGAGGTTGTCCGCGAGGACGAGCCCCAGCATGGCCGTGATGAAGAGGCTCATGTAGGCGTAGTAGCGCCCGTACCCGGGATCGCCTTCCATGTACCCCTGTGAGTAGACCTGTACGAGCAGGGAGACGCTCGACACCACCACCAGCATGACCGCCGTAAGGCCGTCGATACGCACCCCGAGGTCAATCTCCAGGGGCCCCGCGCGGAACCACTCATGGGAGTGGATGGCGATGCCGCCGCCCGCGCCCAGCACGTCGACCAGCGTGATCAGCGAGAGGGCGAAGGAGGCGGCGATGGCGAGGATGCTGAGGTAGCCCGCGATCTTCGGGAGCTTGCGCAGGTAGAGCGCGATCGCCGTGAAAGCCGCCAGCGGCAGGAGGATGATCGCCCAGAGCAGGCCCTCGCTGATCCCGGGAACGTCCCCCGTCGCGGCTGCGAGAAGTGGGATCATCGGCTCAGATCTTCCTCAGGATTTCGCGCGCCACATGAGCCTTGCCCGTGGGCACGTAGATGACGCGCGCATCGCGCATGGAGGCGTCCTCGCCACGGCCCACGGGCGGCATGATGACGATGCGCAGGCCCTCGGCCGCGAACAGCTCGCGCCACGTCTCCGCCACGTATCCGTTCGCCACGCTCATGAACTCCACCCACATGGCGCTACAACTTCAGGAGGTCGAGCTGGTCGACCTCGACGGTCTGGCGGTTGCGGTAGACGGCCACCGCAAGCGCGAGCGCGACAGCCGCTTCCGCAGCGGCGACGGTGATGACGAAGGCCACGAAGGCGTGCCCCGCGATCTGGGAGGCGCCCTCGCCGAAGCGCGAGAACGCCACCAGCGTGATGTTGACTGAGTTCAGCATCAGCTCGATGCCCATGAGCACGCCGATCGCGTTCCGCTTGCTGAGGGCGATCACGAGCCCCAGACAGAAGAGCAGCGCGCTTACCGTGAGGAAGTGCTCAAGCGTCAGCATCGCCGGCGTCCTCGCTCTCTTCCGTCTCTGAGCGCACGAGCATGATCGCGCCCACGAGGGCGGCGGTCAGGAGCACGGACGCGATCTCGAAGGGCAGCACCCAGGTCGAGAGCAGGGCCCTGCCAAGGGCGGCGGCGGAAAGGCCCGCGGCGTCGCCCCCCGTTGACCAGGCGGTGTCGTGGATGACGAACAGGAACACGGCCGTGAGCGCCACCCCGAGCAGGATCGCGGGCCCCACCATGGCCGTCTCCGAGTTATCCCGCACGGAGCGCGGCGTGAGCACGATGGCGAACAGAATCAGCACCGCGATGGCGCCCACGTAGATGACGATCTGGGCCATGGCGATGAACTCCGCCGAGAGCAGGACAAAGAAGCCGGCGACCCCGATGAAGGCGACGATCAGGAACAGCGCCGCGTGCAACAGGTTGCGCGAGACCATCACGCCGCCCGCCGCCGCCAGCGTCAGGAAGGAGAGGACCCAGAACGCGATCTGCACGCCGGCGTTGTCCATCTACGCGCCTCCCCCGGGCGCCGGATCATCGAGGGGCACGTAGCCGCCCGCCTCGCGGACGAGGCGCGGTCGCGTGGGCACGCGCTCCGGCTTGTAGCCGAGAACCCGCGCCCACACATACACGGCCGCCGCCGAAACGGGGATGTTGATGGCCATGAAGGCGAACACGATGTTGTCGCTCAGGTTCGCCTCCGACCACCACAGACGCTCCAGCGACACGAGGAAGAGGTTGAACACGGCCAGCGGCAGCAGGAACTTCCAGGCGAAGCCCATGAGCTGATCGATGCGCAATCGCGGAAGCGTGCCCCGGGTCCAGATGAAGACGAAATAGAAGAGGTGCGTCTTGCCGATGAAGATGAGCCACGGCGGGACCCACTGATCGAGGCCCCACATGGACCAGCCGCCGAGGAAGATGGTCGAGGCGAAGGCGGCGGCGGCCAGCGCGTAGCCGATATCCATGCCATAGAAGAGGCCCCACTTCATGCCGCTGTACTCGGTCAGGTAGCCGGCCACGATCTCCGACTCCGCCTCGGCGATGTCGGTGGGCGTGCGGTTCAGTTCGGCGCTGACGGCGATGAAGTAAACGATGAAGGCGAGGGGCTGCATGAAGATCAGCCAGAGGTCGTTCTCCACCTGGAACTGCACGATGCCCGGCAGGCTCATCGTGTTCGTGAACACGACCACGCAGAGCAGCATCAGCACGAGCGGGACTTCGTAGCTGACGGACATGGCCACGATCCGCATCGCCCCGTAGAGGCTGTACTTGTTGTTCGAACTCCAGCCCGCGATGAAGGCGGCCAGCACGGGCAGGCCCGAGATCGCGATGAAGTAGATGAGCCCCGCGGGCACGTCCGCGAAGACCATGTTCGGGCCGAACGGGATCACCGCGAAGAGCAGCACCGCCGGCGCCACAAAGAAGACCGGCGCCGCCCACATCAACGCGCGATCGGCCACGGTCGGGGTGAGCGCTTCCTTCTGCAGCAGCTTGATCGCGTCCGCCACCGGCTGCAGCAGCCCCAGCGGCCCGACGCGATTGGGCCCCTTGCGCGCCTGCATGCGCCCGATGATGCGGCGCTCGCCGTACACGCCCACGAACAGCTGCGAGGGCAGCACGAAGATCACGAACGCGGCCACGAAGCCGATGATGGGGGCGACGATGTAGGCCAGCTCATACGGCGCCACCTTGTCGATGCCCTCGAGGATGACGCGCGACAGGTTCGAGAGATCGCGGAAGTCGTACCAGTGGTCGGTCGCGAGTACGAACATCAGCGGTCAATCTCACCCACGACGATATCGGTCGAGCCAAGCGCCACGATGGCGTCCGCGATCGATCCTCCCACCGTCATCTCTTTCAGCACACTGAGGTTGATGAGCGAGGGCGGGCGGATGTGGAAGCGGTAGGGCGAGGGGCCTTCGTCGCTGACGAGGTAGTAGCCCAGTTCGCCGCGGGGGCTCTCGATGCGCGCGTAGGCTTCGCCCGCGGGCGGACGCAGCGCCAGCGGCGTTTCCGTGCTGTGCGGTCCGCCGGGGAGGGCGTCCAGCGCCTGCTCGACGATGCGCAGGCTCTGCCGCATTTCCTCCAGCCGCACGATGAAGCGGTCATAAGCGTCGCCCTGATACCCGATGGGGATGTCGAAGTCGTACTGCTCATAGCCGCAGTAGGGGTCCGCCTTGCGGATGTCCCAGGCGACGCCGCTGCCGCGCAGCATCGGTCCGCTGAGGGAGGCGTTGATGGCCAGCTCCGGCGGGATCACGGCCACATCGCGCGCGCGCGCCAGGAATATCTCATTCCCCGAGAGCAGCCCCTCGCCGTCGTCGATCGTGTCGCGCATGGGGCCGAGGAAGGCGCGCACTTGTTCCTCGAAGCCAGCGGGCAGGTCAAAGGCGACGCCCCCGATGCGCATGTAGTTGCAGGTGAGGCGCGCGCCGCTGGTCATCTCGAAGATATCGAGGATCTTCTCGCGCTCGCGCATGAACCACATGATCGGGGTCTGCCACGCGCCGGTGTCGTTGGCGAAGGCGCCCGCGCCCATGCAGTGGCTCGCCAGCCGCTGCAGCTCCGCCATGATCACGCGGATGGCCTGGCCTCGCGGGGGCGTCTCGATGCCCGCCAGTTTCTCCACGGCGAGGCAGTAGCCGAGGTTGTTAGACATGCTGCTCAGGTAATCGGTGCGGTCCGTGAAGGGGATGTTCTGCGTGTAGGTGCGCTCTTCCGCCAGCTTCTCCATGGAGCGGTGCAGATAGCCGATCACCATCTCCGCGTCGGTGATTTTCTCGCCGTCGACGGTCGCCTTCACACGGAAGACGCCGTGCGTGGAGGGGTGCTGCGGGCCGATGTTCATGACGAACGGTTCGGACTGGACGATCTCGCTCATGTGACAGGCCGCACCGGGGGTTCGGGTTTGGCGGCGGCGCCCGCGAACTCGTTCAGCCCGGGCTGCAGTCCGCCGGGCATGGCGAGGAAGTCCTTGCGTAGCGGATGCCCGGGATAGCCGTCCCAGAGGAGGATGCGCTGCAGGTTGGGGTGGCCCTCGAAGCGGATGCCGAAGAGGTCGTACGTCTCCGATTCCTGAATCCAGGCCCCGTGCCAGACGCCGGTCACGCTCGGGACCGAGGGCTCCTCGCGGTCGTGCGCCTCGACCTTCGCGCAGGCGATCTGGTTCCGCTCCAGCGATTGCAGGTGGTAGACCACCTCGAAGCGGTCCCACTGATCCACGCCACAGAGGTTGGAGAGGTGGGCGAAGTTGGTCTCGGGGTCATCGCGCAGGGCGCGGAACGCCTCCAGCGCGCGCTCGGGCTTGAGCACGCAGGCCGTTTCGGTCGTCCCTGCGACCGATCCCGGCGCCAGCCGTTCCGCCGCCGCGCCGAGCTCCTCGCCCGTCCACCAGCGCGTCATCAGTTGTACTCCAGCGCGCGCTTGCGCCAGGCGTAGAGGCCACCGATCACGAACGTGCCCACGAAGATCGCGATCTTGCCCAGCCCCACAAGCCCCGCGTCCTCGAACACGACCGCCCAGGGGAAGAGGAACACGATCTCGACATCGAACAGGAGGAAGAGGAGGGCGATGTAGTAGAAGCGGAAGTTAAACTGCGTGAGCGCCGGGCCGCGCGTCACCATGCCGCACTCGTAGGTGTCCTCCTTGACCGGGTCAGAGGGGACCTCGGGGCGGATGTTGACGAACTTAAACGCCCAGGACTGCACAATCGCGCCCGCCGGGAAGATGAGCGCGATGACGACAAGGATAGCGATGTGGCCGTATTCGTGGAGCACGCCGTGGTCTTTGTGAAATCTCTCTCGGGCCCGCGGCACTATAGCACGGACGCCCCGCCAGGGACCAAACGGCGCGGCCGGCGCGGCCGGCGGCGCGACCTGTTGCGCCTGTCACGCGCGGGCGTACCATTTCCTCACCCTCGCCGACAGAGGCCCTGCATGACCGCCGCCGGACGTGATCTCTACCCCCTCGGAGAAGCGCCTCCACTGGGCGAAGTCCCCAGGCGCATGCACGCCCAGCTCATTCGCGAGTCCCGCTTCGGGGAGCCCATCCAGGCCTTCGCCCCCGAGATTGTCGACATCCCCCCCCTGGGGCCCGATGACGCGCTCGTGTACGTGATGGCGGCGGGCGTCAACTACAACAATGTCTGGGCCGGCCTCGGCATCCCCATCGATGTCATCGCCGCGCGCCAGAAGGCGGGCGAAACCGAGGACTTCCATATCGGGGGCTCGGACGCCGCCGGCATCGTCTACGCGGTCGGCGAGAACGTTCGCAACATCAAGGTTGGCGACGAGGTGATCATGCACTGCGGCATCTGGGACGTGCACGCGCCGTGGGTGACAGCGGGCGAGGACCCGATGTATGACCCCTCCTTCCGCATCTGGGGCTACGAAACGAACTGGGGATCGTTCGCGCAATTCACGAAAGTGCAGGCGCACCAGTGCCTGCCCAAGGCGCCCCATCTGACGTGGGAAGAGGCGGCCGCGCCCACGCTTGTGGGGGCCACGGCCTACCGCATGCTCTGCTCCTGGCCCCCCCATGACGTCCGCGAGAACGATGTGGCGCTCATCTGGGGCGGGGCCGGCGGCCTCGGCACGATGGCCATTCAGATCGCCGCCCTGCGGGGAGCGCGGCCCATCGCCGTCGTCTCCAGCGAGGAGAAGGGCGAGTTCTGCAAGCAGCTCGGCGCCGTCGGCTACATCAACCGCAAGGACTTCGATCACTGGGGCCGTCTGCCGAACTGGGAGGACCTGGCCGGCATGGGCGAGTTCCAGAAAGGCGCGCGCGCCTTCGGCAAGGCCATCTGGGACGTGCTCGGCGAGCGCCGCAACCCGCGCATCGTCTTCGAACACCCGGGCGAGGACACCCTCCCGACCTCCATCTTCGTCTGCGACACAGGGGGCATGGTCGTCATTTGCGCGGGTACCACGGGCTACAACGCGGATGTCGATCTGCGCTATCTGTGGATGCGCCAGAAGCGCTTCCAGGGCTCGCATTTCGCCAATGACGAGCAGGCGAGCGCCTTCAACGAACTCGTCATCGAGGGCAAGATCGATCCCTGTCTCTCCCGCGTCTTCCCCTTCGAGGAGACGGGCGCCTGCCACCAGCTCATGTACGAGAACCGCCATCCCGACGGCAACATGGCCATCCTCGTCGGCGCCACCGAAGAGGGGCAGGGACGGAGCTAGCCCGGGCCGTGTTCGCGCGGCTGCATCACCCCACCGTGGAAGGGAGCCCCCTGCATGGCGCGTGACTTCGCCGCCGACATCCTCGATCCCGTGGCCCGGGAGATCGTGCCCAACGTGGGCGTGTGGGTGGACCGCGAGGTCAAGCCCATCGCCAGCGAGTACGAACACGCCGATGCGTACCCCGAACCGCTCGTCGCGGGCATGGCCGAGATGGGGCTCTTCGCGATCAAGGTTCCCGAGGCGTACGGCGGCCTCGACCTCAGCTTTGAGTGCTACGCGGGCGTCTGCATCGAACTCGCGCGGGGCTGGATGAGCCTCGCGGGCGTGCTCAACACGCACGTTCTCGTCGGCTACGCCATCTCCACCTACGGCACGGACGAGCAGAAGCAGCGCTTCCTGCCGCGCATGACCGAGCCCGAAATCCGCGCCGCCCTCAGCATTACCGAACCCGACGCCGGCTCCGACGCGCAGGCGATCAAGACGCAGGCCGCGCGCGACGGCGATGACTACATCGTCAACGGCCAGAAGATGTGGGTGACGAACGGCCAGCGCGCCGGCGTCTACCTCGTGCTGACCAAGACCGACGTCGAGGCGCAGCCCGCCCATCGCGGCATCAGCGCCTTCCTCGTGGAGCCCGGGACGGAGGGCTTCCTGGTCGGGCGCAAGCTGGAAAAGCTGGGCTACAAGGGCGTCGAGACGACGGAGCTCGCCTTCGACAACGCGCGCGTGCCCGCGGACAACCTCCTCAGCGGCGGCGAGGGGCGCGGCTTCCAGCACGTCATGAGCGCGCTTGAGGTGGGGCGCATCAACGTGGCCGCGCGCGGCGTGGGCGTGGCCCAGGCGGCCTTCGAGGACGCCATCGCCTACGCCCAGCAGCGGGTCGCCTTCGGGAAGCCCATCGGGCAGCACCAGGCGCAGCAGATCCGCCTCGCCGAGATGGCGACGAAGATCCGCGCGGCGCGCCTCCTGACCTTCGACGCCGCCCGCCGCAAGGACAGCGGCGACCGCACCGATCTGGAAGCGGGCATGGCCAAGCTCTTCGCCACGGAAGTCTGCCAGGAGGTCGTCCTCGAGGCGCTGCGCCTCCACGGCGGCGTGGGCTACAGCAAGGAGCTGCCCCTCGAACGCTACTACCGCGACGCCCCCGTGATGGTCATCGCGGAGGGCACCAGCGACATCCAGAAGATCCTCATCGCCCGCAACCTCCTCCGCGAGTACGCCATCGACTAGCGCGGGGGAAGGCGCGGGCGGAACCCCAGCCAGCCAAAAGCCAGGAGCGAGTGCATGACTGTCCACGACGGGCGCGAGACCTTCGGTCGCTACTACGAGGAGTTCGAGGTGGGCGACGTCTTCAAACACTGGCCCGGCCGCACCATCACCGAGTACGACGACGTGCTCCACTGCATGCAGACGATGAACCACCATCCCCTCCACATCGACGCGCGGTACGCCGCGGAGGAGACGCAGTTCGGCCAGAACGTGGTGGTGGGCACGCTCGTCTACTCCATCGTCTTCGGCATGACCGTCACGGAGATTTCGGGGAAGGCGATCGCGAACCTCGAAGTCGAGTCACTGCGTCATACCGCCCCCACCTTCCACGGCGACACCGTGTACGCGGAGACGACCGTGACCGGCAAGGTCGAGTCCCGCTCCCGCAACGACCGCGGCGTCGTCACGGTCGAGACGCGCGGCTATAACCAGCGGGGGGAGACGGTCCTCACCTTCACGCGCAAGGTCATGGTCCCGAAACGCGACACGGGCGGGCAGGCGGGCCAGGGCTAGGCCCGCTCCAGCGGCGCGAGGCTCTGCAGGAGCCGCTTGACGCCCGCCTTCTGGTCATCGAACGCGACCACCACCTCTACGTCATCCCGCCGCTTCTGGCAGCTCACGACGATCCCTTCGCCGAAGCGCGCATGCCGCACGCGTTCGCCCGCCTGCCACTGCTGCTCGACGGCGGCGGCGACGGGATCGGCGGCGGCCGGCGGCGGGGATGGTCGGGAGGCCACGCTGGCGGGCGTCCGCACGGTCCGCCGTTCACCGCTTCGGTATGGCTGGAGCAGATGCTCCGGTATCTCGTCGAGGAAGCGTGATGGCGGGTTCGTGAGCGCGCGTCCGCCAAGGTAGCGCCGGTAGGCGCGCGTCAGATAGACGAGGTCCTCGGCCCGGGTAATGCCGACGTAGGCCAGGCGACGTTCCTCCTCCAGCTGGCGGGGATCGTCGAAGGAGCGGCTATGGGGAAGCACGCCCTCCTCCATCCCCACAAGGAACACAACGGGGAACTCGAGTCCCTTGGCCGCGTGCAGCGTAATCAGGGTGACCGCCTCGACCGCCCTGTCCAGATCATCGACATCCGCCACCAGGGAAACGTCCTGGAGGAAGCTGGCGAGGTCGCCCGCGCCCCCGCCGGTCGTGTCCTCGTACTGCGCCATCACCGTGCGCAGCTGCAGGATGTTCTCCATCCGCTCTTCCGCGCTCTCGTCGCGCTCGCGCAGGTACTCCGCATAGCCGCTCTCCTGAAGCACGAGGTCGAGCAGTTCGGGAAGGGGGAGGACGCGCTGGGCGCGCATCGCGTCGATGGAGCGCACGAAGCGGCGGATGGCCATGGCCGCGCGCGGCGCGATCCCGGGGAGCGGTTCACCCCGCGCCGCCCCCTCACAGGCGTCCCAGAGCGTCAGACCGGTGGCGCCGGCGTATTCCGCAAGGCGCGCCAGCGTGGCGCCGCCGATGCCCCGCGCGGGCACGTTGACGATGCGCAACAGGCTTGCCTCGTCCAGCCGGTTGTGGACCAGTCGCAGATAGGCGATGAGGTCCTTGACCTCGCGGCGCTGGTAGAAGCGCACGCCGCCAACCAGGCGGTAGGGGATGCGCCGTCGCACGAGCGCCTCCTCGATTGCCCGCGACTGCGCGTTCATGCGGTAGAGGACGGCGATCGAGCCCAACGGTTGGTCCGCCGCCATCAGGCGCTCCACCTCGCGCGCCACGAACTCCGCCTCCTCCTCGTCGTTGTAGGCCTCGTACCGGGTGAGCGCCTGCCCGCCCCTGCGCTCGGTCCAGAGGGCGCGCTCGATGTGGCTGCGGTTATTCGCGATGACGGCGTTGGCGGCGTCGAGGATGGGCTGGGTCGAGCGGTAGTTCTGCTCCAGCAGGTAGGTCGCCGCCTCGGGGAAGTCACGCTGGAAGTAGCGGGTGTTGCGGGGGTCAGCCGCGCGCCACGAATAGACGCTTTGGTCAGGGTCTCCGACCACGCAGATGTTCCCGTGCACGGAGGCGAGCTGCCGGGTGAGGGCGTACTGCGCCGGATTCGTGTCCTGGAACTCATCGACGAGGACGTGCAGGTACTGCCCCGCGCGACGCTCCCGCGCCTCGTCCGACTCGCGGAAGAGCCGCACCGTCTCGACCAGCAGATCATCGAAATCGAGCGCGGACGCTTCCCGCAGCCCCTGCTGGTAGCGCTCCCAGGCGCGGGCCGTCACTTCCTGGAAGTAGCTCTCGCTCGGCCCCCTGAAGATCTCCTCGGCCTTCATCTCGCTCTTGGCGCTGGAAATGGCCGCGAGCACGGAGCGCGGCGAAAACTGCCGTGCGTCGAGGCCCAGGCTCTCCAGCACCCGCTTCATCAGCGCGATCTGGTCCGCGTCGTCGTAGATCACGTAGTTGGGCGAGAGGCCGATTGCCTCCCCGTGGGCGCGCAGCCAGCGCGCGCACATCGAGTGAAAGGTGCCGAGGTGGAGCTGCTCCGCGTCCTCCCCGAGGAGGCTCTGCGCGCGCGCGCGCATCTCGCGCGCGGCCTTGTTCGTGAACGTCACCGCGAGGATGCGCCAGGGGGGGATGCGCTGTTCGCGTACCAGCCAGGCGATGCGGTGCGTGATGACGCGCGTCTTCCCGCTGCCGGGTCCCGCGAGGATGAGCTGGGGGCCGCCCGGGTGCTCCACAGCGGCGCCTTGCACCGGGTTCAGACTCTCAGTGATCGTGGACGGGGGCTGCGTGGCTGACACACGCTCAATCGTAGCGAGTGCGCCGCTCCCGCGCTTCCGTTTGGATCAGGTTCCAGAACAGTTTTCATCGCGCGCCCGGGGATGATGTTGTACGCTCAGGATGTGGCGGCGTGGCCTGCGCGCCACGCCTGCGAGCGCGTGGCCGGAAGGCAGGGAGGCTCGATGTTCGATTGGCCCGGCGGCTCCTGGCAGGACACCATCCGGCTGGTCCTGACCGTGCTCGCCATCTATGGCGCGATCATCTGGGTGGCGCTCATCTTCTGGGTGTTCCGCGACATCCGCCAGCGCACCCGCGACCCCATCATGCAGATCATCTCGGTGCTGCTGGTGCTCGCCGGCTTCCTGCCGGGCCACTGGATCTACCTGATCCTGCGCCCCCGCATGACCCTGACCGAGCTCTACGAACGCTCCCTCGAAGAGGAGGCCATCCTTCAGGATCTGGACGATCAGAAGGCGTGCCCCGCCTGCCGCCGCCGCGTCCGCGACGACTTCCTCGTCTGTCCCTCATGTCTGACGGAGCTGAAGGAGCCCTGCGCGGCCTGTGGCAAGCCCCTCGATTACGGCTGGCTCGCCTGTCCCTACTGCGCCCGCGAAAAGCCCTCATCCATCGGTCCGGGGCCCGCTTCCAACCACCTCGAGGAGCGCGCTTCCGGCCAGGGGGCGCTGGGCGGCATCGTGCGCCGCTCCACCTCTCTCGTGCGACGGCGCGGGGGCTAGCGCAGGACGGCTTCCAGCCGCTCCATCAGGGGGGTCGCCCCCAGCAACTCCGACATCCGCTCCAGCTTGCGTTCGCCGTGGAAGCGCGTGCGGTCGAAGATGCCTTCCAGCGCGATGACCGTGTTCTCGGTATCCGTGCGCGAGAGCATGACGGGCACGCCGCACGCCTGCGCTGCGTCGAACAGGTACTCGCTCGGCCGCCGCCCCCCCGTGAGGATGAGGCAGGCGGGCTCCGTGGCCAGCGCGGCCAGGTGCTGGTCCGTCTTGTCGAAGCGCACCACCACCGCCTTCGATTCAAAGCGGCTCAGGTAGGGCTGCCCCGCGTCTGACCCGATCGGCGCGATCACGAGGTGGTCGCAGGTCAGGTCCGGACCATCGCCCTCAACCAGCGTCTCCGCGCGCAGGGCGGCTTGCGCCTCCGAGACGCTGAAGCCGGCGAGCGTGCGATCCTCGGCGATGGCGATCAGCGGCGCCCCGCCCAGCTCCTCCGGCGCCTCGTTCACGGCGGAAGCGGGAAGATCGAGCGCGACCACCGCCGCCGGCGCGATTGCGGCCACGCGTTCCGCGGCGGGCAGGCCGCGCGACGCGAGAATGGTCGCGTCCGCGCGATCGAGGGGCGCGTCCAGTTCCGCCACGACGATCTCGTCACCGCTGGGCGGGGGGATGACGTTCGCGCCAACGGGCGTGGATGCGCTCCCGGGGGCGAAATCGAGGCTCCCGAACCAGCGCGCGTCTTCCGCCGCGGCGCCTTCGGAACTCTCGCCGCGCGCCAGCCACACGCGCTGGCCGGAATAGGCGAGGGCGCGCGCAACGCTGGCGGCGACGCCGGTCTTGCCGGCGCCGGGCGTATCGGCGATCACGCTGAGCAGGGGCATCGCGCCCGATTGTGCGCGCCGCGCCTCCCTAGCGGCAAGCGCCCTCCACGGCGAGCGGTACACTGGCGCCGCCGCGAACGGACCCTCGCGGCCCAGCACAAGGGGGACGCCATGAAGGTCGCCGACGCCATTGCCGAGATTCTGAAGCGCGAAGGGGTCGAGTTCCTCATCGCCTACCCCGTCAATCCCATCATCGAGGCGGCCGCGCGCGCCGACATCCGCACGATCATCGTGCGCCAGGAGCGCGTCGGCCTGCACATGGCGGACGCCTTCAGCCGTCTGAACTCGGGCGAGCGCATCGGCGTCTTCGCCATGCAGCATGGCCCCGGCGCGGAGAACGCCTTCGGGGGCGTGGCCCAGGCCTACGGCGACTCCGCGCCCATCCTCGTCCTGCCCGGCGGCTATGCGCGTCGCCTCACCAACACCGCGCCCAACTTCAACTCCTTCCTCAACTTCCAGCACATCACCAAGTGGACGGAGCAGGTCACCATGGGCGCGACCGTGCCCGATGTCATGCGGCGCGCCTTCACGCAAGTACGGAACGGCCGCCCCCGCCCCGTGCTCATCGAGATTCCCGGCGACGTCTTCCGGGAGGAGGTTCCCGATGACTTCCCCTATGAGCCCGCGCCCACCCTCCGCTCCGGCCCCGACCCCGAAGCCGTGCGCGCCGTCGCCGCGGTTCTGCGCGAGGCTGAGCGGCCCGTCATCTACGCCGGCCAGGGCGTTCATTACGCGAAAGCCTGGGATGAGCTGCGGGAGCTCGCCGAACGCCTCCGCATTCCCGTCACGACGAGCCTTCAGGGCAAGAGCGCCTTCCCCGAGCACCATCCCCTCGCGCTCGGCTCCGGGGGACGCGCCATCCCCCGCGCCGTCCACGAGTTCCTGGAAGAAGCGGACGTCATCTTTGGCGTCGGCTGCAGCTTCGCCGCCACCGGCTTCGGGGTCGCCATGCCGAAGGGGAAGACAATCATTCACGCCACCCTCGATCCCGCCGACGTGAACAAGGACGTCGCCTCCGCCCACGCCCTCATCGGCGACGCGAAGCTGACGCTCACGGCCCTCCTCCGCGAACTCGAAGGCGCCGGCGCCGCGCGCGCTGACGCGACAGACCGCATCGCGGCCACGAAGCGGGACTGGCTCGCGGAGTGGGCGCCGAAGCTGACGGACAGTTCCTCGCCGCTCTCGCCCTACCGCGTCATCCACGATCTGCTCCACACCGTGGACGTGGAGAACACGATTATCACGCACGACGCGGGCAGTCCCCGCGACCAGCTCTCGCCCTTCTGGGAGAGTCGCGCGCCCCTCAGCTACATCGGCTGGGGCAAGACCACGCAGCTCGGCACGGGGCTGGGCTACGCCATGGGCGCGAAGCTCGCGCGCCCCGACAAGCTCTGCGTGAACGTCTGGGGCGACGCCGCCATCGGCTTCACGGGCATGGACTTCGAGACCGCCGTGCGCGAGCGCATCCCCATCCTCTCCATCCTCCTCAACAACTTCTCCATGGCCATCGAACTGCCCATCATGCAGACCGCCACGGAGAAGTACCGCAGCACCGACATCAGCGGGAACTACGCCGACATGGCGAAGGCCTTCGGGGGCTATGGCGAGCGCGTGACCGAGGCCGCCGAAATCGCGCCCGCGATCAGGCGCGGCGTCGCGCAGACCGAGGCGGGAACGCCCGCCCTGCTCGAGTTCATCACCCAGCAGGAGATCGACATCTCCCGCTACTAGCGGCGGACGCCGTCAGCGCGAACGGTCGCGGGATTCCCCGCGTTCCGCGCGCAGGGCGCGCACGACCGCGATCTCGCGGCAGTCCGTGAAGAACGGGCAGCGCACGCACTCATTCCAGACCTTCTGGGGGAAATCCATCACGTTCGCGAGCGTGAAGCCCTGGCGTTCGAAGAAGCCGGGCTGGTAGGTGAGGGCGAAGACGCGCTCGATGCCCAGCTCCCGCCCGTCCTCCACGCAGGCCTCGACGATGGCGGCGCCCACGCCCTTCCCGTGCTGGTCCTCGCGCACGGCGAGGGAACGGATTTCGGCGAGGTCGCTTCCCATGATGTGGAGCGAGCCGCAGCCCACGATGGCGCGACCTTCACGCGCGACCTTGAAATCACGGATCGCCTCGTGTATTTCGGCAAGGGGACGTTCGAGCATCTCGCCGCGCTGCGCCCAGGCGTCGATCAGGGCGTGAATGGCGTCGGCGTCGATCAGTCGGGCGGGTTCGATGCGGACCACAGGGGGAACCTCCTGGCGCAAGGGGGCGGAACGGCTACGGGCTCAGGCGCAAGGCCAGGCCCCGGCTCCGTCGCGCGGCAGGGCGGCGCCGGCGCCGCCCTGGAAGGCTCCTTGGGACACTGATCGCGGCAGCATCACGCCGCCAGTGTAGGCCCGCACGCGCCTTACACGCTCGCCCCGCCTCCTGGTGTAGGCTCCCGCTGAGCCGTCTGGCCCGAGGGAGGAACGTATGCGCGTCTCGATCATCGGTCAGGCCGCCTTCGGCGAGGCCGTGCTCACGCGTCTGATCGAGGAGGGCGTCGAGATCGTGGCCGCCTCCGCTCCCGCGCCCCGCGAGGGCGCCCGCCCCGACCCCCTCTGGACGGCGGCCGAAGCGGCCGGACTCACGCCCATCGATACCGCCGCGCTCAAGGACGAGGAGGGCTTATCCGCCTGGCGCGCGGCCGGCGCCGAACTCGGCGTGATGGCCTTCGTCACCGAGCTGCTGCCCGAGGAAGCGCTCTCCGCGCCCCGCCAGGGCACGATCCAGTACCACCCCAGCCTGCTGCCCCTCCATCGCGGCTCCTCCGCCATGAACTGGCCCATCATCTTCGGCCGGAACGAGACAGGGCTCAGCGTTTTCTGGCCCGACAAGGGCATCGACACCGGCCCCGTGCTCCTCCAGAAGCGCTGCGAGATCGGGCCCGACGACACCCTCGGCTCGCTCTACTTCGAGCGGCTCTTCCCCATGGGCGTCGAGGCCATGGCCGAGGCCGTCGCGCTCGTCGCGGCGGGCGGCGCTCCACGCATCGAGCAGGACCACGCCCGCTCCACCTACGAACCGCCCTGTACGGAGGAGCACGCGCGCATCCCCTGGCACGAACCGGCGCAACGCGTCTATGACCGCATCCGCGGCTGCAATCCCCAGCCGGGCGCGTGGACCACGCGACGGGGGGAGCGGCTGGGCCTGTTTGACTGCCGCCTCTCCCTGCGCGAGGAGCCGGGCATGCCCGGAGCCGTTCTGCGCGTCGAGGCGGACAGCTTCGATCTGCGGCTCAACGGCGGCGTGCTGCACGTGAAGCGCGTCCAGCCGCAGGGCGCCCGCAAGGTGAACGCGGGGGAGTGGGCGGCGTCCGTTGGGCTGAAAGTCAACGCGCGTTTCCGCTAGGGCGACGGGTCCGGCGGATCATCGATGATCGGTTCGGGGGGATCGTCGCCGTCCGCCGGCGGCGTCCCGGCGACCACGTTCACGAGGATGGCCTCCCGCAGCGGCGCGCGGAGGCCCTGCCGGACCGTCAGCCTGAGCGTGTAGACGCGTGGCTCGAACTCCTCCAGCTCGATGGTCCCCAGCCTCGCGTTCGCGCGATTGGCATCGCCCGTTGCGAGCGTGACCCAGTCCTCGTCCTCCGGCCTCGCCCCGGGCGCGATTTCAAGCAGCCACTCCGTCAGGCGGGCCGCGTTCACCGTGCCGAAAACGTCCGCGCCCAGCGCCACGGTCGCGCCGGGGAACGGCAGCAGGATGGCGATGGCGCCTTCCCCGTCGCTCTGTTCCTCGGGGGCGAGGGGGATGAGCGCGTCCAGCTCCTCCGGCGGCTCTTCCACGAGCTCGATGGCGCTTTCGAATTTCCACTCAGGGAGCTTCACGAAGCGCTGGGCGCTGCGATAACGCAGGGGCGTCTTGCTCGACGCGAGGAGCCCGTTGCGGGTGTCGATAATCGCCTCCTCGCACTGGTCCTCGTACTCGACGTCCGTCCGTACCCACGCCTCGACCACCTGATCGCATCCCCCTTCGAGCTCGCGGTCCGTGGCGGGCGTGGGGAAATCGGTCTGCGCTACGTTCTGCGGCTGCAGCTCCCCGAAATCCTTGATGGCGTCGATGCGCCCTTCCTCCAGCAGGTAGCTGTGGTAGCCGCCCATCCAGTTCTTGAACAGCCAGGTCGTCGCGCGCGCGGACACGAAGCCCTCGTCGATCACGAGCTCATTCGTGGCGTTGCCCACCCAGACAGCCGTGGCGGCGTGGCGGGAGTAGCCGTTCATCCACGTTTCGAGGGTGTCGGAGGCGTCCAGCGGTCCCTGCTGCGTCCCCGTCTTGATGCCCCCCGGCAGCCGCTCGCCGTTCACGAAGGCGTCGAGGCGGATGTCCTCGTTGCTCTGGCCGCAGGACCAGATGATGAAGCGCGCGGTGCAGTCGGACATGATCGTGTGCAGCAGCCAGACGCTGCCCGCGTCCACGGTGCGAATGCGTTGCGGCTCCTCGTGCAGGAAGATGACGCGATCGTTGATGTCGCGCACTTCGAGCACGACGACCGGGTCAAGGAGGCGCGTGCCCGGCAGGCGCAGGTGTCCGTGCTGGAAGTCGAGCTTCTGCTGGAGCGCGTTCTCGTAGTCGACGCCCTCGTCGAAGGCGGTGTTGTTGAGATCCTCCGGCGAGACCGTGGCGGCGTAGTGGGGCACGCCCACCATCACCCCCATGTTGGCGATAATCGCGTTCATGTAGGCCATGTCCACGGCGCGGATGTTCGCCCCGCCAGTCGCGATCGTGGCGCCGTAGTAGATATCGAGGTGGGAGACGAAGGTGGGGTCGAACTGCTGCTGGAGCGTGGTGATACCGAGCCGTTTCGCCATCGTGATCACGTTCTCAATGCCCGCTTCCTGGGCGGCGCGAAAGGCGGGGACGTTCTGGGAGCCGCCGAGGGCCGCGCGCGCGCTCACGAGGCCCTCGGTGCGGGGTTTGGGGCGCGGGTTCACGATCTCCACGTCGCGGTCATCGAGCTTCAGCGGATTCGTATCCCAGAGGACGCTCATCGGGGCCTTCTCCGCGTATTCGAACCACGCGAGATAGACCGCTGGCTTGAAGGCTGAACCGGGCTGGTTGATCTCCACGAGCTGGTCGATGCTGCCGGCGACGCGCGGATCGGAGGTGAGCGAGGGATCGCGATTGGGGGCGTACACCATGATCTCGCCGCTCTCGGGTTCGATCGTGACGATGGCCGCGTTGTGGCATTCGCAGCCCGTCTCCAGCCCCTGTTCGATGGCCGTTCGCGCCAGCGCCAGCGCCTGCTGCGTGGCGGTCCAGTCAAGCGTGGTGCGCACGGTCCAGCCCGCGCTGTGCACGCTCGTTTCGCAGTCGGGGACGTTCTCCAGGCGCGGCAGAAGGCCGGCCTCGCACAGACGCACCAGCCGCGGCTCCACCTGGTTCTCGATAAACGCGGACGCGTCCTGCGCAGCGGTGGTCGCCGCCGGGTACACGTAGAGCGTCTCCGCCTTGGCCTCCTCCGCCGCGGCGTACGGAATCCAGCCATGCGTGACCATGAGGTCGATGACGGTCTCCTGGCGCGCCTTGGCCGCGCCCCCGACCGTCATCCGCCCCCGCGCGTCGCGCACGCAGGCGGCGTCAGCGTCGCGCAGGCAGTTGAGGCGCGGGTGATAGCGCGTGGGGAACTGGGGGATGCCCGCCAGCATCGCCGACTCCGCCAGCGTGAGGTCGGACGCGTCCTTGCGGAAGTAGCCCTGCGCCGCCGCCTGCACCCCCACATAGCGATCGGCGTACGAGATCTGGTTCAGGTACCAGGTGAGGATCTGCTCCTTCGTGTAGTCCCGCTCCAGCTCGATGGCGTAGGCGACTTCGCGCAGCTTGCGGTCGAGCGTGCGTTCGGCCACACACGGATCCTCGGGGTCCGTGAAGCTCCCGCAGATGTAGACGTTCTTGATGAGCTGCTGCGTGATCGAGGAGCCGCCCGTGCCTGTGCCGATGCCGCCCCCCACGTAGTTCTCCCACGCCGCCCGCGCCAGACCGCGGTAGTTCACCCCCGGGTGCGTCCAGAAGATGTTGTCCTCGGTCGAGACGGTCGCGTCGATCATGCTCTGCGAGATGTCATCCAGCGCCACGGGATGGAGCAGCTGTTGCGCGGGATTGGTGAGCACGCCCAACTCCACCTTGCCCGTGCGGTCGAAGACGCGCGTGATGCCGACCTGGCGCTCGATGAGCAGATCCTCGATGGGGACGTAATCCCGCGCGTAGTGCTGGTAGACGGCGAAGACGCTGCCCGCCCCCGCCGCCAGCGTGGCGGACCCGATGAACCCCGCCAGCAGCAGCGCGATCGCCCAGATCGGGAACCCGCCCCGCCGCTCGCGTCCACGGCGCTCCCGCAGCCGCCGGCGGATGACGACGCGGCTAGACATGGTCGTGGGCGCGCGCAGACGGAGGACGGAAGGGGCGGACGCGCGTGGGATGGGCGGGGCGCCGCATCGTATCGAGCCTAGCAAAGCGCGCGATTGCGGGCACGTGCGCGAAGCCCTGTGTACGATCGCGCCCATGTCAGTCTCCCGCGATCAGGTACTCCACATCGGCAAGCTCGCGCGCCTCGGCCTGAGCGACGCCGAGGTGGACCGCCTCGCCAGCCAGCTCTCCGACATCCTCAGCCACTTCGAGGCGCTCGCCGCCGTGGAGACGGAAGGCGTTGAGCCGACCGCCCACCCCCTGCCCCTCCAGAACGTCATGCGCGCGGACGCGGTCACGCCCTCCCTCCCGCGCAACGACGCCCTCAGCAACGCGCCCGAGACCGAAGACGGGCTCATCCGCGTGCGCGCTGTCCTCGAATGAGCGCACTCTGGGGGCTCACGGCGCACGAGGCGCAGGAGGGCCTGCGCGCAAAGGCCTTCTCCGCGGTCGAACTGACGGAGTCGGCGCTGGAGCGCGTGGAGGCGGTCGAGCCTGTCATCAACGCCTACATCACGCGCACCGGCGAACTCGCCCTGGAACAGGCGCGCGAGGCCGACGCCCGCTTCGCCGCGGGAACGGCCACGCCCCTCACCGGCATCCCCTTCGCGGTCAAGGATCTCATCGTCACGAAGGGCGTGCGCACGACCGCCGGCTCACGCATGCTCGGCGACTTCATCCCGCCCTACGACAGCCACGTGTACGAACAACTGAAGCGCGCCGGCGCCGTGATGGTCGGCAAGGCGAACATGGACGAGTTCGCGATGGGCTCAAGCACGGAGCACTCCGCCTTCGGCGCGACGCGCAATCCGTGGGACGTCGATCGCGTCCCCGGGGGCAGCTCGGGCGGCTCCGCCGCGGCCGTCGCCGCGGGCGCATGCCTGGCCGCGCTGGGCAGCGATACAGGGGGCAGCATCCGCCAGCCGGCCGCCCTCTGCGGCGTCGTCGGCCTTGACCCGACCTACGGGCGCGTCAGCCGCTTCGGCGTCATCGCCTTCGGCAGTTCGCTTGACCAGGTCGGCCCCATCGGTCGCGATGTCGAGGACGTCGCCACCATCCTCGACGGCGTCAGCGGCCATGACCCCCGTGACTCGACCAGCGACCCGTCCCCCCGACCGGATACGCGCCACTACCTGGGGCAGGATGTGCGGGGCAAGAAGATCGGCGTCCCCCGCGAGTACTTCATCGAGGGCATGGAGCGCGGCGTGCGCGACCGCATCGAAGAGGCGCTGGCGCGGCTCGAATCCCTCGGCTGCGAGATCGACACCGACCTCTCCCTGCCCATGACCGAACACGCGCTGGCGGTCTACTACCTCATCGCGCCGAGCGAGGCGAGCTCCAACCTCGCCCGCTACGACGGCGTCAAGTACGGCCTCAGCGAACGCGGCGGCGGTATGTGGGAGAACATGGAGCAGACCCGCGAGCGGGGTTTCGGCGACGAGGTGAAGCGGCGCATCATGCTCGGCGTGTACGCCCTGAGCGCGGGCTACTACGACCAGTTCTACCTGAAGGCGCAGCAGGTGCGGACCCTCATCAGCGATGAGTTCCGCGAGGCCTTCACGCGCTACGACGCGCTTGTTACGCCGACCACGCCGGGCGTCGCCTTCCCCTGCGGCGAGAAGCTCGACGATCCCTACGCCATGTACCTGAACGACATCTACACGCTCCCGAGCGCGGTCGCGGGGCTCCCCGCCCTCAGCCTTCCCTGCGGTCTCAGCGAGGGCCTGCCCGTGGGCTTGCAGATCATCGGGGACCTCGGGGATGAGGGGACCGTGCTCCAGATCGGCCACGCTTTCGAGCAGTCGCTCGGCCAGGCGAACCGCCTTGCGCCGCTCTAGCCCCGCTCCCGCACGCCGCAGCAACCCTTGACCCTAATGGTCGCCATGCCCAGAGTCAGGCGGTGGACCGCACGCTGACTGCTCCGCGACTCGCCCCTGCCGCTGCGGCGGCGGCGCACGCGCGCGGCTAAGCAGTGCGAGCGGTTCAGGGACGCACAGGAACGAAAGCCGCCCGCGGGGCGGCTTCTTCGTATCCGCCGCCAGCGGGGGGCGAGAGGAACGGAGCCGTGACGCACAACTCCCCCGGAGCGGAACGCTTCATCTCGCGGAGCCTCGCCTCCGTGCCCGCCAGCGGCATCCGCCAGTTCTTCGACCTGCTCAGCGCCATCGACGACGTCATCTCCCTCGGCGTCGGCGAACCGGATTATGTAACGCCAGAACCGATCCGCCGCGCCGCCCTGGAGAGCATCGAGCGGGGCGAAACCCACTACACCTCCAACTACGGACTGCCGGAGCTGCGCGAGGCGCTGAGCGCGGAGCTGCAGGCGCTCTACGGCGTCACCTATGACCCCACCACCGAGATCGTGGTCACGAGCGGCTCCAGCGAGGCCTTCGACATCGCCCTGCGCGCCCTCATCGACGACGGCGACGAGGTGCTCTGCCCCGACCCCAGCTACGTCGCCTATGAGCCCGCCGTGACGATGGCGAAGGGGCGCTTCCGGCCCGTCCCCACGAGTGCCGGGCACGAGTTCCGCCTGCTCGCCAGCGACCTCGCGGAGCGCGTCAACGAACGCACGAAGGCGCTTCTCTTCGGGTATCCCGCCAACCCCACGGGCGCGACGATGGACCGCTCCAGCCTCGAAGCCGTGGCCCGCGTCGCCGCCGCCAACGACCTCGCCGTGATCAGCGATGAGCTGTACGCGCGCCTTACCTACGAGGGCGAACACGCCTGCTTCGCCTCGATCGCGGGGATGCGCGACCGCACCATGCTGATTGGCGGCTTCAGCAAGACCTACGCCATGACGGGCTGGCGCATCGGCTGGCTGGCCGCGCCCGCGCCTCTCGCCGAAGCCGCCATGAAGGTCCACCAGTACGTGATGATGTCGGCCCCGACAGCCGCCCAGTACGCCGCCATCGCCGCCCTTGAACACGGCGAGACGTTCGTTCAGGAGATGCTGGCCGAATACGATCGCCGCCGCCGCCTCATGGTCGACGGCCTCCACGCCGTCGGGCTCCCCGCCTTCCGTCCGCGCGGCGCCTTTTACGCCTTCCCCGACATCCGCGGCACGGGCATGGACAGCGCCACGTTCAGCGAACGGCTGCTCGCCGAGGAGCGCGTCGCGGTCGTCCCCGGCTCCGCCTTCGGCGCCGGCGGCGAGGGCTTCGTACGCGCCTGCTACGCCAGCGGCTATGAACAGATCGAACGCGCCCTGGAGCGCATCGGGCGCTTCGTCCAGCGCAACCGCTAGGCCGTGGACCCGAATCTGCGGTCCGCTGACTGGCTCGGACGACGGGTCACGGCCGCGATCGACCGACCGGCCGGCAGCCGCCATCCGACGGAGGAGAACATCACGTACCCCATGAACTACGGCTTCGTCCCGGGGACGCGCGCCCCCGATGGCCATCCCCTCGACATTTATGTGCTCGACGCCAGCAAGCCCCTCGAGCGCTGTGAGGCGACCGTGATCGCGATCGTGCGGCGGCGCGACGACATCGAGGACAAGCTCGTGGGCGCGCTGGACGAATCCCGCGCCTGGGACGCGGCCGCGATCGGGGCCGCCATCGAGTTCCAGGAGCGCTTCTTCGATTCCTGGGTGGAACTCCCCTGACGCTCACCCGCGCCCGTGCTAGACTCGCGCGGCTACCCCCGCGGAGGGGCGCATTCCCGTGCGTCTGTTCCGCGATCTGTTGAAGGACGGACGAACCGATGGATCTGAGCCTCAGTGAAGAGCAGACCCTGATCCGCGACTCAGCGCGCGACTTCCTTGAGAACGAGTGCCCCGAGGAGCATGTGCGGGCCATGGAAGAGGACGAGGCGGGCTACAGCCCCGACCTCTGGAAAAAGATGGCCGACCTTGGCTGGCAAGGCCTCATGATTCCGGAGGAGCACGGCGGCTCCGGCTTCTCCTACCTCGACCTTTGCGTGCTCGTCGAGGAGTTTGGGCGCGCGCTCGTGCCCGGCCCCTTCATCCCCAACGCGACCTGCGCCGCCTGGCTCACACTCGCCGGCGACGATGACCAGAAGGCGCGCTACCTCCCCGGCATCGCCAGCGGGACCGCCATCCACACCTACGCCGTCACGGAAGAGACGGGACGCTGGGATCGCGACGGCTTCACCCTTGCCGCCGCCGCGGACGGCGATGACTACATCCTCAACGGGACCAAGCTCTTCGTGCCCGACGCGAACGTAGCGGACTACCTGCACGTCGTCGGGAACACGCCCGATGGCCAGCTCGCGGACTTCATCATCGCGCGGGACCAGGCGGGCGTGGAGACGACCCCGCTCAAGACCATCGCCAGCGACAAGCAGGCCGAGGTTGTCCTGAACAACGTGCGCGTGGGCGCGGGGGACGTCATGCGCATCGATCGCGAGACGAGCCTGCGCGGCCGCAATATCGCCGTGAATCTGGAGAACTCCTATCTGGTGGGGCTCGCCCAGAAGGACTTCGAGATCGCCGTGAACTACGCCAAGGAGCGCGTCCAGTTCGGGCGCCCCATCGGCTCCTTCCAGGCGATCCAGCACAAGGCCGCGGACATGGTCACGGACGTCGACGGGATGCGCTTCATCACCTACAAGGCGGCCTGGGCCACCAGCGAAAACGAACCATCCCAGCACATGGACACCTCCATGGCCAAGGCCTGGTGCAGCGAGGCCAGCCGCCGCGTGGTCGCCCACGGGCAGCAGATCCACGGCGGCATCGGCTTCACCAAGGACTACATCATCCAGCTCTACTTCCGCCGCCAGAAGCGCGCCGAGCTCTTCTGGGGCGACGCCGATTTCCACCGCGAACAGGTCGCGGCCATGCTGAAGATCTAGCGCGAGGGCACAGTCAACGCGCCGGAGGCCCCGCCTGCAGGCGGGGCCTTTTCGCGTCACGCTCCAGCGGGCGGGGCTGGTCAGGACGGCGATTCCGTCCCGCTAGTGGGGATGCGGATGGGGATGGGAGTGTCCGCCGGGGGCGTGGCTGTGGCCGTGATGGGTGATGTCGTCCGCGCCAGCGTCAGCGCCTTCGCCCTCGCCGTCATCCTCCCACGGCGCGGGGCCGTCCCCGACGCCCGCTTCCGCGCGGCCCACGACCGCGAAGTTCCCGATGACCTTGCGGGCGCGGGCGCCGCAGGCGGGACACGGGGCAAGCTGGAGGGCGTCGCTCATGGGCATGCGCTTCTCGAAGCGTTCGTCGCAGTCCGGGCACTGGTATTCGTAGAGAGCCATGGCGCGCCTGTCAGGTCAACCGCCGCCGGACGCGCTCACGCTCGTAGGGCCCCGAACGCCGCGCCACCTGGCGAAAGCGGTCGAAGGCGCCGTCGTAGCGGCGGATGGCGGGGCTGCGCCGAATCCCCTGGTGTTCACAGGCGGAACCGACGGAGCAACTCGCGCAGCAGTAGCGGCGGGTCGACATCATGTGGGGCTCGCCCGTGATGGGCGTCAGGCAGCGCTCACAGCGGATCGTGTCAGGCACAAGGCGCCTCCTCCCGCATTCTCCCCGCCCGCGCCCGCTCGCGAAAGGGGGCGGGCGGCTGGTCCGCGGGGGCCGCCTGCGGCATGCTGGGGGCATGGTTCGCATCAACCGCGTCTATACCCGCGCCGGCGACGATGGGACGACCGCCCTCGCGGGAGGCCAGCGCGTCCCCAAGGAGAGCCTTCGCATCGAGGCCTACGGTACCGTCGATGAGCTCAACAGCGCCATCGGCGTCGCCGTTGCGAGCGGCCTCGAAGCGCCCCTGGCGGAGCCGTTCGGCGTCATTCAGCAGGTACTCTTCAACCTCGGCGCGGAGCTGGCTACCCCCCGCGCTCCCGATGAGGAGGCAAGCGGTCCCCGCGTCGAGGGCCGCCATATCGACCAGCTGGAAGCATGGATCGACGCCTGGAACGAGGATCTCGATCCGCTCACGAGCTTCATCCTCCCCGGCGGGGACCTGACCGCCGCCCACCTTCACCTGGCGCGCACGATCTGCCGCCGCGCCGAACGGATCACGTTCGCCCTCAGCCGCGAGGAGTACGCGGGCGAGTTCACCGCGCGCTACCTCAACCGCCTCAGCGACCTGCTCTTCGTCGCCGCCCGCCTTCAGAACCAGCTTGGCGGCCACGGCGACGTCCTCTGGGACTCCCGCAAGTTCTAGGGCGAGGCGCTACCGCCGCAGCCGCACGATCGGTCCTTCGGCGAAGACGCCGCGCGTGCCGATCCCGAGGCGCTCGTAGGCCGCGCGCGGGACGCCCAGGTCCGCGACGAACATCTCCCCGACGTTCTTCTCGCAGGCTGGCAGCACCTGGCCGGTCTTCGGCAGGTCGAAGATGAGGGTCGTGGCGGCGTTCACGCAGGGACTGCTCACCGCGCCCGTGCCCGCGTTCACGCCGGTGGGGATATCCAGCGCGAGGATGGGGCGCCGCGTCGCGCCCGCGATCTCCGTGACGGCGGCGGCGAGTCCCGTGGGCGCGCCCTCGAGCCCGTAGCCCACCAGCGCATCGACGACAAGGTCGGCGCGCTGCAGGTGCTCCTCGGCGGTGTGCTCGCTGGTATCGCTGTCGTGGGGCTCGGCGATGCCCGATTCAGCGAGGATGTAGAGGTGGCGCCGCGTGACAAAGCTCATCTGGGTTTCGACTTCTCCCAGGAGCGGTTCCGCCTGGATTCCCCAGTTATCGAGGCGGCGCACCGCGCAGAGACCCGCCGCGCCCACGTGTCCGCCCCCCGCCAGCACCACCACCCGCTGCCCTTTGGCGCTGCCCCCCAACATGGCGAGGACGAGTTCCGCCGCCGCCTGTCCGGCGTTCTCGACCGCCTGGAGAATGTCGTAGTGGAACACTTCCTGGGCCGCGCGCTGGATCTCGCGCATCTGTCCGGGCGTGACCACGGGCGTGTCCTTCAGCTTGCGCTGGGGAAAGCCGCCGGGGGCGGACTTCATCGCCATCAGCGCGCCCGCCGCGCCGCCGGCGTGGAGATGAGCGTACTCGTCCCGAAGTCCGTCTGTCCCGTCATGGGACAGACGCTCGTGAACTCGGGCGCGTCGAAGCGGATCTCGTACTCACGCTGCGGATGGCGGTTCTCAAAGGAGTCGATCGCGCCGTCGGTGGCGAATTCGTTCGCGCCCATCCCCGCCAGCGTGCGACGCGCGGGGCAAGCGCGCAAGCGTCGCGCCTAGCGTCCGAAGCGCAGCGCGGCGGGAAGCGGGAGCGGGCTGAAGTCCGTGTCGGTGTCGTACACGTCCACGCCTTCCAGCCGCTTCATCGCGTTCACCACGAGGTAGGTCAACGGCGTCGCCACGATCTCGTAGAGCGTCTTGATCAGCCACGCCCGCCAGACGAACGCCCAGAGCGCCTCCCCGTTCGGGATAGTGGCGGTGCCGAAGAAGGCGATCGTCATGAACACGGCCGAATCGAGCCCCTGCCCCACCACCGTGGAGGCGATCGTGCGCATCCAGAGGAAGCGCCCCTGCGTCGCCCGCTTCAGACGGGCGAGCACGAAGGAGTTGGCAAACTCCCCCACGAGGAGCGCGGTGAAGCTGCCGCCCACAATGCGCCACGTCTGGCCGAGGATGGTCTCGTACGCTTCCTGGTCCTGCCAGAAGGGGGCGGCGGGCAGCTCTTGCGCGATCACAATCGCGATCACCGCCAGCGCATTGGCGCAGAAGCCTGACCAGATAACCCGCCGCGCGGCGGCGTAGCCGTACACCTCCGTGAGGATGTCGCCGATGATGTAGGAGACGGGGAAGATGATGATCGCGGCGGGCTGGAAGTAGTCGAACCAGCCCCCGACGAGCCCGGAGATGTTCACCACCTTGATGGCGATGATGTTCGAGACGATCAACGCCCCCGTGAAGATCACGGCCACGGGCATCAGATAGCGGAAGTGGCGTCCGGCCGCGTCCGCCGGCGCTGTCCGCATCATGGCGCCCCTACGATCGGGGCAGTCCCAGACCGCGCGTCGCGATGATGTTGCGGTTCACCTCGCTCGTGCCGCCCGCGACGGTGTAGCTGGGGCCCGCGAGCGCCCAGCGCTCGACGCGGCCCTGCAGGGGCGCATGGGGACTGCCGGGCTCGAGCTGCCCCTCCATCCCCAGCACACGCATCCCCGTCTGGCCCATCTGGCGCTGCAGCTCCGTGCCGAACACCTTCGAGATCGAAGCCTCGTAGTTTGGGTTCTGTCCTTCGCTCTGCATCTGCGCCACGCGGTAGCAGAGCCAGCGCCCCAGCTCGAAGTCGATCGCCCGCGAGGCCAACTCATGGCGGACGTGACGCGCGGCGCGGCCGCCATCGCGCTCGCGGACGTAGTCGATGAGCGCCTCCAGCGTCGAGCGCGTCATGACGATGCGGTTGATTGAACTGCGTTCCTGATCGAGCGTCGCCGCCGCGACGTACCAGCCGCGATTCTCCTCGCCGATGCGGTTCCCCACGGGAATGCGCACGTCATCGAAGAACACCTCGCTGAAGTGGGCGGCGTCCATCATGTTCACGAGTGGACGCACGCTCACGCCGGGCGACGTGATATCGAGGATGAAGTAGCTGATGCCGCGATGCTTGGGCGCGTCCGGATCGGTGCGGGCGAGGAGGATGCCCCACTTCGCGCCCGTCGCCCAGCTCGTCCAGATCTTCTGGCCGTTCACAACGTACTCATCGCCATCGCGGATGGCGCTCGTCTGAAGCGAGGCGAGGTCGGAGCCCGCGCCCGGCTCGGAGAAGAGCTGGCAGAAGCGGGAGGAGCCGTCACGCAGGCCCGGCAGCCAGCGTTCCTGCTGCTCCTTCGTGCCCTCATGCATCAACGCCGGCCCCGCCAGCCAAACGCCCTGGTCATAGGCCCCCGGGGCGCCGCGCGAGCTCATCTCCTCCATGTAGACGGTCTGGGTGACGAAATCGGCGCCGCCCCCGCCGTGCTCCTTCGGCCACCCCAGCGTGAGCCAGCCGCGATCCGCGAGCTGCCCCCGGAACTGCCGCGCAAAGGCCGCTTCCTCCTCGTTCATTTCCTCGCGGTCGCTGCGCATGTTCCACACATCCGCGGGAAGCTCCGCATCGAGGAAATCACGGATCTCCTGGCGGAAGGCGGCCTGCTCGGGCGAGTCGCGAAAGAGCATGGAACGCTACTCCCCGTCCAGTTCGCGCAGGACATCGAGCGCGAAGGTCGCATGCGATTCGAAGTCGCGCGGCTCCAGATGGACGCCCCGCACGACGCGGTCAGCGTCGAGGACGAACGTCGCCCGGTTATGGAACCCGAAGTCCTCGTTCAGAATCCCGTAGTCGCGTCCCGCCTGATTCTTCGGGAAGTCGGAGAGGAGCGGGAACTCCAGACCGAGCTTCTCCTGGAACTCGCCGGCGGCGGCGAAGGAGTCAACGCTCACGCCCAGAACCTGGGCGTTGGCTTCCGCGAACGCGTCCGTATGCGTGCGGAAGCTCACCATTTCCGATGTTCACCCGCCGGTGAAGGCGAGCGGATAGAAGGCGAGGACGAGGCGCTGGCCCGGGAAGGAGTCAAGCGTGACCTCCTCGCGGTCCTTGTTCATGAGCGTGAAGGGCGGGGCGGATTCGCCGGTGGCAGGCGGCACAGACAGTCTCCTTTGCACAAGGCGGGCTAGTAGCCCCTGAAGTTGGGCTCCCGTTTCTCGGTGAAGGCGCGCGGGCCTTCTTTGGCGTCCTCCGTGGACTGGGCGAGGGTCATCGCCATCTGGGCAAAGTCCAGATGCTCATCGAAGGTCAGGTTGGCGGAGCGGTAGACGAGCTTCTTCGCAAGCTGGATGGCCGTCGCGGGGCCGTTCGCGAGCTTCAGGGCGAACTCGCGTGTGCGCTCCTGCAGCTCCTCCGGCGGGTGAACGGCGCTCACATAGCCGATGCGAAGGGCCTCACGGGCGTCGAACAGATCGCCGCTCCAGATAAGCTCCAGCGCTTTCGCCGTGCCCACGATGCGGGGCAAGCTCCAGGCGCCGCCGTCGCCGGGGATGAGGCCCATGCGCACGTACCCCATGCCGAAGCGCGCGCGTTCGCTGGCGAAGCGGATATCGGCCATCGAGGCCATATCCATGCCCGCCCCCACGGCCGCCCCGTTGACCGCCGCGATGTAGGGCTTCTCCAGCTGGATGAGCGCGCGCGGGACAGGATGCACGCGATCGCGAAGGCTGCGACGCCGCTCGGCGACGGTCTGTTCGGTCTGCAGGACGCCGTGGCCGCCCGCCTCGTGGGCGACGTCCATGCCGCTGCAGAAGCCGCGCCCCGCGCCCGTGAGGATGATGGCGCGCACCTCGCGGTCGGCGTCCGAGCGCTCGATGGCGTCCCGCCATTCCGTCAGCATCAGGTCATCGAAGGCGTTGAGGCGTTCGGGCCGGTTGAGGGTGATGGTGGCGACGCCATCGGCCACGTCGTAGAGGATGCGTTCGTACTCCACGGGGGCGATTGTACGCGAGCGGGGACTCTCGTGGCGATTTGCGCGTCCCCCGGCGATCCTACAGACTCTGCCTCGCTACCAAGCGGCTTGCTCCCCAGTTGCGCGCCTTGCGCGGGATGGGCTCTACGCCCCCTGCGCGCACAGCTGGAAGGCGGCCGTTTGGTAGCGATCACCATCCCGTTGCCGCAGGGGGCTTCCTTCTGCGGCGCGGTCGCGGAAGGCAGGAGCGCTTGTTTAAGACCGTCACGACCAGGCTTGTCATCCCCCTCATCACGCTGTTCGCAGTCACCGCCGTCGCCGTCGCCTGTGAGTTGGAGGAAGAGCAGACATCGCCGCCTCTCACCACAACAGGCGACAACGCCGCCACAGCCACGCCAACGGCCGAGCCCACCCCCAGAGCCGGCTTCGCCAGAATCGGAAGTCTGGAGATCCAGGTGCTTCGCATCGAGCGGTTCGACGCGACGCCCCACAACATGTTCAACGAAGAGAATCTCCGTCTTCATGTCACGGTCAGGAAAGTCAAGGGCGATGAGTACGACTTCACCCTGAATGAATGGACGCTGGTCACGTCCACCGGAAGAGGGTACGAGAACAGCATTTTCTGCGTAGATTGCCCGGACGCCGTCGACGAACTGGTCCTCTACGGGGATAACTGGGTCGAGGCCTACGTGTACTTCGAGATTCCGGCGGGAACCCACACCTTCACGGAGATTCGTTACGAACCGCTTTTCTCGACCAGCAAGGGGAGCATTCCCACCGACGTCACAGTAACCATCAATTAGAAGGGCGCCATGAGAGTAGCAGTTCTCATTCTCGCGATTTTCGGCGCTGTTCTTGGCGTCGTCTTTTCCTTCTTCGCGATGACTGTGGGATCCATCTATGGGGCGTTCACAGGAGACGCTACGATCGTCTTGTTGGGGCTTAGCGCGCTGGGCGCATGCGTCTTCGCGATCGTCTGCGCGGGCGTCAATTTTGGTTCGCGGCGCAAGAAGCTGGCGGCCTTCGGGCTGATCATCGCCGCCCTGTGGCACGTGATCTCCATTAGCGCCTTCGGGATTCCGGGCCTCATCTTTTTCCTGCTGGCAGGCATCCTGGGATTCTTCGTGGAGGATACGACTGATCGATTAGATGAATCGCCCCCACCGCCGGACGAGGAACCTTCCCTTGTAGAGATTGAACGCACGCTTCGGAGTTTGGAATCACTACGAGAGGGTGGGCTGCTGACCGACGCCGAGTACGAAGCGGCTCGCCAGCGGGCTCTTGACGGCCGATGATTTACGTCGAGCACGGGGCCGCCACAACGCAGGCAATATCGGGGGCATGGCCCCTCAAGGGGGGCATGCATGTTTAAATTCTTTGGATGGATCATCGTCATCGTCATCGGAGCATCCATTATTGGAGTCACTTCCGGGGAATGTGATGTAGAAAATTCAGATCAGCCATCATCTAGAACAAGTACTCCTATTCCTAGACCTGGGTTCGCTAGGGTTGGAAGCTTGGAGATACAGGTCCTCGGAATCGAGAAGTTCAACGCCGCGCCCTACAGCTTGCTTAGTAGTGATAACCTTCGGCTTCACGTGAAAGTCAGGAAAATCAAAGGCGACGAGTATGACTTCAGTCTGAATAGTTGGGTATTAGTTACGTCAACAGGCAGAGGTTATGAGAAGAGTATATTCTGTACAGATTGCCCTGATTCGATAGATAATTTAGTACTCTACGGTAGTAATTGGATAGATTCCTATGTCTACTTCAGTGTTCCATTGGGAGATCATAGGTTCACAGAGATTCGATACGAACCGCTATTCTCGAATAACAAGGGGAAAATATCCATAAATATTTCAGGGACTATTGATTAGGGAGAAATTCTATGATGGCTTATCTCTCGAGCCTGACTCGGATCGATCGGCTCTGCCAGTAACACCCCACTTGCGCCCTACGTACGATGGGGCACTGCGAGAAGGGGGCCGTCAGCGGACGGCTTCGAGCACGCCCATCAGCACGCCCAGGACCGCCACCGTTCCCGCCCCCACGCCAAGCATCAGGCGCGTCAGACGCGTCTCCATTTGCGCCAGCTTCGTCTCGAACTGCATCTCCATCCGCGCGAAGCGGGCATCGACATCGGCCCTGAACTCCGCGAGCTGCGCCTCCAGCGAGAGGCGTACGCGTTCGACATCCCCCCATGTCGCAGGGCTGGCGTAATCCCTGATCGGCTCATTGGACTGCTCCGCCGTCGCCATGCGCCCCCCAGTGTACCCCTTGCGGCGCCGCCCCGCGCGAGCCGCGCTACACTAACCCCGTGGTCGACGCCACCCTCCCTGACCGCCTGCGCAAGCAGATCGAGGCGCTCCCCGCGAGGCCCGGCGTCTACCTCATGCGCAACGACAAGGGCGAGGTCATCTACGTGGGGAAGGCGGCGCGGCTCAAGGACCGCGTGCGCTCCTACTTCGGCTCACCCCGCAGCCTCGAACCGAAGACGCGCGCGCTCCGCGCCGAGATCGAGGATTTCGAGTACATCGTCTGCGCCAACGCGGGCGAGGCGCTCATCCTTGAGGCGACGCTGATCAAGCGCCATCAGCCCTTCTTCAACATCCGCCTGAAGGACGACAAGCGCTATCCCTACCTGAAGATCGATGTGCAGAACCCCTGGCCCCGGGTCTACATCACACGGCGGATCGAGAAGGACGGGGCGCGCTACTTCGGACCCTACGCGAGCGCGGGTTCCGTGCGCTCCACCCTCGATCTGCTGAAGAAGCTCTTCCCCTACCGCTCCTGCACGAAGGAGATCACGGGCAGGGATCCGCGCCCCTGCCTCGACTACTACATCAAGCGCTGCATCGCGCCCTGCACCGCCTACTGCACGGAGGAGGAGTACGCCGAGGTCGTCGACCAGATCATCCTCTTCCTTGAAGGGAAGGCGTCGGCCGTGCTCGACCGCTTGCGCGAGCAGATGGACGCGGCGGCGGAACGGCTCGACTACGAACGTGCGGCCATGTTGCGCGACCAGCTCCGCGCCATCGAACGCACGGTCGAGCGCCAGATGCTCTCCACGACGAAGAAGGAGGAACTCGACGTGTACGGCCTCGCCCGCGAGGGGGACCGCGCCTGCGTGCAGGTGTTCTTCGTGCGCGGCACGCAGATGACGGGGCGCGATCACTTCGTCCTGGAAGGCGTCGCAGGCGAGTCCGATGAAGCCGCGCTTGGGAGCCTGCTCCAGCAGTACTACGAGAGCGCGCAGTCCATCCCCAAGCTGGTCATCACGCCCATCGAGCCAGCAGGGCGGGCGGAGCTCGAGGCCATGCTTGCGGAGAAACGCGGGGCGAAGGTGGAGATTCGCGTGGCCCGGCGCGGCGAGAAACGCCAGCTCCTCGAGATGGCCCGCGAGAACGCCGTCGAGGCGCTCGACAACCTCAAGGTGCGCTGGCTGAGCGACGAGACCAAGACGGCCACCGCCCTCGATGAGCTGCGCGAGGAACTTGCCCTGCCCGATATCCCCCACCGCATCGAGTGCTACGACAACTCGAACATCCAAGGCGCGAGCCCCGTCTCCAGCATGGTCGTGTTCCTCGACGGCCAGCCAGCCCCCCGCCAGTACCGCAAGTTCCGCATCAAGACGGTCTCCGGCGCCGACGATTTCGCGACCATGCAGGAGGTGCTGCGCCGTCGCTTCAAGCGCGCCGCCAAACGCATCGAGCAGCAGGCGCTGGAAGGAGGCGGCGCCAGCGCTCCCGCGGACGAGGACAGCTGGGATCTTCCCGACCTCGTCATCGTTGACGGGGGCAAGGGGCAGCTCAGCGCCGCCGTGGAGGTGATGCGCGAGCTGGGCGTGTACGGCATCCCCACCGTCGGTTTGGCGAAGCGCCACGAGGAGCTGTTCGCGCCCGATGAGGACGCGCCTATCGTCCTCCCACGCGGGTCCGAGGCGCTCTACCTCGTGCAGCGCGTGCGCGATGAGGCCCACCGCTTCGCCATCGCCTATCACCGGCAGGTGCGGCGCAAGGCGGCCACGGCCAGCGTCCTCGATTCCGTCCCCGGCGTCGGACCGAAGCGGAAGCGCGCGCTGCTGCGCAAGTTCGGCTCGCTGAAGGCCGTGCGCGAGGCCGGCGTCGACGAGATCGCGAGCACGGCCGGCTACACCCGCGCCCTCGCAGAAAAGGTGAAGGAGCGCATCTAGCGTGACTGAGGCGCACGACCGCGTGCTGGGCGTGGATGTGGGCGGCACGTTCACCGATTTCGTCGCCATCGACGGGGGCGGCGTCCGCGTCTGGAAGCGGCTTTCCACGCCTGCCGCGCCGGAGGAGGCGGTGCTGGCGGGGGCCAGCGACCTGACGGCGTGGCGGCTGGCGCACGGCAGCACCGTCGCGACGAACGCGCTCCTCGAGCGTCGCGGGCCGCGGACCATCCTCGTGACGAACGAGGGATTCCGCGACCTGCTCGTCATCCGGCGTCAGGAGCGCCCCGCCCTTTACGACCTCGAACCGCGACGGCGCTCCCACGTCGTCGCCCGTGGAGACGTGATTGCCGTGCGCGAGCGCATCGGCGCAAACGGCGAGGTCGTGACGCCCCTTGCGGACGCCGAGATCGCGCGCGTGGTGGAGGAAGCGCGCGCCCTCAAGGCGGAGGCGATCGCGATCTGCCTGCTCTTCTCTTACCTCCGTCCCGAACACGAGGCGCGGCTGGCGGCGGCCCTGCGCGAAGCGGGCTTCGCGGTCAGCGCTTCGCACGAGGCGCTCCCCGAGCACCGCGAGTACGAACGCGCCAGCACAACCGCCATCAACGCGTTCCTGCAGCCCGAAACGCGGAGCTACCTCGGCGGCCTCGCGGAGCGTTTTCCGGGGCTGCGGGTGATGCACTCAGCGGGCGGGCTGAGCGACGCCGCGACCGCCGGAGCGCGGCCCGTCTCCATGGTCACGAGCGGGCCTGCGGGGGGCGTTCTGGGGGCGCTGGCCGTGGCGAAGGCCGCGGGCCACGAGCGGATCATCACGTTCGACATGGGCGGCACGAGCACCGATGTCTCCCTCTGCGTGGGAGAGCCGCGCTACCGCTCCGCCACGGAGATCGACGGCCTCGCGGCGCACACGCCCATGGTCGATATCGTCACCGTGGGGGCGGGCGGCGGCTCCATCGCGCGGCTCGACCGCGGGGGAGCGCTGGCGGTCGGTCCGCAGAGCGCGGGCGCGGACCCGGGCCCCGCCTGCTACGGCAAGGGAACGCTCCCGACCGTCTCCGACGCGAACCTTGTCCTGGGGCGGCTGCGGCCTGAGGCGCCCCTTGGCGGAAGCGTCATCCCAAGCGTCGCGCTTGCGCGGGAAGCGCTGGCCGCGCTCGGAGACGCGGAGCAGGCGGCGGGCGCCGTGGTCGAGGTCGCGAACGCGACGATGGCCCGCGCCCTCCGCCGCGTGAGTCTGGAGCGGGGATACGATCCCGCCGGATTCACGCTTGTGGCCTTCGGCGGCGCGGGACCGCTCCACGCCTGCGAACTGGCCGCGGAGCTGGGCGTCTCACGCGTGCTCATCCCCGCGTACGCGGGCGTCCTCTCCGCCGTGGGAATCGCGACCGCGCCCGAGGTCATCGAGCGGAGCAGGGGGTTCCTGCTTGCGCTGGACGAGGACGCGACCGACCCCGTCCGGGCGGCGGCCACGGAGCTGGAGGCGCAGGCGTCCGCCGATCTGCGGGCGGCGGGGGGAACGCTCGCCGCGCTGACGTGGGCGGCCGACGTCCGCTATCGGGGCCAGGCCCACGAGCTGCGCGTCACCCTCGAACGCCCCGCCCCTGACGCGATCGCGGAAGCGCTCCATCGCGCGCACGAGCGCGAGTACGGCTTCGCCGACCGCGCTCGCGCCGCTGAACTGGTGGCGCTGCGTTGCCGCGCCGCGGGAGCTGGTCGCGCGGCGCCGCGGACGGAGGCGACGCCGTCCGGCGAGACCGGCGCGCGCCATCCCATCACCCTCGCCGGCGGGATCGAGGCGCTGCACGTCCAGCGGGCGTCCCTCGCGACCGGCGAGGCGCTGGCCGGCCCCGCCGTGGTCACGCAAGCGGACGCGACCACCTTCATCCCGCAGGGCTGGCGCGCCGCCGTCGACGCCGGGGGGAATCTGGAGGCGACGCCGCAATGAGCGTTGACCCGGCGCGGCTGGCTGTGTGGAACGCCCTCCTCGCCTCCACCGCGGAGGAGATGGGCGTGACCCTCTGGCGGACGGGACATTCCCCCAATATCCGCGAGCGGCGCGACTTCTCCTGCGCCGTTTTCGACGCCAGCGGGGAGATGGCGGCGCAGGCGGCGCACATCCCCGTACACCTCGGCGCCATGCCGGAGTCGGTCGCCGCCGTCGCCACGCTGGCGCCGTGGAACGAGGGCGACGTCGCCATCGTCAATGACCCCTATCTCGGCGGCACCCACCTCCCCGATGTGACGCTGGTCGCGCCCGTGTTCGCGAGCGGGGAGCTGATCGGGTTCGTCGCCAACCGCGCCCATCACGCCGACATCGGGGGCATGACGGCGGGCTCCATGCCCGTCGCCACGGAGCTCTACCAGGAGGGCGTCATCATCCCCCCGCTCAAGCTGCGCGAGGGCGGACGCCTGAACGAGGCGCTGCTCGCGCTCATCCTGCGCAACGTGCGAACGCCGGCGGAACGGCGTGGGGACTTCGACGCCCAGCTTGGCGCGCTGGGCACGGGCGCGGCCCGGCTCGGGGCGCTGGCCAGCCGCTACGGAAACGCCGAACTGGCGCGCTGGATGCGGGAGCTCACGGACTACGCCGAACGCCTCACGCGATCCGTCCTCGCCAGCGTCCCCGATGGATCCTGGAAAGCGGCGGACGTGATGGAGCGCGCCGACGGCGAACTCCTGCCGGTCCGCGTCCGCGCGACCGTCGCCGGTGACGGGATCAGCGTCGACTTCGCGGGGTCGGCGGACGAGCAGGCGGCCTCGATCAACGCCGTCGCCGCCGTCACGCGCTCGGCCGTGGTCTACTGCGTGCGCTGCCTCCTGCCGCCGGACGCGCCCTCGAACGCGGGCGTTTTCCGTCCCGTTCAGGTCACGCTGCCGGAGGCGTCGATTGTGAACGCGCGCCCCCAGCGAGCGGTCTCCGCGGGCAATGTGGAGACTTCGCAGCGCATCGTCGATGTCGTGTTCGCGGCCCTCGCGCAGGCCCTCCCGGAACGCATTCCGGCGGCGAGCGCGGGCACGATGAGCAACTTCACATTCGGCGGCGTACGGCCCGACGGGGAGCCCTTCGCCTACTACGAGACGGTCCCCGGGGGGGCGGGGGCGGGGCCCGGCGGCGACGGCGAGAGCGGGATCCAGACGCATATGACGAATACCGCGAACACGCCCGTTGAGTCGATCGAAAGCGCCTTTCCCGTCCGCATTCGGCGCTTCGAGCTGCGGACCGCCAGCGGCGGCGCGGGGCTTCACCGGGGTGGGGACGGCGTCGTGCGCGAAATCGAGTTCCTCTCCGGGGCGGATGTCTCGCTCATCGGCGACCGGCGCTCCACGGGACCGCCGGGCACGGGCGGCGGGAAGGCGGCCGCGCACGGCGAGAACGCGCTCACCCGCGCCGGCGGCGAACGCGAGCCCCTCGCCGGTCAGCAGCAGCTGCGCGCGGGGCCGGGCGACCGCATCGAAGTGCGTACGCCCGGCGGGGGCGGCTGGGGTTCCGGGTAAACGCGGCGCCATCGACGCGCCAGTCGCGGATCCCCTATCGTGGAGTACGACATGCCCGACCGCATCGACCGCGAGATCGAGGAGATTCTGGCCAAGCTCGGGGAGGAGCCGCCCCCGCCGGGCGAGGAGCCCATTTCGCTGGAGCAGCGGCGGCGACGGCGGAGGACGCCCTTCGCGAGGCGCGCGGGGGCCGCCTTTGGCCTCTCCCTGAGCGCCCCGAAGCCCGCGTCGGTCCTCTTTACGGGCGCGGGCGTGATGGTCGTCGGGTTCATCCTCTCGACCATCTGGGACGCGCTGATCTGGCTCGCGTTCGCGGGCGTGGCCCTGTTCCTGGCGGGGTTCATCCAGTCATTCCTGCGACCGCGACGCGCAGGCGGCGGCGCCCAGCCAGCGGCGAAGGGCGCGCACTGGCGCGGACGATACGTCGAATACGACCCGCCGCCCGCGGGCATGCTGGCGCGGATCAAGCGTGCGTTTCGCAAGCGCTAGGACGGGCCTCTTGATCCTCGCCGCGCTCGCGCTTGTCGCGCTTCTGGCCATCGCCTGCGGGGACGGCTCCGACTCCGGCGGGGCCACGCCAGCGCAACCCAGCCCGGCGGCCGCATCTACGGCGCCCGCAGCCGCAACTGACACATCCACGCCCGCACAATCCAGCCCCACAGCCACGCCCCCAACAACCGCCACCATACCCGCCTCGCCCACGCCCGCTCCCCCGCTGCAAACGATCCAGACGCCGCTTGACCACGAGATCGAGAACGCAATGGCGCATGTGCGGAAGCTCGCCGTTGACATCGGCCCGCGCGTGTCCGGAACATCCGCGGCCGAGGCGACCGTCGCCTACATCAGCGACACGCTGCGCAGCTACGGGTACGCCGTCGAAGTAACGGAGTTCACCTACCCGACGCGCTTCCGCCCCGCGACGATCACGATCGACGGAGAGCGCGTGCACGCGATGGCGCTCAGCGGGCCCGCGACGCCGCCCCAGACCGTGGAGGGCCCGGCCTATGGCGACGGAGCCCCTGAAGGCGCGACCGCGGACGGCGCCGTCATGGTCGCCGAACGGGATCCGGGCCGGTCCTTCATGGATGAGGACCGCACGCTGCTGGCCATGGCCGACCGCGCCGGCGCCGCCGCGCTCATCATCGTGAACCGCGAGCCGTCCCCCTTTTACGGGTTCCTGAACCCCGTGATTGATCCCACGCCGGTCGTGCTCGCGCCCCAGACCGAAGGCGAGCGACTGGCGCAAGCGGTTGCGGCGGGCGCGACGATCACCATCGAGATCGGCCCTGACTGGCCGCTGGCCGCCAATGTGATCGCGCGTCCGGCGGACGGCGCCCGTTGCGATCTGCTCGCGGGCGGGCACCACGACACCGTGTCCGCCTCGCCGGGCGCGCTCGACAACGCCAGCGGGGTCGCCATCGTGCTCGAACTGGCGCGCCTCTTCGCGGCGGACGGGCTCGATGAGGGGCTCTGCTTCGCCACCTTCGGCGCCGAGGAGTCGGGGCTGTTCGGCAGCGCCTTTCTCGTGGAGGAATGGGCGCCGCTGCGGGAACTGCCCCGCGTCATGGTCAACTTCGACGTGACCGCGCGCGGCGACGCCATCGGGCTTATCGGCACACAGGAGCTGGTGGATCGGAGCCTCGCGCTGCTGACGGACGCGGGGGTTCCCGCCGCCCGCTCCTCCCTGCCCGCCAACGCCGGCAGCGACCACATGAGCTTCGTCGAGCGGGGGGTGCCGGTGCTGTTCTTCTCCGACTCCAACTTCGACCGCATCCACACCCCCCGCGATGTCTTCGAGCTAGTCGAGCCGGAGGCGGTCGATCGCTTCGGGGACGGGGCGGCGCTGGTAATCACCGCGCTTCTGGCCGAGATTGCCGGAGGCCGGTAGCGAACCTAGCATGGCGACGGTGCTCACGCGATCGTTGGCCATGGCCTGTCTCGTCGCGCTGCTCGTTGCGGGCTGCGGCGGCGGCGCCGGCACGGGAACCCCGCAGGGACGCGCCGCGCTCACCGATCCGGCGAGCGTCCCCACAGCCATCCCCGACGAGGGACGCGCGCCCTACCGGCTCGGCGGGGACGCCCCGCTTTCCCCTGATTCAACGGACACGCCCACGCCCGCGCAGGCGCGCCCCGCGGCGCGAACGCACGAGGTGGAGGTGGGAGAGACCTGCGGCGGGATCGCCGCCGCCTTCGGCGTCTCCGTAAGCGCATTGCTCGACGTGAACCCGCGCATCAACGAGGACTGCACCAATATGCGCGTAGGCGACACCCTGAACATCCCCGCGCCGGACCCTGACCAGCCGCCCGCCGCCAACAGCGGCGGCGGACGCGCTTACACCGTGCTTCCGGGGGACACCTGCGCCGCCATCGCCGAGGACCACGACGTTCCCCTGCCCACGCTCCTCCTCGCGAACGGCCTCGACGAGGAGTCCTGCCTGACGCTGCAGGTGGGGCAGGAGGTCATCATTCCTGAGTAGCGGCGCGCAGCTCGGCCAGCGCTTCCGCGGTGTGTTCTCCCAGCTTCGGCGCGGGCCGCCGCAGCTCCCAGGGCGTGGCCCCGAACACGTAGGGAGCGCCCGGCATCAGCGCTTCCCCCGCCAGCCCCTCGCCCATGACCGCGGCGAAGTGGCCGCGATCGTGCAGATGCGGGTCATCGAGCGCCTCATCGGGTGAGCGCACGACGCCCCACGGCAGCCCGCACGCCTGCGCCCCCCGATACGCCTCCTCTGCGTCGAGGGTGGCGACGAAGCGCGCGACTTCGGCGATGATCTCCCGCGCCTCGGGGGCGCCGCGCGCGGCCATGCGGTTCATCGGATCATCGAACCGCTCCTCGTGGAACTGCGCCCCGAAGCCGTGCGTCTGCATCCAGCGCTTCAGCTTCCCCCACGACTCATTGCTGCGCCCGACGCTGTAGACGAGCACATCCTTGCCATCGCGGGCGCGGTGAATCCAGGGCTCGGTGCGGATGACGGCGGCGTGCCGTCCCGTCTGCCGGATGATGTTGGTCTGCGCGTAGAGCCAGTGGGGCAGGCCGACTTCGGTGGCGGAGGAAAGGGCCTCGTGCATGGAGCAGTCGATGTACTGCCCCTTGCCGCTGGCGTCGCGGGCCACGAGCGCGGTGAGCACGCCCATGACCGCGAAGTGGGCGGCGGTATTGAAGGCCTGGTCGCCCTTGCCATGGATGGGCGGGGCGTCGGGGGCGTCCTCGGGGTCGTACCCGTTCATGTTCATCGGGCCGCCAGCCGCCAGCGCGACCATGTCGCTGACGCGGTAGCGCGCCCACGGGCCATCCTGCCCGAACGGGGTGAGCGCGCAGTGGATGAGGCCGTGGTTGGCGGCGCCGAGCGCGTCATAGTCGAGGCCGAGAGCGGCGGGGCGCCCGGGGGGAAGCGCTTCGAGGAAGACGTCGGCGCGGGCGATGAAGGCGCGGGCCAGTTCGCGGTCCGCCTCCGCGCCATCGAGGTCCAGCACGACCGAGCGCTTGTTTGTGTTGTGGTACCAGAAGTTGAGCGATCGGTTCGGGCCGGGCTCATCGTCCACGAAAGGGCCGACGCGACGCGCCTGCGAACCCGCGGGCGGCTCCAGCTTGATCACGTCCGCGCCCATATCGGCGAGGAGCTTGCCCGCGTACTGCCCCAGTTCATCGCAGACTTCGATGACGCGCAGACCGGTCAGGGGACCGCTCACATGAACACCCCCGCCTGCGCGTACTCATCGATCTCCGCTTCGGAGAGGTCCAGCGCCTCCGACAGAACCTCGCGCGTATGCTCGCCGATGCAGGGCGAGGCCCGCCGCAACGTTCCGGGCGTCTCGCTGAGGCGGGGAGCGACGCCATCGTGAACGGTGTCGCCCATCTCCGGATGGGGGAGGGTCCGCCACCAGTCGCGGGCGGCGAACTGCGGGTCGCGTTCGACGCGGTCCCCGGGCTTCTGGCAGACAGCCGCGCGCACCCCCGCGGCCTGCAGGGACGCCATCACCTCGTAGTCATCGCGCTCGATGGTCCAGGCGGCGATGCGCTCATCGAGGGCGTCTTCATTGGCGAGACGGGCCGCGTTCGACCCAAAGCGCTCCTCGCGGGTCCAGGGTGGTTCGCCCATGGCGCGCGCGAGCGCCTCCCACTCAGCCTCGTTCATGACGGCGATGGCGATCCAGCGGTCGTCGCCGCGGCAGGGGTAGGTATTGTGCGGGGCGACGGCGGGCTCCCAGGCGCGATTCCCCGGAGGCATCCCCTCGCGGCGCCAGGTACGGCCGTTGACGGCGCGATCGAGGACGGCGGGGCCGTTGAGCACGGTAGCGGCCTCGACCTGCGAGAGGTCGATGTGTTGCCCCTCGCCCGTGCGATTGCGGTGGTGGAGCGCCATGAGGACGGCGATAACGGCGGAGTAGCCAGCGGTGTGGTCCATGTAGCTGTAGCCCCAGCCTGCGGGCGTCTTGCCGGGCAGGCCGGAGGTAAATGTGAGGCCGCCGAGAGCCTGCGCGGTCGGGCCCCAGGTCGTGTGTTCGCGGTCGCGGCCAGTGTGCCCGAAGCCGGAGATGGAGCAGTAGATGACATCTTCGTTGATCTCGCGCATCCGCGGATAATCGAACTCCCACGAGGCAAGCGTTCCCGCGGAGAAGTTCTCGATCACGACATCGGACACCGCGATCAGGCGCCGCAGCAGGTCCATGCCGAGGGGATGGCGGACATTGAGGAGGACGCTGCGCTTGTTGCGGTTGATGTAGTTGAAGAAGCCGGAGTTGTTGAGGGTGGGACGCTCGCCAACGAGGGGGCGCCCCAGACGGATGGGGTCGACCGCCTGTTCGTGCTCGATCTTGATGACGTCGGCCCCGAAATCCGCGAGGAAGCGGGTAGCAGTCGGCCCCGCGATGATCCAGGTCAGGTCAACCACGCGGACGCCTTCGAGGGGCAGGGCGGACATGGGCGGGGATGATACGCGGGCGGGGCGCGCCTAGCGGTCAAGCCTCCGCACGCCCTCCCCGAGCGCCGCCAGCGAACCCCACTCCGAGAAGTGGAAGACGGCGTCGGGAACCTTCAGGTAGCGCCACTTCTGGCCAGTCAGCTCCTGCACGCTGCGACACCAGCCCGCCATGCGCTGGTCCTTGCACGGGACTTCGGCAGTCTCCAGGCCCTTCGTCTCAATGACGTACATGGCCTGCGGCGTCCGCACGAAGAAGTCGGGATAGTAGTAGCGGAGCCCGCCCGCCACGCTGACATAGGGCACGGAGAAGCGGACCACGCGAGCGTTCTTCGCGAACGCGAGGACGTCGCTGGCGCGCGTATCGAGCCAGCGCGCAAAGCGCTCCTCCAACTCGCTGTCACAGGGCACGAGGTTGAAGACGGTCTTCTCCGCCTCGACCGTCGGGCGCGTCGTCAGGAACGGCTCCGTCTCCGAGACGCGGATGCGCTCGCCCGTGGGGCGCTCGTCCCGCTCGATGACGGCGAGCGCACGGATCGCTGCCACGAACACGCCGACAAGCGCGTACTTGGCGTCGCCCCGATTGAGGCGCGACATGACGCTCCGCTCCTCCATCGAGACAGGCTCGATGAAGAGGCGCGTTTCGACGTACTCCTCCATGAGCGGCGCGAGCCGTGCGAAGCCGTCGGCGAGGTTCGACAGGCGGCAGGCGCGCAATATCAGCCGCGCCAGCACGTTCAGGTAGCCGGCGCGATCGGCGGGAAACTCCCGCTCAAACTCGTCCTCGTCGACGACCTCGCGCGTAAGCATGTCGAGCCCGGTGTACTCGATACGGTCTTCGGCGAACGACCGCTCCAGCGCGAGATCTCCCCTGGGCAGCGTCGAGACATCGAGCTGCGCGAGGTCGGGGACCGCGTTCTGCAGCGCGGGGGTAAGGACGGGGATATCGATGTCGTAGCGGAGCCTGGCGGGGTCCACGAGGATGGTCACGCTTTTCGGCTCGATCTCGCCGACGGGGATCCACTCGATTTCGAGCCCCTCCTCCTCCAGCTCCTTGTCCCAGAAGTCCTTAAAGGCCTCGTGTTCGATGACGATGACCTGTTCATTGACCTCGCCCGAGGCGACCGGCCACATCCGCCGCAGACCGCGCCCGAGCGTCTGCTCAGGGAGAATCTGCGACTTGGCGGAGTAGGCGCGCAGGGGCACGATCACGCAGACGTTCCGCACATCCCAGCCCTCGCGCAGCATGAGGACGGAGACGATCGCGCGGTAGGGGGTATCAGGGGCATCGACCTTGCGCGAGGCCTCGCGCAGCTTGTCCAGCTCCTTCTGCTTGCTCGCCGCTTCCGATATCTCGCCCTTCCGGTTCGTATGGATGACGAGGACGCTCTCCTCGCTGAAGTCCGGCTGCGTGGCCAGCCACTCCCCGATCTGGTCCGCGCCCTTCGTGTCCTCCGTCATGATGAAGAGCAGGGGATTGCGCTTGACCGCCTTGAGGTTGTCGCGGATCTCGCGCCACTTCCGGATGCCCGCGTTGAGCTTGTCGAGATGGCGATCGGCGGCATTGTCGGCTTCGTATTCGATCGTGTCCGAAAGCGATCCGAGGACGGGGCGCTTGACGATGCCGTCCTCGACCGCCTGCGCGATCGGATAGTCCACGACAATCCCGTCGAAGAGGGCGCCGTTCGTGTGTTTGGGCGTCGCGGTGAAATCCAGTTGCGCGTGCAGGCCCCGCCCGCTGCGCTCCCTCAGCTCCCCATCCATGCGCTCGATGACCTTCGCCGAAATTCGGGGCGAACTCGCGCGGATACACGATCGCATCAATGCGCTGGACAGTCGCATCGACGCACTGAACGAGTCGGTCAATCAGCGGCTCGACGCCGTGAACAGGCGTTTCGATGCTATCGACAGGCGTTTCGACACGATGGATGGGCGTATCGATGCGCTGAACCACTCAGTCACCCAGCGCTTCGACGCCATGAACGACTCCGTTAACCAGCGGCTTGATGCGATGGGCGCTCGCTTCAACGCGATGGACAACCGCATCGACGCCATCAACGGCCGTATCGACGCGCTCAACCGGACGATGATCGCGGGGGTGGGGTTGATTCTGGCGGCGGTGGTGGGGCTGTCGTTCGTCTAGCGACCCCGCTCCTGTAGCGCGACCCTGCGCCAGCCCGTACGATCGGGTCTCCAACCTTCAAAGGAACGAGGCGTGACCATGTCTGAAACGGCAACGTTGAAAGTGGGCGACGAGGCCCCTGATTTCGAACTTCCCCAGAACCCGATGGGTGATCCCGCGCCATTCAAGCTGAGCGATCATCGCGGGTCCACGGTCGTCCTCAACTTCGTGCCCGCGGCTTTCTCGCCGGTCTGCAGCAACCAGCTCCCCATCATCGAGGAACAGCTGGGCGCGCTCGATGACGCGGTCACGGTCGCGATCTCGACGGATAACACGTGGACGCTGCAGGCGTGGGCCAAAGAGGCGGGCGTGACCTACCCCGTCCTCAGCGACTTCAACCCGATCGGGGCGACGGCGGAGGCGTACGGCGTCCTGCTGCCGGGGATGAACATGGCGAACCGCGTGGTCGTGGTGGTGGACGGCGAAGGCAAGGTCGCGCATATCGAGGCCGCGCCCGCCGTGGTGGAGCTGCCTGACTACGGTCCTGTGCTGGCCTGCCTCGGGCACTGAGGCCCGCGGGCGCCCTAGTTCTCGAAGATGAGCACGCTGCGGTTGACCTCGCCCGCCTTGAGGGCGTCGTAGGCCTCGTTGATCTGGTCGAGTCCGTAGCGGCGGGAGATGAGTTCGTCGATCTTGAGGCGGCCCTGGCGGTAGAGCTCCATGAGCCAGGCCATGTCGTAGGTCTGGCGGGTGGAGCCGTAAAAGCTGCCGATCATCCCTTTCTCGCTGAGGAAGGCGGCGCCGGGCAGGGTGACCTGCGAGTCGAAGGGGAGCATGCCGACGATGACGGCGCGTCCGCCGCGCTTCGCCATCTCGAAGCACTGCTCGGCGGTCTGCGCGAGGCCGATGGCCTCGAAGGCGTAGTCAACGCCTCCGCGGACGAGTCCCTTGACGGCCTCGACGGGGTCGCCCGCGGAGGCGTCGACGACGTCCGTGGCGCCGAACTCGCGGGCGGCGGCGAGCTTGCTCTCGATCATGTCGACGGCGATGACGCGAGAAGCGCCAGCGGCCACCGCGCCCTGGATGACGTTCAGTCCGACGCCGCCGCAGCCGACGACGGCGACGGTCTGGCCGGCCTGTACGCGGGCGGTGTTGGTGGCGGCGCCGACGCCGGTCATGACGCTGCAGCCGACGAGGGCGGCGGCCTCCATGGGCACGTCATCGGGGACGTGGACGAGGGCGGTCGCGCTGACGAGTTGCCGTTCGGCGAAGGCGGACATGCCGGCGAACTGGGTAATGACCTGGCCGTCCATGCGGAGGCGGTCCTGGCGACCGAGGCGGTTGGTGTTGACGCAGAGGAAGGGGCGCCCCTGCACGCACTGGTCACAGAACCCGCAAGAGGCGACAAAGGCGACGACGACACGGTCGCCGGGCTGCACGTTCGTGACATCGTCGCCAACCTTCTCGACGACGCCGGCGGACTCGTGCCCGAGAACGGCGGGGCAGGCCATCGGGTACTTGCCCTCCATGAAGTGGAGGTCGGAGTGGCAGACGCCGGTGGCGCTGGTGCGGATGAGGACCTCGTTGGCGTGGGGCTCATCGACCTCGACGTCTTCGATGACGAGGGGCTGGTCGACGCCGTACATGACAGCGGCCTTCATGGGAGGCTCCTTCCAGTGTCCAAAATCGCCCCGAAGCCGGTCTGGCCGGGCGCGGACGCACTCGGGGACGGGCCGCATTCTTAGGCCCCGTCAGGCGCGTGTCAACGGCGATAGTGCTAGTGTCAGCCACCGATGCCATCAAGTAGTGCGCTGGCGCTCATCGCCGCCGTCGTGGCGACAGCGGTCGCGCTCGGGTGGAGCTGGACGGCGAATGGGCAGGAAGCGGCGCTGGTCAATGGCGGGTTCGAGGCGGTCGAGAACGGGGCGCCGCAGGGATGGAAGCGCTATGGGGGGACGCTCGAGAGCGTGGGGCAGGCGTTCGCGGGAGAACAGGCGGCGCTGCTCACGGCCACGACGCGGGGAACCAAATGGTTGTACCAGGCGGTCTCGGTCGAGGGCGGGGCGTGGTACGAGGCGACGGCGTGGGGCAGGATCGTGTCGGGGGAAGGGGAGGCGTTCCTGCGGATCGCGTGGTACGCCTCCGGGGACGCAAGCGGGCGGCAGCTGAGCACGGTCACGAGCGCGCGGACGGGGGCGGGGGAGTGGACGGCGATAGAGGTGGGGCCCGCGCAAGCCCCGGAAGGGGCGCGCTCGGCGGTCCTGCGGTTGCTGGCGGCGCCAGCGGACGGCGCGGTGGCGGTCGCCTTCGACAACGCTTCATTCGGCGCTGGCGAAGCGCCCACCCCAACGGCGCCGCCAACTCCCACAGCCACGCCTGCCCCAGCGCCAACATCAACGCCAACCCCCACGGCCACGCCCGCCCCCACCGAGCCCCCTGACGCAGCCGCGGGAGCGGTCCCGAATGTCACGCCCGCGCCCGTTCCCGCGGAGCCTCCCGCCACAGCGGCGAATGACGCTCCTGCGTCCGTTCCGGCGACGCCCGCCATCGGGGCGGCGCTGGCCAATGGCGGGTTCGAGGCGGTCGCGGACGGGGCGCCGCAGGGATGGGAGCGATACGGGGGGACGCTCGAGAGCGCAGGACAAGCGCTCGCAGGGGAACGCGCGGCGCTGCTCACGGTCACAACGCGGGGAACCAAATGGCTGTATCAGGCGGTCATGGTCGAGGGCGGGGCGTGGTACGAGGCGGCGGCGTGGAGCCGGATCGTGTCGGGGGAGGGAGAGGCGTTCCTGCGGATCGCGTGGTACGCCTCCGGGGACGCCAGCGGACGGCAGCTGAGTACGGCCACAGGCGAGCGGACAGGGGCGGGGGAGTGGGTGGCGCTGGAGGTGGGGCCGGCGCAGGCCCCGGCAGGGGCGCGCTCGGCGGTCCTGCGGTTGGTGGCGGCGCCAGCGGCGAGCGCGGTCGCGGTCGCCTTCGACAACGCCTCGTTCGGCGCTGGCGAAGCGCTCACCCCGACGCCCGCGCCCACATCAACGCCAACTCCCACGGCGACCGCCACGCCCGCGACCGCCGCCACCCCAACGGCTGCGGCCATGCCAACGGCCACCGCCACCCCAACGGCTGCGGCCACGCCCGCCGTCACATCCACGACGACCCCTACGGCTACCGCCACACCCGCGACCGCCGCCACGCTGACCACAGCCACGCCCGCCGTCGCATCCACGACGACGCGGACGGCCACAGCCACCGCTGCAGCCAGCCCACCCGAACCGCCACCTGCGGTAGCGGCGGCGCCGCCGCCGAATCCCGCCGCGAGCGCGCCGCCTGACCGCGTACAGCCAGCGGCGCCCTTCGCCCTGCGGCTCTCAGAGGTGCTGGCGGATCCGGCGGAAGCGGGCGTTGACGGCAAGTATGAATGGGTCGAGCTCGTGAACACGGCGGACGTGACCGTCAGCACCGCGGGCTGGTCGCTCGGAGACGAGCGGGCGGTTGACGCGCTGCCCGCGGTGGATGTGCCTCCGCGCGGGTTCGTCGTGGTGGCGGGGGAAGCGGCGGCGCTGCCAGCGGACGCGCTCGTCGTACGCATCCCCGACGGGGTCATCGGGAACGGCCTGAACAACGGCGGGGACGCGGTGCGGCTGCTCTCCCCGCAAGGCGCTGTGATCGACGCGATGTCGTTTGGGGGGAACGACAGCGTCTTCGCCTCGCCGCCCGGGGCCGCCGGGGCGGGGGAGACCCTCGGCGCCGCGCTTGAGGCGGACGGTAGCGGCGCGGATGGCTGGTCCATCACGCTGCGACCCTCGCCGGGCGCCGCGAACGAGTTCCCCGAGCCTGCGCGCGCCGCGAGCCCCGCGGGGAGCGGGGAGCAGCCCGCCGCCGGCGACGCCGCGTCCGCCGGCGCTTCATCGACGCTGACGCCGCTCCCGACGCGCTTCGAGAACGAGTCAGGCAGCCACGCGCCGTGGATCGCGCTGGGGGCGGCGGTGGGCGCGATCTCCTTCGTGATCATCGTGGCGCTGCGGGGCGGGTGGCGGGCAGGACTGGGGAGGCTCAGGCGTGGCCGTTGAGCGGTTGCAGAAAATCCTGTCGAACGCGGGCGTGGCGTCGCGGCGCGCGGCGGAAGCGATGATCGTGGCGGGCAGGGTGGCGGTGAACGGCAAGACCGTCGACACCCTCGGCGCGCGCGCCGACCCGGAGAAGGACGAGGTCACGCTGGACGGAACCCCCGTGCTGCGGGAACGCTACCGGTATGTCGCGCTGCACAAGCCCGCGGGAACGCTCTCGACGACCCACGACGAACGCGGACGCCCGACGGTGATGGCGCTCGTCGACGCGGGCGCGTCGACGCTCCATCCCGTGGGGCGGCTGGACCTGGAAAGCGAGGGCCTGATCCTGCTCACCAACGACGGGAGGCTCACGGAACTGCTTACTCACCCCCGCCACGAGGTACGGAAGGAGTACCTCGTGGCGATCGACCAGCCACTGGGGCGGAAGGGGCGGGAGCGGCTGGTACGGGGCGTGTTGCACAACGGGGAGCGGCTGAAGGCGGACTCCGTGCGGCTGGCAAGCCCGAGCGGCTCAGCGGAGCAGCCCGACGCGCGCTGGCTCCTGATCACGCTCCACAGCGGACGCAAGCGGGAGATCCGGCGGATGCTCGCGGTGGTGGGGCGGCGGGTTGTGACGCTGCGCCGCATCCGCATCGGACCGCTGGCGCTGGGAACGCTGGCGCGGGGGGAAAGCCGCGAACTGACGCCCGCGGAAGTGGAAGCGCTGTACAAGGCGGCTCAGGGAGCGCAGGGAGCGCGGAAGGAAGCGCGCGGTAGCATGGCCCCGACAGCACAAACAGCCAGGGCGGCGCCGGTGGAGCCACAACGACCGCATCCGATCGCCATCGACGGGCCCGCCGCTTCGGGCAAGAGTACGCTGGCCCGCGCGCTGGTCGAACGTTTCGGCTACGTGTTGCTGGATACGGGGCTGATGTACCGCGCGGTGACGCTGGCGGCGCAGCGGGCGGGCGTCTCCGCCGCTGACGAACAAACCTGCGCGGCGATCGCGCGGGAAGGGGGACTGCGGTTGGCCATCGAGGGGCACGAGGCGCGCGTCAGGCTGGCGGGGGAGGACGTGACGGACCTGCTCCGCGCGCCCGAGGTCGAGGGGGACGTGAGCGGCTACGCGGCCATCGCGAAGGTGCGCCGCGAACTCGTCGCGCAGCAGCGGCTGTTCGCGGCGCAGCAGCCGTGCGTGCTCGTGGGGCGCGACATCGGCTCGGTGGTGCTGCCGGACGCGCCCGTGAAGTTCTACCTGCAGGCCTCGGAGGAGACGCGCGCGCGGCGCCGCGGACAGCAGGCGGCGAGCTGGGGCGAGCGACAGACGGCGAGCGAGGCGGAGCGCGACATCAGCGGGCGCGACGCGCGCGACCGCACCCGAACGGCGGGGCCGCTGGTCATGCCCGAGGGCGCGCTCGTCATCGACACCGGCGAGCTCGACGCCGGGGCGATGATCAAGGTTGCGATCGCGGCGATCGAGGAGCGAACGGCGTGAAAGCGGTCCTGCGCGTCCTCTGGGCGATCTACGTTCCCTGTTTCTACTGGTGGTCGGTGTGGTGCTCCTACGGCATCCTCCTGCTGATGGCGCGCTGGCGCGTGGTCGGGCGGGAGAACGTCCCCGACGGGGCGCTCATCCTGACCTCGAACCACCTCGGGAACGTGGATCCGATGATGCTCGCCATCGCCTTTGCGCCGCGCCGCCGCTACATCCGCTTCATGGCGAAGGAACAGTTATTCCGGTATGTGTTGACGCCATTCGTCATCGGCTGGAACCCGATACGGCTGTACCGCGGGGCCTCGGATCGGGGAGCGATGCGCAAGGCGGAGGCGGAGGTGCGCGGCGGCGGGCTGCTGGGAATGTTCCCCGAGGGCACGCGCAGCAAGACCGGCGCCCTCAGCCCGCTCCACGGGGGCACGGCCGTGATCGCGCTGCGCACGAACGCCTCCATCCTGCCCTGCCGTCTCTTCAACACCCACCAGCTGGGGAAGAAGGGACACCTCTTCCCGCGCCCGACGCTAACGGTGCGAATCGGCAAGCCGTTCCCGGTCAAGCGCCAGGAGGGGTCGCTGGGACCGCAGGTGGAGACGCTCACCGAACGCATCCGCGAGGAACTGGAAGGGCTGCGGCTGGAACACGAGGCGGAGACGGCGTGAAGGAGCCCGAAGGCGGCGTCGTCTCCGCCGTGACCCACGGATCGCTGGCCGATCTCGCCGGCGTCGTCCCCGGCGACGCCATCGTCGCGATCGACGGACGCGTCCTGCGCGACGCCATCGACTACCAGTTCTACGCGGCGGAGCCGGAGATCACGGCGCGCTTCCGCAAGGCGGACGGACGCGAGGACCTGGTCGTCTTCGAGAAGGATGCGGACGAAGACCTCGGCATCGCCTTTGAGCGGGCCACATGGGATGGCGTGCGGGTCTGCAACAACACCTGCTTCTTCTGCTTCCTGAAGGGACTCCCGAAGGGTCTGCGCAAGCCCCTCTACCTCAAGGACGACGACTACCGGCTGAGCTTTCTGCACGGCAACTTCGTGACGCTCACGAACCTGACGCCCGCTGACTGGGAACGGCTGGACGAACAGCGGCTAAGCCCGCTGAACGTTTCCGTGCACGCGACCGACGTGGAGTTGCGGCGGAAGCTGCTGGGAAACGCGAACGCCCCCGATGTGGTCGCGCAGCTGGAGCGGCTGCGCGACCTTGGCCTGCAGGCGCACACCCAGATCGTGCTGACCCCGGGGGTCAACGACGGCGAGGCGCTGGAGCGCACGCTGCGCGACCTGACCGCGCTCTGCCCAACCGTGCAGACGGTCTCCGTGGCGCCCGTGGGCGCCAGTCCCCGTCTGGAGGAGTGGTCGCGCGACCGCGACGGCATCGAGCTGCGACCGCCCGAGCGCGACTTCGCGCGCGCGCTCATCGCCACCGTGCGCCGTTTCCAGCGCCTCTGCGAGGAGGCCCACGGGCGCAGCGTCGTGCAGTGCGCGGACGAGTACTACCTGGCCGCGGAACGCCCTCCGCCAGCGGCGAAGCGGTACGACGGCTTCCCCCAGTACGAGAACGGCGTCGGCATGGTGCGGACGCTGCTCGATGACTGGGCGCGGCTGCGACGGCGGTTGCGCGCGCGACCGCGGCCCGCAGTGGCGGGAACGCGCGTCGCCATCGCCTGCGGGACGCTCATCGGGCCGTTGCTGGAACGCCTCGCGGGGGAGCTCGCCGCCGAGACCGGCGTCATCGCCAGCGTGCATCCCGTGACAAACACCCTCTTCGGGGAACGCGTGAATGTGAGCGGATTGCTGGGCGGCGCGGACTTCGCGAACGCGCTCGAGGGGACGGACGCGGACCTTGCGCTGCTCCCCCGCACCAGCCTCGACTACTTCGGCGAACGCTTCCTCGACAGCGCGACCGTGGCCGAGGTGGCCGAACGCATCGGGGCGCCGGTCGCCTTCGCGGCGTCGCTGAGCGAGGCCTTCGAGGCGATCGAGACGGGGCCGCGCGAACCGGGGCGGGCGGCTGCGCCGAACGGCGCCTTCTGGAGCGACGCCGCCCTCGACGCGTCCGGCGAGGCGGTCTGGACGGAGCCCTGAGGCGGAGGCGCGGGCGGCGCGGGTGCTAAGCTGGCGTCATGCCGCGCATTCGGGTGGAGCCGCTGGGGATCGAGGTTGAGGCCCCGCATGGCGAGACCGTGATGGACGCCGTCGTCGCGCAGGGCTACTTCTGGCCGGTGGGCTGCGACAAGGCGGGCGAGTGCACCAACTGCGCGATGGACGTCATCTCCGGCGTGGGGCGGTTAAGCGCGATGGGGCGCTACGAACGCGCGAACCTGATCCGCCAGCGGGGGACGCGCTCGATCGAGGATCCGCGCCTGCGGCTGGCCTGCCAGGCGCACATCGAAGGCGACGTGGTCGTGGAGAAGCGCGGCGTGCGGCCGCTCTAGCGCGCGCGTTCGCCCGAACCGCCCGCCGCGCCTAGACTGCGGAACAGGCAAGGGGCGCAAGCAGCATGATCGCAAGCATCCTCCTGGCGGCGGGCATGTCCACCCGTATGGGCCAGCCCAAGGCGCTCCTCGACTGGGGCGGCGAACCGCTCATCCGCTACCAGATCCGGCAGCTCCATGAGGCGGGAGTGGACGAGGTGACGGTGGTGCTCGGGTACCGCGCGGACGACATCCATCGGAAGCTGCATGGGCTCACCTACCGCAGCGTGCTCAACCCCGTCTACCAGCTGGGGCGCGCGGGCTCGCTGCGCGCGGGCGCAAAGGCGGTCAGCCGCGAAGCCACGGCGATCGTGCTGCTGAACGTGGACCAGCCGCGTCCGGCGGACCTGATCCGCTCCGTGCTGGCGGCGCACTCGCCCGCGGCCAGCGCGACGCGACCAGTGTGCGGCGACCGGCACGGGCATCCCGTCGTGCTGGCGGGGCGCCTGCGGGGCGAACTGCTGGCCGCGACCGAGGACGAACACGGCCTGCGGGGCGTCCTCGCGGCGCACGTCAACGAGATCGTGGACGTACCCAGCGATGAGCGCTGCCTGCTCGACCTGAACACCCCCGACGAATACGAGGCGGCCCTCGCCGCCCTGGCCGGCGCCCGGGACTAGTGCCCTCCCAGGGCGCCTTCGAACCCGCCTGGCGGGCCGTTGTCTTCGACCTCGACGAAACGCTCATCGACAGCCGCCCGGCGTGGCGCTACACGCTGGAGGAGGCGCTCATGAGCGTCGCCAACCGGCGCATCGACGCAAGCTCGCTGGTGGAGGAGTACCGCCGGCGGCCGTGGCGCGACAGCCTCGCGATTCTGCTCGACGATCGCGAGGAGGCGGACCGCGCGATCGCGCTGTGCGAGCGCATCGCGGGCCGCAGCGCGCTAAAGCGATTGCTGGTGTTCGAGGGGACGGGCATGGCGCTCGACGAGGTACGCGCGGCGCGCATCGAGATCGGGGCGATCTCGCGCCTGCCGCACGCCCTCGCCCTGAAGCAGGCGCAGGCGACCGGCCTCGACCGCTTCCTCACCGTGCTTTCAGCGACGCCCGAAGGGGAGGGCTGGGCGGTGGAGCCGCGCGTGGCGGAGTGCCTTTCCTACCTCGGGCGCGCGGCGGACGCGTGCGCGTTCGTAGGGGCGGAAGCGCGCGACGTGGAGGCGGCACAGGCTCTGGGGCTGGCGGCGCTGCAGGCGGGGTGGGCGCCCCTCGCGGAGGGCGTCGGGCTGGACAGTCCCGCGACGGCGGCGGCGACGCTCCTCTTCGGCGTGAAGGCGGACGGGGTATCCCCAGGCGCGCGCGCGGGCTAGGCTTCCCCTACCTTTCACACAACAACGGGGTTTCGCACAGGTGGCTACCAGAATCGGAATCAACGGCTTCGGACGGATCGGCAGGCAGGTCTTCAAGGCGATCAGCGAGCGCCATGGCGACACGCTCGAAGTGGTCGCGATTAACGACCTCGTCGACATCGAGACAAACGCAAACCTGCTCAAGTACGACAGCAACTATGGGCCGTGGGAGCGCGATATCCGCGCGACCGCGGACGGCATCGCCGTCGACGGGCGGCTGGTGGCCGTCTTCAACGAACGCGATCCGGCGCAGATCCCCTGGAGTTCGGCGGGCGTCGAGATCGTGATCGAGTCAACCGGCTTCTTCACGGACGCCACGAAGGCGGCGGCGCATCGCCGCGAGAGCGTGAAGAAGGTCATCATCAGCGCGCCCGCGCGGAACGAGGACCTCACGATCGTGCTCGGCGTGAACGACGAGAACTACGACCCCGCGCGGCACCACGTCATCTCGAACGCCAGCTGCACCACGAACGGGCTGGCGCCGGTGGTGAAGGTGCTGGTGGACAACTTCGGGCTGGTGAAGGGCCAGATGACGACCGTTCACTCCTACACGAGTTCGCAGAAGATCCTCGATCAGGCGGGCGGGGGCGACCCCCGCGAGATGCGTTCGGGGCCGCTCAACATCGTGCCCACCTCGACCGGCGCGGCGCGCGCGCTGCGCCTCGTCATTCCCGAGGTGGAGGGCAAGCTCGACGGGCTCGCCTACCGCGTCCCCACCCCCACAGTTTCGATTGTCGAAATCGTGGCCGTGACGGAGAAGGAAACCTCGAAGGAAGAGGTCAACGCGCTCGTGGCGGAGACGGCGGGCGAACAGATGAAGGGCATCCTCGGCATCACCGACGACCCCGTCGTCTCCATGGACCTGAAAGGCGATGAGCGCTCGAGCATCGTGGACGGACGCTCGACCAATGTGGTCGGGGGCAACCTCGTGAAGGTCGCGGCCTGGTACGACAACGAATGGGGCTACGCCTGCCGCCTGAGCGATCTGAGCGCCATGCTGGCGGAGCGCGGCCTCTAGCGCGCGAACCGCTGGCGGTACACTCAGGATCATGTTCGAAGCGCTCACGGAGAAGCTGCAGGGGGCGTTCCAGCGCTTCGGAAGCCACGGCGTCGTTTCCGAAGAAGACCTCGACAAGGTCCTTCGCGACGTGCGTCTGGCGATGCTCGAGGCGGACGTCAACTTCCGCGTGGTGCGCCAGTTCACCTCGCGGGTGCGGGAGCAGGCGCTGGGCGCGGACGTGCTTAAGAGCCTGACGCCCGCGCAGCAGATCATCGACATCGTCAACCGGGAGCTGACGGCCATACTCGGCGGGGAGGCGGAGGGGCTGGCGAGCGCGCCCCAGCCGCCAACCGTCATCCTGCTGGTGGGGCTCCAGGGTTCGGGCAAGACCACGACCGCGGCGAAGCTGGCGGCGCGCCTGAAGAGCGACGGCAAGCGCCCCTTCCTCATCGCCTGCGACATCTACCGGCCAGCGGCGGTCGAGCAGCTCATGACGCTGGCGCAGGGCATCGACGTTCCCTGCTACGAGGAGGGGACGAGCGCGAAGCCCGCGGACATCGCCGAGCGCGGCCTCGCGCAGGCGCAACGCGCGGCCGTCACCCATGTGCTGGTGGATACCGCCGGCCGCCTGCACGTGGACGAAGCGATGATGGCGGAGGTGGCGGACCTGCGGCGGCGGCTGAATCCCGCCGAGGCGCTGTTCGTGGCGGACGCGATGGCGGGGCAGGACGCGGTCACGGCGGCCAAAGAGTTCCACGAGCAGGTCGAAATCACGGGCGTGGTCCTCACGAAGCTCGACGGGGACGCGCGCGGCGGGGCGGCGCTCAGCATCCGCTCAGTGCTGGGCGTGCCCGTCAAGTTCATCGGGGTCGGGGAGCGCACGGACGCCCTGGAGCCGTTCCATCCGGACCGGCTGGCGGGGCGCATCCTTGGCATGGGCGACATGCTCAGCCTCATCGACAAGGCCAAGGAGACGCTGGACGAAGGCGACAGCGAACGCCTCAACGAGAAGCTGCGCAAGGGCTCCTTCGATCTTCAGGACTTCATCGATCAGCTTCGGCAGGTGCGCGAGATGGGACCGCTCGGGCAGCTGGTGCAGATGCTGCCCGGGTTCAACTCGATCAAGTCACAGTTGAACGTGGACGCGCTCGATGAGTCCTACTTCGGACACGCGGAGGCGATCGTGCTCTCGATGACGCCGTGGGAGCGGCGCCATCCCGACCGCATCGACGGCAAGCGCCGGCGGCGCATCGCGGCGGGGAGCGGCGCCCTGCCGGCGGACGTGAACCGCCTCCTGAAGCAGTTCTTCGAAGCGCGCAAGCTGGCCCGCCGCATCAGCGCGGGCAAGATGCCCGCCCTGCCGGGGATGCGCTAGCGGGCGCCTAGTCCAGACCTGCGGTAGCATCCGCCCTAGCGAATCGGGGGGAATCTGCGAGTGCTGCGTATTCGGCTGCGACGTGTTGGGAAGAGGGGACAGGCCTACTACCGCGTGGTGGTGACCGATCAGCGTTCACCGCGCGATGGCCGGTTCCTCGAATCGCTGGGCGCCTATGACCCGCATCAGAACCCGCCACAGTCGAACCTGGACGCGCCCCGCGCGCGCGAATGGCTCGCGAAGGGAGCGCAGCCCTCGGAGGCAGCGGAGAAGATCCTGCGCCGCGCCGGCCTCCTCAACGGCGCCCCGATAGAAACAACCGAAGCGGAAGCGGCGGAAGGGACAATGGCGGAAACGACGGAAGCGGCGCCCGCCGCCGAGACTGAGACGCCCGCCGCGGACGCCAGCGCCGAAGAGCGCGAGGCCGAACCCGCCCTCGCCGCCGAAGGCGGGGAGGAGAACTAGCCATGGCCTCGATGATGGCCAACCTCATCGAATACGTCGCCAAGTCGCTCGTCACCGAGCCGGACGAGGTGCGCGTGACGGAGCGCGAGGAGAATGACCGCGTCATCGTGCGCCTCGACGTCGCCGAAGACGACGTCGGTCGCGTGATCGGCCGCGACGGCCGCATCGCGACGGCGATGCGTTCGCTCATCAAGGTCGCGGCCATCCGCGAGGATGTGCGCGTCGGCCTCGAGATCGGGGACTAGCCGCGAGCGCGGCGGGCCGTCCTCCCTCCAACTCCAGCGGTCCCGCCGAGCCTCGCGAGGGCTTTGTCGCCGTGGGGCGCGTCCTGCGCCCGCACGGGAACAGCGGCGAGTTGCGGGTTCACCCCTTCAATCCAGCCCTCCCAAACCTGCAACCGGGGGGCGACGTTCATCTCCTGGGGCAGCGGCGCCGCATCGAGCGCGTCCGCCAGGATCGCGGACAGGTACTCGTACGGCTGCAGGGGCTCGCGCGGCGGGAGCAGGTCGAGGAGGCGCGCGGGGCGCTGCTCGAAGTCGCGGAAGAGGATCTCGTGCGGGAGGAGGGCGCCTACCTCGTCTCCGAAATCGTGGGGCTGGAAGTCGTGCAGGAGGACGGAACACGTCTGGGGCGCGTGAGCGAGGTGCTGGGCACGGGCGCGAACGACGTGTATGTCGTGAAAGGCCCCGACGGGGAGACGCTCGTGCCCGCGATCGCCTCAGTTGTGCAAGCGGTGGATGTCGCGGGCGGGACGCTTCGCATTACAAACACGCCGACATCTGACAACGAAACACCATAGAACCGTTGAAAGGCGTCTTTACGCTCGCTAGACTCGTGACTGGCTTTGACGGCAAGCGGCCCAACGGCGGGGTGTATCCGGGGGGCGGCGCGCCGAAACCCAGTCGAGGGGGAATGGCGATGACGAAGGCCGAATCGCTGCAAGTCGTAGATAGTTGCACGCATCACTGGATTCTGGACCCGCCACGAGGCGAACTCACCTTCGGTCGCTGCAAGAAGTGCGGCCAGGAGCGCCAGTTCACGGGCGAGACGAGCTACCGTATCGGCCGGGGCTCCTCCCGCCGCCGCTGAGTTTCCCGCTTCCCCGCCCCGCTGTCGCGACCGCTGAAGGGCGGTCCGCGGCCACGCGCGCGGGCCGCCCGCGCCGGACCGGCATTTGACGCCCCCAGAGGGCCATCCCTACGATCGTCACAGTCCGTGGGGACATAGCTCAGTTGGGAGAGCGCAGCGTTCGCAATGCTGAGGTCGGGGGTTCGACTCCCCCTGTCTCCACCAACCACCTGTTAATGACGAGCGCGAGCGCGCCGCGCGCCAGCGGAGGGCCGCGAAGCTTCCGCGTCCCGGAGACCGCAAGGAGAGAGCGATGACGAAGACTGTGCAGGAGCGGCTCGCGGAGCTGAACGAACGCAAGGACGAGGCGCGCGCGGGCGGCGGTGAACGTCGCATCGAGGCGCAGCACAGCCGCGGCAAGCTGACCGCGCGCGAACGCATCGAACTGCTGCTGGACGAGGATTCGTTCGAGGAGATCGACGCCCTCGTGCGGCCGCGGGGCGCCGATCGCGGACCGGAGGCGGTGGTGACGGGCTGGGGCCGAATCGACGGGCGCCCGGTCTACCTGTTCTCCTACGACTTCACCGTCTCCGGCGGTTCGCTGAGCGAGACCGTGGGCGAGAAGATCCTGAAGGTCATGGACCTCGCGCTCACGACGGGGGCGCCGATCATCGGCATCCAGGACTCAGGCGGGGCGCGCATCCAGGACGGCCCCGAGAGCCTGCGCGGCTTCGGCGAGATGTTCGCCATGAACACCATCGCCAGCGGCGTCGTCCCCCAGATCAGCGTGATCATGGGACCCTGCGCGGGCGGCGCCGTCTACAGCCCCGCGATCACCGATTTCATCTTCATGACGGCGGGAACGGGGCAAATGTACATCACCGGGCCGGACGTGATCCGGCGGGTGACGGGCGAGGAGATCGACCACGAGACGCTGGGCGGGGCGAGCGTCCACGCAACCCGCTCCGGCGTGGCCCACTTCGCCATCGAGGGCGAGGAAGAGACGCTGGCGGAGGTGCGGCGGCTGCTCGCCTTCCTGCCTTCGAACAACGCCGAGGACCCCCCCTTCATCCCCACCGAGCACCCCACCCATACGCCCGAAGAGGAGCTGCTCGCCATCGTGCCGGATGAGCCGAACCGCCCCTACGACGTGCGCGACATCATCTACCGCATCGTCGATAACGGCGACTTCCTCGAAGTGCACGAGTCCTACGCGCAGAACGTCGTTGTCGGCTTCGCGCGCATGGGCGGACAGACGGTCGGGTTCGTGGGGAACCAGCCGATGCACCTCGCCGGGGTGCTCGATATCGAGGCAAGCCGCAAGGCGGCGCGCTTCGTGCGCACGTGCGACTGCTTCAACATCCCCATCGTGACGCTGGTCGACATCCCCGGCTACCTGCCCGGGTCCTCACAGGAGTACGGCGGGATCATCACGCACGGGGCCAAGCTGCTGTTCGCCTACAGCGAGGCGACGGTGCCGAAGATTGCGGTCGTGCTGCGGAAGGCGTACGGCGGGGCCTACCTCGTCATGTCGAGCAAGCACCTGCGCGGCGATATGAACTTCGCCTGGCCCGCGGCGGAAGTGGCGGTGATGGGTCCGGAACAGGCCGTGGGCATCATCAACCGGCGCGAGATCGCGGAGGCGGACGACCCCGAGGCGAAGCGTGAGGAGCTGGCGGAGGACTTCCGCACACGCTTCGGCAACCCCTACATCCCCGCGGGACGGGGCTTCGTGGACGACGTCATCGACCCGCGGGAGACGCGCGGGAAGATCGTGACGGCGCTGGAGATGCTGGCCAACAAGGCCGACCGCAACCCGCCGAAGAAGCACGGCAACATCCCCCTCTAGCGCGTCGCCCCGCGGCCTCGCGTCCCCTGCGCCCGCGGCTGGCCGTAGGACGGGCGTGTGCTAGTGTTCACGCAGCGCGCGAGCCGCCGAGAACACGCAGCGAGGGACTCCTCCGGGCATGGGCCAGGTACGCATCACGGAGACCGCCATCCGCGACGGGCATCAGTCCCTGCTCGCCACCCGCATGCGCACCGAGGACATGATCCCCGCGCTCGAGCGGATGGACGCGATCGGCTACGGCAGCATCGAATGCTGGGGCGGCGCCACCTTCGACACCGCCATGCGCTTCCTGCTGGAAGACCCGTGGGAGCGGTTGCGCGAGGTAAAGGCGCGGCTGAAGCGCACGCCCACGCAGATGCTCCTGCGGGGCCAGAACGCCGTCGGCTACCGCCACTACGCCGACGATGTCGTGCTCGAGTTCTGCGAACGCGCCGTCGAGAACGGCATGGACATCTTCCGCATCTTCGACGCGCTCAACGACACCCGCAATCTGGAGACGGCCTTCGAGGGCGTGAAGCGCGCGGGCGGCCACGTACAGGGCACGCTCTGCTACACGACGAGCCCCGCGCACACGGTCGAGAGCTTCGGGCGGCTGGCCAGCCGCCTGGTCGAGATGGGCGCCCACTCACTCTGCATCAAGGACATGGCGGGGTTGCTGAGTCCGGTGATGGCGGAGCGCCTCGTCACGCGCATCAAGGGCGACCATCCCGACATCCCGCTGCAGCTCCACTGCCACGACACCTCAGGCTACTCGGAGATGGCGTACCTGCTGGCCGTGCGCGCTGGCGCGGACGCCATCGACACCGCCATCAGCCCGCTCGCGGGGGGCACCTCGCAGCCCGCCACGGAGACGCTCGTGGCGGCGCTGGACGAGGATGAGGGGCACGGCACGGGCATCGCCCTCGACGACCTCGTGGAGACGGCGGAGTACTTCGGGGGCGTGCGCAAGAAGTACTGGAGACACGAAAGCAACCTGCTCGGCGTCGACGCGGGCGTGCTCCGGCATCAGGTGCCGGGGGGCATGATCTCGAATCTCGTGGGGCAGCTGCGGGACCAGGGCCAGGAAGCGAAGCTGGGCGAAGTGCTCGAGGAGAACGCGCGCGTGCGCGCCGACCTCGGCTATCCCCCGCTGGTCACGCCGAGCTCGCAGATTGTGGGCTCGCAGGCAGTCCTGAACGTGCTCACAGGGAAGCGCTACGGGTCCGTCACGAAAGAGACGCGCAACCTCGCGCAGGGCCTCTACGGCGAAACGGCGAGGCCCATCGCCAAGGAAGTGCTGGACCTGATCCTGGGCGACGTCCCCCGGATCGACCACCGTCCGGCGGACGACCTCGAACCGGAGCTGGAGAGCGCCCGCGACGAGATCGGCGACCTCGCCGAGAGTCCCGAGGACGTGCTTTCATACGTGATGTTCCCGCAGCCCGCGAAGAAGTTCCTGGAGTGGCGGCGGGAAGGCGGGGGCCCCGAACGCGAACTGGTGGCGGCGGTCGTGGGCGCGATGGCGATCAAGGACCGACCGGCGGCGGCGGCGCGAGCCCTGCCGCCGCCAGCGGCGAACGGCGCCCCGCCGGGCGCGGCCTGGCGGCAGTTCGGACGCATGAGGCAGATGCGCTAGCGATGGCGACCATCACAATCGGCGGACGTACCTACGAGGTGGACGTGCGGGGCGACACGGTCATCGTGGACGGGCAGGAATTCCCCGTCACGATCGCGCGGGGCGACGCCTACGACACCGTCACGGCGGGCGGCGTGAGCTACCGCGTGGCGCTTCCGCCCGAGGACGCGCGCGAGTCCGGAATGGCGATCGAGGTCGATCACCGGCCCTTCACCGTGGAGTACGAGGGACGGCTGGGGGGCGGCCCCGCGCGGCCCGCGCCACGCGCCGCGAGCGCCCCGTCCGCGGCCTCAAACGTCGCGGGGGGGGTCGCCGCGCAGCTGGCGGGCAAGGTTCTGCGCATCGAGGTCCAGGCGGGCGACGCCGTCGAGGCGGGACAGCTCCTGCTGGTCCTCGAAGCGATGAAGATGGAGAACGAGATCAACGCGCCCCAAGCGGGAACCGTGAAAGAAATCCTGACAAGCGAAGGCGCGCAGGTGACCGAGGGCGACGCCCTCGTCATCCTGGAGTAGAGCGGGAGGAGCGTCCGGTGCCGGTCAAGTCCCTGCGAGATCAGCGTCATCAGGGCACGGTCATGGAGATCGCGCGGGAGCGCTTCCCCTACCCGAACGAGGAGCATCCCGAACTGGAGACGCTGCTGAACATCCCCGACCCCGCCATCTCCGTGGGCCAGTGGGAGGGTGAGCCGCTCTACCCCGACATCGTCGTCGTGCGGCGGCCGGGGCAGTGGCTGCAGCTGATGGCGCAGATCGAGACCGAGGACACGATCACGGATGAGCAGGCGCTGGCGAAATGGCTGCCCTACTCGAAGATGGGCGACCTGCTGCTCTACGTGCCCGCGGGACAGGTGCAGGAAGCGAAGCGCCTCGGCCGCAAGCACGGCATCCGCTACAAGGGCATCCGCACATGGCGCTTCCGGCCTGTGTGGGGGCTGACGGTCGCGGAAGCGTAGCGGCCCGCTTCATGACCAACGCGGCCCGTTCCCTCAATGTGTACTTCGACGTGGATCACACGCTCGTCTACACCACGAAGGACGCAAGCGCGTTGCGTCCGGGGGCGCACGAGGCGATGGAGCGGCTCAAGGACGCGGGCCACCGTGTGTATGTCTGGTCAGCGGGCGGCCAGCGCTACAGCGAGCGCACGGTGGAACGCCATGGACTCTCGGCGTGGGTGGATGGGTGCTTCGACAAGCATCCGCGGGTGGAGCCGCGACCGGACCTGATCATCGACGATGACTGGTATCTGGTGGAGAAGTACGGCGGCTACTGCGTCTCGCAGTACAAGGAAGTGGACGAAAGCGACCGCGAACTGCTCGAAATCGTCGAGAAGCTGGCGGAGCGCGGGGACCTCTAGCGCGGGAGCCGCAACGCGAGCAGGAAGCCCGGGTCGCCGAACCCCACCGGCAGGAGGAGGGTATCGCCGGCGACCGCGGGCCAGCCATTGATCCCGCCCTCCACCTGCCGCTTCCAGACGATCTCGCCGCTGGCGCGGTCGAGGGCGAGGACGATTCCGCTGATGACGGACGTAAACACGAGGTCGTTCACGACCGTGGCCCCGCCGAAGCCGTCGCCGGGGAGCTCGGCGTCCCAGAGGATCGCGCCGCTGGCGGCGTCGATGGCAACCAGCTGGCTGGGATGGCTTCCGAAGCTCGTACTGACGCCCTCGGGCTTGTCGGGCGCGTACAGGGTGGGGACGTTCACGACGGACGCATAGACGACGCCGTCCGCGATGGCGATGGGCGTGGCCACGCCTCCAGCGACGCCGGGCAGCACCTCGACTTCGCCCTCGATGCTGGTCAGCTCATCGTTCTGGTGGAGGCCGACGGGCGTATCCCAGAGGACCGCGCCAGCAGGATCGAGGCCGACCACGCGGGCCATCTTGCCGGTGCTGATGACAACCCGGGCGCCGTCGTCGAGGGTGGCGACGCCGGTGAGGACGGCGTCGCGATCGAAGATGTCGTGGGGAATGTGCTGCACGCCCCAGCGCAACTCGCCGGTGGCGATCTCGATGGTGAGGATGGAGTTGGTCCAGCGATTGTCCCCCGGGCGGCTGGCGCCGTTGGGAAAGCCGGGAACGCCGGGGAAGGGATAGGGGTTGGAGACGCCCCAGTAGGAGACGCCCGCCTCCATATCGAGGGCGGGCGGGTACCAGGCGCCGCCGCCGCTGTTAATCTCCGGGTTCCCCCAGAGGTCCTCGGAGAGGATCGTGTTGAAGGACCAACGGACCTCGCCGCTGGAGGGTTCGAGGGCGTAGAGGACGCCGCGGGCGCCCGGCTGCGAAAGGGCGCTGGTGGCGGCGAAGACGGTTCCGCCCGCAACGAGCGGCTGGAAGTTCACCGCCCCGCCATGCTCCAGGAGATTCGCTGTCCAGAGGCGTTCGCCGTCGAGGGCGCGATAGGCGGCGATGGCGCGTCCGCCGAGGTTGGCGAAGACGCATCCCCCGCTGACGGCGACCCCGCTGGGTCCGTAGGTCCACTGCCCGACCTCCGCCAGCCAGCGGCGGTTTCCTGACTGGAAGTCGATGGCGTGCACATTGGTCTGAAGGTCGCCCAGATACACGACGCCGCCAGCGATGACGGGGGTCGTGGCGGCGATGCCAAAGGCCCCGCCGGATGGCAGTTCATAGCGCCACGCCTCCTCCAGGTCGCGCACGTTCGCGGATGTGATGGCGGACGTGAAGGTGGCGCGGCTGCCGCGGACGTCGTAGTTGGGGTGGGGCCAGTCATCGGCGCCGGTCAGCGGCGGCGCGGGGCCGGAACAGGGCGCCGGCGTCACGGCGCGGGGAGTGGCGGCGGCGGTGCTGGCGGGGTCGGGGGAGACAGCGGCGCCATCGGACGACGCCGGCTCCCCGTCGACGCCGCCGCACGCGGCGATGAGCAGCGTCAGCCCCATTCCCGCAAGAAGAAACGCGCGCTTCACGACAAGGCGCGAGTCTACAGCCCGATCGCTTGCGCGCCCCATGGGAGGACTTTCGCTACAGAATGATCGAAAAACCCTTGCCTGTGAAGGCCGTTCATCCTATGATCGCGGCATGGAACCTCACCTGCACGGGACGCGGGAGCGCGTGTTCGGGCACATCCTCGAACACCATGGCGCGCGCGTGGAAGAGATGGCGGAGGCGCTCGGCGTGAAGGCCGCGGCCGTTCGCCGTCACCTCGACCATCTGCGCGCTGATGGGCTTATCGAGCCGCGCCCCGTGAAGCAGGCGCTGGGCCGCCCGTTCCTGAGCTGGTACCCCACGCCGAAGGCCGCCGGCGAGGCGCCGCCCGCCTACGCCGATCTGTTCGCCCGCATCCTCGGATGGCTGGGCAAGGAGCGCATCGACGAAGCGGTCGCGACTGGCGTCGCGGTCTCGCTCGCGGAACGCCACCAGGACGAAGTGGCGGGCTCGGCGAACGCCGCCGATCGCGTGGAACACGTGACCGAGAGCCTGCGCCGCGAGGGCATCCTGGAGACCTGGCGGGCGGAGGCGGACGGCTTCCATCTGCTGAATTCGTGCTGCCCCTACCCGCAGGCGGCGGCGCTCTCGCGGCTGCCCTGCGAAGCTGACCGGCAGGCGATCAGCCTGCTGATCGGGGAAGACGTTGAGCAGATCGAGCGTATCGTGGACGGCGCGCCCGTCTGCGAATACCTCGTGCCACTGACGACCGAACTGGAAGGCGCCGCCGCGAGCGACGCCAGCGAAGGGAACGCATGACCAAAGGGCCACTTCTCGAAATCGACAGCCTGCGCGCCAGCGTCGCGGGCAAGGAGATCCTCACCGGACTCGACCTAACCATCCGTCCGGGCGAGGTGCACGCGATCATGGGGCCAAACGGCTCCGGCAAGAGCACGCTGGCGAACACGATCATGGGCGCCCCCCGCTACACCGTGACCGGCGGCGAGATCCGCTTCCTCGGGCAGGGGCTTGAGGGGATGGCCGCGGACGAGCGCGCGCGGCGGGGACTGTTTCTCGCCTTCCAGTACCCCGTGGCGGTGCCGGGCGTGACGGTCGTGAACTTCCTGCGCCAGGCGGTGAACGCCGTGCGCGGGGAAGAAGTTCCCGTGCGCGAGTTCCGGCAGGAACTGTTCGCGAAGATGGAGATGCTCAAAATCGACCGCGACTTCGCGCGCCGTTACCTGAACGACGGGTTCAGCGGCGGCGAGAAGAAGCGGGCGGAAATGCTGCAGATGGCCATGCTGCAGCCGCGCGTGGCCGTGCTGGACGAGACCGACTCAGGGCTGGACATCGACGCCCTGCGGACCGTCGCGGACGGCGTCAACGCGCTGATGCACGAGGAGATGGGGCTGCTGCTGATCACGCACTACCAGCGGCTGCTCAACTACATCAAGCCACAGTTCGTACACGTGCTGATGGACGGGCGCATCGTGCGCTCAGGCGGCCCCGAGCTCGCCGAAGAGCTCGAGGCAAGCGGGTACGACGCAATCGAAACGGCCGTTTCAACGGCCTGAAACGAGAGGATGAGGGCATGGCTGCGACACCGGAACTGGTCCGCGAGGACGGCTATAAGTGGGGCTTCTTCGACGAGGAAGAGGCGCTCTTCAAGGCGAACAAGGGACTCACCGCCGAGATCGTGAACACGATCTCGGACCTGAAGGATGAACCGCAGTGGATGCGCGACTTCCGGCTGCGCGCCCTCGATCTCTTCCACGAGAAAGAGAACCCGCCCTGGGGCACGAAGCTGCTGGAGACGATCGACTTCGACGACATCCACTACTTCGTGCGCGCGACCGACCGCGATGAGCGCTCATGGGACGACGTGCCCGAGTACATCCGGCGGACGTTCGACAAGCTCGGCATCCCCGAGGCGGAGAAGAAGTTCCTCGCGGGCGTGGGCGCGCAGTACGACTCCGAAGTCGTCTACCACAACATCCGCGAGGACCTCGAGAAGCTGGGCGTCGTGTTCCTGGGAATGGACCAGGGACTGGCCGAGTACGAAGACATCGTCAAGGAGCACTTCGGCACAGTCGTGCCCCCGGGCGATAACAAGTACGCGGCCCTGAACAGCGCGGTCTGGTCTGGCGGCTCGTTCATCTACGTGCCCCCGGGGGTGAAAGTGGACATCCCCCTGCAGGCCTACTTCCGCATCAACACGGAGAACATGGGCCAGTTTGAGCGGACCCTGATCATCGCCGATGAGGGTAGCCAGGTTCATTATGTCGAGGGCTGCACGGCGCCGGTCTACAGCAGTGACTCGCTCCACAGCGCGGTCGTGGAGATCATCGTGAAGAAGGGCGCGCGCGTCCGCTACACGACGATCCAGAACTGGTCGAACAACGTCTTCAACCTCGTGACGAAGCGGGCGGCGGCCTACGAGAACGCGGTCATGGAATGGGTGGACGGGAACCTCGGCTCGAAGCTCACCATGAAGTTCCCGAGCGTGTTCCTGATGGAGCCCGGGGCGCACGGCGAAATCCTCTCGCTGGCCTTCGCGGGCGAGGGACAGCACCAGGACGCGGGCGGCAAGGTCGTCCACATGGCCCCGGACACCACCTCGACGGTCGTCTCGAAATCGCTCAGCAAGGACGGCGGGCGCACAAGCTATCGCGGACTCCTGAAGGTGTACGAAGGCTGCGATAACGTGCGCTCCAGCGTGCGCTGCGACGCCCTCTTGCTGGATGAGGAGTCGCGTTCGGACACCTACCCGACGATGGAGGTGGACGCGCCGGACGTCTCCATCGAGCACGAGGCCTACGTCTCGAAGCTGAGCGAGGAGCAGCTCTTCTACCTGCAGAGCCGCGGGCTGAGCGAGGACGCCGCCGCAAAGATGATCGTGAACGGCTTCGTCGAGCCGATCGTGAAGGAGTTGCCGATGGAGTACGCCGTCGAGCTCAACCGCCTGATCGAACTGCAGATGGACGGCGCCATCGGCTAGGCCGCACAACGACCGCGTCATGAAGGTGGAGCCGGGAGACGGCGTCCGCCGGCATGGCGCGCCAGTAGGAGCGCGACCCGTATGACATCAGCCCCGAGCCCCCCCGCCTCGCTACTGACGGCCGAGGCGAGCCGCGCCCTCGGCCACGCGCTCGGCGACAGCGCGAGCGTGGCGGCCCTGCGGACGCGCGCCTGCGACGCGCTCGACGGCCTGGCGATGCCGGCGCCAGCGCTGGACCGCCCGTGGAAGTACGTCGACCCAGCCGCGCTCAACCTCGACGGCTTCGCCCCGCCCGCCGCGGAGGGCGTGGCGTTCTCGACCGGCGCCGCCGCGGGCGAGGGGCTCACGGCGGCCAGCTTCGAGGAGGCCGGGGAAGGCGCGCTGGAACGGCTGGGGGAGGCGGTCCCCGCCCATGATGACCGCCTCTCGGCGCTGCACTACGCGTTCCTGCGGGGTGGCGCGCTCATACAGGCGCAGGCGAACGCGGAGATCGCGGAACCGCTGCGGCTGACGCGCGAGTTCACGCAGGCGGGCGCCCTGGCGGCGCCCCATACGCTCGTCATTGCGGGCGCGAACAGCCGCCTGACCCTCATCGAGGAGTACCGCGCAAACGACGAGCCCATGGCCGTGCTGCCGGCGGTCGAGCTGCTGGTGGGGCCGGGCGCGGTCGTGCGGTACACGTCGCTACACCGCTGGGGCGCGCACACGCGCGTGTTCGCCAGGCAGCGCGCGATCACGGAGCGCGATTCGGATGTCCGCAGCCTCAGCCTGACAACAGGCGGGCGGATCGTGAAGAGCCACATCACCGCGTCGCTGGAAGGACGCGGATCGAGCAGCGAGATCTACGGCGTCTCCGTGGGAGCGGGGGATGAACAGGCGGACTTCTACACGCTCCAGGACCATGTCGCCGAAGACACGCGCAGCGACCTGCTGATTAAGTCAGCCCTTGGGGAACGCTCGCGGGCGGTGTACTACGGCCTCACGAAGGTAGGGCTGGGAGCGCGGCGGGCGGACGCCAATCAGGAAAACCGCAACCTGCTCCTGAGCCGCGCGGCGAAGGCGGACAGCGACCCCGTGCTCGAAATCCTCACAAACGACGTGACGCGCGTCAGCCACGGAGCGACGGCGGGACCGGTCGACGAGGAGGAGCTGTTCTACATCCAGTCACGCGGGCTCACGCGCGAGGGCGCGGTGGGGCTGCTGGTACGGGGCTTCCTGAGCGAGCCGCTCGACCGCAGCGGGCACGTCCAGGACGTGCGCGATGAGCTGGGCGCGCTCATTGAGGCGAAGCTGCAGGCGCTGGGGGCGGGCGCGTGAGCGTCGCCACCGCCAGCCCGCAGGGGGACTTCCCCATCCTCCGCGCAACCTTCACTATCGACAGCGACGGGAACAGGCCCGCCACGGCCCCGGAAGGAGACTGAACATGGCAGACGCCGGGACGCAAGTCCGACCGACCGACGAGGAACTGCGCGAGCGCATCCGCGAAGTGAAGGATCCCGAGATCGACATGAGCATCGTCGACCTCGGGCTCGTGTACGACATCGAGTGGGACGAGGGCACGGTCAACGTGAAGATGACGCTCACGAGCCCGGGCTGCCCCCTTGGCCCCATCATTCGGGGCGCCGTGTACGCGAAGGTCAAGGACCTTCCGGGGGTGGAGGACGTGGACGTCGAGATCGTGTGGAACCCGCCCTGGGATCCGCGCACGATGGCGAGCGAAGACGTCAAGATGGCGCTCGGCATCTGGTAGGCGCCGGGGCCGGAATCGCGGGCGCCGCCCCCGGAGGCCCGCTGGCGCGGTTGTAGACTGGGGCGTGTCCGATGACGTGCGAACAGGAGACCGCGACCACCCTGCGCGAGGCGGGCTTCCGGGTCACTCCCCAACGCCTGCTCGTGGCCTCGGCGTTGCGGCACGCCGGGCGCCATCTGAGCGCGGCGGAAATCGCCGGGGAAGTGCGCGCCGTTTACCCCGTGGTGGACCAGAGCACCGTCTACCGCACGGTGGCGATGCTGAAGCAACTCCACCTCGCCACGGTGACGGACATGGGCGGGGATGACCTGCTGTTTGAGTGGTCCGCGGGGGAAGCGCACCACCACCTGCTGTGCTCCAGCTGTCGCGGGATGCAGGTGCTCGACCACGAATACCTGCAGGGCCTCGCCGAACGCGTGCAAGCGGACCTCGGCTTCGAGGCCGATCTGCAGCATTTCGCCATCTTCGGGCGCTGCCGCGACTGCCGGAAGGAAGCGGACGCGTGACCGCGAGCGACGCGCTCCTGCGAGACCTGCGCGCCGTGACGGGACGCGAACACGTGCTGCACAAGCCGGAAGACCTGCTCGTGTACGAACTCGACGGCGCCATTGACCGCGCCCTGCCGGAAGCGGTCGTGTTTCCCGCGAACGCGGCGGAGGTAGCGGACGTCGTGCGCGTCTGCAACGGGCGCCGCGCGCCCGTCACGCCGCGCGGGGCGGGCACGGGGCTGAGCGGCGGGGCGATACCGGCGCGGCAGGGCGTGGTGCTGGCGACCGCGCGGATGCGACGCATCCTCGACGTCGACCCCATCGAGCGCACGGCGACGGTCGAGCCAGGCGTTCCCAACATCCAGCTCTCGGAGGCGGCGGCGGAACACGGCCTCTTCTATGCGCCCGATCCCAGCAGCCAGAAGGCCTGCACCATCGGCGGCAACGTGGCCGAGAACGCAGGCGGGCCGCACTGCCTCGCCCTGGGGGTGACGACGAACCACATCATCGGCATGGAGGTGGTGACGGCGAGCGGCGAGCGGGAGTGGCTGGGGAGCCACGGCCCGGAGCCGATCGGCTATGACCTGCGGGGGCTCTTCATCGGGTCAGAGGGGACGCTCGGCGTCGCCACCAGAATCGTGGCGCGCCTGCTGCCCGCGCCCGAGACCGTCGTGACGCTGCTCGCCATCTTCGACGACGTGGAACGCGCCAGCGAGACCGTCTCGGCCGTGATCGCGACGGGGCTGACGCCGGCCGCCATCGAGATGATGGATCGCGTCACCCTGCAAGCCGCTGAAGCGGGGCTGCGCTGCGGCTATCCGCCAGACGCGGGCGCGGTCCTGCTGATCGAGTTGGACGGAATCGAGGAGGTCGTGCGCGGTCAGGTCGCGCAGGCGCGGGCGGCCTGCAACGAGCACGGCGCGACCGAGATTCGCGCCGCCACCGAGCCCGCCGAGCGCGAGTTGCTGTGGAAGGGGCGCAAGGGCGCCATCGGCGCCCTGGGGCGGATCGCGCCCAACTACTACCTGCTCGACGGCGTGGTGCCGCGCTCTCGGCTGGTGGAGACGATGGGCGAGGTGGCGCGCATCAGCGAGGGCTACGGCCTGCCCGTGGCGAACGTCTTCCACGCGGGCGACGGCAACCTGCACCCCTGCCTGCTCTTCGATGAGCGCGAGGAGGGGGCGAAGGCGCGCGTGCTGGAGGCGGGCGGCGAGATCATGCGGGTGTGCGTGGACGCTGGCGGCGCGCTCACGGGCGAGCATGGCGTGGGCTTCGAGAAGCAGCGCTTCATGCCATGGCTCTACAACGAAACCGACCTGGAGAATATGCGGCGGGTGCGGGGCGTCTTCGGAAACGAGGGCGACTTCAACCCCTGCAAGGCGCTCCCCGAAGGCGCCGGTTGCGGCGAGATGGCGCACCAGCCGAAGGCGCTGGCCGCGGCCGGGCCGGACGCCTATGTCTGAGGCGATCGCGCCCGCCCCGATGCGTGTGGCCGGCCGCGCCCCCGCAGCGGTCGCGGCCCCGGCAAGCGTCGACGAACTGCGCGAACTGGCGGCGGAACGGGACGGACGCACGCTTGTCCCGCGAGGCGGCGGCACACAGCTCGCGCTGGGGAACGCGCCCCGCGAGCCGTTCACGCTGGTCGACGTACGCGCGGCGCTGACGGGCGAAATCGCGCACGAGCCCGCCGATCTGACAGCGGTCGCGCCCGCGGGCGTGACGCTGGGGGAGCTGGACGCGCAGCTCGCGGCGGCGGGCCAGCGCCTCCCCCTTGACCCGCCCCACGCGGAGCGGGCGACGCTCGGGGGGACGCTGGCGGTGGGGATGGGCGGGCCGCTGCGAACCCGTCACGGACCGCCGCGCGACTTCGCGCTAGGCATGACCGTGCTGCGCGCGGACGGGGAGCTGGTCAAGGCGGGCGGCCGCGTGGTGAAGAACGTGACCGGCTACGACCTCATGCGGCTCTGGTGCGGATCGCTGGGCACGATCGGCGTCATGACGCTCGTATCCCTGCGCGTGGCGCCGCGGGTGGAGACTGTCGATCTGCGCTTCGAGACGGAATCGCTGGCGGAGGGACAGGCGCTGGCGGAGGGATTCCTGCGCGCTGACCTGCGGCCGGAACTCCTCGATCTGATGAGGGAGCGCGGGAGCTGGACGGGCCTCGTGCGGCTGGTCGAGGGGGCGGTTCCGAACGCGGCAAGCCTCGCCCGGGCGGACCTGCTCCCCGCCGCCGGCGGCGACTACCTCACGGCGCGCGACCTCGGGTTCAGCGAACACGACGCCCTCACGCTGCGCGTCTCGTGCGCGACGCGCGCGCTGGCGCCGACGGCGGCGGCGCTGGAAGCGCTGACGCCAGCGCGGCTGCTGGTACGCCCCCTGGCGCGGGAGGCGCGCGCCGTCTGGACCAGCGCCGCGCTTCCCGACGCGGACGCATTGGCGGACTGCGTGGGGCGGCTGCGCGCGCAGTTGGCGGACACGGGCGGCGCGGTCGTGGCGGAACGCCTTCCCGATGCGCTGCGGGGCGCGATCGACCCCTGGGGCCAGATCCCAACGCTGGCGCGGATGGCGGCGGTCAAGGCCGCCTTCGACCCCGACGGTCGCCTGAACGCGGGGCGTTTCGTTGGCGGAATCTGAAATGACGGGCTGGCCGCTCGCCGAGGACGCGCCCGATACAGCGGACCTGGCGAAGTGCGTCCATTGCGGGCTCTGCGTGAATTCGTGCCCCACCTACGCGATCACGGGGCTGGAGGCGGAATCGCCCCGCGGGCGCATCCATCTGGCGCGGGCGGTGGCGGAGGAACGCATCCCCCTGACCGAGACCGTCCAGGCACACTGGGAGCTGTGCCTCCAGTGCCGCGCCTGCGAGGCCGTCTGTCCGAGCGGCGTGCCCTACGGACGGATCATGGAGCGCGCCCGCGCCCAACTCAACGCCGCGCCGCCGTCGCGCGGCTGGGAGCGGAGGCTGCGGCGCTTCCTCCTGCGACACGTGATCGCGCGGCCGCGGGCGCTGGCGGCGCTGCTCGCGCCCGTGCGCTGGTTCGCGCGCTCACCCCTGCGGGGGCTGCTGCGCGCCTCCCGCGTCCTCAACCTCGCGGGGCCGCTGGGGCGGCTGGAGGCGCAGCTCGGGCGACCGGGGAAGCCCTTCCGCGCGCGCGACGCCGCAGGAACGGGCGAGGTCGCGCTGTTCACCGGATGCGTCATGGGCGAACTCTTCGGCGACGCGCACCGCGCCACCGTGCGCGTGTTGAAGCGCAGCGGGGCGCGCGTGTTCGCGCCGCAGGAACAGCGATGCTGCGGCGCCCTGAGCGCGCACGACGGCGACCTCGCGCAGGCGCGACGGCTGGCGCGGGCGAACATCGCCGCCTTCGAAGCGTCGGGGGCGGAGACGATCGTCGTGAACTCGGCGGGTTGCGGGGCGGCGCTGAAGGAGTACGGGGAACTGCTGGCGGAGGACGCCCGCTTCGCGGAACGGGCGCGGGCGATGAGCAAACGGGTTCTCGACTTCAGCGAGTATCTGGCGGGGCGGCCAGCGCCAGCGGGACGGCTGCGAGCGCGGATCGCGTATCAGGACGCCTGCCACCTCGCGCACGCGCAGGGCGTCACGGAAGAACCCCGCGCGCTGCTCGCCGCGATCGAGGGCTGCGAACTGGTCGAGACGAAGGGCGCGGATATGTGTTGCGGGGCGGCGGGCGTCTACAGCCTCATCCAGCCCGCGATGTCGGGACAGTTGCGCGCGCGCAAGGCGGCCGAGTTCGCGAAGCGCCGGCCAGACCTGATCGTGACCGCCAACCCGGGCTGTCTGATGCAGTACGAGGCGGCCATACGGGAGGCGGGCGTCGAGGCGCGCGCGCTGCATCTGGCGGAGGCGCTCGACGAGGCGCAGCGCGCGCTGGAGGCGCGGGCGTAGCCCCACGTTCTCCCCTGTCCTAGAGTGTTGCGACGCCCGAGCGCAATGCGCTCGGGCCAAAAGGCGTTGGGGCGACCATGTCAAGCCAGCTCGCGGGCGTACGGACCATCATCGAGGCGAACCTCGAGGGGCTGGCAGGCGCCCGCGAAGCGGTCGCGCTGGGAGCGCCCGACGCCGCCAAGCCAGCGGTGATCGCCGCCCTCGCGGCAGGGCGGGAAGGCCCCACGCTGGCGCTGGCGGCGAGCCCCGGGCGGGCGGCGGCGCTGGCGGAGGAGCTGGCGCTGTACGCGGGCGACCTGCCCGTCAGCCAGCTGCCCGCGGGAGAACGGCTTCCCTACGAGCTGGCGGATGACGACCCCGTCGCCATCGCCGAGCGCGACCGCGCCCTCCAGCAGTTGCGATCGGGGTCGCGGGGGATCGTGGCGGCGTCCTGGGCGGCGGCGGCGGAGTTCCGCGCGAGACCCGAACCAGCGGGCGCCGCGGTGGAGGCGCGCGCGGGGGAAACGCTGGCCCCGGAAGCGTTGCAGCGGGAACTGGAGGCGGCGGGCTACCGCTTCGAGCCGCTCGCAGACGAACCGGGCGTGGCCGCGCGGCGCGGCGGCATCCTCGACGTCTTCCCGACAGGCGCCGCCGCGCCCCTGCGGATCGAGTTCTTCGGGGATCAGGTGGAGAGCATCCGCCGTATCGACCTCGGAACGCAGCGCAGCATCGAACGCGTGCAGGCGGCGATTCTGCCGCCTCTCGCCAGCCACACGCCCGAGGCGCAGGCGCGCGCCCGCGAGCTGCGCGACGCGATCACGGTCACGGGGGAGGGAGCGGAGGCCATCGCGCAGGAACTGGAGCTGCTGGCGGGCGGCGAGCGCAGCCGCTTCCCCGGCTACTTCGAGCCGCTCCTGAATCGGGGGACGCTCTTCGACCACATCGGGGCAGACGCGCTGGTGGTCGTGGATGAGCGGGAGGAAGGGGCGGAGGCGCTGGCGCTGCACGTCGAGCACCAGGAGGAAGCCCGCGGCGCGCTCACGCGGCGCGGCGAGATACCGCAGGGACTGCCCGCGCTGGGGCTCGACCCGGAAGCGGTCGCGCTGCTGCTGAACGCGCACGGCGCCCGCGTGGAGCTCCAGCGCTTCGGGGCGGAGGGGCTGGGCGCGAAACGGCTGCCCTTCACGCCGCCCCCGACCTTCGCGGGGCGTATCCGCGACGTGGCGCGGCAGGCGGAGGCGTGGGCGGAAGAGGGTCGGGCGGTGGTGCTGGCCTCGCAACAGGCGCTGCGGCTGGCGGACCTGCTGGAGGAGGAGGGCGCGCAGCCGCGGCTCGCGCAATCGCTCGACGAGGCGCCGGAGGCAGGCGTGATCGCGATCACGCCCGCCTCCGCGAGCGGGGGCTTCCTGCTGGGCGAGACGTTTGCCCTGATCAGCGACGAGGAGGTGTTCGGGCTGCGCCGCGCGCGTCGCCCCCAGCGGCGGCGGCGGGGCGTCACGCCCAACATCCTCACGACGCTGCAGCCTGGCGACGCGGTCGTGCACATCGACCACGGAATCGCGCGCTTCGCGGGGCTGACGCGGCGCACGACGGACGGGGTCGAGCGCGAATACCTGGAGCTCGAATACGCGGAGGGCGACCGCCTCTTCGTACCCACCGATCAGCTCGACTCCGTGAGCGCCTATGTGGGGCCAAGCGATCGCCCCCTCACGCTCACGCGGCTGGGGTCGCAGGAGTGGGCGAGCGCGAAGCGGCGCGTGCGGCGGGCGGTAGCGGAGATCGCGCAGGAGCTGGTCGACCTCTACGCCCGACGGGCGACGGCCGAGGGCGACGCCTGCCGGGAGGACGGTCCCTGGCAGATCGAAATGGAAAGCGCCTTCCCCTTCGTCGAAACGCCTGACCAGCATCAGGCGATCACGGACGTCAAGGCGGACATGGAGTCGACGAAGCCGATGGACCGCCTCATCGCGGGGGACGTCGGCTACGGGAAAACGGAAGTGGCCGTGCGCGCCGCCTTCAAGGCCGTGATGGCGGGGCGGCAGGTGGCGGTGCTGGCGCCGACAACGGTCCTCGCCGAACAGCACGGACAGACCTTCCGCGAGCGGATGCGCGGATTCCCCGTCGAGATCGGCGTGCTCTCGCGCTTCCGCAACCCGCGCGAGCAGCGGGAGATGGTCGCGCGCATCGCCGGGGGCGACCTCGACATCGCCATCGGCACCCACCGGCTGCTTCAGCGCGACGTCGCCTTCAAGGAGCTCGGGCTGGTGGTTATCGACGAGGAGCAGCGGTTCGGCGTGACGCACAAGGAGCGCTTCCGCCAGATGCGCGCGCAGGTCGATACGCTGACGATGTCGGCGACGCCCATCCCGCGGACGCTGCAGATGTCGCTGGCGGGCATCCGCGACACCTCCATGGTGGCCACGCCGCCAGAGGAACGGCTGCCCATCCGCACCTACGTGACGGGGTGGGACGATGAGATCGTGCGCGAGGCGATCGTGCGCGAGCTGGAGCGGGGCGGGCAGGTCTACTTCGTCCATAACCGCGTACAGAACATCGAACGCATCGCCATGCGCCTGCGCGACCTCGTCCCGGAGGCGGCGATCGCGATCGGGCACGGGCAGATGCCGGAAGAGCGGCTCGAACGCGTGATGATGGAGTTCGCCGCGGGCGACTATCACGTCCTGTTATGCACAACGATCATCGAGAGCGGGCTTGACCTGCCGAACGTGAACACGATCATCATCAACAACGCGAACCAGTTCGGGCTGGCGCAGCTGTATCAGCTGCGGGGACGGGTGGGGCGGTCGGCGAACCGCGCCTTCGCCTACTTCCTCTACGACCGCAACCGGGCCATCCCGGAGACGGCGCAGAAGCGATTGGCGGCGATCTTCGAGTCAACGGAGCTGGGCAGCGGCTTCCAGATCGCGCTGCGCGACCTCGAGATTCGCGGCGCGGGGAACCTGCTGGGGGCGGCGCAGAGCGGACACATCGCGGCGGTCGGCTTTGACCTGTTCTCGAAGCTGGTGGGGGAGGCGGTGGCGGCGATGCGGGGCGGACTCGAAGGCGGCGCCGCCTCGCAGGAGGCCTCGCTGCCGCCCGCGCCCCGCATCGACCTGCCCGTGAGCGCCTCCATCCCCGAACGGTATGTCGCGGACATGGCCACGCGGCTGGCGATCTACGAGCGGGTGGCGAAGCTGGATTCGCCCGCAGGCGTGGCGGAGATGGAGGAGGAGTTGCGCGACCGCTTCGGGAAGCCGCCGCCGCTCGCGCAGAACCTGCTGGGCGTGGCCCTGCTGAAGGCGGTCGCGCGGCGGGCGGGCGTTGAGCGCATCTCGACGAGCCCCGAGAGCTTTCACCTGCGCCTGCGCGGGGGCGCGACGCCCCAGCATCATCGCGCGATCGCGGCGCTGGGGGAGCAGGGCGTGCGGGTGGGGCCGGAGCAGGTCCGCATCGCGCGGGAGCAGGCGGGCACGGAGTGGATGCCGCTGCTCGTGCGCGTGCTCCGCGCCCTCGCGGACAGCGCCTGACTGGACGGCGCGGGGGCGAGGCCCATACTGGAGCGCGTGGACGGCGCCAACCTCTTCACGATGCTCTCGACCTACCGGCCGGGGACCGCCTCCCCCTTCGAGGACTACTGCACGAACGGCCTCGCCTATCTGCTGGCGACGGGCCACGAGACGCTGGGCGCGCTCTTCGCGGAGGCCACGGGCGCGAAAGGGGCGGTGGCGAACGTCACCGTACAGCCCGGCCCGAACAACCCCATCGCCGACCTCGGAATCGCTTTCGCGGACGGACGCGAGGCGCTCGTCGAGGTCGAGGTAGCCCCCGGGGAAGCGGCCGAACGCCCGCACGGAGACCGCGCCAGCGCGCGCTTGCGGGTCGGGTTCGAGGGCGGGACGAACGCCATCCCCTGGAACGCGATCGCGGACGCCCTCAGCGTCGGGAGCGACCACCTCGCGCGCGAGTTCGCCGAGTTCATCCGGCGCGACGTACTGGGGCTGGAGGCGGTCGGCCTCGACGACGCCCTTCATACGAACCGTCTCTACGCGCTGGGCGGCGCCGCGCTGCGCGACCGCTTCGGGAGCGACGTGCGCTACGAAAACAGCTCATCGCCGCCCGTCCAGGGCCGCTACCGCTACCTTGGAACGACGTTTTCCCCCAACGGCGGGGAGCTGCGCTACTGGATCGGGCTGGTCAACGAATCGCTGCCATTGAGCGAGCACTACCACCTGATGCTGGCGAGCAAGGCGGCGCCCTTGCGGGAGCCCGCGGGTCAGCCGCGCGTCACCGGCAACTGGCGCTGGGAGTTCTGGTCGGGACTGGGGCGGGTAGTGCGACCGGTAGGGCTGGCGGAGTACGCGTCGCTGCTGGGGCGGATGGAGGGCTGAGGGCGGCCGTCTCCGACGCCCTGCTACAATCCCCCGCGACCACGAGAACAGAAGGCAGTAGACATGACGTTATGGTTGGTTAGGGCAGGCAGGGACGGCGAAAACGAGACGCTCTTTGCCGAAGAAAACCGAGTCGGGGTCGGCCTTGGAGTTTCAGAGGATATAGGGCAACTCACCCGTGATGAAATCGCAGTAAAATACCGAGAAAGGAATCCTGAGGATTCCAATGCTAGAGTAGGGAGTAGAGTTGGACAGTTATGGCGTTTTTCGCAAAGCATCGAGAATGGGGATTACATCGTAGTTCCATTCAAGCAGAAGCGAGCGATCAGGATCGCAAAGGTCGTAGGAGACTACCAGTTCGATCGAACTTTCTCCGAGACGGTCCCTCACACTCGCCGTATCGAGTGGGTCAGCGAAGAGATTCCCCGCACATCACTCGATCAGGATTTGCTCAACACCCTCGGTGCAATTATGACTGTCTGCCGAATACACAAAAACGATGCGGAGAATCGCATTCTGGGAGCGGCAGGACTCAAGCCCTTTCCGCCTCTCCCTCCTGAGGTTTCAGAGGGTGACGGCCTTGATGACAATAGCCTCGACCTTAAGGAGCGGGCAAATGATGACATTGAACGGCTCATTAGCGAGAAATTCAGGACCGCCGATGGCTATGAGATGGAGCGACTTGCCCAAGCCATCCTGGAAGCGCAGGGCTACACTGTCCTCCACAGCGAGAAAGGAAAAGATAAAGGCGTGGATCTTCTGGCCGCGTCAGGGCCATTGGGCTTCGGCAGACCTCGTATCTGCGTGCAAGTAAAGTCCGGTGGAGGGAAAACCGACACCTTCACCCTGGATCGGTTGATAGGTACGATGGACAACTTTAATGCGGAGCAGGGAATTCTGATTTCATGGGGAGGGTTTACCAAGGATGTCACTGCTGCAAAGGCAGCTCACTTCTTCAAGGTGCGCCTTTGGGACAAGCAGGATCTCATCGACGAATTGCTCGAAAGCTACGAGAAGCTGAACAGCGACATCAAGGCGGAGCTGCCGCTGAAGCAGATCTGGACCACGGTCCAGCCGGAGTAGGCGGCGCCCGACTCTACGCCCGGACCGGCTCCACCTCCGCGAGTTCGGCCATCAGTTCCATCTCCGCGGGCTGCGTGGCGTTCACGGTGATGCCCGTGATGGGGTCGTCGGCCCAGCGCTTGTAGCGCTCGCGGATGCGTTCGACGGGGCCGATGAGGGCGGTCTCATCCAGGAACTCGTCGGGGACGGCGGCGGCCGCTTCCTCCTTGCGCCCCGCAAGGAAGAGCTCCTGGATGCGCTTCGCGGCGTCGGCGTAGCCGCGACGGACCATGTTGTCGTTGTGGTAGTTCTTGGTGCGATGGCCCATCCCGCCGACGTAGAGGGCGGTTCCCGGCTTCATGGCGTCGAGGGCGCCCTGCACGTCGTCAGTGATGCGCACTGTGGCGCCAACCTGTATCTCGAGGTCCTTGAGGCTCTTGCCGCCGCCCGCGCGCCGGAACCCCTCTTCCAGCGCGGGCATGTAGTGATCGAGCTTCTTGCCGGGAACGTAGCCGAGGGGAAGCCAGCCATCGGCGATTTCGGCGGTGAGGCGGACGTTGGCGGGGGAGCCCGTGCCGAGCCAGATGGGGATGTTGCGGTTCATGTGGAGGATGGAGCGCAGGGGCTTCCCCAGGCCGGTGGCGCCTTCGCCCACGTAGGGCAGGGAGATCTCGCGGCCCTCGTGTACGACGGGACGTTCGCGCGCGAAGATCTTGCGCATGATCGTGACGTAGTCGCGGATGCGGTAGTAGGGGCTGCCCCAGGGTTCGCCGTACCAGCCCTCGACGATCTGGGGGCCGGAAACGCCGAGGCCGGCGATGAAGCGATCCCCGCCCGCCATGGCGTCGACGGTGGCGGCGGACATGGCGCAGTTGGCGGGGGTGCGGGCCGCGAGCTGCATGATGCCCGTGCCGAGCCGGATGCGGTCGGTCACGGCGGCGAGGTAGGCGAGGGGCGTGACCGCGTCGGACCCGTAGGCTTCCGCCGTCCAGACGGAGTCGTAGCCGAGGCGCTCCGCCAGCTGAACCTTCTCGACGGGCAGGTTCAGCTGCGGACCCGAGTAACCGAGGCTGATGCCGAGCTTCATGACGTACCTCCGGGGGCGCCTCGCGGGCGCCCGCACGGCGCGGATTGTACGGGAGGCTGGCGCAGTAGACCGACGGGGGCGCGATCGGTCAGACTGCGCCGTGCACACGGCAGGAGGGCATCATGGCGGAGAGCAAGCCGATCACACGGGAGGCGCTGTTCCAGACGCTCCTCGAACAGTGGCAGCGGACCGAGGACGCGATCGCGGCTGCCGGGGAGCGGTTTGACGAGCCCGCCTCTGACCAGTGGACGGTGGGCGACGTCTTCCGGCACCTGACCGCCATCAGCCACGATGAATCAGCGGCGATTCGGGCGATGCTCGCGACTGGCGAATACGTCATCCCCGGCGACGAGGCGAACGCGGCCAACATCCAGAAGTTCGCCGCGCTCGATGACAAGATGCTGCGCATCGAGCTGAACACGGCGCACGGCGTGGTGTGGATGTACGTCCAGCGCTTCAGCGACGAGGACCTCGCGCAGACGTATCAGCTGATGGGCGCGGAGTGGACGCTGGGGCAGGTCCTCGGGGTGCTCGCGCGGCACGAGAACCAGCACGTGACCGAGGCCCTCGCGGCGGCGAGGGTACCGGAATCGGCGGTCGCGCCGCTGGAGACGGCGCACCGCTGGGTCTAGCGGGCGGCGCCCGCGGGAGGTTTCGACCATGACGACTGACGACGCCCCGTTGACGCGGGAAGCGCTGTTCGCGGAGATCCTCGCGTGCTGGCAGCAGACCGAGGACGCGATCGCGGCGCTGGGGGACCGCTTCGAGACGCCCGCCCACTGTGGCTGGACGATCGGGGACGTCTTCCGGCACGTGACCGCGACAAGCCACATTATGTCGGGGCGCATCCGCGCGCTGCTGGCCACGGGCGAACTGCCCTTCCCCGGGGACGCAGGGAACGCGCAGGGGGTCGAGAAGTTCGCGGCGCTCGACGCCAAAATGCTGCGCATCGAGCTGAACACCGCCCACGGGGTTGTGTGGATGTACCTCCAACGGTTCAGCGACGAGGACCTCGCGCAGACGTTCACGATATTCGGGGAGGAAGAGACGCTGGGCGAGGTGATCCGCGCGCGCGTGCTGCATGAAATGGGACACGTGAACGAGGCGCTGGCGTTGACGGGCCTGCCGGAGTCGGCGATCACGCCGGTGGAGACCGCGCATCGCTGGGTGTGACGGCGGGCCCTGCCGTCTGGACCAGCCCCGCCCGATCGGCGACAATGCGGGCGCACTCCCCGGAGGAAACGGAGGTCGACGATGACAGCTGACACGACAGGCACCCGCGAGGCGCTGTTCCAGTCCATTTGCGAGACATGGCAGCGGACCGAGGACGCGATCGCGGCGCTCGGAGACCACTTCGACAAGCAGGCGTACGAGGGCTGGACGGTAGGCGACGTCATCCGCCACATCACCGCCATCAGCCACGACACTTCCGCCCACGTGCGCACGATGATTGTGACGGGCGACTTCCCCGTGGAAGACGAGAATCAGGCGGGGATCGAGAAGTTCGCCTCGCTGGACTACAAGATGCTGCGCATCGAACTGAACACCGCCCACGGGGTGGTCTGGATGTACATCCAGCGGTTCAGCGACGAGGACCTCGCGCTGGAGTACGAACTCGGCGGGAACAGCTTCTCGCTGGGCTCCATCCTCGGACTGCTGGCCCAGCACGAACATCAGCATGTGACCGAAGCGCTGGAAGCGTCGGGCCTGGACGAGTCAGCCGTCACGCCGCTGGAGACCGCGCACCGCTGGGCCTGACGGCTCCCGCTCCGACGCCAGGAACTGAAGGGACGCCCCCTCGCGGGAGGGTGCCCCTTTTGCGCGCGGCGCGCTAGCCCTCCCCGGCGGCGCGGGGGCTGTCGGGCGGGACGACCAGCTCAGCGGCGCCGGCTTTGGAGTCATCGCGGATGAGTTCGAGCACCCTGGCGGCGATCTCTTCGGGCTGGAGCATGGTCGTGGCGGCAATCGCGGGCTGAAGCCAGGCGGCGGGCGTCACGCCATCGCCAGTCTTGCCGATGATGGGGGTGTCGACCATGCCCGGGAGGACGGCGTTGACGCGGATGTTCTCCGATTCCGCCAGCGCCGCGCAGGCCTCGGTGAAGTTGACGACGGCGGCCTTGGTGGCGGCGTAAATCGGATCGTTGGGCATGGGGCCGAGGGCGGCCACGGACGCGGTGTTGACGACGGCGCCGCCGCCTCGCTTGCGCAGCGCGCGCACAGCCGCGCCGGTGCCCATCATGACGCCGGCCGCGTTCACGCTGACGACGAGGTGGATCTTCTCGAGGCCGGCGTCGGGCCAGCCCGGGGTATCGCCCGTCATGATGCCGGCGTTGTTGTGGACGATATCGATGCCCCCGCACGCGGCTTCCACGGCGGCGAAGAGCGACTGCACGCCGGCAGGGGTGGAGACGTCGCCTTCGAAGAAGCGGGCCTGCCCGCCGTCAGCGGCGATCGCGCGGACGGTTTCCTCGCCGCCCGCGCGGTCGATATCGGCGACGGCGACGCTCGCGCCCTCCTTCGCGAGGGCGATGGCGGTGGCGCGTCCGATTCCCGATGAGGCGCCAGTGACGAGCGCGACCTTTCCCGAAATCTCCATGGTGGCCTCCTTGCCGGTGTCGAGGGGGATTCTAGCGCCCGCCGCCTCAAACGGCGGGCAGGTTATCGGGCGCGCCGAGTTCGCCGAGAACCTCGTGGAACCAGCTGATCACCTCGGGGTGGTAGGGGATGCCCAGTTCGGCCCGCTCCTCCTCCTTCTCGGAGGCGTTCAGCCCCGCGTAGTAGACGCGCTCCTGGCCGGGGGCGGTCTTGCTCTCGCGGAGCGTGCGCAGGTACAGGTCCATGTCGTCCTTGAAGGTTTCGAGGTCCGTGAAGGCGTCGATGCGGTAGGCGAGGAAGTGGTGGCCGTTGCCCATGCGCGTCGCGAAGCCGGGGCCGGTTCCGGAGAGCACCCCGCTGAGCACATCGACGACGACGGCGAGGCTGTAGCCCTTGTGCGAGCCGATCTCGCGGGTGCCGCCAACGGGGAGCATGAGGAACTCATCGGGCACGGGGCGCTCATCCATGATGGGCGTGCCGTCGGCCTCAGCGATCCAGCCGGGGAGCACGCTCGCGCCAAGACGGCGGGCGAGGCGGATCTTGTTGCCCGCGACCGAGCTCATGGAGGCGTCGAAGACGAAAGGCGCCTCCTGGCGGGCGGGAACGGCCACGCCGATGGGGTTCAGCCCAATGAGCGCCTCCGCCCCGAACGTGGGGGCGACCTGCTTGCCGCCCACGGTAGTGGCGACGCCGATCATGTCGTGGGGGACGGCGCGATGGGCGTGGAAGGCGGCGGCGCCGAAGTGCCTCCCGTTCATGACGGCCACGGACCCGACGCCGCACACGCGCGCCTTCTCGATGGCGAGGTCCATGGCCTGCGGACCGACGGTCAGCCCGAGGCCTTCATCGCTGTCGATGGTGGCGGTCGCCGGCGCCTCGCGGACGACGCGCCATTTGGGGGCGGGGTTGATGGCGCCGCCGCGGATGCCCGCGACATAGACGCGCATCATGTTGCTGACGCCGTGGGTATCGATGCCGCGGCGGTCGGCGTAGAGCAGCGTCTCGGCGCAGCGCTCGGCGTCCTCGGGGGGCGAGCCGAGCGCCTCGAAGATACTCCTGACGGTCGCCTTCATGAGCGGAGGCGGCACACGCACGGCGATGTCGTCGGGGACGTGAAAGCGATCAAGCATTGGGCGCGCATCATAGCGGGCGGCGGGCGGGGTAGCATGGAGCGCGCGCGCCACTTCGCGCGGACGGACGCGGTGGAGATTGAGGGTGAGCGCCGCTTCGAGGCGTCAGCGGGCGAACTGTGGAACGCGTTGTTTGACCCTTCCTCGCTGCGCGCGGCGTTGCCCGCCTTCGAATCGCTGGAGCGCATCGACGAGGACGCGTATGAGCTGGTCGCGTTCGTGGAGGTGCGGGGATTCTGGGGGCGCTTCCGCGGGCTGGCGCGGGTGAGCCACGTGATCGAGGGGCAGTCCTACCATCTGCGACTTTCGGGCGCCGCCGCCGAAGGGACGGCGATGGCCCAGGGGACGATCACGCTGCAGGAGGACGGGGAGGGAACGCTGTTCCGCTACCGCGGCGACCTCACGGTGCACGGGGCGCTGACGCGGCTGGGCGGGCGCTTCATCGGGGGCTCGATCCGCATCCTCATCCGCGACTTCCTGCAGGGGCTCGCGCGAAACCTGGCGGATACGCCCGCCGGCGAGCAGCCGGAGTAGCGGCGGCGCCCATGCGGCTGGAGCACAAGTACATCGTCGCGCTCATCAGCGTGTTCGGGATGTTCATGAACCTGCTCGATCTGACGATCGTGAACGTCGCCGTGCCGGTGCTGTCCGCCGAACTGGACGCTTCCGCGCGGGAGGTGCAGTGGGTCGTCACGGCCTACCTGGTAGCCGTCGCGGTGGCGATCCCCGTGAGCGGCTGGGCGGGGGACCGCTACGGGACGAAGCTGATGTTCATCCTCGCGCTGGCCTTCTTCACGGGGGGCTCGGCGCTGTGCGCGTTCGCGTGGAACATCGAGAGCCTGATCGTGTTCCGGGCGCTGCAGGGACTGGGCGGCGGCCTGCTCATGCCGGTCTCGCAGACGATGGTGTTCCGCGCCTTCCCGCAGCAGGAACGCTCGAAGGCGGCGGGGGTGCTCGTCGTGCCGACGACGTTCGCGCCCGCCAGCGGTCCGCTCATCGGCGGCCTGATCCTCGACTACCTCTCATGGCCGTGGATCTTCCTCGTGAACATCCCCGTCGGGGTTGTCGCCATCGCGCTGGCGCTGGCGTTCCTGCGGGAACAGCGCGAAGACGCCCCCGGGCGGATCGACATCCCCGGGCTGACGCTCGCCTCGGGCGGGCTGGCGCTGTTCCTGTACGGACTGGCGGAAGCCGGGGAACAGGGGTTCGGGTCCGCGGCCGTGCTCGGCTTTGGCGGAGCGGGGCTGGCGCTGCTGGTCCTCTTCACGCTGGTCGAGCTCCGCACGAAAGAGCCGCTCATCGACGTACGCCTCTTCCTGAACCGCATGTTCGCCCTCGCCAATCTCACGCAGGGCGTGGCCTTCATGGGCTTCTCCGCCACGCTCTTCCTGCTGCCGCTCATCCTGCAACTGGAACGCGGCTTGAGCCCCTTCGAATCGGGACTGGCGACCTTCCCGCAGGCGGTGGGGGTGATGCTGGTGGCGCCGCTGATGGCGCGCATCTACCCGATCGTGGGGCCGCGACGGCTGGTGGCGGTGGGGCTGCTCGTCGCGAGCGCGACAACCGTGCCCCTCATCCTGATGGACCTCGAAACGGACCTCTGGTGGGTGCGGGGGACGATGTTCGCGCGGGGCGTGGGCTTCAGCATGATGCTTGTGCCGCTGCAGACGGCCGCCTTCGCCGCCATCAGCATGGCCGACACCGGCCGCGCGACCGCCCTCTTCAACGCCACACGGCAGGTCGCGCAGAGCTTCGGCGTGGCCATCATCGCGACGGTTCTCACGAGCCGGCTGGCGCACCACGGCGCCGCGCTCGGCGCGCCCGGGGCCGCGGCCGGCGCCGTCAGCGCGTTTGCGGACGGCTTCATCGTGACGGCGATCTTCATCGCCGCGGGCATCCTCACCGCCCTGCTCATCCGCGATCGGGACGCGGCGGCGACGCTGCGGGTACGGCTTGACCCGCGCCCCGGCTAGTCCACGAACTTCCCCTGGCCGCCATCGACGACGATATGGGCGGCGTTGATCCAGCTGGCCGCGGGACTGGCCAGGAAGGCGATGACGCGCGCCACCTCCTCGCCGCTGCCGAGGCGTCCGAAGGGGATGCTGCGCTCGACGCTGCGGTAGAAGTCGGGGTTCTCCTGGCGGGTGCGGTCCCAGTTCCCGCCGGGCATGAGCGTGGCGCCCGGAGAGAGGGCGTTCACGCGCACGCCCTTGCGCCCCAGCGCCTGGCCGAGCTCGTTGGCGAGCACGCGCATGGCGCCCTTGAGCGGGCCGTAGGAGGACCAGCGCCCGAACCACTGCTTGCTGGCGGTCGAGCCGATGAAGATGACGCTGGAGGCGTCGCTCGCCTCGAGGGCGGGCTGGGCCGCTTCGAGAGCGTGGACGGCGGCCAGGACATCCACATCAAACGTGCTTTGCCAGCCAGCGGCGTCCTGACCGGACTGCCCCGTCGCGTTGTGGATGAGGATATCGAGCCCGCCAAGGGCCTCGACCGCGCCTGTCACGAAGGCGTGGGTGGAGTCCTGATCGGCGAGGTCCGCGGAAGCGGCGTGAACGGTCCCGCCGCCGCGCGCGGCAAGCTCCCCGCGGGTCTGCTCCAGCCGTTCCGCGTCGCGCCCGCAGATAGCGATATTCGCGCCTTCGTCCAGCAGCGCTTCCGCCGTGTAGCGACCGATGCCGCGGCTCGCGCCGAGGATGATCGCGTTTCGTCCGGCCAGTTCGAGGTCCATGACCCACCTCCTGGACGCGTAGGGTAGTAGAGCGCGGCGCAAGGCGCGGCGCCACTCCCGCACACGCGGGAATCACACTGCGGCGCGCCAGTAAGCGTAGTGGGACATCAACCTGCGACCGCTCTATACTGTGTGCGTTCGCGCGCCGCTCCCCGTGGACGGCGCTAGAAGGAGGCGTTGAAGTGTCAGATCAGGACAGGTTGCGAGGACGATTCCTGACGTTGGGATTGCTGGCGATCGTCAGCCTGCTTGCAGGCCTCACGGCGGTCGGCCTGGGGTCAGATTCGGCTGACGCAGGGTACTACGGAGCGGTTACGTTTTCGGCCGGCGATGTGACGGAAGGCCATTCCGGCGTGAAGGATGTGACGGTCACAGTCTCGCTGAACCGCACCGCGCGCGGATTAGGGGTGTTCCTTGACATCCTCGATACATCCGCTGCTTCCTCCGCGACGAGAAGCGTGAGTTGCGCCAATCCTCCTGCGGGCGCCGACTACTGCTTCCCGAACGGGACCCTGGTTCACATACCACCCAACACGCGCTCAACGACGTTCACCCTGCGGATATTCGGCGACACCTGGGCCGAGGGAAACGAAACCGTGGTCCTTTCGGCGAGGGCCCGACCAACCATATCCCAACCCTGGCCCCACAGCTGGTGGTCCACCTGGTACATCCCGACGCATCACTTCACGATTCTTGAAGACGACTATGACCGCCCGCAGGCGCCAGTGATACCGAAGCCGTCCGCGCCGACGGGCGTGACCGCGACGCCGCTGCCAGAGCAAGTGGCGCTGAGTTGGGATGATCCGTCGGATCCGACGATTTCCAGCTATCAGTACCGGATAGCGCTGGGGCCCAGGGGCTTCTGGAGCATCTGGGGCGACATCCCCGATTCGGACGCGACGACAACCACGCATACCGTGACGTCACTGAACGCGGGGACGCTCTATCAGTTCCAGGTACGCGCGAAGAACAGCGCCGGCAATGGCGCGACAAGCGCCTTCGTGGAGGCGAGGCCGACGGCGACCTCGCCCCCTGCGGCGGCAACTGGACTGACCGCGACCGGCGGCGACCGCAATGCGACGTTGCGCTGGTCTGATCCGGGCGATCCGACGATCTCGGGGTATGAGTACCGCCAGCGGACGGGTACCGCCGGCGACTGGGGCGCGTGGACCGGCATCCCCGATTCGGACGCAGCGACAACCGCGCATACCGTGGGATCGCTGTCCGCGGGGACGCTCTATCAGTTCCAGGTTCGCGCGAAGAACAGCGCCGGCGCTGGCGCGGCGAGCGGCGAGGCCTCAGCGACGCCTCCGACGCCCCCTTCCGCGACAACACTCGCGGCCGGCACGACCGGCCTTGACGAGTTCACGCTCCACTGGAAGCCACTGGACGACAGTTCGATCACTGGCTGGGAATACACGCGCACACAGACGCGAACGTGGCAGCGCATCGAGGGCTCTGACGCGGCGACAACGACGCTCACCATCCCCAACGTCACGAGGCAGTACACCTGCTTCCGCGTCCGCGCATTGAACGGCGAGGTGAAGGGCGCCGAGTCCAACATGGTCTGCCACGGTCATCCAATGCCGCGCGCAACGCTGTCCGTGGCCGCCGACAGCGTGAACGAGGGCGACACCGGCGTAACGGCGGTGGAGGTGACGATTACGTTGAGCGAAGCCGCTTCGAGCAGCGGGGAGACGTTTAACGTTGGATTCGCCGCCAGTACGGCGTCCGTAAGCGCCATCGGCGCATCCTGCGACGAGATCGCGTCCAACTCAGACATCTGCTTCCCCGACGGAACTGACGTGAGCGTCGCCGCTGGCGCGCGCTCGGGCTCATTCTTGGTCAACGTTATCGGCGATACCCGGGAGGAAGATGACGAGACGGTCATTCTGACCGTGACGAGCGGCCCTTCCTGGAATCAGGCCTGGACCGGCGGCATCGTTCGCTTCTCGATTACGAACGATGACTCGGATGCGGATGAGGACTCGTTCCAGCAGGCGGCGCCGGAGACTGGAGCGGCGCTTGCACAAACGGAACCTGCACAGACGCCCCCTGAACAGGCGCGGTCATCGCACCGGCCAGCGGCGCCCACAGGGTTGACGGCGACGGCGGGCGTGAACCAAGTCACGCTGAGCTGGGATGACCCGGGCGACCCATCGATCCAGCGGTACAAGTACCGGGTGCGCAAGGGCTCCAATCGCTGGGGACGGTGGCGGAAGATTGAACGCGGGGACGCGACAACGCATACGGTGACGTCGCTGGAGGCCGGGGTGGAGTACGGCTTCCAGCTGCGCGCGAACAATGACCGAAGGGGCCGAAGGTCGGAGGAGATCAAGGCGACGCCCCTGGCGCCGCAGGAGTCAGCCCCACAGAAGGTCGAAGCGACTCCCACTCCGACGCCAACTCCTGCCCCCACGCCAACTCCTGCCCCCACGCCAACTCCTGCCCCCACGCCGACTCCGGCGCCCACGCCCGCTCCACAACCAAAGGAGTTGGTTGCGCCCAGTGGCGTGACGGTCAGCTGTTCCGGGGATGGGAGTACGGTAACCGTGAGTTGGACCCCGGACCCGACCGGGGCGACAGAGGTCTACCATGTCCTTGATTGGGGCGGGTCAGGGCTGAGCCAGCGCATCGAGGACAGCGCAGCAAGTTCGCACACCTTCAATGCGAATCCCGGCGCCGTCTATTCGTTCTCGGTGATCGGCTACTCGAGCACGCTGGGCAAGTACTCGGCCTACACGGACCAGGTCGGTACCACCACGTGTCACTAGCGCCGGGAGCGCCCGCCAGACCACCACGCGGGGGCGGCTTTGGCCGCCCCCGCGTTCGTTCGCGCATGCACCAGCGAAGACGTGTAGCGTTCCCTCCGCAGCAGCAGACAACCAACGTTGCCCAGGGAGGCGCAATGCTGATCAAGGCGGATGAGTACCCCTTCCACCAGATCCCCGAATCGTTCGCGGCGGTGCAGACCTCGGACAAGCACTGGAACGACGGGCACTACATCTGCCTGTGCGACATGGACGGGAACGTGGCCCTGGTGGCGACGGTGCGGCTCTACCAGAACACGAACGTGCTCGACGGGTTCGTGTGCGTCCGCCATGAGGGGATGCAGCACAACATCCGCGTCTCGCGGCGCCTGCGACCGGACTTCGACTACCGCGTGGGGCCGCTGCGGATCGAGCTGCTGGAGCCGATGAAAGCGATTCGGCTGATTCTGGAACCGAACGACTACGGCGTCGCCTGCGACATCGTGTGCCACACCGTGGGACGCCCCTACCACGGTCCGCTCAGCGCCAACCGCATCGATGGCTGGCTGCTGATGGAACGCATGACCTACGAGGTGGCGGGGCGCGCGGAGGGCTGGATCGAGGTCGCGGGGAAGCGCTTCGACCTGACGCCGGAGCGCTCAGGCGTGTTCCGCAACCACTCATGGGGCATCTTGCGGGGGCGCGGCGGACCGCCGCTGCACGCGTCCCCGCCGCCGCCCGTCGAGCGCCCCGCGGGGCTGCGGAACTGGGTGCTGTACACGATGCCCGACCACGCCGGGTTCTATGAGTTCGTCGAGGACGCGGAGGGGAAGAAGTGGTCGGGGGCGATCGCGAACGCCGATGGATCGTGGAACACGATGACGGGCGAGATCCTGCACGAGGACCGCCAGACGCTGGTCACGGATGTGGACCACGCCCTCACGTTTTACGAGGGCACGAGCCGCCTCAGCGGGGGCGCCATCGCCATTCATGACTCGGAGGGCGTCACGCGCGAGTTCGAAATCGAGGACATGGGCTGGGTGTACTGTCAGGGCGGCGGCTACTTCGGCGGCTTCGACGACCGCCTCGGACAGGGCGCCTACCGCGGGGAGTATCACGAAGAGGGCGAGGTCTGGGACTGCACGCATCCCGTGAAGATCATCGACCGCGAGGGGAGCGAGGTTGAGTTCCCGACCGTGCTGGCGGAGAGCTTCGTGCGGCTGAAGAGCGGCGATCAGGTGGGCTCCGCGCACTTCGAATGCGCGGCCTTCGGACCGGTGCCGAAGTACGGGCTGACGGGGCAGGGCGGCGGCTAGCCGTCCCTCCCCTCTCCGCCATGAAGCCGCGAGCCCCGTTCGCGCGCACAGGTAGGATGGACCGGCGATGAGCGTGTACCGACCGGCGCGGATGAAGTTCGGCGTCTTCCTGGGGCCGTTCCACCGGCTTGAGGAGAACCCGACGATCGCGTTCGACCGCGATCTGGAGCTGCTGGAGCAGCTCGATCGGTTCGATTTCGACGAGGCCTGGATCGGCGAACACCACAGCGCGGGCTGGGAGACGATCGCCTCGCCGGAGCTGTTCATCGTGGCGGCGGCCCAGCGCACGCGACGGCTGCGGCTCGCCTCAGGGGTGCTGAGCCTGCCCTACCAGCACCCGCTGATCGTGGCCGACCGCTTCGTCCAGCTCGACCACATGACGCGGGGGCGGGCGATCCTCGGCGTCGGACCGGGGGCGCTCAGCTCCGACGCCTACATGCTGGGAATCGACCCGCTCGACCAGCGCCGCATGATGAACGAGGCGCTCGACGCGATCATGCGCCTCTTCCACGGCGAGACCGTCACGATCGAGACGGACTGGTTCACGCTGCGCGAGGCGCGGCTCCAGATCGCGCCCTACACGCACCCGCACCCGCCCCTGGCGGTGGCGGCGGCGGGGTCGCCGGCGGGCGCGCAGGCGGCGGGACGGCACGGCGTCGACATGGTCTCGTTCGCGGGATTGAGCGACGAGAGCGGGAAAGCGCTCACGCGCACCTGGTCGTGGTACGAGGAAGCGGCGGGGGAAGCGGGCCGCACGGTCTCGCGGGAACAGTGGCGCCTGGGCGTGCCCTTCTATCTCGCGGAATCGCGCGAACAGGCGATCGCGGAGGCGCGGGAGGGATACGAGCGCGAACTCGTGACGTACTTCGGTGAGGTGATCGGAACGGGCGTGGCGCCGGAAGCGGCCACGCTGGAGGCGGGAATCGCGCAGGGCGGCGTCGTGGTGGGAACGCCGGACGACGCCATCGCCGCGATCGAGCGGCTGCTGGAGATGACGGGCGGGTTCGGCGGGTTCCTCGCGCGGGCGCATGAATGGGGAACCTGGGAACAGACGGTGCACAGCTACGAACTCTTCGCGCGCTACGTCATCCCGCGCTTCCGCGGACAGCTGGACGCGAAGCGCAGCAGCCGTGAGTGGGTAGCGGCGACGCCGGGGGCGAAGGTGAGCCGCGAGGCGGTAGCGCGGGCGTTCGACGACGCCGGCGTCCCGCCGCCAACGTCGGAGGAACAGGCGGCCGCACGCCGCCGCTAGGAGGGAATCTCGCCCTTGTCCGTGAGGCCCTGCGCGAGGGAATCGCGGCGGGCGCGGGCATGGGCGCGGGCGGCGGCGGAATCAGGAGGCGCGGGCGTGAGGTTGCGGGCGGCCACGAGCGCCGGCCACTGATGGCAGGCGATGCCCTCGCTGGCGTACTCGTAGCACCACGCGGCGACGGTCGCGGCCCCCGGCGAGAGATCGCCTTCGGTCATGAGGATGGCGTACACAGCCGCCTCCCGGGCGACCGCGCGATCGCCTTCCGGGAGGAAGCGGGCCAGCAGATCGAGGGTCGCCTCGGTCTCGACGTCGAATGCGGGCGCCATCGGCGTGCCTCGCGGCGGGCGCGCTAGCGGTCGGGGCCCTCGAGGTAGCCGTCGAGGGTCTTGTGCATGTGGCGGATGCGCCGCTCGCGGTAGTTGATCAGCAACCCCTTGAACGCGCGCGAGTTCATCCCCTTCTGCACGCGCGGCAGGTTATAGGAGTCCTGATCCATCACGAGGCCGATGGAAATCTCGCCATGCTTGTGCTGGCTGTGCACTGGTCGCGGGGGCGGGTCCGCGCCTTCCGGCACGCGCACGTAGCCCTGCAGGTCAAAGAACATCTTGTTCGGGTCCGTCGGATGGGGACGCTGGCGGAAGAACCCGAATCCCAACGCCGTAATGTTGAGCGTCAGGTTCGGGAAGATGTAGTAGTGGTAGTCGTCCGACATCTGGTCATCGTTCAGGCCGGAGACGTCCATGCCCTGGGCCTCGGCGGCGGCGCGCATGGCCTTCTGCATGGCCGGGCGAACATCGTTCATGTCGCCCTCGAACGTATCAGGGTCGACGCCGGAGCCCCGCAGGAACTCCTTGAGGGGCTGCGTGACCTCTTTCTGGTTCGGGTAGCGCGGGCTGACGAGCCCGAAGGGGACGAGGTAGCGGTTATGGCGCTCGTAGAGGTCGATCTGCACATGGATGTCGTCCAGCGACTCCAGCAACTGTGGGTGGATGCCCTGCACGTGGTAGACCTCGTTGAACGCGTCCACGGAAGCCTTCCAGTTCGTGTCCCACTCAACCGTCATGTCCTGCCCGACGGCGTACTCCTCGAAGTGGTAGGGAGCGAGGTGCTCGGCGACGACCCCGAGGAATTCGAGCAGGGGTTCGCAGTCGGGGTTCATGTTGAACCAGACGAACCCGCCCCACGTATCGCAGGGAACCTCCACCAGCGCCGTCTCCTGCGGCACGCCCTGGGTGAAGGTGTCCTCGTCCGGCACGAACTTCTTGGAGCCGTCGAGGTTGAACTCGAAAAAGTGGTAGGCGCACTGGAACGATTCCGCGTGGCCCATCCCCGGGTTGCGGATCTGGTTTCCGCGATGGGGGCAGACGTTGTAGAAGGCGCGGACCTTGTCCTCAGCCTCGCGCACGATGAGAAACGACTCCGGCCCCAACTCGGTGGTGAAGTAGTCGCCCACATTGGGGATGTCGGACTCGCGGCCGGCCATGTTCCAGACCTTCGTCCACATGCGCTCCCATTCGAGCTCCATGTACTCCTGCGAGGTATAGCGCTCTTTGGGGATGATCTCCGTGCCCATCAGAGGCTCGGGGGCCTTCTCGGTAGGGGTGACGTAGCCGGTTTCGATGACCATGGGGGACTGTCTCTCCAGCGATGCTCCCGCGCAGACGCAGCGCAACGCTTCGTGATAGAGGCCATGCTACGCGAGCAAGGGGCGGGACGCGAGGAGGGGGCTACTTCCCCCGGAGGAACGCGCCGATGACGTCGATCGCGCGGGGGTCCTGCCAGAAGAAGCCGTGCCCGCCCTCGAACTCCTCGTATCGGGCGCCGGGGATCTGGCCCGCGATAGCGCGTCCGTTCGCGGGCGGGGCGATGCCGTCGTATACGCCTGCGCAGACGAGAACGGGCATCGTGAGGCCGGGGAGGCGATCGTAGACATCGTGATGGATGCGCGCGTCGAGCTGGAGGCGGGCGCCGAGTTCGCGGCGGGGTTCGCCGGCGCCGATGGCGAGCGCCTGACGGCGCTGTTCGAGGAGCGCCTCGAACTCCTCCGCGTGCGCTTCTTCCCAGTCGGGCGTGATGCGTGTGTCGCTGAGGCGGAGTTGCGTACGGATGCGGGCCTCGGGTTCGAGGTTCTGGAGTTCGTGGAGGGGGTAGGAGGCGGCGCCCGGGCCGCCGCTCGATGTGCAGTTCAGGACGAGCCTTTCGACGCGGTCGGGAAACGTGACCGCGAACTCCTGCGCGACCATGCCGCCGAAGGACACGCCCATGACCACGCAGCGCGCCCAGCCGAGGGCGTCGAGGAGGGCGGCCGCGTCCGCGGCATAGCCGGTCATGCTGTAGGGACCGTCGGGGATGCTGGTCCGGCCGAGGCCGCGCTGGTCATAGGAGAGGGTCGTAACGCCCTCGCCCGTGAGCGAGGCGAGCGACGGGCGCCGGCGGAGGTCGCCGCCCGTGCCGCTGATGACCAGAACGCGCGGCCCCTCGCCCGCAAGCTCGTAGTGGATGTCGATATCGCGGGCGCGGGCGAAGGGCACGGCGATCAGGCCTCGCGCCACTCCGCATCGAAGACGCGCGCGGCGGGGCCCGTCATGAAGACGGAGCCCTCGCCGTCCCAGGAAAGGTGAAGGTCGCCGCCGGGGAGGGAGTCGGTGATGGCGTCGCCGGTGCGGCCGGTGAGGCGCCCCGCCGCGCAGACGGCGGAGGCGCTGGTGCCGGACGCGAGCGTGATTCCGGCGCCGCGCTCCCAGACGCGGTGGCGGACATGGTCGCGGCTGACAACCTGCACGACCTGGAAGTTGGTGCGGTTGGGGAAGAGGGGGTGGCGTTCGACCAGCGGCCCGATGCGCTCAAGGGGGAAGCCGTCCACGTCGCCATCGAGCCAGTGAATCGCGTGGGGATTACCCATGCTGGCGAGCGTCAGGCGCAGCTCCAGACCGTCAACCACGAGAGGGTAGTCGATGATCGGGCCGGGGCCCTCGAGAGCGGCGGGGAGGGAGGAGGGATCGAAGTTGGGCGGGCCCATGTCAACGCGGGCGGCGGACACGGAGCCGTTCTCGCGGAAGAGTTGAAGGGTGAGGGCGCCGGCCAGCGTCTCGATCGTGATGACCTCGCTGTCGGCGGGAACCATGCCCTCCTCGACCGCGTACTTCGCAAGGCAGCGGATGCCGTTCCCGCACATCTCCGCTTCGGAGCCGTCCGCGTTGAACATCCGCATCCGCAGGTCCGCCACCTCGGAGGGAAGGGCGAGAATGAGGCCGTCGCCGCCCACGCCGAAGTGGCGGTCGCTGACCTGTCGGGCAAGGGATGGCCAGTCACGGGCGGCGTCTCCGTCCCCGTCGGGACGGATATACACGTAGTCATTGCCGAGGCCGTGCATCTTGGTCACACGCATACCGGCGAGTGTACGACAGGACGGCGGCGCGCAGTCAGGCGCATAGAGACATGGCGCGGGAACACTAGCCAGCGCGCAGGAACGGGCCTAGCGCTTCGCTCGCTTCATCCACATCGGAAACCCAGGCGATGCGGGGGTCGCGGGAACGGAACCACTGACGCTGGCGGCGGGCGAGGCGCTTCGTCGAGCGCTTGGTGAGCTCGATCGCCTTCTCACGCGTAATCTCGCCACGGAGTTCGCGCAGCGCCTCGGCGTAGCCGATCGAGGAGAGGGAGGAGGCGTCGGGGGGAACGCCCTTGTCGAGCAGCGCCTGCGTCTCCCCGACAAGGCCAGCGGCGAACATGGCCTCGACGCGGCGGTTGATGCGCCAGATGAGCTCCTGCTCCTCACAGCGACGACCGATGACGCGAAAGTCGAACCCGGGGACGCCCCGGCGTCGCCAGGCGGTGATGGGCTTGCCGCTCACGCGCTCGACTTCGAGGGCGCGGATGACGCGGCGGACGTTGCGGGCGTCGATGCGGTCCGCCGCCTCGGGATCGACGGCGCGGAGGCGGGCGTGGAGCGCGTCGCGGCCATCGCGCTCGGCGACGGCGGCCAACTCGGCGCGGAGCGCGGGGACGGGGGCGACGTCGGGCACCTGCCAGGCCTCCAGAAGGGCCCACACATACTGGCCGCTCCCGCCGACGAGCCAGACGAACTCGCCGCGCTCCCAGACGTCGTCGAGCGCGGCGAGGGCGTCGCGGCGGTAGAGCGCGAGGCTGTAGGCGCGGGCGGGGTCGGCGATGTCGTAGAGGTGGTGGGGGAGCGTGGCGCGGATTTCGGGCGAAGGTTTGGCGGTGCCGATGTCCATGCCGCAGTAGATCTGGCGGCTGTCGGCGTTCACGATCTCGCCGCCGAAGCGCTGGCCGAGGGCAAGGGCGAGGGCTGACTTGCCGGCGGCGGTGGGCCCGACGACGGCGATGAGCCGCCGCACGGAATCAGCTCGCGGCCGCGACGATGGCGGCGAACTGATCGGCCTTAAGGGAGGCGCCGCCGACAAGCGCGCCGTCGATACCGGGCTGCGCCAGAAGGTCGGCGGCGTTGCCGGGATTGACGCTGCCGCCGTACTGGATGCGGATGGCGTCCGCGGCTTCGCCTCCAAGTTCGCGCAAGAGGCTGCGGATGAGGGCGCACGCTTCCTGCGCCATCTCGGGCGTGGCCGTCCGACCAGTGCCGATGGCCCAGACGGGTTCATAGGCGACGGTAAGGCGGGCGCCCAAATCGAGGCCGGCAAGGCCCCGCCGAACCTGACGGTCGAGGACATCGGCCATCTCCCCGGATTCGCGCTGGGCCAGCGTTTCCCCGACGGCGACGATGGGGTCGAGGGAGGAGGCGAGGATGGCGGCGGCCTTGCGGTTCACCGACGCATCGGTCTCGCCGAAGAGGGCGCGGCGCTCGCTGTGACCGATAATGACGTAGCGGCAGTAGGACTCCAGCGCGGCCACGCTGACCTCGCCGGTGAACGCGCCGGACGCCTCCCAGTGCGCGTTCTGGGCGCCGACCGCCACGTGGCCGCCCCGCAGCGCCTCGCGCACAGCGGCGAGGTGGGGGAAGGGCGGGCAGACGGCGACGTCGCAGGACGCGCCCGCGGTCAGTTCGGCCACGCCGCGGGCGAGGGCGACGGCCTCCGCTTCGGAGGTGTTCATCTTCCAGTTCCCGGCGATAAACGAGCGGCGCATGGCGTCCTCCATCAGGCTCCGTACTTCTGCAGACGGCCAGCGTGGGCCATGGCGAGGGGCATCGCCTCGACGGCGGGGAACACGCCGAGGCTCCCGTTCAGGCACTCGCGCTCGGTGAAGTGCTGGACGCTGCCTCCGCGCGCAAAGGGTGAGTTGAGGAGGAAGGGAACAGGGTGCCAGGAGTGCGCCGCCATGCGCGCGGGCGTCGAATGATCGCCAGCGATCATGAGGACGTCGGCGCCGAGGTCGACAAGGGCCGGCACGTGCGTATCGAACTCATCGAGGGCGCGCGCCTTGGCGGCGAAATCGCCATCCTCGCCGGCGGCGTCCGTCTTCTTGTAGTGGATGAAGAAGTAGTCAAACGCATCCCAGCGCTCACGCGCGACGGCGAGCTGCTCCTCCATGCCGCCCGGACACGCGAGCGCGCGCATGCCCGCGAGCCTGGCGAGGCCGCGATACATGGGATAGACGGCGAGCGCGGCGGCGCGCAAGCCCCAGACATCCTCGATTTGGGGCAGGGCCGGATACGTGGCGAAGCCGCGCAAGGTGAGACCGTTGGCGACCTCCTCCCCGTCGAGCAGTTCGCGCGCTTTCGCCACGAACTCGTTGACGAGGACGGCGGTGCGCGCACTGGCGGGGTCGGCGCCCTCGGCGGGGAGGGGCGGGACGCCCTCGCGCTGGGGATCGGTGGCAATCACGTCCGCGCCGAGCCCGGGGGCGCGCAGGACGAGCACGAAGCGGTGCTCGCGCACGGGTTCCACGAACAGCTCGGCGCCGTCGAGTTCGATGGCGCGCAGGCGCTCGACGATGCCAGCCGATTTCTCGCTGGCGATGCGCCCGGCGCGGCGGTCGCTGATGGCGCCATCCTCGTCGAGGGTGCAGAAGTTGCCGCGGGCGGCGACGTCATCGGGGCCCAACTCGAAGTCGATGCCGACGGCTTCGAGCGCGCCGCGCCCGATATCGAAGCGGTAGGGGTCGTAGCCGAAGAGGGCGAGGTGTCCGGGCCCGCTTCCGGGGGTAATGCCCATGCCCACGGGAACGGTGAGCCCCACATCGGAGGTCTCGCACAGGCGGTCGAGGTTGGGGGTGTCGGACTGCTCCAGTTCGCTGCGCTCGGTCTCCGGACGGGCAAGGCCGCCGAGGCCATCGAGCACGCAAAGGATCACCTTCGATTCGGCGGGCTGGCGCAGCTTCGCGGCGAGTTCGAGATCCATGACCTGATCTTACGGGCGGGCGGCGCGAGGGGCGAAACTCAAGCGTCGAGGAGGGCGGCGACGCCGGGAAGCACCCGCCCTTCAAGCATCTCAAGCGAGGCGCCCCCGCCCGTCGAGACGTGGGTGAAGCGGCTGGCGAGACCGGAGCGGGCGACGACCGCGGCCGTCTCGCCGCCGCCCACGACGGTCGTCGCGTCGAGGTCCGCGAGGATACGCGCGAGCCCGAAGGAGCCGCCCGCGAACTGCTCCAGTTCGAACACGCCGAGGGGACCGTTCCAGACGAGGGCGGCGGCGCCCGCGAGCGCTCCCTCGAAGGCGGCGAGCGTGGCCGGGCCGACGTCGAGGATCATGCGGCCGGCGGGGATAGCGTCGACGAGGACGGTCGCGGCTGTAGCGTCGGGCGACAGCTCCGCGGCGACGACGGCGTCCTCGGGGAGACTGACCTCGACGCCCGCCGCTTTCGCGCGGTCGAGGATGTCACGGGCCAGACCGAGGCGGTCATCCTCGACAAGCGACGCGCCCACGTCGAGGCCGTTCGCCTTCAGGAAGGTATTGGCCATGCCCCCGCCCACGAGCAGCCGGTCAAGCAGCGGGAGGAGATGGTCGATGGCCGCGATTTTCGTGCTGACCTTGGCGCCGCCGACGATGGCGACGAAGGGATGGGGGGGATCGGCGATGAGGGCGCCGAGATAGCGCACCTCCTTCTCCAGCAGGAATCCGGCCACGGCGGGGAGATGCGCGGCGACGCCGGCGGTGGAGGCATGGGCGCGGTGCGCGGCGCCGAAGGCGTCGTTCACATAGAGGCTGGCGAGCGAGGCGAGGGACGCGGCAAAGGCGCCATCGTTCGCCTCTTCCCCGCGATGGAAGCGCAGGTTTTCGAGGAGCGCTACCTGACCGGGCCGGAGCGCGCGCGCGGCCTCCTCAGCGGGACCGCCGACACAGTCCTCGACGAAGCGGACGGGCAGCTTCAGCAGCTCCGCGAGCCGCTGGCCGACGGGCGCCAGGCTGAGCGCGGGATTGCGTTCGCCCCGCGGGCGTCCGAGGTGTGAGCAGACGAGCACGGAGGCGCCGCCATCGAGGAGGTAGTTGATCGTCGGGAGGGATTCACGGATGCGGGTATCGTCTGCAACGGCTCCGTCCTCGAGGGGGACGTTGAGGTCGGCGCGCAGGAGCACACGCTCCCCCTCGACGCCGATATCGCGCACCGTACGCTTGCCGATGGCGCCGCCGCTCACGCCCCCGCTCCGGCGGCGCGCCGCACGACCTCGACCCGCGCGAGACCGAGGCTCGCGGCGATGGTCTCCGCCGCGAGCGCGCCCTCACGGAGGACGCGGGGCGGGGCCGCGCTGCAGTCGATCACGCTGGAATCGAGCGCGTGGGCGGTAGGGCCGTCATCGATGGCGGCGTCGCACTGCTCGCCGAGCGAGGCGATCGCGCTGGCGCAGGTCGTGGGGCTGGGTTCGCCGTGGCGGTTGGCGCTGGAAGCGGCGACCGGCGCGCCCAGTTGCTCAAGCGCCGCCTGAAGGGTCACGGCGGGGGGCATGCGCACGCCCACGGAGGCGCCGCCCGCAAGCGCGGGGCTCGTCCAGCCCTCGGCGGCGGGCGTGATGATGGTCCAGGGGCCGGGACCCAGCCGCTCAATGAGGCGGGCGGCGGCGGGGCTGAGGCGGGCATAGGGGGCAAGGGCGGTCAGGTCAGCGGGGAAGAGAAGCTGGAGGGGCTCGCTCGTCTGCTTGCCCTTGGCCGCGTAGAGCGCGCGGACGGCGTCATCGCGGCGGATGTCGGCGACGACGCCGTACACGGTATCCGTCGCAAGCAACGCGAGGCCGCCAGCGCGAAGCGCGGCCACGGTTCGGGCGATCGATTCCGGGGAGGGTTCAGAAGCGGCGCTGACAGCCATGAAATCGTTGACCAGAGTATACAGTTTTGCTAGGTTCCGAGGGACGGAGCGCTGAGCAGAGTTGGCCCAAACCCTGACCGAAGTGGAAACCAGAGCCAGTTCGCGTTCGCCCCACGCCGCCATCGTCGTCGTTGATTTCGGCTCGCAGTACAGCATGCTCATCGCGCGCCGGATTCGCGAGCAGAACACCTACTGCGAGGTCATTCCCTACGACGCGGACGCTTCCGTGCTCGACCGCCTCGACGTGCGCGGCTTCGTTCTCTCGGGCGGGCCGAACAGCGTGTACGAACCAGAGGCGCCGCGGGCCGCGGAGTGGGTCTTCAGTTCGGGGCTGCCCGTGCTCGGCATCTGCTACGGGATGCAGCTGCTGGCGGAGCAGCTGGGGGGCAAGGTCGGGCCCGGACGCGAGCGCGAGTTCGGACCGGCCACGATCACCGCCTCGGGAAACGCGCCGCTGCTGGCGGGACTCCCCCGCGAGCTGGACGTCTGGATGAGCCACGGCGACCGCATCGAGGAGCTGCCCGCGGGATTCACCTCGCTGGCGGTCTCGGAGAACTCGCCGATCGCGGTGATGGCCGACATCGAACGGGGCTACTACGGGCTCCAGTTCCACCCCGAAGTCGTGCACACCCCCAGGGGCGGCCAGCTGATCGCGAACTACGTGCGCGGGGTCTGCGGGGCGGCGCCGGACTGGACGCCGGGGAACTTCATCGAGGAAACGGTGGCGGCCATCCGCGCGCAGGTGGGGGAGGGGCGGGTCGTGTGCGGGCTCTCGGGCGGGGTCGACAGCGCCGTGGCGGCCACGCTCGCGCATCGCGCCATCGGTGAGCGGCTCACCTGCATCTTCGTGGACAACGGGCTCCTGCGCGCGCGCGAGGCGGAAGAGGTGGTCGAGACCTTCCAGCGCAACCTGAACATGAACCTGCGCCATGTGGAAGCGCGCGCGCGCTTTCTGGCGGCGCTGGCGGAAGTGACGAATCCGGAGACGAAGCGCATCCGCATCGGGAACACCTTCATCGAGGTATTCGAACAGGAGGCGAAGACGATCGCGGGCGCGCGCTTCCTCTGCCAGGGCACGCTCTATCCGGACGTCATCGAGAGCGCCTCGCACGGGGCCGGTTCCGCGCGCATCAAGAGCCACCACAACGTCGGCGGGCTGCCGGAGCGGATGAACCTGGAGCTGGTCGAGCCGCTGCGCTTCCTCTTCAAGGACGAGGTGCGCCGCATCGGGGCGGAGCTGGGGCTGACGGACGAGATCCTGTGGCGGCAGCCGTTCCCCGGGCCGGGGCTGGCCGTGCGCATCATCGGCGAGGTGACGGAGGAGAAGGTGGCGGTGCTGCAGGCGGCCGACGCCATCCTGCTGGAAGAAGTGCGCGCCGCCGGCCTCTACCGCGACCTGTGGCAGAGCTTCGCCGTGCTCACGGACACGCGCACGGTGGGCGTGATGGGCGACTTCCGCACCTACGGCTACGCCGCCGCGCTGCGGGCGGTGGTCGCCGAGGACGCCATGACGGCGGACTGGGCGCGCCTCCCCTATGATCTGCTGGCGCGCGTCTCGAACCGCATCGTGAACGAGGTCGAGGCGATCAACCGCGTCGTGTACGACATCACCAGCAAGCCCCCGGGGACGATCGAGTGGGAGTGAGGAGCCAGACAGGCGCGCGCGTGCTGCTCGTCGGGCAGGGCGCCCGCGAGCACGCGGTCGCCTGGAAGCTGGCGCAGAGCGCGGACGTGGGCGCGATGTATGTCGCGCCCGGGAACGCCGGAACCGCTCAGGTCGCGACGAACGTCCCCATCGCGCCGCGCGACATCGACGCGCTCGTGGAGGCGGCGGACGACCTCGACATCGACCTCTACCTCGCGACCATGGACGACCCCCAGCCGCTGGGGCTCGTCGACCGGCTGCGCGCGCGCGGGGTTCCCTGCTACGGACCAACGGCGGCCGCGGCCCAGATCGAGGCAAGCAAGGCGTGGTCGAAGCAATTCATGGTCGACCACGGCGTCACCACCGCGCGGCATCGCGCCTTCAGCGACCACGGGGAGGCGGCGGCGTACGTCGAATCGCTGCCGGACGGACCGCTGGTGGTCAAGGCAAGCGGGCTCGCGGCAGGAAAGGGAGCCCTCGTGTGCGATAACCGCAACGAGGCGCTGGCGGCGCTTGACGCGATCATGGTGAAGCGAGAATTCGGGGCGGCGGGCGATCAGGCGCTGGTGGAGGAGCGGCTGCGCGGCTGGGAGACAAGCGCCCACGCCATCTGCGACGGCAGGACCGCCGTCATGACGCCCTCCGCCACCGACTACAAGCGCGCGCTGACGGGGGACCGCGGGCTCAACACAGGCGGCATGGGCGTCTGCAGCCCGAGCGTGGACGTCACGCCGGAGCTGACCGCCGCGATCGACCGCGACGTGGTCCAGCCGACGATCGCGGGGATGGCGGCGCTTGGCCGGCCCTTCAACGGCACCCTCTATCCGGGGCTCATGATCACGGAGGGCGGGAATTACGTGCTCGAATACAACGCGCGGCTGGGGGATCCCGAGGCGCAGGCGTTGATGATGCGGCTCGAAAGCGACCTGTTCACGATCTGCATGGCGGCGGCGGCGGGAAACCTCGCCTCCGTGGACATCAAGTGGTCAGGGGAGCCCGCGGTCGGGGTCGTCCTCGCCAGCGGAGGATACCCCGAGTCGTATACAACCGGACATCTGATCGAGGGCCTCGACGCCGTCGACAGCGACGTCCAGGTGTTCCATGCGGGGACGAAGGAGGCGCCGGACGGCGTCGTCACGAACGGCGGGCGCGTCCTGACCGTGACCGCGCGGGCGCCGACGATCGAGGCGGCACGCGCAAAGGCCTACGACAACGCCCGCCGCATCACATTCGAGGGAGCTTACCTGCGCGACGACATCGCGCAGACGGAGGAGCAGCAATGAGCGCGCCACTGGTCGCAATTCTGATGGGTTCAAAGAACGACAGACCGTCCATGGAGGCGACGGAGAAAGTCCTGGCCTCGCTGAACGTCCCCTTCGAGACGCACGTGATGTCGGCGCACCGAACGCCGGAAAAGGTGCGCGCGTTCGCCCTTGGCGCGCGGGAAGCGGGCTTCGAGGTCATCATCTGCGCGGCTGGCGGGGCCGCCGCCCTGCCGGGCGCGGTCGCGGCGCTGACGACGCTGCCGGTCATCGGCGTGCCGCTGGCGACGAGCGAGATCGCGGGCGGTCAGGACGCCATCCACGGCGTCCTGCAGATGCCGCCGGGCGTGCCCGTCGCGGGGGTAGCGGTAGGAGGCTGGGGAGCGCGCAACGCCGCCTACCTGGCCGCCTCCATCCTCTCCCTCGCGCACGCGGACATCCGCGAGTCCTACACGGCCTTCCGCGAGGAGCAGTCGCGCTAGGGAGCGGTGCTGTCAGCCCCTGTCCCTCGCAATGAGTTCGAATGCCACCACCACAAGAACCAGAGCAAGGGCCATACCCAGCGCCGCCACTCCGTAAAACGTGGCATCGTGAGAAACCCACCCGGGCAAATCGTCCGCTGTCAAGGCGACGAGCTAGCGAATCCCATCAAAGAAGAAGTACGCCGCCGCCAGAAATGCCCACCAGCGCCTGCGGAATGACCACTCTGGCTGGGATGCCCGCTATACCTTCTGAACGAGAGCGTTCGCGAACTCGTCAACGGTCAGGAGTTCGCGGCGCTCCCCACGATGATGGCCAAAGAAAAAGCCCGGCCACCAAAAAAGCAGGCAGAGTATGAGACGGCCGGGGGACACCCTGCGATAGACGATAACCGCCTGGTCCCCGCTTTGGGACTCCACCCGTCCGCCCCTGGCGACAGCCTGCGAAACCGCCTGGGCAAGCGCTCGCCGCCGCGACTCACGGGTAGGCGCCTCTGATTCCATTACCTCGTCGGACACTACTCAATCTCCCAATTTCCAGTGATATGCTACTTATACTCTGTAGACGAATAGTCATCAAGCGGCGAGCGTCTGCATGCTGTGGATCCGCGGCAAGCGCTCGGCGACGCCATCCGTGAGATGCGGGCCGCGCTTGGCATCTCGCAGGAGCGCCTGGCTGAACTGGCAGGGCTCCATCGCACCTACATCGGCGGCATCGAGCAGGGCCGCCGCAACGTCTCGCTCCTGAACATCTGCCGCATCGCCGGAGCGCTCGGCTGCCGCCCCGCCGAGCTGACGCAGAACGTCGAGGCCATCGCCCCGCGCGAGTGAGGCGGCTCACGACAGCGCGTGCGCGACCGCCCGCCGCACGGCGGCGCCGTGTTCGTCGAGGGCGGGGGCGCGGCTGCGCGGGGCTTGCGCGGCGAGGGCGATGAGGGGCGAGGGATGGTCCATGGGGCGGCCGCTGGCGGTCACGATGCGCTCGATGGGCCAGGATGGTTCCAGCCGCCCTTGCGCGATGGCGTCGTCCGGGGCCGTGAGAGCGGGGCCGCGCTCGACCGTCCGCCACGATTCGACAAGGGTGTACGAGAGGGCCGCTACCTGCCCGACATCGAGAAGGGCGGCGCCAGCGCCAGCGCCAGCGCCTCCGCCGAGACGGCGGCGGGCAAGCTCGCGCAGTGTGGCGAGGAAGGCGGTGATCGCGCCGATGGGATCGCCGTAGGGGTAGCCGGAGTTGGCGGCAGTCTCGCCCCCGAGGGCGGAGGCGTAGCCGGAGGCGGCCTCGAAGGACCAGCCCATGCCGCGCAGGGCCGCGAGCGGACCCCCTGTCTCGTAGCCGGGCAGGGAGACGGCGATGACGTTCGGGTTCAGGGTGGCCACGTCCGCCAAGGCCAGGCCGGCGCGCTCGCGGGCGCCCTGCGAGAGGTTCTCGATGCGAATATCGCAGGCGGCGAGCAGCGCCCGCAGGAGGGCGCGGTCGGCGGCGACGCGGAGGTCCATGGCCAGCGAGCCCTTGCCGAGGTTGATGGGCTCGAAGGTCCAGGAAACGCCCTCCTCCTGCAGGGCGCCGGCGACGCGCCAGAAATCGCCGCCCACGGGCTCGCACTTGATGACGGCGGCGCCGTGATCGGCGAGGAGACGGGCGGCGAGGGGTCCCGCCCAGTGCTGCGTGACCTCGACGACGAGGAGACCCGCGAGCGGCCCCGCGACGGGGGCGGGGAGGGCGTCGAAGAGCGCCTCGCGGATGGCCTCGCGGGCGGGGTGGGAGGAGCCCTCCGCCGTCTCCCTCGCAACGCGGAAGGGGACGCCGGGGAAAAGCTCGCCGGCGGAATCGACCGCGAGCGCGCCGCGGCGACGGAGGTAGGCGGAGTCAGGGAGCGCGTCGAGGGGGAGGACGGGGGCGTAGGGCAGACCCGCCTCCTGGGCGATGCGGAGAACCTCCTCGACCGTATGGGCGCCGAACCAGGGCTCGGCGGCGGCCCAGATCGCGGCGCCGTGCTCGCGACGGGACTCGACCGAGGGCCACCTGTCAACGATATCCTCGCGCCCGATCATGGCGCAGAAGCGGGGCCACTCACTGGGCACGGCCTGATAGGCGCCAATCTCGCCATCGGCGCAGGACACGATGCCGGGGGGATAGGAGGCGCGGCTGGGCGTGCGCGCGGGCAGGCGCTCGACGCCGGCCGACAGCGCGGAGACGAGCGGCATGATGACGTGCAGGGCGATCTGTTCGACATCCACGCGGGCGGGAGCGGGACGGTCGCCGCTGGCCAGCGCCAGCGCCTGCAGGAAGACAGCGCAGGCCGTCGCCTCGGCGGCGACGGTCGCGACATGGCCGGCGGGGGGCATGAGGCCATATCCGGGGCGGTCGAGGGAAGGGTTGCGGGCGCCGACGGTACGGCGCGCGCGCTCAAGGCCCTCGTCGCTGGCGGCGAGACGGACGCAGGCGTCCGCCTCCGGGCGGGGCCCCTCGCCGTCGTCGCAGACGCAGACGGTCAGGTTGCGCTGATCGGGGTCGGTGGCGACGCCGAGGGCGTTCAGCAGATGGACAAGGGGCGTCGCAACGCGCGAGCGCGTCCCGACGAGGACCGTCAGGGGGAGGGGCTCGAAGGTCATGCGGCGCTACGGTAGCGGAGCGGGGCGCAATCGGGGAGGCGCGGGCGCTGGCGTCACTCCACCGCTCCCGCTAGGCTGACGGGCTATGACGCTGAGCACGATCCAGCCGCTTCCGCCCGACGATGAACCGATCCGCAAGGCGCTGGAGGACGCGCACCTGCCCTCGCTGCTCCCCGCGCTGGCGCAAATCACGGGCGACCTGTCCCTGCTGCGGGAGAACCTGACGCCGGCGACGGTGGTCCTGCAGGAACCGCAGGGCGGACTCTCGGAAGAGGCGCAGGCGGAGGCGCGAGAGCTGGCCCTGCGGACGCTCATCGCGTGGCGGGACGCGGGGTCGGCGGTGGCGGAACCGCCCGCGCTGGCGGATGTGCGGCGGATGATGGACTACCTCCTCGGCGAGCACGTGAGCGACGAGTACCTGCCCCTCCTGCTGGAGGAACTGGCCTTCGCGGACGAGGACGCGCGCGCCCCTGACTGGCGCAAGGAGGCGATCAACGAAGAGCGCTCGCTGCGGGTCGTGATCATCGGGGCGGGCATGTCGGGAATCCTGGCGGCGCACCGGCTGCAACAGGCGGGCGTTCCCTGCACGGTGATCGAGAAGAACGCGGACGTGGGCGGCACCTGGTTCGAGAACACCTACCCCGGGGCGCGGGTCGACTCATCGAACCACGCCTACAGCTATTCGTTCGCGCAGAAGTTTGACTGGCCCTATCACCACTCACCGCAGGAGGTGCTGCTGGAGTACTTCCGTGACTGCGCCGATGCGTTCGGCGTCCGCGACGCGATCCGCTTCAACACCGAGGTGGAATCGGCCGCCTACGACGACGAGCGCGCCCTGTGGACGCTCAAGGTGCGGGGGCCGCAGGGGGAGGAGACGCTGGAGGCGGAGGCGGTGATCAGCGCCGTAGGGCAGCTGAACCGCCCGAAGATGCCCACCATCGAGGGGATCGGGGCGTTTGAGGGGCCGTCGTTCCATTCCGCGCGGTGGGATCACGCCATCGACTTCGCGGGGAAAACGGTGGGCGTCATCGGGACCGGATCGAGCGCCTCGCAGTTCATCCCCCACCTCGCGGATGAGGCGGCGGAAGTGCGTATCTTCCAGCGCACGCCGAACTGGTACGCGCCCGCGCCCAACTACCACGAGAAGGTGGCGGAAGGCTTCCTCTGGCTGCTGCGGCACGTGCCTACCTACGCGCAGTGGTACCGCTTCTGGCTGTTCTGGGCGATCTCGGACGGGTTCCTCCCAATGGTGGAAGTGGACGACGACTGGCTGCCGGGGGACGAGGCGACGGGGGAGGGAAACCGTCAGCTGCGGGAGCTGCTGGAGGGGTCGATGCGGCAGTATCTGGCCAGCCGCCCCGACCTCATCGAGAAGACGCTGCCCCATTTCCCGCCCGCCTCGAAGCGCATCGTGGTCGATAACGGAACCTGGCCGAACACGCTGCTGAAGGAGCACGTGCGCCTCATCACGGAGCCGATCGAGCGGATCACGCCACGGGGCGTGCTCACCGGGGACGGCGAGGAGCACGCGCTCGACGCGCTCGTTTACGGAACCGGTTTTCAGGCCTCGAAGTTCCTGACCCCGATGACGGTGACGGGGCGCGGCGGCGTGGACATGCACGAGCAGTGGGACGGCGACGCGCGCGCCTATCTGGGCGTCACGCTGCCGAACTTCCCCAATTTCTTCTTCCTCTACGGGCCGAACACGAACATCGTGGTGAACGGCAGCATCGTCTACTTCTCGGAGTGCGAGGTGCAGTACGTGCTGGAGTGCCTGAAGTTCCTGCTAGAGAGCGGCCAGCAGGCCATCGACTGCCGCCAGGACGTGCACGACGCCTACAACGCGCGTATCGATGCGGGGAACCTGAAGCGGGCGTGGGGCGTTTCGAGCGTGCCCAGCTGGTACAAGAGCGAATCGGGGCGCGTCGCCCAGAACTGGCCCTTCACGCTGCTGGAGTACTGGCAGCAGACGAAGCGGATGGACCCCGCGGACTACGTCCTGCTCTAGGGCGGGACTTTCTCGATGGGCACGGGTTCGCAGAAGACCTCGCTGCGTCCGGCGAAGTCGTCGTAGTTCCCTGTGACCACCCTGATGCAGACGTGGGCGGCGACGATGTCGTCGAAGCGGGTCGTGGCGATGTCGAAGGTCGCCTGACCGACGACGACGTCATCGCCGAATTCGGTGGGCTCGAGTTTCCCGCCGATGTTGCCGAGCGCGTCGCCCTCCCCATCTAGCACGGCGACCAGCGTGTCCGGCAGGAGTCCCTGGTGGACGAAGACGTTGGCCTCGGGGGCGAGTTCGAGGCGGTAGTCAAAGGTGACGGTCACCTCACCCGCGGAGACAGCCTCAACGCGCGTGTTCCAGACGCGGGACACGAGAGGAGCGGGGGGCGTGGGCGTCCCGCGGCCCTCCTCCCACCAGGCGGGGGCGGGTGAGGCCGCGGGAGTGGGCGTGGGGGTGGCGGTCGGGGAAGGCGGGGTTGTGGCGGCGGGGGCGGCGGAAGGCGCCGCGCCTGAGCCGCCTCCGCAGGCGAACACGAACGCAAGGGCGACGGGGAGGGCGAGGAGGGGCGGGAGACGGCGCGACGACGGCATTAGCCATCGAGCGGCGGCGTACCGCCGCGCTCGACCAGCTCCATGCACGCCCGGAGAGCATCGTTCACGTAGCGGAAGCGGGCGTGCATCACGGGAAAATGCCCGTGACCGCGTAGGACTGGGCGACGCGATCGATGGCGAGGGTGTAGGCGGCGACGCGCAGGTCGGGCATGGCGCGGGACTTCCACAGTTCGTGGACCGAGCGGTAGGCGTGAATGATGGTATCCGCGAGGGCCGCCTCGACGAGGTCGATCTCGGCGGGCCCGCGCACGGCGCGGATGAAGTCGGCGTCGCTCAGGTTCGCGCCAGTGGCGCCCTCAAGCGCCTTCACCACGCGGGAGCTGGCGACCTCCTGATAGCGGCTGGTGAGGCGCTCGGGGGAGACGTGCTGAATGTTCTTGAGCCACTCAAAGTACGAGACGGTGACGCCGCCCGCGTTGAGGAAGAGATCGGGGATGACGAAGACGCCGCGCTCACGCAGGATGGCGTCGCCCTCGCTGTCGGTGGGGCCATTGGCCGCTTCCGCGACGATGCGGGCCTTGATGTGGGCGGCGTTGAAGGCGGTGATCTGGTTTTCGAGGGCGGCGGGGACGAGGATGTCGCAGTCGAGCTCGATCGTCTCCCCGGGCGTCTCGATCGTGCGCGTCCCCGGGGCGCCGCGAATGGAGCCGGTCTCGACGCGATGCCGCTGGACCGCCTCCACGTCAAGGCCCGCGTCGCTGGCGATACCGCCGTCGTACTCGGCGATGGCGACGATGCGGGCGCCCGCCTCCCGCAGGAGGCGCGCGGCGTGGAACCCGACCTTGCCCAGGCCCTGCACGATCACGCGCTTCCCCTCGATGCCGGGCGTGAGGCCGATGGCCTCCATGTCCTCGGCGGAGGCGGTCGCCTCGGCGATTCCGATGGCGACGCCGCGACCGGTGGCCTCGGTGCGGCCGGAGATGCCGTGGAGGGAGATGGGCTTCCCCGTCACGCAGGCGAAGGCGTCGGTCTGGTCGGGGTTGAGCGCCGTATAGGTATCGAGGATCCAGGCCATCTCGCGCTCGCCCGTGCCGTAGTCGGGGGCGGGCACATCGAGGCCGGGACCGATCATGTTCTTGCGGTTGAGCTCGGCGGTGTAGCGGCGGGTGACGCGTTCAAGGAAGCCCTCGCTCTCGGTGCGGGAATCGACGCAAACGCCGCCCTTGGCCCCGCCAAAGGGCGCCTCCACGATGGCGCACTTGTAGGTCATGAGGCCGGCGAGCGCGCACACCTCGTCCTCGGTCACGTCGGGGCTGAAGCGGATGCCGCCCTTGGCGGGCAGGCGGTGAAAGCTGTGCTCCGCGCGATACGCCTCAACCACGCGGATAGAGCCGTCGTCGTTGCGCACAGGGAAGCTCATGCGATGGACGACATTGCACACCTTGACCTGGTCGAGGAGGTCGCGGGGATAGGCGCTATAGGCGACGGCGCGGTCGAATTGGGCGTTGACGTCGGCGAGAAGGTTGCCGGATTCAGTACTCATTCATCTTCCTGCGAACGGAAAGGCCGCGTCCGTAGTATAGGCGGGCGGGGCGCTGCCGCCGCCGAAGGCTGAGCGGGACAGGGGGCGGGGCGTGTCCCTGGAAGAGCTGATCATCGCGATCGTGCGGGCGGCGGGCTCGCTGGCCGTGCTGAAGTGGGCGTTCGTGGGAGGCTGGGCGGCGGTCCTCGTCGACCTGAGCGACCTCTTCCTGCGGAACCTGCTCGACCTCGGCGGCGTACGCGACTACCAGCGGTTCGACAAGTACCTCGACCAGGTCTACATGGTCGCCTTCCTGATCGTGGCGCTGCGCTGGACCGCTCCCGCGCGGAACGTGGCGCTGGGGCTGTTCCTGTTCCGGCTGGCGGGGTTCATGGCCTTCGAGTTCACGGGGGAGCGGTACGCGTTGCTGGCCACGCCGAACGTCTTCGAGGCGTGGTTCCTGTTCGTCGCGAGCCTGCCGCACTGGCGGCCGGACTTTACGTTCTCGAAGCGCAGCATCATCCTCGCGCTCATCCCCCTGACGGCGCTGAAGGTCTTCCAGGAGTACGCGCTCCACGGGGGGAAGTGGCTCGACGGCTTTACCGCGATCGAGGCCGTGGAGGCGATCGCGGACTGGATCGCGGGGCCGTTTGCCTAGCTCCGTGGCGGGCGCCCGCTGGCGGACCGCCATGTGCGCTCGGGCGTGAAGCCGAGGTACTGATCGATCTCCTCCGCGCAATGGAACATCTCGAGTGAGAAGCCCTGGTCATCGTTCACGTAGGAGGAGGTGAACGGCCCCTCATCGTTGGGCTGGACGTTGGCGGTATAGCCGTTCTCGATGAGCCGCGTGAAGGCGGCGGTAAAGGCCTCGCGGGTACGGTAGCCAAGGGCGATGTTGAGGACGCCGACATCGCTGAGCAGGTAGCCCTGCGGACGCGGGCGCGGCGCCGGGTCAGCGTACTGCTGAAGCTCGATGAGCTGGTCGCCCGCGCGCAGCAGCAGGGTTCTGGCGCGGGCTCCGGGGAGGCCCCAGAGCGCCTCCATCGCGGGCGTGTGGAGGATGGCGGCGTCGACCTCCCTGAGCCCGAGCGTCTCCACCCAGAAGCGCCGCGCCTTGTCGAGGTCGGGCACGGAAAGGCTGACCGCGCGGACGGCGCAACCGGCTTCGGGCCAGCGGGGCGGGCGCAGGTCCGAGAGGGGATCGCGCTCCATGATCTCGGTGATGAAGCCGTCGTGGTCGCGCATGCAGACGCGCCGGTCGCCGGCGGGCCCCATGGGTTCGGTGATGGCGGTCGCGCCGGCCGCGGGGATTCGCGCGAGCACGGCGTCGAAGTCATCGACGTGAAAGGACATGCGGGTATAGCCGATATCGCTGGGGCGCCAGTCAAGGGGGAGCGGGCGCGGGATGGGGCGGCTGTAGCCCCAGACTTCGAGCTGGACAAAATCCTGGCGGTCGATGAGCCACCAAAGGGCGGCGGCGGGGTCGGGAACCTTCTGGAGGGTGGCGAGGAAGTCGCCCCAGATGACGAGGCCGCCCGCCTTGAGGCAGCCGAGGACATCGCAATACAGCTGGGCGGCGCGCGGCATATCGCTGGCGCTGACCGCGAACTGGGCGACGCCGGGATCGGGGCCGGGGGCGGTGGTCATGGGCGGCCTCCCTCCGTGATTCTACGGCTCACGCAGGGGACGCAAGCGGGCGGCGGGGTCGGGGAGAGAAGACGATCAACAAGGCGCCGGCGAGCGCGACGACGCTGAGGATGGCAAACCCCGTCTCGAAGCCGCCTGTGAGATCGCGCATGCGACCGGCGAAGAGCGGGCCGGTCATCATGCCCGAGGTCATGACAAGCTGGGAGAGGCCCATGATCTTGCCGAAATCGCGGGCCCCGAAGTAGTCCGCGCGAAGGGCGAGGAGCACGGGTCCGCGCACGCCCCAGGCGAGCCCGTGGAGCAGGGCGAAGACGAAGATCATCCAGAGCGCGTCCGCGAACACAAGCACGAGCACGGCGACGCCCGCCGTGACCATGGAGCCCGCGCCGAGCGCGCGCTTGTTCACGCGATCGCCGAGGATCCCGCCGCTGAGGGTGCCCATCACCATGGCGATCGGGATGACGCTCTGAATGGCGCCCGCCTGTGGCAGCGAGTAGTCGAGATTTTCCGTGAGGTGCGTGACGAGGTGGACCATGACGGCGGATACAACGAGCAGGGCGGTGCCATGCCCGAGCGAGATGAACCAGAACTGGCGCGTGCGCAGGGCCTCGCCGACGGTGAAGCCATCGGCCCCGTGGGGGATCTCCGTGACCGCCCCCGTCTCGGCGGTCCGCTCGGGGGCGGGGTCGCCATCCACGCGCTCGCCGTGGTCTTCGGGGCGCGTGCGGACGAGCTGGGCGGCGGGCAATCCAAGGAGAAGGACGGCGACCGCGGAGCCGATGGCCGTGGCCTGCCAGCCGAAGGCGTCGATCGCGAGCACGACCAGAAACGTGAACACGCCGCCGAGCGCGAACCCGCCCGTGATGAAGCTGATGGCCGTGGCGCGGTAGCGCTCGAACCAGTGGACGACCGCCACCATCACGGAGAGGAACCCGCCCAGACTCATCCCGATCGCCATGACGAAGAGGGCGGGGAAGAAGTGGCCCAGCTGCGAAACCTGGCTGAAGAGCAGAAGCCCCACGGCCAGGACCACGAGCCCGACGCGGATGACGGCGCGGGGACCGAAGCGGTCGGTCAGCCAGCCCTGCCCCGGACCGACAACGCCGTTCGTGCCCTGAATGGCGGAGTAGCCCAGCGCCAGCATGGTGCTGCTCCAGCCGAACTCGGTCCGGAAGACGGCGACGTAGGCGCCGTAGGCGTGCATGACGAGCGCGCCCATGAGGGCGTTGAGGACAAGGCCCGCGCCGACGATCCACCAGCCGTAAAAGAGGCGGCTGGGGTGCGCGAGGTAGTGCGTTCCTGGCAGGCGCTGAAGAACGGGAGGCCTCCCGACGAAGACGCCCACGACCGCAAGGCGCCCGCCCGATAGTAGCAGCGCGGCCCCTTGCGAACGGAGTGGCGTAGGGTGAAAGCGGTGAAACGGGATCCGCGCCTGGCGCCGCTTTCGGAAGAGCACCACCACGGCCTCGTCTTCGCGCTCCGCCTGCAGCGGGAGCTTCCCGCCGCGGAAGCAGAGGACGTGGAGCGGCTCTACGCGCAGCTGCTCCGCTTCTGGCTGCGGGGCCTGCTCCCGCACTTCCACACCGAGAGCGAATGCCTGCTGGCGCGGCTCATCCGCCACCGACCGCTCGACGATCCCCGGATCGCGCGGCTGCACCGCGATCATCTGGCGCTGTACGGACTGGTGGCGCGCATGCGGGACGCGACGTCGCTCAATGACCGGCGCGCGGCGCTGCGCGAGTTCGGGGACGCCCTCCACGATCACATTCGCTGGGAAGAACGCGACCTTTTCGAGGCGGTCCAGAAGGAGCTCACGGAGCCCGAGCAGGACGCGCTCGGGGCCGAGATCGCGGAACGCCACCCGAAGCTGACGAACGCTCCCTGGGAGGAACCAGCGGGGGACGCGGAGAGCGGCTGAGCGGGTTCGGCGCCACAATCGCGGTTGCGGCCGGGCGCACGCGTCCCGCCGCGATGCAACACCGCAAGGACCGAAGCATGAGCGACACCCGTCTTGAGTCCGATACCATGGGGACGATCGCGGTTCCCGCCGATCGCTACTGGGGCGCCCAGACCCAGCGCTCCCTCCAGAACTTCCGCATCGGCGGCGAGCGCATGCCCCGCCCCATCCTCCGCGCGCTGGGGATCGTCAAGCACGCGTCCGCGACCGCCAACGAGAAGCTGGGCAAGCTCGACACGGAGCGCGCGGGCGCTATCCGTTCCGCCGCCCAACAGGTGATCGACGGCGAACTCGACGATCACTTCCCGCTGGTGGTCTGGCAGACGGGCTCGGGCACGCAGTCCAACATGAACGCGAACGAGGTCATCGCCAATCGCGCGATCGAACTGCTGGGGGGCGAGATCGGCTCCAAATCGCCCGTCCACCCCAATGACCACGTCAACATGTCGCAGTCATCCAACGACGTCTTCCCGGGGGCGATGGCGGTCGCCACGGCGGAAGAGACCGGGCGCCGCTTGATCCCCAGCCTGCGCTACCTGCAGGAGGCCCTGCAGGCGAAGGCCGAGGCCTGGTCCGGGATCGTCAAGATCGGACGCACGCACTTCATGGACGCCGTGCCGTTGACGCTCGGGCAGGAGTTCAGCGGCTACACGCAGCAGGTCGCCTACGGCGTTGAGCGCGCCGGGCAGACGCTCCCCAGACTGCACGAACTGGCGCTGGGGGGCACAGCCGTGGGCACGGGCATCAACTCCCATCCTGAGTACGCGCAACGCGTGGCGGAGGAGATCGCGGCGCTCACAGGCCTCCCCTTCGTGAGCGCGCCGAACAAGTTCGAGGCGCTGGCGGCGCACGACGCGCAGGTCGAACTGGCGGGCGCGCTCAACGCCATCGCCGTCTCCCTGATGAAGATCGGGAACGACGTCCGCATGCTGGGGTCGGGCCCGCGGGCGGGTCTCGGGGAACTGCGCCTCCCCGCGAACGAGCCCGGCTCCTCGATCATGCCGGGCAAGGTCAACCCCACGCAGTCGGAAGCGCTCACGATGGTCTGCGCGCAGGTGATGGGCAACGCGGTCTCGGTCTCCGTGGGCGGGGCGACAGGCCACTTCGAACTGAACGTGTTCAAGCCGATGATCGCCTTCAACAACCTTCAGAGCCTGCGGCTGCTCGGCAACGCCGCCGTCTCCTTCACGGATAACTGCATCGCGGGCGCGGAACCGAACACCGAGCGCATTGATGAGCTGATGCGCTCCTCCCTGATGCTGGTGACGGCCCTCAATCCCCACATTGGCTACGACAACGCCGCCGCCATGGCGAAGAAGGCCCACGCCGAGAACAGCACGCTGCTGGAGGCGGGACTGGCGCTGGGCCTCCTCACAGAGGAGCAATTCGCGGAGTGGGTGCGCCCCGAAGAGATGACGCGTCCGTAACCGGAACGAAAAGACGGTCGGGGCGGGGGCGCCGCGCGGGTGTACGATGGATCCGTGGCTGACGAGCGCCCCGGCGAGCAGGACCTCCTTGCGACCGCGCGGCGGTTCAGCTTTGGCGGACGGATGGACAAGTCAGGCTCGGGGCCGGTCTTCACGCGCGGCTCCGGGTCCGTGGTCGAGGACGTCAACGGGAACGAGTACCTGGACTTCAACTCCGGGCAGATGTGCGCCTGGCTGGGACACAATCACCCCGCCATCGTCGAGGCGGTGACGGACGCCTGCCGCCGCCTCATTCACGCCCACAGCAGCTACTACAACGACCAGGAGATCCTGCTGGCCGAACGCCTGGCGCGGCTCTTGCCGGATTCGCTGCGGAAGAGCCTGTTCCTGCAGTCCGGCGCCGACGCCAACGAGGCCGCAATCGCGATTGCGCGGAAGTACACCGGCGGCGTCGAGGTGATCAGCCCGCACGTCTCCTTTCACGGCATGTCCGATACCACGCGGGCGCTCACGTTCGCGGGCTGGCGCCGCGGCTACGGCCCCCCCAAGCCCGGCTTCCAGGCGATGCTGGCGCCCTACTGCTACCGCTGCCCGATCGGGCTCGAACCGGATTCCTGCGAACTCGCCTGCCTCGACGCTTCCTTTGAGTTGATCGACGCCCAAACCACGTCGCGTCCGGCGGCGGTGCTGACTGAACCGATCTTCTCCGCCGGCGGCGTCATCGAACCTCCCGCGGGCTGGCTCCCCGAACTGCGAAGACGCTGCCACGAACGCGGGATGCTGCTCATCCTCGACGAGGAACAGACTGGCCTGGGCAAGACCGGCGACACCTTCGCCTTCGAGCAGGAGGGCGTCGTCCCCGACATCATCACCCTGGCGAAGCACTTCGGCGGCGGCGTCTGTCTCTCGTCCGTGAGCACCTCGAGCGAAATCGAGGAGCGCGTCGTCGCGAACGAGTTCATCGTCACCCATTCGCACTCGAATGACCCGCTCGCCTGCGCGGCGGGGCGGGCGACGCTCGAGACGCTCGAGCAGGAAGACCTGTCCGGCAAGGCGCGCCGCCTCGGCCGCTATCTGAAGTCGAAGCTGCAGACGCTGGCGGAGCGCTTCGAGTTGATCGGCGATGTGCGCGGACGCGGATTGTTGCTGGGCGTGGAGTTCGTCCGCGACCGGCAGACGAAGGAGCCAGCCACGACCGAGGGACGCGCCATCACCCAGCGTTGTCTGGAGAACGGGCTCATCTTCAGCGTCAGGCGGGAAGGCTCGGTCCTCCGCTTCGTGCCGCCGGCGACCACCACGGAAGCGCAGATCGACGAGGCGACGGCGATCCTCGAAGACGCCCTCACGGAGACCGCCGCCGCGCGGCAAGGCGGCAATCGCGAAAACTGAGGACCAGCGGACAGGACGGACGCTTCCGGGGTGCGGCGCGGATTGGCTCCCCGGCGAGGATTCGAACCTCGAACCTAGCGGTTAACAGCCGCTCGCTCTACCGTTGAGCTACCGGGGAACGGGCGTTCAGTTTCAGCGGCGGCGGGGGAACGGGCAACAGCGCACCGCCTGATTACGGGGACACGGACACAAGCCGGCCCTCTGCTACAGTGACAGTATGACCGCCCTCCGCACGGGGCTGCGACCCCTGCCATGGCCCCTTCGCATCTGGCGATTCTGGCTCGTCGGCTGGAACTTCATCGTCATCTACGCGGGCTACAAGCGCATCCAGAAGACGCCCGGCCTGAGCGAGGCCGCGCGCAGGGAGCGCTACCGCCGTCAGCACCGCGCTACAGGCGAGCGGCTCTACCGGCTGGCGGTGCGGATGCAGGGGCTCCTGATCAAGTCCTGCCAGTTCCTCAGCAGCCGCGCGGACGTAGCGCCGCCGGAACTGGTGGCGGTCCTCAGCCGCCTCCAGGACACGGTCCCGCCGCGCCCATGGGAGGAGATTGCGGACCAGGTCGAGCGCGAGCTCGGCGAACCGCCCGATACCGCCTTCGCGCGCTTCGAACGCGAGCCGATCGCGGCCGCTTCGCTGGCGCAGGTGCATCGCGCCGCCACGCACGACGGTCGCGACGTGGCCGTAAAGGTGCAGTACCCACGCATCGCGCGGGTGGTGGAGACGGACCTGCGCTCGCTCAGCCTGCTCGTCGAGATCCTGGCGCGCATCGAGCGGCGCTGGGACTTCCGCATGCTCATCGAGGAGATCGCCGACTACACTCCCCGCGAGCTCGACTTCGTGACCGAGGGGAAGAGCGCGGAGCGGGTCGCGCGCGAACTCGCCCATCGCAAGGACGTGCGCGTGCCCGGGATCGTGTGGGAACGCTCGGCGGAGCGCGTGCTCACGATGGAGTACATCGACGGCATCAAGATATCGGCGACCGACGAGTTGCTGGCGGCGGGGATCGACGCGAACGCGGTCGCGCGCATCATGATGGAGGCGTACTGCGAGCAGATCCTCGTGAACGGCTTCTTCCACGCGGACCCGCATCCGGGGAACCTGCTCGTCTTGCCGGGGCCGGTGGTGGTGTTCCTCGACTTCGGGATGAGCAAGCGCCTGCCGGACGACTTCCGCAAGACCTACAACGAGTTCACGCTCGCGGTGCTGCGTCAAAACGACGCCGCCATGCTGAAGGGATTCCAGGATCTCGGCTTCCAGACGCGCTACGACGACCCGGAGATGCTGGTCGCGCTGGGGCGTTCGTTCTTCGAGTCAGCGGGCCCGGAGCAGCGTCCCTACGCGGACGCGGAAGTCGTAGGCGAGGTCAACGAGCGGCTCTCGCGCCTGCTATCGGAGAACCCGATGACGCGTGTTCCGCCCGACATCCTGTTGATCCTGCGCGTGCTGGGGCTGATGAGCGGGCTCCAGAAGCGCCTGGACAGCACCGTCGACATGGTCGGCACGATCACGCCCTTCGCGCAGTCGCAGATTGCGGGGGAGGCGGCCGGGGGCGGCTAGGGGACGCTCCGCCGGGGGGGGGGGGGGGGGGCGTTTTGGTTGCCGACCGTTTCCTGATCTGGGGGTCGTCCCGACGTTGCCGACCGGGCGTTTTGGTTGCCGACCGTTTCCTGATCTGATAAAACGTTTCCTGATCTGATAAAACGGAGCGATGACGCGCGCGCCCCGTTTTGGTTGCCGACCGTTTCCTGATCTGATAAAACGTGGTGGTCCACACTGTTTTGGTTGACCGTTTCCTGATCGTGTCGTCCCCGAGCCGCGTCCTGTTTTGGTTGCCGACCGTTTCCTGATCTGATAAAACCAGCCAGCGTGACCCTCGACCTTGACCCCTGTTTTGGTTGCCGACCGTTTCCTGATCTGATAAAACCACGCAGTGGGCGATGTGGTGCGCGATGTCGTTTTGGTTGCCGACCGTTTCCTGATCTGATAAAACATCGGGTCGCCGCTGACGTTCTCGTCGCTGAGTTTTGGTTGCCGACCGTTTCCTGATCTGATAAAACATTCTCGTCGACCTCCCAGTCGGCCGCGAAGTTTTGGTTGCCGACCGTTTCCTGATCTGATAAAACCCCGGGTTCGCGCAGGGGATTGCGCGCTATGTTTTGGTTGCCGACCGTTTCCTGATCTGATAAAATGCCAAGATCCATGACTGGATGTCGTCGTGGTGTTCTGATACGCCCGTTCGGGCGCCAAGGGTATTTCCTGATCTGATACTCCGACTTCGGTCACAGGAGGACCAGCTGCTCGCGTGGGATGCCTCCCGTCTTCTTGTACCCACCCGTGAAGACGCGCATGCGTCCGTACTGCTTGTCGGTGAAGACAAGGATGCTCACACGGCCCTGGGCGGGTACGCATCGCTCCACGCGATTGGAGAGGGCATCCGCAGACGAACGGCTGCCACAGAACTTCAGGTAGACCGAATACTGCGCCATCTCGAAACCGAGGTCGAGCAGGTCGTTGCGGAACCTTGTCGCCCGCTTTCGCTGACGTTTCGTACCTACGGGCAGGTCGAACAACACCATCGTCCACATGAAGCGATACCCACTGAAGGCTCTCATGCCACGACTGCGATCGTGTAGGGCAGGCGCAGTTGGTCTTCTCCCTCAAGTATCGAGCGGGCGAGCGACTGCGCGGCCCACTCAATGCAACGGCTGAGGGGTGCGGTCCCACGATCGGTCTCCATCGCCTCTGACAGGGTCGCGACGAGGACGGGCTTGGTATCAGGCGTCACCTCCCACTCCCCTCCCTGCCAAAGCGCAAGCGCCACGCGATCGATGGCGGGGCGAAACGGCTCCATCAGATCGTCGGCCAGGCAGAAGCCGTTGAAGCGGTTGGTATGATGGAGGCCCAGCGAAGGGTGAAGCCCGGCGGCGCAGATATGCCGCGCGACGGTCGCCCGCAGAACCGCATACCCGTAGTTGAGCAGGCCATTGGGGGGCGCCCCGTCAGGGCGACGCTGAAAGCGGGTCCCGAAGAGCAGTGGCCAGTAGCGCTGCGCCGCCTGCGACTCAGCGTTTCCCGTATCCCCCGGGCGGACGTCCTTCGCGAGGGCAAGCAGTGCGTCCACATTCGCCCCCGTCTTGCGCGCCACGTCCGCCTGACCCTCGATCTTGACGCGCACGAGTCGCGCCCAGAGTTCGTCCCGCAGGGCCGCAGGCATCGCCGTCTGCGCGGCCATGCGGCGGGTTTGCTCAAAGTTCGCCTTCGCCGGCCAGAGCCAGGAGACAGGCGTATGGGTCTGGTCACAGAAGACGAGGGGGATGCCGCGCCGCGAGAGTTCGGCGATGGCGCCGCCGGAGTAGGTCGCCTCATAGGCGTGCACGATGACGGACTCGATCTCATCGAAGGGGATGAGCTTCTCGACGGATTCCGGTTCGCCCGGGTCGCTGACCACGGAGAGCATGCCCCGCTTGCGGGAAAGCGCGCGCCGCTCACCGGCGATGTCGATCACGCGCCGCTCCACCGCTAGCGTCCCTTCCCGCGCCCATCAGGACCGAACGGCCCACCATCGAGCACACGGCCGATCACATCGACGGAGACCTTGCGCAATCCGATAGCGAGGACGCGGCTCGCGCTCACGCGAAGCGACTTGTAGCGCGTCTCAGGATCCCCCGTTCGCTCTCTTGCGCGGAGATTGCCGCCCTCATTGTGATCGACAGCGGCGATCTCCTGATCGGACAGTCGCTGCACTCGCATGATCCGACGATCGTCGCCCTCGCCGGTGGCGATCATGTCGTCCCTGTGGAGACGCATGAGCTTCCTCGCCGTCGGGTACTGCTTCTTGATCTGCGAGTGGAAGCCGGGTTGGTGGGCATTGAAGCGCGAGACGGTCTCGCCCGTCGTCTTGCCGTTCGGCAGCAGCCACACATCCATGTAGGCGTTGCCGTCGGTCTTGTACGCCTTGTAGGCCCGCCCTGCGTCGTCGTAGATGAAGGCGAGGCTGTCCTCGCCCAGCCGCTCGAACACGCGCACGCGACGCACCCTGTGCTCGCGCAGCGCTCGCTCAACGAAGTCCGCCCGCTTCTTCTTGCCGTCCCCCTCCCCCATGTCAATGCGTTCCCACAGCTCGCTCAGCCGCTTGCGGAGGGCAAGGTCACGGATGTTGTCGAGATCGCGATTCGGATCGAGGGAATCGAGCGGCTTCGTCACGACAAGCGTCATCATGCCGCTATCGTCGGGGCCATCGACGATGCCGTAGGCGGTCTCGTTATGGAGGCTGCCGGTCGTGCCGCCAGACGCGGGGCGGAAATGGTCGGGGCGGTGGCGCACAACGCACCGCTCAACGACCTCGCGGACGTCCTGACGAAACCCTTCCCACGGGTCATCGACGGCGTCCGTGACGCGTCCATCGAGATCGTCCACCTTGTGGGCGCTCGCGGTCGCGATCTTCTGAAACAGGGATTGGGAGGTCATCCCCACGACGGCGGCGTCGATGAGGTGATGGCGGTGGTCATTGCGCTCCTTCCGATCCGAGTCAGAGAGGAGCGAATTGAGGCCCCAGGCGCGTCGCAGCATCGCTGTCAGCCGGCCGGGCGTCACCCGAACATGGTCGGGATCGACAGCCGCCTGCAGGTACATGCGCGTCGCGCGGGAGAGGTACCGGGTGTCGTTCAGCTGCCGCCCGAGGAAACCGCCGCGCTCTTTCAACTGCTCGCTTGCGTCGGGGAGGAAGCGCCACTGCTTGTTCGGATGCAGGCAATCAGCGACGCGCGCGAGGATGCCGTGGTAGCGCTCGGCGTCGTGGCCCCAAGCCTCGTAGGGCGTTCGCGATCCCTTCTCTCGATTGGCGGAGCGGAGGGCGAGCACGGTGTTCGCCATGCTGTCATCGAGGCTGCGGCTGTAGGGGATGATGTGCTCGATTTCGGTTTCTTCCGAAAGCACGCGCTCGATTGAGAGCGGTTCGCCCGTGAACGGGCAGAGTCGCGCATCGGGGGGCCCCTGCTCCTCCCAGAGTCGCAGCTTGCGCATGTCGTGCGAGCCCAGTTCGGCGTCTCCGCGAACCTTGCGGGCAATCTCCCGCAGGCGTTCGTTGCGCTCGCGGTTCTCGCTGTTCCGCTTGAGGTCGCGCTCGCGATCTTCACGGCTCTGCTTGAGGTCACGCGCCAGTTCGACCACGACCTCGTCGGGCTTGCCGTAGCGGTCAGCGATGGCGTTGAACAAGCGTCGCACCTGACCAAGGGCGATGTGCACGGTGGGGTTGGGGATGCGTCCGTAACGCTCGGCGTCGGTGCGCCCGTCCGGACGCCCGCCAAGCACGTCGCGCTCCAGTATCTGACCGTAGTAGGGCAGGCGGTCCAGGCTCCCGTCCCCCGCCAGATCGGAGTGGTGACCCAGACCGGCCGCTTTCACCGCCTTGTCGTACGGCAGGCCATCCTCGCGCATGTACGGCAGCAGGCGTTCGATGGCGGCCTTCGAGAGGTGGCTCGTGCCCGCCGGCAGGGGCGCGGAAGCGACCGCCTCGGCGGCTTTCGCGCTGAGGCCGAACTCCTTGCGCAGCCAGGCCTCGACCGCTTCGCTGTCCTCATCGTCAAGCAGGCGCTCGACGACCTCCTGCTGGCGTTCGCGGCTGAGACTCGCCCAGCCGCGCTTGCCGAATCGGGTTTTGGCGCCCAGGAAGTACGCGGTCTTGTCGCCATCGATGCCGCTTCGCGCGGTCGTGGCGAGGTTGACGCGTGAGCCTTCGGGGAAGCCCGCCAGCAGCGCGAGGCGCTCGAACGTCTGGCTCTTGACGCTCTTGAGTTTGTCGACGACGCGTTTGCGCTGGGCGGTATCCAGCGGCTGAAAGCCCTCGCCCCGCTGCGCCACTTCGAGGTTCAACACCTCCTGCCAGATGCGGAACTCCTGGAAGATGGGGTAGGCCTTGTAGGCGCGCCGCTCGGTGGGGATGAGCGTGCAGTGTCCGACTTCGACCGGCCGCAGGTCACGCTGATGGAGGAGCGTGTCCAGCAGCGCGTCCCAGTCCTCGGACGCGATTTCGGGGTGGTGTTCCGCCTGTGCGCGGCGGATCGCGTCGAGTTCATCCTCGACCATCGCGCGGTCGGGGTAGAGGCCGTTGCCGAGACGCGCGCGGATGGTCTTGCCACGCCGCCGGCGCCGCCAGAGAAACTCGCCGAGGGTGCGCGCGCCGGACTGCTCCATGCGGCGGCGCAGCTCACCGGTATCCTGGCGGATGCGCCCGTCCTCGCCCTTGTCGGTCTTGCGATTGCTCTTGAAGCCCCGCCGATCGACGAAGGTCAGCAGCACGCGCCCGAGTTCGTGCGGGGTAAGCGGGCGGTCAAGCGCCTCGGCGCGCAGCCGGAGCGGGTCGACATCGCGCAGCTTCGCGCGAGCGTTGAGGTCGTCCGGCAGCAGACCAAGGCCATCAAGCCGCCCCGCCACGCGCCGCTGACGGCGCAGCATGCGGTCGCGATTGCGTCGGGGACCGCGCTTCTCACGTCTGTTCGCCGCGTTCGACGCCTTGCTCTTCGGATCGCGCCCGTCGGAGTGGATAAGGACGCCGCCGTCAAGGAGCGCCTCGGGCTCTCGCTCGCCATCCAGACGGTAGAGCGCCCAGCCGATGCTGTTCGTTCCCAGATCCAGCCCAAGGCGCAACATCGCGTCGTGCTCCCACAGTCGAAATACCCGTTGACGGCACGGGGAAGGGCATTATACGCTGGCTGCGATCAGGAACGGTTGGCGGTACCTGCGGGTACCAACAACAAGCTGAGCCCTCTACGGAGGGCGATATGCACCACGTTGCGAGGGCGGTGGAAATGCCGCCCTCGTCTCTTTAAAACTCGAAGCGCCCCCGAGACAGCGCCCCGCGGGAACGCTATCGCCCCCACCCGCCCCGCACTGGCGCGTTCGGCGGTGTATCGGCTAAGCTTGGTGAGCCCTTTAAGGCGGTCCCGAGAGGTCGCCAAGGGAGGAGGCGCCGCCATGAGCGGCTGGCCCTGTGCAAACTCCACTGCCCCCCGCCTGATCCGGTCGTCGTCGCGATGAGTTCCGTTGAACTGCAACGGGGCCCTGAGGTGGCGCGCACGATTCGGCGGCTGGCGCACGAAATCGTCGAGAGCGACGGCGGCGTGGGGAATCTCGTGCTCGTGGGATTGCTCACGCGGGGGGCGCCCCTGGCGAGCAGGCTGGCGGCGGCGATCGAGGCCTTCGAGGGCGAGACCCCGCCAGTGGGACAGCTCGATATCGGGCTCTATCGGGATGACCTCGCCCATCGCGCCGCCCTTCCCCCCGTACGCCCCAGCGACATCCCCTGCGAGATCGACGGCGTCACCGTCGTGCTGGTCGACGACGTGCTGTTCACGGGCCGCACGATTCGCGCGGCGCTGGACGCGATCATGGACTTCGGACGGCCGGCGCGCGTGCGGCTGGCGGTAATGGTCGACCGCGGCCACCGCGAGCTTCCCATCCGCCCCGACTTCGTCGGCCGCAACATCCCCACGGCGCCGTCGCAGACGGTCGATGTGCGGCTGGCGGAGAGCGACGGCGAGGACGCGATCTATCTGGTGGAAGGAGACGAACGCCATGGCCGCGATTGAGTCCGCCATCGAGACCGACGCGCAGCTGGAACAGGCGCAGACGAAGACGGCCGAAGACGCCGCCACGGGCTGGACGCGCAAGGATCTGCTCGATACGGACACCCTCACGGGCGAGGAGATCGAACGCATCCTGCAGACGGCGGAGGCGATGGCGGAAGTGCGGGAGCGACCGGTGGGGCGGGTGGCGACGCTGCGGGGCACGACGGTGGCGACGCTGTTCTACGAGAACAGCACCCGCACGCGCGCGAGTTTCGAAATCGCGGCGAAGGCGCTCGGCGCGGACACGCTCAATCTGGCGGCGGCGGGAAGCAGCGTGGGCAAGGGCGAGTCCCTGGTGGACACAGTGCGCACGATCGAGGCGGTGGGGGCGGACCTCCTCGTGATGCGTCACCCCAGCGCGGGAGCGGCGGCGCTGGCGGCGCGGCACACCGCCGCGAGCGTCGTGAACGGCGGCGACGGCGCGCACGCGCACCCAACACAGGCGCTGCTCGACCTCTACACGATGCGCCGCCACGTGGGCGACCTCGCGGGGAAGAAGGTCGTGATCGTGGGGGATATTCTCCACAGCCGGGTCGCGCGGTCGAATCTGTGGGCGCTGCGGGCTGCGGGGGCGCGGGTGACGCTGTGCGGTCCCGCCACGCTCCTGCCGCGCTCCTTTCAAGGCGCAGGCGGCTGCGAGGTCACGAGCGACCTCGGCGAGGCGCTTCCGGGAGCGGACGTCGTGATGGCGCTGCGTATCCAGCGGGAACGTCAGGAGCAGGGGCTGCTGCCCTCGCTGCGGGAGTATATCCAGCAGTACCAGCTCACCGAGGAGCGCCTCGCGAAGGCGAATCCGGGAGCGCTGGCAATGCACCCGGGGCCGATGAACGAGGGCGTCGAGATCGCGCCCGCCGTGGCGCACGGGCTCAGTTCGGTGGTCGAGGAGCAGGTCGCGAACGGCGTCGCCGTGCGCATGGCCATCCTCTACCTGATGGCGATGGCGCGGCGGCGATGAGCGCGCTCCTGATCCGCGGCGGACGGCTGATCGACCCGGCGTCGGGTCGCGATGAGACGGGCGACGTCCTGCTTGAACACGGTCGCGTGGCGGCGGTGGGCGGCGTCATCGAGGCGGACGGGGCGGAGGTCGTCGAGGCGGCGGGCTGCATCGTGACGCCGGGGTTCATCGACCTGCACGCCCACCTGCGGGAGCCCGGCTTCGAACAGAAGGGCACGCTCGCGACTGAGACGAAAGCGGCCCTGCGGGGCGGCTTCACGACGGTCTGCGCGATGCCGAACACAGACCCGCCGCCGGACTGCGCGCCCGCGATCGAGGGACTGCTGGGACGCGTGGCGCAAGCGGCGCGCGTGCGCGTGCTGCCCGTCGGCAGCACGACCGCGGGACGCGCGGGCGCGAGGCTTTCCGCGCTGAGCGAACTGGCGGCGGCGGGATGCGTCGCCGTCAGCGACGATGGCGGCCCCGTGGTTGATGGCGGGCTCATGCGCAACGCGCTCACGCTGGCGGAAGCGCTGGAGCTGGTGGTGGCGGAACACTGCGACGAGCCCGCGCTGAGCGGCAAGGGGACGATGCACGAGGGCGCCGTCAGCGAGCGGCTGGGACTGGCGGGACAGCCCGCGGCGGCGGAGAACGCGGCCATAGCCCGAAACCTCGAACTCTGCGAGCTTACGCGGGGACGCCTGCACATCATGCACATCACGACAGCGCGAGGCGTGGAACAGGTGGCGCGCGCGAAGGAGCGCGGGCTGCCCGTGACCTGCGAGGTCACGCCGAGCCACCTCTTCCTGACGGATGAGGCGGTAGCCGGCGACGGCGCCACGCCCGCCTACGACACCTCCGCCAAGGTGAACCCGCCGCTGCGTACGGAAGCGGACCGGCGGGCGCTGCTGGCGGGCGTAAACGCGGGCGTGATCGACGCCATCGCGACGGACCACGCGCCGCACGCGCCCGAAGAGAAGCTGTGCGAGTTCGACGCCGCGCCGTTCGGCATCAGCTGCGCGGAGACGGCGCTGGCGACGGTGACGACGCTGGCGGCGCGGGGCGAACTCGACCTGCAGGCGGCGCTGTACGCGCTCACGCAGGGGCCGGTGAACGCGTTCGCCCTCGGCGAGCGCGTGAACGGGTTGGGGACGCTGGCGGCGGGCGCGCCCGGGGACGTGGCCGTATTCGACCCGCAGGAGCGCTGGACGGTGGACCCGACGCGCTTCGCCTCGAAGGGGCGCAACACGCCCCTCGCGGGCATGGAGCTGCGGGGCCGCGTGCGGGCGGTGGCGGTCGCGGGCGAACTGCGCCACGCGCGGGAGGCGGCGCATGGCTAGCGCATGGCTCGCGCTCGCCGACGGCAGCGTGTTCGAGGGGCGCGCGGTTGGCGCCCCCGGAAGCGCGGGGGGCGAGGTCGTCTTCAATACCTCGATGACGGGCTACCAGGAGATGCTCACAGACCCCTCCTACGCGGGCCAGCTGCTGACGCTGACCTATCCCATGATCGGGAACTACGGCGTGGACGCGGCGGTGGAGGAATCGGGGCGGATTCAGCCGCGAGGGCTCATCGTGCGGGAGGCGGCGCCGGTTTCGAGCCATCAGCTCTCGACGAGCGGCCTCGCCGCCTTCCTCGCGGAGCGCGGCGTCGTCGCCATCGACAGCGTCGACACGCGCGCGATCACGCGGCGCATCCGGCGGCACGGCGTGATGCCGGGCGCGATCGCCACCGAATCCGTGGAGGAAGCGAAGGCGCAGCTCCGCGCCCTGCCCGAGTACGACCGCGTTGACTGGGCCGCGCAGGTCTCGACCGACGAGCAGTACGGCTGGCGGACTTTCGCCGCGGAACGCTCCCTGCGGCCAGCGGTCGAGCCCAGGGCCAACAAGGCCGTGGGCGCCGCGACGGACAGGCCGGACCCGAAGCGGGTCGTGCTCATCGACGGCGGGGTGAAGCGCAACATCATGCGGGCACTGACGGCGCGGAACTGCGAGATTACCGTGCTCCCAATCGACGCCACCGCCGAGGACGTGTTCGCGCACAAGCCGGACGGGGTCATGTGGTCGCCGGGCCCGGGCGACCCGCAGGTGCAGGACGCGCAGGTCCGGGAAGTGGCAAAACTGATCGGACGCACGCCCCTCTTCGGCATCTGCCTCGGCCACCAGGTGATCGCGCGGGCGCTGGGGACGGGTACCTTCAAGCTGCCCTTCGGACACCGCGGCGCCAACCATCCCGTTCGCGATGAGGCGACGGGGAAGGTGACGATCACCGCCCAGAACCACGGCTACGCCGTCGACGCGGACGGGCTGGCGGCCTCGGCGAGGGTGAGCCACGTGAACCTGAACGATGGCACGGTGGAGGGGCTCACGATGCAGGATGAACCGGTCATGACGATTCAGTACCACGCCGAGGCCAGCCCCGGGCCGCTCGACAGCGCGGGCATGTTCGACCGCTTCATGGAGATGATGGCGGCGGCGGGAGGGACGCGATGACGCGCACCACGGCGATGCGCCCGGCGACGCCCGCGGACGCGGCGGCGGTCGCCTCCATCGCGCACGTGTTGCGGGATGAGCCCAACACAGGCCTCCCCCCAAACCTCGACACGGAGATGGCGCGGGCCTGGCTGACGCGGCTGGAGGAGCGGGGGGCGGGGGCGATCGCCCTCGATGGATCGATTCCCGTCGCCTTCGGGATGATCGAGGGGAGCGAGGATGAGCCCGCGACCGCCGAGCTTGGCGTCTGGGTGCTGCCTGACCACCGGCAGCGGGGCATCGCCACGGAGCTCGCCGACGAACTGCTCGGACGGGCGCGGGAACGCGGCTACCGGCGCATCCGCGGACGGCTGCCAGAAGGCAACGAACCCGCGCTCAGCTTCCTGTCCTCGATCGGGGGGATGGTCCCCCTGCGTAATCCTGACATGACCTTCGAGCTGCCCCTCCAGTGACCGCCCGCAAGAGCGCCCGCCATCCCCACCCCGTGCCGCCGCCCGCGCGGGGGACGCTGCGGCGCCCGCCGACGGCCTCCGAACCGAGCTGGAACGACGCGCTCATCGCCCTCGCCGCGATGGCGCTGACGATGGCGGCGCTGGTTCTCATCGCGGCCCTGGCCGGCGAAAACGTGGCCGGCGGCGAGGCGGGGAAGTTCTGGGCGTTCCTCTTCGCCGCCGGGCTCGGACTCTCGGGCGTGTTCCTGCTGCTGATGGGGCTGGTCCTGCTGGCGGAACGCGCCCGCCTCTGGAGCCGCCACGTCTTCCCCGCCGCGACGGGCGTGGCGAGCGGCGCGATCGTGGGGGCGCTGACGCTGGACGGCGCGGGGAGCGGCGCGATCCTGGCGCCGCTGCTCATCCTCGCGCTCGCGCTGCCGCCCGCGCGGGAAGCGCTGCAGCGGGTCTTCCGGCGGGGAGGCGAGCGACCGCGATGACGAAACCGGAGAGCGTCCTCATCATCGGGTCCGGCGCGATCGTCATCGGGCAGGCGGCGGAGTTCGACTACGCCGGCACGCAGGCGTGCAAGGCCGTGCGCGAGGAGGGCGTGCGCAGCATCCTCGTGAACTCGAATCCGGCCACGATCATGACCGACCTCGATGTGGCGGACGCGGTCTACATCGAGCCGCTGACGGTACCCGTGATCGAACGGATCATCGCGCGGGAGCGGCCCGACGGACTGCTGCCCACGCTGGGGGGCCAGACAGGGCTCAACCTTGCCGTGGAACTGGCCAACGCGGGCGTTCTGGAGAAGTACGACGTGGAACTGCTGGGCACGCCGCTGGAGTCGATCCGGCGGGCGGAGGACCGCGAGCTGTTCAATGACCTGCTGGCCAAAATCGGCGAGCCCGTGCTCGAAAGCCAGCCCTGCGAATCGCTGGAGGCATGCGAGGCGGCGGCGGAGCGGATCGGGCTGCCGGTCGTGATCCGCCCCGCCTACACGCTGGGGGGCACGGGCGGGGGCATCGCCTTCACCCCCGCGGAACTGCGCGCCATCGCCACGAGCGGTCTGGCCGCAAGCCCCATCACGCAGGTGCTGGTGGAGCGCTATCTGGACGGCTGGAAGGAGATCGAGTACGAGGTGATGCGGGACAGCGCGGGCAACTGCGTGACCATCTGCAACATGGAGAACCTCGACCCCATGGGCGTCCACACGGGCGACTCGATTGTGGTGGCGCCGTCGCAGACGCTGACGGACAAGGACTACCAGATGCTGCGCTCCGCGGCCCTGCGCATCATCAACGAGCTCGGCATCGAGGGGGGCTGCAACATCCAGTTCTCGATGGCCCCGCGCAAGGACGTGCGTGAGTGGGAGGGCGACCCCCGCGAGCCGCTCCCCTACTACGTGATCGAGGTAAACCCGCGCGTCTCCCGCTCATCGGCGCTGGCCTCGAAGGCGACGGGCTACCCGATCGCGCGCGTGGCCGCCAAGATCGCGTGCGGCAAGACGCTCGACGAGATTCCGAACGCGGTCACGCAACGGACAACGGCCGCCTTCGAACCGGCGCTTGACTACTGCGTCGTGAAAATCCCCCGCTGGCCGTTCGACAAGTTCGCGCTGGGCGACCGCGGCCTGGGCACGCAGATGAAGGCCACAGGCGAGGTGATGGCCATCGACCGCACCTTCGAGGGCGCCCTGAACAAGGCCGTGCGGTCGCTCGAATTCGGGCGGCGAACGCTGCTCTGGGAGGATCCCGCCTGGCGCGAGGCGCGCGCGATCGATCTGCGCGCGACGGACACGCGCCTGTGGGCGCTGATGGCGGCCCTCCGACGCGACGTCCCCGTCGCCGACATCGCCACGGAGACGGGCGTCGATCCCTGGTTCCTGGAGCGGCTGCAGCGCATCGTGACGGTGGAGCGCCGCCTGCTCGCGGAGCCGCTCGACAGCGAACTGTTGCTTGAAGCGAAGCGCATGGGCTTCAGCGATGAGATGGTCGGGCAGCTGGCGGACCGCCTCCCCGAACAGGTGCGGGAGCTGCGGCTGCAGTTCGGGATGCGGCCGGTCTACAAGATGGTGGATACCTGCGCGGCCGAGTTCGACGCCTTCACGCCCTACTTCTACTCGACCTACGAGCAGGAGAACGAGGCGACGCCCGAGCCCGGCCTCGCGACGGTCGTGCTGGGGAGCGGTCCCATCCGCATCGGGCAGGGAATCGAGTTCGACTACGCCAGCGTGCACGCGGCCTGGGCGCTGCAGGACGCGGGCCGCCGCGCCATCCTCGTGAACTCGAACCCGGAGACGGTCTCCACGGACTTCGACACCAGCGACCGGCTCTACTTCGAGCCGCTGGATGAAGAATCGGTCCGCAACATCATCGAGAACGAGGCCGGGGAGACGGGGGAGACGCCCACCAGCATCGTGCAGTTCGGCGGGCAGACGGCCGTGAATCTGGCGGAACCGCTGCGGCGCGCGGGGCAGGACATCATCGGCTCAAGCGCGGAGACGATCGACACCGCCGAGGACCGCGAGCTGTTCGAGCGCTTCCTGCAGAACCTCGGCATTCCCCAGCCCCCGGGCGCGGCCGTGCGCACGCTGGAGGAAGGCCTGAAGACGGCCCAGACGATCGGCTACCCCGTGCTCGTGCGCCCTTCCTACGTACTTGGGGGGCGGGCGATGGAGATCGTGCAGAACCCTCGCGAAATGGTCGGCTTCCTGGCGCAGGCGGCGGAGGCGGCGGAAGGACGCCCCATCCTCATCGACAAGTACCTCGAAGGCCGCGAGGTGGAAGTGGACGCCATCTGCGACGGCGAACGCGTCCTCATCCCCGGCGTCATGGAACACATCGAGCGCGCGGGCGTGCATTCGGGGGACTCGATGGCGGTCTATCCGCCCGTCCACCTCGATTCCGATGAGCGCGAGGCGATCCGCCGCTACACGGAACAGATCGTGCTGGGCATGGGCGCCATCGGCCTGACGAACATCCAGTACGTGGTGCTCCCGCGCGACGCCTCGGGCGCGCCCCGGGTGTATGTGCTGGAGGTGAACCCGCGGGCCAGCCGCACGGTGCCGTTCATCTCGAAGGTGACGGGCGTGCCCATGGTGCAGTTGGCCGTGCGCGCCATGTGCGGCGAATCGCTGGCGAGCCAGGGCTATGAGGGCGGGCTCTGGCCGGAGCGGAACCTCGTGGCGGTGAAGGCGCCGGTCTTCTCCATGTCGAAGCTGGCGGAGGTGGACACCTACCTCGGGCCGGAGATGAAGAGCACGGGCGAGGTCATGGGCATCGACAGCGCCTACGAGCCCGCGCTGGCGAAGGCGCTGCTGGCCTCGGACCTGGCGCTGGCGCCAGGCACGCCCGTCCTCCTCTCCCTCAGCGACCGCACGAAGGCGGAGGCGCTGCCCCTCGTCCACGCCCTGCACGAAGCCGGCTGCGCGCTCTACGCGACGGAGGGCACGGGGGCGATGCTGGAGGCGCTGGGCATACCGGCCACAGTGGTGACGAAGGTGCTCAGCGGCGCGCATCCCAACGTCGTCGATGTGATCGAGGACGGAAGCGTGCGCTGCGTGCTGAACACGCCCGAGGGCCGGCTCACGGGCTCGCTGCGGGACGGCTTCCACATCCGGCGGGCGGCGGCGGAGAAGCGCATCCCCTGCTTTACCTCGATCGACACCGCGCGCGCCGCCATCGAGACGATGCGCGGCGCGGTCACGCCCGACGTGGCGCGGCTGGACGAGTACGTCGCGCGATGATCCGCGAAGAGGCGACGGTCCTCTCGAACGATTCCTGCTACGAAGGCGGCTTCATCATCTGGCTCGACGCTCCCGCGCTCGCGGCGGCGGGGCATACGCCGGGGCAGTTCGTGATGGCGCGCTGCGCGCCCGCGGGCGGGGAGCCGCAGTTCTCGCGCGCGTTCAGCTACCACCGCGCGGAGGGGAGCCGCATCGCCCTGCTCTACACGATCGCGGGTCGGGGCACGGCGTGGCTGGCGGAACGCCGTCGCGGCGACGCCGTCTCCCTCTACGGACCGCTGGGCAAGGGCTTCCGCCTCCCCGATGGGGCGGGGAACCTGCTGCTCGTGGCGGGGGGCGTGGGCGTGGCCCCGCTGGCCGATCTGGCGGAAATCGCGCTCGCCCGGGGACACCAGGTGACGGCGATGATGGGCGCGCGCACAAGCGCGCAGCTCCTGCCCGCCGCCCGCTGGCCCAGCGAAGTCGAGTACGTGGTCGTGACGGAAGACGGTACGCAGGGGCTGAAGGGACGGGTGACCGAACACCTGGATGAGTACGTCGCCTGGTCAAGCAAGCTGTACGCATGCGGTCCCAACGCGATGTTCGCGTCGCTGGCGGAGGCGCTGCGCCAGAACGGGCGCCGGCAGCGTCCCGAGATCCTGATGGAGGAGAACATGCCCTGCGGGTGGGGGCTCTGCTACGGCTGCGCGATCTTCACGCGGCACGGCGTGCGGCTCTGCTGCAAGGACGGCCCCCGCTTCAACCTGTTCGATGTGTTCTGGCAGGCGTCGCCGCGACGGACATAGCCATGCGAGTTGCGAACACTCGTTCTAGTGCGTAGCATCGCCATTCACCACGAGGGGAGAACACCACATGACCAAGCAGGAAACCGACCGGAAGCGCGCGCTCGACCTCGCGCTCAGCCAGATCGAGAAGCAGTACGGCAGCGGGGCCATCATGAAGATGGGGGAGGCGAAGGCCAACATGGCGGTCGGCGCCATCTCCACCGGGTCGCTGGGGATCGACATCGCCCTCGGCATCGGCGGCATCCCGCGCGGGCGCGTGACCGAGATCTACGGACCCGAGTCCGCGGGCAAGAGCACGCTCGCCCAGCACGTCATCGCGTCGGCGCAGCGCGAGGGCGGGTCCGTCGCCTACATCGACGTCGAGCACGCGCTCGACCCCTCCTACGCCCAGGATCTCGGCATCAATACGGAGGACATGCTCATCAGCCAGCCGGACACGGGCGAGCAGGCGCTCGAGATCTGCGAGGCGCTCGTGCGCTCGAACGCCATCGACTGCATCGTCGTCGATTCCGTGGCCGCGCTCGTGCCGCGCGCCGAAATTGAGGGTGAGATGGGCGACGCGCACGTCGGCCTGCAGGCGCGGCTGATGTCACAGGCGCTGCGCAAGCTGACGGCCACGATCTCGCGGACGAGCACGGCGGTCATCTTCATCAACCAGCTGCGGGAGAAGGTCGGGGTGGTGTTCGGCAACCCCGAGGTGACGCCGGGCGGGCGCGCGCTGAAGTTCTACTCATCGGTGCGCATCGAGCTGCGCGGGATCGAGAGCATCAAGAAGGGCACGACCGTAGTGGGGCGGCGGGTGCGCGCGAAGATCGTGAAAAACAAGGTCGCGGCGCCCTTCCGCACCGCCGAGTTCGACATCATGTTCACGGAGCCGCGGGGCATCAGCCGCACCGCCGATGTCGTCGACCTCGGCGCTGAGTCGGGCATCCTCACGAAGTCGGGCGCGTTCTACAGCTACGGCGACCTGCGCATCGGGCAGGGGCGGGAGGCGGCGAAGACCTTCCTCCACGAGAACGCCGACATCCTCGGCGAACTCGAACGGGAGCTGCGGCTGGCCGCGGGACTGCCCGTCGAGGGCGCGACCGAAGAGGAGCCGGCGGCGGAACCCGCGACAACCGTGGCCGCGGGAGGGTTCTAGGCCGCGTTCATGTCAGCGCCAGCGGACGGTCCGAACGAATTTCCGCGCATCACCTCGATCAAGCGCCGTCCACGCGGACGCGCCCTCGTGACCACGAGCGCGGGCGAAACGCTGACGGTGCACGCGGAAGCGCTTGAAGGGGCCGCGGCGAAGGAGGGCGACCTGCTGGACGGCCGGCTGCGGGAACGCCTCGCGTACGAGGAACACCGCTGCGTCGCCCACGCGGCGGCCCTGCGGCTGCTCACGCACCGACCCCGCAGCGAGCGGGAGCTGGGACAGCGCTTGCGGCTGCGCGGCGTCCCGCCAGAGGTGGCGGAGGAGGAGGTCGGACGCCTGCGACGGGCGGGGCTGCTGGATGACGAAGCCTTCGCGCGGATGTGGGTGGGGGAGCGCCAGACCAGCGCGCCGCGCGGCCAGCGTCTGCTTCGCTACGAGTTGCTGGGGCGGGGCGTTCGGTCCGAAATCGCGGACGAGGCGGTGGCGTCGATCGATGACCGCACCGCCGCCCTGGCCCTGGCGCGGAGACGCGCGGCGCGCCTCGCCGGACTCGAGTTTCGGCAGTTCAGCCGGCGACTCGCGGGCTTCCTCGAACGGCGCGGATTCGGCTACGCGGAGGTTGAGGAGGCGGTACGCACGGTCTGGAACGAAAACGCGCCGGAGTCCGAGCGGCGCTAGTTCGGAGGGATTCGCCGCCCGAACATCCGTCCGTATTTTTGACGTCCTGACGGGGCGGCGCGTAGCATTCATCGGGAGTGGCGTTTGCCGCTTTGGGAACACTATGTCGCGACCCGCGATTCGTCTGGAGCACCACCATGCCGGCGATCATTGCCATTATCGCCGGTCTCGGGGGCATTCTGATCGGGATCGGCGTGGGCTACGTCCTGCGCCGCCGCTCTGCGCAACACTCAGTGGAGCAGGCGGAGGAGGCCGCCCGGCAGATACTCTCTGAGGCCGAAAACACGAGCCGCGAGCTTGAGCTGGAAGCGAAGGAGGAAGCGCTCAAGCTCAGAAACGAAGCAGAAGCCGATATCCGCGAGTGGCGTTCGGAGCTCTCGCGGGTCGAAAAGCGCCTCTCCAATCGCGAGGAGAGCCTTGAACGGAAGGTTGAGGGCGTCGATTCGCGTGAAGCCGCCCTCCAGGAGCGCTCCGAGGCCCTGCGCGCCTCCGAAGAGCAGATCGGCGCGCTGCGGGACGAACAGGAGCGCGCCATCGAACGCGCCAGCGGCCTGAGCCGCGAGGAAGCGCGCGCGCAGTTGCTCGCCGCCGTCGACGATGAGATCCGCGAGGAAGCCAGCCGCCGCGTGCGCGAGATGGAGCGCGAGGCGGAGGCGACCGCCGCCGCCCGCGCGCGCAAGATCATCGCGACCGCAATCCAGCGCTACGCGGGCGAGGTGACCGCCGAGACGACCGTCTCCGTGGTTCCCATCGGCAGCGATGACATGAAGGGGCGCATCATCGGACGCGAGGGACGCAACATCCGCGCCATCGAAGCGGCCACGGGCGTCGACCTGATCATCGACGACACGCCCGACGCGGTGACGATCAGCTCATTCGATCCGGTGCGGCGCGAGATTGCGCGGGTCGCACTCGCGGGGCTGGTCCAGGACGGACGCATCCACCCAACCCGCATCGAGGAAGCGGTAGCCAAGGCGCAGCGCAACGTTGAGGCGACCATGGCGGAATCGGCCGAGGCGGCGGCGGCGGAAGCGGAAGTGCTCAACCTCCACCCCGAAGTGATGAAGACCTTCGGGCGGCTGCGCTATCGCACAAGCTACGGCCAGAACGTGATGCGGCACTCGATCGAGACCGCGCACATCGCGGCGATGATCGCGCGCGAAACCGGAGCGGACGAGGACATCGCGCGCGCGGGCGGCTTCCTGCACGACCTCGGCAAGGCCGTCGACCACGAGGTCGAGGGCACGCACGCGCTCATCGGGGCGGACATCGCGCGCCGCTACCGCATCCGCGAGGAAGTCGCGCACTGCATCGAGGCGCACCACGAGGAGGTCGAGCTCGGCACCGTCGAGGCGGTCATCGTGCAGATGGCGGACGCCATCAGCGGGGGACGCCCGGGCGCGCGCCGCGAGTCACTCGACATGTACGTCAAGCGGCTCGAAACGCTCGAACAGATCGCCAGGGACCAGAAAGGCGTGGAGCAGGCCTTCGCCATCCAGGCCGGCCGCGAACTCCGCATCATCGTCAGCCCGCAGGAAGTGGATGACCTCGAATCGATGCGCATCGCGCGGGACGTGAGCCAGAAGATCGAGGAGAGCGTCGACTATCCGGGGCAGATCAAGGTGACGGTCGTGCGGGAAACGCGCGCGACCGAGTACGCGCGCTAGGGCGGCCCCGCATGGCGACCGGCGACTTCCACCTGCACAGCGCCTGCTCGGACGGGGTCCGCAGTCCGGCGTGGGTGATGCAGACAGCGTCGGCGAACGGCGTGCGCGCGCTCGCGCTGACCGACCACGACACGACGGAGGGCTGGCCGGAAGCGAGCGCGGCGGCGGCGGGCGCGGGCCTGCGACTCATCCCCGGGATCGAGCTGAGCGTCGACCTCGACGGGATGGACGCGCACCTGCTCGGGTTCGGATTCGATATCGGACACGCGCCCCTGCAGGCCTACCTGCGCGACCAGCGCGGGGGACGCGTGGGGCGCATGCGGCGCATCGTGCGAGCGCTGGCGGAGCACGGCGTCGCGATCGAGGCGGAACGGGTACTGGAGATCGCGGGAGAGGCGAGCGTGGGACGGCCGCACGTGGCCCGCGCGCTGGTGGAGGCGGGCTATGTCGCGAGCGTGGCGGACGCGTTCAACCAGTGGCTTGGCGACGGGAAACCGGCGCACATCGCCCGTGACCGGCTCACCCCCGCGGAGGCGATCGCGCTCCTGCATGAAGCGGGCGGGCTCGCGTTCGTGGCGCACCCGATCTTCCTCGGGGACGAGTACGGGGAGCGCGTCGCCGCCCTCGCGGCGATGGGGCTCGACGGGCTAGAGACGTACTACAAGCATTACGACGAGGAGACGGTGGCCGCGCACGAATCGTTGTCGAGGAAGCTGGGGCTGGGGCGCTCGGGCGGAAGCGACTATCACGGGCTGGGGAACCCGAACGACCGCGAAATCGGCGACATCCCCTTTCCCGACGCGGCGGTCGCCGGGTTCCTGGCGTTCCTCGAAAGCCGCGGGGTTCACAGCCTCGGGGTTCACAGCCTTGGGGAAACTGGAGCAGTCCGATGAACGTGAATCTGGGCGCCGACGAGATCGAGCGGATCATTCCGCACCGCTACCCGATGCTGCTGGTCGACCGCATAGTCGAGATCGAGGACGGGGTCCGCGGAACCGGCGTTAAGAACGTGACCGCCAATGAATGGTTCTTCGAGGGGCACTTCCCCGGCAATCGCGTGATGCCAGGCGTCCTGATCGTCGAGGCGCTGGCGCAGGTGGCGGCGGTCACGTTGCTGCGGGACGTGGACCAAGCGGGGAAGATCCCGATGTTCGGCGGCATCGAGAAGATGCGCTTCCGGCGCCCCGTGACGCCGGGCGATCAGCTGCGGCTGTCGTTCACCCTGGAGCGCATGCGGGGACCGGTGGGGCGGGGGGCGGTGGAAGCGAGCGTGGACGGGAAGGTGGTCGCGGACGGGGTTATCTCCTTCGCGCTGGTGGAGGCGCCCGCCGGCCAGCCATAGCGACGGCCAGCCTCCAGAGCGCGCTTCAGGGGGCGCCTCCTGGCGACGTAAAGACGTCTGCTAGCATGAGCCGATGCCCGAAACGGTGGAGTGCCCCCGCCACGCGGGGGTCGAGACCGCCCTGCGTTGCAGCCGCTGCGAATCGCCCATTTGCCCTTCCTGCCTGATCCAGTCGCCGGTGGGGGCGCGCTGTCCCGATTGCGCGCGGGTCGTGCGCGCGCCCATGTACACGCTCTCGACGCAGAATCTGGTGCGGGCGGCGCTGGCGGCGGCCATCGGCGGCGTGGCCATGGGACTGCTGTGGCGGCTGATCCTGCTGCCGTTCACGGCGGGGTTCTTCGCGATCCTGGTGGGAGTCGCGCTCGGATACGGCTTCACGCGCCTGCTGGAGTTCGCGACCAGCGGCAAGCGCGGGCCGGGGATGGTGGGGTTCGCCAGCGGCGGCATCCTGATCGCGTGGGGAACGCTGATCACGCTCGGCGGCGCGCAGTTCGCGCTCTGGGGACTGGTCGCGGCCGGGATCGGAATCTGGTTCGCCTACCAGAACCTGCGCTAGGGAAAACGTCAGCTCACGAACGCGGCGACGAGCACGAACGCCAACGTGATCGCGCTGACAACGCCGACGGCGATGAGGTCGCGGCGCACGTAGCGGTAGTCGGCGGCGACATGGTGCTCGGGACGCGTCTGTTCGGGGATGCGCGCCTGCGTTGTTGAAATGGGTTGCGGCGTGGGGGCGGCTTCCGGGCGGGGGAGGGTGGAGCCGCGCTCGCGACGGCGGCGCTGGCGGCGGGGACGGCGGGAACTCATGGCGTCAGCATCGTACCGTGGCCGCGTTTCACACGATAGCGCGAGCCGTATCGGTAGAATCGCGCACACCATCCACCCAGGTTCAGTTGTGCAAGGAGACGTGACGTGAGCGACGAAACGAGCGATATCGGGCTACCGGTCGATGAGCGCTATCCGCCCCCGGCGCGGGTGCGCGAAGGCGCCTTCGTGCGCTCCCGCGAGGAGTACGACGAGTTGCGGCGCCGCTCGATCGAGGACCGTGAGGCCTTCTGGGCGGAGCAGGCGCGGGCCAACATCGAGTGGATGCGCGACTTCGAGACGGTGGTGGAAGAGGACTTCACGACCGGCCGCATCGCGTGGTTCAAAGAGGGGGCGCTCAACGTCAGCGCGAACTGCCTGGACCGCCACCTGGCGACGCGCGGCGACCAGGTCGCGCTGCTGTGGGAAGGCGACGAGCCAGGGGAAAACCGCTCGCTCACGTACCGGCAGACGGCGGAGGCGGTCGGGCGGCTGGCGAACACCCTGCGCGCGCGCGGCGTGCGCAAGGGCGACCGCATCGCCATCTACATGGGCATGACGCCGGAACTCGTCGTCGCGATGCTGGCCTGCGCACGCATCGGAGCGGTCCACTCTGTCATCTTCGGGGGATTCAGCCCGCGCTCAATCGTCGACCGCGTGGAGGATTCGACCTGCAAGGCCATCATCACGCAGGACGAGGGGCGGCGCGGCGGCCGTCCGGTGGCGCTGAAGGCGAACGTCGATGAGGCGCTCACGATGGGCGGCGAAAGCGTCGAGTTCGTGATCGTCTCCAAACGGACGGGCGCAGACGTCGCCATGACCGAAGGCCGCGACAGCTGGTGGGATGACGCGCTCGCGGGCCAGCCCGCGAAGTGCGCGCCGGAGGAGATGGGCGCCGAGGATCCGCTCTTCATCCTCTACACCTCTGGCTCGACGGGGAAGCCCAAGGGGGTGCTGCACACGCAGGCGGGCTACCTGCTCCACACGATGCTCTCGCACCGCTACGCCTTCGACTACCGCGAGGGCGACATCTACTGCTGCGCCGCCGACGTGGGCTGGATTACGGGGCACAGCTACATCGTGTACGGACCGCTGGCGAACGGAGCGACGTCGGTGCTGTTCGAATCCGTGCCGACGTATCCGGACGCGGGCCGCTACTGGGACATGGTCGACCGCCTCGGGATCAACAGCTTCTACACCGCGCCGACGGCCATCCGCGCGATCGCGGCGGAAGGCGACGCCCACGTGAACCGCTACAGCCGCGAGAGCCTGCGCGTGCTGGGAACGGTGGGCGAGCCGATCAATCCCGAGGCGTGGCGCTGGTACTACAACGTGGTCGGGGGCGGGCGCTGCTCAATCGTCGACACCTACTGGCAGACGGAGACGGGCGGTCACATGATCACGGGCCTGCCCGGCGCGAACGCCATGAAGCCGGGCTCGGCCTCGCTGCCCTTCCTGGGCGTGGAGCCGGTGGTGGTGGATGAAAGCGGCGCCGTGATCGAGGGGAACGGCGTGACCGGGCGGCTCTGCATGGTCGCGTCGTGGCCGGGGATGATGCGCACGGTCTACGGCGACCACCAGCGCTTCATCGACACCTACCTGACGACCTACCCGGGCAAATACTTCACGGGCGATGGCTGCCACCGCGACGAGGACGGGTACTACTGGATCACGGGACGCGTGGACGACGTCCTGAACGTGGCCGGACACCGCCTCGGGAGCGCGGAGATCGAGGGCGCGCTGGTCGGACACGAAGCGTGCGCGGAGGCGGCCGTGGTCGGCTATCCGCACGACGTGAAGGGCACGGGCGTTTACGCCTACGTCATCCTGAACCAGGGCTGGGCGGGGTCGGACGAGATCGAGCGCGAGCTGCGGATGGCGGTCCGCACGGAGATCAGCCCAATCGCGACGCCGGACCAGATTCAGTTCGTGCCAGGCCTGCCGAAGACGCGTTCGGGGAAGATCATGCGGCGCATCCTGCGCAAGATCGCCGAGGGCGAACCGGAGAACGTGGGCGATGTGACCACCCTCGCCGATCCCGCAGTCGTCGAGGACATCGTCGCGGGGGCGAAGGTCTAGGGAGCGTCGGGGGAAAGCGGCAAGCGCATCTGGTCACGCCCGGGGGCGGCGCCCGCGAGCAACAGCTCCACGGCGGCGATGGCCGCCTCGCGCTGGTCACGCGCCTCGACGCGATCCAGCAGGATGGGCGCGAGCGCCTCGATGGCGCGGGCAAGCTCGGGGTCGTCGTCGCAGAGACGCTCGTGCGCCTCGGCGGCGCTCAGACCCTCCACCCAGTAGCGGCGCACAGCCGCGCAGACGAACGCCCCGCCAAGCACATCGACGCAGTCCCCCGCTTCATAGCCCGCGTTGATGAGGGCGCGGTGGACAATCTCGATGGCCTCGTTGCGATCGCGGCCACGCAGATCGAGGGGGCGGGCGTTGTCGCCGTTCATGGGTCGATCCCGAGGAGCGCCGTGAGATCCTGTTTGGCGTCGAGGATGTCCGCCCAGAGGTCGCCGGTTTCGGCGAAGCGCGCGGGCGCGCTGAGCACGGTGAAGTCGGTGGGATAGAGGCCGTCCAGCTCATCCCAGCGGACGGGCGCGGAGACGGGGGCGCCGGGCTTCGCGCGGGGCGAAAAGACGGCGGCGACATTCTTGGCGCGGGCGTTCTGGTTCACGTCGAGGAATATCTTGCCGGCGCGCTTCTCCGAGGCCCACTCCAGCGTCACATCGCGGGGCAGGCGCGCCAGAAGCTCACCACTGATGGTTTCGCAAAGGGAGCGGATAACAGCATACGGGAACTGGCGGAGGATGGGCACGTAGATATGAAGTCCGGTCGCGCCGGACGTCTTCACACAGGAGGAGAGCGCGGCGGCGTCAAGAATCTCCTTGAGGGCGCGGGCGACCTCGACCGTCCTCGCGAAAGCCTTGCGGTTGAGCTGGGGCTCCTCGCCCGCGGACTCATCCCCGCGGTAGATGTAGGGGTCGAGATCGAAGAGGAGGAAATCGGGGTAGTTGAGGACGGACGCCTCGATGGCGGTGCGCGAGCCGCTGAAGGCGGCGGGGAGCGCGCCGGCGTCCGGGACGGGGGAAACGCGGGCCATGGTCGCGTGAAATTCGAGGTTGGCGAGCTGCCCCAGCCAGATCAGCGTGGCGAAGTTGTTGCAGAGCAGAAAATCGCGATCGCCGCCCGCCCCCTCGGAGTACACGGAGACGGTCTCGACGAACTCAGCGGGCGGCGTCTCCGAGTGCTTCTGGTAAAAGTGCAGGTCCCCGATGCCGTTGGGGTAGCGGGTGAGGGTGATGAGGCGGTCGCGGAGATGGGGAAGCATGAGCGGGGCGACGGTGGCGAGGTAGCGCAGGAGGTCGCGCTTGGTGACAGCGCGCTGGGCGCCGTGTTCGGGCCAGAGGGCCTTTCCGAGGTTGGTCACCGCGATCTCGTGACCGCCGACAGCGAGGCGCAGTTCATCGCGGGGATCGTCGAGCTGGTCCAGAACGGAGGCGACTTCGCTCGACAGGGAAGGGGGAGCGGGGGCCGGCGGGGGCGTGTCCAGCACGAAGGCCGTGTCCTCGGGAGCCTTGTCGGGACGCAGACGCTTGAAGACCGGCGCCCGCAACAGTCCCGCTGAGGTCGCCTCCGAATACTCGACCTCGACCACGATCTCGGGACGGACGAAGGCGGCGTGGGCGGCTTCGGGCGGGGTCTCGGCGAAGGGGGAGGCGTCGGTCGCGAGGGCGTCGAGGCGGGACCGCAACTCGACAAGCATGGCGTCGGTGAAGCCCCCGCCGGCGCGGCCACGATAGGTCAGGGCGCCGTCGCGCTCGCGGGCGGCGAGCAGGAGCGCGCCGAAGGTGGGCTCGCGCAGTCCCTCGCCGGGCGTGAAGCCGGCGACGACGAAGTCGGCTGTGCGGCGCGCCTTGATCTTGGCCCAGGAATCGGAGCGCTTGCCGGGCAGATAGCGGCTTCCGCGCCGCTTCGCGACGAGGCCTTCGAGGCCGAGCGCAATCGCGCCCTCGTAGGCCTCCTGCCCCTCGGCCTGAACGTGTTCGACCAGCGCGATCGGGCCAGCGGGGAGGAGCGTGCGGGCCAGCGCCTCCTTGCGTTCCTCCAGCGCGACGTCCGTGAGGTCGAACCCGTCAAGGTGGAGCAGATCGAAGGCCAGATAGTTCACGGGAACGTCCCGCTCGGCGGCGGCGATATCAAGCTCGCCGGCGAGGTTCATGCGCTGCTGGAGGCGCTCAAAGGAGGGGACGCCGCGCTCATCGAAGGCGACGATCTCGCCGTCAAAGACGGCTTCGGCGACGGGCTGGGCGGCGAGGGCGGCGACGAGGCCGGGGTAGGTCGGGGTGAGGTCGACGCCCCGCCGCGAGATGAGGCTGGCGGCGCCGCGCGAGACGTGGGCGACGGCGCGGATGCCGTCGAGCTTCGGTTCGAAGAGCCAGTCAGGGTGGGAGAAGGGCTCGCGGACGCCCGCCATCATGGGCGTGAGCGCGGCGGGCATGGGAGCGGCGCGCGAGCCCGTGAGGGCGGCGGGCGTGTAGTCGGAGGGGGCGCGCCGGTGGCGGGGCAGACGGCCCGCGCGGATGTCGTCGAGCGAGAGGCCGGAGACGACGGAGCGGTCAAGGGCGGTGAGGTCGCAGGCGGGGTCGGCGATGGCGTCGTCGTGCTTGAGCAGGAGCCAGTCACTGGCGGTCTTCACCAGCGCCCACGAACCCTTCATCTTGCGCCCTCGCAGCTGGAACGAGATCTTGCCGTCGGCGATGGCCGCCTTCATGGCCGCTTCGGCCGCCTCGCGGGAGGAGAAGTCGAAGACGCGATCGTGTTCGGGGGCGTAGGCGCCGGCGTCCCAGACGATGACCTGCCCCGCCCCGTACTGTCCTTTGGGGATGACGCCCTCGAAGGCGGAGTAGGCGATGGGGTGATCCTCCGTCATGACGGCGTGGCGGCGGACGGCGGGGTCCGTGGAGGGGCCGCGGGGCACCGCCCACGATTTCATGACGCCGCCGACCTCAAGGCGGAGGTCGTAGTGAAGGCGGGTGGCGGCGTGCTTCTGGACGACGAATGTGAGGGGTCCGGCGCGGCCCTCGGGGATCGCGTCGGGTGGTTCGGGGGTCGCCGCGAAGTCGCGCTTCTCGCGGTAGTGGTCGAGCGCTCCCGTCATGTCCGACCCCTGCGGCTAGTCAGCGGCGACGGCGGCCTTCCCGGCGGCGGGGGCCTCGCCTTCCTTGCGAACGCGGGCGGCCTCCACGCTCGCGCGGAGGGCGGCCATCAGGTCGACGGCGGGCTGCGGAGCGGCCGTCTCGGGGGCGGCGACCTCCTGGCCCTCAAGCTTGGCGCTGATGATAGTCATCAGCGCCTCACGGTAGTCGTCGTGGTACTGCTCGGGATCGAAGGGTTGCTCCAGCATCTCGATGAGGGCGCGCGCCATCTCCATCTCCTGGTCGGACACGTCCTCGACCGTGAACGACGACGCCGGCTCACGGATCTCGTCGGGGTAGTACAGGGTTTCAAGGATGAGCTGGTCATCGCGGACGCGGAGGGCGCAGAGCCGCTCCTTGGTTCGGATGGCGACCTTGGCGACGGCGATGAGCCCCTTGGCCTGCATCGCACGGATGAGCAGCGAGTACGGCTTCAGACCGACCTCCTCGGGCGCGAGGTAGTAGGACTTCTCGTAGTGAACGGGGTCGATCTCCTCGTCCTTAACGAAGGCGGTTAGCTCGATGGTGTGTTTGGTGGGGAGGGGCAGCTTCTCGAAGTCCTCGTCGTCGAGCACGACATAGCGGTCCCTGGCGTACTCGTAGCCGCGCACGATCTCGTCGTAGGGAACCTCCTGTTCCTCGACGGGATCCCAGCGCAGCATGCGCACGCGGGTGTGCGAGTCACGGCGCAACTGGCGGAAGCCGACGTCCTTGCTCTCGGTAGCGGGGAAGAGACGGATGGGGATGCTCACCATGCCGAAGCTGATGGCGCCCTTCCAGATGGCTCGGGGCATGGGGACCGCCTCCGGGACCGCCGGTCTTCCGCCGGCGGCGCCTGTCAGTGTACGACCACGAACGGGTCCTGGGGGCGGATGAACGGGAGGCGCGGAAGCGCGTGCTACACTGGAGGAGCCGAATCTCCGCGCGATTCACCCGAATCGCGGGGGAGCGGGGGACCCACTTCCGGGGTGCAGTGCGCGGCAGCGCACAGGCGATCTCCGACGTCGAACCCGTCAGCTAACCCCGCAGGCGTTCGGAGGCTCGCGGCTATGCGACCAGCCTCCCAATCCGTAGCCCGCAGCGGGACCGCCCCGTCCCGCCTGAGAACGCAGACCGGCGCCAAGCCTGAGGAGGCGAACAGTATGACAAGCACCGTACTCAACCCAACCGAGGAGAACCCGGAGCGCGCGAAGTACCGCGCAATCACCCAGCACAACATCGCCGGGCTTCCCCAAACGGAGCGGCTGACGAAGGATCAGCGCTTCGCGATCGACGTCGTGTCGCGCGTCCTGCCCTTCAAGACGAATAATTATGTCGTGAACGAGCTGATTAACTGGGATGACGTGCCCAACGATCCGATCTTCACGCTGACCTTCCCGCAGCAGCACATGCTCCGCGACGAGCACTTCGACGAGGTGGCGACGCTGGTCTCGCGCGAGGCTTCGCGGGGTGAAATCGACGAGGCCGCCAACCGCATCCGCATGCAGCTGAACCCGCACCCCGCGGGGCAGCTCGAACACAACGTGCCCGTTCTCTACGAGGAGCCGGTCGAGGGCCTGCAGCACAAGTACGAGGAGACGGTGCTGCTCTTCCCCAGCAACGGGCAGACGTGCCACGCCTACTGCACGTTCTGCTTCCGCTGGCCCCAGTTCGTGGGGCTGGATGATCTGAAGTTCGCGACGAAGCAGGCGGAGGGGCTGATCTCGTACCTGCACGAGCGGCCGCGGGTAAGCGACGTGCTCATCACGGGGGGTGACCCGATGGTGATGAAAACACGGCGCTTCAGGCAGTACATCGACCCAATCCTGGAGGAGGATCCGCCGAACCTGCGCACGATCCGCATCGGGACGAAGGCGCTGGGCTACTGGCCCTACCGGTTCACGACGGACGACGACGCGGAGGAGATGCTGGAGGTGTTCCGGCGCATCACGGCGACGGGACGGCACCTCTCGATCATGGCGCACTTCAACCACCCGCGAGAGCTGGGCACGCCGGCGGTGCGCGAGGCGGTCGAGCGCATCCGCGAGACGGGCGCGCAAATCCGCACGCAGTCGCCGATCATGCGGAACATCAACGACAGCGCGGACGCGTGGGCGGAGATGTGGCGCGAGCAGGTGCGGCTCGGGATGATCCCGTACTACATGTTCGTGGCGCGCGATACCGGCGCGAAGCAGTTCTTCGAGATTCCCCTCGTGCAGGCATGGGACATCTTCCGCGGGGCCTATAACCAGGTAAGCGGTCTGGCGCGGACCGTGCGCGGGCCGAGCATGTCGGCGGAGCCCGGCAAGGTCGCCGTGGTCGGGCCGGCGGAGGTCGCGGGGCAGAAGGCGCTTACGCTCACCTTCCTGCAGGGACGCGACCCCGACTGGGTGGGGCGGCCCTTCTTCGCCCAGTACGACGAATCGGCGACGTGGCTGGATGAGTTGCGCCCCGCCTTTGGCGAAGAGAAGTTCTTCTTCGAGGACGCGCTCGAAGCGCGCTACGAACACGGGATCAGCGCCGGCTCGCAGAGCTAGCCAGCGGCATCGGGGGTACCGCGTCCGACGGGGTCCGTGATCGGGCCCCGTTCGCGTTTCCGCGCCAGGTTCCCGTGCGCAGGCGAGGGGACGACGCTGGCGGAGCGGCGCCGCTATCCTTGGGCCCGTGACCGCGACGGGAAGCCAGACGGAAGCGGAACGGGAAGCCCTCGCGGCGAACGCGGCCTTCTATCGCGCGCTGGGAACGGCGGACATGGAGGCGATGGAGAACCTCTGGGCGCGCCTCACGCCGGTTACCTGCCTGCATCCCGGCTGGACGCTGCTGAGCGGTCGCGAGGACGTGCTGGAGAGCTGGCGCACGATCCTCGCAAACCCGAACCAGCCGCGAATCGTGGGCGGGGGCGCGAGCGTGACGGCGGTCGGCGACGCCGCCGTTGTGCTCTGTCGGGAAGTGGTCTCGGGCAGCCCCCTCTACGCCACGAACGTCTTCGTGCGGGAGGAGGGGGAATGGCGCATGACGCACCACCACTCAGGGCCGGTAATGGTTCCGGGCGGGCAATGAACCACTGAACGGACGCGCCGCGCAGGCCTCGTTCAGGGGCTGAAGCCTTCGCGGTTGAAGGCCTCATCGCGCCAGGCGAGGGCGGCGCGCAAGCCTTCCGCGTTCGAGATGCGGCCGAATTCGCCCGCGCCCGGCCGCATGCGTCCGCTGAGGGCGTGCCACTGGGGGCCGGTGTTGAGGGCGGTGCGGATGCCCTGGATCTCGTAGGTCTGGTTGATGGCGAGCTTGTTCGCCGCGAGCAGATCAGGGGCGATGCTGGAGAGGGCGCGCACTTCCCGCATGACCTCCTCTTCCAACGAATCCGCGGAGAAACTCTTCGCGATCCAGCCCCACTCAGCGGCCTCCTTGCCGGTGAGGCTGTTGCCGCTGAGCTGGAGGTACTTGGCGCGGCCCATCTGCAGCTTCCAGGGGAAGTAGATGACATCGGGGGTGGTCATGCCGCGCATGGGCGGATAGCCGATCTTGCAGTCATCGGAGGCGAAGGCGATATCGCACATCGACATCAGTTCGGAGCCGCCCGCGAGGCAGTAGCCATGGACCATGGCGACGACCGGCTTGAGCAGATCCCAGATGGTCATCCAGTCACGCACGCAGCTGCGGGCGAAGGGATCGGTCCAGCTATCGAAGTACTTGTCCGAGACGAGGATGCCGGCGCGCGCGTCGGCGGGCTGGTTGGGAGTGATGTCGTAGCCCGCGCAGAAGGCGCGCCCCGCCCCCCGTACGAGGATGACGGTAACGTCGTCGTCGCGCTCAGCGACCTTGAGGGCGTCCACGAACTCGCCGCGGAGCTCGCGGTTGAGGGCGTTCAGCTTCTCGGGACGGTTGAGGGTGATCGTGGCGATGCGATCGCGCACGGAGTAGAGGATGTTCTCGTAGTCGGGCATGGGCTTGGCCTCCTCGGATGGGCGGGATTGTAGGGGGTCAGGGGGTGGTGAGGGGGGCGACGACGAACGGCGGGGGCGGGACATCGGGCTCCCGCGCGCTCACGCCGGTTTCGTACAGACGCGCAATGGCGCCGGCGTCGCGGCCAAGCAGTTCGCCGAAAACGTAGTCGTTGCCTTCAGCGAAGCGGGGGGCGTGGCTGCGCACCGACGGGGCTGTGCGCGAGAAGCGCCACATGAAGCCGGGGTAGGAGTAGACGCCCGTATCGGGATGGTCGATGGAGACCCAGGCGCCGCGCGCGTGGAAGTGGGGATCGGCGTGAAGCTGCCAGTTATGGAGGATGGAGGCGGCGGGTACGCCGCGCGCCTGCAGCTCGCGCACGGCCTCGAAGCGGGTGAGGGGCTTCGTCCAGGCGGACAGGCGCGCGTCGATCTCCTTGCGCCGCGCAACGCGGGCGGCGCCGTCGAGCATGGCGAGATCGTCGAGGCCGGCGATCTCGCAGAGGGCGCGCCACTGCGCGTCGGTGCGGACCGCAATGGCGATCCAGTCATCGCGTCCGTCGACGGGATAGGCGCCGGTGGGGGCGTCGTCGGGCTCGCTGTTGCCAGCGCGGGGCGGCGGCTGGCCGTGTTCGTGAACATGGGCGAAGGCGGCGACCATGAACGTCATCGCCGACTCCGTGAGGGCGATGTCCACGTGCGAGCCGCGGCCCGTGCGCGCCACGCGTTCGAGGCCGGCGACGGCGGCGATGGCCGCGTGCGCGCCCGCGATGGGGTCGGCGATGAAGGAGCCGGTGCGGTAGGGCCGTTCGTCGTCGGGGTAGCCGGTCGTGGAGGCGAGACCGCTGGCGGCCTCGATGTTCGAGCCATAGGCGATCCAGTCACGCCGCGCGCCGGTCGCCCCGAACCCGCTGATGGAGACCATGACGAGGCGGGGATTGACCTCCGCCAGCCGCTCGTACGAGAGACCAAGGTTGGGCATGACGCGGACGCTGTTGTTCTCGATGACAACGTCGGCCATGGCGGCGAGTTCAAGGAAGATCCGGCGCCCCTCGTCGGTGGAGAGGTCAAGGGCGACGTCGCGTTTGTTGCGGTTCATCTGGTTGAAGTAGCCAGAGCGGTTCCAGTGATAGCGTCCGGGGTCGAGCCCGGCGTAGTGGCTGCCGCGGGTAGCGGGGCGCGTCGCCAACTCGACCTTGATGACCTCCGCTCCGAGGTCGGCGAGGTGGCGGCAGGCGATCGGTCCCGCCCAGTTATTCGTGACTTCGAGGACGCGCAAGCCCTCGAATGGGGCGCTTGCGGACAGGCGCTCTTCCGGGCGGGCGGGGGCGGGCGTGCCCGCGAACGCGTGGGCGAGCGTGTCGGGCGGGGCGGCGTCAGGCCAGGGATCGGTCCAGCGGAAGGGACGGCCGGGCATGGGCTTGCCGCGACAGTCACGGAAGTAGCCGCGCTCGGCGAGGTGATCATCGGCCAGGAGCCATGCAACGTCCGCCATGGGGGTCAGGGGGACGCGCAGGGACTGGGCCTTCTCGACGATCTCCATCATCGGGCGGCGGGCGCACCACGCACGGGCGATGGCCTCGATCTCCGCGACGCGCTTACGCCGTCCGCGGATGGTCTGGTAGTCCTCGTGGGCGGCAAGGTCGGGGCGCTCAAGGAGGACGAGGACATTCGGGTGCACGATCAGGGAGTAGAAGTGGACCCACCCATCCTTCGCGCGGTAGAGGTCGGAGCCGTCGCGGAGGAAGACGCGGCCCTCGTGGGTCCACGCGACGGTGGTGCTCCAGTGGGCGCCGAGCATGGCCTCGGCGGCGCTTACCTCGACCTCCTGCCCCTCGCCGGCGCGGCGCGCGTGGCGGAGCGCGGCGAGGGCGGCGAACGCAAGCTGGAGGCCGGCGTGGAACTGCGCCTGATGACCGGGCACGCGCAGGGGTTCGCGCTCGGGATCGCCCGCGATCGCCCAGTAGCCGCCGAGCGCGTAATCGGTCAGCTCATCGCCCGCCCAAGAGGCGCAGGGACCGGAACGGCCGAAATGATCGGCGTTGGCGACGACGATGGCGGGATTGGCGGGCCTGAGCAGCTCAAAGAGCGCGTCCTGCGCGAGTTCGGGAAGGGAGAAATCCGTGAGCACGAGGTCAACGTGCGGAGCGAGGCGGGGCAGCGCGGCAAGGAGGGCGGCGCGGTCGAGGCGCTCATCGTGAAGCTCGACGCCATCCTCGAAGGAGGCGCGCATGAGGTCGCTGGCGGGCCAGTCGCCGGGGCGGGGATCGGTCCAGCGCCACCACGAGCAGCGCGCGCCAAGGTCGGCGAGCAGGCGCGTGGCGTAGGCGCCGGCGACGCCGCGCGCAAGGTTGAGGACGCGGAAGTCCAACGGCGGAACCCCGTCAGCCATGCGGGGCACTTTACAGCGTGGCGCGGGGCCGACCGACGTTCCGTTCCCGGGGCCTGCTAGACTCGCGCGCGTGAAAGCCGAGATCGTCGCCATCGGCACCGAGATCCTGCTGGGGGAGATCGTCGACACCAACAGCGCCTGGATCGCGCAGCAGCTCCCCGCGCTCGGCATCGACCTGAACCACACAAGCGTGGTGGGCGACAACCTCGAGCGCGTGACGGGGACGCTGGGGCGGGCCTGGGAGCGCTCCGACCTGGTGATCACGACGGGAGGGCTGGGGCCCACGGAAGACGACCTCACGCGTGAGTCGATCTGCCAGCTGCTCGGCGAGGAGCCGTTTATCGCGCCAGACCTGGAGGAACGGCTGCGGGCGTTCTTCAGGCGGCGCAACTACCCGATGCCGGAATCGAACATCAAGCAGGCTTGGCTCATCCCCAGCGCAAACGCCATCGAGAACCCGCGGGGGACGGCGCCGGGGTGGTGGACGGAACGGGAAGGCCGCGTGATCGTGTCGATGCCGGGCGTGCCCCCCGAGATGCAGCGGATGTGGAACCACGAGGTCGCGCCGCGGCTTGAAGGGCGCTCGGGGACAGTGCTCGTGACGCGCACGCTGAAGACGGCCGGCGTCGGCGAGGGAACCGTCGACGAGATGGCGCGGCCCGTCTTTGGCATGGCCGGGATCGGCGTGGGCACGTACGCGCGGGCGGATGGCGTACACCTGCGCATCGGCGCGAAAGCGGCCACGCGCGAGGAGGCGCAGCGACTCATCGCGCCCGCCGAACGCGAACTCGACGCCATCTTCGGACACGCCATCTGGGGCCGCGACGAGGACACGCTCGAAGGCGTCATCACGCGAACGCTGCGCGAACGCGGCCAGACGGTGGCGACGCTGGAGACAGAGACGGGCGGGCTCCTGGCGAGCACGCTCAGCGACGCGCCCGACGCGGGCGGGGCGTTCGCCGGCGCACTCGTCGCGCCGGGCGCCGCGGAGGAGTTCGGGACGGTCTCCGCGGAAACGGCGGAGGCGATGGCGGCGGCGGCGCGCGACCGGCACGGGAGCGACTACGGAATCGGGATCACGGGAACCCTCGGAGAAGACGCGACCATCGAGCAGCCAGGCACATTCTTTGTGGCGGTGGCTGGCCCCGGCGGCGCGCGATCGATAAAGATGGTCATGGCGCAGGGGCGCGCGGCGACCAAGCGGCGCGCCATCACAACAGCCCTCATGCTGCTCAGAAGCGGCATGCTGGAAGAGGAGCAGATCCATGGATAACGCCGAAATCGTGCGGACCTTCTGCGCGGAGTGGGACGCGCCCAGGCCCAATGCGGAGGCGATGGCCGCCTACTTCACGGAGGACGCCGTCTATCACAACATCCCCATGGACCCCATCGTGGGCAAGGAGAACATCCGCAACGCCCTCGGGGGCATGGCGGGCACGATGACAAGCAAGGGCTGGGATGTGCTCCACCTCGTGGTCGGGGGCGATGTGGTGATGACGGAGCGCATCGACAAGTTCGACGCGGACACCAACCAGATAGCCTTGCCCGTGATGGGCGTGTTCGAACTTCGCGACGGGAAGATCGCCGCCTGGCGCGACTACTTCGACCTGGCCACGTTCCAGAAGCAGATGTCGGGGGGCTAGGCGCCGGATTCCGCATCGCCGGCGGCGGCGCTGAGGATGGGAAGCGCATCGATGATTCGCTCGATGCGGTGGATATTCGCGCCCGCGACGCCCCGATTGCGGGGCCAGTCGATGAGAAAGACGTGCGGGATGCGTTCGGCGAGGAGCAGGGCGGTGTTGGGATCGTCCTCGAAGTGCGCGAGGGGCTGGAGCGGAGGGATGACGCGCGCCTTGAACGCGGAGGAGCGCTCCCGCCAGGAGGAGCGCAGACGGAGCGGCGGTGAAACCCCAAGCGTGCGCGCGATCCAGCCTTCCGTGAGGGCGCGGGCGCCCTCGCCCCGCGCGGAAACGATCGCGCATTCGAAGCGCTCCGCGATGGCGTGGAAACCCTCGACGGCGCCCGCCATGGGCTTGCGGCGCAGGTAGAGGAAGCGTTCGAACGGCCAGGTGGGGCGCGGGAAGCGCGCCGGGGTGAGGGCGTCCGCGCTCACCCCTCCCGGGTTGACGCCCAGGGGATTGCGGCAGAGCACGCCATCAATATCGAAGGTGACCAGCGGTCGCGCGGGAACCACGCCGCCAATGGTACGAGGGGGGCGCGTCTGGCGCTGTACGGCAAACGTGCGGTAGCCTTCCGACATCACGCGCGGGCGATCGAGGCCCGCAGCGGGGGTGGCAGGAGTGCTTTTTTCCGTACGGCTGGTTTCGAGGCAGCCCGCGGACCTCGACGCCGAGACCTGGCAAGGCGTCGTCGCCCAACAGCTGCAAGCGACCAGGGCGCTCCGCGACGAGGGCAAGATCAAGGCGATCTACCGCGAGACCGGCATGGGCGTGCTGGCCATCTTCGACGTGGCCGACGCCGCCGAAATGGACCAGATTCTGGCGGGGCTGCCGATGGCGCGCTATTTCAGCAGCGTCAGCGCAAACGCCCTCTGGGACATGGGCCCCGCGCTCGAGAATGCGTGACGGCCATGTCGTCAGTTGATCCGGAAACCTTCAAGAACGCGCTCGCCTCCTGGGCTTCGGGCGTCACCGTCCTGACGACGGAGCACGAGGGCAAGGTCTATGGCATCACCGCTTCGAGCTTCTCCACGCTCTCGATGGACCCGCTGCTCGTGCTCGTCTGCATCCAGAACGGGAACCACCTCGAACAGATGGTTCCCGCCTCGGGGAAGTTCGCCGTGAGCGTGCTGGCGACGGACCAGGAGACGATCTCGAACCACTTCGCCATCTCGGGACGGGATCCCGGCGCCGATCTGGACGGCTTCGAGACATTCACGGACCAGACCGGCTGCCCCATCCTGACGGGGTCCATCGCGCATCTCGACTGCGAACTGGAATCGATCCTGCCGGGCGGGGACCACGTCATCGCCGTGGGACGCGTAGCGGGCGCCGCCTCCGACGACGGGAAGGAGCCGCTGCTCTACTTCCGTCGGGGCTACCACGGGCTCGACTGAGGCGCGGCGCGAGCGCGATTGTGACACTTTGCACAGGCGCGCAAGGGCGCGTACGATCCACGGCCAGCGAGGGTAGGAAGTCGTGTCCGTAGCACTGGCGCTTGTAGGAGTCTCGATCCTCGGGACATGGGGGATCGCGACGATTTCACTCATCGTTGGCGGCATCATCCTGATCGTCGCTCCGGCGGATATCGAGACGACTTCAAGCGGCCTCGCGGTCGGCGTCTTCCTGCTCATCTCGGGGCTGATCTCGGGCGGGCTGATGCAGATCATCGCGATGCCCCTGATGGGCCTCGATCCGCCGCTTCCGGTGAAGGCGAGCAGCATCGTTCCGCACGAAAAGATGAAGGGCTGGGCGAACGCCGGTCCCCTGCGCGGCTTCCCCGACGGCGTGGCCACGGAGATGCGCCTGCACAGCTACCGCGTCGCCATCGTGCGGCAGGGCGAGGAAGCGTACGCGATGGCGGCGCTCTGCCCCCACGCGCGGCTCCCCCTCGCGAGCTTCCCGGGCGCGCCCATCAAGGCCGAGCCCGTACGCGATAATTGCGTGATGTGCCCCTTCCACGGGGCGCGCTTCGACGTCTCGAACGGCAAGGCGGTGCGCCAGCCCTTCAGCAGCGAGTTCAACGCAAACCACCCCTTCCTCGGGGGATTCCAGTCAAAGCTGTTCTTCTGGAACAAGGGCGCGGAGGATATCCAGACCTACCCCGTGCGCGTCGAGAACGACGAGGTCATCGTCGGGCTGCCGCGCTAGCGCGGCCGTTCCCGTTCCGCGCCGCCGCCGGGGGGCGTGCTATTCTCCCGCCGAGGAGCGACTGTGGCTGACGTAACCGAGAGCAAGATTACCGACGAACACCGCGCCATGATCGGGCAGGCGAGCGACCCCATCGAGGTCGTTCCGCGGACGGCGGACGCGCAGCGGATGCGCGACCTGCTGGGCGACACCGACCCGCGCTGGGCGGACGGGACGGGCGTCGCGCCGCCATACATCATCGCCATGGTGGAACCGCGGCTGCCGGCGGAGCTTTCGCCCCAGGTGCTCTCCAGCGGCATCCTCACGCAGACGGAATGGACGTTCAGCCGGCCGATCAGACTGGAGGAGCCGCTGCAGGCGGTCACGCGACTCATCGATGTGCGGGACCGCCTGGGGGGGCGCTACGGCTACAGCGTGCTGGTGATGTTCCAGACCTCGTACCTGAACCGCGACGGAGAGGAGGCGGCCGCCTCGCTGCGCACGATCACGCAGTTTGACCGGCCCCGGTCATGAGCCAGCGCTACTTCGAGGACATCGCCAGCGACGACGAGCTGGAACCGCTGGAGCGGCTCCCCACGGAGGACCAGGCGATCGAGTTCTTCGGGCGCGACAACCCCACAAACCCCGCGTTCGGCGACGCCGAGGCGGGACGGCGCATGGGGTTCGGAGGCGCGCTCGTGCCGGGGCTGCTGAAGCTCTCGTGGATCACGAACTACGTGGGCGCCTGGGCAGGGCCGGAAGCGAACCTGCGCAGCGTGCGCGTCGCCTTCCGCCGTCCGGACATCGCGGGGAAGCCGCTGACGCTGGCCGGACGGGTGGTCGACAAGCGCCAGGAGGACGGCGTCAACATCGTCGAGCTGGAAGTGGTGACGCTGGCGGACGACCAGCCTTCCGTACGCGGAAACGTGCAGGTCGAACTCCCCTCACGCCCGTAGGCCGGCCGCCATGCCCCTCCCGCTCGAAGGCGTCCGCGTGCTGGAGGCGGGCTCGTTCGTCTCCGCGCCCTACTGCGGGCGGCTGTTCGCGGGCTACGGCGCGGACGTCATCAAGATCGAGCCGCCGGGGGGCGACATCGCGCGCGCTCACGGCCCCTTCCGGGACGGCGAACCGAATCCCGAGACGAGCGCCCTCTTCCTCTACCTGAACACGAACAAGCGATCGGTCGAGCTGGACCTCGGCGCGCAGGCGGGCCGCGACGCCTTCCTGAGGCTGGCGGCGGACGCGGACGTCGTCATCGAGAACTACCGCCCGGGCGACGCCCGCGCCCTCGGGCTCGACTACGAGCGCCTGCGGTCGGTGAACCCGAGGCTGGCGCTCGTCTCGATCACGGCCTACGGGCAGGAGGGGCCGTACGCGGACTATCACGCAAACAACCTGATCGCGTTCGCCATGGGCGGCCAGCTGTTCCTGACCGGCGACCCCGACAAACGCCCCGTGAAGAACGGTGGCTACCAGGCGGATTACCAGGGCGGGCTGAACGCGTTTTCGGCGGCGAACCTGGCGCTCCTCGCGGCGGAGCGGGATGGCGAAGGGCAACACGTCGATATCAGCGTGCAGCACTGCATGGCGCCGATTCTGGAAGCGGGCGTCCCCTTTTACGCCTACAACGGCGTCTGGCTGGGGCAGCGGCGGGGGAACCTGATGTCGAGCTTCATGGGCGTCTACCCCTGCCTCGACGGCCAGGTGGGGGTGCATGTGATGGCGCGGAACTGGCCCCACTTCGCGGAGGCGGCGGGACACCCCGAATGGCTCGATGACGAGCGCTTCGCCACAGCCGAATCGCGCCGCGCCCACGACGATGAGTTAATGGCGGAGGTGATTGCATGGGCGGCGGGCATGCGCAAGAAGGAGGCCTACGCCCTCGGTGGGCGACACCGCGCCCCGATCACGTTCATCCACACCATGCAGGACCTGCTCGAAAGTCCGCAGCTGGCCGCGCGCGGGTTCCTGCGCCGCATCGAGCATCCCGTCGCGGGCGCGGACTCCTACCCGGGACCGCCGTGGTGGATGGGGCCGGACGCCTGGCGCGATGGCCCCGCGCCGCTTCTGGGGGAGCACACCGCCTCCATCCTCACGGAAGCGGGATTGTCCGCGGCGGAAATCGAGGCCGCGGCGGGGTCGCGATGACAGCGCCGCTGGCGGGCGTCCGCGTGGTCGATTTGACGATGGTCTGGGCGGGACCGCTGGGCACGCGCCTGCTGGGGGACTACGGCGCCGAGGTCATCAAGATCGAGGGACCGCGGCAGTGGGACCTTCTGCGGGGGCTGGGGGGCCTCCCGCGCACGGAGCCGCGCTGGTACAACCGCGCCGCCTACTTCAACCACAACAACCGGAACAAGTACGCGGCCTCCATCGATCTGCGGCAGGAGGCGGGCCGCGACCTGCTGCTGAGACTCTGCGCGATGAGCGACGTGCTCGTGGAGAACTACCGCGCGAACGTGATGGACAACCTCGGGCTCGGCTTCGAGGAGGTGCGCGCCGCGAACCCGCGCATCGTCTACCTCTCCATGCCGGGACACGGCAAGACCGGTCCCGAGGCGCACTACGTGACCTACGGGACGAACGTGGAGCAGCTCGCGGGGCTTGTCTCGATCTCCGGATACGAGGGCGGGGAGCCGTTGAAGACCGGGTTCAGCTACGGCGACCCATCCTCGGGGATCGCGGTCCCAGCGGCGATCGCGCTCGGCCTGCGGCAGCGCGACCGCACAGGCGAGGGCGTGCATATCGACCTCGCCCAGCGCGAGAACCTGACCAGTTTCGTGGGCGAGTACGTGGTCGACTACAGCATGAACGGCGAGTTACGGGCGCCGGCGGGGAACACCCATCCGCAGTTCGCGCCGCACGGGGTCTACCGCTGCGCGGGCGCGGATAGCTGGATCGCGATCGCCTGCGAGAACGATGAGCAGTTCGCCGCGCTCTGCCGCGTGATCGAGCGGGAGGAGCTGCTTGCGGACGAGCGCTTCGCGACGATGGCGGCGCGCAAGGCAAACGAGCGCGCGCTCGACGAGATCATCGAAGGGTGGACCGAGCGGCTGGGACACTATGCGGCGATGCACATCCTGCAGCGGCACGGGGTACCCGCGGGAGCGGCGCTGACCATCCCCGAGGTCATGAGCGACCCCCAGCTGCGGTGGCGGGGGGCGTGGTCAGAGCAGATCCATCCGGACGCGGGCGCATGGGAGGTGGAGACGCCGCCCTGGAACCTTCCGCGCACGCCGGGGCACGCCCGCATCCCCGCACCCGGCTTCGGCGAGCACAACCGCTACGTGTTCCGTGACCTGCTGGGGCTGAGCGAGACGGAGATCGAGCAGCTGTACGCGAGCGGGATCACCGCCGACGAGCCCGACGTTCAGTCACACACCTGATTTCCGCCGGATTCCCTATTCTTCGTCTGCGTCTTCGGCGGAGTCGTCCGTGTCCTCCGCGTCATCTCCTGAATCCGCAGGGCTCTCGTCCTCGCCGCCGTCGTCCCCGCTGTCGCCTTCTCCGTCGTCTTCTCCGTCATCTTCACCGTCGGCGCCCTCGGCCTCACCTTCCATATCCTCGTCGCCGTCCGCATCCTCGCCATCCGCATCCGCTTCGGGGGTGGGGGCGTCGGGGCGGGGCGTGCGGGTGATGGTCACGGACTGCATGACATCACCCCGGACGATGGCGTTGACGGTATCCATGCCCTCGATGACGCGCCCGAAGGGGTAGAAGCTATCGTTATTGCCCGCGTCGAAGTCGAGCCCGGGGTTGTCCTTCAGGTTGATGAAGAACTGGCTCCCGAAGTACGCCTGGCCCGGCACCTTGGCCATCGAGACGGTACCAGCCTCGTTGTGAATCTCGTTCGGCTCATCGTTGGTTGTGTAGCCCGGCCCGCCCGTTCCGCTGCCAGTGGGATCGCCGCCCTGGACAACGAAACCCTCTTCGACCCGATGGAAGATGATGCCGTCGAAGTAGCCCTGCTCGGCGAGAAACACGAAGTTGTTGACGGTGTTGGGGGCGTCCTCGGCGTAGAGCTCGATGACGATGTCGCCCTTCTCCGTCGAGATGGTCGCGGTATACGTCTCCGCCGCTTCGTCGATGACGTACTCGGCGAACTCGAAGTTGCGGACAACGGCGTCCGCATCCTCGGTCGGCTCCTCGACAGCGGCGGTCTCGGTCGCGGTGACCGTGGGCACCTCATCGATATCGGCCTCCCCGCCATCGTTCAGGAAGACGCCGAGGATGAGACCGCCGGCCATGGCGACGACGCCGATGACGACGAAGGTCGTGAGCGCCGCCCGCCCGGTGAAGAGGTTCACGGGGAAGCCGGGCTTGTAGGACTGCCCCTGACCGCCGCTGACATAGCGCCGCTGGCGCTGCGCGCGCTGGCCTCGGTGCTGCTGCGGGCGGCGACGGTTAGGAGGCATGGCGGCCTTCGATGCGGTGCGGTCGAGCGGGTTTCATCGTTGCGACTGCGAGTATACGAAGGCGCGGGCTAGGCGAAACTCGCCGCGTTAAGCGCCGGTATGGCCGAGCTTCGCCAGCTCCTCACGCGTGACCTCGCGATCGTCCCAGGGAATGGAATCGCCGCCGAGTTCGATGGAGCGTTCGTGCCCCTTTCCGCAGATGACGACGCTGTCGCCGGGCTCAGCGCGGGCGAGGGCGGCGGCGATCGCCTCGCGGCGGTCCTCGACCTCGATGAAGTCGCGCCCGCGGCGGCAGCCCGCCTCCTCGGCATGGCGGCCAATCTCACGGACGATGGCGGCGGGATCCTCCCCGCGCGGGTCTTCGTTCGTGAAGACCGCGAAGTCGGCGCCCTCGGCGGCGGCGCGCCCAACGCCGAAACGGCGCCCGGGATCGCGTTCGCCAGCGGCCCCCGCGACGATGATGAGGTTGCGGCTGGCGAGCTCCCGCAGAACGGCGAGCGCCTTGCGGACGGCGTCGCCCGTGTGCGCGTAGTCAACGACGACGCTGAACGGCTGCCCCATGTCGATGCGCTCCATGCGGCCGGGCACGCCGCTGCAGGAGGCGAGGCCCCGGGCGATGGCCTCGGGCGCCAGGCCGACCGCAACCGCCGCGCTCGCCGCCGCGAGGGCGTTCGCGACGTTGAAGAGCGCGGGCATGCGAATCTCGGCGTCGACCTCGGCGCCGGGAAGGACGAGGCGGAAGCGACTGCCGCCGGCGTGCAGCTCGATCCGGCGGGCGGTAACGTCGACGCCGGGCGTCTCAAGGCCGTAGCGGATGGCGCGTCGGGAGGTGAGCCCGAGGAGGAAGCTGGCGGAAGGATCGTCGGCGTTGGCGACGGCCGCGCGAGCGGGGTGGGCGGGGTTGGGCGGCGTCCGTTCAAGGGCGGCGAAGAGACGGCCCTTGGCCTCGCGATAGGCCTCGAAGCTCTCGTGGAAATCGAGGTGGTCGCCGGTCAGATTGGTGAGAACGGCGACATCGAAGTCGACCCCGTCAAGGCGGTGAAGGGCGAGGCCATGGCTCGTGGCCTCGACAATGGCGTACTCGCAGCCGGCGTCGACCATGCCGCGGAGGAGGCGCTGAACTTCGGGCGCCTCGGGGGTGGTCATGCGCTGGGTATGGCTGGCGATATCCGTTCCGGGAACATAGGCGTCGACCGTGCCGAGACGCCCCGCGCGCGCGCCCGCGGCTTCGAGGATAGACGTCAGGAGGTAGGCGGTCGTGGTCTTGCCATCCGTGCCGGTGACGCCGATAACCGTCAGATCGCGGCTGGGATGGCCGTACAAGGCGGCTGACGCCTGCGCGAGGGCGACGCGGGCGTCAGCGACGGCGACGATGGGCTGTTCGCCGGGGAGGTGCCGCCAGGCGCTCCGGCGCCCGCGCTCGACGATGACAGCGGCCGCGCCCGCCTCCAGCGCCTCGACGAGGAACGCGTGCCCATCAACGGTAAAGCCGGGGACGGCGACGAAGAGCGCCCCGCGCTCGACGCGGCGGGAATCGTGCTCGATGCGCTCGATGACGGCGTCGCCTTCGCCACGCACGAGCTCGGCGCCGGGAATCTCCCCGATGAGCGCCGCCAGCGCGCGCGCGGCGCTCACTGGTCGGCTCCGGCGGCGCCGAACGGATCAGCGCTCGCGTTCAAGGGTTCGGTACACATCGAGAAAGTTCGTGAGGATGCGGGCGGTCGCGCCCCAGATGAGATGGTCGCCCCAGCGATAGGCGGGGAAGACGACGCGGCGTCCCTCAACTTCGCGCACATCGTCCACAAGGTTGGCGGGGTCGGCGAGGTGGTCGAGCGGCGCCTCGATAAGCGAGGCGACCTCGCGGGGGGCGAAGCGAAACGCGTACGGCCACTTCCCCAGCCAGCCAACGAAGGGGCGCACGCGGAAGTCGCTGATGGTCCAGATTTCGTCGATCTCACCGAGGAGATCGACGTCCTCGGGCACGACGCCCACTTCCTCATGCGTCTCGCGCAGGGCGGTGAAGGCGGCGCCGCGGTCGCCCTCGTCACGGGCGCCGCCGGGGAAGCTGATCTGGCCCTTGTGGTGCTCGACGTGATGGGAGCGTTCCTGGAAGAGCAGGTGAATCCCGTCATCGCGGTCGTAGAGGAGGAGCAGCACGGAAGCGGGGTTCGCGTCGCGACGGTCGCTGCGGCCGGGCGCGTACTGCGCGAGCGCGTCCCGCAGCTGCTCCTTCAGTGCGGGCTGGGTGCGATTGCGGAGCGCCATCTCATCGACTCGCGGGGCATGGTCCCCGCCCCCGCGCGGGCTGTCAAACGGAATGTGGACGCGGGTCAGAGGACGCCCTTGGTGGAGGGCGCGTCCCCGCCGCGACGGGGGTCAATGCGGGTAGCGGCGTCGAGGGCGCGGGCCAGCGCCTTGAAGCAGGCCTCGGCCTTGTGGTGATCGTTGGCGCCGGCGAGCGCGCGCACATGGACGTTCGCGGCCAGGGCGGCGGCGAACGATTCGAGGAAGTGTTCGAGCAGGTCAGCGGGCAGCTCCCCGACGGCGCGCCCGAGGAGGCGCAGATCGACCTCGGCGTAGGGACGGCCGCTGAGATCGACGGCGGCGAAGGCGAGGGCTTCGTCGAGGGGCATATGGGCGGAGCCGGCGCGCACGATGCCAGCCTTGTCGCCCAGCGCCTCGCGGAAGGCCTGACCCAGGGCGAGGGCGGCGTCCTCCACGGTGTGGTGCGCGTCCACATGGAGATCGCCCTCGGCCTTGATGGCGATATCAAAGACGCCGTGCTTGGCGATGTGGCTCAGCATATGGTCGAAGAAGCCAAGACCCGTCGCGATCTCGAACTGCCCGCTGCCATCGAGGTCGAGGGTGATGGCGATGGCCGTCTCGGCGGTCTCGCGGGTCACGGTGGCGCGGCGCTCACTCATCGGGGGGCGACCTCCCTGAGGGCGTCGAGCAGGCGGGCGGTGTCCTGCGGTCGCCCCACGCTGATACGCAGCTTGTTCGCGAGGTCGGGGCGGTCATAGCGGCGCACAAGCACGCCCCGCTGGCGGAGCGCGGCGGCGATCGCGGCGGCGTCCCCCCGTTTCACGTCGAAGAGCACGAAGTTGGCGTCGGAGGGATGGGGCGCGAGCCACCCAAGGGCGCCGGCCTCTCCCGCAAGGCGATCGCGCTCCGCGACGATGGCGCGCACGGTCGCGAAGAGCTCGTCACGATGGTCGAGCGCGGCGCACGCGGCGGCGGCGGCGGCGGCGCTCACGTTGTAGGGCTGCTTGATAGCGAGCATCGGCTCCACAAGGTCAGCGTGCGCGAGAGCGTAGCCAACGCGCAAGCCCGCGAGGCCCGCCCACTTGCTGAAGGTGCGCATCACGACGAGGTTGGCGTGGGCGCCCAGAAGGGGGATGGCGCTCGTCCCCGCGAATTCGGCGTAGGCCTCATCGACGACGATAAGGGCGTCGAGCGCGCAGAGCGCCTCGATCTCCGCAAGGCCGCTGGCATTGCCCGTGGGGTTGTTCGGCGAGGCCACAAAAACCACGCCCGCGCCCGCATCAACCGCGTCGCGGAGGCCCTGAAGATCGAGCGCGTAGTCCGCCGTGCGGGGCGCTTCGATATGACGGACGCCGGCGATGCCGCTGAGGAAGCTGTACATGCCGAAGGTGGGAGTGGCGGTTGCGGTGGCCGAGGGGAGCGTGAGGCGCAGGAGGACATCCAGCAGGTCATCGGAACCGGCGCCCGCGACCACCTGTTCGGGACGAACGCCCGCATATTCAGCGATGCGGCCGCGCAGGGCGGTCTGATCGGGGTCGGGGTAGATGTGGAGGGGAGCGGCGGCCGCCGCCTCACGGACGGCCGCGGGAGCGCCGTAGAGGTTCTCGTTGGCGTCGAGCTTCACGATCTCGTCAACAGGCGCGCCAATCTCCGCGGCGAGCGCCTCGATGGGCTGCACGGGGGCGTAGCGCGCGAGGCGGTCAATGTCGTCCCGGAGGTAGCGGCGGGCGTCCATGAGCGGCTCGCTAGCGCCCCTGCAGGCGGCGCTCGACGGAGGCGGCATGGGCGCCAAGACCTTCGGCGCGGGCGATGACGCGGGCGGCCTCGGCGAGTTCCTCGATGTCCTCGGCGGGCAGGTTCACGAGGCTGATCGTCTTGAGGAAGTCGCTTACGCCGAGGGGGGAGCTCCAGCGGGCGCTACCGCCGGTGGGCATGGTGTGGCTGGGACCGGCCGTGTAGTCGCCCACCGCCTCGGGGGAGCTTTCGCCAAGGAAGAGGCCGCCGGCGTTGCGAACCTTCATCGCGTAGGCGGTCGGATTCTCGACGATGAGGCAGAGGTGCTCGGGGGCGTACTCGTTGGCGAGCTCGATGGCGTGGTCGATGTCGCTCACGAGCACGCAGCCGCCGCGGGTCTCGATAGCCTCGTGCGCGATCTTGCCCCGCTCAAGGTCACGCAGCTGGCGGCGGATGGCGGCGCCCACCTGCTCGGCGAGGTAGTGCGAGGGGGTCAGGAGGATGGGGCTGGCCAGGCGATCGTGTTCGGCCTGGGCGAGCAGATCGGAGGCCACGAGTTCGGCGTCGGCGCTTTCGTCAGCGATGATCATCGTCTCCGTGGGGCCGTACACGGCGTCGATGCCGACATCGCCATAGACCTGCTTCTTCGCAAGGGTGACGAAGATATTGCCGGGACCGCAGATCTTGTCGACGCGGGGAACGCTCTCGGTTCCGTAGGCGAAGGCGGCGATAGCCTGAGCGCCGCCCGCCTTGTACACGCCGTCAACGCCTGCTATCCCGGCGGCGACGAGCTTGACGGGCGGCACGGAGCCGTCGGGGAGGACCGGACTCGCGAGGTAGACCTCGTCGACGCCGGCGATGCGCGCGGGGATGGCGCACATGAGGACCGTGCTGGGGAGGGGCGCGGCGCTGCCCGGCACATACACGCCGGCGCGCTCGATGGGCCGCGTGAGCTGGCCAAGGCCGTTCTGCTGGAAGTCAACGAAGGCGCCGCGAAGCTGCTGTTCGTGGTAGCTGCGGATGCGCTCGGCGGCAAAGTCAAGCGCCTCTACCACTTCGGGGCTGACGGCGTCACGGGCGGCGCGCATCTCCTCATCGGAGACGCGCAGATCCTCGACCTGGGCGCCGTCGATGCGGCCGTTGTAGTAGCGCACGGCGTTGTCGCCGTCCTCGCGCACATCGCGCAGGATGCGGCGCACGACCTCCTCCGGTTCGAGTTCCTTGCCGAAGGTGCGGAAGGTCGTCTCGCGCACTTCGAGGGGCATCTCGCCGGTCCCGAGGGGGGTGCGCGCGAGGATCGTGCGGCGGCCTTCCTCGGCGTTCCGGATTATCCGCATTCGAGGTACCTCCCGACTACGGCGGCCGCGGCGTCGGTGGAGCGCTCGATGAAGGCGTCGATTTCGGCGCTCGTGACGTGTCCGATTGTCTCACCGAGGAGGTCGGGGAGCGAATCGAGGAAGCCGGAGAGTTCGCCCCCGACGTCGTCGACGCCGCTGCGCCGCAGGTGGGTCTCGATCATCCCGCGGGCGCGGTCCCAGTCCATGCCCCGCGCGGCGATGTCGCAAGCGACCTGGCGCCAGCGTTCGAGCGTTTCCGCGTCCACGAAGCCAGCGTCGATGGTTTCGACGGTGCAGGCGAGGGCGGCGCAGAGACCCTCGCGAAGCTCGGGGTCGCCGTGGGCGCGTTCGAGATCGAACTGGAGAAGGCGGTCCATCACGTTGGCGCGCAGAGACCCGCCCATCGCCTCGTGCGGGAAGAAGAAGCGGCGGTAGATATTCGTTATGTAGCGTTCATCGAGCACGAGGTGGGTGAGGTAGCCGGCCACGAAGGCGCGCGTCTCCTCGTTCAGGCGGGAGGGGTCGGCAAGGGGACTGTGCGCCTCGAAGAAGCCCGCGACGGAATCCTGATGCTCGAAGACATCGAGGTCGAAGAAGTGCGTGGTGCGGCGATCGGCGCGCGTGAGAATGCGGATGTCGGGGGCGGTGGCGCCGAGCAGGTAGTGGCCGGAATCGTCCGGAAGCGCGCCCTCGGGCAGGGCCCCGGCGAGGCGGCGGGCAAGGATCATGTGCAGAGTGATGGGCGGCATCAGACGCCTTCCCTGGCGCCCGGCGCGACCGCCTCCCCCTCGCGGTTGGCGGCGGCGCGCACGCCCTCGCGGAGCTTCCCGATGAGTAGTTCAAGCAGGTCATGACGCGAGGTCCGCGGACTCGTGGCGGCGATAACGCAGTTCGTGGAATCGAGGAAGGGGTCGAGCATGCGGAGGTTATTGGCGCGCAGGCTGGCGCCGGTCTCGGTCCCCTCGATGAGGATATCGGCGTCCTCGGGAACGAAGGCCTCGCTCGCGCCCGCGATGGGAATGATGGCGGTGTGTGGAAGCCTGAGTTCCCGCGCCCATTCCTCGGCGAGGCCCGGGAACTCGCTGGCGATACGCACGGGCCGGCCAAGTTGTGACCAGACCGCCAGCGCCTCGCGGGTGTTCGCGGCGGGGAAGTCATTCGGGACCACGGGACCGATGCGGTAGCGGCTGCGGCGAAGGTCAAGCGCCATCTCGACCGGAGAAGCGGGGAAGAAGGCGAGGTGCTCACGCAAGCGGTCAACGCCGCTGACCGCGATATCGAAGGCGCCCATGGCGACGAGGGCGGGCATGTCCTGGGGCCGCACGACCTTCACCTCAACGCCCTCGATGGGGGAGACGGGGCGGCGCGCGAAGTCGCGTTCGCTGTAGCCGTCGAAGGCGAGCCCCGCGTCAGCAAGGGCGGCGAAGGTGTGGCGCTGGGCGTGGCCATCGGGGAGAGCGAGCCGCACTGCGTCGGTGTTTCGCTCCACACGGGCGAGGGTGGCGTCGCTGGCCGTCTGCGGGAGGGTCAGCTGCGCCTCACTGGGAACGAACGCGGGCGCGAGGGGTTCAAGGACGGCGCGACAGTCGCGGGAGCGGAGGGATTCGGCGTTGGCGACGGCGGCCACACCGCCACGGAACAGGCGATGCAGGGGCGTGAGGCCCAGCGCCTCGACCGCAGCGGAATCGGGAACGGCGAGCACCGCAAGGTCGGCGTCTTCGGGGAGATACGCCTCGACCGCCCCGTAGAGGTCGAGAAGCGTGTAGCGGGGGAGACGGAGGCGGGAAGCGAGCAGGTCGGTGAGGTTGGGGAGCTCCGTCGCGAGGCGAACTCCATCGAGGGAGGCGGGATCGGGAACCTGTCCGGGCGCGAGCCCCGCGCCCGCGGCCGCGCAGAGCCAGACCTCGGTCGCCGGACCCGGGAGGGCGCCGACGCGCACGACCTGCTGGCCCGGAAAGCGCGCCTGCAACTCGGCGACCCAGAGATCGCTGCAGACGCCAAGGTCGTAGTTGCCGAGCGCGACCTGGATGGGGATGTCGCGCTCGCGGAAGACGCGGAAGCGGAAGCCGCGCTCGCGCGCCTCCGAGCGCAGCAGGCGGGAGCCAGCCTCGTAGCCATCCATCGAGAGGCCGCGGGAAGCGAGCAGTTCGCCCACGGGCTCACGCAGGGCGCCCGTAGGCACGGCCAGGCCCAGTGGCGTTCGCGGCGCGCTCATTTGTGCTGCAGCACGAACTGCACCACCTCGTCCAGGGTAGCGCGTTCGAGGGACGATTCGGGGCTCACGGCGGAGACGCCCCCGGGACCAACGATGAGTTGGATAGCGGCGCCGCGCGCATCGCCAAGAGCGGCGGAGACGCCGTGGCGGTGGAGGGAACTGGCGAGGCGCAAGGCCTCGGCGAGCCACCCCGCGCCCTCAGCGGCGATGGCGACGGATGCGCCGCGGGAGGGCGGTCCGCCAAGGCGCCGGGAGAGTCCGCCGGCGTCGAGGGCGAAGCCGCAGGCGCGGGCGGGGGCGCCGGGGCCAGCGGGCTCATACCGGCCGCCCCTGCCCCAGGCGCCGCCCTCGCCGCGAAGCTCCCAGGTGACGCCTGAGTAGTACTCAAAATCGAACGGGAGCGTGAAATCGATGGCGACGTCGCGGCCCGTCTCCACGAGCGCGGCGGCCACGGCGCGAAGCTCCTCGAGGGGAGCGACGGCGGCGGGGAGACCAGCGCGCGCAAGCGCGATCAGGTTCTCGACGAGGGGCAGCTGGCCGGAGCCGCCGAGGGCGGTCTGGACGAAGGCAAGGGCGCCCGGCTGACCGGCAAAGGCGTCCTGGACAGCCGCCAGACCATGCCCCGCGACGTCATCGAGGAGCGCGCGGCGGGCGAGCGTATCGGTGAGCCCGGCGGCGTCGACGGCGGCGCGCGCCACGCCCGCGTGCGTGAGCCGCAGATCGACGGGCAGGGAGAGCGCCGCGCAGGCGTCAGTCGCGACCGCGAGCGCCTCGAGGTCCCCGGCGACGGGGGGCGCGGCGAGGTATTCGAGCCCGCACTGCCACTCCTCGCCCTCGGCGCCGCGAAAGACGCTCTGGACATAGAAAAGGCGCGCGGGCAGCTCGATGCCCGCGTCGGTGGCGGCGCGGGCCACGGGAATGGTCGAGTCATAGCGGAGGACGACGCGCTCGCCGCTCCAGCCATCCCAGTCGAGGAAGGTATAGGCGTCCGCCAGCATCTCCGGCGAGAGCGCGCCAGCGGACGTGAAGAGGCTGTAGCTCTCGACGGTGGGGGTGCGGATTTCCTCGTAACCCCAGTGCCGCGCGACCTCACGGAAGGCGTCCTCCACGTGGCGGAAGGCGCGCATCCGCGCGGGGAGCAGGTCGCGCATTCCCCGCGCGCGCGGGACAGGCGGCGCGGAGGGATTCATGGAGGCGGCGTCAGTCATGGCGTGCGGTCAGTGTAGCGCGTTCACACGTAGCCGCCGCCATGAGGGAGGGCCCCGGGACACTCATCCCCGGGGCCCTCTGTGGTTCCGGTCGTTCTTCCGGCGAAAGCCGGACTAGGCGTCGTCCAGCCAGGCAGCCTCGCGACGCGGGGTGTTGTTGCCCGAGTAGGCGTTGAACCAGTCATCCTTGCCGTAATCGCGCAGGCGCGAACTGACGGCGAGGTACGACTCCGCGGCCATGGGCAGGGTGAAGATGCCCCAGGCGCGGTCCAGAATCCAGCGCTGCAGGTCGGTGATGATCTGGACACGCTCCTCGTGGTCGACGGTCTCGTTCTGTTTCACCATCTCGGCGCCGACGTACGCCGAGCCCTCGGCGATCTCGGCATGGGGCGAGTCATCGCGGAAGTTGAAGGCGACGGCGCCGTACTGCGCGGGATCGAACCACGAGAGGAAGCTCGTCCCCGGCGTGCCGTCCGTCCCCCCACCAACGCCTGTACCGCTCTGGAGCAGGCCCCAGGGCTTCACGTCGTCGGTGTTGTCGTTGGCGGCGCTGACCCACGTCTGGATGTCCGCGCTCGATACCTCAAAGGTCGTGCCCAGCACCTCTGTGAAGTTGGTGGCGGCGAACTCGCTGATAGCGAGGTAGGCCGGCCCCTGGATGGTGTGAATGTCAACATACTCGTAGATGGAGTCGTACTTCTCCTGATCGGAGCTGCGAGCGGCGGCGTCGCTCCTGGCCGCCTCCCAAAGCGCGCGCGCTTCCTCAGGGTCGTACTTGTAGTACTCGGCCAGATCTTCCTGGGTGAGGCGCTGGAAGCGGGTGTTGATGACGGTGAGCGGCGCCTGCAGATTTCCGTTGCCGGCGTAGATGCTGTTGATGAAAGCCTGGTAGTTGAAGGCCTTGCGGAGGGCCTCGCGCGCGCGCTGGTCACGCCACTTCCCACCATCGAAGCCGAGCACGGCCCAGCCGCCGGCGGGCGCGCCCTCCACAGCCACGTTGGGGTTGCCTTCCAGCCCTTCCGCCTCAAGGGCGTCGACAGCGCCATAGGCCTCAAGATCGCCGCTCTCGAGCAGCGATCTCGCCGTCACGTTGTCGGCGACAATGCGGACGTCATACTCGTCAATGTAGGGCCCGTCCTCGACGAACCCGTCATCGGGGTTCGGGTGCGCGTAGTAGTCGGGGTTGCGCACAAGGTGCGTGCCCTCGGCGCTGCGTTCGGTGAGGGTATAGGGCCCGGCGGCCATCCCCAGCACGTGCTCCTGGCCCGTCGAGTCGGGCTGGTTCAACACGAGCGCCTTGTTGATGATGCCGAAGTACTGGCGGGAGCGGTGGATGAGCGCATCGGCGCGAGGGCCGATCCAGTTCTCCTGGACGTGGGTCGCGTCGATCGCCTCGATACTGTCGTAGTAGTCGTAGGCGTTCGCGGGAACGTGCGTGGCGCCGAGGTCGGCCAGCAAGTCAGGCGGCCGCTCGATGGTGAAGGCGACGTCCTCGCTGGTGACGGGGTCGCCGTTGTGGAACTGCATGCCATCGCGCAAGGTCCAGACCAACGTGGTGGGGTCGACCTGCTCGTAGGCGACGGCGCCGTCCATCGAGAAGACGCCCTTGCTCACCTGGAAGTCGAGCAGGTGGTTGAAGACCTGGAAGACAACCTCCTGGTTATCGGTGTGGAAGACAGCGGGATCATTCCCCATGTCTTCCGTTCGCTTCCAGGTGCGGTAGACCCCGCCCCGCCGCGGGCCAACGGCCGCCGCCTGGGTGGCGGTCGCGGTGGCGGCGGGCTCGTCATCGGGCGGCACCGTAGCGGTCGCCTCAGAGCCCGAAGGCTCGGTCGCCGCCGCCGTCGCGGTGGCGGCGGGTTCGTCGTCGTCGTCATCATCGTCGCCGCAACCGGCGAGGATGGCGGCGGAGCCAGCGGTGGCCACGCCTGCCCCGGCCAGGAAGCGGCGGCGGCTCAGCTTGCGCCCGCGCAGGCGGAGCCAATAGTTATCCCGATCTCGCATCCCAGTTCCTCCCTGCTCCGACCGTACGCCGGAGCGTTCGCAGATGCTGCGGCGCACAATACGCCCTGCGGGGAGCGCATATCAACGGGTACCGGCGAATACGCGGCTAGATGCGGCCCCGCAAGCGGGGATCGAGCGTGTCGCGGATGGAATCGCCGAAGATGTTGAAGGCGAACACCGTGAGCGCCAGCGCCGCCCCCGGGAAGATGGCCAGCCAGGGCGCGCGCTTGAAGAACTGCCGCGAGTCCCCGCTCAACTCCGCCCCCCACGAGGGCGCATCAGACCCCAGCAGGAAGGAGAGCGTCGCCTCCGTGAGGATGGCGGCGGGCAGGCTGATGGTGGCGAGGACGATCACCAGGCCGGTGATGTTGGGCAGGATGTGGCGCAGCATGATGCGGAACCGCCCCGCGCCGATGAGGGTGGCCGCCTCCACATATTGCGCGCTGCGTTGCTCCAGCACGGAGCCGCGCATGATGCGGAAGGCGCCCGGCATGAAGAAGAAGGAGATCGCGAGCACACGGGCTAACTCCTCCGCCGGCAGGGCCGGTAAGTCGGGCAGCCGATCCACCAGAACGATGTCCATGATCATCGCCAGCAGGAGCGAGGGGATGGCGAAGAGCATATCGGCCACACGGCTCAGGCCGAAATCGACGACCCCGCCCAGGAAGCCGGCGATAAGGGCCAGCAGCGTCCCCCCAAACGTGCCCACCAGCACCGTGGCGACGCCGATCTTGAGGGAAATGCGACCCCCGTAGAGTACGCTCGACCACACATCCCTGCCCTGGCGATCGGTGCCAAAGTAGTAGTCGCTGCTGGGGCTGACCAGAACGTTGGGAGTGAACGACTCCAGCGTATCCGGGTTCGTGGTGTTCAGGAGGGGCGCGGCGCCGGCCATGAAGCCGACCACAAGGATGATGATGGCGCCGAGGGCCCCCGCCGGCTCACGACGGGCCCAGCGCAGCGGATTGAACCGCTGCGGCGGCGGGATCGCGTACTCCTGCTCCAGGAGCGTGGCCGCTGTCGTTGTGGCTGCGTCCGGCGCGTTGCTCATCGCTAGTACCTGATCCGTGGGTCGACGTAGGTGTAGAGGATGTCGACCATCAGTGTGACGACCATGAACATCGCCGCGAAGATCATCGTGATCATGAGGACAGGGGGATAATCCCGCGCCACGACCCGCTCCAGCGCAAAGAGACCCATCCCCGGGATAGCGAATATCTGCTCGGCCACGATGGCGCCGCCGAGGATAGCCCCGAGCTGCAGGCCTATCACCGTCAGAACGGGAATGAGGGCGCTGCGGAAGACGTGCCGAAAGATGACCACGCGCTCCCGCAATCCCTTCGCCCGCGCCGTGCGCACATGGTCGGAGTAGAAGACCTCGAGCATGGCCGAGCGCATGATGCGGGCCGTGTAGGCCGCTCCTGAATAGGCCAGAATGCCCGCGGGAAAGATCACAATGGCGAGGTTCTTGAGGGGATCCTCGGAGAATTCGACCCAGTTCTGGATCGGGTTCCACTCAAACCACACAAAGGCGTAGATGATGACGAGCGTCCCGGTCCAGAAGTTGGGCACGGAGATGCCGAGAATGGTGCCCGCCCGCAGCAGGTAGTCCTCAGGCTTGTTGCGCCGCACTGCCGAGATCACGCCCACCGGCACGCTGATGACCACTGACAGGATAATCGCCAGCAGACCAACTTCGATGGTCTTTGGCAAGCGCTCCTTGACGGAGCCCATGACGGAGTCGTGCGGGGGCGTCAGCGACTCGCCAAGGTCGCCCTTGAAGATGCCGCTGAGCCAGTCCCAGTATTGAACGTACCAGGGGCGATCCAGTCCGAATCGCTCCTGCATTTTCTCAAGATTGACGTTATCGGAAATGCTCGAGGCGGCGGTAAACGAGGCGTCGCCCGGCAGCGTCCAGATTAGGAGGAAGAGGACGAGGGAGAGGACGAGCAGCATCAGGGGGATGGCGATGAGGCGCCGGAGGATGTAGCCCGACATGCAGTCCCCTCACGCTCCCCGTCCCGCAGTCCGCAAGCGGGGAAGCGCCGCGATTCTGGCCGATGCGCCAGCGCTTGGCAATACGCAGGGGGAGTCGGGACGCTCGCTATCGGGCGGGGACGCCAGCCGCTATTCCTGTCTTGCGTCGAGAGGCTCGCCCCTGATGCCGATGAGGAGCGCAGGCGCTTCGACCAGCTGGTGGTTCGTCGTGTCGGGAATCAGTTCAAGCGCCTGAAGGGTCGTGGCTCCGAGGATGTACATGCCCTCGGAGCCGAAGATGACCGGCGCGGTCCGCATCATGGTCATATCTCCAACGCCGAACCGCGCTTCACCAACCGGGTACTGCCTCAATTCCTCGTCGGCGAGCGCAAACTCCCGCTCGTGATCGGGAGAGACGCCCAGTTCCTGCAGCAGCGAGTGCGGAAGCGCCGAGTGTACAGCCCCGCTGTCCACGAGCATCATCCGCTTGTGATAAGGCCCACCCGCGGGATTGGCGACGCGCACCAATACTTCGAACATTCCCAAAACGTCACCTCCCGCATGCGCACGCGCGTGCTTAATCAAGTGTAGCGCAGGCTACCGCGCCTGCGTGCAACGAACTGCACCAGGCGCGGGGGCGCCTACTCGCCGCGGAGCGCTCTCCACCAGTCCTGGATATCGGGCTGGAAGTTGGCGTGGTACTGCTTCTGGAGGTCGTTGGCGCCCTCGAACAGGGGCTCCGTATCGGTCGCGGCGAGGTCGGAGGCGCCGGGAACGGGGTCGATCCACTCCAGCTTGATGCCTTCGATCACCTCGCCCAGGCCGGAGTCCTCGTGATGGGGGCTGGCCTGGTGCTCGATGAAGCCGTTGTAGCTGTTGAAGGAGAGCAGGCCGTAGTAGAGGCCCTTCTCGGCGCCGCGCCAGAACTCGTAGCGGCGCACGTTCTTCTCGTGGGCGTGGGTGTCACGCCAGAGGGCGCCTTCGAGCTCCTCGAAGCGGGCCTCCTTGCCTTCCTTGATCCTGATGTGCGCGAGGATGGTCGCCATACGTTCCCTCCTTTAGTGGGGCTCGTGACCCCGACTCGTGACGGCCGGCTTGAGGTCGAACTGAATCTCGAGGTGGGTGACGCCCCGAACGCCGCCCTTGCCGGGCGGGGGAAAGACGATGCCGTCGTTGGGGACGTCCTTGAGCCGCGGATTGCGGAGGACCTGCAGAAGCATCTTGCCCGCCATCACCGCCTCCTGACGCGCCATCGCGTAGCCCATGCAGAAGTGGCGCTCCTGCCCAAAGCCAAGGTGACTGGCGACGCCGTCCTTCCAGTAGCCGGTACGCAGTTCCTTCCCGAAGTACAGATCCGTGCGGAAGATGTTGAAGGCGTCCGGGTCGCGGAAGACGCGTTCATCGCGATTGCCGGAGCCGAGGCAGAGGGCGACGCTGGCGCCCATGGGGATGACGCGTCCGCCGAGTTCGGTCTCGCGGACGGCGCGGCGGGGCTGGTAATGATTCGAGCCATCGTAGCGAAGCATCTCCGTGAAGACGCGGTCCATCAGTTCGGGATCGTCGCGGACGGCTTCGTACTGCTCGTAATGGTTGAGCAGGTTCCACCACATGCTGTCGATGGCCTTGTGTGTGGTATCGCCGCCGCCCACGAGGAGGAGCGCGACGAAGGACTTGATCTGGTGATCGGTCATCGTCTCGCCCGACATCTCCGCCTGAACGAACCTTGAGATGAGGTCACTGGCGGGATTGGCGCGGCGCTCCGCGATGATAGGCGTGAGGTAGTCATGCAGTTCGAACTTCGCCTTTTCGGCGGAGCGGAAGTAGGCGCGGCCGTAGCCCATGCCCGCGAAGAGGGTGTTGTAGATGCTCTCGAAGTAGTCGAAATCCTCGCGCGGGAGGCCCAGCATTCCGGCGATGACGCGGATGGGGAAGCGCTTGCTGAACTGGGAGACGAGTTCGACCTCGCCATCCTTCGCGATCCCGCCGGCAAGATCCTCGGCGGCCTCGCGGGAGAACCGCTCGATCATGTCTGCGGCGGTCTGCTCGATGACGGGCAGCCAGTTCACCAGTCGCTTGCCCACGAACTCCCCGGCGACGATGCCGCGGCTCCAGCGGTGCTGGGGCCCCTCGCCCATATCGAGAATCGTCTCGCCGAGGGGTGACTCGGAGCCGAACTCGTAGTCGCCGTCGGGGTCGTACACGCCACGGGTGAAGTCGCCGCCGGGGCGGCTGCGCTTGTAGGCGTCCCAGATGTCGGCGTAGCGGGTGACGACGAAGCGGTTCTGGAGCCGGTCGTTGTAGACGGGCTCCCAATCGCGAATCTTCTTGTAGAGCGGGAAGGGATTCAGGCGATACTCCTCGGTCAGGAATTCGCCGGGTTCGATGATGGGAGCCTCGGTTGGAGCTGTCATAGCGCCCTCGCCGCCAGAAGATGGCCTTGCCAGCGAGTCTAGGCGACCGGCTGGGCATGTCAACGGATGCGGGGGCGGTTGCGGCGCGAGCGCGGGCGGTCCATCCTCCGCGCAACCGAACAGCAGGAGCGAACAGCGATGTCGGACAAGCTTGCGGAACTGCGCGCGCGGGTCGCACGCCTGGAGGCGGAACGGGCCGTGATCAGCACCTTCAACGAGTACTTCTACAACATGGATATCGGCTACACGGACGGGATTCTGGACGTGTTCACGGAGGACGCCCTGCTGGAGGTCATCAACTTCCCGCCGGGGACGATGGAGGATCTGGAGTTCTGCGGGCGGGAGGCGATGCGTGAGCTGTACGGCCCGCATTCAAGCGCGGAGCCGACGCTCTCGGGCGGGCACCACTCTGCGAACGTACAGGTGAACGTGGCGGCGGACTGTTCGAGCGCGGAGCTGAGCGCCTACTTCATGACCTCGGGCGGCCATGGCGGACTGGGCGGGGGCCTCTACCAGGGGACGTTCCGGCCGGACGGGGAGAAGTGGCGCATCTCCCACTACCGCATCATCAGTAACTGGGGCTGGTCGCCGGACGCGTGGACGAAGCGCACGGAAGCGCTGCCCGCGAGCAAGGCGAAGCGGGGCGGCAAGCCGCCGGTCTACGAACTCCCGCAGGGCTAGAGGATAGCCAGCTCGTAGGTCATCCCGCGCCGTTCACACCAGCGCCTGGCGGCGTCGCCCTTGCGTTTGACGGCTTCGGTGTCGGCCATGTGCGCGCCCTTCACCTCGATCAGGGCAAGCCGTCCATCTGTGTACTCGACGAGGAAGTCGGGGCGGTAGCTGCGGCTCTGGTGGCGTGAGTCAAGCCACTGGATCGTAATCCCGTGCTGCTTGGTCCACTTGCGGACGGCGGGGTCGGCTTCGAGGCGCTCCATCATGCGGCGCTCGAGGCCGCTGTCGTAGACCTCGAAGTTCCAGGCGCTCTTGCGGGGCTGCTCGAAGTTCCCGCGCTCAGGCGTCGGCATATTCGATCATCCCCGAGACGATGTCCGTGCGAGTCATCATGTGGCCCTCGACCTCTGGCAGACGCGGGATGAGGCGCCGCAGGGCCTCCTCGCTGGCGAAGGCGATCTCCTCCCCGTCGAGGAAACGCTTCGAGAGATGGGCGCGCAGCGGCGGCAGCACATGGCGCTGCAGATGGACCGGGTAGCCCGCCGCGACCGTCGCCTGCTCGGCGATATAGCGCAGGCGCTCCCGCACGAGATCAACGCACTCCTCGCGGGTAAGGCGGGCGATCTCGATGGTCTCGCCGTCGCCGCTGCCAGCGGGAGCGCTCTTCACGTATGTCCACGGCTCGACGCCGAGTTCAGTTCCCGTGACGTCTTTCACGACGACGCCCGTGATCTCGACGCCCTCGCTCCCGTAGTCGAGCGCGTCGAGACGCTCGGCCCAGTCACGCGCGGCCTCGGGGGCGGGGTCTACGATCATGGGAGGGAGATCCACGCAGCCCTCCGGTTCCGGAATCGGGATGAGCAGATCGCGGTCCACGATCTCCTGAACGGGGGGCGGGTCGCCGCGCTCCTCCTTCTCGTCGAACTGATCGTCGAGGCCGACGTTCCTGCGTCGCCGCGCCTGGAGCAGGTCCCAGAGCCATTCGTGTTCGAGTTTGGGGTGGTCGACCACCGCGCAGATTTGCGGTTCCGTGGGCGGGATGTCCTCGTGGCGGACGCGACGCAGGCCGCGGCCGACTACCTGCGGGCCGTAGACCTTGCTGCCGAACTTGCGCAGCAAGAGGATGACCGCGACCTCGGGCACATCCCAGCCCTCACGCAGCATGGCCACGCTCACGACGGCGTCGTACCTGCCGCTGCGCCCGACGGCGGCCGCCGCCTCGCGCGCCTCCTCATCCTCGTCCTCGGTCACGATCAGGGTACGGAGGTCGAAGGGGGGCGCCTCCAGCATCCGCTTCGCCTCACGCGCGTCGGCCTTGCAGACAGCGACCACGAAGAGGATGGGCTGATAGCGGCCGCCGGCGTTGCGCTTCGCTTCCTCCAGCCGGTTGAGCGCGATCTGAATCTGCTGCCGCATCGGCTCCGCGTCCGTGACCCACTGGGTGGCGCTCAGGCCGGCGCGGTCGACTTTCTCCCAATCGATCTCCTCGACGCGGCGCTGTTCGCCGCTCTCGGCGTCGGTATAGGTGAGCTCAACCGTCTCGATGTTGGGCTGGTAGACGACGGGCGTGGCGATGACGGCGTCGCGCAGCGCCTCGGGGACGCCGTACTCGAAGATCATGCGGCTGTCGACGGACTTGCCATCCGCGCGGTCAGGCGTCGCCGTCGTATCGAGGCGGAAGCTGTAGGCGTCGTGTTCGTGGAGGTCCTCCAGCGTGCGGTCGTATTCGGGCGCGGGCGTGTTATGCGCTTCATCGTTGAAGACGGCGAAGGGGGATTGATCGGCGCCCAGGAAGAGGTAGCGATTCTCCTGCCCTCTGGCCGTGCCCGTATAGAACTGGTGGATGTTGGCGAGGACGACGTGCGCGCCGAGGAGCGAGGCTGTGGCGGCGGCCTCGCCGCCGAGCGTCGTCAGGGCGAAGTCATCGGCGGTGACGCCGCTTGCGGGCGGGATCAGCTCGCGGTCGAGGAAGACCTTCCCCCCGCGGAAGTCATCGCGCAGGCGGTCGCGCACAATCAGGTTGGGGCAGAGGATGAGGAAGCGCTGGACATCGTGGGAGAGGCGCAGCCACACCATCGTCGCGGCCATGAGCGCGGTCTTGCCGCCGCCCGTGACAATGTTCTGGAGGAGCCCATCCCCCCAGAAGTCACGCTTCAGCACCTCGCGCGCGTAGATCGTGCGCAGCAACGCCCGCCACTGATGCGGCCACAGCCCGCCGCGCTTCGGGTGGCGCTCATCCTCGGGGTCGGCGAGGAAGCGCAGGTAGTCCTGCGTCTCCGGCAAGGCGGGCGCGTAGCCGTTCTCAACCCAGACCTCAAAATCGTTCTCGTGCGGCAGGAACGCGTTCTGCATCCGTTCAGCTCACCTCTACCTCGACGGCGCCCAGCCCCTCGCCACCCTTGTCGTCCTGGACGCGGCAGGCGACGGTGAAGCGGCCAGCGCGCGGGAAGGTGTGCTGCGCGTCGAGGACGGGCTCGGGATTCTTGCCCTTGCGGCGGCGGAACCACTCCCCCCGCGCCGCGCGGAAGACGGGTCCCTTGTAGTCGAAGTCCCACTGGACGTTGATGATCTTCGCGTTCGCGTTCAGGACCGTGGTATCGCTTGCGTCGAACGCGTAGTGAAGCGGCTTCAGGCGCCTGGGCGCGATCTCGACAAGGGGCGGCTGGACGAACGTGAGGAAGTCTGTGTAGTCGCCCCGCTTCGTCGACTGCGAGGAGATGTGCTGGCGGAACGCCGGGGAATCGATGCTGACCTGTTCGAGCCGCACAAAGGCGATCTCCAGCCCTTCGCGCGCGCGGTACTCCTCTGCGACTTCCCTGGCGTCGGGCGCGAAGCCCCAGGCGAGCATGACGCCGTCGCGCAGCCCTTCGTCGCCCTGAAAGCGGTCGAGTCGGGCGATGGCCTGGGCGAAGTCGTTGACGTCGGCGGCGGTTACTGGCTCACGCTGGCCGGGCTTGCCGACCCAGACGGGCACGCGCGCACGGGCGCCCTTGTAGCCGTGGATGCCCTCGTCGTCGCTGGGGATACGCGCGTCGTAGCAGGCAAGCACGAACTCGCGGAACTGCTCCGGCGACATCTGCGAGAGCTTCTCCGCCTCGTACACGCCCCAGTGCTCGATCGTGAAGTCGGGCAGGGGCGTATTCCCCTCCGTGAAGGTGGGTTCGAGGGCGACTGCCTTGAGGCGCTCAGCGGTGACAGCGACCGCGACGCGTGACTGGTCGACGCAGATCCAGCGTCGTCCGAGACGCTGGGCGACACTGGGAGTAGTGCCCCCCCCCCGAATATGTCAAGTACGACATCGCCTTCGTTCGAAGACGCCTTGATGATGCGTTCCAGCAGGGCTTCCGGCTTCTGTGTGGGGTAACCGACTCGCTCTTTGTTTGTTGGTCCTCCTAGTATTTTTATATCTTCCCACCAGTCGCGAAGTGGAGGGCCTCCACCATCAAAGTATGACTCCCGCATCCCTTGGGGAATCTTACCAGCCACAACTGCTGCTCTGTATTTTTTATCATCAAATATCGTTACCATCATTCGCGAATTATTGGCATTGTACCCTTTCCGCATTCCGCTTTCGAAAGTTTTTCGCGATCCTTCAGTTGGTTCCCCTTTCATAACATGAAATGTGCTTCCAGTCCCGGCAATATAGTAGAGGATTATATCATGCTTGGATTGCCACTTCTTTGCAGGAGAAGGCATTCCCCTATATCCCCACACAATCTCGTTCCGGAAATTCTCGTACCCAAAAATCTTGTCCATCTCGACCTTGATGTAGTGACTGGCGTGCCAGTCACAGTGGACATAGATGGAGCCCGTTGGCTTGAGCAGGCGCTTCAGCTCATAGAGACGCGCGTTGAGCCAGATGAGGTAGCCGTCAAGGCCACCCCTCCAAATATCGGAGAAGGAACGCTCCTCGTTATCGTCGCCCCAGATGACGTTATAGGTGCGGTTGGAGAAGAAGGGTGGGTCGATGTAGACGAGGTCGACGCTCTCGCTGGGCATCTGCCGCATGACGTGGAGGTTATCGCCCCAGATGAGGCGGTTCGGTTCGAGCTCAGGGGAGCCGAGGGTGACGCGCTCGACGATCTGGGTTGGGAGCCGTACATCGGGGTAGTGGTTGCGGAAGCCCTTGTTGCGCGGATCCCAGCCGAGGGGCGTGGTGACGACGGGCACATGACCGAAGCGGGCGGGCGCGCGGAAGTGCGCTTCCTGCTCTGGCAACTCCTCGATGGAAGGCGCGTCCGGCTCGGGGAGGTCGTCGGTCATGGACGCGGGATTGTGACGCGCAATCTGGCGCGGGTCAACGGCTGCGCCGGGACGGGATGCTAGAATGGGGCCGATGAGCGTGAGCGCCAGGAGTGAAGAGCGCGCCCCGACACTGCGGTGGGCGCCCCTGCTCTTCGCGAAGTATCGCGAGGGTCGGAAGACGCACACCGCAGACCTTCGCGGGCCGGAGTGGGAAGCGCCGCCCCCCGCAATCACGGCCATATCCGGGATGCTTCTGGACCAGAAGCGGCTGTGGAAGGAGCGGCGCATCGACGTTGGCCTTCGCGATGGCGAGCCCGTCTGGCTGCGTATCGTGCGGGAGTATGACGGAGGCGAGACGGGAACCTTGTTCATCCCCTGGCCCGACGTGATCGCCGTGGAGTACAAGGGCGACGCGCTTGCGGATGCCGACCTCGCGCTTCCCCTGCCCGCCTGAGGCGACGCCCTCGCGTAGACTTGACGCCTGCCCGCATACGGGCGCCGGAGGTTTCCCCCATGCCAATGTCCCGCGAGGAGATGGACGCGTTCCTGGCTGAGCCGCGCAACGCCATCGTGGCGACGGTCAACCCCGACGGATTCCCCCAACTGACGCCGATCTGGTTCCACTGGGAGGACGGCACGGTCTACTTCAGCACGACCGCGCCACGCCTGAAAACGCGCAACCTAGAACGCGACGGGCGCGTCTCCATCTGCGTCGATGAGCCCGGCGATCCTGACCAGCGCACGGTCGTGCTGGGCGCGGAATCGGTCGAGATCACGCCCGGGCTGGGGACGGTGACGGAGACGATCGCGCGCAAGTACGGCGGCGAGAACTGGGAGACCAGCTACGAGCACATCGCGAACACGCCCGAACGCGTCATCGTCTCCTTCAAGCCCACGCGCATCCTTACGTGGAGTTCGTCGGGGGACCGCCGCGAGCACGTGCAGAAGCACCGCTAGGGAAGGCGCCCGCGTCGGCCGCGCGCGTGGCTAGCGGCCGTCGGGGTCGAGGCCGCGGCGGACGCGTTCGGCGCGCATGCGGGACGCGTCCGAATCAAGGCGCGGGCCGCGCTCCTCGTCGGTAAGGGTTCCGGCGACGTCCTTCGCGGACTTCTCGCTGTCGAACGTGATCCACTTCTCGGGGGTCGCCTCGATGATGATGCGCAGGGGTGAATCGAGGCGCTCGACGAAGTCGTCCTCGGCGGCCTTGTCATCGGGGTTGGCCTTGTGGGCAAGGGCGCGGTAGAACCAGTCCTTGGTCTCGCGGTCCTCGCGGATGACGGCGCGGCACTTGGCCGTGGCCGAGCCGCGCGGGGAGTTGGGGGCGTTCGCGGCGATGCCGCTGACGGCCACGGAGACGCGTCCATCGCGACGGATGGCGGCGACGCGGTGGCGGTGGGCGGCGCACGTAATCCAGAACTTCCCGTCCTTCCAGACAAAGGAGTGGTAGACGCCAACGGGCCAGCCATCACGGGTCGCCCACATGAGGAGGCACTCGCGGGCGTCATCCATGAGCTGGTCGATCTGCGCATCGCTGTAGGGGTAGACGGACACGACCTCGTGGTCGCGCATTCCTTCGGGCATGGATGAACCTCCCTGACTTCAGGCGTTTACGGTAGCCAGCGGGCGGCGCCTTCGCAAAGCGACGGCCTATGGGTGGCCGGCGACCATGAGGAGGTGGCCGGTGACCCAGCTTGAAGCGTCCGAGGCGAGGTAGACCGCGGCGGCGCCGAAGTCCTCCTCCTTGCCAAGCCGCTTGAGGGGTTCGTTCTCGGCCATTTTCGCGAAGTACGCATCGTCGCCGCCGGAGGCATCCTCGTAGTCCTCGGTGCGGACTGAGCCGGGGAGGATGGCGTTGACGCGGATGTTGAAGGGCGCCATTTCGAGCGCGAGCGTCTTCGTGAGGTGGTTGAGGCCGGCCTTGGAGGCGGTGTAGACGCCGTTCGTGGGAGCGCCGCGGGAGAGGGCGCCGACGGAACTGACGTTGATGATGGCGCCGCCGCCCGTGCTGCGCATGGCGGGCCAGACCGCCTTGGCGCACATCCAGGGCGCCTTGAAGTTGAGGGCGGTCGTGGCGTCCCACGATTCCTCGGGCGTTTTCACGAGGAAGTTGACCTTCTGCTCCTGCAGCCCGCCGGCGTTGCTGACCCAGACATCGATGCGTCCGAAGTGGTCCATCATCGACTGGACCAGGCCCTCGACGCTGGCCCATTCGCGGACATCGGTCGGGAGCGCGAGCGTACGGCGGCCGCGGTCCTCGATCTCCTTGCCGACATCCTTGAGGAGTTGCTCGCGGCGGCCCGCCACGGCGACATCGGCGCCGGCTTCGGCGAGGCCGAGGGCGATGCCGCGGCCGATGCCGCCCCCGCCGCCGGTCACCATCGCAACTTTCCCATCGAGGCTGAAGAGATCGAGGATACCCATGGACACGCTCCCGCGAAGAGGATGCGGGGGAGTTTACGCGAGGCGGCCCGCGCTGGGGGCGGGCCGTCAGCGCGTCTTCCGCTTGCCGCCCCCGCCAACGCGCTTCCAGGCGCCGGTCAGGAACCGCCACGCCAGCAGGCAGCCTGCCAGGGTGGCCGCAAACGAGCCTATCGCCAGGGCGACGTTCGTCGCGATTTCGGAAGCGGCGCTGCGGCCTGACTCCACATAGATCTCCGTGAGCCATTGCGTCTCTTGGTCCCCTCCAGCCTCCTGCGCCGTCGCCGTCGGGGTAGGCGTTGAGGTAAGCGATGGTTGTGGGGCAGGCGCTGGCGTTGAGGCAGGCGTTGGGGTAGGTGTTGGCGTTGGGGTAGACGGTGGCGTCGGAGTGGGCGCTGGCGTTGGGGTAGGTGTTGGCGTTGGGGTAGGTGTTGGCGTCGGGTCAGGCGATGGCGTTGGGGTAGGTGATGGCGTTGGGGTAGGTGATGGCGTCGGGGTAGGTGACGACGTCGGGGTTGGCGATGGCGTTGGGGTAGGTGTTGGCGTCGGGGTAGGTGACGACGTCGGGGTTGGCGATGGCGTCGGGTCAGGTGATGGCGTCGGGTCAGGCGATGGCGTTGGGGTAGGTGATGGCGTCAGGACAGGCGATGGCATAGGGGTAGGTGTGGGCGTCGGAGTAAGCGGCGGTATCGGGGTTGGCGCTGGTATCAGAACGGGTACTGGCGGCAAGGCAGGCGTGGGTATTGGTGTAGGAGTCGATGTTGGAGTAGGTGTCAGCGTTGGGGTTGGCGCCGGGGTTGGGGTTGGTGTTGGCGTCGGGACAGGGGAAGTCGTGGGCTCCCCAACGGCTGGTGGGTTGATCACAATCGTGACCGCTCGCCAGGCGCGCTTCGTCGTCTCGGCGAACGAGAACGTCGCTGCCTCGCTTTGCCCTGCCGCCGTGAGCATCGCGTCGGCGGCGCCTGCATGGACGCCGGTGCTGCCCGTGCTCTTCCTGGAAAAGCGTTCCTGCACATCGGCTGGAGCGGCGATCGTACGGTCGCCATCGCCGACGGCGTAGACCTGCAGGATCCGTACGCCCGCATTCCCGTCGGTACCTGGCGCGCGAACGGCGGCGCCCCTCCCTGTAGCCGTCGTGACGCCGCCGATGGGCGCCTTCGGGTCGATGGCGCGGTAGCGGAGGATGGCGCCCGCCGCCTCACTCCTCCCCCAGAGCCAGGCGAGCGTGTGGCTTGCCGGCCCAGAACCATCTGTCAGGCGATACCAGATGGCGAGCGTCGCTTCCTTCCCATCCGCCAGACCGTGATCAACGAGTGTCCAGCCATCCGGCGCCTGGGGGAAGCGCTCGGAGCGGATTGCCAGGATCGCAATGAGCAGGTCGCCAACCTCGCCAGCGGGCGCGGTGAGGACGAGTTCCTGATTGCCGGCGCTCGCATTCTTGGAACTCGCGGCTGCTCCAACGAAGGCTGGCCCTTCCGGTGTGGGCGTTGGGGGTGGTATCGGGGTGAGGGTAGGCGTCGGGGTAGGCGTGGGCGGCGGCGCTGGCGTCGGTTCTGCGACGGCTGGTGGGTTGATCGCAATCGTGACCGCCCGCCAGACGCGCTTCGTCGTCTCAGCGAACGAGAACGTCGCCGTCCCGCTTTGTCCTGCAGCCGCGAGCACCGCATCGGCGGCGCCGGCATGGACGCCTGTACTGCCTCTGCTGCGTCTGGAGAAGCGCTCCTGGACCCCGGCGGGAGCGGTGATCGTGCGGTCGCCGTCACCGACGGCGTACACGTAGAGGATGCGCACGTCCGCGCGCCCGTCAACGCTCGGAGCGGTGACGGTGTTTCCCTTCCCCGTAGCCAGCGTGACGCTGCCGATGGGCTCCTTCGGGTCGATGTCGCGGTAGCGGAGGATACCGCCCGCCGCCTCACTCTTGCCTCCCAGCCATGAGAACGTGTGGCCTGGCGGCTCGGAGCCATCCGCCAGGCGGTACCAGATGGCGAGTGTCGCGCCCTTCCCCGCGGTCGAACCACGATCGATGAGCGTCCAGCCGTCCGGCGTCTGGGGAGGACGTTCGGAGCGGGTCGCCAGGATCGCAATGAGCAGGTCCCCAACCTCGCCAGCGGGAACGGTGATGACGAGTTCCTGAACGCCGGAGCTCCTATTCTTGGAACCCGCGGCGGCGCCAACGAAGGTTGGCCCCTCCGGAGCAGGTGTGGGCGTCGGGGTAGGGGTAGGTGTCGGGGTAGGCGTGGGGGTCGGCGTTGGGGTGGGCGTCGGCGTTGGGGTAGGCGTGGGGGTAGGAGTGGGTTCTGCGACGGCTGGCGGGTTGATCGCAATCGTGACCGCCCGCCAGACGCGCTTCGTCGTCTCAGCGAACGAGAACGTCGCCGTCCCGCTTTGTCCTGCAGCCGCGAGCACCGCATCGGCGGCGCCGGCATGGACGCCTGTACTGCCTCTGCTACGCCTGGAGAAGCGCTCCTGGACCCCGGCGGGAGCGGTGATCGTGCGGTCGCCGTCACCGACGGCGTACACGTAGAGGATGCGCGCGCCTGCGCTCCCGTCAGTGCTCGGCGCAATGACGGTGTTCCCTTTTCCTGTAGCCAGCGTGACGCTGCCGATGGGCTCCTTCGGGTCGATGTCGCGGTAGCGGAGGATGCCGCCTGCCGCCTCGCTCTTGCCGCCCAGCCATGAGAACGCGTGGCTGGGCGGCTCCGCGCTATCCGCCAGGCGATACCAGATGGCGAGTGTCGCGCCCTTCCCCTCGGTCGAACCACGATCGATGAGCGTCCAGCCGTCAGACGCCTGGGGAGGGCGTTCGGAGCGGGTCGTCAGGATCGCAATGAGCAGGTCCCCAACCTCGCCAGTGGGAGTGGTGAGGACGAGTTCCTGAACGCCGGATCTCGATTTCTTGGAACTTGCGGCTGCGCCAACGAAGGTTGGCCCCTCCAGAGCGGGCGTGGGCGTCGGGGTAGGCGTCGGGGTAGGCGTCGGCGTCGGCGTCGGGGTCGGCGTAGGCGTCGGGGTCGGCGTCGGCGTCGGGGTAGGCGTCGGGGTAGGCGTCGGCGTCGGCGTCGGGGTCGGCGTAGGCGTCGGCGTCGGCGTCGGCGTCGGGGTAGGGGTAGGCGTCGGCGCTGGCGTGGGTTCCTCGACGGCTGGTGGGTTGATCGCAATCGTGACCGCCCGCCAGACACGCTTCGTCGTCTCGGCGAACGAGAACGTCGCCGTCCCGCTTTGTCCTGCAGCCGCGAGCACCGCATCGGCGGCGCCGGCATGGACGCCTGTACTGCCTCTGCTGCGTCTGGAGAAGCGCCCCTGGACCCCGATGGGAGCGGTGATCGTGCGGTCGCCGTCACCGACGGCGTACGCGTAGAGGATGCGCGCGTCCGCGCGCCCGTCAACGCTCGGAGCGGTGACAGTGTTCCCCTTTCCTGTAGCCAGCGTGACGCCGCCGATGGGCTCCTTCGGGTCAATGTTGCGGTAGCGGAGGATGCCGCCTGCCGCCTCGCTCTTGCCTCCCAGCCATGAGAACGCGTGGCTGGGAGGCTCTGAGTCACCTGCCAGGCGATACCAGATGCCAAGCGTCGCGCCCTTCCCCTCGGTCGAACCGCGATCGATGAGCGTCCAGCCATCCGGCGCCTGGGGTGGGCGTTCGGAGCGGGTCGCCAGAATCGCAATGAGCAGGTCCCCAACCTCGCCAGCGGGAGGAGTGGTGATGACGAGTTCCTGAACGCCAGAGCTCGTATTCTTGGAACCCGCGGCGGCGTCAACGAAGGTTGGCCCTCCCGGCATCGGCGCGGGCGGCGGCGCAGGAGTAGGTACAGGGGCGGGAGTTGGCTCCGGCGGCGGTGGCAGTGGTGGCGGCGGCGCTGGCGACGGCGAACGGATGACGACCGTCCCCGCCCGCCACGCCCTTCCCTTCGGCGCATCCAGCCGAAAGGACGCCGCGCCCGTCGCTCCCCCACTGCGCAGGGCCGCGTCGGCCGCGCTCATGACGACGCCGTTACTGCCCGGAGCGCCAGTGAAGACGCGCTCCTCATGGCCGGCTGGCGGCTCCTCGCTTGCCGTCATGGAGACGCCGTACATGGCGAACACTCGCACCACGCGCGCTCCCCCGCTGGAGGCGGTGACGCTGGGGGCGTTCGGAAGATCGTCGGTTTCGCCCGTCCCGAACGCGCTCGCCCCTATGGGGTTGGCGGGATCGACGCCGCGGTAGCGCAGGATCGACGCCGCGCCCCGCGTCTTCCCGTCCGTCCACGAGAAGGTGTAGTTCTCCGCCTCCGACGGCCCGACAAGGCGGTACCAGAGGGACAGGTCCGCTTCGTCTTCGGCAGCGACGCCTGAGTCGATGAGCGTCCAGCCATCGCCCGCCTCAGGCGTGACGTCGCGAGCGAGCGCGACCACGGCCAGGAGCAGGTCGCCGCTCTCGCCCGGCGGCGCTTCGACCATTATCGCCTGCGGATTCCCGCTCACCCGCTTCTGGACAGTGCTGACGGCGATGAATTCGGGTACTTCCGAGTCCGCGCTCAGCGTGACGGTCGCGAGGGATCCTCCCGTCGAGACGGCGGCCATGAGCGCGACGCCAGCAACGAGCGCCACGGCAAGAAAGCGGTGGCGCACGGGCTGCTCCTGACAACGGGCATCCCGTTATGGTCCGATAGGTATGGGTGAACGCTGGCGCAGCGTACCCTACACAAGTCCACGGTCGAGGTCACGCCGCGGCAGCCTCACGCTCCCGCGCACAGCTACCCCGAACCAGGCCTGGGCGCTCGCGACTCCGGGGTCTCGATGAGCTGGCAGTAGTTGCCGTCGGGGTCGGGGAAGGTGGAGATGCGCCCGCCCCAGGGCTCTTCGCCCTTGCTCCGCAAGAACCGCACGCCATACGCCTCCAGACGCGCGCGTTCGGCGTCGAGGTCGTCGACCACGAAGTTGATGAGGTAGCGCACGGCGTCCGTGGCGGGGCCGGCGACCTCGCTGTGAGCGCTCACGATGAGGAACCCGCCGCCGAGCGCGAAGGCGCCGGGACTGACCTCCGGCGCGGGAGCAAGCCCGAGGGCGTCGCGATAGAAGGCGATCAACCGCTCGGGCTCGGGGCTCCCGAGATTCAGCGAAAGCGAGGGGAGAATCGCCACCCGCTAGCTCGCGAACGCGTTGATGGCGGCCACGTCATCCCCCGTAAGGGTCCAGGCGCCGGCGGCGACGTTCGCCTCGAGCTGCCCCGGACGGGTCGCCCCCGAGATGACGCTGGGCACGCCTCGCTGGGCGAGCAGCCAGGCGATGGCGAGGTCGAGCACGGAATGGCCCTGAGCGGCGGCGTACTCCCCGGCCGCGGCAAGGATGCCCCAGTTACGGTCGTTGATGTACTTGCCGGCCAGCCCGGCGAGCACGCCCTCGGTCAGGCGGCCGCCAGCGGGCATCTCCTCGCCCTGGCGGTACTTGCCCGTGAGGAAGCCGCCCGCAAGAGGGAAGTAGGGGAAGACGCCGTACCCGCACTCGACGGCGGCGGGGGCCGCGTCCGCCTCGATCGCGCGGTCGACAAGGCTCCATTCGTTCTCCACGGAGATATAGGGGGCGAACCCGTTCGACTCCGTGGCCCGCTTCGCTTCCCGAATCTGCTCACCGGAGACGTTCGAGAGACCGGCGTAGCGGACTTTGCCCTCCTTCACGAGGTCGTTGAGCACACCCGCAGTCTCCTCGGCGGGGGTATCGGGGTCGGGGAAGTGCACCATGTAGAGGTCGATGTAGTCGGTCCCGAGCCGGCTGAGGCTGTTCGTGAGGGCGTTCGTGATGTACTCGCGGGTTCCGCTGCCGGGCGACTGGATGCCGGTCGGCGTCATCTGCGTGGGCATGCCGAACTTGGTGGCGATGACGACGTCGCCGCGACGGTCGCCGAGGGCCTTGCCCAGAATCTCCTCGGAGGGGCCGTGTTCGCCGGCGTACATCTCCGCCGTGTCGAAGAAGTTCACGCCGAACTCGATCGCCTTGTCCACGACGGCGTTGGCGTCGTCCTGGCCGATGCGCATGCCGAAGTTGTTGCAGCCGAGCCCGACAACCGAGACCTGCAGGTCCGAGTTGCCGATGTTGCGGTAATCCATGGGGCGCCTCCTGTTTGATTCGTTCGCGTGGGGCAGTGTAGGGCGCCGGAGCGCGGGGCGCGTCCGCGGGCTCAGGCGGGGGCGAACTCGAGATCGAGGGAGGTGACGGAGCGCATCCCCGCATTCCCGCCCATGACGGGGTTGCGGCCGGGCTTGAGACGGATATCGGAGATGGCCTTAAGGATCATGCGGGTTCCCACGACCGCCTCCGTGCGGGCCAGCTGATAGCCCACGCAGAAGTGTTTGCCCAGACCGAAGCCGATGTGGCTTGAGCGGCCGCCCTCGCGGTAGCCAACCCGCATCTCCCGCCCGATGTAGAGGTCATCGCGGAAGATGTCGAACGCTTCCGGGTCGGCGAAGACGCGCTCGTCGTGGTTGGCGCCGTGGATGGAAAGGTTGACGACGCTGCCCGCGGGCACGGTCACGCCGCGCATCGTCCAGTCACGCAGCGCGAGCCGCGCTTCGCCCCCCACGGGGGCTTCGCAACGCATCGTCTCGGTGAACGCCTGGTCGATCAGGGAGTGGTCCCGCCTCACCGCCTCGAACTGGTCCGGGTGATTGAGGAGGAGCCACCAGAGATTGGCGATGGCGCGGTCGGTGGTCTCGCCCCCAGCGGTCAGCAGGAGGCTCACGAATGACTTGATGTCGTGAACAGAAAGGCGCTCGCCCTCGACCTCGGCGGCGCAGAGGCGGGAGATGAGGTCCTCGCCGGGGTTCCGCAGGCGCTCCTGAACGAAGGGGTCGAGGTACTCGTGGAACTCGGCGTTCGCCTCGACGCCCTTCTGGCGCAGGACGGGGTCGGGGCCGAGACCGGCGAGGAAGGCGGGGTACCAGGAGTGGAAGCGATCGTGGTCGGACTGGGGCAGGGCGAGCATATCGACGATGACATTGACGGGAAGGCGCGTGCTGAACTGGTCCACGAGGTCGACCTCACGCCGTTCGATGAAGCCCTCGACGAGGTCGCGCGCGGCTTTCTCGGTGAAGCGCACGATGAGGCGGCGGATGTTGTCCTCGATGACGGGGAGGAAGGCCTCGAGTTTTCGGCCCACGAACTCGGGGGCGATGATGGCGCGCTTCTGCGTGTGTTCATCCCCATCCATGGCGGTGAGGGAGGGGCCAAAGACCGCGCTGTGGGACTGCTCAAAGATCGTGCTGGAGAGCGCCTCGTGGTCGAGGAAGCCGGCGACAACGTCGTCGTAGCGGGTGACGTACCAGACGCCGTCGCGCGGGTGGCGCCAAACGGGGTGCTCATCACGCAACCGCTTGAGCGCGGGGTAGGGGTTCAACTGGAAGTCCTTCCCCTCCAGCAGGGCGGGATCGAAAGCGCCGGCGGTCATGGCGAAGCAGGATACCGGATGGGGCGCCACGCTTGAGCCGCCGGCGCGCCCATCGCCCCCCGGCCACAGGCGTAGGATTGAATCCCTGAGCGTCCCTGCGGGGACCTGGGAGGTTCTGCGATGCGAAGTGAAGCGCGCGCCATCAGCGGCGCGGCGTATGACGGCCAGCGCAACGGGATGGAGCAGGCGTCATGACGCACGCGCTGGAGGATTACGGGTTCCTGAAGCTGAACGAGGAGATCCTGGCGAATCCGTATCCGTTCTATCGGGCGCTGCGGGAGGAGGCGCCGATCTACCGCGAGCCGGACTACGGGGTGTTCCTGCTGAGCCGCTACGAGGACATCCTCGAGGTGAACGCGCAGCCGGAGACGTTCTCCAGCATTCTCGTGGCGAACGCGCCCTACACTGACCCGCCCGCGCCCCTCGATGAGCTGGCGGAATGGCGCGACGCGCAGCCTTTCAGCGACAAGATTCTCTCGAACGATCCCCCCGATCACACCCGCCACAAACGGCTCATCAACCGCTTCTTCACGCCCCGCCACGTGGCCGCGCTGGAGCCGCGCGTGCGCGAGATCACGAACGAGATCATCGACGCCTTCATCGACCGCGGGGAGGTCGAGTTCGTGACGGAGTTCTCGCACATGCTGCCGCGGCTTGTCGTAGGGGAGCTCATCGGCCTGCCAGCGGAGGACCACGACTACTTCAGGCAGTACTTCATGGGACGGCTGGCGGCGATGGCGAAGGCGGCGGAAGACCCCTCCGGTTCGTACCAGCGACAGGAAGAGACGCGCGAGGAGATCACGGAGAACGAGTTCCTCACGGACTACTTCATGGAGGCGATGGCGGAGCGCCGCAAGCGCCCGCACGGCGACATCATGAGCGACCTCGCGGCAGCCACGTTCGACGATACGGGCGAACCGCCGCCGCTGGAGTCGCTGGTGAGCATGATCACCCTGCTCTACGCCGCCGGCGGCGACGCCAATACGCCGGAGCTGATGACGAACTCGATGCTGGTGCTGCTGCGCCAGCCCGAGGCGCAGCAGGCGCTGCGGGACGATCCCTCGCTGGCGGGCGGGTTCATCGAGGAGGTTCTGCGCTATGACACGCCCGTGCCCGGCGTCTTCCGCATCGCGCTGCGGGACACGAGCGTCGGCGGCGTCGCGGTGAAGCGGGGCGAGAAGCTCATGGTGATCTACGGATCGGGGAACCACGACGCGGAGAAGTTTGAGAACGGCGAGGCGTTCGACCTCGAGCGCGAGCGGACCTGCCCGCACCTCGGCTTCGGTCACGGCGTGCACTACTGTCCGGGCGCCGGGCTGGCGCGGCAGGAGGGGCGCGTCGCCGTACAGGAGCTCCTGCGACGCATGGGCGACATCCGCATGATCGAGGGCGACCCGCCCTATGTGCCGAGCGTCATTCAGCGCATCCCCATCCGCCTGATGCTGGGCTTCACGAAGCTCGCCTAGCGCCGCTGGGGGGGAGCGACCCTAGAGCATCTCGAGGCGCGCGAACTCCTCGTCGGGCATGTCCTCGGGGACGGGGCGGCCGGGGCCGTAGAGCACGGCTTCGGAGCCGCCGCTCGTGACCGACATCCGGCCGAGGTTCACGAGCTGGCGGACGGCGCGGTCGACGGCGTGGGGATCATGGAGGATGGGCAGCCCCAGCCGCGTGCGGAAGACGGAATGCGCGCGCGCGACCGCGCCTCCGAACAGCTCCCGCTCCGACGCCTGCAACTCAGCCACGGCGACGTCGAAACTCTGCTGGGGGAAGCGATCGTAGAGCAGGGGGAGGAGCTGGATCGAGAGCGTATCAGAGGGGCCGGCGAGGATCAGGGACTCCTCGCGGGAGCGTCCGTGCGGCGGCGGCGCCTCCCACCAGACCCAGCGACCGTACAGTTCGCGGAGCCGCTCCCCGAGGGCGGTTGGCGCGGTCCAGCGCTCGAGCGCGGCGGCGGACGCGGATGGTTCGTCCGCCGCCGCCCGCCGGCAGAGATCGAACACTTCCTGCGTGAGCGGCGAACGCGCGTCCGTGAGGTCGCAGTCGGGCCTGCGCGGTTCAACCAGCAGGAAGCAGTTGGCGTGCGTCGCTCCCCAGTCAACGACCAGGCGGCGCTCGTCCTCGGGCAGGGGACGAAGCGACAGGAGCAACGTGAGATTGCCGTCATCGAGCGCGCGGCGGGCGCGCAGGAAACGGGACCAGGAACGCGATCCTTCCAGGAAAATGGGCGTGAGCGGGAGCCGCAGCGGGCGCTCCCCGCGAGGCGCGTCATACACGACGCCGCGGGCGGCGCCGGCGAGATCCTGGAGCGCGCGGAGGAGGATGCGCTCCTCCAGCGAGTCCGGCCCCGCTGCGCGGAAGGGGCCTCGGGCGCCGCCTGGCCTGCGCTTCCACAACGCGCGGATGACCACCGGCATAGCCTAGCGCATGGGGTGGGCGGCGCCCGCTTCTCACGCTTTAACCGGAGGGAGGTAGCCCGCCTGACAGGGTGTCGGTACAGTCGCAGCTATGGAGAGCGACGACGGTTCCGGCGCGGGCGCCCCGCTGCGGCGGCTGACCCTGCGCGAGCGACACCAATCGCTCGGCGCCCGCTTCGCCCCGTTCGCGGGCTGGGAGATGCCGCTCCAGTACGAGGGTATCGTCAGCGAACACCAGGCGGTGCGCGAGCGCGCCGGCGTCTTCGATGTCTCGCATCTCGCGCGGGCGTGGGTGGAAGGGCCGCGCGCGGCGGAGCTGTTGCGCTCGGTGACAACCTTCGACGTGACCGCGCTGCCGGTGGGAACGGCGCACTACTCGCTCTACTGCAACGAGACCGGCGGCATCGACGACGACGTCTTCATCTACCGCCTGCCGGGGGAACGCTGGCTGGTCATCCACAACGCCGCCAACGCCGCTGAGGACTTCGAACGGCTGCGCGCGGTCGCGGGGGACGGCGCCTCCGACGTCACGTCCGAAACGGTGATGCTCGCCGTTCAGGGTCCGGCGGCGGTGGAGTTGCTGGGCGGCGTGCTGGGCGAGGGCTTCGCCGCCCTGAAGCCGCGTGATTGCGCGGAGCTGGACTGGCGGGGGACGCCCCTGCTCGTGGCCCGCACGGGGTACACGGGAGAGGATGGCGGGGAGTGCGTCGTGGGCGCGGAACAGGCGGCGGCGCTCTGGGACGCGTTCCTCGCGGCGGAGGCGACGCCAGCGGGACTGGGGGCGCGCGATACGCTCCGTCTGGAGGCGGCCCTGCCCCTGCACGGCGCCGACATCGACGCGACCACGCATCCGTACGAAGCGGGGCTCGGGTTCGCCGTGAGCCTCGATGACGGCGCGCCCTTCACCGGACGGGATGCGCTGATCGCGGCGAAGGACCGCCCCCGCACGCGGCGCCTCGCGCATGTCGTGGCGCAAGAGCGCGGCGTGTTGCGGGCGGGATTCGAGATACGCGAGCGCGGGGGCGAGGCGCCCGTCAGCCGCCTCACGAGCGGCGCCTTCAGCCCGAGCTTGCGCCTCGGGATAGGCATGGCCTACCTTCCCGTGCGGCTCGCGAAACCCGGCGTGGAGCTCGATGTGGACGTGCGCGGGCGCGCGCTGCCCGTCGAGGTCGTGCGCCGCCCGTTCTACCGAAAGCCGAAGGAATCACAGGAAGCATGACAATGGACCACGAGACTCCCGACGACCTGCGCTACACGCCTGAACATGAGTGGCTGCGCCGCGACGCGGACAGCCCCGATGAAGCCGTGATCGGCATCACGGACTACGCCCAGGATCAGGTGGGGGACGTGGTCTATCTCGACCTCCCGGGCGCGGGCGATACGGTCACAGCGGGAGAACGCTGCGGCGAGATCGAGTCAGCGAAGACCGTCTCCGACTTCTACAGCCCCGTCAGCGGGGAAGTAATCGCCGCCAACGGGGAGCTGGAAGAACGCCCCGAACTGGTGAATGAGTCGCCCTACGACGAGGGCTGGATGATTCGGGTGCGGCTGGCGGACGGGGCCGAACTCGATGGCCTGCTCGACGCCGCGGCCTACGTCGCCCAGCTTCCGGAGCGTTAGCGTTGGCGGAGCCGGCAGCCGGCGGGTCGCCCCATCCATACATCCCCGCCACGGAAGCCGATCGGGCGCGGATGCTGGAGCGCGTGGGCGCCGCCGACCTTGAGACGCTGTTCGCCGATCTGCCGCCCGCCTTCCGCGATCCGCCGATCGACCTGCCGCCGGCGCTGACGGAGCCGGAGCTGATCGCGCTCCTCGAACAGCGCGCGACGGAGAACGTCTCCCCCTCGCGGCCCAGCTTCCTCGGCGCGGGGGCGTACCGGCGCTCCATTCCCGCCATCGCCGCCAACCTGACCTCCCGCTCCGAGTTCATGACCGCCTACACGCCGTACCAGCCGGAGATCAGCCAGGGGACGCTGCAATCCTCGTTTGAGTACCAGTCAGTGGTCTGTGAACTGACGGGGATGGACGTGTCCAACACCGGCCTCTACGACGTCGCCAGCGCGACCGCCGAGGCCTGCCTCCTGGCCGTGCGCGCCACGAAGCGAAGCGCCGTCGCGCTGCTGGAGCCGTTGCATCCCGGAACGGCGGATGTGACGCGCGCCTACGCCCGCGGCGCGGGCTTGCGCGTGGACACGGTGTCCTCGGTGGACGCCGTCAGCGAGGAGCACGCCTGCCTCGTGGTCCAGCAGCCGGACTTCCTCGGCGCGATCGTGGACCTTGAGCCGATCGCCATGGCGGCGCACCCCAAGGGGGCGCTGATCGTAGCGGTCGCCGATCCCTTCGCCCTCGGACTCCTGCGGGCGCCGGGGGAGGCGGGCGCTGACATCGTCACGGGCGAGGGACGCGACCTCGCGGGAGGACCCGCGTTCGGCGGACCCTCGCTGGGGCTGTTCGCGGCGCGCTCGCCGTTCATGCGGCAGATGCCCGGCCGCATCGTCGGCCGTACGACGGAGTTGCACGCTCCCCCCGAAGGAGAAGGAACACCGCGCACAGGCTACGTGCTCACGCTGCAGGCGCGGGAGCAGTTCATCCGGCGGGAGCGCGCGACTTCGAACGTATCCACGGCGCAATCGCTGGTCGCGCTCGCGTTCACGATCACGGTGCAGGCGCTCGGCCCGCGGGGGCTGCGCGAGGCGGCCGAACTCTGCTACCAGCGCGCGCACGACGCCGCCGCGCGCATCGCCGCGCTTCCCGGGTTCGAGGTTCCGGAACGGGGGCCCTGGTTCCAGGAGTTCCTCGTGCGCGGACCGATGCCCGCCCGCGAACTGGCGGCCGAACTCGCCGCGCGGGGCATCGGCGCCGGCCTCAACGTCTCCGGGCGGCCTGAGCCCGAGACGCGCGAGGCCCTGCTCTTCGCCGTCACCGAAGCGACGCCGGACGCCCACGTGGACGCGCTCATCGAGGCGCTGACGGAGATCGGAGGGCGCGCGTGAGCCGCCTGCGCCCCGACCGCGAGGACTTCGGCGCGCGCCTCAGCTTCGATCGCGGCGCCCCCGGCCGTCGCGCCGTCGACACGCCCGTCTGGAAGGGAGCGCCGACGCCGTTGCCGGACGCGCGCCTGTTGCGGGACTCGCTGCGCCTGCCCGAACTCGGCCAGGGGGAGCTGGTCCGTTACTACACAGCCCTCTCCGCGCGGAACTACGGCATCGACTCCGGCGCCTACCCGCTGGGCTCCTGCACGATGAAGTACAACCCCAAGGTCAACGATCTGGCGGCCGCGCTGCCGGGGTTCGCGGAAGCGCATCCCCTGTCCCCCGCGGAGGACGCGCAGGGCACGCTGCGCGTCCTGCTGGAGCTGCGCCGCGGGCTGGGCGACGCGACGGGACTGCCAGCGGTGAGCCTGGCGCCGGCGGCGGGCGCGCAGGGGGAACTCGCGGGCGTGCTCATGATCACGCGCGCGCTGGAGGATCGCGGGGAACTGGAAACGCGGCGGCGCATCCTCGTGCCCGACTCCGCGCACGGCACAAACCCGGCGACGGCCGCGATGGCGGGCTTCCTTGTCACGCAGATCCCGACGGCGGCGGACGGTTCACTCGACCGCGAGACGATTGAGCGCCAGCTGGATGAGTCCGTGGCGGCCGTCATGGTGACCGCGCCGAACACGCTCGGACTCTGGGAGCAGGGCATCGAGGAGGTCGCGGACCTGATCCACGAGGCGGGCGCCTACCTGTACGGGGACGGGGCCAACTTCAACGCGATTATGGGGCGCGCGCGCTACGGCGATCTTGGCTTCGACGTTGTGCACCTCAACCTGCACAAGAGCTTCAGCACGCCCCACGGGGGAGGGGGGCCGGGGGCGGGGCCGGTCTGCTGCAGCGAAGCGCTGGCCCCGTACCTGCCGGCGCCGGTCGTGGAGGAAGGCGAGGACGGCGTTGTGCGCCTCGCGAGACCGGAACGCAGCATCGGCCAGCTCCAGCAGTTCCACGGCAACACGGGCGTGCTCATCCGCGCGTACGCCTACATGCGCGCCCTTGGGCTGGAAGGGCTGCGCGCCGTCTCCGGTCAGGCCGTGCTCAACGCCAACTACCTGCGCGCGCTGCTGCAGGACCACTATGACCTGCCCTACGACCGCCCAGTCCTGCACGAGGTCGTCTTTTCGGGCTCGCGGCAGCGGCGCGAACACGGCGTGCGGACCTACGACATCGCGAAGCGGCTGATCGATCACGGCTTTCACCCGCCGACCGTCTACTTCCCCCTGATCGTGGAAGAGGCGCTCATGCTGGAGCCCACGGAAACGGAGCCGCCCGAGACCATCGAAGCGCTGGCGGCGGCGATGATCGCAATCGCGGAGGAAGCCGCGCGCGATCCCGAGACGCTCCGGGGCGCGCCCTGGAGCGCCCCCATCGGACGGCTCGATGAAGCGACCGCCGCGCGCCGCCCGGTTCTCCGCTGGCGGGAGGCCAGCGAGGACGAGTCCTGAGGGTCAGCCATCCCTATAGGGATGGCTGGGGCGTGGCGCCGCAGCGGGCGCCTTCAGCGAGAGGATGCGCACGGCGGCGCGCTGGTGGAGCTGGGGGGATTCGAACCCCCTACCTTTTGACTGCCAGTCAAACGCTCTCCCAATTGAGCTACAGCCCCACGGAAACGCGATCGTAGCAGGCCATCCGTTCACGGTCCCGCGTGCGCCTCGACAAAACGATTGGGGGACGTGGCAAGGCGCGGAGGGCGCGAGTAGACTGGAAGACGGTGGGGTGTCGACTGCTTCTCGCGTCGACCGCCTGGGTTGTCTGACAAGGAGCGCTTGATGCGAGCAGAGACCAATGACGTCGCCTTCCGACTGCTTCTCGCCCTGGGTGAGAGTTGGGACGCCCTCCAACGGGCGTCGATCGACCCTGCCGCAAAGGGTCTGTACCTGACCAAGGAGTACCTTGGCGGCTACACGCGCTTCAGCGCCGGTCCCTCGACAAGCCCGCGCCTGATCGTTGAGTGGAACGAATCAACCCGCCATCTGCGGGTGCTGCGCTGTTCCGAATGGCCGGGCTTCGAGGCGGCTATCTCGAACACGGTCGCCTTCGTGCGCGAGCAGGCGCGCGAGCAGGGCATCATCGAGAGCGTGGACAACGTTTTCGTGCGCGCCTGCCAGGAACCTTCGGCGCCATCGCGCCGGACGGTGCTTCCCGGGGCGATGGACAGCGCCGGTGAACCAGCGGCGCGGCGCCGCGCCTAGCAGAACCCCCTCCCCCAAAACCAGAACCCGTCTCTTCGTGGCAGCCTCGCGCTTGCCGGCGCTAGCGCATGATCTCGGGGTCAGCGGGAGTATCAGCCATGCGCGGGGCGCGGCGGGGATGGCGGCCCAGACGGCTGCGCCAGTGCGCGAACCGATCGGCAAGGTCGGCGATGCGGCGCTCAATGGGGCCGCGCACCCAGGCGTGCGTTTCGCCCGTGTTGCGATACCGGTCGCGGCGGCGGTTGAGGCGGCGCTTCGGTCGCTCCCCCTGGATCGCGGTGAGCGCCTGCACGAGGTAGCGTCGCAGCAGCAGGGAGGCCTCGTCGTGATTGGTATGGGCGCCTTCCCCGGGCTCAGGCACGATGGTGTCGACGATGCCGAGGCGGAGGCAGTCATGCGACGTGAGGCGCAGCCGTTCGGCCACTTCGTCAACGTGTGAGTCATCGCCGTAGAGGCGGCGGGCGGCGTCTTCGGGCGAGACGACCTCATACACGGCGTTCTCCAGCATAAGCACGCGATCGGCGACGGCCATGGCGAGGGCCGCCTCGGACGCGCCCCCCCCCGTAATCACCGCCAGGGAGGGGGATTGCAGACACAGCATGTCGCTCATGCAGCGGGCGATGGCGTCGCTGAGGCCAGCCTCCTCGGCGGCCAGATCGGCGCGCGCGCCATCGGAATCGAGGAAGGTGATGAGGGGCAACCGGAACTTCCGGGCGAGACGCATGGCGCGGCGAACCTTATGGAAGCCGGCGGGGCCGATGGCCCCCGGCCCGGCGACGCCCCGCAGGCGGTTCTGGCCGACCAACATGACCGCCGCGCCGCCGAGCAGCCCAACGCCGGCGCTGATGGCGGGATCGTCCTCGCCGCTGCGGTCGCCGTGAATCTCGACGAAGGTGGTGGCGATGCGACGGATGAAGTCGGGCGCGGTGGGGCGGTTCTCGTGGCGCGAGAGTTGCACTTGCCGCCAGGCCTCGAGGCGCGCGTACTCCCTCGGTTCGCGCGCCGGGCGCCCGACCGAATGGAGTTCATAGTTGCTCATGAAGAGATCGAGGAGGAGGCCCAGCGACGGGCGCAAGTCCTCGCGCTTCACGATGGCGTCGATGAGCCCCCGCCGGAGATGCGATTCCGAGGTATGCGCGTCTTCGGGGAGCTCCGCGCCCGTGCGCTCCCGCATCTTCCGCAAGGCGGAGTAGCCAATGAGGGCGTCGGGCTCGGCGATGATGAAGTCGGCGAGATTGGCGAGCCCCGCGAAGGCGGAGCCGGTCGCGGGGTCGGAGAGCAGGGCTACGTGGGGAAGACCCTTCTCGGCCAGCTTCTGATGGGCGGTGGCGAGACGCGGGAGCTGCATCAGGGCGAGCAGGCCCTCGCGCATGCGGACGCCGGACGTGGAAAGCACGGTGATGACGGCCTGGTCCCTGCGCGCCGCCCGCTCAAAGGCGCGGGCGAGGCGCTCGCCGCTGGCGACGCCGATGGAGCCGCCAAGGAAGCCGAAATCGAGAGCGGCCACGACGACCTCGCGGCCGTACAGGGTTCCCGTGCCCGTGAGGGCGGCTTCGGCGAGCCCCGTCCGCCGCTGCGCCTCCAGCACGCGATGGCGGTAGGACTGGCGCTCGCGGAACTGGATCGGATCAAGCGCGGTGACGCTGCGGTCCATCTCGCGGAAGCTGGCGGCGTCGAGGATGGTCGCCAGCCGCTGGCGCGCGCCAAGGTGGTAATGATGACCGCAGGCGTGGCAGACGCGATGGCGCTCATAGGTTCGTGAATCCGAAAGATCGGCATCGCAGGCGGGGCAACGGGTGAGACGCTCCCCGGCGGAGCGTTCATCCGCGTCATCACGACGGAGCAATCCTCGAAGGGCCATGGCCATGAGTGTAGCAAGCGCCCCCGTCAGGAGTTGTCGCCGGCGAGCACCTCGCGGGATTCGCCCTCGAGCCGCGGGCCGAGGACGCCCTCGCGCTCAAGGGCGCCGATCAGGCGCTCCGCCTTCAGATAGCCGACGTTCAGGCGGCGCTGCAGGAGCGAGGGCGAAAGGCGGGTGTGGCGCGCCGCAAGGTCGCGGGCGTCGTCGAGGAGGGGATCGTCGTCCTCGACCTCGAGGTCGTCGCCGCCATTCTGCGCGATGAGCGCATCTTCGAGGAGGTCATCGGCTGTTTCCGGGCGAAGGGCGTGGAAGCGCTCATCCGCCCAGAACTCGACGAGGCGCTCCACTTCGGCGTCGGAGACGTACACGCCCTGGATGCGCGTCGGTTTGCCGGCGTCGGTGGGCAGGTAGAGCATGTCGCCTTGCCCGAGCAGCTTCTCCGCGCCGCCCATATCGAGGATGGTGCGCGAGTCCGTGACGGAGGTGACCGCGAAGGCGATGCGGGTGGGGAAGTTCGCCTTGATGAGGCCCGTGACGACATCGACGGAGGGGCGCTGGGTCGCCACCACGAGATGGATGCCGGTGGCCCGCGCCAGCTGCGCGAGGCGGCAGAGGAGCTTCTCGACCTCGAAGGGCGCGACCATCATGAGATCGGCGAGCTCGTCGATGATGAGCACCCAGTAGGGCAGCTTCTTGAGCACACGCGGGTGGCGGTTGTAGGCCTCGATGTTGCGCACGCCGACGTCCGCGAACTTGCGGTAGCGGGCCTCCATCTCGGCCACGATCGCCTGCAGCGTGCCCACGACCTTGTCGAGGTCGACGATGACCTCGCTGAAGGCGAGGTGGGGCAGGCGCGAGTAGGTGGTCATCTCGACGCGCTTGGGGTCGATCATGATGAAGCGCACTTCGTCAGGGGTGGCGTTGGTGATGAGGTTCGTGATGATGGCGTTCAGGCAGACGCTCTTGCCGCTGCCCGTGGCGCCGGCGATGAGCAGGTGCGGCATCTTCGCGAGGTTGGCGACGACGGGCTTCCCGGAGGCGCCCTTGCCCAGCGAGATGGCGAGACGGGAGCGCCCGCTCAGCTCGCGGTACTGGGAGCTCTCCATCACGGTGCGGAGAGTGACCACCGAGGCGACCTCGTTCGGAACCTCAATGCCGACGATGGCGCGACCGGGGACGGGCGCCTCGATGCGCAGGCTGGGGGCGGCCAGCGCGAGGGCCAGATCGCTCTGCAGAGCCGTGATCTTGTTGACGCGGACGCGGGTGCGGCCCGTCTCGACGCGTTCCTTCAGCGGCCGGCCCTCGGCATCGAGTGCCGCCTTGCCGTCAGCGTCCTTGAGGGCGACCTGCTTGTACTTGATCTCCCAGCCTGGCTCGATTCCGAACTGAGTGACCGCCGGCCCCTCGTTGATCTCAACGACAGAGGCGTCGACGCCGAAGCTTGCAAGGGTATCGACGATGAGCTGGGCGCGGGCGGCGTTGTCGTGCTTGTGGTTGCGGCTGGGTTTGGGCTCCTGAAGCAGCTCGATCGGGGGGAGCTGCCAGCCGCCCTTGTCCTCGAGCGCCAGCTGATGGGGTTCGTCATCGCCGTCGAGGTCGTCATCAAGGTCATCTTCCGGGGGCTCCGCCGGGGAGTCCGACGGCTCGGAACCGGCGGGCTCGTCGTCGGGGGCGGCGGGAGACTCCGGGGCGGCGGCGCCGGTCTGGGGAGCGCCGGGCTCGACGCGGGGGCGGAAGATGATGGGGGACCGCTCAAACGCGACGGCGGGGCCCGGTCCGGCGGATTCCCAGGCGGGGCCGCCGATAACAGGAACCCGGGCGCGCGCCTCGCGGCGACGGCGGAAGAGACGGGCGCTGGCGGCGGCGCCACGCCGCAGGCTGGCAAGGGCGCGGTGGGGCCAGCGCTCGGCCCAGGCGTAGGCCAAGCCGCGGCGGGTTCCCTGTACCAGCGAGAGAGCGAAGCGGGGCGCGAGGAGCGCGAGCGCGAACGCGCCCGCGGCCAGCCAGACCAGCGCGTTCTGCCAGCCGCTGACGATCGCGCGGCCGATTTCACCGCCCAGCGTGACCTCGCCAAAGCTCACGCCCGCCACGGTCCAGTCAGCGGAGTTGAGCCCAAGGGCGCCCCACGCGAAGAGGCCCAGCAGGGCATAGCCGGCGACGCGCCGCCAGAAGAGCCAGCGCGCCTCCCGATCCCGGCGCCAGACGGCAACGCCCCAGGCCAGCGGCACGCCCGCCACGACCGCAAGGCCAAAGCCAAAGGTCTCGAGAATCCAGGTACCGACATCGGCGGCGACGCCCCGCACATCGATGAACCAGGGGAGCGCCGCAAGCGTCGCCGCAAGGATGACAACGCCCGCAATCTGGGCGCGGAAGAGACGGGATTGGGGCAGGGGCAGACGCGACTTTCCCTGCTTGCGCCCGGATTCAGGCCGGGATCGCGAACGAGCCGCCATACGAGCGGTTCTCCTGCGCGGACGAACTCCCCGCCGGCGCCGCCCAGACCCGAGGCTTCTCGACTACACCTCGACCGTGACGGGCAGCACCATCGGCCGTCGCCGCGTCTCATCGTACAAGAACTTGCTCAAAGCGTCCTTCAGGCGCGCGTTCACCTCGCCGGCGGGGGCGGCGTGTTCACGCCCTTCAAGGGCGCCCTCGGCAACGCGCGCGGCGCGGTCGAGGAGGGACGCGTTCTCCTCGTTGTCCACGAATCCGCGCGAAAGCGTCTCGGCGGGGCGCGCGAGTCGCCCCGTCTGCGCGTCGACGGCGACGATGACCACGACCACGCCATCGGTGGAGAGATGGGCGCGATCGCGCAGGATGTACTCATCCACATCGCCGATCCCGAGGCCATCGATATAGACGTAGCTGGCGTCGACGCGGCCGGCGCGGCGAGCCTCGCGGTCATCGATCTCCAGCACATCGCCATCCGTGAGCACGAAGGCGTTGCCCTCGGGCACGCCCACGCGCTCGGCGAGGCGCGCATGCGTGACCAGATGGCGGTATTCGCCGTGGATGGGCACGAAGTACTCGGGCTGAAGAATGCTCTGGATGATCTTGAGCTCGTCCTGGCTGGCGTGACCGCGCACGTGGACGTTCTCGACGCGGTTGTAGAGGACATGCGCGCCCTGGCGAAAGAGGTTGTCGACGTTGCGCGCGACGGCCTGCTCATTGCCAGGGATGGCGTTGGCGGAGAGCACGACCGTGTCGCCCTCGACGATGCTGATGTGGCGGTGCGTGCCGTTGGCGATGCGCGTGAGCGCGCTGGTGGGTTCGCCCTGGCTGCCGGTCGTGATGATGGCGAGCCGCGAGGGGGGCGTGGCCTTCATCTCCTCGACCCCGACGATGGTCCCCGCCGGCGCCTCAAGGTAGCCGAGCTGGCGGGCCATGGCGACGTTGTTGATCATGGAGCGGCCTGTCACGAACACCTTGCGGTCCGTGAACACGGCGGCGTCCACGACCTGTTGCACACGTGCGATGAGGGACGCGAAGGTCGCGACGATGACGCGCCCCCCGGCGTTCACCATGATGTTGCGGAGGGAATCGCCGACGAGCTGTTCGCTGGGCGTGTGGCCTTCCACCTCCGCGTAGGTGGAATCGGCAAGGAGCAGCAGGCAGCCCTCGCCCCCCACCTGCCCGAGACGGGTGAGGTCGGTGTGCTGATCCATCACAGGCGTGTGGTCGAGCTTGAAATCGCCGGTATGGACGACTGTCCCGAGGGGCGTGCGGATGATGAGGCCGCAGGCGTCGGGGATGCTGTGGGCGACGGGGAAGAACTCGACCTCGAAGGCGCCCGCCTTCACGGTCTCGCCGGCCTCAACCTCGCGCAGGGGCTCGATGGGGAGCTTGTGTTCCTGCAACTTCACGCGGACCAGCCCCTGCGTGAGGCGTGTTCCGTAGATGGGAGCGCTGAAGTCGCGGCAGAAGTAGGGGAGGGCGCCGACGTGGTCCTCGTGGCCGTGGGTGAGGAAGACGCCGCGCAGCTTCTCCGCGTTGGCCTGCAGGTAGGAGAAGTCGGGGATGACGAGGTCCACGCCGAGCATCTCTTCTTCGGGAAACATGAGGCCGACGTCGACGACGATGATGTCATCGCCATACTCGAACAGCATCATGTTGCGCCCGATCTCGCCGAGGCCGCCGAGGGGGATGACGCGCAGGGTGGCGGTGGTGGTCGTACTGGTCACAGGGTCACTCAAACAGCTTCATCTGTTCCGTAGGGGGCTCTTCGGGGACGGGCCCGGCGCCCTGGGCGCGGCGGGAGCGCGCGCGTTCGAGCAGCTCCGGGAGGGCGCGGAAGTCATCCATGATGACGCTCCGCAGGCGTTGCTGGTGGAGGGCGGCGGCGGGGTGATACATGGGCACGAGCACGCGGCCGCTGGTCTCGCGCGGCTGGCCGTGAATGCGCGAGATCGTCTGTCGGGGAAAGAAGCGGGCCATCGAGTAGCGGCCGAGCGTCACGATGAGGAGGGGATCAATAAGGCGTATCTGGGCGCTGAGGTAGTCGCCGCAGGCCTCGATTTCGGTGGGCAGGGGATCGCGGTTGCCGGGCGGGCGGCACTTGAGGACGTTGCAGATATAGACCTCGGGCCGGGTAAGCCCCGCTTCCCCCAGCAGCTCTTCGAGGAAGGCGCCCGCCTGCCCTACAAAGGGACGGCCCTGGCGATCCTCGTTCATCCCGGGGGCCTCGCCGATCAACATCACCTCGGCGTCGAGCGGCCCTTCGCCGGGAACGGCGAGGGTGCGCGTGCGGGCGAGGTCGCAGCGCTGGCAGCCCCGCACCTCGCGATAGAGCGCGTCGACTTCCTGCGCGACCGTCATGCGGGCGCCCCCTCCGCTCCGTCACGATTCCGGTAGAGCAGCCTGGCGAAGAGGACGCCGAGGAAGTAGAGGCCCAGCAGGGGAATGGCCACGACGGATTGCGTCACGGGATCGGGGGTGGGCGTGGCGATGGCGGCGAGGATAAAGACGATCACGATGGCGTACCGCCAGAAGCGCAGCAGCTGACCAGCGGTGACGAGACCGACGCGCGCGGCGATGGCGAGAACTACGGGAAGCTGATAGGCGATGCCCACCCAGAGAATGATACGGGTGACGAAGCTGATGTACTCGTGGATGCCGGTGACGTTCTCGACGTTCTCGGCGGCCACGCCCAGGAGGAAGTCGAGGGCGCGGGGAAGGACGACGAAGTAGGCGAAGGCCATGCCGGCAAGCATGAAGAACATGCAGCCACAAGTGCCCAGCAACAGTACCCGCCGTTCGCCGCGGGTAAGGCCGGGCACGATGAAGGCGAGCGCCTCGTAAATGATGATGGGGAGAGCGAGGAGCAGGCCGCCGTAGATCGATATCTTGAAGATGGCGGAGATGCGGTCCGTGGGCGAGAAGGAGGCGAGACGGAAGTTCTCATCGCTCTTGCCCCCGAGATAGTCGACGGCGTCCTGAACGGTGACGATCCCCTCGAGGTCGGCGTAGGGAACCTCGGGGGTGCTGAGACCCCGTGAGGCGCGGCGCAATACCTCGTGCAGGATGTCCTCGATCTCGCCCTCGGCAAGGCCCAGGCACGTGTAGTCGCAATCGCCCCGGAATTTGGTACCGGCGGGAATCTTGTCGGGGTCGGGGTTCTGGCGGTGAACCTCGAAGGCCGTGACTTCCTGCACGAGATCGAGGTCGACCTCGATGCGGTCGCGGGCGGGCATGAGGAGGATGTCGAAGGTGTTGGGGAGGGAGTCAGGAGGATCCCAGGTGAAGAAGAGGACCGCAATGACGCCGAGCACAAGCGCGATGGCGGCGATCACGAAGCGATTCCTCAACTCAAGGAGGTGCTCCATGATCGTGAGATCGGATTCGCCGTGCTGCTCGATAGCCCCCTCGGGCCCTTGTTCGGGGTTGACGGCCGTGCTGTCGCTGACCATATGCGCTAGAAGACGAGCGGTTTCCGGGGCTTCGCCTCGGTCTCGGCCTCGTCCTCCGCGACTGCGGGCGACTCCGCTTCAGGCGCGAGCGGGCCGGATTTCAGCGCGGCGGCGAGATGGGCGGGGCCGGGGACGCCGCGGGGCGCGGCGGCGCCGTTCACGCCCGCTTCGCCAGCGGAACCGTTGCGTGCGGGGGACGCGGTCGTGGCCGGCGGCGCGGCCTTCCCGTCCGCGCCCTGGCCGGGGAGGCCTTGCCCGACGCCAGCGCGCGCGCCATCGATTTCCGCCGCCGCCTCGGAGGTAGCCTCCTCCACGTCGCCGCGCGCCTCGGAGAGCTCCTCCTGGACCTCGCGGACGGTCGTGCGCATCTCCTTCACGTCGGCGCGGACCGCCTCCATCTCCTCGTTGATGTAGGTGAACTCCTCGCTGAACTCATCCCGCACAACGCGCGCGTAGTGCTGGAGCTTCTTGACGCCGCGGCCAAGGTAGTAGGCCATTTCGGGCAAGCGACGGGGGCCCACGACGATCACGATGAGGGCCACGATGAGCAGGATTTCCTGGTAGCCAACGCCCAGGATTTCCAAAACTGACGCTCCAGCGCGGCGGCGGGACAGGGAGGCTTAGTCGCCGTCCTCGATGCCGTGGTCTTGGAGATAGTCTACCGCGTCCTGCACGGTGACGATCTTCTCGGCGTCTTCGTCGCTGATTTCGAGCTGGACATCGCCGGAGAACTCTTCCTCCAGCGACATGATGAGCTCGACGAGATCGAGGGAATCGGCCTCAAGGTCATCGACGAACGACGCTGTGGGGACGACGTCAGCTTCGTCGACGCCCAACTGTTCGACGACGATGGCCCGGACACGCTCAAAGATTGAAGCCACCTAAATCTCCTGGGGGGAATTTGTTGGCTCGTCCGGTTCTTGTTCCCGGGTCGAGCTGATCTCTCTGGTCACCGTTCGCAGAACGCCGTTCACGAAGCCAGCCGATGTCTCGCTTCCGTATCGGTGGGCAAGCTCGACAGCCTCGTTCACGACGGCTCCGACCGGCGCTGAATTATCGTGAAGGAGTTCCCAGAGCGCAAGCCGAAGGATGGTCCGCTCGACGACGGGGAGGGTCGCGAGGGGGTGACGGGGGGCGACGGGCTGGAGGCGATGGTCCAGTTCCTCGCGGGAATCAACCACGCCGCGGAGCGCCTCGCGCCCGAAGGCGACGGGTCGCTTGCCCGTTACTTCGCGATCCTCGCCCGCCACTTCGCGCAGCCGCCGTTCGTAGGCGCCCTCGGCGTCGTGGCCGGAGGTTTCCGCTTCGTAGAGCGCTTCGAGGACGAGGCAGCGCGCCCGCCGCAGGACGTGGTCGCTCACGCCATCACCATGCCGCCATCGACATGGACGCACTGGCCGGTGATGTAGGCGGCGCCGGGGCCGGCGAGGAAGCGCGCAAGGGGGGCGACTTCCTCCGCGCTGGCGAAGCGATCGAGGGGCACCTGGAGACGGACGCTCTCGCGCTGCTCCTCCGTGAGCGACGCGGTGATGTCGGTCTCGATGAAGCCGGGGGCGATGGCGTTCACGGTCACGCCGCGAGTGGCGACCTCGCGGGCAAGGGCGCGGGTGAAGCCGATCAGCCCCGCCTTGGAGGCGGCGTAGTTGACCTGGCCGGCGTTCCCCATGACGCCGACGACGCTGCTGATGTTGATGACGCGGCCGGCGTCCGAACGCAGGAGCTGGCGAAGCGCGGCCTTCGTGACGGCGAATACGCCCCGCAGGTTCGTCTGCTGCACGATGTCCCAGTCATCCTCGGACATACGCATGAGGAGGCCGTCGCGGGTAACGCCGGCGTTGTTCACGAGAATGTCGAGCCCGCCAAGCTCGGCCGCCGCCGCCTTCACCAGAGCCGCCGCCTGGCCGCTGTCGGCGATGTCGCCGGCAAGGGCGCTGGCGACGCCGCCCCCGTCCTGGATGGCGGCGACGGTTTCACGGGCGGCGGCCTCGCTGGCGTTGTAGTTGACAGCGACGCTGGCGCCGGCGCGGGCGAGTTCGATGCAGATCGCGCGACCGATGCCGCGCGATCCGCCCGTCACGAGGGCGCGACGTCCTGCAAGCTCAGCCATGATTACAACTCGACGTGGACGGACTCGGCGCTGTTGACGGTGATGCAGGTGGAGCGCCGCAACATGCGCTTGATGATGCCGCTGAGGACGCGGCCGGGGCCAAACTCGATGAAGGTGTCGACGCCCTGATCGCCGAGGAACTCGACCGTGCGCGCCCACTGCACGGGGCGGTGAACCTGGTCAACGAGTTCGTTTCGCACCGTGGTGAGGTCCTGAATGGCGGTGGCCGTGCAGTTGGCCACAACGGGCGTCTGCAGCTCGGAGAAAGTGGTGGTGGCGACGGGATTAACCATGCCCTCGGCGGCGGAGCGCATGAGGGAGCTGTGAAAGGCGCCGCTTACGCTGAGGGGGATGACTTTTTTGGCGCCGCGGGCCTGGGCGTAGTCAAGGGCGCGGACCACGGAATCGCGCGGGCCGCCAATGACGATCTGGCCAGGGGCGTTGATGGTGCAGATCTCGGCGCCGGACTCGCGGCAGACATCCTCGCACTCACTCACATCGAGGCCGATGACGGCGGCCATCGTGCCCGGGCGGGCCTCGCCTGCGGCGGCCATCAACTCGCCGCGGGTGCGGAGGAGACGAACGGCGTCGTCGAAGGCGAGCGCGCCCGCGGCCACGAGGGCGGGATACTCGCCGAGTGAGTGGCCCGCGACAAACGCGGGGCGTTCGAGCAGGTCGGGGTTGAGGTCCGTGGCGACGCGCAGGAGGGCGAGGCTGGTGACGGCGATCGCGGGCTGCGTGTTCTGGGTCTGCTGGAGCTCGTCTTCGGGGCCCTCGAAGCAGATGCGGGAGAGGGGGACGCCGAGAATCTCGTCGGCGCGATCGAAGAGATCGCGGGCGGCGGGGAAGGCGTCGTAGAGATCCTTGCCCATGCCCACGACCTGGGCGCCCTGTCCGGGGAAGACGAAAGCGCGACGACCCTCGGGGGCGTCGCGGAGGGCGAGGAAGGCGGTGGAGGGCGTGGGAGTTACCCTTCCAGGTCCGGATCGGGGATCCGCAGCGCTTCCCGGCCCCGATAGGTCCCGCACACGGGACACGCCTGGTGGGCGAGCCGCGGCGCGCGGCACTGGCGGCAGGTGACCACGTGGGGCGCGCGCAGGCGGTGATGGCCGCGGCGCTTGCGCTGGCGGGTGCGGGGATACTTGCGCTTGGGAAGAGGCGGCATGGGCTCGGTTCCTCACGGTTGTGACGCGCGCGTCCTTCTCGCTCATGGTCATCGAATGCGGTCCGGCGCGCGAATCAGGGCTTGCTCTCTCTCAGATCGGCCAGGGCCGCCCATCGGGGGTCGCTGGCGACGGGTTCACAGGCGCAATCGCCCGCGTTTCGGTCGATTCCACAGCTGGGACAGAAGCCCTTACAGGCGGCGCTGCAGAGCGGCTGCATGGGCGCAGCAGCCTCCCCATACTGCCGCACGCCCTCCGTAATGTCGATCAAGTGGCTGGAGGAGATGGCGAAGGCTTCGGGATCGCTCTCGCCGGCGTGATCGAGCGGGGCGCCGTTGCTCACGTCGTAGCGCTGCTCATACACCTCGTCGAACGCGATGGCGACGGGAAGCGTGAGGGGCGCGAGGCAACGCGAACACTCCGCCTCAAACACGACCTCGATCGAGGCGCGCACGAGGACGCCAGCGCCGATCCGCACCAATTCGACCTGACCGGCGGTAAGCGAGCCCGCCGGGGTCAACTGGCGCACACGGGAGGCGCCGGAACCGCCGGCGAGCAGCTGGGAGACATTGAACAGGAGGGGCGGGAGTTCCATGACAGCCCCTCCTGCGCGCCACCTGCTGGCGCACACCTGCAGTATACCGCCGCCAGGGCGCCGCTCCCCGCCGGCCTCCCCTCGCGGCCTTTCGGGAACATAAGGGCGGCGAGGCGGGACAGATTCGGGCGACTGCCCGGCCAGAGCGCGGGATCGCCATTTACGGAGAGGGCGCGGCCGGCCTACGCTTATCGCTAGGGTTAGCCTTCGATGGCACAGGTCGCCGACCTCATTTCACTGCAGGACTACGATGACGCGCTCGCGCGGCTGACCGCCGAACTGGACGGGGCCCGCGTGGAGCTTGCGGACGGTGAAGCGCTCCAGTCCGCGCAAGCGGCGGTCGCCGGGACGGAGGAGCGGCGCGCCGCGCTGGAGCGCGACCAACGCCGCCTCGAGGGGGAGATTGACGGGCTGGTGGCGAGGGTCGAACGCGAGGAGAAGCGGCTCTACGACGGTTCCGTCAGCCTCCCGAAGGAGCTTGCCGGCCTCCAACGTGAGATCGCGTCGCTGCGCTCGCGCCTCTCCGACGTCGAGGATACCGAACTGGCGCTGCTCGAGCGGCTGGAGGAGACGGAGACGGCGAGCGCGGCGGCGCAGACCGCCCTCGACCGCGAGCGCGCAGCGGCGGCGGAGAAAGGCGAACGGCTGAGGAGCGTCATCGCGAGACTCGAGGGCGAGATCGCGGGGACGAGCGCGCAGCGCGACGCCTGTCGGGGGAAGCTCAGCGCCCAGCGCCTCGCCCAGTACGAAGACCTGCGCCGTCGCAAGGGCGGCGTGGCCGTGACGCGGCTGCGGGCGGGCGCCTGTACGGGCTGCCGCGTGAGCGTGCCGCCCGCCGCGCGCAAGCGCGCCCTCGATCCGGAGACGCCCGCCCTCTGCCCCAACTGCGAACGGATTCTGGTGGGGTACTAGCCCGCTGCATGAAGGCGATCGGCTACTTCGTCGAGGGCGCGCAGGCGGACGGGGAGGAGCGCTCGCTCAACCAGCAAACGGAGCGCTTCCTCGCCTTCTGCCAGGAACACGGCTACCAGGTCGCGGCCACGTTCGTGAACACGACCAACGCCGATGAACCGGACAGCGGCTTCCGGCAGATGCTGGGCTTCATCAAGCGGGGCGATCACGGATTCGTGGTCGTGGTCGTGGACAGTCTGGGCGCGCTTGGCGCCGACCTCGGGCGGGCGGCGGTGCGGATGCTCACGATCGAGGAAGCGGGCGCGACCGTGTACGAGGCGGCCAGCGGGGAAGAGGCCGCGCGCGCGATCGTCGGGCAGTGGGGCGAGCGCGAAGCGAAGGCGCCCGTCTCGGAGCGGGTGCGGGCGGCGATGCGGCGGCGGGCGGTGCGCGGGGAGACGCTGGGGCGCCCCCCCTACGGCTACTGCGTCGGGGCGAACCGGCGTCTGGAAATCGTGCCCGACGAAGCGGTCGTGGTGCAGTACATCTTCCGCCTCTACCTGGATGAGGAGATGGGCATCAGGCGGATCGCGGGGCGGCTGAACGAGGAGACCATCCCCACACGCCAGGGCGGACGCTGGAGCATGGTGAGCGTGCGCGACATCCTGCGGAACCGCGCGTATCTGGGGACCTACTCGCGCTTCGGGGTGCGCATCCCCGACAGCCACCGCGCCCTGGTCAGCCCCTCGGACTTCCGCAAGGTCCAGGAACACATGGCCAAACGCCGGCGCGGCGGGACCACGCGCTCGATCCACCCATTCCTCCTCAGCGGGCTCATCTTCTGCGGGCGCTGCGACAATCGCATGATCGGGGTGAGTCGCAAGCAGCGCTGGACCACGAAGGCGGGGGAGAAGCGCAGCGCCACCTACCGCTACTACCAGTGCGAGAGCCGCACGAACCAGAACACCTGCTCCTACAACACCCAGCGCGAGGCCGAACTCGAAGAACGCGTGCGCGCGCTGCTGGCGGAACCGCACGGAGCGACCGCGCGCGTGCAGCGGGTCGGGGACGCCGACGCCTACGCCCAGGCGATCGAGGCCGAACTCGGACGGATCGAGGGGCGGCTTCGGCAGAACCGCCGTCGGGTGGAGTCCCTCGTGGGGGAGACGGCCAGCGGGCAGCTCCCGATCGAACGCATGAAGGCGATCGGAACAGGCTTCGTGAAGGAGCAGCGCGAGCTGGAGCGGGAAGCGCAGGAGGCGCGCGACCGCCTCGCGGCGGAACGCTCCGAGGCGGAGCGGGAAGAACGCGCTGAGTCGACGCGGAAGCGGCTGCTGGCGCGTTGGGACGATCTCGCCTTCGAGGAGCGCCAGTCGCTGCTGCGCGAGCTGGTCGATAGAATCGACGTCGATGGAGAAGAAGCGCGCCTCCTGAGGCGCTAGCGACGCAACTGTGCGATTGATTGTGTACGCCGACGGCGCGAGTCGCGGCAATCCCGGGCCCGCCGCCATCGGCGCGAGCGTGCAGAACGCCGAGGGCGACGAACTCGCATCGGTGAGCGAGACGATCGGGCGGGCGACGAATAACGTCGCCGAGTATCGCGCCGCCATCGCGGGCGTGCGCGCGGCCCATGACCTCGGGGCGACGAGCATCGACCTGCGGCTGGACAGCCAGCTGGCGGTGCGGCAGGTGGCGGGGCGATACCGCGTGAAGAACGCCGCCCTGAAGCCGCTCTTCGCGGCGCTGGTGGAGTCGCTGGAAGCGGTCGGGCCGTACACGGTGGGGCACGTTCCGCGAGAGCGAAACACGCGCGCGGACGCGCTCGCCAACGAAGCCCTCGATCGGGCGCGGCGCTAACGCTGGCCCGGGGGCGCAGGCGCCGCAACAATGGGGAACGTCGCGCCTTCCCGGGTTCTGGCCCTCCGCAGGAGCGTAAGCTCCAACGCCCCCTGCGAGCGCCGCACCCGCCCGAGCGCGCCTGGCGTACAGGCTTGCGGGAGGGGGAGCGCAGGGGCGCGGGTAACTGCGCGAGTAACTTACGGATAGGAGGAACGCATGGAACTGGTCGAACGCGCGCGCGGGCTGATGGTCGGCATCGCCGTCGGGAACCTGCTCGGAATCCCGTGGGAGGGCCGTCGCCGCGCGTCCATCGAGCGCCGCTGTCCGGGCGGGGTGCACGAGATCACGGCCGCCGAGGGCTCTCCCGACGACGATGACCTCGCGCAGGCGATCCTGCTCGCGGAGGCGTGCATCGAGACCGATCAGCTCGATATCGATGACCTCGCGCGGCGGTTCTGGGTATGGGGTGAAGCGAACGGATGCGGCATGGGCGGCCTCACGCGGGCGTCGCTCAGCCAGTACGGGGGCGCCCCGCCACGCCGCGCGCTGCGTCAGTGGGTTCGCGACGGCGAACCGCCGTACGGCGAGCCGCGCGAGCCGCGTGGCGTGGCCGCGATCGACGCCGCGCGACTCGCCTGGGAGGATTCCGGCCGCAGCAGCGCGGGCAATGGCTCGGTCATGCGCTGCGGTCCGGTGGCGCTGCGCTGGATGCGCGACGACACGGCGCTTGTTCGCAACAGCGTTGTCTCCGCGGCGGTCACGCACTGGGACCCGCGCTGTGTGTGGTCCACGATCCTCGCCGACCTCGCGATCGCCTCCTGTCTGCGCGGAGAGCCGCTTCATGCGGCCGCGCTCCTTCAGCGCGCACAGGCCGCGCTGCGCGCCTCCCGCGCGCCCCTGGCCCCGTTCGGACTGCCCGAGGAGCCTCCGCACGCTGTGCGGGAAGCGGTCCAGACAGCGCTCGACCGCGAGGCCCGCATCGACGATCTCGAACTGGATCGCGGGGGTATCGGCTTCGCGCCGAAGACGCTCGGCGCCGTCCTCTGGGCCGCCCATCAGCCCAACTCCGTCGAGGAAGGATTGACGGCAATCGTGAGCGCGGGGGGCGACACCGACTCGAATGCGGCGCCCGCCGGCGCGGCCTTGGGCGCGCGCTTCGGCCTGGCCGGCATTCCTCCGCGCTGGCGCGACCGCGCTGCCGCCATCCGCGCCTGGAACACGCCAATGGACGGCTGGATTGAGCGCCGCCCGCTCGAACACGACGCCGAGCGCCTGCTTGCCCTCAGCGGGGCCTGACCCCGACGCCCACAGGGGAAGGCCGCTCGCCAGCGAAGCCCTCGATCGGGCGCGCCGCCAGCGCTGGTCCCGCGGACGCCGCCGACGTAGGCTGGAAGGTGATCAGCGGGCCGGGCGGTCGCGCCGGGGCGCAGTGCGTCGCGGTGAGGAAAGTCCGGACTCCACCGGGCAGGGCGCCAGGTAACGCCTGGACGGCGCGAGCCGATGGAAAGTGCAACAGAAACATACCGCCCGCAGCTGAGCGGGTAAGGGTGAAATGGTGCGGTAAGAGCGCACCGGTGTTCTGGCGACAGAACAGCCGTGCAAACCCCGCCCGGAGCAAGGCCGAATAGGGGAGCGGGGCGCCCGGCCCGTCATACTCCCGGGTAGGCCGCGTGAGCGTCGCAGTGATGCGGCGCCCAGAAAGATGATCGCCGCCTTCCGGCCTAACCCACCGGAGGGCACAGAATCCGGCTTACAGGCCCGCTGATCGCCTTCCGTTCCGTCGGAGCGGCCGTGCGGCCGCTCCGACGGCGGGGGCGCGCGGGACGCCCCGCAAGTTGACACCAAAGGGCGCCCGGCGTACAACGAAAATGGTTTGCGCCGCGATTCACAATCCCCACCACACCACCGTCCCGACGGCGTTCGGGGCGCGACAGAGGACAGCGTGAGGCGAGCAGGAGGAGGCGAAATGCGCCGCGTGCCGCTTCCCCGCCGTTTGCGTCTGTTCACCGCCGCCCTGGCGGCGGCGCTGCTTGCGCTGATCGCGACGGGCACAGCCTCGGCGATCCAGCCCGGCGGCATTACCGACGAAGCCCGCAAGATGAACGAACTCTTCTGGATCGTGACGATCGCGGGGCTGGTCGTGTTCGTGCTCGTGGCCGCGGCGCTGGTCTTCGCGATCATCCGCTACAGGCGGCGCGGCGATGAGCTTCCGCCGCAGTTCCACGGCGGCCCCAAAATCGAATTCCTCATGGTCAGCGTGCCCGTCCTCATCGTGATCGGGCTCTTCACTGTGTCGATGATCACGCTTGTCGATATCGACGACCCCGCCGACGAGGACGCGCTCACCGTCGAGGTGACGGGCTTCCAGTTCTCCTGGCAGTTCGCCTATGACCTGGGGGACCTCGGCAAGAACACGGACCCCAACGCCGAGGGCGTCATCAGCGTCATCGGGACGCCCCTCAACGATCCCGTCCTCTACCTGCCCGTCGACGAGAAGGTGGAGTTCATCCTGAAGTCGAACGATGTGATTCATTCGTTCTACGTGAAGGACTTCCTCTACAAGCTTGACCTGATACCGGGGCGCGTGAACTCGTTCGCCGTGACGCCCCGCGAGACGGGCGATTTCAGCGCGCAGTGCGCCGAACTCTGCGGGACGAACCACGCGCTCATGCGCTTCGTGGTGCGGATCGTGGAGCGGGAGGAATTCGACGCCTGGGTGGCCGGTGAGGCCGCCCGCCAGCTCGGGGAGGACGCGCTTGTGTCCGCCCCGGAGAACCAGGGAGACTGAGGAGGCCCGATGGCGACCGTCGCAGTACCACAACTGAGCGGCTACCGGCGGCCGGCCGTGCTCGACTGGATCATGACGGTCGACCACAAGAAGCTCGGCATCCTCTACCTGTACTTCACGATCTTCTTCTTCGCGGTGGGCGGCGTGCTGGCGCTGCTCGTGCGCACGCAACTGGCGGTCGCGGACAACAGCTTCGTCGGCAACGACGCCTACAACCAGATCTTCACGATGCACGCCTCGGCGATGCTCTTCCTCTTCATCATTCCCGTGTGGGCGGGGTTCGGGAACTATCTGGTGCCGCTGCAGATCGGCGCGGCGGACATGGCCTTCCCGCGCATCAACGCGCTCTCCTTCTGGATGCTGCCGCCGGCGGGCATCCTCATGTTCGCGGGCTTCATCGTCGATGGCGGCGCGGCCGACGGCGGCTGGACGGCGTACAGCCCGCTGGCGCAGCAGACGGGCGTGGGCATGGATATGTGGATCATCGCGGTGATCGTGCTGGGCATGTCCTCGACCATCGGAGCCGCGAACTTCCTCGTGACGATGTTCCGCATGCGGGCGCCGGGAATGACGATGTTCCGCATGCCCATCTTCTGCTGGACGATGCTGGTCACGGCGCTCCTGCAGCTGCTGGCGACGCCGGTGCTGGCGGCGGCCCTGGTAATGCTGTTCATCGACCGCAACTACGGCGGGCAGTTCTTCGACCCCAACGGCGGCGGCAACGTGGTGCTCTGGCAGAACGTGTTCTGGTTCTACTCACACCCCGCCGTCTACATCATGATCCTGCCGGGCATGGGCATCGTCTCGGAGATCCTGCCGGTGTTCTCGCGCAAGCCGCTGTTCGGCTACAAGGCGTTCGTCTTCGCGACCATCGGCATCGGCGGCCTTGGCTTCAGCGTGTGGGCGCACCATATGTTCACGACGGGCTCGGTGCTGCTGCCCTTCTTCGGCTTCATGACGTTCATGATCGGGGTGCCGACGGGGGTCAAGATCTTCAACTGGCTGGGGACGCTCTGGGGCGGGTCGATTTCGTTCCCGACGCCCATGCTGTTTGCCCTCGGCTTCGTGAGCATGTTCCTGATCGGCGGCATCAACGGCACCTACAGCGCCGCCGTGCCCGTCGACTTCGCCCTGCACGACACCTACTTCGTCGTGGCGCACATTCACTACGTGCTGTTCGGCGGCTCCGTGTTCGCGGTGTTCGGCGGGCTCTACTACTGGTTCCCGAAGATCTGGGGACGGAAGCTGGATGAGCGCCTCGGGAAGCTGCATTTCGCGCTCATGTTCGTGGGCTTCAACGTGGCCTTCTTCCCGATGCACATGCTGGGTCTCGACGGAATGCCGCGGCGCATCGCGGTTTACGCGGAAAGCGCCGGCTGGGAGGCGCTCAACCTGCTCTCGACGTTCGGGGCGTTCCTGATCGCGGTGAGCATGATTCCGTTCCTGATTGCGGTCGTGATGGCGTTCATGCGCCCCAAGGACCAGCCCGATGACCCGTGGGAGGCGAACACGCTCGAATGGGCGACGACTTCGCCGCCGCCGGACTACAACTTCGACAGCCTGCCGCCGGTGCGCTCCGAGCGCCCGCTCTTTGACGCGCGCCACGGCGACGAGCGCGGGGAGCAGTAGGCATGGCCGCTCACGGCGCCGTGGAACGGCAGGGCATGACGAACTCGATGCTCGGGTTCATCCTCTTCCTCGCCTCCGAGGTGATGTTCTTCGGCGGGTTGTTCGCGGCCTACTTCATCGCGCGGGCGGACGCGCCGGCGTGGCCGCCGCCGCTCAGTCCCGATCAGATCGCGGAGGGCGTCAAGCTCGAACTCGAGATGCTGTTGCCCGCGATCTCGACGGGCATCCTCGTGCTGAGTTCGGTCACGATGCAGTGGGCGGTCTGGCAGATTCAGAAGGGCAACCAGTCAGGGTTGCTGTGGGGGCTCTTCATCTCGCTGGCGCTGGGCCTCATCTTCCTCGTGGCGCAGCTGTATGACTACACGCAGCTGCACTTCCGCGCCGATGACACCATTTACGGGACGACCTTCTACACGCTGACGGGCTTCCACGGCGCCCACGTGGCGGGCGGCGCGCTCTTCATCGCCGTCGTGACGGTGCGAGCCCTCGGCGGACAATTCACAGCCAGGAACCATGAGGCGGTCGAGGCGGCGTCGATGTACTGGCACTTCGTCGACGTGATCTGGATCGCGCTCTTCACGGTTCTCTACATCATCAAGTAGGCGGAGACAGGAACGAGCTTTGGAGCACGAGAGCAGCGAACACAACGCCCATATCGGGCCCGGGGCGCATCTGCCCGATCCGAGCGTCTGGCCATTCGTGGCCGGGCTCGCCATCATGTTGCTCACGGCCGCGCTCGTCTGGTGGGCGCGCGTGGAGGACCAGCGCAGCCTGAGCGGCCCGCTGCTGGGCGCCTCGGCCGCGATCACGCTGGGCGCCGTGGCGGGCTGGGCCTACGAGGACGGGCGCATGCGCCAGAAGGCGCGCGAACAGGACGAGCGCGCCCGCGCCGCCGCGCGCCACACCCAGGTCATCACCTTCGCCATCGCCGAAGGCCAGAACGAAACGAGCGCCGCCGAGGGGGGCGTGATCGACGCCATCCAGAAGGCGCACGACGATCTGCGCGCGGCGCCCGGCTTCGAGGATCTCCGCATCAATGTCGCGAACGCGGAGGCGGGCCCCTCCCAGGTGATCGTGGAGACAACGTGGTCGACGGCGGATGACCTGGCCGAATTCGAGGCCACGCAACGGGCGCTTCTGGACCTGATCAGCCAGCACGAGGACGAAGTGGTGGCGGGCTCCACGCAGACGTTCGACATGCAGGTAGTGCGCGATACAAAGGACACGTCCGTGCGCTACAGCCTGGGCGCGGCGGTCTCGCTCTTCGGGGCGCTGCTGGTGGGCGGCTTCGCAGTGGGCGCGGGGCTGAACCTGTTCGCAAGCGAAACCTCGGCCGGGGAGGGTGGCGGCCTGGCGCCAGCCCAGCAGCTTGGCCCGTTCCTGGACACCATCACCATCAAGGCCAGCGATTTCGACTACGAGGAGATCACGCTCCCGCCGGGCGTCGACTTCACGATGACCCTCGATAACCAGGACGACTCCGTGGCGCACAACATCGTGTTCTTCCAGGGCGACGTCGCAGACGCAGACGCGCCCGTCCTGGAGGGTTGCCTCAGCGGTTGCGAGGAGGGGGGGACGGCGGTGCGGACGGAACTGGCCACAGGAATCGTGCAGCACACGTTCACCTTCACGACGCCGCCGCCGGGGCGCTACGCGTTCTGGTGCGATGTGCATCCCGACACGATGCTCGGCGCGCTCATCATCGAGGACGGCGCGCCCCTGCCCGGCGAAGCGCCCGCCGCGGAAGAGCCTGCGGCAGAGGGCGAAGGCGCCGAGGACGGAACCGAAGGCGCGGGTGGGTCCGAGGGCGAAACCGAAGGCTAGCGGGAGCCGGCGCCCTACTCCAGCACGCCCTCCACGAGCAGTTCCGTGAACTCGTCATCGCTCATGCCGAGAACGCCCTTGAGCACCCGCTCCGTGTCCTCGCCGAGGAGGGGAGCGGCCTTGGTGGGACCGCCGGGCGTCTTCAAGAGGCGGAAGGCGGGCGAATCGTAGGTGCGGGCGCCCATGGTGGGGTGGTCCAGCACCGCGTAGTGGCGGCGGTGGCGAAGCTGCGGGTCGCGGTGCATCTCCTCAGGCGATTTAACGACGCCGCAGGGAACGCCGCGCTCACGCATGGCCTTGAAGGCCTGGGCGGCGGCGCGTTCCGCGCACCAGGCGGCGACATGGCGGTCGATCTCCTTTTGCTCCCTGAGGCGGGACCACTTGCGGCGCATCCGTTCAAGGTCGGTCCAGTCAGGGCGGCCGATGGCGGCGCGGAAGCCCTCCCACTCCTGTTCGGTGAAACAGGCGATGACCACATAGCGGCCATCCTTGCAGCGCCAGGCGCCATGGGGAGCGGCCTCGGGATCGCGGTTGCCGAGGCGTTCGGCCTCACGACCGTTGGCGGTCCACTCAAGAATGGCGGGGCCGAGGGCGTGGATGGCGCCCTCGAACTGGGAGAAATCGATGTACTGGCCCCGCCCCGTGCGCCGCCGGTAATCGAGCGCGGCCACGAGCGCGAGGGCGCCGAAGTGGGGCACGAGGAAGTCGGTGTAGGCGACCCCCGTGCCGATGGGCTCGTCATCGGGCCAGCCGGTGAGGTGGTTGAAGCCGGAGGCGGCCTGCAGCACATGGCCGTATCCCATGTACTGCGCCCAGGGACCGGTCTGGCCGAAGAGGGGCATCGAGATCATCACGAGATCGGGGCGAACCTTGCGCAGCTCCTCATAGTCGAGGCCCAGCTTCTGCAGGGAACCCGGCGTAAACGACTCCGTGACTACGTCGGAGACCGCCACGAGGCGCTTCAGCAGCTCCTGGCCCCGCGGCTTCTTGAGGTTGATGGCGATACCGAGCTTGGAGCCGTTGAAGTTCGCGTAGTAGCCCGAGTTATCGTAGTGCGGCTCGTTGTTGGTGAAGGGGCCGGCGCGACGCAGGGTCTCCATGCGCGTGGCTGACTCGACGCGGATGACTTCGGCGCCGTGGTCGGCAAGGTACCTGGCGACCGTCGGCCCGACGCCGACCCAGGAGAGGTCGGTGACGCGCAACCCGTCGAAGGGTCGGGGCTTGCCGCTGTTTCCCCCGTCGCCAGCCATGTCAGATTGCCATCGTACGCCGCAGCCGCCGGATCTCGTCCGCATCGAGGTCGAGGACTTCCCCGTACACTTCTTCGTTCTGTTCACCCACGTGGGGGGCGCGGCCGCGCTGACGCCAGGGCGTGCGAGAGAACTTGAAGGGCGCGCCCGGATAGACGAACGTCTCGCCGATGTCCTCGTGTTGGACCTGCACCCAGTAGTCGCGGGCGGCAAGCTGATCGCACTCGACAATCTCGCGGGGGCCGTAGACCGGCGCCCAGCCAGCGTTGCGCGCCTGCGCCTCACGGACGAGGTCATCCTTGCGACGGGTGCGGCAGAAGCGCTGCATGAGGCCGACGAGCAGCTCCTGTTCATGCTCCTCGAGGGGCTGCACGATTTCGAGGCGCTCGCGCCAGTGGGGAGCGGTCAGGGGGCCAGCCTCGCCGGTCTCGGCGAGCCAGTCGATGATGGCGCCGGAGGTGGGGCCGATGAGACCGCCAATGGCCAGCGCCGCCACCCAGCCATCGGCGGTCTCATAGATGTAGCGAGGCCCCACGCGTCCGCTGATCATGCGCCCCGCGCCCGGACCGCGATTGTTGATCCGGAGGATGTCCCAGGTCTGTTGCGCGTTATCCATGGCGTTGGCCATGGCCTCCTGCATGGAGACGTCGACGCGCTGGCCCAGTCCGCCATTGGCGCCGCGCGCGTAAAGAGCGATCACGGTCCCGACGGCCGCCTGTACGTTCACCTGGGCGTAGGCCTGGGGGATGGTGGTGCGGACGGGACCGCGCTCATCGCTGCCGTTGAGGTACATATGGCCGCCCATGGCGGATCCGACAATATCGGTGGCGGGGAGCGTGCGGAGCGGGCCGCTCTGGCCGAAGTTCGTGATGCTGACGATGACGGCGCTCCCGTTCACCTTTGCCAAGGTGCGGGGATCGGCGCCGCTGTCCCCGGCCGAGCCCGGGGCGCTCGTCTCGATGACGGCGTCGGCGCTGGCGACGAGGCGATGGAAGAGATCGCGGCCCCTCTCACTGCGCAGCTCGCACGTGACGGAACGCTTGCCCGCGTTCATAGCCCACCAGTAGAGGCTTGATTCGCGCCCCCTTTCGTCGCGGAAGAAGGGGCCGTTGGCGCGCGTGGCGTCGCCGTCGCGGGGTTCGACCTTGATGACGTCGGCGCCAAGTTCCCCCAGCAAGCGGGCGCAGAACTGGCCCTTCTCATCGGCGATGTCGAGCACGCGGTAGCCGCTGAGCGGACCGTCCGCGTGGGGGAGGGGCGTCGGGCGTTCGGACACGCCCCGAGTTCTACCGCCGCTCAGCGTCCGTGCGCAAGGGCGCGGGCCTCGCGGACGGGGAAGGCGGCGGGACGATCGCCAAGGACGGCGTCGATGGCGTCGCGGAGCGCATCGACGCCCCAACCCTTGCTCGCGGAGATATGGCGGACATCTCCGGGGACGGGACCGGCGCCAGCGAGGAGGACGCGGGCTTCGGCTTCCGTCGCGGGAGCGGCGCCATCCACGCCCGTGAGCGCGTCCATCTTGTTGAGGGCGACGATGACGGGGCGGCCGAGGACGCTCAGATCGCGCAGGACGCCCTCGACGGTTTCGGCGTGAACGCTGGCGTGGGGGTGGGAGACATCGACGACATGGAGGAGGACGTCCGCCTCCTCCAGTTCCTCGAGGGTGGCGCGGAAGGAGGCGATGAGCTGGGTCGGGAGCTTCTGAATGAAGCCGACGGTGTCGGTGAGGAGGGCCAGCCGGCCGGAGGGGAAGGCCATGCGCCGGGTGACGGGGTCGAGGGTCGCGAAGAGCTTGTCCTCGGCGCGCTGGCCGGCGCCGGAAAGGGCGCGCATGAGCGTGGTCTTGCCCGCGTTCGTGTAGCCGATGAGGGCGACGACGGGCACGCCCGAACGGCGCCGCTGGCGGCGGTAAAGCTCGCGCTGCACGCGCACCTGCTCCAGATCCTTCTTCAGCTTGCTCATGCGGCGGCGGACGAGGCGGCGGTCGGTCTCGATCTGGGTTTCGCCGGGGCCGCGCAGCCCGATGGCGCCCTCCATCCGTTCGAGGTGGCTCCACTGACCCCGCAGGCGGGGGAGGAGATACTCGGTCTGGGCAAGCTCGACCTGGAGGCGGCCCTCCCGCGTGCTCGCGCGCATGGCGAAGATATCGAGGATGAGGGCGGTGCGATCGATGACCTTGAGCTGCAGGGCCTCTTCGAGATTGCGCTGCTGGGAGGGCGAGAGCTCGTCGTCGAAGATGACGGTGTTGGCGCGCTGCTCGACGCAGGCGGCGGCCACGTCGCGGAGCTTGCCGCTGCCGATGTAGGTAGCGGGCTGGGGTCGCTGGCGGCGCTGAACCGCGCGACCGACGACCTTCGCGCCAGCGGTGCGCGCCAGTTCCGCGAGCTCCGCCAGCGATTCGCGCGCGGGCAGGATCGCGTCCGGCTGGTCAACGGCGACGAGGTAGGCGCGGTCCCGAACGGGGGCGGTGGAATGGAGGCGCTTCGCCATCCGAATCAGCTTAGCCCATCACCCGCGCATCCGACCGCGCGGCTAGAACCCCTTCCAGTTCTCCAGACGCTGACAGCCTTCCTCGACCTGGTCATCGGGAGTGGTGACGGAGAGGCGGACGTACCCTTCGCCGTTGAGGCCGTAGCCACGGCCGGGCGTCACGACGACGGCGCACTCATCGATGAGGCGCGCCGCAAAATCGCCGCTGGCGACGCCTTCGGGGAGCCTGGCCCAGACGTACAGCGAGGCCTTCGGCGGCTCCACCTCAAGGCCGATCGCGCGCAACGCCGTGACGATACGGTCGCGGCGGCGCTGGTAGATGGCGTTGTGCTCATCGATGACGTCCTGGGGGCCCTCGACGGCCTCGATGGCCATCTCCTGGATGGCCTGGGGAATGCCGCTGTCGATGTTTGACTTGACGCGCATGAGGGCGTCGACGAGTTCGGCGTTGCCGACCGCCATGCCGATGCGCCAGCCGGTCATGTTGTAGATCTTCGACCAGGAGTTGAACTCGATGGCCACGTCGCGGGCGCCGGGCGCCTGGAAGATGGAGATCGGGCGGTAGCCGTCGTAGGCGACATCGCAGTAGGGATTGTCGTGGCAGATGGAGACGTCGTACTCCTTCGCCCAGGCGACCACTTTTTCGAAGAAGGCGACATCGGCGACGGCGCCGGTGGGATTATTCGGGTAGTTCAGCCAGAGTACCCTGGCCCTGGCGGCGACGTCCTCGGGGATGGCGTCGAGATCGGGCTTCCAGCCGGATTCGGGCGTGAGCGGCAGCTTGAGGGTGACGCCGCCGGCGAACATGGTTCCGATCTCGTACACGGGATAGCCGGGGTCAGTGGAAAGGGCGATGTCCCCGGGGTCGATGAGCGTAAGCGCCATGTGCGCGATCCCCTCCTTCGAGCCGATGAGCGCGAGGCACTCACGCTCAGGATCGAAGGAGGCCTCGAAGCGACGCTCATACCAGCCCGATATGGCCTGGCGCAGCTCTGGCAGGCCTTCGGACTCGGGGTAGCGATGGTTGAGGGGGTTATCGGCGGCGCGGTGGAGGCGGTCGAGGATGTGGGGCGGCGTGGGCAGGTCGGGGTCGCCGATGCCGAAGGTGATGACATCGACGCCCTGCGCCTTCTTGGCGGCGATGACCTTGGAGATCTGGGCGAAGAGGTAGGGGGGCAGCTCTTCAACGCGCTTGGCCAGTTTCATGGATTGCTCCCGCGGGGTCAGATGGGGCGCGCCCGCTCGCGGCGGCGCGCTACGGCGGCGATGGTACCGCGCCCCGAACGCAGCCGCATACAGCGCGGGCGGCCGCCCCGGAGGCGCGAGGTTCCCCTGCTGGGCGCGCGGACCCGCGAGGCGCTCTCTGTCAGGCGGCCGCTGGAACAGCGCGCCCGGCGCGCCGCCTCGCAGCTGGCGCTACTCGACGCCGCGCCGCTTCAGTTCGGCGGGCATGCGCTCGGAGTCGCTGCTCAGCATGGGGCCCTTCTGGTCATCGGAAAGCGTGCCCGCGGCGTCGGCCCCGAACTTGGCGCCGTCGAACAGGATCCACTTTTCGGGAACGACTTCAAGCACGACGCGCAGGGGTGAGTCGAGCGTCTTCGCGAAGCCGGCGGCGGCCGCGGGGTTGTCCGGGTTCAGCTTGGCGGCGAATTCGGGGTAGAACCAGTCCTTCGTCTCGCGGTCCTCGTGGATGATGCAGCGCCCCTTGGCGGTCGCGGCGCCGAAGGGGCCGGCGTAGCCGTCGGGACCGGCGGCGCCGCTCACCACCACCGAGACGCGCGGGTCACGGCGGACGGCGGCGATACGGTGCCGGTGGGCGCCGGCGGTAATCCAGAAGCGCCCGTCCTTCCAGAGGAACGACATGATGACGCCGACGGGCCAGCCATCCTTGGTTCCCCAGTTGAACGTGCACTCGCGCACGCCATTGAGCAGGTCTTCGAGTTGCTGCTCATCGAGCGGATAGATTGAGACGGTTTCGTGGTCTTCGACTCCGGGCATCTGAACGACTCCACTTGCTTCAGGGCTCCGCCCCATGGCGTCTGGCGGCCATGTCTGGGCGAGCGCCTAACACTGGCAGTTTGCCGGGGCAGGCGCAAGGGCTGGGCGAGCCAGACGCGGGAATGAACATCGCGGACAGGCGACGGACTGCAGGCGCAGGCCGTGCTATGCTTCTCGAAGGTCAGCGCGTCAGTTCGTCCCATGAGAGAAACACGCTCACACGTCGATTGCCGCCGGAACCCAGATGAAGCCCCGGAGGCATCCCCATGACATCGTTCGTCGATCGAACGCTCACGTGCTCGGATTGCAGCGCGCAGTTCACCTTTACGGTGGGAGAGCAAGAGTTCTACCAGTCCCGCGGATTCACCAATGAGCCGCGCCGCTGCCCGGAGTGCCGCGCCGCGCGTAAAGCCGCCCGCGGCGATGGCGGCGGCGGGGGTGGCGGTGGCGGCGGCTACCGCAACTATGACAGCGACCGTGAGATGTTCAGCACGGTGTGCGCTGAGTGCGGACGCGAAGCGCGCGTCCCCTTCCAGCCACGCGGCGACCGGCCGGTCTACTGCAGCGACTGCTTCCGCTCGCGCGGACCCCAGCGGGGCGGCGGCGGTGGCGGCGGACGCGACCGCTGGTAATCGCCAGCCCGTCGCTTTCCCTCCTCGCAGTTCACCCGCTCACGCGAGCGTGACCAGCCTGTACTCGCCTGTTCCCTGACTCGAGAGGGCGCGAGACGGACGGAATGAACCCGACAGGAGGAGACGCATGAGCTACCCCGACTACGAGACCATCATCGTGGAGCCGCTGGCTGAGGCGGAGGGCGTCGTGCGGGTGACGCTCAACCGTCCGCAGGCGCTGAACGCGCTCTCGGCGGACTTGCTGGACGAGTTTTTCGACTTCCTCGATCGCTTCGAGGATGACCCGACCGCGTACGTCCTGCTGCTGCGCGGCGCGGGACGCTCGTTCTGCGCGGGCTACGATCTGGCCTCCAGCCGCACGGTGGAACCGGGCTCGCCCGGCGACATCCTGCAGGAGCAGAGCGTAGGACGCTCGCGCCGCACGATGATCGATTCGGTCGACCGCTACCTGCGCCTGTTCAACACGCGCAAGCCGACGATCGCGCAAGTCCACGGACACTGCATCTCCGGCGGGACGGAGCTGATCTCGATGTTCGACTTCGTGGTGGCCACGGAGACGGCGAAGTTCGGCCACATCGCGGGACGGCACATGGGCACGCTGCGGACGCTCTCCCTGTGGCCCTGGACCGTGGGCTACCGCCGCGCGAAAGAGCTGTTCATGACGGGCGAACTGATCGACGGCAAGACCGCGGAGGAGTGGGGACTGGTGAACAGGGCGGTCCCTGAGGATGAACTGGAAGAGGCGACGCTGCACCTTGCGCGGAAGATCATGCGCATCCCGCTCGAAATCAACATCCTGCACAAGCACTCCGTGAACCGCTGGATGGAGATCCAGGGACTTCAGCCAGCCATCCACTCAGCGGCGGAGTTCGATGTGTACACGGCCTTCATCGATGGGCGACCGGGCTTCCGCGAGCGCGTCGAGGAGGACGGCCTGCGCGAGGCGCTGCGCTGGCGCGACCGGGAGTGGCGGGGCACCGAGCTCTGGGACCACGGGAAGAAGCCAGCGTCCTGACCTCGCCGTAGGATCACACGCATGGACGCCCTGCCCCACGCGGACGAAAAGGCGGCCGTCGTGCGCGCGATGTTCGATCGCATCGCGCCCTCCTACGACCGCATGAACCGCATCATCACGCTGGGGTTCGACCAGCGCTGGCGGCGGACGCTGATCGACGCGCTGGATGTGGGCGCCGGCGACATCACGCTCGACCTCGCATGCGGCACGGGAGATTTCGCCGAGCTGGCGCGGGAGCGCGGGGCGCGGGTCGTGGGGCTGGACTTCGCGGCGGCGATGCTGGCGGTGGCGCGGCGCCGCAGCCCCCCAACGATCGCGTTCGTGCGCGGCGACGCCCTCCGGCTCCCGCTCGCGAGCGGAAGCCTGTCGGTGGCGGTTTCGGGATTCGCGCTCCGCAACTTCGTATCCATCCCGCCGGTGCTGGAGGAGCTGGCGCGGGTGTTGCGTCCGGGGGGACGCGTGGGGCTGCTGGAGGTGGATGAGCCGCGCCCGGCGCTGCTGCGCGCGGGCCACGGGGTCTACTTCCGGCGCGTGGTTCCGGCCCTGGGCGCGCTGCTCAGCAACGGGCGCGCCTACCGCTACCTCCCCGCCTCGACGGCCTACCTGCCCGACGGGGAGGGGCTGCGCGAGATGCTGGAGGCGGCGGGATTCACGAACATCGAGAAGCGCAGCCACCTGGGCGGGGCGGCGCAATCGCTCACGGCGGTGCGGGCGTGAGCGCCGAACGAGCCCTGCCCGCGCCCGGGAGTTTCGGCGCCTGGCGCTCGGCCGCGCGGCCTCCGACGCTGACGGCGGCGGTCGCGCCCGTGCTCGTGGGGACGGGCGCGGCCATCGGGGACGGCGCCTGTTCGGCGGGACCGTTCATCGCGGCGCTGTTCGGCGCGATCTGCCTGCAGATCGGCGCGAACTTCGCCAACGACGTGTTCGACTTCGAGCGCGGCGCGGACACAGGCGCCCGGCTCGGCCCGCCACGGGCGACGCAAACAGGCCTGTTGACGCCCGCGCAGGTGAAGCTGGGGATGTGGACGGCGTTCCTGCTGGCCACCCTGGCGGGCGTCTATCTGGTCGTGGCGGCGGGATGGATCGTGATCGTGATCGGGCTCGCGAGCATCGTCGCGGGGCTCATCTACACGGGGGGGCCGTGGCCCGTGGGCTACCATGGGCTCGGCGACGCCTTCACCTTCGCGTTCTTCGGGATCGTGGCGGTGGTGGGGACGTACTTCGTACAGGCGGAGGCGGCGCCGGGGTTCGTCTGGCTGGCGGCGGTACCGGTGGGGTGCACGGTCACGGCGATCCTCGTGGCGAACAACTTGCGCGACATCGGGACGGATCGAGAGACAGGCAAGACGACGCTGGCGGTGGCGCTGGGCGAGCGGGGGACGCGCGTCTGGTACGTCGCGCTGCTACTCGCCGCCTGCGGGGCGGCGATTGCGCTCTGGCCGGCGACCCGGGCGGAGCCGTGGACGTTGCTCGTCCTGGCGAGCCTGCCCGTCGCGATCGCGCCCCTGCGGGCGGTGGCGGGCGGAGCGGCGGGGCGCGCGCTCAACGCAACGCTCATCCAGACAGCGCGCCTGCACCTCATCTTCGGGGCGCTGCTGGCGCTCGCGCTGACGGGCTGGCTGCCCGCCTAGCGACCCATGACTTCGTCGGCGTAGGTGGTCGTGATGTGGCCGCCCGCTTCCAGCTTCCCGAACTCTTCGTCGCTGACGCCCAGAAGCTCGCGGTAGACGTAGTCGTTATGTTCGCCGAAGAGGGCGGGAGCGGTGCGGATGACGACATCGGAGCGGGAGAAGGTGAACGACGGGGCGGGGAACTCGGTGGCGGGATAGTCCTCGGTGGCGGGCAGGCGCTGGAAGGCGGGGGACTGGCGGGCGTGGGGGTCTTCCGTCACGTCCTTCGCGCTGAGAACGGGGCCAGCGGTCACGCCCGCCGCCTGCAGGTCGCGGAAGAGCTCATCGCGATCGCGGGCGGCTATCCAGGCGGCGAGCTCGCCCTCGATGGCGTCTTCGGCGGCGCGCCGCCCCTCGGCCGTGGCGAGCGCGGGGGCGGTGGCCCAGGCGGGCCGCCCGAGGAAGTCGGCGAGGGCCCGCCACTCAGCGTCGCAGCGACAGCTGAGCGCGAGCCACTGTTCCTCGCCGCGCGCCGCAAAGACGCCGTTGGGGACAAAGCCCTCGGCGCTGCGATTCCCGATCGAGGCGGAGGCGCGCCCGTTCCAGGCGGCGTCGAGGGCGGCCTGCGGGAACATCGAGGCGGAACACTCGGCCTGCGCCACTTCGATAGTCTGGCCCTGACCCGTGCGGCGGCGGTGGCGCAGGGCGGCGAGCGTGGCGAGGGCGCCGTGCATCCCCACGAAGAAGTCGCCGGCGAAGGTCTGCACATTCGTCTCGGGAGCGGAGTCGCGGTACCCGCGGAGGATGGTCGAACCGGCGACGCCATCGATGTGGGCGCCGTAGCCGCGACCCTCCACGTAGGCGCCCGTGCGTCCGAAGGCGGGGAGGTGAAGGATGACGATATCGGGGCGGGCGGCGCGGATGGCGGCGTCATCGAGGCCGAGCTTCTCAAGGGTTCCCTGAGCGAGGTTTTCGGCGAGGACATCGCTGATGGCGATGAGACTCCTGACGATGGCGAGTCCCTCAGGACGGCGGCTGTCGACGGTAAAGGAGCGCTTGTTGCGGATGACGTGAATGAAGGCGGGGCTGTTGTTCCAGGGGCGGGGGCCGGGATCGTTGTTGGGGTGGCCGGCCATCCAGGGGGGAAGCATGGCGGCGACGGGGGCGGGGAGCACGGGAGCGGCGGCGCGGGTCGCGGGATTCCAGACGTAGGGGTTCTCGACCTTGATGCAGTCCGCCCCCAGGTCAGCGAGGTACAGGGTGGCGGTCTGGCCAGCCCAGACGCAGGCGAAATCGCAGATGCGGACGCCTTCAAGGGGAAGATACGCGCTCATGCGACCGCCTCCGAGCGCCTGAGCGCGTCAATGGCGGCCGCGTCGTAGCCAGCCTCCGCGAGGATGGCATTCGTGTGTTCGCCGAGGCGGGGCGCGGCGCGGCGGACCGCCCACGGGGTCTCGCTCAGCATGTACGGCCGCCCCAGCATGGGAAACGCGCCAAGCGTCTCGTGTTCGACCTCGGTCCAGAGGCCGCGCTCGCGGAACACGGGATCCTCGTACAGGTCAACGGCGGTGAAGAGGGGAGCGAGGATGGCGTGGGCGTTGCGGGCGGCTTCCCAGACCTCGGCGCGAGTGCGCTCCGCCAGCCAGGGGTAGAGCGCGACATCGATCTCCTCGCGCGCTTCCCCGGAGTTCATCCAGCGGGGATCGTTCCATTTGGGCTCGGTGAACTCGGGGCGGCCGATCATCTCGGCGAAGCGGCGCCAGTAGGGCCCGGCGGACGCGGTCATCTCGACGTAGCCGTCGGCGCAGGGAAAGACGCCGACGACGCCCGCCCCCGTGGAGGGGCCAGCGACGACCGGCCGCTCGTTGACGCGTCCGGAGAAGCGGTAGGCCATGATGGCGGAACTGCGCCGGTCCACGCTGTTGAGCTGCACATCGAAGAGGGAGACATCGACCCGCTGCGCGATGCCGTGAACCTCGGTGGCGTACACCGCGCCAAGCGCGCCGATGGCGGCCATCGCGCCGCACTGGATGAGGGAGGCGGTGCCGCCCATCTTGAGCGGCTCGCGGTCCACGGCGCCGTGCGAGAACATCTCGCCGCCCATGGCGAAGAGCACGGTCTCGGAGAGGGCGTAGTCGCGGTAGGGGCCCTCCCAGCCGAAGTTCGTGAGGGAGAGGACGTTCACATCAGCGCGCGCGAGGATGCGGTCGGGGGTGAGCCCCAGCCGTTCAGCGACGAGAGGCGGATAGCCGATGACCGCGATATCGGCGAGGGGCAGGAGACGCTCCAGCGCCTCGCGTCCGCCGCTGGACTTGAGGTCGATGACGATCGACTCCTTGTTCGTGTTCAGGAACTGGTAGGTCCCGCTGCGCTCGACGCCAGGCTCGTCGTTGAGCCAGGGACCAAGGCCGCGGCTGGGATCGCCGCCCGGACGCTCCACCTTGATCACGCGGGCGCCGAGATCGGCGAGCAGCTTGGTCGAGTAGGGCCCCGCGATATGGGCCGTGAGGTCGAGCACGGTGACGCCATCGAGGGCGGCGGGCGCGTCCGGGGCGGCGGTCACGGGATCCCTCCGCCAAGGGAAGAGATGACGCTGGCAAGACTTCCGCGCTCCATCCGCGCCATTTTACGCGCGGCGCGGATGAGCGGGGGCGGGGTATCGACGGTTGCGGGCGTTCGGCGTAAACAGGGGGAACCGACGCCCTGGGAGGACGCACACATGGCGACACCGGACGAGTTGCGAGCGGCGCTGGCCGAGGCGCGCGCGACGTTTCGCGCGGCCATCGAGGAGGCCGAGATGGGTTGGCGGCGGGTACCCGGCGACGGTGAGTGGACCGCGCAGGAAGTGGCGGAACACGTCATCCAGACCGAGGCGCGCATCACCTCGATGGTCTGCGAGGCGTGCGGCTACCCGGGCGTTGAGGCGGGGGAACCCGACTGCGCGTCATCGATCGAGGCGGTCGATGAATTCGACGCGGTCGTGAGCCGCTGCGACGCCAAACTGCAGCACGTGACGCCTGAGGATCTGGAGAAACCGCACGAGATGTTCGGGAACGTCGAAGGCGTCTTCGAGATGAACGTGCAGCACCTCGTGGAGCACACCGCGCAGCTGCTGGGAGCGGCGGCGGACTAGCTCCCGACCAGAGGGTCCGCGTAGAGCCTGAAGCCGAAGTCGTTGTAGCGACGATCGGGGGCGAGGCTGGCGCGCGCTGTGAGGCGCGTGAACTTGACCGAATGCCGCCAGCTCCCGCCGCGGCTGACCTTGCGCGGACGCTCGGCGGGCTCCCGTTCGCCCGCCCCGGGTTCGGCGTAGGCGTCGCGGTGGTACCAGTCAGCGCACCATTCATGCACGTTCTCGGCCATGCAGCGCAGGCCGTAGCCGTTGGCGCACTCGGGCGCGGGGGGATGGGGGCGATCGGCGGCGGCGATGCGGGCGGCGGCGGGGTGCGCATCCCAGTGATCGCCGGGCCAGGGCCAGTCCGCGCCCGCAAGGCCGCCGAGCGAGGCGTACTCGCGCTCGGCTTCGGAGGGCAGGCGAAAGGCGTCGCCCAGCTCTCGCGCAAGCCACGCACAGTACTCGACGGCGTCGAACCAACTCACGCCAACGACGGGCTGGTCGGGGGCGTTGAAGCGAGCGTCGTCCCAGAAGGGCGGCAGGTCGCGTCCTGTCTCGAGGAAGGGCCTGTACCGGGCGTTGCTGACCGGCGCCACAGCCACGCGGAAGGGTCCGACCTCGACGCGATGGCGGGGCTGCTCATCGGGGCGTCCGCGCTCGCTGCCCATGAGAAGCGCGCCGCCCTCGAGGGCCGTCATCTCGGGGCGGGGAAGGGCGTCCACGGAGGCGATTGTACGGCGCGCACGACCCATGAACGCTCCCCCGTCCGCTATCGCGGGAGCAGGCCCCTCGTTAAACTTGGCCGCCGTGACCAACGCGATTGTGTGGCTGGATGAGCCGGGGGCGGCGGACCGGCGGATCGGGGGCAAGGGCGGGAGCCTCGCGCGCCTCTCCGGCCTGGGCTTCCCCGTTCCCCCCGGATTCGTGGTGGCGGCGGAGACGTACGAGGAGTTCGCGGCCACGCATGGCCTTGCGACGTTGACGGCGCCGCTCGCGGATCTGGAAGCGCGCACGCCCATGGCCGCCATCCGCGCCGCGCTCGCGCCGACGACGGAACGGCTGGAAAGCGCCAGTCTCGGCGAGGGCGCGCGCAACGCCATCGCCTCAGCGATAGCGGAACTGGAGTCCCGCACAGGCAAAGAAGCGAGCTACGCCGTGCGGTCGAGCAGCCTGAACGAGGACAGCGCGGGCAGCTCCTTCGCCGGCCTCTACGAGAGCTACCTGAACCTGCGCGGGGAAGAAACGATCCTGAAGGCGGTGGTCGACTGCTACCGCTGCCTCTGGCGGGAACGCGCGGTGCACTACCGAACCTTCCGCGGCGTCGACCACGCGGATGAGGCGATGGCGGTGGTGGTGATGCAGGTGGTGCGCGCGCGCTCAAGCGGCGTGGCGTTCACCAAGAACCCCATGACAGGCGCGATGGATGAGGTGCTGATTAACGCCTCGTGGGGGCTGGGGGAAGCGGTCGTATCGGGTTATGTCACGCCGGATTCGTTCCTCGTCGGCCCCGCAGGAGAGTTGCGGGAGCGGACAATCAGCGAGAAGCGTGAGCAGGTGCGGCAGGCGGAGGGGGGTACCGAGCGCGCGCCCGTGGCGCCGGAACTTGTCGCCGAACCTTCGATCAGCGAGGCGGAAGTGCGTGAAGTGGTCGAGACCGCGCGCGCGGTCCAGCAGGCGTACGGCTCACCCGTGGATATCGAGTTCGCCTATGACGAGTCAGGAACGGTGTTCCTGCTGCAGGCGCGCCCGATCACGACCTGACCAGGGCCTCGATCTCGGCGCGCAGTTCGGCGAGGTCGCTGACGGAAAGCGTGGCTTCGGGCGCGCGTCCGAGACGTTCAAACCAGCGCTGCGAGAGATCCCGTACGGGAGCGGCGGCGGCGAGTTCCGTCTGTCGGTGGCCGAGGGGGAACCCGTGGGCGGCGGGGGCGTCCTCAGGCTCGACTTCGCCCGTGAGCACGGCGATGGCGTCGAGCAGGTGGGCGGCGCTCACAACATCGGCGCCCCGAACGCGCGCGACGCTGGAGGCGGTCGTGAGGATGTCGAGGAAGCGGACGGCGCCAGCGCCGTCATCGGCGGCGGGGGGCACGGCCGCTAGCGGGGTTCCTGGAGGGCGGCGAGCTGGCGGGAGTGGTCGAGGGAGTGCACCCGGAGCGTCAGGAACCACTCACGCCAGTTCAGGTCGCCCAGGAAGGGGTGGAGCCACTGGATCCCGGCGGCGGGGTCGGCGGCACCCTCGCGTACGGCGCTGACGGCGCCCGCGATCACCTCAGCGTGCCGCGCCAGTATCTCCTCCAGCGTCTCGGGGACGGCGGGAATCTCCTCGGGGAGGACGCCCTCGGAGACGACGCCCCGCACACGCGTGGCAGTGCCGTGGTTCACCTCGGCGACGTGCCGGATGCACTCCAGGGGGCTCCACTCCTGGCCCTCCTGACGCACATCGAGCAGGTCATCGGGAACGGCGCAGGCGGCCGCTTCCAGCTCGACGACGGCGGCCTCGACGCGCTGCGCCATCTCCTCGGGCGTCCATTCCGCCGCCTTTCTGCGGATGTAGCTGAGGATGACCTCGGTTGCGCCTTCGGGGATGGTCATGGGGCCGGCCTCCTTGTGGACGTTCGCCGCGGGGGCGCCGCGCGATCCTAGCGTATCGCCGCCAGGGACCGCCGCTCGCCCGCTCCGCCAGACGCCGTAGAATCGTCAGCATGGTTCGCATCATCCATCCGGCGGAACGCGACGAGGGCGCCGCACAGACGCCGGGCATGCGCCGCGAGGCGGGCATCTCGGGAACGCTCACCGGTTCCGGCGGACTGTGGATGGGCGTCGGCCGGAACGAGCCAGGGGGCGCCTCGGGCGTGCATCACCACGGCGAGAGCGAGTCAGGCATCTTCGTGCTCGAGGGACGGCTCCGCTTCCGCTGGGGCGAGGCGCTCGAACACGTGGCCGACGCCGGTCCGGGGGACTTCATTTTCGTCCCGCCGTACGAGATCCATGCGGAAGAGAACCTGGACCGCGGAAACGAGGCGGTTTTTCTGCTGGCGCGGACCACCATGGACGCTATCGTCGTCAACGTGCCCGATCCGAGGGAGACGTAAGGGCTATGGGCTTGCTGGCGATGAAGGTGACGCTCACCGATGGGCGGGAAGTGATCGTGAACGCGGACGCGCGCGTCGACACCGTCGATGAGGACGGTGAGCGCATCATCCGGCTGATGAAGGACGGCGAGGTGATCGAGGTTTTCCGGCAGCGCGAGGTGCGGGAGCCCATCCAGGGCCTCACCCACGACGCCTGAAGGCCGCATTCCCCGAAACCGCCCCGGTACCCACAGCGCTGGCCTGTGTGGGCGCCGCCCCTCCGGATGAAGCGCCTTACGCGCCGCGGAGGCGTGGGTCGAGGACGTCACGCAGGGCGTCGCCGAAGATATTGAAGGCGAGCACCGTCAGAACCAGGGCGCCGCCGCCCGCCGCCACAAGGATGGGCTCGGAACCGAAGAACTGGCGACCGTTATTGACCATGGCGCCCCAGCTGGGGCCCGGCGGGGCCAGGCCCAGGAACGCAAGCGTGGACTCGGCGAGGATGGCCCCGCCGATGGTCGTCGAGAAGATGATGATGATCGGCGCGAACACGTTCGGGAAGACATGGCGGAAGATGATCCGCGGCGGCTGCGCGCCGACAACGCGCGCCGCCTCGACATAGACGTCATTGCGCACAGCCAGCGTGGCCGCCCGGACAACGCGCGAGACGCCGAAGATGTTGAGGAAGGATAAGGCGATGATCGTGCGGGGCAGGGTCGCTTCTCCCGCCTGCAACAACAACAGGAGGAACAGAAGCGGCGGGAAGGCGATGAAGGCGTCAACGAGGCGCTGGATGATGAGGTCGCTCAGGCCGCCGAAATAGCCGGAGACGACGCCGAGCACGGAGCCCAGAATCGTGGCGATGGCGGCGGCGCCGAAGCCGAGCAGCATCGAGCGGCGGGCGCCGTGGAGGATGCGCGTAAAGAGGTCGCGGTTGAGGTGGTCCGTGCCGAGCAGGTGATCCCGCGAGGGATTCGCAAGCGTCAGGAAGATGTAGGGATTCAGCGCGTCCTCGTCAGTTGAGCTGATGTCGTAGTTGGGGTTCTCGACGCGGAAGGTCTCGTCCTTGTCGTAGGGGGCGATCCAGGGGCCGATGATGCCGAGAACGAGAATGGTCGCGGCGATGAGGAGGGCGATACCGCCCACCGTCTTCTGGACGAAGAACCGCCCAATCGCGCGCAGGGCGCGGACCAGCAGCGGGGGATCATCGGGTTGGGTGAACCCGGCAAGGGTCGCGTCGGAGCTTCGGGCGGCGACGTCGCTCATGACTCAGACCCCGAGACGGTGACTCGTGGGTCGATGAGGAAGTAGCTGAGATCCACAAGGAGGTTCACGAACACAACGGCTCCCACGAGGAGGAGCGTAAACGTTTGCGTAACAGGAATGTCGCGGATGCGGATGGCCTCGAGGATCTGGTTCCCCATGCCCGGAATCGCGAACATGTTCTCGAGGACGACGTTGCCGGCCACCAGCGCGGCGACGAGGAAACCGATGATGGTGACGACGGGGATAAGGGCGTTGCGAAAGACGTGCCGCGCGATGATCACCGAACCGGCGAGTCCCTTGGAGCGAGCGGTGCGCACGTAATCCTGACGCAGAACCTCCATCATGCCGGAGCGGAGGAAGCGCATGAGGATGGCGCCAACGCCCAGGCCGCCGGCCAGCGCGGGCACGAGGAAGAGCTGGAAGCTCGCCCACGGATCTTCCCAGAGCAGCTGCTGTGAGGTGACGCCGATCGTGAGGATGTCGTACTTGATGGCGTAGGCGGAGACGATGGCGGCGATGAGGAAAGGAGGGGCGGCGAGAAAGAAGATCGCGAACACGCGCAGGAAAGCGTCGAGGAGGCCATCGGGACGGATGGCCGAGATGATGCCCACCGGCACAGCGAGCAGGATCGAGATGATGATGGACATGGCGCCCAACTGGAGGGTGTAGGGCAACGCCTCTCCGGCGACGCTGTAGGAGGGCTTGTTGAACTGGAAGGACTCCGGCGACTCCCCTGTGAAGATGTGCTTCCAGAAGACCCAGTACTGCTCGTAGAGGGGCTTGTCCGTCCCAAGCTGGGCGCGGAGGTCGGCGAGCTGGGCGGCTCGCTGCTCTTCGGTGCGGGCGGCCTGCGCGAAGAACTGGTTCGCCAGTTGCTGTTCGGCGTAATCGCCGGGGAGCACGCGGAGCGCGAAGAAGACGAAGGTCAGGACGATCCAGATCGTGACCAGCGCCAGCAGAAAGCGACGGATGACGTACTCGGTCATGGGCGACCGGCCTCGCAGGGAGAGGCTCCTGCGCCACCCCCGCGCGGGACGCGGGGGTGGCGCAGGGCAAAGTTCGCCATGTCAGGCGGGGCGCTGTTTCCCCTGGAACGTCGGGTGCGACTGATCGATCCAGAGATCCTGGCTGATCGTCGTCCCGTAGGTGATGAAGAACGGCCCCTTGCGGTGGAGGTAGGGCCACTTCACCCAGTTCGTGAGTCCGCCAACCATCTGGAGGTGACCGGAACCGGCGTCGGTAAGCGCGAAACGCTGGGCGTCCTTGATGATCTCCTGCGCTCGCTCGTTGTCGAACTCGTTGAACATGTCGGTGATGTACCCCTCCATGGTTGGAGTGGTGTACTTCCAGAAGTTGATCGTGCCGCGGCCGCCGTCCTCGGGATGGGCGGAGTAGACCTGCGCGAAGCGGGTGCGGGGATCGGGACTGTTCCACTGATCCCAGCCGCCAAGGTAGCCGACGGACGCCTGGCCTGAGTTGTTGTACTCAAGCAGCGAGGTGATGGGGATCGCCTGACCGTTCCACTTCTGGGTCTCGAGGTTGCGGTTGAGCATCGCCGGGAACCACTCAAGCAGCGGCAGCCTGTCGGGGGTGTCCACAATGGTGACGCGGAAGTCGACATCCTCGTGGCTCTCGGCGTCAGCCTGCTCCCAGAGGGCGCGGGCGTCGGCGATGTCCTGATCCTTGGGCTGGCGGTAGCCAGGCGCCTGCGAGAGCTCCTCCTGGGAGAGGGCCCAGGCGGTGAAGGGCCAGTTGACGGCGGGATTGGGGCGGCCAAGGCCCTGGAAATGCTGCTGGGCGACTTCGGCGCGATCGGTGGCGAGGAACATGGCCGTGCGGATGCGCTCATCGGAGAGGGCGCGATTGGTGGTGTAGTTGTAGGCGAACTCGATGTTGTTGTTCGGATCGCCGATGCGGAAGGACTCGACATCGGAGTTGTTCGCCGCGATCTCATCCATGACGGCCTTGTCGCGAGAGGCGAGCTCGTCGATCTGCTTCTGCTCGAAGGCAAGGCGCTGCGGGTTGATATCGCCTCCGAGGTTCACAAAGAACACCTCGTCGACCATGCCCGGAATGGTCCCGTCCTTGCGGAGGAAGTAGTCATCGTTGCGGACGGCGTGGGCGCGATCCTCTTTTTCAAACTGATCGAAGATGAAGGGGCCCGTGCCGAGGACATAGTCCGCCTTGAAGTCGCCGAAGTTGTTGTCGTCCTCGAGTTGCTCGCCGACTTCGGGGTAGAGGATGGAGTTGAACTCATCCGTCATGTCGCCAAGCCACGTGACCTGGGGCGAGGTCATGGTGACGGTGAAGGTGGTGGCGTCGATGTAGTCGACGTTCTCGATATTCGCGTAGATGAGGGGATGCCGGAAGAACGTATCGTCCTCGGTACCGTCGGCGCGTGACTTCGAGCGCTGGCGCTCAATGTTCCAGCGGACATCCTCCATCGTGAGCGCGCGGCCGTTGGCGGGCGGCTTGTTGTGGTAGTTGACGTCGTCGCGGATGGTGAAGGTGTAGGTGACCTCGTCCGCCTGTTCGGGCAGCCCCCTCGCGATCTCACCCGAGATGACGAAGTTGTCCATGTCGGTGAACTTGAGGAGGTTGTTGTAGGCGTTGCCAGCCGTGTAGGCGATGCCGCGGTAGAGTTCGCGATGCAGATCGAGCGTGGTTCCCGCGATGCCGGTGTACTGGCTGAAGAAGCTGCCGTCCCGGGCGCCCATGGCGGGCGCTTCGGTGGGAGCGGCGGTCGCCGTCGCCTCGGTAGCCGCCGCCGTCGCAGCGGCGCCGCCGTCGTCATCATCGTCGTCATCGCCGCAGCCCACGGCTACGAGCGCTCCTGCGCCAACGGCGCCCGCCGCCGACGCCTTCAGGACTGTCCGCCGGCTCAGCCGCCTGCGGGCCCAATAGTTCTCACGCATGCGTTCCCTCCATCGCGATAGCGGTACGCGATGCGGGGAATATACAGAACCGCGGGGTAGCCGTTCAAACGAGGCTTCAACGAAACGCGCCTGGAGGACGGGACACTCGTTTGTTATGTCGTGAACGCGACTCGCTCCGCTTTCGCGGGCGGCGGGACGGGGCGGCGGGAACTGGTCATGAGGGTCCGCGCGGCCTACGCTTGAGGGCGGCAGGAGGAAGCGATGCGCGAGCAGCCCAGCGAGAAGGCGACGAAGAAGATGTGGAACTACGCGGAGAAGTTCGCGGCGAAATCGGGCACGCACCTTCACCCCGACCGCTCGATCACGGAGGCGGTGGTGCTCGGCCTGGCCGATAACGTCGATACCTACGGGCGCCCGATCTGCCCGTGCAACTTCTACCCGGAGAAGGACGAGGACGGAAACTGGCCGGAGGGCCTCTACCTGCCACGGGAGGAAGAGGCGAAGCGGCGGGACTGGATATGCGCCTGCGACGAGATGCAGAAGTTCAAGTACTGCCATTGCCTGCTGTTCGTGACGGAGGAGGGGCTCCCCATCACGGAGCACCTGCCCGAGGACCACGAGGGGCGCGAGATCTACGGGCTGATCGAGGATCCCACGCCCGACAAGGGGCGCGCGCTGGGCCGCGTGCTCGAGGACCGCTAGCCGCCCTCGCCAGCCAGACGCATCCACGCGCTGCCGTTCGGGCGCGAGCGTCAGCGGCGTGGGTCAGCCTCAGGGCGTCAGTCGACGGCGGCCAGCGAGGCGGACATCGCGGCGGCGACGGCGACAGCCTTCTCGGCGGCTTCCCCGAGCCCTTCGGCGCGGATGACGTCGAGGCCGGCTTCGGCGAGCAGGGCCTCGCCCTCAGCAAGGTTGGTTCCGACGAGGCGCATGACGACGGGTACGTCGAGGTTGAGCTCCCGCGTGGCGTCGATGACGCCCTGGGCGATGATATCGACGCGGGCCATACCGCCGAAGATGTTCACGAGGATCGCTTCCACCGAAGGGTCCTCGCTGATGACGCGGATGGCGTTCACGACGCGGGCGGGATCGTTCACGGTGCCGATATCGAGGAAGTTGGCGGGCGCGCCGCCGGCGAACTTGATGGCGTCCATGGTGGCCATGGCGAGCCCGGCGCCGTTGACGATGCAGCCGATGTCGCCGTCGAGCTTGATGAAGTTGGCGACGCCGAGCTCATCGGCGAGAACCTCGAGGCGGTCCTCCTCGTCCTTGTCACGCAACTCCGCGAGGTCGGGATGGCGGAAGAGGGCGTTGTCATCGACGGTGAACTTGGCGTCGAGGGCGAGGACCCGGCCTTCCTCGGTGACCACGAGGGGGTTGATCTCGGCGAGGCTGGCGTCGCTCTCAACGGCAGCGCGATAGAGGTTCGCGACGAGCGTGTTCAGCGCGGCCGCCTGTTCGCCCGCCATCCCGAGGCGCGCGGCGAGCGTACGGCCGATGTAGGGCGCATAGCCGGCGGCGGGGTTCACGGGGATGCGCACGATGGCGTCAGGATCGTTGGCGGCCACGACCTCGATCTCCTGCCCGCCCTCGGTGGAGGCCATGATGAGGGGCGCGGCCCGGGCGCTGTCAACGATGATGGCGAGGTAGAGCTCACGGCAGATGGCGGACTGTTCCTCGACGAGGACGCGCTTCACGATCTTGCCCTCGGGGCCGGTCTGAATGCAGACAAGGCTCCTGCCGAGGATGTTGGCGGCCTCCTGCGCGGCCTCCGCGGCGGTCCCTGCAAGACGCACGCCGCCGACGCGCTCGCCGCGGACCTGCCCTTCATGGCTGCCCGGATCGGTCGTGAGCAGCTCATACATGGCGGCGGTCTCGCTCGCGGACACGAGGCGGCCCTTGCCGCGCCCGCCGGCGTGGATCTGGGCCTTGACGACGACCTTACCACCGAGCTCTTCCGCGATGGCGCGGGCCTCTTCGGGCGTGCTGGCGACGCGGCCTGCGGGAACCTCGACGCCATACTTCGCGAAGAGCGCCTTCGCCTGGTATTCGTGAATCTTCATCGCGCCTCCGGGGTCGCCACGCCGCGCTGCCGGCGGGCTGTGTCCCCGCGCGCAGCCTACCGGCGTCGGGCCACACGGGAAAATCGCAGGCGTGAACGGGGGTCAGGCGATGCGGTTCGGTTCGCGGGCGGCGTTCAATCCGGCGATGTAGCCGAAGGTCATGCCCGGCCCGAGGGTCCCTCCGGCGCCGCCGTACACCATCGCGGTAACGCCCGCCATGGCGTTCCCGACGGCGTAGAGACCGGGGATGACGCCGCCCGTGGCGCGCAAGACCTGCGCCTTCGCGTTCGTCTTGGGACCGCCCTTGGTGCCGAGCGCGCCTGACTCGATCGGGACCGCGTAGTACGGCGGCGCATCGATGGGGCCGAGGGTGGTGAAGGGAGGCTCCTTGCTGCGGTCGCCGTTGTAGCTGTCATACGCGCTGACCCCGCGCTGGAACTCGGGATCCTCCCCCTTCGCCACGCCTTCGTTGAAACGCGCCACCGTCGCTTCGAGGCCAGCGGCGTCGACGCCGATCGCGGCGGCGAGCGCGGCGAGGGTTTCGGCGCGGCGAATCCAGTCAGGCGCTTCGGGGCCGATGCGGCAGCGCGCGATGGCGGGCTGGTAGAGGCTGTCGACGATGAGCCAGGACGGCAGATTGATGAACTCGAAGGTGTTGGGATCGAAGGTGTGGAACGCGTGGCCGACGGCGTTGTAGTTGCCCGCCTCGTTCATGAACCGCTTCCCCTGACGGTTCACGATGATGGAACGGGGCCAGGTGCGCTCGGCAAGGATGAGGCGCGCGAATTCACGACCGCGCATCTCACTGCCGGGGACGTGGACGCCGGGGATCCACCAGGCTTCGCTCATGTTGCCAAGCGCCGCCCCCGCGCCCATCGCCATGAGCAGGCCGTCGCCTTCGTTCTCGGGGGTTGAGGTGGGGGCGGTCATGGGGCCTCGCAGGAACGCCTTGACCAGTTCGCGGTTCCACTCAAAGCCGCCGGACGCGATCACCACGGCCTTGCGCGCCTTGACGAAGGAGCTGGCGCCGTTGCGCTCAGCGCGAACGCCGATGACAGCGCCCTCCTCATCGAGGATGAGCTCGCGGGCGCGGGTGGCGGTGTGAACGGGAATCTCGCGATCAAGGCAGCCCTTGATGAGGGAGCCTGCGAGGGCCTGCCCGGTGGAGCGCATATCACGGGCGCGGCGGGCTTCGAGGACATCCCGCGGGATGCCATCGAGGCCGATGGTGTCCAGCTCGAGCATGGTGGCGGGGAGGAAGACCGCGTCGGGCTGATGGTTGACGCGATCAGCCCACGAACCGAGCTCCTCGAACGGGAAAAGGTCGTTGTCGAGGGAGCGGCCGCCCTCGGGCTTTCCGCCGGGATTCTCGGGGTGATAGTCCGGGTACCCCTTGAAGACGTGCAGGGAGACGGGCGTGTTCTCCTCCATGTAGCGCAGCATCTCGGGGCCGGTGTCGATGAGGGTCTCGACGAGTTCGCCATCCATCATGCCGAGCGAGAGGGAGTCGAGGTAGGCGAGGGCGTCCTCGCGAGAGTCCTCGATGCCGGCCTCGGCCATGTGGTGATTGTTCGGGATCCAGAGCACGCCGCCGGAGATGGCGGTCGTGCCGCCGACAACGTCCGCGCGCTCCAGGAGAGCGACTTCGGCGCCGTTATCGCTCGCGAGGATAGCGGCGGTCGTGGCGCTGGCGCCTGAGCCGAGGACGGCTACATCGACTTCAAGATCCCAGCGTTCGGGAAGCGTCATCGCCCTGCTCCTGCCCCTGCGTCGGGGATTGGCGGCATCCTACATCCGTCCGGCGCGGGAAGGCTCAGGCGGGGCGCAGACGCGGGGCGGCGGCGGTTGCGGGTCAGGCGCCCGTGATCGCGCCGAGTTCGCGCCAGGGTCGGGCGCGTCGCGCCTCCCAGTGCGCCTTCCAGTCATCACACACGCCCTGACCGCCGTGCCAATAGTCAACTTCGAGGCAGACTTTTCCATCGCGGAATTCGAGGCGCGACATGCCCTCGGCGGTCCCCCAGCGACCGGCGTTCTTCTCGGCGTCCGCGGCGATCTGTCCGTAGGCCATCCAGAGGACGACGACGCCGCTGTCGGCGACGTAGATCTCTTCGGGAAGCACCTTGAGCGTGGGAGCGGCGGCGGCCCAGAACTCGCGCACCGCGTCGTGGCCGCGCATGGCCTCGGCGTGGCCGACGATGTCGCGCATGACGACGTCCCCGGTCATGAACTGGAGGGGCGCGTCGACGTGGCCTCCGCTCCAGCCCTCCTCGAAGAGCTTGCGGGCGATCTCGACTTCGGCCTGGCCAACCATGGGCGCCTTCCCCTCGCGTGGATTCGCTGCGTGCGCACGATGGTAGCGGAAACAGCGGCGGACGGGTGTACCATCCGAACGCCATGGCCGAGACGATGACGCCGGACGAGGCGCGGAGCTATCTGAACTACCTGCTGACGCTGGGCATCCGGCGGGAGCAGGCGTTTGCGCCGCTGGCGGCGGCCTTCATCCGCGAGCATGACCTCGACGCGCTCGGGCTGCTGCCGGACGAACAGGTGAACCTGTTGCTGGCGGCGGCGCAGGCCTTCACTCCCGAACCCCGACGCTACAGCGTGAAGCTCGACTTTCTGCAGCGGGCGCAGGCGCTGCTGCCGCGCACTCGGCTGGCGAACACGCCGGTGGCGGCGCAGGTCGGGCAGGAGCTGCGGAAGACCGCTTACGAGCTCGACCGCTACCACGAGGCGGTGCGCGTGAACCGCACGGAGACAGCGGAGCGTGAGCGCGTCATCGTCGAGAGTCCGGCGCCGGAGTACTTCACGGACATCGCGCAGAAGCGCGCGGCGGCGTACTACCAGAACCGCTACCACCTGACCCCGGAAGCGCATCGCGCGCAGAACTACACAGGGCCGGCGCAGCAGTTCGAGCCAGAGAACACCGCCATCCACAAGGAGTTTGAGGGCGCCTGCGGGCCATTCATGAACGCGCGCACGCACGCTTTCCATGTCCTGCTGCCGTTCGACCTGAAGCTGAGCCGTTCACCCCGGGATCCGCTCGAAACCGGCGTCCGCATCTTTTACGGGAAGCCGGGCTACTCGTTTCCGTTGCGCTACCAGATGGGGCAACTCACAAGCGACCGCGACGGGACAGTTGTGGGCGTGCCCGTGGAGGATCCGAATCTGGTGTATGTGTCGGCGTCGCGCGTGAAGGAGCCGGAGTTCCGCTACAGCGGTCCCGCGCCGGCCAAGGCGCCGCCGGAGCTGGCGTTCCCGCTGACGGCGTTGCAACGCCTCGGAAGCCTCGGAACCTACGTACAGGTGAGCTGCAACCTGAAGGTCTGGTTCGACGCCTCCCGCGTTTCCATCCTGCTGCAGGGAGCGCCGGAACTCGAGGAGTTGGGCCTGACGTCCGCAACCGGCCTCCTGACCCGCACCTACGGGCTGGGCACAACGGAAGAGTACGAGCGCAGCGGCGGCGAGCCCTGGCAGGAGGGGCTCAGCTACAACTACGTGAATCTGCACCTCGCGCTGCGGGCGGGGGTGGAATCGGCGGTAATCCCCTGCAACACGCCGATCTTCACGCTGTATCCCGTGCTGAGCCGCCAGGCCGTGACCTTCGAGGACGGTCCCGCGGCGAGCGCGCGCATCGCGAAAGCGATGGGCGAGGGCCAGCAGCAGGCCTAGCGCAACCGCCGCAGGAGCCAGTCACGGGCGACCGCGCCCTGCGCCTGCTGGAAGGCGCGCAGGTTGGGGAGGCCGGGAGGGGGCGGACGCATCCCCTGCTCGGTGAAGAAGCCCGCGAGGGCGGCCACGACGGCCGTGACCTTCACGGGGTCGGCGGCGCGACAGGCGGGGTGGGCGGCGACCGCCTCTTCCGGCGGCGGACCGCCCTGCATGGTCACACTGGGGGCAAGGGCGAGGACATCAACCCAGGCGGCCCCAATGCAGGCGTGGGGCCAATCGAGGAACCAGACGCGTTCGGGCGTCAGCAGCAGGTTATCGGCGCGAATATCGAAGTGAAGGAGGGTATCGCCCTCCAGAGCGTCGCCCGCGTCCGCCTCCAACTCCGCCAGCCGGTCGAGATTGGCCCGGAACCAGGGCGCGAGGGCGTCGCGTCTGCGATCCCCGGAATCACGGAGGGTCCGCCAGCCATCAAGGAAACCATGTTCCCGGAACAGCTGGCGCGCGCTGGGGGCGGCGCCGACGGGAAGGGGCGAAGGCGTGAGCCGTTCGCCGAGGCGCACGAGGGCGTCGAGGACGCGGTCAAGCTCGCGCAACTCCCAGGGCTGCCGGGGATGCTTGCCCTCGACATCCTCGAAGGCAAGCGCAACCCAGCCGTCCTCTCCCTCATCGTGCGACCAGAGCAGGCGGGGAGCGGGGACATCAGCGGGCATGCCAGAGATGACGCGACGCTCGCGGCGGTAGATGCGGGCGCTGTCAGGATTGACGTCGGGCCCGACCGCCTTCACGAAGATGCGCTGGCCGCTGGCGAGGAGCAGACGCGCGGCGACGCCCGGAGAAAAGCCGGTTGGCTGGGTCACCGCCTCGCGCACGGGGCTCCCCGCCCACGCCTCGCAGGCGTCGCGGAGGCGGCGGGGGGCCTGTTCCCAGGGGACGCGGACTCCCTGGGGCGCGGGGGGCTGGATGGCGGCCATGACGCCCCCTAGGGCCACACCACCCAGGTGTTGGGCGACGTGACCATGCTTCCGAGGATCTCCCGGGGGGCGCCTGCGAGCGTCTCGAGGGCGCGTTCCTGCGTGAGCGCGGCGCCCGCCAGCTGACGCAGTCCCTCGACGCGCTTTTGCCACTCAACGCGGGGCTGGTTCGCATCGAGGTAGCGGCCGGGGACGCGCTGGCCGAGGAGGAGCACGTCGTAGGCGAAATCGCCGAAGACCTCCTCGGGCTTGAAGAACTGGGACTGGCGATACGTAAGGGGCGCGCGCTCGCGGAAGAGGTCGACGCGCTCCTGGGCGCCGCCGATGTCGACGGTGTTCTGGCAGGCCCGCCAAAACGCTGTCTGGAGCTTCTTGTTGAAGCGATAGTGGACCGCAAGGAACCAGCGCACATCGTCCCAGTGGGCGTTGAGCGTGCGATTCACAATGTCGCGAATGGCGGTGTCTTTCTTCGAACGGGGGAAGTTCAGGACGAACTGGTTGATCTCCAGGATGATCATGTGGAGGCCGGTCGACTCCAGCGGCTCGACGAAGCCGTACGAGTTGCCAATGGCGACAACGTTCCCCTTCCAGAAGTGTTCGCGCCGTCCCGTCCTGAAGCGAACCACGCGGTGATCGCCCATCCCTGGATTTTTCGAACGCATCTCCCCGGCGGCCTCGTCGTCGGAGAGGAACTGGGAGGAGAAAACGTACCCGCGATGGTCATCCTCGACCGCGGGGGTGTTCCAGCACCAGCCGGCGTTCATTGTCTCGGCGGTGGTGAAGGGCTTGATGTGGCCGCCATGGGGCACGTTGGCGACGATCGCGCGGTCACAGAAGAGGCTGTCCTCGTAGCTCTGGAAGGGGGAGCCGAGGGTCTCACCGATAATCTCGGCGCGAAAGCCGGTGCAGTCCACGTAGAGGTCGAAGCGCCGCTCCCCACCGTCGTCGGTGACGATATGGTCGAGGCTCTCGCCGTCTTCGGCGGGGACAAACCGCGTGACGGAACGCTCAAGGAGCTCGACGCCATCGCGCGCCGCTTGCTCCCGCAGGTAGGCGACGAAGCGGCCGTTATCGAGGTGGTAGGCGAAGGGGATGCGGTCGATGAGCGAGGTCAACTGGCCGCCGTCGCCGCCGAGAATGGGAGCGCGCTCACCGTCGATAAGCAAGGAGCCGAGGGAGTACTCGTTGAAATCGCCGCCGTAGTAGACGGAGTCGAGGATGGGGCCGGGGTGAAAGGCGTAGTTGAAGGAGTAGTCGCCGGGCTGGCCCCACTCAAACTTAACGCCAAACTTCCAGGTGGGCTGGACCTTCTCGTAGAGCTCGTGGACATCGCGTTCAAGGTAGGCGTGGAGGAACTTGACCATGATCGGGGTCGTCCCCTCGCCCACGCCGATGATGGGAATGGCGGGGGACTCGATGAGGGCAACGCGGAGATGGGGCAGCTTTTTCCGCAGGGCGAGCGCGGTCAGATAACCGGCCGTGCCGCCCCCGATGATGCCAACGGTCCTGTATTCGCCCGTCGCCTGCGTCACCTGGCTATCGTGCCACGAACGGGGGATTGGGAGGGCGGGGCGGGCCTAGCGGGAGTTGTGTGGCTCGAACACCACGACCCTCACGCCATCCAGCGAGCGCAGCGCCCTCTCGATGCGCGGGCGCACATCCTCCCAGTCCAGCCCCCCGAGATCGCAACCGAGGGCGGGCACGGCCACCGACCGTATCCCCCGCTCCCTGATCTGCCGCACCAGATCCTGCAGGCCCTCATCGATGTACTGCATCCGGCTCTTGGCGCGCCAGTGGTCCTTGGTGGGGAAATTGATGATGTAGCGGGGACGTTGAGGCGCATCGGCCCTGTAGACGGCCGGCTCCTCCGCAACGTTCAATGCGAAGGCGGCTTGCTCACCACGTGGCTGCCCCTGCAGATCAACGACGAACATCCGCCCCGGGCGCACCTGCCCTTGCTCACACGCCTGTGCGTAGGCGGCGAAGTTGGCGCGGAACCGCTTCTTGAACTGCAGGGCAAGACCCTTGCCCATGACGCCAACGCAGTTGACGGTGTTGACGAGCGCCTCGGCTTCTTCGGCCAGCAGGTCGGCCTTCTTGTACTCGATCTCCCCGAACATGCGTTCAATAGTACCACGTCGGCTGGACTTCCACATCGGGCACGTACTCAGCCCCGTCCAGCGCCGCCCGCGCCTGGTTCGCCACTTCCTGCGAGCAGACCCCGATACGCCTCACAAGCGACCAGGGTACCGCAATCTCCACCAGGAACTCAGCTTGCCTAGCGGCCTTGGCCTCCTCGAAGGTCTTGCCCCGCAGCCGATAACGCCAATCGGGATCCAGCACGACATCCCAGTCGATCCTGTCGAGAAAAGCGAGGTCGTTGTAGTCATCAAACTCTTCAGCGCCAGCATTGGACGTCGTGAACGCCCAGCAGAGATCCCTGGACCTGGCCCAGTCGATGGCGTCCGGCATATCTACTTGCAGGTGAACAACCGGCTTCTGCCCGCCGCGGTATGCCAGATCAGGATGACCCGTGTGGATCACATGCAGCATGACCGACCGCGGGCAGAAGTTGAACGGGACACACTCGCCAACCGGCAGGCCAGCATGGCTCGAGAGCGTTTGCGTATGGAGCCGGCCGGCCTTGATTCGGTCCATCCCGATCTTCCTGGAGCCGGCGCCGCGTCTCTCGACCTCTCCGTGAGACCAGATGTAGCCATCCCCGCTGATGGAGGCCAGATTCTGCAGGTGCGTGATGTGATAGAGCTGCGGATGATCGGGAACTCGTGAGCGCATGGGGCCGCCAGCGCTAGGATACCCCGCTCCGAACAGGGTAAGATGCGCGCTCGCTGGGAGGCGTACGGACTATGGAACTCGGAGCTGGCAAGACAGCGGTTGTGACGGGCGGCGGCAGCGGCATCGGCGAGGCCCTCTGTCGGGCGTTCGCGGCGGAAGGAATGTCGGTCGTCGTGTCCGACATCGATCTGGGCGCCGCCGAGGGGGTGGCGAACGCCATCAACGACGCCGGCGGGAGCGCCATCGCCGTGCGCACGGACGCGGCCGACCGCGCCTCCGTGAAGGATCTCGCGGACCGCGCGTTCGAGACGTTCGGGGGCGTGCACGCGCTCTGCAACAACGCCGGCGTCGTGACCTTCCGCTCCGCCGCCGAAATGAGCGACTCCGACTGGGATTGGGTGATGGGCGTGAACCTGGACGGGGTCATCAACGGCGTGACCCAGTTCCTGCCCCGCATGATCGCGGGCGGCGAAGGACATATCGTGAACACCTCGTCGAGCGCGGGACTGTTCGCGTTTCCCGGCATGGCCTCCTATGTGGCCTCCAAGCAGGCGGTGGTGGGCCTCTCGGAGCACCTGAGCGTGGACCTGGAAGCCGTGAACATCGGCGTCTCCGTGCTTTGCCCCGGCGGCGTGGCGACGCGCATCGTGGAGGCGGGACGCAACCGTCCGAACGAGCATGGCGGCCCCGAGGACGTCCCCGAGGACGTGGAGCCCATGCGGCAGATGATCGCGCAGGGCATGCCGCCCTCCGCGGTGGCGGCGCGCGTGCTGGACGCGATTCGGAACAACCACCTGTACATCGTCACGCACGAGGACACGAAGGAAGGGGTCGAGGCGCGGATCGAGGGGATCCGCGCCTGCTACGCGCTGAACGCATAGCCCCCTGGCGCCCCGAACCCACGCAGCGCCGTGAGGCTTCCCATGGGCGAACTACTTGATTGCCAAGTAGTGGGGCGCCCGCTACAGTCCGTCGACCATGACACGCGAGCTGCTGGCCGGTGAACACGCCGTCCTCGCGCTGCTGCGAACGCGGCCGATGTACGGATACGAGATGGCGCGCTACTTCGAGAGCGAAGACCTGCGTGAGGTATGCCCAATCGAGCAGGGCTCGCTCTACACGTACCTGCGCAACCTCGAAGGACGGGCGCTGGTCAGGTGGCGGGAAGAACGCGAGGGACTGCGTCCGCCACGGAAGCGGTTCGCGCTCACGCAGGAAGGCGAGGCGTCAGTGAACGCCTGGCTGCGGGAGCCAGTGGCGCGGCTGCGCGAGGTGCGCTTCGAACTGCTGGTCAAGCTCTACGTACTGCACGAGGTCGATCCCGTCGCCGAACTGGCGCTGGTGCGGGATCAACTGCGAGTCTGCGAGGCGTACGGCGAGCGGGCGCGGGAACGGGCAGCGCAAGCGGGCGCCGGATTCCCGGGACTGGTGGCGCAGTCGAAGCTCTCCGCCGCGAATGCGACCATTGACTGGTTGCGGGAGCACCTCGCGACCCTTTCCGCTCCCGTCAGAACGACGTGAACCCGCGAACGGCTGCGGCAGGGCTGGCGGTCGCCGCCATTGCGTTGGGCGCCTGTGGCGGCGGCGATGACGGGAATCGCGGGACGGTTACCGTGTTCGCCGCCGCCTCGCTTACGGACGCCTTTCGGGAGCTGGCGGACGCCTTCGAGACAGCGCATCCGGGCGTCACGGCGCGGCTTTCCTTCGCGGGCTCGGCGATCCTGCGCACGCAGGCCCTCGAGGGGGCGCCGGCGGACGTGTTCGCGAGCGCCAGTCCGGACGAGGTCGAGGCGCTCACCGAGGCCGCGCTCGTCGTCGAGCAACGCGGGCTCACGCGCAACAGACTGGCGCTGATCGTGGCCGAGGGGGCGAACATCGACGATCTCGCGGATCTGGCCAGGCTCGGACTGAAGCTGGCGCTGGCGGACGAGTCCGTGCCTGCAGGGCGATACGCGCGGGAAGCGCTGGCGCTGGCGGACGCCGATGGCGTCTTCGGGACGGGCTTCGCCGAGCGCGCGCTCGCGAACCTGCGCAGCAATGAGACGAGCGTGCGCGCCGCCCTCGCCAAAGTGGAGCTCGGGGAAGCGGACGCCGCCATCGTGTATGCGAGCGACCCTGGGGCGGCGGAGAACGTGCGCGCTATCACGATTCCGGAGCGGTTCCAGGTAGCGGCGGAGTACCGCATCGCGCTCCTGACGGAGGGCGCCGCGGCGCGCGCCTTCTTCGAGTTCGCGACATCGCCCGAGGGCATGGCGATCCTCGCGCGCTACGGTTTCGACGCGCTGCCGGCGCCGCCATGAGAGCGCTGCGAGGACAGACGCCCCGCGCAGGCGTCGGGCTCCTGATCGCGGTGTTCGCAGCGTTCTTCCTGCTGCCCTTCGCCGGGCTCTTCGAGCGGGCGCTGGGGGATGGCGGCGCCTGGGACGTGATCACGAGCGACGTGGCCCTCGACGCGCTTGTCCTCTCACTCTGGACCTCGGCGGTGGCGCTCGTGATCGCGGTCGCGGCGGGGACGCCCGTGGCCTACTGGCTCACACACACGCGCTTTCGGGGGAAGGGCGCGGTGGAGGCGCTCATCGATCTCCCGATCGTACTGCCGCCGACGATCGCGGGCGTCGCCTTGCTCACGGCGTTCGGACGGAAGGGACTGCTGGGGTCGCCTCTCGATGACTGGTTCGGGCTGACTCTGGGGTTCAGCACAGCGGCGGTAATCATGGCGCAGCTGTTCGTGGGAGCGCCCTTTTACGTCCGCGCGGCAAGGGCCGGCTTCGCGAGCGTTGACGCGCAGTATGAGCGGGTCGCGCTCACGCTGGGGGCCTCGCGGCTGCGGGCGTTCGTACGAATCGCGCTGCCCCTGAGCTGGCCATCACTGGCGGCGGGAGCGGCGCTCTGCTGGGCGCGCGCGCTGGGGGAACTGGGGGCGACGCTGATCTTCGCGGGGAACCTGCAGGGCGAAACGCAGACGATGCCGCTCGCTATCCTCAGCGCCTTCGAAAGCGCGGAGGGGCTGACCGCGGCGGTAGCGCTCGCGATCCTGCTGCTGGCGGTGGCGCTGGCGGTCCTGGCGGCCTTCTGGCTGCTCTCGAACCGCAGAGGAGCGGCGGCGTGACGCTGGAGTTCGAGGCGCGCATGCAGCTCGGCGAGTTCTCCTACGACGCCCGTTTCGAGGCGGGCAACGAGATCGTCGTGCTGTTCGGACACTCAGGGGCGGGGAAGAGCCTGACGCTTCAGCTGATCGCGGGGCTGCGGCGGCCCGCCGGGGGACGCATCGCGATCGGAGGAACGCCCGTGTTCGACGCAGCCAGGGGCGTGGACCGGCCGCCGCAGGAACGGCGCATCGGGTACGTCGTGCAGGACCTCGCGCTCTTCCCTCACATGACCGTGGCCGAAAACGTCGCCTTCGGGATGCGGGGCGCGGGGCGCGACCAGCGCCTGGGGAACCTGCTCGACCTGATGCGCCTGCGGGAGTTCCGCGACCGCAAGCCGCGCTCGCTGAGCGGGGGGCAGCAGCAGCGCGTGGCGCTTGCGCGGGCGCTCGCGCGGGAAACGAACCTGCTCCTGCTGGATGAGCCCTTCAGCGCGCTGGATGAGTCCCTGCGGGTGGAGTTGCGGCGGGAGCTGATCCGGCTGCGGAGCGAACTCGACCTGAGCGTCATCTTCGTGACGCATGACCTGCGGGAGGCGCACCTCGTGGCGGATCGGCTGGCCGTGTTCGACGCGGGACGCCTGCTCCAGTTCGACGGCCGCGAGCGGGTCTTTCGGGCGTCCGCGAACCGACGGGTCGCGGAACTGACGGGCGTGGCGAACATCCTCAGGGCGCGTGTAGCGGAAGCGCGCGCGAGGGAACTGGTCGTTGAGACAGGGGGCGTGCGCCTGCGGGCGCCCGCGCCCGATGGGTGGCGCCCCCGTATCGGCGAGACGGTGGACATCGCCATCCGCGCGGAGCGGGTCAACCTGCGGCGGCTGGATGCGGGGGATTCCGCGCAGGCCAACCTCGTACGCGGGGTCCTCCGCGAGGAGCTGGGGTATGGCGCGACGCATACGCTGCGCTTCGAATCAGCGCTCGATCAACCGGTTGAGGTCGAAATCGCGGCCCGTCCGTACGAGGTGCTGGGGGTCGCGGAACAGAAATCGTGGACGCTGGAGCTCCCGCCCAACGATCTTCACGTGATGCCGGTCCCGCCTGTGTCGGGAGCGCCAGCGGCGGGATCGCGGGCGGCGGCGACGACCGCGTAAACAGGATCGGACGGGAAATTCGCGGAGCTGAGGTTGAACGCGCGCGCCTTGTCGAACGCTTCCGAAAGCTCGAAGTAGAGCGCCACAAGATTCGCGCGCTGCTGGTCGCCAAGGAGCTGCCAGATGCGGACCGCCTTCGTGGGGAACATACGGTTCGAGAAGGTGACGGCAAAGGGAGCGCCGGGCTTGAGCGCACGCCCGACCTCGGCGAAGACCTCGACCGGTTTCGTCAGGTACTGGACAGAGACGCTGACCACAGCGCCGTCGAACTCATCGGTCTCGTAGGGGAGAGCGGGAGTCTCGTTGAGGTTGTGGAGCGTGCGGCGGGTGAGCACGGGGTTGCGGTCCAGTTCGACCTGATTCAGGCCCAGACCGGTGACTCCCGCGTAGGCTGCGTCCGCGGGAAGGTGGGAGACCCAGCTCGACATGAGATCGAGGATGTGGCCGCCAGGCGGGAGGGTCTCGCGGTAGAAGTCGCCCAGGGCGGCGATGGCCGCGTCATCGATATGGTTGACGAGCCGCGGCTGGGCGTAAAAGCGCGCGTCATCGGACTCATCGACGCGGCGGAAGTGCTCCGGAAGGAGCGGGGTGTCTTCGCGGGAGTCAGCGGACAGGGGCGCTGGCTCCCGCTTCGATGATGACGGCCTCGTAGAACTTCGCGCGGGGATGGCCCGCAACGACGCCCTCGGGCGGTCCCGCCTGCTCATGCGCGCGGCGGAAATGGTCGGACTGGGCCCAGTTGAGGAAGTCCTGGCGCGACTCCCAGATGGTATGCGAGATGTAGTCGCCGGGATCGTCCCCCTTGAGCAGTGAGAACTGGACGAAGCCCTCCAGATCCTTGAGGTAGCTTTCGCGCCCCTCCCAGATTTCTTCGAACTCACGCCCGCGGTCGGGGTTGACGGTGAAATGGTTCATGGCGATGAACATCGTGGCGCTCCAGATCGTGATGGCTCCATTCTAGCGCTCGCGGGAGTTCCGCTTGCGGGGGGGATGGGCCGGCGCTGGCCCCGTATCATGCGCACGATGACGCGGTTCGCGGCAAACCTGAACTTCCTCTTCACCGAGGTTCCCTTCCTTGAACGCTTCGCGCTGGCGCGGCGGCACGGGTTCGAGGCGGTGGAATACCCCTTTCCCTACGACTACCCCGAGGAGGCGCTGGCCGAACGTCTGCGGGAGCATGGCCTGACCCAGGCGCTTATCAACCTGCCCGCCGGAGACTGGACGGCGGGGGAGCGGGGCATCGCCTGTCACCCGGGGCGGACGGCGGAGTTTCGGGAAGGGGTGGCGGACGCCATTCGCTACGCCCGGGCGCTGGATTGCCCGCGGGCGAACTGTCTGGCGGGGATCCTGCCCGCAGGCGTCGCGGCGGAGGAGGGGCGGGCCGCGCTGGTCGAAAACCTGCGCTACGCGGGGACGGCCTTCCGCGAGGCGGGGCTGCAACTCCTGCTGGAGCCGATCAACACACGCGACATCCCCGGATTCTTCGTGACCATGAGCGCGCAGGCGCTGGCGTTGCGGGAGGCGGTCGGCGACGGACTCGTGGGGCTCCAGTACGACGCGTACCACATGCAGATCATGGAAGGCGATCTCGCGCGCACGGTCGAAGAGGCGCTGGGCGCCATCGGCCACATACAGATCGCGGACAACCCCGGGCGTCATGAGCCGGGCACGGGCGAGGTGAACTACCCCTTCTTCCTGCGCCATCTGGACGCGATCGGGTACGACGGCTGGGTAGGGTGCGAATACACGCCCGCGACGACGACCGAGGCGGGGCTTGCATGGCTCCGCGACTACCGCGAGAGCGAGGGCAGGGCATGACGCGGATTGCGTTTATCGGCGTGGGGATCATGGGGCGCCCGATGGCGGGACGCCTGCAGGAGGCGGGCCACGAACTGGCGCTTGTGCGACACGTTTCGCCCCTCCCCGGGGAACTGCTGGCGGGAGGCGCCGTCGAGTGCGCCAGCGGCGCCGAGGCGGCCGCGCGCAGCGAGGTCGTGATCACGATGGTCCCGGACACGCCCGACGTAGAGGAAGCGCTCTTCGACGACGGGGGCGTGGCCGAGGGGCTGCGCCCCGGCGCGACCGTCATCGATATGAGCTCGATCTCGCCGATCGAGACCAAACGCTTCGCCGCGCGCATCACGGAGCAGGGGCGCCACTATCTCGACGCGCCCGTGTCCGGAGGCGAGGTGGGGGCGAAGGCGGGGAGCCTCACGATCATGGCGGGCGGCGGCGGGGAGGTCTTCGAGCGCGTGCGTCCGCTGCTGGAACTGATGGGGACCAACATCACGCTCGTAGGGGATGTGGGCGCGGGGCAGACGTGCAAGGTGGCGAACCAGATCATCGTGGCGCTCACGATCGAGGCGGTCGGCGAGGCGCTGTTGTTCGCCTCGAAGGCGGGGGTGGATCCGGCGCGCGTGCGCGAGGCGCTGATGGGCGGGTTCGCCGGTTCACGCATCCTCGAAGTGCACGGCCAGCGCATGATCGAGCGGACGTTCGACCCCGGGTTCCGGATGGCGCTGCACCAGAAAGACCTGGGTCTGGCGCTTCAGGGAGCGCGGGCGCTGGGCCTCAGCCTGCCCAACGCCGCCACCGCGCAGGAACTGATGAACGCGTGCGCCGCGCAGGGCTGGAGCGAGCTCGACCACGCAGGGTTGGTGAGGGCGCTGGAAACGCTGGCCGGCCACGAGATCGCCTGAAGCGCGCAACCGATCGGGAACCGTGTGCGATACTGCGCGACGGCCCCGTGCGGCGCGGGGGCATGGCGGACCGGAAAGGAACACGATGAACATTCGGGAAGTGGGCGTGGTGGGCTGCGGCATCATGGGCGCGGGCATCGCCCAGATCTGCGCCGCGCACGGCTACCACGTCCGCGTCGTCGAAGAGGATCAGGAGCGGCTCGAACAGGGGCTCGCGACGATCCGCCGCCGCCTCGCGCGGCAGGTCGAGCGCGGGCGTCTCAGCCGCGAACGGCACGACCGCACACTCACGCGCCTCAAGGGAATCGATTCACTCGACGGCTTCGCCGAGAGCGATCTCGTGATCGAGGCCGTGGTCGAGGAGCTCCCCGCCAAGAAGGCCCTGTTTGAACAGCTGGGCGCGGCCTGCAAGCCGGAGGCGATTCTCGCGAGCAACACCTCCTCGCTCTCGCTGAGCGAGATGGCGGCCTCCTCAGGACGCCCCGAGCAGGTCATCGGCATTCACTTCTTCAACCCGCCGACGGTGCTGCCGCTGGTGGAGGTGATCTCCTCGGAGAGCACCTCGCAGGAGACGATTGATACCGCCATGGCCTTCTGCGACTCCATCGACCGGCTGACCGTACGCGTGAAGGATTCGCCCGGGTTCATCGTGAACCGGCTGCTGGTGCCGTTCATCTTCGACGCCATCCATATGGTCGAGGGCGGGATCGCTTCGGCGGAGGACGTTGACCAGGCGTGCAAGGTGGGGCTCAACCATGCGCTCGGACCGCTGGCGACCGCGGACCTGATCGGGCTGGACACGATGATCCACATCAGCGACGCCATGTTCGAGGAGTACGGGGAGCCCCGCTTCAAGGCCCCCACCACGCTGCGGCGGCTTGTCTCGCTCGGCCACCTGGGCCGCAAGAGCGGTCGCGGCTTCTTCGAGTACAACTGAAGGGAGGCGGGCATGGCCCTGCTCTACGAAACCAGCGATCACATCGCCACAATCACCATCAACCGGCCAGAGGCGCTGAACTCCATCGACCTCGAAACGTGGCATGAACTCTCGGAAGCGTGCGCGCGGCTCGAGGCCGACGACGACGTCTGGGTGGGCGTCATCACAGGCGCGGGCGAACGCGCCTTCAGCGCGGGCGCGGACCTGAAGGAGACGATCCCGACGCTGATCGATGACCCGCGCGGGAACCGCTACGACGAGCCCGACACGATCATGCGGGGGCAGCTGGTGACGAAGCCGCTGATCGCGGCCGTGAACGGCCTCGCGCTGGGCGGCGGCCTCGAGATCGTCCTCGCCTGCGACCTGCGCATCGCGTCCGAGGGAGCGCGCTTCGGGGCGCCCGAGATCAACCTGGGATTCATCCCCGGCTGGGGCGCGACCCAGCGGTTGGCGCGGGAACTGCCCTGGGCCATCGCCGCCCGCATGGTGCTGGGCGGGGACCAGATTGGCGCGGAAACGGCGCTCCAGTACGGGCTCGTGAACGAGGTGACGCCCCCTGACCGGCTCATGGCCGCCGCCCGCCAGCTGGCGGAGACGCTCTGCGGCAAGGGGCCCCTGGCCCTGCGCGCGGCCAAGCGAGCCATGCGCGAAGGCCTCGATCTCTCGCTCGCCGACGGGCTCCAGCTCGAACACGACCTCTTCGATGACCTCGCCTACACCGAGGACGCGAAGGAGGGCGTGGCCGCGTTCCAGGAGCGACGCGCGGCCACCTTCCGGGGACGCTAGCGCGACTGCGGCGGAACGCGGAAGCGGCCCCCACGCGTGCGGGCGCCGCGCGGGGCGCATTGAAACGCGCGCGCCGCTCGTCTAGATTCGCGGGGCTTCGCGCCCGGGCGCGCCCTTGCGCCCGTACTCCCGCGATGAAGGGGCGCCCGTGGCGACCGAACTGGACGACTACGCCATCCACCAGATCGTCGAGAACATGGAGCTCGTGGAGGGACGCAACCCACGCTGGGTTGATGAACTCTGGTTCCACATCGGCGCGACCAACGGCTCCCTGAGCGTGGCGGGCCACATGGGGGTCTATCCCCCGACCGCGACCATGGACGCGGCCGCGAGCGTGGCCTGGGGCGGGAAGCAGTACGACGTGCGCTTCGGACGGCGCGTGGACGGCGACCGCGACCGCCGCGCGGTCGGCGGCCTCTCCGCGGACATCGTCGACCCCTTCCGCGCCTGGCGGTTTCGGCTGGAGCCGACGGACGGGCAGGCGGTCAGCTTCGACCTGGAGTTCAGGTCGGAGTTCCAGCCCATGGAGGTTGCAGGACCGGTCCAGCACCGCCGCGACGGCCGCCAGGTGATCTGGGACCTGTACCAGTACTCCCAGACCGGCGTGGCCAGCGGGAGCGTGACCATCGAGGGCGAGACGATCGCCGTCGATGGCGCCATCGGCGCGCGCGAACGCTCGTGGGGCGTGCGACCCGTCTTCGGACAGATTCCCCACCTCGGGCGGCCCCCCAGCTCGATCGGGCGCCATTCATTCTGGATGGCCGCCGCCACCGGCAGCCGCTCCGGGTGGGTCTGGCGCATCGAGCCCGAAAACGGCCATCCCGCCGCGTGCGGCGGCCTCAACGATGACACCGGACGCACGCGACTCGACGGCTGCCTCGTGGGCGCGCACGACGCGGGAGAACCGGTACGCGTCAGCGGCGTCGACCTCGACCTGCAGTACGCGGCGGACGGCAAGCGGCTCCGCGGCGGCAGCGTCGCGCTCCAGGACTGGAGCGGGGCCACGCATGAACTGACCCTGAAGCCGCTCACCACGCTCTACGCGAAGGGGCTCGGCTACGGCCATCCCGACTTCCGCCACATCGAATACAAGGACGGCGTCGCCCAGACGGAGACGCACGACACCAGCGACGGAGCGGCCATCGCCGCCCTGCTCGACAACGATTCCGGCCACATCAATCCGTTCGCGATCGAACACTTCTGCGAGATCACGGCGCAAGAGCGGACCGGCTACGGCGTGGTACGCCTGAGCATCTAGGAGAGAGCGCGATGACGACCCTGACCGAGCTTGACGAACATTTCTATCACCAGACGCCGAGCCCCGTGGACGCCCTCCGCGATACGGATCCGCGCTACGTGGACCAGCACTGGTTCCAGTGTATGGACGTCGAGGGGCGCTGGATCGTGGGGGCGAACTGGCCGGTCTGGCCGAATGCGGGGCTGATCGAGAACGGCCAGATCATTGTGCACGGGGACACGCAGTACAACCTGCGCTACTCGAGCGCGATCCAGCGCGAGGGGTACCAGTCAGCGCGCACGAACCAGAAGGTTGGGCCGGCCGCGATGGAGGTGATCGAGCCCTTGCGGAAGGCGCGCTTCACCCTCGCGCCGGAGAATCACTGGGGCGTCAGCTACGACCTGACGATGGACACCTACCTGCGTCCCGTACAGACGCGCACGCCGATCGCGTTCGCCGGCTCGGCGACGCTGCCGGGCCTCCTGCCCTACTTCGAGATCATGGGGCGCTGGACGGGCGAACTGAACGTGGACGGCGTGACGTACGAGGTGAACCACGAAAATACGTGGGGCCAGCGGGACCGCTGCTGGGCAAGCCTCGGCGGCGAGCGCTGGCAGGGCTGGACGGGGCCGGCGCCGGGCGGCGGGGGCGTCTCGCCGCGCGGTCCGGGGCGCATCCACTGGCACAGCCACATCCAGTTCGAGGACATCGGCTTCTGGTGGTGGATGGACGAGTTCATGGGCAAGCCGCGCCTCGGAGGAACGCTGGCGGACAACCGCGGCAGCCACTTCGACGGAGCCGTCACGTGGCGGATTGATGACCCGCGCGAGGAGATCCGCATCGTCGACTTCACCAATATCGACATCGTGGCGCAGGCGGGCACGAAGAAGTTCCAGTCAGCGGCGATCACGCTGATCGACGAGTTCGGGACGGAGTACGACCTCGAGTTCGAGATTCTCCAGCCGAATGCGACGCGACACATTCGCGGCGAGGGTTACGGCCAGCCGCGCTTCCTCGGGGGCTGGCAGGGCGACTGGCACGAGGAGTACGACAAGTACGACCTCAGCGATTATTCGACCTATCCAGGCTTCGCGCCCCAGATCTGGGACGGCGAGCACGCAGTGCGCTGCCGCTTCAACGGCCGCGAGGGCATCGGCCACATGGAGATGAGCGGCACGGCGCCATTGCCCCAATGGGGCTTCGCCTAGGGGATCTTGCCAAGGCGCGCCCTGGGGATTCAACCAAACTGGACATAGGCCGAAGTTTCGTTTCATTGCCTGCGGTTGACAGATTTTCCGGACAGTCCTATATTGGCCTAACCAATGTAGGAGGATATCGACATGGAGCGCAGGGAAGCAGCCGGACAGACTGACCTTGGCAGGGAGTTCCAGGCTCAGGCGGAGCAAGAGCTTCGCCGGCTGGAGGCGGAGCTACAGAAACTGGACGACGAATTGGCCGAGCGCCAGCGGGTTCGTAGCGAAGTAGCGAAGGTGGTGGGCCACCTGAGGGGCCTGCAGGGCTCGTTCCACATCAACGACGCTACTGGTACGGATACCCCGGATACGCCCACATCCAACGGCGCCCGTAGCTCCGCGGACATGGTTGTGGCGTACCTGGAGGAGATTGGCAAGCCCGCACACTACCGCGAAATTTACGAAGCCCTGTCCAGCCGTGGTGTGAAGGTCGGCGGAAAGGATCCGGCCAACACATTGCTCGCCAGGTACTTCAACGATCCGCGGCTCACGCGAGTAGGGCGCGGCACCTACGCACTGAAGGGCTAGGCCCCCGCATCTACCAACCGCCCAAGCCCGGCCGGGTTCCTGCAAGGCCGGCCAATACCCGAGGGAGGATACCAGTGACCACCGAAATCACCGAGACCATTGGCCGGAGCGCGCTGATAGCAGCGGCCAGCAACTACCAGTCCGTGGCCGAGGCGCTCATGGAGATCATCGACAATCCGTTCGACAAACGGCGAGACCGCCACCTGACCATCGACGTACGCATCAAGAAGAAGCGCGACCGCGTCACCATCACGGATCACGGCGGCGAGGGGATGAACGATGAGGGGCTCCGGGGATGGATTCGCTGGGGCGAGGGCGAGGATCACTCCGCCGGGGACATCGGCCAGTACCGGGTAGGAGGTAAGCTCGCGGCCATCTACCTTGCCGAGAGTCTGGAGATTGTCTGTCGTAAAGCAGGGGAGACTGCTATCTGGCGATTCCATGACCCTAACTGGGGCAGTCGAACAACAGCGCTCCGCGCTTCGCCCCTCAGCCAGGTACCCCTCTCAAGCGTCAGCTGGCCTGATGGGCCACCGCCCAGGGAAGCTGGTTTCACACATATCACGCTTACAGGCCTGAAGTCCCACCGCTACGACACGAAAGTCCTGCGGGAGCGGCTCGGGGACACCTACCGCTCCCTGATCGATGCGAACAAGTGCGCCATCCTTATGGATGGTGAGCCTGTACAGCCCCGTCACATCCCCTGGTCATCGTCCATCGATTGCGTTGAGATACCCAGGAAAGAGGTCTGCTCGAGGGTTTATGTCACCGGACGGGTGGGGGCCATCGACCGCGACCAGGTTGCCGATGCGCGTGGCGCCCGCATTCCTGCGGGTATCCGCACCGAGTTCAACGGCCGCAAGATATCTGACGGAGAGGAATTCGGGTTCAAGCTCTCCGGCAAGGGGTCTCTCCAGCGTCTTTATGGTGAGATTGAGATTCAAGGTCGTGGCATCAAGCCCAATCAGCTGAAGAGCGGCTGGCAAACAGACAGCACAGCCTGGACAGCCATCGAGGGGCGCATGCGTGAGTTCATGCAACCGGTCATTACACACCTCAACAGCATCTCGGAGTCACATCCCGCAACACGCGAAGAGAAGAAGCGTGCAAACAGTGCGAAGCGACGCGTCGAGGAAGCCTTCAAGAGACTTGAGCGCTTGCCGCAAGAGCGGGGGGCTGATTCTCCACCCGACGACTCCGCAAGCGTAGGACCATTCGCCCCTGGCGGCCGGAAGAAGGCGGAGCCACAGGGAGGAATGCAACGCGAACCCCAAGGCAAGGACAAGGGCAAGATCAAACGGCGGACATCACCGCCCAACCAAGCCGTCGGTAGCCTGCTGCGGCGGATCGGGCAGAACGGCCAGATGCCCCCCATAGAACACGACGCGCTTGGCCCCCAAATGCCAAGAACTCAGTGGAGCGAACGGGAAGACAAGAGCCGCGCCGTCATCATCAATACTGACTACCCCCTCTACGAACACCTTGGAGCCCACGAGGATTACGTGTTCGATGCATTGGTGCGACACCTTGTGAACGACGCTATCTCGAACGTAGAGGAAGCGTCAGAACTGATTGATCGGGCTATCTGGATCGACAAGGAACCGGCAGAGGCGGCGTGAGCGAAGCGCTGGCGGGGCGCGGCGAGCATCGTCACGCGAGCGGCATCGGGGATGAGCCGCTGCCGAGCGGAATTGCTGACGCTGCGTGGCGCGCGGCGCCCACCCCCCGCAGCGGGACCGCTGCTTCCGTGCGCCGAACGTGTTGACGGCTTCGGCGGGAATCCGTAGGTTCGCGCGGCGACGCAACCAGCGTAAAGGGGTTCGCGGTGAACAACGTTGAAGATGAAGTCCAGGCTCTGGGGACGAGGCCGCTGTTCGGGAACTTCTTCCTTCGCTACGCGGACGAGTTCTACTTCCTCTTCCGCCTCGTGTTCGCCTTCCTGGCGGCCCTGCACGGCGCCCAGAAGGCGTTCCTGCTCTGGGGCTTCCCCGCGGATCACCCGCTCGGCGTCAGGGTCGACATCGCGGGCTGGGTGGAGTTCTTCGCCGCGATCCTGATCGCCAGCGGGGTTCTGACGCGGCTGGCCGCGGGCGCGCTGGTGGTGCAGATGATCGTCGCCTATTTCGATGTGCACGCTCCGCACGGTCTCTGGCCGCACATCTTCCCCGCGATGGGCGGGTTCGGCGCGCACGGCGGCGAAGTGCCCATCCTCTACTTCGCGATCGCGGGGCTCATCGGCGTCCTCGGCAGTCGCAAGTACGGGCTCGAGAAGATGCTCTTCAAGCGCGAGCTGCTGTAAAGCGGATCGTTCACCAGGACTCGCGGGCGGGCGGAGGGCATGACGCCCCGCCCCGCCGGCGCCACCGCGCGCAGGGGCGTATGTTGCCGCCTGTCAGCGTCCTGTTTCCGGCGCGAGCGAGGGAGCGCGATGGGCATTCGCGGAGTGGGGCATACCTCGATCACGGTGCGCGACCTCGATCGCGCCGTCGCCTTCTACGCGCTGCTCGGCTTCGAGGACACGGGCACGCGCCTGCGCCTGAACAACGAGTTCATCGAGACGCTCCAGGCGATCCCCGGGGCGGCCATCACGGCGGCGGTGCTGCGTCTGAACGACTACTCGCTTGAGGTGATCGCGTACGACGCGCCCGCCGGCTACGAACGGAACCCGCTACGCACCTCGGACGTGGGCGGCTTCCACATCTGCGTCATGGTCGATTCAGCCGACGAAGAGTACGCGCGCCTGAAAGCGGCGGGCATGGAGTTCAAGTCCGCGGTGCTCGACTACGAGGGCGGCATCCGCGTCGTGTACGGATGGGATCCGGACGGGAACACGATCGAGCTGCTCTCGCAGGCGCAGGCGGGGACGTAAACGGCCAGCCCTACCCGAATGAGCCCCCGGCCCGGGGCTGATCGTCGCGCAGTGCCTGTTCGGCCGCGTCAACGGCGGCGGCGGCGTCCGCCTCGTGGCGGGCCTGCTCGATGGCGGCGCAGTGGCGGCAACTGTCCTCGCCCCCGACGAGCCGGAAGAGCAGGTGCAGGTTGTAGCGTCCACAGGGAGGGCGGGGACGGCGGCGCGAGCGGGCGGAGGAAGGCGCCGCCGTTTCGTCGGAGCCGACGGGGGAGGAGCGCGCGCTCGTGACGGTGGCGTCGACGATGCGGTCGCGTTCGGCCATCCGCGCGGAGAACCAGGCGCGAATCACGATCCCGAGAAGGCCGACGAGGCCGGGCGCCAGCAGGAGCAGGATGAACCGCACGGATCGATCGTAGCGGTTCGGAGCGGGCGCGGCTACGAGATGATCGGCTCCGGGTTGGGGACGACGGAAAGGCCCCTGCGCGCGACCGCAATATCCTGGAGGCTGCCGAAGATGGTGACGATGTCGCCGAGGCGGATTTCGGTACGGCCATTGGGGATAACGGAGTCGCTCCCGCGCGTGATGAGCACGACGAGGGTTCCGCGAAGCTCGGGAATCGCCTGAATCTCGCGCTGCGCCGAGGCGGACGTGACGACCACGCGAGCGACGGTCACATCCTCCGCGACCTGGGCGAGGACATCCTGGAACATGGGGCCGGCGACCATGCGCGCCAGTTCGGAAGCGACGGCTTCGGACTGGCTGACGGGCACGACCCCCATCTTCTGGAACGCCTCCAAATTGGCGACGTCGTTCACGCGAACGAAGACGGACTCGCAGTTGAACGTTGAACGGGCCAGCTGCGCGGCGAGCAGGTTGCGGGCGTCATCCGGCGTGGCGAGGAGAAGCGCCTTCGCCTCGTTAAGGCGGATCTCCTCCAGAACGGCGCTGTCGGAAATGTCGCCGATGAAGACTTCAAGCCCCTCCTCTCGCGCGCGCACGACGGCGTCCTCGTCGGTCTCGACGACGAGGACGGGTTCGCCGGAGCCGGCGAGGAGCGTGGCGACGCGCCTGCCGACCTCGCCCGCGCCCGCGACGACAGTGGTCATGGGCTGAACCTTGAGGAATCGCGCGAGGACGCCGGCATAGGCCGATTGTATGCCGATGGTGAGGAGGATGACGACAAAGACCATGGCGACGAGACGCGAGGCGTCGCCGCCCGCGATGGAACTCGCTTCCACGGCGACGACGCCCGCGAGGGACGCAGCCACGACGCCCCGCGGCGCGACAGCGGAGAGGAAGGCCTGTTCGCGCCAGTTAAGCCCCGAACGCACGCTGGCCAGCACGATGAGCAGGGGGCGCCCGATGAAGGCGAGGATGGCGACGACGATGAGGCCCTCGGGCCAGAGGCCGGTGAGATCGTCGATGCTGATGCTGGCGGCCAGCAACACATACACGCTGGCGATGAGCCAGACGGTGACCGACTCCTGCAAGTCATCGACGCGTTCACGCTGGGGAAGGCGGATGTTCCCGATGGCGATGGCCATGAGAACCATCGCCACGAGGCCGGACTCGTGGGCCAGCGACTCAGCCACGGCGAAGGCGGCCACGGCGGCGCCGATGACGCACAACGCCATCTCCCGCCCGCTGAGGCGCTTCACCAGACGCGAGAGCGCCCAGACGAGGAGCGCGCCCGCGGCGCCGACGCCCAATCCAATGAGGAGCCGTTCGATCACCCACCAGGTGGGGCCGGCGGGGTCGAGCGTCTCGGCAAGGACGATTTCGAGGAGGAAGAGCGTCAGCAGCGCCCCGAAAGGGTCGATGATGACGCCCTCGCTGGCGAGGATGTCACGCAGCCGGTCATCGACGCGGATGGAACGCAGGAGGGGCGTCAACACGCTGGGACCGGTGACTGTCACGAGCGCGCCGAAGAGGAAGGCCATGCGCCAGTCAAAGTCGAGGAAGAGCCAGGCGGCGACGGCGCCTACGGACGGCGTAATGATGAGCCCAAGCACGATCACGTTGCGGACGACGGGCGCGAGGGTGCGCAGGGAGGCCAGCCGCAGGGCTGTGCCGCCTTCGAAAACGATGAGCGCGACCGCGAGCACGACGACGATGCGGATGAGATCCTGGAGCTCATCCGAGCGAACGACGTTCAGGCCGTCGTGGCCGAGGAGAAGGCCGGCGGCGAGCAGAAAGAGGGGCAGGGGAACCGGAAAGCGTCGGGAGATGATCTGGCCAAGCGCGGCCGCCCCGGCGATGGCGGCGGCCGCCCGAAGAGCGACATCAATCTCCACAGAGGGGAGTGTACGCGAGAGACGCCTGACGGCGGACGGGAATGGCGGCGCGGGCGGACGGAATGAGCGCCGCCAGCGCCCAGAGATAGCCGCCCACGACGTCGCTGGCCCAGTGCACGCCGAGATAGACGTTGGCGAGGCCCCCGAGCGTCAGAAAGGCGACGACGACCGCCACGACCGCCATCCGAATCCCCGCGGGAAGGGCAGAAGCGCAGACGACGAGCGCGAGGAAGCCATACAGGTAGGTCGGGCTCATGGTGTGGCCGGAAGGGAAGCCAGGGCTGGTGAAACCGGCGCGCAGGTCGACGAGGTTAGGGGACGGACGGGGGCGATCGACGATCTCCTTGACGCCGAACTGGAGCAGCGCCATGACCACAAGGCCGGTGGCAAAGGCCAGCGCGAGGCGGCGGCGTCCCTGAAGCCAGGCGGCTATCGCGAGCACGGCGCCGAGGGCGAGAACCAGCTCGGTACCGCTGAAGAGACGGAGGAGGTCGGCGAAGGGTTCTCCGGGGAAGGGCCAGTCCTGCACGGCGCGGGTGGCGGCGAGGTCGCCGGGGAGCGGACCGCTTCCGGCGGCGAGGACGGCTAGTGCGACGCCCGCGCTGAGGACGACCGCCAGAAGCGCCGTGGCTCCCGCACAGCGGCGAAGCGCGCGCAAAGACAGCCCCTAGCCGCTGGCGCCGAGGCTGGCGAACCGCTGGCGGTGATGGTTCTCGACTTGCTCGCGGATGCGGGCGATGAGCCCGTCAAGTTGCTCGGCAAGCTGGGCGAGACGCCCGGCGGCGGACTCGATCTCAAGGAGACGCTGCTTGCCTTCCTCATCGATCTGGAGCCAGGGAGCGACGGTATTGATGAAGCGGTGCGGCTCGCGGGGGAGGGCGAGGTCGCGAGCCCACTGATCGGAAAGGGCAAGGGCGAGACGGAGATAGACGGGGAAGGTGGCGCGGGCGGTCTCGAAGGCGGCCTGCAGCCGTTGGTCGCCGGGGTCATAGGAGTCGTCGAGGAACTCGATTTCGCCATAGGGGTAGGGGCGGGGCTCGAGCATGCGCGTGAGGCGGAAGCGATCCCGCCCGCGGGCGTCGAGCTGGAAGCGACCGCCCGGAAGCTCGCGGTGTTCCTCGATGATGGCGGTCGTGCCGACATCGTGGGGGACAGCGGAACCGCCCACCTCCTGACCGCGCCGGATGAGGATGACCCCGAAGACGCCGCCGCTCGCGAGCAGCTCACGGGTCATGGTCTTGTAGCGCTCCTCAAATATCTGGAGGGGCAACTCATGCCCAGGGAAGAGCACGGTACGCAGCGGGAACAGCGGAATCTCCAAACTTGCCACGGGAGCAGTCTACCGATCGCGGGAGGGGATCGGGGAGGCTCGCGATGATGGCCTGAAGATTGGAGTGAGTTCGCGGTGGATTCGGTGACAGACTCCGCACCTGGCCTTTGCCTTGCAGATCCAGTAAAGAACCCCTAGAATAGAGGAAACAGCGGGGCTGAGGACTGACCCCGGGAGAGCAGGAATTTTGATCCGTTCCACCCTTTACATCTGGAGTCATGCAACGGAGGAGAAGGTGGCCCGTATCGTAGATGAGAGTGGCGAGATTGATATTTGGGATTCGGAATTCGAGGAGATCGCTCACGCCATCCCCGAGGAACTGACCGCATCCTACTGCCTTGAAGAGGGCGAAGTCCTTGTCAGGTATGCGGAGCCCGTTACGTTCGAGTCAAACAAGTCGCTCTACATCGTAGAGCTCAGTGGATGGCTTTCTGAACGCGGCTACTACATACGCGGTGTGAAAGAAGAGGAATCAGGTTAGGTGGACAGGACGGCCTGTTCGCGCGAAACAGCCCTGGCCCCGGGCGCGATCGGCTCATCCGTGAGGATGTCATCGAGGTCACGACTGCGGCCGTCACGGTCATCCAGCCCGTAGCCGTGGATGTAGACGTTGGGCACGAGGTAGGCCCACCAGTCCGGGAATCGCGAATGCCTCGGAACGATGTCGGCCTTGACGCAGAGGGTGACGCGGAGGCCGGGGACAGGCTCCAGCAGCTGGAAGGTTCTCCCTGTATCGAAGAGCGTGTCGACGACGAGGTTGAACCCATCGAGGAGGCGCCGCGGGATGGGGGCGGGGTCTTGGGGGCGGATGTGCGTGACGCGCGCGCGCCGTCCGTGGCGTTCATCGAGGACGGCCGCGAGGTCGCCGGAGAAGCGGCAGGCGGCCGTATCAACGCACACCATGGGGATGTCGCCGGGAGGGAACCCGTCCGCGATTTGGGCCGCGAGCGCGTGCACGCCCTGCCGAATCTCCTCGCGCGTCAGCAGGACCGTCGCGCCCACTACTCGATGCCGGCGAGCCGCTTCGCGTAGTCGAGGGTACGGCGTCCGTCATAGGCGCGGGCGATCATGAGCTTCTCCGCTTCGAGCGAGCCTTCCGCATGGATGGCCAGAACCGCGTGGTAGCCGCCGAAGTCGCCGGTGGTGAGATCGCTGACCATGTTCATGGCGCGCATCCGCGTCTCGCCATCGACGCCCTCGCGGCCGCCGAGGTAGTGGCGCAGCAGGTCGCCGATCTCCTCGCTCTCGAAATCCTCGAGGCCGGGGGCGGTCACGAGCGAGCCGCCGGCGATGTCCTGCACGTGTTGCAGGGCCTCGTGGTAGTTGTGGGCGAAGTGGTACTTGGCGATGTTCGTGGTCATGGCGTCGGGGGCGTAGATGCCCTCCTCGTCGGGCTGGCCACGGAGGGCGGCCATCTCGATGAGGCCGCGCAGGGTCTCGGCGTAGCTGACGAGCGAGACGAGCTTCTCGCGGATATGGCCAGCGCGGGTGATTCCGTTCAGGTCAGCCATGAGCTGGCCCGCGCCCACCAGGGCGTCGACCAGGGGGAGCTTGTAGGAGATGGCGGTGAAGCGGTGGTACTCGACGAAGCCAAGGGCGAGGGGAGCGGCGAACTCGTGCTCGCCGGCGAGGAAGACGCGTTCGTTGGGCACGAACACATCGTCGAAGATGGTGGTCGTTTCCATCATCTTGCGGTCCGCGCTGAGGGGGTTCTCAAAGCTGTTCTTGGACCAGCCGCCATAGGGGCTGGCGACAAGCTTGAGGCCGGGGGTGTCGGGCGGCACGGCGAAGGCGACGGCGTAGTCGGCGTCGGCCTCGGACATGGCGCGGGTTGGCAGCACGATGACCTCGTTCACGTTCGTCGTGCAGCTCGTATGGGTCTTGGCGCCGCGCACAACGACGCCATCGGGGCGGCGTTCGACGATGCGAAGGTAGTAGTCAGGATGGGGCTGGGCGCCCGGGCCCGCGGAGCGGTCGCCCTTCACATCGGTCTGGGCGACGGACATGGTGAGGTCGTTGTCGCGGCAGTGGCGGTAGAACTTGTCGAGGCGCTCGCGGTAGGAAGTCTCGTGCGTCCGGTCGATGGCGCGGGTGACGCGCATGAGGCCAAAGAGGGCGTCGCTGCCGATCTCCTTGACGAGGGGCACGAGCGTTTGGCCGCGGGCGGTGGAGGCCTCGATGAGTTGTGAGCGCTTGAGCAGGTCATCGTTACTGCGGGGAACCTTGAAATAGCGGGCGTAGGGCTCGTCCTCGTCGTCGATGATGGTGAGGTCGCGGAACTGCGGTTCTTCCGCCATCTCGTAGTCGACGCAGGCGTGCTTCGCGGCCTTGGAGATGACGGGGTGGGTGGTCACGTCGGGGACGCGCTCGCCGCGGTAGAAGACGGTCCGTCCGTCCCTGAGCGATTCGAGGTACTCGGCTGGCGTGCGCAATCCCATGGCGTTCGTCTCCATCCGCTGGTTGGTCGCGGGGAGGGGCCCCGCGTCGTGCGTGGTGCGAACGACCATGATACGCGGGGGCTGGGCTGGGAACACAGGAACGAAGGCGACGTTCTGCGATAGACTCCAGCCCGCAGAGAGGATTGCTTGATCATGAGCGAAGAACACTGGCAGGCGGCAAGGCTCATCCCTGTTTCGGGCATTCGCGGATCAGAGGAGCAGGAGCGCCGTGGGACTTCCGCGCTGTTGGCGGTTTTGACAGCCGTTCACGAGTTCCAGCGCGCGATACTGAAGTCATTGGGCGCGCCCGCGGGAAGGGTATCGGCATTCTGCGAGGTTCCGTTTGAGCTGGAAGACGGAAGGAAGGTCCGGGTTGACGGCGTCCTGCGATCTGTTCGCGGGAAGCGAACCTGGACCTTGCTTGTCGAAGTGAAGACAGGGAAAGATGAGCTCACACAAGAACAGGTCGAGGCCTACCTCGACGTCGCGAAGCAGGAAGGGTTTGATGGCCTTCTCACTATCAGCAATCAGATTGTATCCGTTTATGGTCATCATCCGGTAAGTGTCGACAAGCGTCGGTATCGTAATGTCGATCTTCACCATCTATCATGGTCACGTATTCTTTCAACAGCCCTTGTGGTCAACGATCACATCGGGATCAAGGATCCTGATCAGGATTGGATACTGAGCGAACTCATCCGATACTTGCAATACGATCGCTCAGGGGCACGGGCCTTTGACGACATGGGGCCTCACTGGACTGAACTCCGATCCGCGTTACGAGAGGGAACGCTGCGGCGCGGGGATGAGACGACATCCAGCGTCGCTGCGCACTGGGAACAACTACTACAGCATATCAGCCTCAGCCTCGCATCCCGACTGGGTGGCGACGTTCATCCAGTGCTCACTCGCAAAGAAGCCCAGGAACCAGAGACCCGGACGAACGCGCTGGCGAAGGAGCTGGCCGACAGCGGAACACTGTCCGGGAGAATCGCGATTCCCAACGCAGTCGCCCACCTCGAATTGGGCGCTGACCTGAATTCAATGGTCGCATCCGCATCGGTCAGGCTGGAAGCGCCAGACCTTGCCAAATCAAGCAGTCGCCTGAACTGGATACTGCGGCAGTTGCGCTCTTCACCCGACTCCCTTCGCATCGACGTCGCCTTCGAGCGGACCAGCTTCACTGCCTCCGAATTGCTCGGCGCCATTCACAGCGACAAGAAGGCTGTACTCGCTGGAACCGACCGACTCCCTCGAGCATTCACCGTAGTCCAGACGCGAAAGATTGGAACAAAGCGACGGACTGGCTCGGGCAGCTTTGTCACAGGCATGGAAGAACTTGTGGATGAGTTCTATCGCGAAGTCGTCCAGGGGTTGAAAGCATGGACTCCTCCAGCCCCCAGGCTGGCAGGCGAAGAGCCAGAGTCCACCGAGGAGCCAGACGCCGAAGTAGCGGAGGCTGCGCCTGCAGGGTGAGTCAGGCGAGGACGCGCTCGACGAGGAGGGCGGCGATTTCGTCGTCGCTGAGTTCGAGGATGCGGCGGCAAACCTCGTCCGTGTGCTGGCCGAAGAGGGGGGCGGGGGATTGGTGGAAGCCGGGCGTCTCGCTCAGGCGGGCGGGGTCAACACCGTATATTGGGCGGCAATGACGGAAGAGCGACGAACAGCCCCACCCAGCCGCCCCGCTCATGAACGTGACCGAGGCGCGCCCGACCCGCCAAGGCGAACGACCCCAACGCAGGGCGATCCTCCCAAGCCGCGTCCGCCTCGGGACAAACCCGGCCATGAACCTTCAGTGAACTGAGATCGACTAGAGTCCAGAAACAGACCCAATGGTAAACGCGAGAAACGCCATCCCCTGAAGCCCTACGATTCCAAGGCTGGCGACATTGATTTGACTGCTGCGGCGCACATGTCCGTAGTTCTCGACGAAAGCGTCTTCGAGGCTGTGGGCCCATGACCAGATTGCCTCTTCGCCTTCCCACGCGCGCGTATTAATGTCATGGGGATCGGGGACTGTGGCTACATCCGCCGGCCAATGAACCCAGGTAAAAAGAACACCAGCGATGAAAAACGCGCCGAAAATGACGCCGACTCCCCACCACTCCCACGCTCCGGGTGGAGTCCCGCTGGCAGTGAGAATTCCCGCGTAAAGGCCAGCGATAGCCAGAGAAAGGCCCACCAGGCTGACGGCGCGACCCTTCATGCGCGTCCACGTTTCCTGCTGCGTAGACAGGCGGAACATGATGAGTTGCAGCGCCTCCCGAGAAGACTCAAGCGGAGGGGGGGGCGTTATTGCCTGGCTCGCCATACGCTCTTCCTCCTTCTAGGGTAGCAGAGGCGCTGAAATCCTAGGCGAGGACGCGCTCGACGAGGAGGGCGGCGATTTCGTCGTCGCTGAGTTCGAGGATGCGGCGGCAAACCTCGTCCGTGTGCTGGCCGAAGAGGGGGGCGGGGGATTGGTGGAAGCCGGGCGTCTCGCTCAGGCGGGCGCAGGGGCCGTCGTAGGCGCTGCGTCCCGTCTCGGGGTGGTCGAGGTACTGGTAGTAGGCGCGCTCGCGGACGTGCGGATCCTTGTCGAGGATGTCCTGAGCGTTCTGGACGACGCCGGCGGGGACGCCCAGGGACTGCAGGCTGGCCATAACGTCCTCGGCGCGCCGCTCACGCGTCCACGCGTTCATAAGCGCCTCGAGGGCGTCCTCGTTCGCCTTGCGCGCCTCGTGCGTGGCGAAGCGGGGATCGGTCGCGGCGGCGGCCTGACCGAACGCGTCGCAGACGGCGGCCCACTGTTCGTCGGTATGGCAGGCGATGGCGATCCAGCGATCCTCGGAGCCTTCGGAGGCGGGGTCATCGGCGCAGCGGAAGGCGCCGTGGGGGACGGCGATGGGGCTGCGGTTGCCGGCGCGGGTCTGGACCACGCCGTTGGCGGTGTAGTCGAGGACGGCGGGCGCGAGCGCGTTCACGACGGATTCAATCTGGGGCATCTCGACGAGCTGGCCCTCGCCGGTGCGCTCGCGATGCCGCAGGGCGGCGAGGAGGGCGAAGGCGAGGTGGCCGGGGTTGACGACGTAGTCGGGGTAGTTGGTGCCGATGCCGATGGGGGGATGGTGGGGGAAGCCTGAGAGTTCGCTGATGCCGGTAATGGGCGTAAGCACTGCGCCGAAGCCGAGGAAATCACGATGCGGCCCAACCATCCCCTGCATGGGCGCGTAGCCGGCGACGATGCGGGGATTGGCGGCGGAGACGTGCTCGTAGAGGAGGTTCCACTTCTCCAGCACGCGGGGCGTGAAGTTCGTCATGAAGATGTCGGAACGCTCGATGAGGCGGTAGGCGATCTCCTGGCCGCGCTCGGTATTGAGGTCGAGCAGGAAGCTGAGCTTGCCCGCGTTGAAGTTGTTGAAGTAGCCGGAGGCGTTGTAGGTATCGCTCATCTTTGAGCCGTCGGGGTTGAGGGCGACGGGCTCGACGATGCGCAGGGAATCGATGCGGGCCTCGGACTCGACGCGCACGACCTCGGCGCCGAAGGAGGCGAGGGTCTGGCCCGCGATGGGCCCCGCTCCGAACCAGGAGAAGTCCGCGACGCGCACGCCCTCGAGGGGGCGGCAGGGGCGGGAGGCGGAGCGGGAGGGGGTAGAGGTAGCGGCGGCGGGCGAACTCCAGCGGGCGCCGCCGCGCTGACCAAGCGCAGGCGGGGAAGCGACCGTCGCGGGGCTGGCGGCAAGACGGTAGGGCGGACCCGGGAACTCGACTTCGCGGGAATCGACGGCGACGGGCCGGTACCAGTCACGGGCGCGGAGCTGACGGTTCTCCGCCAGGTCGCGGGGAGTGGAGACAAGCCCGACGAGCAGGCGTCGCCGCTGACCCTCCTCGTACGCCTCGATGGCCGTCATGGTGGCGAGGAAGTTCGTGAAGACTTCGTTGATGTGCGCGAGCTGGTCCGCAACGCCGGCGGCGGCATCGGGGTCGGAGAGAGCCTGCGCGAGGAAGCGGAGATTCATGCCCTGGATGAGCTCGGCGTAGGCCTCGTCGTGAAGGTCGTGTTCGAAGCCGGCTTCGTCCATCCAGGCGACGGCTTCGGGGAAGTCGGCGCCGCCGGGGGCGGTGATGTAGGCCATCACGTAGCCCGCCTTCGTGGGGTAGACGCCCACGCCGGGGATGGGCATGCGGAGGAGTCCGAGGGGGCCGGTGCGCACGCGGTTGGTGCGCTGGAAGTCCCACATCATCATGGCCGTCTCCTGGGGGAAGGAAAGGGCCTCCTGCACAGAGACGTCGACGTGCTGGCCCTGGCCGGTTCGCTCGGCGTGGCGGAGGGCGATCAGGGCGCCCTGGGCGGCCTGGATGCTGGCGCAGATGGCGCCCTGATTGCCGTAGATGAGGTTGGGGGGATCCTCGGGCTGGCCGGCAAGCGTCATCACGCCGCCCATCGCCTGGCCGACGATATCGCTGTAGGCGAAGTGGGCGTGGGGACCGGTCTGGCCAAAGCCGGTAATGGACACATAGACCAGATCGGGCCGTTCAGCGCGGAGGTCGTCGTAGCCGAGGCCATGGGCGGCAAGGGCGCCGGGCATGCCGTCTTCGAGGACGATGGCGGCGCCGAGGGCGAGGTCGCGGGCGCGCGCGCGATCGGACGCGTCATCGAGATCGAGGACGAGGGAACGCTTCGAGCTGTTCTGGGACCAGAAGGGGATGCTGGCGTCGGGTCCGGGTTCGCCGTCGAGGAACGGCGGCGTCCTGCGCTGAACGCCGCCAGCGGGCGGCTCGACCTTGATGACCTCGGCGCCGAGGTCGGCGAACAGCTTGCCGCAGTAGGCGCCGATCTCGTCGGTGAATTCGAGGACGCGGACGTTCGCAAGGGGGCCTTCGGACATGGCTACGCCTCCACGCGTGCAGTGACGGTTGCAGGGAGGCGATCGGAGAGTATCTCGACCGTCTCGCCGATGATTTCCTCCATGATGACGGAGGCGGGGCGGACTTCGCTGAGCATGCCCGCGATCTGGCCGGCGGCGTTCATGAGCAGGTCCTCACGTCCAGCCTGCCGCAGGGAGTGGGCAACGTCACGGATGACGATGCCCTGGACGCCCATGGGGAGGGCGCGGATGCCGCTCTCCTCCCAGGCGTCGATGAGGGGATTGCGGATATTGCGCATGGTCTTGCCGCTGTAGAGACGCGTGACCTTCGTGTCCTCCTCGGTGGCGGCGAGAATGCGCTTGAGCTGGGCGGGGGGCTGGTTTGCCTCCTCGGAGACGAGAAACGCGGTGCCGACCCAGACTCCGGCGGCGCCGGCGGCGAGCATGGCGGACATGCCCCGACCGCTGCCGATGCCGCCCGCGGCGATCACGGGTACGGGATCGATGGCCTCGATCGCCTGCGTCACGAGGGGCAGCGTGCCGATGCGGCCGGTGTGGCCGCCCGCCTCGGTACCCTGCACGACGACAGCGTCCACGCCTGCGTCCGCGACGCGCTTCGCGTTCTTCACATTGCCCACGAGCGAGAGGACGACGGTCCCGTTCGCGTGCAGGCGATCGAGCCATGGCGCGGGACTGCCGAGCCCGGCGGCGAAGACGGGGACCTTCTCCTCGATCACGACCTCCATCTGCGCGTCGGACATGCCGCCGCCGCGCCCCTGGAGGACGGGGCGGGTATCGGTCTCGACGGGCGGCGCCTCAACCCAGGGAACGTCGAGCGCGGCAAGGATGGCCTTGAGGCCGTCACGGACATCGGCGGGGACGAGGTCGCGGGGGTTTGCGGGAGGGGGCTTCTTCGCGGCGTCGCCCATGTAGTTGGCGGGGAGGAGGAGGTCGACGCCGAAGGGTTTCGCGGTCAGCGTGCGGACCTTGTGGATCTCTTCGCGCAGGCGCTCGGGGCCGTAGCCGCTGCCGCCAAGCACGCCGAGGCCGCCCCCGTTCGAGACAGCGGCGGCAAGCTCCGCGGTGGCGACGGGGCCAACGACGCCGCCCGCGACCGGCCCCATGCCCGCAAGAAGAAAGGGGTACTCGACGCCAAGCAGGTCACAGAGGGCGGTGCGGAGGAGAGGACGGGCCATCGGGACGCTCCAGCGGGAGAGTGTCCGCAAGTATAGACGGGCGGGATTGCGGACCGGGCGGCGAGGGGACGCCTATAATCGCGGGGTGACCGCCACCGGCGCGCAGCCGCGCCTCGTGATCCTTGATTCGCACGGCATCCTCTACCGCGCGTTCTTCGCGCTGGGGTCCGCGCCCAACCCGATGATGAGCAGCAAGGGCGAGCTCACCTTCGCCACCTACGGATACGCGGAGTCGCTGCTGCGCGTGTTTGACCAGCTCAATCCAACGCACATCTGCGCGGCCTGGGACGCCAAAGGCAAGACCTTCCGGCACGAGGCGCGCGAGGACTACAAGGCCACGCGGCGGGAGACGCCCAACGATCTGCTGCCGCAGATGGCGCGCGTCCGCGAGATGCTGGACGCGTTCGCGATTCCGGTGTACGAGGCGCCCGGGTTCGAGGCGGACGACGTGGCGGGGACGATTGCGACGAAGGCCGCCGCCGAGGGCGTCGAGACATGGATCGTGACGCTGGACACCGACCTCGTACAGCTCATCCGGCCCAACCTCAACCTCTTTATGTTCCGTCCCTACCAGCGCGACACGGTCGTGTACGACGTTCAGGCGGCGAGCGAGCGGTGGGGGTTCAGCCCGCCCTACATGACCGACTTCAAGGCGCTGCGGGGGGACTCAAGCGACAACATCCCCGGCATCAAGGGGATTGGGGACAAGACCGCGGCGAACCTGATCCGGCAGTTCGGGCCGGTGGAGGAGGTCTTCGCGCGGCTGGACGAAATCTCGTCGAAGTCGGTGCGCGCCAAGCTCGAGGGGAAGCGGGAGGAAGCGCTGGAGAGCAAAGCGCTGATCACGATCCGAACGGATGTGGAGTGCGACTTCGACCTGGAGGCGTGCGCGGCGCGCGACTATGACCGCGAGCGGGTGGTGGACTTCTTCCGCGAGCTGGAGTTCCGCAGCCTGATCGAGCGCCTGCCGGCGCACGCTGGCGGGGACGAGGCCGCTCCCGAGACGGTGGAGGCGGGCGACTACGCGAACGTCACCGATGAGGCGGGGCTGCGCGCGCTGTCCGCGGCGCTTCAGGAGGCGGACGGGTTCGCCGTGGGGGCGCTCTCGACAACGGGCGACAGCGCCCATCCGCTGCTGTTGGGGCTGGCCTTCGCGACCGAGCCGGGGCGCGCGTGGTACGCGCCCATCGGACACGCGCCGCGGCTCGAAAGCGCGGACGCGCAGCTCTCGCTGGAGGCGATTCGCGAGGCGCTGGGCCCGCTGTTGGCGGACGCCTCTCGGCCGAAGACGACCTACGGGGCGAAGCACCTGACGCATCAGCTGGCGCGAGCGGGGATGGCGCTGCAGGGCGTGACGCACGAGGCGAGCCTGATGGCGTTCCTGCTTGGGGAAACCTCGCAGGCGCTGTCCAACCTCGTGAACGAACGGCTGGGCGTGGAGCTGCGGCCGCTCACGGCGCTGACGGGGACGGGGCGGAAGGCGACCCCGCTGGCGCAGGTCGACCCCGAAGCGGTCGGGGAACTGGCGTGCCAGCAGGTCGACCTGCTGCTGCGGGTGGTTCCGGGACTGGAGGCGGAGCTCCGCGAACGGGGACAGTGGGAGCTCTACGAGGAGATGGAGTTGCCGCTGACGCCCGTGCTGGCGGAGATGGAGCGGGCCGGCATCGCCATCGACACCGGCGTACTGCGGGAGATCGCGGAGGGGCTGATCGGGGAGATCGCGGCGGCGGAAGCGACGGTCTACGAACACGTCGGGCACGAGTTCAACATCAGCAGCCCGCAGCAGCTGAGCGACGTCCTCTTCAGGGAGCTGGGACTGCCGCCGACGCGCCGCATGAAGCAGGGCTACAGCACCGATCAACGGGCGCTGGAGGGATTGCGGGAGTCGCATCCGATCATCGACGCGATCTTCCAGTACCGCCAGCTGACGAAGCTGAAGTCGACGTACCTCGACGCGCTTCCGGGGACGGTATCGCCGGAGGACGGACGCATCCACACGGATTTCCAGCAGACAGTGGCGGCGACGGGACGGCTGAGCAGCACAAACCCGAACCTGCAGAACATCCCCGTGCGCACGGAGATGGGACGCGACATCCGCCGCGCTTTTGTGCCCGAGGGCTACGAAGACGCGATCTACGTGGCGGCGGACTATTCGCAGATCGAGCTGCGGGTGCTGGCCCACATCACCGAAGACCGCGGGCTCATCGACGCATTCCTTGCGGACGAGGACATCCACCAGTCAACCGCGGCGAGCGTGTACGGGGTCGAGGCGGCGGAGGTGACGCGGGAGATGCGGGACACGGCGAAGATGGTCAACTTCGGCATCGCCTACGGAATGGGCTCGTTCGGGCTGAGCGACCGCACAGGCATGACGCGCGAAGCGGCGGAGGCGTTCATCGACAGCTACTACGCGAACTTCCCGGGCATCAAGGCCTGGCAGGAGCGCGTGCTCACGACGACGCGGGAGCAGGGGTACGCGGAGACGCTGTTCGGACGGCGTCGCTACCTGCCCGCGATCCACAGCACGAACTTCCAGGTGCGGAGCGCGGCGGAGCGCGAGGCCATCAATATGCCCATTCAGGGGACGGCGGCGGACATCATCAAGGTCGCGATGATCCGCATCGCGGAGGCGGCGCGGGAGCGGGAGTTGCGCAGCCGCATGATCCTGCAAGTCCACGACGAACTCATCTTCGAGGGGCCGGAGGACGAGGCGGACGAAGTCGCGGCGCTGCTGGCGGAGGTGATGCCGGACAGCATCGAGCTAAGCGTCCCGCTCAAGGTCGACCTGAAGCGCGGCCGAACCTGGGGGGAGCTGTAGGGGAAACTTCTCCTGCGCCCCCTGTCTGAGCAAAGACACGATCCGCCGCCGCCATCTTGACCGTCCGCAGGATCTCGTGCTACTGTCCGCAGAGTGAAAGGAGAAACTGTGAAGAAACAGCAAGATCGAACTATATCGAGAGTTGAGGGGATAACTGAAACCCCCTTGGCGGAGCATCTTTGATGCCCAACCCTGAAGACCTGCGGATGCCCTCGGCCGAGCGGATGGGCTTCGTCGAAGGCCTGTTGAAAGCGCTCGATGAACAGACGAAACATCACGTCCAACTGGTCCAAGACCTTGCGGAAATGCAGGCCCGCGTGAACATCAGCGAGAGGAACCTTCGGCATACGCGCGACTACCTTCGCTCGACCCTCGAGACCACCGAGGAAGATGTCCCCGAGAACTGGCGGGAGGTCATCGATCGCGTGCGTTTCGTCGGCGCTCGCTTGGGCGACGCTGCCTTGGACGTTCTCAAAACACGGGGACACCCGCTGACTGTCGAAGAGATCGAATCCGCCCTGAACGATGGGCAATTCCGGTTTCGGACCGGCCACCCCAAGCGAGAAATCCACGGCGCCCTTCTCAGGCAGCGCCTAGTTCGCAGAGACGCGGAGACCGAGACTTGGGAATACGTGAACGAGGAGAAGCCTGCGCAGAAAGCTAGTTAGAGCAAGGGGGCCTCGCTAAGCGAGGCCCCCCATCCCATAGGTGCCGACGTGGTGAAAAGGTAAACACAGGGAGCTACCACCTCCCTGCCTTTCGGGGCTTGAGGGTTCGAATCCCTCCGTCGGCACCAGAATCACATCTAGCCCCACAATCGCGCGACTAGGTGTTCTATCAGTCTACACGACCCACGCGCTGTACGGATGGCGGGGCGGCGCTTCAAGCGCTAGCCGCCGCCTATCGCGGGGACGATGGTGACCTCGTCGTTGGGGGCGATGGGTTCCGTGAGACCGTAGCGGAAGGCGTGGCCGTTGAGGGCGACGGAGAGCTCGGGGCGCACGCGGCCGCCCTCGACCGCGCGTTCGTAAAAGCCCGGGCAGCGGACATCGACGGCGCGCAGCACCTCGCCGAGCGTGGCGCCCGCGACCTCGAGGGTCGCGGCGCCAGCGCAGAGCGCGCGCAGCGGCGACGGTATGAGCACCATCGCCACGGGGCTACCGCAGGTGGTGGAGCTCCTCCACCACGCGGCGCGGGGAGATCGGCAACTCCGTGAAACGATGCCCGGTGGCATCGTGGATGGCGTTGGCGATGGCCGCCAGCGGCGGCACGATCGGCACCTCACCCACCCCGCGGACGCCGTAGGGGTGCCCGGGGTTGGGAACCTCGACGATGATCGTGTCGATCATCGGGAGATCGAGGCTGGTGGGCATGCGGTAGTCGAGGAAGGAGGCGTTTTCCATGCGCCCGTCCTCGCCGTAGTAGTACTCCTCGTTGAGCGCCCAGCCGATGCCCTGGACCACGCCGCCCTGCATCTGGCCCTCGACGTAGGAGGGGTGCACGGCCGTGCCCGCATCCTGGGCGACGGTGTAGCGGAGAATGTCGACCTTGCCGGTGTCGGTATCGACTTCGACATCGACGACGTGGACGCCATAGGCGGCGCCCGGGGTGCGGGCGACGACGGAGCCGCGCCCCTGAAGGGGGCCGCCGGTCTGCATCTGCTGGCCCGCGAGCTCGGCGAAGGTCATCGACTTCTCGCTGTCGGACTTGCGCCGGAGCGCGCCATCGACGTACTCGACGTCTTCGGGCTCGCACTCCCAGAGCTGGGCCGCGCGGGCGACCATCTGCTGCTGGATATCGAGCCCCGCCTCGTATACGGCCTGGCCGCTGGCGTAGGCCGTGCGGGAGCCGCCGGTGACGTCGTTATGACCGACGGAGTCGGTATCGACGACCGTGGGGCGGACGCTGTCGTAGGGGATCCCGAGCGTCTCGGCGAGCTGCATGGCGAGGGAGGCGCGAGTGCCGCCGATGTCGGTCGAGCCCTCGATCAGGTTGACCGTGCCATCGGGGTTCACGGAGGCGACGACAGAGGACTGCATGCCAGCGTTGAACCAGAAGCCGCTGGCGACGCCGCGCCCCCGGTTCGGGCCCTCGATCGGGGACTGGTAGTGGTCGGAGGACTGGATCGCCTGGACCGTCTCCTCATGCCCGATGCGGGGGTGGGCGACGCCGGTGATCATACGGACGCCTTCGCGGGCGCTGTTCTCCAGACGGAACTGGAGGGGGTCGGCGCCAGTCTCGCGGGCGGCCTCATCGATGAGCTGCTCGACGCAGAAGGAGGCGTTAGGCGCGCCGGGGGCGCGATAGGCGGACACCTTCGGCTTGTTCACCACAACGTCGTACGCGTCGACCTTGAAGTTCTCCACCTCGTAGGGGGAGAGCATGCACATGGCGCCGGCCATGACGGGCGAGCCCGGGAAGGCACCCGCCTCGAAGGCGAGGCTGACTTCGGCGGCGGTGATCTTGCCGTCCTTGACCGCGAGCTTGCCCTTCATATGGCCGCCGCTGGTGGGACCGGTGGCCTGGAAGACGTCGATGCGATCCATGGTGAGCTGCACGGGGCGCCCGCACTTGCGTGAGAGGATGGCCGCGATCGGCTCCAGGTAGACCCCGATCTTGCCGCCGAAGCCGCCGCCGATCTCCATCGGGATCACGCGGATGCGCGAAACAGGCAGCTGCAGCAGCTCCGCGAGGGAGGCGCGCACGGCGAAGGCGCCCTGCGTGCTCGTCCAGACGGTGAGGGTGCCGTCAGCGTTCCAGTTCGCGGTGCCGTTGTGGGGCTCGATGTAGCCCTGATGCACCATCTTCGTGTCAAACTCGCGCTCGACGACGACGTCCGCCTCGGCGAAGGCGGCCTCGACGTCGCCGCCCTCGAAGTGGTTATGGGCGGCGATGTTGCTGGCCTTCTCGGAGAGTTCGCCGGTGGGGGTTTTGGTGTGGCGGCTCTCATCGAGGAGGGGAGCGTCCTCGCGCATCGCGTCCTGAACGTTGAGGACGGGCGGAAGCGGTTCGTACTCGACCGTGATCGCCTCGAGGGCGTTGTGGGCGTCGTGCACGTTGGTTGCGGCGACGGCGGCGACGGCGTGGCCGCGGTAGAGCGCCTTGTCGGCGGCGAGCACGTTCTTGCTCATGTCGGAGGCGCTGGCCACGCCCTCGCCCATGTCGAGGACCTTGTCCGCGATCACGGGAAGGTCGCGGTGGGTGACGACGGCGAGCACGCCGGGCATGGCCTCGGCCGCGCTCGTATCGATGGAGAGGATGCGGGCGTGCGCGTGGGGGCTGCGCAAGACGGCGCCAGTGGCAAGGTCGGGGAGGTGAATATCGGCGCCGTAGAGCGCCTTGCCCGTGACCTTCTCGACGCCGTCGGGGCGGATGGGGCGGGTGCCAATGACCTTGTAGTCAGACTTTTCGGTGGTCGTCATGCGGAAACCTCCTCCATCTCCGCCGCCTTGAGGACGGCGCGAACGATCTTGTCGTAGCCGGTGCACCGGCAGAGGTTGCCGGCCAGCCAGTGGCGGACGCGGGCCTCGTCGGGCGTGGGTTCGTTATCGAGCAGGGCCTTGGCGGCCACGATGAAGCCGGGGGTGCAGACGCCGCACTGCAGGGCGGCCTCTTCGAGGAAGCAGCTCTGCAGGGGATGGAGCGTCTCGCCGTCGGCGACACCCTCGATGGTGACAATGTCGGAGTCCGCGGCTTCGACGCCGAGAACGCAGCAGGAGTTCACGACGCGTCCGTCCATAATGACGCTGCAGGCGCCGCAGTTGCCGTTATTGCAGCCCTCCTTGGTGCCGGTAAGGCCGAGTTCATCGCGCAGAACCTCGAGCAAGCTCTGGCGGGGCTCGCAGAGGAAGTCGATCTCCTCGCCGTTGAGGGTGGTCTGGATATGGGCTCGACGGGGCATTGACTAGGCCTCCCGGGCTCGTTCGAGCGCCCGGTCGAGGGCGCGATAGGTGAGAACGCGAGTGAGATGGATGCGCTGGGCGACGGACCCGCGCATATCGGTGATGGGGCTGGCGGCTTCGGCCGCGATGCCGGCGGCGCGGGCGAATGAGTCCTCGGTCGGCGTTTCGCCCACGAGGGCGTCGCCCGCGGCGGTCACGTAGAGGGGCGTGGGCGCGACGGCGCCGACGCTGATGCGAGCCCCCACGATGCGCTCACCGCTGGCGTCGAGATCAAGGCGCGCGCCGACGTTGACGACGGCGATATCCATCTCGTTGCGGGGGATGAAGCGGTGGAAAAAGGCGCCGGAATTGGCTGGCTGCGGGGGGATGTTGATCGTGATGATGAGCTCGCCCGGGCCGAGGACGTTCTGGCCAGGGCCAGTGAAAAAGTCCTCGAGGGGCAGTTCGCGCACACCCTCGGCGGAACCGAGCGTGAGCGTGGCGCCGAGGGCGATGAGGGCGGGGACGGTGTCAGCGGCGGGGCCGCTGTTGCCGATGTTGCCGCCGAAGCAGGCGCGGCTCTGAATCTGGATGCCGCCGACGAGCGTCGCGCAATCGATGAGGCAGGGCAGGCGGCGGGCGATCTCGGCGTCCTCGTAGATCTCGGCGAAGGGGACAGACGCGCCGATCGCAAGCCCGCCGCTATCGGTCCAGCCGTAGCTGATGAGTTCGGGGATGTGTTTGACGTCGATGAGCTGGTCGACGTGTTTCCGGCCCTCGCGGAGCTGGACGATGATGTCGGTGCCGCCCGCCAGGAACGCGGAACTCTTGCCGTTCTGGAGCGCGGCGTACGCCTCGTCGAGCGAGGAGGGCGCCAGGTACTCGATCTCCTTCATGAACAATCCTTCGGAAGATTGGGCGGATGTGCGCCGCCCGTACAGCCCTCGATCATAACGGGGGAGCCGTTACCTGTCTGCGAACGGCGGCGGTAGGGAAATCAGGCGGAGGATCGCGCGTCGTTCCAGGCGCGAAGCGCGGCAGGGCAGTTCGTGATAACGCCATTGACGCCCGCCTCCGCGAGTCGGCGCCAGTCCTCGGGGGAGTCAGCGGTCCAGGCCCAGAGTTTCAGCGCCTGCGCGCGGGCCGCCGCGACCGCTTCCGGAACCACGAGGGGATGGTAGAGGGAGATGGCGGCGGCGCCGTCTCGAGCGGCGCGCGCGCAGAGCCTCGCGAGGGCAGGGCCAGAGGCGTCCGCCGTGAGCATGGCTGCCTCGATTTCGGGCGCCAGCGCGCGGGCGAGCGCAACGAGATCGTGGTCGAACGAGTGCAGCGCCGTCCACGATTCCGCGCCATGGCGACGGATGACGGCAAGGGTCGCGTCGAGGAGGGCGGGGCCGTCATCGGGGCGGGCGGGGTCGACTTTGAGCTCGCACATGACATCGATGGAACCGGCGACGAGGTCGAGCGCCTCATCGAGGGAGGGGACGCGCTCGCCCTCGCCGGCGTCAGCGCAAGCGAGCGCGGCGAGGGGAACATCGCGCACGGGGCCAGACAGGTCGGTCGTGCGGTCAAGGGTGGCGTCGTGGAGCAGGACGGGGACGCCATCGGCGCACAGGCGGAGGTCGATCTCCATGGCGCCGGCGCTGGCGAGGGCGGCGCGCACGCCGGCGAGGGTATTGGCGGGCGCCTCGCCCGCAGCGGCGGCGTGCGCGATGACCAGCGGCGCCTTCATGGCGCGGTGAGGATACCGCTTCCGCGGGCGCCGACCGACGCTAGAGCTGGATGATCGAGCGGCCCGATATCTGGCCAGCGGTGAGGGCGTCGGTGGCCTCGTTGATCTGGTCAAGCCCGTAGCTGGCGGTGACCATCGCGTCGAGGTCGAGATCGCCCTCCTTGTACCAGCGGATGAACATGGGGAAGTCGCGGTCGGGACGGCAGGAGCCGCCGATGCTGCCGATGTACTTCTTCTCGTTGATGAGGAGATCGCGCGCGTCGATCTCGACGTTCGTCAGGGGGACGCCGACGAGCACCGCCGTGCCGCCCGTACGGACGCCCATCACGCCGGGGCGCGCGGCGGGCAGGATCTGCTCCATCGTCTGCTTCACGCCGATGCAGTCGAAGGCGTAGTCGACGCCCGCGACGGGATTGCCCATGAAGTCGAAGTCGGTGTCGCTGGTGGTCAGGGCGCGGACTTGCTCGACGGCGTCGCCCTCGGACGCGTTGACGCCGACGGTGGCGCCGAACCGTCGGGCGAAATCGAGCTTCTCCTCGTTGAGGTCGACGGCGATGATGGGGTCCGCGCCAACGACGGCGGCGGCCACGATGGCGGAAAGGCCCACGCCGCCAACACCGAAGACGGCGACGCTCTCGCCCTGCTTGACGCCGGCGGTGTGGTAGGCGGCGCCGGAACCGGTCATGACGGCGCAGCCGATGATGGCGGTGACGTCGGTGCGAACGTCTTCGGGCATGGAGACGATGTACTGCTCGTCGGCGATGGTGTGGTCCGCCCAGGTAAACACGCCCTGGGAGACGGCGGTGGAGCCATCCCCGAGTTCGAGGGCGATGGGGTTGGGGCGGCGGCCGAGGTCGGGGCGGCGGGGCACCCACGTCACCATCACGCGGTCGCCTTCCTGCACATGCGTGACCTCGCTGCCGGCGGCGACGACGGTGCCGGTCGATTCATGGCCGAGGAGTTGGGGGACGCCGCGGGGGCCGTGCATCTGGTGAAGCTGGGAGTGGCAGATGCCGCTCGCGAATTGCTTCACAACGACCTGGTGGGGTCCGGGGTCGGGGAGGGCGATCTCGTCGATGCGGAGGGGGCCGGCCTCGGCGGGACAGACTACGACACGGGCGTCGGTGGGCATGAGCGGACTCCTCTTGCAGTAGTAGCGGCGCATCTTACCGATCCGTGGAGCGGTTCGCGCAGGGTTCCGCGGGGACGGCGCGGGAGCGTGGGGAGCTGTTCCCGTATCATCAGCGCCCGTACGACCTTCGAGGGGGACCAGATGGCAGAAATCGATGGCGCGACCGTGATCGCTCGCAGCCTCAAGCAGCAAGGCGTGGACTACATGTTCGGCGTGGTGGGCTTCCCCGTGCAGGGCATCGCCGTAGCGGCGCAGCGCGAGGGCATCCGCTACTTCGGCTTCCACAACGAACAGGCGGCAAGCTACGCCGCGGGCGCGGTCGGCTACCTGACGGGGCGCCCTGGCGCCTGCCTGACGGTGTGCGGGCCGGGGATGATCCACGGCATCGCGGGAATGGCGAACGCGTGGTCGAACGCGTGGCCGATGATCCTCGTGGGGGGCGCGCCGGACTCCTACCAGGACGGGCAGGGCTCGTTCCAGGAGGCGCCGCAGGTAGAGGCGGCGCGGCCTTTCGCGAAGATGTCGCGCCGCGCGGAGCGCATCGAGCGCGTGCCCTACTACGTGGAGCAGGCGGTGCGCACGAGCATGTACGGACGCCCGGGGGCGGTCTACCTGGACTTCGCGAACGACGTCATCACGGCGCGGGTCGAGGAGTCGGAGATCGCGTTCAAGCCGCGCTGCCCCGACGCCCCGCGAACCTACGCGGAGCCGGGGTCGGTGGAGGCGGCGATGGACGCGCTGAAGTCGGCCGAACGGCCGCTCGTGATCGTGGGCAAGGGCATGGCCTACGCGCGCGCCGAGGACGAGGTGCGCGCCTTCATCGACGCGACGCAACTCCCCTTCCTAGCCTCGCCGATGGGGAAGGGCGTCGTGCCCGACGATCACCCGCTTTCGGTGGCGCCGGCGCGCTCATACGCGCTCCAGAACACGGACCTGGTGTTCCTCATGGGGGCGCGCCTGAACTGGATCATGCACTTCGGCCTGCCGCCCCGTTTCAACCCGGATGTGCGCGTGGTGCAGATGGACATCAGCGCGGAGGAGATCGGCACAAACGTGCCCGCGGAAGTGGCGCTGGTGGGCGACGGCAAGGCGATCACGGGCCAGCTGAACGCCGCGCTCGAACAGAATCCGTGGTCATACCCACAGGAGACGACGTGGTGGACGGGGCTTTCGGCGAAGGCGGAGGAGAACCGCCAGGCCGTGGCCGCGATGGAGCTGGACGACTCCGAGCCGATGGGCTACTACCGCGTGCTGCGGGCCGTGCGCGAGGCGATCCCGGAGGACGCGATCATCGCGAGCGAGGGCGCGAGCACGATGGACATCGGCCGCACGGTGCTGCCGAACATCACGCCCCGCTCGCGGCTCGACGCGGGCACGTTCGGGACGATGGGCGTGGGCGTGGCGCAGGCGATCGCGGCCGCGGCCGTGCATCCCGACCGCAAGGTGGTGGCGGTTGAGGGCGACGCCGGGTTCGGCTTCAGCGCGATGGAGGTCGAGGTAGCGGTTCGTTACAACCTGCCGATCACCTTCATCGTGGTGAACAACAACGGCATCGGCGGCGGGCCCAGCGAGTATGACCCGACCAACATCCCGCCGGGCTCCTACATGCCGAACGCGCGCTACGAGAAGATCATCGAGGCCTTCGGGGGCAAGGGGTACTACGTCACCACGGTTGATGAACTGGATTCAACGCTGCGGACCGCCGTGGCGGATCCGACGCCTTCGATCGTGAACATCATGATCGACCCCAAGGCCCAGCGGAAGCCGCAACCCTTCGGCTGGCTCACGCGCTAGGACAGGGGATTAGGGAGACGGCGGCGACACCCGGAAGACGCCTTCGGGGGAGTCCTTGTGCGCGGTGAGCAGGTAGAGTTCGCCGCTGGCGTCTTCGGCGATGGAGAGCACAAAGCCGGGGCCGTCGTCCCAGAGCAGGACGGGCTCGACGCTGCCGCCGGCGGCCGCCGTCGCCGCGTGAATCGCCCACACGCGACCCGTGCAGTAGTCGCTGAAGACGTACCACCCGCGCAGGGCGGGGATGGCCGCGCCGCGATAGACGCCGCCGCCGATGATGGAGCAGCCGGAGGAACGGCCGTACTCCCAGACAGGGGGAGCGAGGCCCACGGAATCGCACTCGTTCTTTTCGAGGAAGCAGAGCGTTCCTTCCATCACGTTCCAGCCATAGTTCCCGCCGGACTCGATGATGTTGACCTCCTCCCTGGATGCCTGGCCGACGTCACCGACCCAGAGCAGGCCGGTCTCGCGGTCGAAGCTCATGCGCCAGGGATTGCGCAGGCCATAGGCCCACATCTCGGGGTGGCGGCGGGGAACATCGGGGAAGGGATTGTCGGGCGGCGCGATGTAGGGCTGGTCAGGAGAAGCCTCGCGGACGTCGATACGGAGGATGGAGCCCAGCAGGGTCTGGAGGTTTTGACCGTGTCCGCGGGGGTCGCCCGCGCCGCCGCCATCGCCGAGCCCGAGATAGAGCATTCCATCGGGCCCGAACGCGAGGCCTCCCCCATTGTGCGACCACTGCGGCTGCTGGATTTCCAGGATGATGAGCTCGCTGTCGCCGTCGATGGCGAATGCGACGCCCTCGCCCGTGGTCCCGAAACGCACGAGACGGCTGACGCGCTCGCCCTGCGCGGGTGCGTGGCTGTAGTAGGCGTAGAGGTAGCCATTACGGGCGAAATCGGGATCGCGCACGAGGGAGAGCAGGCCCTCTTCGGGGGTGGCGCGCAGGGTGCGGTCGCGCTGGTCATGGACGACGCGCGGGGTGTCGTAGGGCCCGTCTCTCGGGATCGCGTAGATGACGCCGTCCTGGATCGCGATCAGGAAGAGGTCATGCTCCGGGAGCTCGACGAGCGCGAGGGGGAGTTCGAGCGGCGGGAGGCCGGGGAAGGCGGGCGCGTGGACGGCGACGGGCTTGACCGCCGGCGAGCGCGCTGGCGACGGCGAGGAGCGATCGCGCGCCGGCACAGGAGAAGGCGTCGCACTGGGGGAATGCGTCGCCCTGGGATGCGCCCCGCTGGAACGGGACTCGTGGCGGGCGGAGTCGCTCTCGCAGGCCGCCAGCAGTGCGGCAACAATCACGCCCAGCGGCAGCGTCGCCAGAAGGACACGGCGTACGCTCACGGACGCGCGGTGGTGGCGGGGTATCGAGCAGGAAGGGCTGCGGCCACCAGTGAATGGTAGGAGACGGACGGGACGAAAGGGAAACGCGAGGCCTCTTGCCGGTAGGATGCGAGGCCGGAGGCGGAACCATGGCCGCTGTCGACGCCGGCTTGCCGAACTTCCCAACGCTGACGCCGGAGGAGGTCACGCGCGCCTGTGAGGACGCGATCGCCGCCTGTGATGACGCCGTCGCGGCGATCGTGGCGACGGCGGACGCGACGCGAACCTTCGCGAACACGCTGGGGGCGCTGGACGCGGCCAAGGACGGCGTCTCGCAGGCGTCCGGGCAGTACGCCTTCATGGCCTACGTGGCCGAGGGGGAGGAGCTGCGGGAAGCGTCGCGCGCCGCCGAGGAGCGCATCGACAAGTACCTGATCGACCTCTCCTTCCGAGAGGACTTGTACGCGGCGATCAAGGCGCTGGCGGCGAAGGATGAGGAACTCGGGCCGGAGGAAGCGCGCCTGCTCGCATTCGAACTGCGCGACTACCGCCGCAACGGCTTCGAACTGCCCGCGGCGGAGCGCGCGCGGGTGCGGGAACTGAACGATGAGCTCGTGTCGCTGGGGGTTGCGTTCCAGAAGAACATCAGTGAGTGGGACGACGGCGTTCTGGCCACGCGGGAGGAGCTGGCGGGGCTGCCGGACGCCTTCATCGACTCACTGCGGACGGAGCAGGCGGAGGGCGAGACGCGCTACCGCGTTTCGCTGGACTACCCGGAGTTCTTCCCCTTCATGGGCAAGGCGCGGTCATCCGCGCTGCGGCGGGAGCTGTTCGCGAAGGAACAGGTGAAGGGCGGCGCCGCGAACGTAAACGTGCTCGAGCGGGCGCTGGCGGCGCGTCAGGAGATGGCGGCGCTGCTGGGCTATGACTCGTGGGCCGCGTACGCACACGAGGTCTGCATGGCGAAGGGGCGGGAGCGGGTCATGGCGTTCCTGACGGACCTGGGGACGCGGCTGGAGGCGAAGGCGGCGGCGGACCTCGCGCTCATGGCGGAGGTGAACGGCGGCCCCGTGAACATCTGGGACTGGCGCTACTGCCACGATCAACTCCTGCAAACGCGCTACGCCGTCGATGACTTCGAGGTGGCGCAGTATTTCCCCCTGGACGCCTGCCTGGAGGGGCTGTTCGCGGTGTGCCAGCGGCTGCTGGGGGTGCGCTTCGAACCGCGGCCGGCGGCGCCCGTCTGGCACGAGGACGTTCAAGCGTTCGACGTGTACGAGGCGGACGGGGAGGAGGCGTTCGCCCGCTTTTACATGGACCTCTTCCCGCGACCCAACACCTTCGGACACGCGGCCGCGTTCACGCTGCGTGGGGGGCGGCGGCTGGCGGATGGTTCGTACCAGAAGCCGGTGAGCGCGATCGTGGCGAACTTCACGAAGCCTTCGGCGGAAACGCCCTCGCTGCTGCGCCACAGCGAGGTGGAGACGCTGTTCCACGAGTTCGGCCACATCCTCCACCAAACGCTGACGCGGGCGACCTACGGACGCTTCAGCGGCACGCGCACGGAGCGCGATTTCGTCGAGGCGCCCTCGCAGATGCTGGAGCACTGGGTCTGGGACCGCGAGGTTCTGGCCAGCTTCACGCGCCACCACCAGACAGGGGAGCCGCTGCCGGATTCGTTGCTGGAGGCGATGCTGGAGGCGAAGACGCTGAGTTCGGGGATCATGACGGTGCGGCAGCTCTACTTCGCGCGCCTCGATCAGGCCTACCATGCGCCCGCCTTCGATGGCGACAGCACGGCGGCGACGGCGGCGCTGCACGAGATCACGGGCTTCCCCTACACGCCGGGGACGCACTTCCAGTCCGGCTGGGGGCACCTGTTCGGATACGACGCGCGCTACTACGGCTACCTCTGGTCACACGTGTTCGGGGACGACATGTTTACCCGCTTCGAGGAGGCGGGGCTGCTGAACGCGGAGCTCGGGGCGGAGTACCGGCGGACGGTGCTGGAACGGGGCGGCTCGGTGGACGGCGACCAGCTTGTGCGGGACTTCCTCGGACGGGCGCCGAACGCGGACGCGTTCCTGCGGGGGCTGGGGCTGGAGGTCTAGCGGCCCGCGCTCGCCGTTTCCCGCCCTGTAGACTCAGCCGCGGCCAGAACAACGAGGAGCGCGCGCATGCAGGAACTGAACGGCAAGATCGCGGTCATCACAGGCGGCGGAAGCGGCATCGGGCGGGCGCTGGCGCTCGCCTTCGCGGAAGAGGGGATGGCCATCGCCATCGGCGACATCGAGCGCGAGTCAGCGGAGGCGGTGGCGGATGAAGTGCGGGCGAAAGGTCAGCGCGCTATCGCCGTGCGCTGCGATGTGACCGACCTCGACTCCGTCCGCGCGCTGGCCGAGGCGACGAAGGCCGGGCTCGGCGCCTTCCATGTGGTCTGCAACAACGCGGGGGTGGTCGCCGGCGGGCCAACGCCAGGGTTGGACGCGGCGGACTGGGCGTGGGTGCTCGACGTCGACCTTCAGGGGGTGGTGAACGGGGTGCTGGCGTTCCTGCCCGGGCTGGTCGAGCAGGGCGAGGGACACATCGTCAACACAGCATCCATCGCGGGCCTGATTCCGGTCGCGGCGCCGGGCGTGATCAGCTACACGGCGGCGAAGTACGGGGTGGTGGGCATCACGGAGACGTTGCACGCCGAACTCGCGGAGCTCGGGATCGGCGCCTCGGCGCTCTGTCCGGGGGTCGTGAACACGCGCATCGGCGAGTCCGCGCGGAACCGCCCCGAATCGGCGGGCGGCCCGGTCACGGAGCCGCGCGCGCCAATCGAGATGCCGCCAGACGCGCCGCCGCCGCGGATCATCGGGGCGAACGTGCAGGAGCCCGACGCGATCGCCGCGCGGGTGGTCGAGGGCGTAAAGAACAACGACCTCTACGTAGTAACGCACCCGGAGACGCGGGAGGCGGTGGAGGAGCGGTTCGCCGCGATCCTGGCGGCGTATGACCGCCTTGAAGCCTCGCTGGGCTGAGGCGGCGGCATGGCGGCGACGGTCGAGCCAACGCTGGAGACGCTTCCCGAGCGGGCGCGGAGCCTCCTCGAGGGGGCGTTTGACATCCACGTGCACGCCGCCCCCGACCCGTACGCGGAACGCAAGGCGGACTTCGCCGCGACGGTGGCGCGGGCGCGGGCGGCTGGTCTGGCGGGGCTTGTCCTGAAAAGCCACGAGTACCCGACGCAACCACTGGCCTGGACGCTCGACCGCGAGTTCAGCGGGATCGACGTATACGGCGGCGTCGCGCTTGACTGGGGAGTCGGGGGGCTGAACCCGGAGGCGGCCGCGATCACGCTGCGCATCGGGGGGCGGGTTGTGTGGATGCCAACCTTCGACGCGCTGCACTGGCGGAGCTACCGGCCAGGAGGCTTCAACAGCGCGCAGGATCCGATCACCGTGCTGGACGAGGACGGCGCGCTGCTGCCCGTCTGCCACGACATCCTCGACGTGATCGCGAGCCACGACGCGGTCCTTGCGAGCGGCCACCTTTCGCCGGCGGAGACGCAGGCGATCCTCGGGGAAGGGCTGGCGAGGGGGATGCGCTGCGTGATCACGCACGCGTCATTTTGGACGCCGCTGGAACTGCAGCGGGAGATCGCGGCGAAGGGCGGCTACATCGAGCAGTGCGCGATCGCCGTAGTCGGGGAGGAAGGCGAGGGGGCGTGGCCGGAACTGCTGCTGCAGGTGCGGGACGTGGGGCCGGAGCGGGTCATCCTCTCCTCGGACCACGGCCAGGCGGCGAACCCCGAACCGGCGGCGGCGCTGGCGCTCTTCGGGGAGCGCTTCGTGGAGGCGGGGCTCAGCGAGGCGGCGGTCAGGCGGATGCTGGCGGAGAACCCGCGGGCGCTGCTGACGGGCTAGGCGGCGCCGGCTCCACCGGCATGGAGACGGGACGGGTCATGTTCCCGAAGGTGGGGAGCCAGGCGGAGTGCTTCCCGGCGCCGCCTGCGACGATGACGTGGATGCACTCGGGGCCGTCGGCGACAGGGGCAAGCGCATCGCGTTCGAACAGGGGAACGGGCGCGCCCTGGGCGGTGTGTTCCTGAATCACCTCGAACAGCTCATCCGAAAGCCTGGCGAGGGGGTAGCGCGCGTGCTCGAAGAGGTAGCGCTGGACATCCCCGCGGGACCAGCCCCCGGCGGCGACGGTGGCGGCGTGTTCGGGTCCGAACGCGAGCACGGGCGAGCCGCGCGCGAGGATGTTGTTGCTGCCAGCCTGGGCCATGGCGCCAGCGACAGTGAGCATGATCCCGCGGGCGGTAGTGCTGCCGTGGTCCTGAATGTTATGCGGACCCTCGCAGCCGAAGACGGTGACGGCGTTCTCCGCCGGGTCGAAGCCGCGGGTAGTATGGAAGGGGGGCCAGGGGCTCGCCTCAAGGTTCTCGGCGGCGCAGAAGGCGAACTTGGCGGGGGTCGCCTGGGTGGAGCGGTCGCCGCGGCCGGGCCACGCGCCGGCGACGGTGAGCTGGACGAGGCGGAGCGCGCGTCCCAGGGTCGCGTTCGCCGTGAAGCCGGGCCCGAAGCAGCCGCTCCCCCCATGCACGCCAAGCTCAGCGGCGATGGGTCCGCTGACAAGCAGGAAGAGGGCCACGGGATGGGTGGTCGCGTTCACGCCCGCGAGGTTGAACTCGGGATGCGCGATCGCCTGCACGGCGGCGATGAGCACGGGCAGGTGTTCGGGCGCGCAGCCCGCCATGACGGCGTTGACGGCGATGGCGTGGACCGTCGCCTCGCCGCGACGGGGCGGGAGGATGCCGACAACCTCCAGCGGATCGCGGGAGGCGCCCGCGATCATGGCGGCGACGCGCTCCTGCGTCGGGGGGATGATGGGGAGGCCATCGGACCAGCCACGCTCGGCGAAGGCGCGGCTGACGGCGGCGACGTCGTCGGGAACCTCGAGCGTGGGGCCGGGGCGACCCATCCCCAGCTCCTCAACCTCGAGGGTCGCGGCCAGTTCGACGAGGGAGTCGCCTGCGCTCACGCGCCGGCGCCCAGCAGGGCGGCGCGCAGGGCGGGAGTCGCGACGCGCGCCTTCTCCCGAACGGCTTCGGGCTGAACGCCCCCCAGGGGGTGGGGGATCACGATATAGGGCAGGGCGGGCGCGCCGCGCTGTTCGGCTTCAAGCCTGAAGAGACCCTCGAAGGCGTCGGTGACGACGGTGACGGTCGGGATCCCTCGCTTCTCCAGCGCTATCGAGGCGTAGACACTCCACGCCGTGCAGGACCCTCAGTCGCTTGATCCGACGACGACGAAGTCGCATTCCTCCGTGAGCATGGCCATGGTGGCGCGGCTGGCGGGACCCGCGACAGGCTTGCTGCCGGTGGTTGTGACGCCGATAGCGTCGGTGGCGCGCAGGTTCTCGACGATCGATTCGAGGAAGAGGCGCGCGTTGGCCTTGCGGTTTTCGAGCACGCCGGGGCGGAGCCCGTCGAGGGCGGCGGGGCGCGGGGCAGTTTGCTGGGCGATGACGCGGGCGTGCCCGCGAGGGTCGAAAACGGTGATGGCGGAGTCAGACACAGGAGGCTCCTTTCGGGGCTCAGAGGCGGTTGGCGATGAGTTCCATGATCTCGTCGACTTCGGGGAAGCGGCCGGTGGCGTTCCGGGAGGAGACAACCTCGCCGTCGACGGCCCACTCAAAGCAACCGCCGCCCCCCGGTATGAGGGTGAAACTGGCGATGTCGTCCTGGAGGGCGGCGAGGATTTCGCCCGCCATCCACTGGGCGCGGGGCAGATAACCGCACTGGGCGCAGTACTCAAGGGTGACGGCGAGGCCCTGCTCGTTCATGGGTCAGGATTGTAGCGGGTTCGGGGGGAGCTTCAGGGGGAGTTCGGAACCGGCGCGCTCCACGGAGGAGCGCTGCTATGCTGCGCCACGAAGGGAGGCGGACGATGACGCTTCATATCCTGAAATCGGACGATGGCGAGACGAACACGCGCACTGACGCAATCTTCGAGGGCGGGCAGGTGTGGACGCGGCCCCTGACCGGCGCCGTTCCCTCACAGGTGAACGTCGCAGTCGTCCAGTTCGAGCCGGGCGCGCGGGCGGGCTGGCACCGCCATACCAACGACCAGGTCCTGTATGTGGTCTCCGGAATCGGCAAGGTGGGCGACCGCGAGGGCGAGCGGGTCATCAGCGCGGGCGACTGCGCGGTCGTCCCCGCAGGCGAGGACCACTGGCACGGCGCCCACGACACAGGCTCGCCGATGGCGCACCTCTCGATCATGCCGGCGGGGACGGAAACGACAGTGCTGGACTCATAGCCGGTCATGGCGGCGAAGGCGCGCGCTTGAACGCAAGCGCCGCGCGTGAAGACTCCCCGCGTTAACTGTGCAACTGCCCCAGCTACGGCTACCGGCAGCACTGCAAGCACGTCGACATCCTCACGAAGCTACAACTGCGGCCACTGCCGCGCACGGAAGGGAAACCAGTATGAAGAAGATTCTCGTCATCGCCATGATCGCCGCCCTCGGCATCGCCTGCGGTTCTTCGGAACCCCTGACCGTCCACGAGTACGCCGAGCGTTTTTGCGATCGCGACGACGTGTTCTCAGAAGATGAGATCATCACGAACGGCGAGGTTCTCGACCGCCTCGATGATTTCCTCGAAGAGACCTTGAGCCTCACACCGCCCGATGATCTTGCCGAATATCACACGGCCAGCGTCCATCTGATTCGAGGGATGGAGGAGGTCGTGGAGAACATGGACGAGGACGAGATATTCTCGCCCTCGCCGTGGTCCCTTCTCTTGCTGGGGCTTGCAGCAGGAACGCAACTGGAAGAGGCGGAGGCGGGCCTCTCGCCTGAGACCGTGGCAATCATGAACGAAGCCGGCTGCGACATCGGAGATGATTCATGAGCGAGGAGAAGAGAGAGTACAAGGCCGGGGTCGGGCTCGGTTAACGCGGAAGCACTCGAAGGAGAGGGTCGCATGGAACCAGTCGCGGACAGGAACGGGATCACGGCGGAGTGGCTGACGGACGCCCTGCGCAAAGGGCGCGCCCTGCCCCGCGGACGCGTGAGCGCAGTGGAGGTGGGGGACATTGGGGTGGGACGGGGCTACATCAGCCAGTCCGTGCGGGTCACCCCCGCCTACGAAGGCGCGGACGGCGACCTCCCGACGAGCCTCGTCGCCAAGGCGCCAACGTTCCTGGGACTGCCGGAGTACTTGCAGGAATGGTCCGCGACGATCATCGAGACGGAGATCAACTGGTATCGGGAGGCGAGCGGCGAGTGCCCGGCGCGCATCGCCAGACACTACGGGGGCGTTTTCGAGAACCGCACCTCCTACGCGCTGCTGATGGAAGACCTCGGCGGTCTGGGGACGCTGGATCAGACGGATTCGTGTCCGCCCGAACAGGCCCTGCTCATCGTGCGGACGCTGGCGCGGATACACGCGCACTGGTGGGAGAGCGAGCGGCTGCGGGACTGGACCTGGCTGCCTTCAACGAAACGGCAGGCGGACGTGTACGCGCCGCTCGTGCAGGGCGGCTGGGAGAGCTTCGCCTCGCGGATCGTCCCGCGCATCGATACAGCCTTTCTTCCCGTGGGCGAGCGGCTGGTACGGGAGTGGGGCTCGATCTACGAGCGCGGCGCGGCCTCCGCGGCCACGCTCATCCACGGGGACTTCCGCATCGAGAACTTCCTCTTCGGGGAGCGCGGCGCCGAGGACGAGATCGTGATCCTCGACTGGCAGCTGGCGGGCTACGGATCGGGCCCGCGGGACCTGGCCTACTTCATCGGACAGGGCTTTGACCCGAAGCAGCGGCAGGCCGTGAGCGACGAACTACTGGCGCTCTATCACGCGACGCTGGTTGAGCACGGAGTACGGGGCTATTCGTTCGAGCAGTGCCGCGACGACTACCGGCTGGGGCTGCTGGCGAGCCTGTTCATCCCGCTCGTGGGAGTGCGGGGGCTGGACGACCTCGCCCCGCCGCCGCCGGACGCGAGCGAGGAGGACCACGAGTCCTTCCGCCAGCTCGTCATCGCGGCGGAGGGACTGATCGCGTTGATGGCGGAGCGCAACATCACCGCCATCATGGACGCGAACGCGGGCGAACTGCTGGGCGTCTAGCGGCCAGGCGCGAGGCGTCGCTCGTACAACGCGAAGACGGTTCGCCAGACGCGCTCCGCCGCCTCCTCCGCATAGGCGGGACGGCCGGGGAAACAGAAGCCGTGTTCCGTCCCGGGATGCGTCTCGATGACGTGGGGGACGCCGTTCGCCTCCAGCGCCGTCCGCAGCTCCGGGACCACGTTCCCGGGGACGAACGGGTCATGTTCGGCGAAGCCCAGGTAGAGCTCGGCCTGAATGCGGTCGGCGAGCAGGTGGGGGGAATCGTCCCGGTCCGTGACGATGCCGACGCCGTAGAGGGAGGCGATCGCGCCGAAGCGCTCGGGGAAGGCGCCCGCGGCGGCCACGACGAAGCGCCCGCTCATGCAGTAGCCGATCGCGCCCGCGGGACCGGCGACCACAGGGTTTGCGTCGAAGTAGTCGAGCCAGGCTTCGGTGTCGCGCATGACCATGGGCAGTTCGAGCGTGCGGCCGGCGGCAAACATGCGCTCCAGTTCCTCACGCCCCTTCGAGAGATCGAATTCGAGGCGGCCGAGGCGGTAGAACATGTCGGGCAGCAGGCAGAAGTAGCCCTCGCCCGCGATGCGGCGCGCGAAATCGCGCAGCTCCTCGCGCACGCCGACGACGTCCATGTAGAGGATGACGGGCGGGAAGGGGCCATCGCCGTCGGGGTGAACGGCGAAGCAGGGGACGGCGCCGTCGGGGGTGGCAATCTCGACCTGGAACTCATTCATGGCTCGCTCCGTCTCTCTCTTCTAATCGCCTGTGAATCGGGGGGCGCGGCGTTCGGCGGTAGCGCTGACGCCTTCACGGAAGTCACTGGTCTCACGGAGCCAGTCCTGCTCGACAAGCTCGTGGTCGGTCGCGAGGCGGACGCGGTCGGCGAGGCCCCGGCGCATGGTGCGGCGGATGGCGCGCACGGCGAGCGGAGCGGAGCCAGCGATCTCGGCGGCCATCTCGCGGGCCTTGTCGCGGAGTTCCTCGATGGGAACGAGGGCGTCACAGAGACCGATATCGATGGCTTCTTCGCCCTTCACGCGGCGGCCTGTGTAGAGCATATCGAGCGCCTGCTGCTGGCCGACGAGCGCGGGGAGGGTGACGGTGAGACCAAAGCCGTGGTGGAAACCAAGACGGGCGAAGTTGGCGGCGAAGCGAGCCTCGGGGGCGGCCACGCGGAAGTCAGCGGAGAGGGCAAGGCCGAGACCGCCGCCGATAGCGGCGCCCTGTACGGCGGCGATGACCGGCGTCTCCGCTTCGAGGAGCCGCACCGCCTCCTGATAGAGATGACCGCTGCCGGTTCGGCGGGAAGGGGTTTCGGAGGGTTCGCCGTCATCGTCGGAAGCGGGACCGGCGAGTTGCGCGCCCGCGCAGAAGGAACGCCCTTCAGAGGCGAGGATGATGGCGCGCACGTCCGGCTCATCATCGAGGGCGTGGTAAGCGCTGGCGAGCGCGCGGATGAGCGCGACATCGAAGTAGTTGTGCGGCGGACGGTGGATCTCGACGGCGGCGATATGGCCGTCGATCTCGACCGAGACGTCAGGGGCGGGATTGGGGACGGACATGGCTCCTCCTCGCGCAACGGTAGCGAGCCGCCTCGCGCGCGTCGAGCGGGCGGCGCCGGGGGAGGGGAAACGGCCAGGCGAGGCGCCGCCTGTGGAAGCCGGTTGCCCATAAGCGGAATTCCGTTTATCCTTTTCCCCATGCGCAGTGACGCGCTCGCGACCGGCGCCCTGCGGGACGACGTGGAGCCGGATGTGGCGGCCACGCTCATCCTCGGGAGTTTGGCGCCGTGGTCCGCGAAGGCGCGGGCAGACGCACGCGCCGCGGCGGTAACTGCCCCCTTCCTCGCGAGCGGGGCGCGCGTGGCCTCCGGGGAGACGCGCTCATGATGGGAATGGGCGGCGGGACGCAGATGACGGACGGCGAACTCCCGCCGGGGATGGCATTGCCGGCGCGGCGGAAGGCGATCGTGCTGGCGGGCGTGCTCTCCAGCATGTTCCTGGCGGCGCTGGACCTGACGATCGTCACCATTTCGATGCCGAGCATCGTGGAGGATCTGGGCAACCTCGACCTCTATGTCTGGCCGTTCACTTCCTACATGCTGAGCTCAACGGCGCTGGTGCCGGTGGTCGGGAAACTCTCGGATCTGTACGGACGGAAGCCGTTCATCCTTGCCGGCATCATCATTTTTGTCGCCGGCTCGTGGCTGTGCGGGGCGGCGGGGGACATGGTCTACCTGATCGCCTTCCGGGCGGTGCAGGGCGTTGGCGCGGGCCTGATTATGACGACGGCGTTCACCTCGGTGGGCGACCTCTTCGCGCCCAAGGACCGGGGACGCTGGATAGGTCTGTTCGGGGCGACGTTCGCGCTGGCGATCATCGTGGGGCCGCTGGCGGGAGGCGCGCTCGTCGATCACCTTTCCTGGCGCTGGATCTTCTACGTCAACATCCCGGTGGCGGTGGTCGCCCTGGCCCTGGTCTCATTCGGGATGCCATGGTTCCGGCGGCAGGGCAAGGCGATTATCGACTGGGGCGGGGCCGCGCTCATCGTGGGCGTGACGGTCCCGCTGCTGCTGGGGTTCTCCTGGGCGGGGAACCAGTACGGCTGGAGCGAGCCGCCGGTGCTCATCTCGTTCGGCGTCGCGGCGGTCTTGCTGGCGGCCTTCCTGGCGCAGGCGCGGCGGGCGAAGGAAGCGGTGTTGCCCCTCAGCCTGTTCCGCAACCGCGTCTACACGATCTCGGTGCTGACCGCGATGGTGCTGGGCGCGGGGATGTTCGGCGCGCTGCAATTCCTGCCGTTGTTCCTGATCGGCGTCAAGGGTCAGTCAACGACCGATTCCGGGCTGATCATCATGCCGCTGATGCTGGGAATGGTCTTCGGGTCAGTTGTGACGGGGCAACTCCTCAGCCGGGGCCGCGACATGCGGCTTTTGGCCGCCTGCGGGGGCGTGTCGCTGCTCACGGGCTTCTACCTGCTTTCCACGCTTGAACCGAGTTCGTCCCTGTGGACGACGCGGGGCTACATGGTGCTGCTGGGGCTGGGCATCGGCTTCTGGATGCCGACGTTCCAGCTGGCGGTGCAGAACGCGCTGCCGCATCAGCAGATCGGCGTGGGGACGGCTTCGGTCAATTTCTTCCGGCAGCTCGGGGGCACCTTCTCGGTCGCGATTCTCGGCTCGATCCTCGCCACCAGCTTCACTGCGAATCTGGCGAACTCCGTGCCAGCGCAGTTCGGGGAGCTGCTGAACGACCCCCAGCGACTCCTGAGAGCCGAATCGCTGGAGCATCTCACTGCCACGATCGAGGAGCAGAGCCCGGGCTCCTCGGCGGATATCATCGTCGCGGCGCAGGCCGCTCTGAGCGATTCGGTGACGGATATCTTCCTGATTGCGGTAGGCATTGTGGCGACAGGGCTCGTGATTGGGGTATTGATGCCTCGCATTCGCATGCGCAGTCGCGAGGAGTTGCTGGCGGAAGCGAGCGGCGAACGCACGCCCGCGGAAGACGAGGATACGGAAGAAGCAGGCGGCTTCGGCGCCGAGCCGGAGGAGGCGGGCTCGCCCGGCGAATAAGCCTCCGTACGAGCCTGCGCGCACAAGGAAGGAGCCCCCTCATGAGGGGGCTCCCCTGCAGAGACAGACATACGACGCTTCGGAGAAGGCTACCTGACGCCGTTCTCCAGGAGCGCGGGGAGGGCGGCGTCATCGGTCTCGACGAGGGCGTCGACCCACTTGTGGAAGAGCTGCCCGCCCCCTTCGTTGCGGCCGAACAGGGAGAACTCCTTGGCGCCGGTCGCGAGCGCTTTCTGCACATGGAAACCGGTGTAGTAATCCTCGTCGCCGACAACGTGCGCCATGAATCCCATGTACTCCTTCAGTTCCTCCTGATCCTGCTCCTCGGGGGGATCGAAGCGAAGGAAGTTTTGGATGGTGAAGGATTCGCCCGGGTTCTTGCCGGGGAACATCTGCGAGACCATGTAGCCCGATCCCGTGCTGCCCGCGATAGACATGTTGGGGAAGACGGTCCAGACGCCGGCGGTCATGTCGTCGTAACTCCACTCCGACTCAGGCGTGTCAGCGAGCTTCTCGTGGCCCTTGGGCGACATGACGCGCACGTGCGGACCCCACGAGTAGTAGTCAGGCTGGAAGGGGCCGTCGGGGCCGAAGCTGTTCCGGTGGAGGATGGGCACGTGATAGAAGTCGCGGTAGCCGTCATAGGCGACCTTCCAGTTCGGGCCGTCGAGGTTCTGGCGGCCGACGACGTGGGCATCGGCGAAGGCGAGATCGTCGAGGACGGAGTCGTAGCCTGACAGGAAGGCGTCGATATCGACGTTGGAATCAGGCTTGAGGGTGACCCAGATCATGCCCGAGCGCTCCGCGGCGGGGAGTTCGGTGAGGCCGAAGCACGATTTATCCAACTCGCCGAAGTTGCCTTCATCGAAGACGCTGATGAGGCTGCCCTTGAGGTCATACGTCCACGCGTGGTAGTTGCAGCGGAACACCTCGGTGGCGCCGACGCCGGGTTCATCGATGACGTAGTTGCCGCGATGGCTGCACATGTTGACGAACGCCCGCGCCTTGCCATCGTCCGCGCGCGTGATGAGGACGGGAACGCCCGCGACCTCCAGCGCCTGGTAGGAGCCGGGTTCGCGCAGCTCGGAGGAGAAGGCGAGGGCGAGCGGGAGGCGCCGGAAGATGCGGTCAACCTCGACTTCCCAGCGCTCCCGGTCGTGGTAGAGCGCGGTGGGGATCTTGTAGATCTCGTCGGCGAGGTCGATACGGTTGTTCTGGAGATTCTCCACCTCACGGCGGGACATCTCCACCAACTGCTCTCGGGTCATGGGAGCACACTCCTGTGGTTCGCCGCCAGGATCAGCGGCAGGAACTCGAACAGGATAACGCGGGGGTCCGCGCCACGCAGCCTTACGCGGCCTCTAGCGGCCGGGCTCTTCGAACCAGCCCTGCACGATGAGCATGGCGACGGCGCCGCCGGAGCGGGCGGCCTCGAGGGCCATGGTCGAGGCGACGGCGTCGCCGGCGGCCCAGACGCCCTCCACCGACGTTTGCTGAAGCTCGTTGACGGCGATGAAGCCGTCGCTGTCGAGGGCGAGGCCAAGCCCGCGCGCGAGGCGCTCGACGAGCGGGGCGGGCAACGCTTCGGGGCTCCACAGGAGCGTCTCGACGGCGACGTCCTCGCCGCCTTCGAGCGTGACGCTGGCGACCTTGCCGTCCGCGTGGTTGATGGCGGCGATGTCCCCGTGATGGAGGCTGAGCCCCTGTCCCTCGAGGGCGGTCGCGACCTCATCGGGGAGATCGACGCCGGCGCCGAGAAAAATCTTGACCTTGTCGGTCCAGTTCGAGGCGAAGAGGGGCGGCGTGGCCCTGGCGCCAGCGGTCGGGACAACCAGCCCCCAGACCTGATCGCGGTGTTCGTAGCCATCGCAGAAGGGGCAGGAGATGATCGTGTCGCCCCAGCAGTCGGCGAAGCCGGGAATGTCCGGGAGCGCGTCGCGGTGGCCGAAGGCGAGGATGACGTGATGGGCGCCGAGGCGGTCGCCCGCGGCGGTCGTGAGCACGAGCTCGCCGTCCGTGTCGCGCTCGATGTTCGTGACCTCGGCGGGGCGCAGGGAGGCGCCGCCGACGGCGGCGATCTGCGCCCAGGCGCCGCGTGAGAGGTCGGCGGGAAGCATGCCCTCAAGGCCGAGGAAGTTATGGACGCCATGGGAGGCGGCGTTGCGGGCGGGGGAAGGGGCGTCGAAGACGGCGACCGTCTTGCGGGCGCGAACGAGCACAAGCGCGGCCTGGAGGCCCGCGGGACCGCCCCCCACGATGGCGACATCGACGTGTTCGGCGGCGGGTTCGACCGCCGCGGGCGGGGCGGCGGCGGTCTGGGGAGGCGTGGCCGCTTCTCCTGCGGGAGCGCCGCCGATGGCCTCGGCGGAGCCAGGCGCTATCTGGGGGGGCGCGGGGGATTCGGATTGCTGGGCGTCGACGCCGAACTGCGCAAGCGAAAGGCTGCTGGCGACCCCGGAGAAGCCGTGCCGGCCAGCGACGATCGTGGCGGGCAGCTCGCGCAGGCCAAGTTGCCCCACGAGTTCGGGGAAGGTCTCGATCTCGATGACGGCGGCCTCGACCTTGTCGGAATAAAGCGCGAGTTGCCAAACGTTCGCGACCGCCCGGGCCGACGCCGGACTGCGCATCGAGCCGATGACGGTCAGGGAGAGGACGCCGGTCAGGCGGTCGAGGACTTCGGCGAGGGCGGCGGGAGGGGACGGGGGCGCGGGCAGGGCCGAGATGACCTCGACCAGCACTTCGAAGAAGTGCCCCGCGGGGAGGCCGTAGTAGCGCAGGGGAGGGGCGCCGCCCCCCCTCCTGAGGAGGATGGCGGGCGCCCGCTCAACTCCCCAGCTCTCCACGAGCCGGGGCTCCGCGTGGAACTCGTGCGTGACAAGCCGCAGCTTCGGGGAGACGCCGGCGAGATCCTCGAGGGTCTCCTTCGTGGGAACGCAGGCGGGGCAGGGATTGCGGGGAGCGGCGCCGGGGACGATGAGGCCGCTCTCGCTCTGGTGGAAGTAGTCGATGGTGACGGGCGCGGGCAGGGTCTCGAAGCGCTGGCGAAGGGCGACGAGAACCTGCTGGGGAATCACGCGAGCCTCGCGAACGGGTCCGGGAAGGCGGCCATCGTGGGGATTGTCCGCGACAGGAGGCTGGAACGCGAATGGAGGCGGCTGGGTAGACTGGCGCGGGGCGCGGGAGGGCCGATGCGACAGGAACCGATTCCCGTGGCGGTCACCTTCCCGCTGACGGAACGCACGCGGGCGACGATTGCGGGCGCCTCCCCGCTGGTCCGCATCCTCGACTACCCGACGGAACAGACCGCGGCGGGCGTCCTTCGGCCACCGCCGACGCGCGAACAGGAACAGGCGCTCGCGCAGGCGGAAGTGCTGTTCGGTTCGCACCTGGATCCGATCACGGTGCACGACGCCGCGCCGAACCTGAAGTGGTTTCAGGCGCTGACCGCGGGGCTCGATGAACTCATCGCGCAGGGGATTCTGGAGCGCGACTTCACCATCACCACGATGAGCGGCGTGGGGGCGGCGCCGATCGCGGAGTACTGCATGGGCGTCATGGTGATGCTGGAGAAGGGCCTGCACCAGACGATGCGGGACCAGGTCGAGCATCGCTGGGAATTCCGCTTCGCGGGACAGCTGCAGGGAAAGACGTGCGGGATCGTGGGGCTGGGCGCGATCGGACGCGAACTGGCGCGGCGCGCGCAGGCGTTCGGGATGCGCGTTGTGGCGACGCGCCGCCGCGCACAGCGGGGCGAATCAGAGCCGAACGTGGACCTGCTCCTGCCCGCGCGGGACCTTCACCAACTGCTGGCCGAAGCGGACTATGTCAACCTCTGTGTGCCGCTGACGGTGGAGACGAACGGGATGCTCGGCGCGGAGGAGCTGGCGCGCATGAAACCGGAGGCGGCCATCGTCAACATCGCGCGCGCCTCGGTCATCGACCGCGAGGCGCTGCTGGAGGCGCTGCGGACGGAACGCATCGCGGGGGCGGCGCTGGACGTGCACGACCCTGAACCGCTGCCCGAAGACAGCCCCTTCTGGGACCTGCCGAATGTGATCGTGACGCCCCACCGCTCGGGGGCCATCCACGGCTATTTCGACCGCGCGGCGGAGTTCTTCGCGGCCAATCTGCAGCGCTACGCGCGCGGCGAGCCGCTGCTGAACGTCGTCGGGCGCGAGCGCGGGTACTGAGCCCATGGGGGAAGCGCCATGACGAAGCGGGCGCTGATCGCGGGCGCCTCGGGGTTGGTGGGATACGCAGCGGTGCGACATTTCGCGACGCTGGCGGGGTGGGAGACGGTGGGGGTCTCGCGGCGGATACCGGCGGGGCCGCCACCGGAGGCGGAGCTGATCTCGGTGGACCTGCTGGACGCGGAAGCGTGCGAACGCGCCTTCGGGGCGATGTCGAATGTGACCCATCTCGTGTACGCGGCGCTGCAGGAGATCCCGGGACTGATGCCGGGATGGGTGGACCCGGAGGTGATCGAGCGCAACGCGCGCATGCTGCGAAACCTGTTCGAACCGCTCTCGCGCGCGGCCTCGGGACTGGAGCACGTCTCGCTCCTGCACGGGACGAAGGCCTACGGGCTGCACCACCCCAGCATCGGCGCAGCCGGCGTGAAGACGCCGCTGCGGGAACGGGAGCCGCGCAGGGAGCACCCCAACTTCTACTTCGAGCAGGAGGACTACCTGCGCGCGAAGCAGGAGGACGGCGACTGGGAGCTGACCGTCTGGCGGCCAACCGTCATCTACGGCGAGGCGCCGGGGAACCACATGAACGCGATTCCGGTCATCGGGGCGTACGCGGCGCTGCTGCGGGAGGAGGGCAGGCCGCTCGACTTCCCCGGACGGCAGGGCGCGCCCGCGCTGCGGGAAGCGGTCGACGCCGACCTCGTGGCGCACGCCCTCGCCTGGGCGACAGGGGAGCCGGCGGCGTGGGGCGGGACGTTCAACCTGACCAACGGCGACGTCTTCCTGTGGGAAAACGCATGGCCGGCGATCGCGGAGACGCTTGGCATGGAGACGGGGGAGCCGCGCTACGTCGCGCTGGCGGAGGAGCTGCCCGAGCGACGGGATGCGTGGGCGGCGCTGGTGGCGCGCTACGGGCTGAAGGCGCCCGCGGACCTGCTGGAGTTCTGCGGCTCGAACTCGCTCATTTACGCCGACACGGTGCTGGGCGCGCCGAAACGGCCGCCGCTCCCCATCCTGAACAGCACGATCGCGGTGCGGCAGGCGGGATTCGCGGAGTGCATGGACACGGAGGATATGTTCCGCAAGTGGTTCTTGCGCCTGCAGGAGACGGGCGCGATTCCACCGCCATGACAGGGAGCGGGGTCGGGGCGAACGCCTACTTGAAGCGGTAGGTGATGCGGCCCTTGGAGAGGTCGTAGGGCGAGAGTTCGACGAGCACGCGATCGCCGAGGAGCACCTTGATGCGGTAGCGGCGAACGCGGCCGCTCACATGGGCGAGCACCTCGTGCCCGTTGGCCAGTTCGACGCGGAAGACGGCGTTGGGGAGCGCCTGCGTGACGAGTCCCTCGACCTCGATGGATTCCTGTTTAGCCACGAGACAACCGTACCAGACGCAGGGCGCTGGCGCTCGCCAGACGCGCCTAGACGGGAATCCAGTGGAGCTTGCCCTCGCGCTTCACCTTGGAGAGCCGCCCCAGCTCGAAGAGGTGTTCCAGGTGGGAGAGCGTTTCCCCGACGGCGGCGCGTTGCATGAAGGGCTCGAAGTCATCGAGGACGCCGGTGGCCCACTGGACGCGGCCGGCCACGTCCCAGGCGGTGGCGCCGGCGTCGACGCAGCGCAGCATCTCGTCGAGGCGCTCGTGGTGGTGATCGCGAATCTCGTTCACGCGCCGTTTCAGGTCCTTGATATCGAACTCGTGGGCGGGAAAGACGTGCTCGACATCGAGTTCGGCGACGATATCGAGGGAGCGGATGTAGTCGCCGAGGGGGTCACCGGAGGTCTGGGAGTGCATGGAGACGTTCGGGGTGATGGTGGGGAGGATGTGGTCGCCGCTGAAGAGGAGTTTGCGGTTCGGTTCATAGAGGCAGATGTGGCCGGGAGCGTGCCCGGGCGTCCAGATCACTTCGAAGTGAAAGTCGCCGGCGCTCAGGGTTTCGCCGCCGTCCACCTTGTAGTCGGGGGCGGCGGGCTGGACCTTGTCGAGCATGGCCATGGAGCCGCGCGACATCTCGGGCGCCTTGAGTTCGGGCACGCCGTGCTGGGCCATGTAGCGCTGCATCTCGTCCGTGAGGCCGCGGGGCGCGAAGTAGCGGGAGGCAATGAACTCCGCCTCGCGCTCATGCATGACGACATCGCAATCCGAAACCTGCTTGAGGCGGCCGGACATGCCGTAGTGGTCGGGGTGGACGTGGGTGATGACGAGCTGGGTGATCTCGGAGGGATGGCTGCCATGTTCGCGCATCCCAGTCTCGAGGGCGGCGTAGGCGACATCGGTGTTCCAGCCACAGTCGATGAGCAGGGTGTCGCCGCCATGCTTGATGAGATAGGGCAGGACGTAGGGCAACCCTTTCGTCACGCGGGGTTTGTCCTCCAGCTCATGGCGGAGCCGCTTTGCTTCCTCGTAGGTGTACTGGGGGAAGGGAGTGAGCAGCTGGTAGACGCCATCGAGAATCTTCATGCGGGGGGCTCCTGGAGCGGCGGATTCGGGCGGATGGGCGGGAGCGGCGATCGTACGGGTCCCGCCTCGCAGGCGCCACGCAGCAAGGCGGCGGTGGTACGCTGACGCGCCAAAGCCAAAGGAGGCCCGACATGAATCTCCCGATCCCCGAGCGTCTGGACGAACTGACGCCGCAGTGGCTGACAGCCGCCCTGCAGGAAACGGGCGAACTGGAGCCGCAGGGCGAGGTGCTCTCGGTCACGCAGGAGACGCTGGGAGAGGGCGCCGGGTTCCTCGGGGATATCGCGCGGCTGACGCTGGAGTACGGAGGCGGGACGGGGCCGGCGACGGTCATCGCGAAGATTCCGAAGCTGGCCAATCGCGCGATAGGGGAGCTGCTTGGCGCGTATGAGCGGGAGAGCTGCTTTTACGACGAGTTGGCCGCTGACTTCCCCCTCTCGACGCCGCGGATGTACTACGGGGACTTCGATCGGGACATGGCCTCGGAGCGTCAGGCGGCGACGTTAAAGCTGGCCAACCGCACGCCGCGCTTCCTGACCGCGCGCATGACGCAGCTGGGCCTGTGGATCTCGCGGCGAAAGAAGCGGCGCTACATCCTGCTGCTGGAGGATCTCGAGGACGCGGAGGCGGGAGACCAACTGACGGGCATTCCGCCCGAGCGTTGCGCGACTGTGCTGGCGGCAGTGGCGCGGATGCACGCCGCCTTCTGGAACAGAGACGCCCTGAAGGACCGCTTCTGGCTGGTGCCGCTCAGCATTGACGCGCGCCTCCGAAACGGGCTGTTCAAGGACTCCCGACCCGGCTTCGAGGAGCGCTTCGCCCACCTCATCGACGGCGGCTTTGCGGCGGCGCTGGAGTGGGTCGGCAAGCACGGGGAGGAGGCGGTCATCCAGCTCGACCAGGGCGCGCCGGGGACACTGCTGCACTGCGACCTGCGGCTGGACAACGTGGCCTTCCGCGACGGTGAACCAATCGTGTTTGACTGGCAACTCTTGCGGCGCGGGCCGGCCGCCTATGACGTGGCCTACTTCCTCTCTGGCGTCTGTCCCGACCTGACTGACGAGGATGAGGCGGAGTTATTGCGCGGCTACCTAGCGGCGCTCGAGGAGCTGGGGGTGCGCGGCTACTCCCTCGAGGCGCTGACGCGCGACTACCACCTGGGGCTGCTCCGGACCATGCAGACGCTCACCGCCATCGATCTCATGGAGATGGGGGATGGGCGCGGCGTGGCGCTCATGGAGGCGTGGTACGAACGGATGGGCGCGCGCCTGGCGGGCATCGATCTCGATAGCCTGCTCACGGCGCCAGTCGAGTAACCGCGGGCGCGCCGTGAGCGGAGCGGCCTGAGCCGCGTCCGCGAAAGCGCTGGCTAGAGGGGCCAGCGGGCGCTCGCTTCGTAGGCGTGCGCGATGGTGTGGTGGATCCAGATCTGGGCGAAGAGTTCGGCCTTGGGCATGCGGTAGTCGCCAAGGGCGATGGGCTTCGCGAGATCGTCCTCGTCGAGCGTTTCGACGAAGGCGGCGGAGGCTTCCGATCCTTCAAGGATCATGGTCCGCAACTGCTCGCGGGAGAGTTCTTCCATGCGATCGATCGTGCGGGCGTTGCCGGCCGCGGCCGCTTCACTCGTGAACGAGTCGAAGGCGCCGGTATCGAGGCGGCCGGCGAAGCCCTCGAGCGTGCCCGCGCCGGCGGCGATGTGGCGGAAGGCGTCGGCGGTGGTCCAGTCATGGCCGAGCTGGCGGTCGAAATCGGGGACGTGGTCGAGGGCGGCGGCGGCGCGGCGTCCGGCGAAGCGGATGCCCTCGGCGAGTTCCTGCCTGGCGATAGTCATGGTCGTTCCTCCTGAACGGTTTCGGGGGCTGTTCGCTGTTCGTTACCCGTTTTCGTCGCGGACAACGACGGCGATAGAGCCGGGCACGTGTCCGCCATTGATCGCGATCGTCTGGCCAGTAATCCAGGAGCCCGCCTCGGAGGCGAGGTAGACGACGCCGGCGCCGATGTCGCTGGGTTTGCCCATGCGACCGGTGGGGAGCCTGGCGCCGTAGGCCGCCTGCTGCTCTTCGGTCATGGGGAACATCTTCGCGAACTGTTCGGTCACGATGGGGCCCGGGGCGATGCCGTTCACGCGGATGCGGCGTTCGGTGAGTTCGCGCGCGAGGGTCATGGTCATGTTCACCACGCCCGCCTTGGCGGCGCCGTACACGCCGGTGTGGGGCGCCGCGTTGAGGGCCGCGCCGGAAACGATGTTGATGACGCTCGAGCCTTCGGGCATGTGGGGCAGCGCCGCCCGAGTCCCGAGGAAGGCGGAGGTGAGGTTGAACTCGATCATCTCGTCCCAGACTTCGTCGGGCGTCTCCGCCAGATCGCGGACGGTGGGGTCCTGGCTGCCGCCGGCGTTGTTCACCCAGACGGTGATCTTGCCGAAGGTCTCGACGGCGGCGGCGGCGAGCCGCTCGATGGCGGCGCGGTCGAGCACGTCCGTGGGAACCGCGAGCCCACGGGCGCCGCGCGCCTCAACGCCCTCGACGACGCGGGCGAGATCGCGCTCGCGGCGGGCGGCGACGACGACATCGGCGCCGGCTTCGGCCATGGCGAACGCTATGCCCTCGCCGATGCCGCGCCCGCCGCCGGTGATCACGCCGACGTGGCCATCCAGACGGAAGCTGTCCATCACGCTCATCTCACACCTCCGAGGGGGCAGCCTACTGGCCTGTGGCGGGAAGCGCGATTCGGACGCTAGCCGTCGCGCTCGCTGAGACGCTGGCGTTGCGCCGCCTCGCGCGCGGTGATGCCTTCGGCGCTCATGTCGAAGACGTCGGGCGGGGACCAGCCATTGAGCCCGGCGTAGGCGTCGATCTGGCTGCGGTGATGGACCTCGTGTTCGATGAGCATCATGAGAATGCGCCAGCCCGCGATCGTTCCGTCGCCATCGATGAGGAGCACGCGCCGCCTGAGCCACTCCTCGGGAGTCGGTTCGAGGCGCACCCGAAATGCAATGGCGCTCTCGTCGACGGCGCGCGTCCAAAGCTTGGGGGAGGAGGCATCGGGCGCGGGCGGCATGATCCAGCCCTCATCGCAGTAGACGTTCGCGAAGAAGCCGCGCGCGCTGGCGATGTGGGCGATGAGATCGGGGATGGTCCAGGCGGCCTCGCCATCGCTGACGGGCGTTTTCCAGTCGGCGGCTTCGGGGGGAAGGGCGGCGATGTCGCGGAGCGTGCGCCGGTTCACGCCGCGGAAGTAGTGGAGAAACTTGCCGAGGGATTCGATCATGCGGGACCTGCCGTTGCGTCGAAGATGGTTGTGTGGCGCATGCGGGCCAGATCCTCGCCGGCGGAACTGCGGACGAGACAGTCGAATTCGACGATGGGGCGGCCCTTGCGTTCATAGAGGGCGACGCAGCGACCGCCGCTGACGACCTCGCCGCCAGCTAGCGCCGGCGCGAGGAATTCGACGGCGCTGCGGGTATGAATCGAGCTGGCGACGCGGAAGTTGTGGCGCAGAAGCGCTTCCGCGCGGGCCACCAGCCAGGCGGGATGCAGGCGGGGCGCCTCGCCGGCGAAGCGGGGATCCCCGGAGCGATGGCTGCGCTCCATGTAGGCGCGCAGGGTCTCGGGGGAGGCGTCGACGGCGGCGGGTATCCAGTCACGCCCGACGAGAGCGGGATCGAGGCGCAGTTCCGGCCCCGGGTCGGGGCTGGGGTCGGGGTCCAGACGAGCAGGGGAACGGAAGTCCGCCAGCGCGTCGTTGGCGCCGAGCCCGACGGCGCCAGTCATGCACTCGACGCCGTCGGCGTTGGTCATGCAGCAGGCGAAGGCGCCGCCGTTCTGCGGCGTGAGGGCGAGGCGGAGTTCGTCGCCGGGATAGACGGGCTGGCGAAAGCGGAAGCGGGCCCACCCATGGTCAAGCCAGCCAGCGCCGAGGGTCTCGATGATGGCGGGGACGCTCCAGCCCCAGACGGTGGCGCCGGCGACAAGCGGCCCGGCGAAGCCGAGTTCGCGGGCGAAGGCGGTGCTGTGCACGGGGTTCGCCATGGCGGCGGGATCATCCTCGTGATCGAGGAAGGCGATGACGCGCCACTCACGAACGCCGGATGCAGTCACGACGCCTCCTGGTTGCTCAGGGTACCGGAAAGACCGAACGATGGAGCGTTCATTAAGGAGCGGTGACGTATCGTAGGAAGGCTTGCCACATCTGGATCTCCTCGCCATCCAACAGGGCTCGGCGCCGGATAGCGCGTGGGCGGCGGCAAAGCCCGTGTACGGCCGCCCACCGCCCGCCTCCCCGCCGAAGCCCCCGCTCCAGCGCTATCTGCCGGGGCTGGACGGCTTGCGCGCGCTGGCCGTTCTCATGGTTGTCCTGTTTCACTCCACGCTGGGGATCGCGCCGGGCGGGTTCCTTGGCGTCGAGGTTTTCTTCGTCATCAGCGGCTACATCATCACGCGGGGCCTGCTGGCGGAGCGCGAGAGCAGCGGCCGCATCGCGCTGGGGGACTTCTGGCTGCGGCGCGCGCGTCGCCTGCTGCCGGCGCTGGTTCTGCTGCTGCTGGGAGTGGCCGGCTACAGTCTGCTGTTTGCCCCCGAGGAGGCCGCTGGCCTGCGCCACGACATCGTGGCGGCCCTCACCTATCTGACGAACTGGGATCTGATCGTCGCCGGCGAGGCGTACTTCGACGCGTGGGAGCGGCCCTCGCTCCTGCGCCACCTCTGGTCGCTGGCGGTGGAGGAGCAGTTCTATGTGGCGTGGCCGCTCCTGATGGCGGGCGGACTGGCGCTCTTGCGAAGGCGGTTGACGCTCGCCCTGATCGTGGCGGGAGCGGCGGCGGCGGCGATCGCGATGGCGGTTCTGTATGAACCGGGCAGCGCGGTGACGCGCATCTACTACGGGACCGACACGCGCGCGTCCGGGCTCCTGATCGGCTCAGCGCTGGCGTTTGTCTGGAGCGCGCGGCAGAGCGAGGCGCGGAGCGGCCTGCGGGCGACGGCGAGGATGTCGGCGCTGACGCTGCTGGGACTGGCGGGACTCGCAGCGCTGGCGGGGTTCACGTTCCTCGCGGACGGAACCACGCCGTTCCTGTACCAGGGCGGCTTCGCGCTGGTGGGCATGGCGACGGCGGCGCTGATCGTGGCCGCCACGCACGAGCGCTCGCCCCTGACGCGGGCGCTGGGAACGCCGCTGTTGCGCTGGGCGGGTCTGCGCTCCTACGGAATCTACCTGTGGCACTGGCCCGTGATGGCGCTGACGCGTCCCGGGGTAGACATCCCCCTTGACGGGGTGGCGCTGTTCTCGCTGCAGATCGCGATCACGATCGCGCTGGCGGAAGGATCGTATCGCTGGGTCGAACAACCGATCCGCGACGGCGCCATGGGGCGCGCCTGGCGGCGTCTGCGGGAGTGGACGCAGGCGCCGCGGTGGCAGCGGGGAGCGATCGCGTTCGCGAGCGCGGGAAGCGCCGCCGCGCTGGGCGTGGTCGTGACCTTCCTCGCGCTGGCGCAGGCGCCGGAAGAGCCCCCCTACTTTTCGCTCGTGCGCGTGCATCTCGTGCCCACAAGCGAGGCGCCAGCAGCGTTCACGCCAGACGAGAGGGCATCGCTGGACGCGCCACCGGCGACCGAGGCGACACCGTCCCGACCGTCGCCGTCGCCGGATGTCGCCGAAAGCCGCCTGTGGCCTGACCCCATCGCCCGCGCGATCGCGAGAACCAGGGAAGCGACCGCCGCCAGCGAACAGGCCGCCTCCGTCCAGGCCCTGACGGAGACGTTCGAGACAGGGTCGCTTGCCATCGAACCCAATAATCCGGAAGCGCGCGCGGACAGCGACGCGCAGGCGACAGCGGAAGAGGATGTGGATGGCGCCGCGCCGATGGCGGACGGGGGCGCGACTGCCGACATTCGCGTGACCGCCATCGGCGACTCCGTGATGCTGGGCGCCGCGCACGAACTGGCGCGGCAGGTGACGGGCATCGAGGTCGACGCCGCGGTGGGGCGGCAGGTTTTCCAGGTGATCGCGCTGCTGGAGGAGCGGATGCAGAGCGGCCGGCTGGGGGAGATCGTGCTGCTTCACATCGGCAACAACGGCGCCTTCAGCGCCAAACAGTTCGATCAGATCATGGAGGTAGCGGGGCCGGACCGGCAGGTGGTGTTCCTGACGCTCAAGGTGGCGCGCCCATGGGAGGCGGGCAACAACGAAGTCATCACGGAGGGCGCCCAGCGCTACCGGCAAGCGCTGCTGGTGGACTGGCGCGAAGCGCTGAAGGAGCGTCCCGAGGTGCTGTGGAACGACGGCATCCATCTGCGCCCTGACCAGGCGGACTTCTATGTAGCGTTGCTGGAGCCCTACATCAATCCCTAGGCGGCTTGGGGAACACAGGGGAGGAACACGGAATGGACTACCGAAAGATGGGGCGCACGGGTCTGCGCGTCTCGACGATCTGTCTGGGCACAATGACCTTCGGGTTCCAGACGGAAGAGCAGGCGGCGCTGCGGATCATGGACGCCGCCTGGGACGGAGGCGTGAACTTTCTCGACACAGCCGACGCCTACCCGCTGGGCACGGAGGAGACGGGCGCCACCGAAGCGATCGTAGGGAAGTGGCTGGCGCGCAAGCCCCGCGATCAGGTCGTGCTGGCCACGAAGGCCTGGGGCGCCACCGGTCCGGGGCCAAATGATCGCGGGCTCTCGCGGCAGCACATCCTGAGCGCCGTGGACGCGAGCCTGAAGCGGCTGGGAACGGACTACATCGACCTGTACCAGACCCACTTCCCCGACGACGCCACGCCCATCGAGGAGACGCTGCGCGCGTTGGACGATCTCGTGCGCTGGGGGAAGGTACGCTACATCGGCTGCTCGAACTATCAGGCATGGCAGCTGGCAAGGGCGCTGGGGGCGAGCGAGCGGCTCGGGGTCGCGCGGTATGACTGCGATCAGCCCCGCTACAACATCCTCTTCCGCGAGATCGAGAACGAACTGCTCCCGCTGTGCCAGGCGGAAGGCGTCGGGATCATCGCCTATAACCCGCTGGCCGGCGGACTGCTGACGGGGAAGTACGGCGGTACCGAGGACTTGCAGGAACGGACGCGCTTCACCCTGGGGAACGCGGGGCCGCGATACCGCGCGCGGTACTGGGACGAGGCGCAGTTCCGCGAGGTCGAGCGCCTGCGGACGTACTTCGGGGAGCGCGACCTGCCGCTCACGCAGGCGGCGATCGCATGGGTCATCGCGCAGGAGGGCGTCACGTCCGCGATCGTGGGGGCGAGCCGCGCGGAGCAGATCGAGGAGTCGGTCGGAGCGGCGGATCTGACGCTGGGCGAGGATGACCTCGCCTTCTGCGACGAGGCCTGGTTCAACCTGCCGCGCAAGCGCGACGCGGCCGTGGCGCTGCGCTGAAGTCAGGCGAGCTTCGCGCGGGCGGCGTGGAGGCGGTCGAGGGTGTCATCGCGCCCGAGGAGCGCGACTGAGTCGAACAGGGGGATGCCGCGGGGCGCTCCCATAATGGCCACGTAGAGGACCGATACGAACTTCCGCAGCTTCAGCCCAAGCGTTTCCTGAAGGGAGCGCAGAGCCGCCTCGACGGGCTCGACCGCCCAGGCGCTAGGGGATATCGCCTCGATGGCGGCGAGGGCGGCGTCGAGGACGCGGGCGGCGAGGACGGCGTCCCCGCCGATGCGTTCCGTGAGCAGCGCGTCGGGGTAGGCGGGGCGTTCGAACACGAACCGCACGAGGCCCGCGATCTCGTCGAGGCGCGCCACGCGCTCCTGCAGAAGGGGGGCGAGGACGGCCACGAGATCCGCGTCAAGGGGGCGCTGGAGGGCGGCGGGCAGATCGCGGTCGAGCCACTCAGCGACGCGCTGGGCCCACGCTTCGGGGGCAAGGGCGCGGATGTAGTGGCCATTGAGGGCGTCAAGGCGCTCGCTATCGAAGAAGGCGGGGTTGGGGACCACGCGGTCGAGGGTGAAGACGCGGGCGAACTCCTCCGCCGTGATGTGAGTTGTGTGGTCATCGAGGGACCAGCCGAGGAAGGCGAGGAAGTTGAGCATCGCCTCGGGCAGGTAGCCACGGTCGCGGTAGTCGAGGGCGGCCACGTCTCCCTGGCGCTTGGAGAGCTTGCGTCCCTGGCTGTCGACGAGCAGGGGCAGGTGGGCGAAGCGGGGAGGGGGCCAGCCCATCGCCTCATAGAGCTGCAGGTGCTTCGGTCCGCTGGCCAGCCACTCCTCGGCGCGGATGACGTGCGTGATCGCCATGTCGTGATCGTCGACGAGCATTGCGAGATGGTAGGTGGGGAAGCCATCGGATTTCACGATGACGAAGTCGTCCTGGAGCGCGTTCTGGAAGGCGATGTCGCCGCGGATCAGATCGGGGAAGGTCGTGACGCCAGTGCGGTCCATGCGGAAGCGGAGCACGGAGGGCTCATCGCGGGCGCGCGCCTCGGCTTCCCCGGGATCAAGGTCGCGGCAGCGGCCATCGTAGCCGGGGGCGAGGCCGTCCTTCTGCTGATCCTTGCGCAGCTGCGCGAGCCGCTCCGATGTGCAGAAGCAGCGGTAGGCGCGTCCGCGGGCGCGCAGCTCGGCGGCGGCGGCGTGGTACTTGTCGAGCCGCTGTGACTGGACATAGGGGCCGTGCGGCCCGCCGATGTCGGGGCCCTCATCCCACTCAACGCCGAGCCAGCGCAGCCCCTCGCGGATGTTCTCGACGGAGCCCTCGACATAGCGCGCCCGATCGGTGTCCTCGATGCGGAGGATGAACTGGCCTCCGTTCGCCTGGACGAAGGCCCACTGGAAGAGGGCGGTGCGCAGGCCGCCGATGTGCAGCTCGCCGGTGGGGCTGGGCGCGAAGCGGGTGCGAACGGGACCAGTCATGCGACCTCCCCGGCGCGGACGGGGGCGACGGGTTCGGCATAGGGCGCGGCCTCCGCCGCGAAGCCCGCGTCCTCGATGGCGCTGAGCATGTCCGGGGGGAGGGGCGCCGTGACGGCAAGCTCGCCGCCTGCGGGATGGGGAACGGCAATGCGCCAGGCGTGGAGAAGGTGGCGGGGGCCGGGGCCGCGTCCGTAGAGATCGTCGTTGGCGACGGGGGCGCCGATGGCGGCGAGGTGAACGCGTATCTGGTGGGTGCGGCCGGTCAGCGGTTTCACGAGCAGGAGGGAACGGCCATGGGCGGCGGCGAGCGTTTCGTATTCGGTCTGCGCGCTGCGGCCGCGGGCGGCCACGGCCATGCGGCGGCGATCGGCGTGGCTGCGGGCGATCGCCGCGTCGATGACGGCGCGATCGCGCTGGGGGACGCCGTCACAGAGGGCGAGGTACCGCTTGCGCGTCTTGCGCGCCTCGAAGGCGGCGCCCAGAGCCGCGTGGGCGGCGGGCGTCTTCGCGAGGAGGAGGACGCCGCTCGTGTGCTTGTCGAGGCGATGAACGACGCCGGGTCGCTCGGCGTCGAAGGCGGCGGCCTCGTCCCGATAGTGTTCGACGAACCAGGTCGCGACGCTGGGGACGCCGGGCTCGGCGGGAGCGTCGTGCACGAGCAGGCCGGCGCGCTTGTCCACGGCGAGGAGATCGCCGTCCTCATGGAGGATGGCGAGGGAAAGGCCGCTGGAGACAGCCTCGGAAGGGGTTTCGGGGAGCATGACCTCAACCCGCGCGCCTTGTTCGACCAGCGTCGACTTGCGCGCGGGAGCGCCATTGAGGAGCACCCGTTCATTCGCAATCAGACGCTGGACGCGGGCGCGGCTGAGGTCGGGGAAGGCGGCGGCGAGCACGGCGTCGAGCCTCCCCGTCTCGGTCACGAGGAGTTCTCGCCTTCTTTCCGGCGGGCGGGGGTCTGCGTGAAGAGCGCCCATATGAGGATGACAACGCCAATCGTAATCGCGGAGTCGGCGACGTTGAAGGCGGGCCATTCGGGGAACTTGATGAAGTCGACGACCTCGCCATCGCCGGCGCGATCGATGAGATTGCCGAGGGCGCCGCCCAGCATGAGCGTCAGGCCGGCGCGCATGAGGGGGCTGGCCATGCCGCCCGGGTTCATGAGGTAGACGAGGATGACGACCACCCCCAGAACGCTTGTGAACAGGAGCAGCGTCCCCGCCCCCTCGAGGATGCCGAAGGCGGCGCCGGTGTTGGTGAAGTGCACGATGCGCACATCCCAGTCAGGGTCGGGCCAGGCGTCCCCACGGTCGAGCCGCGCGCGGATGATCCACTTCGTGAGGATATCCCCGGCGACAATGGCGGCGGCAAGGACGAGCAGCCCGTAGTCAGCGCGTCGCGGGGAGGGGAGGACGAGGCGAGGCATAAGGCCATGATAGGGCGCGGACGGGCGACGCTCCCGAACGGGCCTGCGTTGACGCGCCAGCGCGGCGCGCCTAGGCTGCGCGCGCCATGACAAAGCATCTGGAGGGGAAGACCGCGATCGTGACGGGCGGGGCCGGGGGCATGGGCTCCTGGATCTGCCGCATCTTCGCGGAACAGGGCGCAAAGGTCATCGTCGCTGATACGGGGGCGGACGTGGAGGGGCGTTCGAAGCCCGACGCGAGCCGCGTGAACGCCGTCGTCGACGAGATCACGGCCGCGGGCGGGGAGGCGGTGGCGGCTATCGGCGATGTATCGGAGATGGACGTGGCGGAGGGGCTGGTGCGGACCGCGCTGGAGCGCTGGGACAAGCTCGACATCCTCGTCTGCGCCCACGGCATCCTGCGCGAGCGGATGATCTTCAACATGACCGAGGAGGAGTGGGACGGCTCCGTGAAGTCACACCTGAAGGGCTGCTTCGCGCCGACCAAATTCGCCTCCATTCACTGGCGGGAGCGTCGCGCGGGAGGACGCGTCATCTACTTCACCTCGGGCGCGGGAATCCGCGGGGAGGCGGGGCAGCCGAACTACTCAGCGGCGCAGCAGGGGAAGGTCGGGCTGATGCTCTCCTGCGCGCAGGCGCTGGGCCGCTACGGCGTGACCGCGAACTGCATCTCGCCGGCGGCGGCGACGCGCATGACCGACCGCGGACGGAACGTCGACCGCGAGGGGCCGGCGCCGAGCCTGTCGGCGGCGGGCACGCGCATGGACCCCAGGAATGTCGTGCCCGCGATCGTCTACCTCGCTTCGGACGAGGGAGGAAGCGTGACCGGGCGGGTCGTGGGGACGACGGGGCACGAGTTCACGGTCTGGCGCGAGCCCTTCCGCGATCAGTCCATCTTCTCGCAGGCGCCCTGCTGGGACATCGATGAACTGTTCGAGCAGATGCCGCGCACGCTCGCGCTCCACGACCTGAAACCGCCCGAACCGGCGTTCCCCTAGGCGAAAGGAGCGGAGCGATGGCGCGACATCTGGAAGGCAAGACCGCGATCGTGACGGGCGGAGCGGGCGGCATCGGCGGCTGGGTCTCGAAGCTGTACGCCGCGAACGGGGCAAAGGTGATCGTGGCCGATACGGGCGCGGACGTGGAGGGGCGTTCGGAGCCCGACGCGACCCGCGTGAACGCCGTCGTCGACGAGATCACGGCCGCGGGCGGGGAGGCGATCGGGGCGGTCGGCGACGTATCGGAGATGGACGTGGCGGAGGGGCTGGTGCGGACCGCGCTGGAACGCTGGGGCAAGCTCGACATCCTCTGTTGCGCCCACGGCATCCTGCGCGAGCGGATGATCTTCAACATGACCGAGGATGAATGGGACGGCTCCGTGAAGTCGCACCTGAAGGGCTGCTTCGCGCCCACCAGGTTCGCGGCCATCCACTGGCGGCAGGAGCGGCAGGGGGGCCGCATCATCTACTTCACGTCGGACGCGGGCATTCACGGGAGCAGCGGGCAGCCAAACTACTCAGCGGCGCACGCGGGCAAGCTGGGGCTGATGCGTTCGAACGCGCGCGGGCTGAGCCGCTACGGCGTGACCTGCAACTGCATCGCGCCGGGGGCCTCGACGCGCATGACGGACCGCGGACGCGGCGTCTCGCCGGATGGCCCGCCGCCGAGCGAATCGGCGGCGGGCACGGCGCGCGACCCGAAGAACGTGGCGCCGATCGCGGTCTGGCTCGCCTCGGATGCGGGGGCGGCGGCGAACGGGCGCATCTTCGGCGCGCGCGGGCACGTGATCACGCTCTACAGCGAGCCTGAGCGGGAACGGCTGCTGCGCTTCACCGAGCCGCTCATCGACATCGATGCGCTGTTCGAACTCTGGCCGCAGACGCTGGGGGCGGAACCGCTGGAGAGGACGCAGGCTTGGGCCTGACCGCGGAGCAGCTCGCTGACCGGCAGGCGATCGTCGAGGTCATCGACCGCTACGCGACCTCGCTGGACGCGAAGGACTACGCGCGCTTCCGCACGTGCTTCAGCGACGATGCCGTCGTCCACTACGGGGAGGCGTTGGGGCCCGATGAGGCGGCGACTTACGCCGAGGGCGTGCTCTCGCAGTTCACGCACACGCAGCACCTGCTGGGGAACTATGAGATCGCGCTCGACGGCGAGCGGGCTTCGGCGCGGACCTACGTGCAGGCGAGCCATGTGAATGCGGAGGGCGGCGTCTGGGTCCTGAGCGGGACGTACATCGACCGCTTCGAGCGGCGCGCGGGCGAATGGAAGATCGTCGAGCGCACGCTTCAGAAGCAGTGGTCGGAACGGCGCGCAATCCCGGCGTAGCATTACGCTTCCACAAACAACGACTGCGGCAACGCGAAAGGAAGAGACATGGCCAAGGAGATTGACCTTCAGGGCAAGGTGGCGCTCGTCACCGGCAGCGGACAGGGCATCGGCAAGGGCATCGCGACCGTGCTCAGCGAGTGCGGCGCGACCGTCGTCGTCTCGGACCTGAACGCGGAGACGACGGCGGCGACGGCGGCGGACTTGGGGGCGGCGGCGCTCCCGCTCGACGTGACCGACCAGGACGCGTTCAACGCCGCCATCGACCGGATCGTGTCCGACCATCGCGGCCTCGACATCCTCGTGAACAACGCAGGCGTGTACCGCGAGTACGGCGGCGGGATCGCGGACATCACACCGGAGATGTGGCGCGTGCTCTGGTCAGTGAACGTGGACGGCGTCTTTTACGGATGCCAGGCGGCGGCGCGCGTGATGCTGGAGGCGGGGAACGGCGGGCGCATCGTCAACATCGCCTCGACGCAGGCTGTCTCGCCGGGCGTGGGCGTGACCTACGACGGCTCGAAGGCGGCGGTGCTCCAGATGACGCGCGCGCTGGCGCTGGAGCTGGGACGCTCCGGCATCACCGTGAACGCGGTGGCGCCGGGCGCAACCTGGGTGAACCCCGGCGAGCCGCCGCCGCTTGACCCGCAGGCCACGATCCAGCTGACGGGGAACGGGCTCGCCGATGCGGTGGCGAACCGCATCGCGCGCATCCCGGCGGGACGCTGGGCGCGGCCAGAGGAGATCGGGAACGCGGTGGCGTTCGTCTGCTCGCCGCTGGCGGACTACGTCAACGGCGTCTACCTGAACGTCGACGGGGGCTGGCTGACCGAGTAGGAGCGCGCCCCACTCTTCCGCGGCTAAGGCAGCCGCAGCAGGTGATTGCCGCCCTCGACGGGAATGACCTGACCGGTGATGTCGCCGAAGAGGTCGCTGGCGACGGCGAGCGTGACGTCGGCGCAATCGTCGACGGTGGTGATGCGGCCGAGGGGAGTCTGTTCGATGAAGGCCCTGGCGGAGGGCGAATCCTCGGGGAGGTCGACGCGGGCTTCGTCGATCGGGGTTCCGTCGCCGCCGTAACCGTTCATAGCGGTGGGGACGAAGCCCGGGGCGACGGCGTTGACGCGCACCTGGTCAGGGCCGTACTCGCGCGCGGCAATCTTGGTGGCGAAGTTGATGGCGGCCTTGGCGGCGGAGTAGGGCGTGAGCCCGACGGGGATGGAGATGGCGGTGCTGGAAGTTATGTTGATGAGAGAGCCGCCCCCGCTGGCGGCCATCGCGTTCCCCATGTGCTTCATGAAGTAGAGGAAGCCGAAGTACTGAATGTCAGCGACTTCGTGGAGTTCCTCGGGGGTGATGTCCTTGATCAGGTTGAAGCGGACGATGCCGGCGGAGTTGACGGCGATGTCGAGGGTCCCCCACTTGTCGATGGCGGCGACGGCGAGGGCCTTGAGGTCATCGTAGTCGCGGCCATCGCAGCGGATGGGAGTGGCGCCGATACGGGACGCCAGCTTCTCGAGGTTCTCCTGGCGGCGGGCGGCGATGATGAGGTCGGCGCCGTGCTCCGCGAAGCGTTCGGCGATGGCCCAGCCGATACCGCTGGAGGCCCCAAGGATGACCGCCTTCTTGCCGTCGAGGAGTCCCATGACGTCCGCTCCCGCGCGCGAGTTGCGAGCTACGGCGGGCAGTGTACGGAGGGATGGGGCTAGTGGGTAGAGGGTATTCAGGCAAACGAGTCTAGAGTAGTCACCAGATAGAACCTTTATCACTTTTATGGTTCGAAAAGATCCACAACAAAACCCACAAGACCAATCAATGCATACACTGCAATTCCCGATCCTATGGCAACCAAGTACCACAGCACCCATGACCAAGGTACGTTTCCGAATAGGGCAGTTATAATTAGTACAGTTAGTGCCGGAATCGCTACTGAAACTCCGATCATCCATAAATGAAGTGCAATCCCCATCACTGCCGCGAACGGGGAAACCAGTAGCATTATCAAGGTTTTCAATCTAAAGTCCTATCTTCCTAAAGTCCTATCTTCCCAACATTCTGGTGTGAGCTCTTGAATTTCTTCCGAGACATCAGCTTGTCTCTCCAAAATGTACATATTCGCGATGATGTTACGTCCTACCTCAACCCAGTCTGCCTCATCAAGTTTCTCATTACGGGGCTGGGCGCGAGGACCCTCAAGCATGACCTCAGACATCTCGACCATTAACTGGTGGTATTTGTCAAGCTCATCTGGGGGACGGACGGAACGCACGTCATCGCGTATCACTGCCAAATGGTCAGCCACCTCACCCCACGTATCAATCGCGTCCGGATCTAAATCAGCAACGCCCCAATCGGCACACCAACGATTGTACTCGGAGAGTGTGAGTCGCTCTTCATCATCATTGCAAGACAAGGACAGGGCAAGAACGACCACCGCAAGAGGCAGAACCGCAAGAACACATACCCTCGACACGAGTCATAATCATACATGCCATCACGGCATTACGCAACGGCGAGGAGGGCGCCCTGACGGAGGGGGCGGGCGACCCTCCTCACCGGAGGTTGCGACGGCAAGAGCCGCCGCTTCTGGAGCAGTGCCTGAACGGCCTGCGATTAGTGGCTGTCTCCTCCCACGCCAACGAAGGCGAGGCTGGCGGGCGCGCCCCCTACCTCCCAGACGTCAACCGTGGAGAAGGTCTCGAGGCTGACGCGCTTGACGAGTCCATTCGCCGGATCGGTGATGACGAGGTCATGGCCGACGAAAATCATGGCCGGAGGGCGATCGGCGCCCGGCCCGAGCAGGGCGGCCTTGGTCACAAGCTCGCCGGTATCGGAATCCAGGACGTGGAGAACCCCATCCGCCGAGAAGACGTACACGCGCTCGCCCTCGGGCCCGAAGGCGACCGTGGATGATTCGTCCATGACACGGGTGAAGGCGCCAGTCGCGGGGTCGATGTGCCAGAGGCCATCCTGGGCGAAGCCCTGCTCGCCACGATAGGACGCGGAGGCGAAGAAGGTTGCGGCCTCATGGTGGCCATAGACGGAGCCGACGCGAGCGTTCTCCAGCATCTCCTCCGGGTTCGGGAAGAAGACGTGGCTGAACTGGTCGCCGTCCTGCTGGAGCAGAAGGACGCCCCCGATGCAGCCGAAGAGGACGCCTGCGGCGCCGTGCGACTCGCCATGGAGTCCCGGGCAGGAACGGTTGCTCTCGTCGTACACGACATTGTCATCGAGATCGCGGACCTCGACGCCGACAGGCAGGCTGTCGTCCGAGTTCTCGGGATAGTCGGGGTTCTTCGTGGAGACGATGAACTTGTCGCCCTCGACGGCGATGGCGGCGCCGTGCTGGGGGCCGCTGTCGAGGACAACCGGCTGGTATGCAGCGCCGTCGCTCTTCAGGCCGTCCTCCCCGAACAGGAAGACCCAGCCGCGCGCGTCGCTGAAGACAACGACCCACTCCTCGTTGGCGGTGTAGTGGATGGGGCGCTCCTCAGCGATATCGAGGAGGCGGGTGAGGGGACCCGTGACCAGATCCTCGTGGTCGCCGTGGGGAACGCTATAGACGCCGCCGTCAAACACGTGGATGCGATCGTCGGCGTCCTCGGGACCGCGGGCGACAACGAACGCATAGCGATCGCCCAACGCGCTGTAGACGCGGCCGTCGGGAGCGGCGACCTCGAAGGCGCCCTGAACCACGAAGTCCGAACCGAGCTCGATGACGGACGCATGGGGCGAGTCCGCGTCGGTGACGATGATGCGGCCGGCCTCACCGGAGACGACCATGTGGTCATGATCATCGTCGGCGTGATCGCTGTCGGCGTGATCGTCATCCGCATGATCGTCATCCGCGTGATCGTCGTCGGCGCTGGCCGCGCGGGCTGTGGCGGGAGCCTCGGTGGAAGCGGGGGAGTCAGCGGAGTCAGAGTTGGAGTCGCCGCCACAGGCGACGACGAGAAGGGCGGCGGCCAGGATGGCCGTCAAGGCGCTCAGGAACCTCACAGGGCAAAACCTCCAGCTAGTGGGAGCAGATTTTCCGCAGCGCCCTGATGGGCGCCTCAGAAACGAGACTTTGTCTCAAGTGATTCTTAGTGTCAATAAGGCCCCTGGCGGCTGCCCGCAAACGCGTTAGACTGCGCGCACTTCTGACGGACGGTGAATCGCGCGCATGAAGATCGGACTCTGCCTGCCCCAGCTCAACCCCCACGCAGACCGTACGGCGGTGCTCGGATTCTCCCGCAACGCCGAGTTCGCCGGCTTCGACTCACTCTGGGTCCAGGACCACTTCATGGTTCCGGAAGACCCGCAGGTGGGATACGCGGGCGGTCCCACAGAGGTGAAGATGCCCGACCCCTACCGCTGCATGCTCTCGCCCATCGAGGTGCTTGCGTTCGTGGCGGCGGCGACGGAACGGGTGCAGATCGGGACATCGATTCTGGTGACGGCCTACTACCGGCCCCTGCTGCTGGCGAAGCGGCTGACGACGCTCGACGTCCTCTCGGGCGGGCGCGTGATCGCGGGGCTGGGGCTGGGCTGGAGCAAGGACGAGTACGACCACATGGACACGCCCTTCACCCGGCGCGGGGCGCGCATGACGGACTTCGTGCGCGCGTTGAAGGCGTGCTGGCTTCCCGATCCGGTCGAGTACCACGGCGAGTTCTTCGATGTGCCGAAGTGCGACAGTTCGCCCAAGCCGATCCAGCGGAACGCGGCGGGCGAGCCGCAGATCGAGATCGCGATGGGCGGGGGCGGCAACCCGCAGGGCGCCCGCCGCGTGGCCGAACTGGCCGACTCCTGGAATCCGGCGGGGGCGCCGCCGGCCATGGCCATGGAGGGGCTGGCGGGGCTGAACGCCCTCGCGGCGGAGTTCGGCCGCCCGCCGCTGAAGAGCTATATGCGGGTCTTCGCCAACCCCGTCATGCCCGGGATCGAACCCTGGCACGGCGGCTTTTTCGGACCGATGTCGTGGAGCGGCACAGTCGAGGAGATGAAGCCGAAAGTGGAAGAGGCGAAGGAGGCGGGCATCGACCACATTATCATCGAGACCGGCTTCTGGGAGCCGTGCCCGAGCCCGCAGAACTGGATCGATCAGGTCGACTTCTTCGCGCCGCTCGTGGATGTGGCGCACGGCTAGCAACGGGAGCGTGAAGGAGCCCGCATGAACGAGAGCCTGCTTACCAACTTCGACGAGCACCCCGTGCACCAGATCACGGACTCGTTCGGCTCCGTGGCGGCGACGGACAAGCACTGGAACGATGGCCACTACATCTGTCTCTGCGACACGGAGGGCAAGGTCCAGCTGATTGGGCTGGTACGGCTCTACACAAATAACGATGTGATCGACGGGTTCGTGTGCATCCGCCACGAGGGGAAGCAGCACAACATCCGTCTCTCGCGAAGGCTGCGGTCGGACATCAACACGATCGGCGTCGGGCCGCTGAGTATCGAGATCGTCGAGCCGATGGAGACGGTGCGGCTCGTGCTGGAGGAGAACGAGTACGGCATCGCCTGCGACCTGATCTGCCGGACAACGGCGGCGCCCTACGAAGACCAGCCCTCGTACGTGCGCGAAGGGGGGCGCTTCACGCGCTCGCGGGCGGTGTATGAGGTGGTGGGAACCGTCGAGGGCTCGGTGACGGTAGCGGGGCGGACGTACACGGCGGCGCCGGATACGTGGTCCTTCTTCCGCAACCACTCATGGGGCTCGATGCCGGGGCGGGGCGGTCCGCGCGAACACGGCGCGCCCTCGCAACACCGACGGGAACGGACGCGGGCGGTGCGCCAGTGGGTGCTGTTCCGCATGCCCGACCACGGCGGCTTCTACCAACTCATGGACCGCGACGACGGCGAGCGCCTCCAGCAGGAGGGCGCCATCTTGCTGCCGGACTCACAGCTGGACGTGACGGAGATTACGCACGACCTGGCGTTCTACCCCGATGGCCCGAAGCGCGTGAAATCGGGCCGCTTCCGCCTGACGGACGAGGAAGGAACGGAGCGGGAGTACGAGTTCGAGGACCTGGGCTGGGTGTACTGCCAGGGAGGCGGCTACTTCGGCGGCTTCAACGACGGCCTGGGGCAGGGGGTCTGGCGCGGCGAGTACCATGTCGAGGGCGAAGTCTGGGACGCTGCGCACCCGCAGAAGATCGTCGAGGCGGACGGTACCGAGCGTGAGTTCGAACACGCCTGGGCGGAGAGCTTCACGTTGCTGCGCCGCGAGGGCGAGGTGGGCCTTGCCCACTTCGAGGCGGTGGTCTTCGACTAGCGGTCCGCGGGCCGACGCAAGCAGCCAAATGGAGGGATGTCGATGAAGGCGCTGGTATTCGGTGGCTCCACGTTCGTGGGGCTTCGCACAGTCAGGGAGTTGGCGGCGCGGGGCCATGAGGTGACGGTGCTGAACCGGGGCGTTACCTCGGTTGACCTGCCGCCGGGGACGGAGCGGCTGATCGCCGACCGCACGGATAACGCGTCCATGAAGGCCGCGCTGGGGGGGCGTGCGTGGGACGCCGTCTTCGATATCTCGGGGTTTGTGATGGTGGCGGGGAAGTCGGACCTTGACTTTCTCATTGAGCTGCTCGACGGGAACATCGGGCACTACGTCTACTGCAGTTCGATCATGTGCTACGAGCCATCGGGGAACATGCCCTGGCCAGAGACGAACGCGTACACGAGCGAGCCCCGGGAGACCTACGGCGGGTTCAAGGCGTACACGGAACAGCGGCTGTTCGAGCAGCATCGCAGGACGGGCTTCCCGGTGACGGCTGTGCGGCCAGCGGCGATCTACGGCCCCAACAACAACATCTACGACATGGAGGCGCCGATGTTCCTGCGCCTCATGCGGGGCCTGCCGGTCCTCATTCCGCACGAGGGCCTGGTGACCTGCTCATACGGGCACGTGGACGATCTCGTGCGCTTCCAGATCGACCTTGTGGGGCAGGAGGCGGCGAAAGGCGAGGCCTTCAACCTGACGAATGAAGGGGTGACGACGCAGTACTACGTGGAAACGCTGGCGGACATCGTGGGCAAGCCCGCGGATATCGTGTACGTCCCCGCGGACCAGCTGGCGCAGTGGGGGATGAACTGGCGCCAGCCGGAGAACAAGCCCGTGTTCGGCCACCTCTTCGGACGCATGCACCACTCCGTTCTGAGCGTCAGAAAGGCGGAAACGTTGCTGGGCTTCGAGAACGAATACGACTTCCGCAGCGGCCACGCGCAGACCTTTGAGTGGTTCGTGGAGGAGGGCATGGCGCAGATCGGGGAGGACCCGAAGGATCCGCTCTGGGGCGGCGGCTGGGACTTCGAGCGCGAAGCGATGGCGGCGGCGGCGCTCCGCGGCGGCTAGCGCGGGACTGTATGCCAGAGGCGAAGCGGCCAACTGTCGATGAGGTGCTCGCGGGGGCGGCGCACACCATCGAGAACCAGCTCCTCCCCAACCTGGAGGACACGTGGGCGCGCGCGGCGGCGAGCCAGCTGATCGGCACGCTCGAATACGCGCGCGCGCTCCTCGCGGGGGATGAACATCTCGATGCGCAGGTGGAAGCGGTGGAGGCGGTCATCGAGGAACTGCTGCGCGAACATCCGCATCTGGCGGACACGCTTGCGGGGAGCGAGGGCGAGACGCGGGGGTTCACGGCGCTGCAGCGGGCGAGCCTGCTGCTGAGCCACGCGGTCGCGAACGACTCACCGGCGGCGGACGCTATCCGCAGCCGCCTGCGCCCCCTCATCGTCCAGCACGCGACGGAGAACCTGAACGAGACGATGCCGATGCTGACGCGCTTCGGGGGGAGGCCGCGCCGTGTTGAACATTGAGGTGGCGCGCCCGCAGATCGCGGCCTTCCTCTCGGCCAAACTGCCATCCGACGGCGGGGTGGAGGCGGGACCGCTGGAGCGCATCACGATCGGCCACTCACGGGGGATGTTCCGGGTGAACGCGCGCTACCGGCTCGGGGGCGAGGCGGTGGAGCGCTCCTTCGCGTTGCGGGTGGAGCAGGCGGGCATGTTCGGGACGAATACGCTGGACGAGGTCCGCACGATGCGGGCCATGCGGGCGGCGGGCTTCCCCGTGGCCCGCATCCGCTGGGTGGAGTTCGACCCAGCGGCGCTCGGCACGCCCTTCTTCCTGATGGACTGGGTGGAAGGCAGCAGCGGTCCGCCGAACGACGCCGCCCTGCGCGACTACGTCACGAAACTCCACGCGCTGCACCAGCTCGACTGGCGGACGAAGGAGATCCCCTTCGCCCGCATCCCCGCGATCCCGCTGGACGCGGTCCACCAGCAGGTGGACCGCTGGCTGGAGGTGCACCGCTGGGGCCGCGTGGCGCCGGAACCGCTGCTGGAAGAGGCGGCCACGTGGCTGAAGCGGAACGCGCCGGATGACTTGCGCCTGAGGCTCGTGCACGGCGACCCGGGCCCGCTGAACTTTATCCACAAGGACGACGAGGTACAGGCGTTCACAGACTGGGAGTTCTCGCACATCGGCGATCCGAACGAAGACTGGCTCTTCCTCGGCGGACTGCGCGGGCGGGGGGTGATGGAACCGCCCCAGTGGCGCGAGTACATCGCCGACGTGACGGGACACGTGATCAGCAAGGAGACGTGGGCCTACTGGGATGTGTTCAACCATTTCAAGGGCGCCTGCGCGAACACCTCGGCGTTGCGTATCTTCATCACGGGGGCGAATCCGGCGCCGAACATGGCCGCCATCGGGACCGCCCTGAAACTCTCGATGGTCCAGCACCTCGCGACCATCATCGGCAGGTCATACGCCCGCGAGGGCGAGTAAGGAGACAGGAACCATGGCGGGACAACGGGAAATCGACACAGCAATCGCGCTCTTCAAGGCGTGGAGCAGCGGCGACGCGGACGCGCCCGCGCCCTACATGGCGGAGGACGCGATCCTGCGCGATATCGTGGCGGGCGAGGACAAGGTGGGCTGGCCCGCCATCCGCGAGTTCTTCGCGGCGGGACTGCAGGGCTCGCCCGACCTGGAGCTCATCCCCGAGAAGTTCTGGACGGCGGATGACGGCGTCGCCTTTACCTGGCGCATGAGCGCGACGGTCACGAATGACGCGTTCGGGCCGGGGCACAAGGGCAAGCGCTGGTACTCGGACGGGATGACCTACCTGGAGTTCAACGACGAGGGCAAGGTACAACTGGAGGTGGACTACCACCACGGCGGCGCCATCGCGCGCTCGCTGGAGGGTCAGTCCCAGGCGGGGCTCACGCAGTAGCCATTGCCCTAAATCAGACCTGAGCCGCGGAGGCGCGGGTCAAGCACGTCGCGCATGGAATCGCCGAAGAAGTTGAAGGCGAGGACGGCGAGCGCGAGCGCGGCCCCGGGGAAGACGAGGAGCCACCAGGCGGTGCGGAAGTACTGGCGGTTGCCGGGGCCGAAGTCCTGCGCCCAGGAGGGGGTGCCGGGTTCGAGGCCGAGGCCGAGGAAGGTGAGGCCGGCTTCGGAGAGCATGGCCGCGGGAATGGTGATGCTGGCGGCCACGATCACGAGCGGCAGCAGGTTGGGCAGGATGTGGCGGAACATGATGCGCGGGCCGGAGGCCCCGATGACGCGCGCCGCCTCCACGTAGGCGACGGAGCGTTCCTGCAGCACGTTCCCGCGGAAGAAGCGGATCGTGATGGGCGTGAACGTGAACGCGACCGCGAAGATGAGCGTCTGCACGCTGCGGTCGATGGCGGTCGTGAACATGAGCAGCCAGAGGAGCGAAGGCACCGCGACAATGATCTCGATCAGGCGCGAAATAAGGATGTCGACGAGGCCGCCAAGGTAGCCCGCGGCGAGGGCGAGCGTGATCCCGACGGCCATGGTGAGGGCGACAGCGCCGAAGCCGATGAGGAGCGTGGGGCGGCCGCCGTAGAGCACGCGTGACCAGACATCCCGCTTGCTGCGGTCGGTGCCGAACCAGTGATCGCCGCTGGGGGCGCCAAGCGTGGGCGCGCCGCGGATGGATGACTTGGGATCTTCGGTGTTGAGCTGGGGCGCGAAAACCGAGCCGGCGATGAGCAGCACGATGATAAGCGCGCCGATGGCGCCGAGCGGCTGCTTCCGTATGAAACGCGCGATGGGGCGGAGGCGCTTCTCACGGAAGCCCGTTTCACGATCCAGGACAGCGAGCCCGCCGGTCTGTTCCGCCACATTCATCGCAATTTCACCGCCTAATAGCGTATGCGCGGGTCAACCCACGCATACGCGACGTCAACGAAGAGGGTGATGAGCAGGAACCAGGCGCCATAGAACACGACCACGCCCTGGATGACGATGAAATCGCGATCACCGACGGAGTTAATCACCCAGCTCCCCATGCCGGGGATGTTGAAGATGCTCTCCATGATGACGGACCCGCCAAGCACGAGGCTGAACTGGATGCCGACGATGGTGAAGAGCGCGATCATGGAGGGGCGGAAGACGTGGCGGCTGACCACGGCGAACTCGCGCAGGCCCTTCGCCCGCGAGGTGCGGACGTAATCGCTGCGCAGCACCTCGAGCATGGAAGAGCGCACGATGCGGGCGATGGTGGCGCCGCCCGCGAGCGCGATGATGAAGGCGGGGATGGCGATGATCTGGAGGTGGGTCCAGGGATCTTCCCAGCCGACCCAGTCCGGGGCGACGCGCGTGCCCCACCAGACAGCGGGGAAGATGATGACGAGCGTGGCGATCCAGAAGTTGGGGATGGAGAGGCCGAGAACAGCGAGGAAGCGCATCACGTAATCGATGGGGCGCCCCGAGCGGATCGCGGAGATGGCGCCCACGGGGACGCCGATGAGCAGGGTGAAGACGATGGACAGGAGGCCGATCTGGGCGGTGTTCCAGATGCGCGGGCCGATCTCGTCGTTGATGTGTTCGCGCTTCACCGGGGAGAAGCCGAAGTTCCCCCGCAGGACGATATCGCCGAGCCAGCTGGTGTACTGCTCGAAATAGCTGTTGTCGAGGCCAAGTTCCTCACGGACGCGCTCGAAGCAAGCTTCATCGAAGCTGCCGGCGGCGCCGCATTTGACAAGGCCGGCGTCGCCGGGGACGGCGCGCATGAAGATGAAGACAATGATCGTGATGATGAAGAGGGTGAAGGGAACCAGCGCCAGCCGGCGGATGATGTACCCGCTCATCCCTGCCCCTCCCTGCCTTTAGGGCTCCAGGGGTCCGGCCCGCTTGGGGCCGGACCCGCTGGTTACTCGCTCCCGCCAGAGAACGGCTAGGCGTCGATCCACATGTTCTGGGCGCGGCGGTAGCCCATCGAGGCGTTGTTCGCGATGTCGGGAACGCCCGGCACATTGCGGAGGCGGGAACTCATGGCGTACCGCTGGATGGACGGCACGGGAAGCGGCAGGACGCAGCAGAAGTTGGTGAAGATGTAGCGCTGCAGCTCCTGCAGAACCTCCTTGCGCTCTTCGGGATCGACGGTCGCGCCCTGAAGGTCGTACCTGCCCTGGAGTTCGACGCCGATGTCGTTCGTCACCTCGATGATCTCGTCGGGGTATTGGGCCGCGAGCGCGTGATCGAAGGTGTAGACGCCGCCGAAGATGGCTCCGTAGCCGTTGGGCACGTAGTGCGTGAGGGCGTTGTAGTCGGGGATGGTGGACAGCGAGTTCTCGCCCGCGATGAAGTAGTGCCAGATCTTCTCGCCCGCCGGCGCGGTCGCGAGGGCGACGTAGTTGGCGAGATCAGCGGGCTCCAGGCGCGTGGGTACGCCGAGGTTCGCCTCGATGCTCTGGGCGACGAACTCGACGTGCCGTGTGTCCACGCCGAAGGTCGCGATGACCGTCACGAAGCCGTCGGGGAAGACGTCATCGCCGCCGCCCTGCTCCCAGAGCTGGCGGGCGAGTTCGGGGTTGAACTGCTGGAGCTCACGGATCTCCGCCTGGGAGAGAACCTGCGAGAAGGCGGGGCCGACAGGCGCGCCGCGGATGCCCTCGCTGTCGAGCACGACATCGATATAGCCCTCCCAATCGATGGACAGGGAGAGGGCCTCGCGCAGGAGCGGATGCTGCGCCCACTTGAAGCCGTCAAGCTCCAGGATGGCGTGGTCGTTAGCGGGGCCTTCGTAAATCTGGACGTTGTCTTCGCCCTCGATCTCTGCGGCCTTGATCTTGTCAACAACCCCCAGGACATCGCTATCTCCCGCAAGGAGACGGGCTTCCCGTGAAGCCTGATCGGTGATGATGGCGTCTTCCCAACGATCGATATAGGGGATTTCGGCGGTGAAGCGGCCGCGGTCGCTGGAGTGGCCGGCGTAGTTGGGGTTGCGCTTGTAGATGTTCCCCGTCGGGCTGATGGAGTCGAACATGTAGGCGCCGCCGCCGGCGTTGGGGGTGTCCTTGACGTGGCCATCGCCCGCTTCCACGCTCTCGCGGGCGACGATCGCCATGGCGCTGGAGCCGAGCGAGGGGATGGCGGAGGCCCAGGGGAAGGCGAGGTTGATGGTGAGCGTGGTCGCGTCGGGCGTCTCGAAGGAAGCGCCCCGGTCAACCCCCATCCAGCCCCACTGCAACTGGTTCACTTCGGAGCCGAGTTCGGAGAGGCTGGTGGGGAAGCGGCTGTAGCTGAAGGCGACGTCTTCCGAGGTCATCTCGCGACCGCCCGCGGCCTCGGGGTTGAACTTCAGGTTGTTCTCAAGGCTGAAGACAAAGGTGGTGGCGTCGGGCTGCTCCCAGCCGGTGGCGGCGTCGCCCCAGGCCTCTTCCTCGATCAGCGAGTAGCCGAGCAGGTGGTTATAGGTGAGCGCGGTCCACATCTGGTCGGTCACGGTGACCGATGGATCGAGAGAGGTGTTCTGGCTCGCCTTCTGGTTCAGGAAGACGCCGCCGCGCGTGATCGCGTCAGGGGCTGTGGTGGGCGCTGCGGTCGCGGTGGCCGCGGGCTCCTCGGTTTCGGCTGGCGCCTGGGTGGCCGCCGCCGTCGCGGTAGCCGTAGCGGCAGGCTCAGTGTCATCGTCATCATCGCCGCAACCGACGGTTGCGAGCGCGGCGGCGCCGGCGCCAACGGCCGCGCCTCCAGCCAGAACCCGCCTGCGCGAAACGCGCCGCCGCCAGTACTTCCCCCAATACCCTTCTGCCATGACTGCCCTCCTCGTTCGCCCGCAGCGGGGCGAATCTGGCTCATTAATAACGGAACGCCCACCGCTTCCGCAATGGGGAGGGCGGGCGTTCACGCCACGGAATCAGACGACCTCAGGCGTCAGCGAGCCACATATTCTGCGCCCGGCGGAAGCCCATGGAGCCGTTGTCCCGGAAGTCGGGGGGAAGGGGCACGTTCTGGACGCGGCTGCGGACGCCGTGCCACTCAACGGCGTTCACGGGGAGAGGGAAGGTGCAGCAGAACTGCGTGAAGATGAGCCGCTGGAGCTGCTGCAGGTACTCCGCGCGCTGCTCCGGGTCATGCGTGACCGTCTGGGCGTTGTAGAGATCCTGAATGGGCTTGCCGACGTCGTGGGTGACGTCGACGACCTCGGAGGGGATGAGGGCCGCCTGCGGGTGTTCGCGCGTGAAGAGCCCGAAAGCGCCGCCGTAGCCGGTGGGCACGTAGTGGGTGAGGGCGTTGTAGTCGGGGATGGTGGAGATGGAGTTCTCGATGACGAGGGCGTAGTCCCAGATCTTGGAGCCCGGCGGCGCGGTAAGGCTGGCGACGAAGGTCGCGAAGTCCACGGGCTCGAGCTTCGTGGAGACGCCCAGGTTCTCCTCGATGCTCTGGGCGACGAACTGGGTGCCGCGCGTATCCGTGAAGGTGGCGAGGAGAGTGGTGAAGCCGTCGGGGAAGACGGCGTCGCCGCCGCCCTGCTCCCAGAGCTGGCGGGCGCGTTCGGGGTCGAACTGCTGGAGCTGGCGGATTTCGTCCTGCGAGAGCACCTGCGGAAAACGGGGGCCGACGGGCGCCCCGCGAATGCCGTTGCCGTCGTGGACGACGTCGATATAGCCGTCCCAGTCGATCGCGTGGGAGACGGCTTCGCGCAGGAGCGGATGCGGCACCCACTTGAGGGCGTCGAGCGCCATCACGAGGTGGGTGTTGGTGGGGCCGCTGATGATGGTGACGCCTTCCTCGCCCTCGAGCTCGTCGGCCTTGATGGAATCGATGCCGCCGACAACGCCGGTGAGGATGTCGGAGTCGCCCGCGAGGAAGCGGGCCTCGGCGGTGGCGGGGTCGGTGATGTGCGCGTCTTCCCAGCGATCGATGTAGGGCGGATCCTTGGTGAAGCGCCCGCGGGCGGTGGAGTGCCCGCCGTAGTTGGGGTTGCGCATGTAGCTGTTGAGGCCGTCCCGTCCGCGGGACTCGAACATGTAGGCGCCGCCGCCCGCGTTGACGGTATCGCTGAGACTGCCGCCGCTCGCCTCGACGACTTCGGGGGAAACGATCGCGAGGGAGGTGGAGGCGAGGGTCGGAAGGGCGGAGACCCAAGGGTAGCGCATCTGGACGGCGAAGGTGGCCTCATCGGGCATATCGAATCCGGCCATGAACGCATACTGGATAGGGTTGACCTGGGAGGCGAGGTCGGTAAAGGCCGCGGGAAGGCGGCCGAAGCTGTAGGCGATGTCCTGCGAGGTGATGGGCCGTCCGTCGGCGGCCTCGGGGTTGAAACGAAGGTTGGGTTCCAGGTTGAAAACGAGGGTGAGGGGATCGGGTTGTTCCCAGCTCTGGGCGGCGTCTCCCCAGGCTTCGTCCTCGATAAGGGAGTAGCCGAGGAGGTGGTTGTAGGTGAGCGCTGACCAGGTATGGCCGGTGACGGTGATGGCGGGGTCATAGCCGGTATCGGCGAAGGCGCGCTGGATCTTGAAGGTTCCGCCGGTCCGGGGTCCGCTGGGCGCCTCGGCGGGCGTGGGCGCCTCGGTCGGGGCTTCGGTGGGCGCGGCGGTTGGGGTTTCGGTCGCCTCCGATGCGGCGGTGGGGGTACTCGTAGCCGCCGGCGAGGGCTCGCCGTCGTCGTCATCGTCATCCCCGCAGCCGACGGCCACGAGGCCGGCGGCGCCGGCGGCCATGGCGGCCCCGCCCGTGAGGACGCTCCTGCGCGAGGCACGCCTGCGCCAGTACGTACTCCAGTAGTTCTCGGCCATTTCCATACTCTCCATGAAACCGGCGGCGGTCACCGGCGGCTGCTGTAGTGGGCGCATTCTAGGGCGAACGTCAACAACGCGTCAGTGAGGGGCGTTACACGTGGCTTGTTTGGACGCGTGGCGGTTGAACTGGGCGCGGGCTATGCTTGCCGTCACCCTTCCGATGATTCAGGGATCACGGCGAGCGCCGCGAATCCCGAAGCGAGGCCCACGGTATGGACTTTCGAGACAATCCCGCACAGGCGGAGTGGCGTGTGCAGGTTCAGGACTTCTTGCGCGACTACCTGCCCGATGAGATCCGGGGCAAGTTCCCGATCGGGCGACCGGCGGATGAGAAGCCCCTCTGGGAGGCGTGGCGGGTGGCGCTGGCGGAACGCGGCTGGATCGCGCCCGCCTGGCCGTCAGAGTACGGCGGCGCGGGCATGAAACCGATGGACCAGTTCATCCTGAGCCAGGAGTTCGCCGAGGCGGGAGCGCCGAGGCTGGGCGGCCTCGGGCTGATGATGCTCGGCCCGACGCTCATCGAACACGGCACGGAAGAGCAGAAGCAGGAACACATCCCCGGCATCCTCAGCGGCGAAGTGGAGTGGTGTCAGGGGTACAGCGAGCCCGGCTCGGGTTCGGACCTGGCGTCGCTGCAGACGCGGGCTGTGCGCGACGGGGACGACTACGTGATCAACGGCCAGAAGATCTGGACGTCACTGGCGCACCGCGCGCACTGGATGTTCATGCTGGCGCGGACAGACCCCGACGCGCCCAAGCATCGGGGCATCACCTACTTCCTGCTGGATATGAAGACGCCCGGCATCACCGTGCAGCCGCTGGTGAACATGACCGGCGGGCACGACTTCAACGAAGTGTTCTTCGAGGATGTGCGCGTGCCCGCGCGGAACATCATCGGCGAGGTGAACCGGGGCTGGTATGTGGGCACGACCACCCTGGACTTCGAGCGCTCCTCCATCGGCACGCCCATCGGGCTTCGTCAGGCGGTGGAACGGAACCTGTCCTGGCTGCGGGAGCACAGCGACGAGATTCCGGCGACAACCTATGAGGCCGCGCGCTTTGAGTGGGCGGAGCGCTTCATCGAAGTACAGACGGCGACGATGCTCGCCTACCGCATCATCTCGATGCAGGACGCGGGGGAAATCCCGAACGCGGAGTCCTCGATCGCGAAGCTGTTCACGACGGAGCTGAGCCAGCGCATCGCGCGATCGGCTTCCCACATGGTCGGCATGTGGGGCGACATCTCCGACGAGAAGGCGCCGCTGAAGGGCATGCCCGGATTCGGGTACGTCAACCAGGTGCGCGAGACGATCGCGGGCGGCACAAGCGAGATTCAGCGCAATATCATCGCGACGCGCGGCCTCGGGCTGCCGCGGGCGTAGATCCAAAACAGGGAAAGGAACCAGGACATGGCGATTGCAGAAGCCACGGCGACAAAGAACCTGCTGGAGCGCGCGGAGGCGATTACGCCGATCGTCGCGGAAGATGTGGATGAGGCGGAACGCGAACGCCGCCTGACCCATCGCGTCGTGGACGCGATCAAGGAACAGGGGCTGATCGGCGTCTGGCTGCCAGAGTCGCTCGGCGGGCTGGAGGCCTCCCCGCGCGAGGCGTATGAGCTGTTCGAGACGCTGGCGAAGGTCCATGGCTCGACGGCGTGGTGCGTCTGGATCTGGTCGACGGCCGGCCAGTTGGCCTCGACGCTTTCGGACGAGGGCATCGAGGAGATGTTCGCGAACGGCGTGAACGGCTCCATCGGGGCGGGCGGCATCTTCCCCTTCAACCCCGCAACCCCGGTGGACGGCGGCTACGTGGTGACGGGCCGCTGGCCCTACGCGAGCGGTTCCGCGCACGCGCAATGGCTCGGCGGCGGGGCGATGGTGCTCGAGGACGGCAAGCCGCGCATGACGCCGTGGGGCATGCCCGCGATCAAGTTCGTGACCTTCCCCCGCGAGAACGTCGAGATCATCGACACCTGGCATGTGCTGGGGCTGCGGGCGACGAGCAGCAACGACGTGGCCGTGGAGAACGCCTTCGTGCCCGAGCGCCTCACTTCGGACTTTGGTCCGGGGACGGAGCTGGGCAAGCACTTCCAGGGGCCGCTCTACCGCTTCCCGGTGATGGCGGCGCTGGCCGCCCCCATCGGCATCATCGCGGTGGGGCTGGCGCAGCGCGCGGTGGACGAGTTCATCCAGCTGGCCAAGACGAAGACGGTCCGCACCGCGCAGACGCTGGTTTCGGACAACACCGCGATCCAGAACGACGTGGCGAAGGCGTACGCGGCCGTGAGCTCGGCGCGATCGTGGCTGTACGAAGTCGTCGATGAGGCGTGGGAGACGGTCTTGCGGGGCGATCCCGTGAGTCTGGACCAGCGTCGCAACATCCAGCTGGCGGGCACGAACGCGACGCGCAGCGCGGCCTACGCGGTTGACCTCGTGCACGCCGCGGCGGGGGGCACGGCGGTCTATCAGAAGAGCCCGATCGAGCGCTGCTTCCGGGATGTGCACTCGGCCACGCAACACGCGGGAACCTCGCCGCGAACGCTTGAGGGAGCGGGGCGCCTCCTGCTGGGCCTCCAGCCGGATAACCCGATGCTCCTGCAGTAGCGCGCCCGCAGAAAGAGGCGCGAACCGTATTCCGCGCCACAGCCCTGAGACCCCGTAGGGCCAAGCGGCCCCTCGGGGTCTCAGGCTGTGGCGGTTGTGGCTAGCTGGCGGCGGCCGCCCGTGAGGGCTCCTTGGCCCACTCGATGCCGCGGCGCAGCAGTTCGTAGTAGGTGGGCTCCGTCCAGGCGCCCAGTTCGGGGACGGGCCACTCAGGGACGCTGAGCGGGGGATCCTGCATGTCGTACTTCGAGCGGCGGTGCCCGGGGGTGAGGTAGAGAACTTCGCCCTCGCCCATGGGATGGAGATACATCACGAGGCGCGGCTCATCCTGCTCCCAGTCATGCTCGTAAAATCCGGCGCCGCTGTCGCCGGCGAAGCGCGTCTCCATGAGGGGAATGATCTCCCCGTGGTACTCGCAGAGATAAAGCTCGTCCTCGCACTGCCAGGGCTCGACGCCAGCCACGAGGGGATGGTCCCTCGCGGACTCGCTCACGGTAATGGGGTAGGGCTCGATGGCGGGGTGGGCGAGGAACTGGCTGCCGAGCGTCTCCATGAGGATGGGGTAGTCACGCGGGCAGTGAACGCCGTCGGCCTGGAAGTCCATGACGGAGTTGGTGCCGTGCAGCGCGAACCAGCGCTTGCCGCCGGCGACGAAATCACGCACGACCTCCTGCTGCTCGACGGTGGGATGCACATCGCAGGTGTAGCTGATGAGGAAGTCGGCGGCGGCGATGGCCTCGATGTTGCTGTAATCCTCGCCCACACGGACGCGCACATCGTCGTCTTCGTGGAGGAGCTTCAGGAGTTCGAGGCGGGCGAAGTTGATGTCGTGCCACTTTCCACCCGCGATGAGATAGGCGTCGATGCGCGGCATGAACCCTCCTGTGCGCGAACGCTGGCTTGCAGGCGGCGCGCCCGCCGCCGCGAACGGCTGCGAGCGGGAACCCGAATCCCGCGCGGCCAGGCGGCGCGGGATTCGGGTCTGGCCGGTTCGCCCCCTAGAAGGCGACGCGGCGGGTAAAGCCGCCGTCGACGACGATGTTGACGCCGGTGGTGTGGCTCGACGCGGGGCTGGCGAGGAAGGCGGCCACGTTGGCGACCTCCTGACCGGTGCCCATCTGGCCGGCGAGGCTATCGGGCTTGCTCTTGCTGCGCAGGGGGATGCCGTTCGCGATCATCTCGAAGAAGGGCGGCATGGCCTGCTCGATGTTGTGCCAGGGGCCGCCCTCGAAGTAGGTGGGGCCAGGCGAGACGACGTTGAAGCGGACGCCCGCGGGCGCGTGCTGCTGGGCGGCGAAGGCTGAGTAGTTCAGCAGGGCCGCCTTCATGGCGCCATAGGCGCCGGCGGAGGTGGCGGGCGGGGGCGGGAACGCCTCGACAGCAGCGGAGGTGCTGATGATGACGACGCTCGCGCCCTCCGACTCGGTGAGGAAGGGCAGGGCCGCGTCCACGCCGTTGACGGTGCCCATCATGTCGATGGCGAAGTGCTCGTTCCAGAGCGAGCCGCCGCCGCCGGCGGAGGCGTTGCTGACGTAGATGTCGACGCCGCCGAGTTCGGCCGCGCTGGCCTCGACCCAGGCCTTGAGGGCGTCGCCGTCGCCGACGTCGCAGGCGGCGCCGCAGACGTTCGTGCCGTGCGCCTTGAGCCCCTCGACGGCGGCCTCGACGCGTTCGGGGGTGCGGGCGCAGATGGCGACATCGGCGCCTTCGGCGGCGAGGGTGTTGGCGATGAAGTTGCCGATGCCCTGGCTGGCGGCCGTGACGAGGGCCTTCTTCCCTTGCAGTCCAAGATCCATGGTGTGGAAACCTCCCGGTTGTTGTTGGCTGCGACCGGGGCGGATCCAGAGCCGCGGCCGCCGTGTGGCAGAGCGGGATTCTAGAGAGTCGCGCGCCTGTCGGGAAGTGTGGATCAGGCGGGGCGTCTTTGTCAGGCGGGAGCGGTCCTGTACGATGCGCGAGCGCGCGGACGCCCAGGGCGGCGTCCCCCCAAGATTTCATATGCGCGGAGGCGGCCGTGGCCAGTAGCCAGGCAATGGAACCAAGCGAGGAGGTCCTGAAGGACCTGCATTTCCGGATGGTGCGAATTCGTCACTTCGAGGAAGAGGCGGGGCGGCTGATGGAGCAGGGCAAGTCGCCGGGGGCGCTGCACCTGTACATCGGCGAAGAGGCGGTCGCCTCGGGCGTGATGGCGCACCTGAGCGACGAGGACCAGATCACGAGCACGCATCGCGGCCACGGCCACCTCGTGGCCAAGGGCGGCGAGTTCAAGAAGATGTACGCGGAGCTGTTTGGCCGCGAGACGGGCTATAACAAGGGCCGCGGCGGCAGCATGCACATCTCAAACGTCGACGCGGGCATGCTGGGCGCGAACGGCATTGTGGCGGCGGGCCCGCCGATTGCCGTCGGCGCCGCCTTCTCGAACCAGTATCTGGCGCGGATGGAGGGACGGGAGCGGATGAACGTGGCCGTGCCCTTCTTCGGCGACGGCGCCACGAACGAGGGGGCCTTCCACGAGGCGGCCAACATGGCGGCCCTGTGGAAGCTGCCGGTGGTGTTCGTCTGCGAGAACAACGGCTTCGGCGAGTTCACGCGCCAGGAAGACCACCAGTCAATCAGCGATATCGCCGACCGCGCCGCGGGCTATGGCATGCCGGGCGTCATCTGCGACGGCATGGACGCGATCGCGGTCTGGGAGACCGCGGGCGAAGCCATCGAGCGCGCGCGCACGGGCGGCGGGCCCACGCTGGTGGAGTGCAAAACCTACCGCTTCGTGGACCACGTGGGCCTGCGCGGCATCGGTCTCCACTACCGCACCGACGAGGAGTTGGAGGAGTGGCGCGCGCGTGACCCGATTCCGCAGCATGAGCAGCGCATGATCGAGATGGGCGTGATGACCGCGGAGGAAATCCAGGCGGTGCACGACGCGGTGATGGCGGACATCACGGAATCGATCGCGTTCGCGGAGAACAGCCCGCTGCCCGATCCGGCGGACCTGCTCAACGACGTCTACACGCCCACGGCGGCGAGTTAGGAGCGAAAGAGAATGACCACAGCAGAAGCGCCCGCCGGGCGACAACTTGTCTACACCCTCGCCATCACGGAGGGGGTTCGCCAGGCGCTCCAGGAGGAGCCGCTGGCGTTCATGGCCGGCGAGGACGTCGCCGGCGCGGGCAGCGTGTTCGGCATCTACCGCGGCCTGCTCGATGAGTTCGGGCCTGAGCGGGTGATCGATACGCCCATCAGCGAGTCCGGAATCATCGGGCTGGCGGTGGGAGCGGGGGCGACGGGCCTCAAGCCGATCGTGGACATTATGTTCATGGACTTCATCGGGGAGTGCATGGACGAGATCGTCAACCAGCTGGCGAAGATGCGCTACATGTTCGGCGGCAAGGCGACGCTGCCGGTGACCGTGCTGACGATGTCGGGCGCGGGCATGAATCTGGCGGCGCAGCACTCCCAGAGCCTGGAGGCCTGGCTCTGCCATACGCCGGGGCTGAAGGTGGTGATGCCCGCTACGGCGTATGACGTGAAGGGCGCGATCATCACCGCCGCGCGCGAGCCGAATCCCGTGTTCGTGGTGATGTGCAAGGGGCTGATGGCGCTTCCGGGCGAGGTGCCCGAGGAGCCGTACGAGCTTCCCATCGGGAAGGCGAACATCCTGCGCGAGGGCGACGGCCTCACGGTCGTGGCCCACGGAAGGATGATCCACGAGGCGCTGAAGGCGGCCGAGACCCTCGCGGAAGAGGGCGTCAGCGTGGAGGTGATCGACCCGCTATGGCTGCAGCCGCTGGATACGGAGACGATCATCAATTCGGTTGAGAAAACGCATAACGCGCTCGTCGTTCACGAGGCGGTGCGTTTCGGCGGCCTCGGCGCGGAGATCGCGGCGCAGGTCGCGGAGCTGGCGTTTGACCATCTCGACGCGCCCGTGGGCCGCGTGGCGGCGCCGTTCTCGCCAGTGCCCTTCAGCCCCGTGCTGGAGCAGACGTACGTGCCCAATGCGGAGCGCATCGCGTCCGAGGCGCGCCGCATCCTCGGACTGGGGTAGGCACTGAGCGTCCCGCGCCCGCTCGGGATCGCCGCCAATCCCACCTCGGGGAAGGACATCCGCCGCCTTGTGGCGCGCGCGTCCGTCTTCGATAACCAGGAGAAGCGCGCGATCGTGCGGCGCGCCATTGTGGGCGCGCTCGCGAGCGGCGTGCGCGAGTTCCGCTACATGCCCGATACGCACGGCATCGCCGCGGCCGCCGCCAGCGAGTTCGCCGGAGAGGCGAACTTCGCGCCCGTTGCGGGGACGCTGACGGCGAGCGCGCTCGATACGACGCGGGCGGCGGAAGCCATGCGCGCGGAAGGTTGCGGGGCGGTGATAACGCTCGGCGGCGACGGCACCAATCGCGCCTTCGCGCTCGGCTGGAGCGACGCGCCCCTGCTGCCGGTCTCGACCGGCACCAACAACGTGTTCCCCACAATGGTGGAGGCGACGGTCGCAGGCTCGGCGGCGGGCCTCGTGGCCACCGGCCAGGTTCCGCTGGAGGCCGTGGCGAAACAGGCGAAGGCGGTGCATATCGAGATTGCGGGCGAACGCGACGACCTCGCGCTCGTGGACGCCGTGCTGGCGGCGGACCGCTTCGTGGGGTCGCGCGCGATCTGGGGCGGAGCGCGCCTGCGTGAAGCTGTCCTCACCCGGGCAGAACCCTCGGCGGTAGGGATTACCTCGATCGGCGGGCTGCTGGCGCCGCTCACGCCGGACGAAGACGAGGCGCTCCACCTGCGGCTGGGGGAGGGGGAGGGCGCCGTTTCCGTATTGGCCCCCATCGCGCCCGGGCTGTTTGAACCGATCGCGGTGCGTGAGCGCCGACGCCTCGCCCTGGGGGAAGCGGTTTCGGTGACGGGGCCGGGCGTGCTGGCCTTTGACGGCGAGCGGGAGCGTGTGTTGAAACCGGGGCAAGCGGCTACACTCCGAGCAGCGCGGGACGGCCCCCGGGTTATCGATGTCCACGCGACGCTGGGGTATGCGGCCTGCGCGGGCTTGTATCGAACGGAAGAGCCGTCGTCCGACGGCTCGACAGAAACATGACGAATCGCAAAGACAGGGGTTGCTGAGATGCCGACCGAGATCTACATGATGAAGCTCGGAATGACGATGACGGAAGGAACCGTCGCTGAGTGGCATATCCCCGATGGCGGCGAGGTAAAGCCCGGCGAGGACCTCTACCGGCTCGAAACGGAGAAGGTGGAGATGGAGGTGGAGGCGGAGGCCGCGGGCGTCGTACGGCACCTGGTGCCCGCCGAAGCCACAGTCGAGCCAGGCGCGGTAGTGGGGTGGATCTACGCCGCCGGCGAGGAGATTCCGGATGCGCTGCCCGGCGCCACGGCGGCGGCAAGCGCAGCGGCGCCGGCGGAGCCGGAGCCAGCGGCAGCGGCGGCGGAAGCGCCGACCGCGCCAGCGCGAGCGGCGGGCGAGCGCGTGCCCGCCTCGCCGGCGGCGCGACGGCTGGCGAAGGAGCTCGGCGTCGACCTCGCCGCGGTGGCGGGGAGCGGACCACGAGGCCGCGTCACGGAAGGCGATGTGCGCGCGGCGCACGAGGCTGCGGCCGCGCCAGCGCCGGCCGCTCCCGCGGCGCCGTCGCCGGCCTCGCCGCTGGCGCGGAAGCGCGCGAACGCGCTGGGGGTGGACCTCGCGACGGTGACCGGCACAGGCCCGGGCGGGCGCATCACGAAGGAGGATGTGGAGGCCGCGGCGGGAGGCGCTCCCGCGACAGCGCCAGCCGCCCCAGCGTCGGCGCGCGCCGACGAAACGCTGGCGGTTCGGGGGATGCGCAAGGTGATCGCCGAGCGCATGTACGCGAGCCTGCAGCAAACCGCGCAGCTCACGATGGACATGGACGTGGCCATGGACGATTGCGTGCGGCTGCGCACGCAGCTCGTGGAGGAGTGGGCGAGCGAGGGCGTGCGGCCTTCGTATACGGACATCGTGATGAAGGCGGCGGCGAAAGCGCTGCGCGATCACCCGCGCATGAACGCGCAGTTCCTCGGGACGGAGATCAACCTGCGGGGCGAGGTGCATGTGGGGATGGCGGTCGCCCTGGACGAGGGCCTCGTCGTTCCCGTGCTTCGCAACGTGGATCAGGCGGGCCTGAAGGAGATCGCGCAGGAGTCCTCGCGGCTGGCGGGGCTGGCGCGCGAGGGGAAGCTGGGGCTCGATGACATGGCGGGCGGCACCTTCACGGTCTCCACGCTGGGCATGTTCGGGGTGGACGCATTCACGCCCATCCTCAATCCGCCCGAGGTCGGCATCCTTGGCGTGAACCGGCTTCGCGACGATACCCGCTGGGAGGGAGAGCGCCCGCTCCGGCGGAAGACGATGACGCTCAGTCTGACGTGGGACCATCGCGCGCTCGACGGAGCGCCGGCGGCGCAATTCCTCGCCTCGGTACGCGATTACCTCGAGGCGCCATTCCGACTGTTGGTCTAAAGGGAGACACGATGGCCGAAACAACGTTCGATGTCGTCACGGTGGGCGGTGGTCCGGGCGGGTACGTCGCGGCGATCCGCGCCGCGCAACTGGGGTTGGAAGCGGCCGTAGTGGAGCGCGAGCACCTGGGGGGCATCTGCCTGAACTGGGGCTGTATCCCCACCAAAACGCTCCTGCATACCGCCGACCTCTACCGCGAGATGCAGGACGCGGAACGGTATGGACTGACGGCGGAAGCGTCCTTCGACATGGAGAAGGTCGTGAAGCGCTCCCGCTCGGTCGCGCGCCAGTTGAACAACGGCGTGAAGTTCCTGCTGCGGAAGAACAAGGTGCAGGTGTTCGATGGCGCGGCGCGGCTGACGGGCGGAGGCGGCCTCACCGTCGAGAAGGACGGCGAGACGGTCGCGGAGCTGGGCGCGGAGCACATCATCCTGGCCACGGGCGCGCGCGCCCGTTCGCTGCCCGGGCTGGAGCCGGACGGCGAACTGGTCTGGACCTACAAGGAGGCGATGGCCCCGACAATGCTGCCGGACTCGCTGCTGGTCATCGGTTCAGGAGCGATCGGCGTGGAGTTCGCGAGCTTCTACCGGTCGCTGGGGGCGGAGGTGACGGTGGTGGAAGTGCTTCCGCGCATCCTGCCGGTGGAGGACGAGGAGATATCGGCCTTCGCCCGCGAGGAGTTCGAGAAGCAGGGGATCACGATTCATACGAACGCGACCGTGGAGTCGCTGGAGAAGGGCGACAACCGCGTAACGGCCACGATTGCGACGGAGGAGGGCGCGATTGAGGCGTCCTTCGACCGCGCCATCCTCGCGGTCGGAGTCACCGGCAACGTGGAGGGGCTGGGGCTGGAAGCGACGGCCGCCACCATCGACCGCGGGGCGATCGTGGTGAATGAGTGGCTGGAGACGGGCGAGCCCGGGCTGTACGCCATCGGGGACGTGGCGGGGCCACCGCTGCTGGCGCACAAGGCCATGCACGAGGGCGTTCTCTGCGTGGAACGGATCGCGGGGCTGTCCTCGGCGCGACCGATGGAGCGGCGGCGCATCCCCGGCTGTACCTATTGCCACCCACAGGTCGCGAGCGTGGGGCTGACGGAGGCGGCGGCGAAGGAGGCCGGTTTCACCGTGCGCGTGGGACGCTTCCCCCTCGTCGGGAACGGCAAGGCGATCGCCGTGGGCGATACCGGCGGCATGGTGAAGACGGTCTTCGACGCGGACACGGACGAACTCCTCGGAGCGCACATGGTCGGCCCCGACGTGACCGAGATGATTCAGGGATTCGTGGTCGCCATGGGCCTGGAAACGACCGAGGCGGAGCTGATGGAGACGATCTTCCCGCACCCGACCATCTCGGAGGCGATGCACGAGTCCGTGCTCGACGCCTATGACCGCGTGCTGCACGTCTAGGCTCGCGGGCGCCGCCGGCAGCGTCCCCGCGGGCGTACAGTAGGGGCGCGCAGAACGCGATCGCGGAGGCGCTCATGGGCACGCTGATCGACCATCTACACTCGCTGGCCGCAGGCGGCGCGAGCATCGAGGACGTGACGGCCGCGGCGGAGCGGGAACTCGCGGGGGGCGCGCTGCTGGCGGCCGAGCTCGATGATCCCGCGGGCGCGATCGCGGGCGCGATCGCGGAGGCGGACGCCCTCAACCGTGAGGTGCAGGACGCCCTCAAGCGGTTCCCCGCAAGCCAGAGCGCCGGATTCCACCGCACAGACCTCGACCCGCGGGCGATGGCGGTCATCGCGACCATGGCCTACGCGCGGCGGGGCGGGGTCTACCTGCCGAACGATCTGGAGGAGATGGCGGCGGAGGGGCGCGTCCCGGAGGAGTGGCGCGCGCGCGAGTCAGTACGCATCCGCGTATTGCTCACCATCCTGCCGATGTTCATCGCCGCCATCGAGCGCGGGGAACTGATTCCGGCGACGTTTGCGACGGGGATCACGGAGGTCGCGCAGCGTCTCGGACGGGTGCGCATCCCGCAGGTCGCGCGAACGTGACGGGCGCGCCCCCATTGCGGCGGCGGGGCGGCGGCGTGAGAATGCGCCCGTGACCTGGCTGAACACAGCGGAAGGGCGCGCGCCGTTCGATGCGGCGCTGGGGCTGCGGCCCGAGTTGCGCGACCTCTACGCGGCCTTTTACGGGAAGCTCTGGGACGACGCCCTGCTGCCCGCCAGCCTGCTCGAACTCTGCCGCTTGCGGGTCGCGCAACTGCACGACTGCGAGGCGGAGCGGGCGGTGCGCCACGGGGAGGCGGACGTGAGCGCGGAGCAGGCGGCGGCGCTGACGAACTGGGCAGAGAGCGATCGGTTCAGCGAGGCGGAGCGGGCGGCGCTCGCGCTGGCCGAGAAAATGCCCTGGCGGCACCATGACCTGACCGACGAGGAGTACGCGGACCTCCGCCGCCATTTCGGCGAGGCGGGCGTGGTGGCGCTTACCGTGGGGGTGGCGCTGTTCGACGCAAACTGCCGCCTGCGGCTCGCGTTCGGGACCGAACCCGTTCCCGTCGAGGCGCCGGCGCCGGCTTCGAGCGACGGCCCCATCTACTAACGACGACGATCCGAAGGAGGATGCGATGTCGACCAAACCACGAGTGCGTTCGGCGATAGCGGGCGAGGAGGCCAGCTTCGGCACAGCCCTGGCGCACCAGCCAGGCCTGGCGGGCGCCTTCGGAGCGCTCTACGGGACGTTCTGGAGCAGGGGCGCCCTCGATCACCGCACAAAGGAGGTCACGCGCATGCGCAACGCCCGCGTGACGGACTGCGGGTACTGAAAGAACGTTCGCTTCGCCGTGGCGCGTGAGCAAGGACTGACGGAAGACCAGGTTACGGAGATCGAGGACGGCTACGAGGAATCGCGCCTTTCGGAACGGGACAAGACCGCGATCGCCCTGACGGACGCCATCATTGGCGACCCGCGGCAGGTCTCGCCGGAGCTGCAGGCGCGGCTGCGGGAGCACTTCAGCGATCCCGAAATCGTGGAGATGGCGCTTGGCGTAGGGCTCTTCATGAGCCTCTCGAAGGTGCTGATTGCGTTGGGGATGGAGCCTGAGGAGATGGATACGGAGATCGTGCCCACGCCGGGCTCCTCCTGACGCGGGAGGGGACGGTCAGGGGCCGTTTCGCGTAACATCAGGCGTCGCCCCCCGGGAGCGTGCGCGTCCCCAGACGATCGGGCGGAAGGACAGTCCACGAGCCACAGCGTCGGGCTGTGGCTCGTTTCCCTGAGAGGAGCGAGGTCGATGAGCGAGCAGGGCGACGGCGACATCCCCTTCACGCCGGTGGGGCCGGCTGACATGCTGAAGCCGGGGGAGACCGCGATCGTGGAGATCGAGGGCGACTCGATTGTGCTCGTGCACCTCGTCGAGGGCTACTTCGCCATCGAGAACCGCTGCTCGCACGACGACGGACCGCTGGGAAACGGAAGGCTCGTGGGCTACGAGATCGACTGTCCCCGTCACGGGGCCAAGTTCGATGTGCGCGACGGGGCGGCGAAGTCGCTGCCCGCGTTCCGGCCGGTGGCCTCGTTCCCCGTGCGCCACAACGAGGACACAGACGAGATCGAGGTTCAGTACAGGAAGCCGGAAGCGCAATCGTTCGAGGATCCCAGGGGATTCAACTTCAACTTCAGCTAGGAGCGTAGCCATGACCGACCCGGGAGACTGGCGGGAGGCCTACCGCGAACGCCTCTGTAGCGTTGAGGAGGCGATGGCCCTGATCGGCGAGGGCGATCTGGTGACGATGGGCGTGCTCACGCCCGGGGCGCTGGGCGCCGCCCTTGCCGATCGCGCCGGGCAGTTAAGGCGCGTTGACGTTCGCGCGCTGGCGCCGACGGAAGCGCGGTTGTTCGGGCCGGAGGCGAACGGCGAACGCGAGATCGAACTCTTCATCGGGGAGCCGCTGCGCGCCGCCCACGACGCCAAAATCGCCACCTACCTTCCGAACACGTTCATGCTGGGGATGAAGGCGTTCGACGCGGGGCGGGAAGAGGCGCGGCTCCCGGACGTGCAGATCACGTCGGTCAGCGAGCCGAACGAGGCGGGCTACGTGCAGTTCGGGGTGCATATGTGGACGCGCAAGGCGTACACGAAGCGCTGCCCCACCACGATCGGGATGATCGACCCCAACATCACGCCCGGGCACGGCGACCTCTGGGTGCACGTGAGCGAGTTCGCGGCGCTCATCGAGGGCGTCATTCCGCCAGTGGATGTGGAGGCGGTGCGGGAGCGGGTGCGGACAGTCGCGCCCGAAGAGAACCGCGAGGAGCTGCTGGACCTGCTGGACCTGGCGAGCCAGGACCAGATCGCGCTTGCCGAGGGCATGTACCATCTGTTGCCGCCGAAGATCGTGCGGCAGGCGTTCGGGCTGACGGAGGTCGATGACGAGGCGCAAGCCATCGCGAACAACCTGGCGCCGCTGATTCGGGACGGGGACACGATTCAGGTGGGGGTGGGGACGCCGAGCGCGCTGATGTTCAAGGCGGGCGCCTTCGACCACGCACAACATCTGGGCGTCCACACCGAGCTCGGCTCGCCCGGGCTGGCGCAGCTGTGGGCGCGGGGAAACATTGATAACTCACGCAAGACGCTTCACCGCGACCGCTGCGTGGCCGTGGCCTGGACGGGCTGCGACGGGGTCGACCTCGGGATCATCCGCGACAATCCCGCGTTCGAGGTGTATGACCCGAGCTACCTGCTGAATCCCGCGCTGATGTCACAGAACAGCCAGATGACATCCGTGAACAGCGCCGTGGCCGTGGACCTGCTGGGGCAGATCGCGAGCGAGGACCGCTACGGCGGCCAGATGATCAACGGCACCGGCGGGCAGCCGGACACGCATATCAGCGCCGCGCTCTGCCCCGACGGGCGCGCGATCACGGTGCTGCGCTCGACGGCCCTGGAGGGCTCGCTCTCCAAGATCGTGGCGAAGCACGAGGCGGGCACGCTCATCACCGTTCCCCGCTATCTGGCGGACACGATCGTGACCGAGTACGGGGTGGCGCGCCTGCTCGACAAGAACCACCGGCAGCGCGCGGCGGAGCTCATCAGCGTGGCTCATCCTGATTTCCGCGCGGAGTTGCGGAAGCAGGCGACGGAACTCTGGGGCGAACTCGGCGTCTAGCGGGCTTCCCCGGCCCCGGGGCACTCGAGGACGCCTCCGAGGGCGCGTTCGCGTTGGCGGCGCGCCTCGCGAAGCGCATCCAGCCGCCGATCCACACGCGTGGACTGGCGCGCTTCGTAGCGGATCCAACTGACGGCGATGGCGGCGAGGGCGACCAGGAAGACGAGGCTTCCCCCCACCCAGAGGACGAGGATGGCGAGGCGCTGGTCCATCATGGCGGAGGGCGCCCAGGCGGGCATGGCGGCGGCGAAGGTTTCGTGCACGGGCGTCGTGAGGCTGAGGAACATCCCGCCGAAGAGCCCCTTGTGGGTCATCTCCACGGCCACGTAGAGGACGCGCAGGGGGTGGTTCATGCGCCAGGGGACGGGGTCAGCGCAGAGCGCGGGCCACCAGAACAGGAGGGAGACGGCGAGCAGCGAGAGTTGCTGGACATCCCGAACGAATACGTTGGCGGCGGCTTCTTCGGTGAGCCCCGTGAACTGCCAGGCGTAGGTCACAATCGCGAACGCCAGCCACGAGACGATGGGCATCGCGACGACGCGCATAACGCGACCGCGATAGAAGCCACGGAGGCGGGCGCGTCCACGCGGACTGCTGGCGCGGAACGCCAGGGTGAGCGGCGAACCGAGCAAGATGAGCGGCGGCGCGATCATCGTGAGCAGCAGCATCGAGGCGAAGCCTGCCCAGAGGAGTTGGGCGCCGTAGTGCTCAAGGGGTGACTGGGTAGCGACCGCGATGAGCAGAATCCCGAGGAGGAACGCCGCGAGCCGGCCTCCGCCGGGAGGGACGCGGGGGCGCGCGCTTCGCACGCGCAGCCACGCGACCACATAGAACCCCGCGATGGCGAGCAGCAGGCCGTACCAGGGCGCATCGAAGGCGAAGTGCGTCATGATTTCGCCGAAGCCGGGGGCGTCGCTGCTCATGCCAGCCTCCCTTCCAGCGTACGGGAGCGATCAATAGTCACCGGGATCGCTCCAGATTCCGCGAACGGGGTTCTGCGCGGCGAGGCGGCTGCGCTCCTCCAGCAGTTCGAGGATCTCGATCGCCTCACGCGCGCTGAGCGTCTCGCCCGCCTGGGCGCGCAACTCAGCTATCTGCGCGTCGATGGCGGCGAGCTGCTCCTCGAGGGCCTGCGGCGAAAGCGGCTCCTGGCCGTTCTCCCCTCCTCCGGCGGGGGCGCCGTCATCACCGGGGGCGGGCTGGAGAGCGGAGTCCGGGGGCTGCTCGTCATCCTCCCCGTCGCCGTCGCCTTCGGGAGGTTCGGGGACGCCCTGCTGCGGGGGCGGGGGAGCGGGGTGCAGGAGGCGGTAGACGACCTCGTAGTCACGGCGCAGGAGGACGTCTTCGGGAGTGAGGAGCAGTCCCTCCGCGAACGCCTCAAGCGCTTCCTCCAGTTCCCCGCGCGCGAAGAGGTGATGGCCAAGGCTTGCATGCGCCGCCGCCGCAACGCGGACATCGCGATCGGTGAGGGCGCGGCGTGACACGCGAATGGCCTCGTCGTAGCGCTCCGCCTGATGCAGGAGCGTCGCGAGGTTCAGAACGATCCGGCCATCCCGGGGATCCTCGGCCTGGGCCTCGTAGAGCAGTTCGATCGCAGAGTCGCGGTCGCCTTCGTCGAGCGCTCGCAGGGCCTGCTCGTTGAGGCTGTAGGCGGCAGTCGCGCAGGCGGAAACGGCAAGCGTCAGCGCGGCGATGGCGGGAAGCGCCGGCGTTTGTCGCCAGAACGCGAAGGCGCGCCACTCAACGGCGGTCGCGAGCAGCGCGAGGGCGAGCGCGGCGGCAGCGAACCAGTGGAAGCGGTCTGTGGGGAGGGAGATGGTCGTCGCGCCGTAAGCGGCCTGATCGAGGCTGGCGAGGCGCGAACGGACGGCGCCGGGGATGGCCGCTGGATCGGCGCCGATGTAGTCGCCGCCGCCCGCTTCGGCGATGGCGCGGAGGTTGGCCTCGTTGAGGCGCGAGATGACGGGAGCGCCATCCTGTGTTCGCAGCGGGGTTGTCTCGCCCGTGCCGGCGTCGCGGATGGGGATGGCGCTGCCGGAGGCGGTCCCGACGCCAGCGACCACCAGATCGATCGCGTCCGCTTCGAGGGCGGCGGCGCTGGCGGAAGGGTCGGACCCGAGGTCCTCGCCATCGGAGATGAGCAGGACGAGGCGTCCCCCGCCAGTCTCCGTCTCGAAGAGTTCGCGGGCGAGCTCGAGGCCCGCGGCGGCGCTGGTGCCGCGCGCAAGGACCAGGGTTCCGCCCTCGACGCTCTCGATGACGGTCGCGGCGGCGGCCAGATCGCGAGTCAGGGGGAAGCGCAGGCGGGCGTCTCCCGCGAACACCACAAGGGCCACGCGATCACCCCGAAGGCGGGTAACCGTTTCCGCGAGCGCGGCGCGGGCGGCGGCGAGGCGGGAGGGGACGGCGTCCGTCGCGCCCATGCTGCGCGAGACATCGAGGACAGCGACCAGCTGGGCGCCGTCAGCGCGGACGGTGGCGCTGCGTTCCCCCCAGCGTGGCTGAGCGGCGGCGAGCGCGGCGAGCGCGACGGCGAGGCCCAGCAGGACGGTCGCGCTCCAGCGCGGTCGGGGGGGTTGACGGGTGAGGGCCGCCATACGCGCGAAGGTTCGTCGGGCGGCGACCCAGGCCACGGGCAGGAGGACCAGCGCCAGCGGGATGACCAGCAGCCAAAGGGGACGGCCAAAGCTGAGATCGCTCACGCCGGCGTCCTCCGCAGCAGGGTACGGCCAAGACCGTGTTCGCCGAGGAGGAGGATGGCGCCGGCGGCCGCCAGCCAGAGGCCGAGCTCCGTGTGCCGCGCGAAGGCCTCATCGCCAACGCGGCTTGTCTCAAGGGAGGCGATTTCGTCATACACCTGCGCCAGATCTTCCGCCGTGGCCGCCTCGAAGTAGCGGGCGCCGGTGTGTTCGGCGATGAAGGCGAGCAGGTCCGCGTCGATTGCGGTCGTGAAGTCGGAGGCGCGGTCCCGCTCTTCGACGACCCCGATGGTATAGACGCGGATGCGGAGGGCGGCCGCGATTTCGGCCGCTTCGGCGGGACCGATGGAGTCCACATTATGGCGGCCATCGGTGAGGAGGATGACGATGCGGCTCGAAGCGTTCGATTCCTCCAGCATGGAAAGGGCGCTGGCGATCCCGACGCCGATACCGGTGCCGTTGGGAAGCAGGTCGGAGCCGAGGTCGGCGATGACGATGTCGAGGGCGTCATGGTCGAGGGTGAGGGGGACAAGGGGGAGCGCCTCGCGCTGGAAGGCGACCAGACCGACGCGGTCGTTCTCACGGCTGGCGACGAAGCCCCGCAGAACGTCCTTGACGGAATCGAGGCGGGTGCGGCCGGGGCTGAAGGCGCTCGATGACATGCTGCTGGAGACATCAACGGCGAGGGCGATATCCACGCCCTCGGCGGGGATGAGGGTCTCGGCTTCGCCGAGGCGGGGGCGGGCAAGGGCGGCGACCAGCAAGAGGATGGCGATGACGCGCAGGACGGGGAGGAGCCGTCGCGCGCGAACGCGCCAGCCAGCGGGCGCCGTGGCGAGGCCGGGCGCGAAGGGCACAGCGATGGCGGACGGCTTCCGGCGCCAATGCGCGAGGATGAGGGGCGCCGTCAGGAGGGCGAGCAGCAGCAGCCAGGGATCGGCGAAGTGCATCAGCCGCTCCCCCGGACGATCTCGCGGGCAATCCTGAGATCGGCCACGCGGCGGGGCGGGGCGGGCCGGTAGCCGGCGTACACGACGGCGTCGCACTCACGCAGCAACTCGCGGGCCATGCGCTCCTCCCAACCATCGACTCCGGCGGCGGTCATGCGCGTCTCGAGCTCGGCGGTGGTGAGGGATTGGGCGGGGAACGCGTAGCGTTCGCCAAGGATGCGGCGAACCGCGCTGGCGATGGCGCGGTAGGCGCCGGCCGTATCGGTGTCGAGGAGCGCGCCGGCCGAGGCCAGCTCATCATCGGCGGGAGCGGCGGCTGGTTTGAGGGCGGGTTCGTCCTGCGCGACGGGACGGCTCCCCCACCAGCGCAGGAACAGCCGCAGAGAGAAGGCGGCAAGCAGCGCGAGGGCGAAGGCGCCCGCGCCGATCCCTGGCCAGAGGAAGGGCGACCGGGCGCCGTCGATGGGAACAGGCGGGGGAAGGGCGGAGAGCGTCAGGGGTTCGCCCGGAACGAGGATGGTCGGGACTTCAAGGGTGAGGGCGGGGAGCGTCGCCGGCGCCGAGCCGCTGTCGCTGGTGACAACCACCGCCGGACGGAAGGAGACGGAACCGGGCGCGAAGGGCGCCACGAGCGCTTCGATGCGATGGCGCAGTCCGTCCTCCAGCGGGGTCGCGCGCTGCGAGAGGACACGGATAACGCGGATGTCGCCCCAGGTGGCGGCGGCGGGATCCAGCTCGACAACGGCGCCCGCGGGAGTATCGAGCTGGATGGTGAGCGCGATGGGCTCGCCGACGGCGGCGACTGTCCGCGAGAGCGCGACCTCGGGGGCCTGCGCGGACGCGGCGGCGGGCGCCGCCACCAGAACCGCCAGCGTACAGAGGAGGGCCAGGCGTCTCACGCAACGGCTCGGGCGCGGCGGCGGAAGAAGGCGAGGAGCGTGCGAACGTAGTCCTCCCCCGTGACAATGGCGACCTCGTCGACGCCGAGTTCGCCGAAGAGACGCTCGCGCTCGGCGTCGATGGTCCGCACGCGGGCCGCGTAGGCCTCACGCACGGCCTCATCATCGCTGTCGACGTCCACGGCAAGGCCCGTCTCTGCGTCCGCAAGCCGAACGACGCCCGCCGCGGGAAGCTGCTCATCGAGAGGCTCGCGGATGCGCACGGCGATGATGTCGAAGCGGCGCGAGGCGGCGCGGAGGGCGCGCGCGTACCCCTCGGTAAGGAAGTCGGAGATGATGAAGAGGGTGGCGCGCCGGCGCTGCACGCCCATCAGATATTCGAGGGCGGCGCCAAGGTCGGTCCCGCGGGTGGCGGGGCGGGCGGAGAGCGCTTCGCGCACGAGACGGAGGACGTGCACGCTACCGCCAGCGGGGCGCAGGTAGCGCTCGGGGGCGCTGGCGAAGAGCAGGAGCCCCGCGCGGTCGTTGTTGCGGATGGCGGCGAGGGCGAAGACGGCGCACAGCTCGGCGGCGAGGCTGGCCTTGGACTGCGCGGCGGCGCCCGCTCGCTGCGAAGCGCTCACGTCCACGGCGAAGAGAACGGTAAGGTCGCGGTCCTCGCGATAGTGGCGCACGAGCGGCTGGCCCGTGCGGGCGTACGACTTCCAATCAATGGAACGCACGTCATCGCCCACAACGTAGGGGCGGAGTTCGTCGAACTCGATCCCTCGCCCACGGAAGACGGCGTGGTATTCGCCAAGAAAGAGGTCATCGACAACCCGGCGGGCGCGTAACTCGATGGCGCGCACGCGGCGCAGAAGCTCGGCGGTCCCGTCCGTCGCGGAGGGCGCGGGAGGGGAGGGGTCACGCGAGGAAAGCCACCGCCGGCGCCACGCAGGCATCGCCGCCCTCAGGGCACCTCGATGGCGTCGAGGACGCGGTCGATGAGGTCATCGCTTGTGATTTCCTCGGCGTCGGCCTCATAGGTCGTGACGATGCGATGGCGGAGGACGTCGTGGGCGAGCGCCTTCACGTCGTCGGGCATGGTGTAGGCGCGGCCCTCGAGGAGCGCGCGGGCGCGGGCGGCGCGGGCAAGCGCGATGGTGGCGCGCGGGGAGGCGCCGTAGGCGATGAGCGTGCGCAGTTCGGGGAGGCGGTAGGCGGCGGGACGGCGGGTCGCCTGGACGATCTGGACGCAGTAGTCCTTCAGGGCTTCGTCGAGGGCGACGCCAGCGAGCGCCTCGCGGGCGGCGAGCAGCTCATCGCGGCTTGCGACGGCGCGAACGGACGGCGGCGCGCCGCCCGTCAGGCCGAATTCGAGAACCTGGCGCTCTTCCTGGCGGGTGGGGTAGTCGACCCGCACCTTGAGGAGGAAGCGGTCGAGCTGGGCTTCGGGGAGGGGATAGACGCCCTCCTGCTCGATGGGGTTCTGCGTGGCCATCACGAAGAAGGGGTCGGGCAGGGGAAAGGTCTGGCCGGCGATGCTGACCTGCCGCTCCTGCATCGCTTCGAGGAGGGCGGACTGCACCTTGGCGGGGGCGCGGTTGACCTCATCGGCGAGGACGATGTTGGCGAAGATGGGGCCCTTGCGGATGGCGAAGTCCCCTTTGGCGGGATTCAACACCTCCGTGCCGATGAGGTCGGCGGGAAGCAGGTCAGGCGTGAACTGGATACGCACGCCGTCAACGTTGAGCGCGTTCGCGAGGCTCGTCACGGTGAGGCTCTTGGCAAGCCCCGGAACGCCCTCGACGAGCACGTGACCGGACACGAGGAGGCCTATCAGCAGCCGGTCGATGAGCGCGTCCTGGCCGACGACGGCCGCGTGGATCTCCTCGCGGATACGGGCGAGCGACTCCGCGGCGGCGGCGGCCTCAGGGGACAGGGGAGGGCCGGCAGGAAGCGCCATCGAGCGTCCATTGTAGCGACAACGACCGCGAGACCGCCCTAGTCCCCGGAGCGACCGGACGTGTGGGAGGGGTAGGAGGCGCGGGCGTAGGCGATGGCGTAGACGTGGGCGGCGCCGTGTTCGCGGAGGACGCGCGCGCACTCGCTGGCGGTCGCGCCGGTGGTGACGACGTCATCGAGGACGGCGACGGTGGCGCCTTTGAGGCTTGGCCCGCGGTAGCGGAAGGCGCCGGCGATGTTCCTGCGTCGCTGGACGGCGCTGAGGCCGACCTGGCTGGAGGTCCAGCGGATGCGCTCGAGGCGCCCGGGGGCGGCCGGCCAGCCGAGGCGGTCGAACAGGACTTCGGCCTGATTGAAACCGCGCGATCGCTGCCGCCGGGCGTGCAGGGGCACGGGGAAGATGGCCTCGGGCGCGAGCGCCTCGGCGATGGGCTGAAGCGCGTCAGCCATATCGGTCGCGAGGGCGCGGATGCCGCTGAACTTGAGGCCGTGCACAGCAAGGCGGGCGGGCCCTTCCATCGCGAAGGCGGCGCGGGCGCCGTCGAGGTCACGCCAGCCACGGCAGCCAAGACAGCGCTTCCGATCGTCGCGACGGCCGTTGCAGCGATCGCAGTAGTCGGGGCCGCGGGCGGGCTGCAGCTGACCGGCGCAGTCCCCGCAGAGGTTGTGGCCGAAGGCCGCGCAGGAAACGCACCGCGGGGGATAGAGCAGGTCAAGCGCGCGAGAAAGGAGCGAAGCCACGGCGGCGCAGAATACCGCCATCGGGGAAGGGAGCGCTACAATCGCGGCATGGCGATCACAGTGCTGCTGTTCGCCTCGCTGGCCGATGCGGTGGGGACGCGTGAGCTCTCGCTGCCGCATCTGGCGGGGGACACGGTCGCTTCTGTACGCGATCGGCTGACGGCGGCGCATCCGCAGATCGCGGAGTTCACGCCCACGCTGCTCTACGCAGTCGACGAAGCGTACGCTGACGAGGACGCGCCGGTACCGGCAGGCGCGACGCTGGCGTTGATTCCACCGGTATCGGGAGGCTGACGATGCTGATCCGCGTGACCCCGGAGCGGCTTGACCCGGAGGAGGCGATCGCGGCTGTGCGGCGCGATGAGGCGGGAGCGGTGGACGTGTTCCTGGGCGTCGTTCGCAACCACAACAAGGGACGGGCGGTCGACCACCTCGTGTACGACGCCTATCCCTCGATGGCGGAGAAGACGCTGCGGGAGCTGGCGGAGGAGGCGGTGGAGCGGTTTGACCTGACCGACAGCGCCGCGCTCCACCGCACGGGGCGGCTGGAGATCGGCGAGACAAGCCTGCTCGTAGCGGTGAGCGCGGGGCATCGCGCAGCGACGTTCGAGGCGGGCCACTGGCTCGTGAACGAGATCAAGCGGCGTGTGCCGGTTTGGAAGAAGGAAGTCTGGGCGGACGGCGAGGAGTGGATCGAGGGGCCGGAGTCGTTGGGGATGGAACGCGCGCCCGCGACGATGCGCGGTTCGTGACAAGCCACCCACACGCGAGCAGCCGCTTCTGCATGCAGTGCGGCGGCGAGTTGACGGAGCGCGTCCCGCGGGGGGATACGATGCCGCGGCTGGTCTGCGTCAGTTGCGGATTCGTGCACTATCTGAATCCGCGTCCCGTGGCGGGCACGATTCCCGTGCGCGACGACGGCAGCGTGCTGCTCGTGCGACGCGCGATCGAGCCGCGCCTGGGGGCGTGGGTTTTCCCCGGCGGGTTCATGGACGTGGGCGAGACGGCGGAGGAGGCGGCCACGCGGGAGACGCGCGAGGAGGCCAACCTGGAGGTCGCCGACGTCTCGCTGCTGGGCGTCTACACCCGCACCCACGCCGGGGTGGTGGTCATCGTGTACGAGGCGCGGGCGCTGGGGGAGGGATCGGCGGGGTCGGAGACGAGCGAAATCGGCTGGTTCGCCCCGCACGAGATTCCCTGGGCGGATCTGGCCTTCGACACAACTCATTGGGCGCTGGGGGCGTGGCTGGAGCGGCGGGGGCTGGAACGCCCGCGGGACTAGCGGCGGCGGGCGCCCGTGCGACGGGGCGGCAGGTTATAGGGACCGGCGATGATCCCCACGTGCTGGCTGAGCTTCGGATCGAGCGCGCGCACGGCGATGCGGGGATGCGCCTCGCGCAGCTCATCGAGCGAGAGGGCGGCGGTGATGAGAGTGGGAAGGCGCGAGGCGGCGCGGTAGTTCGCAATTTGGAAGAGCTTCTCGGCGGCCCACGACGAGCCCGCATAGGGGCCGAGGCCATCGAGCGCCAGCAGGCCAGCGGCGCGAATGTTCTCGAAGATTTCGTCATAGCCGGGCTCGCCGCGCTTGGGATTGAAAGACGCGCCGAGGTGGTCGAGGAGGTCGGGAACGACGGCGAAGAAAACGTCGCCGCCGTTGCGCAGCACGACGTTCGCGACCGCCGCCGCAAGGTGCGTCTTGCCGCAGCCGCTCTCGCCGAGGATGAGCATCCAGCCATCGGGAGCGTCAGCGAAGCGGTGGGCGCTTTCCCAGGCGGTCTGGAGGGACTCTTGTTCCTCAGCAGCGTAGTGGTGGAGGCGGGTCTGGAAGTTATGGAAGCCGAAGTCATCGAGGCGCGCGCGGGGCATGCCGCCGATCTGGCGGTAACGGGAGGACGGGGCATCGCCCGCGAGGTCGATGACGGCGCCGGAAGCGATCCGCCGCGTGAGGCGTTCCTCGAGGGCGTCGGTGAGGGAGTGGCAGGTGCAGACGGTAGGGAGGGCGGCGTTGTAACGGGCGTTGATGAGCTGGAAGAGCTTCTCGCGCGCCCACTCACTGGAGGCGGCCGCGTCGATGTCATCGAGGATGAGGAGGGGCGCGTTGCGGACCTGGTCAAAGAGCGCATCGAAGCCGGGGTCCCCCTCCGCGGGCTGGTAGGAGGCGCGCAGGCCGTCGAGGAGGTCGGGGGTGAACATGAAGAGGACGGGCTCGCCCCGGGCGATGCGTTCGTTGGCGATGGCGGCGGCGAGCTGGGTCTTGCCGGAGCCGCTGGCGCCCTTGAGCACGAGCCAGCCATTGGGGCCATCCGCATAGGCGCGCACGCGGGCGACCGCGGCGTTCTCGCCCTCGATGGAGTCGAAGGTGAGACTGGTGAGGGCGCCGAGATTGCTGATGCGCTCGAGGCGCGTGCGGCGCGCCTCGCCGGTTTCGTCGAGGACGCACGAGCATGGTTCGGCGCGCCCGAAGCGGGGATCTTCGAGCTCGCGCGCGCGACGGACGAAGCCGGCGCCGCCGCAGCGGGAGCAGTCGCCGGCGTCGCGCTCGTCAGCGGGGGCGGGAGGCGGATCCTGTGGTCCCGTCGCCGGCGTAGCGCCGACGGCGGAGTTCGACAGAATCTTGTCCAGACGTTTCATCCTGGTTCCCCTCGGACCAGCGTTGGAGGATGCGTTCAATGTAGCGCCAGTTGCGCACGTTGCGCTCGGCCGCCTCGCGGAAGGCGGACTCGATCAGGTGTTGCGGAAACTGCTCGGCGGCGACGAGCAGGCGTTCGGCCACAAGCGGCGTGATCGTGCCGACGTGCTCTTCGTAGAGATGAAAGATGTTGGGACGGCGGACGGGCTGGGGTTCGTAGGCGATGGCGCCCGGGCGGAGTTCGAGGTCGCCGCCCCGGGCGCGGGCCACGGCGCGGCGGGAGGCGGGGTTGTTGAGGAAGTAGGCGGTCTCCTGACGCCCCCCGCCGGCGAGGTCGAGGGCGAGCAGGGCGCCGAGTTCGACGCAGGTCGCGAGGCCGCGTTCGAGCGACTCACGCCCGCCGGCAAGGGTCTCGAAGCTTGCAGCGGCTTCGGGAAGCGCCCAGAGCTGTTCGGCGGTGACGAAGCGGGACTCGCCCTGTTGCTCCTGGACGAGGCGCGCGACCCAGAGGAAGGCGAGGAGATCGCCCGCCTCGCGCATGGCGGGGAGCACGGCGACGAAGAAGGTGTTGGGGATGGCGGTGGCCTTGCCGATGGCGGGAAACCCCTCGAAGGGGGTGGGCGCGCTCATCGGCGCAGCTCCTCGGGCGGCAGGTCTTCGCCATCGGGCTGGAGCGCCCAGTCCTCGAACTTGGCGAGGCGCTCGCGGAACCGCAGCTCGACGGTCCCGGTCGGCCCGTTGCGGTGCTTGGCGACGATGACCTGGGCGACGCCCTGGGGATAGGCGCTTTCGGGCAACTCCGGGTGCTCGGCCATCCACTGCTCGCGCGTGGTGTAAAGCTCTTCGCGGCTGAGGAAGATGACGACGTCGGCGTCCTGCTCGATGGAGCCGGAGTCGCGCAGGTCGGAGAGCATGGGGATGCGTGGATGGCGCTGCTCGATCGCGCGCGAGAGCTGGGCGAGCGCGATGACCGGGACGTTCATCTCGCGGGCGAGGCCCTTCAGCGTGCGGGAGATGTAGCTGATCTCCTGCACGCGATTCTCGCGTCCGTTCCAGCGGGCGTCGGATTGCATGAGCTGGAGGTAATCGAGAACGACCAGATCGACGCCCTGGGAGCTGTTGAGGCGCCTCACCTTGGAGCGCAGTTCGGCGACGGTGAGGGTGGGGGAATCGTCGAACCAGATGTTGGCGCCCGCGAGCTCGCCCGTGGCGCGGATGATGCGGCGCTCCTCCAGCTCAGTCTGGCCGCCAAGGCGGAGGCGGGTGCTGTCAACGCCGGATTCGCCCGCGAGGAGGCGAACGGCAAGTTGTTCGGACGACATCTCGAGGGAGAAGAAGGCGACGTTCGCGCCCTGATTGAGCGCGGCGTTGCGGGCGATGCCGAGGGCGAAACTGGACTTCCCCACGCTCGGGCGGGCGCCAACGATGACAAGGTCATCGCGCTTGAAACCGCCGAGGAGATGGTCGAGGTCGCCGAAGCCCGCCTCAATGGCCGCCAGCTCGCGGCGCTCAGCGGCCTCGCTGTCCTCATCGAGATACTGCTCGAGGATGTCGCGGATGTGGACGAAGTCGC